>NZ_JBEYBT010000001.1:0-2104766 GCF_040632335.1 Nocardia sp. NPDC019395
GGCCCCCTTGGTCTCGTTCTTCACTCCCGGCGCTCAGTCGCTGCGCTCCTTCGCTCTGGTCGCTCCAGAACGAGACGGGCCCCGAACCACCAACGTTGACCGGTCGCATGCGGGAAACGGGGGTGGGTTCACATGCCGACCGGCTGGCGGTAGGGGGATCAAACGCGCCGGGGGCGACGGCGGGAACTGGGTGGGTTGTAGGGGGGACGGGCCGGCGGTAGGGGAGTCGAACGCGCCCAAGGGTGACTCTGGACCGGCGGGCGCGCGAAGACCATGCCGGACCGGTGTGCCGAGCGGCGCCGAGTTCAAGCGAGGCTGTCGAAGCGCCAGATCGAAACGTGCCCAGGGGCGGCGCCGGGTCTTACGTGGCTCTCGGAGGTTTGGTCCGAAGAGGCTGAATCGCGGGGCGGTGGGGCGGAGCCGAAAATACGGGGCACTAGGCTCGACCTGGAAAATCGACGACAGGTAGGAGTGGCGAGGTGACGGCACCGATTCGGGTGGGTGTTCTGGGGGCGCAGGGCAAGGTCGGTCAGGCCATCTGTGCCGCGGTCGAGGCGGCTGCCGACCTCGAGTTGGTCGCCACGGTGGACAAGGACGATCCGCTGGCACGGTTCACCGAGACTGGTGCCCAGGTCGTCGTCGATTTCACCCACCCCGATGTGGTCATGGGTAACCTGCGGTTCCTGGTCGACAACGGTATCCACGCTGTTGTCGGTACCACAGGGTTCGACAGCGCCCGGCTCGACGAGGTGCGCGGCTGGTTGTCCGGCCGGCCCGAGGTCGGGGTGCTGATCGCGCCGAACTTCGCGATCGGGGCGGTGCTGTCGATGCGGTTCGCCGAACAGGCGGCGCGGTTCTTCGAATCGGTCGAGGTGATCGAACTGCACCATCCGAACAAGGCCGACGCGCCGTCGGGAACCGCCTACCGGACCGCCGGGATCATCGCCGAGGCCCGCAAAAACGCCGGGGCCGGGGCCGTTCCGGACGCTACGACCACCGAGCTCGACGGTGCGCGGGGGGCCGAGGTCGACGGGGTGCGGGTGCATTCGGTGCGACTGGCGGGGCTCGTCGCCCATCAGGAGGTGTTGTTCGGGACCCAGGGTGAGACGCTCACCATCCGGCACGATTCCATCGATCGTTCGTCGTTCGCACCCGGTGTGCTGCTGGGGGTCCGGCAGATCGGCGGGCGTCCCGGTCTCACCGTCGGGCTCGACCCGTTCCTCGACCTGTGAGCGAATCCGGCGGCGCGTCCGGCGATTCCGCGCCCGACCGGGCGGTGGTCAAGGTCGTGGTGATGGTGTCGGTTCTGGTCCTCGCACTGATCTTCTACTTCCTGTGGCTGGGCCGGATCGCCGTGGAACTGCTGACTTCCGGCGATATCGTCGCTGCCGGCCTGGGGGTCGGGGTATTGATTCTGCCGCTGCTGGGAGTGTGGATGGTCGTATCCACCATCCGGTCCGCGCTGGATCATCAGCGGCTGGCCCGCCGGATCCACGACGAGGGGCTGGAATTGGATGTTTCCGGTCTTCCGCGCCGTGCGTCCGGCCGAATCGAGCGTGCGGCCGCCGACGAACTGTTTCTCACGGTGAAACAGGAATGGGAAGCCGACCCCGACAATTGGCGGGTTTCCTACCGGCTGGCCCGCGCCTACGACTACGCCGGTGATCGTGCCAGGGCGCGCAGCACCATGCGCCGTGCGGTGGAACTGGAACGACACGAACGCGATCCCGGCTCCCGTTAGTATCGCCGCGACGAGATCACTCCGAACCCCGGCACCGGTGCTGTGCGTGTTCCGCGGATGGGCTTCGCCCGGCCGCGCCGGTTAGGCTCGCAAGGGTGCCGACGTTGCTGATCATCCATCACACGCCGTCCCCGCATATGCAGGCGATGTTCGAAGCGGTCCTGGCCGGGGCGAGCGATCCGGAAATCGAAGGGGTCGAGGTGGTGCGCCGCGCGGCGCTGGCTCTCACCGCCGCCGAGATGCTGTCCGCGGACGGCTATCTGCTCGGCACGCCCGCCAACCTCGGTTATATGTCGGGTGCGCTCAAGCACGCGTTCGACACCTGTTACTACACCTGTCTGGACAGCACCAGGGGCCGGCCCTACGGCCTCTATGTGCACGGGAACGAGGGCACCGAGGGTGCCGAGCGCAGTGTGGATTCGGTGACCACGGGGCTGGGCTGGGTGAAGGTCTCGAATCCTGTTGTGGTGATGGGTGAGCCGGGCAAGGACGATCTGCGGCGGTGCTGGGAACTGGGTGCGACAGTCGCCGCCCAGCTGATGGACTGATCCCGCGGTTCCCCTGAAATCGGGGGCTGACCCCGGCGCGCCCGGAACGCCATACTGCTCTGGACGGGGAACTACCCGATAGGAGTTGTGTAGTGACGGAGAGCATCGCGGACCTGAGCGCGCCACGCCGTATCGGTCTGGTCGAGGATCACGAATCGGTCGCGATCGGATTGGCGGCGATGCTCGAAACGCAGCCGGATCTGGAGTTGGTGGCGATCGCGGGAACTGTCGCCGAACTGCTGGGGCACCCTGCCTGCCGGACCGAGGGTGGGCCGCCGCTGGAACTCGTCGTCCTGGATCTGCGCCTGGCCGATGATTCCACGCCCGAAGACAATGTCGCGACGTTACGCGCCAACGGCATGGAAGTCCTGGTGTTCACCGGTGCCGATAACGCGTACCTGGTGCGTTCGGCCGCCCGGGCCGGAGTACTGGGTGTGGTCCGGAAATCGGAGGATGTGGCGACCGTGGTCGCCGCGGTGCGCCGCGCCGCCTCCGGTGAACAGGTCGTGACGACCGATTGGGCCGCCGCCATCGACAGCGACCCGCGGCTGTCCAGTGTCGGTTTGAGCCCTCGGCAGGAAGAGGTGCTAACCCTGTACGCGTCCGGCGAGAAGGCGTCACGGGTAGCGCGGTTGACGGGGCTTTCGGAGCAGACCGTGAACGACTATCTGGGCCGGATCCGGCAGAAGTACGCGGACGCGGGCCGGCCGGCCCCCACCAAAACCGACCTCTACAAGCGGGCGGTCGAGGACGGCTGGCTGCCGGTTCCCGAACATCGCCTGCCGTGAGCGCGACTTCGACATCCCTCGGCGCATCGAAGCGCTCGACGGAATGGTCTTACCACCCGCGCGCTCTGTGGTCGGTGACCCTTTCGGTTGTTCGCTCCCGCAACGCCCGTCCCGAACTCGCCGCCGACCGGGTTGTGCGCCGCTTCGGCCTGGTGATCGGCCTGGTCGGGACGATCGCCGCGGTCCTGGAGCTGCCGGAGATCGTCGTGCAGCACCGCCCGATCCCGCTGATCTGGACGTTGATCACCGTGCCGATCGCATTCGGCATGTTGCCGGTACTCGCCGTGGTGTCGCTCGTCGCGGGGCCGCGTCTGGTCCGGCCGGTGGCCGGTGCCGCGGCCCTGGGATATCTCGCGGCGATGGCGTTGGTGATGCCCTATTACTACGAGATCGTGGAGGCGCCGGGCCTGATCTGGGCGCATCGGCTGGTCATGATCGGCGTACTGGCAGCGGCGCTGGCCTGGCGGCCCTGGCTGGCCGGCGTCTATCTCATTGTCACCGCGGCGACGCCGGGTGTCGCGCTGTACCTGATGTTCGACGAGACGACTGTGCTGTCCGCCATCGACAGTTTCGCGCGTCAAGCCGGATTGTGCCTGCTGTTCCTGTGGTGCGTGGTGTACGCGCGGGCGGCCGGTGTGCGGGTGGATCGGGAATCGGCGATTGCGGGCGAACGGGCGGCCGCGGTCGCGGGGACGGCGGCCAGGGAACGAGAACGCGCGCGTTTCGCCGTCCTGATCCACGACGCGGTGCTGTCCACGCTGCTGGATGCCTCCCGCTCCGGTAACACGTCTCCGGTGCTGCGTGAGCAGGCGCGACGAACGCTCGATCAGCTCGACGCCACCCGGATCTCCGATACCGACCTCGGACTGCTGGACGCGAACTCTGCGATCGGGTTCCTGCGCGCCGCGCTGCACGAGGTGAATTCCGGGATAGAGCTCACCGTGCACCGCGACGGTAACGAAAGTGAATTGCGGATGCCGCCCGCCGCAGCCGGCTCGCTGGCCGCGGCCCTGGGCGAAGCCGCCCGTAACAGTCTGCGCCATGCTGTGGTTCCGGGTCGTATGGTGCGTCGCGAGGTGACGGTAACGGTGGGCGCGGGCGGGCTGCTGGTCGTATTACGCGACGACGGGGCGGGTTTCGAGCGTTCGTCGGTACCTGCCGACCGGCTCGGGATCTCGGCGAGCATTCTGGGCCGGATGCGTCAGCTGCCCGGGGGCGCCGGTTTCGTGGAATCGGCACCCGGGCAGGGGACGACGGTCACCCTGATGTGGGCCGACGCCGGAGGTGGTGACGACGGCACGGATGCCGGAGGCAGCGAAAACGGCACGGATGCCGGAGGCAGCGAAAATGGACCCGTTGCCGGAGGCGGCGAAAATGGCTGAGCGTGGGGCCGATTTCGAACTGCGCGCCCTGCTCGGTATGCGGGGACGGCCGGGCCTGGTCTTCCTGGTGGGCCTCGCGGCCACGATCACCCTGTACACGACCCCGTCGTTCAACCATGTCCCGGTCGCGCAGTTCGCCGCCGCGATCGTGGTGATGCTGGGTGCCGGTGCGATCCTGATGCTGCTTCCCGGCGATCCCCTGCCGTGGCCGGCCACCGTCATGGTGATCGCGGCGGGACCACTGGCCGTGGTGGCGACCCACCTGAACGCCGCCGGGGAGGCGCAGCCTCAACCCTTGGCGGTTTTCCCCGCGTCCTATGCGCTGGCGGTGCTGGCGTTGCGCGGCCGGATCGCCGGGGCATGGGTGGGTGCTGCCGTTATCGCGGTCACTCTCGGTTTCGTGGATATCGTGCTCGGTATCTCGATCGGTTCGCTCGTCGTATCGATCATCGCATTGGCCAGTCTGGCCGGTGCCACTGTCTGTGCGCTCATTCTGCGGCCCACCCAGCGTTCGTTGCGATTACTGCACGATGATGCCGCCATGCGCGTGGCGGCCGAGGCGACCATGGCGGCCGAGCAGTCCGAACGAGTCCGGCAGTTGGGTCGCTTGGACGCGGTGGCCAGGCCGATGCTCGAACGGATCGCGCACGGTATGGAACTGACTCCGGCCGAACGGGAACGATGCCGCCTGCTGGAGGCCGAATTGCGTGACGGTCTGCGCGCGCCTCAGCTGGTCGGCGACCAGCTCAACGCCGCGGCCCGGGGCGCCCGGTCGCGCGGGGTGGAGGTCCTGCTGCTCGACGACGGCGGGTTCGCCGGTGTCGCGGCCGCGCTGCGTGAGCGAGTTATCGCCCTCGCCGTGCGGGAGCTGGATGCGGCCAATTCCGGATCGGTCACCGTCCGGGTGCTGCCCGAGGGACGGCGCAATCTGGCGACGATCCTGGCCAGTGCGCCCGACGGTGACCGGCGTACCGAGATCGGCCGTACCGGCGAGGTCCTCGTCTCCACCTGATCAGGGTGTGTCGTCGCGTTTGGTCGTGCCGTAGCCGCCCCGCATCTGGTCACGCAGGGCACCGGACACCACCCCGGCCATCCAGGAGTTCAGCGACTGCCCGCTCTGCGCGGCGGCCTCCTCGGCGCGGGATTTCACCTGTTCGACCAGACGCAGGGTCACCCGGCTGATATCGCCCGTCATCTCCTCGAACGAGGGGTTGTCGCTGGACGGAGTCCGGCCGACCTCGACCGTGGCGTCGGTGTCGTGCAGGGAGACGCGCACGCTACGGTCGCCCAGCTCGGCGGAGACAGTATCGGCGAGTTCGGTGAGTGCCGAGAGGATGGCCAGCCGGGCCGAGTTCTCCACGGTTTTGGCGAGTGCATCCGCCGTGGCCTGCGTTTTCTCATCGCCGAGGGCGGCCGCGGCCAGGAGGTCGTCGCGGATTCGAGCGGTATATCTGGTGAGATCCATGACATCAGTGTGACGCCATTTGTGATGTCTTACAAGTGTGGGTTTGACGTCTGATAGGTGCGTATCTGCTGCCACCCGGTATCCCGGCGGCCGAGAACACAGACGAGGGTGTCGAGGGCAGCCCGATGACCGGGTAGCCTTTCTGACCATGACGAACGGTGAATCGATGCCTCCGGTGTTGAGCGCGTCCGGCACAGTAGGTGTCGCGATGGTGACCCCCTTCAGCGCCGAGGGCAAGCTCGACATAGACACCGGCGTCTCCCTCGCGCATCGTCTGGTCGACCGGGGTGTCGACCTGCTCGCGATCTCGGGCACCACCGGAGAATCGCCCACCACGACCGAATCGGAGAAGGCCGATCTGCTGCGTGCCGTGGTGGACGCGGTCGGTAACCGGGCGACCGTGATCGCCGGCGCCGGTACCTACGACACCGCGCATTCGATCGAGCTCGCCCGCAACGCCCAGCGCGCCGGTGCGCACGGTCTCCTGGTGGTCACCCCGTACTACTCGCGGCCGACCCAGGAGGGCCTGTTCGCACATTTCACCGCGGTCGCCGACGCCACCGACCTGCCGGTGACCCTGTACGACATTCCGCCGCGCTCGGTGGTCCCGATCGCCTCGGATACGATCCGCCGGCTCGCCGAGCACCCGCGGATCGTCGCGGTCAAGGACGCCAAGGGCGATCTGAACGCCGGTGCCGCGCTGATCGCCGAAACGGATCTCGCCTTCTATTCCGGCGACGATATGTTGAACCTGCCGTGGCTGGCGATGGGCGCGGTCGGATTCATCAGTGTGATCGGGCATCTGGTCCCGGAACGTTTGCGCGAGATGGTGGACGCCTACGCTGTCGGTGATGTGGTGCGCGCTCGCGAGATCAATACAAGTCTGCTGTGGCTCAATGCCGCTATGGCCCGGCTCGGTGGTGTGGCGATGACGAAAGGTGGTCTCCGCTTGCTCGGCGTGGATACGGGTGAACCGCGACTTCCGCAGATCATGCCGAGCCCGGAACAGCTCGAGGATCTGGCCGCGGATCTGCGGGCGGCCGGGGTGCTCGAATGACCGACCCCGCCCCTCGACGTCCCCGCCGCACCGCGCGGCGCGATACCGGTCCCGCCGCGCCCTCGCCGGCGCCGCAACCCGAGCCCACCCCGGCTCCGCCGGCGGCGGAATCCGCGCCCGAACGGGAACCCGAAGTCGTGGCCGCGGAACCGGGCACCACGTCGGCGCGCGCCGAGCCCGCCCCGGAATCCCGGCCCCAGCGGGAGCGGCCGCGGCGGGGTAAAGGCCGCCAATCCGGCCGCGGCCGCGGTGATTCCGCCCGGTCCGCTCCGACCCCGGAGGCCGCCGCGCAGGACCGGCTACCGCTGCCGCCGAAGCTGCCCCGCCAGGGTTTGCGTGTGTTCGCGCTGGGCGGTATCGGCGAGATCGGCCGCAATATGACCGTTTTCGAGTACGGCGGAAAACTGCTCATCGTCGACTGCGGTGTGTTGTTCCCCGAGGATCAGCAGCCCGGCGTGGACCTCATCCTGCCCGATTTCCGTCCGATCGAGGACCGGATCGACGATGTCGCGGCAGTGGTGCTGACACACGGGCACGAGGACCATATCGGTGCCGTGCCGTTCCTGCTGCGGTTGCGGCCCGATATCCCGGTGGTGGGATCGAAGTTCACGCTCGCCCTGGTAGCCGCGAAATGCCGGGAACATCGGCTGCATCCACGGCTCGTCGAGGTCACCGAAGGACAGCACACCGAGCACGGGCCGTTCGACTGCGAATACTTCGCGGTCAACCACTCCATCCCCGATGCCCTGGCAGTGGCCATCCGGACACCGGCCGGGACGATTCTGCACACCGGCGATATCAAGCTCGATCAGCTTCCGCTCGACGGCCGGCTCACCGATCTCGCCGGATTCTCCCGCCTCGGCGACGAGGGCGTGGACCTGTTCCTGGTCGATTCCACGAATGCCGAGGTGCCCGGTTTCGTCACCCCCGAACGAGAGATCGGCGGTGTACTGGACACGGTGATCGGTAAGGCGCGCAACCGGGTGATCGTGGCCTCCTTCGCCAGTCACGTACACCGGATCCAGCAGGTTGTGGACGTGGCCCAGAAGTACGGCCGCCGCGTATGTTTCGTCGGCCGGTCGATGGTGCGCAATATGCAGATCGCGCAGGACCTCGGCTATCTTTCCGTGCCGGACGGGCTCGTGGTCGATCTGGATCAGGCGGCCACCCTGCCCGGCGACAAACTGGTCCTCATCTCCACCGGCTCCCAGGGCGAACCGCTCTCGGCGCTCTCCCGGATGGCGCGCGGTGAACACCGGCAGATTCATATCCGTGCCGACGATCTGGTCGTACTGGCATCCTCGCTCATTCCGGGTAACGAGAACTCGGTGTTCACCGTCGTCAACGGTCTGGCCCGGCTCGGTGCCACGGTGATCACCCAGCAGAACGCGAAAGTGCATGTCTCCGGACATGCTTCGGCCGGGGAGTTGCTGTACCTGTACAACGCGGTGCGGCCGACCAACGCCATGCCGGTGCACGGGGAATGGCGGCATCTGCGGGCCAACGCGGCGCTGGCGGTCGCCACCGGTGTGCCCGAGGAGCGGGTGGTACTGGCCGAGGACGGGGTGGTGGTCGACCTGGTGGACGGGATCGCCTCGATCGTCGGCCGGGTGCCCGTCGGGCACGTCTACGTGGACGGGCTGTCGGTGGGCGACGTCGGTGAGTCGACACTGTCCGATCGGCTGGTACTCGGTGAGGGCGGGTTCATCGCCATCACCGTCGCCGTCGACGCGACCACCGGTAAAGCGGTGAGCCCGCCGGAGGTGAGCGGTCGCGGTTTCTCGGACGACCCCACTGCCCTGGCCGAAGCCGCCGAACTGGTGGAGGCCGAACTGCTGCGCCTGGCCGGCGAGGGGGTCACCGATACCCATCGCATCGCCCAGGCCGTCCGGCGGGTCGTGGGACGCTGGGTCGCCGATACCTACCGTCGCCGGCCGATGATCGTGCCGACTGTGCTCGGCGTCTGATCCGTACCGGAGAAGCGGAGAACCGCCGGAGGGAATATCCCTCCGGCGGTTCTCGTAATGCTCTGCCGGGCCTGGTGGATATCAGGCGTCGGGCTGGCAGGCCGCCGAATCCAGCTGCGCGGATTTGACGATATTGCACGCGAAATCGTGCGCGATCTTCCACTGGTCGCCCTCGGCCACGAAGTCGACCGAGGCGTTGTCCACCGGGCTACCGCCGATGGTGACATCGGCATCGGCCTTGACCTTGCCCTCGGCGGGCTCGCCGACGTTGGTGATCTTCACCGTGACTTCGTTCTTCTTGGCCGCTTCGACCAGCTTGTCGACGAGTTCCGGATCCTGTTCGGCATCCTCGATCCAGGCCAGCTTCTCGTCTTCGCTGACCGAACCGTCGAGCGCCCGGTTGATCTTGTCGTTGAGCTCCTCGGCGGTGGGCTTCGGCAGATTCGGCGCCGGCGTGGTGACCGGGGGCTTACCTTCTTCGCGCCCGTCCTGCGATTTGCCCGATTCGAACTCGGCAGCGGCACCGGTGGTGGGAGCGGCACCGTCGGTCGTGGTTTCCTCGGTGGACGAGCACGCGGTGAAGGTGAGGGCGGCGGCGGCCATTGTCACGGCGGCTACGACCCGGAGCGGACGGATTTTCACAGTTTTGCTTCCCCTACGAGAGATGTCGGCGAATTCGGCGCCGGCCGGAAATGATGGACGGTACGAACTCACGAGCCGTAGCCGGAAGTGCAGTTCCAGTGCTCGATGTAGGCGTTACCCGGATTGCCGGCCAGTGCGTCGGCCCGCGCCGCGGACCGGGTCGCGCCCGAACCGTAACTCAGCCAGTTGTCCGAAACCGCCAGCGCGCCGCAGCCGTTGCGCCAGGAGATCTTGGCGACACAGTCGGCAGCGCCACACCGGTCCTCCGCTGCCTGCTCGGCCTCGGAGTAGCTGTCGTAATCGTAGGACCAGCCGTAATCGCCGGTCGACAGTGATACCGCGATGGCGCCGTAGTAGCTGTTGTACTGCGCGTGCGCCGGAGCGACCGAACCCGCGAACATAGAACCGATGGTCGCCACGAACACGGCGGCAACGGTGAGAATCTTCTTCAAAGGTGTTCCCATTCTGTGTGTATCGGTCCACGACCCTATGGACCGATATGACAAAGTACAGAGCATCTCTGCTGCGTAGCAACCGGATCGGATCGCATCCCCTCCCCGATGGCTGAGTCTCGACTAGATTCATCGTGTGAACATGGCTCAGCGTGAACGCCGTTCAATGGTCGAAACGATGGACGAGACCGGGCCGGACGCGCCAACCCTATGTGGTGATTGGTCGGTGCGCGACCTCGCGGCTCATCTGGTGGTCCGGGAACGACGCCCCGACGCCGCGCCCGGGATCATGTTGCGGCCGTTCGCCGGATATCTGCGGCGGCGGCAGGACAAGGCAGCCCAGCGGCCCTTCCCGGAACTGCTGGAACTGGTTCGCACCGGCCCGCCGTGGTGGTCGCCGTTGCGCCCGGTGGACGCGATCGCCAATCTCAGTGAGATGTTCGTCCACCACGAGGATGTCCGGCGGGCACGGCCGGGCTGGGAGCCGCGGGAGCTACCCGCCGAGGACGAGCAGCGGCTGTGGTCGGTGCTGCGGCGAATGGGCAAGATGGCATACCGTAAATCGCCGGTGCCGGTGGAGCTCTCGACCCCGTCCGGCAACCGGGTCCGGGTGGTGGACGGATCGGGTCCGGCGGTGACGCTGACCGGTGCGCCCGGCGAACTTCTCCTGCACGCATTCGGACGGGATGAGGTCAGGATCGAGACGGCAGGAGAGCCGGAGGCCGTCCGCCGAGTGCTCGAACTCGACCGCTCGATCTGAGCTGCCGGCCCGCTCGCGGCCTGTTTTCCGGCTGCGCTGCCCGATGGCGGTTCGGGCAGGGCAACCGTTCCCGGACGGGCTTTGCGGCCGCTGGTCGGCGCGATACCAGTGTTGCGGATGGTCCGGATGGGGTTGTTGCGGCTAGCCTGAGCCCATGGCAGGTAAGTCCCGCGGCACAACCACACCGGGTGCGCGGGCGGGATCGGCTCGGGGGCGGACCACCGCGGCCCGTTCTCGTTCGGGTACTTCACGTCGATCGGAAGGCGCTACACGGGCCCAGGGTCCGGCGCGTAAGACCACACGGCAGGGCGCCGCGCGCAAAGCGCCGGCGACCCGGCCCCGCCGCACCGCTCGCCGCCCCGCGGCGCCGCGGCGCTCGGAAACCGCGCCGCTGGCCGTATTCGGCCGACTGGTGGGCGGCGGATGGACCATGGCCGCCCGCGGCGTCGGAGCCACCACACGGGCGATCAGCCGCGCCGGGGAGATCGAACACGGGCACCGCCGCGACGGGGTCGCGCTCGGGTTGATCGCCGTGAGCGCCGTGATCGCGGCGGCGGTCTGGCTGTCCGCCGGCGGCCCGATCGGGCACTGGGTGGAGGGCATCATCCGCGCCGTGACCGGTTCGGCCTCCTCCGCGCTCCCGTTCGTGGCATCCGGTATCGCCGTCGTGCTCATGCGCACCGAACCACGACCCGATATCCGGCCACGCCTGGTCCTGGGCGGGTTGCTGATCGGATTGCCCTTCCTGGGGCTGTGGCATATCGCCGACGGAGGCCCGGCGGACGCGGCCGGCCGTGCCGAGGCCGCCGGTTTCATCGGTTTCGTCATCGGTGGCCCGCTGACCGATGGCCTGACCGCCTGGCTTTCCGTGCCGATCCTGCTGCTGGCCATGGTGTTCGGCGTGCTGCTGGTCACCGGGACGACCGTCCGGGAAGCACCGCAGCGGTTGCGGGAATTCTTCGGCGCCCCCGCGGTGCAGGAGGATTACCGCGACGGATTCGACCCGGTGGACGAGTACGAAGCCACCGCGTCGCCGGGCCGGTCCCGACGCCGTGGGCGCACCCCGGCGGATAATTACCCAGCCGACGAATTCATCGGTCCCATGGCAGACGCGGGCGGCGCGGGCGAGCCGCCGCTGCGCGATGCCAAACCGATCGCTCCCGCGGAGGACGAGCGGCCGGCCGGGCGTAAGAAGCGCAAACCCGCGAACCCCGCACCGGTCGACCAGACTCCGCCGCCGCCGGCACCGGAACCGGAATTCGTCGCCGACCGGGTCGCCGAGGGCGATTACACGCTGCCGCCGATGAATCTGCTCGTCGACGGCGATCCGCCGCGCCGGCGCAGTGCCGCCAACGAATCGATGATCGAGGCGATCACCGAGGTACTGGTGCAGTTCAAGATCGATGCGGCGGTGACCGGGTTCGTCCGGGGCCCGACGGTCACCCGGTACGAGGTGGAACTCGGGCCGGGCGTGAAAGTCGAGAAGATCACCGCGCTGACCCGCAATATCGCCTATGCCGTGGCCACCGAGAACGTGCGCTTGCTCGCACCCATCCCGGGAAAGTCCGCGGTGGGTATCGAGGTGCCCAATGCCGACCGCGAGCTGGTGCGGCTGGCCGATGTGCTGAAGGCGCCGTCCACCCGCAACGACCACCATCCGCTGGTGATCGGTCTGGGCAAGAACATCGAGGGCGAGTTCCTGGCCGCGAATCTGGCCAAGATGCCGCATCTGCTGGTGGCCGGGTCCACCGGTTCCGGTAAATCGAGTTTCGTCAACTCGATGCTGGTATCGCTGCTGCAGCGGGCCACCCCGGACGAGGTCCGGATGATTCTGATCGACCCGAAGATGGTCGAACTGACCCCGTACGAGGGCATTCCTCATCTGATCACCCCCATCATCACCCAGCCGAAGAAGGCTGCCGCGGCACTGGCCTGGCTGGTGGAGGAGATGGAGCAGCGGTATCAGGATATGCAGGCCAGCAAGGTGCGCCATATCGACGATTTCAACCGGAAGGTGAAATCGGGCGCCATCACCGCACCGCTGGGCAGCGAACGTGTCTACCGGCCCTATCCCTACATCCTGGCCATCGTCGACGAGCTCGCCGATCTCATGATGACCGCTCCGCGCGATGTGGAGGATGCCATCGTGCGGATCACGCAGAAGGCGCGTGCCGCCGGTATTCACCTGGTATTGGCCACACAGCGCCCGTCGGTGGATGTGGTGACCGGCCTGATCAAGACGAATGTGCCCTCGCGGCTCGCGTTCGCCACTTCCTCGCTGACGGATTCGCGGGTGATCCTGGATCAGCCGGGCGCCGAGAAGCTCATCGGGATGGGTGACGGTCTGTTCCTGCCGATGGGCGCGGGCAAACCGACCCGCCTGCAGGGCGCTTTCATCAGTGACGAGGAAATCCACGGGGTCGTCGAGTTCACCAAGAACCAGGCCGAGCCGGAATACACCGACGGGGTCACCGCCGCGAAGGCGGGGGAGAAGAAGGACGTCGATCCGGATATCGGTGACGATCTCGATGTGTTCGTGCAGGCCGTAGAGCTCGTGGTCACCTCCCAGTTCGGTTCCACCTCGATGCTGCAGCGCAAACTGCGGGTCGGGTTCGCCAAGGCCGGACGGCTGATGGATCTGATGGAGACCCGCGGTGTGGTGGGGCCGAGCGAGGGCTCCAAGGCGCGGGATGTGCTGGTGAAACCGGATGAGCTGGACGGTTTGCTCTGGTCGATCCGCGGCGGCGGGGACGAAACCGCGGAATCGGGCGACGAGTGATCCGGGGCGGCCGGCCCACGCTGTGAGAGGATGACCGGCAACCACCCCGCAAGCCGACCGAATCGGGCATATCGGGCATGATGGGTTTCATGACTCGCACCGTTGAACGGATCGCCGTATGCAGGTAACCGCTCTCGTCTGGGTGATCACCATTCTGGTGATCCTCGGTTTGTTCGTTTTCGACTTCTTCGCCCACGTTCGCACCCCGCACGAGCCGACATTCCGTGAATCCGCCTTCTGGTCGGCGGTGTACATCGGCCTGGCGCTCGCCTTCGGCGGTATCGTCGCCTGGAAGTGGGGCGGCACCTACTCCGGCGAGTACTACGCGGGTTTCGTCACCGAGAAGGCTCTCTCGGTGGACAACCTGTTCATCTTCCTGATCATCATGTCCACCTTCGCCGTGCCACGGATCTATCAGCAGAAGGTGCTGCTGATCGGCATCGTGGTCGCACTGGTGATGCGCGGCGCGTTCATCGCTGTCGGCGCCGCGGCCATCAGCGCGTTCAGCTGGGTCTTCTACCTGTTCGGCCTGTTCCTGGTCTATACCGCGATCAATATGCTGCGGGAGAGCGGGCACGAGGTCGAAGGGGAGCAGAAACGCGACAGCCGGATCGTCGCACTGACCAAACGGCTGGTACCGACCACCGAAACCTACGACGGTGACAAACTGGTGACCCGGGTCGACGGCCGCCGGGCAGTCACCCCGATGCTGCTCGCGCTGCTGGCCATCGGTTTCGCCGACCTGCTCTTCGCGCTGGATTCCATCCCGGCGATCTACGGGCTCACGGAGGAGCCCTACATCGTGTTCACCGCCAACGCCTTCGCGCTGATGGGCCTGCGTCAGCTGTACTTCCTGATCGGCGGCCTGCTCGACCGGCTCGTGTACCTGTCGTACGGTCTGTCCGCCATCCTGGTGTTCATCGGCATCAAACTCGTGCTGCACGCACTGCACGAGAACAATCTGCCGTTCATCAACGGCGGCGAGCATGTGAACGTGCCGGAGATCTCCACGGCGGTATCGCTCTCGGTGATCCTCGGGATCCTCGTCATCGCGACGGTGGCCAGTCTCCTGCGCACCCGTGGACGCGCCCGGCCCCGCCCGGCTACGGAGTCGAGGGACTGACCCGGCCCGCCGTCGTCCGCTCGGTGACAGCACCGGGGACGACGGCGGTTCAGGGCACGCGGGCGGCGAGATGGAATCACCTGGCCGACGGATCTCGCCCGCGGCCGGCTGCCCGGGGTGCTGTGGTCGAATCAGTCGGCGAACGCGCCGAGTACGGGCTGCCATTCGACGGCCCGCACCTCGTCGATCAGTTTCTCCTGAGCGAACGGATCCTGTGCCAGGAGTCCGGCGAGGCTTTCGGCGTCCGTCGTCCGGAAAAGCAGCAGCGCTCCGGAACCGTCCGGGTACGGTCCGCTGCTGAGCAGCGTGTCCGCCGAGATCTGGTCGGCGAGCCAGGCCCGGTGTCGGGGGCGATGGGTGTCACGATCGGCGATTGTGGCATCCGAATATGTGTAGTGGACGGCGAAAATCGGCACAGTCGGACTCTAGTGCGCGGCCGCCACCGCGATGACGTCCCGTCTTCGCCCATCGGGCCGGGAATGCGAGCGGCCGGTCCGTTCAGAGCGTGAGCAGCATCCGGGTATTGCCGAGGGTGTTCGGTTTCACATAGCTCAGGTCCAGGAATTCCGCCACGCCCGTGTCGTAGGACCGGCACATCTCCGCGTAGACCTCCGCGGTCACCGGGGTGCCGTCGATCTCGGCGAAACCGTGCCGGGCGAAGAACTCGACCTCGAAGGTGAGTACGAACAGCCGGCTCAACTCCAGCTCCCGGGCCACCTCGATGAGCCGTTCCACGATGAGTTTGCCCACACCGTGGCCTTTGACCTCCGGCAGCACCGCGACCGTACGCACCTCACCGAGGTCCGCCCACAACACGTGCAGGGCACCGCAGCCGACCACGCGATCCCCGAGTTCGGCGACCCAGAACTCCTGGAGCGATTCGTACAGGTTGACGAGGTTCTTCTCCAGCAGGATGCGGCCGGCGTACGCATCGACCAGCGATTTGATCGCCGGGACATCGGAGGTGCGGGCACGACGTACCCGCACCGCGGCGGTCCGCGTATCGGTCGCGCTGCCCAGAGGTCCCCGTGAGGTCATGGGGTGCACAGTAGTCGGCGGCGGTACCGATAGTCTGAGTGTGTGCCGCAGACCCCGCCCGCCCGCTCGACCCCGCGCGCCTGTTCCGGCGCGTCGGCGCAGTGGGGGATTTGCGCGGCGACGCGGCGGCGTTCTCGCCCGGTGGCGCAGAGGCGGCTATGAGCGTGCACCCCGAGGAGATGGAACGGCGACTGGTCGCCCCCGCGCCGATGCGCGGGGAGCCCGCCGCGGCGCCCGCCGAATCCGCCGTCCCACTGCTGAACATCGCCAACATCCTCACCATGGCGCGGATCGCGCTGGTCCCGTTGTTCGTGCTGGCCCTGTTCGCGGGCGGTGGGCACGAGACGGGCTGGCGGGTCACGGCGACGGCGCTGTTCGCCCTCGCCGCGATCACCGACCGGTTCGACGGTCAGCTTGCCCGCAAGTACGGGCTCGTCACCGATTTCGGCAAGCTCGCCGACCCCATCGCCGACAAGGCCCTCATCGGGTCCGCCCTGATCGGGCTCTCCCTGCTGGGGGATTTGGCGTGGTGGATGACCGCCGTAATCTGTGCCCGCGAAATAGGGGTGACCCTGCTGCGGCTGGCGGTGGTGCGGCGCGGTGTCATCCCGGCCGGACGGGGCGGCAAACTCAAAACGCTCGTCCAATCCGTGGCGATCGGTGTGCTGCTGCTACCGCTGTCCGGCGGATTCGCGACCGCGGGAATGGCGCTGATGTGGATCGCGTTGGTGCTGACGGTGGCGACCGGACTGGACTATATCGGCCAGGCCGCGCGGCTCTGGCTGGCCGGACCGCACCGCAGCCGCCGATGACAGCCGGTGCCGCCGACCCGCTCACACCGGGGACCGCCGCCGCCGAACTGGTCGCGGACCTACGGGACGGTGGCAAGACCGTCGCCACCGCCGAATCACTGACCGCGGGTCTGGTCGCCGCGACGATCGCGGGCGTTCCGGGCGCGAGTGCGGTGCTCCGTGGCGGCCTGATCGTCTACGCGACCGACCTCAAACATCAGCTCGCCGGAGTCTCCGAGCAGGTGCTGGCCACCGAAGGCCCGGTTGCGGCGAGTACCGCCGAACAACTCGCGGTCGGTGCCCAGACCAGGTGCGGCGCCGATTGGGGCCTCGCTCTCACCGGGGTCGCGGGCCCCGACCCGCAGGACGGGATCGAGGTCGGCACTGTCTTTCTCGGGATCGCCGGATCCGGGCATACCGAGGTGATGCGGTTGAAACTGACCGGAGACCGGTGGAATATCAGGTACACAGCGACTCGCGCCGCGGTACAGGAACTGCTGCGGTGCGTGCGGGGCGTAACACCTACCCGGTGAGCAGTTCCGTATCGGCCACGGGAACCTCCGGGGCCGGTTCCGACGTTGTGCCAGGAGAGAACCGCGTGCATGCCGTGGGCTGCGGCATTTGAGGGCGACGAGCCTACCGGGAGAAGGAGAACTCGATGACGCTGCTGCGAGAAGCGATCGGGAACAGTCTGCGGCGTGCCCGCCTCGCCCAGAGCCGGACCCTACGCGAAGTATCCGCCTCGGCCCGGGTGAGCCTCGGCTACCTGTCCGAGGTGGAACGGGGCCGCAAAGAGGCCTCCAGTGAACTACTGGCCGCGATCTGCGAAGCCCTCGAGGTACCGCTGGCGCGGGTGCTGTGGGATGTGAGCACGGCGATCGCCGGCGAAGATCCGGCCATGGCCGGCGCGCCCGGCCGGGCGGATGCCGAGCCCGCGGCCGCCGCCCAGCCCACCGCAGAACCGGCCGCGGCCGAACCCGCCGCGGCGGGGGCCGGTGCGTCGATGTCGGCCGGATCCGCCCGGCCTCGGGTCGACGGGGATACCCGGATTGTCATCCCGGCGCCCACGAACGGTCCGCTGGTCCTGGTCGAAGCGGCCTGACCGGTCATAGCCGAGGTATACCCGATCGTGACAATGCGCAGGGTGCACCGGAGCGGATAGATTCGTACCAGGCGTCCGCGGCCCGCCCGTGGCGTGACGCGGCGCTTTTCGGTGACCGGTACCCGGCGCCGCATGGTGGAGGATAGGCACATATCGAGTGCGTGACGGTCGCGCACTCCGAGTCGCCCAGGCGGCACACAGATGGAGGCGGGATCAACCGATGGCTAATCCGTTCACGAAGGCCTGGAAGTATCTGATGGCCCTCTTCGACTCCAAGATCGAGGAGCACGCGGATCCGAAGGTCCAGATTCAGCAGGCTATCGAAGAAGCGCAACGCCAGCACCAGGCCCTGTCCCAGCAGGCCGCCTCGGTGATCGGTAACCAGCGGCAGCTGGAGATGAAGCTGAACCGGCAACTCGACGAGGTCGAGAAGCTCAATGCCAACGCCCGGCAGGCGGTCTCGCTCGCCGATCAGGCCACGACCGCCGGTGATACCGAGAAGGCGATCCAGTACACCAACGCCGCCGAGGCTTTCGCCGCACAGCTGGTCACGGCGGAACAGTCGGTCGAAGACCTCAAGGTACTGCACGACCAGTCGTTGCAGGCCGCCGCGCAGGCCAAAAAAGCGGTCGAGCAGAACGCCATGCTGCTGCAGCAGAAGGTCGCCGAGCGCACCAAACTGCTCAGCCAGCTCGAACAGGCCAAAATGCAGGAGCAGGTCAGCGCCTCCCTGCAGCAGATGGACAGCACCCTGTCCGCGCCCGGTAGCGTGCCCAGCCTCGACGCGGTCCGGGACAAGATCGAACGTCGCTACGCCACCGCGCTCGGGTCCGCCGAACTCGCCCAGAACACCGTTCAGGGCAGGATGATGGAGGTCCAGCAGGCCAGCATCCAGATGGCAGGCCACAGCCGGCTCGAACAGATCCGGGCCTCCATGCGCGGCGATTCGCTGCCCGCCGGGAATACCAACGCCGCGATCGACCCGGGTCAATCCGCCACCGAGCCGGCGCAGGCACAACCGCAGATGAACAAAGGCCAGACCGCTCAGCAGTAGCGGACAGAGAGAGTTCGGCGAGGACAGCGTATGAAGTCTGATCGACCCCGGTTCCCCACCGGGCTCCGGGAAGTCGACCGCACCTGGCCGGAACTCCAACCGCAGGCCGCCTATCTGACCGATACCCTCCGCGCCGCGGGGGAGAACGCGCTCGGCGCGGTCCGCCGCTGGGCCGACCCGCGGGAACGCGAACTGCGCCGGCGCCGCCGATCCCGCCGCCGCAGCATAGGTCTCGGAACCGCCTCCGGGCTCACCACTGCCGGCGCGGTCGGTCTCGTGATTCTGTCCGCACCCGCCTGGGCGGTGGTCGTCCTGGGCGGTGGTGCTGTCGCACTGGTGACCGGGGCCGCGCTGAGCACTCGTCGCTACCTGCAGTTGCGGCGCAGTCCGCTGCCCCCACCCGGATACGTTCCACGCAAACTTCCACCGTCCCGTTCCGCTGCCCGCCCCGCGATGGCCCGGCTGGCCCGAGCCGAACGTGCCCTGCACGATGTGGCCGGCCAGATCGCCCGTTCGCGACGGCTTCCCGCGGACGAACTCGAGGACCTGGTGTCGACCGCGGCATCCGGTGCCGCTGCCCTGACCGCGCTCGCCGCCGATATCGCCACCATGGAAGGCGCGGTGCGCGCTCTGCGCGGGGGTGCGGCCGAACTCACCGACGCCGCCGACGTGCACCGGCTGGACGAGACCCTGCGTTCGATAGTGGCCCGGCTCGATACCGGTGTCGCCGAATACGAACAGGTTGTGGCCGCCGCGACCCGGGTGCTGGCGGTGGACGAGAAAGGCGCTCTGCGCTACGAGTTCGACGGTATCGTCGCCGACCTCCGCCATGCCGCCGACCGGATGGACGGCTGGGCTCAGGCACTCACCGAACTCGCCGATCGGGCGCCCGAAACCCTGCTACCACCGGCCGCGGCAGGTGTGCCCCGGCCCGCGCCGGTCGCTGAGCCCGCGCGGCGTCGTGTTCGTCCGTAACCCTCCTCAGGGTCATCCCTGATCTTCCCCCGATATTGCTTTTCACCTGGTGATTTTCTATCTCCGGAGTGCCATGCTCGAAGCAGGAGACAACCGCTGGGAGGCAAGATGCTGTGGAAGATCATCGGCGTGGTGGCCGTCGTATGGATCGCGCTGGCGGTGATCGGCGCGCTGATCAAGGGGCTGTTCCCGATCCTGGTGATCAGTGCCGTGGTATTCGGTCTGTACCTGCTGTACAAGGCGATCTCGGGATCGGACGACAATTCCGTCACCAAGGTCTGACCGGGCCACAGGGCTCTGGGCCGGATGTCCCCCGACGCGGGATATCCGGCCTTTCGTTTTCCTACCCCGGCCGCCACTATGAATGGATGACGACCATCCCGCACCTTCCCGAGGACTGGCAGCGCGCACTGGTGATCGTCGCCCATCCCGACGATATCGAGTACGGGGTGGCCGCGGCCGTCGCGCGCTGGACGAACGCGGGCAAAAGCGTCGACTACTTGCTGGTGACCTCGGGAGAAGCCGGTATCGCGGGGATGCCCCCGAGGGAAGCGGGACCCCTGCGCGAAGCCGAGGAACGAGCGTCGGCAGCGGTGGTCGGCGTACACGATATCGAGTTCCTCGGCTATCCGGACGGCCGGATCGAGGCAAGCCCGGACCTGCGACGGGATCTGGCGGCCGCTATTCGGCGTCACCGCCCGGATCTCGTGGTGCTGGGCCATTTCGGGCCCACCTGGGCACCCGGTGTCGTCAACACCGCCGACCACCGGGCGGTGGGCCGGGCCGGCCTGGACGCTGTCTCCGATGCCGGCAACGAGTGGATATTCCCCGAGATCGCGGATCTGCCGCCGTGGACCGCGCGCTGGGCAGCCGTCGCGGTCCCCAGCGGCGCCACCCACGCCGTGGATGTCACTGCCACCATCGAGGCAGCTGAGGAGTCTCTGGCCGCGCACCGCCGCTACCTCGAGGTCTTGAACCCGCGGGAACCGGTCGCCGACCAGGCACGGGCCGTGGTGACCATGACCACCGCCCCGATCGCCGGATTCCCCGCCCCCCGCGCCGTCGGCTTCGAACTCTTCACCTTCACCGGCTGACCCACGGCCCGCACCCGGCCAGAGGGGGCCGAAACCCGCGTGCCGAAGGTGCGCCAATAAGCTCGAGCACATGCGAGTAGCAGTCGTCGCCGGTCCCGACCCGGGTCATGCGTTCCCCGCTATCGCGTTGTGCCTGCGTTTTCTGGAGGCCGGTGACGATCCCGTTCTTTTCACCGGGCCGCGCTGGTTCGATGCCGCGCGGGCGGCCGGGATCGGGGTGCGCCGGCTGAAGGGTCTGGCGCCGCGGGCAATGGACGACGATGCCGACGCCGGTGCGCGGATCCATCAACGCGCCGCGTATATCTCCACCGAGATCCTGCCCGAACTCGGCGCCATGTTGCCCGAATTGGTTGTCTCGGATGTGCTCACGGCGGGCGGCGGTATGGCCGCCGAACGACTGCGCGTGCCCTGGGTGGAATTGTCCCCGCATCCGCTGTATCTCCCGTCGAAAGGGTTGCCGCCCATCGGAAGCGGTCTCGCGCCGGGTACCGGGATGCGCGGTCGGATGCGGGACGAGGTGCTGCGTGTCTTCACGGCCCGGGCGCTGCGGACCGGTAGGCGGCAGCGCGAACTGGCCAGGGTCGGTGTGGGTTTGCCCGCGGCCGATCCGGGGCCGGCGGCCCGGCTCATCGCGACACTGCCCGCGCTGGAGGTGCCCCGGCCGGATTGGCCCGCGGAGGCCGAACTGATCGGCCCACTGCTGTGGGAACCCACCGACCGGTGCCTGGAACTACCGCCCGGTGACGATCCGCTGGTGGTCGTGGCACCTTCCACCGCCCATACCGGGGTCGCGGGAATGGCGGAAACCGTACTGGCCGCGCTGGACGGTGCGGGTGTGCGGGTGGCCATCTCGATGCTCGACGAACCACCGCATCCACTGCCGGAATGGGCTACGGCGGGCCTCGGCCGGCAGGACGAACTTCTGCGACACGCGGCTGTGGTGGTCGGTGGCGGCGGGCACGGACTGCTCGCGAAAGCGCTGTCGGCCGGTGTGCCCGTGGTGACTGTGCCGGGCGGTGGCGACCAGTGGGAACTGGCCAATCGCGCCGTCCGTCAGGGCTCGTCGCTGCTGGTCCGTCCGCTCACCGCGGAGGCGGTCCGGGCAGCGGTACTGCGGGTACTGGCCGAACCCGGTTTCACGGATGCGGCTCGCGGCGCCGCCGCCGGTCTCGCCGGGTCGGCCGATCCTGTGCAGGTCTGTCATCGGGTTCTCGACTCGGTACGGGCGCACTGACCGAGCCGCACCCGTCCGTTCCGGGGCGAGTATGTTGTGCACGGTGCGGTTGACGGAATTCCAGGAACTCTTGCACACCGAATTCGGCGAGGCCAGGGGCGACACCCTGCTCAGCGATCACGTCATCCTGACGCTGGGCAGTCGGACGGGGTCCGCTGCCATCGAAGCCGGTGTGGATCCCCGTGAGGTCTGGCGTGCGTTGTGCGCCGAATTCGACGTCCCGCGCTCGCGGTGGTGAACGAACTCCACTGCGGGGCAATCATGTCCTGCGGGCGTGGTATCGCGCTGCTTTCGCACGGTTGCCGCAGGTAGTCATGGAATGCCACCGTCGGGTGCCGTTCTTGGATGTGTCGTAGAAGAACAATATGCAGTCGGCATGGGCGCACCGGCGGATCCGGGCGGGCGCTTCGGCGAGCAGGGTCAGCAGGTTGTCCGCGGCCAGCCATCCGGGTCGCCAGGCCGGGTCGTCGATTTCGGGGGTTGCGGCCGGGCCGCTCTCGGTGAGGTGCCGGCGGATCCGTCCACGGTCGAGTACTTCGTTGAGAGCGTCGCGCGATCCGTGTACCACGGCGTCGTAGATCGCGGTGCGGGTCGTCAGCACGGCGTCGAGCATGCGCTGGTTCGCGGGCGCACCGCTCAGGCCGGCCGAGTCCAGCCAGATCTCCAAACCTGATACATCGGTGAGCAGATCACGGGGGCCGTGGTCCATCCACCGTGTATTCAGCAAGTCCAGAGCCGGCGGTTCTCCGAGATGCGGGCGTGGATCGAGCATGCCTGAGGGTAACGGTCTCCTTGCCTTGGGCCGGGCAGTTACCACCATGCTAACCGTCTATTTGTATTTCAGTGGTTGACGCCGGGGTATCGTCCCTATAGGTTTTAACTATTCAAATACTTTGAACAGTTAGACGCAGGAGGGTGTCGCATGGTTGCAACTACCGAATCGGGTCTCGTCACCGGGCATATCGGACTGAACGTCTCCGAACTGGATCGCTCGGTGGCGTTCTATCGGGACATCCTCGGCTTCGAACAACTCGCCACCGGGGCCGACGACGGACGGAAATGGGCTTTCCTGGGTGCGGACGGGGCGCTGGTGCTCACCCTGTGGCAGCAGAGCGCGGGCCACTTCCCGGTGGACCGGCCCGGACTACACCACCTCTCCTTCCAGGTGCCCTCGATCGACCGGGTGCGCGAGATGGAGGCGGCGCTCGCCGCGCACGCAGTCACTTTCCTGTACGACGGCGTGGTCGCCCACGGAGAAGGTGTGGCCTCCGGTGGCATCTTCTTCACCGACCCGGACGGGATCCGGCTCGAGGTCTACGCTCCGGGTGGCGCCGAATCTGCGCCCGCGCCGAGCGGTGCGGCGCCGACCTGCGGGTTCTTCTGAGGACAAGGCGAAGTGCTGCCAGATGAATGTCTTCCATCGGGGTGAGCTGACCGTCCAGGGCCGGTCGGGGCAGGAAATAATCGCCGAAAAGGTCGGGCGCACGATCCATACCACTGTTCCTGATGCCGCCGCTGGATTCCTGGCCGAACAGCCGATGATTGTGATCGCCGGGGCCGATCGCGCGGGCCGGTTGTGGGTCACGCGGCTGACAGGGCCGCCGGGTTTCATCCGAGTCCTCGACAGCCGGACACTCGAACTCGAGGCGGTTCCGGGAGCGGGTGACCCGCTGGCGCCACCGTCCGGGCCCTGGCCCCTCGGGCTCATCGCGATTCAACCGGACCGCCGCAGGCGGATGCGGGCGAACGGTACGGCACGGCTCGCCGGCCGTTGTTTGCGAATAACAGTCGACCAGGTCTATTCGAACTGTCCGAAGTACATCTCACGTCGGCATATCGTCTCCACGCCCGGCTGGACTCCCCTCGGCTCCGGAGTTCATCGCGGTATCGAACTGAATGCGCGTCAGCGTGCCGCTGTGGGCGCGGCCGACGCTTTCTTCGTCGGCAGTGCGGACGAGTCGGGCCGGGCCGATGCCTCTCACCGTGGTGGAAATCCCGGCTTTCTGGAGGTCCGCTCGTCCACCCGGTTGTACTGGCCGGAGTATCCCGGCAACTCGATGTTCATGACACTCGGCAATCTCGCGCTCGAGCCCCACTGTGGCCTGCTGATCCCGGACTGGGCCACCGGGGGCATGCTCCAGCTCACGGGAAGGGCCGAGACGGCGTGGCCGGCTCAGCGGGGCATGGCACCCGCCGGAGTCGAATTCACGGTGCAGGAGGTGGTCGAGCACCCGAGTGGCCCGCTGCGCTGGACTCCACCCGAGCTATCACCCGTCAACCCCTGAAAGGACACGCGATATGAGACCGCCTCTGCCTCCGTTCGACGCCGTGACCGCTGCCGGCTGGGGGATATGACATCGTTGCCGCAGTGGTAGGCGAGTAAGGGGCGGGCACCGGCGACGCGCGGATGAGTAGCTTGACTCGAACACTTGTTCGTCTAGGCTGATGCCCGGAACTTGTCGGTGCCGCCCTCTACTGTGGGCGCCAACCACACCACCTACCTACCACCCGGTGAAAAGGGGAGTCACGATGGCGCCACAGCCCTACGACCGCGACAAAGCGCTCGAACTCGCGCTCGCGCAGGTCGAGAAGAGTTTCGGCAAGGGGGCGGTGATGCGTCTCGGGGAGGAGGCCCGTCAGCCCGTCTCCGTCATTCCGACCGGTTCCATCGCATTGGATGTCGCGCTGGGGATCGGTGGTCTGCCGCGCGGCCGGATCGTGGAGGTCTACGGTCCGGAATCCTCCGGTAAATCCACCCTCGCGCTGCACGCCGTCGCCAACGCTCAGGCCGCCGGTGGTGTCGCGGCCTTCATCGACGCCGAACACGCTCTGGACCCCGATTACGCCGCCAAACTCGGAGTCGATACCGACGCCCTGCTGGTCTCGCAGCCGGATACCGGTGAACAGGCTCTGGAAATCGCCGATATGCTGATCCGCTCCGGGGCCATCGATATCATCGTCATCGACTCGGTGGCCGCCCTGGTACCGCGTGCCGAAATCGAAGGCGAAATGGGCGATAGTCACGTCGGCCTGCAGGCCCGCCTGATGAGTCAGGCGCTGCGCAAGATGACCAGCGCATTGAACAACTCCGGCACCACCGCGATTTTCATCAACCAGCTGCGGGAAAAAATCGGCGTGATGTTCGGATCCCCCGAAACGACCACCGGTGGTAAGGCGTTGAAGTTCTATGCCTCGGTCCGGCTGGATATACGTCGGATCGAGACGCTGAAGGACGGTAGTGACGCCGTGGGTAACCGCACCCGCGTGAAAGTGGTGAAGAACAAGGTCAGCCCGCCTTTCAAACAGGCCGAGTTCGATATTCTGTACGGTCACGGAATTTCGAAGGAAGGCTCGCTGATCGATATGGGGGTGGAGCACGGGTTCATCCGTAAATCCGGTTCCTGGTACACCTACGAAGGTGATCAGCTCGGGCAGGGCAAGGAGAACGCGCGGAAATTCCTGCTGGAGAATATCGATATCCGGGACGAGGTCGAGAAGAAGATCAAGGAAAAGCTGGGGATCGGCGCGGATGTGACCGCTGTGGAGGAGGAGACTCCGGCCGATTTCTGATCCGATGAACCAGCGCTCCACGTCCGGTGGCCCGGGCGTATCCGACCCGGTGGCGGAGGTGCGCCGCCGGTTGGACGAGATTCTGGCGGCCGGCGGGCGGTCCACCGGCTCCGGCCCGGAACACCGACCGGACGAGTCCCCTTCGCGGCGGGCTCGTTCGGCGGGTTCCGGAAAGACCGGGCAGCAACAAGGTGCCGGTGATCTCGGCGGCGAGGTGCCGGCCGGGTCGGTCGAACAGGCGAAAGAAGCGTGTCTGCGGCTGCTCGCGGTTCGTGCCCGCAGCCGGGCCGAACTCGCGCAACGATTGTCCGCCAAGGGCTTCGCGCCCGATGTCGCCGATCAGGTTCTCGACCGTTTGGCCGAGGTGGGCCTGATCGATGATGCCGAATTCGCGCGGCAGTGGGTGCGGCAGCGGCACCGGATTTCCGGGAAGGGGCGGCGGGCGCTCGCGCAGGAGTTGCGGCGCAAGGGTGTCGAGTCCGAGGAGGCCGCGGCCGCGCTCGAGGACGTCACCGACGACGACGAGTACGATCGGGCAGCCGATCTGGTGCGCCGCAAACTGCGCACTCTGCCCGCGAATCTGGACCGGGAGAAGGCCATGCGGCGGCTGGTCGGGATGCTGGCCCGCCGCGGCTACGGTCATTCCGTAGCGTACTCGGTGGTCAAGGCCGAATGGGACACGAGCGTCGCCGCTTCCGGTATCGAGGATCCCGACGCGCCGCTCGACTGAGCAGGTCGCGAGGTACGGCAGCCGGTATCGATCGCGGGTCGCAGGCGTACGCCCGTGCGGCCGGTGTCGGAGCCTGCTGGTGAGATCGGGGCCGACAAGAGAGGATGCATCGGTGCGATTGCCTCGGATGCTGTTGTCTCGCCTGCACCGGTTCAACGACCGGCATCCGTGGAGCCATAACGACCACTACAGCGGCTGGGTCGCCGACCGGGTGGCGGAATCCGGAGCTCGTCACGTGCTGGATGTCGGATGCGGTACGGGGAACCTCATCGCGTGCCTCCGCGGCCGGGCGACCACTGTTACCGGGCTGGAACGCGACCCCGCGACTGTCCGAGTCGCGGCACAGCGCTTCGCCGACGACCCCGTGGTGGCCATAGTTCCGACCGATTTCGGGGGACGTGATCCGCAACGGCGATGGGACGCCATCACCCTGGTTGCTGTCCTGCACCACCTACCCCTGGAGCCCACCTTGCGTGAGCTGCGCGGCAGTCTGACCCCGGGCGGGCGACTCGTGGTCGTCGGCTGCTATCGGGAGGCCGGGCCTATCGATGTGCTCGCTGCCTTACCTTCCGTCGTTGCCGGTCCGATTATCGGAATGATCAAACACCCGGCCCGCGCGAGTGTGCCGCCGCCGCATATGCGAGCACCCACCGCCGATCCGAAGGAGACCTTGGCCGATATCCGGGCCGCCGTAGTGCGGGAGCTGCCCGGTGCCCGGGTCCGCCGTCGTCTGTTCTGGCGATACACCCTGGTCTACGACGCTCCCGGTGGGTGAGGCGGTGATTCCGCGGGATAGCCGGCCGGGAGATGTCCGCTGAGTGGAGCCGAGCGGTGGATTTTTTCCGGGGCCGACACCGCCCGACCCATTCGGCTACTTGGTGATATCCACCCCGGGGGCGGCATCGGTGATGATGGAGTCGGCGGCGACCACCGCGCCACCGCGTTTGCGGCGACCGGACCGCAGCCGTTTCTCCAACTGGGTGGCGATCGTCGAGAGCAGAACGTTCAGCACGATCATGATGATCGCGACAACGATCAGCGCGGGAATGGTATTCGATTCCGCGGCGCCGAGCTGCTGAGCACTGCGGACGACCTCTTCGTAGGTGATCACATAGCCGAGCGCGGAATCTTTCAGGGCCACCACCATCTGCGAGACCAGCGCCGGCAGCATCGCGGTGATCGCCTGCGGGAGCAGGATAAGCCGCATCAGCTGCCCTTTGCGCAGGCCCAGGGCGACGCCGGCCTCGGACTGTCCCTTGGGCAGCGAGAGGATTCCGGCGCGCACGATCTCGGCGATGACCGATCCGTTGTAGATGGTCAGTGCCGTGACCACCGCGCCCAGTGCCAAGTACTCGGAGTCGAATACGTCGTACTCCGAGTACAGGGCGAACAGGAAGATCATCAGGATCAGCACCGGGATGGCCCGGGCGATTTCGACGATCGTACCCGCGGTCCAGCGCAGCCACCGGTGGTCGGAGAGCCGGGCGATACCGAAGACCATGCCGATCACCAGGGCGAAGACAATCGACAGGACGGCGGCGACCACGGTGCCTTCCAGGCCGGGCAGGATATAGGTGCTCCACACCGCACTGTCGAGGAACGGCTCCCATTTCTCGGCCGTGAACTGGCCCTGGTCGGCGAAACCGCGATAGACGAACCATCCCGCGGCGATCACCGCCGCGAGCACGACGAGTGAGTAGACGATATTGCGGATCCGGGCGACCGGGCCCGGGGCGTCGTAGAGGACGGATGCCTTACTCATCGTCGAGCCTCCCTCGAAACAGCGTGATGCGGCCGGCGGAGGCCACAGTGAAGGCGCATCATCGGGCCACCTCGAATCGTTTGGCCAGATGCCCGAACAGCAGACCGGCCGGCAGCGTCAGGATCACGAAACCGAGGGTGAAGATGAAGCCGATGGTCAGCAGTGCCGCCTCGGTTTCGATCATGTTCTTCATCAGGAAGGAGGCCTCGGCCACACTGATCGCCGAGGCGACCGTGGTGTTCTTGGTCAGTGCGATGAAGACGCTACCCAGAGGTGCGATCACCGACCGGAAAGCCTGCGGCAGCACGACTATCCGCAGGTTCTGCAGGAAGGTCAGGCCGAGCGAGCGACCGGCCTCGGACTGGCCCAGCGGCACCGTATTGATACCGGCGCGCAGCGATTCGCAGACGAAGGCCGCCGTGTACACGCTCAGCCCGATGACCGCCCAGCGGAAATTGTTGTCGGCCAGCGACGTGGGACCCTCTGACGCCAGGTTCATTCCGAGCGTGGAGTACAGGCCCAGCGAGCAGAACACCAGAATGAGGGTGAGCGGGGTATTGCGGAACACGGTCACATAAGCGGTGCCGACCCAGCGGGCCACCGGCACCGGGGAGACCCGCATACCGGCGATGAGCGTCCCCAGTATCAGCGATCCGACCGTGGACAGCACGGTCAGTTTGATGGTCATCCAGAATGCTTCGAGCAGCTGTGTGTCGTATTCCGAGATCAAGTCGAACACGGTGGTTACGCGCCTCCGATCGGCGGGAAAGGCCAGGACCGGAGGGCCGGACCGGATCCGGCCCGACCCTCCGGTTCAGTGATCAGTACCGGTCCACCGCCGGTGGCTGCGGGGTTTCGTAGCTGGCGGCCTTACCGACCGACTCCTGGAATGCGGTATCCCAGGCACCCGAGCTGATCATCTCCTCGATGGCGTCGTTGATCTTGTCGCGCGTTTCCTTGTCACCCTTCTTCACACCGATCCCGTAGTTCTCGGTGGTGAACTTCTCACCGACAACCTTGTATTTGCCGGGCGACTGCGAGGCGTAGCCGGCGAGGATGATGTCGTCGGTGGTCACCGCCGCCACCGCGCCGCTGTTCAGGCCTTCCAGGCACAACGAATAGGTGTCGTAGGTCTGCAACTGCGTATCGGGGTACTTCTTCTGGATGTTCTGGGCCGGAGTGGATCCGGTCACCGAGCACACTGTCTTACCGGCGAGACTGTCCGGGCCGGTGATCTCTTTGTTGTCCTCGCGTACCAGCAGGCTCTGCCCGGCGACGTAGTACGGACCGGCGAAATCGACCTTTTCCTTGCGCGCATCGTTGATCGAATAGGTGGCGACCACGAAATCGACCTGGCCGTTCTCGATCAGCGTTTCGCGCTGCGCGGAGGGGGCTTCCTTGAAGGTGATCGCGTCGGGCTGCACACCGAGTTTGGAGGCCACATATTTGGCGACTTCGACATCGAAGCCGCTGTAGGTACCGTCGGTATTGCGCAGTCCCAGCCCGGGCTGGTCGTACTTGATGCCGATGGTGAGCTTGCCCTCCTGGGCGCTTTCCAAGGCGGTCTGGTCGCTGCCGCCACCACAGCCGGCGGTGGCGGCGGTCACGGCCACGGCGACCGCCCCGACCGCGAGGCGGAATGCTCGGTTGATCCTCATCGGTTTCCTTCTCTCATCTTCTCGATGGTGCTGTGCCCTCGCGCCGTGCGCGCCGTATCGCCGCGCCGTGCCCGCGTCCGCCGGTGAACTGTCAGTGGCTCAGAATCTTGCCCAGGAAATCCTTGGCGCGATCGGACTTCGGCGCGCTGAAGAATGTTTCCGGTTCGGCGTCCTCCACGACCTGGCCGTCGGCCATGAACAGCACCCGGTCGCCGGCACGGCGGGCGAATCCCATCTCGTGGGTGACGACCAGCATCGTCATCCCCTCTTTCGCGAGTGAGACCATCACATCGAGCACCTCGTTGACCATTTCCGGGTCGAGTGCCGAGGTGGGTTCGTCGAACAGCATCACCTTGGGGTTCATCGCCAGGGCACGGGCGATCGCGACGCGCTGTTGCTGACCACCGGACAATTGAGCCGGGTATTTATCGGCCTGATCGGCGATACCGACGCGTTTCAGCAATTCCATCGCCCGCGTACGGGCATCGTCTTTTTTGGCCTTACGAACCTTCATCGGCGCGAGCATGACGTTTTCCACGATCGTCTTGTGCGCGAAAAGGTTGAAGGACTGGAAGACCATGCCGACATCGGCCCGCAGCGCGGCCAGGCCGCGCCCTTCTGCGGGCAGCGATACCCCGTCGACCTGGATCTGCCCGGAATCGATCGGTTCCAGCCTGTTGATAGTCCGGCACAATGTCGATTTTCCGGAACCGGAGGGGCCGAGCACGATCACGACCTGCCCACGGGGCACCTCGAGATTGATATCGCGTAGCACGTGCAGGGCGCCGAAGTGCTTGTCGACAGCGCGTAGGGAGATCATCGGCGGCGCGGCGGTATCGCCCGCCGTACCGGGCGCGTCGGCGTCGGTGGCGTCGGTCATGCAGATGACCTTAAGCCGAATTTCCGGATTTGCGAGCCTTTCCGTGACACACCCGGACGCCACACCGATCCGACATTCGCCTTTTACCCAGCCGTAATCCCTTGTAATCCTTTCGGTCAGTACCGATTTGCCCGATCGCGCACCGGCCCGCGGCCGATACCCGACCGGTGTGCTCGATCAGGGCGGGCGCCGTCCGGATGCGCCCCCACCCCGTTACCCCATGCGATCAGTCCACCTTGGTGGAGACAAGCCCGAACCCACGCGCCGAAACACAACCAACCACAGTGACCACCTTTGACCCGCAAGATCCGCCCTCAGCCTCTCGAACCTCTCGGCCGAACTCACCCGCCGCCGCCAGGCGCGCTTGATCCACCTACCGCCAGTCTGCCCGCATGCGATCCACCTCGTTTCCCGCATGCGACCGGTCAGCCTTGGTGGTTCGGGGCCCGTCTCGTTCTGGAGCGACCAGAGGGAGGGAGCGCAGCGACCGACCGGCGGGAGTGAAGAACGAGACCAAGGGGGCCCCGAACCCGCGACGCCGGAGGCGGCGCCAAAAACACAGCCCCCCGCGACGCCGCAGGCGGCGCCAAAAAACACAGCCCGTACCCTGGTAGCCGTGGATTCGATCGGACAAGCAGTGCTTCCCACCCGGGTCGAGCCGGCGGGTAGCCGCAGTTACGAGGTCCGCACCTTCGGTTGCCAGATGAACGTACACGATTCCGAACGCTTGTCCGGCCTGTTGGAGGATGCGGGCTACACCAAGGCCGCGCCCGGCGCGACGGCCGACCTCGTGGTCTTCAACACCTGCGCGGTACGGGAGAACGCCGATAACAAGCTGTACGGCACACTCGGTCACCTCGCGCCGGTGAAGGCGTCCCGGCCGGGTATGCAGATCGCTGTCGGCGGCTGTCTGGCCCAGAAGGACCGGGATACCGTGGTGCGCAAGGCGCCCTGGGTGGATGTGGTGTTCGGCACTCATAACCTCGGTGCGTTGCCGGTATTGCTGGAGCGTGCTCGCCACAACGATGAAGCCCAGGTGGAGATCCTGGAGTCGCTCGAGGCCTTTCCGTCGACCCTGCCCGCGCGGCGGGAGTCCGCGTACGCGGGATGGGTGTCCATCTCCGTCGGCTGCAACAACACCTGCACCTTCTGCATCGTGCCGTCGCTGCGCGGGAAGGAAGTCGACCGGCGTCCCGGTGATGTCCTGGCCGAGGTGCAGGCACTGGTCGATCAGGGAGTCGCCGAGGTCACCCTGCTCGGGCAGAACGTCAACGCCTACGGTGCCTCCTTCGCCGATCCGGAACAGCCCCGGGATCGGGGCGCGTTCGCGAAACTGCTGCGGGCGTGCGGGGGGATCGAGGGGTTGGAGCGGGTGCGGTTCACCTCCCCGCATCCCGCCGAATTCACCGACGATGTGATCGAGGCGATGGCCGAGACCCCGAATGTATGCCCGCAGCTGCATATGCCCCTGCAGTCGGGGTCGGATCGGGTGCTGAAAGCGATGCGGCGCTCGTACCGGCAGGCCCGCTTCCTGGGGATCATCGATAAAGTGCGGGCGGCGATGCCACATGCCGCGATCACCACCGATATCATCGTCGGCTTCCCGGGCGAGACCGAAGAGGACTTCCAGCAGACCCTCGAGGTGGTCCGCCGGGCCCGATTCACCAGCGCCTTCACCTTCCAGTATTCGCCGCGGCCGGGGACACCGGCGGCGGAGATGGCCGATCAGGTGCCCAAACAGGTGGTGCAGGAGCGTTACGACCGCCTCATAGCGCTGCAGGAGCAGGTCTGCCTGGAGGCCAACCGCGACCTGATCGGTACCGAGGTGGAGCTGCTGGTGGCCGCCGGGGCCGGGAAGAAGAACGCGGCCACCGCCCGGATGAGCGGGCGCGCCCGCGACGGCCGGCTGGTGCATTTCCGGCCCGACGGCGCCGGCGAGGAGATCCGGCCCGGCGATGTGGTGACCGTCGAGGTGACCGGAGCGGCACCGCATCACCTGGTCGCCGACAGCGGGGTCCGCACTCACCGGCGGACGAGGGCCGGCGACGCTCATCAGGCCGGGATCACGCCCAAGACCGCCCCGATCGGTGTGGGGCTCGGATTGCCGCGGATCGGCGCTCCGGAACCGGAACCGGCCAGCTCGGGGTGCGCCTCCGGGTGCGGAGTATGACCGTGCCGGGTGAAGGCGACCGGGATCCCGCGGACCGGTCGGACGACGGGTCCGAGGCCGACCCGGCGCAGCCGCCGGCAGGGAGAGACGAATCAGCCGATGGAAACGAGGAACCAGTGAACCCGGCCGAGACCACGGAGAAATTCGAGGAGTTCCGCGACGATCTGGACGCGGTGGAGCGCCGGATCGCGGGGGAGATCGATCCCGGGGTGCGTGCCATGGTTGTGGCGGTCGCGGTGTTCGTTCTGCTGCTGTCGCTGGTGTTGCCGCATGCCGGCACTGCGCGTGGGTTCGATGTGTTGCTGGGCTCCGAAGCGGCAGGTTTCGAGCACATCGGTCTGCCGTCGCGGGTATTCGTCTGGTTCGTGCTGGTCTTCGGGATCGGGTTCTCGCTGCTGGCGCTGATGACCCGGCGCTGGGCGCTGGCGTGGCTCGCGGTGGCCGGTTCGGCGATCGCGAGTGCGTTCGGTGTCTTCTCGATCTGGCATCGGCAGACGCCGGGTATCGACAACTACATGGGAGCGGGCCCGGGAATCGGCCTGATCGTCGGGACGGTCGCGATCATGGTGCTCACCTTCCACTGGGTGAAGGTCGTGTGGAGCCGTACCGCGGTGCAACTGGCCGCCGAGGAACAGCGGCGGGTCGCGGCGGCACGTGAAGAGGAGCGGCAGCGGCGCCGGCGGTTCGGCGAGGGCTGATGCCGGAGCGCGGAGCGGTCCGCCGCGCTCGCGCCGCGGTCAGAGGTTGCTGACCGCGCCCTCCGCGGCTTCGGCCCATTCACGCCACTGCTGAGCCTGTTCGAGCGCCTTCTCGGCATCACGGGTCTTACCCGCGGCACTGGCCTTCGCGGCCTGCTCCTCGAACTGGGCGACCCGCTCGCGGAACTGTGCCGCCCGGGCCAGCGCTTCGGGGTCGGTCCGGCGCCACTGCGCGTCGGCTGCCTGGCGGACCCGCTTCTCCAGCGCCCGCAGCTTGCCTTCCAGATCGTGCATCCGCTCGCGCGGCACCTTTCCGATGGCGTCCCAGCGTTGCTGCAGATCCCGCAGCGCCGCCCGGGCTCCCTCGAGATCGGTATCGGGGTCGATATACGGTTCGTAGCTGCTGAGCAGTTCTTCTTTCGCGGTGGCGTTCTCCGAGAATTCGGCGTCTCGCTCGGACGCCGCGGCATTGCGGGCGGCGAAGAAGACATCCTGGGCGCTCTTGAACCGCCGCCACAGGGCTTCGTCGGCTTCCCGGGGTGCCCGGCCGGCGTTCTTCCATTCGACGAGCAGGTCACGGAAGAGGCCGGCCGTGACCGGCCAGTCGGTGGAACCGGAGAGTTCCTCGGCGCGGACGCACAACTCTTCTTTGCGGGTCTTCGCGGCCGCGCGTTCCCGGTCCAGTTCGGCGAAATGCGCGCCACGGCGCCGGTTGAACGCCTCGCGGGCCTTCGAATAACGCCGCCAGAGGGCGTCGTCGACCTTCCGGTCGACCCCGCGGATGGTTTTCCATTCGTCGAGGATCTCGCGCAGCCGGTCGCCGGCGGCTTTCCACTGGGTGGATTCCGCGGCGATCTGCTCCGCCTCGGCGGCGAGCGCTTCCTTGCGTTCGGTGTGCTCGTGCCGGGTGCGCTCTTTTTCCTCCTTGGCGTGTGCGGCCGCTTCGTCGGAGTGTTCGGCGATGGCGCCGAGCCGGGCGGCGAGACCTTCGATATCGCCGATGACGGCCGCCGTGGGCAGGCTCTCGGCCAGCGCGAGCGCGGCGGCTTTGGTTTTGCGGGCGTCGGTACCGGCGGCCAACCGTGCCTCGAGCAGTGCGACCTCGGTGGCCAGATCGTCGAACCGGCGGCCGAAATGCGCGAGCCCCTCGGCGGCGTTGCCCGCCTGCCACGAGCCGACGATCCGCTCCCCGTCCGAGGTTTTCACCCAAGCGGTGCCGTCCTCGTCGACCCGGCCCCATTTACTGGGATCGGTGGTCGTGGGAACAACGACCGGGTGCGGGTGTTCGACGGCCGGATCGGCTGCTTTCATCGCGGCAGGTGACGGGTGGGACTCCCCGGGTTTGGGACGGCTGCGGGGCTTGGGAGCGGGAGACGGGCGACCGGCGGGGCCGGGGCCGGGTTTGGCGGTTCCGTTGCTGTGGGTCATTGCTCCTCGTCCCTGCCGCGCGTCACGGCTGCCTGGTTTACGCGCTGCACATTCTGGCTATGCTCTGCTCATTCTGGCTACGCTCGCTCGATCTGGCCACATCCGCCTGTCGACGACATCGTCGAGCGGACCCGGCATCCATCGCATCCACCATTCGCCGACCGGTCTCGCCGCGATCCGGGAAACGCCTCGCCGACCCGGTGACATAGGGCCGGACCTGCGGATCCGGACCTGTCGACACCTGTTCCGGATACTTCGCACCCTAGCAATTACCACCCGGTTTCCGGGAGAGACACTCGAACCCGCCGCTTGGGGCCGGCCGTGCCGGGCGGACCGAGCGCGCCCTTGCCGGGCGGGTACGGGCTACGGTTGACATCGTGTTCTGTCTTGCGGCTCTCGTCCCCTCGCCGCCCATTCTGGTTCCGGAACTGTGTGGCGGTGCTGCGCCCGCCGGTGCGGGATCGCCGGCCGGGGCTGACGCGGCCGGGTCCCCGGCCTCGGCGGTAGCCGCGCTGCGGAACGCTGTCCTGGCCGCCGGGCAGGCACTGGCGGAGGCGGCGTCGCAGTGGACGGTACTCGGGGTGGGCGATGTGGAGCAGACGTACGACTCGGCCGCGACGGGCACCTTCCGCGGTTTCGGCCCGGATGTGCTCGTATCGCTGGGTGGGTCGCCCGGTGATTCCGTCGACCCCGATCTGCCGCTGGCCGCACTCATCGCGGGCTGGTTGAGCGGTGTCGTAACCCCGCGGGCCGTGGTCCGGGCGCAGATCCTGGCATCCGGCAGTTCGGCGCAGCGGTGTGCCGAGATCGGGGCGAAACTGCGGGCCGAACTCGACGCGGTGGACGAACCGCAGGGGGTGCTCGTCGTCGCCGACGGCGCCGCGACCCTGTCCACGGCCGCTCCCGGCTATTTCGATCCACGGGCTCGCGCTGTCCAGACCGCACTGGAGCACGCTCTGGCCTCGGGTGATGGCGCAGCGTTGATGGAAATGGACCCCGGTTTATGTGCCGAGCTGATGGTTTCCGGGCGGGGGGCGTATCAAGCGCTGGCCGGGCTCTTCGCCGGCGATCCGGAGCAGCCGATGGTGGTCGAGCAATATCGTGACGCGCCGTTCGGGATCGGCTATTACGTGGGATTGTGGCGACCGGACGCTGGCCGGTGATGAGATACCTCCGCCTTCGCCGCGGTCTTCCCGCTCCGCATATGTTCCCTCCGGGAGAAGTACGGTGACCGAGGACCTGCGCCCGGTAGCGGTAGTCGGACCCACCGCCACCGGAAAATCCGATCTGGCGCTCGAACTGGCCGAACGGCTCGACGGCGAGATCGTCAATATCGACGCTATGCAGCTGTACCGGGGGATGGATATCGGGACCGCGAAACTTCCGCCGGATCAGCGGCGCGGGATCGCGCACCACCAGCTCGATGTCCTCGAGGTCACCGAGACCGCGACGGTCGCCGCTTACCAGGCGGCGGCGTCGGCCGATGTCGAGGCGATCATGGCGCGCGGGCGGACCCCGGTCATAGTGGGCGGTTCCATGATGTACGTGCAGGCTTTACTGGATCAGTGGGAGTTCCCGGCTACCGATCCGCGGGTGCGGGCCCGGTGGGAGGCCTTGCTGGCCGAACAGGGTGTCGCCGCGGTGCACGAGGCGTTACGTCGCGCCGACCCGGCCGCCGCGGCCACCATTCTGCCCACCGACGGGCGCCGTATGGTGCGGGCACTGGAGGTCGTCGAACTCACCGGGCGGCCGTTCGCCGCATCCGCTCCGGTGGTCGGTGAGCCCCGCTGGGGTACGCGGATCCTCGGGGTGGATCGCGATACCGCGGAATTGGACCACCGGATCGCGCGGCGCACCGCGTCGATGTTCGATACCGGTTTGCTGGACGAAGTGCTCGAACTGATCGATCGAGGGTTACGCGAGGGACAGACCGCGCGCCGCGCGATCGGATATGCCCAGGTGCTCGCGTTTCTGGATCAGGAATACGACCTGGACGAGGCGCGCGAGCGGACGTTCATCGGTACCCGCCGGTATGTCCGGCGGCAGCGCTCCTGGTTCCGCCGGGATCATCGGGTGCGCTGGGTCGACGCGGCGAACCCGGCCTCGACGGAGCGGGCGCTGTCGCTGCTGGCAGACTCTGCCGTGCCCGACCCCGCGGCGCCCGATTCCACAGCGCCTGAATACCCAGCGAAGGAGCCGACCCGGCCGTGACCCGGCAGATCCGCAGCCGTAATGCCGCCGTGCAGGTGTGGACGGCCTATCTCGACAACCGGGCCAAACGGAATCGGGACGGCCGGTTCCTGGTGCACGGTGTCCGTCCGATCACGCAGGCGCTGGCGCACGGCTGGCCGCTGGAGACCCTGCTCTACCGGCTCGGCGACGATCCGGGCCTGTCCTCGTGGGCGCGGGGGATCCTCGACAGCGCCACCGTTCCGGCCGTCGGCCTCACCGCGGAACTGATGGCGGAGCTGGGGGAGCGCAGCGCCGGAGCGCCCGAACTGGTCGCGGTCGCGGAGTACGCCCCTGCCGACCTGGCCGGTTATGCCGCGGGTGAACCAGGCGACGCGCCAGTTGTCGTGGTGTTCGATCGGCCGAATTCGCCCGGGAATCTCGGTACTCTCATCCGGTCCGCCGATGCGTTCGGTGTCTCGGCGGTGGTGGTCAGCGGGCACGGTGCCGACCAATACGATCCGCGGTGCGTCCGTGCTTCCACGGGTTCACTGTTTTCGGTACCCGTGTTCCGGGTAGCAGGCCCGGCAGAGGTGTTCGAATTCCGGGACCGGCAGGTCGCGCGGGGAATACCCACACGGCTCGTCGGTACCGACGAGCACGGCGCCCGGGATATTTTCGATCATGATCTGCGCGATGCCACGATCCTGGTACTCGGTAACGAGACCAGCGGTATGAGCGCCGCCTGGTCGGCGGCCTGCGACGATACGGTCGCCATCCCGATGGGGGGAAGTGCCAGCTCGCTGGGGGCTCCGTCGGCCGCGGCGGTGGCCCTGTACGAAATTTCCCGGCAGCGCCGGACGTTTGCCAGATGAGAACTCCGGACGAGGAGAACCGACCGACGTGGACGAGGGCGAAGACGTGACCACCAGGAGCGAGAAAGCCGTCGAATTCACCAAGGGCCACGGCACCCAGAACGATTTCGTGGTGCTTCCCGACCCGCGGGTCCGGCTGGACCTCACCCCGGCGCGGGTGGCCGCGCTGTGTGATCGGCGCCGCGGGCTCGGCGCCGACGGTGTGCTGCGCGTCGCGCGTGCCGGACAGTTGCTGGCCGCGGATGTACTCGCGGACCTGCCCGCGGGCGTGGGCCCGGACGATTGGTTCATGGATTACCGCAATGCCGACGGCTCGGTCGCCGAAATGTGCGGTAACGGCGTTCGTGTTTTCGCCCACTACCTGGTGTCGCGTGGGTTGGCGGACGGTGAGCACTTCGTGGTGGGCAGCCGGGCGGGCGCCCGTCCCGTCACTGTCCACGCCGCCGGTGCGGCACTGGGCGAGGTCACGGTGGATATGGGGCCCGTGCGTGTTCTCGGAGAGTCGACGGCCACCCTCGCCGGATGGGGCTACTCCGGATTGGGTATCGATGTCGGGAACCCGCATCTGGCGTGTGTCGACAGCACGCTGTCGGCCGAATCGCTGGCGAAGTTGGATCTCACCGCGCCGCCCGGATATGACCCCGATATGTTCCCGCGCGGGGTCAACGTCGAGATCCTGACCGGGCTCGACTCGGGACGCGGGGTCGATATGCGGGTGTATGAACGTGGCGTGGGGGAGACCCGTTCCTGCGGTACCGGCACCGTCGCGGCGGCCGCATCAGCGCTGGTCGCCGATGGTTTCGACCTCACCTCCGACAGTGGCGAAGTCACTGTCCGGGTCCCGGGCGGAGAAGTCCGGGTCGGGGTGAGCGGCGGCGGGGCGTGGTTGCGGGGACCCTCCGAATTGGTCGCGACCGGCGAGCTCGCCGCGGACTGGTGGACCGCGCAGTAGGCCCGCGACCGGGAAATTCATATGCGCCGACCAGCGCATCAGTGGCAGCATGGATGGTGTATGAGAAGAACTGACACGTCTGGGACCAGCGGATGGTCCCCCGAAGCGTTCGACACGCAGTCGCCCGAGCACGGTGACGGTGCCGACGTTATCGATATCAGCGGCGCGGGGCGCGGCGGCGATACCGCTGTGCCCGGCCGCCGGGACGGCCGATTCGCCGATCCCACCACCGGTGAACTCCAACTGGACGAGCGCAGCGCCCTGCGGCGGATCGCCGGTCTGTCCACCGAGCTCACCGATATCACCGAGGTCGAGTACCGGCAGTTGCGCCTGGAGCGTGTGGTGCTGGTGGGTGTCTGGACCGAGGGCAGCGCGACGCGTGCCGAAGCGAGTATGGCCGAATTGGCCCGGCTCGCCGAAACCGCGGGCTCGGAGGTGCTCGAAGCACTCATCCAGCGCCGCGACCGCCCCGATCCGGCCACCTATATCGGATCCGGTAAGGCCGAGGAATTGCGCGCGGTGGTGCTGGCCACCGGCGCGGATACCGTTATCTGCGACGGTGAGCTCACGCCCGCACAGCTGACCGCGCTGGAGAAGGTCGTCAAGGTCAAGGTGGTCGACCGGACCGCGCTGATCCTCGATATCTTCGCCCAGCACGCCACCTCACGCGAGGGCAAGGCGCAGGTCGCGCTGGCCCAGATGGAGTACATGCTGCCGCGGCTGCGCGGCTGGGGTGAATCCATGTCGCGGCAGGCGGGTGGCCGAGCCGGTAGCAACGGCGGTGTGGGCCTGCGCGGCCCGGGTGAGACCAAGATCGAGACCGATCGCCGGCGGATCCGGGAGCGGATGGCCAAACTCCGCCGCGAGATCCGCGAGATGAAAACCGCCCGCGACACCAAACGCGCGCGCCGTACATCCAGCGGTGTGCCCGCCGTCGCGATCGTGGGCTATACCAACGCCGGTAAATCCAGTCTCATGAACGCGTTGACCGGCTCCGGAGTGCTGGTGCAGGACGCCCTGTTCGCCACGCTGGATCCGACCACTCGCCGGGCGCAGCTCGAGGACGGCCGCGAGGTCGTGTTCACCGACACCGTCGGATTCGTCCGGCACCTGCCGACCCAGCTGGTGGAGGCATTCCGCTCCACCTTGGAGGAGGTCACCGGCGCCGACCTGCTGCTCCACGTGGTCGACGGTGCCGACGCGCTACCCGGCGAGCAGATCAAGGCGGTGCGCGAGGTGATCACCGATGTGGTGCGTGAATCGGGTCGGCCGGCGCCGCCGGAGCTGCTCGTGGTCAACAAGATCGACGAGATCGATGAGCTGGAGCTCACCCGCCTGCGCGCGCTGCTGCCGGATGCCGAATTCGTTTCCGCGCACAAGGATCTCGGCGTCGAGAACTTGCGGACCAGGCTCGGTGAGGTGCTGGGTGCTCTCGATGTCGAAGTGAGCGTCCTGCTCCCGTACAGCCGTGGCGATCTGCTCGCCAGGATCCACGCCGACGGCAGGATCGCGCAGTCCGAGCACACCGAGAACGGAACCCGGGTCCAGGCCCGGGTACCGCGATCGCTGGCTGCCGCACTGTCGGGCTACGCATATGCCGGTGCCACTGAAACGTAGCGGTTACCGGCGCGAGTCGGCGCGGCTAACTCTGGCCGTCACAGTGTGGGACTTCGCATAACCAGGTGTCATATCCGCTGATGTCGAATCACAATTGATATCGATCGACTTCAGGAGGGTTCTATGTCACATCTGGGCAGCCGCCCTACCACCGGCTCGGGCCGGCATTCCGATGCCCCGGTCCGGCCGCGGCTGAGCGACGGCGCGCCGTTGTCGGTCGACCTCAGCGCCACCGACCTGCGGGTTCTGGAAGCGATACTGGCCCCGATGCGGACGTGGAGCGATCCGCGGTTCTTCGGTTTGTCGAATATCCCCGACTCCGGGCCGGTGCTGCTGGTCGCGAATCATAATCTGCTCGGCATCATCGACGCTCCATTGCTGCTGCCGGAGATCCTGCGCAAACGGGGCCGGTTGATCCGCGGCCTCGCCGAGAACGTGCTCATCCAGGTCCCGGGTGTGCGGCATGTGCTGCACTACTACGGTTCCGTGCGCGGGACGCGGGAGAACTGCCGGACACTACTCGAACAGGGGGAGGCAGTCATCGTGTTCCCCGGCGGCGGCCGCGAGGCAATCCGGCGCAAAGGGGAGAAGTACGCGCTGCGCTGGGAGGGGCGCACCGGTTTCGCGCGGATGGCGATCGAATGCGGGGCACCGATCCTGCCGGTGGCGATGATCGGGATCGACGATGCCTACGATATCGTCGCCGACAAGGACGATGTGCTATTGCGCCCGCTGCGGCGGGTGGTCGAAGCACTCGGTATCCATACCGAGCTCACGCCGCCGTTGGTACGCGGTGTGGGCCCCACCCTGATCCCGCGACCCGAGCGGTTCTATTTCTCGGTCGGTACTCCGATCGACCCGCAGCCGTGGCGTGACGCCCGCGATCTCGACGAGGCCGCGGAACAGCTGTCGCTCATGGTTCAGAAGGCGGTGCGTGAGGAACTGACCTTCCTGCTCGGTGAACGCTCTCGTGACCGGGGACGCACCCTCTTCGGACGGATGCGCGAGCTGCTTCCGGTCTGAACGAGCGGGACTCCAGTGAATGAGAGCGCGGTGTAACTACCGAATTCGGAACGACAGCACCTGCGAATTCAGGGTGTGAAGTGAACTGGGATTCGCACTCCGGGTACGGTGGATCACAGCGACGGGCCGGCGCGGCCCCGTCCGGAGTGTTCACTAGGAGGTTGGTGTGGAGCGCACACTGTTCGAACCCGAGCACGACCTGTTCCGGGAGTCGTACCGCAAGTTTCTCGAGACGCATGTGGCGCCGTTTCACGACCAGTGGGCGGAACAGGGCGCCGTGGACCGGTCCGTCTGGACCGAAGCCGGTAAGCAAGGGTTCCTCGGGATGGCCATGCCGGAGGAGTACGGCGGCGGCGGGGTCAAGGATTTCCGCTACAACTCGATCATCACCGAGGAAACCGTGCGCGGTCAGTACTCGGGGCTCGGCTTCTCACTGCACAACGACGTGATCGCGCCGTATCTGCTGGAGCTGGCGAACGAAGAGCAGAAGCAGCGCTGGCTGCCGAAGTTCTGTTCCGGCGAACTCATCACTGCCATCGCCATGACCGAACCGGGGACCGGTTCGGACCTGCAGGGCATCAAAACCCGCGCGGTTCGCGACGGTGACGACTGGGTGCTCAACGGTGCCAAGACCTTCATCACCAACGGCATCAACTCCGATATCGTCATCGTGGTCGCCCAAACCGACCCGGAGAAGGGCGCTCAGGGATTCAGCCTGCTGGTGGTCGAGCGCGGTATGCCTGGCTTCGAACGCGGTCGCAATCTGGACAAACTCGGCCTCAAGGCACAGGACACCGCCGAACTCAGTTTCACCGATGTGCGGGTGCCCGCGGCCAATCTGCTCGGTCAGGAGGGGATGGGCTTCATCCACCTGATGCAGAACCTGCCGCAGGAGCGGCTGTCGATCGCCGTGATGGCGGCCGCGGCGATGGAAGCCTGCCTGGATATGACCTGTCAGTACGTCCGCGACCGCAAGGCGTTCGGCAAGCCGATCGGTGCGTTGCAGAACACCCGTTTCGTGTTGGCCGAGCTGGCCACCAAGACCACCGCGGTGCGGGTCCTCGTGGATCGCTGTATCACCGAACTGAACGCGGGCAAGCTGTCGGTGGAAGACGCGGCCATGGCGAAATGGTGGAGTACCGAGGAGCAGGTCGAGCTGATCGACCGCTGCCTGCAGTTGCACGGTGGCTACGGCTATATGCGTGAATACCCGATCGCCCAGGCCTATCTGGACGCGCGGGTGCAGACCATCTACGGCGGTACCACCGAGATCATGAAGGAGATCATCGGGCGCAGCCTGAAGCTGTCCTGATTCGGCGGCAGCTTGTGCTCGCCGCCCTTGATCCGGCGGTCGGTAACGCTATCCAGTGTGCGGGGCGGCCGCGCAACAGCTGACCGGTCTCGCTCGGGAGCCCGAACGGCGCACAGGGCACGTTCCGGCGGAACGTGCCCCGCGCGTGGGGGATCGGTCGGGCCGGGCGCAGAGCGGGAGCCCTCGGCCTGTTCGCGGACGTGCCCATCCGACCCGGCTGATATGCCGATTTCAGGGACGGTGCGTACTTGTCTACCGTCCGGGCCCGGTGATCAGCGGAAGGTCCAGAGTGGTGCGGATTCCCGGTGCCGCCGCCACCACCGCGGGGACGGCATTGACCACGCGCATCGCGGTGGCCACCAATCCGGCGTGATTGTGGTCGCCGTTATCGCTGGAGAGGCAGAGATCCATCGTGTAATGCGGTTCGCCGGTGATCTCGACCCGGTACGAGCCCCCTTCCTGGGCCGGTTGCGGCCACTCGGGGGCCAGATCCGCCCGCAGCCTGGTCACGTGTTCGAGAACCGTGACAACCTCGTCGCCGACCATTCCGCGGACCTCGAATCGCACGCCGGCGGTGGTACCCGCCGCGACCGTGCCCGCCGCGATCTCGAGATCCGCCGGCGCGGGAATCCGCTCATGAGTTTCGGTTACGGCGTCGAGCTCCACACCGAGCCCGGCCGCCAACTGCCGCACCACACTGCCCCAGGCCAGGGACAGCACACCGGGTTGTAGCAGCATCGGGGTCTCGTCCAGTGGTTTGCCGAAACCCATGATGTCGAACATCACCGCCGCATTGTCGTAGGTGGCGTAGTCGACGATCTCCATACAGCGGATCTGATCCACCCGGCGGCAGGTGCCGGCCAGGGACAGCGGGAGCAGGTCGTTGGCGAAGCCGGGATCGATACCGTTGACGAACAGTGACGCACCCCCCGCTTCGGCAGCTTCCTCGACCGGGCGCAGGAGATCCTCGGGCAGGACCTGCCACGGATACTGCAGGAAGACCGGGGCGCTGGCCACGATGTCGACACCCGCGGACAGGATCATCCGGAGATCCGCCAGGGCTTCCATGAGGCGGTTGTCGGTCATGGCCGTATAGACCACGCAATCCGGTTTCTCCGCGAGCAGGGCGGCCGAATCGGTGGTCGCCGCGACACCTGTGCGGATATCCAGGCCGGCGAGCTCACCGGCGTCGCGCCCCTCCTTCTCGCTGGTGGACACCCGGACTCCCACCAGTTCGAGCCGGGGGTCGGCGATGATTCCGGCGAGGGCATGCTTTCCGACATTGCCGGTGCCCCAGTGCACTACGCGATAGGTCACGATTTTCTCCTCACAGATCCGGGATCGGGATATCGAGATTCGGGGCCACCAGACCGCCGTCGGTCTCGATGATCTTCCCGGTCAGGTAGCTGCCGGCCGGTGAGGCCAGGAACAGTGCGGTGGCCGCGATCTCGGCCGGATCGCCGATCCGGCGCAGCGGTGTCGCCTGCTCCAGCGCCCCGCGCAGGTTGTCGTCATCGGCGACTATTTCCAGGGCGGAGGTCGCGATGGATCCGGGGGCGATGGCATTGACCCGGATACGCGGGCAGAGGTCCATCGCGGCCAGCCGGGTGTAGTGCGCGAGTGCGGCTTTGGCGGTGCCGTAGGCGGCGAACGCCCGGCCCGGCAGGCGGCCCATCGCCGAGGTGATGTTGATGATCGACCCGCCGTCGGCCGTTTCCAGCATGATCGGTGCGGCGGCCCGGATGAGCGCATGGGCATTGGCGACATTGAATTCGAATGCCTGCGTCATGGTCTCCGGTGAGGTGTCGAGCAGGGGTTTCGGCATGGCGCCGCCGACATTGTTCACCACGATATCGAGCCGGCCGAACTCCTCGGCGGCAGTGGCCGCCAGTGCCGCGCAGGCCGTGGCATCGGCGAGATCGGTGGCCACGATATGGGCCCGGCGGCCCAGCTCTCGTATCTGCCCCGCGACAGCGGTGAGATCGCTTTCGGTGCGGGCCGCGATCAGGACGTCCGCGCCGGCCTCGGCGAAGCCCACGGCGATCGCGGCGCCGAGGCCGCGCCCCGCGCCGGTGACAACGGCGACTCGGTCGTCGAGCCGGAACCTGTCCAGAATCATGGGCTGCTCCTGAGATCGAGTATGGTGTCGTCGAATATTCGACGTACGACTATCGGATAGTCGATGCAGTGTAGGGCCCGGCCGGTCGGGCGACAAGGGAGCAGATGGATATGGCGCCTTCGGGATCCCCGCCCACCCGCCGGGTCGTATCGGTGGTCGAATTGCTCATGGAATCCGAACGCGCACTCACGGTTTCCGAAATCGTCGACCGGCTGTCCCTGGCCCGGGCGACGGTGACCGCTGTGCTCAACGAGCTCGCCACGGCCCAGTGGGTGATTCGCGACGCGAGCCTGGCCTACCGGCTCGGACCGGCCCTGGCCAGGCTGTCCCCCGCAGTACCGGTCGAGGCCGGCGCGGAGGTGGGTGCGGAACTGGCCGCGCTGGCCGGTGCGGCCGGTTGCGGGGCGACGCTGAGCCGAATCGCCGGCGATCGCCTGACCATGGTCGCGAAACACTATGCGGGCGATCGGATCGTGCCGGGCCTCTCGGTGGGGCAGTCGATTCCGCTGGCCTACCCGGCCGGTGCGGCGGTGATGCCGTGGCGCCCGCCCGCCGAACGGGACCGCTGGCTGAGCTCGCCGGCCGGGCGGACCGGAGCCCGCGGCCTGCTCGATTTCGTCACCACGCACGGATTCGCCATGTTCCGGCCCGAGGCCGACGATGCCGGCCTGGTCGATGTCCTCACCGAACTACTCGGCGCACTCGGTGCCGAGCTGCTGCAGCCCGCGCTGCGCGCGAAACTGCTCCGCCAGCTCGGCCGCCTCACCGCGCGCGCTTACACAGAAGCTGATATCGAGGCGCAACAGGCACTTCCGGTCAGTTACGTCTCGGCGCCGGTACTCCGCGGTGCGGACGCGCCCTACGAGGTGCAATTGGGTCCGCTGCGCGCGGAGGTCGGACCGGCGGACCGCGGACGCTATATCGAACTCGTTCGCGCGGGTGCCGCCGCGATCTCGGCGGTTCTCGAGGCCGCCGCGGAGCCGGTCGATCCGGTTGCCCCGCAGCTGGACTGACCGATACCCACGGCGCATCGGGCTGGGCGAAACCGTCGCGGGAAGGTCTTCGTCGTCTAGCGCAGGAGTCCGGCGATCTCGTGCGGGGTCCAGCTCCCGGCGGCGCCCGGGCGGCTGGCGAGGTAGACGGCGGCGTCCTCACGCGACCACCGGTGGGCCGCACGCAGGCCGATCCCGATCTGGCGGAGGTACTCCGGGGCCGGTGGATTCCCGCGCAGGTCACGCCAGCGCCATCCGGCGGTGAAGGTCACGATGGGTACGCCCTCGTACGATCCGGGGCAGACAACGGTTTCGTATCGTCCGGGCCCGAGGTGGGTGCGGCCGGTTCGCAGTGCTTCGGTGAGGTCCAGATCGGTTCCCGCCGGACGGTACATCTCCTGGGCCGCGATATCACTGAACTGGGCTCGGGTGAGCAGATATGCGCGCGTGGCGGTTTCGGCGGGCGTGGCCGGATCGTAGAAGGCCCGTCCGCCGGTCCAGATCGCCGACTCCGTGGCGAAATAGAGCAATCCGGGCAGGATGATCCCGATCGACCGCGCGGGGGTCGTCCGATCCCGGCAGCCGCGCTCCGGCCGGCTGCCGAGAGCGGCACCGGGCGGCTCAGCGGCTGTGCCGGGAGGCGCGAGCGCTCCGGCCGGAGTCGTACCGGTCAGATAGCAGTTCAGGCGATCCGGATTCGCGTTGGACCCGTAGGCGGCGTACCAGACCAGGTCCGGAGTGCCGGCGATATCGGCCACGGTGCGCGGACGCGCCCCCGGGACGGTATTTCCGGCCATCTCTGCTCACCCCGTTCACCTGACCGTGGACGTCCCGGCCTTCGGCGACCCGCACCGCGCGGGCAGCTCAGATCTTGCGGATCACCGTGACCACCTTGCCCAGGATCCGCGCGTCGTTACCCGGAATGGGCTCGAACAACGGATTGTGCGGCATCAGCCAGACATCCTTACCGCTGCGTTTGAACGTTTTGACGGTGGCTTCGCCGTCGAGCATCGCCGCGACGATATCGCCGTTGTCGGCCACGTTCTGCTGCCGCACCACCACCCAGTCGCCGTCGCAGATGGCAGCGTCCACCATCGACTCGCCGACGACCTTCAGCAGGAAGAGCGATCCGTCGCCGACAAGTTCGCGAGGCAGCGGGAATACGTCCTCCACCGCTTGCTCGGCGAGGATCGGGCCGCCCGCGGCGATCCGTCCGAGGACGGGGACATAGGTGGGAATCGGCTGATCGGTGGCGCCGTCCTCGGTGGCCACCGCCGTGTCGGCGGGCGTCAATGTGGTCACCGAGCGCACGGCTTCGTCCATACCGCGTACATCGACCGCGCGGGGGCGGTTGGGGTCGCGGCGCAGATAACCTTTGCGTTCCAGTGTGCGCAACTGGTGGGCGACAGATGAGGTCGAGTTGAGTCCGACCGCGTCGCCGATCTCGCGGATGCTGGGCGGGTAGCCGCGCGTGCTCACCGAGGAGCGGATGACATCGAGCACCTTGCGCTGACGCACGGTGAGATCCGTACCGGTTGTCCCCGGTTCGGGGCCGGCGCCGGGATCGGCCCCGTCACCCGTCTCGTCTGATCGGCTCACCACAACCGCCCTTTCTCGTCGGTCCGCGCCTCCGGTGGAGCGCCCGAGGGCGGGGCCCGCTCCGGACGTGCCCGAAGTTCATAACGTGGGAGTGAATCTAGTCCGAGCGCTCCGATCTATCAAACATCTGTTCGAGGTATGTCCCGCGTCGCTACTGACATTATCCCCGTCGCGTGGTAGAAATCGAACACCAGTTCGTCGAACATTTGATCGAATACGCCCATGGTTCCGCGAGCGACCAGCACGGAGGTCCCAAGGATGAACACCGCGATCAGCGTGACCGGCACCGGTGAGTGGGAAGGCGCCACCACCCGGACGACACCCGTTCCGATCCCGCCGGGGGAGACCGGAACAGGCCGTCCGGGTGGCGGCGGATCACCGGTTCGGGGTACGCGCCCCGAACGCACGTCCCATCCCTGCGCGACGCTCGTGCGGCCGGCCGGGACCCGCGGGGGCCGTCCGCCCGCCGCGCCGCACACCACACCGGCGCGGCGGGGTCCCGCGGTACCGCAGCCCGTTTCGGACGATCTGGTGCACGTCGCCCGCGCCGGGTATGCGGCGACGGCCGCCACCGCGGTGCTCACCGCCGCTGTGGTGGTCGGCTTACTCGCCCTCGCGCATCTTCGTGCCCCGGAACCGGCGCCGACTCCCGTTCCGTCCGGGATTCCGGCCGTGGCTGTGCCGGGAGAGCCCCACGGCGCACCCCCGGCCCGATAGCGTGAGTGCCACGCCCGAGCGCGGTCGCGGGGTGAGCGAAACCGGGGTGGACCCCGTGCCGGTATCCTCGTTGTGTTATGCCGAAGTGCCGGTGCTCGTCACCGGTCCACCCGGTACCGGGCAACCTCCCGGTACCCGCGCTCGCCGGACCCGATACCGGCGCCGGTTCGGCCGCGAGCGTTCGCAGCGACGAAGGACCCCGGATGCACTGCCCGTACTGCCGACACCCCGACTCCCGGGTCGTCGACTCGCGACTGGCCGACGAGGGCGCCGCCATTCGCCGCAGACGCGCGTGCCCGGAATGCGGCCGCCGCTTCACCACCGTGGAGACAGCGATTCTCTCTGTGGTCAAACGCAGCGGGGTCACCGAACCCTTCAGCCGGGAGAAGGTCATCCGCGGGGTACGCCGCGCCTGTCAGGGGCGCGAGGTCGACGACGATGCGCTGAATCTGCTCGCGCAGCAGGTGGAGGATGCGGTCCGCGCCAAGGGGTCGCCCGAGGTGCCGAGTCATGAGGTCGGCCTGGCGATACTCGGGCCGCTACGCGAACTGGACGAGGTGGCGTATCTGCGTTTCGCCTCGGTCTATCGATCGTTCACCTCGGCCGACGATTTCGAACGCGAGATCCGGGAGATCCGCGAGGCCCGTGCGGCTGTCGGCGCCGGCGACTGAACGAGCCGATCGCCCGCGTACACCGTCGACCTCCGACCGGAATCCCGGGACCGTCCCGGCCGCGCCGTCCTCCCGTGAATCCGCGTGGCGGGATTCAGCGGCGAACGGCCGCGATCGCCTTCTGGATCCGTTTCACCGACACCGGATAGGGCGTGCCCACTTTCTGGGCGAACAGGCTCACCCGCAGTTCCTGGATCATCCACCAGATCTCGGTGACCTCGGATACCTGCCGCCGCGATTCCGGCAGGCCGGCGAGGAGCCGGGCGTAGGCCGCCGCCGCCTCGTCGATCTCCGTCATAGCCCCGCGGTCACGGGTCGCCGATCCGGGAAGCGCCGCGAGCCGGGCGGCGGCCGCCCGCAGGTACCGCGGTAGTTCCCGGAGTCGCGCGGGCCCCCATTCGGAGACGAATCCGTCGAAAACCAGATCTGCCAGTTGTTCTCGGACATCCTCGGCGATATCGGTTTCCCGTACTCCGGCCAGCGCGCTCGACACCTCATGGGCCGCCGCCAGAGCCGGGATAACCAGAGCGACGATCCGGGTGACCACATCGTTGAACTTCGGGCGGATCGCCGCGACGAGCCTGTCGAACCGGTCCGGGTCGCGTACCGGTCCGCCGGCGGCGTTGATCAGTTGATCGGCCGCCGCGGCCCGGCAGTCCTCGACGAGGGCGTCCACCGAACCGTACGGGTTCTGGCTCAGCACCAGCCGGTCCGCGGGCGACAGGCCGGCGGTGACAGCGCGGACGGAGGTCGGAACGGCGCCCAGGATCAGCGCCCGCGTTCCCGCGCGCATGGCCCGGGCCTGTTCGCCTGGGGATTTGAGGACCCGTACCGCGACGCCCGCGGCCTCCGGGACCAGCGCCGGATAACCCGTGATCGTCTGGCCGCCGACCTCGCGGCGGACGGTCGGGGCGAGCGTTCCGAGGGATTCCGAAGTCCACACGGCGGCCGGTGCCCGTTCGGCACCCGCCGTGGCCGCGGCCACCGACGCCGATACCTGATCGGACAGCCGGGTCCGCAGCTGGGCCAGGCTCTTGCCGGTGTCCAGGACCCTGCCGTCGGTATCGACGACGGCGAAAGTCATCCGCAGATGGTCGGGGAGCGCGGCCGGGTCCATATCGCCCGGGGTGATCGGGATTCCCGCCAGCCGGGTGAGTTCTCGCGCCAGCCCGGTCCGCAACGGCTCGGCACGGGCGGTGAGGGCGGACAGCGCGGCGGCGGCGAAGTCCGGCGCGGGCACCACCGTCCGCCGGAGTTGTTTGGGCAGTGTTTTGATGAGGGCCGCCGCCAGGTCCGCGCGCATACCGGGCACCAGCCAATCGAAGCCGACCGCCCGGACATGGGCCAGCTGCGCCACCGGAATCCGCACCGTCACACCGTCGTCGGCCTGCCCCGGTTCGAACTGGTAGCTCAGCGGGAAGGACAGCTCGCCCTGTCGCCAGGTGTCCGGGAACGCCGCCGGGTCCAGCCGGTCGGCACCCTCGTTGACGACGGCGTCGGCGGTGAAATCGAGTTGGTGGGGGTCCTGGCGCCGGGCGGTCTTCCACCAGGTGTCGAAATGCCGGACCGAGACGATATCCGCGGGGACCCGCCGATCGTAGAAATCGAACAGCACCTCGTCGTCGACCAGGATGTCGCGGCGCCGGGCCCGGTGCTCGAGATCGGCGATATCGTCGAGCAGCGCGCGATTGCGATGGAAGAACTCGTGCCGGGTCTGCCATTCACCCTGGACGAGCGCGTGGCGCAGGAACAGCTCCCGGGTGGCCTCCGGATCGATCCGGCCGTAATCGACCAGGCGTCCGGTGACCAGGGGTATGCCGTAGAGCGTCACCCGTTCGTAGGCGCGCGCGGTTCCACGCCGGGACGACCAATGTGGTTCGGAGTAGTTGCGTTTCACCAGATCGCCCGCGAGCCGCTCGGCCCACTCGGGTTCGACCCGGGCCGCCATCCGGCCCCACAGCCGGGAGGTTTCCACCAGCTCCGCCGCCATCACCCAGCGCGGTGGCTTTTTGGCCAGTCCCGAACCCGGGAATATCATGAACTTGGCATTGCGGGCACCCAGGAATTCGCGGGATTCGGCCTCGCGGACACCTATATGCGACAGCATGCCCGATAACAGCGCCTGATGGATGGACGTCGAATCCCAGGGATCGGTTTCCGGTGTCATTTCGCCGAGTGTGCGCGGGCCGTCCGGACGGATCCGGGCGATCTCGGCGTCGCGCCCGCTCCCGCCGGTATCCCGTGACGGTTTCCCGGCGTCGCGTTCGCCCGCGCGCGCGGCCTCACGGTCCGGTTTTCGGGTATTGCGGCCGCGCCCTCGGCGGGAAGACGTATTGCCGGCGGCGTTCTTCCCGGGGGCGGGCCGCCGGGAACTCTCCGATTCGGCCGACCCGTCGTGCAACGACCACCCCATACCTTTGGTGATGGTGCGCAACTGGCCGTAGAGGTCCTGCCATTCCCGGATCCGCAGGTAATGCAGGAACTCCTCGCGGCACATCTTCCGGAACCGGTTGGCCGACAAGGTACGCCGCTGACCGTTGAGATACTCCCAGAGCCGGAGGTAGGCCAGAAAATCCGAATTCGGCACACTGAACCGGGCGTGTGCGGTATCGGCGGCCTGCTGCTGGTCTGCCGGGCGTTCGCGTACATCCTGGATCGACAGCGCCGCCACGATCACCAGTACATCGGCCAGGCATCCCGTGTTGTGCGCCTCGACGAGCATGCGGCCCATCCGGGGATCCACCGGCAGCCGCGCCATTTCCCGCCCGGTGGGAGTGAGTGTATGACCGGATTCCGATCGGTCCGCACCCGTGGCATTCGCACCCGATCCGGAATCCGGGTGCCGCGCAGAGTCCTCGGACGAGTCTGCGCGCCGCGTACCCACCGCGCGGCGGACCAGCGCACCGAGTTCCTCCAGCAGGGCGACACCATCACGGACCGCCCTGTTGTCCGGGGGTTCGACGAAGGGGAACCGCGCGATATCGCCGAGACCGAGCGAAGTCATCTGCAGGATGACCGCAGCGAGATTGGTGCGCAGAATCTCCGGATCGGTGAATACCGGCCGTGCGTCGAAATCGTCCTCGGAGTAGAGACGGATACAGATACCGTCCGCGACCCGGCCACAACGGCCGGACCGCTGCCGGGCCGAGGCCTGCGAGATCCGTTCGATCGGCAGGCGCTGCACCTTCGTCCGCATCGAATATCTGGAGATCCGCGCGGTTCCGGGGTCGATGACGTAGCGGATACCGGGAACCGTCAGCGAGGTTTCGGCGACATTGGTGGCCAGAACCACGCGTCGCCCGGTGTGCGCGGCGAAAACACGATGTTGCTCGGCGGCGGACAGGCGGGCATACAGGGGGAGGATCTCGGTGCGGGCCAGCTTCAGATCGGTGAGGGCGTCGGCGGTATCGCGAATCTCCCGTTCGCCGGAGAGGAACACCAGAACATCGCCGTCGCCCTCGGCGAACAGTTCGACGACGGCGTCGCAGATGGCGTCCACCGGGTCCCGGTCCACCGCGCGATCCTCGTCGTCCGGTTCGGCGGCCACCGGGAGCGTCAGCGGGCGGTACCGGATCTCGACCGGATACGACCGGCCGGACACCTCGACAATCGGTGCCGGATTGCCCGCGGCGTCGGCGAAATGCCGGGCGAACAGTTCGGGGTCGATCGTGGCAGAGGTGATGATGATCTTGAGGTCCGGCCGGCGGGGCAGCAGTTGCTTCAGATATCCGAGCAAAAAGTCGATATTGAGACTGCGCTCGTGGGCCTCGTCGATGATGATCGTGTCGTAGGCGCGCAATAACCGGTCGCGCTGGATCTCGGCGAGCAGGATCCCGTCGGTCATCAGTTTGACCAGCGTATGTTCGGCAGCCTGATCGGTGAAGCGCACCGTATAACCGACCGCGTCGCCCAGTTCGGTATCCAGTTCCGTGGCGATCCGCTCGGCGACCGTCCGCGCCGCGAGCCGGCGCGGCTGGGTATGCCCGATCGCACCGCGGATTCCCCGGCCCAGCCCCAGGCAGATCTTCGGGATCTGCGTGGTTTTCCCGGACCCGGTCTCACCGGCCACGATCACCACCTGATGGGCGGCGATGGCGGCGGCGATATCGTCGCGCCGCGCCGTCACCGGAAGCTGTTCCGGGTAGGTGATCGCCGGCAGCGCCGCGCGGCGGACCGCGACGCGTTGTTCGGCTGCGGTGATCTCGGATTCGATCCGGGTGAGATCGCCGCCGCGTCCCCGGTCGAGCTGTTTGCGCAGCCGGTGTTCGTCGCGGAGGGTGAGGGAAGTCAACCGGGTACGAAGCTCCCGGTGCGTGACTGCGGTCCTGGTCATTGCGTCAACCAGGGTATCGAAACCCCGGGCAGTGCCGGACGGCGGTCGAGTCCCCAGCAGTTCACGAGTCATCGGCACGGTCGCGGGCCGGGCGGGGGGAGACGTGGCTCAGCATCCCGCTCTTCGCCCGGGCGGTCGATCGAGCGGTGCCTCGTCCGGTCGAACCCGCGCCCCGGCCGCGGACATCGTGCGACCATGTCCTGGGTTGCGTCTTTCCGTGAAAGGCAGTGTGGCATGGCTGAATTCGAACTCGACCAGGCGGCGGTGCGGATGCTTTTCGCGGTGGCATTCGTCGTCGCGGCCGGAGTGGTCCTGGCCGGGGTCACGCGCCGTCCGGTGCTTGCGGGCGGGCAGCACGGCGCCGCGGGCGGCTGCGCCGACTCGAATGGTGACGACGAATCGGCCGCGGCGCATCTGCTGATGTGCGCGGTGATGTCGGTCATGGTGCTGTTCCCGGCTCGGGCACACACCCCCGCGCTGCACGGAGTGCTCCTCGCCATGACCCTGGTCTTCGCGCTTCTGCTGGCCGCCCGGATCGTCGGCTGGAACCGCCCGCGGAACGCGCGACAGCATATCGGCGCCCTCGGATATCACCTGGTCGCGTCCGGGGTGATGCTGTCGACCATGTCCGGACATTCCGCCGGTCACGGCGGGGGAGCGAGTGCCCTACCGGTCACCGTTCTCGCCCTGGCGTTCCTGGCGGATTCGATCGTGGTGACACTGACCGCGCTGCGCGGCCGGCGGCTCCGGTGGGCCGGTCACCCGGCGGTACCCGGTGGCCGGCTGCCGCTTGCGGTGCTGCCGCACCTGATCATGGACCTGGGTATGGCCTACATGCTGTTCGCCGTCGCATCGAGTTGAGCGTGCCGGTCATCCGGGTCCGGAAACGCGGCCGCGGCGCACTGTCGAGATCCGCACGTACCGGGGGGCCAGCGCGGTGCGCAGGAGTTCGGCGACGGTACCGGCATTATCGGCGGCGCTGCCGCAGGTGAAAACATCGACGAAGATATCCCCGGTTTCCGGATACGTGTGCAGCGACGCGTGTGATTCGGCGAGCAGGGCGAGCACGGTGACACCGTGCGGTTCGAACTGTTTGCCCACCATCTCGCAGATGGTGACGCCCGCGGCGGTGAGCGCCTCACGCAACGCTGCCTGCAGGCGGTCGATATCGTCGCACAGCGCGCTGTCGACCCCGCCGAACTCGGCCAGCACATGCCGGCCGGTGAACTCCGCCGTCACGACCCCTCAGACCTCACTCATTCGCACTCGGTGCCGGCGGTCAACCGGATACCACCGTGACCTCGTCGAACACCACATCGCCCGCGGCATCGGATTCGGCCAGATCCACCGTCGCGATTATCGCCCATCCGTGATCACCGGACGGATCGTCGAGGATCTGGCGCACCTGCCAGAAACCGGGCCGTGCCTCGACCCGGAACAGTTGCGGGCCGCGTGCGTCCGGCCCTGTTCCGATACTTCCGTATTCGGCGAAGTACGGCTCGAGGTCGGCCGCCCAGTCCGGGCCGGGGGCCGATTCCGCGAGCTCCGTCCAGCGCTGCCGGGCCGCGAGCTCGACTCGGCGGAACATTGCGTTGCGCACCATGACCTTGAACGCACGCTCATTGGCGGTTATGGGACGGACGGTCTCGGCGCCGAACGCGATCTGCTCGGCATCGGTTTCCGCGCCCGCGCTCGTCAGCTGCTCCCATTCGTCGAGCAGACTGGAATCCACCTGCCGCACCAGCTCACCCAGCCATTCGGTGAGATCGTCCAGTTCCTCGGTCCGGGCCGCCTCCGGTACGGTGCGCCGCAGTGCGCGATAGGCGTCGGCGAGGTAGCGCAAAACCACCCCTTCCGAGCGGGCGAGCTCGTAGTACGAGATCAACTCGGTGAAGGTCATCGCCCGCTCGACCATATCCCGGACCACCGATTTCGGCGACGGCGCGAATTCGGACAGCCACGGATGCCCGGCGCGGTAGGTCTCGTAGGCGCCGTCGATCAGTTCCGCGAGCGGTTTCGGCCAGGTGATCTCCTCGAGCAGTTCCATCCGCTCGTCGTAGTCGATCCCCTCGGCCTTCATCTCGGCAATCGCCTCGCCCCGCGCCTTGTGCTGCTGAGCCATCAGCAGCTGCCGCGGATCCTCGAGGGTCGCCTCGACCAGTGACACCATATCGAGCGCATAGTTCGGCGCGGCGGTGTCGAGCAGTTCGAAGGCGGCGAGCGCGAACGGTGACAACGGCTGATCCAATGCGAAATCACGTTGCAGATCGACCGTCAGGCGGGCATAGCGACCCTGATCGTCGGGTTCGCTCAACTGCTGGACCACGCCGCCGTCGCGCAGCGCCCGATACAACCGGACAGCCCGCAGAATATGGCGGCGCTGCGCCGCCCGCGGCTCGTGGTTGTCCTCCAGCAGATGGCGCATCGCCTGGAAACAATTTCCCGGACGCGCGATCACGTTCAGCAACATGGAGTTGGTGACCGTGAACCGCGACACCATCGGTTCGGGTGCGGCCGCCACCAAACGTTCGAAGGTCTCCTCGCTCCACGAGACGAATCCTTCGGGCGGTTTGCGCCGCTGCACCTTCCGCATCTTCTTCGGATCGTCACCGGCCTTGGCGAGGAGCCGGGTGTTCTCGACCTCGTGTTCGGGTGCCTGAACCACCACCGTGCCCATGGTGTCGAACCCAGCCCGGCCCGCCCGGCCCGCGATCTGATGGAATTCCCGGGCTTTGAGGCGCCGGGTGCGGACGCCGTCGAACTTGGTGAGCCCGGTCAGCAGTACCGTGCGAATGGGCACATTGATGCCGACACCGAGGGTGTCGGTGCCGCACACCACTTTCAGTAACCCGTCCTGGGCGAGCCGCTCGACCAGCCGCCGGTATTTGGGCAGCATCCCGGCGTGATGCACGCCGATACCGTGCCGGATCAACCGCGACAGTGTCTTACCGAAACCCGACGAGAAGCGGAACTCACCGAGGGCCGCGGCGATAGCGTCTTTTTCGGCGCGGCTGGAGAAATTCGCGCTGGTCAGTGCCTGGGCGCGCTCCAACGCGGCGGCCTGGGTGAAATGGACGACATAGACCGGAGCCTGATGGGTGGTCACCAATTCCGTGAGAGTTTCGGTGATCGGGGTTCGGGCGTAGGAGAAGCTCAGCGGGACCGGACGTTCGGTGCCGGCCACCACCGCGGCGCCGCGGCAGGTGCGCCGTTCGAGATCCGCGGCGAAGAAATCCACCTCACCCAGGGTCGCGGACATGAGCAGGAACTGCGCCCGCGGCAACTCCAGCAGCGGAACCTGCCAGGCCCAGCCGCGATCGGGATCGGCGTAGAAATGGAATTCGTCCATCACCACCTGGCCGACGTCGGCGTCGGGTCCCTCGCGCAACGCGAGGTTGGCCAGGATCTCGGCGGTGGCACAGATTATCGGGGCGGTGGGGTTGACCGCCGCGTCGCCGGTCACCATGCCGACTCGGTCGGCCCCGAAAACATCGCACAGTGCGAAGAATTTCTCGCTCACCAGCGCCTTGATGGGCGCCGTGTAGTAGGTGCGCCGGCCGCTGGCCAGTGCGAAGAGATGCGCCCCCACCGCGACCAGCGATTTTCCCGATCCGGTCGGCGTGGCGAGGATGACGTGGGACCCGGACGCCAGCTCCATCAGCGCCTCGTCCTGGGCGGGATACAGCGGTGTGCCCTGTTCGGCTGCCCATATCGCGAACGACTCGTACAACGCGTCGGCGTCGGTCCCCGGTATCTCGAGCAGTTCGGTCAGATCCACTCGGGACACCCTACGGCCTGCTGCACCGCTGTCACCGGCACGGTGGGCGTGTGCCGGTGATCTCGGTCAGTTCTGCTCGTCGTCGTCGGTGTAGCCGCCCTGTTCGGCGAGGAAGCGTTCGAACTCGGCGCCCAGCTCGTCGCCACTGGGCAGTTCGCCCTCTCCGACCAGCAGGCTGGACTGGCGTTCCTGGGCGGTGACGAAGGTGTCGTACTGGCGCTCCAGCGCGGCCACGACCGTCTCGACCTCGGCGTTACCGGCGATATGCTCGTTGACCTGCTCACGTACCCGCGCCGCCGCATCACCGAGCGCGGCGAGCGGGAACTGCAGCCCGGAATTCTCGCCGAGATGTTCGAGCAGGGTCTGCGCCGCCTCCGGGTAGGAGGTCTGGGCGAGGTAATGGGGGACATGGACCGAGAAACCCAGTGATTCGTGCCCGTGCTGGGCCATCCGGTACTCCAGGAGCGTGGATGCGCTCGCCGGTACCTGCAGCTCGCCCGGCCAGCGTTGATTGTCCGGGATGAGATCGCGATTCGAGGAGTGCGCCGTCACTCCCAGCGGGCGAGTATGCGGGATGGCCATCGGGATCGCGCTGAGCCCGATGCTGCGGCGCACGCCGAGCTGTTCGGCCAGCAGCCGGACCGCGGTGGTGAACTTCTCCCAGCGCAGATCCGGTTCCATACCGGCGAGCAGCAGAAACGGTGTACCAGCGGTATCGCGCACCGCCCAGAGGTTGAGCTCGGGCTCGGCGTAGTCGGCGAAATGGTCCGATTTGAAGGTCATCAACGGCCGCCGCGACCGGTAGTCCAGCAGTTCGTCGACATCGAACGAGGCGACGAGTTCGCTTTCGAGGCTCTCCCGCAGATGGGTTGTGGCCAGCCGTACGGCGTGACCGGCATCGGAGTAACCCTCGAGGCCGTGTACCAGAACCGGCCCCGAGCCGTCGTCGGCGGACAGCTGCGGAGCGGGGAACTCCAGTTCGTACATTCGCGACTCGTAGTCCATCGCGTACTCCTTCCTGCGCGATCCGTCGGCGGGCCGGTCGAGCACCATGCTGTTATTCGCTGCCACGCCGCGAGCCGCGAATCACACTCCATTGTCCCCCACGACGATGAACGGCCACACGCGGCCGGACATCGGCTCTCTGTGATGACAACAGCACCCGCCGCCGGTGAATTCCCGGTCCCGAGCGGCAGCGATGCCGTAGCGGGGTGTTGTGGCCGGCGAGCGCAGGGGGAGTGTGGCACAGCGGGCGCGTAAATGTGCCGCTTTCGGCTCGCCGGCTGCGGGAGATCTACTGTCCGGGTCTCGGATCTGTGCACAACCCGAAGTTATCCCCAGACTTATCTGTTTTCGGTATTCACCCAGTTCGCGGCGGCGAGCGGCGTCGGCGGCCGCCGCATGATCGGTCCATGACTCCCGCAGCGCCCTTCGCCTCCCCGCTCTCCGCCGGCACGTCCCCGGCGCCCGGCCACCCGTTCACCACCGGGCCCGGCACCGTGTCCTCCCGTACCGGCCGCTGCCCGACGGCGCGGGCACTGTCCGCCGATTCGCCGCGGCCCGCGGGCCCAGCTGTGGCCCCTGCCGCCGCACCCGATGCCGCCGCTCGGCCCGCGCGGGCCGATGATCGGCCGTTCGCCGAAGGGCTGCTTCGCTGCGCCGAGGGGCCGGGTGCCGAATACGACTGGTTCGCCCGCCCCGGACCCGCCCGGCTCGACGACCCGGGCGATCTGATCGCGGCGATTCCCGCCCTGCTCGGCTTCCGCCCGGAACGTTCGCTGGTGCTGGCGGTCCTGTGCGATGTGCCCGCCACACCGCGTAGTGCGGCCATCGATCTGGTGGTCCGGTTCGACCTGTGGCAACCGGCCACCCGCAGTCCGGCCGACGATGCGACGGTCGCCGCGGCGGCCGCCCGGGTTTGCGCCCGGCCCGGAGTAACGGGTGTGCTCGTGGTTCTCGTCGACGACAGTCTGAAGGATCCGGAAATATCGGTACCGCAACATATTCCGGTGCTGGGGGAATTGGAGCGGCGGCTCGCGTCGGCTGCCGTGCCGGTGCGGGCCGCGTGGGCTGCTCACACGATTTCCGCCGGCGATCCATGGTGGAGCCTGACAGATCCGGGGCAGTACGGTCGCATCGCCGACCCGGCCACCTCCAGGGTGACCCTGAGCCGGGTACTCGACGGCCGGCCCGTTCGGCACAGCCGAGACGAACTCACGGCGCTGATCGCGGCCGACAGCCCGCTGTGCGCCGAGGTCTCGGCCGAACTGGACGCGGCCAGAGCCCGGGCCAAGGACCGATACGCGGCGGCGGCCGGGCGGGAGGATCCGATCGGATTCCTGCGCGGTGAACTCATGACCGTGCTCTGGCTGATCGTGAGCGCCGAATCCGGTGCGGAACTCGCCGCGCGAGAACTCGCGGAAATCGCCGTCGCGCTCCGTGACCGTGAACTCCGTGATTGTATGTTCGCCCTCGCCGGGACTGCGCACGCGGAGGCTGCCGAACAGTTGTGGGTCCGGCTGACCTCCGCGCTACGCGGTGCCGACCGCGCCGAAACGGCCGCCCTGCTGGGCTATTTCGCTTACGTCCGAGGCGACGGCCCATTCGCCGGGATTGCCCTGGACGCTGCCCTGGAGGCCGATCCGCAGCACTCCATGGCCGCTCTGCTGCATACCGCGCTCGAAGCCGGGATGCGCCCCGAACGTCTCCGAGATCTGGCGCGGTGTGGACGGGACTGCGCCGCGGCCTTCGGAGTAGACCTGGACGCGGCGCAGTGGTGAGCTCGGGCGGACCGGGGTCAGCGGGCGCTGTGCGCGCGCGACCCGAGACCCCGCAGATACTCCCACGCGGCGGATACGATCTCGTCGAGATCGTTGTGCTGCGGTTTCCAGCCGAGTTCGTCGACCGCTCGCGCGCTGGAGGCGATCAGCACAGCCGGATCCCCGGCCCGGCGGGGTGCGTCGACCGCCTCGATCGGGCGGCCGGTGACCCGTTCGCACGCCGAGATCACCTCGCGCACCGAGAAACCGGTGCCGCTGCCGAGATTGAAAACGCGATGGGTTCCCGCCGCGGCGGTTTCCAGAGCCAGCAGATGCGCCTGCGCCAGATCCAGAATGTGGATGTAATCGCGGACCGCGGTCCCGTCCGGAGTGGGCCAATCGGTGCCGAATACCGCGATGGAATCGCGGTGGCCGGCGGCGACCTGCAACACCAGCGGAATCAAATGGGTTTCCACCACCCGGTTCTCACCGAGACCGCCGTAAGCGCCGGCGACGTTGAAATAGCGCAAACTGGTCGCGGCCAGGCCGTGCGCGACCGAGTACGACGTGATCGCGTGGTCGATGGCGAGTTTGGACGCGCCGTAGGGGTTGGTGGGCCGGGCCGGGGCGTCCTCGGTGATCGGGACCTGCTCCGGTTCGCCGTACACCGCCGCGGTCGAGGAGAAGACCAGCCGGGGCGTTCCGGTCTCCCGCATGGCATCGAGCAACGTGAGTGTTTTCACCACATTGCCGTGCCAGTACTTCTCCGGCAGTTGCACCGATTCGCCGACCAGCGACTGTGCCGCGAAATGCAGCACGCCGTCGAATTTCCGGGTGCGCAGCAGATCCGGCGCGGTCTCGGCCACATCCCCTTCGACGAACTCGACACCCGCGGGCACTCCGTCCGCGTTACCGGTCGACAGATCGTCCACGACCACGACCTCATGACCCTGCTCGCGCAGAACGAGCGCGCAGACGCCGCCAACATAACCGGCACCGCCGGTGACCAGGAGTTTCATAGCTCAGACCAACTTAACCTGGACGGCGTGGGCAAGTTCATCGGGAAGTTCGTAGTTCCCATGGCCCGGTACGGTGATCACCACGGCTCCCGGTTTGTTCTCGACCGTCACCCGGGCATCCGGAACCACGCCCGCCTCGCGCAAACGGCCGATGACTTCGGGGTCGGTCTGGATATGCTCGGCCAGCCGGCGCACCACCACGGCGTGGGTCTGTCCCTGCGGCAGCTCCGAGAGCCGTTTGAGCGGCTCCTCGAACAGTTCGGCAGCGATACCGAGTTCGTCCAGGCCGGGGATGGGGTTGCCGTACGGCGAGGTGGTGGGATGGTTGAGCACCTCGACCAGACGTCGTTCGACGTCCTCGCTCATCACATGCTCCCAGCGACAGGCCTCGGCATGGACGTTCTGCCAGTCCAAGCCGATGATATCCACCAGCAGACGCTCGGCGAGCCGGTGTTTGCGCATCACGGCGACCGCCATACTGCGGCCCTTATCGGTCAGCTCCAGGTGCCGGTCACCCGCGACAAGGAGCAGTCCGTCACGCTCCATCCGTGCCACGGTCTGGCTCACCGTCGGTCCGCTCTGCTCGAGACGCTCGGCGATCCGGGCGCGCAGGGGTACTACGCCCTCCTCCTCGAGGTCGTAGATGGTACGGAGATACATCTCCGTGGTGTCGACCAGATCCTTCACTGTTGCCCCTTCGTCGGCACGAATTCTACCTGCGCACCAGCGACCCCGGTCGGACGGAGCGGGTCGCGTGACGCGATGGGAAAACTGGCGGCGCGCGGTTCCGGCGCCGCTGTCGCACATACATGTATTTCTACTGCATGACAACGTCCGATGGGGTTCCGCCCTTCCCGATACGGTTGCGATCATGGCCACTTCAGCATCGGAGCCGAATCGAGGTCACGAACCCGCGGCGACAGTCGTGTGGACCGAGCGGTTCCTGGACTACTCGTGGACCCCCGAACACCCGATGAAACCCGTTCGCCTGCGGTACACCATGGCACTGGCGCAATCACTCGGTGTGCTGGAGGGCATCGAAACCCTGCGGCCCGGCCCGGCCGATAGCGCCGACCTGCTCCGGGTGCACGCCGCGGACTACATAGAGGCAGTGCGCCACGCGGTGCCGGGGCCGCTACCGGGCGCGGAGTCCACGGACCCGCCGTACGGGCTGGGCTCGGCCGATAATCCGGTCTTTCCGCGAATGCACGAGGCCTCGTCGGTGATCGTGGGCGGTACGCTCGCCGCCGCGCGGGCGATCGCGGCCGGGACGACCCGCCGGGCGGTGAGCATCGGTGGCGGTATGCATCACGCGATGCCGGGGCGGGCAGCCGGCTTCTGTGTGTACAACGACGCCGCGGTGGCGATCTCCTGGCTGCTGGACCACGGTTTCGACCGGATCGCCTATATCGACGTGGATGTGCACCACGGCGACGGAGTGCAGCACGCCTTCTACCGGGATCCGCGGGTGCTGACCATCTCGATCCACCAGCACCCGGCGACGCTGTGGCCGAACACCGGCTGGCCGGAGGAAACCGGGAGCGGGCCTGGCGACGGCACCGCGATCAACCTTCCGTTGCTGCCGGGCACCCGCGACCCGCAATGGCTGCGTGCCTTCCACGCGGTGGTGCCCGGGGCGGTCGCGGCCTTCCGGCCGCAGCTGGTGGTCAGCCAGTGCGGGGTGGACACCCACCGTGAGGATCCGCTCGCCGAGCTCGAACTCGGCGTGGAGGGTCAGCGGGCCGCTTTCGCCGCCATGCGGGACCTGGCCGATCGCTACGCCGAGGGGCGATGGCTGGCTGTCGGCGGCGGCGGGTACGGGCTGGTCCGGGTGGTGCCACGGGCGTGGACCCACCTGCTGGGCATCGCTCTCGACCGCCCGGTGGACCCAGCGACCGCGATACCGCAGGATTGGATCGACCTCGTGCATACCGACAGGCCGCGGATATCGCCGCCCCGCACAATGGGCGACGGTGTGGATATCGCGTTCCAGCGCTGGGACGGACCGGGGGGGACCGCGGAAACCGGGGATGCCCGGTTCGACCGCGCGCAACGCGCGGCCGATACCGCCGTCCTCGCCACTCGCCGGGCCAGCTTCGGCCCGCTCGGCCTGGACCCGGAGGACCCGCGTGACTGACCCCGCCGACAGCGTTCCCGCCGATCCGGCACCGGCACCCCAGCACTGGCACGCCGACGTCCTGGCGTCCGACGGTGGTGTGGTGCGACTGCGCCCGATCACCCCGGCCGACGCCGACGAACTGCAGCGGTTCCACGTCGCCTTGTCCGAGCGCACGCGCTATCTGCGCTATTTCGGGCCCTATCCCAGGATTTCGCCGAAGGATCTGTACCGCACCACCCATGTCGACTATCGCGACCGCGTCGGATTGGTGATCGTGCTCGGCGAATCGATCATCGCCGTCGGCCGGTACGAACTGCTCGACCGGGCCGGTGGCCGGGCCGCGGAGGTCGCTTTCGTGGTCGCCGACGGACACCAGGGCCGGGGGCTCGGCTCGATTCTGCTGGAACATCTGGCGGGTGCGGCCGCGGAGAACGGGATCGATACCTTCGTCGCCGAGGTGCTGGCCCAGAACACGGTGATGGTCACCGTGTTCCGGGAGGCCGGCTACCAGGTGGAACGCAGCCGGGACGGGTCGGTGCTGCACCTGGAATTCGCCATCGATCCGAGCGAGGCGCTGCGTTCGGTACGCAATGCGCGCGAGCGTGCCACGGAGGCGCGCAGTGTCGGCAACCTGCTCGCACCGCGTGCGGTCGCGGTGATCGGCGCGACTCCCAGTACCGGCCGGGTCGGCGGGGTGGTGCTGGCAAATCTGCTCGACGGCACATTCCACGGTGCGGTGTATCCGGTGAATCCCGATCGGCGGTCCGTCCGTGGGGTGCATGCCTATCCGACCGTCCGCGATATCCCGGACGAGGTGGATCTCGCGGTCGTCGCGGTGCCGGCCGCCGCGATCAGTTCGGTGCTCGACGACTGTATGGCCAAGGGCGTCAAGGGCCTGCTGGTGCTGTCGGCCGGGTTCAGCGAGACCGGAGAGGACGGCCGCGCCGCCGAAGCCGATCTGGTCGCGGCGGCCCGCGGGCACGGGATGCGTGTCGTCGGGCCCAGTGCACTCGGAATCGCCAACACCGATCCGGCGGTCGGGCTCAACGCGACCCTGGCCACGGTGTTACCGGGTCGCGGGCGGATCGGGTTCTTCTGTCAGTCCGGGCCTTTGGGGGTCGCGATTCTGGCCGAGGCAGCCGCGCGCAATCTTGGCCTGTCCACATTCGTATCCGCCGGGAACCGCGCCGACGTCTCCGGTAACGACCTCCTGCAGTACTGGGATACCGACCCCGATACCGATGTGATCCTGTTGTACCTGGAGAGTTTCGGAAATCCCCGGAAGTTCTCCCGGATCGCGCGCCGGGTCGCCCGGAACAAGCCGATCGTGGCCGTGAGCCCGAGCCGCCTTGCCGCGCGAGGGGATTCGGATGGGGAGCTGGACCGGGCCGTGGTTCGTGACCTGTTCGCTCAGTCCGGTGTCGTTCAGGCGGAATCCATCTCGGAGATGTTCGATTGCGTCGCATTGCTCGGCTACCAGCCGTTACCGCGCGGCGCGCGCCCGGCGATCGTGGGCAACAGTACGGCCCTGAACTGGCTGACCGCGGACGCCGCGCGCAGCGAGGGCCTCACCGCGGTGGAACCGGTGGATCTCGGCCCGCAGGCCACGCCCGCGGATTACCTCACCGCTGTCACCGCCGCCCTGAGCTCGCCCGATACCGATGCGGTGATCGTGATCTTCGCGCCGCCCATTCCACTACCGCAGACCGGCTACGCGGAAGCGATCCGGGCGGCCGTGGCCGCCGTACCCGAAGCGAAGCCGGTACTGACCACCTTCGCCAGTGGCGACGGTATCCCCGATCTGCTCGCCGTCCGCGGCCCGGGGGCGGCCGCGGTCCGGGGGTCCATCCCGTCCTTCCCGGATCCGGCGCGCGCGGTCCGGGCTTTGGCCCGGGTGCAGCGCTACGCCCGCTGGCGGGATCTGCCGGCGGCATCCGCCCCGGACGGCGATACCCGGCCCGGTGCCGAAACCGGACGTCCGGCCGGAATCGACAGCGAGCGAGCCGTCACGCTGATGGGGCGATGGATGAGCGACCCGGACGGGCGGTGGCTGGCCGACGACGAAACCGTTGCCCTGCTGGCCTGCTACGGCATTTCCGTCGTGGATTTCCGCGCGGCCGCCGATATCGAGGCCGCGGTGGCGGCGGCGGAAGCACTGGGCTATCCGGTGGCCGCGAAGGCGACGAACGAGGGGTGGCGCAGCCGGCCCGATATGAGCTGGGTGCGGCTGGACCTGTGGCGGCCCGAGGCGGTGCGCCAGGCCTACCGCGATCTGGTCGAGCTGTGTGGCGATCCACTGGTGCATATTCAGCGGATGGCACCCAAAGGGGTCGGCTGCGTACTGCGGGTGCAAGATGATCCCGCGTTCGGGTCGGTGATCGAATTCGGGCTGTCGGGGCCGATTATCGAATTGCTCGGCGACCGCGCCTACCGCGCGTTACCGCTCTCCGCGGAGGAGGCCGCGACTCTGATCGACGCGCCGCGGGCGGCGCCGCTGCTCAATGGCACCCCGGCGAGCCCCCGGGTCGACAAGGCGGCCTTGATCGACCTGACCAGGCGTATCTCGGCCCTGTTCGACGATCTGCCCGAGATGCGCGAGCTATCGTGTGAACCGGTGCTGGCCAGCCCGGAATCGGCGGCGATCCTGTACGCCCGGGCCCGGATCGGACCGCAGCCGAGTCGATTCGATATCGGCCCGCGTCGCCTGGGGTGACGCCGGCGCGCGCAGCAGCCGTTTCAGTGGATCGCGCCGCCGGTTCGGTTACGCCGATGACCGGCCGAGGGGCCGGTCATCGTTGTCCTGTGCGGCAGGTCAGCTGGCGTAGGCGCGGAGACGATCGGCTCGCTCACCCTTGCGGAGCTTCGACATGACCTCGCGTTCGATCTGGCGGACCCGCTCGCGGGAGAGGCCGAACAGCTTGCCGATCTGGTCGAGCGTGCGCGGCTGGCCGTCATCGAGGCCGAACCGCAGCCGGATGACCTGCTGTTCGCGTTCGTCCAGAGTGTTCAGCACACTGCGGACATCGTGGTGCAGCAGCCCGGCGATCACGGCGCTTTCGGCCGATGTCGCCTCCGAATCCTCGATGAAATCGCCCAGCGGCGCTTCTTCGTCGTTACCGACCGGCATATCCAGGCTCACCGGATCGCGGCTGTGGTCGAGCAGATCGGCGATCTTCTCCACCGCGATGCCCGATTCCGCCGCGAGTTCCGCGTCGGTGGCTTCCCGGCCGAGCTGCTGATGCAGTTCGCGCTTGATCCGGGCGAGCTTGTTGACCTGTTCCACGAGGTGGACCGGGAGCCGGATGGTGCGGCTCTGATCGGCCATACCGCGGGTGATGGCCTGGCGGATCCACCACGTCGCGTAGGTGGAGAATTTGAAGCCCTTGGCGTAGTCGAACTTCTCCATCGCGCGGATCAGGCCGAGGTTGCCCTCTTGGATCAGGTCCAGTAGCGGCATCCCCCTGCCCGTGTACCGCTTGGCGAGCGAGACGACCAGACGCAGGTTTGCTTCCAGCAGATGCGACCGTGCCGTTTGGCCCTCCCGGACCACGATCGCCAGATCACGCTTGCGGGTCGCCGACAGTCGCTTGCCGGTCGCCAGCAGGTGCTGGGCATAGAGACCCGCCTCGATGCGCTTGGCCAGTTCCACTTCGTCGGCGGCGGTGAGCAGGGCGGTCCGGCCGATCCCGTTCAGGTACACGCGTACCAAGTCGGCTGCAGGGCTCTGGGCGTCGAGGTCCGTATCACTGGGGCGCACACGAGTGGTGGCGGGGCTTGTCATGACTTGCCTCCTGTCGGTGGTGTCTCACTCCGAACAACGGACCCGACATTGGGAAAGTTCCCTCACCGGGTGCGAATAAACCGCTCTGAACTGGGGTTTCCACCGTTACGTTCTGAGAAGTTCCTGAGAACGAAACGCTTCGGGAAACTCGGTGCCACCGCCGCGGGCACGACATCGGGCGTGTCTTCCACTGTCGTCGGGGCCTGCGCGGCCCGCGCACGGACGTCGCCCGGCCGAGCCGGTCAGACGGGGTGTACCAGCCCGTGCCGCACCAGACCGGTGACCACCCCCAGCGCCGCCTCGGCGAACTCCGTATTCACCTCGTCGAATCCCTGGGACAGTGCCAGCAGTTCGATCAGTTCGTACAACGGCAGGCCGTCCGGCCGCATTCCCGCCAGCAGGGAGACGGTGGTCTCGTCCACCTCGTGCTGCCAGCGGGGCCCGTCGCCCCGGTGCAGCCGGGTGACCCGCTGTTCCCAGCCTTCGTCGCCCGGTAGGTAGACCCGTTCCAGCGCGGTCGCCGGATCGACCCGGTACCGGGACCGCCAGGCCACGGCGGGATCCGCGGCCACGGCACGTAACCAGGCGGACCGCTCGAAATGGGCCAGCGCTTCCGCCCCGAGCGGATCGTCGAAACCGTGGGTCAGGTCCTCGGCCAGCACCTCGGTCGGTCCGTCGATCGCGCGCAGGTAGACGAAACCGAAGCCGATACCGGTGACGCCCGCGTCCTCCAGCGCCGTGAGCCAATCCTCGGCCCGGTCCTGGGCCGCCGCACTGCGGGGATCCAGTCCGGCGTCACGTAACCAAGTGCCGACGTAGAGGGCGGGATCGGCGATATCGCGCTGGACAATCCACGCGTCGATACCGTGGGCGGGCAACCAGCTCGCGACCCGCTGCCGCCAATCCGTGCCTTCGGTGTGCACCCAGGCGGCCAGCACAGAGGCCGTCCCGCCGGGTGCGAGCAGATCCGGGGTGCGGGAGATCACCAGCTCGCTCGCACCGTCGAGGGCGAGTCCGGAATCGCGGTAGGTGTGCTCGATCCGGGCGGGACCGACGACGAAGGGCGGATTGGCGACCACCTGATCGAACCGGCGCCCCGCGACCGGGTCGAACCACGATCCGGCGATCAGTTCGAGTTCGAGTTCGTTCAGCGCGGCGGTGGCCTCGGCCAGCCACAGCGCCCGCGGGTTGACATCGGTGGCCGTCACCGAGCGGGCGTAGGTCGCCGCGTGGACGGCCTGAACACCGCAGCCGGTGCCGAGATCCAGCACCGATCCGACCGCAGCCGTGGGTGTGGCCCGCAGCAGGGACAGCGAGGCATGGCCGACGCCGAGTACGTGGTCCTCGGTCAGTGTCCGGCGGTGCATCGAATCATCCAGGTCGGATAGGACCCAGCGGGTACCGGCGCCGGTATCCAGCGGGCGCAGATCGAGCGCTGCCCGGACCTGGTCCCCTGCTGAGGTCAGAAGTCCCGCCGCGACCGCGTCGGCCACCGCGACCGGCGCCAGGGCGGCGGCCACGTCCTGTTCGGCGAGAGCATCGCCGAGCAGGAACAGTCGCACCAGCGTGCCCAGCTCACCGGCCGAGCGCGCGATACGCCGGACCGGTACCGATTCCGCGCGCCCCAGCGCACTGTGCGCTTCCGTGCCCAGCACTTCGAGGAGGTTGCCGGCGTTGTAACCCACGCGGGTCAGGGCCGTGCGCAGGTCCGGGCACAGTGCGGTCAGTGGTGATCGGACGGTCGATCCGTAGGTGGGCACAGCCGTACTCTGCCACCCGGCGGCGGCGGTCCCGGTACCCGGACGCCCGTTACGTTCTATCCGTCGATCGCGTCGTGGTTGCGTTCCTCCAGCGCCGTCCGCGGCCGATCCCAGCGGCTGGGCTCGTTCTTGTCCCGCGGCGGGCGATCGTTGGCGACGAGCACCGCGATCCACGGCAGCGGCACCGAGGCCGCCATGATCAGTAACGCGATCAGGCCGTTCTCGAAGACGGCGTAGGAGATTCCGGCCAGGACCAGCGCCGGTATCCGGAACGCCATGATGATCGTGTACCGGCGTACCCGGGCCCGGTGCTGGTCTTCGAAGGAGGGGGCCGCCTCGGTGATGAGCGCCGCGTGTCTGGCGTCGTCGCCGGGGAAGTATCCGGACGAACGGGCGGGACGGGCCGGCCGCGGTGCGCCGTTGCGTTCCTGTTCACCGAGACCGCTCGCACCGGCGTCGATATGCTCCGAGCCGGGCCCGGAGTCTTCGCCGTGCTGCTGCATACCTTCGAGTCTTGCACTCCCGGGACACGGGCGTAACCCCGGTGGGGTCCCCGCGTGCGTGAGGATATCGCGGGCGTACGGCATCATGGAGTTCGTGAGTACCGATACTCTGGTTCGCCCCGATACGTCCACCGACGAGACCACCGGTGACGACACGCCGAAATTCTTCCACTACGTGAAGAAGGACCGGATCGCCGAGAGTGCCGTGATGGGCACGATGGTGGTCGCGCTGTGCGGCGAAGTGTTCCCGGTGACCCGCTCGGCGAAGCCCGGTTCGCCGGTCTGCCCGGAATGCAAGAAGGTCTACGAGCAGCTGCGTAAGGGCGACTGAGCGCGGGATCAGGGCGTCGTCGACGGCGCCGGTGTGCCACCGGTGCCGTTACCGCGTGTCCGCGTCTCGTGATCACGCCCGCGTCGATGCGGCGGGATCCGGTGCGCGCCCGGCTCCAGCGGCTCGCGGTCCTCGTCGTCCGAGGCCGGCTCGCGGCGTTTGGCCAGCCATGCCTTGAACTGGTCGATCCGGGTAGCCCGGGCGGGCCAGAGCTCCTGCACCGCGGCGTTGAACTCGGCGCCCAGGATCACCGCGAAACCGAGGAAGAACGTGAACAGCAGAAAGGCGATCGGGGTGGCCAGCGCGCCATAGGTGACCCCGGTCCGGGTGACCAGCGCCAGGTACCGGCGCAGCACCTCGCTGGCCGCCATGAAGAACACTCCGGCCAGCAGTGCCCCCCAGAACAGCCGGTGGTACGGCAGTGAACTGTGCAGGGCGAGTTTGTACAGGGTGGCCAGGCCGACGATGAGCAGTAACCCCACAGCGGGGTAGTAGAACGTGTCGATCAGTCGCAGTCCGGGTTCGCGCCAGGCCTCGGGCAGGATCCGGCCGATCAGTACCGGTCCGAGCGCGACCAGCGGCAGGATGAAAACCGCCGCCACCAGGAATTGCACGTACAGCAGCAGGGCGAAGATGCGCTGCCAGACCGGGTGCCGGGCGTCCTGCTGATCATGCGCTTCCACGATCGCGTCGACGAAGGTCGCCATGGCCGACGAGCCCGCCCACAGCGAGAGCACGAAGCCGACCGAGACGAAGGCCGCGCGGCCCTGGCCGAGGACATCGCGGACGGTCGGTTCGATGAGATCGGTGACAACGCTGGGATTGAAGAGATCACGGCTGAAGGTCAGGATTTTCGATTCGACGATCTCGACCGTGTCCGGGCCGAACAGGCCGCTGACGTATCCCAGGCCGCCCAATAACCCGAAAAGCAGCGGTACCAGCGACAGAGTCTGCCAGAAGGCGGCGGCGGCCGATTTGGCGAAAATGGAGTCCTTCCAGGATTTCACGGCCACCCGGACGATCAGCCGCCGGATCTGGACCAGGGCATGCCGCGGCCACGAGGTACCCGCGGGGGTGGTCCCGGGATCGTTTCCGTAGCTGTGCATGATCAGTCCAGCATCGCCTACCCGGGCACCCTGTGGTGTGGCGCACGGCGAACGTGTCGGCGGTCGGCAGATGAATCGCCGGTTACCGGCGGTACGTCGATGTGACACCCGTCGCGCCGCCCGCGTCGGTTTGGCGCCATAGCGGCGGTGGCCGCTAGTGTTTGTCTCCGTGACCGATGCGAGTGGCGCCACTGCGACGGAAGTTCCGGGTGCGTCCCTGCGCGCCTGGCAGCGGCGCGCGCTGACCCGGTATCTGGCCACCAAACCGCGTGATTTCCTCGCGGTCGCGACCCCGGGTGCGGGTAAGACCACCTTCGCGCTGCGGGTGGCGGCCGAACTACTGGCCGATCGCACGGTCGACCAGATCACCGTGGTCGCCCCGACCGAGCACCTCAAACACCAGTGGTCGGCCTCGGCGGCGCGTGCGGGAATCGCGCTGGACTCGAATTTCTCCAACTCGACCGGTGCTACCTCGGGTGACTACCACGGCGTGGTCGTCACCTATGCCCAGGTCGCGGCGCATCCGTTCAAACACCGTGTACGCACCGAGAACCGGCGCACACTGGTGATCCTGGACGAGATCCATCACGCCGGCGACGCGAAGACCTGGGGCGACGCGGTGGCCGAGGCCTTCGATGACGCAACCCGCCGGCTGGCTCTCACCGGAACCCCGTTCCGTAGCGACGACAGCCAGATTCCGTTCATCACCTACGAACCCGACGAGGCCGGACTGCCGCGATCACGCGCGGACCACTCCTACGGCTATTCGGAGGCATTGGCCGACGGAGTCGTGCGTCCGGTCGTTTTCCTCGCCTATTCCGGTGAGGCGCATTGGCGCGACAGCGCGGGCGAGGAGTACACGGCCCGGCTCGGCGAACCGCTGAACGCCGAACAGACCGCCCGGGCCTGGCGCACCGCACTCGACCCCGCGGGCGATTGGATCTACGCGGTATTGCGCGCCGCGGATATGCGGCTGGCGCAGCTGCGTACGGCGGGTATGCCCGACGCCGGCGGTCTGGTGATCGCCTCGGACCAGGAGCGCGCCCGCTCCTATGCCGAACTGCTGGAACATCTCACGGGGAACAAACCGGTGCTGGTGCTGTCCGACGATCCGACGTCATCGGCCCGGATCAGTGAGTTCAGCACCGGTAATCAGCCGTGGATGGTCGCGGTGCGGATGGTCTCGGAAGGGGTGGACGTCCCGCGGCTGGCCGTCGGGGTGTATGCCACCAGTGCGTCCACGCCGCTGTATTTCGCCCAGGCGATCGGCCGGTTCGTGCGTGCCCGGCGGTCCGGCGAGACGGCCAGCGTTTTCCTGCCCTCGGTACCGGTACTCCTGGATCTGGCCGCGCAGCTCGAGGTCCAGCGCGATCATGTCATCGGAAAACCGCACCGGGAGAAGGACGGTCTCGACGACGAGCTGCTGATCGATGCGAACAAACAGAAAGACGAGCCCGGCGAGGAAGAGAAAGCATTCGTCCCGCTCGCCGCGGACGCCGAACTGGACCAGGTGATCTACGACGGTTCCTCGTTCGGTACGGCGACTTTCTCCGGTAGTACGGAAGAAGCCGATTACCTCGGCATTCCGGGTCTGCTCGACGCCGAGCAGATGCGTGCGCTGCTGCGGGAACGACAGGCTAAGCAGGTCGCGGAGAGGTCCAAGGCCGAACCGGCCGCGCCCGCACCGGCACCGGCCGGTAACGCCGCCGAACGGGTGGCGACGGCCGACAAACTGGGTGAGTTGCGTCGTGAACTGAACAGCCTGGTGGCAATGCATCATCACCGGACGGGGAAACCGCACGGGGTCATTCACGGCGAACTGCGGCGACAGTGCGGCGGCCCGCCCACAGCCCTGGCCACGGTGGACCAGTTGGGTGAGCGCATCGCCGCGCTGCGTCGTATGTGATCCGGTCGCTCGGCAGGCCGGCGCACGGCGTCGACTACCGGACCGGAACGGCGGGACTCGTTATCGGTAGTCCTTCGTGCCGGGAGACCGCGGCCCGGATATGAGAAACGGAAGGTGTTGTCGTCGTCCGCGCTGACCGGGCGGCGATCGTTGGCAGGTAGTACGGCCGTGCGGTCCTCGTGAACCTTTCAGTGCCGCCGGCTGCGTGAGCGCGCACGATCGTGGGCCGTGCGGAGCATTTCCCGGACGGCCTGTGCCGTGCCGGGGCCCGGATCTACCACCGCCAGCCATCCAGCGGTCGCGTACACGGGGTGCGCGATCACGGTATCGGCGGCACTGGGGTCGTCGCTGTTCGTATTCGTCTCGCGCGGAGAGTGCCCGGTCCAGGCCTGGAAGATTTCCGCGCCTACGGCGATGTTCACCCGGAAGGTTCCCGGGCGGTCGAGTCGCGACCGCTCGTCCCCGGGGTAGTCCTTGGTGACGATGGTCGCGAACGGCTGGGTCCGGGCCGGAACCTCGCCGTCGGGTGCGTAGTAGAAGAAAGTGTCACCCCAGGCGATTTCGGGTGAGCCGTCGCCGGGGCCGGGACGCACGGTCAGTACGCCGCCGAGTGCGGCGATGTATCCGATGATCTCATCGATGGTCATGGATTCCAGCGTTACATTGAAGTGCTCGTGGAGACTTCCGGCCGTCAAGAGGCAGGTGATGCTGTGGAAAGCCGCAACTCGGCCGTGCTACGGACGGCTGAGGTGGCGCGCCGCACCGGGTATTCCGTCCAGCAGTTGCGGAACCTGGAGCGTGACGGTGCGCTGCCCGCCGCGCCGCGGACCCGGGCCGGCTATCGCACCTACGGCGAGACCCACGTGTGGTCCGCGCGTGCCTATCGCGGATTGGCGGCCGGCGCCGATCCCGCGGCGGCGAAGACGATCCTGCGCGCGGCACACTCCCGGGAACTCGGCCGGGTATACGCGCTGCTGGATACCGCGCACGCCGGGTTGGACCGCGAACGCCGTGATCTCGATACCGCGCGCGCGGCGGCTCGCGCCATCGCCGACGAACCTCTCGGTGATCTCCGTCCGGCGGACGCGATGAGTATTTCCGAGCTCTCGCGGGCGCTCGGCGTTCGCCCCTCGACCCTGCGGTACTGGGATTCGGCGGGGCTGGTCGTACCGCACCGCTCCACCGGCCGGGAAACCCGGCGGTACGCACCGGCCGATGTGCGTGCCGCCCGCCTGGTCCATCAACTCCGGCTGGCGGGCTACGGGATCGAACCGCTGCGGCAGTTGGTTCCGCAGTTGCGCGGGTGGCGCGGGTGGGACGATCTGGCGGCCGCGCTGACCGCCCGCGCTATCCGGATCGACACCCGCTCCGGGGCGCTGCTGCAAGGCGCTGCCGCGCTGAATACGCTGCTCGGGCTGTATGAGGACCGATCAGCACCTCTTCGACCGCACGTACCGGCGTGCAGCGACGCATCGGATCCGCCGGGTCCCGGCCCGGAGACTCAGGCTTCGAAGAACTCCGCGGGGTCCAGGGTGTTCAGCGGTACCCAGCGAGGGACCTCGGTGGGTACCGCTGAATCGTCCGGACCCGGATCATGGCCGTAGCCCTGGAGATCCAGGCCGAATCGGGGATTCTGGTCGACCTGGCGCGCGAGCTCGTAGAACGTGGCCAGCACGTGGACGCACCGTGCGGTGCGGGCGGTGCACGAGCAGTCGATCGCGGCCGGTTCCGGAGCCAATGAGATACCGGCGTCGATCGCGGTCGCGTACATATCGTCGGTCGGCACCGCCGGCGCGGTGCCGATGATCGGGGCCAGCCCCGTGACCGTCGCGCGGGGGAGCGGCGTGAGTTCGATATGAGTGACCGACGCCTGACCCCCACGGTGGATATGCGCTCGCACGATCCGGCCCTCGGTCTCGGTCCGTACGCCGTTGTTGCGGGCGATACTGCGTGCCCGGGGGAGTAGTGGATCGGGGCGGGTCTGGCGTAGCGGCTCGGCCAGCCGGACCCAGTCCATACCCCACCGCGTATAACCGAATTCGTTGTCGGCCATCAGCTTCCTCGCTTCCGCCGCAGCACTTCCAGCAGCCTGTCGTCGTCGAGCCGGGCGAGCTCGGCGATACCGGTGCCGCCGCCGAGTTCGGTGAGCGCAGATTTGCGCCGCTGCATATCCGCGATGTGTTCTTCGACGGTGGTCGCCGAGGTGAGTGTGGTGATCGTCACGGTGCGGGTCTGGCCGATGCGGTGCACGCGATCGGAGGCCTGGGATTCGACCGCGGGATTCCACCAGCGATCGAAATGGATCACATCGGCGGCCCGGGTCAGAGTGAGGCCGGTGCCGGCCGCCCGCAGGCTCAGGATCAGTACCGGCGGGCCTGCCGGGGACTGGAACTCCTCGACGATGGCGGCACGTTCGGACTGCGAGAGGCCGCCGTGGAAGAACGGCGCGGTGATCGCGAACTGTTCGGCCATATGCCGTACGAGCAGTTCGCCGGTTGCCCGATACTGCGTGAAGATCAGGGTCGGCGCGGAATTGTCGAGATTGTTCGCCACGATATCGGTGCACAGATCGAGCTTGCCGGAACGTCCGGCCAGTTCAGCGGTATCACTGTTCACCAGGCCGGGGTGATTGCACACCTGTTTCAACGAGGTGAGTGCCGCCAGGATCCGGGTCTGCCGCTGCGCGCCGGCGCCGAACCCTTCTTCGGCGGCGTGGTCGAGCAGGGTGTCGTACAGTCGCTCCTGTTCCGGAGTGAGATCGCAGAGCAGATCCGAGTGGATTTTCGCGGGCAGCGATGCCGCGACCTGGTCCTTGCGGCGGGACAGCAGCACCGGTTCGACCGCGTCCCGCAGCCGTGCGGCCGCGTCGGCCGAACCCTGCTCGATGGGTTTGACGAAGCGCCGCCGGAACTGAGCGCGGTGCCCGGCCACACTCGGCGCGACCAGATGGAGCAGGGCCCACAGCTCGTCCAGGTGATTCTCCACCGGGGTCCCGGTGAGCGCGACGACCGCGGCCGCCGGCAGCGCTCGGGCCGCCTTCGCGACCTGGGTCCGCGGATTCTTCAGTGCCTGGGCCTCGTCGTAGGCGACGGTCACCCATTCGGTTCCGGTGAGCAGGCCTCCGTGCATTCGCAGGATGGGGTAGCCGGTGACGACGACCGTCCCGGGCGCGGTATCGAGGCCTCCGCCTCGCCAGGCGATGGGGTGCAGGCCCGGGGCGAACCGGGAGATCTCGTGCACCCAGTTGCCCACCAGTGAGGTCGGGCATACGACCAGTTGGGCTCCACGCTCGGCGCGGCCGGCGAGCAGCCCGATGGTCTGAACCGTTTTTCCCAGGCCCATCTCGTCGGCGAGGATCGCGCCGCCGTGACGTGCGACGGTCTCCCGCAGCCAGCCGATGCCCCGTGCCTGGTAGGGGCGTAGGTCGGCGTGTAACACGGTGCGAAGTTCCGCGGCTGTCGCGGTGGTGTCCCGCAACACCGACATCGCGTGATCCCGGTCCACCAGAGCAGTTCCCTGAGCATTGGGTACAGCGTGACCGGCGATCGGTATCCGGGCGGCCGCACCGCTCAACCTCGCATGCCAGGCGAGAGTGGACGATCCGGGCCCGGGTACCGATAACGCGGCGAATCGATCGGGATCCACCAGTGCGCAATGGACCGGGGTCACGCGCAGCGCCGCGCTACCGGCCCTGGCTTGGGCCTGAGTGCCGTCGGGTACGACGAGCGGAAGAGTCGAGGTATCGCCGACCCCGTGTGGTGCCGGGCCCGTGTCGTACCCGGTCCAGGTCCACAGCGCGAACATGTGCCGGTCGGGGAGATAGGTGGTCTCGATGGTCGGCAGAATGCACCCCCAAAATCATCGTATTGCGTACGGAGTAATATGCCGAACGCGTACCGTACCGGATTTGTTCCGATACGACCCACCGGGCGCCCGCGACCGTGGAATGGAGATCGATGGACGGCAATCCCCGCGCCGGCAAGCCACCCCGCACTCGCGCCCGGCGGACCGGGCCGGCGGAGATCACGCCCTCCGCTGCACCGTGCCGTACGGTCCGGCCGGCGGCCGCGTGGGTTCACCGGTGACAACCCGGGACGCCGATCCGGCGCGGACCCTGCTGGAACTGCTCTGGCGCCACGAACTGCCACCCCGCAAGGGCGGCCGCGGGCCCCGGCAGACCGTGAGTGTGGACGATGTCGTCACAGCCGCGGTCGGGTTGGCCGATCGGGAAGGCTACGACAAAGTTTCGATCCGAGCCGTCGCCGCGGAACTGAGTCTGCGGCCGATGAGCCTGTACACCTACGTACCCAGCAAGGACGCACTCACCGTCCTGATGGTGGACGCCGTGGCCGCCGCGGACACACCCATACCGGCGGACCTGCCGCCCCGCGGTCGCCTGGCGGCCGTTGCCCGGCAGATCCGGGACGAATTCCTGGCGCACCCCTGGCTTTTCGAGGTTCCCGCGTGGCGGATGGTTCTGGGGCCGGGCCGGATGCGCCGCTACGAGCGGCAATTGGCGGCCGTGGACGGAATAGGTCTCGACGACCCCGGAATGGATCGGGTGATCGCGGTGCTGACGCAGTTCGCGACCGGTAACGCGCGCACTGCTCTCGCCGCGGCCCGCAGCGTGCGGGAACAGTCGGACGCCGACTGGTGGGAGGTGTACGGGCCGGTGCTCAGCGAGGTCATGCCGGCCGCCGACTATCCACTGTCGGCGCGAGTCGGCGCCGTGGTCGGCGAGCTCTACCAGGCCCCCGGCGACCCGGCCGGTGACTTCGAATACGGCCTGCAGCGTTTGATCGACGCGATCCTGCCCGGATAACACGTGGCGGGCGACCGGATGGTCACCCGCCACGGAAAAGCGGTGTTCTGTTGTTCGATGCTGTTGTGTCGGACGCGAGGACGGGTCAGAGAGCGGGAGCGGACTCCGTATCGATCACGGCGTCCAGCTCACGCAGCCGATCCATATGTTCGTTCGCGTGATGCTGGCAGAAGAGCAACTCTCCACCTGCGGGCAGAACGGCACGCACACGCGCAGCCGCCCCGCAGCGATCGCAGCGATCAACCGCGGTCAGTGGGGTGCTTGTCAGGGTTCCTGGCATGACTCCTCCGTCCTGGCTTCCGGCACAAGGACCGTTCACCTGGTGTGAGGCCCGTGGTCACTCCGCGGGCTCGCTTCCGCTACTTCCCAGCAGTGGTATGACTACTCTGTCAGACGTTCGGAGCGACGGGTTTGTTCCCCCGTGGGAACCACTGTGTTTTCCCTAACACGACCAGCGGTTTCCGCCTGTGGCGAACACCGCGGGCCGGGCGTGGAAACCCGGGAGTCCGCCGCTCCGTACGACTGTCGAGTTGTGTATCGGAGGTTACCCGTGCCCTGTGACACTCACACCCTTGTTCATCTCTGTACTCCCGGTGAGTGGGCCACCGCGCGAAAAAACGGCGTCCATCGGCCGTCCTCGCTGGGGACGGAGGGGTTCGTGCACCTGTCGGCGCCGGCTCAGGTGCATCTGCCGGCCAACCGCTTGTTCGCGGGCCGTGCCGATATGCTGCTGCTCCGGCTGGACCCCGAGCGGCTGGCTGCCCCGGTGCGCTGGGAGCCGGGTGTCCCGGGTGACGATCCCGCCCTGCGTTTCCCCCATCTGTACGGCCCGCTGCCGGTCTCGGCCGTTGTCGGGGTAGCGGCGTATCGGCCGGGGCCGGATGGGGTGTACGCCGCATTGACCGATTGAACCCGGTCTACCGGGGACGGGTCGGTTCCGCTCCGTCCGCACCGATTTCCCGGGCGAGGATCGCGGCCTGCACCCGGGAGCGCATCCCGAGCTTGGTCAGAACCCGGGAAACATGTGTTTTCACCGTGGTCTCACCGATGAACAGCCGCGTGGCGATCTGCGCATTGGACAGTCCTGCGCCCAGACAGTCCAGTACCTCGCGCTCCCGGCCGGTGAGTTCCGCCAGCCCGGCCGGTGGCGCCGGCCTGGGTATCGCGCCCGCGAAGGCTCCGATCACCGTGCGAGTGACCTCCGGTGCCAGTACGCCGTCGCCCGCGGCCACTGCCCGGACCGCCTCGATCAGCGCCGGGCCCGACGCGGATTTCAGGACGAAACCACCGGCGCCCGCCCGGAGACTCTCGAAGACGTAGTCGTCCAGATCGAAGGTGGTCAGGACGAGCACCTCGGCGAGGCATTCGCCGGTGATCCGGGAGGTCGCGGTGATACCGTCCACACCCGGCATGCGCACGTCCATCAGCACCACATCCGGCCGCAGCGCACGGGCCTGCGCGACGGCCACTTCGCCGTCCGCGGCCTCGCCCACCACCTCGATATCGCCGGCTGTCTCCAAGATCATGCGCAGCCCGGCCCGGATGGCGCTGTGATCGTCGGCGACGAGCACTCGGATCGTCATCCCGGTTCCCCCACGGGCTCCGCGATCGCGGTGAGGGGCAGACGGGCGCGAACCCACCAGTCGCCCGATTCGGGGCCCGCCCGGAAGCTGCCGCCCAATGCCGCGGCGCGTTCGCGCATATTCGTCAGACCGCGATGCCCCGCCTGCGTGTCCGCGGGCGCGGACGGGCGTACCGCTGCCACACCCAGCGCGTTACGTACCACCAGGACGAGCGTCATCGCCTCGGTGTGCACATCGATGTCGATCTCCTGCCCCGGCGCGTGTTTCATCGCGTTGGTCATCGCCTCCTGGATGATCCGGTACGCCGCTTGATCGACCGCGCCGGCCGGGGCCAGGTCACCGAGGTGCTGCCGCACCCGCACCCGCATTCCCGCCTGCCTGGCCGCCGCGATGAGCCGGGACAACTGCGCGAGCCGCCCGGGCGCGGTCGTCTCCGCGGTGTCGTCGTCCCGGCGCAGCAGGCCGATCATGGTCCGCATCTCCTGTAACCCCTCGACGCTGTTGCCGCGGATAGCGGCGAGGATCCCGGCCAGCCGGCGGTCGGTACCGGCCCCGTCGAGTCCGGCGAGAGCGGCCTCGGATTGCAGCGCGATCGCCGACAGATGCCCCGCGATCACATCGTGCAGATCACGGGCCATGGCCTTGCGTTCGTCGGCCACCGCCGCCCGGCGGTCCAGTTCCGCGACCAGGGTCAGGGCGCGGCCCCGGGCGCGCTCTGCCTCGGCGGCGTCCTTGTGCGCGCGGACCGTCAGCCCCCACCACAGCGACGTCCCCACAAAGGCCGCGGCCAGGATCAGCGCCAGCACCATATAGCGCCAGTTCTCGGTGACCGCCAGCACCACACCCGCGGCGGTGGCGGACAGGGCCAGCCACGCGACCAGCGCCCCCTGCATCTGGCGGCGGGTGCCGTACACGACGGCCGCGTAGATCAGATCGGTGTAGACGAGCCAGACCGGCAACGTCGGGCCGAGCATGAGATCGAACGTCAGCGGAATCAGCCCCACCACCATGGCGGTGATCGGTGCCCGGCGCCGAACCGGGAGCACCGCACACACCAGCGCGAGGATCGCGAATCGTGGGGCCAACGGTGTGGAGGGCCCGTTCTCGGAGACGAACAGCATATGAAAACCGGACAGGTACAGCAGTGCCCCGAAGGCGAACCACCCCACCGCGATGACGATGTCCTTTGTCGTCGCCGATAACGCCGACCATCGTTGCATCCCTCAATCTCAGCACACCGCGCGGCGCATGGAGTCCTTCGAAATAACGATCCTCAGTCGTACCGAACACACCCCCGCATCGCCCGGCTCGTGACCGGGTGCCCGGGTCCGGCCGGACCCGGGTAGCCAGGTGGGACCGGATACGCCACGGCCCCTGAGCATCGCGGGAACCGGTGGTTCCGGACGTGTTCAGGGGCCGTGGCGTGTTCCGGGCTCAGTCCAGGTAATCGCGCAGGACCTGGGAGCGGCTGGGGTGCCGGAGTTTGCTCATGGTCTTGGATTCGATCTGCCGGATCCGTTCGCGGGTGACCCCGTACACCTGGCCGATCTCGTCCAGCGTGCGCGGCTGCCCGTCGGTGAGGCCGAACCGCAACCGGACCACACCCGCCTCGCGTTCGGACAGGGTTTCCAGCACCGACTGCAGCTGATCCTGCAGCAGCGTGAAGCTCACCGCGTCCACCGCGACCACGGCCTCGGAATCCTCGATGAAATCACCGAGCTGGCTGTCGCCCTCGTCGCCGATGGTCTGATCCAGTGAGATCGGCTCCCGGGCGTACTGCTGGATCTCCAGCACCTTCTCCGGGGTGATGTCCATTTCCTTGGCCAGTTCCTCCGGAGTGGGCTCGCGGCCCAGATCCTGGAGCAGCTCGCGCTGGATACGGCCGAGCTTGTTGATGACCTCGACCATATGCACCGGGATACGGATGGTGCGAGCCTGGTCGGCCATGGCGCGGGTGATGGCCTGCCGGATCCACCAGGTGGCATACGTCGAGAACTTGTAGCCCTTGGTGTAGTCGAACTTCTCCACCGCGCGGATCAGACCCAGGTTGCCCTCCTGGATCAGGTCCAGGAACGCCATTCCACGACCGGTGTAGCGCTTGGCCAGCGACACCACCAGACGCAGGTTGGCCTCGAGGAGATGGTTCTTGGCGCGGTTGCCGTCGCGGACGATCCAGTTGAAATCGCGGCGGATGGCCACCGGCGGCTTTTCCCCGGCGTCGGTGAACTCGCGCATCTTCTCCGCCGCGTAGAGCCCGGCCTCGATCCGCTTGGCGAGCTCGACCTCCTCCTCGGCGTTGAGCAGCGCGACCTTACCGATCTGCTTGAGGTAGGCACGCACCGAATCCGCCGAGGCGGTGAGTTCGGCGTCCTTGCGGGCCTGGCGGAGCGCCTCGGACTCTTCTTCGTCCCAGACGAAATCGCCGGAGGCTTTATCCGCGGCGGTCGGCTCGGACGTACCGTCCTCGCTCGCGCCCTCGGGTTCTTCCTCGGCGGCTTCCGCTACCAGTTCGTCCCCCTCTTCGGTGAGGTCGTCCTCGGAAACCTCGAGGTCTCCGAGATCCGACACATCGAGCGAGTCGTCGTCCGGTTGGTCCTCGCCGGAGCCGGGAGCGCCCGCGCTACCGGCCTTCTTGGCGGGAGCCTTCTTGGCCGCGCCTTTCTTGGCTGCGGCCTTTTTCGCGGGGGCCTTCTTGGCTGCGGCTTTTTTGACCGGGGCCTTTTTGGCCACGGCCTTGCGGGCCGGGCGTGCCGCGGGAACTTCCGTGGCCTCGGCGTCGGCCGATTCGGCTGTCTGACGGGTATTCGTGGCTACCACGTACGCCCTTTCGTGACGGTCTCGTGCGGCGTCACGCCAGAGTAGTATTCCGGCGGAGCGGTCTGTCGGGTTTACCGGCTAAATCGCCGGTCGGGTGTCCGGCTCACCGCCGGGTCCTTCTATTGTAACGATCGACCAGTGTGCCCCTGCCTGTGCGGCGGACATCTTTCAGGGGGTGATTCCGGCATCGACAGCCATGGCGGCGCCCACGATACCCGCTGTGTTGCGCAGGTCCGCGGGGACCACCCGGGTTCGGTTGGTGAGAAGCGGAATCCATTGGTCGGCGTCGCGGCTGATCCCGCCGCCGGCGACGAACACCGTCGGCCAGAACAGATCCTCCAACCCACGCAATACCGTACTGACCCGGGCGGCCCATTCGGGGTAACCGAGGTCCTCCCGTTCCTTGACCGATGCCGCCGCGCGATGCTCGGTCTCCATACCGCCGATCTCCAGATGGCCGAGCTCGGTATTCGGGACCAGGATGCCGTTGTTGAGCAGGGCCGAGCCGATACCGGTACCGAAGGTCAGCAGCAGAACCAGGCCGTCGATATCGCGGGCCGCGCCGAACGTGTCCTCGGCCAGACCCGCGGCATCGGCATCGTTCAGGACGGTGACCTCGCGGCCGTCGAGCGCATCGGAGAACAGACTCCGGGCGTCGGTGCCGATCCAGGATTTGTCCACATTGGCGGCGGTGTGCGCGACTCCGTCGAGCACGACACACGGGAGAGTCAGCCCGACCGGGCCGTCCCAGTCCGCCTTCGCCACCAACTGTGCGACGGCCCCCGCGACCGCGTCCGGTGTGGACGGGCGCGGAGTGGCGATCTTGATGCGTTCGTGCCGGAGCTCGCCGGTGTCGAGGTCGACTGCGGCGCCCTTGACGCCGCTACCGCCGATATCGATCCCGAACGCGTGCCGTCGACCGGACATGCGGGTTTCCTCGTTCCCTGTGCTGGCTGATGTCGTCGTGCGCCGCACCCGCCCGGCGCGTCGAGCGAGCCGCGCGAGATCCGCACGACGGCGCTGGTCCGCCGCCTTGTCTCGCGATACCGCCCCCGGGCCGACGCGGGCCGGTGTGGTGTGCACGACAAGACTAATGCGCGCGCCCGGATGCCCCGACCGCAGGATCTGTGCTGCGATGGAAGGCGTGCCGGAATCGATTTGGTCCCTTACCGCTGCCGCCGAACCCGCTCCTGCCGACGCGGCGCTGCTGCGCCGGATCTCGACCCACCTCGCCGGTATCGCCGCCGCCCATGTCCGGGTCCGCCGTCCCGAAGTGTTCGGGACGGCCCACGGCGTGTCCGATACCGCGGTCCGGACCAAGAGCACCCCGACCGACCCGGTGACGGTCGTGGATACCGAGACCGAACAGCTGATCCGCGACGAACTGGCCCGGCTGCGTCCCGCCGACCACATTCTCGGCGAAGAGGGCGGGGGCGACCTCGGCGCGGCCGGCGACGAGGAAGTGGTCTGGGTAGTCGACCCCATCGACGGCACGGTGAATTTCCTCTACGGCATCCCCGCGTACGCGGTCTCGGTGGCCGCCGTCCGCGGTGGACGGCCGGTGGCCGGCGCGGTGGCCGACGTCGCCGCCTCGACGCTGTACGCGGCGGGGGCCGGGCTCGGCGCCAGCCGGATAGGACCGGACGGGACCGATACGCCGCTGCGCTGCAACCCGGTGCGGTCGGCGCGGCTCGCGCTGGTCGCCACCGGATTCGGCTATGCCGTCCCACGCCGCACCCGGCAGGCCGCCTATGTGGCCGAGCTGCTCCCGCACGTTCGCGATATCCGCCGTATCGGTGCGGCCGCCCTGGATCTGTGCATGGTGGCCGAGGGCCGGGTCGACGCGCACTACGAGCACGGGCTCAATCCGTGGGACTGGGCGGCCGGTGCGCTGATCGCGGCCGAGGCCGGTGCCCGGCTCCGGCTACCCCCGATGGCGACCACCGGCGCCGAGGGCGAGCTGGTGGTCGCGGCCGCGCCCGGGATCGGGGACGAATTGTTCGAGCTGCTGGACCGCCTCGGCGTGTCGGCGGCGATTCCGCAGTCCTGACCGCGGTCAGCAGCGGGCGGTTCTCGCGGCCTCGAGCATTTCCAGGTCGATATCCGGGCTGTCGCCGCTCACCGGGTTCTTCAGCGAGCGCAGAACTTCTTCGGCGTCGTTGTTCGGTTGCAGCTCGCCGCCGAACACCGAGCCCAGGACCAAGTCGACGGTGGTGTCGGTCCGTTTGTCTTCGATGAGTTCCGCGCACGGTGCGGCGAGCTGGACGGCTGCCGCGACCTCTCGCCCCGTCTCGCCGAACCGGATCTGCCCGCTGCATTCCAGATCGCCGTTGGCATATACCGGATCGTTACCGAAGGGCTCGCCGGGCACACTGCCGAAACCCAGGTCGGTGAGTTGCGCGGCCACATGGGCGGCCTGCCCGCGCTGACCGTTGGCGTTGAGGACGCGCACCTTCGTATCCGCCATCGGTGCGGGTTCCACGTCTGCCAGGTGATCGGCGCTCACCCGTTGCCCGGGCAACGGCTGCGGGGCGGCCTTGGGGTCGGTCGCCGGACTGGGGGAGTTGCACGCCATCGCTGTGTGATCATCGTCATTGGTGGTCAGCGCCTTGATCCACAGGATCGAGCAGATCAGAGTGAGCACAACGACGAGGACCAGCCAGGGGCGCATCCGCCGGCGCGGGAAAGGACGGCCTTTGGCATCCGTCGAGCTGCCTTCGGTGATCAGTGAAACCACGTCGATACTGTACGTACTCGTATCGCCGGTCCGCGCATTGCCCGGTCCGCTCCGCGACGTTGGCTCATCGCTTCATGCGGCGTCGTGACCCGGCGTATCGATTGTCCGGCGGTTTCGACACGGCTGGGTTTCGATTGCGACATTTTCCACAGGGTCCGCTATTGTCTGCCCGCCCAGACCGAAACATCGGTGAGTAAATCGGCGATCGGTCGCGGGAACAAGCAGGGCAACTCATGCGTTGTCCGGACGCTATCGGCGGTGTGTCCACAGATTCACGCTGATAGGAGACCGGTGCGTATGTGAAGTGCACCACCGGCGGGCGGCTGCCGCGGTCGAAACCGACGGCGTGCGCCGATCCGGATATACGGAGTAAGGACGAGGGGAAGACGACATGGCAACCGACTATGACGCACCGAGGCGTACGGAATCCGACGATGTGTCGGAGGATTCGCTCGAGGAGCTGAAGGCGCGTCGCAACGAAGCCCAGTCCGCCGTCGTGGATGTCGACGAATCCGATACCGCGGAGTCGTTCGAACTCCCCGGCGCGGACCTGTCCGAGGAAGTCCTGACAGTTCGGGTGGTCCCGAAACAGGCCGACGAGTTCACCTGCTCGAGCTGTTTCCTCGTGCATCACCGCAGCCGCCTGGCCAGTGAGGCCGGCGGCCGGATGATCTGCATGGACTGCGCGGCCTGAGGCCGCGCGAGGTCATTCCGCGCTCGGGACTCCGAGCGCGGCCAGTACCTCTTCGGGTCGACGTGTGCTGACCAGCCAGTACGGCGTCGGGTCGTCCGGATCGTCGAGTACCAGCAGCACCATGGTGCCGACCCACGGGCGATGCTCGACATAGGCGGCCGGGTCGAGCTGCCGGCCCAGCGCCGCGCTCTTGGCGCTGCGGGGTACCGCCGTCGCGCGGGCGACGAACGATACCGGCAGATGCGCCCGGTCGACTCGGAGTTCCGGGGTGCCGCTCGGATCGGGGGAAACCTCGATCCGGTGCCGGCTCAACCAGAACAGCACCCATACGGGGATCGGGAGCAGCAGCACATACGGCAGCCAGGCTCGGAGGCCCGGCGCTCCCATATGCACCTCCGCGGCGAGCAGGGCGGCGAGTGCGAGGCCCACCGGCCACCACCACAGCGGTACCCAGAGGCGCTCGTGAAAGACATCCGGCGCGGGCGGCGCGCGGTGGCCGGAATCGGTGGGTCGGGGCTGGTCGGACACGACTCAACACTAAGCGACATCTGCGCCGCGCCTGCGCGTAGGCTGGTCGGACGTGAACGCACTCTCACCGATACCACTTCTCCGGCTGGACCCGGGGATACCCATGCCCAGCCGCGCCCACGACGGTGACGCGGGCGTGGATCTGTGCACCGCAGAGGATGTCGTCCTGGAGCCCGGGGAGCGGGTACTGGTCGGTACCGGTATCGCGATCGCGCTACCTGTGGGCACCGTCGGGCTCATCCATCCACGTTCCGGCCTGGCTGCCAAGGCCGGCCTGTCCGTGGTGAATACGCCCGGCACGATCGATGCCGGGTATCGCGGAGAGATCAAGGTGTGCTTGATCAACCACGATCCACGCACACCCATCGAATTACGTCGCGGCGACCGGATCGCGCAGTTGCTGGTGCAACGCGTGGAACTGGTCGATTTCGTGGCCGTGGACCGGCTCGACGACTCCGCGCGCGGCGCGGGTGGGTACGGGTCCAGCGGGGGACATTCGAGTTTGAGGCCGAGCGGTTCGGAAACCGCCCACGGCAAGGAGGCCTGACATGTTCGGACGACGGAAATCGGGCGGACGCAGATCCGACGACGAACGGTACGACACCGGCGAATACAGCACCGGCGAGTATCAGGACACCTACGACGAGTACGACGACGGCGGATATCACCGCGCCGGCGACGAGCAGTACCGGGACGATTACGACGACAGCTACGACGACGGTTACGGCGGCGCGGCCTACAGCGACGCCTACGACGCGGCGATCGACGATCCCGATACCGAACCGCACCGCCGCGGTCCTTACGACTACGACGATGTCGCCGAGGTGCTGGAGAGTTTCTCCGATACCCGGCTGGACCTCGGATCGGTGATCCTTCCGGTGCCCCCGGGTGGGCAGCTGCAGGTCGAGATGACCCCCCAGGGCGCACCGCAGGCAGTGCATCTGGCCACCGAGCACGGCCGGATCACCGTCGCCGCGTACGCCGCTCCGAAATCCAAGGGCCAGTGGCGCACCGTAGCGGCCGACCTCGCGGAATCGCTGCGCAAGGACGGCGCCCGGGTCTCGGTCGAGAAGGGGCCGTGGGGCCGGGAACTCGTGGCGGTCACCGAGGGCGCGGATCTCCGGTTCATCGGTGTGGACGGGTACCGGTGGATGATTCGCCTGGTGGCTGCCGGTCCGGCGGGTTCCGCTGCGGTCGGCAGCCCGTTGGTGTCGGCGGCGCGGACGGTCCTCAGCGAAACGATCATTCGCCGCGGGATCGATGCGCTGCCCGTGCGTGAGCCGCTACCGGTGGTGCTCCCGCAGCAACTCGCCGAGCAGCTCACCGCGGCGCACCAGCAGCAACAACAGCAACAGCAGCAGCAAGCCGCGACTGTGCAGAACCCGCCCCGGCCGGTACCGACCGGTTCGGTGCTGCCACCTCAGCAGCCGGCGCCTCGCCGGGGTGCCGAGGGCTCGGCGATGCAGCAGCTCGGTCGCGGCTGAATCCGGTTTCGTCTCCCTGTTCTCGCCGGACGGGAACGGGGAGCGGTCAGCTCGCGTGCCGGAGTCCGATCCGGCCCAGGACGGCCGGATCGGCACCCAATTGGTCCAGGGTGATCTCGGTGAGTACGGACCGAGCCGCGCGGTGTGCCCACTCCCGGCCTACGGCGACCGGATGTACCGGATCGTCCGCGGCGGCGATCACCGCCAGCGGCGCTGTCAACGCGTCCAGCATCGCCGCGTCCGGCCATTTGTACTGCGCCGCCTCCTCCAGCGCGGCCGGCAGCCCGGGCCACTGTGCGCGCCACGAGTGGGTCAGCGCTTCGGCGAGCCAGCGTGGGCTGCTCTCGCGCATCCGGGCGATAACGGGCTCCAAACCCTGCGCGCGCAGCTGCGCGGCCGTGACGGACGCGCTGAGCGTCGCCGGGCAGTGCGCCGTATCCGGGCCGGTCCACGCGGGCAGGGCCGCGATCACGCCGGAGACATCGGCACGATCACGGGCGCTCGCCCATTCGATGGCTACCGCCGCGCCCAGGGAGATACCGGCCGCCAGTACGGGGCCGCGGGCGGCGGCGGTATCGAGGGCGCGGTGGTAGCCGGCGATCAGCGCGCCGGGCTCGGGTTCGACGGCGATCAGCTCGAGTCCCAGCGCGGTACACGTGGGTTCGAAGGCGCGGCGGGCGAAATGCGCATCGGAGCCGGTGCCGGGGAGCGCGACCACGACTGCCGGGCGTGGGGAATCGAACACCGGACCGAGCGTAGCGGTGCCGCCGGTACCCATCTACAGTGGCGGTACGGCCACAGCCGGGTCGTGGCAGGAACCTCGGATGACGTGTGACCCACGCCGTCCGCGCACAGGAGAGCAAGCGATGTCTTCCTCGGCAGGAAGAAAAGCGGGCGCCAAGTCCGCAACCGGATATTTTCGCAGGCTCGGCCGCAGGTTGACCGAGGATCTCGATCAGCTCGACGCCGAGGAGCTGGCGGAGTCGGCGGACGCCTCGGGCGCCTGCCGGGTCGCCGAGTGCCGACGCGGCGAGGAGGCGACGATGCTGGGCAGATTGCGCAGTGTGGATTCGTGCCCGCAGGCCGCGGGGGCGAATGTGCAGGCGGAATTCTTCGACGGCACCGACGCGATCACCCTGGTGTGGATCGGGCGGCGCCGGATTCCCGGTATCGAATCGGGCAGGCGCATCATGGTGCGCGGCCGTATCGGTGAGCGCGAAGGCCGTAAAGTGATCTTCAACCCCTACTACGAACTGCGCGGAAACAGCTGACGCATGCCATCGAGCGACGAGTACGCCACCACTCCGCTACCGCGGACCGCGACCGTACCGGAAGTATCGTCCGCGGACGACGCACCGGACGAGGAGCGTGACGAGCCCGGGCAGCAGACCCTGCTGGAACAATTGGGCGGTTTCGCCGGACTGATCTATTCGACCCTGCCGGTGCTGGTCTTCGTCCCGGTGAACGCCCTGCTCGGGCTCACCGTCGCGATCTGGGCCGCGCTCGGTGTGGCGGGCGCCGTACTGGTCTGGCGGCTGGTGCGGCGGGAGCCGATCCAGCCGGCCGTCTCCGGATTCCTGGGTGTCGGAATCTGTGCGCTCATCGCGTGGCGCGTGGGGGAGGCCAAAGGTTTCTTCCTGTTCGGCATCTACACCAGCCTGATCTACGGGGCCGCGTTCCTGCTCTCGATACTGGTGCGCCGCCCCCTCGTCGGGGTCGTGTGGGGTGTGCTCAACGGCCACGGCGGTGGCTGGCGCACCGACCCCCGCGTGGTGCGGCTCTACGATGTGGCGACCGCCGCCTGGGTGCTCGTATTCGGCGCCCGCTATCTGGTACAACACCACCTCTACGCGGCCGACAGCACGGGCTGGCTCGCCGCGGCCCGGATCGGGATGGGCTGGCCGCTCACCGCGCTCGCCCTGGTGGTGACCGTATGGGCGGTACGCCGGGCCGGGCATCTGCCGGCCAAATCGTCGCGGCACGCTGCCTGATCCATTCGGACAGGGTGGCGGATGACCCACCCTTTGGTGTCTATCCCAGCGCCGCCGTTCATCGGACGATCGTTACAGAAGACGATCTGCCGAGAGGACTGGCGAATGCGTACCGAGCAGCACATGATCACCCGGCCCGAACGGGGGCGCGACCACCCCGTGGTGTCCCAGAGCCGCCGGGTATCCGCCGAACTCGACACCCTGGTCCCGCCCGCGGCCGCGGGTGACGCCCGCGCGGTGGCCGATATCCTGCGCCTGGTTCAACCGCTGGTGCAGCGGTACTGCCGGACCCGGCTGGGGAACACTGCCCACCTCCATGTCACGGCCGACGACGTGGCCCAGGAGGTCCTCATGGCCACCGTGCAGGCCATACCCCGCTATCGCGATCAAGGTAAATCCTTCCTCGCCTTCGTCTACGGGATCGCGGCCAACAAAGTGTCCGATGCGTTCCGGGGTGCCCAGGTCCATCCGGCCTATCCCATGGCAGACGTACCCGAGCAGGCGTCGACGGCGGCAGGCCCGGAGGAATGGGCGTTGTCGGCCGAACGTGGTGCCGTTGCCCGTGAGCTCATGCAGCAGTTGAATCCGGTGCACCGGAAGGTCCTGGTGATGCGCATCGCGCTCGGGTTGAGCGCCGCCGAGACCGCGGCGGTGCTCGGCACCAGTGCCGGCGTCGTCCGGGTCATGCAGTACCGGGCCCTGAACAAGCTGCGGGCGCGGGTGGATCTGTCCGTCGCCGCCTGAGGCAGCCGGTGAGCAGGAGTTCGGCCGAGTGCTGTCGGGTGGTCAGTATTCGGCATCCTGCGAAGGTGTCAGGCCCGCTGCGGGAGATGTGGGTTCGCTGGTACCGATCGGTGCCAGCACCGATCGGAGTTCCTCCTCGGCCTCGGTGGAGGCGACGAACAGCAGTTCGTCGTCACCTTCGAACGGGTCGTCGGGCTGCGGCACGATGACCCGCCCCCCACGCAGAATGGTGACCAGGGCGGAATCGCGCGGTAGGCGCAGGCTACGCACCGGTTTACCGGCCAGCGTGGTATCCGGTGGCAGGGTCAATTCGACCAGATTCGCCTGACCCTGGCGCAAGGTCATCAACCGGACCAGATCACCGACCGAGACCGCTTCCTCGACCAGCGAGGCCAGCAGCCGCGGTGTGGATACGGCGACGTCGACTCCCCAGGCGTCGTCGAAGAGCCATTCGTTACGCGGGTCGTTGACCCGGGCCACTACCCGGCGGACGCCGAATTCGGTTTTCGCCAGCAGACTGTGCACCAGATTCGCTTTGTCGTCGCCGGTGGCGGCGATGACGACTTCGTAGTCCTGCAGACCGGAATCCTCGAGCAGCTGGAGTTCGCACGCGTCGGCATGCACCCAGACGGCGTTCGGAACCGAATCCGGGTCGATATGTTCGAGCTGGCGTTCGAGCAGCATGACACTGTGCCCGGAACGCAGGAGTTCGCGGGCGATGGAGCGGCCGACGGCCCCGGCTCCGGCTATGGCGACCTTCATGATCAGTCCTTGCTCGCTGGGGGTTTCGCGGCCAGCGCGACCGCCTCGCCGGCGGAACCGGAGGTCGCGGCCACATAGACGATGTCCTCGGCCTGGACGACGGTTTTGGCGTCCGGCAGGATGCCCTGGCCGAACCGGATGATGAACGCGACCCGCGCACCGGTGGCGCCTTCCAGATCGTGGACCGTGCGCCCGTACCAGTTCTCGTGCAGGGTCAGCTGGGCGACGGCGACGGTACCGGTGGGGTCACGCCAGGTGGTGGTGCCCGCGTCGCCGATGAGGGTGTGCAGGAAACGGTCGGTGGTCCACGGCACGGTGGCGATGGTCGGGATCCCGAGACGCTCGTACACAGCGGCGCGTTTGGCATCGTAGATACGGGCCACCACCCGCTCGATACCGAACATCTCGCGCGCCACCCGGGCGGAGATGATGTTGGAGTTGTCGCCGGAGGACACCGCCGCGAATGCCTCGGCCCGCTCGATACCGGCCCTGCACAGTACGTCGCGATCGAACCCGACCCCGACGACGCGTTCTCCCGGGAAATCGTCGCCGAGCCGCCGGAACGCGTCCGGGTTGCGGTCGATCACGGCGACCTCATGACCTATCCGGACCAGAGCGCGGGCCAGCGACGCCCCCACTCGTCCGCATCCCATGATCACCACGTACACCGTGAACCTCGCTCCTGACTCTGTATGCCCGCACAGCTGGGTGGCTGCCGAGAAATCGAACCGTACTCGTCGGTACGCGCCCTCAGCCACATTCCCCCCGCAGAGCGGGGCCAAACCGGTATTCCGGTAATGCCTCGCGGCACACCGCACCGCGGGGGCTTATGCTCCGTCCAGTGTCGAAGTTGACGACCGCCACCAAACGCCTGGTGCTGGGGCGGCCATTCCGTAGTGACTCGCTGGGCCACACCCTGCTGCCGAAACGTATCGCCCTGCCGGTGTTCGCCTCGGACGCGATGTCCTCGGTCGCGTACGCGCCCGAGGAGATCTTCCTGGTGCTCTCGGTATCGGGGCTCGCCGGCTACTCCTACGCACCGTGGCTCGGTCTCGCCGTGGCGGCCGTGATGTTCATCGTGGTCACCAGCTATCGGCAGAATGTGCACGCCTATCCGTCGGGCGGCGGCGATTTCGAGGTGGTCACCACCAACCTCGGCCCGACCGCCGGATTGACGGTGGGCAGCGCACTGCTCGTGGACTATGTGCTGACCGTCGCGGTCTCCATCTCGTCGGCCGCGTCGACGATCGGTTCGGCGATACCCTTCATCGCCACACACAAGGTGCTGTTCGCCGTGGCCGCCATCGCGCTGCTCACCGCGATGAACCTGCGCGGGGTGCGTGAATCCGGCCGGATGTTCGCCCTGCTCTCGTACGCCTTCGTGTTCGGGATGTTCGGCATGCTCGCGTGGGGGCTGCTCCGGATCTTCGTGCTGGGCGACGAGGTGCGGGCCGAATCGGCGTCCTTCGAACTGCATGCCGAGGAAGAACATCTGGCGGGAATCGCGCTGGTGTTCCTGCTCGCGCGCGCTTTCTCCTCGGGTTGCGCGGCCCTGACCGGCGTCGAAGCGATCAGTAACGGCGTGCCTGCCTTCCGCAAGCCCAAATCCCGTAACGCCGCGACCACGCTGCTGATGCTCGGCGGTATCTCCATCGTCCTGCTGCTGGGCATCATCGTGCTGGCGCGGCAGCTGCACGTTGTCTTCGCCGAGGATCCGGCGCAACTCGTCGGCGCGCCCGAGGGATATCACCAGAAAACTCTGATCGCCCAGATCGCACACGCTGTATTCGACAATTTCACGCCCGGCTTCTTCTTCGTCGCCACCGTGACCTCGGTGATCCTGGTCTTGGCCGCGAACACCGCGTACAACGGATTCCCGGTGCTCGGGTCGGTCCTGGCCCAGGCCCGGTTCCTGCCACGTCAGCTGCACACCCGCGGCGACCGGCTCGCATTCAGCAACGGCATCCTGTTCCTGGCGGTCGGCGCGATCGGATTCGTGGTGGCCTTCGACGCCGAAGTGACCAGACTCATCCAGCTCTACATCATCGGAGTGTTCGTCTCGTTCACCCTCAGCCAGACGGGCATGCTCCGGCACTGGACCCGTTTGCTGCGCCGGGAGACCGATCCGGCGGAACGGCGGCGAATGCTGCGATCACGGGCCATCAACGCGATGGGACTGGTGGCGACCGGCACCGTGCTGGTGATCGTGCTGATCACGAAATTCTTCGCCGGTGCCTGGATCGCGATCGTGACCATGGCGGTGATCTTCGTGGTGATGAAGATGATCCATCATCACTACGAGTCGGTGGCCCGGGAGCTGGACGAATTCGAATGGGACGGGGTGCTGCCCAGCCGGTCCCATTCGATCGTGCTGGTGTCCCGGCTGCATCTGCCGACCCGCCGCGCGCTGGCCTATGCGCGGGCCGGCCGTCCCGACACGCTCGAGGCGATCACGGTGAACGTCGACGAGGACGACACCCGCAGCCTCGTACGGGACTGGGAGAACAGCGATATCCCGGTACCGTTGAAGGTTGTGGAATCGCCCTACCGCGAGATCACCAAACCTGTGCTCGACTATGTGAAACGGGTGCGCAAGGACGCGCCGCGGGATGTGGTCACGGTGTTCATCCCCGAATATGTCGTCGGGCACTGGTGGGAGCAGGTGCTGCACAACCAGAGCGCCCTGCGGTTGAAGGGGCGGCTGCTGTTCGAGCCTGGTGTCATGGTGACCAGTGTGCCGTGGCAGTTGAGCTCGTCGGCGCGTGCGCGGGGTGGCGGGGAAGGCGCGGCGCCGGGCTCGGTCCGGCGGGGGTACGGCGACAATGGGTGAGCCGTCCACCACATGGCGCGATCGGGCGCTCGAGGTGCGACTCGGCCCGCCCGGCCACGGTGGTTTCTGCGTTGCCCGGTACGAGGGGCGAGTGATGTTCGTACGGCACGGTCTGCCGGGTGAACTTGTCCTGGCCCGTGTCACCGAGGACCGCGGCGGCGCGTACTGCCGGGCCGACGCGGTGGAGATCGTGGAAGCCTCACCGGATCGGGTGCCGCGAACCTGTCCGGTATCCGGCCCGGGTGGTGCCGGATGCTGCGATTTCGCTCACGCCGAACCGCCTGCCCAGCGTGCGCTGAAAGCCGCGGTCATCGCCGAACAATTGCGCCGGATCACCGGTATCGAACCGGAACTCGAGGTGGAGACTGTCCCCGGGCCGACCGATGCCGCTGGTGGCTGGCGAACCCGTATCCGGCTGGTGGTGGATACCGCCGGGCGCGCCGGTGTCCATCGGTATCGGAGTACCGAGGTGCTACCGGACCTCCGCTGTACGCAACCGGTGGCCGGCGCGGTCGACGGTATCGCGGAGCGTCTCTGGACACCCGGCGCGGATCTGGTGGTCGCGGTGGACGACGAGGGGGAGCGGCATATCGTCGAACTCGCGCCGGCCCCCGAACCCGGGCCGCGGCGGGCCGGGGACGCGCGGGACCGGCAGCGTGGTCCGGGTGGGAGGCCACGTGGTGCCCGCCCGGGACCGGAACCGGCGGGGTCGGCCAGGGCCGAGTGGAACGAGACAGCGAGCGGGCAGCGACGGCGGGCCGCGGCGCGGCGTACTGCCGCCCACACCGCCCGCGACGAATGGGTGATCGAGGGGAGCGGGCGCGCCGTGCAGTACGTCTCAGGGCGCCGCTGGGAGGTATCGGCGGCCGGTTTCTGGCAGGCTCACCGCGGCGCCGCCCAATGCTATTCCGATGTCGTGGCCGAGTGGGCGGACCTGGCGAGCGGTGCGACGGCCTGGGACCTCTACAGCGGCGCGGGTGTTTTCGCGGCCGGACTGGCCGGGCAGACCGGGCCGTCCGGGGCGGTGCAGGCCGTGGAATCCGCGCGCGGCGCGGTCGCCGACGGAAACGCCGCACTCGGCGATCTGCCCTGGTTGACCCTGCGCGGCGGCCGGGTCGAACGGTGGGTGGCCGACCAGCGCGGACCCCGGCCACAGGTGGTGGTGCTCGATCCGCCGCGAGCCGGTGCCGGTAAACCCGTCGTCACGGCGGTCACCGCCGCCGGACCGGACCGGATCGTGCATATCGGCTGTGATCCGGCGTCCTTCGCCCGCGACCTCCGGCTGTACCTGGACGCCGGTTACGGGCTCGCCGCACTGCGGGCCTTCGACGCGTTCCCGGCGACCCATCACGTGGAATGTGTTGCGCTGCTGGAGCGCTGACCAGCCGGCCGGGCCGAACCGTTCGTCAGCCCAGTTGCCAGGTGGCGCGTAGCGCGGTGGTGATCTCCTGTTCGCCGGCTTCGACCGGAACATTCTCCTGGCTCCGCGCGGCCACCATACGTACCCCGCCCGGCTCAGGGGGCCGGGTCGGTGCCGCCGTGCTGCTGTCCTCGGTGATCTCGAGCACGGGCCCCAGCTCGCGGGCCGCCCGGCGGGCGTACTGACGCGCTTTGTCGAGAGCGTCGTCCCACGCCTTGTCCCGGGCGCGGCTGAGCAGGCGGTCGCGATCGGCGAAAGTGTGCTGCAGACCGCCGAGCCGGGCGTCGTCGCCACCGGCGGCCACCGCGTGTGCGATGACTTCGGCGGGATCGAGCGCCGAAGGCGCGGCAGCGGCCCCGTGGTGAACGAGTGTGACGCGTAGCGCACTGGTCGCCAGGTAGCCGGCGATCCGGGAGACGCCGTCCTGCCAGGCGATATCCGAACGGACCGAGAGCATGCCGGTGGCGATATGCGTCTCGGGGACCCCGTCCGCGCGCAGCGCCGCGGTGATCGCGGCGGTCCGCTGTCCCGCCCGCTCATAGGCGAGGCCGACGGTGCTCGCCCGGCATTCCACCCCGATGCCCAGCACCAGCTGGTCCGGGACAGCACGTACCGTGCCCTGCCCGAATACCGTCACTGTTCCCGTCGGGGGATGGTTCATCCGGCCCTGCCTTTCCGCGCCGACTCCGGCCCCGGCACCGTGTCGGCGGCGATCGCGCGTTTGTCCCGGCCCCGGGTGACGAGTAGTACACGGTTCGCGCGGCACACCCCACTCACCTTAGGCTGGACCGATACGCCGGACCGCGGATCCGGCCCGGTGCGGCGGTGTGCAGCCCTCGTTGTCGGGTGAGCACTCGGCCGCGGCTCCTAGACTGGTCGGATCAACTGCGCTATCCGGAGGGAGCGAATCAGGTGGGAGTGCTTTCCCGGGTCGATACGCCCGAAGACGTGCGTCGCCTGTCGGAACCGCAACTGGCGGAGCTGGCGGCGGAGATCCGTGAGTTCCTGGTGCACAAGGTCGCCGTCACCGGCGGGCACCTGGGCCCCAATCTCGGGGTGGTCGAACTCACCCTGGCGCTGCACCGGGTGTTCGATTCGCCCGCCGACCCGTTGATCTTCGACACGGGCCACCAGGCCTATGTGCACAAGATCGTGACCGGCCGCAAGGACCGCTTCGACAGCCTGCGCCGCAAAGACGGACTGTCGGGGTATCCGAGCCGCTCGGAGAGCGAGCACGACTGGGTCGAATCCTCGCACGCCTCGGCGTCGCTGTCCTACGCCGACGGATTGGCCAAGGCCTTCGCGCTCACCGGGCAGGACCGCCATGTCGTCGCGGTGGTCGGCGACGGTGCGCTCACCGGTGGTATGTGCTGGGAGGCGCTGAACAATATCGCCGCCGCACCGGATCGTCCGGTGGTGATCGTGGTGAACGACAACGGCCGCTCGTACGCGCCGACCATCGGCGGCCTGGCCCGGCAGTTGACGGCACTGCGCACCCAGCCGGTATACGAGCATATGCTGGACACCGGCCGACGGTTCCTGAAAAGTATTCCGCACGTGGGTGATTCCGCCTATTCGATGGTCCATGCGGTGAAGGCCGGGATCAAGGACGCGGTCAGCCCGCAGGAACTGTTCGGCGATCTCGGTCTCAAGTACGTGGGTCCGGTGGACGGTCACGATCTCGTGGCACTGGAATCGGCTCTGCGGCACGCCAAGGAGTTCGGCGGGCCGGTTGTCGTGCACGCGGTCACCCAGAAGGGGCACGGATACGAACCGGCCGAGAACCATGTGGCCGATCAGATGCATTCCTGCGGGCCGATCGACCCGTACACCGGCGAAGCCGTCAGCAAGGGCGGTGCGGCCAGTTGGACCTCGGTGTTCTCGGCGGAGCTCATCGCCCACGCCGAAGAGCGCGACGATATCGTCGCGATCACCGCGGCCATGCCCGGCCCCACCGGTCTGGCCGCGTTCGGGGAACGTTTCCCGGACCGGCTCTTCGATGTGGGCATCGCCGAACAACACGCGCTGGCCTCGGCGTCGGGGCTGGCACTGGGCGGTCTGCATCCGGTGGTGGCGATCTATTCGACCTTCCTCAACCGGGCGTTCGATCAGCTGCTGATGGATGTGGCGCTGCTGAAACAGCCGGTCACCCTGGTGCTCGACCGGGCCGGGATCACCGGTGCGGACGGTGCCAGCCACAACGGCATGTGGGATCTGTCGCTGCTGGGGATCGTGCCCGGTATGCGTGTGGCCGCCCCGCGGGACGCCACCACCTTGGCGGAAGAACTGGCCGAAGCGCTCGCGGTGACGGACGGCCCGACCGCGCTGCGGTTCCCGAAGGACAGCGTGGGCGCCGATATCCGGGCCCTGGAACGGCTCGACGGTGTGGATGTGCTGTGGTTGCCGGATCGGGAGGGACCTTCGGCGCAGGCCCAGCACGGGGATGTCCTGTTCGTGGCCGTGGGCTCGCTCGTACCCGCCGCCCTGCAAGCCGCCGAACTGCTGGAGGCGGAACAGATCACCACCACGGTGATCGATCCGCGCTGGGTGCTGCCGGTATCGGATGCCATCGTCAAACTCGCCGAGAACTATCGGCTGGTGGTGACGCTGGAGGACAGCGGTCTGCACGGCGGTATCGGGTCCACGGTGTCGGCTCGCCTGCGCGCGGCGGGGATGGACGTGCCGGCCCGTGATATCGGCATCCCCCAGGAATTCCTGGAACACGGCAGTATCCCCGCGGTCCGCCAGGAACTGGGTTTGACCGCCCCGGATATCGCACGACGCGTCGCCGGCTGGCTGGGTGCCCGCTGACCGTCTCCGGTCGAGTACGCCGCGGGATCAGTCCGCGGCGGCCTCGGTGAGTGCCGCGGCGAGACCTGCCACCGTGAGTTCCCGTTGCCACGGACGGGCACCGTGGGATTTCAGGAAGTCCTCGATCGTCGCGGCCACTTCGCCCGCCGCTTCGGGGCCGAGCTTGTAATCGGGTAGCCCGTCCCAGCACAGGCGGCGCACCAGGTCCGGGGCGAGCAGGTTCTCCACCGGCACCGCGACCCTTTCCGAGATCTGCGCCATCGCGGCGCGGGCCCGGGTCAGCCGGGCGGCCGCGGCCGGGTCGCGGCGTTCCCAGCGGTTCACCGGCGGCGGGCCGTCATAGGGCTGACTCATCCGGGGTAGTTCGTCGTCCGGTAGCGCCCGGGCCCGCTCGACCGCGCCCAGCCATTCGCGGGAATAGCGGCGTTGCCGTGGGCCGCCGAAGACCGGTAGTTCGCGTAATTGCCCGACGCTCTTCGGGTCGGCACCCGCCGCCGCGACAATCGCGGAATCCGGCAGGATCCTCGACGGTGCGATATCGCGGCCGCGGGCCAGCGTATCGCGGGTGATCCAGAGTTCCCGGACGATGGCCAGCTGGCGTGCCCGGCGCAGCGTGTGGATACCGGAGGTCCGGCGCCAGCGATCCGGTTTTGGCGGAGCTGGCTCGCTGAGCCGGATATGCTCGAATTCTTGTGCGGCCCAATCGGTTTTCCCCTGGTCGGCAAGGGAGGCGGCCACCGCTTCGCGGAGTTCGGGTAGTAGTTCCACATCCAGTGCGGCGTAGTTCAGCCAGGCGTCCGGAAGCGGCCGGGTGGACCAGTCCGCGGCACCGTGCCCCTTGCGCAATGCCCGGCCGAGCAACTGCTCGACCATGGCGGCCAGCCCTACCCGGGGAAAACCGGCGAGCCGGCCACCCAGTTCGGTATCGAACAGTGTCGCCGGCCGCAGGCCGAGTTCGGCCAGTCCAGGGAGGTCCTGGTCGGCGGAATGCAGAATCCATTCCAGGCCGTTGATCACCGCTGCCAGCGGTTCCAGCGCATCGGTCACCGGGATCGGATCGATCAGTACGGTGCCCGCGCCCGCACGGCGTAACTGGATCAGATAGGCCCGTGACGAGTAGCGGAAACCCGAGGCCCGTTCGGCGTCGACGGCGAGCGGGCCGGTACCGGCGGCGAGACGGCCGGCGGCCGCGGCCACATCCTCGGCGGTGGCGCAGACCGGCGGGACACCGTCGGCCGGAGCCAGCAGCGGTGTCGCGGCGGGAGGATCCCCTTGTCCGTGATCCGGCGTCGAACCGCTCTGCACATTCTGTACCCCCGGCTCGGACACCGGTGATTGTGCGGCGCCGCCGTCCGGGCGGTCACCGGACAGGTGTTCGGGCTCCTCTACTACCGGCATAAAGGGCCACTCTACGTGGCCGAGGCTACAGCCGAGATTCAACCACGGTCGTTGCCGGTGGACGACGATGGCCGCAGATCGGTGATCCCCGCAGGTGGCAGGCCTGCCGCATAGGCGAGCACTTCACCGAAAGCTTCTACGTGCGGAGCCATCTCGGTGGTCCGTGCCGTCCAGGACGCCCGTAGTTCCAGCTGGTGTGCGCGCGGTGGACCGGCGATATCGCCGTACCGTACCGAACTCGTCGATGTCACCGTACCGCCGAGTGCGGTGAACGGTTCGTCGCGCGATTCCAGGGCGTCCACCAGCCAGCTCCACGCGACCTCCGGCAGCAGCGGGTCGGCGGCGAGGGCACCGTCGATATCGGCCTGGATATAGGCGACCAGCCGGAAGACCCCGTGCCAGGCCTGGTCGCCGTTCGGGTCGTGTAGCAGGATCAGCCGACCGAACGCGTCCCCGTCGGAGTCGATGGGGACCACCGGTGAGTCGTCGTGGATCACCTCGGCGCCGAGCGCGTACGAATACGGGGCGAGGCGCTGCGGGGGCCGAATCGGGGACAGATCGATCTGCGGATGCACGGAGGCGGCGCCCATCGCCGAAACGGCAGCGCGAAACGATGCGGGTTCGTCGCCGGGCCCATCGTTCGGTGCGCCGTCGCGGATATCGAGCGGTGTCACGGGAGATGACGGTAGACCCGTAGCCGCCGGGGTGTGCGGAGGCGCGCCGGGCGACCGTTGTTGCTGGATGTACGGGACTGCTCATGGTAAACATCGCGCAATTTCGCGCGGGATCATCGGCCGGCGGCCGGAAGTGGTCCGGGCTTTCTCTCCGTACCGGACGGGTCCGCATACGATGACCGGTGATGAGCACATACACGCGCCGCCAGTTGTCCGATGCCCCGTTTCTGGCCGCCGCGTCCGGGGCGACCCCGGCCCGGCGGCCGGTGTGGTTCATGCGTCAGGCCGGGCGTTCGCTGCCGGAGTACCGGGAGCTGCGGGCGGGGATCGGGATGCTGCAGTCGTGCTTCGACCCGGAACTGGTCTGCGAGATCACCATGCAACCGATCCGCCGCCACGGCGTAGACGCGGCGATCTTGTTCTCCGATATCGTCGTCCCGCTCAAAGCGGCCGGAATCGACCTCGATATCGCACCGGGGGTGGGGCCGGTGGTCACCTCCCCGGTGCGTACCTCCGCCGATGTCGCGGCCCTGCCGCGGTTGCGTGCCGAGGAAGTCGGTGCCGTCACCGACGGGGTACGCTTGCTGGTCGGCGAACTCGGGCAGACACCGCTGATCGGATTCGCCGGGGCCCCGTTCACTCTGGCCTCCTATCTGGTCGAGGGCGGGCCCAGTAAGCATCACGAGCGAACCAAGGCGATGATGCACGGCGATCCGGCTTCCTGGCATGCCCTGCTCGGTGCGCTGACCGATATCACCATCGTGTTCCTGCGGGCTCAGCTGGCGGCCGGTGTGGACGCCGTGCAGTTGTTCGATTCGTGGGCCGGGGCATTGTCGGAGGCCGATTACCGCCGCTATGTGCTGCCGCATTCGGAGCGGGTGTTCGCCGAGATCGCCGACGCCGGGGTTCCCCGGATCCATTTCGGTGTCGGCACCGGGGAGTTGCTCGGCGCGATGGGCGAGGCGGGGGCCGACGTGGTCGGGGTCGACTGGCGGTTGCCGCTCACCGAAGCGGTGCGGCGGGTCGGGCCCGGTAAGGGCCTGCAGGGCAATCTCGACCCCGCCGTTCTGTTCGCGGGCTGGCCGGTCGTGGAAGCCGAGGCGCGCCGAATCGCCGACGAGGCGGATTCGGCGGTCGCCATGGGTGCCGCCGGCCATATCTTCAACCTCGGGCACGGCGTGATGCCGGAAACCGATCCCGGTGTGCTGACAGCGCTGGTGGAGTTGGTGCACGAGCTGTGACGGTCACCGCCGTGGATACCGTCGGCGGCCGGCCACCGGTTACGGTCGGGGTATGAGAATCGCGGTCGTCGGTGGCGGGATCAGCGGACTGGTCGCGACCTACCGGCTGCGGCAGTCGCTCGGCGCTTCGGCCGATCTCACGCTGATCGAGAGTCGTACGCGGCTCGGCGGCGTGCTGCACACCGGCCCGGTCGCGGGAGAGCCGGTCGACTTGGGCGCGGAGGCATTCGTGGGGCGTCGGCCGGAGGTCCCGGCGCTGCTGCGGGAACTCGGTATCGCCGATCAGTTGGTCCATCCGGCCGGCCTGCGACCGCTGGTGTGGGCCGGCGGGCGCACACATCCGCTACCCGCGCGGACACTGATGGGCATCCCGTCCGGTCCCGACGGTATCGCGAGTTTGCTCGACGCGGAAACGGTGGCGCTGATCGCCGCCGAACCCACCCGCCCCTTCAGCTGGCGGCCCGGCGCCGATATCGATGTGTACTCACTGGTCGCCGACCGGTTCGGGGCGCAAACCGTCGCGCGCAGCGTCGACCCGCTCCTGGGCGGCGTCTACGCGGGCACGGCCCGCTCGATCGGGCTGCGCGCGGCCCTGCCCACCCTGGCCGCCGCCCTGGACCGGGGTGCTGCGAGCCTCACCGCGGCAGTCTCGGCCACGTTGCCTCCCCCCTCGGACGCGCCCGTTTTCGGCGCCCTCCGGGACGGCTACGCCGTTCTGCTGCGGGCACTGGCCGAGCGGTCGGCACCGGCCACGGTCCGCGATACCGCGGTGACCGCCTTGCGCCGGGCGTCCGGAGGCTGGCAGGTGGACCCGGTCGGCGAGTTCGACGCGGTCGTCCTGGCGACCCCCGCCCCGGTGACGGCCAGGCTACTGGCCGAGGTCGCCCCGGCCGCCGCGCAGGCGGCGGCCGGAATCGAACTGTCCTCGTCCGCACTCGTCGTGCTGGAACTGCCGAAGGACACCGCGCTACCGCAGAACTCAGGGGTCCTGGTGGCCACCGGAGAACCGTTGCGCGCCAAGGCGTTCACCCTGTCCAGCCGGAAATGGCCGCATCTGGCGGCTCGTGACACCGCGGTGGTCCGCGTGTCGTTCGGACGCTTCGGCGACGACTCCGTTGCGACGCTGCCGGACCCCGAGCTCATCGCCGCCGCCACCGCCGACCTGGCCACGGTGACGGGAGCGCCGATCACTCCGCGTTCGGCGGTGGTCCAACGCTGGCCCGGCGGCCTCGCCCAGTACGCGCCCGGCCATCTCGACCGGGTCGCCGAAATAGAATCCGAGCTGGCAGGTTTCGACGATCTCACAGTGACCGGCGCTTACCTGCACGGTGTGGGCGTACCGGCCTGTATAGCCTCGGCCTCTACCGCCGCCCAGCGGATCGCCACCGCCCCTACCGGTGCCCGTCCCCCCAACCCGTAAACCGAGCTACGCCACCGCCCGAGTCGGTGCCCTCTCGGAGCCGGCGCAGCGTTCAGCGGCGATCCGATCACGACCACCAGTCCGCCGCCGCCCTACAACTCGCCCTCACCCGTGCGCCAACGTGCCGAACCCAGCCCAACCACGCTGAGCGAACCTCGGCCCGCAAGATCCGTGCTCACACCCGAACCTCACCCCGCCCCAACTCGCTGTCGCCCCCCGGGCGCGTTTGATTCGGTATGCGCCGCAACTTCCGCCGCCATCGCTGATCTCGCCGCCCCTCCAGCCTCACCCCCGCCCGCACTCGCCGTCGCCTCCGGCGCGTTTGGTTCCCCTACCGCCCGTCTGTCCGCATCCGCCCCTCACCCCGTTTTCCCGCATGCGGCCGGTCGGCCTTGATGGTTCGGGGCCCGTCTCGTTCTGGAGCGACAGAGCGGGGGAGCGAAGCGGAGGAGCGCCGGAGTGAAGAACGAGACCAAGGGGGCCCCGAACCCCGCGACGCCGCAGGCGGCGCCAAAAACACAGAACCTTCACGAACTGCCCTGCTTACCCCCTTCGCCGACCAGCGCACCAAAAACCCCAACCGTGGAGGGAAGCTCGGGCTCACAGAATCCGGGCCCGAGCCGTCCCGCCCCCAGCTCCCGGAGCCTCCGCCACGACACGCCACCCCCCGCCGTAGCCGGACGCCGACGATACAGCACAAAAACCCACCGTGGCACCATGGGACCATGGCGCGACTCGATTACCAGGCCCTCAACTCCACCATCCGCTATCTCATGTTCTCCGTGTACCAGGTGCGCCCGGGTGCGCTGGGCGACGACCGGGCAGCGGCCATCAAGGAGGCCCGCGCGTTCTTCGACGGGCTCGCCGAGCGGGACGTGGTGGTCCGCGGTATCTACGACGTGGCCGGTATGCGCGCCGACGCCGATTTCATGGTGTGGACCCATGCCGAACGGGTCGAGGATCTCCAGGCCGCGTACTCCGATTTCCGGCGGACCACCGAACTCGGCCGGGCCAGCACTCCGGTGTGGAGCAATGTCGCGCTGCACCGCCCCGCCGAGTTCAACAAAAGCCATATCCCGGCTTTCCTGGCGGGGGAGGAGGCCGGGAACTACATCTGCGTGTACCCGTTCGTGCGCTCCTACGAGTGGTACCTGCTGCCCGACGACGAGCGCCGCAAGATGCTCGCCGACCACGGCAAGGAAGCGCGCGGGTATGCGGATGTGCGCGCCAATACCGTCTCGTCCTTCGCCCTGGGCGACTACGAGTGGATCCTGGCGTTCGAGGCGCCGGAACTGCACCGGATTGTCGACCTGATGCGTGATCTGCGGGCGACCGAGGCACGGATGCATGTCCGGGAGGAGACGCCGTTCTACACCGGCCCGCGGGTCGAGGTCGATCAGCTGGTCACCGCGCTGCCCTGAGCACCGTGAATACCGACCGCCCGGTTGCCCCCGAAAATGGGGGCATGTGAACCGGGCGGTCGTTACGTAACGTACCGCTCGGCAAACGGAGAGCTCACTCCGCTGAGCTGGTCGAGGGGTGCAGCCGCAGCGAGATCGAGTTGATGCAGTACCGCTTGTCGGTGGGCGTCGGGTATCCCTCGCCTTCGAAGACGTGTCCGAGGTGGCTGTGGCAGTTCGCGCACAGCACTTCGACACGGCGCATCCCCAGCGAATCGTCCTCCCGCAGCAGCACCGCGTCCGAGGCCGCCGGATCGAAGAAGGACGGCCACCCGCAGTGTGATTCGAACTTCTCGTTGCTGCGGAAGAGTTCGGCGCCGCAGGCCCGGCAACTGTAGACACCTTCGGTGGTGGTATCGGTGTATTCGCCGGTGAACGGCCGCTCGGTGCCGGCTTCCCGGAGCACGGCGTACTCGGTCGGATCCAGTTTCGCCCGCCATTCCTGCGGGGTCAGCCGGATTTTCGGGGCGGGCAGGGAGGTATCGGTCGCGTCCGCTTCGGAACTCATACGTCCACGCTAATACGACTCCGCCGCGACGTCTCGTATCAGCCGTGTACGGCCTGCGTCTCGGCCATGCGGGCACTCGCGGGCTCGGGGTCGGCCGATGCCGCACCGGACCGGGTCCGCGCGGCGTGCTCCGGTTCGGCGTCCGGTGCCCCGGGGGCATCGGCGGTGCCCCGGGGATCGGGCGCGGTGGCCATCCACTCCGGGTCGAGGTGTGGCAGCCGGCCCGCGCGGCGTGCGGCCAGGTACCGGTCGCCGAGGACGCAGAACACCACGATCAGCAGCAGACCCCAGCCGAAGGTGATCCGCAGGTATTCCATGTTGCGGCCGATATCGGGCCAGCGGTCCGACAGCCATTTGTCGTAGGACATGAACCCGAACACCGCCAGCCAGGCCGGCCAGTTGCGCAGCACCGAATTGCGCAGGACCACCGACATCAGGAACGGGAACAACATCATCGAGTAGTACATCTGGCCGAGCGAGGAGAGCAGCCACGAAGCGGTCAGTAACACACCCGAAGCGGTCGTGACGAAGAACAGCTCGTCCTCGCGGTAGTACCGGTACAGAATCCACAGCGAGATCAGTACCAGTACCGCCATGGACAGCCGGATACCCCATGTCAGCCACGGCGGCAGCCCGTAGTACTCGGCGTTGCCGGGGATCGCGCTGTTGAAGTAGTCACGGGTCTCGAACAGGTACGGAAGGGTGCGGGTGAAGAACCGCCCCGGGTCCTGGGAGAGCGGCCAGGCGATAGCCGTCAGGACGATGGGAACGCCCAGCGCCGTGGTGAACACATTCCACTGCTTGCGCACCAACGCGATCAGCAATAGTGGGGCCAGGGTCGGTTTGACCGCGATACTGAGGCCCAGTACGACACCCGCCCATAGGTCGCGTCTGCGCAACAGCAGCATGATGAACAGGATCTCGGCCAGCAGCAGGCATCCGTTGACATTGGTGAACACCAGGGTGTTGATCACCGTCTCGGACAGGAACATCGCGAGGAGCAGGGCCGGGGCGGCGATCGAGCGCAGCGTGTAGTTGAACAGCTTGAGCAGCAGATACCAGGCGATGAGGATCGCCACCGCGTTGAGCAGGATGAACAGCCAGCGCGACTTCTCGTAGTCGATCACCGCGATCGGTGCGATCAGCAGGGTACCGCTGGGTGGATAGAGGTAGTGCGGGTCGACCGAATCGAAATTCGCCGTGTAGACCTCGCGTCCGTTGAGGAAACCCAGTGAGGCCTGATAGACGGGCTTGTAGTCGTCGGTGACGAAACCATTGACAGCCTTGATGAACACCCGGTTGAGCACGGTCATGACCGCCAGCGGCCAGAGCGCGAACCGGATCACGTCGGCGGTGGTTCGAGCGGTGCGAGGCTCGAGCTGTCGAAGGAACACCACGGCACGGTACACCGGATGGTGCCGCGGTGTTGCCGGGACCCACCCTCGACGCGCCGGTCAGACGCGCCCCGCGCCCCGGTCGCGGCCCGGGGCGCCCGGTCAGGCCGGGCAGGCGGTGCCGTCGCCCGGGAGCCGGCCGTCCTTCAGATATTCGACGAGAGCGGTCTGCGCGCATCCGGAGTGGGCACTCACCGGATGACCCCACCCCTGCCAGGTCATGGTCGCGTGCCGGGCGCCCGCGGCGCCGAGGGCTCCCGTCACCGAAGCCGCGGCGGTCCCGGTCACCGGATCTCCCGCCCCGGTCAGTACCAGGACCGGCAGGTCCAGTTTCTCCAGTGCGGGCGGTGCCTCGGTGACCGGCCACGCCGAGCAGACCAGCATCGACAGTGCCGCCGACCGGCCGAACGCGGGATACTTCTCGGCCCAGATACCGGACAGATCGGTGACCTGGGGGGCGGGCGGCGGCTGCGTCATATCGGTGCAGCCGTTGACGAACTGGCCGTCGCCGGCGGTGGCGGTCTCCTGGCTGTCGACGATTGCCCGCAACGCGTTCAGATCGCCGCGGTCGGCCGCCGACAGCGCGTCGGCCAGTTCGGCCACGCGGCTCGACTGGTCCGCGCGCGGGCTGCCCAGGAACCCGGTCACCGCCGTGCGGACCCCGTTTGCCGAAATGTCGCCCAGCTGTCCGGTCGCGGCCTTACCGACCAATCCGGTCACCTTCGCGCGCGGATCCGGGCCGAGGGAACAGCTGATCCCGGCGCACTGCTGCGCGAAGGCATTCAGCGCCGCTTCCGCGCCCTGCACCGCGGTTTCGCTCCGGGTGACGGTGTCCACGCCGACCGGGGTGGGCGAGTCGAGTATCAGCCGGGCCAGCCGGTCACCGTATTTCCGCCCGTATTCCAGCCCGACCAGGGCACCGCTTCCGGTGCCGAGTACCGCGATGTGCTCGACGCCCCATTCCCGGCGCAGTTGCTCGATATCGTCGGCGGCATGCGCGGCGTCGAAGGTGCCGTCGTAGGGCTGCAGGAAGTCCCGGCACGCGATCGTGCCGTTCCGGGACATATCGACCATGGCGGCCACCGGGTCGCCGCCGGGGGCGAACTGCGCGTTGTCCTGCAGGCCGGACCGGATCTCGGGTGGCAGGCAGTCGATCGCCTGTGAACTGCCGATACCGCGGCGATCCACCGCGACGATCGGGTTGGCGGTCAGCAGCGCGCCGGCGGGCCCGGTGGCCAGGCCCGCGAGGGTGGCGGTGGACGATCGGTCCACGCCCGAGGTCAGTACCAGCGGGGGGACATCGGTCGGGGTCTGCGGGAGACGGGCGCGGACCGCACTCGCGCGGAAGTTGCCGAGTACCGTGCCCGCACTGTCGATCGGGGTGGAGAAATCCGCGCATTCCAGCACCAGTCCGGCCGGCCCCGGGCCCATACCGGACCGGTCGAATGTCTCGCGGGTGCAATCGCGCCAGGCGAGGTCCTTTTTCGGTACCTCGGCCGCCGGCGGCGGCGGGGCCTGGGCCGACGGGGCGGAATCGCCTGGCACAGGCGGACGTTCGACGGCGACATGCGGGCGGTCCGACGGACCGGCGCCACATCCGGCGATCATGATCAAGAGTGCCGAGGCCGGCACCACTGCCCGAGTCCAGCGCATGCGTTACACCCTGCCAGGTTCGGATCGGGTTCGCCTGAGCGGGACACTCTGCCGCTCGCCCGGGGACCTGCGGGCCGCGCTGCCGTCACGTCCGAACCCAGCGGGTGAGCACGGTGCCGTCGGTATCGAACAGGACATGCGCCGGTGCCATCTGCCGGGCGAACGCCTCATGGGACACCGAGATCCGCCGTGCGCCGCCGCCGGTGAGCAGCGGGGCGGTGGTCAGGCAGAGTTCGTCGACGACCCCGGCGCCGGCCAGCGACCCGAACAGTTGCGGCCCACCCTCGCACAGCACCCGGCGCAGACCGCGGGCCGCCAGTACGGCCGGCAGCGTCTGCGGTGCGATGAGATGATCGCCGATCTCGAGCACCTCAGCGCCCGCGTCGGCGAGGGCCCGTTTACGTGAAGCGGACGCGGCGGCGGTGGTCAGGACCAGGGTCGGGGTCCGAGCGGTGGTGATCACCCGGTGATCAGGATCGACACCGGCGGACGCGGTCACGATCGCTATCGGCGGCGGATCGCCCTGGGGATGCCCGCCCACACCGCGGGCATACAGCGCGCGCCGCAATCGCGGATCGGTCTGGGCGCCGCCGTAATTCTCGGCGCGGACCGTACCCGCACCGACGAGCACCACCTCGGTGAGTTCCCGCAGCAGATGGAACACCCGCTTGTCCGCCGGTGTGCCGAGGACTTCCGAGACCCCGCCCGACCCGGTGACCGCGCCGTCGATACTGGAAACGAAATTGACCCGCAGCCAACTCCCTTCCCGAACGGCCGGGTAGGCGTACAAGTCGGCGAGGGCCGTGTTGTCGAGGTCTGTGAGCTGGATCGCATCAGGGATACGCTGCATACCAACAGCTCATATCACGTCATTAGGCTACGTCCATGCAAGAACGCCTCGTCGACCGCCGCCCGGAGGTCCCAGCCGACCAGTTGGTCGCCCAGATGGTGCCCCCGCCCATGTTCGACGAGGTCGGATTCGATACCTACATCCCGGACCCGAACGAGCCGAGCCAGGCCGCGGCGGTCGCGGCGGGCCGTGAGTTCGCCACCAAGGTCGCCGCGATCCACAAGGCCTCGAACAAGAAACCGTTGTTCGGTAAGAAGAAGCCGGTCCACGGTGCGGGCCTGTACCTCGACGGCGGTTTCGGTGTCGGCAAAACCCACCTGCTGGCCTCGATCTTCCACAGCGCGCCGGCGCCGAAATCCTTCGGCACATTCGGCGAACTCACCAATCTGGTCGGCGCGCTCGGTTTCGGCAACGCGGTGGAGCGGCTCGCGGCCAACAGCGTTCTCTGCATCGACGAGTTCGAACTGGACGACCCGGGCGACACCATGCTCGTCTCCCGGCTGCTGACCGAACTCGCCGCGAGCGGTGTCTCGATCGCGGCCACCTCCAACACCCTGCCCGGCCAGCTCGGAGAGGGACGCTTCGCCGCCCAGGATTTCCTGCGCGAGATCAAGAAGCTCGGGTCGATCTTCGACGCGGTGCGAGTGGACGGCCCGGACTACCGGCACCGCGATCTGCCGCCGGCTCCCGAACCGAGCACCCCGGAACAACTGACCGAACGCGCCACCGCCACCCCCGGTTCGACCCTGGACGATTTCGACGCGCTGCTGCACCATCTCAGCACCCTGCACCCGTCGAAATACGGCGCCCTCATCGACGGCGTGCCCGCGGTGTTCGTCTCCGGTGTGCACCCGGTGACCGATCAGGCCGTGGCATTGCGCCTGGTCGTTTTGGCCGACCGGCTCTACGACGCCGGAACCCCGGTGACCGTTTCCGGTGCGAAACTCGACGAGATCTTCTCGCAGGAGATGCTCGACGGCGGATACCGCAAGAAATACCTGCGCGCGATCTCCCGGCTGCTCGCCCTGTCCCGCTTCGAGGTCGCCGCCTGAACGCCGCTGGGTGGTAGCCAGCTGCTCGTCCGGGACCTGCCCGACGCGCCCGGGACGCGCGGGCGCCACGCCGTTTCCGAGTTGACCAGGGGCACGCGGGTTGGTTTGCTGAGTCGGGGCACCACGCGGGGGTGCCGAGTATCGATGGGAGTTCCGCCATGGTTCATCGTCCGGCACGGGTACCGGCCGCCGTCCTCACCGGTTTGCTCCTGGCCTTCGGTCCGGCGACGGCAGTGGGTCTCGCGGATCCTCCGGCCACCTCGGAACTGCTCCAGGTCGATCGGTCGTTGCATCTCGCCGGTGCCCCGAACGCCCGGGATGTGGGCGGATACCGCACCGCCGACGGGCGCACCGTCCGCAGCGGAATCGTCTTCCGCACCGATCAGCTCACCAACCTCACCCCCGCGGACCTGGCCGAACTCAGCCGGTTGGGGGTCCGGGAGGTCGACGATCTACGCACCGTGTACGAGCGGGCGCTGGCACCCGACCGGATTCCCGCGGGCGCACAGGCCAACTGGTACGACGTCATCGGCGCCGCGCCGCTGCCCGAGCTGATGTCGACCCTCGCCGGTGGCAACGATATGTACCGGGCCTTGATCACCGCCCCCGGGGCGAACCGGGCGGTGGCCGCCGTGCTGCGCGATATCGTCGAAACCGGCCGGACCCCCGAGGGCGGGGCGGTGCTGTTCCATTGCACCGCGGGCAAGGATCGCACCGGTTGGGTGGCCGCGGTGTTGCTCACGGCGCTCGGCGTGGATCGCGATACCGTCACCGCGGACTACCTGCTGTCCAACCACTATCGCAATGCCGGTCCGGGTGACGGTATGAACGGGGTCCAGCAGGAATGGCTGGATTCCGCGTTCGATCAGATCCAGGTGACCTACGGCAGTTTCGACCGGTACGTCAGTGAAGGACTGGGCCTGAGCGCCGCCGATATCGCGGCGCTGAAAGCGCGCATGCTGGCCTGATTCCGCCCCGGTCAGAAAACCAGGCGCAGCACATAGTCGTGATGGACCTCGCGACCGATAGTGAACGTCCTGGTACCCACCCGCTCGAATCCGTATTTGGCGTAGAACCGCTGCGCGCGCAGATTCTGCTGGTTCACGCCGAGCCAGATACCGGCGTAGCCGCCCCCGCGGGCGCGTTCCAATGCTGCCCGCATGAGCGCGCTCGATACCCCCGCCCCGTGATGCCCCGGCAGCACATACATCTTGCTGATCTCGAGAACCGGATCCAGGGCGACCGCCGCCGCCACCTCCGCGTCGGAGGGTGTGCCGCCGTGCAGGATCGAGTAGCCCACGATCTCGTCGTCGGCGACCGCCTTCAGCACGGTCCGCGCCGGATCGGACAGGTATTCGCCGAACCGCTCACCGGAGAGCACCTCGGCGAGGAACACCCCGATATCGTCGAGATCCGTGCCCGGAGGACAGGCCAGCGGGAAGGTCGCGGCGGCGACATCACTGAGTGCCTCGGCGTCCCACAGTCCGGCCCGGTCCACGGTGACAGTGGTCATAGCTCAATGAGACCACAGCGATATCGGCCGGCGGTATGTGCGCTGGTCCGGTGCGCGGCAGTCGCGCCGGCCGGTCCCGGAGCACCTCCGCCCGACCTGCGGGAACGAGTGAAATACGATCGCCGGCTTTGCTGCTGGACGCATCCGACGTAATCTCTCGCCCATGAGGAGCGGGAACCGCATCGCAATCGTCGGTGCGGGTATCGCGGGTCTGGTCTGCGCGAAGGTCCTGACTGAGGATGGGTTCGCGGTCGAAGTGTTCGATCGCGCCCCCGATATCGGCGGCGTGTGGAGCGAGACCCGCCGTTACCCGGGCTTACGAGCGCAGAGCAGCAAGAACACCTACCACTTCTCCGACCATCCGATGCCTGCCGACTACCCACGGGTACTCGACGGCGCACGGATGCAGGAGTACCTGTCGAGCTACGTGCGTGCCTTCGGCCTGACCGATAAGTTGCGCCTGCGCACCGAGGTGGTGGCGGCGGACCCGGTCGACGGCGGCTGGTTGCTCGAGATCCGGGACGCCGACGGTGCGCACCGCACCTCCTGCGACCATCTGGTCATCGCCAACGGCGTTTTCAGCGAGCCCGAGGTTCCCGATTTCGCGGGCGCGGCCGAATTCGCGCGTGCCGGCGGCCAGATCGGCCATTCCACCCAGTTCCTGGACGTGGAGGCGGTACGCGACAGGTCGGTCGTCGTGGTCGGTTACGGCGCCGCGGCCGGTGATCTGGCGACCGAGATCAGCCGGGTGGCCGCCGACACCACGGTGGTGGCGCGCCGGCTGCTGTGGAAGATGCCGCGCCGTCTCGCCGCCGGTATCGACGCCGAACGGATCCTGCTGACCCGCACCGGCGCCGCGCATTTCCGGCATCCCGAACCCGGCCGGTTCGAACGGCTCCTGCACGGGCCGGGCCGCTCCTTCCGGGAGAGCAATCTCGACCTGATCGAGGCGCTGGTGGCCGAACGCTCCGGGGCTGCGGAGCTCGGGCTGCTCCCGGGAGTTCGCTTCGAGCAGGCCTACGACGCGGCATTCGGCCTGGCCACGGCGGATTTCGCCGAACAGGTGACGCAGGGGCGCATAACAGTTCACGGGCAGATGCGGGTGGCCGCGCTGGGCGGCGGTCCGGCGGGACCGTTCGCCGAATTGTCCGACGGCCGGCGGATCCGCGCCGATATCGTCGTCTGCGCTACCGGTTTCCAGCAGCGGGTGCCCTTCCTGACGCCCTATGTGCAGCGGCAGCTCACCGACGACAACGGCAATTTCCGGCTGTACCGGCAGATCCTGCCGTTGGATGTGCCACACCTGACCTTCGCGGGCTACAACGCGTCGCTGCTCAGCGCTGTCGGCGCGGAAGTCGGCGCCCACTGGACCGCGGCCCTGCTCACCGGGAGTATGGCGCTGCCGCCGGTCGAAACGATGACCGAGCGGATCGAGAACCGGCTGCGGTGGCTGGACCAGAACACCGGTGGCCGTCACGCGCACGGCACCGTGACGCCCTATGCCATCCGCGATATCGATGACCTGCTCACCGACCTCGGGGTCAGGTTGCCGCGCGCCGGGCGTGCCGCGCAGTGGGTCCGGCCGGTGCGGCCGAGTGATTACCGGGTGGTGTCCCGGCGCAAACGTGGTCCCGCGGGGCAGGCGGGGGCGCCCGCGGTGCCGGAGCAGGTCGCGGCCCATCCGCCCACGGCGCCGCTCGCCGTCGGACAGCAGGCAGCCGCACGTGGTGCACAGCCCGAAACTGTCCGGTCGCAGCCGGAAGATGTCGTGGCGCCTGCCGACCGGCCGACCGTGCGGATCCCGGAGGCGGTCGTGGCGAGTGCCGTACGGACGACAACCCTGCCCGCCGTAGACCCGGCTGCCCGAACACGGCCGGTCCCCGAGGTCCGGCCGGCCGCGCCGGTGAAGCCCCGCGCCACGCCTCCGGCGCCCCCGCCCGCGCCCGTTCCACCACGGTCCGCGGCCGCACAGCGGGCAGCCGACGAAGCGGCCCGCCGGGCCGCGGCCGAGCAGCGGGCCGCCGGGATCGCCGCCCGCTCCAACAGCCCGACGGTGCGGATCGATATGCGCACCGCGGAGTCCCTCGCGGACGAACAGACGGTCGTGTCCGGGCAAGCAGACGAATCCGCGTCACCCGCCGTGCCCGATCCGCTTCCCGGACAGGCGTCGGCCTCTGCCCCGGAAGTCGCCGAGCCGGCTGGAGCGAAAGCGGACGCGGTCGAGCAGGTGACCGAGTCGGCGGAAGGCGTGAGCCCGGCCGCCGTCGACGAGACCGTATCCATATCAGTGCCTGTGGACGCGGCCGGCGGCGGGGAGTCCAGCGAATCCGCTGCCGTGGGATCGGATATCGACGGGCAGACGAGCGCTCCAGCTGCCGAGACCGCACGCCAGGATGAACAGGCGACCGAATCGCCTGCCCAGAGCGCAGACCCAGCGAGTGCCGGCGCGATCGCGCCGGCACCTGCCGAGTCCGTGGACACGGCCGGTGGTGACGGGACGTCCGCGGCGGAAGCGGACGAGCCCACCGCGGATGCACCGGGTTCACCGGAGACCGGCACAGGTTCGGCGGCGCAAGCGACCGAGTCCGCCGCGGAATCGAGCGCTGAGGGCGCGGAGCCGACTGAGCGGAACGCCGAGTCCAACGGGCAGTCGCCCTCGGGCCCCGCACCGCGGACCTGATCCCGGCGTGCCCGATCTGGACCTCAACCTGCTGGTCGCGCTGCACGCCTTGCTCGAAACCAACAGCGTCACCCGCGCGGCGGAACGACTCAGCACCTCGCCGCCCGCGGTGAGCCGCACCCTGGCTCGGTTGCGCCGCGTATACGACGATCCGCTGCTGGTGCGTGCCGGCCGCGAGCTCGTACCGACACCGCGGGCCCTCGAATTGCGATTCGAGGTGAGCGCCCTGGTGGAACAGGGCCGGGCATTGCTGGCGAAACCCGATACCGTCGACCCGACGGCGCTGGTGCGCGGTTTCGCGCTCCATGTGGACGATGCGGTGCTCCCCGGACTCGCCGGCCGGCTGGTGACCGCGGTACGCGCGCAGGCGCCCGGTGTCACGCTGCGGTTCGTTCCGGCCGATTCGGCCGGAACCGCGAGCGCGCTGCGTGAGGGCCGTATCGATGTCGAGGTAGGGGTGGTCGCCCACGCCGATCCGCAGACCCGCGTGGAAAGGGTCCGCGGGGACCGGCTCATCGGTGTCGCCGCGGCCGGACATCCGCTGGTCGAGGAACGGGTCACTGTCGCCGCGTATGCCGCCGCCGCGCATATCGGTATTTCGCCGCGCGGGATCGCCCGCAGCGTTGTCGACGACCGGCTCGCCCTGCACGGCCGCACTCGCCGAGTGGTGGCCACGGTGCCCGATCTGACCACTGCGCTACTGGCCGTACGGTCCGGCGCGGTCGTCTGTCCGGCACCGGCTCTCGTCGCAGCTACGACATTGCCCGCGCTGGGGCTGCGTTCCTTCGAGATCCCGCTGCCACTACCGGAGGTGACGATTTCGCTGGCATGGCATCCGCGCAATACACCCGATCCCGCGCATGCCTGGCTGCGTACGTTGATCCGGACCGCGCTGGCGTCCGGTGATCCGGTGACCGGGACACCGCGTGAGCAGAAGGTTCGGCGGGTCCCACTTGGGTAACTGCTGGGCAGAAACCTGGCGCTGACCGGCAGTTGTGGCGCACCCTGGAGATTGCCGGTGTGAGGTCCGGGCCGGCGCGGTGGGTATGGGTTAGATGGGTGGTCGCATGCAGACGAAGCGGCGAACGGAAGTACGGTGTGGGCGCCGGACGATGCTGTCCGACCTGGGGATTACGGACGGCCCCGCGCGGCCGGAGCAGATCGAGGATACCGCGCCCGGTTACGGATGCCGCTGTTCCCGCTGTGTGGAAGCCCAATGGAACACCCAGCGACTGAAGTACTGGCTGGCCGCCCGGCTGCTCGCGTTCGGCGCCGACGAGGCGGTGGTGGATCGTACGTGCGGGCCGTTGACCGTCGATGTCTGGTGGCGGCGCGGCACCGAACAGTACGCGATCGAAGTGCGTTCGGGCCCACTGACTCAGGAACTCGCCCAGCAACATACGGACCAGTTGAAGGCCCTGGGTTACGCCGGGGTGCTGTGGTTGTGCGCGCCGGGATACTGGGTGGCCCAATTGCCTGCCCTCGGTATCGCCGATCTCGCGCCGGAGTCGTGCGAATACCGCGCGGCGACCGGCATGCTCGAACTGGGGTCGGAGGGCCTGGTGGTGCCGGGTGAGCGCCCCTACGAGCTACGTGAATTCCTGCGGGAATGGGTGACCGGTGAGGTCGCGTGGGGGTACCGAGATAATTTGAGGAAGGGATGGGCGGCAGTGACCGACTGGGAGAAGCACACCCGGACACAGGCGCTGATGCTCGAACAGCAGCGGCAGGAACTCATCCATCAGCGGACCGCGCTGGCGGTGGCCCGGCAGGCCGTGCGGGAGAAGAAACACCAACTCGACCGGGAGCATGCCCGGATGGACCGGACCGCCCAGCGTGCCCGGGAGCAAGCCGAGGCGGTCGCCGCTGTGGGGCGCCGGATCGCCGATCAGGAGCGGGTGCACCGCGCGCTGGAGGACACCATCCGGCGCCTGCACAAAACGATCGACAACTGGCAGGTGGTGACGGTTTTCGTGATGCTGTTGCTCGCCACCTTCATCGCGGCGACCATGCTGATCAAACCGTGACCGGTGGCCGGTGGGCCGGGCACGGTCAGGCCTCGGTGGCCAGCCGGAACGGGGCCCGGTCCCAACGCCATTCGTGACGGACGACGAGCGCGAGCAGATCCAGCGGTTCGAGCTTCTCGTCGTTGCGCAACTGCCGCAGGGCAGGTAGCCGGACCGGGCCCGCGGCGAGAAGTTCCGCGACCCGTTTGCCGATCTCGGCGGGCACCGGACGGGCGGCGAGTTCCGGTTCGCCCAGCGCACTTCCGGTCCACAGCAACCAGCCCCACCCGTTTTCGTGCGCCCACGCGCGGGCAGCGCGCGCCTTCATCCGGTTCACGTGGAAGCCGATATGCCCCAGCGGTTGCACATCGATCAGCACACGGCGGCCGTCGGCGAGTTCGGCGACCAGCGTCGGAAAGTGCAGGTGCTCCTGCCCGTCGACCAGATATCCGACGGCGTCGGGATATTCCTGGAAGGTCCGGATCCGGTCGTCGGTGTCGAGCAGCCGCATCAGGCGGGCCTCGAGACCGGAATCGAAGCCGATATCGCGGCCCGGTTTGTGCAGATAGAACCGGCCGCGCCCGTCGTCGTCGAGATCGAAGGCGCGGGCCGCGGTGGTGGGCAGCGGCGCGGATGCGACGGATCTGCCGGGCCAATCGATCCGGTGTGGCCACGGTGTGGGCGGCCCGGCCGTCGGCTCGTCTTCCCGGAGCCGGGACAGCAGATGGTTGGTTTTCTTTCGCCAGCCCACGATCCGCTGCGTGACGAACCCCGCGATGCGTTTCGCGTCGGCCGCGCTGTGCCCGGCCAGCCGCAGCTTCAGATACGTCAGATCGTTGACGGCGATATCGGTATCGGTCGCATAGGTTTCGGCCAGCAGCGCCCGCGTCAGGGCCGAATCCCGGGCACCCACCGGATAGCGCCGGGCGTACTCCGGCACCGGGAGCCGCCCGGAGCGCGCGGTGTGCCGCAAGAGTTCTCCGACGGCCTTGGTGTGCAGTTGGCGCGCCCGGTCGCGGGAGAAATCGAACCGGGCACCGATCCGGGTGAGTGTTTCGGGGCGTTCCCCGGCGATACCGAGCCGGAACCGGAGGATGGCACCGGCGCGTTCCCGATCGACGGCGTAGTCGGCGACCAGTTCGCCGAGCGCGTGCGCGCATTCCTCGAGATCGAACGACAGACTGTCGCGCAGATCATCGGGGAAATCGGCCGCCTCGCCGGGATCCGGATCGTCGTACGCCATTTCACGGGCTGGTTCCGTCTGCACTGACACCCCCTGTCGGGATCCGGATGACCGGTCGGCTCGAGTTCGTGCGGGCCAGCTTAACGGCGTCCGCCGACAGCACCGTTCGACCCATCGTCGCGAGCCCGCGTCGCTCCGGCCGATCTGCTCGCCCACCTGCGCGAATGTAGTGCAACCGTGTGCTGTAATGAGGTTTGCCGAGTAGCTGCTGAACAGTCCGAATCAGGAACGGCGCTCACAGAACAGTGGTCCGCGGCCGGGACCGGGAACCGGCCGGATCCACCGGGCGCCGGTGCGTCGTTGCGACCATCAGATGTGGAGGCGTTCGTGCTGCATACCGATATCCCGACCCGCCGCGAGATCAAAACCCTCGCGGGCGTCACCGACCCCTGGTGCGTCTCGATCTACACGCCCACCGCGTCCGATACCGCCGATCCGGATCAGAACCGGATCGCCTTCTCGAATCAGGCGCGCCGGACGCTCGACCTGATCACCGACCCCGGGGCGCGCGCCGCGCTGGCGGAAGAATTCGACGACCATATCGACGATGCCGCCTTCTGGCGTTTCCAGTCGCGCACGCTGGTGGTACTCGCGACACCGACCCGTATCCGCACCTACCGCGTGCCCAACGAGTTGAACGCCTCGGAGACGGTCGGCGATCGCTTCTATCTCAAACGCCTGCTGCGTGCGGTGACCTTCCCGCAGACAGCGTTTGTCCTCGCCCTGGCCGAAGGCGGTGTCCGCCTGGTCGAGGTCACCGCCGACCGCCCGGCCCGCACGGTACCGGTTCCCGGCCTGCCGGCCAGTGCCACCGATCATGCGGGAAAGGCGAGTCTCGGTGATCGCGCACCGAAGCGCCGCGTCCAGGGTGAGGAGGGAGCCAAGATGCGGGCGCGCCAGTACGCCCGCGCCGTCGACACCGAACTGCGCGATCTGCTCACCGGTCGCGATGTCCCGCTCATCCTGGCGGCCGCCGAACCGATCGATGCGCTGTTCCGCTCCGTGAACAGTTACGACAATCTGCTCGACGAGAGCATCCCCGGCAACCCCGAGCACACCTCCGATCACGAGCTGGCCGACCGCTCGCGAGAAATTCTGGACCGCTACTACGCGGCGCAACTGGCCGAACTCGTCGAATTGCTCGAGCTCCGCCGCAGCGAGGGCCGAGCCGCCACCGATATATCCGACCTCGCACGAGCGGCCGCCGCCGGCGCCGTCGACACCTTGCTGGTCGATATCGACGCCTCGGTTCCGGGCACGATATCTCCCGACGGCGCAGTCACTTTCGATGACCCCGCAGTCACCGAAACTCCCGGCGTCCTCGACGAGATCAGCCGCCGGGTCCTGCTCACCGGCGGCGATGTCCTGGCCGTCCGCGCGGCGGACCTCCCTGACGGCGCACAGATCGCCGGCATCCTCCGGTATGCGCTGTAGGTGAGCCGAGATGTGTTGCGCGTGACAGGGTGGCCGAACATTCGGCGAACAGCAGAAAAGGCACTTCCGAATACTCGAAAGTGCCTTTGACCTGGTGTTACGATGGTGCGCGATACTGGGATTGAACCAGTGACCTCTTCCGTGTCAGGGAAGCGCTCTCCCGCTGAGCTAATCGCGCGAGGTGGAGACGGGAATCGAACCCGTGTGCACGGCTTTGCAGGCCGTTGCCTCACCACTCGGCCACTCCACCGCGCAAAGGGGGAAGGCATTCAATGCGCCTGGCCCTACCTCTCGAGCGGATGACGGGATTCGAACCCGCGACCCTCACCTTGGCAAGGTGATGCGCTACCAGCTGCGCTACATCCGCATTTGCTCCTCGGTGGCCTCTCGGCCCTCCGTGGTGCGAGACAGAACATTAGCGGACATACGGCAAAACCTACAAATCGCCTGGTAGGAGCCCCTGAATAACACCGATGTCATTCACTGCGACGGCCTTCTTCGCATAAGGAGAAGCGGATGGCGCGAACCGTCTTCGACGGCCCGGCTCCCGGAAGCGGGCGGCCCGGGAGTGGATGACAACAGGGTGATTTGGCGGCGAACGGGTGGTGCGTGTTAAGGTTCCTACTCGTTCGGAGGGCATCGAAAGAAGCCGCCGGACGAATCTTCCCGGTCTCATAGCTCAGCGGGAGAGCGTCCGCCTCACACGCGGAAGGTCGCTGGTTCGATCCCAGCTGGGACCACCGGAATGCCCTCTGATCGTAGCAGGTCAGGGGGCATTTTCAGGATCCAGCCGACTCCTCGTCGGCAGCCTTTCCCGGTCGCGGCTGGGCTGATCGCATTCACTCCGGGCGCAAACCAACTGCTGTCGTTGCGTAACGCGGTGCGGCAAGGGACCATCGACGCCCTGGTAGCAGTAGTCGGCCGACTGTCGGCTTTCCTGCTTCTTGTACTCGTCGCAGCGGCCGGACTGGGCGAGTTACCGGTCACCTCCGAGCCGGCGTTCGCGATCGTGAAATGGTGTGGTGTCGCGTATCTGCTCTACCTCGGCGGATACCTGCTCTACCAGAGCCGTGCCACCCGGGCATCGGACACCCCGGTGGTTCGGAGCCGGACTCGTCGACACGTCGCCGAACGCGGCGGCTGCTGGATCGCGGAACGGGCGTCACCATGCTCGCCGTCGCGGGTGGGCTCGCCTTCGCGCACCAGTGACCTCGACACCTTTTGGTCATGAGTTTCATGAGCCGCGTGTCCGTCAGTAGCTCGATCTGGTGGTAGCCGATGAGCGAAGGGCGCCTCCATTGCGCGACGGTCGATGTCGGCGGGCGAGATGCGTGCGTGGGCGCGGTGAAATCATCGGATCGATGGTCAGAGGGTGAGCAGGGTTTTGATCGCGCGGCGTTCATTCATCGCCTTGTATCCCTCGGCGGCCTGATCCAGGGGGAGGGTGAGATCGAAAACCTTGCCGGGGTCGATGGTTCGGTTCCAGATGCGGTCGATGAGGTCGGGCAGGAACCGGCGGACGGGTGCCGGACCACCGAGGAGGTGGATGCCGGCGAAGAAGAGCTGGATGCCGGGGATCTGGACGTCGTAGTTGACCCCGACGTAGCCCATGTGCCCGCCGCCACGGGTCGCGCCGACGGCCTGCATGAAGGATTCCTGGGTGCCGACGGCCTCCACCACACTGTGTGCGCCGTAGCCGCCGGTGAGGTCGTGGATCCTGGCGATTCCTTCCTCGCCGCGCTCTTCGACGATATCGGTCGCGCCGTAGTAGCGGGCCAGCTTCTGCCGCTCGGGATGACGGGACATCGCGATGATCCGTTCCGCGCCCAGCTCACGGGCTGCCAGGATCGCCATGAGTCCGACAGCGCCGTCGCCGACCACAGCGACGGTTTTGCCGGGGCCGGCCTGAGCCGCGTCGGCGGCGTACCAGCCGGTGCCCAGAACGTCGGAGGCCGCCAGCAGGGCCGGAACGAGATCCTCGTCCGGATGGCCCGGTGTGGCCACGAGGGTGCCGTCGGCGTGCGGGATACGAGCCTTCTCCGCCTGCGTGCCGACGGTCTGCGCCACGAACTCGGCGTGGATGCATTTGGACTGGAATCCGGCCCGGCAGATCTCGCACGTGTTGTCGGAGATGACGAAGGAGCCGATCACGAAGTCGCCGGGCTGCACCGTCTTCACGTCGGCGCCGATCTCCTCGACGACGCCGACGTATTCGTGCCCCATGTGGGTGTGGTCGACCGGTTCGATGCCGCGGTAGGGCCATAGGTCCGAGCCGCAGATGCAGGTGGCAGTGAGCCGGATGATCGCATCGGTGGGTTCGATGATCTTCGGGTCTTCGCGGTCGACGACCTGGACATCGCCGGGGCTGTACATGATCACTCCACGCATGGTGCTCTCCTTGATCGAGGTTCGGCAGACGGTTGTTGTCGGCGCCGGGTAGGTGCGGGACGAGCCCGGCGCAGGTTCAGCTCACACCGATCGGTTCCCGGATCGTGTCCTTGCGGTGGCGGGCCGGTGTGTCGGCGGTGGCCGGGCGGACGGCCGGCACGGCCAGGGGTATCAGTGCGGTGGCGGTGACGGCGGCGCCCAGGACGGCGGGGCCGGTAACACCGAGACCGGTGGTCAGCGTGGACGCGGCCAGTGCCGAGCCGGCGGCGGTGCCGAGGTTGAACGCGGCAGTGGCCAGTGACGACGCCAGTCGGGAATCGTGCCCGGCGAACCGCAGGGTCTGTGCTATCAGCACCGGGTTGGCCCCCAGGCCGGAGGCTCCGAGCGCGACCACCACTGCGATCACGATCGGCGCGTGACCGGCGGTGAGAGCCAGCATGAGCAGCAGCGCCGAGGTCGTGGTGACCGCGGCGGCGATAGTGAGCAGTGGCCACCGGTCGCCGAAACGGCCGCCGAGAGCTGTGCCGCCCAGCGCGCCGATGCCCAAGCCGGCCAGGACCAGCGGCACCAGGCTCGCGGGGATGCCGGCCCGGTCGGTGAGCAGGGGGCTGATGAAGCTGTAGGCGCCGAGGAAACCGGCCTGGGCCAGGGTTATGGCGGCCAGCACCATCCACACTCGCCACGGCCGGATTGCCTTCACCTCCGCGCCGATCGATACGCGATCGCCGGCCGATGTGGCCGGGGCCAGCCGCAGCACGACGATCAGGGCCGGGATCGAGGCGGCCGCCAACATCCAGAAGGGGCCGCGCCAGCCGGTGAACTGGCCGGCGGAGGTACCCAGCGGGACACCGGCGACCACGGCCAGACTCAGCCCGCCCGACATCACCGCCAGCGCCCGCGCGCTCGCACCAGGCCCCGCCACCGCCGCCGCGACGACCGCGCCGGTGGCCCAGAACGTGCCGGTGGCCAGTGCCGTCACGACGCGGGACGCGCTGACGACGGTGAACGAGTCGCTGATCGCCGCCACCACGTGGCCGGCACCGAACACAGCCAGCGCACCGGCCAGCGTCGCGCGCGCGGGCAGCCGCAGCGTCACCAGCGCCATCACCGGCGGGCCGATGATCATGCCGACCGCGAACGCGGTGACCAGCAAACCGGCCCTGCCGATGTCGACGTTCAGGTCCGCGGCCACCTCCGGCAACAGGCCCGCGATCATGAACTCGGTCGTGCCCATCAGGAAGATCCCGGCGGCGAGCACATACACCAGCACCGGCAACCGGGTACTCGCGGCGGATCGGCCGTTCGTCGGCGTGCTCATCTCACCTCGTCATCTCGAAGAAACCTGAACTATCCGGAGCGATATCGCGCTCCGCCGTCCATGCAACAGGCCGGGACACGGTTGTGGGAGGTGAGGATGACGGGGGTGCCGGCAGCACCCCCCTCGGAGAACCTGGCAAACAGACAGGCAGCGGACTTAGCCTCGATGTCATGGAGTCCACTGACCGCGCCGCCGATATCGGCCGGTTCCTGGCATCACGGCGAGCCAGGATCACCCCCGGCCGGGTCGGGTTGCCCGTCTACGACGCCGCCAAACGACGGGTGCCCGGGCTGCGCCGCCAAGAAGTCGCCACCCTGGCCGGATTGTCGGTGGACTACTACACCCAGATCGAACGAGGAAAAGTCACCGGAGTCTCCGAATCGGTCCTCGACGCCATAGCGCGTGCCCTGCAACTCGACGAGGCCGAACGTTCACACCTGTTCGACCTGCACCGCAGCATCGTCACCGGCCCGCAACGGGCACGCCCACGCCGTGCCAAGACGATCCGGCCCATGATTCAGCGCATGCTCGACACCTCGACGGTTCCCGTGTTCGTGCGCAACCCACGCCAGGACATCGTCGCTGCCAATCTGCTTGGCCATGCGCTGCACTCGCCGCTCTATCCGGACCCCCTGCACCCCGATCCGCGCCGACCGGTCAACATCGTGCGGTTCTGCTTCCTCGACCCGCACGCCCGCGAGTTCTTCCCCGACTGGGACCAGGTAGCCGACGGCGTGGTCGATCTGCTCCGCACCGACGCCGGACGCGACCCCTACAACCGGGAGATCTCCGATCTCGTCGGCGAACTGTCCACTCGCAGCGACGAATTCCGGGTCCGGTGGGCCAAACACAACGTGCGCCTGCACCACCACGGCACGAAGCGATTCCACCACCCCGTCGTCGGCGATCTCGCCCTCGACTGGGAAGCCATGCCACTACCCGCCGACCCGGGCCTGGCCGTCACCTTCTACTGTCCCCAACCCGGATCACCGTCGGCCGACGCCATCGCTCTGCTCGCCAGCTGGGCGGCCACCAACATACAAAACCGGTCCGCGGCGCTCGAACATCCGGCACCCCACCTCACCAGCGAATAGCATCAGCGGGGTAGCCGCGGCCGGATGGCCGGGGTCCGCGGCGTCCGTGCCCGCAGGCGGACGGCCCCATCGGGGTCAGGGTGGCAGATTTTGCTCTGACCAGCAGGAAAAGACCACGCCTCCGGTCGGAAATCCCACTGTTCGACGAGGTCGGACGACACAATATGGCGATGCGAACCTATGTCCGTGTACTGCTGGCGGCGCTCGCCGGGATACTCGTCGTATTCGCTCCCACCGCCGTGGCCGCCCCGGTTCCGGGCAGCTCGCAGCTTCCGTTTCCGCTGACTCTTCAACCCGACGGAATCCAGGCGCCGGGAGCGGCGCTGGCGGAGGCCAACACCGGGGCGATCCTGTGGTCACGGGCGCCGGATACCCGTGTCCCGATCGCCAGTATCGCCAAGGTTATGACGGCCGTGGTGGTGCTGGAATCGGGTGATCTCGAGCGTCCGGTCACGGTGGGGCAGTCGGCTGTCGCCGATACCGCGGCCCACGGCGGAAGTACTGCCGATCTCGTACCCGGCGAAGTGCTCACCGCACGTCAGTTGCTGTACGCGATGATGCTCCCCTCGGGCTGCGATGCCGCCTATGCTCTCGCCGAGGCGTACGGACCCGGCCGTGCAGGCTTCGTCGCCAAAATGAATGCCACCGCGCGGCGGCTGGGGATGCCGAACACCTATTTCAGCGACCCCAGCGGCCTCCCGGTACCGGACGATTTCTCCACCTATTCCACACCCGCGGAACTGGTGCGGCTCGGCCGGCACGCGATGAACCACCCGGTTTTCCGGGAGATCGTCAAATCGGAGATCTACCATCAGCCCGCCGGGCCGGGGAACCGGGACCATGTCTGGGAAACCACCAACGGGCTACTCCGCGAGTACGCGGGTACGACGGGTATCAAGACCGGGTCCACGAACGCCGCGGGTACCTGCCTGTTGTTCGAAGCCTCCCGGGGTGGGCAGCGTCTGATCGGTGTGGTTCTGAACAGCTCACCCGACGATCTGGACGCCGCGACAGCCGATGCCAAACGCATCATGGATTGGGGGTTCGTCCCGATTCTCAGCTCTCTGCCGATCGGCTGACCAGGGCAGATACGTGCGATGGCCCGGCGCGATGACAGCGGCGCCGGTGGCGGCTACCGCCGGGACGTCCGGTGTCAGCGCGGCTCGACTCGGAGCGTGGTTGCGCGCGCCGCGGGGCTGGTGATGGCATCGACGGCGGAGCTGTTGCCGTATTTGTCGTGGTAGCCGCGGTCGATGGCATCGTCGCGGGAATCGTCGCGAATGAAGGTGACCTCGGCGCGGATGTCGCCGGTATCGATGGTGCCCGTCCGGGTGTGCCGCACTCCGCGGTACCACCCGCCCGCGTCGCCGCGTACGGAACGGACATACAGGTTGCCGTCGACGACGACATGCCACACGATCCGGGGCGTCCGCGACGAACCGTCGGGTCGCTGCGCGGCTACGCGGAGTTCGCCGTCGCGGTCGATCGTGGCGAGGTCGTCGGCGTTCCATTCGGTCATAGCTACTCCTCTGGTTCTCGAAGGGGGCGATCCGGTCGTGCCGGTAGCTGCATCGTCATGAGGGAGCGGGGCCATCGCGCGACGTCTCTGTCGCTGGGGACGAGAGGCCGGGGTGCGCGGGGTTGATTCTCCACCCTCTCGGTCCGCGGGTGCGCGTACAAGTACCTCGCTTATTGCCCGCGAGTCCGAGGGCAAGAGGTCGCCGGTATGTCCTGGTCATGTTCCCCAGCAGACACCGGGACGTGGCGGCGGGGGAGTGCCGGTTGTTCCGGGTAATGCCAGAACCTCCCACCCGGTTACGGGCGGACGTACCGTCGGAGTCATGGACCTGAAGGCCGAGACACGCGAGTTCCTGGCCACCCGCCGTGCGCGGATCACCCCGCAGGCGGCCGGTCTGCCCGCGTACGGGAGCAAACGGCGTGTGCCGGGGCTGCGCCGGGAGGAAGTGGCGATGCTCGCCGGGGTGAGTGTCGACTACTACACACGGCTGGAGCGAGGGAACCTCGGCGGGGCGTCGGAGGAGGTTCTCGAAGCCTTGTCGGAGGCGCTGCAGCTCGATGAAGCGGAACGCGGCCACCTGTTCCATCTGGCCCGCGCGGCGAACGCCTCCGGAGCGGCTCGCTCGCGTGCGCGCCGGACTCCGGCACCCACTCTGCGACCGGTTGTGCAGCGGATACTCGATTCGATGGAGAGCGTGCCCGCGTTCGTCCGCAACGGACGTCTCGATGTCCTGGGCGCGAACGTGCTGGGGAGGGCGTTGTACGCGCCGATGTACGACTCGCCCGAACGGATCGCGAACCGGCCCGTCAACACCGCGCGGTTCCACTTCCTGGACCCGATGGCGGCCCAGCGCTTCTGGGGCGACCGGTGGGAGAAGGTCGCGCGCGACGCCGTCGCCATCCTGCGCGGCGAGGCGGGCCGCAACCCGTATGATAAGGACCTCACCGATCTGGTCGGTGAATTATCCACGCGCAGTGAGGATTTCCGCAGGATGTGGGCCGCGCACGATGTGCGGCTGCACCGTACGGGAACGAAGGTGTTCCACCATCCGGCGGTCGGCAGGCTCGAACTCGACTACGAGGCGCTGGAGCTGCCGGTGGATACCGGATTGCAGCTGAACGTGTACACGGCGGCTCCCGGCTCGCCGTCCGACGATGGTCTCAAACTGCTCGCCTCCTGGGCGGCGACCTCGGCCGCCGTCCCGTCGAGCGCGGAGGGTCCCGGGCCGGAAGCCTGACCCGGCCGCGCCGGGTCAGTGCAACAGCGCCCCCAACCGGCGCGCGTGCTCCACGACGGCGCTGCCCCGCGTTTCCTCCTCGTCGATCTCGAACAATGAGATACCGATCGAGGTCTGGGGTGTCCCGCGCCGGCGCGGGATCAGTGCCGAGATACCGAAAACCGTCGCCACCACTTCGCCGCGGGTGACCGCGTACCCGAGTTCGCGCGCTGCCGTGACCTCGGGGCGTTCCCCGGGGGCCGGGGGGTTTGCGGCCAGCATCACCAGGCCGGCGGACCCGCGGTCGATGGGGTGTACCTGGCCCGGCCGGAACGCCACATGGACCTCGGCGTTGCGGGGTTCGACGACCATGAGTGCGCGAACCTCGGTATCGCTTTCGCGGATCACCAGGTGCGCGGTGGCGCGAGTCCGTTCGGCGAGTTCCTCCAGGACGGGTCGTGCCACTGTGCGCAGATCCTGTTCCACGGGCTCGGCGAGGGTGACCAGCCCGGTCCCGAGGGTTATCCGTTTGTTTTCGTCGCGACGGCACAGGCGGTGCGCCTCGAGGGTGCGGATGAGCCGGTGGGCCACCGTCCTGTGCACGCCGACCGCGTCCGCGACATCGGTGACCGTGAGGCCGTGCGGGTGCCGGGACAGCGCCTCGAGGATCTGCAAGCCGTGATGCAGCGTTTTCGACATTCCGGAGTCGAGCTCGACCGCGGTGCCGCGTTCCCCGGCCGTTTCCGTGCTGTGGTTCATTCCTGCCTTCTTGACATCTGTGAGTGGGGACACTTAGCCTTCGTACATATCGCACGGTGCGTGCGATTATCGCACGAGTGGCGAGTGGGGGCAAATCGCATTCGGCGAAGATGTCGAGGAGAATTCGATGCACAGGGATGTATCCGGCGAGCTGCCGGATCCGGCGACGCTTGCCGCGGTCCATCAGCTGTACGGCCTGCAGAGCCACTCCATAGACGGCGGTTTCGCCGCGGAATGGGCCGCCACCTTCACGGCCGGGGGCGAGTTCCATTCGCCGAGCTACCCCGCGCCGGTGGCCGGCACGGCCGCACTGACCGATTTCGCGGCGGCATTCCGGGCCGCGGCGGAAGCGGCGGACGAGACGCACCGGCACATCGTCACGAATATCGCGGTCCGGCGCTCCGGCCCCTCCACTCTCCAGGCGCAGGCGTATCTGCAGATCGTCGCCACACCACGGGGCGGGTCGCCGCGCCTGGTGCGTATGACGACGATCGCGGACCGCCTCGAACTGGTGGGTGGCACCTGGCTGGTCGCCCACCGGGATGTCTCCCGCGACGACACGCGCTGAGTCACCACCACCCGGACCGATATCACCCATTTTCGGAGGATCACAGATGAGCACCATGGAAAACGCCAACCCCGGGCGTACCGATACGGCGGGGATGACCGCGCAGTACCCCGAGATGGCGGGCAAGGTCGCGGTCGTCACCGGGGCGGCGCAGGGGATGGGGGCGGTTTTCGCCGCGGGGCTGGCCACCCGCGGGGTGAGTGTGGTCGCCGCGGATATCAATGAGGAACAGGTGGTCGCGACCGCGGAGCGCCTCACCGCCGAGCTCGCCGACGGTGACCGGGCAGTCCGGCCGGGCCGCATCGTCGGAATGCGCGCGGATGTCACGGCCCCCGGTGATCACGAGGAACTGGCCCAGCGCGCGCTGCGCGAGTTCGGCCGCATCGACTTCTGGGTCAACAATGCCGGAATCTTCCCGTTCGCCCTGGTCGATGACATCTCGCCCGAGCAGATCGGCTCGACGCTGCGGGTGAACGTCGAGGGCGTGCTCTACGGCGCCCAGGCCGCGGCGCGGCATATGGAGCCCGGTGGCGCGATCGTGAACATGTCGTCGGTATCGGCGCTTCGCGTCCGGAAGGGGCGGGGCGCCTACTGCACCTCGAAAGCCGCGGTCGCGCATATGACCGAATCGCTGGCCGTCGAACTGGGCGACAAGGGAATTCGAGTGAACTCCATCGCCCCCGGCTATATCGATACGGCGATGACCCGCTGGGTGCAGGAAGACCCGGCCGCCCTCGCGCACGCCCTCGAAGTGGTGCCGCTGCACCGGCTCGGATCGCCCGAGGAAGTGTTCGGGCCGCTGCTGTTCCTGCTGTCCGACAGTGCCCGCTACATCACCGGGCACAGCATCGCCGTCGACGGTGGGTCGCGTCATGTCTGATCGGCCGGTCTACCCGGGGGTCGTCCTGGTGACCGGCGCGGCATCCGGTATGGGTGCCGCCCACGCCCGGGCGCTGGGCGCCGTGGGCACCCATGTCTGTCTCGGCGATATCGCCGATACCAGCGAACTGGCCCGGGAGATCGCCGCCGCCGGCGGCTCGGCGAGCGCGCACACCCTCGATGTCGCGGATCGCGGCGCGTGGACGCGGGTGATCGAGGAGATCCGCGCCGACCGCGGGGAACTCGGCGGCCTGGTCAACAACGCGGGTATCTCGCGGCGGCTCGAGTTCATGGACACCCCGGACGATATCTGGGAGAAAACGCTGCGCGTCAATCTCTTCGGCCCGTTCTACGGGATCCAGGCGGCAGCACCGCTCATGCGCGACTCCGGCGGTGGGTCGATCGTCAATATCTCGTCGATCTCCGGGCAGATCGGCTACTTCTCGCCGGCCTATTCCGCGAGCAAATGGGGCCTGACCGGATTGTCGAAATCGGCGGCCGGTGGTCTGGCGAAATGGGGAATCCGGGTGAATTCCGTGCATCCGGGACTGGTGGGCACCGCCCTGGTAAGCGGATCGGGCGCGTTCGTGGAGTCGTCACTGCGCTCCATTCCGATGGGGCGCATGGGCGCGGTCGAGGAGATCACCGACGCGGTCCTGCATCTGCTGTCGGACCGGTCGAGTTATACGACGGGCAGTGAGCTGACAGTCGACGGCGGTCTCGTCTCCAACGGCCTGTACCACCGGATCACCGCGGAGACAGAGGGGAGCCTGTGATGGACGACGAATTCGATGTCATCGTGATCGGTGGTGGTGGTGCCGGATTGGCCGCCGCGGTATCCGCGGCGCAGGACGGTGCCTCGGTCCTGTTGTTCGAATCCGAACGCGAACTCGGCGGTTCCACGCAGCTGTCCGCGGGCCTGTTCACCGCGGCCGGCACGAGTGTGCAGCGAGCCCTGGGTATCGAGGATTCGCCGGAGAAGTTCTTCCAGCACTACATGGACCTCAACCAGTGGGTGTTGCGGCCCGGTCTGATCCACACCTTCTGCGAGAACGCCGGACCGACACTCGAATGGCTCATCGGCCTCGGGCTCGAGGTTCCGGCGGCCGTTTCCGGTAACGCGCACCAGCCGGGGCTCACCCGGGCGGGAGTGGAGGACGTGTGGCGCGGGCACGTACCGAAGGATCAGGGCTACGGTCTGGTGCAGGTACTCGCCGGGGCGGGTCGCGCGCACGGCGTCGAGGTCGTTCTGGGTACACGGGTGGAGCGATTGCTCGTGGACGCGGGGCGGGTCACGGGGGTGGTCGCCGACGGTATCGAGGTGCGGGCGGGTGCCGTGGTCGTGGCGTCCGGCGGATTCGCCCGGGACCCGGGATTCGTGGACCGCTATTTCCCGGATGCGCGGGAGGCGGGCGAATCCCTGTTCGTTGTCGCCGCCCCCGGCAGCCGGGGCGACCATCTGCGGTTCGGGGACTCGGTCGGTGCGGGTCTGACGGGCCACGGCTGGGGCCTGCTCATGCCGACCGTGTACTTCCAGCGGCAGCACCATTGGCAGTCCGGATTCCCGCCCGCTTCCCGGATCTATGTCAACCGGGAGGGCCGGCGCTTCATGGACGAGGACGCGTCGTATGCCGTGTCGACCGGAATTATGGATCAACAGGGCGGATACGCCTGGATGGTCTTCGACGAGAAAGCGGTGGCCGGACTGGCGCCCGGCTATTCCGATTGGAACGCCGAGCGGGTGGCCGAAGAGGTCGAGGCCGGACGCACCGTTCGTGCCGAAACCCTGGACGAGCTCGCCGCCGCGATCGAGGTTCCGGCTGCCGCGCTCCGGGCGAGTATCGCCCGCTGGAACACCCAGTTGCCCGCGGGACGGGATGCGGATTTCCGCCGCCACGTCTCGCTGGCGGCGAAAGGCGCTCCGGCCGAACTCGATCCGATCGCCGTCGGTCCGTTCTACGCGGCCCGGATCCTGCCCGCCGAGCTCGTATGCACCCATACGGGGCTCGAAATTGATTCGCACGCAGCAGTTCTCGATACCACCGGTACTCCGGTGGCGGGGCTCTTCGCGGCCGGTGAAGCCGGCGGCGGCGTCCTCGGCCTGCGTTACGTGGGTGGCGGCAATGCCGTCGCCAACGCCCTCACCATGGGCCGGATCGCCGGCCGTAGCGCGGCGTCGGCGTCGCGTGCCCCCTCTGACGCACAAGGACAATGACATGTTGGGAAACGAGCTGATGCCCGAAGCAGTGCACCGCTCCGATTCGACCGGCGACTCCACCCCGGCCGCTGGTCAGTCGCCGGTGAAGGTCGTCCGGGCGGCCGTCGTGGGCACCGTCGTCGAGTACTACGACTTCGGCATCTACGGGTATATGGCGACGGTCGTGGCCTCGCTGTTCTTCGTTTCGGAGAACGATACGGCCGCCCTGCTGGGCACCTTCGCCGCCTTCGCGGTGGCCTTCTTCCTCCGGATCCCGGGCGGGATCTTCTTCGGCCATATCGGTGACCGCTACGGCCGCAAGAGCGCCCTGTCGTGGACGATCCTGCTGATGGTGATCGCCACCGTGGTCATGGGTCTGCTCCCGACCTATGTGACGCTGGGCGTGTGGGCCACCGCCATCCTGGTGCTCGCCCGGTGTGTCCAGGGTTTCGCCGCGGGCGGCGAACTCGGCGGCGCCAATGCGTTCGTCTCCGAATCGGCGCCGGCCCACCGGCGGGCGACGCTGACCTCGATGGTCAACTCGGGCACCTATATCGGCTCGCTGGTCGCCTCCCTGGTCGCGCTCGCGCTGACCTCCCTGTTCTCCGAGGAAACCATTCTGTCCTGGGCCTGGCGTATCCCGTTCCTGTTGAGTGTGGTGATCGGTGTCGTCGGTATCTGGATCCGTAACCATATGGAGGACACTCCGCAGTTCGAGGAACTCGCGGAGAAGGGCGAGACGAAGAAACTGCCGGTGATGGAGCTGCTCAGCACCTCCGGCGGTGCCGTGGCCAAGATCGTATTCCTCGGAGCGCTCATCACCGGTGGCTATTACATCGCCTCCGTGTACGCGGCGACCTATCTGCAGACCGCCGGTGGCCATTCCTCGACGATGGCGTTCCTGTCCACGTCGTTCGCGCTGGTGCTCGGTGTCATCACGCTACCGATCGCCGGACACCTCGCCGACCGGTACGGGCGTAAACCGGTCCTCTTCGCGGGTAGCGCCGCGGCCGCCGTCCTCGGTGTACCGATGTTCATGCTGATGGCGGGGGAAGGCGCGTGGCAGGCCGTGTTCGGCCAATCGGTGCTGTTCATCTGTGTCTCGGTCGTCAACGGCGCCTCGTACGTGACCTATGTGGAAATGCTCAAGGCCTCGGTGCGCTACAGCGGTCTGGCGCTGGGCAACAACATCACCAACATGCTGCTCGGCGGTACGGCACCCTTCATCGCGACCTATCTCATCGACCTCACCGGAAACTCGCTGGCGCCCGCCGGGTACTTCGTTTTCTGCGCGCTCCTCACGCTGGTGACGGTCTTCTTCGTACAGGAGACCAAGGGCATCGCGTTGCGGGTGGACTGATCTCGGCGCCGCCGCGGATCGCCCGCGGTCCCTGCGGCGCGCCCGGCCGTCATCGACACACACTCCGACCCTCGAGGAGGCAGACATGGCCTACTACCGCCGGCTCGGCAACGTTCCGCCGAAGCGCCACACCCAGCACCGCGACGACACCGGCCGCCTCTATTACGAGGAGCTGATGGGCGAGGAGGGCTTCTCCTCCGATTCGTCGCTGCTCTACCACCGCGGAATCCCCTCCGCGATCTCGGATTCGGCCGTCTGGGATCTCCCGGATCAGACCACGACGCCGAATCATCCGCTCAAACCACGGCATCTGCGATTGCACGATCTCTTCCCGGAGCGGACGTGGGCGGATACCGACGTCGTGACCGGTCGCCGGCTGCTGCTGGGCAACTCCGACGTCCGCATCTCCTACGTCGTGGCCCGGAAGGAGTCCCCGCTCTACCGCAACGTGCTCGGCGACGAGGTCGTCTACGTCGAATCCGGTGCCGCCCGGGTGGAGACCGTATTCGGCGTGCTCGAGGCCCGCCGTGGCGATTACGTGCTGATCCCGACGTCCACGACACACCGCTGGATCCCGCGGGGCGACGAACCGCTGCGCGCGTACGCGATCGAGTCGAGCAGCCATATCGTGCCGCCCAAACGCTATCTGTCGAGGTTCGGGCAGCTCCTCGAGAACGCGCCCTATTGCGAACGCGACCTGCACGGGCCGTCGGAGGTGCTCCTGGCCGAAGGCAGTGGTGTCGAGGTTCTCGTCAAGCACCGCACTTCGGGCGGGATCGTCGGCACCCGCATGGTGTACCCGCGGCACCCCTTCGACGTTGTCGGCTGGGACGGATACCTCTATCCCTACACATTCAATATCGACGATTACGAGCCCATCACCGGCCGCGTGCACCAGCCGCCACCGGTACACCAGACCTTCGAGGGCAACGGATTCGTGGTGTGCAACTTCGTCCCTCGCAAGGTCGACTATCACCCGCTGTCCATCCCGGTGCCGTACTACCACTCCAACGTCGACTCCGACGAGGTCATGTTCTATTGCGGCGGGAACTACGAGGCGCGCAAGGGTTCCGGTATCGGCCTCGGCTCGATCTCGGTACACCCCGGAGGGCACGCGCACGGGCCACAACCCGGCGCGATGGAACGTTCCCTCGGCGTCGAGTACTTCGAGGAGACGGCCGTCATGGTCGACACCTTCGCTCCGCTGGAACTCGGTGAGGGAGCACTGGCCTGCGAAGACCCGGCCTATGCCTGGTCGTGGGCCGGGAAGGAGGGCGAATGAGCGCGGTTCCGCCACTGCTGTGCGGCCTGTGTGACGATGCCGCGCTCTTCCCGCCCGGCAACGCGCCCCTGCCCGCCGCGCTGACCGCCCACGCCCGGTATCGCGATAGTGATTTCGCCGCGCTGGTGGGCCCGCTGATCTTCCCGATCCCGCGGCTTGCCGAACTGGCCGCGCGACGGCCGGCGCCGGTGGATATCGTCCTCACCGCTCCCGGCGGACCGGATACGGTACCGGTGGCTCTCGACCAGGTGGCCGGGATCGACGGCCTCCGGCTCGCGGGGCTCGAGATCGCCGTGCCCACCGGGCAGTCCGCGGACGAATTCTTCGTGGTGCTCGAGGCCGCCGCGAGCCGTATCGGCGATATCGACGTCTACGTCGAAGTCCCCCGGGGCGACCGCCGCGCGGCATTCCTCGCCCGGCTCGCCGGCTCGCCCTACGCGGCGAAGTTCCGTACCGGCGGCGTCGTCGCCGGGGCGTATCCGCCGGAATGGGAACTCGCCGCCGCCGTGCATTCGGCGGTGTCCGCGGCTATCCCGTTCAAGGCGACCGCCGGCCTACACCACGCGGTGCGCAATACCGACCCGGACACCGGATTCGAACAGCACGGCTTCCTGAATCTGATGCTGGCGGCCGGTGCGGCCGCCGGTGGGGCCGGCGCGGCCGCTCTCGAGGCAACCCTGGCCAACAGGGACGGGGCAACGCTGGTCCGGGAGCTTGCCGCGCTCTCCGACGCCGAGGTCGCCGCCCTGAGATCGATGTTCCGCTCGTTCGGAACCTGCAGTATCAGTGATCCGCTCACCGAGTTGGTGGAGCTGGGTCTGCTTCCCGCCGCGCTCCGGCCCGTCTCCGAAGGATCCGTTCCATGCCCGTGATCGATATCCCCGCCGACTCCCTCTTCGGAATCGACAACCTGCCCTACGGTGTGTTCTCCACTCCGGGCACCACGCCGAGAGTCGGTGTCCGTATCGCGGACACCGTGATCGATCTGGCGGCGGCGCTCGGCGACACCGTGTTCGCGCACCCCACCCTCAACCCGTTCATGGCTCGCGGCCCGCGGGCCTGGGCCGAGGCGCGAGCCCGGATCACCGAGCTCGTACGCGGTGAGATCCCGGCGCGCGCACTGTTCGACCTCGCGGATGTGACACTGCATCTCCCGGTCGATGTCGCGGACTACGTGGACTTCTATGCCTCCGAACACCACGCGACCAATCTCGGACGCCTGTTCCGCCCGGACTCGGATCCGCTCATGCCGAACTGGAAGCATCTGCCGGTCGGCTACCACGGCCGTTCCAGCACTGTGGTCGTCTCCGGTACCGATATCGTCCGTCCGCGCGGTCAGCGCAAGGCTCCTGCGGAGGCGGCTCCGAGCTTCGGGCCGTCGCGGCGGCTCGATATCGAGGCCGAACTGGGCTTCCTCGTCGGCGTACCGTCGAAACCGGGTGAGGTGATCACACCGGACGAGTTCGCCGAGCATGTGTTCGGGGCCGTCGTCGTCAACGACTGGTCCGCCCGTGACATCCAGGCTTGGGAGTACGTACCACTGGGCCCGTTCCTCGGTAAGAGTTTCGCGACCTCGATCTCGCCGTGGGTGATACCGCTGGCGGCCCTCGAAGCGGCCCGGATCGACACGCCGGCCCAGGATCCCGAACCGCTGCCCTATCTGCGCGGTCGTGAGAAATGGGGTTTGGATATCGAGCTCACCGTCGAATGGAACGGCCATACCGTCTCCCGGCCGCCCTATGCGCATATGTATTGGTCACCGGCACAGATGCTCGCGCACACCACGATCAACGGCGCGGCCACGAGTACCGGCGATCTCTTCGCCTCCGGCACCATCTCCGGACCGGAGAAGGATCAACGTGGTGCTTTCATCGAACTAACCTGGGGCGGAGCGGAACCCATTGATATCGCCGGGGAGGACCGGACGTTCCTCGAGGACGGTGACGAGGTCACGATCTCCGCGGTCGCGCCCGGGCCGGGTGGGACGCGGATCGGATTCGGTGAGGTACGCGGACGTATCACGCCCGCGATCGGCGCTGAGATCTGACATTCCACTATTGACACCTCGTTTCGTTGCATTCTATTTTTGACATGTCATTAAAGACATGTCGAAGGTGAAATGTAACTGGAGAGGCCGAAACTGTGTTGAAGTACTACGCCCGCACCTTCCTGCCATGGATCGTGCTGGCGCTGGCGAGCGGTATCGACCATCGTGCCGGTGCGCTGGCCGGGCTGGCCACATCCGCGGTCCTGCTCATCGCCGACCGCCGGTCCGGGCGCCGATTCGATGAACTGATCCTCGATCTGTCCACCGCACTGTTCATGGCACTGTTCGCGGTATTCGCCCTGGTCCGGCCGCATTCACCGGTGCTCGACTACGGCACCGCGCTGGCCGTGGGCTGGCTGGGCGTCACGGCCTGGCTGACCTTGGCGGTGGGCCGGCCGTTCACGCTGGGTATCGCCCGCCGCCGGGTCGATGAAAAGATCGCGCGCACAACGATATTCCAGCGGATGAATGTCACGATCACCTCGGTGTGGGCGGTGTGCTTCACGCTCGAGGCGGTCACGCTGGTGTGGGTGCAGGATCACGGGCCGCACAACATCGCGGCGTTGGTCGCCTGCAAGGCGGGATTCGTCGTCGTGGCCGCGACGTTCACGGCCCGATATCCCGAGCTTGTCCGGCGCCGGGCGAATGCCCTCGCGCCGAGTCCGTCGCTGTGACGCTCGCCGAGCGCGTCGGCGGCGTCCGGGACCCCAACCGGCACGCGACCCCATCAACGTGTCAGGTTTGACAGGTTACTGTTGGAGCATGAGCCTACGTCACGGGATATTGGGACTCCTCGGCGAGATGGGTGCCGCCAGCGGATACGACCTCCTGAAAATGTTCGATATCTCGCTCGCCCATGTGTGGCCGGCCACGCAGAGCCAGCTCTACACCGAACTCGGAAAACTGGCGGGCGAGGAATTGATCGATGTGGTCGCCGAAGGTGCGCGCGGGCGCAAGGAATACCGGATCACCGAGGCCGGGCGCGAAGAGTTGCGGCACTGGCTGGTCGACGTCGCGCCCAAGCGGCCGCAGCGAGACGAGGCGCTCCTGCGGGTCTTCTTTCTCGGGCAGGTCGATTCCGACCGGGCTTGTCACTATCTGCTGAATGGAGCCGACCACCTGGACCAGCGTCTGAACCGGCTGCTCGAGGATGAGCGGTCCGTCGCTCTGGGGGACGATGATCTGTCACGTTACGGCCGGCTGGTCATGGATTACGGCAAGCGATTCATGGCGATGCGTCGGGACTGGCTCCGGGATGCCGCCGCCGAGATCCGCGAGCACACACAGCGAACCGAAGTCGCCGGCTCCGTGCGGCAGGATGAATCGGGACCGCGAGAATCGCTCTGACCGGCCTGAATCTCCCAGTGGCCGGTGAGGGCGTGAACTGCGGTGGCGCCGCGGCCGGATTCGGTCCCGGAACCCGGGCGGCCGATGCTACGGTCGGTTGACCGAATGGCATTCTCCAGCAGGAGAAGTGCGTTCTTTCGGCTCGTCTGCGGATGATCCGGTTCATCCGGGCGGAGAGCGTGACGTGGAGGGAAACCGATATGACAGCACAGGATCGCCGTCAGGGCGCGCGCGCCGGTACGACAGCTGTTGTCACCGGCGGCGGACGGGGGTTCGGCAAGGCATTCGGTGCCGCGCTCGCCCGTGAAGGAGCCGCCGTCGTGCTCGTCGATGTCGATGCCGGGGCAGTCGAGGAGGCAGCGGACGATATTCGCCGGTCAGGTGGTTCGGCCCGTGGTTTCGCGGGCGATGTCACCGACGAGACCGCGATGGCCACGATCATGGCCGAGGCCGCGGAGATCCACGGTGGGATCGATGTCCTGATCAACAACGCCGGCCTGCACAGTGACGAGTACAGCAGGCCCATCCGTGAAATGGGGCTGCCGAAAGTCCGGCGCCTGCTCGAGGTCAACGTTGTCGGGGTGATCGCCTGCACCCTCGCGGCGCACCCGTATATGGCCGGTAGAAGCGGCGCCTGCATCGTCAATATCGCCTCCGCGGCCGCGCATCTGGGCGGTACCGCCTACGGCACATCGAAACTGGCCGTTGCCGGGCTGACCGTCACCTTCGCCCGGGAACTCGGCGCCGACGGGATCCGCGTCAACGCGATCTCGCCGGGCATGATCGCGACCGACACCATCCGGGCCGAACTGCCGGACGCGGTGAAGGAGCGGGTGAAGGCCATGCAGTACATCGACACCGACGGCGCCGAGGCCGATATCGTCGACGCGATGCTGTACCTGACCTCGGATCGCGCGCGATTCATCACCGGTGAAACCCTGCGGGTGACAGGCGGTATGGCCGCCGGAGTGTGATCCGGTCAGCCGACGATGACGCGGACCCGCGCGAGGTTGTCGATCCGGGCATAGGGAGTCACGGGGTCGCCGTCGGGTTGAGATGTGACGCGGGCGGTGACGAAATATGTTCCCGGCTCGGTGAAAACGTGATCACGTTCGACGGTCACGGCGGTGGCGGGGTCGGGATCGGCCGTATCGGTGAACTCGCCCGAACCGTCGAAGTCCCAGGCGAGTGACACGATGAGTCCGGCACCGGGAGGTGTCTCGGCGACGGCTTTCAGCGTAACCGGCTGTCCGGCGGCGATTTCGGCGCGGTCGGTGCCGTCCGCGGTGAGCGTGACAACGGGCTGGACACCGAGGCGCTCGGCGGCGCCGGCCGGGACGTGTACCTGGCCGTCTTCGACGATGTATCGAGTTGCGGCGGCCGGAGGCCGGCCGGTCTCGACCCATGCGCTGAGTTCGCGGAGCGCCTGGTGCAGGACGCCGAGATAGCTGACGGTACGGGTGGGATGTTCCTGGGCTTCGTCGTCGCCGTGCAGGGCGTGGTCGACGTACCAGAGCCGGAAATGGTCGTCGGTCCGGTCGCCGAAGTGTTCGCGGACCCGGCCGCGGTACCAATCGGCCTGCCAAGGGAAGGCCTCGCGGTCCAGCAGGCAGGAGACGACGATCATCTTGCCGGTGAAACGTCCCGTCGGCAGATGCCCGGAGGCGGCCTCGGTGAACAGGGGGCCGAGAAGTAACGGCCGCTGCGGGTACAGCGGGGATCCGTCCGGCCGGCGGAACCGGTCCCAGACGGGATAGCTCGGATCGGGAACCTGATGGCGATGGTAGGTCTGGGCGGCGAGGAAAGCGCTGTTGTCGATTTCCACGGTATCGCCGGGCTCCAGTCCGGCCAGGGCGCCGTCCCGGTCGGGTGTATCGAGGACTGCCACATCGCCGTGGAAGCCGGTCACGGTGGCGCGTGCGCCGGCGGCGGAGCCCGTGATCACCAGCAGGTCCGCCCCCTGGATCAGGGCGTCGGCAGGCAGGCCGGGTACGGCGACGGCCACGACGCAGCTCCCGTCACCGCCGGAGCCCTTGAACGCCTCGTCGACACCGCCGTGCGGGGTTCCGGCCGCCCGATGGTCCGGGATGCCGTATGCGGTGGCCTGCTCGCGGGTGAGGGTGCCGGTGGTCCGGGAGCGGTGGCTGACGCGGTCGCGATGCACCGAGGCAGCGGGGTCGGCGCCGAGATAGCCGGGGGTCGTCCAGTAGTCCTCGAAATAGGCAGGGTCGACGGTCCGGATATGCGGGTAGAGGGCGCCGAACGCGTGGAAGCCCATGGTGCGGTGCCCGAACCAGGAACGGACCGGAAAGCCCATGCCGGTGACTTCGGCCAGTGCGTCGCGTTCTTCGCCGGTGAGATCGGCGTCGACCGCACGGCGTGATCCGGCGTCGGCCGCGTCGGCGATTCGATCGAGGCTGTGGCGCAGTATCCGCTGGGCGTGCATCCGCACCGCGAAGACATTGGGGATGGCCATCGGGCTGCCGATGACGTAGGGCACGAACCCGTCCCACACTCCGTCGGTGCTCTCGGCACCGCCGATGGTCCGGTACCCGCCGCCGCTGCCACCGTAGGCGTAGCCGTACGGGCGATGGTCGCCGTACAGGCGCCGGGCGATATCGCGAGAATATTGTGCGGCGGCGGCATTGGCGCGATAGGCGGTCACGGTCGGATCGGCGCCGCCCTCGGGAGTGGCGGGGCTGCCGCCGCCGTTGGTCTCCAGGAAATAGGCGCCACTGGAGAACGCGAACCCGATCTTGTCCTCCCGGCCGGTGGCGCGCTGGGCGAGGTGCTCACTATCGGGAACCGGGGTGATGTGCTGGAAGAACCGCCCGCGATAGTCCTGTTCGGGTGGGAAATACAGGGAGAAGCGGGTGTCGGTGCCCGTGAAACCGCCGTGTATATACCGATGGTGTGCGGGGAGATCGCGCCACTCGTCGATATCGATATAGGGCGTGGCGAAGTCGGGGTCGGGCACGGGGTGGTCCACGAGATCTCCTCGGACTGAAATTCGAGTACACCACTGTGAATATCACGATTCATCGGTGCCCAGGAGGTATTGGACCCCGCGCCGCCCGTTGACTCAACCGACCGTGAAACCGCCGCTCGGGTCGGTGTAGCGGGCTTCGTCGAATCCGTGCAGCAGGGCAGCCATCTCGCCGGCCAGGCGGTACATGGCGTCGACCGCGGTGTTCTCGGCGGACTCGCCCGACCAGGTGTACGGGGTATCGATACTCATCGGGTTTCTCCTCGGTGATCGGTGGGGCGCTGGAGGTGATGATCGGTACGGCGCTGGAAGGCGTCTCCGGCCCGCAGGACCGCAGCCTCGGCGAAATGGTTGCCGGAGAAGGACATCGACAGCGGGGTGCCCTCGCTGGAGAGACCGATCGGCACCGCGAGCGTCGGGTTGCCCAGCGGGTTCCAGTACGGCGTGTGCAGGGAGGGCAGAACACCGAGCGGGTCGAGCGGGTCCATGGTGTCCAGTGCGGGCGCCCCGAGATGGCCGGTGGGGGTGAGGACCAGGTCTACCTTGGCGAGCAGCTCCGCCATCCGCTGCTGCGCGATCCGCCGGACCCGTTGCGCCTGGACGTAATCCGGGCCGCTGACACCGGCACCGCCGGCCAGGATGATCCTGGTGGCCTGTCCGTAGTCGGCCCACCGGGTGCGCAGGGTCTGCCGGTGGTAGGCGTGGGCTTCGGCGAGCATGACGACGATATCGATGGCCGTCAGCTCCGGGTACATCGGAACTTCCACCGGGATCACCGTCGCTCCCGCCGCGCGCAGCGCGTCCACGGCCGCGCTGAACAGCGCGGGCTGGGCGGGGTCGATTCCGCCGCTCGCGTACCGGTCCAGATCGTCCACCCCGATGGTGACGCCGTGCAGGTCGCCGGTGAGCGCCCCGAGATAGTCGTCGATGGGCGCGCGCGAACTGTACGGATCGGAGCTGTCGTACCCCGCGATCGCGGTGAGAACGGCGGCGCAGTCGGCGGCACTGCGGGCCATCGGCCCGATATGGTCGAGGGTGTAACCGAGGGGAACGACACCGGATTTCGGGACTCGGCCGAAGGTCGGTTTGAGGCCGGTGATCCCGTTGAACGCCGCCGGAATACGGATGCTGCCCGCGGTATCGGTGCCGATCGCGGCACAGAACATCCCGGCGGCGACGCCGCTGCCGGATCCCGAACTGGATCCGCCGGCCCAGCGGCCGGTATCCCAGGCATTGCGCGGCACCGGAAAGGGTTTGTCCGGATCGGGCGCGCCGATGGCGAATTCCATCGTGGTGGTCTTGCCGGTGACGATCGCGCCCGCCTGTTCCAGCCGGCGCACCACGACGCAGTCGCCGGCCGACGCGCCCCACGCCGGGTCCAGTACCAGGCTCTGCGCCGTGGTCGGGCCCTTCGAGTGGGCCAGAATATCCTTGACGCCCACCGGGATTCCGTCGAGCGGACCCAGTGGCTGCCCGGCCGCGATCCTCTCGTCCGCATGGGCCGCCGCCTGCCGGGCGCTGTCGTCGAACCGGGTGAGGTACACGCCGATCTCGCCGTCACCCGCATCCGCGGCGGTGATGGCCTGTTCGACGAGTGCCGCGGCGCTCGTTTCGCCGGTCCGCAGTGCTGTCACGGCGTCGGTGAGTGTCGGCAGTGTGAGTGCCGGGACTGTCGTGGTCATGGTGGTCCTCGTTCTCGGATCGAACTATGTTGCAGCGGAGGGGAGATCGTGCCCAGTTGGTTCTGTGGCGGCGGTCTGGAACCGTGTTGCGGCCGGGCCGAACTCACGGCCGATGGGACAATGCGCCGGTCGGATCGATACGGGGTATGCCGCCGATCGCCAGTTGGAGTTCGCCGCGGCAGGTGCCGAGTGCGTAGTCGACGGCGCAACCCGCCCGGTCGCGAATCGTCTGTTCGACCAGCAATACGGGTTCGCCGGGCAGGATGTGCAGCAGCTCCGCGGCGCAGTCGTCGGCCCGTCCGGCCTGCACGCCCATATCGCAACCGGTGATATCGACTCCACCCGAATGCAGCAGGGTGTAGAAATCGTCGCGGAAGGTGGCCTGATCGAGACCACTCGCCTCGGCCGCTCGCAGGTAATTGGTGAAAACGGCGAGTGGGCGGTCGTCGAGCAGTAGGACGTATTCGATACAAAGGCAGTCCGTCCCCACCGCCACCTCGCCGAGCCGGCCGGCGATCACCGGCGGTGCGGGGACCCACGCCCAATGCAGTAGTCGCGGTGAGATCCGGCCCAGCGCCAGATGCTCCTCCAATGACCGGCCGGCCGGTGGCGGCGCACCCGCGACGACGTACTCCTCCCGGATCGCGACTGTCCCCAGTCCGCGCCTACGCTCGATCAGCCCGTCCCGGCGCAACAGGTCGAGTGCGGCCCGGACGACATCCCGGGAGGCGCGGTGCCGGGCCATCAGCTCGGATTCGCTGGGGAGCCGGCCGGTACCGAAGGCGCCGGATCGCAGTTCCGCACGCAGCAGGTCGCGCAGCCGGCGGGTCATCAGATGTCCCGAGGCAGGCAACAGCCGGCGGACCTGGCCCTCGAACACTGCCCGGTCCCGCGCCGCGTCCTGCGAACCGGTCCGGTCATCGTGTGCCGCGATATGGTGCATGCCGGTAGCGTGCGTCCGGGCCGGGTTACGCGACAAGGCTCCGAGGTAAACCTCCGGTTACTTCCCGCTGTGAATCTATTCCAGACCTCTGAACTGGCGTTTTTCGATTTCCTTCTGTCGTTACGGGACAGCTGATCGCCCCACGGCACTCGCGTTGACGCATATTTCGCATAGTTACGCGGTCGAGAGCACGGTGCTGCGGCCACTGCGCTCGTTACGGCCACCGCGTCCGGGGCATCGCCGAAACGCGTGGACGTGATCTGATAACGGAAGCCGGCGGTATGGACGACGCTCGGCTCGGGTAGCCGCTCGATCAGAGCTACCGGACGGCGTCCACCATCGGTGGGGGTGTGCGCACCCGCAGCGGCGGAAGGTCGCCGTCATAACGTTCGGCTTCGACCAGGCAGCTGTTGACGGAGGGGCCCTGGGTCAGCGAGCTGGTGCCGATATCGTTGGTGACCGTGTTCGGGTTGCCGTGCACGTCCAGCGATACGGGGTCGGCCGGGTCCAGCGGGTCGTACCAGGCGCCGGTTGCCATATGCACCACACCGGGCCGCACCGCGTCGGAGATACGGACACCGGCCAGGAGCGCGCCGCGGTCGTTGAAAACGCGCACGATATCGCCGTTGTGCAGACCGCGGGCGGCAGCGTCGGCGGGATTCATCCGTAACGGTTCGCGGCCGCGGATCTTGGACTCCTGGCTGGTGACACCGTAATCGAGCTGACTGTGCAGGCGGGTCGCGGGCTGATGTGAAAGCAGATGCAGCGGAAAGCGTTGCGCCAGTGGGCTGCCGAGCCATTCGCGGGGCGGATACCACGCGGGGTGGCCCACGCAGTCGGAGTAGCCGAACTCCGCGATCGTGCGGGAGAAGAGTTCGATCCGGCCGGAGGGTGTGCGCAGCGGGTGCCGGTCCGGATCGTCGCGGAACAGTTCGAGGGCGTGGCGGCTCTCGGTGAGTACCGGACGCAGATCGAGGGGCTCCCCGGTGCGGAAATCCGCGTAGCCGGGCAGCTGGATACCGGCGGCCGCGGCATTGTCGACGGTAGTGCGCCACAGCCGCTCGACCCATTGCCGCGCGGTCCGTCCTTCGGTGAAACGCTCGGCGAAACCGAGTCGTTCGGCGAGACCGGTGAAAATCGCGTAGTCGTCGCGGGCCCGGCCGTAGGGTTCGAGGGCGCGGTTCATGGGGGTCAGCCAGTGATCCGACCGCCCGCCGGCGAAATCCTCACGTTCCGCGGATGCGGTGGTGGGCAGGACGATATCGGCCATCCGGGCGGTCGAGGTCCAGCTGATCTCGTTCACGATCACGGTGCGTGGGCGCGACCAGGCGCGGCGCAGCCGGTTGAGATCCTGATGATGGTGGAACGGATTGCCGCCGGCCCAATAGATCAGATCGATCTCCGGATAGGTGAGCACCCGGCCGTTGTAGTCGACGGTGCCGCCGGGCTGTTCGAGCATTTCGGTGAGCCGGGCCACCGGGACGATATCGGTGACCGGGTTACCCGGTTGTGGGAAAGCGCCGATCTCGAAGGGCAGGTAACGGCGCTGCATGTCGTGGGTCATCCCCACACCCGTGCCCATGAGAATGCCGCCGCCCGGTAATCCGATATGGCCGAGCGCCGCCGCGAGTGCCCATGCGGCCCAGTAACTCTGCTCGCCGTGTTCGGCGCGCTGCAGGGCGAAGGGAAGTCCGATCAGGCAGCGTTCGCGGGCCATCAGCCGGGCGAGGTCGCGGATCTCCGCGGCGGGGACCTCGGCGAGGCCGGCGGCCCATTCGGGCGATTTCGGCAGGCCGTCGACGCGCCCGGTGAGGTACTCGGCCAACTGGTCGAAGCCGGTGCTGTAGCGGTCGAGGAACGCGCGGTCGTGCAGTTCCTCGGTGACGAGGGTGTGCAGCATGGCGAGCATGATCGCGACGTCGGTATGCGGGCGGCAGGGCACCCAGCGGGCGCCGAGCGCCGGATCGCAATCGTCGCGGACGGGTCCGATATGGACGATATCGACCCCGGCGTCGCGTAGTGCGGTGAGCCTGTCAGTGGACGGATGCGCACCGACACCACCAGGATTGACCTGGGTGTTGCGCGGCGCGGCACCACCGAAGAACACCACGCGGGCGCAGTGCCGGGCGATCTCTTCCGTTGTGGGAGCCTGCTTGGCCGCGGCGTAGGCGTTCATCCCGAGGATGTGCGGAACGAGTACCTCGGCCGCGGCGAAGGAGTAGGTGTCCACCGAGGCGGTGTAGCCGCCGAATATCTGCAGGAATCGGTGGATCTGTCCCTGTGCGTGGTGGAACCGGCCGGCCCCGGCCCAGCCGTAGGAGCCGCCGTATATCGCGCGGTTCCCGCCAGTCGCCTGTGCCGAGAGCAGGGCGCCGGCGGCGATATCGAGGGCTTCGTCCCAGTCGACCTCGACGAACGGTTGCCGTCCCCGGAGCGAGGGGTCGGCGGCCGTGCCGTGGCGGTAGTAGTCGAGCCGGATCGCCGGACGGGCGATGCGGTGGTCGGGATCCTGGAGGGCGGTCAGCGAGCGGCCTATGGGGGACGGCTGGGGGTCGCCGGCGTGCGGTGTCACCGACAGGGTTCCGTCGGCGGCGGTGTCGAGGAGATAGTTCCCCCAGTGGGTGGCGGTCGATCGGGCCCGCGTCATCGTCATTCCTTTCCGGCACGGCGCGGTGCCGACCGGGCCTCCTCGGTGCAGTGCCGAGGCAGGTTCCGCGTCACCGCTGGGTGCGCCCGGATGCGGCTGTATCCGGGCGCAGCAGGTGTCTCGGTTGTCCAGTGTGCACCCGGGCTCTGTCAGATCCTGCCGACCGCACTGGATGCTGCGCGGCGGCGGTGTGGTCCGCGGGTTGCCGGGCCGGCCGCTGCATAGGATCACCGGGCCGGCGGGCGGGGAATGATCACCACGGGATCGGTCGCATCCTCGATCCCGGGATGTCGATGGGCCCGCGGCCGATCTCGACCGGCTGCGCGCCCGGCGCCGTCCGCGGCCGGTCTGCGCCCGCGCGAATTGGGCGGTCCCGCCGGAACCTGCGCGCCTGCCCGGCGGCCGAGCCGCTGGGCGACGGGCCTGCCCAGGTGCGGATATGCGGAGGGCCAGCGGGCTGGGCCGGGGTCGCGAGTCCGCTCGGGACGCGCATTGCTATCTTGAACGACGTTCAAGCTAGGTGTTGCGAAGGATGGCGTCATGAACGGTGTCGAGGACTCGCGGGCGCCGAAGACTCGCACCACATCGCGGGATATGGCGCAGATCGCGGTATTCGCCGCGCTCATCGCGGCGCTCGGGTTGCCGGGTGCGATCACGGTGGGTTTCAGTGGCGTGCCGATCACCGTGCAGACCCTCGGGGTCATCCTGGCTCCCGCGGTGCTGGGGGCGCGCAAGGGGACGGCCGCGGTCGCGGTATTCATCGCGCTGACCGTTATCGGCCTGCCCCTGCTGTCCGGCGGGCGGACGGGGCTTTCGGCGCTGGCCGGGCCGAGCGCCGGATATCTGGTCGGGTGGATTCCGGCCGCGCTGGTCATCGGTCTGCTCACCGCGCGGATCGTGCCGAAGTACCCGCTGCTGCCCGCGCTGGTGATCAACGCGGCCGGCGGAATCGTCGTCATCTACCTGTTCGGGACCCTCGGGCTGCTGCTGCGCACCGATCTCGGAGTACCGGCCGCGATCCAGGCCAACGGTGTGTTCCTCCCGGGCGACCTGCTGAAAGTGGTGGTCGCCACGGTCGTGGCCAAGGGTGTGCACCGCGCGTATCCGGGGTTGCTCGGTGGGTAGCCCCGTACTCGGCGGCGCGGGGGAAATGCCGGCACTCGACCTCGACGGCACAACCCTCACCTACCGTGACCTCGACCGTGCCGTCGATCGCTGGATCGAGCGATACGAACCGGGGGCGCGCGGTTACGACGCCTCCACGCTGCCGCTCGGTGAGGCTCTGATCTGTATCTGCGCCGCCGCGCGCCGCGGGGTTCCGGTCGCCGTCGAGGACCCGGCGGCCCGCCCGCACCGGTCCGTCTGGCCGGCCACGGCGTTCTTGCTGGTCGCCACATCCGGTTCCACCGGGCACCCGCGCCCGCTCGCCCGCACCGCCGCCTCCTGGTACGACAGCTTTCCCGCCTTCACCGAGATCACCGGTGTACGGCCCCGGGACCGGGTCCTGATCACCGGGCCGTTGCACGCGACCATGCACCTGTTCGGCGCGCTGCACGCCCTGTGGTGCGGTGCCTGCGTGACCGACCACCCCGCGCGAGCCACCGTCGTTCACGCCGTACCCGCGATCCTGCGCGATGTGGTGCCGCGGGCGCCGCGATTACGGACCGCGATCGTGGCCGGTATCGCCGCCGACCCGGGTGCGCTGGCCGCGGCCCGCCATCTCCGCGTGATCGAGTACTACGGCTCATCGGAGGTCTCGCTCGTCGCGACCCGGCAGGTGCCCGCACCCCTGCGCCTGCTGCCCGGGGTGCGGGCGCGGATCCGCGACGGGCTGCTCTCCGTGCGCTCCCCGTACACCGTGCTCGGCGCACCGGACTGGTTCGATGTGGGGGATCTGGCCGAACTCGGGGACGACGGCGAGTTGCGGGTGCACGGCCGGGGGGAGGCGGTGATCAATGTCGGGGGCACCACCGTCGTCGCCGAGGACGTCGAGCGCGTACTGGGCGGTATCGACGGTGTGGCGGCGGCCGCGGTGATCGGCAGCCCGCACGCCGTATTCGGTGAAACCGTGACGGCCGCAGTGCAGTTGGACGGCACCGGGGTCGAGGAGGTCCGGCGGCGGGCGCGCGACCTGCTCACGAGGGAAGCCATGCCGCGCCGCTGGGTGCAGGTTCCGGAAATGCCCACCACGGCCGCCGGGAAGATCGCGCGCGGCCGGTTGAAAGACTTGCTCGTATGAACCCGGAACCGGTCCTCGTCGCCGCCCGCCGCACTCCTGTCGGCACTGCCGGTCACGCGTTCGCCGAACTGACCGTCGCCGACCTCGCCGCGCCCGTACTCGGGTCCGTGGCCACCACGCTGCGGGAAGCGGGAATCGATACCGAGATCGACGACGTCGTACTCGGTAACTGCCTGGGCCCCGGAGGTGATCCGGCACGGATCGCGGCGTTGCAGGCCGGACTCGGCGTGCGGGTGCCCGGGGTCACCGTCGACCGGCAATGCGGTTCCGGCCTGGACGCGGTGATGCAGGCGGCACTGCGGGTCCGCAGCGGCGAAGATCAGCTGATCCTGGCCGGTGGCGCCGAATCGGCCAGTACCGCGCCGTGGCGCTTCTGGCCGCCGGCCGCGGATGCCGAGCCGGTCCGCTACACCCGCGCGCCGTTCGCGCCGGCGGGGTTCCCGGACCCCGATATGGGCGTCGCCGCCGACGATCTCGCGCGGGTGCGTGGAATCAGCCGGGAACGCCAGGACGAGTACGCGGCACGGTCCCATACCCGGGCCGCGGAAACGGATTTCACCGCGGAGATCGTGCCGGTCGCGGGAGTGGTCCGCGACCAGCGGATCCGCGCCGGTATGACCGCGGCCCGGCTTTCCCGGCTCCGGCCCAGCTTCGGTTCCGGAGGCACCGCGACCGCCGGGAACTCCTGCGGTATCTCCGACGGCGCCGCCGTTGTCGCGGTGACGACGCCGCAACGCGCCGGCGGACTGCCGGCGTTGCGTATCGCGGCCACCGCGGTCGCGGCCGGCGACCCGGCACTCCCCGGACTCGGACCGGTGCCGGCGATCCGTTCGGTCCTGCGCCGGGCCGGCCGGACAGCCGCCGAGGTGGGCCTGGTGGAGATCACCGAGGCATTCGCCTCGGTGGTGCTGGCGGTCTCGGATGAACTCGGCCTCGACGAAGCGCTGATCTGCCCGGAAGGCGGCGCCATCGCCATGGGGCATCCCTGGGGTGCCTCGGGGGCGGTCCTGCTGGTGCGGCTGGCGAGCCAGATGCTGCGCCCGGGTGGTCCCGAACTCGGTCTCGCCGCCTGCGCCATCGGCGGCGGCCAGGGTGTGGCGATGCTGGTGGAGCGAGTGGTATGAGCGGATCGGTACCGGCGGAACCGGACCGGGCCGGGGTCGCGTTCGGGCCGGAGGAGACAGTATGAGCGAGATCGTCTTCGAATCGGTGAGCCATGCGTTCGGCGAACGCCGGGTGCTGCGGGGTATCGATCTGCGGATCAGTGAACGCCGGGTCGGGATCGTCGGCGCCAACGGTTCGGGTAAATCCACCCTGGCCCGCATGGTCAACGGTCTGCTGACCCCGACCGCCGGCACCGTGACCGTGGACGGTATCGACACCTCCCGGAAAGGCGGGCGGGTGCGGCGCAAGGTCGGGTTCGTCTTCACCGACCCCGATACCCAGATCGTCATGCCGACGGTCGCCGAGGATCTGGCGTTCTCGCTGCGCCGCAGCGGTCTGGCCAAAACGGAGATCACCGGGCGGGTGGCCGAGATCCTGGACCGGTTCGGGCTCGCCGGACATGCCGAACATCCGTCGCATCTGCTCTCCGGCGGGCAGAAACAGCTCCTCGCCCTCGGCGCGGTCCTGATCCGCCGGCCGGAGGTGATCGTCGCCGACGAACCGACCACCCTGCTGGATCTGCGCAATGCCCGGATCATCGCCGAAGCGCTGGACGCGGTCGATCAGCAGGTGATCGTGGTGACCCATCAGCTGTCCCTGCTGGCGGGTTTCGATCGGGTGATCGTCATCGACGACGGTGTGGTGGCGTTCGACGGCAGCCCGGCCGCCGCGTTACCGGCCTACCGCGAGCTGGTCGAATGATCGGCCTGTACCGCGCCGGGAATTCGCCGGTGCACCGCACTCCCGCCGGGATCAAGCTGTTATTGCTCCTGGTCATGATCACGGCGGCGACGGTGTTCGTCCGGACGCCGCTGCAACTGGGTGTGGTCGCGGCGGGCGCGGCCGGGCTGTTCGCGCTGGCCCGGATCCCGTGGCGCACCGCCGTGGAACAGCTGCGCCCGATGGTGTGGATGCTGGCGATCATCGCCGTCTTCCAGGTGCTGACCACCTCGCCCGCCCGGGCACTGGTGGTGTGCGGACTGCTGCTTCTGTCGGTCGCGCTGGCGGCGCTGGTCACCCTGACCACCCGGGTCACGGACATGCTGGACGCCGTCACCCGGGCCCTGGGCCCGCTGCGCCGCATCGGGGCGGACCCGGAACGGATCGGACTACTGCTGGCGCTGGCCATCCGGTGCGTGCCCCTGCTGGCGACGATCGTGCGCGAGGTCGCCGAGGCGCGGCGGGCCCGCGGTCTGCAGTGGTCGATAACGGCACTGGTCACCCCCGTACTGGTACGGGCCCTGCGGACCGCCGACGCGATGGGCGACGCGCTCGCGGCGCGCGGGGTCGACGATGACTGAATTGCTGACCGACCGGATCGCACGGCAGGTGCGGCCCGGGCGCGCGGCGGTGCGTACCGCGGGAGAATCCGTCGGCTATCCCGAATTCTGGACGCGGGTCACCCGGGTCGCGGCGGGTCTGGCCGGTCTGCGGAGAGTGGCGGTGCTGCCGACCTCGGATATCGATTCGCTGGTCACAGTGGCCGCGGCCATGCGGGCGGGGGTCTCGGTGGTGCTGTTGCACCGGCATCTGCTGCCGGATCAGCTCCGACGGGTGCTGGCCGTCGCGGATCCCGGCGCGATGGTGGCCGTCCCGGCGCAACACCGGCGGCTGCGTCGGATGGGGTTCGACGGCGCGATCCGCACGGCGGCCGAGTTGGCGTCGGATGGGGCGCCGGGCGGCGCCCGGCCGGAGTCCGAACTGCTGGTCGGGATCACCTCGGGGACGACCGGTGAACCGAAACTGTTCGTCCGGGACCAGGCGTCCTGGGCCGCGACCCTGGATCGTTCCGACCGGACCTTCGATATCGGGCCCGGCGACAAGGTCGCGGTGCCCGGTGTCCTCGACCATACGCATTTCCTCTACGGCGCCCTGCACGCGCTGACCCGCGGCGCGACCGTCGACCTGCGGCCCGCCACCGACGCGCTCGCCGACGGCGCGACCCACCTGTATTCGGTGCCCACCCTCGCCTGGGATGTGGTGCGCGCCGCGAACGGCACCCACGGGAGTGTGCGCGAGGTGCTCTCCTCGGCGGCGCGGTGGCCCGCGAACGGGCGCGCCGCCCTGCGCGGTGTGCTGCCGAACGCCACGCTCACACATTTCTACGGCGCGTCCGAACTCAGCTTCGTCTCCTTCGATCGCGGTGCCGGCGCCGCGGACGAATACGCGGCGGGTGAACTGTTCGACGGAGTCGAGGTGGAAATCCGCGCCGGCCGGGTCTTCGTGCGCAGCGATATGGTCTTCCGCGGCTACCTCACCGAAACCGCGGTGGCGGACGGGCCGGTCGGCGGATGGGTGTCGGTGGGCGATCGGGGCGCCCTGGACGGCAGGCGGTTGCGGCTGTTCGGCCGGGCCGGCGAGATGTTGATCCGCGGGGGCCTGAATGTGGAGCCGGCGGCTGTGGAAGCCGCGCTCACCGCGATACCCGGGGTCGTCGAGGCGGCCTGCGTGGGTGTCGCGGACGAGCGGTGGGGTCAGGTGCCGGTGGCCGTTGTCGTCGTCGGCGTGCGGGCGCCGGATATCGAGGAGATCCGCCGGAGGTTGCGCGCGACACTCCCGGGCCCGAGTATGCCTGCGCGGATCCAGGTGCTGGCATCGCTGCCGCGTACGCCCCGAGGCAAACTGGATCGTCCGGCGCTGCTCGCCGCGATCAGCTGAAACCGCTCGGGCGACGCGCCGCGACACGTTGCGGTTCGGTAGCGATTGTCATTTTCGTCTCGGAACATCTATTGCCAAGTTTGGGTAGTTCTTTACTATAAGAGGAGTTGACGAACAACGTGCCGCACAGTCGGGGCACGGGTGGCCACCGGGTTCCGGTCATCCGCTCCGGTGCTGCCGGTCGACTTGTACTCTCCTGCTCCGCAATCTGTTTCGAATGTGATCCGGGTTCGAAACAGAGCGGAAGTTTTGGTTCCATGCGTTATCAGCAGTAGTGGAGGTGTCTTATCGGGCTTTGATGAGACTTTAACTTCACGTTTTCCAAGCTTTAACAAGCGGCCCGCTGCGGTGTCGAGAACCTACGTCACCGCGAGATGCCGGTTCGCGGTCTGTGCCCACCTGGACATGTTGATCGTCAACCGACCTCGGTCCCTGCCGAGTCGGCGAAGGAGAACAATGGCAACCACCAGCCCGAATTCCCCTGCGTCACAGCTCGGACCGGGCTCGTCCGTGTCGACGGCCGAGCCCGGATTCCGCTTACCCTCCCCGGACCTGAAATCGATCCTGCGTCACGATGTCCCGGCCTCGATCGTGGTCTTCCTCGTCGCGCTACCCCTGTCCATCGGTATCGCGATCGCCTCCGGCGCCCCCGTGGCCGCCGGGCTCATCGCCGCCGTCATCGGCGGTATCGTGGGCGGTGTACTCGGCGGCTCGGCACTGCAGGTGAGCGGCCCCGCGGCCGGTCTCACCGTGATCGTGGCCGAATCGATTCATCAATTCGGCTGGCGTATAACATGTTTCATCGTCGTTGCCGCCGGTGTGTTGCAGATCCTGTTCGGCTTGAGCCGGATCGCCCGGGCAGCTCTCGCGGTGGCGCCGGTGGTGGTGCACGCCATGCTCGCGGGTATCGGGATCACCATCGCGCTCCAGCAGGTTCATATTCTGCTCGGTGGTGAATCCAGCAGCGCCGCCTGGGAGAACATCACCGAACTGGCGGGCCGGCTCGGCTCCGCGAACGGTCCCGCGGCGTTCCTCGGGGTGATCGTCATCGTCATCATGCTGGGCTGGAATCACCTGCCCCAGCGCGTCAAGGTGGTGCCCGGGGCGCTGGTGGCGATCGTGGTGGCGACCGGGCTTTCGACGGTGTTCTCGCTGAATGTCCAGCGGGTCGCCCTGGACGGTTCGCTGTTCGATGCGATCGGGCTTCCCGAACTGCCGCACGGTGATTGGGCCGCCGTGGTGATGATGGTCCTGACCGTCGCGCTCATCACCAGTGTGCAGAGTCTGCTGTCGGCCGTCGCGATCGACAAGATGCACACCGGGCCGCGGACGGACTTCGATCGCGAGATGATCGGCCTGGGGTCGGCGAACGTACTGTGCGGCCTCCTCGGCGGGCTGCCCGTCGCCGGCGTTATCGTGCGCAGCTCCACCAACGTGGCCGCGGGTGCGCGCAGCCGCGCTTCGGCGGTCCTGCACGGTGTGTGGGTACTGGTGTTCTCGGTGGCCCTGGTATCGCTGGTGGAGCAGATTCCGCTGGCCGCGCTGGCGGGCCTGTTGATCGTGATCGGTGTGCAGCTGGTGAAGATGGCGCATATCCGGCTCGCGCACCGGACCGGTGATCTGCTCGTCTATGTGGTCACCCTGGCCGCGGTGGTGTTCCTGAACCTGCTGGAAGGGGTGCTGATCGGCCTGGCGCTGGCCTTCGCACTGCTGGTCTGGCGGGTCGTGCGGGTAGCGGTGACGGCGGAACAGATCGGCGGCACCGATCGCTGGCTGGTCCGGATCGACGGCTCCTGTACTTTTCTCGCCCTGCCGAAACTCTCCACCACGTTCGCTGAGATCCCGCAGGGAGCCGCGGTGACGGTGGATCTCACCGTGGACTTCCTCGACCATGCCGCGTACGACGCCATCACCGATTGGGCTCGGCAGCACGAGAGCAACGGCGGCACTGTGGATTTCGTGGAAATCGGCGCCTCCCGGATGGCGCGGGCGCAGGACGCTCCGCCCTCGCGGAGTATGGGCCGGGTTTCGCTCGACGATGTGCTCGGCCCGTGGCGGGTCGACCGCGAGGGCACGGCGAACGGATCGGGTGACAACGGTGATCCGCTGGTCAGCGGGATCGCCGCCTATCACCGCAGTCATGCGCATCTGGTGCGGTCGCATCTGGACCAACTGCGTCACCGGCAGGATCCGGATTCGTTCTTCTTGACCTGTTCGGATTCGCGGATCGTGCCCAATGTGATCACCAACAGTGGTCCGGGGGATCTGTTCACGGTCCGCAATGTGGGCAATCTGGTGCCCGAGCAGGGTGATGCTTCGGTGGAGGCGGCGCTGGTCTTCGCGCTCGAGAAGCTCGATGTTCGCTCGGTGGTGGTGTGCGGGCACTCGTCCTGCGGGGCGATGGGCGCTCTGCATTCCGGTGAATCCGCCGGCCCCGGAATCGATCGGTGGCTGGAATACGGGCAGCCGAGTCTGGAGCGTTATCGGGCCGGGCATGTGGTGGGGCGGGCCGCGGAGGCGGCCGGTTTCGGCCCGGTGGAGCAGTTGAGCATGGTGAATATCGCGGTTCAGCTGGAGAACCTGGGCCGGCATCCGTCGGTCCGCCGGGCGATCGAGGAGCGGGGGCTCAGTGTTTCGGGACTGTTCTTCGATATCGCCAGTGCTCGGCTGATTCAGGTGGGTGTGGAAGGAATCGCTCCCATCGAGGACTCGGACGAATTGCTGGCGCAGTTGCAGCGGGCACCGGCGTCGGCGGGGACGGTATGAGTCGGCCCAGGCGCGATGTTTTTTCGGCCACTGTGCGGGTGGTTCTGCGCCGCGTGCGTATCGCCAGCGATGGGGGGTGCCCTCTCAGGCTTTGATAAGTCTTTACCCTTACTATGGCCAAGGTTTAGAACTCGGCCCGTTGCCGTGCCGAGTGCCAACTTCACCGCGAGATGCCGGTTCGCGGTCTGTGCCCAAACGGACATATTGATCGTCGACCGACCTCGGCTGCGGCCGAGTCGGCGAAGGAGAACGATGGCAACACAAAGTACGAATTCCCCCGTGTCAGAAACTGGTTCGGGCTCGGACGGGCGTAAGCCCGCTGAGTCCGGGCCCAGAACCATCCCGACCTGGCTGACCTCGATATTGCGTCACGACGTACCGGCCTCGATCGTGGTCTTCCTGGTCGCGTTGCCGCTTTCACTCGGTATCGCAATCGCCTCCGGCGCCCCCGTGGCCGCCGGGCTCATCGCCGCCGTGATCGGCGGTATCGTCGCCGGCGCGCTCGGCGGCTCCGCCCTCCAGGTGAGCGGTCCGGCCGCGGGGCTCACCGTGATCGTCGCCGAATCGATCAGCCAATTCGGCTGGCGGGTCACCGGATTCATCGTCGTAGCGGCCGGGATCCTGCAGATTCTGTTCGGCTTGAGCCGGATCGCCAGGGCAGCACTGGCGGTGGCACCGGTAGTGGTGCACGCCATGCTCGCCGGAATCGGTATCACGATCGCACTGCAGCAGTTGCACGTACTGCTGGGTGGCGAATCCAACAGCACCGCGTGGACCAACATCACCGAACTGCCCGCCCAGCTGATCTCGTTGCACGGGCCCGCCGCCTTGCTCGGCGTGATCGTCATCGCCATCATGCTCGGCTGGAAGTACCTCCCCGAGCGGGTCAAGGTCGTGCCCGGTGCGCTGGCCGCGATCGTCGTGGCCACCGTGCTGTCACTGGTGCTCTCGCTCGATGTCAAGCGGGTCGCCCTGGACGGTTCGCTGTTCGACGCGATCGGGCTGCCCGAGCTGCCTCGCAGCGATTGGGCCGGGGTCGTGGTGATGATCCTGACCTTCGCCCTCATCGCCAGCGTGGAGAGCCTGCTGTCGGCCGTCGCGATCGACAAGATGCACACCGGGCCGCGCGCCGATTTCGACCGTGAAATGCTCGGCCAGGGGTCGGCGAACGTACTGTCCGGCCTGCTCGGCGGCCTGCCCGTCACCGGCGTTATCGTGCGCAGCTCCACCAATGTCGCGGCCGGCGCGCGCAGCCGCGCCTCGGCCGTACTGCACGGTGTGTGGGTACTGGTGTTCTCGGTCGCCCTGGTGTCGCTGGTACAGCAGATCCCGCTCGCCGCGCTGGCCGGCCTGTTGATCGTCATCGGTGTGCAGCTGGTGAAGATGGCGCATATCCGGCTCGCGCACCGGACCGGTGACCTGCTCGTCTATGTCGTCACCCTGACCGCGGTGGTGTTCCTGAACCTGCTCGAGGGCGTGCTCATCGGCCTGGCGCTGGCCTTCGCACTGCTGGTCTGGCGGGTCGTGCGGGTCGCGATCACCGCCGAACCGCTCGGCGGCACCGATCGCTGGCTGGTTCAGGTCGACGGATCGTGCACGTTCCTGTCGCTGCCGAAACTGTCGTCCACCTTCGCGAAGGTCCCGCAGGGCACCGCGGTGACGGTGGAGATGACGGTCGATTTCCTCGACCATGCCGCGTACGACGCCATCACCGACTGGGCCCGGCAGCACGAGAGCAACGGCGGCACTGTCGATTTCGTCGAGATCGGCGAGGCGCGGATGGCCCGGGCGGAGGCGGCGCCGCCGTCACGCAGTCTGGGCCGGGTGGTGCTCGACGATGTGCTCGGCCCGTGGCGGGTCGACCGCGAGGGCACAGCGAACGGATCGGGTGACAACGGTGATCCGCTGGTCAGCGGGATCGCCGCCTACCACCGCGGCAATGCGCATCTGATGCGGCCGCATCTGGACGAGCTCCGTGACGGACAAGACCCCGATTCTTTCTTCCTGACGTGCTCGGATTCGCGGATCGTGCCCAATGTGATCACCAACAGTGGTCCGGGGGACCTGTTCACGGTCCGCAATGTGGGCAATCTGGTGCCCGAGCAGGGTGATGCCTCGGTGGAGGCGGCGCTGGTCTTCGCGCTCGAGAAGCTCAATGTTCGCTCGGTGGTGGTGTGCGGTCACTCGTCCTGCGGGGCGATGGGCGCTCTGCATTCCGGTGAATCCGCCGGCCCCGGAATCGATCGGTGGCTGGAATACGGGCAGCCGAGTCTGGAGCGTTATCGGGCCGGGCATGTGGTGGGGCGGGCCGCGGAGGCGGCCGGTTTCGGCCCGGTGGAGCAGTTGAGCATGGTGAATATCGCGGTTCAGCTGGAGAATCTGCGGCGGCATCCGTCGGTCCAGCGCGCTGTCGACGAACGTGGCGTCACGGTCTCGGGTCTGTTCTTCGATATCGCCAGCGCACGGCTCATCGAGGTGGGTGTCGAGGGGATCATCGAGGACTCGGACGAACTGCTGGCGCGATTGCCGCAGGAACCGGCGTCGGCCGGGACTGTCTGAAGGCGGTACCGGCGGCCGGGACGTGGGGGGCTCGGCCTCGTAGTCTGGGTTCGTGGAGAAAAGTTCCGATGCTGTCGTGGATTCAGGCGCTGCGGGCACTGACGCCGAGCCGGAAAAGGGTGCCGAGTCCGGGGTGGGGGCTGAAGCCGAGACGAAACGGCACGGCCCGGCGTTCTGGCGCGCCTTCCGCGACCGGATCGCCGGGCGGCCTACCCTCGAGCTCGTCTACCGGGTCGGGGTGGCTGTGGTCGGCACCGTGGTTCTGGTGGTCGGGATCATCACCATCCCGTTCCCCGGACCCGGATGGGCTCTGGTGTTCGCCGGGATCGGCATCCTCGCCACCGAATTCGCGGTGGCGAGGCATGCCCTGGTCTGGCTGCGGGACAAGTACCGGCGCGGTATGGCCTGGTACATCTCCCGCGGTCTGCTGATGCAGGTGCTGGCGTTCCTGGCGACCTGCGCGGTGGTCGTGGCGACCCTGTGGGTGCTCGGAACGTTCGGATTGGTCGGCGACTGGATCGGAGTCGAATGGCAGTGGTTGCACAGTCCACTGATGTCGTGAACACCGCGCGGGGACCGATGCTGACGGACGAATCGTGGCTGGCGGCCCGGTTCGCCGAGCTCACCGCGTCCTGGCGGATCGAGTCGATGCGGGTGGGCGCCACGCTGTGGTGGTGTATGACCGCTTCGGCGCTGGTGGAGCAGGTGGTGCGGGCACTGGCTCGTGAGATACCGATACCGGCGCCCACGCTGGACCGGCTGGCTATGTCCTTACGCCCCGATGGCTCGGTCGAAAAGGTCCGGATCCTCGATACCGACGGCAACGGCAACGGCGTGACAGGGCGGTCGGCGGGCGATCGCCGGCCCGGCTCGCGCGACCCGGGCACACAGGTGTCCGCGCGTGACCGAGCCCCACAGGCGCACGAGGTCTCCGAGGCACTTCGGGAGGCCCTGGCGGTCGTGATCGATCGAATAAGCGCCGTCTCCGGCGTGCGGAAACCGGCGCTGTGGGCGGTGGTCACCGATGTGATCGCCAGCTGGGCGGTCGATGCGGGAGCGCCGCAGGTCGGGCAGCGGCTGGCCGCGGAAATGGGGGGAACAGTGCCCGCACCCCGGTTCGTCGAGATCTCGGGTCGTACCTTTGTGCGGCGCGCCTCCTGCTGCCTCATCTATGAAGCGCCGGGATGCGAGAAATGTGTCAGCTGCCCCAAGCGACCTCCCGCCGAACGCGAAGCGCTGCTCGCGGACTACGCCCGGCGCGGGTGATACCCGGGCGCGGCCCGGGGGCCGTGCCGCGCCCGGTCCATCGACACGCGTCCGGGTGTGTCCCGATAGCATGGTCGCGGCCGGGCTCTGCCCGGTGACCGACCGACGGCCCGAGCCGTCACCGAACCGGGGCGTGCCGGAGTGCAGCAGGCCGCCCGAAGCCGCAGCGAGCCGGAGCGAAAGCCGGCCGCGAAACCCGAGGAGAGCGCCGCCGTGACCACCACAGCCCCCCGCAGCCCAGCCACCCCCGTCCGGGTGCCTGCCGGGACTACGGCGGGCGCCGCGGTACGGGAGGCGGGCCTGCCGACCAAAGGCCCGGATACCGTCGTCGTCGTCCGGGACGCCGCGGGCGATCTGAAAGACCTCTCCTGGACCCCCGACCTCGATACCGAGGTCGTCCCGGTCGCCGCGAACACCGCGGACGGCCGCAGTGTGATCCGGCATTCGGCGGCACATGTGCTGGCCCAGGCCGTACAGCAGGAGTTCCCGGAGGCGGTGCTGGGGATCGGCCCGCCGATCAAGGACGGCTTCTATTACGACTTCCGGGTCGACCGGCCGTTCACTCCCGAGGATCTGGCCAAGCTGGAGAGCCGGATGAAGAAGATCGTGAAGGGTGCGCAGCGGTTCTCGCGCCGGGTCGTCGAGGTGGATCAGGCGCGGGTCGAACTGGCCAAGGAGCCGTTCAAACTCGAGTTGATCGGGGACAAATCCGGGATCGACGATCCGGAGATCATGGAGGTCGGCGGTAACGAGCTGACCATCTACGACAACCTCGATCCGCGCACCGGCGAAAAAGTGTGGGGCGACCTGTGCCGGGGTCCGCATATTCCCACCACCAAGTTCATCCCGGCTTTCAAACTCACCCGCAGTTCCGCCGCGTACTGGCGCGGTGACCAGAATCGCGAGGGTCTGCAGCGGATCTACGGCACCGCTTGGGAATCGACCGAGGCGCAGGACGAATACCTGCACCTGCTCGCGGAGGCGGAGAAGCGCGACCACCGCAAACTGGGTCTGGAACTCGATCTGTTCTCGTTCCCGGACGAACTGGGGTCGGGGCTGCCGGTGTTCCACCCCAAGGGCGGCATCATCCGCAAGGAGATGGAGGATTACTCGCGCCAGCAGCATGTGGAGGCGGGCTACGAGTTCGTCACCACTCCGCATATCACCAAGGCGCACCTGTTCGAGACCTCCAAGCACCTGGAGTGGTACGCCGACGGTATGTATCCGCCCATGCACCTGGATGCCGAACTCAACGATGACGGCACCGTGCGCAAGCCCGGGCAGGACTACTACCTCAAGCCGATGAACTGCCCGATGCACAACCTGATCTACCGGTCGCGTGGCCGGTCGTATCGGGAACTGCCGCTGCGCCTGTTCGAATTCGGTTCGGTATACCGCTACGAGAAGTCCGGTGTGGTGCACGGCCTGACCCGCGCCCGCGGTTTCACCCAGGACGACGCGCATATCTACTGCACCCAGGAGCAGGTGGTCGAGGAACTGACCGGCACCCTGCGGTTCGTGCTCGACCTGCTGAAGGCCTACGGCCTGGAAGATTTCTACCTGGAACTGTCGACCAAGGACCCGGAGAAGTACGTCGGCTCCGACGATCTGTGGGACGAAGCGACCGAGACTCTGCGTCAGGTGGGGGAGGCCTCCGGCCTGGAACTCGTGCCGGATCCGGGTGGTGCCGCGTTCTACGGTCCCAAGATCTCCGTGCAGACCCGGGATGCGCTGGGCCGCAACTGGCAGATGTCGACCATTCAGCTGGACTTCTTCGAACCGGGCCTGTTCGACCTGGAGTACACCGCCTCCGACGGCACCAAGAAACAGCCGGTGATGATCCACCGGGCGCTGTTCGGGTCGATCGAACGCTTCTTCGGGGTGCTCACCGAGCATTACGCGGGCGCGTTCCCGGCCTGGCTGGCGCCGGTGCAGGTGGTCGGTATCCCGGTCGCCGAAACCTTCGTCGAGCACCTCGACGGCGTGATATCCCAGCTTCGGGCCGCCGGCGTCCGCGCCGAGGTGGACCGCAGTGACGACCGGATGCAGAAGAAGATCTTCAACCAGACCGCGCAGAAGGTGCCGTTCATGCTGCTGGCCGGTGCGCGGGATGCGGAAGCGGGTGCGGTGAGTTTCCGCTTCCGCGACGGCACACAGGTCAACGGGGTGCCGGTGGCCGATGCGGTAAAGGTGGTCGTGGACTGGGTTCGCCGCCGGGACAACACCTCTCCCACTGTGGAATCGGTGCGGCCCCTGGTGGACGGCGCGGGCGGTGCGCCGGAGTGATACCGGGTCCGCCCGGGTGGGGAAAGGGTATGGAATATGAGTGAGCGCACGGTGCCGGACGGTCTGACCGGGTCGGACGAAACCGGTACGGCCGCGGCGGCCGGCGAGATCGTGGACCGTGGTGCGGGCGAACCGGATCGGTTGCAGCGGTTGTGGACGCCGTACCGGATGTCCTATATCGCGGAAGCCGCCACCTCGGCGCCCAAGAGCACGACCGGCCATCCGTTCACCGATATCCCCACGATGTCCGATGAGGACGGCCTGGTGGTCGCTCGCGGCGAGCAGGTGTACGCGGTGCTGAACCTGTACCCGTACAACCCCGGGCACATGATGGTGGTGCCCTATCGGCGGGTCGCGAACCTGGAGGACCTCACCGCCGCGGAGTCCGCCGAACTGATGGAGTTCACCCAGCGCGCCATCCGGACGATGAAGAAGGTATCGCGGCCGCACGGCTTCAATGTGGGGCTCAACCTGGGCGGAGTCGCGGGCGGATCACTGGCCGACCACCTGCACCAGCACATCGTCCCGCGCTGGGGTGGGGACGCGAATTTCATCACCGTGATCGGCGGCGCGAAGGTCATGCCACAGTTGCTGCGGGAAACACGGGCCCTGCTGGCGTCGGCCTGGGAGGAGGCATAGATGAGCAGGAGCTGGGGGCGTAGGTGCTGAGCATCTTCGGCCGGGCGACCTTCGCCAAGGCCACCGCGCCGCTCGGTAGAGCGCTTGTCGGTACCGGGCTCACCCCGGACGCCGTCACTCTGATCGGAACCGCCGCCTCGATCGCCGCCGCCGTCACGCTGTTCCCCAGTGGGCATCTGTTCTGGGGGACCATGGTGATCTGGCTGTTCGTCATGTTCGACATGCTCGACGGGGCGATGGCCCGGGCGCGGGGTGGCGGTACCCGCTACGGTGCCGTTCTCGACGCCACCTGCGATCGGGTCGCCGACGGCGCGATCTTCGGCGGACTGGCCTGGTGGGCGGTGTATCACGAGCAGAGCAAACCCCTGTTCGTCGTCACGCTGGTGGTCCTGGTGACCTCGCAGGTCATCTCGTACGCGAAGGCCCGTGCCGAGGCCAGCGGGCTGTCCGCCGACGGCGGGATCATCGAGCGTCCGGACCGGTTGGTGATCGCGCTCGTCGGCACCGGGCTCACCGGTCTCGGTGGGTACTGGGGAATCGAGTGGCTCACCTGGGCAGTCCATGTGGCGATGTGGATTCTGGCGGTGCTCAGTATCGTGACCGTCGCCCAGCGGGTACTGGCGGTGCGGAACTCGCCCGGTGCGCGCGAGATCCTCGGGACACCGCATTCGGGAACGGAGCAGCCGTCATGAGCGGGTGGCGGGCCGCGGTGAGCGACCGCGGTTATGCCGCGGGCTGGCGGCTGGTGCGGGCGCTACCGGATTCGGTGGCACGGGGGTTGTTCGATCGCGGCGCCGATCTCGCGGCCCGCAAGGGCGGCCCGGCGCAGTTGCGGCGCAACCTGGCCCGCGTGATCGGAACATCGCCCGAAGCGGTGCCCGACGATCTGATCCGGGCGAGTATGCGGTCCTATGCGCGCTACTGGCGGGAAGCGTTCCGGCTGCCGGCCATGGATCATCGCGAGCTGTCGGATTCCGGGCGTATCGATGTACGGGGGCTCGAGCACGTCGACGCCGCACTGGACCGGGGCCGCGGAATCGTCTTCGTCCTGCCGCATTCGGGGAACTGGGATATGGCCGGGACCTGGCTGGTGCAGAACTACGGAACGTTCACCACCGTCGCCGAACGGCTGAAACCGGAATCGCTGTTCGAACGGTTCGTGGCCTACCGGGAAAGCCTCGGTTTCGAGGTGTTCCCGCTGACCGGCGGCGAACAGCCACCGCTCACCGTGCTGGCCGAACGACTGCGGGAGAACAAAATCGTCTGTCTGATGGGGGAGCGGGACCTGACCGGTCGCGGAATCCCGGTGACTTTCTTCGGCGAACGCACCTGGATGCCGGCGGGTGCGGCGAAACTCGCCATCGAAACCGGTGCCGCGCTCTTACCGGTGCACGTCTGGTTCACCGTCGACGACACCGGCCGCGAGGGCTGGCGGGTGGACGTCCGGGTACCACTGGACGTGTCCGGCGGAGTGGCCGCCGCGACCCAGGCCCTGGCCGATAGTTTCGCTGCCGGTATCGCCGAGCACCCCGCCGATTGGCATATGTTGCAGCCACTGTGGGAAACGGATCTGTCCGAAGCCCGGCTGGACCGGATCGCCGCCGAACAGTCCCGGCGCGGTGCACAGTCGATCGATGCCGGTGGAGACCGCGCCGTATGAAAATCGGGATGGTCTGTCCCTACTCGTTCGACGTACCGGGTGGCGTACAGGCGCATGTGGTGGAACTGGCGCAGGTATTCCGGGAACGCGGCCACCGGGTGAGCGTGCTGGCGCCCGCGTCGGACGGTACCGAGCTTCCCGATTTCGTGGTCTCGGCCGGACGCGCCGTCGCGATCCCGTACAACGGTTCGGTGGCCCGGCTGTCCTTCGGCCCGACGGCCTACACCCGGATCCGGAAATGGATCGAGGGCAACGATTTCGATGTCCTGCACATCCACGAACCCAATGCCCCGAGCCTGTCCATGCTGGCGTTGAAGATCGCCGAAGGGCCGATTGTTGCCACCTTCCACACCTCCACCACGAAATCCCTGGTCCTGTCCACATTCCAGGGTGTGCTGCGGCCCTATCACGAGAAGATCAGCGGTCGTATCGCGGTATCGGAGCTGGCCCGGCGCTGGCAGGTCGAAGCGCTGGGCTCGGACGCGGTGGAGATCCCCAACGGTGTCGATGTGCAGGCGTTCAGCCGCGCACCGCTGCTACCCGGCTATCCGAGACGCGGCGGGACGGTCCTGTTCCTGGGCCGTTACGACGAACCCCGCAAAGGTATGCAGGTGCTCCTGGGTGCGCTCCCCTCCCTGGTCGCCCGCCACCCCGACGTGGAGGTGCTGATCGTCGGCCGCGGCGACGAGGACCGGTTGCGCCGGGAAGCCGGACCGCTGGCCCGGCATCTGCGGTTCCTCGGCCAGGTCTCGGATACCGAGAAAGCATCGGCGATGCGCAGCGCCGACGTCTACGTCGCGCCGAACCTCGGCGGGGAAAGTTTCGGCATCATCCTGATCGAGGCGATGGCCGCCGGGACCGCCGTCGTCGCCAGTGAACTGGACGCGTTCCGGCGCGTACTACGCGACGGAGCGGCCGGTGTCCTGATCCCGACCGGCGATTCGGAGGCTCTGGCCGACGCGCTGGACGGTTTGCTCACCGATGACGATCGCCGAGCGGATCTGGTGCGGACCGCGACACGGGTGGTCGGGTCCTACGACTGGCCGGTGGTGGCCGAACAGATCCTGCGGGTATACGAAACCGTGGCGGTCGGCGAGCTGCGGGTCCGGGTGGCCGGATGATCACGTTCTCCGCGACCACCGTCCTTGTTCTCGCCCTGGTCGCCGCGCTCGTGGTGGCACTGGGTGTGTGGGCGTACTCCACGGCGAATCGGCTGGACCGGCTGCATGTCCGTACCGACCTCGCCTGGCACGCGCTCGATGCGGCGCTGGCCCGCCGCGCGGTGGTCGCCCGGGCGGTCGCGGTCTCACTGGGGCGGCCCGGCCCACCCGGCTCCGAACCGCTTCCGGGCGAGCTGACGCGCCGCCTCACTGTTCTCGCCGACCGAGCCGAACGCACCGGCCGCGACGACCGGGAAACGGTGGAGAACCAGCTGGCCGCCACCCTGTCGGCCGTCGATATCGCGCGCCTGCCAACCCAGCAGGTGGCCGAACTCGCCGACGCCGAAGCCCGGGTGCTGATCGCCCGCCGATTCCACAACGACGCGGTCCGCGACACGCTGGCTCTGCGCACGCGCCGCCCGGTGCGCTGGCTCCGGCTGGGCGGTACGGCGCCCATGCCCACCTATTTCGAGATCGCGGAACGGGCGACCCCCGCCGCGGTGACCGGGCTGGACGTCGACACGACCCGGGTCTCGGCCCGCATCGCGATCCTGGACGAACAAGACCGGATCCTGCTGATCCGGGGCCACGACCCGATGCTCCCGGAGGTGTCGTTCTGGTTCACGGTCGGCGGGGGTGTCGAACCGGGCGAAAGCCTGCGTGCGGCGGCGGTCCGCGAACTCTACGAGGAAACGGGCCTTACCGCCGACCCGGCCGCACTCCGCGGCCCGATCTGGCGGCGGGTGGCGATGTTCCCGTTCAACGGCGACCTGATCCGCTCGGAGGAACTCTTCTTCGCGCTGCGGGTCCCCGAATTCGAGCCCGAACCGGCCGACCTGACGTACCTGGAACAGCGCTCGATCACGGGCAACCGCTGGTGCGGGCCGGACGATATCCGTGCGCTGGATGCGGCAGGGGAGACGGTCTACCCGTATCAGCTGGACGAACTTCTGGGGGAAGCGGCGCGGGCGGCGGATGGGGAGAACGACCCTGAGGTCCGGTCGATTCGGTAGCTGGGGCGTGGGCCGGGGCTTGTGGCCTTCGCCTGCTGTGACCGGCTTCACTGGCATGTTAAGGTCGCACACGGTTTGGCACACCGTGGATGTGTCGATTCGGTGTGTGGAGGTGAATACGTGTCTTATATCTTGTTCGATTACCTGCTGCCGATTCTCGGGCCCAGCGCCGCCGAGTATTGGGCGAAGCTGTTGGTGATCAACCCGGTCTGAGTCGGAATTCCAAGCCCCGCCGGGCCGGTGTCGCACCGGCCCGGCGGTGTTTTTTTCCCGGTCCAGTCGGGGTGGGGCGAGCGCATAACGCCAGGTGGTGATCAGTCCAGTGGGCTCCGACTGGATATGAAGCCGGTTTTGCCGTCCACCTAGAATCGTGGTGTTCATCGACTATTTCCGCCGCACCGGACACAGGAGCTGCCGTGACCACGCCCGAGACCACCCAGACCACCGAAGTGACCCGCGAGGCCGGTACCGCCCGCGTGAAGCGCGGTATGGCCGAGATGCTCAAGGGTGGGGTGATCATGGATGTGGTCACTCCGGAGCAGGCCAAGATCGCTGAGGATGCCGGTGCTGTCGCGGTGATGGCGCTCGAGCGGGTGCCGGCCGATATTCGCGCGCAGGGGGGCGTGTCGCGGATGAGTGATCCGGACATGATCGACGGGATCATCGAGGCTGTTTCGATTCCGGTGATGGCGAAGGCGCGGATCGGGCATTTCGTGGAGGCCCAGGTGTTGCAGAGCCTGGGTGTCGATTACATCGACGAATCCGAGGTGCTGACTCCCGCGGATTACGCCAATCACATCGATAAGTGGCGTTTCACCGTGCCTTTTGTCTGTGGTGCCACCAATCTGGGTGAGGCGTTGCGCCGGATCACCGAGGGTGCGGCGATGATCCGGTCCAAGGGTGAGGCCGGTACCGGTGATGTTTCCAATGCCACGACGCATATGCGGAAGATCCGGCAGGAGATCACCCGGTTGACCTCGTTGCCCGCCGATGAGCTGTTCGTCGCCGCCAAGGAACTGCAGGCGCCCTACGAACTCGTCAAGGAGATCGCCGAGACCGGAAAGCTGCCGGTTGTGCTGTTCACCGCGGGTGGTATCGCTACCCCGGCCGATGCGGCGATGATGATGCAGCTCGGTGCCGAGGGTGTTTTCGTGGGCTCGGGGATTTTCAAGTCCGGTAATCCCGAGCAGCGGGCGAGCGCGATCGTGAAGGCCACCACCTTCTACGACGACCCCGATGTGCTGGCGAAGGTGTCGCGCGGTCTGGGGGAGGCGATGGTCGGTATCAACGTCGAGGACATTGCCCAGCCGCACCGGCTCGCCGAACGCGGCTGGTGATCGCTGCCTGATTCGCCGGCCGGCGTTCACGACGGCTGATGGGGGACCGGCCGCCGGCGATCGGCTCAGATGCCGGTTCGCAGCGCGGGCCGTTCCGGGTGATCCCAGCGCAGGAAGAAATCCGGTTGTTCTGTCCGGTCGCGGTCGTGGGCCAGTAGCGCGGGCACGGTCCACGCATCCGCCGCGGGTGTGCGACGCGCCAGCGCGGATGCGCTCAGATCGAGCCGGACGGTCAGGTCGAAGGGCAGGCCGCGGCCCAGCAGCATCGGACCCGCGACGAACAGGACCGTGCCGGGATCCGCCCGCCGGGTGCGGGCGCGGGCGGACCGGTCGGCGGCCTCGTCCCAGAGCGCGGGTAGCCACCGGCCCTGCTCTCGGAGCGGATCGAGGACTTCCCGGCGTAGCGCCGCGAAGTCGAACCAGCCGGTGCGATAGGCGGATTCGTCACGGCCGAATTCCATCCGTAGCGAGGCGGGCCGGACGAAATCGTGTAACGAGACCAGCTCGGCCGGGCGTCCGCCGGTGCGGACACGGTCGGCGGCCAGCCGAGCGAATTCGAGTGGGTGCGCCGCATCCGCACCGTCGACGGCAGCCAGTTGCCGATCACCGGAGTCGAGCAACCGGCGAGCCACGGTGTCGGCGAGCAGGTCCGGGGTGATCGGTGTGTAGCGCGGCACCGGTTCATCACAGCAGGTCCGGTACCCGGTCCGGTGACGGGGATTACCCGCCGGTGGACAATGGCAAATCGGACTGTTCGGGATAATCTCAGCGAATGGCGACTATCGAAGAGGCACTGGAGATCGAACGCCTCGAACGCGATATCTTCCGCGGTGCGTCCACCAAGACCCAGCTCCCGCGCACGTTCGGTGGGCAGGTGGCGGGGCAGGCGCTGGTCGCGGCGGTGCGCACGGTGGAGCCGCGATACCAGGTGCATTCCCTGCACGGATACTTCCTGCGACCCGGGAACCCGGAAGCGCCGACGGTCTACATGGTGGACCGGATCCGGGACGGCCGTTCCTTCTGCACCCGCCGGGTCACCGGCGTGCAGGACGGGGACGCGATATTCACCATGTCCGCCTCGTTCCATATCGGCGACGACGGTCCTTCACATCAGGACGAGATGGCCGATGTGGCGCCGCCCGACGATCTGCCCGACGCCAAGACCTCCATGGATCCGGAGCGGTTGTGGGCGATGCGCGAATGGGAGCACTGGGATATCCGCCCGGTTCCACCGGAACAGGTGACCCAGCGGCCCGGTGTGGTGTCCCCGCAGCAGGTGTGGTTCCGCTACCGGCATCCGCTGCCCGACGATCCGCTGTTCCATGTGTGCACGCTCGCCTATATGAGCGATATGACGCTGCTCGGTTCGTCGAAGGTCACCCACCCCGACGAGCCCACGCAGAATGCCTCGCTGGACCACGCGATGTGGTTCCTGCGCCCGTTTCGCACCGATGACTGGCTGCTGTACGACCAGTCGTCGCCCTCGGCCGGGTTCGGCCGTGCGCTCACCGGCGGGAAGATCTTCGATCGCCAGGGCCGGCTGGTCGCCGCGGTGGTGCAGGAGGGGCTGATCCGTACCCTGCGGAACTGATCGGGCGCTGATCACGTGAGGTGAGACGTAGCGGTCCGGCGTGACCACGCGCACACCGGACCGGCTCGTAAGCTCGCACGCGTGAACAAATCCGCGGTTTCCCAGGATGTGGCGGCCACCGGGCCCGATAGCGATATCGCCGTCCCCGGCGGCCGGCCCACCATCGGTGTACTGGCCCTGCAGGGCGATGTCCGCGAGCATGTGGCCGTGCTGAACGGCCTCGGCGCCGACCCGGTCCTGGTGCGCCGGCCGGCCGAACTCGCCGCGGTGGACGCGCTGGTGCTGCCCGGTGGCGAATCGACCACGATCAGCAAACTGCTGGAGGTGTTCGAACTGCTCGAGCCGCTGCGTAAACGCCTGCGTGAGGGGATGCCTGCCTTCGGGTCGTGTGCCGGGATGATCCTGCTGGCCGACGAGGTACTGGATACCCGTCCCGATGCCCGGCACCTGTCCGGTATCGATATGACCGTGCGCCGCAACGCCTTCGGGCGCCAGGTGGATTCGTTCGAGACCGATCTGGAATTCGCCGGCGTGGCCGGCGGGCCGATGCGCGCGGTGTTCATCCGCGCGCCGTGGGTGGAACGGGCCGGCGATGGGGTCGAGGTGCTGGCCCGGGTGCCCAGCGGGCCGGCCGCGGGCCGGATCGTGGCGGTACGCCAGGGCGATGTCGTGGCGACCTCGTTCCATCCCGAGGTCACCGGTGATCATCGCGTGCATCGCATGTTCGTCGATCTGGTCCGCGACCGCTGAACTGCTCGCGGATCCACTGTGCGAGTAGGGTGGCGGAATTGTCCGCTCGACCAGCCGGTAGCGTGGACCAGCAGACCTGCCATCGACCTGAAGGAAGTAGGGAATGAGCGGCCACTCCAAATGGGCCACCACCAAGCACAAAAAGGCGGCGATCGATGCGAAGCGTGGCAAGCTGTTCGCCAAGCTGATCAAGAACATCGAGGTGGCGGCCCGGACCGGTGGTGGCGATCCGGAAGGTAACCCGACCCTGTTCGACGCCATCCAGAAGGCGAAGAAATCCTCGGTCCCCAACGACAATATCGAGCGGGCACGTAAACGCGGCGGGGGCGAGGAAGCCGGCGGCGCCGACTGGCAGACGATCATGTACGAGGGTTACGGCCCCAACGGTGTCGCCGTTCTGATCGAATGTCTCACCGACAACCGCAACCGGGCGGCGGGTGAGGTCCGGGTCGCGATGACCCGCAACGGCGGGAATATGGCCGATCCGGGTTCGGTGGCCTACCTGTTCCATCGCAAGGGCATCGTCACGCTGGAGAAGAACGGCCTCTCCGAAGACGATGTACTGCTGGCGGTGCTCGACGCGGGAGCCGAAGAGGTCAGCGATCTCGGTGAATCGTTCGAGGTCATCAGCGAACCCGGTGATCTGGTCGCGGTGCGGTCGGCCCTGCAGGCGGCCGGTATCGACTACGACTCCGCCGAATCCGGCTTCCAGCCGTCGGTGAGTGTCGCGGTCGATGTCGAGGGTGCCCGCAAGGTGTTCAAGCTGGTCGACGCGCTGGAGGACAGCGACGACGTCCAGAACGTGTACACCAATGTCGATCTCTCCGACGAGGTACTCGCCGAACTGGACGAGGACTAGGGCTCAGCTGTCCGGTCGCATCAAGGTCTCGATCGGGTGAGCGAGCGTGTGCCACCCGGGACGGATCGGGTCGCGGTTGCACAATGACGGCATGGTGGCTGTGACTGTCGTCCGCGGAGATATCACCGAACAAGAGGTCGACGCGGTGGTGAATGCCGCGAACTCCGAGCTGCTCGGCGGTGGCGGGGTGGACGGCGCCATTCACCGCCGCGGCGGCCCCGCGATCCTGGCGGAATGCCGGCGGCTGCGGGACACCGAGTATCCCCGGGGGCTGCCCACCGGTGGGGCCGTCGCCACCACCGCCGGCGAGCTACCGGCCCGCTGGGTCATCCATACCGTCGGCCCGGTGTGGTCGGCGCGTGGTGACCGCGCAGCGCAGCTCGCACCCCTGCTGGCGTCGTGCTACCGCGAATCCCTGCGGGTCGCCGACGAGCTCGGTGCCCGCACCGTCGCCTTCCCGGCGATTTCCACGGGTGCCTACCGCTGGCCCATGGACGACGCCGCCCGCATCGCCGTCGATACTGTCCGGGAACACTCGACCGTGGTCGAGGAAGTGCGGTTCGTGCTGTACGACGCCACCGCGTACGACATCTTCGCCGACCGGTTGAGGCAGTAACCGCGCCGGTACCGCGGCCCGTGTCATTGGTGCCGGGAAACAGCGGCCTGCACTAGACTTCGAACAACTGTTCGTTCTGGGAAAGGTTGTGCGGGTGCGGGTGATGGGCGTCGATCCCGGGCTCACCCGGTGCGGGCTGAGCATGGTCGACGGGGGAGCGGGACGTAGCGTCCGCGCCGTCGCGGTCGATGTGGTGCGAACCCCGCCCGATATGGATCTGGCTCAGCGGCTGGTGCGGATCGCGGATGCCGCCGAGGAGTGGATGGGCGCCCACCGGCCCGAAGTGGTGGCGATCGAACGGGTTTTCGCCCAGCACAATGTGCGGACCGCCATGGGTACCGCGCAGGCCGGGGGAGTCATCGCTCTCGCGGCCGCCCGGCGCGATATCCCGGTGATGTTCCATACTCCCAGTGAGGTGAAGGCCGCCGTCACCGGCAACGGTGGCGCGGACAAGAAACAGGTGACCGCTATGGTCACCCGGATCCTCGGGCTCGCGTCGCCACCGAAACCGGCGGACGCCGCCGACGCGCTGGCGCTCGCCATCTGCCACTGCTGGCGGGCGCCGCTGATCGCGCGGATGGCCGAAGCTGAGGCAGCGGCCGAGCGAGCCCGCCGGCAGTACACCGAACGACTGGCACAGCAGCGGAAGGCGGTGCGCGGGTGATCGCGTCCCTACGCGGCGAGGTTGTCGAACTCGCCCTCGACCATGTGGTTCTCGAAGCGGCCGGGGTCGGCTACCAACTCAACGCCACACCTGCCACGCTGGCCGGTCTCACCCGCGGCGAACAGGCCCGCCTCTACACCGCGCTGATCGTGCGCGAGGATTCGATGACCCTGTTCGGGTTCGCCGATACCGAGGCCCGCGATCTGTTCGGCCTGCTGCAGACGGTATCCGGAGTAGGTCCCCGGCTGGCGATGGCGGTGCTCGCGGTGCTGGAACCCGAATCGCTGCGTAAAGCGCTGGCCGCCGGTGATATCGCGGCACTCACCCGGGTGCCGGGTATCGGTAAACGGGGAGCCGAACGGATGGTCGTGGAGTTACGGGACAAGGTGAATCTCGTGCCGGTCCCCGCCGGCGCCCCGGGCGCCCCGGTGGCCGCCGTGCGCACCCCGGTCCGCGACCAGGTGGTGGAGGCCCTCACCGGCCTCGGCTTCCCGCTCAAACAGGCCGAACCGACGGTGGACGCGGTATTGACCGAGCAGCCCGGTGCCGATAATTCCACCGCGTTGCGCGCCGCGCTCGGAAGGCTGGCATGAGCGAGTCAGGCCCGGAGGCGGCAGCGAAGTGTAACCACGGAGGGCCCTCGCTTATGCCCATCGAACACAGCAAGAACCGTTAGGCCGGTCATGGATTACGACGACTCCCCGGATCAGGAGCAATCCCCCGTCAGCGCCGGTTACCTGGCCTCGGACGGCGATATCGAGTCCGGCCTGCGCCCCACCTCGCTGGACGGATTCATCGGCCAGCCGCGGGTACGGGAGCAACTCGGCCTCGTCTTGCGCGGTGCCCTGGCGCGCGGCGGCACCCCGGACCATATTCTGCTGTCCGGGCCGCCCGGCCTGGGCAAGACCAGCCTGGCGATGATCATCGCCGGCGAACTCGGCACCGCGCTGCGGATAACCTCCGGCCCGGCCCTGGAACGGTCCGGTGATCTGGCCGCCATGCTCAGCAATCTGGTCGCAGGCGATGTGCTGTTCATCGACGAGATCCATCGGATGGCCCGGCCGGCCGAGGAGATGCTGTATCTGGCGATGGAGGATTTCCGGGTCGACGTCGTGGTCGGCAAGGGGCCCGGGGCGACCTCCATACCGCTCGATATCGCCCCGTTCACCCTGGTCGGGGCGACCACACGATCGGGTGCGCTGACCGGTCCGCTGCGCGACCGGTTCGGGTTCACCGGGCATATGGATTTCTACGAACCGGCCGAGCTGCTGCTCATCGTCCAACGGTCCGCGCAGATCCTCGATGTGGATATCGACGCCGACGCGGCCGCCGAGATCGCCGGCCGGTCCCGCGGAACACCACGTATCGCCAACCGCCTGCTACGCCGGGTCCGTGATTATGCCGAGGTCCGGGCCGACGGCCGGATAACCCTCCGGGTCGCCCGCGCCGCCCTCGAGGTCTACGACGTCGATTCGCTGGGTTTGGACCGGCTGGATCGCGCGGTGCTCGGCGCGCTGGTTCGCGGATTCGGCGGCGGACCGGTCGGTGTCTCCACCCTCGCGGTCGCCGTCGGCGAAGAGGCCGCGACCGTGGAGGAAGTTTGCGAACCGTTCCTGGTGCGGGCCGGAATGGTGGCGCGAACTCCGCGCGGGCGGGTCGCCACCGCGGCCGCCTGGACCCATCTCGGTCTTACACCTCCACCGGACCTCTCGTTCGGCACTTTCGAGGTCCGCGGCCGGGAACCCCAGCCCACCCTCGACCTGTTCGAATGAGGCGGTCAGAATCCGAACTCGGCGCGGACCCGTTCCAGGAAAGCATCGACCTGGTCGGGGTGATAACCACGATTCAGCCGGCTGCCGCCCGCCCGGAACCCGCCCCGCAACTGATCCATGGTGAGGGTGGCCCGCCCGGCCAGGGCCGCGGCGATGTGGTCGAGGAGGTCGTCGACATCGTCTTCGCGATAACCACGACGGCCCCACGGCGCTCGGGTGAAGGTGATCCGATGAACATCGTCGGGCGTCATGACCCGATTATGGCGGTCGCCGGACCACTGTCCGGGCCGGTTCACGGCGGCCGGACACCCCCGTTTCGGGCGTGCGGGTGTGGCGCCGGACGAATGAACTGGCAGACTGTGTGCGTACCTGCCCCTCTCCTCACCAGATCAGGAACTGACTTCGACCATGGATTTCCTGTTTCCGCTCATACTGGTTGCCCTGCTCGTGCCGATGTTCCTCGGTATGCGCCGCCAGAAAAAAGAGGCCGACAAGGTCAGCCAGATGCAGGACAGCGTGAAGGTCGGTGACAAAGTCACCACCACCTCGGGCCTGTTCGGCACCGTGGTCGAGGTCGACGACACCACCATCGATCTGGAGATCGCCGAGGACGTTGTGACCACCTGGTTGCGTCAGGCGATCCGGGATGTACGCGCCGACGACGAGCTCGCCGACGACGACACCACCGGCGACGACGCCGTGGCGGAAGAGTCCACCGACTCGCCGGCCACGCCCGCCGCGGAGGAGACCCCGGCGCAGACCGAAACCCGGCTGACCAAAGACTGAATTCACGGCCCGGCCACCGGACCGGATATCCCGGGCGACCGGTGGCGTCGGCGTGTGCCGTGGCCGTTCCACCCAGAACTTCCGCCTAGGAGATGACGACCTGTGCCTCCGTCCCAGGGATCGGCGCATCAATACCGCTGGCTCGCCCTTTTCGGCGTGCTGGTGGCAGCGATCTATGCGCTGGTGTTCTTCACCGGTGACAAATCACCGACACCCAAACTCGGCATCGACCTGCAGGGCGGTACCCGGGTCACCCTGACCGCCCGGACACCGGACGGTAACCGGCCGAACCAGGACAGTCTCACCAAGGCGCAGGAAATCATCGAGAACCGTGTGAACGGGCTCGGCGTCTCCGGCTCCGAGGTGGTGATCGACGGGGACAACCTGGTGATCACGGTTCCGGGCGACGACAGCCAGCAGGCGCGCACACTGGCGACGACTGCGAAGCTCTACATCCGCCCGGTCCTTCAGGCGACTCCCGCTCCCGGCAGCCAGCAGGCTCCGGCCCCCGGGCAACCGGCCGTACCGTCCGCTCCCGGGATGCCGGCGGAGCCCGCCCCGGCCGAAGGAACCCCGCCGGCCGGTGACGGTGCGCCGCCGGCGCCGGAGCAGCAGGCTCCCGCTGTCGCGCCGGAACAGGCGCCGGAAGCTCCGGCTGCCGCGCCGGAGCAGCAGGCCCCGGATGCTCCTGCCACCGCGCCGGTCTCCGCCGATGAACTCGACGTCCAGCCGGCGCAGGCGCCCGGCACCCCGCTGCCCGAGCCGCCGGCACCGGGCGAGACCACCCCGGCACCGGCTCCCGGCGAACCCGCTCCGGGCGAACCGGCGCCGACGGACGAATCGCTGAGCCCGCAGGAGCAGACCCAAAAGGAGATCGAAGCGGCCAAGGCCATCCGGCAGAGCACCGATCCGACCATGCAGAAACTCGCCATGTCCGCGATGGACTGCTCCGCGCCCGATCCGCTGGCCGGTAACGACGATCCGAATCTGCCGCTGGTCACCTGCTCCACCGACGGCACCGAGGTCTTCCTGCTGGACAAGAGCCGGATCGACGGGCAGGAGATCGCCAACGCGAGCTCCGGGTTCAACCCCGAGCAGTCGCGGCACGAGATCAATCTCGAGTTCAAGGGCGGCGGCACCGATGCCTGGTCGGCACTGACCGGTGAATACGTGCAGCAGCGGGTCGCGTTCGTCCTCGACTCGGAAGTTGTCAGCGCCCCGGTGGTGCAGCAGGGTCCGCAGCTGGGCGGCCGCACTCAGATCTCGGGTAATTTCACCGCCTCCAGCGCTCAGGACCTGGCGAATACGCTGAAGTACGGTTCGCTGCCGCTGTCGTTCCAGACCTCGGAAGCCGAGACCGTATCCGCGACACTGGGCCTGACTTCACTGAAAGCGGGTCTGCTCGCCGGCGCGGTCGGTCTGGCCGTGGTGCTGCTGTACTGCCTGATCTACTACCGGATGCTGGGCTTCCTCACGGCGCTGTCGCTGATCGGGTCCGGTATCGCGGTCTACGGGATCATGGTGCTGCTCGGCCGGTGGATCGGGTTCACCCTGGACCTGGCGGGTATCGCGGGTCTGATCATCGGTATCGGTATGACCGCGGACTCGTTCGTGGTGTTCTTCGAACGCATCAAGGACGAGATACGCGAGGGACGAAGTTTCCGGTCCGCGGTACCGCGCGGCTGGCAGCGAGCCCGGAAGACCATTCTGTCCGGTAACGCCGTCAGTTTCATCGCGGCGGCAGTGCTCTACGTGCTGGCCGTCGGGCAGGTGCGCGGGTTCGCCTTCACCCTCGGACTGACCACCATTCTCGATGTCGTGGTGGTGTTCCTGGTGACGGCGCCGCTGGTACAGCTGGCCTCTCGGTCCAGCTTCTGGGCCAAGCCCTCGGTGAACGGGCTCGGCGCGATGCAGCAACTCGCCCGTGAACGCAAGGCGGCCGAAGCCGCGGTCGGGAAGGCGTGACGATGAACAGTCCCGTGACGATGGACAAAGACGCCTCGACGCGGCGTTCCGGCGCCGAGCACAGCTGGATGAACCGCCTGTACACCGGTACCGGCGTTCTCGATGTGATCGGTAATCGCCGCCGCTGGTACATGATCACCACGGCAATCGTGCTGATCTGCCTGCTCAGTATGGTGGTGCGCGGTTTCACCTTCGGTATCGATTTCGTCGGCGGATCCCGGATCCAGATGCCGGCCGCGGGGGCGACCACCGAACAGGTGGAGCAGGTGTACTCCGATGTGATCGGTTCGGATCCCGAATCGGTGCAGACCGTCGGCACCGGCGACAGCGCGACCATCCTGATCCGTTCGGAAACGCTGAACGCCGAAGAACTCGGCTCGCTGCAGTCCGAGTTGTTCGACAAGTTCCAGCCGACCGACGCGAGTGGCACGCCGAGCCGCAACGCGATCAGTGCCTCCGATGTCAGCGAGACCTGGGGCGGACAGATCACCCGTCAGGCGATCATCGCCTTGTTGGTGTTCCTGGTGATCGTGAGCGTCTACATCGGGTTCCGCTACGAACGCGATATGGCCATAGCCGCGCTGGCGGCACTGGTCTTCGACATGCTGGTGACCGCGGGTGTCTATTCGCTCGTCGGGTTCGAGGTGACGCCGGCGATGGTGATCGGCATGCTCACCATTCTGGGTTTCTCGCTCTACGATTCGGTCGTCGTCTTCGACAAGGTCGAGGAGAACACGCGCGGTGTGCTGCATACTTATCGGCGCACCTATGGCGAACAGGCCAACTTGGCGATCAATCAGACGTTGATGCGGTCGTTCAACACCACATTGATCGGTGCGCTGCCTATTATCGGGCTGATCGTGATCGCGGTATGGATGCTCGGTGTGGGCACTCTGCAGGATCTCGCGCTGGTACAGCTGGTCGGCACGGTGGTCGGCGCCTATTCGTCGATTTTCTTCGCCACCCCACTGCTGGTCTCGATCAAGGAACGCTGGGGTCCGGTCGCCGCGCACACCAGGAAGGTACGGGCGCGGCGGTCCGGTCAGGCTCCGGTTCCGGAGCGGCCCCGGCCGGCGCCCCGGCGTCGTCCGGGTGAGCCCGGTGCCGATCGTGATACGCAGGCTCCACGCAGGACAGGCGCCGCCGGGCCCGCGCCCGGCGCACGCCCCACCGGTAAACGACAAAGGCGGCACTGACATACGAGGGGTACGGTTCGATGCGACTGCCATATCTGCGCCGGACGATCGCGCTGCTCGCGGCCACCGCCGCTGCCGCCGGATTCGTGGCGGGATGTTCCGGTGAGGACCAGGTTCCGTCGATCGGGTACGCGGTCGATACCGCGGTCGCCAGCTACAACGGCGGCACGACGGCCGGAGCGGCCTCGGCGCAGGCCGTATTCGGCCGGGTACTGACCGGGTTCTTCTACACCGGACCCGACGGTCAACCGGTCGCCGACGGCGATACCGGCACCGCCAAGGAAGTACCGGGTGAGGCGCAGACGATCCAGTATCGGCTCAACCCCCAGGGCACCTATTCCGACGGTGTGCCCACCTCGTGCGACGATCTGGTGTTCACCTGGGCTGCCCGCAGCGGCCGGTTCCCGCGGTTCGATTCGGCGAGCACGGCCGGCTACGAGGATATCGAGCGGGTCGAATGCCAGCCGGGGTCCAAGGACGGCACCGTGGTGTTCCGGCCCGGGCGCCGGTATCTGCCCTGGCGTACGCTGTTCGGCGCCGGTGAGCTGATGCCCGCCCATGTGGCGGCCCAGGCGGCGAACGTTCCCGATATCGTCACCGCGGTCCAGAACGACGACCGCGCCGCGCTGGACCGGCTCGCGGACTTCTGGAACACCGGCTGGGATCTGGCGCCCGGCGATCTGGATATCACCCGGTTCCCGTCGTCGGGGCCTTACCGGATCGAATCCTTCGGACTCGAGGACGGACTCGTCCTGGTGGCCAACGAACGCTGGTGGGGTCAGGCACCCGCCACCGGCCGGATCGTGGTCTACCCCAAGCCGGCCGATCTGGCCGCCCGGATCGAGGACGGTTCGGCGTCCGTGGTGGATATCGGGGCGGGGTCGCTGCCCGAGACGAATCTGGATGCTTTCTCCGTCCAGAATGTACCGAGCCGCGGTATCGAACAAGTGGTACTCAATACCGGCGGGGTGTTCGAATCGGCTGCCGCGCGGCGTGCGTTCGCCCTGTGCGTCCCGCGGCAGGCGCTGTACGACCAGCTCGGCCGGTCCGCGGACGCACCGGAAGCCGGCGTGGGTGTGGGGACTTCGAATTCCCGGACATTGCAGCAGGATTCACCGTTCTATCCCGCCGCGACCGGTGCTTCGGGCCCCTTCGCCGCCGGCGATGTCGAGGGTGCGAAGGCGGCCCTCGCCGATGCCGGTAAGGATGGGATGGTCGTCCGGGTCGGTTATCTGGCCCCCGATGCCCGCCGCGCGCAGACCATCTCGATGATCGCCGATTCCTGCAAGGCGGCCGGAATCAGCGTTGAAGACGCCGGTACACCGGATTTCACACCGGTCCGACTGCGCGAGGGGGCGGTGGACGCCGTGCTCGGCGGCCCGGGCGGAGCTCCGGGGCCGGCCGGTTCGCTCGACGGTATCGCCGCGATCGGCGGTCTGCGCAGTGGTAGCGGCCTGAATATCGGGCAGTTCCGCAACGGCCGTTTCGACGGCATCACCGACCAGCTCGCGGGCGAGGACAATTCGACGAATCAGCTGAATCTGCTCACCGAGGCCGAGAACCTGCTGTGGGCACAGTTGCCGAGTGTCCCGCTGTTCGCGACGCCCCGCACCATCGCGTTCGCGGGCGGTCTGCAGAACGCCATCGCGGGGCCCACCCGCGCCGGCTCCGGCTGGAATATGGACCGGTGGGTGCTGCAGCGTTGAACCGCGGCGCGATGATGGAGGTGTTCCGATGAGCAAGCATGCGGCGGCCGAACCCGCTGATGTGGTTGCCGAACGCAGTGGTCAGGCCGCCGAGTTTGTCCGGCGCTACACCCGCTGGGCCGACGACTTCCCGGAGCCGGGTATCCGGTTCGCCGATCTCACCCCGGTTTTCGCCGATTCGGAGGGTTTCCGGGCAGTGGTCGACTGTCTGGCCGCCCTCGTTCCCGATGTGGATCTGGTCGCCGGGGTGGACGCCCGCGGTTTCCTCCTCGGCGCCGGAGTGGCCACCACCCTCGGTACGGGGGTGCTCGCGGTCCGCAAACGCGGCAAACTGCCGCCCCCGGTGATCACCCGGGAGTACAGCCTCGAATACGGGACGGCCGCGCTGGAGGTGCCCGCCACCGGTGTGGAGCTGGCGGGGCGCCGGGTGCTGCTGCTCGACGATGTGCTGGCCACCGGCGGCACACTGGCCGCGGCCGCGGATCTGTTCGCCGCGGCCGGCGCGCACGTGGCGGCCGCGGCTGTTGTCCTGGAGCTCGAGGCCCTGGGCGGGCGCGGCCGCCAGGGCGATTACCCGGTGACCTCGATCGTCACCGTCTGACCGATCCGCGCTGTGATCTCGGGCGAAATATCCTGGTACCGCGACCTGCGCTGGTGTAGCCTCGTCGAGGTCTTGTTCCCGGGGATCGGAGTTGCCGTTGCTCTCATGAGGTAGTCGCTCGTGCGGCCCGCGTTCTGCGCGCCGCGTTCGTATCGATACCTCAGGGGCAGCCGTGGCCGATATTTCGCTTTCCGATCTCTGTTTTTCCTGGCCGGATGGAACTCCGGTGTTCGACGGGCTCGATGCGGTCCTCGGACCGGGACATATCGGTATCGTCGGGTCCAATGGGACCGGAAAATCCACCCTCTTGCGCTTGCTGGCACGCGAACTGCGTCCGGCGCGCGGTTCGATCACCGTTTCCGGGCGGCTCGGCTATCTGCGGCAAGACCTCGGTCTCGCGGTAGGACAGCAGGTCGACGCGGTGCTCGGCATCGCGGACGTGCGAAACGCGCTGCACCGCATCGAATCCGGGACCGGTAGCGACGCCGATTTCGAACTGGTCGCGGACCGGTGGGATGTCGAGGAGCGCGCCGTGGCCCTGCTCGGCCGGCTCGGACTGGGCCGTATCGCCCGGTCGGCCGAACAGCTGGACCGCCGGCTGGCGACGCTGTCCGGCGGTGAGACCATTTTGCTCGGCCTGGTCGCCGAACTGCTCGGTGAACCGGAGGTACTGCTGCTCGACGAACCCACCAACAACCTCGATTCCGCGGCCCGAGCCCGGCTCTACGAAGTCGTCACGCAGTTCGGTGGGACGCTGCTGGTGGTCAGCCACGATCGTGAACTGCTGGACCGGATGGGCACCATCGCCGAACTGCGGGGTGGCCGCTTGCGGCTGTTCGGCGGGAACTACAGCGAGTACGAACGGACCGTCGAACAGGAACAGCAGGCGGCCCGGTCCGCTATCCGCGATGCCCGCAGCGATATGCGCAAACAGTCCCGGGAGCTGGTGGAAGCCCGGACGAAACTCGACCGCCGGCGGCGCTACGGACAGAAGATGTACGAGAACAAACGCGAACCGAAGATCGTGATGGGTCAGCGTAAACGGCAGGCCGAGGTCTCGGCGGGCAAACTGCGCAACAGCCATATCGAGAAGGTTCAGGATGCGAAGCAGCGGCTGGAACAGGCCGAGGAGTTGCTACGTGACGACCGTGAGATCCGCGTCGACCTGCCGGAGACCCGCGTGTACCCGGGGCAGGAGGTGGTCTCCTTGGAAGCGGTGACACTGGCCAACGGCCCGGTTGTCTCACTGGCCGTCGACGGGCCCGAGCGGTTGGCGATCACCGGGCGCAACGGCGCGGGAAAAACGACCCTGCTGCGGCGGATCACGGCCGAACCGCCGCGCGTGCCGTGGCGGATGCTGCCGCAGCGGCTCGATATCTTCGAGGAGCGCCGCAGCGTATTCGACAATGTCGCGGCAGGTGCGCCGCATGCCGACCCGGAGCGTATCCGCGCGCAGCTCGCGCGCTTCCTGTTCCGCGGCCCGGCCGCCGATATCCCCGCGGCGGCACTATCCGGCGGCGAGCGTCTGCGGGCGGCACTGGCGATGCTGCTCCTCGCCGAGCCGGCGCCCAAACTGCTGATCCTCGACGAACCCACCAACAATCTGGATCTCGTCAGCCTGGGGCATCTCACGCAGGCGGTGGCGGCGTTCGAGGGCGCGCTGCTGGTGGTGAGTCACGATCAGCACTTCCTGGCCGGAATCGGAATCGCCCGGCGGTTGGAACTGACTCGGGATGGGCTGGCCGGATGAAGCGAAGCCCGCCCGCAGCGGGAAGGTGGAGGTCGAATACGGTGTTGTACCGGGTGCACCTGCGTATCGATAGGTGTCGATGGTGTTGCTGTGGGGTTTCCCGCACTGCTGTGGGGTCTAAAGTTGGTGTTCTGAAGCGTTGCGGTGTTCCGCCGCGGCACGGAGAGGTGGTGGCATGACTCAGCATCTGGGCGAGGCGAATGTCGAGAAGACATCGGGATCGCAGTCCAACGGTGCCGGGACCTCCGCCTCCCCAGCGGGTACGCGGTCGGGTGGCACCGATCCGGAGCCCCGTACCTCGGGTGCGGTACCCACTTCGGCCTCCCGGCGGGTACGGGCGCGGCTGGCCCGGCGGATGACCGGTCAGCGCGGGATTCCCGCGGTGAAGCCGGTGCTCGAACCCTTGGCCACGGTGCACCGCGAGCTGTATCCGAAGGCGAACCTGACCCAGTTGCAGCGGGCCTTCGATGTTGCCGACGAACGTCATGCCACCCAGTTCCGCAAATCCGGCGACCCCTACATCACCCATCCGCTGGCGGTCGCGAATATCCTCGCCGAGCTGGGGATGGATACCACCACCCTGGTGGCGGCCCTGCTGCACGACACCGTCGAGGACACCGGATACACGCTGGAGCAGCTGACCGCCGAATTCGGGCCCGAGGTCGCCCATCTGGTCGACGGTGTCACCAAGCTCGACAAGGTGAATCTGGGTGCGGCCGCGGAGGCCGAGACCATCCGCAAGATGATCATCGCGATGGCCCGTGACCCGCGCGTACTGGTGATCAAGGTGGCCGACCGGCTGCACAATATGCGGACCATGCGGTTCCTGCCGCCGGAGAAACAGGCCAAGAAGGCCCGCGAAACCCTGGAGGTGATCGCACCGCTGGCGCACCGGCTGGGTATGGCCACCGTCAAATGGGAGCTCGAGGATCTCGCGTTCGCGATCCTGCATCCCAAGAAATACGACGAGATCGTTCGTTTGGTCGCCGACCGGGCACCGTCACGTGACACTTACCTGGCCAAAGTTCGAGCGGAGATCGTCAACACCCTGGCTGCCTCCCGGATCCCCGCGACTGTGGAGGGCCGGCCCAAGCACTACTGGTCGATCTATCAGAAGATGATCGTCAAGGGTAAGGACTTCGACGATATCCACGATCTGGTGGGTATCCGCATCCTCTGCGACGAGGTCCGCGACTGCTACGCCGCCGTCGGCGTGGTGCACTCGCTGTGGCAGCCGATGGCCGGCCGGTTCAAGGATTACATCGCGCAGCCCCGGTACGGGGTGTACCAGTCGCTGCACACCACCGTGGTGGGCCCGGACGGCAAACCGCTCGAGGTGCAGATCCGTACCCACGATATGCACCGCACCGCCGAGTTCGGTATCGCCGCGCACTGGCGCTACAAGGAGACCAAGGGCCGCCACTCCGGTGACTCCGCCGAGGTCGACGATATGGCGTGGATGCGGCAGCTGCTGGACTGGCAGCGGGAGGCCGCGGACCCGGCCGAATTCCTGGAATCGCTGCGGTTCGACCTCAAGGCCCCGGAGATCTTCGTCTTCACCCCGAAGGGGGATGTGATCACGCTGCCGCAGAAGTCGACGCCGGTCGATTTCGCGTACGCGGTGCATACCGAGGTCGGGCACAAATGTATCGGTGCCCGGGTGAACGGCCGGTTGGTCGCCCTGGAGCGGCAGCTGGAGAACGGTGAGGTCGTCGAGGTTTTCACCTCCAAGGCGCCCAATGCCGGACCCAGTCGCGACTGGCAGGGTTTCGTGGTCTCCCCGCGGGCGAAGGCCAAGATCCGGCAGTGGTTCGCCAAGGAACGCCGGGAAGAGGCGCTGGAGAACGGCAAGGAGCAGATCAACAAGGAGGTCAAGCGCGTCGGGCTGCCGCTGCAGCGGTTGATGAACGTCGACGCGATGAACGCTGTCGCGCACGAACTGCACTACAGCGATATCTCCATGCTCTACACCGCGGTGGGTGAGCACCAGGTCTCCGCGCATCATGTGGTCCAGCGGCTCATGGCGCAGCTGGGCGGTATCGGCGATGTGGAGAACGAACTCGCCGAACGCTCCACGCCGTCCACCACTCCGTCGCGGCAGCGGCTCAGCGGTGACGCCGGTGTGCTGATCCCCGGTGCCGAGGGCACCGTGGCGAAACTGGCGAAATGCTGCACCCCGGTTCCGGGGGACGAGATCCTGGGATTCGTCACCCGCGGTGGTGCGGTGAGTGTCCACCGGGTGGATTGCACCAACGCCGATTCGCTGCAGGCGCAGTCGGAACGGATCATCGAGGTGGAATGGGCGCCGTCGCCGCATTCGATATTCCTGGTGGCGATCCAGATCGAGGCGCTGGATCGCGCCCGGCTGCTATCGGATGTCACCAAGGTCCTGGCCGATGAGAAGGTCAATATCCTGTCCGCGTCGGTAGCCACCCACGGCGACCGGGTGGCCATCAGCAAGTTCACCTTCGAGATGGGTGATCCGAAACATCTGGGCCACTTGCTGAATGTTGTCCGCAACGTCGAGGGCGTCTACGACGTCTACCGGGTGACCTCCGCCGCCTGAGCGGGCATCTGCCTTCGCTGAGTTCAGGGGCCTCGGCGGCCGTCTCGGAAACTCCGGAAGATTTGTAACATTCGGGCCGCGACGCGCCGTGTCGTATACGGGTCGCCCTGGCGGTTCGCCTAAACTCTTCGCCGCCCGAGCAGTCATAGCCGGAATCTGTTACCGTTTACTGCGTTTCGTCGCGCTCGGTAACTGCGGTATGAGTGATTGCGGGTCGCTATGGCTGGATGCAGAAGTTTCTCGGGGATGCTGATCGCACTCACCGTCGCTGTGGCGACCGTGTCGGCGGGTACTCTCACCGCCCCCGCATACGCTCAACCGCCGAATCCGGGGGGTCCCTCGTCCGGGGTATCGGTCACCGCGTGCCCGGCACTGTACGCGCTCGGAGTCCAGGGCACCGGCGAATCGTCGCCGGACGCCGCGCCCACCACCGATACCGGCATGCTGTCCACGGTCTTCCGGCCACTTATGGCCGCGATACCCGAAGAGGGTCTCGTGCAGCGCGCGTACGTGCCCTACGAGTCCAGTTTCGGTGGGATCGACGGCGGTAACGCGACACCGTACTCGGATTCGGTGAGCGGTGGCCTGATCCGGTTGCGCACCATGGCAACCGCGGTGGCGCAGCGCTGCCCCGAAACCAGGTTCGCCATCGTCGGGTATTCCCAGGGCGCCCACGTCGCTTCGGTGTTCGCGCAGGAAGTGGGGCAGGGGCAGGGGCCCCTGCCCGAGGACAAGATCGCGGCCGTCGCCCTGATCGGCGACCCCACCAGAACGCCGGGCGCCCCGCTGTTCCCCGGCGCCCCGGGGAAAGCGAACCCGGATCCGGTGCCCGGCACCGACGGCGGACAGACCGCCACTATCGCCGCGCTGCCCCAGGCGCCCGCCACCGGTGGTGGGATCGCCCCGAATCGGGATGCCGCCGAGGACTTCGGCGCGCTCACCGGCCGGGTGGCCAGCTTCTGCGCCGCGGGCGATCTCGCCTGCGATGTGCCCGAGGGCGCACCGATCCTGAAGGCGGTGGCCGGTGTCGTGGGGCAGGCCAAGCTCAGCGGCGGTGATCCCATCGCCTCGCTCGCCTCGGTGGCGCAGGCGCTCGCCTTCACCTCGATCAAAACGGCGACCAAGGTGGTCAACGAGGATGTTTCGGGCACCTCGCTGGCCAACCTGAACATATCGCCGAAGAAATCGATTTCCGAGCGGCTGGCCGACGCCGCCGATCCGCGTACCCCGCTGGATATTCCGGGTGCCATGCGGGCGCTGCTGAAGGTCGGCATGATCGGGCTGAACGCGGTGGTCACGGTGGTGCGAACGGTGCTGAACCCCACGGCGATCGCCGAACTCGCCACCGCCGGTCTGGCGAATCCGCCCGCGGCCCTGCTCATGCTGGGAGTCAAGCTGCTGGGCGCGATTCCGCAGCTCGTTCCGCCGACCACCGGTATCCGGCTGGTGAGTCAGGCTTTCAACGCCGTTGTCGACAATATCCAGGACAACCACGCACTTCTCGATACGACGACGTGGGTGCGGTACTGGGATACCATTCAGCGGCACCAGGCCTATGGCAACGCGGCCATATCGGCCACCGGTGAGGCGCCCACCAAATTCATCGCGGATTGGTTCGGCGCCGCGGCACGAGATCTCGCGAATACCTATGGCAGCGGTAACGCGCCGGTGTCCGAGGAGGCGGCACCGCCGGTCGGTAGCGCCCCCGGAGCCGGGTCACCGCCCCCGGGTGGATTCTTCGGGGCCGAGCCCGGCGCGTCGCCTGCGCCCGCTCCCTCCGGTACGGGACAATTCCCATTCGGGACAGGAGCCGACGGTGCCTCACAGGATCGGCCGTCGGCCGACCGGTCCGATATGCCCCCGACAACCGAAAACTACTCGTTCTCCGTGAACTGATCGCCGAGAGGGACCGATGATGCGATATCACGCGCCCGGCGCCACGGGAATGGGGGAATGTTGAAGTCCTACAAAAAACTCGATCGATGGTATGAACCGCTCGAACCCGAGGGGGACAGCGGTGCCCCGGACGGGTCGACCGGCACGTTCGAACCGGAGATCTCCGCGGAAACCTACGCCGCGGGTCCCGCCAGGTATCCCGACTATATCGCCGAGGCCGGTAGCGCGACCGCCGCGCCGGATCCGGCGCCCGCCGAGCTGTCCGGCCGGCGCAGCGAATTCACCGGCGGCTGGTCCGACTGGGTGGACGATCCGGCCGGTGAACGCGACGGTGACCTGCTCCGCCTGCCGTGGCCCGACGAGGACGAACTCGCCGAACCCGTGCGGATCGGCCGCACTCCCGGCCGGCCCCGTGATACCGCCGCCGACGGTAACGCCCGCCGGCGCCGCACATTCGGTGTGCTGATCGCCGCCGTGGCAGTACTGGCCATAGCCGCCGCGGTGGTTGTCTATCTGCTGGCGCCGGGTGCGCCACGGGCCGCCGGCCCCGATGACGGTGCCGGATTGCGCTTCACCTCCGGCAGCGTGGGTGCGGCACCCACGCCTGCGCACTGCCCGGACGAACAAGACGGTGCGACGGTGCGCGGTGCCGGCCCGGGCGGAACGGATTCCGGGCCGGCCGCGATCCTGCGTTTCCAATATGCCTATTACGTGGAACGTTCCGGTGCCGCCGCCCACGCGGTGGTGGCGCCCGGCGCCCCGGTATCCGCCGCCGAGGTCATCCAAGCGGGTATCGACAGCGTCGAACCCGGGACAGGACACTGCGTGCGCATCGTGACCGTGGCCGACGGGCAGTATTCCGTCGTGGTCACCGAGTACCGGCCAGGTGGCGAACCGGCTACCTACAACCGGCAGACCGTCACCACCGCGGTGATCGGCGGCCGCACCCTCATCACGGGTATAACGGCCGGGTAGAGGAGAGTGCAGGATGGGAGAGGATTGGAGCCGCTGGCTCGATACCGCACCGGATTCCGAGGGGGCGGACGAGGCGGACGGGACCGGGAAGGCATCGGTGGTGCGGTTGCGTGGCGGTAGCCGCGACCGTGCGCCCGGGGACGCCCGGCCGATCCTGGTGGTCGGTGGCTGCGGCGGCGCCGGAACCACCACAACCGCGCTGGGCCTGGCCGGTGAACTCGGACTCGCCGGAACGGCGACGGTCGCCGTGGACGCCACACCCGCCGGCGGCGATATCGCCTTGCGCGGTGCCGACGAACATCTGCACCCGATCAACCTGCAGCAGTGGCTGTACGGCCGCGGCGACGACGAACCGGCGCCGCTGAAGGACTGTATGTCGCGGGCCACTTCCGGGATCGGCCTGCTGTGGCGCGATGCCGCGCCGCTGCGCCGCCGGGCCAGTTATCTGACCGTCGCCCGTGCGGTGGACCAGGCGGGTTACATCGGAATCTTCGACGGTGGCAGCCCGATCGCCGGCCGGCAACTCCGGCCGCTGCTGGACGACGCGGATGTGGCCCTGGTGCTGTCTATTCCGGCGCGCAGTGATGCCGCGAACCGGCTGCGGGTGACCCTGGAGTGGCTGGACGACGAATACGGTGACCAGTCCGAGCCGATGGGCGGCGGAATCGTCGGGGACACCACGATCGTGGTCTCCCATCAGCAGCCGGGAGTCGATTCGCGGGTCGCGGATCATCTGCGGGAGCATCTGTCCGGCTGGGTCCGCGATATCGTCGAGGTGCCCTACGACCCACATCTGGCCCGTGGTGAACTGGTCCGTCATATCGCGCTGGCCGATGAGACCCGGCTGACCTACGAGCGGCTACTCGCCGGGGTGGCGTCATGATGCGGTACTGCGATACCTCCGCCTTCGCTGCGGCCTCCGCTGACCGCATGCGGCAATCAGGGGAGGCATCATGTTGCGATACCTCCGCCTTCGCTGCGGCCTCCGCTGACCGCATGCAGCAATCAGGGGAGGCATCATGTTGCGATACCTCCGCCTTCGCTCCGGCCTCCGCTGACCGCATGCTCCATTCGGGGGAGGCATCATGTCTGTTGCTATGAATCTTCCTCGTCGACCAGAACGTAACGCCGCAGCCGGAGTGGTGCCCCCGCCGGAATCGCGCCGCGCCGAGATGTGGGACCGCCCGGTCCCGGGTGCCGGGCGCGCCCCGCTGGTGTGGCTGCTGGGGGTGCACGGCGGCGCCGGAGCCAGCACTCTCGCGCATATCCTGGCGCCCGCGGCGGATTCGGGCCGGCGCTGGCCGGGCGTTTTCGAACGCGAATCGCCCTTCGTCGTCCTGGTGGCCCGGGAAACCATCGCCGGGCTGACCAGCGCCCATGATCTGCTGCGCCAGCACCACGCCGGTCTCGCCGGACCCAGCGAGGTGCTCGGCCTGGTGACCGTGGCGGCGCGTCCGGGCCGGATGGCGCCGGAGATCCGCCGCTACCGTGATGTCGTCGCCTCGCTGGCCGGGCAGGTGTGGCAGGTGCCGTGGTATGAGGAGTGGACGCTGGTCGAGCCGGAGAAACTGCCGGTGTGGACGCCGGGGGTGGCGGTCACCGCGCAGCGCCGGCGCCGGATCGATCCGCTCGACGAAGTTCCGCTGGATATCCGGGAACTCGGTTCGGAGATCGTCGCGGCCGCCCGTGCCGCACTGGAAGAATCGGAGGCCGCCCCCTCCCGGGGCCGATCGAGATTCGTGGAGGAGTGATGCCGTGACCGTCGTCGAGCACGTTTCCCGTCCTACGATCCCCGCGCTCGCGTGGACCCGAGTTTGCACCTCAGCTATCGAGAAAGGCACCCGATGAGCACCGTAACTCTTGCGGTTCAACAGGCCTACGACACCGTCGTACTGGCGCAGGTGGGCAATCCGACCCCGGAAGCGCCGCCCGGTTCGGACAAGATTCTGGACCTGGTCAGCTATCTGACCTGGTTCGTGTTGCTGTCCGGTATCTGCGGCATCATCTACGCGGGCGGCAAATTCGCCTGGGAGAAGTGGACCGGTGGCGGCCTGGAATCACCGAAGATGGTGGCCGGGGCGATGATCGGCGGGGTGGTGGCCACGAGTGCCGGCACCATCATGAACTCCGTCATCGGAACGTGAGGTAGGGATGGATCTGGTCGGGGCGGCCGGTGTTCTGGCTTATAAGCAGATGCCGGCCGAGGTGCTGGAACCGCTGATGCAACTGCTGAACTGGCTGTTGTGGTTCGTACTCATGGGATGCCTGGCGTGGTTGATCGTCTCGGCGGGCAAATTGTGGCTCACCTTCAAAGGCGATCTGGCGATGAACGATGCCTCGCACGGGGTGCTCATGAGTTTGCTCGGCGCGGCTGTCGCCAGCACTGCCTCCGGTATCGCCCTGGCGTTCCTGCCCGGATGAGCCGGGGCGAGGCGAGGGGAACTACCCACGGATGAATTCGACCGAAACACCGGCCGCGCATCGGTTCGGTGCGTTCCGCGCCGCCGCCGGACTGCTGTCGGCGGTACTGCTGGCCGGCGCTGCCGGTTGCGGGGACGGCGACGCGGCGGCGCCGCCGGATCTGTCCGCACCACCGACGACGGTACGCTGGGTGCCTTTCCAAGGCGTACCGCTGCCGCAAGCCGATCAGGGTCCGAAGTCGGAAACGGACGGTGCGGCAACAGGTTTCGACCAGTCCCCGCCGGGCGCCGGGGTTGCGGCGATGGTGCACGCCGTGCGACTGTCGGTGGCCGATGACAGTCAATGGTCGAATATCGCCGCCCGGGAAGTGGTTCCGGGTCCGGCGAAGGACGAATGGGCGGTGAACCGGGTGCAGTTGTCCATCAGCGGGCCCGCGGATCCGGTCTACGCGCCGCGCCTGCTCGGGTACCGGATCACCGAATACACGGATCAGCGGGCGGTCGTGGATGTGTACAGCGAGTACTCGGACAGTTCGAGAGCGGTCAACCATACGGCCGTCGAATGGTTCGCGCAGGATTGGAGGTTACGTCTGCCCGATCCGGGCTCGACCACCCGGCCCATCGAGCCGATCGATGAACTACCCGGTGACACAGTGAAAGTGGAGGCACCGAAGTGAGCGGGAAGGAGACCCATCAGCGTGACCGCGTCTCCTTCGGTGTCGTGGCGTCCGCGGCGGTACTGGCACTGATCGTAGTGGTGGGCGTTGTCATGTGGTCCGGGCAAGAAGACGAGCCCGTAGCCGGGCCGGCGCCCGCGGCGGCGGTGGGTGAGGGTTTCGCCGATCCGGATCTGGATGTGTTCAACCGCAGAGTCGATATCCCGAACAATCCGGCGGGCCAGGTCCTACCGCAGGATCCGTCGCCACAGCGCAATCCGGCCGATCCGGATTGGCTCACGGCGGCGCCGGCGGGCACCACCACGCCGCGTGGCTGGCAGCGGGTGTACGGGGCGTCCGTACCGTTCTCGACCTCCGATGGTCCGCAACGGATCGAAGATGGTCTGGCAGTGGGGTATTCGCATACCCCGCAGGGTGCCGCGCTGGCCGCGGCCCAGATCACCTACCGGCTCAACGCCCGGCCCGCGCACCGCGATCTGTACGTGCGGCAGGTGCGCGTATCGGCACAGCAGATCGCGGCCTACGACAAGGCGCTGGAATCGGAACTGCTGCCCGAACAGCAGCCCGAATCGGTGACCCGGTATCTGGTCGCTTCTGATGCCTTCAAGATCGACGACTATGCCGACGATATGGCGATCATCCGGCTGGCGCTGCGCGCTCCGGCGCTGGACGGGAAACCGGTATGGGTGACCATGCGGCTGATCATGGTGTGGGACGCGGGTGATTGGCGGTTGAAGCCGACCACCTCGCCGAACACACAGACCGAGTATGTCGAATCGCTGGAGGGGTGGACTCGATGGTGATTCCGATGTTGGGACGGAAAGTGGAAGCTCAACAACTGCGCGAAGACAGCGAACCCGGCTCCCGGCAACCGGCGCCCGCCACTTCCCGGCGGGTCTCGCTGGCCAGACGGTTTGTCACCATCTTCGCGGTGATCTTCACCGTGATGGTCACAACCCCGGCCGTGGCCAACAGTGAGCCCTACGGCTGGGACGAGACCTGCAACCAGATACACGACACGCTCGACGACCTGGGTATTCCGGGAATCTCGCTCGGTGATGCCGCCTCGGCGGTATGTAAGGCGGGTAATGCGGGAGCCCATCCCGGCGAGGCCGCGACGGCCGTGAAGGACAAGGCCTGGGATTCGACCTTCGGCAAGGTGGTCGATTCGCTGATGAACGGTCTGGGCGAGGCCATCATCATGGCGCTGACCTTCTGGATGAAGGTGCCCAACGAGGTCGCCAGCGATTCGGGCACGCTCTTTACCAAGATCAACGACTACACCTATCAGGTGCAGATACTCCTGCTCATCGCCTCGATCATCATTACCGGTCTACGTCTGGCCGAGGCCAGACGCGGGGCCGCCATGGACGAGGCGGCCGAATCATTCCGGATGTTCACCAGAGTGGTGTTCAGTTCCTGGATGCTCGGCGCGGTGATCGTCGCGGGAACCCAGGCCTCGGACCGGTTCGCCGAGTGGATAATCCAGGATTCCACCGACGGCAATGCCCGCAACCTGGCCGAGCTCATGGTGAAAACCAGTAAACTACAGGCCTTCTCGCCAGGTCTCGTGCTCATCATCGCCATCGTCGGTTTGCTCGGGGCACTCGCCCAGATCGTGCTCGCGATCGTGCGGCAAGGATTGCTGGTCATCGCGGCCGGAGTGCTACCGCTGGCCGCCGCGGCCTCGGGGATGAGTACGGGTAAACAGTCCTATCAGAAGCTGGTCGGCTGGATCATCGCGTTCATGTTGTGGAAACCGGTGGCCGCGATCGTGTACATGATCGCGTTCACCACCGCGGGCCATGTCGACGAGCTGACACCGGCCGGTGGTCTGCCGGATATCGAAGAAGCCCAGCGCATGCTGGTCGCCATTGTGCTTCTGTGCAGTGTGGCATTCGTCCTGCCGGCCCTGATGCGGCTGGTGACACCGGCGGTCGCGATCGTGGGCAGCGGCGGTTCGGGTCTGACCGCGACGGGCGGCACGCTGCTCGCGGCGGCGGGCCTCGGCGCCATGGGTACCAAGGCAGTGGGCGCGAAGGGCGCGGCCGCGCCGGGTCGGGCCGGATACGTCGGCGGCTCAGCGGGTCCGCCGCCACCACCCGGCGGCGGTGCCGGTGGTCGCGGTGCCCCGCGCCCGACGCCACCCCCACGCGGCGGAGGCGGCGGAGCTCCGGCACCGGCGGCGCAGCGGTCGGGTGAAGCGCCACGGGGCGGCGGTGTACCGTCCGGTGCTAACCGCGTGGCCAGCGGAATCGGCGCCGCCCGGTCCGCGACCTCCGGAATGACCCGCGCCGACCAGGCCATGGGCGATGTCGCGGGCGACCGCTGGACCAACCGTTCCCCCGACCTCGGTAGGAGCACCATCCCGCGATGACCAGCACCGAAACCTACGAACGCCGCTCCTACGGGTTGTGGCAGAAACCGCGCAGCGCCGGCCTTTTCGGCCTGCGGTGGGAAGAGACCGTGCTCGGCTTCGTCGTGGTGATCACCGCGCTGGTCGTCGCCATGGTCGGCGGTTTCCAGTGGGGTGCCGCCGTGGGCGGGGCCGGTGTGGTGATCATGGCGCCCCTTGTCATGCGGCGTGGGGGTCGCTCCGGCTACGAGACGGGATTGATGATGTTCCATTGGATGCGTTCGCGCGGCCGCGGTGAGCATGTGTACCGCGGCGGTCGATTCTCCCGGGTGCCGGGTGGTTTCACCCGGCTTCCGGGGCTGCTCGCCCCCTCGAAGCTCTACGAGGGTATCGATGCCGGCGGCTACAGCTTCGGGATGATCCATCTGCCGCAATTCGCCCAGTACACGGTGGTGTTGCGGGCGTGGCCGCAGGGTCACGAAGCGGTGGACCAGCCGGTTATCGACCGCTGGGTCTCGGCCTGGGGCACCTTCCTGGCGTCGGTCGGCCAGACCAGCGATATCGTCGCCGTCGTCCCGGTGATCGATACGGTTCCGGAAACCGGGAACCGGCTGCTCACCGAGGTTTCCACGATCACCCGGCCGGAGGCCCCCGACCTCGCCCAGCAGGTGATGTACGAACTGGCCACCGAACTACCCCAGGAACGGGTGCAATTGCTGCCCCGGGTCGCGATCACCTTCAAGGCCACCACTGCCGAACGGCGGAAGAATCCGGCCGAGGAAGCGGTCGAGATCGGCCGCCGGCTACCCGGTATCTGCGCCGCGCTCGCCGAGGCCGGGGTCCGGGCCCAGCCGATGTCGGCCGACGAGGTCATCGGGTTCATCCGGCGCAGTTACGATCCGGCGTCACAGGCCGATCTCGAGGTCGCCGCGGGCGAACCGGAAGGACACGGCCTGGACTGGGCGGACGCGGGACCGGTCTCGCACGATGAGAAGTGGGACTCCCTCCTGCACGATGGTGGCCGGTCGGTCACCTGGGAGATGGACACCGCCCCGGAGGGCGCGGTGGACGAGCGGGTACTGCAGCGTCTCCTCGCGCCCAATCCGGAGGTGCCGCGGAAGCGGGTCGCCATCGTCTACCGGCCGCATTCGGCGGCCGATGCCGCGGAAATCGTGGACGACGATTTCAAGAACGCCCTGGTCGCGCAGCAGAGCGAACGCGGTGTGGTCTCGGCGTCGGCGACCCTGCGGGTCGGCGCGACCCAGCAGGCCCGCGAGGAGCAGGCCCGCGGGCACGGTGTCACCCGGTTCGGTGCGCTGGTCACCATCACCGAACCACTGCGCGGTGATCTGCCGCGTATCGAAGCCATTACCCGCGACCTGTCCACACAGGCCCGGTTGAAGATCCGCCGCTGCTATCGGTATCAGTCGGCGGCTTTCGCGGCATCGCTCGGCTGCGGGGTGATCCTGCCCGAGCACGCGACCATACCTAAAGCATTGGCAGGGTGAACGACTGATGGTACGCGAGCACGAGCCACCTGTGCGGGAACGGAATCGAGTGCGGGTCGCCACCGGCGACCGGGCACGCTCGAACAGGGACGAGCAGCGGCACGGGCGGGATACCGAATACGGTCCCGAATCCGAGCGGCGACGCGAGGACGGCCGCGCGCGTACCGGACGACGGGGCAGGACTGCGCAGAGCGGCGATCGGGACCCGCGCGAACGCGGTGCCGGGAATCGGGAACGGGTCCGGCGCACCCGGGTCGACACCACCGCGGACCGTGCCATGGGCACACCGGAATTCGACAAAGCTGCGCGCCGGGCGCGGGTACGGGCCGAAAAGCGCCGGCAGTCGGGCCCGCCGCTACTCGATCCGGCGACCCGTTCCCGGTTGGAGGAGGTCAGCCGGGAGGGCGCCGGTCTGCGAGCGGCTTGGGCGACCTTCCGCGTCCGCACCGACGATATCCGCCGGCGTAACTACGAGGCTCGCGTCGAACAGGAGTTCCAGGACAGTTTCGACCGGCAGACGGCCCAGTTGACCGACCGCGGATATGCCGGGGCCGGCGGTGGCCGGATGAACGTGGTGGGCCGTCCGGTCGAATACCGGGCCACGACCGCCCAGGTGGCCGGTCTGTGGCCGTGGTCGGTCGGTGCCGGTGCGCCGTTGATCGGCACCCCGCTGGGTTCCCATCTGCATACCGGGGCGCCGGTGTGCTTCGATCCGATGAACTGGTTCATGCGCGGTAGTTTCATCACCGCGCCGAGCCTTTTCGTTCTGGGTCTCAACGGGTTCGGGAAATCGTCGCTCGTCCGCCGGATCGTCCTGGGCGGGGTCGCGCAGAACATCACCCCGATGATCCTCGCCGATGTCAAACCCGACTACCGGCGGCTGGTGGAACTGGTCGGTGGCCAGGTGATCGATCTGGGTTACGGGCACGGCAAACTCAACCCGCTCGCCGGCGGGGTGCTCGGCGATATCGTGCCGCGCCTGGAAGACCACCCGGACCTGCAGCGCCAGGTGCTACAGGATCTGCATGCCCGGCAGGTCACGCTGATCGCCGGCTTGGTGGAACTGGTGCGCGGGGCGCGGGTGCGCGACTACGAGGAGACGCTGATCTCCACCGCGTTGCGGATCCTGTACCGGCCGGGTAGCGGTCATACGCCGGATCAGCCGCCGATCATGGAGAACCTGCTGGAGGTCATCGTCGCCGGAGGCGAGGAGCTGACGCTCGACGCCGGTGCCGACAACTCGTCCGAATATCAGGAAGCGATCAGGGGTTTGCGGCGTTCGTTGCGCGCCCTCACCCAGGGCCCGTTCGGTGCGGTCTTCAACGGGCAGACCACGGTGCCGATCGATACCGATTCGGTCGCGGTGTGCATCGATGTCTCCCATATCCCCCAGGGAGACAAGAAACTCAAGGCCGCCGTCATGCTGGCCTGCTGGGCCGACGGTTTCGCCGCGGTGGAAGCGGCGCATACCCTCACCGACGCCGGGATGGCGCCGCAGCGGTACTTCCAGGTCGTCATGGACGAGCTGTGGCAGGTACTCGGCCTGGGTGACTTCATGGTGGACCGGGTCGACGAGCTGACCCGCTTGCAGCGCGGTATCGCCACCGCGCTGATCATGATCAGCCACACCATCAAGGACCTGCAGGCGCTGGGTTCGGAAGCGGCCATCGCGAAAGCGCTCGGTTTCCTGGAACGGGCGCGCGCCAAGATCTTCGGTGCGCTACCGGCCGAAGAGATCAAACGGCTGGACAGTACGGTCCCGTTCACCTCCGCCGAGGAGGAGATGGTGACCAGCTGGTCGGCTCCGCAGGCGCTCACCGGCGAGGCACTCAAACCCGGCCAGCTGCGCCCCGCTCCGCCCGGCACCGGCAAGTTCCTGCTGAAGATCGGGGAGGACCGCCGGCCCGGTATCCCGTTCCATATGGAGTTCACCGCGGCCGAGAAACTCAGCGGAATCCACGACACCAACCAGCGTTTCGACGAGTTCACCGCGCATCCCGGCCGGACCGGCGGCGGTGCGGTCCCCGCCCCGGACGGAGCGAATCCCGGGGGAGGGGACGGGTTATGATGCCGCACCGCTCGTATCGGCGGGTGTCGCCCGAAGTCCGGGCCGCCGCGGTGGAGCAGGTCAACACCCTGACGGGCAAATTGCGCAGCGAATCGGAAGCGTGCCGGGTGGTGGCAGAACAGATCGGGGTGCACACCAATTCGGTGCGGAACTGGGTACGGGCAGCGGAAGGACCGAACCTGGAACGGCTGGATACGGTGGCGTTGCGGCGGAAGGTCGCGTTATTGCAGCAGCAGCTGGCCGCCGCCGCGGAGGTGAACCGGGCGCTGGCCGATACGCTCAACGAATCCCGGCGTCGCACGTGAACCAGGCGCCGCCGTGAACGCGAAATCGGTGCTGTGGACCTCGCTCGGACTGGTCCTCGGGCTGATGACAGTGGTGCTGGTCATCGTGATGCCCGCGGTCGACGACCCCTGCGAGGGTGGTTCGGTGGTCGATCCTGAAGGGACGACACAACCGCCGCCCGGCGGATACCCCCCGGGCGATCAGCGTGCCGCCGGTACCGCCCCGAGTTCCGCCGCGAACCCCGCGGCGACAGCGACGCCGTCGCTCGCCGCGGACGCCGGCCCTCTGGGCCGTACCTGGCCCATGGCCGCCGGAACGTTCTCCGTCTCCGATGTCTTCGGCTCCCGCGGCGGCGAGCACCGGGGTGTCGATCTGGCCGCGCCGGACGGAACTCCGATCTTCGCGGTGGCCGACGGGGTGGTGGTGGCGGCCGGTGCGGCGTCCGGTTTCGGCAACTGGATCGTGGTCGATTCGGTGGACCCGGGCAACGGCCGGTCGTATTCGGCCGTGTACGGACATATGTGGCAGAGCGGGGTACTGGTTCGGGTGGGGGAGCAGGTGCGGGCGGGTCAGCATATCGGCGCGGTAGGCTCTGCCGGCGAGTCCAGCGGTCCTCACCTGCATTTCGAGATCGTGCCCGGAGGCCGGTTCACCGGTGGCCGTCAGATCGATCCCATGCCGTGGCTCGACGGGGCCCCGACCCCCGATGTCGGTGGCGCCCGCGCCCATTCGACCGACCCCGAGTGTGCGCGCGGCTTCGGTACCCAGGGAGGGGCGCTGGCCGTGGGGAAGGTACCGCCCGAACTCGAGATCTGGTATCGCCGTGCGGGATCGCTGTGCCCGGAAGTGACGCCGTCGCTGCTGGCCGCGCAGGGGCGCCAGGAATCCGGTTTCCGGCGCGGTCTCACCTCCCCGGCGGGCGCGCAGGGTCTCGCGCAGTTCCTGCCCGGAACCGCTGCCGGTACGAACCCGGACGACGGAAAACCGTATGTCATCGATGCCGACGGCAACGGGGTGGCCAGCGTCTGGGACGACGGTGACGCCATTGTCGGCCAGGGCCGGTATATGTGCGCGATCGCGCACAAGGTCAACGGCTGGATCGCCGAGGGCCGGGTCCAGGGTGATGTGGTCGCCTTGACCCTGGCCGCCTACAACGCGGGCGAAGGTGCGGTACTGGCCTCCGGCGGAATGCCGAACCAGGTCGCCGCGCACTACTCCGAAACCCAGCCCTATGTGACGAATATCCTCTCCATGGAAGCGGAATACCGGGATCCGGGCGCTTCCGGCCGGTTCTCGCCCGATACCGAGGCCACTCCTGGCGACCAGGTCGTCCGGGCCGCGCACGATTGGCTGGGGACCCCGTACGTCTGGGGCGGCGGTGGGCCGCAGGGGCCCAGCGGCGGCGGGCTCGACGGACCCGGTTTGACCTCGGCCGCGGTGTTCGCCGCCTCGTCCGGAACCGTTTCGCTACCGCGCACTGCCGAACAGCAGTGGGAATCCGGCGCGGAGGTGGCGCTCGCCGAAATGCGGCCGGGCGATCTGGTCTTCAGCGAGTTCGCCGCCCGCGGACCCGCTCAGGTCGGTATCTACACCGGCAACGGGCAGATGATCCACGCGGCACCCGCCGGGACCGCGGACTCCGCCGGGGGTGTCGCCCAGGCTGCCGTGCCCGGTGACGCCCGAGCGAGGAGAGTGCTGTGAACACGCGCGGATCGACACCTGGTTCGAGTTTCGGAAGGTTAGCCTGGAACGAGAAGACGACTGCGGGTGCGGGACTGGTGGTGGTGCTGATGCTGGGCATCACGATGCTGAGCGGCTGCGGCAGCGATGCCGCGGAAACGGGCAGCGGCCCGGCCGTTTCGACCACGCGGCGGCTGGAGGCCGTACCGGCACCGGATCCGGTGACGCCCGACGGTGTCGCGGTGGCGGCGCTGCGCGAGATCTATCACTGGGAACCCGCCTCCGAGGTACCGGGAGGTTCGCTGGAGCGGGCACGGAAATACCTGGGCCCCAGTTTGGTACGGGTGCTCGACGCGTCGACGGCGTCCGCGGCCGCACCGGGTGTCTCCCTGCGCTGGGGTGAATGGGCGGCGGCGGGCGCGCGCGTCGAGGCGTTCACCTTCGCGTCCGGGGACCGCCCGCCGGACGGGCCGGATCCCGGTATGCGGCAGTACAAGATCGGAATCGAGCAGACCGTCGTCTACCCGGACGGCCGCAAGGAGCCCTTGGCGCCGGCCACCGTTATCGCGACCGTGGTACGCACGCCCGAGGGCTGGCGGCTCGACGGCTATCGGTGACCGCGGCGGGGACCACTGAGGAGGCAGGTATGGCGAAACAGAAACCGGTGAAGGATCCGGCCGTCAAGGGGCCCGATCCGACGCTCATCTCGATCTACGTCGGCGGTGCTGTCGTAGGCACCGTCTGGATTGCGCTGCATCTGGGCAATATGCTCTCCCTGCAGAAACAGGATATGCCGGTCAACCCGATCGCCATCGCGGCCGGAATGGTCAAGGGGGAGCTGCGCTGGCCCACCGGTGCCACGGTGATCCTGGTGCTCGTCGTCGCCGCGCTGGTGGGTTTCGTGCTGTGGCGCCGGTGGGCCGCGGCCAAACGCAGCGTGGGCCGGCTCGCTGTCGACGACAAGGCCGGTGTGATGGGGAACGGTGGTGCGATTTCCGCACTCACCGAGGCCGGTGTCCGGGAGAAGGCACAGCAGCTCGGTGTGCGGCTCGGCTACACCGATTCGCCCGGCGTACCGATCGGAGTCGCTGTCGCCGACGGCACGATGCTGTACGGCTCCTATGAGGATCTGCATCTCGACATCTGGGGTCCACGCCAGGGGAAGTCCAGTTCACGGGTCATCCCGGCGATCCTCAACGCCATCGGCCCGGTGCTGGCCACCTCCAACAAACGCGATGTGGTCGATGCGACACGGGATGTCCGGGAGAAGAAGGGCAGTAAGACCTTCGTATTCGACCCGCAGGGCGTGGCCGCCGAGGAAGCCACCTGGTACTGGAACCCGCTCGATTGGGTGGATGCCCACAGCGACGGATGTGAGATGCGGGCGGCCCGGCTGGCCGGCCATTTCGCCGACGGCGACAGCGGCTCGGATGCGAGCAACGACAACTATTTCGATCCCGAGGCCGAGGATCTGCTGGCCGGTCTCTTCCTGGCCGCCGCGGTGGGGAACCGGCCGATCACACAGATCTGGGAGTGGGTGACCAACCCGCAGAACACCGAACCGATCCAGCTGCTACGCGAGGCCGACCACGACTTCTCGGCGTCCGGCCTGGCCTCGCAGTACAACGCCGATCCGCGCACCCGCAGCGGTATCTTCGGTACCGCGAAGAAGATGGTGCGCTGCCTGAAGCTGCGCAATGTGCACAAATGGGTTACGCCGCGAACGAATACCGACGAACGGGACCGGGTCCAGTTCGACGAACTGGAGTTCATCGAGAAGAACGGCACGCTCTACAGCCTGTCCCTGGAGGGCCGGGGCTCGGCCGCACCGCTGGTGAGCGCGCTGACCGAGGCCGTGGTCGATGTGGCCATGCGCAAGGCGTCGCGGTCGGCGTTCGGGCGGCTGCCGATACCGCTGCTGGCGGTGCTGGACGAGGCCGCGAATGTGGTGCGCTGGAAGGATCTGCCCAAGCAGTACAGCCACTTCGGGTCACGCGGCATCGTGGTCATGACCGTTCTGCAGTCGTGGGCCCAGGGCGCCCGCTGCTGGGGCGAGGACGGGATGAACGCGCTGTGGTCGGCCGCGAATATCAAGGTGTTCGGTAGCGGCGTCGACGACGCGAACTTCCTGCGGGAGCGGTCGGAGGCCATCGGCGAGCATTCGGCGATCTCGGCGTCGGTCTCCGAATCCAAAGGCAGTAAGAGCTATTCACGGTCGCTGGGATCGTCGAAGACCTTCACGGTGCAGGCGCTGGCGACACTGCCACGCGGCCGGGCCATCGTATTCTCCTCCGGAGCCCCACCCGTTCTGGTGCGTACCGTGCCATGGTGGGAAGGCGAATACGCGTCGCAGGTGAAGAAGTCCATCGAACAGCACGACCCCCAGCGCAAAACGCTGGTCACCGATCTCATCGGCTCACCGTCGCTGATCAAACGGACACCCCCGGAACCGGAAAGCGGGCCGGGAGAAACACCCCCGGGGCCGGACAACGGACCGGACGACAGGCAGGAGGTTCGCCCGCTGTGACCGAGACGACCCAAGAGCAAGGACTGCTCGTCTACCAGAACGTGGTGGAGTTCGTCGAGAACTACCTCAGCGTTGTCTATCGCCGCCAGGTCAGCGACCTCAGCGATACCGTCTGGTGCCCGCAATGGTGGAAGCACACCGAAGCCGTGGTCCGGCTCGACGCGGTGTGGCGGGCCTGGGAGCATCTGCGACAGGACCCGGCCACCGGTATGAGCGTATGGTTCCTCGACCACGCCGACCCGCATATGGCGGTGCTGCTCGATCCGCGCGGCCCGTTCAAATACTGCAGCGTTCGCAACGGCCACAAGGATATGCTCGGCCCGCTACCGCTGGCCGCGCCGCCCCAGGGCATGTTCAGCCAGCCCGGGGACCGGGACTACGCGGTCGAGGACGCTGCGCCGGCCGGCGGCATCAAAATCGCCGACCCACGGCCCTGACCGTGGTGCGGCACCGGATGACCGGACGAGAAAACGCCCGTCGGTGACGGGCGTTTTCTCGTAACGGCGGGGCAGGGATGCCTAGCGGCTCCGTTCGAGACCGCGGACGCGGGCCAGCTCCTGCTCACGGGCCCGCTGGACCGCGGGCGTCCGGTCCGGGCGGTTCCGTGCGGCCTCGCTCGCCGGGCCCGCCTGGCCCACTTCGACCAGCATCCGGGCCGCCGCGAGTTCCGGGGCGATACCGATTCTGGCCAGGTGGGCTGCCAGGGCTTCCCGGCGCTGCACCGAGTCGTAGCCGGCCGCCGACGCGGCTCCGCCCAGCTGATCGGATTTATCGGACATCCGCTCCAGCGTGAAGCGGTCCTTTTCCAGTTGGACTCCGCGGTATCCGCTCGTTTCGCGTTGCGGGACCGCGGTACCCGGTTTGACCTCCGCCACCGACCGCGAAATGGTCTGGGCCAATGCGAGATTACGTGGATCCTTGGCCTTCGCATCGCGGGCCTCGCGGATCTGCAACTCCCGGGCCTCTTTCACCCGCGCCTCGGTGAGTTTCACCCGCGCCTCGGCCTCGCGCTGACCGCGTTCCCGTGCCTTGAGCGCGACCAGGGTCGCGATCTGCAACATCGTCTTCATCATGGCCGCGGTTTCCCGGCCGATATCGTCCAGTTCCTCGGACATGGCTGCTCCCGATACTGCGGTGGTCACTATGGGTGTTCATGGTGCCCGGCTACGGCGGGCCGCGCCGGGCGAATCGGGATTCGCCACACGGCTCGCGGACCGCCCGCCGAGTCCTCGCCTTCCGGATAGGTTCATCCGGAAGAACCCGCCGGCAGCGCCCGGCCCCGAACGGCGACCGGCGAGCGCGACATGGTCACGCGCACTCCCTGATCCGAGATTACCCGAGAAACAGGGGCACAGTCTTGGCAACGTAACGCCGACCAGCATATATCTACGGATTCGGTCCGGGACCGAACTCGCCCGGCGGGTATCAGTCGATACGTACCGAATTCAGGGTGACCGGCTGGGTCGGCTTCCCATCTCCGGGACCGTTGGATTCGTCCTGGCCGAGACCTTCGATGGTGTCCAGGGTCGCCAGCCCGGCCTCGTCCACCGTGCCGAAGATGGTGTAGTTCGGCGGCAGCATCGAATCGCCGTAGACGATGAAGAACTGACTCCCGTTGGTGCCCGGCCCGGCATTGGCCATGGCCAGCACCCCGCGCTTGTAGCCGATCGGCTGCTGCAGCGCCGGATCGTCCGGAGCGTACTGGTCGGTGGGGTACTCGTTGTCGAATTCGTAGCCGGGGCCGCCGGTGCCCGTACCGGTCGGATCGCCGCACTGCAGCACTTTCAGTCCCTCACCCTGGGTGAGGCGATGGCAGTTCGTACCGTCGAAATAACCCTGGCCGGCGAGGCTGGCAAAACTGTTCACCGTGCACGGCGACTCGGCGTTGTTCAAGGTCAGTCCGAGAGGACCGTGATTGGTGTCCACGCTGAGGCTCAGCTCCGCGTTGTCCCCGCCGGTCGGGATTCCCTCCGCCCGCGGCTTCTGGGCCGGCTTGGCGGCGGGCTCGGCGCTGTCACGATAGGTGCAGTTCACGGTGGCTGGTTTCGCCGCCGCGGGTGGCGGCGGTGCTGCTCCCGGGGTGCTGGACAACGAGGCATCGGTCTGTGACGCGGCGGTATCGGCGTTGTCGTCGCCGCGGGTCAGGAAATACACACCGGCCACCGCGGCGATCACCACGACGACACCGAGCGCGGATCCGGCGATGGTGAGTTGCTTACGCTTGCGCGCGCGTTCGGCCCGGTTTGCCAGCTGTCGTTCCAGCTTGCGTTTCGCCGCCGCTCGGCGCTGTTCGTTGCTCGGCACTACCACGTTCCTCCCGTGCGGCGGCCGGGGCCGGCCCGGCCGGTCGCTGCTGGTCTGTTACTTCCGGTTTTAGAGTCTGCCATCTCCGGCGGCGCGTTCCCGGATGTCGTCCGGAAGGCCGCGCGGGGCGGCGGGCGTTAAGGAACCGGTTGGACTCGACCGGGCCGAGTGAGGAAAACTGGTTCACCGTGACCAAGACCAGCAGCTTCTCCGCCCCGAAGGGGGTGCCGGATTATGTCCCGCCCGGCTCGGCCGAGTTCGTCGCGGTACGCGACGGCCTGCTCCGCGCCGCCCGACTCGCCGGGTACGGGCATATCGAGCTGCCGATCTTCGAGGACACCGAACTGTTCGCCCGCGGCGTCGGCGAGTCCACCGATGTGGTGAGCAAGGAGATGTTCACCTTCTCCGACCGCAGCGAACGTAGTGTCACCCTCCGGCCGGAGGGTACCGCCGGTGCGATCCGCGCGGTGATCGAACACGGTCTGGACCGCGGTCAGCTCCCGGTGAAACTCAGCTACGCGGGCCCGTTCTTCCGCTACGAGCGCCCCCAGAAAGGCCGGTACCGGCAGCTGCAGCAGGTCGGGGTGGAGGCTGTCGGTATCGACGATCCAGCACTGGACGCCGAGGTCATCGCGGTGGCCGATGCCGGTTTCCGCAGCCTGGGCCTCACCGGGTTCCGGCTGGAGATCACCTCGCTCGGCGATCAGACCTGCCGCCCCCAGTACCGCGAGCGGTTACAGGAATTCCTGTACGGACTCGATCTCGACCCGGAGACCCGGCGCCGGGCCGAGATCAACCCGCTGCGCGTACTCGACGATAAGCGGCCCGAGGTCAGGGAGATGACCGCCGACGCCCCACTGATGCTCGATCACCTCTCCGAATCGGCGAAAACCCACTTCGACCAGGTCCTCGCGCACCTCGACGCCCTCGGGGTGCCGTATGTGCTGAACCCGCGGATGGTGCGCGGCCTGGACTACTACACGAAGACCACATTCGAATTCGTGCACGACGGGCTCGGCGCACAATCCGGGATCGGCGGCGGCGGCCGCTACGACGGCCTGATGGAAGAACTGGGTGGGCGGGCGCTGTCCGGTATCGGGTTCGGGCTCGGCGTGGACCGCACCGTCCTGGCGCTGGCCGCCGAAGGGGTCACCGCGGGCGACACGGCACGCTGTGCGGTATTCGGGGTCCCGCTCGGCGATGCCGCGAAACAGCGGATGGTGGTACTGGCCGGTGAGCTGCGGGCGGTCGGCATCAGCGTCGACCTGGCCTACGGCGACCGCGGGGTCAAGGGAGCCATGAAGGCGGCCGACCGGTCGGGCGCCCGATACACGCTGATCCTCGGCGACCGGGACCTGGCGGAACAGACGATCGGCCTGAAGGATATGCGCACGGGCGACCAACGGCAGATACCGTTGGACGAGATCGTCACAACACTGTCCGACCGGCCGTAGTACTCTCCGGGGCGACCCTGCCCCCGGACCGAAAAGCGCCGCCGTGAACGATTCGCCTCAGCCCGACGCCGAACAACCGATCGGGCTGGACTTGGTCGCCCCGGAGGTGCTCGAGCCGCTGATGCGCCGGGCCGCCGTGATCACGGGCTGCCTGGCGCTGGCAATCGGCGTGCTGGTCGGGTTGTTCCTCGGACCGGTCGCCGGGATTGTCGTCGCACTCGCTATCGCTGTACCGGCCGTCGGTGTATTCCTGGCACCGCGGCGCCGGCGGCTGTGGCTGGCGGGTAACGCGCTGCACGCGCGCAAACTCTGGCGGATCCGGCGCCTGGAGATACCCGCTGTGACCGGAGTGGAGCTGCTGATCTACCCCGGCCGGATCAGCCGGGTGATGCTGCGGCTCACCGCGGGACCGGACCGCCAGGTCGTACCGCTGGCCATGTACACCGATGCGGGCAGCGGGCGGGAATTGCATCTACTGGGTCTACGCCGCCTGGCGGACGCGCTGTCACGCAGCGAACTGGCGGCAGGGTTGGCGATCGCGGACCTCCTGGTCCACCAACTGCGCGCCGAAGCCCGCGACGCGGGCCTCGGCGAACGGCCTCTGTACCGGGCCGTCACCGCGGCAAGAGCCAAGGACTATGTTGCGCCGATCGTCCTCACCGACCAGGAGATCGCCGCCCTGTACTGACAGTGATGGTCAGTGTGGTCCGGATTTCCCAGCACCAAAACACAACACGAACGTGGTAGCCACCCGGCACCATTACCACTACTCCGCCGCCCCCGGGCGCGCTTGCTGCACCTACCGCCAGTCTGTCCGCATACAACCCCACCCGTTTCCCGTATGCGACCAGTCCACCTCCATGGTCGGGGCCCGTCTCGTTCCGGAGCGTTTTATCCACCTACCGCCGGTCTGTCCGCATACCACCCTCACCCCGTTTCCCCGCATGCGACCGGTCAGCGTTGGTGGTTCGGGGCCCGTCTCGTTCTGGAGCGACCAGAGCGAAGGAGCGCAGCGACTGAGCGCCGGGAGTGAAGAACGAGACCAAGGGGGCCCCGAACCCGCGACGCCGCAGGCGGCGCCAAAAAACACAGAGCCTTGGCGGATTGCCCTGCTTGTCACCCTCCCGGCCCCGCCCACCAAAAACACAGCACCTTCACAAACCTGCCTGCTTACAACCTTCGCGAACCAGCCCGCCCGGGCTCCGACCGCAGACCGATGCCCGCCTACACAGTCCAGGTCTCCGCCCCGGTGAGCAGACGCTGCAAGGCATCCGGCGTCGCCGGGTTCTTGTCCTGGGCCGCAGCCGTCTGCGCACGGACCCCGTCGTCGTAGGTCGGACGGTCCACCGCCCGGAAGATCCCGGTTACCACATGGTCCAGATCCTGGTCGGACAGCCGGGACAGCGCGTAGGCGTATTCCGGGTCGTCGCGGTGGGCGTCGTGCACCACGATATCGGCCTCCGCGACCTCCGACGACGGTGCGACAGCCAGCCCGAACCCTCGCTGGACCACAGCGTATTCACCGTCGGCGCCGAAGCGCAGGGGTTGTCCGTGCCGCAGGGGGATCAGCCGGGATTCGCTGTCGCCGCGGCGTAGTACATCGAAGGAGCCGTCGTTGAAGATCGGGCAGTCCTGCAGGATCTCCACGAACGAGGTGCCGCGGTGTTCGGCGGCGGCGCGCAGGACCTCGGTGAGGCCCGCGCGGTCGGAATCCAGGGCCCGGCCCGCGAACGTCGCTTCCGCGCCCAGTGCGACCGAGAGCGTGTTGAACGGGTGATCGACCGACCCCATGGGCGTCGATTTGGTTACCTTGCCCGCTTCGGAGGTGGGGGAGTACTGGCCTTTGGTGAGACCGTAGATCCGGTTGTTGAACAGCAGGATCGTCATGTTCACGTTGCGGCGCAGGGCATGGATCAGATGGTTGCCGCCGATGGAGAGCGCGTCACCGTCACCGGTGACCACCCAGACGGACAGATCCGGCCTGGTCACCGCCAGTCCGGTGGCGATGGCCGGGGCGCGGCCGTGGATCGAATGGATACCGTAGGCGTCGAGATAGTAGGGGAATCGGCTCGAGCAACCGATACCGGAGACGAACATCAGGTTCTCGCGGCGCAGGCCGAGTTCGGCCAGGAAGCCCCGGACGGTGGCGAGGATGACGTAGTCGCCGCAGCCGGGGCACCAGCGGACCTCCTGGTCGGAGGTGTAGTCCTTCGCCTTCTGCGGCTCGCCCGCGGTCGGCACGCCGGACAGTCCGGAGATGGGTGTGATGCCGAGTTCGGTTCCGGCCAGCGAGGTTTCGATGATGGTCATACTGCGCCCCCGTTCCTGCGATAGGTCGCCTGTGCTCTGGCGGTGAAGGCTTTGTTCTGTTCCAGTTCGGCCAGGGTTCCGTCCAGCGCCGCGTCGATGACGCCGACCAGCTCCTGGGCGGAGAACGCCGTTCCCGCCACCTTCGTCCATGGTCGCACGTCCACCAGATACTTCGCTCGTAGCAGCCAGGCCAGCTGTCCGCCGTTCATCTCCGGCGCGACCACGGTGTCGTATCGGCGCAGGACTTCGCCGAGGTTCGGCGGTAGCGGATTGAGGTGGCGCAGATGCAGCTGGGCCACCTGGACACCCCGGCGGCGTACTCGCCGGCAGGCTTCGCCGATCGGTCCGTAGGAGCTGCCCCAGCCGATGAGCAGTACCTGTGCGTCGCCGCCCGGATCGTCGACCTCGGCGGGCGGGACCGAGATACCGTCGATCTTGGCCTGCCGCAGCCGCACCATGAGTTCGTGGTTGGCCGGGTCGTAGGAGATGTCACCGCTGCCGTCGGCCTTCTCCAGCCCGCCGATCCGGTGGGCCCGGCCCGCTGTCCCCGGTACCGCGAGGGGGCGTGCGAGGGTTTCCGGATCGCGGGCATAGGGCTGGAAATCGCCGTCGCCCTCGGTTTCGAAAGCCGGGTCGATCGGTTCGAGTTCGTCGACCGCCGGTATCGCCCACGGTTCGGAACCGTTGGCGATGGCCCCGTCGGACAGCAGCAGGACCGGCGTCCGGTAGGTGAGAGCGATCCGGGCGGCTTCCACCGCTGTGGCGAAACAGTCGGCGGGGGAACGCGGCGCCAGCACGGCTACCGGGGATTCACCGTTGCGGCCGTAGAGGGCCTGTAGCAGATCGGCCTGTTCGGTTTTCGTCGGCAAACCGGTGGACGGGCCACCGCGCTGAACATCGACGATCACCAGCGGGAGTTCGGTCATCACCGCCAGTCCGATGGATTCGCTCTTGAGTGCGAGACCGGGGCCCGAGGTGCTGGTGACCCCGAGCGCACCACCCAGCGCGGCTCCCAGCGCGGCACCGATACCGGCGATCTCGTCCTCCGCCTGGAACGTGGTGACGCCGAAACTCTTGTGTTTGCTCAGTTCGTGCAGGATGTCGGAGGCGGGTGTGATCGGGTAGGTGCCGAGGAACAGCGGAATTCCCGCCAGCGACCCGGCCGTGATCAGGCCGTAGGCGAGCGCGGTGTTCCCGGTGATCTGCCGATATGTGCCGGGGGGCAGTACCGCGGGGGCGACGTGATAGGTCGTGGCGAAGGCTTCCGTGGTCTCGCCGTAATTCCAGCCCGCCCGGAACGCGAGGATATTGGCCTCGGCGATCTCCGGTTTTCCGGCGAATTTCTCCCGCAGGAACTTCTCGGTCCCGCCGATCGGCCGGCCGTACATCCAGGACAGCAGCCCCAGTGCGAACATATTCTTCGCGCGCTGCCCGTCCTTCTTGCCCACGCCGGCCGATTCGGTGGCGGCCATCGTCAGCGATGTCATCGGGACCTGGTGGACAACGAAATCCCCGAGGCCCTCGCCGGACATCGGGTCGGTCGTGTAACCGACCTTCGTGAGGTTGCGTTTGGTGAACTCGTCGGTGTTGACGATGAGAGTGCCGCCGCGCGGCAGCTCGGCGAGGTTGGCTTTCAACGCCGCCGGATTCATCGCGACCAGGACATCCGGCTGATCGCCGGCGGTGAGGATATCGTGGTCGGCGATCTGGATCTGGAACGACGAAACCCCGGGCAGCGTGCCCTGCGGGGCCCGGATCTCGGCCGGGAAATTCGGCTGGGTGGCCAGATCGTTACCGAAAGCCGCCGCCTCGTGGGTGAACCGGTCGCCGGTGAGTTGCATACCGTCGCCGGAATCGCCCGCGAAGCGGATGACGACACGGTCCAGAACCGCTGCGCCGGAATTGTTCTCGGCTGTCGGGGAACCGCCGATATTGTCGTGCTGCGCAACCATACGCGTGCTTCACTTCCTCGTCGAAATGAGCTGCCAGTCGCCAACCTACCCTCGCCGGGGGGCGCCGCGCCGGGAAAGTGGGCGTCCGGTGTGCCGCGCCGGGCCGCGGACGAGGTCTCGGCTCCACCGCAATCAGGATGAAACAGCAGGTAGCGAGGCTGTTCGCGAGGTCGATCCGCACGCCGTAACGGCGAGACGGCTGGCCGGACTGGTGTCCGGCTGAGTGGGCCGGCCGGGCGAGATCAGGCGAAGAGTTCGAGCTGTGGCACATCGGCCGGTGCCGGTGCGGGCCGGGCCGGTGCGGCCGGCGGCTCCTCCCGGAGCAGCCCGTGCTCGCGCAGCAGCGGGTCGACACGCTCCCGCAGCCAGGTCGCGTATTCGGGCGCGACCACCGCTCCGCGCCGGTACAGCTGCCGGTAGCGGCGCAGCAGCGCGGGATGGGTTTCGGCGAGCCAGCCCAGGAACCAGCCGCGTGTGCTGCCGCGCAGATTCAGCGGCAGTACCACCGCCGACTCCGCGCCCGCCGCGGCGAGCTCGCCGAACAGTTCGTCGAGCTGGGCTCGGCCGTCGGTGAGGTAGGGGACGACGGGAGCTACCATCACATTCACCGCGAAACCTGCATCGCCGCATGCCCGCACCAGATCGAGGCGCGCACGCGGCGTGGGTGTGCCGGGTTCCAGCCCGCGATGCAGTTCGGGATCGAGCAGAGCCAGCGAGATTCCGATATGCACCGGAACTTCCCGTGCGGCCAGGGTGAGTAGCGATAGATCCCGGTGCAGCAGTGTGCCTTTGGTGAGTATCGAAAACGGCGTGCCGGCATCGGTGAGGGTTCTGATGATGCCGGGCATCAGCCGGTACCTGCCCTCGGCGCGCTGATACGGATCGGTGTTGGTGCCCAGCGCCACCCGCTCCCGATGCCAGGACCGGCGGGTGAGTTCGCGGCGCAGGACGGCCGCGATATTGGTCTTCACGACGATCTGGGTATCGAAATCCGTTCCCGCGTCGAGTTCGAGGTACTCATGTGACCCGCGCGCGAAACAGTAACGGCAGGCGTGTGAACAGCCGCGCATCGGATTGATCGTCCACCGGAACGGCAGATTCGATTCGTCGGGTACCTTGTTCAGCGCGCTCTTGCAGAGCACTTCGTGGAAGGTGATCCCGTCGAACTCGGGAGTCTGCACGGTGCGGGCGAATCCGGCCCGGCCGAGGCCGGGCAGTGCGCCGTCGTCGGCGTCCAGGGTCTGGTTCTGCCACCGCACGCGACCAGTCGAACACGCGTTCTAAACGCTGTCAAGCGGCCGGGCTGAAATCGGGTAGCGGGGCGTGCGGATCGGCGAAGAACGCGACCAGGTCGCGGACGGTGTCGTCGATCGGGCGGGGCTGATACCCGAGTTCCTTTGCGGCCTTGCCGTGATCGACGAGCGGTGCCGAGATCAGCGCGCCGAGGGCGGCCTTGGAGACGATATCGGTGCCGAGACGTTTACCGATCGGCTCCATCACGGGGATCAGGCCCGAGACGAGCTTCGGGGAGATGGCGAACCTGGGCCCCTTCTTACCGCTGTGCCGGGCGGCCATCCGGCAGAGATCCAGCATGGAGATCATCTCGCCGCCGAGCAGGTAGTTCTCCCCGGTCCGGCCGTGTTCGCCGGCCAGGATGAGGCCGCGTGCCACATCACGTACGTCGACCAGGTCGAAGCCGCCGTCGATCATGGCCGGGATCCGGCCGCGTGCGGCATCGCGCAGGGAGCGGTTGATCCGGGAGAGTGGGGTTCCGTGGTCGGCGGGGCCGAATACTCCGGTGGGGTTGCAGATCACCGCGTCCAGACCTGCCTCGACCACCTTGCGGAGTTCGATCTCGCCGGTCCATTTGGAGCGGTCGTAGACGGGGAGCCCGGCGTCGGTGGACCGCATTGTCGTCTCGTCGATATTGCCGCCGCAGCTGTACTGGTCGAAAGCGTGGATCGAACTCGCGTGCACGAACCGGCGCGCCCCGACCGCGTGGGCGGCCTCGGAGACCACCCGGACACCCTCGGTGTTCACTCGCCAGGCGAGATCGTTCTTGTCCGCGAGGGTGATCACGGCGACCAGGTGATACACGATCTCCGCGCCCTCGAGGGCGGCTCGCATGGAGGCTGGGTCCAGGACATCGGCGCTCACCCAGGTGACGTTCGCCGCGGCGGGTTGCCGGGGGGCTACCCGATCGATGGCGGTGATCTCGTCGCCGCGCTCAGCGAGCAGCGGGAGCAGATTCGTACCCAGGTAGCCGGCTGCGCCGGTCACTGCGACCTTCATGGATACGACAATATAGAACTTGTTCTAATTTGCAACCTGTTCTAGTTTTACGGCCGGGGACGGTCTCGTGCGGGGGCGGCGGGTTGGGCTATATTCGGGCGGCAACCATTTGGTGTGCCGCAGGGGTGCGTGTCGTTGCGGCACACGAGAAGTTTCACGCGGTGGCCACGATGATGTTCATGACGTATCAGGGGGGAGCCCGATGAGTATTACCTCGGTGGAAACCGACGCGCTGCGGGTATTCGGTAACACCAATGCCGGAATCGGTACCGAGATCGCGGGTGTCGCCAATATCGATGCCCTGAAGAATATCGCCGCGCTGACACCGGTTTTCGGGTTGATCGGCGCCGACTATCTGGCCATGTTCGCCGCCGCCCAGGTGCTGCAGGCCCGCGATATCAACGATCTGTCGGCCAAGTACCAGCAGTTGTCCCAGGCGGCCTTCTCCTCGGCCCTCAACTACGACACCACCGACGACGGGAACGCCGGCGCGCTCGGTGCGGTGGGGGGCGCGCTGTGAAACCACTCGACAACGCTGCCGGTTCCACGGGTTTGATCGCGCCCGAGTTGCAGCAGGCGGTGCCGGCCGCACCCGCTACCGTGCCCGCTGCCGCGGCGCCGGCGGTCGCACCCGATCCCGGCGCGGCGATCCAGGACGTGCCGCTGGGACAGGTTCCCGAAGGCGAAGCACCGGTCGAATCCCCGGAATTCGTCCTGTCGCAGAGGGTTTCCGAAGATGCGCCCGCGACTGCCGGTATGCCGGCCGGTGTTCCCGGCCTTTCCGGGCTCGGCGGCGACAGTCCCCAGGACATCCTGGCCGGCGCCGCCGAAGACGTTTCGGGCCGGGCCGATCACCTGCTGGGTGCGGTCAACCAGGCCGCGGCCCCCGCGGTCGAGGCGGCCCAGGGAGTCCTCGGTCAAGCGCTGGGGGCGGCCGGGGGCGCCTCCGGTGTGCCCGCGGCGGGTGTTCCCGGCGCCGCGGCCCCGGCGCTCCCCGCCGATCCGGTGGGTGCGCTGCTCGGTGGGGCGGCGCTGCCGGCGTTGCCCGGTATCGATGTGCTTTTCGCGCCGATTCGCGATCTGCTGAGCAGTTTCGGTACCGGTGTGATCGGTGCGCTGGATCCGACGGCCATCCTGAGTCAGGCATCCAAGGTCATCGAGGTGGCCATGGGTGTAGGGAAGAGCAGTCTGTCCACGATGGGGCAGTCGTGGGAGAGCGAGGCCGCCCAGACCGCGCAGACGGCCGGGCAGGAAGCCAACAACTCCGGGCTGCAGACCAGCCAGCGCGGATTCGATATCTCGGCGATGACCCAGGCCGCAGCCGCGGTGGTGCAGCAGGGCAACGCGCAGCTCACCACGATTGCCGCATCATTTCTCGGTCAGGCGACGGCCCTCGCCCCGGTGGTGATGACACCGCCGGCGCAGGCGGCGCTCATCGCCTCGGCGACCGAGCATCTGGGCCAGGCCGTGACCGTTGCCAACATCACCCGCGGTGACCTCGCTGGCAAGACCGGGGAACTGAGCGGTGTGGTGCAGCAGTTGCTCGGTGTCGACGGTCAGCAGGCCGCCCAGGCCGCGCAGAACGTGGCGCAGAGTGTCGGCGAGCCGATGCTGCAGCAGGCGCAGAGCCTCGCCTCGGATCCATCGGGCCTGGAGTCCGTGCTGGGGTCGACCACTGGTGATCCGGCGTCGACGACGACCGCCGGGGTGACCACAGGCAGTCCGGGCAGCCCCGGTATGCCGACCGGTAGTCCCGGGTTGTCGACAGGTTCGCCGAGTGGGACCCCGGGTACGCCCGGCGCGCCGTCGGTGCCCGGGGTCCCGGGCGCCACCGCGCCGCCGATGACGAACATGCCCCGGCCGGGCGGTCTGCCCACCGGTATGCCTCCCGCGGCCACCTCACCCGCATCGAGTTCGTTCATGGGTGGTGCGCCGGGCGCGGCGGCGGCCGGGCAGCGCAACAGCGACGAGGAACACGACCGCACCGTCGAGTCGTATCGCAGTGCGACCGGTAACGACGATCTCACCGGGCCGCTGGGGGAATCGGCGCCGGAGGTCATCGGCGCGGTGGACGCCGACGAGGATGCCGGCTACGACAGCCAGTTCTGAACTTCCGGGTCAGCGCAGGCCGAGCGGGCTGCTGAGGTCGGTCGCCGAATAGGTATCGCAGGCCCGGACCTCGCCGGTGCGGTATCCGGCGAGGAACCACTTCTGCCGTTGCTCGGACGCGCCGTGCGTCCACGCCTCCGGATTCACCCGGCCTTGCGCGGACTCCTGGACACGGTCGTCGCCGACCGCCGACGCGGCCGATAGCGCGTCCCGGATGTCCCCGTCGTCGAGCTGCCGCAGAAACGGTGTATCGGCACCGGGCGCGGGTGTCCGATCGGCGTAGTGGGCCCAGATACCGGCGTAGCAGTCGGCCTGGAGTTCGGTGCGCACCGCGCCGGACTCCGGCCCCTGCGGATCCTGCCGGGCGCGGCCGATATCGCCCAGCAGGGTCTGGATGTGATGGCCGAACTCGTGTGCGACCACGTACTCCTGTGCCAACGGGCCGCCGGTGGCGCCGAACCGGTCCACGAGCTCCTGGAAGAAGCCCACGTCGAAGTACGCGGTCCGGTCGGCGGGGCAGTAGAACGGGCCGACATCGCTGGTGGCGTAGCCACAGCCGGTGGATACCGAGCCGGTGAACAGGCGCAGGTCCGGCGGTTCGTAGGCGACCCCGGTCTGGTTCGGCAGTTCCTGCCCCCACACCGCATCCAGACTCTGTGCGGTGAGTACCACCCGGCAGTCCACGTAGGTGTTGGCATCGGCGCCGGTCCGGCAGTGCTCAGGGGTGGCCGCCGTGGGGCTGCTCTGCGTGTCCTGCGCGCCCGTGAAACGGCCGAGTGTCGTATCGGGGTCGCCGCCCATCAGCAGGGCGATCACCAAGACGATCAACCCGCCGGCGCCACCGCCGAGGGCGAGCTTGCCGTTGCGGCCCGGCCCGCCGCCCGAGGAGGCCCGGCCCGGGTCGATCGACAGATTTTCGTTGAAGGTCATGGCATGCGTCCCGTCCGAGAACGTGTTTGCTACGACTTTGCTCGACCCTCGCAATATATCCGTTTCCGCCTGCTCGGCGGGGCACACTACGATGGCAACCGCATCCGGTGGCCGTCCCCGGTGTGTTCCGAACGTCGAAAGGAATCCCGTGCTGCGCACCCACTTGGCCGGTTCGTTGCGAAGCGAACAGGCCGGTCAGACCGTGACCCTTTCCGGTTGGGTGGCGCGGCGGCGTGATCACGGTGGCGTGATCTTCATCGATCTGCGGGATGCCTCCGGCGTGGCCCAGGCGGTTTTCCGGGAGGGCCCGGCAGCCGAGCAGTCGCATCGGCTGCGCGCCGAGTACTGCGTACGGATCGTCGGTGTGGTCGAACCGCGGCCCGAGGGCAACGAGAACCCCGAACTGCCGACCGGTGCGATCGAGGTGGACGTCAAAGAGCTCGAGGTGCTCAACGAGAGCGCGCCGCTGCCGTTCCAGCTCGACGAGCAGCCCGGTGAGGAAGCCCGGCTCCGGTACCGCTATCTGGACCTGCGCCGGGAAGCGCCGGCCCATGCCATCCGGCTGCGGTCGAAGGTGAACGCGGCCGCCCGCAGCGTGCTCGCGCAGCACGAATTCGTCGAGGTCGAAACCCCGACGCTCACCCGGTCGACACCCGAGGGCGCCCGCGATTTCCTGGTGCCTGCGCGGCTGCAACCCGGCAACTTCTACGCGCTGCCACAGAGCCCGCAGCTGTTCAAACAGCTGCTCATGGTGGGTGGTATCGAACGCTACTTCCAGATCGCGCGCTGCTACCGGGACGAGGACTTCCGGGCCGACCGCCAGCCCGAATTCACCCAGCTCGACCTCGAGATGAGTTTCGTGCGGCAGGAGGACGTGATCCTGCTCGCCGAGGACATCCTGGTGGCGCTGTGGGACCTCATCGGCTACCGGATCCCGACCCCGATCCCGCATATGACCTATGCCGAGGCGATGCGCCGTTTCGGTAGCGATAAACCGGACCTCCGCTTCGGGGTGGAGATCACCGAATGCACGGAGTACTTCGCCGAGACACCGTTCCGGGTGTTCCAGGCGCCCTATGTGGGCGCGGTCGTGATGCCCGGTGGTGCGGGCCAGCCGCGGCGCCAGCTCGATGCCTGGCAGGAATGGGCCAAACAGCGTGGCGCCAAGGGGCTGGCCTACGTACTCGTGGGAGAGGGTGGCGAACTCAGCGGTCCGGTGGCCAAGAACCTCAGCGAGGCCGAGCGCGCGGGGCTGGCCGCCCATGTCGGCGCCCAGCCGGGCGACTGTGTGTTCTTCGCGGCCGGTCCGGCCAAAGCTCAGCGGGCCCTGCTCGGCGCGGCGCGGTCGGAGATCGCGCAGCGGGTCGGGCTGATCGACGAGAACGCGTGGTCGTTCGTCTGGATCGTGGACGCCCCGCTGTTCGAACCGGCCGCCGAGGCGACCGCCAGCGGCGATGTGGCGCTGGGATATTCGGCGTGGACGGCCGTCCACCACGCATTCACCTCGCCGAAGCCGGAATCGATGGATACCTTCGATACCGACCCCGGCTCCGCGCTCGCCTACGCCTACGACATCGTCTGCAACGGGAACGAGATCGGCGGCGGCAGTATCCGCATCCACCGTAAGGACGTGCAGGAACGCGTATTCCAGGTGATGGGGATCGACGAGGCCGAGGCGCAGGAGAAATTCGGCTTCCTGCTGGACGCGTTCGCGTTCGGCGCGCCCCCGCACGGGGGTATCGCGTTCGGCTGGGACCGGATCGTCGCGCTGCTCGCCGGCCTCGATTCGATCCGCGAGGTCATCGCCTTCCCGAAGACCGGCGGTGGCGTGGATCCGCTCACCGACGCTCCGGCGCCGATCACCGCGCAGCAGCGCAAGGAGGCGGGTCTGGATGCCCGGCCCCAGGGCAAGAGTGACGACGAGACCGGTGGTTCGGCCAAGGCCTCCGCGACGGCGGCAAGCGCCGGGTAGGCGGATTTTCCGCGTGGACGGGTAGCGGAGACCGGTCGCGTGCTCGGAGGCCGCCCAGAGCTGTTGTCGCAGTGCGGTGTCACGGGCGACCCCGCTCGACGGCGCCGCGGCCACCGGGTAGCGGAGGTCGAACAGACGGGGCGGACCCTAGCCGATGTCCGGGTCGGCATCGGGTGCGGTGGCGGCGAAATGGGTCCGGCCGGCTCCTTGCCGCCGGATGAGCGGCGGCACCGTCAAACCGGCGATACCGCGCCGCCGGTGAGTGTGCGGTACGCGTAGGTGACCGCGATCGCCGCCACCGGCCCGGCCACCAGCAGACCGAACCCACAGGCCAGCAAGCCGAGGCAGGTCACCACCACGACGGTCAGTACGAGCAGCAGGACCCGCCATGGATCCTGCAGTGCCAGTACGAAGCTGGATCTGATCGCCTCGACCGGTGTCTGGCCCTGATCGATCGCGAAATGCAGCGAGAACATACAGCCGGCACCCACCAGGATCCCGGGAAACAGGCACAGCGCCGAGGCGAGGGTGGTCGCGAGGAACGCCAGCAGCGCGGTGAGGAACGCGTTACCCAGATTGCCGAGGTAGAAGTAGGAGCCGAAACCCGGTCGGTAGCCGTCGGTTTCGTACAGTGCCCCGCGCACGAGGGCAGCCTGGAGCACCCATAGACCGGCTATGACGGCTGCGAACAGGACCAGCAGCGGAGCCGCGGACCGTGGCTCGGTGAGCCGTGCCACCAGAAAGAACAGCAAGTAGATGATGAAGCCGAGCGAGGTCACCGCGACCCACGGGCCGGGATTGAGGCGGAACTTCTCGAGGCCGTAACTGATCGCATGCCCGATATCGAGCCGGCCGGGGATTCCGGTGCCGAGCGTCTGATAGCCGTAGACCTGCGAATCAGGTGCCGGCCCGGTGCCGGGCGGACCGTAGACCGGCTGCCCGTCGGCCGGGTCCTGAACTGTGCCGCCCCGCGGCGGCGCGTCCGGCTGAGCTCCGGCCCCGGGCGGGACCGGCTCGTCGGTGACGGTGGGCGCGGTATGCGCGGCGGCGGGGGTGGCGGGTATCTCACCCGCGGCCGGTGCGCTCTGACCGGGATTGTGTACCACTCCACCAGGGAAATCAGCGGTCCGGGGAGCGTCTGCGGAGGTATCGGATCCGGCGCCGGGCCGAGGCTCCCCGGCTGCGGCTCGTTTACCTGCCGTGTCCGGGTCGCCGGGAGAATCGGGGACGGAACGCGGAGTGTCGGTCACGCTGGCATACCTTTCGGCGTGGCGGGTTTCCGGTGTGGCGCACAGCAGTTCAGATCGAGAAAACCCGACCCGCGCGGCGCTGTCAAGCAGGCCGTAGATGCGGCGGAGAACACGCCTGACACGCCGGGCGACACGGAAAGGTTGTTGAACCGCTCGCTAGAAGTGACCGAATGCGAGTAACTTGAGATGCGATGACTGCACTACTGGCCGAACGAGCCACCGAAGTCGTATCCGCGGCGCAACAGTTGCTCACAAAGCGAATGGGTGCTCCGGTGAAACTGAGCGATCCCACCGAACTCAGTGGCAGTGGACGGACGACCGTCCTGCGGGTACGGGTCGCCGAGAACGCTTTTTCCCTACCTCGCACCCTGATCGTCAAACAGGTGCGCGGCGCTGTCGCCGACCCCAAGAACGTCACGATCATGCCGGGTGTCGCGAGCGTCGATTCAGCCTTCCTCCGGGAGGCGGTGTCCTATCAGTTCACCACCGCGCTGAGCCGCGACGAACGCCCCGGCGCGTATCTGATCGCGCACAGCCTGCCCGAGCGGTTGCTCGTGCTCAGTGATCTGGGCGAGAACACCAAGCTCACGGATGTGCTCCTTTCCGGCGCCGAACCCGCCACCCGCAACGCGATGATGGCATTCGCGCAGGCGCTCGGCCGGATGCATGCCGCGACCGTCGGGCGCGAACCCGATTTCGTGGCGCTGCTGCGCCGGGTCGACGGCCTGCACCGGGTGGACGGTATCGCCCAGCAGGCCGAGGCCGCGGTCGCGGAGGTACCCGGGATGCTGGGGCGTGAACTCGGTATCGAGGTGCCCGACGAGGTGACCGAACAGATCGCCCACGGTGCCCGGCTGTTCGCCGGCGGCCGGTTCCAGGCGTTCAGCCCCTCGGATCTGTGCCCGGACAATGTGATCATCAACGACGAGGGTGCCCGCATCCTCGATTACGAATGGGGCGGATTCCGGGACGCCACCCTCGATATCGCGTACGCGCTGGTCTCGTTCCCCGGCTGCCTGTGCGATATCGAACTGTCCCGGGAACGGGCCACGCAGATGGTGGAGGCCTGGCGTGCCGAGGTGGTCGGTGTCTGGCCGGCACTCGCCGACGATGCCCTACTGGCCGAGAAAATCCTCGAAGCCCGGTTGATCTGGGTCTGGCTGAGCACCTACTGGTTCCTGCCCGCCGATCACGCGCGCATCGCGGCGGCCCGCGAACACGGACTGTCGGTACCGCGCTCGGACGCCCTGCTCAACCGCTGGGCCGGACTGGCCGAAGACGCACGCTGCCTCGGTAACGACGCGGTCGGTGATTTCGCCGAGGCGGTTTGCGCGGTTCTGGATGAACACTTGAGCTGAGGTTTCGGCGCCTCCTGCGGCAGTGCGGGGTCAGGGCTATCGGGGTCGTGCTCTCGACATAGACGATCTGCGCTTTCGTGTAGACCATGCGCGCTTTCGGTGTAGGCGATCCGTGCTTTCGGTGTAGACCGGCCGCGGAGGGGCGGGAGGTAGACCGGCCGCGAAGGGGCGGGAGGTAGACCGGCCGCGATGGAGCGGGAGGGAGACCACGCGCGGAGGGGCGGGAGGGAGACCGTTCGTGAAGGGGCGGGCTGTGTTATTGGAGCCGCTCCGCGGCTCGAGGGCGGGGCCCTATTAGCCCCGCTTCTTCACTCCGACGCTCGGTCGCTGCGCTCCCTCGCTCTGTCGCTGCAGAAGCGGGGCGGGCCCCGCCCGCAAAGGTCGGCCGAACTTGAAGGATGGGAGCTGGGCCATCCGTGGGTCTTTATTCCTCGCGGGTCGGTCGCTGTTCGCGTTCGGTCCGTTCGTTCCGGCTCGGGGTGGCCGTGTCCGCCGGGTCTGCCCCGACTGGGCGCTGACTGCCGACACCATTTCGCAGGGGTCAGCATTTCCGGGTGGGGCCCGCCCGGTTCTGGAGCGACCAGAGCGAGGGAGCGCAGCGACCGAGCGCCGGGAGTGAAGAACCGGGTTAACAGGGCCCCACCCTCGAGCCGCGGAGCGGCTCCAATAACTCAGCCCGCCCCTTCACGGATGGTCTATGCCGAGAGCAGGGCTAGATGGTCAACGCCGAGAGCGGGGCTAGATGGTCTACGCCGAGAGCGGGGCTAGATGGTCTACGCCGAGAGCGGGGCTAGATGGTCTGCCTCACGAGCAGCGTCAAGTCGAGAGCGGAGTCAACAGGCCCCCGACCCCGCGACCCCGGAGGCTGCGCAATATATACAGGAGTCATGAGTGACGGTCTGTTCGATATGCCCGGTGGGGGAGACGCGGCGCCGGATGTCGCCTCCCCGGATCAGGCCGCGCGGGAGGCCGGTGCCCGGGCGCCGCTCGCGGTCCGGATGCGGCCCGCGGCGCTCGATGAGGTCGTCGGGCAACAGCACCTCCTCGGCCCGGGTTCACCGCTGCGTCGCCTGGTCGATGGGTCAGGGGCAGCGTCCGTGCTGCTCTACGGGCCGCCGGGGACCGGTAAGACCACGCTGGCTTCGCTGATATCCCATGCGACCGGCCGCCGGTTCGAGGCCTTGTCCGCGCTGTCGGCCGGGGTCAAGGAGGTGCGGGCGGTCATCGATGTGGCTCGCCGCCGGCTGACCGCGGGCGAGCAGACTGTGCTGTTCATCGACGAGGTGCACCGCTTCTCCAAAACCCAGCAGGACGCGTTGCTGGCAGCCGTCGAGAACCGGATCGTGCTGCTCGTCGGCGCGACCACCGAGAATCCCTCGTTCTCGGTGGTGTCGCCCCTGCTGTCCCGCTCGCTGGTGCTGCAGCTGCATTCGCTGGGCGACGACGATATCCGGGCCGTACTGGACCGTGCCCTCGCCGACCCCCGCGGTCTCGACGGGCAGTACACCGTGACCGGCGAGGCCGTCGACCATATCGTCCGGATCGCCGGCGGTGACGCCCGCCGCGCGCTCACCGCCCTCGAGGCCTCCGCGGAATCCTCGCTCGACGGCCGGATCGATCTGGACCTCGTCGCCGCCAGTATCGACAGGGCCGCCGTCCGCTACGACCGGGCCGGTGATCAGCACTACGACGTGATCAGTGCGTTCATCAAATCCATCCGCGGTTCCGATGTCGACGCCGCACTGCACTACCTCGCCAGGATGCTGACCGCCGGTGAGGATCCACGCTTCATCGCCCGCCGCCTGATGATCCACGCCAGTGAGGACATCGGCATGGCGGACCCGACCGCGCTGCAGACCGCCACCGCCGCCGCGCAGGTCGTGCAGCTGGTCGGCCTGCCGGAGGCCCGGCTGGCGCTGGCCCAGGCGACCATCCACCTGGCCACCGCCCCGAAATCGGGGGCGGTGGTGGCGGCCATCGGCGCGGCCATGGCCGATGTGGCGGCGGGTAAGGCGGGTGCGGTACCGCCGCATCTGCGCGACGGGCACTATTCCGGTGCCGCGCGGCTCGGCAACGCACAGGGCTACCGTTATCCGCACGACGACCCGGACGGGGTGCTCGCTCAGCAATACCCGCCGGACGAACTGGTCGGCGTGGACTACTACCACCCCACGGGTCACGGCAACGAACGTACCGTCGGGCCCCGGGTGAGCACGCTGCGCAGGATCATCCGCGGCCTGCGACCCGCAAATCCGGCTCGGTGATAAATCGGGTGCGCCGCCCCGGTAGGCTGGATATCTGTGCAGACCCACGAGATCAGACGCCGATTCCTGGACCATTTCGTTCGTGCCGGGCATACGGAGGTGCCCAGTGCATCGCTGATTCTCGACGACCCGAATCTGCTGTTCGTGAACGCGGGCATGGTGCAGTTCAAACCGTATTTCCTCGGGCAGCAGACGCCGCCGTATCCACGCGCGACGAGCGTGCAGAAATGCGTGCGCACCGGTGATATCGAGGAAGTCGGCGTCACCACCCGGCACAACACCTTCTTCCAGATGGCCGGAAATTTCTCCTTCGGTGATTACTTCAAGGAAGATGCCATCCGCTTCGCCTGGGAGCTGATCACCAGATCGCAGGAGGACGGCGGGTACGGTTTCGATCCGGAGCGCATCTGGGTCACCGCCTACGAGGCCGATCCCGAGGCCGCCGAGCTCTGGCGGAAGGTGGCGGGGATCCCCGACGAGCGGATCCAGTTCCGTGACGGCAAGGACAACTACTGGGATATGGGTGTGCCCGGTCCCGGCGGGCCCTGCTCCGAGATCTACTACGACCGCGGCCCCGAGTACGGCCGCGACGGCGGACCGGTCGCGGACGAGGATCGCTACCTGGAGATTTGGAACCTGGTCTTCATGCAGGACATCCGTGGTGAGGAGAGCCCCAAACTGGGTCACCCGCCGGTGGGTGTGCTCCCGAATAAGAACATCGATACCGGGATGGGGATCGAGCGGATCGCGCTGCTGCTCCAGGGCGTCGACAATGTGTACGAAACCGATCTGCTGCGCCCCATCATCGACAAGGCCGAGGAACTGACCGGCCGGTCCTACGGCGTCGAACACGCCGACGATGTGCGGTTCCGGGTTATCGCCGACCACGCGCGCACCTCCGCGATGCTGATCTCCGACGGCGTCAACCCCGGCAACGACGGACGCGGGTATGTGCTGCGCCGGCTGCTGCGCCGGATCGTGCGCTCGGCCCGGCTGCTCGGTGCCGATCAGCCGGTGATGCACCAGCTGATGAAGGTCGTGAGCGACCAGATGGCGCCCTCCTACCCCGAACTGGCCACCGATTTCGCGCGGATCGATACGGTCGCGGTCGGAGAGGAGACGGCGTTCCGCAAAACTCTGGCCACCGGGTCCCGGCTGTTCGACGAAACCGTCGAGGATGTGAAGGCGGCCACGCCGGCCGGTAGGACCGGCACGATTTCCGGTGCCGACGCCTTCACTCTGCACGACACCTACGGCTTCCCGATCGACCTCACCCTCGAGATGGCCTCGGAGGCCGGACTCTCGGTGGACGAGGCGGGTTTCCGATCGCTGATGGCCGAGCAGCGGCAGCGTGCCAAGGAAGACGCTCATGCGCGTAAGCACGCCCACGCCGATCTGTCCGTGTACAAGGAACTGGTCGATCGAGGCGATACCGAGTTCACCGGGTTCGACGAACTCACTTCCGAGGCAACCGTATTGGCGCTGATCGGGGACGGGGTGCGCGTGCCGACCGCGCTCGCGGGAACCGATATCGAGGTGATCCTGGACCGTAGCCCGCTCTACGCCGAATCCGGCGGCCAGATCGCCGACCGCGGGACGATCACCGCGTCCGGTACCAAGCTCACGGTCAACGATGTGCAGAAGATCGCGAAGAAGCTGTGGGTGCACCGGTGCACGGTGGAACAGGGCCAGATCACCGAGGGCGATGTGGTGCTGGCCCAGGTGGATCCGGCCTGGCGGCGCGGCGCCACCCAGGGACATTCCGGTACCCATATGGTGCACGCCGCGCTGCGGCAGATCCTCGGACCGAACGCGGTACAGGCCGGTTCGATGAACAAACCCGGATATCTGCGATTCGACTTCAACTGGCAGGGCCAGCTGTCCGAACAGCAGAAGGCCGATATCGAAGCGGTGTCCAACGACGGTGTCGGCGCCGACTACCCGGTGAACACCTTCGTCACAGATCTGCCGAAGGCCCGGGAAATGGGTGCGCTGGCCCTGTTCGGCGAGAACTACGGTGATCGCGTGCGGGTGGTGGAGATGGGTGGACCGTTCTCCATGGAGCTCTGCGGTGGCACCCATGTGGGGCATTCCTCGCAGATCGGCCCGATCACTCTGCTCGGTGAATCCTCTGTGGGGTCGGGTGTGCGCCGCGTGGAAGCGTTCGTCGGTCTGGATTCCTACCGGCATCTGGCGAAGGAGCGGGCGCTGCTGGCCGGAGTCGCCTCGATGCTGAAGGTGCCGTCCGATGAGGTGCCGGGCCGGGTCGAACAGTTGGTGGACCGGCTCAAGGTCGCCGAGAAGGAACTCGAGCGCACCAAGGTCGCGGCGGTATTGTCCTCCGCCGGCTCCTATGCCGACGGCGCGCAACGGATCGGCGAGGTACTGCTGGTGGCCGCGGCGGCGCCGGAGGGCGTGGCGGCCGGCGATCTGCGCACGCTGGCGACCGATATCCGCGGACGGCTGGGCTCATCGCCTGCCATCGTGGTGTTGCTGGGAAATAACGAGGGCAAGGTGCCGTTCGTCGTGACCGTGAACAAGGCGGCCCAGGAACTCGGTTTCGCCGCCGGTGCGCTGGTCGGTGTCTTCGGCCCGAGTATCTCCGGACGCGGTGGCGGAAAGCCGGAGATGGCCCAGGGCGCGGGTTCGGACCCGTCGGGTATCGAGGCGGGCCTGGCGGCGGTCCGGGACCATATCGGCGCACACGCCGGCTGATGGCGGCTGATTCCGGCCCGGGTACTCCGGACACTCCGGTCGATCGGCCGCACCCCGATTCCGATCCCGGCCGCGGCCGGCGGCTGGCAATCGACGTGGGAAGTGTCCGGATCGGTGTGGCCGCCAGTGATCCCGACGGCGTCCTCGCGACTCCGGTGGAGACCGTGCCGCGGGCCGGGGCGACCGGCCGCGGCCGCAAGTCCGGACGGGGTTCCGGAGGTACAACGCCAGCCGGCGCGGATATCGCGCGGATCGTCGCGATCGCGGCGGAATACGAGGCGGTGGAGATCATCGTCGGGCTGCCCCGGACCTTGCGCGGCGAGAGTGGTACCGCGGCGCGGCTGGCGGTCGAGTTCGCCGGAAAGTTGCGCGACTCGCTGCCCGAAGTGCCGATCCGCCTTTCCGACGAACGTTTGACTACGGTGTCTGCTGCACGCGCTCTGCGGGACAGTGGTGTCCGAGCACGTGGACAGCGGCAGGTGATCGACCAAGCGGCTGCTGTATCGATCCTGCAGAGCTGGTTGGACGAACGGAGTTCGATGATGAGGTCGGCCGAGGACGCGGCACGTACCGCGTTGTTCGGAGACGATGTATGACGGATCGGTGGGCGCAGGCGGAGGCGCGATTCCGGCAGCGCGAGGCCGAGCGGCGGTACCGCCGCGACGACCAGGCCTGGGAGCGGTCCCGCCGCCGGGCGGTAGCCCCGCCGCCAGCCCCGCCGGTCGCCGGTGCCCCGGGGCGGGACGACCGGCCGGATCCCGGCTGGGACCCCTACGAAGACGATGACACCGCGGTCATTCCCCGCTATGTCGATGACGACGAGTACATCGACGACGACGAGTACGACTACGACGACGAACCCGAGCCCGATCCGGAACCGCGACGGCGTACCCGCACCCGGGCCGGTGCTCGCCCCGGGCCGCGCCGCGGTGGCCGGGCGGCCGCCCGCAGGGCCCGCGAACAAGAAGAGGGGGGTCGCCGCCGGAAGTGGTTCTGGGCGGCTGCCGCGATTGTGCTGGTTCTCGTCGTCGGCGCCGGTGTGTACAAAATCGTCAACCGCTACACCCCGCCCGAGGATTTCGCGGGACCCGGCGGCGCGCCGGTAGTAGTTCAGGTCGCGGACGGCGATACCGCCACCGAGATCGCGGCCACGATGGCCGAGGCCGGAGTCGTGGCGAGTTCGGACGCTTTCTACGAGGCGGCGGTGCAGAACGAGGGGATGAGCTCCGTACAGCCCGGCTACTACGCGGTCCCGGAGCGGAGCCCGGCCAAGGACGCGGTCGCGGCGTTGATCGCGCCCGAATCGCGGGTGGGCACCATGGTCATCTCCGAGGGCCGGCAGCTGCACGATCAGCACGATGTGAACACCGGGGCGCGCAAAGAGGGGATCTACACCAAGATCGCCACCGCCAGCTGTGTCGGTGCCGGCGATCAGCGCCACTGTGTTACCTACGAACAGCTCGAAGAAGCCGGTGCGAGCACCGATCTCGCCGCGCTCGGGGTACCCGAATGGGCGATGGAGAATGTGCGGCAGGTGCCCGACCGGCGCCGCCAGCTCGAGGGTCTGATCGCCGCCGGTAGCTGGGATTTCGATCCGAACAGCTCTGCCCAGGAAATCCTGCGGAAACTGGTCAGCGAGAGTGCGGCGAGTTACGAGGCCACCGGAGTCCTGCAATCCGGCGGCGCCAACGGACTGAGCCCGTACCAAACACTGATCGGCGCCTCCATGGTGGAACGTGAAGCGCTGCCCCAGGATATGAGTAAGGTCGCCCGGGTGATCCTGAACCGGCTCGAAGTCGGTCAGCCGATGCAGTTCGATTCCACGGTCAATTACGCGCTCGACAAAACGGAGCTCGCGACGACCGATGCCGACCGTGCGCAGACCACGCCGTGGAATACCTACGCGATGGCCGGGCTGCCCGCCACGCCGATCGCGTCACCGTCGATCGGCGCGTTGCAGGCGATGGAGAAACCGGAACCCGGTGACTGGCTGTACTTCGTCACCGTCGACCAACAGGGCACGACGCTGTTCACCAAGAGCTACAGCGAGCATCTGCAGAATATCGAACAGGCTCTGAACAGCGGGATCCTCGACAGTGGGCGCTGAAGAAGAGACAGCGCCCGGCTCGCGGCGGGCGGCCGTACTCGGTAGCCCCATCACCCATTCCAGATCCCCGCAACTGCACCGGGCGGCCTATCGGGCTCTCGGCCTGGACTGGTCCTATGACCGGATCGAATGCACCGCCGAGCAATTGCCCCGGCTGGTGGACGGGCTGGGTCCGGAATGGGTCGGGTTATCGGTGACCATGCCGGGGAAGGAAGCGGCGCTGGCGTACGCGAGTGCACGGACCGAACGGGCGGTGCTCGTCGGCTCGGCCAACACCCTGGTCCGGACCGAGTCCGGTTGGCGGGCCGACTGTACGGATGTGGACGGTGTCCTGGGCGCACTGCGCGGTGGCGGGGTGGCCGGACTGTCCGAGGCGGTGGTGCTGGGCGCGGGTGGCACCGCGCGACCGGCGTTACTGGCGCTGACCGAGCTCGGTGCTCAGCGGGTCACCATCGTCGCCCGTGACGCCGGCCGCGCGGCGGGCGCGCGCGAGCTCGCCGCACGGCTCGGCGCGACAGCAGAGGTGATCGGCTTCGATTCGCCCGAGCTGGCGCGGCGCTGCGCGGGGGCCGGAGCGGTGATCAGCACGGTCCCGTATCAGGCGGCCGCGGTGGTCGCCGGATCCGTGGCCTCGGCACCGGTGGTGCTGGACGCCCTGTACAACCCGTGGCCCACACCGATGGCAGAAGCGGTCGCCGCCGCGGGGCATACCGTGATCAGTGGTTTGCAGATGCTGCTCGAACAGGCCTACGGGCAGGTCGAACAATTCACCGGGCAACCCGCCCCGCGGTCGGCGATGGCGGCTGCTCTCGCCGACCTGGGCTGATTGCCCGGTGAGCACGCAGTTTGCCCCCGATCTTCTGTAACGGGTTCTAGCTTTGCGCGAGGGGCGTTATGGTGATCGGCATGACTGCGTGGTTGTTGCGGGCACTGGCGCTCGGTGGACTGGCCGTCGTGCTCCGGGTACTCCTCGGATTCGCGATGGGGTTCGTCCCGACCTACGGGCTGTGGTTGCGACTGTTGTGCCTGGTGGCGCTGATCGGCGCCGCGGTGGCGTGGGGGCTGCGGGACGGCCGCGCCGATCGGCGGGCCAACCCGAATTCCGAGCACGGCGCCGACTTGACGATTCTGTGGCTGCAGGCCGCGGTCGTCGGCGGTATCGGTTGCGGCCTGGTCTCCTGGGCGCTGGATTTCGTTCCGAAGATCGATCTCGGCGACGCCGGGCTGCTGTTCGAATCGACCGCAGCCTCCGCGTTCATCGTGCTGCTGATCTTCGTGCCGGGCCTTGTCGGCGTCGCGGTGGGCCGGTTACTTGCGCGCCGCGAACACGATCGCCCGGCTTCCACCGAGACACTGACACCCGCCGGTTCGCCTGCCTGAGCCCACTCCATCCGCCCGCCGGTAGCGGCGGGCCCGGACGGATGGACATCTGCCGCTACCGGTATGCGGCGACGGCCACCGTTCTTGTTGCCGGCTGATCGCCCTTGTTGCCGGCTGATCGCCGGGTCGACGGCCGGGAATCCCGGCCGTCGTCAGCATCCGGTCACAACAGGACGGCGCTGCCCCCGGTCGTGCCCGCTCCGGCAACAGCCGAATACGCGGCCGCGAGCAATGCGGGATCGGGACCCTCCAACCGGCCCGGTTTGGCCAGCCCGTCGAGTACGACGAAACGCAGCACGCCGGATCGGGTCTTCTTATCGGTCTGCATACCTTCCAGCAGCTGCGGCAGAGCGTCGGGATCGTAGGTGGTGGGCAGGCCGACGCTTTCCAGGACGCTGCGGTGCCGGTCCGCGGTGGCGTCATCGAGACGACCGGCCAGCCGGCCCAGCTCGGCGGCGAATACCAGGCCCACCGCGACGGCCGCGCCATGACGCCAGCGGTAGCGCTCCCGGCGTTCGATGGCATGGCCCAGGGTGTGGCCGTAATTGAGGATCTCGCGCAGCGCGGACTCTTTGAGGTCGGCCGCGACCACCTCCGCTTTGACGGCGACAGCGCGCCGGATCAGCTCCGGCAGCACCTCACCGGTCGGGTCGAGCGCGGCCTCCGGATCCCGTTCGATCAACTCGAGGATCACCGGGTCGGCGATGAACCCGGCCTTGATGATCTCGGCCATACCGGCGACGATCTCGTTGCGCGGCACGGTTTCCAGGGTCACCAGATCCACCAGCACCGCCGACGGTTCGTGGAAACAACCCACCAGATTCTTACCGGCTTCGGTGTTGATACCGGTCTTACCGCCGACCGCCGCGTCCACCATCGCCAGCAGGGTGGTCGGGACATGCACGATCTTCACTCCGCGCATCCAGGTGGCGGCGACGAAACCCGCGAGGTCGGTGGCCGCGCCACCGCCGAGGCTGACCACCACATCGCTACGGGTCAGGCCGATCCGGCCCAGTACCTCCCAGCAGAATCCCGCGACGGCAAGTTCCTTACCTGCCTCCGCGTCCGGGATCTCGATCCGGTGCGCGTCGAGCCCGGCGTCGGCCAGCGCCGTGCGTACCACCTCGGCTGTTTCGACCAGCGACGGCTGGTGGAAGAGGGCGACGGTGCGTGCGCCACCGGAACCGGTCACGACCTCGACGAGATCACCGAGCAAACCGCGGCCGATGATCACCGGATAGGGCTGTGCCGTGCGGACCTCGATACGTGTCGGTTCTGTCACCTGGGCTGCTCCGTTCCTGTCTGTGTCTGCTCGGCCTGTTCGCGTTGTTGCCGACGTGCCCGCGCCCGCCGGGCCCGCGCCCGCCGGGAGCGCCCGGGCGTGCGCACACCGTTGTCGGTGGATTCGGACCGGTCGGAACCGGTGCCGGTCGCGCCGGAACTCGCCTCCGCCCTCTCGGCCCGGTTCTTCGCCGTGGCATCGTCGGTGCCCTGGTTCTCGGTGGCCGGCGCCTTCGCCGCCTGCGCGGCGGCGGCCGCGCGCCGTGCCCGGGCTCGGCGACGGGCGCGGGACCTACTGGTGCGCTTCGGGTTCGAACCGGTGGAGGTATCCGTCTTCGTTGTCTCGGCCAGGACGGAATCGAGGGAGAGTTTTCCCATGATCGCGCGGACCACCCGGCCCGGGCTGCGCCCGTCGGTGCGTAGGCGCACGGACGCGACCTCCCGATAGAGCGGCCGCCGGATCCGCATGAGTTCCCGGTACTTCGTGCCCGGATCGGCTCCGCCGAGCAGCGGCCGGGTATTCGTGGCACCGGTGCGGCGCAGACCCTCGGCGATACTGATCTCCAGGTACACCACTGTTTGTTCCCGCAGCAGCGCGCGAGTGGTCTCGGACAGGATCGCGCCGCCGCCGAGCGAGACCACGCCTGGCTCGGTGCGCAGGGCGCGGCCCACCACTTCTTCCTCGATCCGGCGGAATTCCGGCTCACCGTCGGCGGCGAAGATTTCGGGGATGGTCCGTCCGGTGGCCTCTTCGATACCGGCGTCGGTGTCGTAGAGCTCGACCCCGAGTTCGCGGGCCAGTTTCCGGCCGATGGTCGTCTTTCCCGCGCCCGGCGGGCCGACCAGCACCACCCGCGGGCTGTGCGGACCGGTCTGCTCGATCATTACGCCGGATCGGCGGCGATGGGTTCGCCCGGGGTCAGATGCGGGCGCCCGCTGATCCGCTTCAGGTACCCGTCGAGGTTGCTCACCGTTTCGGAGACAGAGTCGCCACCGAACTTCTCCAGCGCCGCCTGCGCCACCACCAGCGCCACCATGGACTCGGCGACGACTCCCGCGGCCGGTACCGCGCATACATCGGAGCGCTGGTGGATCGCCGATGCTTCCGCTCCGGTGGACATATCGACCGTGGCCAGCGCCCGGGGGACGGTGGAAATGGGCTTCATCGCCGCGCGGACCCGCAGCGCCTCGCCGTTGGTCATCCCGCCCTCCAGGCCGCCCGCGCGGTTGGTGGAGCGCAGCACGCCGTCGGGGCCGGGGCGCATTTCGTCGTGTGCCAGGCTGCCGCGCCGCCGGGCCGTCTCGAAGCCGTCGCCGACCTCGACACCCTTGATCGCCTGGATCCCCATGAGTGCCGCCGCGAGTCGCGAGTCCAGCCGGTTCTCGCCGCTGGTGAAGGAACCCAGTCCGATCGGGAGCCCGCTGACGACCACCTCGACGACACCACCCAAGGTATCGCCGTCCTTTTTCGCCGCCTCGATCTCGGCGATCATGGCGGCCTCGGCCGCGGTGTCGAAAGCCCGGACCGGGCTCTCGTCGATCGCGGCCAGATCTGTCGCGCCGGGGACCACGCCGGTGGTGTTCGCCGCGGTGCCGATGGCGACGACATGGGAGACGACCTCCACCCCGAGCGCCTGGCGCAGGAAAGCCCGCGCCACGGTGCCGGCCGCGACCCGCGCGGCGGTTTCCCGGGCACTGGCCCGTTCCAGCACCGGGCGGGCATCGTCGAAGCCGTATTTCAGCATTCCGGAATAGTCGGCGTGGCCGGGGCGCGGCCGGGTCAGCGGGGCGTTGCGGGCCAGTTCGGCGAGTTCGGCCTCGTCCACCGGATCGGCGGACATCACCGTGGTCCATTTGGGCCATTCGGAATTGGCGACCTCGATCGCGACCGGCCCGCCCATGGTGCGCCCGTGCCGGACCCCGCCGATCACGGATACCTTGTCCGCCTCGAATTTCATCCGGGCGCCGCGACCGTAGCCGAGCCGGCGGCGCGCCAGCTGTGCGGAGATCTCCGCCGAGGTCACCTCGACACCGGCGACCATCCCCTCCAGAATGGCGACGAGAGCGGGTCCGTGGGATTCTCCAGCAGTTATCCAGCGCAGCACGCCGACCATCTTCCCATGTGGGCGCCGCGGCCGGGGCAGGCGGTCGGCGGTGCTCACCGGGCCCGGAGCCGGGGGCTGCGCGGGATTGCCAGGTGATCACCACAGAGCCAGGCCGAGAAGTGTCGCGGCACACATCGAGGGGCCGTGTGCGACGGCCGTGGATCGGCCGCCGGGCGAGCGGGCCCGGGCCGGGCCGGGTGATTCGCCGGGGGGCCCGGCGGCCCGGAACAGCCGGGGAGCGGTGTGCCTGCCGAGTAGCAGGCCGATCCCGGCCGCGGCGGTGAACAGTGGGGCGGCGAGAGCCGACCACATCCAGGACTGCCCGCCGCCGAGCGCCGCCGCCGCGCCGAGCCCCACGGCCAATTTCACATCGCCCGCGCCCAGCGCTGCCGACCACAGCAGATGTACCAGCAGGTACGGGATGGCCAGTAATACGGCGCCCCGGACCGCGACGCAGAAGTGGCCGGTCAGTGCCGCGTACAAGAGGACGCCGGCCGCTCCTGTCGCGGTGAGCGGATTCGGCAGCCGCCGGCTCCGGATATCGCAGCGGCTGAGAACCACGCACCATCCGGCCAAGACCAGGAATCCGAGTGTCGTCACACCACTCACCCTCGCGGCGATCGAGGTGCCGCGACGGACATGTTCGTGAATTGTGGATAACCGCAGTACCCACCCGCATCCTGTGAATACCGTGCTTTCCGGAACCGGTGCGCCGGACCGGGCATGTGTAGTGCAAGCGGTCCGGCGGTACTTTTGTCCCATGTCTGCTGATTCCGGCCGTGGCCCACAGACGCGGCCCGATTACGCCGCGCGGCGGGGGCTGCTGCGCAACCTGCTGGTCGAGAACGAGATCGACGGTCTGCTGGTCACCGATCTGGTGAATATCCGCTATCTGACGGGATTCACCGGGTCCAATGCCGCGCTACTGGTGCATTCGTGGGATACGGCGACCGCCGAGGAGCGCACGGTCATCGCGACGGACGGTCGTTACGACACTCAGGTCGCCGAGCAGGTTCCCGATCTGCGGGCCGAGATCGCCCGCGCGGTGGCCCGGCGGGTCGTGGAACTGGCGGGGGAGTGGCAGTTCGGGCGTCTCGGTTACGAGAGTCATATCGTCACCGTCGACCAGCACCGTGGCCTCGCCGAACTCGGCACCGGGCTGGACTTCGTCGCGACTCCGGGTCTTGTCGAGCAGCTGCGAATGGTCAAGGACGACTACGAGGTAGATCTGCTGCGCGCGGCCTGCACGGTCGGCGACGAGGCGCTGGCCGCGTTACTGGAGAACGGTGCGCTGCGCCCGGGCCGCACCGAACGCCAGGTCGCCCGGGATCTCGAATGGGCGATGTTCGAACGCGGTGCCGCCGGTATCGCCTTCGAGACCATTGTCGCCGCCGGGACGAATTCCGCGATCCCGCATCATCGGCCCACCGACGCCGTGCTGGCCACCGGTGATTTCGTGAAGATCGACTTCGGGGCGATCGTGGGCGGCTACCACTCCGATATGACCCGGACTTTCGTCCTCGGCCCACCCGCGAACTGGCAGCGTGAGGTCTACGACCTGGTGCACGCCGCGCAACGCGCCGGCCGGGAGGCGCTGCGCCCCGGGATCCCGTGCGCCGATGTGGACGCGGCGGCTCGCGAGGTGATCGCCGCCGCCGGCCACGGCTCGCTGTTCGTGCACGGCTTGGGTCACGGCGTGGGGTTGCGCATCCACGAAGCGCCCGGCATCGCGAAAACCGGCACGGGTACACTCCAGTCTGGCGTGGCGGTGACCGTCGAACCAGGTGTGTACTTTCCCGGCCGCGGCGGGGTCCGGATCGAGGACACGCTCGTGGTGCGCGAAGGGGGCCCGGAACTGCTCACCAACACCAGCAAAGACCTGACCGTCGTCGGATGACGCCGGTCGCCCGAGAACCGAGGAGACCCGAACACCGTGGCGGACACCAGCGACTTCAAGAACGGCCTCGTGCTGAAGATCGACGGGAATCTCCAGCAGATCGTCGAATTCCAGCACGTCAAGCCGGGTAAAGGTCCTGCCTTCGTGCGGACCAAACTGAAGAACGTGCTGTCCGGCAAGATCGTCGACAAGACCTTCAACGCCGGTGTGAAGGTGGAGACCGCCACGGTCGACCGCCGGGATATGACCTACCTGTACCACGACGGTTCCGATTACGTCTTCATGGACGGGGAGACCTTCGACCAGATCTCCATCGCCGAGGGCACCATCGGTGAACAGGCCCGGTTCGTGCTGGAGAACATGACCGTGCAGGTCGCCATGCACGAGGGTGCGCCGCTGTACGTGGAACTGCCGGTGACTGCCGAGCTCGAGGTCACCCACACCGATATCGGCCTGCAGGGCGATCGCTCCACCGGCGGTACCAAACCGGCCACTGTGGAGACCGGCGCCGAGGTCCAGGTCCCGCTGTTCATCAACACGGGTGACAAGCTCCGCATCGATACCCGCGACGGCAGCTACCTGGGCCGAGTCAACTCCTGATCGTGGCCGACCAGCCGGCGGACAAGAAATCCGCGTACAAGAAACTCGGCGCCCGCCACAAGGCCCGTCGCCGGGCGGTGGACCTGCTGTTCGAGGCCGAGGCCCGTGATGTCGACCCCGCCGATCTGGCCGACGAGCGGATCGAGCTCGCCGCGCGGGATCAGGCGGTCGCGCCGGTGCATGCCTACACCCGGATCCTGGTGGACGGTATCGCCGAGGAGCTGGACCGGGTCGACGGCACCATCGAGTCCTATCTGCAGGATTGGACCCTGTCCAGATTGCCCGCCGTAGACCGCGCCATTCTCCGGGTTGCGGTATGGGAACTGCTGTACGCCACCGATGTTCCGCCGATCGTCGCCGTGGACGAGGCTGTGGAACTGGCCAAGGAGTTGTCCACCGACGATTCTCCCGGCTTCGTCAACGGTGTCCTGGGCCAGGTGGTGCAGGTGGCACCGCAGATCCGGGCGGCCGCGGCGGCATCCCGCACGGACGACCAGCATCCGGAACCGGATAGCTGACGTGCGTAAATACCTGGTTCTCGCGTTACGCGGGGCCGAGTACGATCCGGCTGCCGGCGAACCGCACCGGCAGTTCCTGGACGGCCTGCGCGCGCGGGGCATGCTGCAGGAGACCGGCCGGTTCACCGACGGGACCGGGGGCGCCTACATCGTGCTCGCCGATTCCCTCGCGGCGGCGGAGGCGGTGGTGTTCACCGATCCGCTGCACACCTCGGGATCCTCGGAATTGACGGTCCACGAGTGGGAGATCACGGGCTGATTTCCGGACCGGTGCCCGATGATGCTCGAGCGGTATCCGCCGCCGGTACTGCCGGGGATGAGACAGCGATAGGCTGTTCGTCGCAACATCCCACCAGAGTTCGAGGAGCGCGGAAATGACCGAGAACACCGAAACTGTGCTGCCCGAGGGCGGCTGCACCACCGCGCAGGCGTGGGAGATCTTCGACGGGCTCCCCGCGGCCCGGGTCGACGAGGTGACCACCGGCCGCTGGCGTGGTGAAGAACTGCCGACCGGCCATCCGATGGACGGTATTCTGACCGAATCCGGTTGGTTCGGAAAACAGTTCGATGCTCCCGAAGAGGTGCATCCGTTGTTGTTCACCGATGAGCGCGGCACTGTTTTCGCGGTGGATCCCCGCCGGGTCACGCTTTCGCTGGCGGATAAAGTCAAGCCGGAATGGCTGCGCCCGGTGCGCAACAATCTGCGCACCCTCGCCCCGCTGTTGCGCACCCGCAAACCGACCGCACGCTTGCGGGATATCGAGTACCGGGGTGTGGTCAGCGCAGCGATGGTTTACGACCACCGGCCGATCATCGACCATTTCCGCCGGCTCGGGCCCGATGCCCTGCTCGGCGTGATGGATATGCGCGGGATGGCCGACCCTTACTTCTTCGTACTGCGGCGCTGACCCGATCGCCCAAATCGCGAACAGCCGGATCACATCGTGGCGGTCGGCTGCAGGATCACCTTGCCCAGTAGAGCCCGTGACTCCACGAGATCGTGGGCACGGGCCGCCTGCTCGAGGGGCAGGGTGGTCACGGCCTGAGGTGCCAGGCCGGGGACCCGGGGGAGGATATCGGGTCGAGCCCGGTTCGTGCGCTCCTGCCAGGCCGGACCCGCGCAGGCAGTGAGGGTGAGGCCGCCCGCTATCAGGTCGGCTGCCGATACCTGTGCCGGCGCACCGGTGAGCCAGCCGTAACTGAGCATCCGGCCCGATCCGGGGGTCATCGCCGGCAGGAGTGCCGCTGCCGAGTCGCCGCCCAGAGAATCGAAGACGATATCGACGGTGCCGGGAGCGCTTTCGCGGAGTGCGCCGGTCCACCCGTCCTCTCGATGGTCGATCACCTGATCGGCGCCCAGCGCTCGGGCATGCTCGATCTTGGCGGGGCCGCCGGCCGTGGCGATCACGTAGGCCGCGCCGAATTCCCGGGCGAGCTGGATCAGATAGCTCCCCACGCCCGTGGCTCCGGCTTCGACGACGACGGTCTCGGATCCGGTCAGGTTCGCCCGCTCCAGCAGCGCCAGCGCGACCGAACCGCTCATCATGGCGGCGGCCGCGTCCTCGGTCGAAACGCTGTCGGGTATGGGTATCGCGTTCTCCGCCCTCGCGCAGGAGAATTCGGCATAGGAACCGAAACCGGCGGTGGCGGCGACCACGCGCCGGCCTACGAGATCGCGTGCGACACCGGCACCCACGTCGACGATCTCGCCGGCGGCTTGGTAGCCGAAGACCACAGGCGGGGGCGCGGCGATCGGGAACGCTCCGGAGCGCAGCTGGGTTTCGGGGTAGAGGACGGGGATGGCCGCGGCACGGATCAGTACTTCGCCCGCGTCCGGGTGGGGTCGCGGGACCTTGCGAGGTACCAGGACCTCGGGGCCGCCGGTACCCGTCATTACGATTGCCCGCATCGGAAACTCCATAAGTTGACTGACGGTCCATTTATTGTTGCCCAACATATGGACCGTCAGTCAACTTGTCAACGAAGGTGGTGCGATGGGCCCGGCGAAGGAACGTGCGGATGCTGCCCGCAACCGGCGCGCGATCCTCGACGCGACAGCCGCGCTGCTGTCCGAACACGGCGCGGAAGCCGTCACCATGGACCGTGTCGCAGCCGCCGCCGGCGTCGGGAAAGGCACCATCTTCCACCGGTTCGGCAATCGCGCCGGTCTCTTGCACGAATTGGTCGCCGAGAGCGCGCTCACGCTGCGGGTCGCCGTCACCGAGGGGCCTCCGCCGCTGGGGCCGGGTGCGCCGGCCGGGGATCGGCTGATCGCTTTTCTCGAAGCACTGGCCCGGCTGGTGATCGGCAATATGGATTTGATGGCGGTTTACCGGACGGTCCCACCGCATCCGCGCACCGAGGAATTCCACCGGTTCTGGCGGGATCACATCACCGCATTGCTCGGCGCGGCGCGGCCCGATCTGGACGCGGAGGTTGTCGGCCGGTTGCTGATGGACAGTCTCTCCGGGCCGACCGTGCCGGACCTCGTCCGCTCCGGTGCGCCGGATCGGCTGCTGGAGGCGGTGGCGGAGTTGGTGCGCTCGGTACTGCGAACCCCGTAGTCGCCGGTGGAAAATCCGTTGTCCGAGCTCGGGGTTCGTGGTTTCCTGACGGCGTTCAGCGCACATCGCGGGGCCGGAACTGGATACTGATCCGCGGTCCGGTCGCCCGCCGGGATTTCGGCACGGCGTGTTCCCAGGTGCGCTGGCATGATCCGCCCATTACGAGTAGGTCGCCGTGTCCCGGTTGGAATCGCAGGCTGGGACCGCCCGCGCGGGGGCGCAGTAGCAGCGGCCGGGGTGCGCCCAGCGTGAGGATGGCGACCATGGTGTCGTGCACGGCACCGCGGCCGAGGGTATCGCCGTGCCATGCCACGCTGTCCCGGCCGTCGCGGTAGTAGCAGAGGCCGGCGGTGCGGAACGGTTCGCCGAGTTCCTCGCGGTAATGGTGGGTCAGCGCGGTGCGCGCCTCCGCCAGAACGGGATGGGGTAGGGCCGCGGACTCGTCGTAGAAGGACAGCAGTCGCGGTACGTCGACCACGCGGTCGTACATCGGCCGTCGTTCGCCGTACCACGGAACGGCGGTGGTCAGGTGGTCGAAGAGTTCGTCCGCGCCGCGTAACCACCCCGGCCGCAGATCCACCCAGGCTCCCTTGGTGAGGTGTGTCCGGCGGATATCCGTCAGCGGCTCGAGCTCGATCGCGCCGAAGCCGTCGAGCAGTGATCCCTGCAGCGGTGTCGACATGGCTACAGCATATCGAATAGGCGAACATACGTTCGATAAGAGTTCGATTCGGCTCGCCGTAGTGGTTCGGCAACCCGGGCGAATCACCCCAGGATGTCGTGGGCGATAGCGATCGCGGCTCGGTAGCATTCGTCGTCCGACAGGGGGAGATCGCCCATCATCGCCGTACTCCAGCTGATCGCGAGCAGGGCTTGCCGGGCGTGGAAGACCTCCAGCGGCGCATGGCCGGGTTCGGTCATCAGATCGGCGATCAGCCGGAATTGATAACGCAAGCTGACGCCGAAGCCGAGCTCGCGGAAGGCGGGCTGGTTCTCGTGCATGAACCGCACCATGTCCCGGCCGGTGCTGTGCAGCAGGGCTCCATAGCGGTCGAGTATTGCCTCGGCGCGTGCTCTACCCGGTGGGGTGGATTCCGCCCAGGTGACCAAATCGTCGATACCGCGGCGCATATCGTCGGAGAGGCTGGCGACGATATCTTCCTTCGTCCGGAAGTGGTAGTACAGCGCGGCTTTGGTGACATCCAGCTTTTCGGCGATCTGCCGCAGTGACGTCTTCTCGTAGCCCTGTTCCGAGAACAGCTCCATGGCGACAGCGCGGATGCGGTCGCGGGTATCGCTGCGCCGAGCGCCCAACGGATTCTCCTCGTGCTTGACGGTCTGCCGGACGGAGCCTAACTTCATCCGCAGCGCGGTTGACTAGCCGGGCGGCAAGTAAGTTTCCGAGGAGCGTCGCCGATGACCGAACCAGCCGTACCGATCCCGACCGCCGGCGTGGCGATGACCGCGCTCGGGGTCGCGCTCATCCGCGTCCGCGAGACCGGGCGGCCCGACGGGTTGTACACGGACCCGCTGGCCGAGGCCTTCCTCGCCGCCGCACGCCCGGGGTTCGACGACGACCGCTGGTCGCGGATGGAAACGCTGGCCGATCAGTTCTACGAGGGCCGCACCCTCGCGGTGAAAGCCGTCGACGATTCGGTCCAGGAGGCCGTCGACGCGGGCTGTCCGCAGATCGTCCTGCTCGGCGCGGGCCTGGACACGCGGGCCTTCCGGCTCCCGCTCCCGCCCGGCACGCTGTTCTTCGAGGTGGATCTGCCCGAACTCTTCGACTTCAAGGAACCGGTCCTGGCCGCGCACCGGGCGCGGCCGGTCTGCACGCGCCGGGTGGTGGCCGCGGATCTGGCCGGTGACTGGGAGCGGGTCCTGCTCACGCAGGGGTTTCGTACCGATCTGCCCACCGCCTGGATCGACGAAGGCGTGCTCGGCTACCTCGCCAGACCCGATGCCTACGCGGTGGCCGAGGCGGTGACCCGGCTTTCCGCGCCGGGGAGCCGGTTCGGTATCGGGCGGTTCGAGGTGGATGCGGCAGCGCCGCGGTACAGCGCGCTGCGTGAACTCGTCATGGCCGACAACGCGAGCGGGCGGCCGGTCAACGGGCTCGGCCCGGAGGCGGAAACGTGGTTCGCCACCCACGGCTGGCGAACCACGTTTCGTGCCTGGGACGATCTCGTCGCGGCGTACGGGCGGCCGGCGACACTCGGCGGCGACCATGCGGCCGGAAAGGTTCTCGCAGTCCGCGAATGATGGCCACCGGGGCCGGGTAGCGGTGCTCACACCGCCGGTCACCCGGGTGTGCGGGTGGCCGCGCTCACACCTTGTTCAGCGGCCTCACCTGGTGAAAAGTACCGTTCCGCGGCTGATAGGCTGCTCAGCGTAAGACATCCTTTAACGGACCGTCCGGCGAGGCGGGGAAGGAGGTCGGCATGGCTGTGCCCGAGGAACGGGCCGCCACATCCGGCGCTGCCGAGGCGACGCCACCCACCGAGCGGCATACGCCGGAATGGGTGGCGGCGGGACGGGAACTGTTGTCCCCCTCCGATGTCGGCCGGACCGTCGCGCGGATCGCGCACCAGATCATCGAACGTACCGCTCTCGACTCCGGCGACCCGGGGACACCCCGCGTGGTGCTGATCGGGATCCCGACCCGGGGCACCACGCTCGCGGCGCGGCTCACCGACAAGGTCGAGGAATTCTCCGGTGTGCGCCCCGCGCTCGGGTCGCTCGATATCACGCTCTACCGCGACGATCTGCGCAGCAAACCGCACCGGCCGCTGGAACGGACTTCGGTACCCGAGGGCGGGGTCGAGGACGCGCTGGTCGTACTGGTCGACGATGTGCTCTTCTCCGGGCGCACCGTCCGGTCCGCGCTCGACGCCCTCCGTGATCTGGGCCGGCCGCGCGCCGTCCAACTGGCCGTCCTGGTCGACCGGGGACATCGCGAATTGCCGATCCGAGCCGATTTCGTCGGCAAGAACGTACCCACCTCACGGACCGAGGATGTATCGGTGCTGCTGACCGAACACGACGGCCGTGACGGCGTTTTCCTGCATCAGGGGGAGGGACAGTGAGACATCTGCTGACGGTGACCGATCTGGATCGTGCCACCGCCACGGAACTGCTCGACGAAGCCGAACGCTTCGAACAGGCGCTACTGGGCCGTGAAGTGCGCAAACTGCCCACTCTGCGCGGTCGCACGGTGATGACGGTGTTCTTCGAGAACTCCACCCGGACCCGGGTCTCGTTCGAGGTCGCCGGCAAATGGATGAGCGCCGATGTGATCAATGTGAGCGCGAGCAGTTCCTCTGTCGCCAAAGGGGAATCGCTGCGCGATACCGCGCTGACGCTGCACGCGGCCGGCGCCGACGCGCTCATCGTGCGCCACCCGTCCTCCGGTGCGGCGCATCAGATCACCCACTGGTTCGAGGACTGGTCGCGGCGGTCGGGCAGCGCGGTGCCGGCAGTGATCAACGCCGGTGACGGTACGCACGAGCATCCGACCCAGGCCCTGCTCGACGCCCTCACGCTGCGGCAGCGGCTGGGCGATATCGCCGGGCGGCGGGTCGTGATCGTCGGCGATATCCTGCACAGCCGGGTGGCCCGGTCCAATGCGTTCCTGCTGTCCACCCTCGGCGCGGAAGTGGTGCTGGTGGCGCCGCGCACCCTGCTGCCGGTGGGTGTCGAGGACTGGCCGGTGCGGGTCTCGGTGGATCTGGATTCCGAACTGCCCGGCGCCGATGCGGTGCTCATGCTGCGGGTGCAGGCGGAGCGGATGAACGGCGGGTTCTTCCCGTCGGCACGCGAGTACGCGGTCCGCTACGGCCTGAGCGAACGACGGATGGGAATGCTCGACGAGCACGCGGTGGTGCTGCACCCCGGTCCGATGCTGCGTGGGATGGAGATCGCGTCGTCGGTGGCGGATTCCCCGCGCGCCGCGGTGCTGCAACAGGTGACGAACGGAGTCCATATGCGCATGGCGGTGCTGTTCCGCCTGCTGGTCGGTGTCCAGGAGGCCGCGGCGTGAGTGTGAGTACGGGTGCGGACACTGTCCTCATCACCGGAGTGCGTCTCTACGGTGAAGGCGACCAGGTCGATGTACTGATCTCCGGCGGAGTGATCCGGGAGATCGGGACCGGGTTGCCCGCGGGTGATGCCGAGGTTGTCGAGGCGGCGGGGCAGGTACTGCTGCCCGGTTTCGTCGATCTGCACACACATTTGCGCGAACCGGGCCGTGAGGACACCGAGACCATCGAATCCGGTTCCGCCGCAGCGGCTCTCGGCGGGTACACCGCCGTGTTCGCGATGGCCAACACTTCGCCGGTCGCCGATACCCAGGTGATCACCGATCATGTCTGGCGGCGCGGCCGGGAAGTCGGGCTCGTGGATGTGTATCCGGTGGGTGCTGTCACCGTGGGGCTCGCGGGCGAACAGCTCGCCGAAATGGGAACCATGGCCGCCGGTGCCGGCGCGGTGCGGATGTTCTCCGACGACGGGCACTGTGTGCACGATCCGCTGATCATGCGGCGGGCGCTGGAGTACGCGCGGTCACTCGATGTGCTGATCGCCCAGCATGCCGAGGAGCCCCGGCTCACCCGTGGCGCGGTCGCGCACGAGGGCCCGACCGCCGCCCGGCTGGGTCTGGCAGGCTGGCCGCGCGCCGCCGAGGAATCCATCGTGGCGCGAGACGCGCTGCTGGCCCGCGACGCCGGGGCGCGAGTCCATATCTGCCACGCTTCGACCGCGGGCACGGTGGAACTGGTGAAATGGGCCAAGGACCAGGGGATCGCGATCACCGCCGAGGTCACCCCACATCATCTGCTGCTCACCGATGCCCGCCTGGAAACCTATGACGCGGTGAACAAGGTGAACCCACCGCTGCGCGAGGGAGCCGATACCGAGGCGTTGCGCCAGGCGCTGGCCGCCGGGGTCGTCGACTGTGTCGCCACCGATCACGCACCCCACGCCGAACAGGACAAATGCTGCGAATTCGCGGCGGCCCGGCCCGGGATGCTCGGCCTGCAGACCGCGTTGTCGATCGTCGTGGAGACCATGGTCCGGCCCGGTCTGCTGGACTGGCGTGGGGTGGCGCGCGTGATGAGCGAACGTCCCGCCGAGATCGTCGGGCTCGCCGACCACGGGCGGCCGATCGAGGTCGGCGAACCCGCCAACCTGGTCCTGGTCGACCCGGACGCGAGCTGGACCGTCGAGGGCGAGCATCTCGCCAGCATTTCGAGTAACACCCCCTACCAGTCGATGACCTTGCCCGGCCGGGTGACCACCACGGTCCTGCGCGGCCGGATCACCGCCCGCGACGGTGTGGCCGCAGCCCCCGCTCCGGTAGGAGGCCGCTGATGGAACGGACACTCTGGGTCGTCCTCTGCGTGCTGCTGTGGGCGCTGGCCGTCTATCTGATGTACCGGGGCTGGCGTAACCGCGCGGCCCGGCAGGAGGAGCGGATCGGCGAGCTGCCACCGGTACCGGATGACACCGGTGCGGAGGTGCTGGAAACGACCACCGGCCTCTACCTCGGCAGCACGATGGCGCCGAGCTGGCAGGACCGGATAGCCGTCGGCGACCTGGGCTACCGGGCGACCGCGGAGCTGACTCGGTACGAACACGGGATCCTGCTGGCACGCCAGGGCGCCTCCGCGATCTGGATACCGGAGGAATCCATCACCGCCATCCGGACCGAACGCGGGCACGCGGGCAAGGTCATGACCGAAGGCGGCGTCCTGGTGATCCGCTGGACGCTGCCGACCGGGACCGAGATCGATACCGGTTTCCGGGGCGACGACAAAACGGTGTATCCGGCTTGGGCGCGGGCAACGACGGGAGAAGACGAACGATGACGAGTACGACAACAGCCGCGGCCCTGGTCCTCGAGGACGGGCGGGTGTTCCGCGGGACCGCCTACGGCGCGGTCGGGCAGACCCTCGGCGAGGCGGTGTTCTGCACCGCGATGACCGGTTACCAGGAGACGCTCACCGATCCGAGTTACCACCGGCAGATCGTGGTGGCGACGGCCCCGCAGATCGGCAATACGGGCTGGAACGACGAGGACGACGAATCCCAGCGGATCTGGGTCGCGGGCTATGCCGTACGCGACCCCGCGCGCCGCGCGTCGAACTGGCGCGCCACCGGAACCCTGCCGGGGCAGCTGGAAGAGCAGAACATCGTCGGGATCGCCGGGATCGATACCCGTGCGGTGGTGCGGCATCTGCGCAGTCGCGGCTCGATGAAGGCCGGTATCTTCTCCGGGCCCGCGCTCGCCGAGACCGCGGAGCTGGTCTCCCGGGTGACCGGTCAGCCGTCGATGCTCGGGGCCGATCTGGCCGGTGAGGTCAGCACCGAGGAGATCTACACCGTCGAACCCGAGGGCACGCCCCGGTTCACGGTGGTCGCGGTGGACCTCGGTATCAAATCCAATACCCCGCGCATGTTCGCCGAGCGTGGCATGCGGGTGCATGTTGTTCCGTCGTCGGCGAGCCTGGACAAGATCCTGGAACTGAAACCCGACGGTGCGTTCCTGTCAAACGGCCCCGGTGATCCGGCCACCGCCGATACCGCGGTCGCGCTCACCCAGGGCCTGCTCGACAAGGGCCTGCCGCTGTTCGGTATCTGCTTCGGAAACCAGATTCTGGGCCGCGCGCTCGGCCGGGGCACCTACAAGATGAAGTTCGGGCACCGGGGGATCAATATCCCGGTTGTCGAGCACGAGACGGGCCGCATCTCGATCACCGCGCAGAACCACGGTTTCGCGCTGGAGGGCGAGCGCGGTGAACAGTTCGATACCCCGTTCGGTAAAGCCGAGGTCAGCCATGTCTGCGCCAACGACGGCACCGTCGAGGGCGTGCGGCTGGTGGACGGCCGCGCCTTCTCCGTGCAGTACCACCCGGAAGCGGCCGCCGGACCCCATGACGCCGCGTACTTGTTCGACCGGTTCGCCGGTCAGATGAAGGGAGCCTGATGCCTCGCCGTACCGATCTCGAACATATTCTGGTCATCGGATCGGGCCCGATCGTCATCGGCCAGGCGTGCGAATTCGATTATTCGGGTACCCAGGCCTGCCGGGTGCTGCGCTCGGAGGGACTGCGGGTTTCGCTGGTCAACTCCAATCCGGCGACCATCATGACCGATCCGGAATTCGCCGATTCCACCTACGTGGAACCGATCACCCCGGAATTCGTCGAAAAGGTCATCGAGAAGGAACGACCGGACGCCCTGCTGGCCACTCTGGGCGGGCAGACCGCGCTGAACACCGCGGTCGCCCTGCACGAGCGCGGTGTGCTGGAGAAGTACGGTGTCGAGCTGATCGGCGCGGATTTCGAGGCTATCCAGCGCGGTGAGGACCGGCAGAAGTTCAAGGATATCGTGGCGAGCGTCGGCGGGGAGAGTGCCCGCTCGCGGGTCTGCCACACCATGGACGAAGTCCGCGACACCGTCGACGAACTCGGTTTCCCGGTTGTCGTGCGGCCCTCGTTCACCATGGGCGGGCTCGGTTCCGGGATGGCCTACGACGACGCGGATCTGGACCGGATCGCCGGTGGCGGCCTGGCCGCCTCGCCGACCGCGAACGTCCTCATCGAGGAATCCATCCTGGGCTGGAAGGAATACGAGCTCGAGCTGATGCGGGACGGCCGCGACAATGTCGTGATCGTCTGCTCGATCGAGAACGTGGACCCGATGGGTGTGCACACCGGCGATTCGATGACCGTCGCCCCCGCCCTGACCCTCACCGACCGCGAGTACCAGAAGATGCGTGATCTCGGTATCGCGATCCTGCGCGAGGTCGGCGTGGACACCGGCGGCTGCAATATCCAGTTCGCGGTGGATCCCAGCGACGGCCGGCTCATCGTCATCGAGATGAATCCGCGTGTCTCGCGTTCCTCGGCACTGGCATCCAAGGCCACCGGTTTCCCGATCGCCAAGATCGCGGCCAAACTGGCCATCGGCTACACGCTCGACGAAATCGTCAACGACATCACCAAGGAAACCCCGGCCTGTTTCGAACCCACCCTCGACTATGTGGTGGTGAAAGCGCCGCGGTTCGCGTTCGAGAAGTTTCCCGGTGCCGACCCCACGCTCACCACCACCATGAAATCGGTGGGCGAGGCGATGTCGCTGGGCCGCAACTTCGCCGAAGCCCTCGGCAAGGTGCTGCGCTCACTGGAAACCAAGGCCACCGGTTTCTGGACCGCCGCCGACGGAGCATGGGCGCCGGAATCGGCCGGACAAGCTGATGTGGACACCGCGATCGCCGCGATCCTGAAGGATCTGCGCACGCCCACCGAGGGCCGGATCTACCAGGTGGAACGGGCCCTGCGGTTCGGCGCGAGTATCGAGGCCGTCGCCGAGGCATCCGGGATCGACCCGTGGTTCGTCGCCGAGATCGCCGGACTGGTGGAGCTGCGCGGTGAGCTTCTCGAAAGCGCGGTGCTGGACGAACCGCTGCTGCGCCGGGCGAAATACCACGGGCTGTCCGACCGGCAGATCGCCGCGCTGCGGCCGGAACTGGCGGGAGAGACCGGAGTACGCGCGCTGCGGCACCGGCTCGGGGTGCGCCCCGTGTTCAAGACGGTGGATACCTGTGCCGCCGAATTCGAGGCCAAGACCCCGTACCACTACTCGGCCTACGAACTCGACCCCGCGGCCGAATCCGAGGTAGCCCCGCAGCCCGATCGCGCGAAGGTGATCATCCTCGGTTCCGGGCCGAACCGTATCGGGCAGGGCATCGAATTCGACTACTCCTGCGTGCACGCCGCGCAGACGCTGTCGGCCGCCGGCTACGAGACGGTGATGGTCAACTGCAACCCGGAGACGGTCTCGACCGACTACGACACCGCCGACCGCCTGTATTTCGAACCGCTCACCTTCGAGGACGTGCTCGAGGTCTACCACGCGGAATCCGAATCCGGCACCGTCGCGGGGGTGATCGTCCAGCTCGGCGGGCAGACGCCGCTGGGTCTGGCGCAGAAGCTCACCGATGCCGGGGTCCCGGTGGTCGGCACCAGTGCCGCCGCCATCGACCTGGCCGAGGACCGCGGCGAATTCGGCGATGTCCTGGTCGCCGCGGGCCTGCCCGCGCCGAAATACGGCACCGCCACCACCTTCGAACAGGCCCGCAAGATCGCCGCCGATATCGGCTACCCGGTACTTGTCCGGCCGTCCTATGTGCTCGGCGGCCGCGGGATGGAGATCGTCTACGACGAGAAATCCCTCGAGGGCTACATCTCCCGCGCCACCGAACTGAGCCCCGAACATCCGGTGCTGGTGGACCGTTTCCTCGAAGACGCCATCGAAATCGATGTCGACGCGCTCTGCGACGGCGACGAGGTGTTCCTCGGCGGGGTCATGGAACATATCGAGGAGGCCGGGATCCACTCCGGTGACTCGGCCTGTGCGCTGCCGCCGATCACACTGGGGCGCAGCGATATCGAGGCGGTGCGGCGCTCCACCATCGCGCTGGCCAAGGGGATCGGGGTCCGCGGCCTGCTGAACGTGCAGTACGCACTCAAGGATGATGTCCTCTACGTCCTCGAGGCCAACCCCCGCGCCAGCCGCACGGTCCCGTTCGTTTCCAAGGCCACCGCGGTCCCGCTGGCAAAGGCGGCGGCGCGGATCATGCTCGGCACCACCATCGCCGAACTGCGTAAGGAAGGCATGCTGCCCGAGGGCGACGGCGGGCATGTGCCGCTGGACGCGCCGGTGGCAGTGAAGGAAGCGGTACTGCAGTTCCACCGCTTCCGCAGCCCCGACGGCAGCCAAGTGGATTCGCTGCTGTCACCGGAGATGAAATCCACCGGTGAGGTGATGGGGATCGATGCCGATTTCGGAACCGCCTTCGCCAAGAGCCAATCCGCGGCCTACGGGTCGCTGCCCACCGAGGGCACCGTGTTCGTCTCCATCGCCAACCGGGACAAACGCGCTATGGTGTTCCCGGTGAAGCGCCTGCACGACCTCGGCTTCCGGATCCTGGCTACCGCCGGAACCGCGGAAATGCTGCGCCGCAACGGGATCCCGTGCGAACAGGTGCGCAAACATTCCGACCCGGTTTCGTCCGGGGATGGCAGCGTACCTCCCGAGCCGTCCATCGTGGACCAGATCCGCGACGGGGAGGTCGATATGGTCTTCAACACCCCCTACGGAAATGCGGGCCCCCGTGTGGACGGCTACGAGATCCGCAGCGCGGCGGTCGGTGTGAGCATCCCCTGCATCACCACGGTGCAGGGCGCGGCGGCGGCGGTCCAGGGCATCGAGGCGAGTATCGCCGGTGGGCTGGGTGTGCGTTCCCTGCAGGAACTGCATTCGGCGCTGCGTGGCTGACCGGACAATTACGGCGGGTGGCGAGGCGGAATCGGCGGAGGACGAGACGATGACGAGTACCTTCGGCCGGCGGCTCGCCGCCGCCCAGCGCGCCCGCGGACCGATCTGCGTCGGGATCGACCCGCATCCGGCGCTCCTCGCCGCCTGGGACCTCGCCGACGACGCGAACGGCCTCGAAACCTTCGCCGAAATCTGTGTGGAGGCCTTCGACGGGGTCGCGGCGATCGTCAAACCACAGGTCGCCTTCTTCGAGGCCTACGGTTCGGCGGGGATCGGGGTCCTCGAACGCACCATCGAGGTACTGCGCGCCTCGGGGACCCTGGTCCTTGCCGACGCCAAACGCGGCGATATCGGCTCCACCATGGACGCCTACGCCCGGACCTGGCTCGCGGACGGACCGCTGGGCGCGGACGCGGTCACGGTATCGCCCTACCTGGGGTTCGGCGCGCTACAGCCCGCCCTGGACCTGGCCCGGGCCAACGGGCGCGGTGTGTTCGTCCTGGCGGCCACATCCAACCCGGAAGCGGCACAGGTCCAGCGGGCGGATGTGGACGGGCGCACGCTCGCACAGACGGTGGTCGACGCGGCGGCCGGATGTAACGGCGACCCGGAACCGGGTTCGGTGGGGGTCGTGGTCGGCGCGACGCTCACCGAGATCCCCGACCTGACGGCCTTGAACGGGCCGATTCTGCTGCCGGGTGTCGGGGCCCAGGGGGGTACTGCGGCGGCGGTCCGTGCACTGCTTCCCGAGTCCCTGTGGCCGGCTGCGGTCCCGAACGTCTCGCGTGATGTCCTGCGAGCGGGGCCGTCGGTTACGGCGCTCCGGGACCGTCTGGGGGCCTTCCAGGAGGAGTTCGGCTTTCTCTCCTGACCCATCCGGGGAGCCGGAGGACAACGGGCTCTCCCGGTGGTTCCGTGGGGTTGCGCCCGCGCGGGCGGGCCGATCCGCGAAGGTACGGAGATGGTGGCGCATTCCTGGTGGGCCGACTCACCGGTGTTTCGGTCGGGAAGGGGCGACAGTGGACCTTCCTGGTTCACTGTGCGCCGTCACCGCGAAGGGTGTGCGCCGCAGGGGAGTCTCGGGGCCCGAACAGTGACGCCGAGGGGGCAAAATCCCGTGACGCCGCGGGTGCCGCAAAAAAATACAGAAAATTCCTGGTAGGGCGGTTGGGAGGTAGCCGGACGGTCCGCCGGGCCCGTGGTTATCCCGCCGCAAATCCGTTCGTGTGCCGAAAACCCCCTGCTGGAGCGGTGTTTCGTGGTGCGGGCGCGGGTCGTGCGGACGAGGGCAAGCCGGCGGGCGTACCCGCCGGCAAGGGGGCGTTACGGCGTCCGATTCATGCCCTGACCTGGGGGGTGGGTTCGCAATCCGGGGGCGTCGTGGGTACGGTCGCTGAGACTGCCGGGTTATCGGCAGGGAGTTGAAGCAAGAAATGATGAGACGGAGGAACCGTGGCCCTTCCCCAGCTGACTGACGAGCAGCGCGCCGCTGCTCTGGAGAAGGCGGCTGCCGCTCGCCGTGCTCGGGCGGAGCTCAAAGATCGCCTGAAGCGCGGCGGCACCGACTTGAAAGAGGTCCTCGGCCAGGCCGAGACCGATGAGATCATCGGCAAGATGAAGGTGCGCGCACTGCTCGAAGCCCTGCCCAAGGTCGGCAAGGTCAAGGCCGAGGAGATCATGACTGAGCTCGAGATCGCGCCGACGCGTCGGCTACGTGGTCTCGGTGATCGGCAGCGCAAGGCGCTGCTCGCCAAATTCGATCTCGGCGCCTGACACCCCTCGGTGATCGAGAACATGACGAAGGGTCGGCTGGTTGTACTGGTCGGCCCCTCGGCCGTGGGCAAGTCCACCGTGGTGCGCTGTGTCCGCGAACGGCTGCCGGAACTGGTATTCAGCGTGTCGGCGACAACCCGGGACCCACGTCCCGGTGAGGTCGACGGCCGCGATTACCGGTTCGTCAGCCGGGCCGAGTTCGACACGATGATCGAGTCCGGCGATCTGCTCGAATGGGCGGAGATCCACGGCGGACTGCAGCGGTCGGGTACTCCGGCCGCGCCGGTACGGGCCGCTCTGTCGGAGGGGCTGTCGGTACTGATCGAGGTCGACCTCGAAGGAGCACGGTCGATCCGGCGGGTGATGCCGGAGGCCGTGCTGGTGTTCCTCGCGCCGCCCAGCTGGGAGGAGCTGGTGGACCGGCTGCGCAGCCGTGGCACCGAATCGCCGGAGGTCATCGAACGCCGGCTGGAGACCGCGCGGGTGGAATTGGCCGCGCGTGACGAGTTCGACACCGTGATCGTGAACGACACCGTGACCAGCGCCTGTGCGCAGTTGGTATCGTTGTTCGTCAGCACGAATTCCAATTCGTAGCCCGATACGCGGCCGCACGTCGCCGCGTATCCGAGCCCCGACCCCGCAGGAGCTTCCTCAGTGAGCAGTACTGATATCGCCGCGCCCGCCTACGACACCCCGATCGGCCTCACGAATCCGCCGATCGACGAGCTGCTCGACCGCACCTCGTCCAAGTACGCACTGGTGATCTACGCCGCCAAACGCGCCCGTCAGATCAACGACTACTACAACCAGCTGGGCGACGGCATCCTCGAGTACGTCGGCCCGCTGGTCGAGCCGCTGCCGCAGGAGAAGCCGCTGTCGGTGGCGATGCGCGAGATCCACAGCGATCTGCTCGAGCACACCGAAGGCGAATAACCCGATAGCCGGGTGAACGGCCGATAGGGCAGGAGGCGCGCGATGGCGCGGGTAGTTGTCGGGGTGGGCGGCGGTATCGCCGCGTACAAGGCGTGCGCTCTGGTGCGGCGGTTCACCGAGACCGGTCATACCGTCCGCGTCGTCCCCACCGAGGCGGCATTGCAGTTCGTCGGGAAGGCGACCTTCGAGGCGTTGTCCGGCCACCCGGTGCATACCGGGGTGTTCGCCGATGTGCCCGAGGTCCCGCATGTGCGGTTGGGGCAGGAGGCCGAACTGGTCGTCATCGCCCCCGCCACCGCCGACCTGATGGCGCGGGCCGCTCACGGCCGCGCCGACGATCTGCTGACCGCCACCCTGCTCACGGCCCGATGTCCGGTGCTGTTCGCGCCCGCCATGCATACCGAGATGTGGGAGCACGCGGCGACCGTCGCGAATGTGGCCGCGTTGCGTGCGCAGGGTGCCACGGTGATGGAACCCGCGTCGGGCCGGCTCACCGGCACCGATACCGGTCCGGGCCGGCTGCCCGAGCCCGAGGAGATCTTCGGTCTGGCCTCGCTGCTGCTCGAACGTGCCGACGCGGTACCGCGCGATCTGGCCGGTAAGCGGGTCGTGATCACCGCGGGCGGTACCCGCGAGCCGCTGGACCCGGTGCGTTTCCTGGGTAACCGCAGCTCCGGAAAACAGGGCTACGCACTGGCCCGGGTGGCCGCGCAGCGCGGCGCGCAGGTCACGCTGATCGCCGGTAACACCATCGAGATGGCGCCCCCGGCGGCGGTGGACCTGGTGCACATCACCACCGCCGAACAGCTCAAAACCGCGGTCGAGAAGCATTCCGTGGGTGCGGACGCTGTCATCATGGCCGCCGCCGTCGCCGATTTCCGGCCCGCGTCGGTGGCCGCCGCCAAGATCAAAAAGGGTAAGGACGAACCCGACAGCATCGCCCTGTCCAGAACCGAGGATATCCTCGCGGGTCTGGTGCAGGCGCGGCGCGAGGGACAGCTGGCCGGGACCGCCATTGTGGGGTTCGCCGCCGAGACCGGCGACGAAGACGGTGATGTGATCACCCATGCCCGGGCCAAACTGGCTCGTAAAGGTTGCGATCTGCTGGTGGTGAACGCGGTGGGCGACGGGAAGGCGTTCGAGGTGGATACCAACGACGGCTGGCTGCTCGGCGCCGACGGGAGCGAGCAGGCCCTCGATCACGGCTCCAAGGCACTGCTGGCCAGCCGCGTCCTGGACGCGCTGGGCCCGCTTCTGGATGAGCGAGCCGGGTCCCGAGGCGGCAGCGGAGCGTAATCACGCAGGGCCCTCGCTCGCGCACAGATGAGTACTGCGCCGAAATTCGAATCCGCGCGATCCGAACTCTTGCCGTACACGCCGATCACCCGTACTGGTTTGTGCGAGCCGCCGCGACAGGCCGGCCGCGCCCCGGCCGTTTCGGTGGCCCGGACGGTCCGGCGGAATCGCGGCGTTCGGAAACCTGTCCGAGGCGGTGTCCGGAGCACCGATCCCGCCGCGCGTTCTAATAGTCTGGAGGTCCAGGGTCGCGATCGGAGCCGTGCGCTACGGTCCATCCGGGACACGAGTAACCGTTGAGAAGAGGGAAACTGTGCGCACGTCCGGTAGCCGGCTATTCACCAGTGAGTCCGTGACCGAGGGTCATCCGGACAAGATCTGTGACGCCATCAGCGATTCCATCCTCGACGCGCTGCTGGCCCAGGATCCGCGCAGCCGGGTCGCGGTGGAAACCCTCGTGACCACCGGCCAGGTGCATGTCGCGGGTGAGGTCACCACGGAGGCCTACGCCGATATTCCGCATATCGTCCGGGAGAAGATCCTGGAAATCGGATACGACTCCTCCGCCAAGGGATTCGACGGCAACTCCTGCGGTGTCAATGTCGCCATCGGTGCCCAGTCGCCCGATATCGCGCAGGGCGTCGATACCTCGCACGAGGCGCGGACGGGCGGCTCCGACGACGAAATCGAGCAGCAGGGCGCCGGTGACCAGGGGCTGATGTTCGGTTATGCCAATACCGACACTCCCGAACTCATGCCGCTGCCCATCGCACTGGCGCACCGGCTGTCCCGCAAGCTCACCGAAGTCCGCAAGACCGGTGTGCTGCCGTACCTGCGGCCGGACGGTAAAACCCAGGTCACCATCGAATACGAGGGTGATCGCGCGGTCCGGCTGGATACCGTGGTCGTATCCACCCAGCATGCCGCCGATATCGACCTGGACAATCTGCTGGCCCCCGATATCCGGGAAAAGGTCGTCGACGCGGTGCTGGCCGATATCGCCGTCCCCGATCTGGATACCTCCGATGTCCGGCTGCTGGTCAACCCGACCGGGAAATTCGTGCTCGGCGGCCCGATGGGCGATGCCGGCCTGACCGGCCGCAAGATCATCGTCGACACCTACGGCGGGATGGCCCGTCACGGTGGTGGCGCGTTCTCCGGTAAGGATCCCTCCAAAGTCGACCGTTCGGCCGCGTACGCGATGCGCTGGGTCGCCAAGAACGTGGTCGCCGCCGGCCTGGCCGAGAAGGTCGAAGTGCAGGTCGCCTACGCCATCGGTAAGGCGGCCCCGGTCGGCCTGTTCGTCGAGACCTTCGGCACCGAGAAGGCCGATCCGGCCAAGATCTCGGCCGCCATCACCGAGGTGTTCGATCTGCGTCCCGGCGCCATCATCCGTGATCTGGATCTGCTGCGTCCGATCTACGCGCCGACCGCGGCCTACGGCCATTTCGGCCGCACCGATATCGATCTGCCCTGGGAGCACACCGACCGCGCGGACAAACTGCGCGCCGCCGCCGGACTGTAGGCGCGCGTTCCGCGTGCCACGACCTGCCGCCGACACCCCCGGGGACACCGAGTCGCCGGGGGTGTCGGCCGAGTCGGGGCCGCGTCGGGGCGGGCGTCGCGTAAAGAAATCCGCACCGGCCGATCCGACTCCGATATCGCACCCGGTCGCGCGGATTCTGCCCTTGCTCACACCCGCACATCTCGACCGCGATTTCGACTATCTGGTGCCGCCGGAACTGGATGAGATCGCCCGGCCCGGTGTCCGGGTCAGAGTGCGTTTCGCCGGGCGTCTGGTCGACGGCTATCTGCTGTCGCGGCATACCGATTCCGAGCACCCGGGAAAATTGGTACGGCTGGAACGGGTGGTATCCGCGGAGCAGGTGCTCACCCCGGAGATCCTGCGTCTCGCCAGAACCGTAGCGGCGCGTTGCGCGGGAACCCGGGCCGATGTGCTGCGGTTGGCGATCCCGCCGCGGCATGCGCGAGTGGAGAACGGTGGAGCCGGTAAGAGCCGGACGGGTGACGGCGTCCAGGAGTCGCCGGACAGCGCGGTCCGGCCCGAACCGGCAGCTTCGGGCACCGGGGAACCGGGTAGCGGTTCGGCGTCTCCGGCCGGCCTCACTCGCCCGGAGACGGATACGGGGCACGATCCGACGGTGGGGGCGCCGGGACGGCCGTCCGGCGAGAATCGGGAGGACTCCGCGTCGGGACCCGGCGGCGGTGCGGTCGCTGCCGGCGTGGGTGCCGTCCCGGCCGGCGTGGATATGGGGGCTTGGCAGCGATACCGGCACGGCGATTCCTTCCTGACCGCGCTCGCCGGCCAGCGGGGTCCGCGCGCGGCCTGGCAGGCGCTGCCGGGCGAGGACTGGGCACACCGGCTGGCCGAACTGGCCGCCGTTGTGGTCGCCGGGGGACGTAGCGCGATCCTGATGGTTCCCGACCAGCGCGACCTGGACCGGGTACTGCGGGCGTGCGAATTGCTGATAGGCGATTCGGCGGTCGGGCTCTCGGCCGGACTGGGACCGGCGGCCCGATACCGGCGCTGGCTCGCGGTGCTGCGCGGGAGCGCGCGGGTGGTGGTCGGTACCCGTGCTGCGGTCTTCGCGCCTGTGGCGGATCTGGGCCTCATCGCGATCTGGGACGATGGCGACGACACCTACGCCGAGCCGCGCGCCCCCTACCCGCACGCCCGGGAGGTCGCCATGCTCCGGGCACATGACACCGGTGCGGCATTCGTGGCCGCCGGCTTCGCGCGGACCGCGGAGATACAAGCCGTAGTCGAGTCCGGCTGGGCGCATGATCTGCTCGCCGACCGGGCGACGGTACGCGCGGCCTCGCCCCGGATCGGTGCACCGGGAGATTCCGATGCCGCGCTCGAACGGGACCCCATCGCCCGCGCCGTCCGGATTCCCGGTGCCGCGTTCGCCGCGGCCCGGCAGACGCTGGCTGCCGGGGAAGGTGTGCTGGTCCAGGTACCGCGACGCGGCTACGTACCGGCCCTGGCGTGTACGAAATGCCGGACCCCCGCGCGCTGCAGGCAATGTGTCGGGCCCCTGTCGCTACCGGACGAACCGCCGGGGCCGGGCGGGCAGGTGGCGCACAGCCCGGTCTGCCGGTGGTGCGGCCGGACGGAGGCCGCCTTCCGGTGCCCCGGGTGCGGTGGGCGGGTACTGCGTGCCGTGGTCATCGGCGCGGCCCGGACCGCCGAAGAACTGGGCCGGGCATTTCCCGGAGTGCCGATCCGCGGGTCGAGTGGCGGCGGTGTACTGGACACGGTCGAGCCGGGGCCGCAGGTGGTGGTGGCCACCGTCGGTGCCGAACCGCTGCTGCCCGGGGGGTACGGCGTGGGGCTGCTGCTGGACGGATGGGCACTGCTCGGCCGTGCCGACCTCCGGGCCGCCGAAGATACGCTGCGCCGCTGGCTGGGGGCGGCCGCCCTGGTGAAACCCGGGGGCCGGGTGCTGGTGATGGCCGACCCGGCGGTGCCGACGGTGCAGGCGTTGCTGCGGTGGGATCCCGCGGGGCACGCGGCGGCGGAACTGGCTCAGCGGACGGAGGTCGGATTTCCGCCGGCGGTGCGGATGGCGGCGGTCGACGGCACGCCCGACGCGATCACCGAACTGCTCGCGGTGACCGAACTCCCGGAAGCGGCCGAGATACTGGGGCCGGTGCCGTTGCCCGCTACGGCACGCAAACCCTCGGGTGCCCGGGACGACGAGGAACGGGCGGCGGAGGTGGAACGGGTTCTGTTGCGTGTCCCTCGCGCGAAGGGCACGGCGCTGGTGGATGCGCTCACTGCCGCGCAGGCGGTGCGCAGCAGTCGGCGGGCGGATACCTCGGCGCGGGTCCAGATAGATCCCCTCGATATCGGCTGAGCTGGGTATATGGCGCCGCCTTCGGCGTCGCGGGGGCGGGCGTTGTCAACCCTGCTCTCGTGGACCTTCCGTGAAGGGGCGAGCTGTGTTTTTGGAGGCGCTCCACGCCTCGAGGTCGGGGCGCTGTATCTATGGTGCCGCCTTCGGGGGGCCGGGGCGGGGCGCTGTTGGCACCGCTCTTGACGTAGATCATCCGTGAAGGTAACCCACGCTCGCTACGTGGACCATCTGTCAAGGTAGCCGCGCTCTCGGCGTAGACGATCCGTGAAGGGGCGGGCTGTGTTATTTGGAGCCGCTCCGCGGCTCGAGGGCGGGGCCCTGTTAACCCGGTTCTTCACTCCCGGCGCTCAGTCGCTGCGCTCCTTCGCTCTGGTCGCTCCAGAACCGGGCGGGCCCCGCCCGCAAAGGTGAGCCGACCACGGTTGGGGCGAAAGTGGGGTCGATGGGGTGTTGGTGAACATCGCTGGCACCGTGCGGGGGGTTTTCGGATCACTACTTGTCGGGTCGGGGGCTGCGGATTCGGGACGGGGGTTCGTCGGCAGCTGTGAAATTTGCCTGGAAGGTTCTCGCGTGGGCCTTCCCCAGGGTGGGGCGGCGGGCGATTCGGTGTGGGAATTTTCGGGAGTTGGTTGCGTTGGATAGATTGTCGATATATCGTCGATGCTATGCAAACAGATCGAGAAGCTTTGGAGGCTGAGATGGAGAACATGGAGAATGCAGAATTTCGTAAAGGGAGGGGTCGCAGGGGTCTTCGGAACCGCTTCGATCCCGAGTTCGGTCCCGGTCGCGCCGGATTCCGGCACGGTGGTCCGCCCGGATTCGGGCCCGGATTCGGCCCTGGATTCGGCGGACCGGGCTTCGGGCCGGGGTTCGGCCCAGGATTCGGGCGTGGACGCGGGCGTGGCGGTCGCGGCCGGCGTGGCGATGTGCGGGCGGCGATCCTGCTGCTGCTCACCGAGCGGCCGATGCACGGATACGAACTGATCCAGCAGATCCGGGAACGCAGCGAGGATCTCTGGCGGCCGAGTCCCGGGTCCATCTACCCGGCACTGTCCCAGTTGGAAGACGAGGGCCTGATCACGATCGAGAAAGTCGCCGGTCGCAAGAGCGCGCAACTGACCGAGACAGGTACCGCCCACGTCGCCGAGCACCGGGACGAACTCGGGGACCCATGGGCCGAGGTCAAGGAGGGTGCCGGTGCGCACACCAGCGATCTCCGCGCGCTGATCCCGCCGCTCATGGGTGCTGTCGCGCAGGTCGCGTCTGTCGGTACACCGGAACAGGCCGCCAAGGCGGAAGAGGTACTCACCGAGGCACGGAAAGCCTTGTACCGCATCCTCGCAGGAGACGAGGAGCCCGGGAAGTAACGGGGTGATCAAGACCTCGCCCACCGGTTTTCCGCCACGGCGACAGGGTGGAAGATTGTGTGGTGAAACGATTTCGATGGCCGGCCGGGCGGGGCGGTGCACAGCACGGCCGGGCCTTCCGGCGCGCGGTGACCGTGGCCGTCGCACTGGCTGGGTCGGTGCTGCTCGGAACTACCGGCAGCGCCGCCCAGCCTCCTGGATACCTGCCGCCCGAGGTGCCCACGGAATGGGCACCACCCCAAGCCGACCATCTCGGCGCGGTGCTGTACACAAAGGCCCACCCGGGTGCGGTGCCGTGGGGAGTGAACGATTTCGGATGTGTCCCGGACGCGGCCCATCCTCGTCCGGTGATCCTGGCGCACGGCACGGACGCCAGCGCCTACACCGACTGGTCGGCCATCGGGCCCCGCCTGGTGGACCAGGGGTACTGCGTTTTCGCGGTCAACTACGGCGGTAAACCGGGGGCGGCCACCTTCGGAACCGAGGACATCGTCCTCAGCGCCCACCAGATCGCCGGATTCGTCGACGAGGTGCGTACGGCGACCGGGGCGGACCAGGTCGATATGGTGGGTTTCTCCCAGGGCGCGAACGCGACCCGCTACTACATCAACAAGCTCGGTGGCGCGCCGGCGGTCGGCACCTGGGTCGGCCTCGCCTCACCCACCTACGGCGGTGTCATGTACGGGCTGGTCCCCGCGGCCCAGCAGATACCCGGCGCGATGACCCTGGCCGAAAAGGTGATATCGGTGGCCGCGGTCCAGCAGTCACAGGGCTCCCCGTTCATGCTCGAACTCAATGCCGGCGGCGATACGGTCCCGGGGGTCCGGTACGTCACGATCGGCAGCCGGGTGGACGAAATGATCCAGCCGTTCAGCAGTATCGCGTTGCGCGGGGCGGGGGCGGAGAACATCGTCCTGCAGGACCGCTGCCCGGAGGATCTCACGGGACATTTCCACCTGGTGTACGACCCGTTCGTGGCGGGGTTGCTGCTGGAGGCTCTGGACCCGGGCTACTCACCGGAAGCCGGATGTGTGCCGGTCCCGCTCGGGACGGGGATCCCGGAGGTGATCATCGGGGGCAATATCTGAGTTCTCGGCGCGTATGCCCGTGAAGGTGACTAACAGGGCAGTTCGCGAAGGTGCTGTGTTCCGGCGCGCCGGCGTGTGCGGGTATCGGCGTGAGCTGTCCGGGCCGGGGTCGAGGGAGTACGGCCCCGCGCGTGTCGGCGGTCGGCGTGCGGCAACCTAGAATGGGATCTTCCCTGCCTGTCTCATTTCCCCGGGAGCTACTGTGACCGTCCAGTCCGTCCGCCTGTTCGGCGATCCGATCCTGCGAGCCCGCGCGACCGAGGTCACCGAATTCGGCCCCGAACTGCGGCAGTTGGTGACCGATCTGACCGACACCATGTACGACGACGGCGGTGTCGGGATGGCCGCTCCGCAGATCGGGGTGGGACTGCGGGTGTTCGTGTACGACACCCGTGACGCGCGCGGGCATCTGATCAACCCGGTCTGGACCGCGCTCGGTGACGAGGAACAGATCGGGCCGGAGGGCTGCCTTTCCATCCCGGGGGTCAACCACGACACCCGGCGGGCCATGCGCGTGCGGGCGACCGGGGTGGATATGCACGGAGCGCCGGTCGAGTTCGAAGCCGAGGGATTGCTGGCGCGCTGTGTGCAGCACGAAACCGACCACTTGGACGGCACCCTGTTCATCGACCGGCTCGACCCGCCGGACCGGAAACAGGCCATGCGCACCATCCGGGAATCCGACTGGTTCACCGCGGGTATCACAATCCGGCCGAGTCGTGCGCTGGCCGAGCGGGACCACTGATGCGGATCGTTTTCGCCGGCACCCCGGACCCGGCGGTTCCGTCGCTGCGGCGGCTGATCGACTCCCGGCACGAAGTGATCGCTGTGGTGACCCGGCCGGACGCGGCTTCCGGCCGGGGCCGGAAGGTACATCGCTCACCCGTCGGGCAGGTGGCCGACGAACACGGGATCCCGGTGTTCACCCCACGTAAACCCGCCGACCCCGAATTCGTCGAAGCCCTGGAGGATTTGGCGCCGGATTGCTGCCCGGTGGTGGCCTACGGTGCGCTGCTGCCCGCCGAGGTCCTCGATATTCCGCGGCACGGCTGGATCAATCTGCATTTCTCGTTACTGCCCGCCTGGCGCGGTGCGGCGCCGGTTCAGGCCGCCATCGCGGCGGGGGACGAGATCACCGGGGCGTCCACGTTCCGGATCGAAACAGGTTTGGACACCGGGCCGGTCTACGGGGTGGTCACCGAGCGGATCGCCGTCAGCGATACAGCAGGTGATCTGCTGGCGCGGCTGGCCGACAGTGGGGCCGCGTTACTGGAACAGACCTTGCACGGTGTGGAAGACGGTACGCTGCAAGCGATTCCGCAATCCACCGATGGAGTCTCGTATGCGCCGAAAGTTACCGTGGACGCGGCGCAGGTGCGCTGGGATCAACCCGCGCTCGCGGTCGGTCGCGCGATCCGGTCGGTGACCCCGCAGCCCGGTGCCTGGACATCGGTGGCCGGAAACCGGCTGAAACTGGGTCCCGTGGAACTGGTCGAGGATGTACTGCCGGAACGACAGATCGAGGTACGCAAAACCGGTGTCTATATCGGCACCGCGACTACCGCGGTCCGGCTGGACCGGGTGCAGCCCCAGGGGAAACGGATGATGGCGGCACTGGATTGGGCGCGGGGCGCCCGCCTGGAACCCGGCACGGTGGTCGAATGACCGGCTCCGCGGGGGAGCAGCCGCGTGGGTTCCGCCGCCGCCCGAAGCCCGACCCCACCGGCGCGGAGCCGGGTGATGCCGAAGCGGGCGGCTCCCGCGGCGAGCGATCGGGTGCGGCGGATTCGCGGCGGGAAGGACGTGCCGCCGGGTCCGGGAACGGTGGGAGCCGCGCCGATTCGCGGCCCGGAGAGCCTGCGGGCGGTCGCGAACAGCAGCGCCGTCGGCCCGATTCGCGATCGGGTGAACGACAACGACCCGACCGGAGATCGGACAGGGATCCGGAGCGGGGAGCCCGGGCTCGGCCGGATACCCGGAACGCCGGCGGGAACCAGCGCAAATCCGGCAAGGGCCGGGAAGGCCGTGACTACGGGAAACGCCCCGACAGCGGCCGTGGTTTCGAGGAGACTCCGGATCGGTCTCCGCGGCGCCGGGATCCGGGCGACGCCCGGCGCGGCAAGGAACGCGGAGGTCCACGTGATCGGGCTGGGGGAGGCACACCCACGCGGCCCGGGGAGCGTAGCGGTTCGGCTGGGGCCGGCCGGGACCAGCGCGGCGGACAAGGGTCCGGCAGGCGCGCCGACGGTCCACGGCGCATACCCCCGGAGAAAACAGCGGGAGGCGGTGGCAGCCGGTCGGGAAACAGTCCACGGTCCGGCCGCGGGGGTGCGCCGGCGCAACCGGGTGGCCGGCGAAACGCTGTGGCGGACCCGGCGCGCACTGTCGCGCTGGAAACCTTGCGCGCGGTCCGGGATCGCGACGCCTACGCCAACCTGGTGCTCCCGGCGTTGTTACGCGAATATTCCGTACAGGGCCGGGACGCCGCATTGGCTACCGAACTCGGTTACGGATCCTGCCGGACACTCGGTTTCCTCGACGCGGTGATCGCCGAATGCGCCGGTCGCGATATCGAGGAGATCGACGGTCCGCTACTGGATATCCTGCGGCTGGGGACTTACCAGTTGCTACGAACCCGGGTCGAACCCCATGCGGCGGTGCATACGTCGGTGGAGTTGGCTCGTGCCGAAACCGGTTCGGGCCGGGCCGGGTTCGTCAACGCCGTACTGCGCCGCGTCGCCGAACGGACAGGCGACGAGTGGGTCGCGCGGCTCGCACCGCGGGATCCGATCGGGCGCCTCGCCTTCGAATACGCGCATCCGGTATGGATCGCGCAGGCATTCGCCGACGCCCTCGGCGCGGACGCCGGCGAACTGCGCGACCTGCTCGCCGCCGACGACGCCCGCCCGGTGGTGCATCTGGTGGCCCGCCCCGGCGATATCACCGCCGAGGAACTGGCTCTGGTCACGGGGGGCGAGGAGGGCCGTTGGTCCCCGTACGCGGTGTATCTCGAGGGCGGGGGCGATCCCGGGGCGCTGGAACCGGTCCGTGAGGAGATGGCCGCGGTCCAGGACGAGGGCAGTCAACTCGTCGCGCTCGCGCTGACCCGTGCGCGGTTGCACGGCGCCGACGGCGGGCGCTGGCTGGACCTGTGCGCGGGCCCGGGCGGAAAAACCGCGTTGCTGGGCGCGCTCGCCGGGATCGACGGCTACCGGGTGGACGCCGTGGAACCGGCCGGGCACCGCGCCGAACTCGTCCGTTCGGCCACTCGGGAGCTGCCGGTCGAGGTGCATATCGCCGATGGTCGCGACAGTGGCCTGACCGCCGGGTACGACCGGATCCTGGTCGATGCCCCGTGCACCGGGCTGGGCGCGTTGCGCCGCCGCCCCGAGGCCCGCTGGCGGCGGACCCCCGCCGATATCGCGGACCTGGTCGCCCTGCAGCGCGAACTCGTCGCCGCGGCCTGGGACCTGGTGCGGCCGGGCGGCGTGGTGGTCTACTCGACCTGCTCCCCGCATCTGCCGGAAACCGTCGCCGTGGTGGCGGATGCGGTGCGCCGCACCGGCGCCGAACAGTTGGATGCCCGCGAGCTGCTGCCGGGTGTCACCGGGCTCGGGCACGGTCCCACCGCGCAGTTGTGGCCGCATCGGCACGGCACCGACGCGATGTTCGTGGCCGCGCTCCGCAAACCGCTGTGAGGGCCACCCGCTGCGTCGGCGACGAATTTCCAAGGCTGTCGCCGACGGCCGGGGCAGACTGTCGGTATGAGCCTCACCTGGGAGAACGTGGTACGCATCGCCACCGAACTGCCGGAAGTCGCCGAATCGACCTCCTACCGGACCCCGGCGCTGAAAGCCGCGGGCAAGAGTTTCGCCCGGCTGCGCACGGAGGCCGAAGGCGGTCTCGCGCTGCGCTGCGAGATGGTGGAGAAGCAGGCCCTGCTGGCCTCCGGTGATCCGGCCTTCTACACCACCCCGCACTACGACGGTTACCCCTACATACTCATCGACCTGGACCGTGTCGACGCCGAGCAGTTAGGTGAGCTCCTGGACGCCGCGTGGTGGCTGGTCGCCCCGGCGAAATTACGCCGAGAGCGGGAGCTGCGCGGTTCGCAGTGACCGCGCGGGTCGGTGGATCAGCCGGCGGTAGCGGCTTTCCCGGCCGGCTCCACCTTGACCCAGGTGCTGTTCACCGCGGCGTTTCCGGAGATCCGGTCGACCTGTTCCGGATCGTGCAGCAGATTGACGTTCGCGCCCGGTAGCGCGGCCGCGACCGTCCACCCGACTCCCGGCTCCTGATGGCCCCACCCATGCGGGATCGCGATCGTTCCGGGCCGGATATCGGCACTGATCTCCACGGGTACCGCGATGGAGCCGGTCGGTGAACTGACGGTGACCCGGTCGCCCTCGGCGACCCCGCGTGCGGTCGCGTCCTGGGGGTGCATCAACGCGGTGCACCGGTCACGACCCTTCACCATCGAGGGCACATTGTGCAGCCACGAATTATTGCTACGCAGGTGGCGGCGGCCGATCAGCCGGAGATCGAAGCCGTCGTCCCGGGCGGCGCCTGCCTCGTCGAGCAGCCGGCGCGCCTCGGCGACGAACGAACGCGGCGCCAGCTGCACCAAACGGTCGCCGGTGGCGATGAGGGAGCGCAGCCGGGGTCGCAGCGGACCCAGGTCGATACCGCCGCGGGCGGCGCGCACCTTCGCCAGAGTGACACCTTTGCGGCCGCGTCGCAGTACGCCGTGCGGGCCGGCTGCCATCCCGAGTGCTGCCGCGCGCAGCGGGCTGAACCGGGCGAATACCGCGTTGAGGGCCCGGCCGGTCACAGCGCGCAGCGGCAGCGGCAGGATTTCGGTGGTGAGCCGCGCCATGATCTCCCAGTCCTCGAGGCCGTCCTCGGGTGGTTCGACAGCGCGGGCGTTGTAGCGAACGTTGTTGTGCACGCTGAACATCGTCAGCAGGATGTCGAGATCCTCGCGTTCCAGCGGTGATACCGGCGGCAGAATGATGTCCGCGTGGCGGGTGGTTTCGGTGATGTACATATCCACGGCCACATAGAAATCCAGTGCACTCAGTGCCTTGTCGAGTCGACCCCGCTGCGGCGTGGACAGCACCGGGTTACCGGCATAGGTGATCATGGCGCGGATCTGTTCCGCGCCCTCGTCGAGGATCTCGGAGGCCAGGGCGGCCACCGGTAATTCGAACCGGAACGATTTGTACTTTCCGGAGCGGTCGGTCCACGCGCCGTGGAACGGCGGCATACGGCGGGCGAGTGGCAGCAGGTCCACCGCGGGTGTGGCGTACATCTGCCCACCGGGGCGGTCGAGGTTGCCGGTGATCGCGTTGATGGTGTTGACCAGCCAGTGGGTGATCGTGCCGGTGACGGTCTGACAGACCCCGATCCGTGCGTACATCACCGCCGATCCCGCCGCCGCGTGGTCCCGGGCCAGCCGCCGGATCGTCTCGGCGTCGACTCCGGCGTAAGGGGCGGCATCCTCGGGCGAGAAGCCGGATACCAGCTCCCGCAAGGTATCCGTTCCGGCGCACTGGGCGCGCACGGCGGTCCGGTCGCACAGGTCCTCGGTGAGCAGTACGTGCAGCACGGCCAGCAGCAGATACGGATCACCGCCCGGCAGCACGGCCACATGCTCGTCGGCCAGGCGTGCGGTTTCGGTGCGCCGCGGGTCGATCACCACAACCTTGCCGCCGCGGGCGCGCACATCCTTGATCCGGTTCTTGGCACCGGGCATGGTGGTGACCGAACCGTTGGATACCGCCGGATTGGCGCCGAGGATCACCAGCCGATCGGTGCGATCGATATCGGCGATGGGCATCAGGAAATTCGAGCCGTACATCTGCCAGGCCACGAATTCCTGGGGGAACTGGTCGATCGATGACGCGGTGAAGAAATTGCGGGTCATCAGGCCGGCGCGCAGGGCCATGGCGTACATGATCGCCGAGTTGTGCGCCGCCGGATTGCCGAGATACATACCCACCGCATGCGGGCCGTGGTCGCGCCGCACCTGCCGTAGCCGGGTGCCCACCTCCCGGAACGCCTCGTCCCAGCCGATCGGTTCGAACCGGTCACCCACCCGCCGTACCGGTGTACGCAACCGGTCCGGATCGTCGTGCAGCCCGGCCATGGCGGTCGCCTTGGGGCAGATATATCCCTTCGACAGCACGTCGTCGGGGTTCCCTTCGATCTTGGTGACCGTCGAATCGTCGACGGTCACCAGAATGCCGCAGTGGGCCTCGCACAGTGTGCATTGCCGGGCGATGGTTTCAGCGGTCATAACGTCACATCACCTTCTGCCGCGTCGTCGTCGACGCGCGACCCGCATGAGCGCCGGATTACGGGCTGATCCGGCTCGTCGGTTGCTCTGGCCTGTGGAGAAGAGGGGACTCAGCGGAATGGTTAGCTGAGATAATTTCCCACTCAAACTCTCAGTGATGAGGGTAGACCGCCCGGCGAAGTGGGCACAACAGCCGGAAGCCTCGAACCGGGCGATGTGATGCCGGTCGAGGGCGTTTACTCCCGAGCCGACTGGTCCCGCAGCCGAGCGAGAGTTTTCGTGAGAATCCGCGAGACATGCATCTGCGATATCCCCATCTGCTGGGCGATCTGCGTCTGCGTCATCGATTCGAAGAACCGCATGGTCAGGATCCGGCGCTCGCGCTCCGGCAGCCCGGCCAGCAGCGGCCGGATCGCCACATACTCCTCGACCCGATCGAACTGCGCTTCCTCCTCGCCGAGGGTATCGAGCAGCGACGCGTCGGTATCACGACCCACCGAGGCCGCGTCGATCGACGTCGGCTGGTAGGCGTTCCCGGCGATCACCGCCTGGGTCACCTCGTCCGGATCGACATCGAGCTCGGCCGCGATCTCCTTGGCCGTCGGCGAACGGCCCAGCGATTGCGAGAGCGAATCCACCGCCGCCCCGATCCGCAGATGGGTCTCCTTCACCCGGCGCGGCACCCGCATCGCCCAGGTGTTGTCCCGGAAATACCGGCGCACCTCGCCCATGATGGTGGGCACCGCGAAGGACAGAAAATTCGAACCGCGCGACACATCGAAACGGTCCACCGCGTGTACCAGGCCCACCCGGGCGACCTGGGTCAGATCGTCGAACGGTTCCCCACGGCCACTGAACTTGCGGGCGATATGGTCGGCCAGCGGGATACAACGACCGATCAGCTCGTTCCGGAGCGTGGCATGCTGGGCCGACTCCGGCTCCGCGGCCGCCAACTGGACGAACAGCCCCGCAACATCGTCGTACCCGCTGACCTGCGGAGTCTCCTCGAGATCGTCCTCGGCACCGGCATCCGCCTCGCTACCCGGATCGCCGCCGTTCGCACCGTCGCGGTCGGTAGCGGGCTCCTGACCGGGGCCGTCGGCGGGGTCGCTCGCGGTATCGCGGGATTCGAGCGGCTTGTCCTGTTCGGTCACGCTTTCCCCCGGACCCGACGGAATTCGACCGCTGTCGGATATCCGGAAACCTGCTGGTCGTAGGACTCCTGCCGGGCGTCCACCGCATCGGTGAGGGTACGCAGAACATGCCAGCCGAAACTATGCGAATCGGGCAGGCCCTCCCGTCCCGCGATACCGGCGACCCGCACCCGCAGATCGGTGTCACCGATGGTGAACACACAATCCAGACTCGTATCGGGCGCGGCCAAACCGATCAGTGTGGAACACGCCTCGTCCACCGCGAGACGGATATCGGCGACCTCGTCGAGAGTGAAATCGCTGAGCAGGACCAGGGTTTCGGCGAGACCACGCACAATCGGCAACTGCGTCACCGAAGCCGCCACCCGAATCTCCACAGGGGAGCCGTGGATCCCCTCTTCCGCCGAAGTATTGATCACCCTGGCAGGCTACTGCATCTATGGCGCCGCCTCGGGCGGCGGTGGCGGCCATTAGACTACGGCGCGTGACTGCGTCCGAGCCCACGTTCACCCGCCCGTCCGTCCCGATGATCGCCCCGTCCATTCTGTCCGCGGATTTCGCGCGGCTGGCCGATGAGGCCGAAGCGGTGGCGAGTGCGGATTGGCTGCATGTGGATGTCATGGACGCGCATTTCGTACCGAATCTGACCCTGGGCCTACCGGTCGTGGAGAGCTTGCTGAAGGCAACCGATATCCCGCTGGACTGCCATCTGATGATCGAGGACCCGGCTCGGTGGGCGCCCCCCTATGCCGAAGCGGGCGCCTACAACGTGACCTTCCATGCCGAGGCCACCGACGATCCGGTGGCGGTGGCGCGGGATATCCGGGCGGCGGGGGCCAAGGCCGGATTGTCGGTGAAGCCGAATACTCCGATCGAGCCGTATCTGGAGATCCTCCGGAATTTCGACACTCTGCTCGTGATGAGTGTCGAGCCGGGGTTCGGCGGTCAGTCGTTCATACCGGCGGTGCTGGAGAAGGCGAAGGTCGTGCGGCGGCTGGTCGACGCGGGGGAGTTGCGGCTGGTGGTCGAGATCGACGGGGGAATCAACGCCGAAACCATCGAACGGGCCGCGGAGGCCGGCATCGACTGTTTCGTAGCCGGATCCGCTGTGTACAACACCGCTGACCCCGGTGCGACAGTCGAGACGTTGCGCCGCCAGGCGGCTGCGGCATGGTCACCGCATCACGCTGTGCGCTGACCATGCAACCGGCTCGCAGGTCCGCGGCAAACCCCCGTGGTCCCGGCCATGATCGAGCCACTGGTCACAAGCCTGGAGCAGCTGCCTGCCGGTAGTGTCGTCAATCCCGGTGCCCCGCAACAGTTACTGTGTCGAGTGTGGCAGACACAGGCGAGGCGGTGCAGGCGCCGAAATCCGGCGATGAGGGTGGGCAGCCGCGTTCCGGGAACGGGAGCCGGTTCTCCGGGAAGACGAAGAAGCAGCGGCCGTTCTGGCAGGAATTGCCGATTCTGATCCTGATCGCGGGGTTGATCGCGGCGGTGACGGTCACGTTCGTGGGCCGCCCCTATCAAATCCCGTCGCAGTCGATGGAGAACACCCTGTTGATCGGGGACCGGATCTACGTACAGAAGATCTCCTACTACACCGGCGAACCGAAACCCGGGGACGTGGTCGTCTTCGCCGGCGCGGAGTCCTGGAACGAGGGGTACCGGTCGATCCGATCCGACAACGCCGTGATCCGCGGGGTCCAGAACTTCCTGTCCATCGTCGGGTTGGTCCCGCCGGACGAGAACGACCTGGTAAAACGAGTGATCGCGGTGGGCGGTCAGACCGTGGAATGCTGCGATGAGCAGGGGCGCGTGATGGTCGACGGCGAGCCGCTGGATGAGCCGTACATCAAGGCGAACCAGCCCTGGCGTACCGACGGCCCGAACGCGCCCTTCCCGGCCGGCCGGATCTTCGGACCGGTCACGGTCCCGGAAGGCCACCTGTGGGTCATGGGCGACAACCGGGCCGAATCCAGCGATTCGCGAGCGCATATCAACGACGCGTTGCAGGGGACGGTGCCGGTGGACAACGTGCGGGGTAAGACCTCGTTCAAAATCTGGCCACCCACCAGCCTCGGACCGGTTCGATCGCAAGACCCCCGATCGCACGGTGGGGAATGAACCGTGCGCTCGGCGCGCAGGTGAGAGTCGGGCGGTTCGGTCCGCCCGTGCACGACAATCGACAAGTGGCGCAACTCACATCGTCCAGATCGAGAGAAATAGAGCCAACGCCGGTTCGATCGAATAAGCTTGGGGCCGAACACTTTCAGTGAACAACCATGGCGCTTCGCAGTGAACATCACTCGCCATCGGTTGGTCGCAGTTCTCGGGGGAGGATTTATTCATGCTGGTTGATCCAGAGCAGTTGCGCGCCCTGTCGGCGCGCCTGAATGATGCGGCCACCACAGTGGCGCCGCCAAACGACGATTCGACCGTGTTGCTTCGGGACCGTCTACCCGCCGGCTTCGGCTCGGGCTCGGCAGCTGCCGACGGCTTCGCTATGAGGTTGTGGCGGCCGCGGCTCCTCGATGCGGCCGATCCAATGCCGCATACCCGCAATAAGGGATTCGTATCGACGGCGCTGCCGTCGCTACAGCGTTTCACTACGGGTCCGTAGCCGGAGCGCTGGACGGATTGCGAACCGCAAGGTTCGCACCGCAGCTGTGAACGGGACGTCGTCCCTGCGACGCCGCATTCCTCCAGCATTCTCAGAAGGCCTCATTTGTCGTCGGGTGGGCATGAGTAACGACGAAATTCGGTACCGGTAATCCCCGGTAAAGCATCGAAACACTATGCATTATATGAGCCGATGAGTTCAAATAATTCCTGATTCCGGCCGAATAAGCTGCCGCACGGGAGTCCTTACTCCACGGCGCGGGAAACTGCACAAAAGTGCAGTTTATTTCACAGCACGGAGGTGGTTCCAACCTGTCCGATAAGACTGCGGGATGTCCCGCATGCCTGCAATTCAGACGTAGGCACCGTAATTCAACTCTTCGAAGGGAATAATGGATCATGCCAACAAACGACTTCGACCTGGACATTCGAGTGAACGCCAGCGATATTGCTGATCCGGCGCTGAGGTCAGGGGTCCTCAGTATCGGTTCCAGCTGCTACTCGTGCGGCGGTTCATGCAATAGTTCGGGAACTATCGATTGCTGTTGCTGACAAGTGCATCGATGGTGCGGCAATTCGGTCGAGCTGAATCTGATATAGCCTGACCAGGGTTTGCCGCAGGCGGGGGGTGAGAAACGACCCTTCCTACCCCCCGCTACACAAAAATACGATCCTCATCTGGTCAAAAATTCTGGCAGTACCAATTTCAATCGATCGAAGAGTGTGGACAATGGCGATGGATTCGATTTTTGCGCGACCGGCAGAGCAGGTGGCATATCGGCTGGCTCAACTCGCCGACCCGGATTTGTCCTTACCTCGACCACGTCCGCACGAGGCTGCCGGTCTGGCCAGTGGATACAGCGGGTGCGCTCTGGCATTGCTCTACGCCGGGCAGGTCCTGAACGCACCGGATCTGACCGAATCCGCACGAGCACTCCTGAAGCAGGCAGCCGATACCACGGTGGTTCACGCCATACACCAACCCGGTTTACACAACGGCTTATGCGGATTCACCGCTGTGCTGGCGGAATTCGCGGGCCAGGAACCGCGCTACCTGCCTACTCTGCGACGATTGGCCGACCAGTTGGGCACCAAACTGCTGGAGACCACCAGGAGCCGGCCCGGTGACGGCCTTCCATTTACCGCCTATGACCTGATATCCGGAGCTGCGGGGCAGCTGGCCACCACGGTCCGATTGCTGACAATGATGGATTCCCCTCCGGAAAGTATGTCGAACGCGGCCGAGCATCTGGCGGATTATCTGATGCAGATCACGGATATCGACGAGCACGGGCGACCGGGCTGGCTGATCACCCCGGACCGGTATCCCATCGGTTTCAGCTGGTATGGCGAGCGATCGCCACATGGCATGTACAACCTCGGGCTTGCGCACGGCCTGCCCGGTATTCTTGCCGCTCTTTGTACGGCGGCCCGCGCCGGCATCGGAGGAACGCCGGTCGCGGAGCGAGTGCGAGAGCTGGCGCTGTGGCTTTCCGAGCACACCTGCGAGACCGCTACCGGACCGGCATGGCCCACTGCGTTCAATGCGCGGCCGGGCGACCGGACCCTGGAATACGATCCACACTCCAGGCCCGCGCGGACAGCGTGGTGTTATGGAGCACCGGGTGTTACGGCGGCATTGTTTTCAGCCGCCGCGGTAGCGGATCTGCCCCAGGTAACCGAAGTGGCGACAGCGGCCCTGCGTAATGTGCGGCACACAAACTCTCACGATAGAAATGTTTTCTCGGTCACGCTGTGCCATGGACGTGCCGGAATTGCCGCCTCCGCTCATCGCGCATACCGCATGACCGGTATCGAAGAATTCAGCCGGATGCGAGACGAAGAGCTGGAGGTAGCCATTTCTCACGCGGATCCCACTCGCCCGTTCATATTCGCTGACGAGCCGCAGCATGGAGAATATATCGATGATCCCGGTTTCCTCACCGGGGCGGCGGGCGTGTTACTCAGTTTGCTTTCACCTCTGGATCCGAAGCGCACAGCCTGGGACGCCCTGCTGTTCCTGTAGCCGCGGCACTCCTGAGCAGCGCGACTCTCTTTCAACCGATCAAGGATATCTCCGTGCTCAAATCGATTCCGCCGTCCACCGGTAGCGAACTGCTGCGTAAAGCTCCCCGGTATTCGGCCCGGCCGTTTTTCCTCCTACGGTCGGCGAGCTTGCCGATCGATGTGGCGACCAGCGTACTAGCGCAATTCCCCGCCGGATGCGAAAAACCGGAACTGCTACTGGAATCCGTACAGCAGATCTGGTCCGACGACCTCGTCCATGCGGCCGTCGCCGTGTCATCCCCAGATCTCGCGGCCGCCATGGATAATCTGCTCGGGCTATCGGATAAGGACCGCATCCGGGCCGCCCGCGGACTGCTGCGCTACGTCAACCGGATGAGCAGCAGGGCCACGCCGTTCGGGCTGATGGCCGGAGTCGTGTCCGGAAGTTTTACCAACGAATTGTCATCACCGGTCAGGCTGCGCAGGGACGCGCGGGACGGAGTTCTGCTGTCGACTCGTGCCCGAGCCGATATGGGCCTTGTATTGCATATGCTGCACAGTGCTGTCGGTGAGGATACCGCTGCGGACGATCTACTGGTCCGCACCAACGACTTGGCGCACGTGGGCCGCGGCCGCGCTTGGCTTCCGCATGCCGATGCATACGGAACGCATACGAACAAAAGCATATCGCTTCGCCATACCGCTGCGGTCGGGCGCGTGATGACCGATGCACGCGTTCCGGTCACATTCGTACGCCTGCGGGAGACCTTGCTGGATCTGTATCCACAGGTACCCGCGGAAAAAGTTGATCACCTGTTGCGGGAACTGATCGATCTCAATCTTCTTGTCAGTGCCCACCGCCCCCGTTTGGTGCAAGATCAGGGCTATCGCCCCCTCGACGACCTTCCGATGGATTTACTCACGGAGGATCAAAGACGGTCGTTGAAAGACTTCTCGGCGCGTATCGATATATCCAACAACACGTCCGGGCTATCCGACGTCCTACCACTACTGCACTCCACCGAGACGCAGACTGTCGCCGAGATGGCCGGCGAACAAACCCTCCTCCAGTTCGACTCGCTTCTGAATGCCGAGCCGGGACCGGTGTTACCGATGGAGGTTGCGGCACTGGCAGAGGAAGCCGCCGGCGTACTGGCGATCGTCGGATCGGACAGTCGTTACCCCCAGCGGCTACTGGACTGGGCAACAGCCTTCAGTGATCGCTACGGTTCCGGTGCCGAAGTTCCGGTTCTGGAAGCTCTTTCCGAAGAGACGGGCCTCGGCCCCCCGAACGGCTATCGGAATCCACAGCGCACCTACGTGCTGGAACCGGAGAACAACCAGGATCGTCCGGTCGAACGGGAATCCTTACTGCTGCGATTGATCTCGCGCGCGCTCGCCGATCGGTCACCGGAAGTAGAACTGGACGATCGGTGGCTACTCGAGTTCGCCAACGCCGGCACCCTGTCCGGTGACAACCGCCCCGCTACCCCGGCCCTCGACGTCTGCATGGAGTTGTGGGCCGGCGATGGACAAGACCAGCAGTGGACGGCAGTGGTCACCGAAATGGGAATCATGCGGGGAGGTCGCACCTTCTCACGGTTCTACGATCTCCTCGACAGGGATATCCGTGAACAGCTACAAGCTATGGCTGCCGATGAGGAGATGCGCTGCGGCGAAGCGGCTGTCGCGGAATTGACCTATCTTCCTCTCCGCGGGCGAGCGGCAAATATCTCGATACGTCCACCGATGCGCCGGCTGGAATTATCGGTGAATGTATCTGCGAGTCACGATACACAGCGCCTGTCTCTGGAGGACATTCACGTAGGTGTTCGCTCCGGTCGGCTGTATCTTCGTTCGCGGAGTCTGGGCCAGGATATTATCTTCACTCAATATACCAATTTGAATCTCCTATCGAGCCCTAATGTATGCCAATTCCTTATCGAGGTATCCGACGCTGGGTTCCGCAACACATCCGCTTTCCATTGGGGGCCGATAGGAGCGGGGGCTACGTTTCTTCCACGCCTGCGCAGAGGCAATGTCGTGGTTCGGCGGGCCATGTGGCATCTGCGGCCCGAGGACCTGGATCCCGATCTCCCGGAAGCCGAATTCTCCCGAGCGCTCGACGCATGGGCCGACACCTGGATGGTCCCGAACATGGTCAGACTCATGGAGGGGGATAACCATCTACTGTTGGATTTGACCTCCGGCCTGTCACTATTCGAATTGCGTCGGGCCTTGACCGCGGCGCGGGTCGCCGATGTCAGAGGATATGTGCAGTTGGTCGAGATCGGACCCGACCCTACCGGCGGGTTCTTGCGGGATCAGCACGATGCGGCATACGTAGCAGAGGTGGTCGTACCCGTCGTTACGTCCCATGTCCAGCCTTTGCCGGAATCCCCGAAGACAGGCAACAGGCGACGGGCGATACCTACTGAAGAACGATTACGGCCGCCCGGTGGAGAATGGCTGTTCCTGAAACTGTATACCGAATCCGATGCCGACGACCGGATACTGACCGAGAATCTGCCGTCATTGACACAGCGGCTGTGTAGCGAATACGGCGCGGGTCGTCCATTCTTCCTCCGCTACGGTGACCCGGCCCCGCATCTGAGAATTCGGTTCCCGGTGTCGCGGTCGGATGTTCGCGGGTCGGCGCTCGCAGAAGCCGCGCAGTGGGGATATCAGTTGGTCGAGCAGGGGGTTGCGACCGATTTCTCCTTCGCGACCTATCATCGCGAGATCGAACGTTACGGGGGTCCGGATCTCGTGCCGGAAGCCGAGATCCTCTTCGGGGTCGACAGCTCCGCGGTCACGGCGATCATCGAATACCTCTTGAATACCGACGATGGAGCTCTCCCACGCGAAGCGGTCGCTGCCTTGACTTTGGACCGCATGGCGAGAAGTTTGCTGCCGGAGCCGGACGACCGCCGGAGACTGCTGTGGACCAATACACCGAGCCGGTCGGGAGGCGCGGAGTTTCGGGCCGTTGCCGGCGATCTGTGGGCACATCACAACCTCGGTGGACCCACCGCTCCGCTCCTCACCGCGGTTTCTCATCTGTGGCACGAGCCCGGTACCAGGTTCCGAACCCTCATGAGCGCAGCCCACTCGGAGGGCCGGTTATGGGGAAAACCGGACGATATCGTTCGCTCCTTGATCCATATGCATTGCAATCGGTTGGGCATACACGGCGACCGGGAGAGAGCCGCCTACGGAATGTGGCGTCGTCTGCTCGATCGCGAGGCGGCCATCGGGAAGAGTCGAGCTTCCGCATGAAACGTGGTCGTCGAGACGCATCGTTTGCCACCGGCCGCTCGGTAGCCGGGGTATTCGGCCGAGCATGGCGTGCTGATCCGTCCGGAGTTGCTCAGCTGCTGGTGATCGCGGGCGTACTCGGGATTCTGCCCGCTGCCCAGGTGACGATTACGGCGCGCCTGGTCACCGCGGTGGTGGACAGTGTCGGCAACGGCCGTTCGCTCGAAGGTGTCCTGGCACCCTTGACAGCCCTTGCGGTGACCGGGCTCGCGGCTCAGGTCCTGCAGGCATTCCAGCAGCGCTCGACCCAGCGATGTCACAGCAGATTGTCCGCATCACTCTCGCGGCAGATCATCGACCGTGCCGCACGTCTGGCTCTTGCCCAGGCCGAGGACGCTGGTGTTCAGGATTCCCTGCAACGTGCGGTTCGCGAAGTCAACTTCCGTCCGGGCCAGATGCTGGCACAGTCGATGCAGATGGTCACCCAGGTCATCACGTTCGGTTCCGTGACGACCGTCCTGTGGACGATGGATTACCGAGTAGCTCTCCTGGCGCTTCTGGCTCCGTTCCCTACAGTCGTTGCAAAAATTGTTCAGGGGCGTCGTGGCCATGCTCTGGAGCACTCTCGGTCCCAGCTGCGCCGGCGCCTCAACTATTGGCAATATCTCGCATCGCAACCCGATTCGATGAAAGAAGTGATCACCTTCTCTCTGGGGCCCCTCGTGCGCCAACGGCACCGGTCTCTCCAGTCCGAGATCGTCGATGCCGACATTCGTCTGGCGAATAGAAATCTGCGCTTGTCGATACCATTGATGACAATGACCGCCGCCCTGATATTCGCGGCGAACTCGACGGCAGTTCTGACGGTTGGCGGAGGATCGCCGATTGCCGACCTCATGGCAGTTATCCAGGCGGTCGCCGTGCTACAGAGCTCGACCCAGCAGTTGTTCACAGCCGGTGCTCAATTACATGTCGATCAACTTTACCTGCGCAATGTCGAAGACTTTCTCGGAATCCCGGAGCCGGATATCGATGACGGGCTTCTCGAGGTGCCCGAGCAGTTGAGTCGAGGTATCGAGTTTCGCGGCGTATCCTTCCGGTACCCAGGTTCCGACCGCTACGCATTACGCAACCTCGATATCACGCTGAAACCGGGCCGAACGACCGCAATTGTCGGGCTGAACGGCGCAGGGAAGTCCACTCTGGGCAAACTGATGGGTCGGTTGTACGAGCCGACCGAGGGCGTAATATTACTGGACGGAATTCCATTACATTTATACGATATGGCGAGTCTCAGGAAGCGAACATCGTACGTGTTCCAGGACTATGTCGATTACCAACTGAGCGTCGGTGACAATATTTCGATCGGCCATATCGACGAGGACGGGAACCCTGCCCCGGTCGATTCTGTTGCTCATGCCGCCGGGCAGGTCGAGATGGGCGGATACATCGAGTCTCTACCCCGCGGCTACGACACCCAAGCGGGAAAGGTGTTCACCGGCGGCATCGAGTTGTCCGGCGGGCAATGGCAGCGTCTTGCCATCGCGCGCGGTCTGATCCGACCGGCCACCATCCGGGTGATGGACGAACCTACGGCTTCTATCGATGCCCCGACGGAAAACGCGATCATGAATACGATCACCCGGCCCGGCGACGGGCAGATTTTCATACTCATCGCACATCGGCTCTCGACCATTCGACGTGCCGACCGAATTCTCGTCCTCGACGACGGCTGCCTCGTGGAAGACGGTAGCCATGAAGAATTGGTGCAAAATGGCGGTGCGTACGCGAAGATGTACAGCAACCGTTACGGCCGGGTAGATCAGGCGGATTTGTAATAATCGATATGGCGGGTTGTACGGGGAAGTGCCATCGGGATCCTGAATATTCACCCGTGGCCCGCGAGCGAATAGAAGGTGATGGTAATCGCGATGGAACTCGTTGTTCTCGATCAGAATCCGATATATTGGACGAACTCGACCGGGCAGGATACCTCTATAGCAGCCGTCCAGGAGTCGGTTCGCCTGGCGAGAGACTGCGAAGCTCTGGGATGGGACCGCTATTGGATCGCCGAACATCACGACAGGACCAGTGGCTGTGGATCTCCTGAAATTCTTGTTTCCGCGATAGGTGCACAGACGTCCCGAATTCGCATAGGAACCGCCGCGGTACTACTACCGCACTATACGCCGCTCAAGGTGGCGACCACTTTCAACTTGCTGGAGAGAATGTATCCCGGTCGGATCGACCTCGGAATCGGTCGCGGTCCGGGAGGTTCCCCCGCGGCCATCAGCCGCCTGGCTTCGGTGTCGGTGCAGAGCTACGGGGGTAAAATTGCCGAGCTGCTCGGCTATTTTCATACCGATCGTGATTCGGTGGCCGAACTGGAGTCGTTTCCTAAAAGCTCGGTGCCGCAAATATTCGTCAACGGCAGCAGTGCGGGTGGCGCAACCGCGGCTGCGGAGTACGGTCTTCCCTTTGTTTTCGCTCAATTCGCCCATAAACATCCTCAGCCGGAATTCATCGAGCAGTACCGAAATTCGTATCATCCCGGTCCGGGCGGTCGAGACCCGGTAGTGGGCCTGGGAATGTTGATCACTTGTATCGAGGATCCCGAGGAGGCCGCCCATCAGAGAGCACTGCTTCATTGGATGAACGAGGCTCGGCAAAATGCGGGGGTGATCCCGGATCGGGACGAGGCGCGGAATCTGACCGGTCTTCCGGCGGACGACAACCTGCAGAACTTGGTCGGTACTCCTGCCGAAATCGAGCCCAGGTTGGCCGAGCTGCTGAATATGTACCGACCCGATCTGCTGGCAGTATCAACACAGTGTCCCGACTATGCACTGCGCCTGCGGTCATACGAGCTCGTCCGGGACCTGGTGGCAGACTTGACCCGATCCCCCGAGCCGCGAAACCGGCTCTTTGCGGGCCGGGCGGGATTCGAATCCGCGACCGACGGTGAGGGCATCGTGTCGCATGCCGGTGCGAGTGTGTCCGGGTGCCGCGCGCGCCGTCAGTGACTACGGCGCCCGGTTTCGCATACGGCGTCGATCACCGTGTTCTGCGGGGGCCGGGTGCCGAGCGCTTCCGGCCCGGCCACCCAGAGGCGGTATCCGCTGAGCTCGTCCTCGGCGGAAGGCAGCACGATCTGGCTGCCGGTACCGGCAACTGTGGTGTAGCGGCGGAACAGTTCGGCCGCGGCGGTGGCGGGGTATTCGTCGTGCCGGGTGGGGCCGGTCAGGAAAGTCCAGCGCCGGGCCCGGGGATGAGCGAAAACGGGGCCGGCGATTCCGGCGACTCGTAATCGTTGCAGGACCCACTCGCCGAGTTCGGTGGGCATGGTCACGGCACCGTAGGCGGCGCCGATATGCAGCAGAATGCGCTGCGACAGGGGATCGACGACTGCGGGCAGCAGATCCTTCTCGCGATACCGCCGGCAGTGCCGCTCCAGGGGGGACTCGGTGAATGTCGTCATTGGGGGTTCCTCTGTATCTATGGCGCCGCCTCCGGCGGCGCGGGGTCGGGGCCCTATTAACCCCGCGTCTTCACTCCGGCGCTCAGTCGCTGCGCTCCTTCGCTCTGTCGCTGCAGACGCGGGGCGGGCCCCGACCGTGAAGGTCGACCAGAACGAGGAGTGCGGGGCCTCGTGGTCCCGGGTCTGCACTCCTGCCGGGGCGGTGCTGCGTTCCCTTTCTCTGGTCGCTCCGGACTCGGGCGGGCTGCGACCATCGATGGCGGTCGCCGGGGAGATCGGGGTGTGAATTGTTGGTGTCTCGGGGATGCACGCAGTGGGGGGCGGTGCGGCGACATTGCCGGCTGTTCGCGAGGAAGGAAGCGCGGTCGGCGGGTCCGTTTGTTCGTGAAGGCTTGTGGCGCACGGTCTTCCGCGGCGGTGGCCGTCATGGTGGAACGTTGTATCCGGCTGCGCTGCTCGTTGGTCGAGGTCGGCGAACCGGTCACCTCACAATATTGCTTCAGTCGGTGTGAGCGTGCAAATCGAGCAACATTTCGGGTTTCGATGCGGTATCGGCCGGGAATGAGTTGCCGCGTCCGGTACTGGTCTGGACCACAAATGGGCCGGTCGGAAGTGGTATCCGGAGCTATCGCGGGAAAGTGACGACCATCTCTCGACCGGAAAATTTCCGGATCGACCAGGATCGTGAACTACTCGGGACGATGGAGCGCGCCGGCCGGTGCCGGCCGTGTTCCGTCGGGTGGGTGACGGCGTGGCTGTGCGTCGCGGGCGCCCACTAGTCTGGTCGTGGACGGCGAACTGGGAATATTCGGTACCGCTCCCGCCGTTCCGTAGGCGGAACACCGACGCGAACGGGAGAAGGCATGTTCACAGGCATTGTCGAGGAGCTGGGTGAGATCGTCGCCTGCGAACAGTTGACCGACGCGGCTCGGCTGACGATCCGCGGCAAACTGGTCACCTCCGATGCGGGACACGGCGATTCGATCGCGGTCAACGGGGTGTGCCTGACCGTCGTCGACGTTGTCGACGACGTGTTCACTGTCGATGTGATGGGCGAAACGCTGCGCCGGTCGAGTATCGGGGGTCTCGGTCCGGGCGCGCGGGTCAACCTCGAACGCGCCGCGGCCGTGAACAGCCGCCTCGGCGGGCATATCGTCCAGGGGCATGTGGACGGTACAGGGACCGTCCTCACCCGGACGCCCGGCGAGAACTGGGAGGTGGTCCGGGTCTCGCTGCCCGATGCGATCGCCAAGTACGTGGTGGAGAAGGGCTCCATCACCGTCAACGGCATTTCGCTGACCGTATCCGGGCTCGGCCGCGCCGACGTCCCGGCCGCCGACGGCGCCCGGGACTGGTTCGAGGTCTCGCTCATCCCGACCACGCTGAGCCTCACCGACCTGGGCACGGCCACGCCCGGGTCACTTGTCAACCTCGAAGTCGATGTGATCGCGAAGTACGTCGAGCGCCTCCAGCAACGCGGCTGACACCTCCGGCCGCGCCCGGGCGCGCCGGACACACCCAGTAGTGTGATCAGGACCTATCGAGATGGAGCAGTGCAGACGTGACCAGGTTCGACAGCATCGAGCGCGCCGTCGCCGATATCGCGGCCGGTAAACCGGTCGTCGTGGTCGACGACGAGGACCGGGAGAACGAGGGCGACCTCATCTTCGCCGCGGAGAAAGCAACCCCGGAGCTCGTGGCGTTCATGATCCGCTACACCTCGGGCTACATTTGCGTACCGCTGACCGGCGACGACTGCGACCGCCTGGGGTTGCCGCCGATGTACGCGGTGAACCAGGACAAACACGGCACTGCCTATACGGTGTCGGTCGATGCCAAGGAGGGCGTCACCACCGGTATCTCCGGTGCGGATCGCGCCACCACCGTCCGGCTGCTCGCCGATGCCGATGCAAAACCCAACGATTTCACCCGGCCGGGTCATGTGGTGCCGTTGCGTGCCAAGGACGGCGGGGTGCTGCGCCGCCCCGGCCATACCGAGGCGGCGGTGGACCTGGCCAGAATGGCCGGACTGCGCCCGGCGGGTGTGATATGCGAGATCGTCAGTCAAAAGGAAGACGGGCATATGGCCCGCACCGACGAACTGCGGGTTTTCGCCGACGAGCACGAGCTGGCACTCATCTCGATCGCGGAGATGATCGCGTGGCGGCGCAAGCACGAGAAGCATGTGGTGCGGGTGGCGCAGGCGCGTATCCCCACTGTGCACGGTGAGTTCACCGCGGTCGGTTATCAGAGCATCTACGACGACGTCGAGCATGTCGCGCTGGTCCGTGGCGATCTCGGCGAGGGCGAGGACGTCCTGGTGCGAGTGCATTCGGAATGCCTCACCGGCGATGTCTTCGGATCGCTGCGCTGCGATTGCGGCCCGCAGCTGGACGCCGCCATGGAAATGGTGGCCGCCGAGGGCCGGGGCGTGGTGCTGTACATGCGCGGGCACGAGGGCCGTGGCATCGGCCTGATGCACAAACTGCAGGCCTATCAGCTGCAGGATTCCGGGCACGATACGGTCGACGCCAATATCGAGCTCGGGCTGCCGGCCGATGCCCGCGACTACGGCACCGGCGCCCAGATCCTGGTCGATCTCGGGCTGCGGTCGATGCGCCTGCTCACCAACAATCCGGCGAAGCGGGTCGGGCTCGACGGCTACGGACTACGGATCACCGAGCGGGTGCCGATGCCCGTCCGGGCCAACGCCGAGAACCTGCGCTATCTGCGCACCAAACGTGATCGGATGGGCCACGACCTGGTGGGCCTGGACGATCTGGATCTGGGGGAGACCGCGCAATGACCGTAGCCGGATCGAAAGGCGGAAACCGATGAGCGGCACCGGGGTACCGGATTTCGCGCTTGCCGATGCGCAGGGTCTGCGCCTGGCGATCGTCGCATCGCGCTGGCATACCGAGATCTGCGACACCCTGGTCGCCAATGCGGAGCGGGTGGCCGCGGCCGCCGGAGTGCGGCATACCACCGTCGCGCGCTGTGCCGGTGCGATGGAGTTACCGGTGCTGGCGCAGGAGCTGGCCCGCACCCACGACGCGGTGGTCGCGCTCGGCGTGGTGATCCGCGGCGACACCCCGCACTTCGACTACGTCTGCGATGCGGTGACCGCCGGCCTGACCCGGGTGTCCCTGGACGAGAGCACGCCGGTCGCGAACGGTGTGCTCACCACGAACAACGAGCAGCAGGCGCTGGACCGGGCCGGACTGCCCGATTCGGTGGAGAACAAAGGCGAACAGGCGGCCGCGGCCGCGCTGGATGCCGCCCTGACCTTGCGCGGGCTCCGCGCGGCGGGCTGAGCGATGCCGGTGGGACGGATGCTGCGGCGGGGTGCGAGCCCCGCGGCGGCGGAACCGGCGGTGGCGGAGCCTGCCCGATGGGAGTTCGAGGTCCGGCCCCGCAAGGCGCGCCGCACCTCGGTGATCGTGGCCGTTTTCCTGGTAGTGGCGTTCCTGCTGCTCGGGGTGTTCCTGCGGGTCGACTACACCGGGGTGAATTTCCGGGTGGTGGATCAGTTCGCGATGGCGGCCATCGGTATCTTCGGCGCCGCGGCGGTACTACTGCTCACCAGGCCGCGGGTACGCGCCGGTGAACAGGGCGTGGTGATCCGTAATATCCTCGGGGACAACGAATTCGAATGGAAGCACATTCGGGGAGTGTCTTTCCCGGACCGTAAGGCCTGGGCCCGGCTGGAACTGGTGAACGACGACTACGTACCGATGCTCGCCATCCGGTCGAACGACGGCGAACGCGCCGTGGCCGCCCTGGACCGGCTCCGCGAGCTCGGCACGAAGTACACCGGGTCCGCCTGACTCCTCGTCGCGACGGAACTCAGTGGGCGAGTTTCAGCCCGACAACTCCGGCGATGATCATCGTCAGGAAGACGACTTTGAGAACCGTGACCGGTTCTTCCCCGGTGGCCATGGCGTAGACAACGGTCAGCACCGCCCCGATACCCACCCATACCGAGTAGGCGGTGCCCACCGGTAGATCACGCATGGCATAGGCGAGTCCGGCCATACTGGCGATCAGCGCACCGGCGAACAGGACAGTGGGCGGCCATTTGCTGAAACCCTCGGTCTTGCCCAGGGCGGTGGCCCAGACCGCCTCCAGCATCCCGGATACGACGAGAACGGCCCACGAGAACGACATGACGACCTCCGTGGGTCGTCTTGTCGCACGCCGGGTACGACCCTCTCGTCCGGGAGCTCGCCGCCTCGCGGGCTCTGACTCCAAAATCGCACACCGGCTACCGGGTGGCAACTTTCTCGGGCCCTCCGGCGAGGTAGGTCACAACGGCGGGCAATGACCCGTCTCCGCGCCGAAGCGCCATTTCAGCGGGTGTCGCCCAGGACTTCGCCTTCGCGCCGCGGGTCGGCGCCGCCGACCCAGCCGGTATCACCGTCGCGGGCGAGCACGCTGAGTCCACTGGTCTGCGGGGCCACCGATACCTGATGACCGCGTTCCCGCAGTCCGGTGACCAGCGGATCGTGCGCGCCGTCGGCGGTGGCGTCGATCGCCGGATGCTCGCCGCCGACGCCGGTCAGCGGGGTGTTCGCGGCTCCGAACGACACCGCGGATACGGCCTGCTGCGGATCCAGGCCCCAATCCAGCATGCCGACGAGGGTTTTCACCACGAACTGGATGATCACCGACCCGCCGGGCGACCCGACCACATGGGTGAGCGCGCCCGGCCCGGAGCCGTCACCGCGTTCGAAAACGAGGGTCGGGCTCATGGAACTCCGCGGGCGTTTCCCCGGTTCGACCCGGTTGGCCACGGGGGCGCCGTCGGGAGCGAACGGGTCGGCGGCGAAATCGGTGAGCTGATTGTTCAGCAGGAACCCGTCGACCATATGGAACGAGCCGAACGCGGATTCGACGGTCGTGGTCATGGCCGCGGCATTGCCGTAGGAGTCGACCACCGAGATATGACTGGTGCCGTGCTCGGGCTGTTGCGGCCCGGCGCCGAATGCGGACGGCCCGAAATCGCCGGGCTGTGCGGTGCCCATACTGCGGGCCGGGTCGATGAGCCCGGCCCGTTCCCGGAGGTACTGCGGATCGACCAGCGTATCCGGCGAATTACCCGGTAGCGGAACATAATCCGGGTCAGCGACGTACTTGTCCCGGTCGGCATAGGCCAACCGCTCGGCCTCCGCGATCAGATGTGCGGCCTCGGCTCGCGGAACGCCACCGTTGGCGTCCACCCGGTCGGGCGGCAGGGCTGGGATATCGAAATTCTCCAGAATGCCGAGGGTCGCCGCGACCGTGATACCGCCGGACGAGGGGCCGGGCATTCCACAGACCTCATGCTCCCGGTAATCCGTGCACAGCGGTGTCCGCTTCTCCGCCCGATAGCCGGCCAGGTCGGCGGCCGTCAGCATGCCGGGTGTGCGGCCGCCGGTGGTCGTACCGGTCGCGGCGACGATGTCCTGGGCAATGGGCCCGGTGTACAACGCGTCGGCGCCCTCGGTGGCGAGGGTGTTCAAGGTTTTCGACAGGGCTGGATTCGTGAGCATCGTGCCCGCCGCTTTCGGGGAACCGTCCGGATTCAGGAAATACTCGGAAGTGCCCGGATCCCGGGCCAGTTCCGGCGCGGATTCGGCGATCTGGCCGGCCAGCCGGGGGCTGATCTCGAAACCCTGATCCGCCAGCCCGACGGCCGCGTCGAAGAGCTCCCGCCACTCGGTGTGGCCGTGGTCGGAATGGAGCGTTCCGAGCATGCGCATGACCCCCGGGACGCCGATGGACCGCCCGCTCGCGCGGGTATCCGGGCGCGGTTCACTGCGATCGGTATCGCTGATCCAGCGCAGATAGTTCTCCGTCGCGGCGGCCGGCGCGGTCTCCCTGCCGTCGTAGGCCTCGACAGTCTCGTCCTCCGCGTTGTAGTACAGCAGGAACGCCCCGCCACCGAGCCCGGACGCCTGCGGTTCGGTGAGGCCGAGCACAGTCTGCGCGGTGATCAACGCGTCCGCCGCGGTACCGCCCGCGCGTAGCACTTCACAGGCGGCGCGGGTGGCGTGCGAGTTGGCGGTGGACACCGCGTAACCGGTGGTGCGTACGGCCGCCATATCGGAGCGGTAGCCCGAGTTGATCTCGGGGTTGGTCGCCAGATCCCGAGTGCCGGGCGCCGCGGTGCCGGAAGACGGGGCGGCGGTGACGGGGGTTCCGTTCGGGGAAGGAACGCACGGCCCGGCGGAGCCGGTACCGTCCCCGCATCCGCTGAGTGAACCTGCCAGGAGCAGCGCCGAAACCGCCAGCGCGTACCGAATCCGTTGTATCGGGCGCATATTCCGCACTGTAGCCGCCCACAGCGACAATGGAGGCGAACCACCGGGACCGATTCCGGGTGCGGAAGCCGTAGACCCGGCCGGTGGTTCGACGCCGCCGAGGCGGCGGGACTCCGGGCACCGCCGGTCGCCCATCGGCGGAACCTGTCCGAGGCCACTACTACGCTGGACACGTGGCAGATCCCGCGACGTACCGGCCGCAGCCGGGCAGTATTCCGCTCGAACCCGGTGTCTACAAATTCCGGGATTCCTACGGGCAGGTCATCTACGTCGGCAAGGCGAAAAGTCTGCGCAACCGGCTCAACTCGTATTTCGCCGATATCACCGCATTGCATCCGCGGACGCGGCAGATGGTCACCACCGCCGCGAGTGTGGAATGGACCGTGGTCTCCACCGAGGTGGAAGCGCTGCAGCTGGAATACAACTGGATCAAGGAATTCGATCCCCGGTTCAATGTGCGCTACCGGGACGACAAATCCTATCCGGTGCTGGCGGTCACCCTGAACGAGGAATACCCGCGGCTTTTCGTCTATCGAGGCGCGCGTAAGAAAGGGGTCCGCTATTTCGGGCCCTATGCGCACGCCTGGGCGATCCGGGAAACACTCGATCTGCTGCTCCGGGTCTTCCCGGCCCGCACCTGTTCGGCGGGGGTTTTCAAACGGCACGGGCAGATCGGCCGCCCCTGCCTGCTCGGCTATATCGACAAATGTTCGGCGCCCTGTGTGGACCGGGTATCGGCGGATGAGCACCGGCGCATCGTCAACGATTTCTGCGACTTCCTGGCCGGGCGTACCGATCGGATGGTCAAGGAATTGGAACGCCGGATGCATGCCGCGTCCGAGGACCTCGATTTCGAGACCGCGGCCCGGCTCCGCGACGATGTACAGGCCCTGCGCCGGGCACTGGAGAAGCAGGCCGTGGTCCTCGGTGACGGTACCGACGCCGATGTGATCGCCTTCGCCGGTGACGACCTGGAGGTTGCCGTGCAGGTTTTCCATGTGCGTGACGGCCGGGTCCGCGGTCAGCGTGGCTGGGTGGTGGACAAATCCGGCGACGCGGCGGACACCCCGGAACAGGGCGGTGAACTCGCCGCCCTGGTCGAACAGTTCCTCACCCAGTTCTACGGCGAGCAGGCCGCGGTGGCCGCGCAGACCGCCGGGGAGCAGCCCGCCGCGGTGGTGCCGCGGGAGGTTCTGGTGCCGGAACTACCCGCCGATGCCGAGGAGGTGCAACGCTGGCTGTCGCAGCTGCGGGGTGGTTCCGTACGGCTGCGGGTGCCGCAGCGCGGTGACAAGAAGGCCCTCGCCGATACGGTCACCCGGAATGCCGCGGAGTCCCTCGCGCAGCACAAACTCCGCCGGGCCGGCGATCTGACCTCGCGGTCGGTGGCATTGCAGGATATCCAGGACGCGCTCGATCTCGATACCGCTCCGCTGCGTATCGAATGCGTCGATATCAGCCATGTGCAGGGCACCGATGTGGTGGCGTCGCTGGTCGTGTTCGAGGACGGGCTGCCCAAGAAATCCGACTACCGGCACTATGCGATCAAGGAGGCCGCGGGGGAGGGCCGCTCCGACGATGTCGCCAGTATCGCCGAGGTCACCAGGCGCCGGTTCATGCGATTGCGCCGGGAGCGCGATGCCGCCGAACAGGCCGATCTCGCCGGGTCGGCGCCGATGCCGGAATTCGGCGTGCCGGGCGCCGCGGCCGAACACCCGGAGGAGGAGCTCACCTCGCGCCCCGGGATCGACCCGAAGACCGGACGGCCCCGGAAATTCGCCTACCCACCGAACCTGTACGTCGTGGACGGCGGGGCGCCGCAGGTGGCGGCCGCGGCCGAGGTGCTCGATGAACTCGGTATCACCGATGTCGCCGTCGTCGGCCTGGCCAAACGACTCGAGGAGGTCTGGGTGCCGGGCGAACCGGACCCGGTGGTGTTACCGCGTACCAGCGAGGCCCTCTACCTGCTGCAGCGGGTGCGTGACGAAGCCCACCGCTTCGCCATCACATTCCATCGCAGTAAACGGTCCCGCCGGATGACGGCCTCGGCGCTCGATTCGGTGCGCGGGCTCGGCGCCACCCGGCGGACCGCGCTGGTGACGCATTTCGGGTCGGTGGCGCGGCTGAAAGAAGCGACTGTCGAGGAGATCATCGAGGTGCCCGGTATCGGCCGGGCCACCGCGGAGGCGGTACTGGCCGCACTGCACGGCCGATAGCGTCCGGCGCGGCGTTCGGTGCAACGGCGCGGTAACGGGCCCGGGTCACGTACGTTTGTTCCTGCGCCCCGTGTCGCGCACCGCGGCGGTGACCGGGCGCTACAGCTGGGTGACCGACAACGCATTCCCGAACACAGATCCGGGTGGTACATGACTCGCGTCGAATCGAACAACAGTACGAAAGTGGTGCCGGGTGGGGAGCCGGGCTCGGGCATCCCGGTCGAGGTTGTGATGGTGACCGGCCTGTCCGGTGCCGGGCGGGGGACCGCTGCGCGAGTACTGGAAGACCTCGGCTGGTACGTCACGGACAACCTCCCGCCGGAACTGATCGGGCGGATGGTGGAACTCGGGGTCTCCGCGGATCCGCCTATCCGGCGGCTGGCGATCGTCATGGATGTGCGGAGCCGTTTCTTCACCGGCGATCTGGCCGCGGTCACCGACGAGTTACGGGCCCGCGGCGTGCCCACCCGCATTCTGTTCCTGGAAGCCTCCGACGATGTGCTGATCCGCCGTTTCGGCTTCGCCCGCCGCCGCCATCCGCTACAGAACGACAGCGCCGACGGGACCCTGTCCGCGGGGATCGCGGCCGAGCGGCTGCGGCTCGGTGCGGTGAAATCCGCCGCCGATGTGGTCATCGACACCACGGAGCTGTCGATCCATCAGTTGCACCGCAAACTCGAGGAGGTCTACGGGGGCGGCACGCCCGCCGCACTGCAGCTGACCGTGCAGTCGTTCGGATTCAAGTACGGTGTCCCGCTGGACGCGGACATGGTGCTCGATGTGCGTTTCCTGCCCAACCCGCACTGGGTACCAGAACTTCGGCAGCACACCGGTCAGGAGTCGGTGGTCAGTGACTATGTGCTGTCGCGTCCGGGCGCCGATGACTATCTGCGGACCTGTGACCACCTGATCGAGCTGACCACCCAGGGTTACCGCCAAGAGGGGAAGCGATACATGACCGTCGCAGTGGGCTGTACCGGCGGCAGACATCGCAGTGTCGCGATCGCCGAGGCCCTCGGTGAACTCACCGGCAACAAGATCGAGAACGATGCGGAGGACGGGCCGGTGGACACGGTACGGGTGCTGCATCGGGATCTGGGGCGCGAATGAGCATTCCCGGCGCCGCGCAATCCCCGGGCCCCAGTGTCGTGGCGCTCGGCGGGGGCCACGGCCTGTACGCCACACTGTCCGCGGTCCGCCGGTTCAGCCGGCGGATCAGCGCGGTGGTGACCGTCGCCGACGACGGCGGGTCCTCCGGCCGGCTCCGCCGGGAACTGGGAGTTCCACCGCCCGGGGATCTGCGGATGGCGCTGGCCGCCCTGGCCGCCGACGCCGACGGTGTCCTCACCCGCACCGTGCAGCACCGGTTCGGCGGAACCGGTGCGCTGGCCGGGCATTCCGTCGGCAATCTGCTGCTGGCCGGTCTCACCGAGGTGCTGGGCGACCCGGTGGCCGCCCTCGACAAGGTCGGTGAACTACTCGGCATCAGTGGCCGGGTGCTGCCCATGTCGACCATTCCGCTGGATATCGAAGCCGACGTATCGGGTTTGGAAGCCGATCCGCGGGTGAGTCGCTGTATCCGTGGTCAGGTGGCAGTGGCCACGACGCCCGGCAAGGTGCGGCGCGTGCGCCTGTTGCCCGCGGATCCGCCCGCCTGCGCCGAAGCGGTCGCGGCGATCGAACGAGCGGACGCGGTGATCCTGGGACCGGGATCCTGGTTCACGAGTGTCATCCCGCATCTGCTGGTGCCCGGCCTGCGGGACGCGCTGGTCTACACCCGGGCGCGTAAGGTGCTGATTCTGAATCTCGTCGCGCAGCCCGGCGAGACGGCGGGTTTCTCCGCCGAACGGCATCTACATGTATTGTCCCAGCACGCACCGGATTTCGCGGTCGACGAGGTCCTGGTCGATTCCGGATGCGTGCCGGAAGGGCGCGAGCGTGAACACGTTGCCAGGGCTGCGGGGCAATTGCGGGCACGAGTAGTCTTTTCCGATGTCGCAGACGCGGGAACGGCCCGGCACGACGCCGGAAAGCTCGCCGCCGCACTGGATCAACTGATCCGCGAACCCCGGCCACAGATTCCGGGGCTTCGAGTCGAGGGACGGCACATGGGTCAGGATGTGCGGTCCGGGTTGGGTGGAAAGGAGCACGTCTCGTGGCGATGACAGCCGAAGTGAAAGACGAGCTGAGCCGGCTCGCCGTAACACAGGTGAGTGCGCGCAAAGCCGAACTGTCCGCCCTGCTGCGTTTCGCCGGCGGACTGCATATCGTCGGCGGGCGGGTGATCGTCGAAGCCGAAGTCGATATGGGATCCATCGCCCGGCGGCTGCGGCGGGAGATCTTCGAACTCTACGGATACGGGTCGGATGTGCATGTGCTCAGCGCCGGCGGCCTGCGCAAATCTTCCCGGTACGTGGTCCGGGTCGCGAAAGAGGGCGAGGCTCTGGCCCGCCAGACCGGATTGCTGGATGTCCGCGGCCGGCCGGTGCGCGGGCTGCCGGCGCAGGTGGTCGGCGGCAGTGTGGCGGACGCGGAAGCCGCATGGCGCGGCGCCTTCCTGGCCCACGGATCGCTCACCGAACCCGGCCGCTCCTCAGCACTCGAGGTGAGCTGCCCGGGGCCGGAGGCGGCGTTGGCTCTGGTGGGCGCCGCGCGGCGGCTCGGTATCTCGGCGAAGGCGCGCGAGGTCCGCGGAACGGACCGGGTCGTGGTCCGTGACGGCGAGGCGATCGGCGCGCTGCTCACCCGGATGGGCGCCCAGGACACGAGGCTCACCTGGGAGGAACGCCGGATGCGGCGCGAGGTGCGCGCGACGGCGAACCGGCTGGCGAATTTCGACGACGCGAACCTACGGCGCTCGGCGCGGGCCGCGGTCGCGGCGGCGGCGCGGGTCGAACGGGCGCTGGAACTCCTCGGCGACGATGTACCGGACCATTTGGCCGCGGCGGGGAAGTTGCGGGTGGAACACCGGCAGGCTTCGCTGGAAGAACTCGGGCAACTGGCGGACCCGCCGATGACGAAGGACGCGGTGGCGGGGCGGATCCGGCGGCTGCTGTCGATGGCGGACCGGCGGGCCAAGGAACTGGGGGTTCCGGATACGGAATCGGCGGTGACGGCGGAGTTGCTGGACGACGCTTGAGTGGGGCGGGAGCTCCGGTTGTCGAGCTGGGGTGGCTGGGCGAGATCAGGAGTTCTGTGCGGGGGCGGGGGCTTGGTCCGTGAGGTTTGGGTGAGGGGTCCGTGAAGGTGAGTGGTGGGCCCGGTTGCGGAGGCGAGTGGCGGGCTGAGTTTGTGAAGGTGGGAAGCGGGGCCTGTTCGTGAAGGTTCTGTGTTTTTGGCGCCGCCTGCGGCGTCGCGGGGTTCGGGGCCCCCTTGGTCTCGTTCTTCACTCCCGGCGCTCAGTCGCTGCGCTCCTTCGCTCTGGTCGCTCCAGAACGAGACGGGCCCCGAACCACCAAGGCGGACCGGTCGCATGCGGGAAACGGGGGCGGGGACGGATGCGGACCGACTGGTGGTAGGGGAACAAACGCGCCCGAGGGCGGCGGCGAGTTCGGGAGGGGAGGTTCGGAGGGGGAGCACGGGTCTTGCGGACAAGGTTGGCTCACCGTGGGGTGGGCTGTGTTTTGGTGTGGTGAACCACCAAGGCGGACCGGCCGTATGCGGGAAACGGGGGCGGGTCGCATGCGGACCGACCGGCGGGAGGGGAATGGGACGCGCCTGGCGGCGACGGCGGGGCGGGGGGAGTTCGTCGGTTCCTCGGGGGGCTCGGGCCACGCTGAGACACCCGGCCCAACACCGGCAACAAGAGTGCCGAGAGGTGATGGTGGGCTCGGAGAGGTGCTTGAAGGTTCAGGGCACGCCGAACTGACTGTGCTCGGTGTGCACGGTCGGTCGTGCGGAGGCTGGGGCCCGGGGCTCGCCGGTTGCGGATGGGGGTGTCGGTCCCGGGGCTTCCGGGGCCGGGTGCGCCTGGCGCGGAGGGCTCGGGGGCCGTATCGCGTGACCATACGGCTGGTTGAGGGGCGTGTCGGAGCGATGACCTGAAGGCATTAGTGTGAGTGGAGCATCGGAATTATCCGCTTGACAGCTGAGGAGCGAGAAACGTGACTGTCCGGGTAGGTATCAACGGCTTCGGTCGTATCGGACGTAACTTCTTCCGGGCGGTGGAGGCGCAGAAGGCGCTGGGCACCACCGACATCGAGATCGTCGCGGTCAACGACCTCACCGACAACGCGACCCTCGCCACGCTGCTGAAGTACGACTCGGTTCTGGGCCGGTTGCCCCAGGATGTGTCGCTCGACGGCGAGGACACCATCGTGGTCGGCGACCAGCGGATCAAGGCGCTGGCCATCAAGGAGGGCCCGGCGGCGCTGCCGTGGGGTGATCTGGGTGTGGACGTCGTGGTCGAGTCCACCGGTATCTTCACCGACGCCACCAAGGCCAAGGGGCATCTGGCCGCCGGCGCGAAGAAGGTCATCATCTCCGCGCCCGCCAAGGGCGAGGACATCACCATCGTGATGGGTGTCAACGACGACAAGTACGACGGCAGCCAGAACATCATCTCCAACGCGTCCTGCACCACCAACTGCCTGGGACCGCTGGCCAAGGTGCTGCACGACGAGTTCGGCATCGTCAAGGGTCTGATGACCACGATCCACGCCTACACCCAGGACCAGAACCTGCAGGACGGGCCGCACAAGGATCTGCGCCGCGCCCGCGCCGCCGCGCTGAACATCGTGCCGACCGGCACCGGTGCGGCCAAGGCCATCGGCCTGGTCCTGCCCGAATTGAACGGCAAGCTGGACGGTTACTCGCTGCGTGTTCCGGTGCCGACCGGCTCGATCACCGACCTGACCGCCGATCTGGCCAAGAAGGCGACGGTCGACGAGATCAACGCGGCGTTCAAGGCGGCCGCGGAGGGTCCGCTGAAGGGCATCCTGAAGTACAACGTCGATCCGATCGTCTCCAGCGATATCGTGACCGACCCGCACTCCTCGATCTACGACGCACCGCTGACCAAGGTGATCGACGACCAGGTGAAGGTGTACTCCTGGTACGACAACGAGTGGGGCTACTCCAACCGCCTCGCCGATCTCATCGGTCTCGTCGGCAAGTCCCTGTAGGTCCGGCGTGAGCATCAAAACTCTGGACGATCTGCTCGCCGAGGGCGTCGAGGGCCGTGGCGTACTGGTGCGCTCCGACCTCAATGTGCCCCTCGACAACGGCGAGATCACCGATCCGGGCCGGATCACCGCCTCGGTGCCGACCATCCGCACGCTGGTGGAAGCCGGCGCCAAGGTGGTCGTCACCGCGCATCTCGGCCGGCCGAAGGGTGCCGCGGACCCCGCGCTGTCCCTGGCTCCGGTGGCCACCCGGCTGGCCGCCGAGCTGGGCCGCAATGTGCAGCTCGCCGGTGATGTGGTGGGGCAGGACGCGCTCGCCCGGTCCGAGGGGCTCACCGACGGTGATGTGCTGCTGCTCGAGAACATCCGGTTCGATCCGCGCGAAACCAGCAAGGACGACGCGGAGCGGGCGAAGCTGGCGGCTGCCCTGGTGGAACTGGTCGGCGACGACGGCGCGTTCGTCTCCGACGGATTCGGTGTTGTCCACCGCAAGCAGGCCTCGGTTTACGACGTGGCGAAACTGCTGCCGCATTACGCCGGCGGGCTCGTGGCGGCCGAGGCCGATGTGCTGGCCAAACTCACCGAATCCACCGATCGCCCGTACGCGGTGGTGCTCGGTGGGTCGAAGGTTTCGGACAAGCTGGCCGTGATCGAGGCCCTGGCGCCCAAGGTAGACACCCTGGTCATCGGTGGCGGGATGTGCTTCACCTTCCTCGCCGCCGAAGGCCTGCCGGTCGGATCCTCGCTGCTGCAGGAGGAGATGATCGACACCTGCAAGGGCCTGCTGGACCGCTACGCCGATGTGATCCATCTGCCGCGGGATATCGTCGTCGCCGATTCCTTCTCCGCCACCGCCGAATCGAAGGTCGTACCGGCCCACGAGATTCCGGACGGCTGGATGGGCCTGGATATCGGCCCCGAATCGGTGCAGCGTTTCGCCGCGCTGCTCACCGAGGCGCGGACGGTGTTCTGGAACGGCCCGATGGGTGTGTTCGAGTTCGACAAGTTCGCCGCGGGAACCCGCGGGGTGGCCGAAGCCATCGCGGCGGCGACCGGTAAGGGTGCGTTCACCGTTGTCGGTGGCGGTGATTCCGCCGCGGCCGTGCGCGCGCTCGGTATTCCGGAGGGCGATTTCTCGCATATCTCCACCGGTGGCGGCGCCTCCCTGGAGTACCTGGAAGGTAAAACGCTGCCCGGTATCAGCGTGCTCGACGACGCCGAGGAGTCGTAGATGGCCCGGAAACCGCTGATCGCGGGCAACTGGAAGATGAACCTCAACCATCTCGAGGCCATCGCCCTGGTGCAGAAGATCGCGTTCGCGCTGCCCGACAAATACTTCGACAAGGTCGATGTGACGGTCATTCCGCCGTTCGTCGATCTCCGCAGCGTGCAGACGCTGATCGAGGGCGACAAACTGCGGATCACCTACGGTGCGCAGGATGTGTCGGTGCACGAATCCGGCGCCTACACCGGTGAGGTCAGCGCGTCCATGCTGGCCAAGCTCGGTTGTGCGTTCGCGGTGGTGGGGCATTCCGAACGCCGCCAGTACCACAACGAAGACGACGCGACGGTGCTCGCCAAGGCGAAGCAGGCGCTGAAGCACGGGGTCACCCCGATCGTCTGCATCGGTGAGGGATTGAACGTCCGGGAGGCCGGCACCCACGTCGAATACAACCTGGAGCAGTTGCGGGGTTCGCTGAAGGGGCTGAAGTCCGAGGAGATCGCGAAGGTCGTCATCGCCTACGAACCTGTGTGGGCGATCGGCACCGGAAAGGTCGCCACCCCGGCCGACGCGCAGGAGGTCTGTGGTGCCATTCGCGGTGAGCTGGTTCAGCTCGCCGGCCCAGAGGTCGCCGAGACCGTGCGGGTGCTCTACGGCGGTTCGGTGAACGCCAAGAATGTCGGTGAGCTGACCAAGCAGACCGATATCGACGGCGCGCTGGTCGGTGGCGCTTCGCTCAAGGGCGACGAATTCGCGACGCTGTCCGCGATCGCCGCGGGCGGACCCCTGCCCTGAGCAGCTGAACGAATCGAGGCCCGCCGGGTACCGACCCGGCGGGCCTCGGCGTTTCCGGGCTTCCCGGCGCCCAGAAAGCGAAGGCGGCAGCGGCGATGAGACTGATGACCGCGAGGGTGAAGACGGTGTTGTGCATGCCGTCGAGGAAGGCGGTGCGAGCGAGATCGAGCAGCGGTTGCGCGGCCGGGCCGGCCTGTTCGGCGAGCTGGGTGGTGGCACCGAGAGAATGCGCGACCGGTTCGCGGGCGGCTTCGGGCAGTTGCGGGAGGCTCGGCGCGATGCTGGTGCGGTAGCCGGTGGCCAGGACGGTGCCGGAGACGGCGATGCCGATGGCCGCGCCGATCTCACGGGCGGCATCGTTGACCGCCGCGGCGACGCTGTGCATATCGGCGTCGGCGTCGCTCATGATCGCGGTGGTGGCGGGTGCCGCGGCGAAGCCGATTCCGATGCCCACGATGGACAGCGGGAGCAGCACACCGGGATAACCGGAGCCGGGTGTCAGGCCGGTCATGAGCAGAAGGCCGGCGGCGAGGACAGTCAATCCGGCGACGGTGGGCAGCCGGAGCCCGTAGCGGGCGGTGAGCAGTGGCGACAGCAACGACAGTCCGACCACGGCGACACCCATGGGCAGAACGGCGACGGCGGCACGCAGGGGGCTGTAACCCAGGATCAACTGCAGATATTGCACGACGATCAGGAACAGGCCGAAGGTGACCAGGAACTGGACGGTGATCGATACGGCGCCGCAGCCGAATCCTCGTCGCGCGAACAGCCGCAGATCCAGCATGGGAAACCGGACCCGGAGTTCGACCACCACGAACAGCTCCGCCGCGAGCGCGGCGCCGGTCAGGCCGGCCAGGATCAACGGATCACTCCATCCCCGGTCGGCGACCGCGATCAATGCCCAGACCAGTAGCGCGATCGCGGTGACCCCGGTGAGCGCGCCGAGCGGGTCGAGCCCGGTCGGAGTCACGCTGCGGGATTCGGCCAGCGTGAGCCCCGCGGCGGCGAGTACGACCGCGGCGACGGCCATGCCGACGAAGATGGACTGCCACGACCACCACTGCAGTAGAAGCCCAGATCCGATGAGACCGAGCAGGCCGCCGGAGCCCGCCGCCCCGGCCCAGACGCCGACCGCTCGTCCCGATTGGCCAGGCGGAAACGCGGTGGTGATCATGGACAGGGTCGACGGCATGACCAGCGCGGCACCGACCCCGGCGAGTACGCGGGCGGCGATCAGCCAGGCGACGGCGGATGTGGCCAGCGGGATCATCGATGCGGCCGCGAAGACGACGAGTCCGCCGATCAGCAACCGGCGCCGGCCGTAGCGGTCGCCCAGGGCGCCCGCGGGCAGCACCAGGCAGGCCAGCGCGAGGGTGTATCCGTCCACGATCCACGTCGCTTGAGTGTGGTTCGCGCCGGTGGCGATGGTGATCGGCGCCAGTGAGGTGTACAGGGCGGCCATCGAGGCGATCACCAATGTGACGGCCATACATGACACGGCCAGGGTTTGCCGCTGCGCCCACGACCATCCGCGTGCTGGTGGGGCCATCACCTCGGTGATCGACATCTATGCCCTCCGTTCACGGTCCGGTGTGCCGCAAGGTCCGGGTTTCGGTGCGGCAGGCGAAGGCGACCGTGCGCCGGGTCGCGAGATACGGCCCGGCGCGGCGCGGGAACCGGCCGCCGACGTCGTGCTCGCCTCCACGGTCGTCGCTGTGGACCTCCCGGAACAAGATGTGCGACCGAAGTCGAAACATATCGAGGAGCGATTCTGGCGCCGGGTGTCTCAGTGCACGGGCATGAGCTGCACAATCTAGGTCTCTCGAGGGATCGAAATGTCGCATACTGATCTAATGGCGCGAGACTGGTTACTGGGCGCGGATCGCCACGACACCGCTGCCGATCACATCTATGCCGCGGTCGCGGACCTGATGGTGCGGCACGGATTCGACAGCCTCGACGTCGATACCGTCGCCCGGCACGCCCACTGCTCCCGCGCTACCGTCTACCGTCACACCGGTGGTGTGACGCATCTGCGCGAAACCGTCCTCACCCGCGCCGCGGACCGCATCGCCGATGTGGTGCGGCTCGCGATGGGTGACCGCACCGGACCCGACCGCGTCTTCACGGCGATCACCGTCGCGCTGCGCGAGGTTCGTTCCGACCCGGTCGTGGCCGCATTCCTCGCCTCGCAGCACGGTCCGCGCTCGGTGCTGACGTTCGCCGGATCGCCGGCGCTGCTCGGCATCGCTGCCGAGGTGCTGGGCACCCGCCCGGACGACCCGCTCACCGGCATCTGGTTCATCCGGTCGGTGCTATCGCTGCTGTTATGGCCCACCGATGCCGATACAGAGGCTCAGCTGCTGAAACGCTTTCTGATCCCCACCCTCCACCAGCTGGACGGGCCTGCCCCGGCCGATCACCCGGCTACGCGGCCCGCGAAATGAGGTCGTGGCCGTGATCGCGGGTGCCGCGACGGGCCCATCGACCGGGGGGCTGGGCCGGCTACCGGGGATCCGGCCGGCGATCCGGAATACTGCGGTGCTGGACGTGAGTGGCCTGCAATTCCGAGTGAGAGGAAGAGCTAGTGCGACATATCGTCGAAACCCTGGGCAGCTGCACCGCCGGCGCGGCGCTGGTTCTCACCGTTCCGCTCAGCGCCCACGCGGATCCCGGTGAGTTCGTCTACCGATCGCAGATCGGGGGCCCGTCCGTGCTGAGCGATCTCGACCCTGACCGGTGCTACAACACACCGGGTGCCGGCGGGACCCTCGCCAACGACACCGATATGCGCGTGGCGGCTTTCCCCGGCCCGAACTGTGAGGGAGTGCCCATGGACGCGGAGACCGGGGCGTTCGAGAGCGTGGTGTTCAGCCGGTAGACCTCGGTCGTGGAATCGACCGCTGGGGCGAGCCGAGTTCACCGCGACCGCCCCGGCAACCGGCTATTCGGCGCGCAATGTCAGACCGTGGCCGTTGGGGTTGCGGAGGGTGAGGGTATCGGCGTCGACGGTGGCCTGCGCGGTGCCGTCGAGGGCGGCGAGGACCGCCTGTTCCACCTCCATGACCTCGGGTGCGCACATCATCCGGGTGGTCGCCGCGGTGAAGGCGATATCGGCGCCGGCGGGAGTGCCGGTGACGACGGCGCGGCCCGTCAACCGGTTGCAGCCGGCGAATCCGGTGAGACGGTCGTCTTCGCTGATGGTGAGCGTGGGCCGGACTTCCTCGATCGTGCGGGACTGCACCCGGGCCTGCGGGGTGAGCAGCCCGGTGACGACCCATTCGGTACCGCGGATCGGCCGGTCCGGCTGGACGACCTTCTTATCGGTGAGCACCACTGTCGATTTCTTGCCGATCAGTGTCAGCCGGTCGCGATCGAGCTCCCAGGTCGGATCGCCGCGCAGGAGTTCGCCGACCCAGGCGTCGGATTCGCCGCGTTCTCCGGGGCAGGCGGCGAGGGTGCTCGCCAGTCCGGAAACGTGCAGAACGTGGTCGCGTAGGTCGACCGCGCCGCTGTGGGTATTGCAGCCGGCGTCGGCGGTGACCCGGCCGTCGGCGAAACTCAGGGTGAGCGGCCCACCGCCGGGAATCGGTGTACCCGTGACCTCGGTCGAGAGGTAGGTGGTGCCCATCGGGGTCGCCGCGGATTCCGGTGCGGCGGAATCGCCGTCGTTCCCGCACGCTGTCGACGCGAGCAGGATCAGCGATAGTGCCGCACCGAATCGGAGCGCTCGTCCCGGCATGACGGCGATGCTACCCGGCGGGCGGCGGTGTCCGGGGTGACGACATCCGGTCCCGGGCGTGGGCTCGAATCTCGCTGATTTCAACCCTCCTGACGGGTCCCGTCCCGCCATATCCTCACCCGTCGAGTCGTTACCGTATCGAAGGGACACCATGTCGTTGCTGGAAACCGCGGCGGCGCCCGCCCGCACGGACGACCCCGCCGAGGCAGCCGACGTCCGGCTCGACGCCGGCGATACCCGGAAGGCGGTCGCGGCGAGCCTGATCGGGACCACCGTCGAGTGGTACGACTTCTTCCTCTATTCCACTGCGGCGGGCATCGTTTTCGACAAACTGTTCTACCCGGACACCAGCGCATTCGTCGGGACCATGCTGGCGTTCGCGACTTTCGCCGTCGGTTTCCTTATGCGTCCGGTCGGCGGACTCGTATTCGGGCATATCGGCGATCGGATCGGCCGCAAACGAACGCTCGCCCTGACGATGGCGATCATGGGTGGGTCCACCGCCCTGATGGGCGTACTGCCCACCGCCGCCGCGATCGGTGTCGCCGCACCGATCCTGTTGCTGGTGTTGCGCATACTGCAGGGTTTCGCGCTCGGTGGGGAGTGGGCCGGTGCGGTGCTGCTGGCGGTCGAGCACAGCCCGCGGCGGAAAGTGGGACTGTTCGGCAGCTATCCGCAGGTCGGGCTCGCGCTGGGGCTCGCCCTGGGCACCGGGGTGTTCGCGCTGCTGCGAACGGTATTGAGCGAAGACGCTTTTCTGAACTACGGGTGGCGGATCGCGTTCGGCGCCAGCGTGGTGCTGGTACTGATCGGGCTGGTGGTACGGCTGAAGATCGACGAAACTCCGGCGTTCCGCGAGGTCACCGGCTCAACCGGATATCGAAAGTGCCGGTGGTCGAGTTGTTCCGCAACGGCCGCGCCCGGCGCAACACCGTTCTCGGGTTGCTGTCGCGGTGGGGTGAGGGCGCGGCGTTCAATACCTGGGGTGTGTTCGCGATCAGCTTCGCGACCGGACAGCTGGGCTTCGAACAGGTTCCGGTGCTGCTGGCAGTCACCCTCGCGGCTGTGGTGATGGCCGCGCTGATCCCGGTGTCCGGCCGGCTCACCGACCGCTTCGGGCCGCGCCGCATCTATATCGCCGGGATAGCGGCGTACGGGGTGCTGGTGTACCCGGTGTTCCTGCTCTTCGAGACCGGGAACATCGTGGTGTTCACCGTCGCGATCGTCGCCGTGTTCGGTGTGGCGCACGCGCTGTTCTACGGGGCGCAGGGCACCTTGTACGCCGGACTGTATCCGCCCGAGGTGCGGTACACGGGTTTGTCTTTCGTCTACCAGTTCTCCGGGATCTACGCCTCGGGACTGACCCCGATGATCGTTACGGCGTTGATCGCGGTCGGAGGTTCGACACCGTGGCTGGCCTGCGGGTATTTGGTGGCGACAGCGGTGGTTAGCGTGATCGCCACGCGGTTCATCAGCGAGGACGACCGGCTCACCGCGTGAGCGCCCGGCGTCCCGGTCGCCGACGGCCCGGCCGGAGCACGGCGCTATGCTGGCCCGAGTGACCACCGCCGCGCCGAAACCTGTTTCCACGTGGGCGCCGTTGCGGTCCCGGGTCTATCGCGCGCTGTGGATCGCGCAGCTCATCTCCAATCTCGGCACCTGGATGCAGATGGTGGGGGCTCAATGGGTCCTGGTCGACGAACCCAACGCGGCCGCGCTGGTGTCGTTCGTGCAGACCGCGACCACGCTCCCAGTGATGATCTTGTCCATCCCGTCCGGTGTGCTGGCCGATCTGCTGGATCGCCGGCGGTTACTGCTGGGTGCACAGTCCACGATGGCGCTGCTGGCGATCACGCTGGCGGTCGCGACGGCCACGGGGCACACCACACCCGCGGTGTTGCTCACCCTGCTCTTCCTCCTCGGCTGCGGGCAGGCCGTCGTCGCGCCCTCCTGGCAGGCCATTCAGCCCGAGCTGGTGCCGCGGGAGCAGATCCCCTCGGCCGCCGCTCTCGGCAGTATGAATATGAATATGGGCCGTGCGGTCGGGCCGGCCATCGCGGGCGTGCTGGTCGCGCTGTCGGGGCCTGCGCTGGTATTCGCACTGAATGCCCTCTCGTTCGGTGCCATCGTCGCCGCGCTGCTGTTCTGGCGGCGACCGCGGGTCGAACGGAAGCTGCCGAGCGAACGTCCGCTGGCCGCGCTGCAGGCCGGGACCAGGTTCATCAAGGCCGCGCCCGCGATCCGGCGGGTCCTGCTGCGGACGATCCTGTTCGTCGCCCCGGCGAGTGCGCTGTGGTCATTGCTGCCGGTGATCGCGCGTGATCAGCTCGGGCTGGGTTCTTCGGGTTACGGGCTGATGCTCGGGGCGCTCGGGGTCGGCGCGGTACTGGGCGCGGTGAGTTTGGCGCGGGTGCGGGCTCTGCTCACCCCGACCCAGCAGGTCGCGACCGCCGCGGTCGTGTTCGGGCTGGCCTGCTGTGGCACGGCGCTGCTGCGCGTCGAGGCGCTGGTGCTCCTGCTGCTGGTCTTCGCCGGGGCCGCCTGGCTGCTCACCCTCTCCACCATGAACGCCACCATGCAGTTGCTGTTACCGGGTTGGGTGCGGGCTCGCGGTCTGTCGGTGTACATGCTGGTGTTCATGGCCGGGCAGGCCGTCGGGTCGGTGGTGTGGGGGCTGGTCGCGGGCGCTTACGGTGCGGTGACCGCGCTGTTGGCGGCGGCGGCGTTGCTCGGTGGGTGCGCGCTCAGCACCGTTTGGCTGCCCATGCGGCAGTTCGCCGCCGGTTTCGACCTGACCCCGAACGCGTACTGGCCCGAACCCCAGCTCGTGGTCGAACCCGAGCCGGACGACGGCCCGGTTCTGGTGCTGAAGGATTACGACGTACCACAGCCGAAGGTGCCGGAGTTCCTCGCGGCGATGGGTTTCGTGGGCCGGTCCCGGCAGCGCACGGGGGCGATGGAATGGCGGCTGTACCGGGATGTGGGTGCCGAGGACCGTTACGTCGAAGCTTTTGTGGTGCGTTCGTGGTCGGAGCATATGCAGCAGCACAAGGTGCGGCTCACCGCGCAGGATCTGATGCGCGAACGCGCGGTCGCCGAGTTCGCGCACGACGAGACGCTCACCCACCTGGTTTCGGTGGATCCGCGCGCATAGATACACTGTCCGGCATGCGGATGTTCCTGGATATCCTCCTGATCATCACCAGCCTGCTGCTGGTGCTGCTGGTGCTGCTGCACCGCGCCAAGGGCGGAGGTCTGTCCAGCCTGTTCGGTGGTGGGATGCAGTCGAGCCTGTCGGGCTCGACCGTCGCCGAGAAGAATCTCGACCGCATCACCATCTTCACCGGGCTGATCTGGTTCATCGCGATCCTGGGGATCGGTCTCGAGATCAAGTTCGCCTGACGGTCAGTCGTGCCGCGGCACGCGTCCGTCGATATCGGTGAACCCGTAATCCTCCGCCAGATCGGCTACCTTCCAGGATTTCCCGGCGCGTTTCTTCCGGTCCGGGTCGGCGGCCAGCGCCACCACCGCGCGGCCGGCGAACCGCGGAGTCTCGGCCTCGTCCAGATCGAAGCTGCCCTCACCGGGTAGGGTCACCACTCGTTTGCCCTGGTCATCGGCGGGAATGAGCTGCAGGAGTTCGGTGGCTACCAGACCCGGCCAGATCGAGACGGCCGTCACATCGGTATCCGTCAGATCATGCGCGAGGTCCGCGGTCATCCGGTCCAGTGCGGCTTTCCCGACACCGTAGACGGCGTTGTGCATCTGGCGCTGTGCGCCGGGCGAGGACACGTTCACGATGAGCCCACCGTTTTTCAGCAGCAGCGGTGCCGCGTACACGCTGGCCACATAGTGTGAGCGCACCCCGATCTGGAACGTCTCGTCCCAGGCCTTCGGTGGTACGTCCCAGAATTTGCGGCCCAGCCAGCGGGCGGCGGCGGGGGAGTTGTAGACGTTGTTGACCAGGACATCGAGGTGGCCCTGCTCGTTCCCGATCTGCTCGAACAGTGCTGCGGTCGCGTCGTCGTCGCCGTGATCGCAGACGACCGGTATACCGGTGCCGCCCAGTTCATCGATCTGCGCGGCCGTATCCCGCACGGTTCCCGGGAGTTTGCCGGGTTGCTGCGATCGGCCGGTGACGTAGACGGTCGCGCCGGCCGCGCCGAGTTCCAGCGCGATACCTTTGCCGATACCGCGGCTCGCGCCGGTGACCAGTGCGATCCGGTTCTTCAGGGGGTGTGGTATTCCGCTCACAGTCCCGGGACGTTACCGTGAAACTGTAACGCGTTCTAGTATTCGGGAGGTTCCGTGGCGCCGACACACCGGTTCGTCGACACCGGGGGCGTGCGTATGCACATCGCCGAACAGGGCCGGGGTCACCCGGTGATCTTCTGCCACGGTTTTCCGCACACCGGATACGTATGGCATCGCCAGCTGGCCGCATTGTCCGCGGCAGGATATCGGGCGATCGCCCCCGACCTGCGCGGCGCCGGCCGCACCGACGCGCCGGATACGATCGACGAGTACACCAACGAGGCCGTTGCCGGCGATCTGCTGGCGCTGCTGGACGATATCGACGCCGATCAGGCGGTATTCGTGGGTGTCGACTTCGGCGCCGCCCTGCTCTGGGAGCTGGGGTTGCGGGCGCCGGAGCGGGTGCGCGGCCTGGTCGTGCTGAACAATCCGTTCGCGCCTCGATCTCCGAAACCACCCGGGTACTACTGGGCGAAAATGGCCGAGCGGCACTTCCTGCACCTGCAGTACTTTCAGGAACCGGGTGTCGCCGACGCGCATCTCGCCGAACAGCCCCGCGAGTTCCTCTCTCGCGTCTACTACGCCCTCAGCGGTGACTTCCACTATCTCGATGTGTGGCAGCACCCGCCCGGCACCCGATATATCGATGCCCTCCCGCAGGCGCCCGAGCTGCCGTGGCCGTGGCTGTCCACGGCGGAATTCGATACCCTCGCCGGGGATTTCGAACGCACCGGATTCACCGGCGGGCTGAACTGGTACCGGGCCATCGACCGCAACTGGGAACTCACCGCCGATTACGCGAATACCGCACCGGCCGTTCCGGTGTATTTCGTCTACGGCGAGAACGATCCGGATATGGAAGGGTTCAGCGGCCGCGATCCGCTCGACACGATGCGTGCCGTGGTGCCTGATCTGCGTGCGGTGCGGCGGGTTCCGAAAGCCGGGCATCTGGTGCAGCTGGAAGCCACCGACGCCGTGAACGAGTTCCTGCTCGGTAGTCTCGCCGAACTCCATCCGTGACATAGCGGAGGCCTCGGCGTCGAGGTATGTGTGCGGGCGGCGCTGCCTTCCCTCCCGGCATGCACCGGCCGCACGCTCGCGGGTGTGATCCGTTGTCGAAGCCGGGAATCGGGTCCGGGCTAACGGCTTCCCGTAGGCGTCGCGGTGGCGGCGAGGGTGGTGTACAGCATGGTGAAGCCGCCGCCGATCCCGTCGATGGCTGCGCCGACGCTGTCGAGTACGACCGCGAGCTGGTCCTGCGTGAGCCGAGTGAGTCCGCCGGTGGTGGCCAGATGGTCCAGCCACTGGTCTCGGGTATAGGACTGTTCCCAGTCGAATCGCCACTGTTCCGGTTCGCTGAAGCGGCCCGCGCGGCGCATCCCGTCGGCGGCCGCGGCGAACATCGCCTGATACGTCTCCAGGGCGGATCGCGACTGCGCGGCGGCCCGCGCGAGCGGGGAGTCGGGCGCCACGCGTTCGTAGGCGGCGGCCAATGCGCCGGTGACCTCGGCCGGTGCGTCGAAAGCATGTCCGAACACGGCGAGCCGGCCGCCGGGGCGCAAGACCTGGACGGCCTTGGCGGCGCCTGCGACCGGGTCCACCCAGTGCCAGGCCTGCCCGGAGACCACCGCGTCGAAGGTGCGGCCGGCGGGGTCCCAGGTTTCGAAGGTGCCGATTTCCACCTCGACCCCGGTCCGGCGAGCGAATTCGGCCATCCGTTCGTCGGGGTCGACGCCGAGCACCGTGCAGCCGGCTTCCTGGAACTGCCGGGCTTCGATACCGGTCCCACAGCCGATATCGAGTATCTCGTCGCCGGGGCAGGTGGCGATTATTCGCGTGATAAGGGCTTCGGGATAGCGGGGGCGCGCCCGGTCGTAGCGCTGTGGATCGACGCCGAACGATTCGGCGACCTCGCGGTGCCGGTACGGCTCCGGGGCGGGTGAGGGCGAAGACTCGGGCGATACAGTGGGCATGTGCCCACACTAGTGGGCACGCGCCCACTAGACAACGGTGGGCGCCTGACCTGTGGAGGATGAATACGGTGCCGACCGGTGTCCATATCCGTGACGCGCGTCAACAGTTGTTCGACGCGGCCGAGCGCATCCTGGTGCGAGACGGAGCCGGCGCGCTGACCAGCCGTGCCGTCACCGCCGAAGCGGGGGTGGCGAAGGGGGTACTGCACCGGTACTTCGCCGATTTCGACGCGTTCCTGCTCGATCTCGTGCTGGATCGTATCGCCCGAATCGAGGGCCAGGCCGTATCGCTGCACCGGTCCGCCGGAACCGGCACCGTTACCGGAAACCTCACCGAAGCTCTGCTCGACCTGTTCGATCCGGTGGCGGTGGCGATCGTCGGACTCGTCATCTTCCGCGACGAACTGCGGACCCGGCTGCGTGAGGCGACGTCCGCTGCCGGTATTCCGGTGCTCGCCGAGGCGGGTGCCATGCTCGCCGCATATCTCGCCGACGAATGCGAAATGGGCCGTATCGCGGCCGACGCCGATGTCGACTCACTCGCGTTATCGCTGATCGGCGGCGGACATCTGCTTTTCGCGGGTCGTCCGGACAGGCCGGATGCCGAGGCCGTCGGCGCACTGGTGAACACGATCACGGCCGATGTCGTCCAGCGGCGGCTGCTGTGAACGGTACCTGCCGCTGAGTCCGTAGGGGTCGAGCTACCACCGGATCTACGGGGACATCGTGCTCCGTAACCTGGGGCGCATGGCGATCCGCGGTGTTCTCTTCGACTTCTCCGGCACTCTGTTCCGATTCGAACCCGTGCTGGACGGATTGGTGGGTTCGACCGGTTACCCACTCGACGGGAATGTGCAGGCGGAGGTATTGCGCCGGATGACCGCTCCGGTGGGACGACCCGGTGGGCTGCCGGAACATCTGGGCGCGGAATGGGAACGCCGCGATCTCGATCCCCGCATGCACCGCGAGGTGTATGCGGCTGTGCTGCGCGGGTCCGGGGTGGGTAATCCGGATTTCCTCTATGACCAGCTGCTTTCGGCCGAATCCTGGTCTCCGTACCCGGATACGGCGGCCTCGTTGGCAGCGGTGGCGAAGGCCGGAATTCCGACGGCCGTCATCAGCAATATCGCCTGGGATATCCGCCCGGTATTCGACCGCTGGGGGATATCCGAGTACGTGGACGATTTCGTCCTCTCCTATGTCGAGGGCGCCGTGAAACCGGACCCGCGACTGTTCACGCGCGCCTGCGATCGTCTCGGCGTCGCGCCGCCCGAGGTACTGATGGTCGGGGACAGCGCGGTAGCCGACGGCGCCGCCGCCGAACTCGGTTGTACCGTCGCGCTCGTCGATCCATTGCCCGTCGAGCAGCGGTCGCGCGCACTCCTCGACGCGCTGGACGATCACGGGATCACCGGGAGCTGACGACGAAATGCCGCCGGGTGGAACACCCGGCGGCATCTGGTCGCCCGACACCGTGGCGGCGACACGGCGACGAAAACCGACGCCCGACAAGCGCCTCTCGGCGAGCGGTCGCTCGTAGCGACGAAGGGGTGGGGCCCGGGGCTGTCCCGGCGCCGGCAATGGCTACAACCGGGAGACCACCGGTGCTATTCCACCGAGTGCTGCCGGTCACACGCAGGTCGAGAACGCGAGCGTGGTGAGGCTCCGATACCCGGAACCCCACCACGCAGCCCGAGGTCGTGACAGTGCGTCGGCGCAGACCGCGGATCATGACCCCGATCGCGTCACCAGGGCATCGGCACCCAGTGGTCGAAGAACCAGAAGCCGTGGCCGCCCGGATGCTGCTGCTGCGGGCCCGGGTTGTCGTGCCGGGGGCCCTGGTCCTGCCGCGGGCCGGGGTTGTGCTGCTGGTCGGGAACCGGCCGGTCCGGGCCGGGCTGTGCGCTCGCCACGCCCGCGCCGAGGCCGGCCATTCCCAGTCCGACACCGCCGACCACGGCCGCCTTCGCGAGCTTCGACTTCATCATCTGCATTGCGAGATATTCCTCCTCTGCGTGCGGCCTGACGTTCAGGCCGTCGGACGGGCCGTACCCGGTCCGATGTGGCCATCGTGTTCCGCGTGGCTCGAGGTGACCTGCCGGCGACCTGCGAATCGGCTGGCAAATGTGGTCGTGCCAGGTCAGGGGTAGAAATTCGACGCGCATGGTCCACTCGGTGCGAATACGGCCACCGATTCCCAGGGTTCTCCCAGCGGGGGCCCAGGGGAGGGGGAGGATGGCGGTCGATCGTGGTCGTCATGACCGAGATTTCGAGGAACTACGCCGACGTCCCGGGCGTGGTGCCCGCACCGGTTCGCGACGCGGCGGGCCGCGGGAGCCGCCCGGCCCCGGGGAGGATGCGATGACCACATTGATGACGCTCCGCCCGGCGCCGGTCCCACCGGCCACACCACCGGGTCGAAGAATTCCGTGGGAGAAGATCGGGCTCGCGGTGCTGCTGGTGGGTACCGCCGCGGCCTATTTCTGGAACCTGTCCGCCAACGGGTTCGCGAACTCGTTCTACGCCGCCGCCGTCCAGTCGGGCGCGAAATCATGGGAGGCGTTCTTCTTCGGCTCCTCCGATTGGTCCAATGCCATCACAGTGGACAAAACGCCGGCCTCGCTGTGGCCGATGGAACTGTCGGCGCGGCTGTTCGGTTTCGGCAGCTGGAGCATGCTGGCACCGCAGGTGCTGATGGGTGTCGCATCGGTGGCCCTGTTGTGGGCCACCGTCCGGCGGTCGTTCGGTGCGACGGCAGGACTGGTCTCGGGTCTGGTGCTGGCCGTGACCCCGGTCGCCGCGTTGATGTTCCGGTTCAACAACCCCGACGCGCTGCTGGTGCTGTTGATGATCGCCGCCGTCTGGGCGATGGCCCGGGCAGTCGAGGACGGCCGCTGGCGCTGGCTGGTGCTGTGCGGGGCCTTCGTCGGGTTCGGATTCCTCGCCAAACAGTTACAAGTGATGCTGGTACTGCCCGCACTGGCGCTGGTGTACCTGTTCGCAGGGCCGCCGAAATTCGGCAAACGCCTCGCGCAGTTGCTCGCCGCCGGGGTCGCGATGGTGGCCGCGGCGGGGTGGTGGATTCTGATAGCCCAGTTGTGGCCCGCGGATTCCCGGCCGTATTTCGGTGGCTCGGAGAACAATTCGATTATCGAACTGACCCTCGGATACAACGGGCTCGACCGGCTCAGCTCCTCCGGCGGTGGGCCGGGCGGTGGATTCGGCAGTGACGCGGGTATCACCCGTCTGTTCGGTGCGTCGATCGGCGGCCAGATCGCCTGGTTGATCCCGGCGGCACTGATCCTGCTGATCGCGGCAATTGTATTGCGCGGCAAAGCTGCCCGGACCGACCGGCAGCGTGCGATGTTATTGCTGTTCGGGGGATGGGGGCTCATTACGGGGTTGGTGTTCAGCCTGATGAGCGGCACCTTCCACCAGTACTACACCGTCGCACTGGCGCCGGCGGTCGCCGCGGTGGCCGGTGCGGGCGGGGTCGCGGTATGGCGCGAACGGGACCGGTTATGGGTTCGTCTCGTCCTGGCGCTGAGCGTCGCGCTGACCGCGGTCTCAGCGTGGGTATTTCTCGGCCGGACCGATGATTTCGTACCGTGGCTGCGCTGGGTCGTGCTCGCTGCCGGAACTGTGGCCACAGTCGTCGTCGTGTTCCCGCTGTCCCGGAAGCTCACGGTGATATCGGTTCTGACGGTGCTGTTCACCGGCCTGGCCGGACCGGTCGCCTATACCGTCGACACCTTGGCTACACCGCATGTGGGTTCGATCGTGCTGGCCGGGCCGAGCACCGGCGCGGGTGGGCCGGGCGGTTTGGGTGGACCGCCCGGTGCCGGGGACGGTGGTGGACGCCCTGCCGGCGACGGACCCGCGGGAGGTGCGCCCACCGGTACTGCCGGTCCGGACGGCGCGTCCTCGGGTGATGGGGGTCCCGGCGGTGCTTCGGCGGCCGGCGGTCAGGGAACACAGGGTCCCGGTGCGGGAGCCCCTCCCGACGGACAGCCGGACGGTCGCGGGGCCGCGGGTGCGCCCGGACAAGGTGACGGTCCCGGAGCCGGTGGGCACAGCGAAGCCGTCGCGGAACTGCTCGAACAGAACGGGAGTTCGTTCCGGTGGACAGCGGCCACGATCAGTTCGATGAATGCCGCGGACTACCAGCTGGCGTCGGATACGCCGGTGATATCTATCGGTGGCTTCGGTGGCGGCGACCCGTCCCCGACTCTGGAGCAGTTCCAGCAGTATGTAGCCGACGGTGCGATCCACTACTTCATTCCCGGCGGGCACGGCGGCGGACCGGGATCGTCCGAGGAGTCGGAGGCGTCGAAGATCAGCCAATGGGTGGCGGAGAACTTCAGCGCCACCGAGGTCGACGGTGTCACCGTGTACGACCTGGCACAGGGGGTCCAGTGACGTGAGGTGCTGGTCGCTGAAGTGCTGGGCGTGCGCGCCGCCGCGACAGCAACCGCCTGGGTTTCGCCATTCAGCTGGTCAGCGTGCGTTATTCGGGCCTTTTCCTGCCGGACCAGACGTACACGACGGGCATCAGAATTACCACGAGCCTATGGGGCGACCGATGTATGCGTCGGTGTCCCCGATGGCTCCGCGCAAGTACACGCAGCCCGACTGCCGGCGGGCGCCTGACCTGACTCGAGGCTCGGCCGATATATGGCGGCGGCGACGCGGATGAACGAGTGGATCAGCGGGTCCCTGTTCGTGCTGTTCCAGGCGACGACCAACGGGCTCGGCGGCAAATCGGCGAGCGGGACGGCGACCAATCCATCGGGCATCGCGTGGCCGAGGGGAGACAATCCGATTGTGCCGTTCCACAACACCGCCTGCAGGCACTCCTGGATGGTGCGCACCTCCGGGCCTTCGCGATGCGGTGCTCCACGCGTTGTGGCGTTCCAGAATGCTCGCCAGACGGGGTCGGTGCCCTCGGGAAGCCGAAACCACGGACGGTCGTCGAGATCGCGCACGCGCAGGATGTCGCGCCCGGCCAGTGGATCGTCGGCACGCAAGACCACGCCGACCGGATCGTAACGCAGCACATGGGTACTGATTCCTGCGTCCTCGAACGGCGTTCGCGTGAGCACGACATCGACCCGGCCCGCGCGTAGCCCAGCGGTGGGGTCGCCGAGGTCTGTCTCACGCACGCGGACGTGGACAGCGGGGTGGCGCTCGCGGAAGGCGGCCACCAGGCGAGGCCCGGCCTGTTCGGCGGTGTCGGAGAGCGTGCCGACCGATAACGTGACATCCCCGGCGGCGGCCGCGACCCGGGCCGGGATCTGACCTGCCTGCTCCAGCAGGGAGCGCGCCTCGCGGTAAAGGACCTCGCCCGCCGCGGTCAGCGATACCCCGCTCGCTGAGCGGCGCAGTAGAACGGTGCCGAAGTCGGCCTCCAACGTCTTGATCGCGCGGCTGAGCGGCGGCTGGCTCATCTGCAGGCGTTCGGCCGCGCGCCGGAAGTGGAGTTCCTCGGCGACGGTTACGAAGTAGCGGAGAAGGCGCAGGTCCATCACCGTCGACGATACCTGCACGGTATCAACCTTGTTCAACGGGTCTTGGACAGGCGTGATCAACCGATGCTGGACTGGAATTGATCGGTTCAGCCGCATCAGACCGCCCCGCCCGGGCGCCGCGGCACCCACCCAGCACTGGAGTTGACCATGCCTGAGTACACCAATCCGGACCCGGTCGTCGAGATCAAGGACGTGCGCGAGCTCGGCCACGACCTGCTCGTGATTCCGAACCATCGCGTTGACCTCGTGCCCAACATCGGCGTGATCGGCGGCACGCACTCGGTGCTGGTCGTCGAGACCGGCATGGGCCCGCGCAATGCCGAAAAGGTGCTGGCTTTCGCCGCCGAGCAGGCTGAGGGCCGCAGGATCTACCTGACTACCACGCACTTCCATCCCGAGCACGCGTTCGGCGCGCAGGTGTTCGCCGGCGAGGCGACCTATCTGGTCAACAAGGCTCAAGCCGAGGACCTTGCACAAAAGGGCGAGAGCTACCTGGCGATGTTCGAACAGCTCGGAGAGCCAGTGGCCCGGCAGCTCGAGGGTGTCGCGCTCACCGCACCGGACGAAGTGTACGACGGCACGTACCAGCTGGATCTCGGAGGCCGGATCGTCGAATTGCGCCCGACCGGCCGCGCGCACAGCAAGGGCGACCAGGTCGTAGCCGTCCCGGACGCCGACGTGCTGTTCACCGGCGACCTCGCCGAGGCCGGCCAGTTTGCGATCTTCCCGTGGTTTCCGCCCTACGACACCGACGTCTCCGGCTTGCGCTGGATCAAGGTGATCGAGCAGCTCGCCGCCGAGGCTCCGCGTGTGGTCGTGCCAGGACATGGCACGATCGGCGATACCCAGCTGCTCACGGATGTGCGCGACTACCTGCGCGAATTGCGAGATGAGACCTGGCGCCGCCGGGACTCGGCCATGAGTGAAGAAGCCATAGTCCACGAGGTTCGCGCGCTGATGATCGAGCGGCATCCGGACTGGACGATGCGGGAGTGGATCGAGCGCGGCGTCGGTTGCCTGTGCGCCGAACACACGCAACACCTCGCGTGATCGACCAGTGCGGCGGGGGCGAGCAACCAAACGGAGGACCATGATGAACGCGATCGGAACCGGCTGGGCCGCCGAGAATTCCACCGAGATCAGACGCATACGCGGCATCGAGGTGTACTCCCGGATCTTCGAGCTACCCGAACAAGACGTGCCCGCGGCCATGTCCGCCCGAGTGGGATCGGTGTTCGCTGAGGAAGCCTTCGCCGCCGCGGGTGGGCCCGCATGGGCCCACCCCGGGTTGACGGCCAGGGACCGGAGTATCGCCATCGTCGCGGCCTTGGCCGCCCAAGGGGTATCCGGCGACCGCCTCACCACCCACCTGCGACTGGCTGGCAACCACGGGATCGGTCACGATGAGCTCACGGCGTTGATGACGCTCCTGGCCAACTACATCGGCTACCCGTATGCGTCAGCCGTGATGGAGTCGGTGGAGAGTTCTGCCGAGTCCGGCCTTCTCGTCGAGGACGAACAGGCCTGAAATGTCTACGACGGCCGACTCCACAGGGGAGGTCGGGATCACGGCCCATAGTTGGTGGCATACGTCGATCAGAACAAGGTGTCGCGGACACGTATATCCATGTGAAGGTGCATATCGACAAGAAGACGGTGCTGACCACGCAGCTCTACTTCGACGACGAGACCAAGAAGGCCGTCTACGCCACCGCGCCGTACACCGACCATCCCGGATGGGAGGAGAACAGCCAGAACTCGGACGATTTCATATTCGACGAGTCCGGGATATTCGCCATCGCACGGCAGGGCGAGGGTTATCTCGCGGCGATCAATCCGGGTATCGATATCTAGCGGAAACGGTCGATCCGGGGCCGGGGTTGCTCACACTGCCCGAATTGAACTCACCCCGCCCGGTGCCGGCGCATACACGGTGGGCGGCCGCTTCGATATCGGCTTCGCTCAGCAGCACCCGGGCAGCGGCCGGGCCGAGGGGGATGAAGCTGTCCGCACTGGTCACCCGGGCCTGGGTCCCGGTGAATCCGGCGTCCACCAGCGCCGCGCAGACCGATTCGCTGACTCCGCCGCTACGCCGGGTTTCGTCGGCGACCAGGACGCGGCCGGTGGCTTCCGCGTGCCGAAGCAGATCCTCACGGGGCAGCGGGGACAGCCAGCGGAGGTCGAGGACCCGGGCGTTGATCCCGTGCCGTGCCAGCCGGTCGGCTACGCGCAGGCTCATGGGGACGGAGTTGGCGAAGGCGACGATCGTCAGATCGGTGCCGTCGCCGTACACGCGGGCCCGTCCGATGGGCACATGGGTATCGGTGATCGTTGCCGCCCACCGGTCGTCGCCGGGTTCGTGCAGGTCGCGGGTGTGATAGAGCGCGATGGGTTCGAGGAGGACGCAGACCCGCCCGTCGACGCGGGCTGCCGAAACGCAGGTGCGGAGCACGGCCGCCGCGTCGTCGGGGCGGGACGGCGAGGCCACGACGATACCGGGGATATCGCGCAGCGCGGCAACGGAATTGTCGTTGTGGAAATGCCCGCCGAAACCGCGCTGGTAGCCATAGGCGGCGATCCGTACGACCATCGGATTGCGGAAGCGGCCCGCCGAGAAGAACGACAGTGTCGCCGCTTCGCCGCGTAGCTGGTCCAGTGCGTTGTGCACGTAGGCCAGGTACTGGATCTCCGGGATCGGGACGAAACCGGCGAGCCCGGCGCCGAGCGCCGTGCCGAGGATGCTCTGCTCGTCGAGCAGGGTATCGAATACGCGGCGTGCGCCGAACCGCTTGTACAGTCCCTTCGTCACCCCGTAGACGCCGCCTTTGCGCGCGACATCCTCGCCGAATACGAGAATGTCGGGGTCGCGGGCGAGTAATGCGGCGAGGGTGTGGTTGATCGCCTGAGCCATCGTGTTCCGGTCGGGCGACGGAGCCGTGTCGCTGTTCCGGTAACGATCGTCCTCACCGGTGGCCGGTTGTGGCGAGCGATCCGCCCGGACGACGTCATCGCGCACCGACGCCGGTCGGGCCCGTGCCAGGGGAGCGATCACCGCGGCCGCCGAACCGAGTTTCGGTTCCCGGCACACCTCCTCGGCCGTGACGGCCACCTGCGCGCCGAGCCGGTCGTAATGACCGAGGATTTCCTGGGGCGAGCAGATACCAGCGGTGACCAGCCGGCGCGCGGTGGCGGTGACCGGGTCGCGGGCCAGATCCGCCGCGACCGCGGCGGGATCGCGATAGGCGGATTCCATATCGGAACCGGCGTGCCCGAACAACCGCACCGTGCGCAGCCGCAGGAATGCCGGGCGCCGGTGCTCGCGTACCCACGCCACAGCGGCGGATGCCGTGGTGACGGCGTCGAGGAGATCACAGCCGTCCGCGGTGAAATAGCGCAGGCCCGGCCGGTGACCGTAGGAGTACTCGATCCAATCCGGCGGGGTGGGAACGCTGATCCCGATTCCGTTGTCCTCACAGACGAACAGCACCGGCACGGCGACGCCGAGATGGGCGGTGTGCACCGCGGTATTGATCGCACCCGCGGCCGTGGAATGGTTGGCGGAGGCATCCCCGAAACCACACAGCACCACCGCATCCGGCGGCCACGGGCAGTCCAGGTCGAGCCGGGCCGCGCGGTCGATCGCGAAGGCCAGCCCCACCGCCCGGGGCATTTGTGAGGCGATGGTCGAGGTCTGCGGGATGATATTCGCCGCGGCGCTGCCGAAAACCTTGTGCCGGCCCCCGGAGATGGGATCCGCGGCGGCCGCGACCACTCCGAGCAGGAGCTCCCGCACGGGATCCGTGTTCCCTGCCCGGCGTGCCCGTTCGAGGAACAGCGCACCGGAACGGTAGTGCGGTAGTAGGGGATCGCTGACCCGGCTCGCGACGGCGAGCGCGGCATTGCCCTCGTGACCTGCCGATCCGATGCTGTAGAAACCCTGCCCGTTCGCGCCCAGCCGCCGTGCGGCCAGATCGGCGTGCCTGCTCAGCACCTGCGCAAAGAACAATTCGAGGCAGACCGCGCCGGTGATCCCGGGTGCGAGCTTCCGTTCGGGCGCGATCTCCGCGTCCGGGCGCAGCGCGGCGATCTCGGTACGAAACCGCCGTTCGGCCTCGTCGATATTCACCGGACCATCACCGTCACCAGCCTAAACGCGGATGCCGGGGGATAGGGAGTACGGGAACGGCAAGTCGCGGCCGCGCTGTGAGCTCGATGGCCCGTACACAGCCCTCCGGAGACCGAACCGCTCAGTGCAGGCGGGCGGCGGCGTCCTGATCCAATAGCCAGGTGGTGGATTCCGCGCCGCGCGCACCGGCGGCCGGGATCTCGAGCGGATCGGCGCCGCCCAGCGCGGCAGCCGCAGGTTCGGCTTTACCCGCACCGGAGACCACCAGGACCACATGCCGGGACCGCCGGATCGCGGGATAGGTGAGGGTCACCCGCACCGGGGGCGGTTTCGGGGAATCGGTGACCGCGACGGCCGGTTCGTGCTGTTCACCGATCGAATCGGCGTGACCGGGGAACAGGGAATTGATATGGCCGTCGGGGCCCATCCCGAGCAGATGCAGATCGAAACCGCCGTATGTGGTCATATGGGCGCGCACGGCGGTGGCGTACTCGGCGGCCGCCTCGACCGGATCGGGATACTCGCCGTCCGAGGTGGCGACGGTGTGGATGCGGGCCGGGTCCACCGGGACGTGATCGAGCAGCGCCCGGTGTGCCTGCAGTTCGTTGCGTTCGGGATCACCCGCCGGGACGAAACGTTCGTCACCCCAGAAAACATCGAGCTTCGACCAGTCCAGATCACCCGAGTTGTCGCGCACCTTCTCGAGGAGCGCGATACCGGTACCGCCGCCGGTCACCACCACCGAGGCCGAACCGCGTTCGGCCTGCGCTGCCACCAGGACGTCGACGAAACGGCGGGCGGCGGCCGTGGTCAGGGCATCGCTGTCGGGGTGGACTTCTACGGTGGCGGCGGGGAATGTCGCGTCACTGCTGGTGGTCATAGTTCACCCTTTCGATTCCGGCCAGGGCTTCGGCGTAGATCTCGTCCGCGTCCAGGCGACGCAATTCCTCGGCCAGGCAGTCACGTGTTTCCCGGCGGGCCAGCGCGATGCGCTGGTCGGGGTCGCCGGTGCGGGTCAATGTCGCGGTGACCCCGGTCTGCGGGCGGGCGATGGTGATCGTTACCGACGGCCGGTGCAGCTCCACCCGCAGATCCCCGATCTTGCGGTGGACCGGGCAGCCGAGCCGCCCGGCGAGCCAGCCGGCGAGAATATCCAGTGCCGGTTCTTCGCGCAGACCGGAGACGGTCACCGATTCCACCGGTTCGTACGGGGGCCCGTCCATGGCGGCGGCGAGCAGGGCCCGCCAGTAGGTGATCCGGCTCCACGCCAGATCGGAATCACCGGGGGCGTAGGAGTTGCGGCGTTTCTTGATGGTTGCCTGCGGGTCGGGGGCGAAGGTCGCATCGGTGATGCGCCGTGCCGCGAGGCGGCCCACCGAATCCTTCGACGGGAATTCCGGGGCGCCACGCGGCCACCACGCGACCACCGGGGTATCAGGTAGCAGGAACGGAATCACCACACTGCTCTCGTGATTCACCAGTTGACCCTGTAACCGCAGCACGATCACCTCGGCCGCGCCGGCGTCGCCGCCGACCCGGATCTGTGCGTCCAGGCGGGTGTCGGCCGACCGGTCGCCGCGCGCGAGAACCACCACCCGGCAGGGGTGTTCGCGGCTGGCGTCGTTCGCGGCGTCGATGGCCTGCTCGGCCTCCGAACTGTCCAGGGTGCACACCACCAGTGTCAGCACCCGGCCCATGGTGATCACACCGTTGCTCTCGCGCAGCTGCACGAGACGTTTGGTGACGGCGGCGGTGGTGGTGCCGGGGATATCGATGATCACGGCCGCCGCCATTCCCGGCCGGTGCGGGCCAGCATCTCGGCAGCCGAATCCGGGCCCCAGGTCCCGGCTTCGTACTGTTCGGGTTTACCGTCCGTGGCCCACCGGGCCAGTACGGGATCCAGGATGCGCCAGGACAATTCGACCTCCGCATTGACCGGGAAAAGTGAGGGTTCGCCGAGCAGAACGTCGAGGATGAGTCGTTCGTAGGCTTCGGGCGAGGATTCGGTGAACGATTCGCCGTAGCTGAAATCCATATTCACGTCACGGACTTCCATGGACGATCCGGGTACCTTCGACCCGAACCGCATGGTGATCCCCTCATCCGGCTGCACCCGGATGACCAGCGCGTTCTCGCCGAGTTCTTCGGTCATGGTCTGGTCGAAGGGGAGGTGGGGCGCGCGTTTGAACACCACGGCGATCTCGGTGACCCGCCGGCCCAGCCGTTTACCGGTCCGCAGGTAGAAGGGAACGCCCGCCCAGCGCCGGGTGTCCACCTCCAGAGTCAGGGCGGCGTAGGTTTCGGTCCGCGACTGCGGATCGAAACCTTCTTCGTCCAGCAGACCCACCACTTCCTGGCCGCCCTGCCAGCCCGCCGCGTACTGGCCGCGGGCGGTGGTCTCGTCCAGGGGCTCCACCAGTTTGGTGGCGGAGAGGACCTTGATCTTCTCCATCTGCAGCTGCCGGGGTTCGAAGCTGATCGGCTCCTCCATCGCGGTGAGCGCGAGCAGTTGCAGCAGATGGTTCTGGATCACGTCGCGGGCGGCGCCGATACCGTCGTAGTACCCGGCGCGCCCGCCCAGGCCGATATCCTCGGCCATGGTGATCTGCACGTGGTCGACGTAATTGGCGTTCCAGATCGGGTCGAACAGCTGGTTGGCGAAGCGCAGCGCCAGGATGTTCTGCACCGTCTCCTTGCCGAGATAGTGGTCGATCCGGAATACGGTCTCCTCCGGGAACACCCGGTTGACCAGAGCGTTGAGCTCGCGCGCGCTGTCCAGATCGTGGCCGAACGGTTTCTCGATCACCACCCGGCGCCACGGCGCCGGCCCCTCGGCCGGATCCTGGCGAGTGAGCCGGTGCCGATGCAACTGGTCGAGTACGACGGGGAACGTATTCGGCGGGATCGACAGATAGAAGGCGTGATTACCACCGGTGCCGCGTTCGGTATCGAGCCGGGCCAGGGTGTCGGCGAGATGGGCGAAGGCTTCGTCGTCCTCGAATGTGCCCTGGACGAACCGGAATCCTTCCGCCAGATGGTCCCAGACCTCCTGGCGGAAAGGGGTCCGGGCATGTGCCCGGACGGCCTCGTGCACGATCTCGCCGAAGTCCTGATCCGACATTTCCCGCCGGGCGAAACCGACCAGGGCGAAACCCGGGGGCAGCAGCCCCCGGTTCGCCAGGTCGTAGATAGCCGGCATGAGCTTTCGCCGGGAGAGATCTCCGGTGACTCCGAAGATCACCATGCTGCACGGGCCCGCGATGCGGGGGATCCGTTTGTCGCGGCTGTCCCGCAGCGGATTACGCCACGGGGTGCCGGATGCCATTCGTGTGCTCTCCGGAGCGCCGGCCATCGGGGTCAGTTACCTCCTGCTGACTGGAGCTCGGCGGTAGTGGCCTCCAGCAGTTCCTCCCACGACTTCTCGAACTTCTCCACGCCCTCGCGTTCGAGTACGGCGAAGACATCGTCGAGATCGATACCGGCCGCGCGCAATTGCTCGAACACCTGTCCCGCCTCGGCGGCGGTGCCCGAGACGGCGTCCCCGCGGACCTCGCCGTGGTCGGCGACGGCTTCGAGGGTCTTCTCCGGGAGGGTGTTCACCGTATTCGGTGCGACGAGTTCGGTGACGTAGAGGGTGTCGGGGTAGTCGGGATTCTTCACCCCGGTCGAGGCCCACAGCGGACGCTGCCGGTTCGCGCCGGCGGACGCCAGATGACTGTAGGTCGAGGCGTGGCCGCCGCCGGCCCCGAAAACATCCTCGTACTCGGCATAGGCCAGCCGGGCGTTGGCCACGCCCGCCTTACCGCGCAGCGCCAGGGCCTCGGGAGTGCCGATCGCCTCGAGCCGCTTATCGATCTCGCTGTCCACCCGGGAGACGAAGAACGAGGCCACCGAATGGATCTTGGCCAGATCGTGTCCGGCGACCCGGGCCTTGCGCAACCCGTCGAGGTAGGCACCCATCACCGAGCGGTACCGCTCCACCGAGAAGATCAGGGTCACGTTGACGCTGATACCTTCCTCGATCACCGCGGTGATGGCGGGCAGGCCCGCCTCGGTGGCCGGGATCTTGATGAACAGGTTGGGCCGGTCGACGATTTTCCACAGCTCGACCGCTTGCGCCACGGTCTTGTCGGCGTCGAATGCCAGCCGCGGGTCGACCTCGATGGAGACCCGTCCGTCCACACCGCCGGTCTGCTCGAAAACCGGGGCCAGCACATCGCAGGCCGCGCGGACATCGTCTGTGGTGATGGTGCGGATCGCGGCTTCGGTATCGGCGCCCCGGGCAGCCAGCTCGCGGACCTGCTCGTCGTAGGCGTGACCCTTGCTGAGGGCGCCCTGGAAGATGGTCGGGTTGGTGGTGACTCCGACGACCCCGCGGGTGGCGATCAGCTCGGCGAGATTACCGGAGTTGATCCGGTCGCGTGACAGATCATCCAGCCACACCGAAACCCCGGCCGCGGCCAGGGCGGCGACGTTCTCGTTCTGTGCCATGAACCCTTATCCCTTCACGTTGTCGAGCGTGCGCTGCGCCGCGGCCACAACAGCCTCCGGCGTGAAGCCGAACTCGCGGAACAGGGTCTTGTAATCGGCCGAGGCGCCGAAATGCTCGATCGACACGATCTCGCCCGCGTCGCCGGTGAACCGGTACCACGGCATGGCGATTCCGGCTTCGACCACGACCCGGGCGGCGACTGCCGGGGGCAGCACCTCGTCGCGATAGGCCTTGTCCTGCGCGTCGAACCACTCCACACACGGCATCGAGACCACCCGGGTTCCGATGCCCTGCTCCTCCAGGGTAGTGCGCGCGGCCACGGCGAGCTGGAGCTCGGAGCCCGTGCCGATGAGAATCACCTGCGGTATGCCGGTGGAGGCCTCGGCCAGGATGTAACCGCCCTTGGCGACACCCTCGAGGCTGGTGCCCTCCTGGATCGGCAGGTCCTGGCGGGTCAGCGCGAGCGCGGCCGGGCCGCCGGTGCCCACGGCATCGCTGGAGACGAACGGCGAATTGTGCTTACCGCTGTGCTTCTCGATCACCGTGCGCCAGGCGTAGGCGGTTTCGTTGGCGTCGCCGGGACGCACCACCGACAGGCCGGGGATGGCGCGCAGCGCGGCCAGATGCTCGATCGGCTGGTGGGTGGGGCCGTCCTCGCCGAGACCGATCGAATCGTGGGTCCAGACGTAGGTCACCGGGACCCGCATGAGCGCGGCCAGCCGGACCGCCGGCCGCATGTAATCGCTGAACACCAGGAAGGTGCCGCCGTAGGGGCGGGTGGGGCCGTGCAGCGCGATGCCGTTGAGGATCGACCCCATCGCGTGCTCACGGACGCCGAAGTGCAGGGTGCGGCCGTACGGATTGGCCTTCCACATCCCGGTCGAGATCTCTTCCGGGCCGAAGCTGAGCGATTCGGGGATGGTGGTGTTGTTGGACTCGGCCAGATCGGCCGAACCGCCCCACAGTTCCGGCAGCACCGGACCGACGGCACCGAGTACTTTGGCCGAAGCCTTCCGGGTGGCCAGGCCTTTGGCATCCGGCTCCCAGGTGGGCAGGCCGTCGGCCCAGCCGTCGGGGAGCTGACCGTTGAACAGCCGGTCGAACAGGGCCTTGCCGGCGGGAACACGCTGCGCCCAGGCGTCGAATTCGATGGTCCACTCGGCATGGGCCCGGGCGCCCCGCTCGGCGGCCTTGCGGGCATGCGCGATGACATCGTCGTCGACCTGGAAGCTCTGATCGGGATCGAATCCGAGGGCGCGCTTGGTACCGGCCACTTCGTCCGCGCCCAGGGCCGCGCCGTGTGCGGCTCCGGTGTTCATCTTGCCGGGCGCGGGATAGCCGATGATGGTGCGCAGCAGGACCAGCGACGGTTTACCGGTCTCGGCCTTGGCCGCCGCCAGCGCGGCCTCGATCGCGACGACATCCTCGCCGCCCTCCACCACCTGCACATGCCAGCCGTAGGCCGCGTAGCGGGCCGCCACGTCCTCGGTGAAGGCGATGGTGGTGTCGTCCTCGATGGAGATCTTGTTGTCGTCGTAGATCACCACCAGATTTCCCAGCTGCTGGGTGCCGGCGATCGAGGAGGCCTCTGAGGTGACGCCTTCCTCCATATCGCCGTCGGAGGCGATCACGTAGATGTGATGGTCGAACGGGCTCGTCCCGGTCTCGGCTTCCGGATCGAACAGGCCGCGTTCGCGGCGCGCCGCCATCGCCATACCCACCGCGGAGGCCAGGCCCTGGCCCAGCGGGCCGGTGGTGATCTCGACGCCCTTGGTGTGCCGGTACTCCGGGTGCCCCGGGGTCAGCGAACCCCATTTGCGCAGGTTGCGCAGATCATCGAGTTCGAGACCGAAACCGGCCAGGTACAGCTGGATGTAGAGGGTCAGGCTGGAGTGTCCGCAGGACAGCACGAACCGGTCGCGACCGACCCATTCCGGATCGGCGGGGTCGTGCCGCATGGTGCGCTGGAACAGCGTGTACGCCAGCGGTGCCAGGCTCATCGCGGTGCCCGGGTGGCCGTTGCCCGCGGCTTGGACGGCGTCGGCGGCTAGAACGCGGACCGTATCGACGGCCTTTGTGTCCAGATCCGTCCAGTCGGCGGGGAGGTTCGGCTGGGTGAGGGCGCGGATGTCGTCTGTCACTGACACGACCGTGTTTCTCCTGACATTTTCGAGGCATCGAAAAGGGGCGGGCGGGTGGTGGCGAACCGGCGCGGTGACTACGGCGCCGCATACACCCCCTACCCTAGATGCGCCGGGCCGCCCCCGCGCACGGCCCCCGGACAACCCGGACGCGTCGGTTCCGCGCGGTGCCGGCGCGGGGGTCGCGAGGCAATGCCCGGGGCCGGTGCGACCCGCGGTACGGGTGGGGTCGCAGGGGCGAGCGGCAGGGCATACCGGCCGTGGGTCTACCATCGTCTGTAGTAGTAGCCGCGTCGCAGCCGCGCGCTGCTCGCCCGCGAACCGGATGCGATGCGCAGCGGCCTCCGGCTCCGCTCCGGCCGGTACGGCTGCGGGCGACCGGTGTCCGGCTGCGTCCGTCGACAGTGTGCGAGGAGAGACAGTGCGGATCGGTCATGACACGGGGGTCGGCGGCGCCCACGATTCCGCGCCGGCACCCGCGGACCGCGTCCTCGGCAGCGAGAAGCTCGCCCGGGTCGCCCGCCGTCCGCTGGCCTATATCGCGCTGACCAAACCCCGCGTGATCGAACTGCTGCTGGTGGCGACCATTCCCACCATGCTGCTCGCCGATCGCGGGGAAGTCGATATCCGGCTCATCCTGGCCACCCTGTTCGGTGGCTGGATGGGCGCGGCGAGCGCGAACACGCTGAACTGTGTGGCCGACGCCGATATCGACAAGGTGATGAAGCGGACCGCCAAACGCCCGCTGGCCCGCGACGCCGTCCCCACCTCGCATGCGTTCGTGTTCGGCGTTGCCCTGGGGCTCGGGTCGTTCGCCTGGTTGTGGTGGCAGGCCAACCTGCTCAGCGGCCTGCTCGTGGTCGCCACCATCCTGTTCTACGTTTTCGTCTATACCCTCGGCCTGAAACGGCGCACCTCCCAGAACGTCGTCTGGGGCGGCGCCGCGGGATGTATGCCGGCGCTCGTCGGATGGTCCGCGGTGACGGGCGATATCGGCTGGCCGGCGCTGGCCCTGTTCGGCGTGATCTTCTTCTGGACACCGCCGCATACCTGGGCGCTGGCGATGCGGTACAAGGAGGACTACCGCGCGGCCGGGGTACCGATGCTGCCGGTCGTCGCCACCGAACAGGCGGTGACCAAGCAGATCGTCGTCTACACCTGGCTGACGGTGCTGACCACCCTGGCGCTGGTCCCGGCTACCGGGGTGATCTACGCGGCGGTCGCGCTGGTCGCGGGGGCCTGGTTCCTGCTCATGGCACATCAGCTCTATGCAGGTGTGCGGCGCGGTGAATCGGTGAAGCCGCTGCGCCTGTTCCTGCAGTCCAATAACTATCTCGCCGTGGTGTTCTGCGGTCTGGCCGTGGATTCGGTCCTCGGCTGGACCACCCTCGGGGACGTTTTCTTCGGCTGACGGCACCCGGCGACCGGCCACCCGGGTGTGGCTCACGCACTCCTGCGCGCTTCGACCGGCCGATCCGTGACGGTGGGCCGGACCCTCCGCGGGTGCGGAGGATATCGGGCGCGGGCTCAGGGAGCTGTGCCGAGGTAACCGTCCGGCCGCACCAGGATGCGGGTTCCGTCGATAGCGTCGTACGCGGTGTGGGCATGGCCGTCTACATCGATAAAGGCTCCCTGGGAAACCGGTGCTCCCGGGCGGACCACCGTGACGACCCGGGTATCCGGAACCGGGGGCAGATCATCCGCGGCCCCGAAACACAACAGCGTCGCGTGCGGGCCCCGGAAGAGGTCGAACAGGCGCACCGGCCGGCCTTCGGCATCTTTCAGCGGGGCGTCCGGCGCGCGGTCACCGGGCGCGATGCGGCGGGTGTCGCCGGGATCGCGGTAGGTGATATCGAGCTGCCTGGTCTCCTCTCCGCGTTTCATCGCGTCCTCGGCGCCGTCGGTCAGTTTGCCGAGCAGTTCGGTACTGATACCGAGCACCCGCGCCGCCACGGCCCGTCGTTCCGGTTCGTAGCCGGCGAGCGGCCGATCGTCCCCGGCCAGTGCTGCCGCGAGCTTCCAACCCAGGTTGTAGGCATCCTGGATACCGGTGTTCATCCCCTGACCGCCGGTCGGCGGGTGCACATGGGCGGCATCGCCGATCAGCAGAGCACGTCCCACGCGGAAACGTTCGGCCAGCCGGATGTTGGGCCGCCACACGGTGGCCCAGGTGAGATCGGACAGGGTGATCTTCATATCGCCGGCCAGGCGGTTCAGATGGCTCTGCAGGCTCGCGAGCGTAGCTTCGGTATCGCCCGGTAGCGGCGCCGCGAACTGGAAGTGACTACCGCCCGGCAGTGGGGAGAGAGCGAGCCCGTCCATGGGGTTCTCGGCGGTGGCGAACCAATAGCCGAAGGCGTGGTCCAGTTCATCGGCGCGGATATCGCCGAGCAGCATCCGGAACGAATCGTCGGTCGTACCCGTGAAAGCGATTCCGAGGGCTTTGCGGACCGTGCTGGATCCGCCGTCGGCGCCGACGAGATACGGCGTGCGGACTGTCTCGGCCCCGTGTGGACCCGAAAGCCGCGCGGTGACTCCGTCGGTGTCCTGATCGAGCGATTCCAGCGCGGTGCCCAGCTCGACCCGGACTCCGAGCCCGGCCAGCCGCTCGCGCAGGATCGCCTCGGTCTGTGCCTGGCCCAGGAACCACGGATTCGGATAGGGCACGGTCGGGCTCGGCTCGGCGGTTTCCCCCATCCGGTGTTCACCGGCCATCTGTCCACCGATGTAGGCCCTGATCACTGCCGGTGGTGCCCCGGCGGCGTGCACCGCGGTGAGAACTCCGAGATCGTCGAACACCTCGAGGGTGCGGGGCTGGATACCGTCGCCGCGCGAACCGACGGCGAACTCGGTGGCCCGATCGATGATGCGCACATCGATGTTCCGGCGGGCCAGATCGATGGCGAGGGTGAGCCCGGCGGGGCCGGCTCCGGCGATGAGGACGGGAGAGGACACGGAAACTCCTGACCGAGCGGAAACGCTCGACTGAATATTGATTCACTGAATGTAGATTCATTATTCGGCTTGATAGGTTGCGGTGTCAAGGAGGTGTGGTGTGGGATCGAGTCGTCGTGAGCGTGCGGAAGAAACCGAACAGGCGCTCAAGACAGCCGCGCGGCAGGTTTTCGCGGAGCGCGGCTATCTGAATACCAAGATCACCGACATCACGGCCGCCGCGGGGCGGGCGGCGGGATCGTTCTACAACCACTTCGCGGGCAAAGAGGACTTGTTGCGGGCGCTGCTGACCGACCTCGGTGCGGCGGGCGACGAACAGGCCGGACAAGCCGGGCACAATCCGGATTTCAGCGATCCGGACGCGGTGCGCTACCACATCGCGGCGTACTGGCACTTCGCCCGGGATCATGCCGTCGTCCTGCGGGCGATGAATCAGGCCGCCCTGGTCAACGAGGAGTTCGGCCACGAGTTGGCACGATTCGGCACCGAGCAGCGCCTCGATATCGCCGACCATCTGGACGGGCTGGTGGCGAACGGTATGCGCCTGCCAAGTACCGCCGACGCGAGCCTGGCGATGATCTTCCTCCTCGCTCAGGCGCTTTTCACCGCGGTCGAGGAGGGCACGGTGGAACTATCCGACGCCGAGGCCGTCGAGGGATTGACGCGTTTCGTCTATCGGGGGCTGACCGGGCGCGATTACTGAAATCGTGCCCGGCCGCAGGCTTCACGGCAGCAGGACGATCGACCCGGTCGTCTTGCGGCTCTCCAGATCGCGATGGGCCTGTGCGGCATCGGCGAGCGGATAGGTGGCGCCGATCCGAACCGTGAGGGAACCGTCGGCGACCGCCTCGAAGATATCGCCCGCACGCCAATCCAGTTCGGCGCGATCGCGCGTGTAGTGGGCGATATTGGGGCGGGTGACGAACACCGATCCCGCGGCATTCAACCGTTGCAGATCGACGGGTGGGACGGGGCCGCTGGCCGCGCCGAACAAAGCCAGCATCCCGCGGACACGCAGGCTGGCGAGGCTGGCGTCGAAGGTCGCCGCGCCCACACCGTCGTAGGCCGCGGCCACCCCGGTCCCGCCGGTCAGTTCGCGCACCCGGTCGGCGAGATCGTCACCGTAGCGCAGTACTTCCCAGGCCCCGGCGCCGCGGGACAGGGTCTCTTTCTCGTCCGAGGAGACTGTGCTGATCACCCGGATATCGCGAGCGGCGGCCAACTGAGTGAGCAGCAGGCCGACTCCGCCCGCGCCCGCGTGCACCAGGACTGTCTCACCCGGTTCCGGCCGGTAGACCGATTCGATCAGATAGTGGGCCGTTATCCCCTGCAACAGCGACGAGGCGGCGACCGGCGGATCGATCCCCTCGGGTACGGCCACCGCGACCGCCTCGTCGACCACGGTGCGCGGTGCGTAACTGTTCGGGCCGGCGGCCCAGGCCACGCGGTCGCCGACGGCGAATTCGGTGACCTCCGAACCGATTTCGGACACCACGCCGGTGCCCTCGGAGCCCGGGATGTAGGGCACCGGCCGCGGATAGGTGCCGGTGCGGAAGTAGGTGTCGATGAAATTGACACCGATGGCGTCGACCTCGACCGATAGTTGGTTCGATCCGGGTCGCGGGTCGGCAACCTCGGCGAGAGCCAGTACCTCCGGACCACCGTGCCGGTCTACCTGGATGGCGCGCATGGTCCAGTTCTACACGGGCACCCGGGTGGGTGGTACACGGGTTCGGTGGTTTCGCCGCCGACGGCTGCCGCCGGGCGGGCGGGTGGTCCCGGTGAGGCGGTCCTACTCGCCGGTAAACTCCGGGGCATGAGTGCAGAAACCGCTACCGTCACCGTCCGCGCGCCGAAGGAGTCCGTCGGATCGGTGCGCAAGTTCGTCGCCGCGCACGGCGGTTCGGCCGAGGCCGTATTGCAGCCGGTGGGGCGCCGGGGTGTCCGGATCACGCTGGTCGGGGCCGACGGTGTACTGGGTGACCGGATGGTGGCCGATCTCGCCACCGCGCGGGCCGTGGTCGATGCGGTGGACGGGTTGACCGCCGCAGAAGGCTGGGGGCGGGAACTGGTGGCCAAGACCACCCCGCGTACCGGGCACTGGGCGAAGATGGCGGGCTGGGTCGCGGGGCAGACCCGTTTTCCCCGGGCTCGTAACGAGAACTGAGCTGTTTCCGGGTGTGTGACCTGTGGGTGCTCACAGGACGCGGGCCCGGGTTTCAGGTAGCGCCAACAGTTTCCCGAACAAAACCTACTGGCGAGTAACCGCTTCGCGCTACGGTTAGGGCTTCGAGCGTCAGCCCGGGGGTAGAAGGAGCCGATATGACGGTCAGTAGTCCGACCCGTTCCCGACTTACGGTGTCCGGCCGTCCGATTTCGAACCATCTACGCGATGTTTCGTCCCTCTCACGTCAGATGGTCGGACATTTCGTCGAGAACGTGGCGCCGTGCGGAACACTGCCCGGTGACGCGCTGCAGGGCGATGTCACCGCGGTGACCCGCCTGTGCCTGGAACTCACCCTCAGCCGCCTGGACGGCCGCGAGCTCCCGCAGGAGATCCAGCAGGTGCGCGAGGCCGCGGCCGAATGGGCACGCGAGGGTATTCCGATCGACACCATCAATCACGCCATCCACGAGGGATTCAAACTCGGTTTCGATCACATCATGTCCACCGCAGGTCCGGCCGATCAGGCATCACTGGTCGCCACCGCGCGCCGGATGCTGGAGATCCTGGACACGATCACCTCGGAAGTCGCCCTGGCCTATGTGAGCGAATACCGGGGCGTGGTCTCCGAACACCACACCGCCGTCCACACCTTGACCTCCGCGCTGCTCGGTGGGCACAGCGCCGCGACCATGGCCCGGGAATGCGGGATCGAGATCGCGGAGTCCTATCAGGTCCTGGCGCTGGCGCTGCCGCCGCATCCGGACGAATCCGCGCCACGCGTCGACGGCCGGATCGTCGCGCGGCGCAAACTACGCCGGGTACAGGCCGAACTGGCCCGCAGTTGCGGGGAACGGGCGCTGTCGCTGCTCAGTATCGACGGCGGCACCATACTGTTGCCGGCGCACACTTTCCCGGACGGAGCGCTCGACGAGCTGATCGCCCGGCTGTCGCAGGCCGCGCAGGTCGCGGTGACCGCCACCGTGGTCACCGCGGCCACCGCCGATATCCCCGATGCCACCGATCGCGCCCACGAACTCCTGGATATCGTGGCCCGTATCACCGACGGCGGTGGCCTGCACCGGTTCTCGGATCTCGCACTGGAATTCCAGATCACCCGTCCGGGTCCGGCCCGGGAACATCTCAGCGCCATCCTCGATCCGCTGGACGAACATCCCGAACTCCTGGAAACCCTGCGCCGCCATATCGCCAACAACTTCAACCGCCAGCGCACGGCCCGGCTCATGCATATGCACACCAATACGCTCGACTACCGGCTGAAACGGGTCCGGCTGCTCACCGGCTTCGATCCGGCGATACCGACCGGGCTGTGGTACCTCACGTCGGCCCTGGTCGCCCGGAGCTATCAGACCGGCCCACCCCGGAACGGGAGGGTCGAAGCGATCGGCTGACCGCCGCGCAGCCCTTCGGTATCCGGTCCGAACGCCGCTTCGCCGGCTCGATCAGCTGCCCGCACCGCCGGATGCGCGCAGCTCGTTTCCGGCAGCTGTGGGACACACTCGTACGCTGACCGCCCCGGAGACCAGGGCTGCCGGGAGTGCGGCGCGGGTCAAGCCGGCTGGGTTTTCGGCTCCGCGATCGTGACCGGCAGCGGTTCCCGGGTGTGCAGGGCGGCCCACAGCGTCGCTGTCGCGGCAGTGCACAGCGCCGCACCGCCCACATGGATCGCGACCAATGCGGCGGGTACGTCGGTGAAGTATTGGACGACCCCGACCAGGGATTGTGCGAGGACCAGGCCGATCAGGACGAACAAGCGGTCCCGTACCGGTTTGCTGATACCGGTGGCGAACAGGCCGAACGCCAGGCCGATCAGCAGCGCCAGATAGCCGACGAGCAGCTGCGAATGCAGATGCACCAGAGTGACGATCTCCACCTCGAGCCGGGCCACCGGACGGTCGATGCTCTTATCACCCGCGTGCGGTCCGGCCGCGGTGACCAGTGTGCCCGCGACGAGTACTCCGGCCAGTGCCACGGCACTGAGCGCGGTGAGCCAGCGCAGCGGCGCCGGAGCCCGGACGGTATCCACCCCGTCGTCGGGTGCGGCAACCTTCGCGTACATGACGGCGGCCACCCACACCATGAGCATCGAGGCAAGCAGATGCAGGGCGACGGTCCACCACAGCAGTCCGGACAGCACGGTGATACCGCCGAGGATCGCCTGCAGGACCGTGCCCGCGGGCATCAGCCAGGCGTAGATCAGCACCTCGCGGCGCCGCCGGGCCCGGGTGACGGCGAGAACGATGAGGGCGGCGCAGAGGGTCACCGCGAAGGTCAGCGTCCGGTTGCCGAACTCCACCGCCTGATGGATTCCCGGTACCTCCGAAACCCCGACCGGGGTGAAACTGCCAGGGAAGCACTGCGGCCAGGTGGGGCAGCCGAGCCCGGAGGCGGTGACCCGGACGATCGCACCCGTCACCGCGATCCCGGCCTGGGAGCCGAGGACCAGGAGGGCGATCAGCAGCTGGACGCGCCGGGACGGCAAGGGAAGCCGATCCACGAGTCGCAGGAATGCGCGATAGAGCACGTCACGATGGTAGCGGGCAGGTCGGAAGCGGCCGCAGCCGGACTACTACAAGTTGTCGTGCGACCCTTGGGGCCGCAGGACTGGTCTGTGGCCGATGCGACCGGTTTCGTCGTATATCCAATCCGCTATTCGAAGCGGAACCAGCGGGCGGCCAGCAGGCCGGCTCCGGTGCCCCAGACGATCAGTGCCCCGATACTCAGCCAGTCGACCCCGCCGTTGAGCGCGTGCTCCAGCGCGACCGCCAGTGCCCCCGAGGGCACCAGCCGTACCAGCGTGTGTACGGCCGCGGGTAGTTCGTCGGATGCGAACACCACGCTGGCGATCCCGAGCATGACGAACCAGAGGATATTCGCGAGCGCCAGCACTACTTCGGCCTTGAGAGTGCCGCCCAGCAGCAGGCCCATGGCCGCGAAGGTAGCGGTGCCCAGCGCGATCAGGACAGCGCCGAGGAGGAGTCCCAGCGGGGTCGGCCGCCAGCCCAGCGCCACCCCGAGCAACCCGAGCAGGACCGCCTGCAGGATCACCACCAGGAGCACCGCACCGCTCTTACCCGCGACGATTCCCCAGCGCGGCAGCGGCGTCGCGCCGAGCCGTTTGAGCGCGCCGTAGCGGCGGTCGAACCCGATCGCGATCGCCTGCCCGGTGAACGCGGTCGACATCACCGCCACCATCATCACCGCCGGCACGATCTTGTCGATCTTGTCCGGACCCATATCCCCGAAGGGCAGAACAGCAAGCCCGATCAACAGGGTGATCGGAATGAACATGGTGAGCAGCAACTGTTCGCCGTTGCGCAGCAGCAGCACCAGATCGAGGCGGGTCTGCGCCGTCAGCATGGCGATACGCGCCGCCGGCCGGGGGCGGGGGGCGAACGTGCCCGGTTCGAACCGGTTGGCCGCGAGATCCGGTTTGGTCACTGAGGTGCCTCCTTCGGACCTGACTGATTCCCTTCGCGGAGGCGGAGGGTTCGCATCATGTGCGCAGATCCCGTCCGGTGAGTTCCAGGAAAACATCCTCCAGCCGGCGCTGATCGATGCGGATATCGGTGGCGAGGACGTTCACCCGGGCGCACCACGCCGTCACCGTTGCCAGTACCTGCGGGTTGATCTCACCCTCGACCAGATAGGAGCCCGGACTGGTCTCGGTGGGGGCGAACCCCTCCGGCAGTGCCCGCTGCAACAGATCCAGATCGAGGCGCGGTGGCGCCGCGAACCGCAGCTGACCGGCCGCGCCGTGCGCGGTGACTTCCGCGGGGGTTCCGGAGGCGACGATCCGCCCGTGATCGATGATCACCAGATGGTCGGCCAGTTCTTCGGCTTCGTCCATCAGATGGGTGGTCAGCAGGACACTCACCCCGTCGCGGCGCAACGCGTCGATCAACTCCCACACCATGATCCGGGCCTGCGCGTCCATACCCGCGGTCGGTTCGTCGAGGAATACGATCTCCGGCCGGCCGACCAGGGCGCAGGCCAGCGAGAGTCGCTGCTGCTGGCCTCCCGACAACCGGCGATACGGGGTGCGGCGACTATCGGACAGACCCAGCACACCCAGCAGCCAATCGGGGTCCAGTGGATTCGCCGAATACGAGGCGACCAGGTCGAGCATCTCGCCGGCGCGCGCCCCCGGATACGCGCCGCCACCCTGCAGCATCACACCGATCCGTGGTCGCAGCCGCTCGGAATCGGCGAGAGGATCGAGTCCCAGGACGCGTACAGTGCCCGCGTCCGGGCGCACGAAACCCTCGCACATCTCCACCGTGGTGGTTTTACCGGCTCCGTTGGGCCCGAGCAGCGCGAACACCTGCGCCGGTTCGACGGTGAAACCGATACCGTCCACCGCGACAGTTTCGCCGTAGCGTTTGGCGACGTGGTCCACCTGGACGGCGGGTACACGGGTAGCGGTCACGAGGTCACACCGTATGCCCCGGCCGGCTGTGACGGGGCCGACACCCCCTGCAGCGCCCGCCACGGCAACGCGTTTCGCGTGACCACGATGAACAGTACCGCGATGATCACCGTCGCGACGGCCGAGCCCACGATCTGGAACACCTCGAGGTCGGCGCCGCGCGGCATCAGGATCACGCTGACCACCGCGGAGATACCTATGGCCGGAACGCGGAACACCGGCCGGGTGGCCCAGGCTGCCAGCGGGACGATCGCCCACAGCAGATACCAGGGCTGGACCACCGGGAACAGCAGGACGATCGCGCCCAGCGAAACGCCCAGCGCGCCCACCGGGTGCATCCGTCCGGTCCAGGTGGCGATGAGCATCCGCACCGTGATGAATCCCGCGACGACCCCGGCGATGGGGCGGGTGATGCTCAGCAGCGCCGTGGTGTGATCGCCCAGGCCGAGCAGGACGCCGCCGAAGCCGGTGACGATACCCAGTGCTGTCGGCAACGACATCCAGCTGCGTACCGCGTTCGCGGTGTTGAGCGTGTTCAGCCAGCCGAAACCCAATCCGCTCGCGGTGCTGATCGCCAGGGTTGTCAGTGCCGCGATGAATCCGAGCACCGCCGCGGCGGCGAGGACCGGGCGGAACCCCGGGCCCCAGCGCCGTGCCAGGGCCATTCCCGCGAACCCCAGCGCGATGATCGAGGTGACCTTGACCGACGAGGACAGGCTGATGGTGACCGCACCCCCGATCAGCAATGCCCAGCCGCGGCCGTCCAGCGGCGGTGGCCCACCGTCACCGGGCAGACCGTGGATCGCTCGCAACATGAATTCCAGCCCGGCCAGCATCAGGCCGAGCATCAGCGCATCGTTGTGGACGCCGCCGATCAGGTGGAACAGCACCAGCGGGTTGGCCACCCCCAGCCACAGCGCGCTCACCGGCGCCACCCCGCAGCGCACCGACAGGCGCGGCAGTGCCCAGACGATCAGCGCGACACCGGCCAGTGCGAGCAGCCGGTGCACCCAGACACCGGCCAGGATGTTCTCGCCGGTGAGCTGGGCGATCCCGTGGCCTATCCACAGGAAAAGCGGTCCGTACGGGGCCGGGGTTTCGCGCCAGATGTTGGGCACGTTGTTGGTGAGCACATTGTCTATGCCCAGCCCCGCGACGGGACCCTCCAGGTAGGGGTCGATACCGCGGGCAGCGATCTCGCTCTGCGCCAGATACGAATAGACATCGTTGCTGAACATCGGCGGTGCGACACACAGCGGGATGATCCACAGCAGCAGCGTGCGGTCGAGTTGGCGGCGGGTGAGGCGGTGCAGCGGCGAACCGCCGAGACCGCCGACAGCGAACCGGCCCAGCAGGAGCCAGGCAAGGACGACCGTCACCGTGCCCACCATGCACATGGCCAGCGACCCGGTATGCGCCCGGGCGAAGATTCCCAGGACCCGCATCCCGGAGGTGGGGTTCTGGTGTACCGGCTGCGCACCGATACCCAGCGCGCTGATCGCCATCAGCACGGTGCCGGTGGCGCCCATCAACCGGATCCGGTCCAGTTGCCTGCGTTCTCGGCGGTCGAGCCCGGGGACCTCCGATTCGTCGCTGTGCAGCGCCGCGATGGTGTGATCCGAGGTTTGGACGTCCAGTCCGAGGGCGCGCCGCACCGGTTTCAGCGCGCGCTGTCCGAGCGCCGCCGATGCGCCCGGGGCGCCTGCCTGTCCTGCCACGGGCAACGACACTAGTTCGCCGGAGTAGCCCGCGGCCTCCGGCCCGTGGCAGATCGCGTGCCGGGTCGACGTGTCCCGGCCCGCGGCTCCTGTACCGCGGGCCGTCCGAACCGGGCGGAATCCGGTTCTGGGCACCGTCCAGCTACCGGCGTCCGATCGATCGGGCGCCGGTACTCTGCCGGTCGGTATCGGTCGCGACGAGTATCCGGCCCGGCTCGTGGTCAGCTGACTCGGCCCGGTATGCGGCCGCCCCCCCGATCTGTGCAGCCGCGCAGCAAACATCGATGGCGGCGAACGGTCGGAACCAGGGGAGTGAAGCAGATCACTGTGCGACTTCGGCTGGACCGGATGGATGGGACTTTCTCGGTGGAGCAGGGGATTTCCGATGTTCCGCCGGATATGCGGCGGTGTACGGGACCCCCTGGTCAGGGCACCCTTATTAGATTTCGGGAACGAATTCCGCCACACTGATGTTGTGAAAACTGTGGGTTTGCCGAATGCGGAGGAAAGGGCTGGTCACCGGGCCGGTACCGGGTCCGTCGGCGTGCCTGTCACCGAGGGGCACACACGTGCCGCGATCGTCCGGCTCCTCCTGGAGGAGGGGCCGATCACCGCGACCGCGATCGGCAATGCGCTGGGCCTGGCGCCCGCGGGCGTGCGGCGGCATCTGGACGCGCTGATCGAATCCGGTCAGGCGCGGGCCGGTCGTTCGGCGCCCTGGCAGCACAAGGGGCGCGGCCGGCCGGCCAAGCAGTACCAGTTGACGGCGGCCGGGCGCGGGATGCTCGGGCATACCTACGACGATCTGGCCGGTGCGGCCATCCGCCAATTGCGCGAGATCGGTGGCGAAGCCGCGGTTACCGAATTCGCCCGCAAACGGGCGCGCAGCCTGGTCGACGGTATCGAGTCGCTGCCCGCGGACAGCGACGAGGCGCCGGACTCGGCTGTCCGGTCCGGTACGGCGGCCAAGGCCGAGGAGATCGCGACGGCCCTCTCGGACGCGGGTTTCGCGGCGAGTACCCGCAAAGTAGGCGCGGGCGTACAGATATGCCAGCATCACTGCCCTGTCTCGCATGTGGCCGAGGAATTCCCCGAGCTGTGCGAAGCCGAACTCGAGGCGTTCCGGGAAGTACTCGGAACCCATGTACAACGGCTGGCCACCATCGCCAACGGTGACTGTGCCTGCACCACCCACGTACCGCTCACGGTGCTGCCGACCCCGGCGACCGCCGGCCAGGAGCACAACGCTTCACCAACAGCCGTTGCACAGCCCGCAACGGACGCAACGAACGACTCCGGAAGGAGCGCCGAATGACGACCACCACTGAACAGGTGCCATCGCTCACCCAGGAGGAGGCCATCGCCTCACTGGGTAACTACGGCTACGGCTGGGCCGACTCGGACGTGGCGGGTGCCAGTGCGCAGCGTGGTCTGTCCGAGGAGGTCGTTCGCGATATCTCGGACAAGAAGAGCGAACCGTCCTGGATGCTGGAGAACCGTCTGAAGGCGCTGCGGATCTTCGATCGCAAGCCGATGCCGCACTGGGGTTCGAATCTCGACGGGATCGACTTCGACAACATCAAATACTTCGTGCGCTCGACCGAGAAACAGGCCGAGAGCTGGGAAGATCTGCCCGAGGACATCAAGAACACCTACGACAAGCTGGGTATCCCGGAGGCGGAGAAGCAGCGCTTGGTCTCGGGTGTGGCCGCGCAGTACGAGAGCGAAGTCGTCTACCACCAGATCCGGGAGGATCTGGAACAGCAGGGCGTTATCTTCCTCGACACCGATACGGCGTTGCGAGAGCACCCGGAGATCTTCCGCCAGTACTTCGGCTCGGTCATCCCCGCCGGGGACAACAAGTTCTCCGCGCTGAACACCGCGGTGTGGTCGGGCGGCTCGTTCATCTACGTTCCGCCGGGCGTGCACGTCGATATTCCGCTGCAGGCCTACTTCCGGATCAACACCGAGAACATGGGCCAGTTCGAGCGCACCCTGATCATCGTCGACGAGGGTGCCTATGTGCACTACGTCGAGGGCTGCACCGCACCGATCTACAAATCCGATTCGCTGCATTCGGCCGTGGTCGAGATCATCGTGAAGAAGGGCGGCCGCTGCCGCTACACCACCATCCAGAACTGGTCCAACAACGTCTACAACCTGGTCACCAAGCGGGCCAAGGCCGAGGCGGGCGCCACCATGGAGTGGATCGACGGCAATATCGGTTCCAAGGTGACGATGAAGTACCCGGCCGTGTGGATGACCGGTGAACATGCGAAGGGCGAGGTTCTCTCGGTCGCGTTCGCGGGCGAAGGACAGCACCAGGACACCGGTTCCAAGATGGTGCATCTGGCCCCGTACACCTCGTCGAGCATCGTGTCCAAGTCGGTGGCTCGCGGCGGTGGCCGTGCGTCCTACCGCGGTCTGGTGCAGATCAACAAGGGCGCGCACGGCTCGAAGTCGACGGTGAAATGTGATGCGCTGCTGGTCGATACGATCAGCCGCTCCGATACCTACCCCTACGTCGATATCCGCGAGGACGACGTCACGATGGGGCATGAGGCGACAGTGTCGAAGGTGTCCGAGGATCAGCTGTTCTACCTCATGAGCCGCGGGATGACCGAGGACGAGGCGATGGCCATGGTCGTGCGCGGTTTCATCGAGCCCATCGCCAAGGAACTGCCGATGGAGTACGCGCTCGAACTCAACCGCCTGATCGAACTGCAGATGGAAGGAGCGGTCGGCTAGTGAGCGAGCTTGCGAGCACACCGACGAAAACAGCCGCCGGGCCCTCGAATCTGGCCGAGGCCGCCGAGGCTCGTACGCCGGCGATCAACAAGGGCGAGGTCTTCACCTCGTTCGACGTGAACGCTTTCGAGATCCCGTCCACCAAGGACGAGGCGTGGCGGTTCACTCCGCTGCGCCGGCTGCGCGGTCTGCACAACGGTACGGCCACCCGGGACGGACAGGCTCAGGTCGAGGTGACCGAGGCCGCCGGTGTGACCGTGGAGACCGTGGGCCGCGACGATGCGCGGCTGGGTACCGGCGGAACGCCGTCCGATCGGGTCGCCGCCCAGGCCTATTCGGGATTCGAGCAGGCCACGGTCATCTCGGTGGGTAAGGAGACCGAGGTCGCCGAACCCGTCATCGTGCGGGTGACCGGTCCGGGCGAGGGAAAGACCGCCTACGGTCATCTCCAGGTGCGGCTGGCCGAATTCGCCGTCGTGACCGTTGTCATCGACCAGCGGGGCAGCGGAACGTACGCCGAGAACATCGAATTCGTGCTCGGGGACAGTTCCCGGCTGACCGTCGTCGCGGTCCAGGACTGGGCCGACGATGTTGTGCACGCCACCGCGCACCACGCCACCCTGGGACGTGATGCCGTACTGCGGCATACCGCGGTCACCCTGGGCGGGGATCTGGTGCGGCTCACCGGCAACGTTCGCTATGCCGGGCCCGGCGGCGACGCAGAACTGCTCGGCCTCTATTTCGCCGACGCCGGACAGCATTTCGAACAGCGTCTGCTGGTCGATCACGCCGTCCCGCACTGCAAATCGAATGTGCTGTACAAAGGCGCGTTGCAGGGCGATCCCGATTCGCACAAGGGTGACGCACGCACGGTATGGGTCGGCGATGTGCTGATCCGGGCCGCCGCCGAGGGAACCGACACCTTCGAGATCAACCGCAACCTCGTGCTCACCGACGGCGCCCGTGCCGATTCGGTCCCGAACCTGGAGATCGAGACGGGCGAGATCGTCGGCGCCGGCCATGCGTCGGCCACCGGCCGGTTCGACGATGAACAGCTGTTCTACCTGCGGGCTCGCGGTATTCCGGAGGATGTCGCACGCCGTCTCGTGGTGCGCGGGTTCTTCCACGAGATCATCCAGAAGATCGCGGTCCCCGAGGTCGCCGAGCGGCTGGCGGCGGCCATCGAGGCCGAACTCGCCGCGATCGGCGTCTGACCGACTACCCACAGCCACCGAAGGAATTCAGCAACCCATGACCACTCTGGAAATCAAGGACCTGCACGCCGAGGTCAACACCCCCGACGGAGATACCGTCAAGATCCTCAAAGGTGTGAACCTCACCGTGAAATCCGGTGAGACGCACGCCATCATGGGTCCGAACGGCTCCGGTAAGTCGACGCTGTCCTACGCCATCGCGGGCCATCCCAAGTACACCGTCACCTCGGGCTCGATCACGCTCGACGGCGAGGACGTGCTGGAGATGTCGGTGGACGAGCGGGCGCGCGCGGGCCTGTTCCTGGCCATGCAGTACCCCGTCGAGGTTCCCGGCGTGTCCATGTCCAACTTCCTGCGGACCGCCGCGACCGCGGTACGCGGCGAGGCCCCCAAGTTGCGGCACTGGGTCAAGGAGGTGAAGGGGTCGATGAACGAACTCGATATCGACGCCGCCTTCGCCGATCGCAGTGTGAACGAGGGCTTCTCCGGTGGTGAGAAGAAGCGGCACGAGATCCTGCAGCTGGGCCTGCTCGCGCCGAAGATCGCCATCCTCGACGAAACCGACTCCGGCCTGGACGTGGATGCCCTGCGCATCGTCTCCGAGGGGGTCAACCGCTACAAGGAGCGGGAAAACGGCGGTGTTCTGCTGATCACCCACTACACCCGGATCCTGCGCTATATCCAGCCGCAGTTCGTGCACGTTTTCGTGGGCGGGCGCATCGTCGCCGAGGGCGGCGCCGAACTGGCCGAAGAACTCGACGCCAACGGTTACGTGAAGTTTACTCAGCCCGCGACCGCCGGAGCGTGATATGACAGCGACCCTCCCCGCCTTCGACGTCGCCCGGATCAGGGCCGACTTCCCGATCCTGAACCGTACGGTCCGGGACGGGAAGCCGCTGGTGTACCTGGATTCCGGGGCCACCTCCCAGCGGCCGCTGGCGGTACTGGACGCCGAACGCGCATTCCTGCTCGAAAGTAATTCGGCGGTGCACCGGGGCGCGCATCAGTTGTCGGAGGAAGCCACCGACGCCTACGAGGCGGCCCGCGCCGAGATCGCCGGCTTCGTCGGGGCGGCGGACGACGAGATCGTGTTCACCAAGAACGCGACCGAATCGCTGAACCTGGTGACCTACTCCTTCGCCGAGGACCGGTTCCCGTACCACGTGGGTCCGGGCGACGAGATCGTGATCACCGAGCTCGAGCATCACGCCAACCTGGTGCCGTGGCAGGAACTGGCCCGCCGGACCGGTGCCACCCTGCGCTGGTACGGAGTCACCGAGGACGGCAGGATCGACCTGGACTCGCTCGAGCTTTCGCCGGCGACCAAGGTCGTGGCCTTCACTCACCAGTCCAATGTCACCGGTGCGGTGGCGCCGGTTGCCGAACTTGTGCGCCGGGCCCGGGCGGTGGGCGCTCTGGTGGTGCTGGACGCCTGCCAGTCGGTACCGCACGCGCCTGTCGATCTCCACGCCCTGGATGTGGACTTCGCGGCGTTCTCCGGACACAAGATGCTCGGACCGTCGGGCGTCGGTGTGCTGTACGGGAAACGGGCTCTGCTCGCGGAAACCCCGCCGTTCATCACCGGTGGTTCCATGATCGAGACGGTCACCATGGAGCAGACCACCTACGCACCGCCGCCGCAGCGGTTCGAGGCCGGTGTGCCGATGACCTCGCAGGTGATCGGTCTCGGCGCCGCGGTGCGGTACCTGCAGGAAGTCGGGATGGACGCGGTGGCCGCGCACGAGCACACTCTCGTCGAGGCGGCGCTGGAAGGTCTGGGCGCCGTCCCGGGGATCCGGATCGTCGGGCCCACGGAGAATGTCGATCGCGGGGGCGCGGTGGCCTTCCTCGCCGACGGTATCCACGCGCATGATCTGGGGCAGATCCTGGACGACGAGGGCGTCGCCATCCGGGTGGGCCACCACTGTGCCTGGCCGTTGCACCGGCGCTTCGGTATCGCGGCGACCGCGCGCGCCTCCTTCGCGTTGTACAACACCGTGGACGAGGTGGAGAAACTGGTCGCCGCGGTGCGGAAGGCCCAGAGCTTCTTCGGGGTTGTCTAGAACATGCGCATGGAACAGATGTACCAGGAAGTGATCCTGGACCATTACAAGCATCCGCATAATCGCGGGTTGCGGGAACCGTTCGGCGCCGAAGTGCACCATGTGAACCCGACCTGCGGTGACGAGGTGACCCTGCGTGTCCACCTCGGCGACGCCGGCGATGTCGCGGATGTGTCCTATGACGGGCAGGGCTGCTCGATCAGTCAGGCATCGGTTTCGGTACTGACAGATCAGGTGATCGGTTTGCCGCTCGCCGAGGCACTGGGAGTCGTCGACTCGTTCAACGAGATGATCGGCAGCCGGGGCACCGTCGAGGGCGACGAGGATGTGATCGGCGACGGGATCGCCTTCGCGGGTGTCGCCAAGTACCCGGCCCGGGTGAAATGCGCGCTGCTGGGCTGGATGGCGTTCAAGGACGCTGTGCTCCGGATCGACGGCGCGGCGAGCGCCGTCGCCGGGGGCACCGCTACGCCGGAGACCGATCGATTACGGAACGGGGAAACAGCATGACGGATACTTCCGCCACCGAATCCGGCGCGGATACCGCGCCCGCCGAGGTCGAGTTGTCGGCCGAGGAACTCGCGCAGCTCGCCGACCTCGAAGAGGCGATGCGCGATGTGGTCGACCCCGAGCTCGGTATCAATGTCGTGGATCTGGGCCTGGTGTACGGGATGCGGGTCGAGGAGACCACGGCAGTACTCGATATGACCCTGACCTCGGCTGCCTGCCCACTCACCGATGTTATCGAGGACCAGTCCCGGAATGCGCTGGTACGCAGCGGTCTGGTCGACGATCTGAAGATCAACTGGGTCTGGATGCCGCCGTGGGGTCCGGACAAGATCACCGAGGACGGCCGGGAACAGTTACGGGCCTTGGGGTTCACGGTATAAGGACCGGCGCAGACCGGAAGAAGCACCTATTTCGGGCGGCAACCGATCGGTTGCCGCCCGAAATAGGTCTATACCCGAATTGGTTCGACTTCGCGCGGGGTAACGGTCGAATGGTACGGACCGAACCGGCCTCCCGGTGAAACGGTCGCATTTCCTTCCGTTAATGCCCTTGTGCTACCGGAACAGGGGCATTTCCGTGGAGTCGAGTTGTTCGGCCCGGGCAGATTCCGCGAGCGACGTTATTGATTTGCCTCGCAGGTGACTCCGGTAGCGACTGGGCGGCCGAGGTATTCGGGTATCCGCTCCGATATCAATTTTCCACGCCGGTTGCCAATCGCCGACCGATCGGTTCGTTCCGGACTTCGTAGCTGGTGATAGGGGGCGGTTGTCTCATGTGGGCTGGAGCACGTCCCGTGCACCCGGTTGCCGCCGGTCGAATCGCCTTCGTGATCTTCACCCGCGCAATACCTTTCCGCATTCCGCGAGGTCGTGAAGCTATAACGGATCGGTGACAATCGATTCTCGACCGTTATTGAGAGAGTTCACGACAATGCTGCTACTGTGGGCGAGTCGTCGGGTTCCGGGCCATCGGAGGATGCGTTCCGATGGTCAGTGAACGGCCGAATGACTTGTCCCTTAGTTACTTTCGAGTAGCCGAAAGTGTCTAAGGGATACGTCACCGACCGTATCCATCGGCGCCCGGCACGGACCTCATCCGGCCAGGGGCGAACATGGTCGGCGTCGCGAGGAAGGCGAGACGAAGCGCCGTGGCCTGTCACGGCACCGCGTGGCGCACCTCGAGCCCCGTCAACGACGAGAAAGCTGATGAATCTGAATACCGCCATGGTGCTTCCCTGGATACTCGCCACCATACTGGTGCTCGGCGTCGCGTGGTACGCCGTTCGGGCCGTGCGTGAACAACAGAAGCGACTCGATGTGGTTCAGCGGGAGCTGGCCGTGCGTGAAGATGCGCTCGAGCATCTGGCCGCCAGCACGCTGCCCGCACTATCGGAGTCCGTGCGCCGGTTCGACCAGACCGCCGTCGGGCCGGAAGTGCCGCCGGGGCTGGAGAATTCGCGTTTCGCGCAATGTCTGCGCTGGATCATCGACCGAGTCTCCGAAGATCTGCGCACCGTCCAGAACGAGACCCGCGAAAACGTCACTCGCGAAACCGAAGAACAGACACGCACCGCGATCACCGCGGCCGAGGAGGCCGTCCGCACGGAGGCCGACGCCGGCCGGGAACGCGCGGAAACGCTTTCGCGTGAAGCGACCAGCGCCGCCGTGCGCTCGTTCGGTACCTCGGTGGTGAGCCTCGGTGCCGACGTCAGCCAGGTGGTGAGCGCCGCGCTGCGTGAACATCGCGACGATCGTGTCTACGAGACCCTGATCCGTATCGACCACACCGTGCAGCAGATGATCCGCCAGGCGCAGTCCTATGTGATCGTCTGTGGTGGCCTGCCCGGCCGCCGGTGGCCCGCCCAGTCGCTGACCGATGTCATCGGTGGCGCCACCGGCCGTGTCCGTGACTATCTGCGGGTCCGGCCCGCCCAGCTCGACCGTGTCGTCATCAGTCGTGCGGTGGAACCGCTGGTGCACACGCTGGCCTCGCTCATCGATAACGCGCTGCGCTATTCGCCGCCCACTTCGTTCGTGGACGTCACCTTCCAGGAAGGTCATCACGGGGTCACCGTGATCGTCGACGACGCCGGTGTGCGGATGAACTCCGAGCAGATGGAAGAGGCCCGCCAGGTGCTGGCCAACGAACGCTCGGTCGATATCCACCAGCTGGGCCCGGCCCCCAAGGTCGGTTTCCCCGGCATCGCCGCCCTCGCTCGCCGCTACGGGTTCACCGTCTACATCGACGGTCCCAACGCCTACGGCGGTATGCGCGCCATGGTCTACATTCCGGAGGCACTGCTGGTCGCTCCAAAGGCCAACCACGACAACGACGCTCTCGCCAACGGTGGTCCCGCCCCGCGGGAACTCGCCGCGGTACCCGGCGGCCCAGCCTCCTCGGTATCGGGTAGCACCGGAAACGCCCTGGTCGGCAATTCGGTCCCGGGAGCGCATTCCGCTACCGAAACCGGTGCGCACGCCGCGGTTCCCGCGACGGCCGAATCGCCGGCTCCCGGCGAGTGGGCGGCCCCGGCCGCACAGTCCACCGGGCAGACCGACGACGAGCAGCGCACAACCGTTCACGACATCACCAGCGGTGGTCTGCCCAGACGCCGGCGCCGTGCCGCGGCGGTTCCCGCGGATATCAACGATCGCCTGTCGTCCGGGCAACCGAGGACCGAACCGGGGCAGCCTCGCCCCGATATCGCCGCCGCCTGGCAGAGCGGTTCCAAGAGCGGCCGAGCCGCCGCATCCGAAAACACCGAAGGGATGACATCCTGATGGGTTCACCGAGGACAGTGGTATCCGACAGCACCAACAAACTGGGCTGGTTACTGGACGATCTCGAGGTTCCCGGCGTCCGATTCGCCGTCCTGCTCTCCGAGGACGGGTTGCGTATCGCGCATTCGGCCGGTATCGCCAAAGACGATGCCGAACGGTTCGCGGCCGCCGCGTCGGGCCTGCGCTCGCTCGGCAAGGCGCTAGGGGAGTTCTGCGGTAGCAGCGGAAACGATGTGCGGCAGAACATGACCGAATACGACCAGGGCATGATCATGATCACCGCCGCGGGCGAGGGTGCGCTGCTGGGGGTGGCCACCATGACCGATATCGATGTGGGGCTCATCGCGCACCGGATGAACGAGCTGGCCGGCCGCGTGGGCCACGAGCTCGGCAGTGAACCCCGCAGAGGCGCACACGGCGGCGATCTGCAATGAGCCGGTCGCGGCGTGATCCAGACCTGGTCCGTGCCTATGTGCGGACCGGCGGGCGCTCGCGCCCGACCCGTGATCTGGGCCTGGTGACTCTTGTTGTCGCCGTATCGGACCCGGCGCCGGGCGCGACTCCGGACGCGCGCCGAGTGGTCGACGTGTGCTCGCGTGGTGCCCTGTCGATTGCGGAGGTCGCCGCATATCTCGACCTCCCGCCCTCGGTCGTGACGATCGTCGTCTCCGACCTGCTGGACAGTGGACACATGAATATCCCGACCCCGGCGGAGATCATGCCGGAGATCGCCCTGCTCGAGGAGGTACTCAATGGGCTCCGTGCTCTCCCGGCCTGATCGGTCCGCGGATTACGGTCGTGCGGTCGACTATGTACCGGAGACGGTGACCCGATCGGTGAAATTGCTGGTAGCCGGTAATTTCGGCGTCGGCAAGACCACCTTCGTGAGCAGTATTTCGGAGATCAAACCGCTGCGCACCGAGGAGACCATCACCGAGGCCAGCGTGGGGATCGATGATCTGGGTGGGCTGGGATCGAAAACCCAGACCACCGTCGCGATGGATTTCGGGCGTATCACCCTCAACCCCGAACTGGCCCTGTACCTGTTCGGTACTCCGGGACAGCAGCGCTTCATCCCGCTCTGGGAGGAACTGGCCAAGGGCGCGCTCGGCGCGCTGGTGCTGGTCGACACCCGGCGGATCGAGAAAGCCGATGAGGTACTCGCGGTCCTCGAGGAGCGCAACGTACCCTATGCGGTCGGGGTCAACGAATTCGAGGGCGCGAACCGGTTTCCGCTGTCGGAGATCCGGGAGGCTCTCGATCTGACCGAGGACACTCCACTTGTGGCACTCGACGCGCGGGATCGGCGCACCTGCCTGCAGGCGCTGATCACGCTCGTCGAGTACCTGTTCCACCGATTGGAGGCTCGTCTTTGACCACGCGGTTCCGGCGGTTACCGGATATGCGGCCGGCCGTGGACGTGGCGAGCTGAAACCTGTGGTGCGCTTCGTTTCCAGCGGTCATCGGGAATCACCTGCGTATCTGTCCTGAGACCGGTAGCGTACACAGATCGGATATCTACAACTGCATTGCTGATGGCTCGTCGCGGACGTCGCTGAACGGGATGTACAGGTCGGCGGATAGGTCTGCGAAACCGCACTATTCGCTGATTCGTACGAACCTCGGAGTGTGAAGTCTTGACCACAGCGAAATCTGATCAGTACTTCGACCTCGACAGCGTTCCGCTGACCCACGGTTCGCCCGTGGATACCAGCGGTCCGCGAATTCCGTTGTACACGGAGGAGTACGCGGCCGATCCGCACAAGGTCTACCGGGAGATGCGTAGCCGCTTCGGCTCGCTCGCCCCGGTGGAGCTCTCCCCGGGGATACCCGCCACCCTGGTGATCGGGTATCACACCGCGGTCCGGATCTTGCACGACCCGGAGCATTTTCCCGCCGATCCGCGGGTATGGCAGCGTGATATCCCGTCGGACTGTCCGGTGCTTCCGATGATGGAGTACCGGCCGAATCCGCTGCGCACTGTGGGGCAGGATCGCACGCGTTATCGATCGGCCGCGGTGGCCGCCATCGGTGGGGTCGATATGCACGAAATGCACTCCATCATCGAGAAGATCTCGGTCTCGCTGATCAACTCGTTCTGCCGGGACGGCTACTGTGATGTAGTCGGCCAGTACGCATCCCCGCTCATCTTCGCCACACTCAACGCGATGCTCGGCTGCCCACCCGAACTGGGGCATCGGGCGGCGCAGGGGCTGGCAGCCATGTTCGACACCGTGGACGCGGCCGCGGGCAACGCGGCTCAGGCCGACGCGCTGCTCGAACTGGCCCGGCTCAAACGAGTGCATCCGGGCGATGACATCACCAGCCGGCTGGTGCAGCACGGGGTTCATCTCAGCGATGAAGAGGTCAGGCAGCAGCTGGCGCTGCTGTACGGCGCGGGAACCGAACCGCCGCAGAATCTGATCACCAATACGCTGCTGCTGATGCTCACCGATGAGCGGTTCGCGGCGAATGTCCTCGACGGCAGCCTGTCCACGCACGATGCGCTGGACGAGGTGCTGTTCAACGATCCGCCGCTGGCGAACTACTGCATCAGCTATCCGCGTCAGCCCATGCTGATCGACGGTATCTGGCTGCCGGCCCACCAGCCCGTGATGATCAGTATGAGCGCCTGCAACAACGATCCCGCGGTCAATACCGGGACCCTGGCCCAGAACCGCTCGCATCTGGCGTTCAGTGTCGGCCCGCACAGCTGTCCCGCCCGCTCGGTGGCACTGCTGGTCGTACAGGACGCCATCGACCAGTTGCTGGACGCGATCCCGGAAATGCGGCTCGCGGTACCCCGCGCGGAACTGTGCTGGCGTCCCGGCCCGTTCCATCGGGCGCTGGTCTCGCTACCGGTGGTATTTCCCGCGAGTGCGCCGATCGTATCGGGTGGTGGTAGCTGAGTCGGCCGGCGTGGTGCTCAGTTGGTTTCGAGGTCGCGGCGGCGGAAGCCGAATGCTCCTGCCGCGCTGAGCAGCAACGCTACCGCCAGGGTGATCAGTACCGGAACGGCGTCGAACGACTGGGCCGGTACCAGCGGAATGTTGTCGAACGGGGAAAGGCTCATCAACCAGCCGGGGAACTTCAACGTCGCGCCGAACATCAGCACCACAACGCAATAAGCCATGGCCAACCAGGCCGCGGCGGTAGCTCTCGGCGCGAAACCGAAGAGGAACAGCGTGATCCCACCGAGCACCCAAACGGCCGGCAGATATACCAGTGCGGCCCCCGTCAGCGTCACCGCACGAGAGAGGTCGCCGGCCAGCAGACCGTAGGTGAGACCCATCCCGAAACCGCTCAGCGCGACCACAACCACGGATCCGGCCAGCATGATCACCGCATGGCCGGCAAGCCAGCGCAGCCGGGAGAGTTCTGTGGACAGCAGTGGTTCGGCCTGTCCCGCCGCTTCCTCCGACCGTGGGCGCAGGCCGGACGAGATCGTGTACGCCGAACCGATGATCGCCAGAATTGCCACGGCCATCGCGTAGAAGGCGTCGACCATACTGCCCATGTCCTGGCCGAGGATCTGGTTCAGGTCTATCTCGCCCAGCAGATCGTCGACGTCGTCGCCGATCGTGCCGAAGGCCAGGCCGGCGAAGAACATGCCGAGCGACCAGCCGATGAAGGCACCCCGTTGCAGCCGCCAGGCCAGGCCGAGAATTCCGTGCAGGGATTCGGTTGCCCGGGGCGGACCCGGCTTCGGCGGGATCAGTCCGGCACCGAAATCGCGCCGGTCCAGCACCCGTGCCGCGGCCACCCCTGTTCCGGCCGCCACGGCGACCGACAGGGCGGCGGGCCACCAGATCTCGCCGTCGTAGGGCCGCATCGCCTGGCCCCAGCCCAGCGGCGAGAACCAGGACAGTACCCCGTTGCCGACGTCACCGACAGCCCGTAACAAGTAGGAGACCGCGAGGACCGCACCGGTGATCGCGTAAGCGGTGCGGGTGCTCGCACTGAGCTGGGCAGCCAGCAATGCGACCGCACCGAACACCAGTCCGGCGCAGGTCGCTCCGGCACCCAGCGCGATCGACCCCGGTACCGGTAGTCCGTAGCTGATCAAGCTGAGCGCGATCGCCGCCCCCAGGACGATATTCGCGGCCACAGTCAGGATCGATGCGGCACTGGCCGGTGCGTAGCGGCCTACGACCCCGGACCGGATGAGTTCGTCCCGGCCGGACTCCTCGTTGGATCGGGTGTGCCGGCCGATGAGGAACATACTCATCAGCCCCGCTACCAGCATGCCGAACGCGCTGGACTGGAACGCGACCTGACCTTCCACCGTGTCCAGTACCCGCGGCGGCCCGGCCATGGCGATCATGGCGGCGTTACCGGACATACTGTCGGCCAGCGCGTCCAGTTCGGCCTGGTCCGGATAGGCGGCGTCGAGTGCGACCGCCTGCGACCAGTAGATCAGCGTATCGCCTACGATCCAGGCCACCATGGGCCAACGTTCGCGGCGCAACGCGAACCGGGTGAGGACACCGGTCCCGGTGAAGGTCCCCGCATATCGGGACGCGCTTCGCACCGTCATGATTCCGGTACCCCCGCCGCCGCGAGTTCGTCCCCGTAATGCCGGAGGAACAGTTCTTCCAATGTCGGCGGCTGGCTTGTCAGGGTGCGGATTCCGAACGGCGTGAGATGTTCCATGGCCGCGCCCAGATCGACGGTGTCCACCTGGAAGCGGACCCGTGTACCGTCGGCGATCAGATCGTGTACGCCTCGCAGTTCGTCCAAACCGGTTGCCGGGCGCTGAGTTTCGACATCGACGGAGGTGCGGGTGAGGTGGCGGAGGTCGGCGAGGGTGCCGGATTCGACCGCCCGGCCGTGCCGGATGATCGTCAGCCGGTCGCATAAAGCCTCGACCTGGGCAAGGATATGGCTGGACAGCAGAACCGTGCGTCCGGCGCGGCGCACCTCCTCCACACATTCCTGGAACACCGCCTCCATCAACGGATCCAGACCAGAGGTGGGTTCGTCGAGCAACAGCAGTTCCACATCGGAGGCCAGCGCCGCGACCAGCGCGACCTTCTGCCGGTTGCCCTTGGAGTAGGTCCGTCCCTTCTTCGTCGGATCCAGATCGAACCGTTCCAGTAGATCGGCGCGCCTGCTCTCGTCCAGGCCGCCGCGTAACCGGCCGAGCAGATCGATCACCTCGCCGCCGGTGAGGTTGGGCCACAGGTTCACATCGCCCGGTACGTAGGCCAGCCGGCGGTGGAGTTCAGCGGTCTGCGACCACGGGTCACCGCCGAGTAGCCGGACCGATCCGCCGTCGGCGCGTAAAAGCCCCAGCAGAACGCGGATGGTGGTGGATTTCCCGGCCCCGTTGGGGCCGAGGAAGCCGTGCACCTCACCGGGGGAGACCCGCAGGTCGAGACCGTCCAAGGCCCGGGTGCGGCCGAATGTCTTCACCAGACCGGTGATATCGATCGCGGCAGTCATGACAGCAGCCTATTCCGAATCCGCTGGTATTCGCGGGCTTTCCCGGCAGGGTTGCGGTACGTGCCGGACGGTCAGCCGGCGCGGTGCAGATCGAGGAAATCGCCGACCGGGCGGCGTGGTGTCGGGGGCGCAGCGGCGGTGGTGGGCGCGGTGCCGACGCGGACGACCACCTGCGGTACGGCGTGTTTCGGTAGCAGCGCCGCGATCGCGCGACGGCTCACCGGAACCTCGGTGATATGGGTCAGGGGGCACGTGGTCAGACCCGCCGCAGTGCATTCGAGCAGTAGCGAGGAGAGGGCTTCACCGGATCGGAGCCAGTGGCCGGGGCTGTCCGCGGCCGAACCGATCACCAGCAATCGGGACGCATCGGTGAGTTCGCCGCGCCGCAGCGACGGCGGTGCCGTCGGGAAGGCCCGGCCCACTCCCACCTGGGCGAGCTCCGCGGCCGAGACGAGTGCCGAGATCGGCACGCCGTCGGCGGGGGAGTCGTTCCCGGCCCACCAGTGCAGTTCGTTCAGATATTGCGGATCGTATTCCCGCAGCGCCGCCGACTGCGCGGAGGCGGCGGCCAGTCGTAGCCGGGCGGACGCCTCCAACACGTCCACGGTGACCTCGTGCGCTGTGGCCACCGCGCGCAGTGCGGGTTCCACGCGTTCCCAGTCGCGAGGCGGCAACATCGGCAACCGGTCGGTATAGCGGCGATCGATAGCCGCCGCATGGGCCCGGATCCTGTCGGAGACATCGCGCGCCGGCGCGAACTCGATCTCGGCGAGATGGTCGGACGCGGTATCGGGCAGGCGGGTCACCTCGGTGGCCCAGCCCGCGGCCGCGAAAGCGGTGCGGATGTGATCGAGCAGGGCGCCGCAGCTGATGATCAACTGGCGGCCCTGCGGATCCGCCGACGACAGCCGCCGGTAGGTATCGCCGTACAACTGCAGCCGGTGGCCGTCGAAGGACATCCGCCACGGTTGTGTGTTGTGCACCGAGGGCGCCCGGCGGGCGAGCGAAAGGGCAGCCTGCACCGTCGGATGATCGGGGACCCGAGCCGTGCCGATAGCGTCCATCTTCCGAGTCTGCCCGCCGTCGGCGCCGCTAACCAGCTGGTGGGCGGGATCCGGACCGAATCGTGGTACTCAGGGCATCGGGCCGATACCGGTGATCAAGGTTCGGTCACCGATTCGCATCGTCGTGACCAGTTGCGGGTTGTAGCCGAGGGGAGCGGACCCGGGCCGGTATTCGGTGATGGCCACTGTGTACTGGCCGACGAACGCACCCGGGGTGATCTGGATACAGTGCGTGGTTCCGGGCGGGATGCTGTCGATACCGTGCTGGATATCGGCGGCGGGCGGTATCGCGGACTCCGGAGCCACCAGGGTTCGGGCCTGCTCACCGGACCGCGCCACGTAGTACGCGTGCTGGAAACCGAAGATCGCCTCGGGCCCGGATCCGGTACCGCCGGGACCGTTGCCCTGCACCGTATTGCCGGTCCGCTGGGCCGGGCAGTTCGGGTCGGAGGCCGGTACTCCGGCCCCCGGGGTACCGAACACACCCGGTTCGGTCGCCGCGGGCGTGGCGGTGGCCGGTTCGTCGGCGCCGACCACCGCGAACTGAACGTATGCGGCGGCGGCGAGCGCCGCGACCGCGGCGGCACCCAGCAGCACCGGAACCAGCCGGGTTCGTCCCGGTGGGGCGCTGGGTCGGGCCGGTACCGGTGGGGTCGCTTCGCGGGGTGCCAGACGCTCCCGCAGCCGTTGCCGCGCGGAGGACGGACCCGTGGCGTCAGGACCCGGTATTCCATCGCCGGCCGACTCCGCGTTTCCGGCGGCGGGGACGTGGTCGCCAGGTGTGGCCGGGTACCCCGGCCTGGGCTCAGGAGACACCGGATCCGCGGGTTCGCCTCCGGGTCTGGGTGGATACCCATCGGAGGTCATCATCCAGTCCGACCAATCGCCGACGTAGTGGTGATCGGCGGGACCCGCGGGCACGGGGCCGGGATCGGCCGGGTCCCCGTGCCCGGGTCGCGGGTCCGGGTCCTCGAATCCGGAGAAGTCGGACCGGTTCGGGTAGCCGGCGCCGCCCGGATGGCCGGCGGCACGACCGGGATGGGTGGAGAAGTACTCCTCACCGGCGCCGTGCCCCGGCGGTGGTCGATCCATGGCGCGGCCCCCTTCGGCGATTCACTGCGCGCGATGCTTCCACTGTTCTAGTGGATGCACCGGGTGCCGCGCAGCCCAGGGGCCGCGACAACTCACCAGTGAACATTCACAGGATCGCCGATTCCGACGTTCTCGTAGTACCAGGAGGCGTCGGCGGGAGCCAGATTGATACAGCCGTGGCTGACATTGGAATTCCCCTGTTGATCCACCGACCAGGGCGCGGAATGGACGTAGACACCGCCCCAGGTGAGGCGTTCGGCCCATTCGCCGTCGATCAGATAACCCTCCGGCGAATCCAGCGGAATCCCGATCGTGCGCGAATCGAAGATGATGTTGCGGGCCTTCTCCAGGACCGGATATACCCCGGTCGGGGTCTCGTAGCCGGGTTTACCCATGGAGGCAGGCATGGTCCGTACCACCTGGCCGCCGATGCTGACGGTGAAGGTGTGCGTGGACATGTTCGCGTCGGCGATCAAACCGCCGTTCGTCTGGAACTGGGTGCGCTGATCACCGAAATTCACGGTGAACGTCGTATTCGCCGGCAGGTATCCGCTGGGGGTCCAGGTCAGTTCCCGGTCACCGCGCCAGGCGTAGGTACCGGGCAGCGGTGCACCGGCGGTGACCGACAGCGTTTTCTCGGCCCGGGCGCGATCGGCGACCGCGTCCGGGAACCGGACGGTAACTGGATGGGCGATCCCCACGACGGCGCCGTCGGCCGGAACGACCGAGGCAGTGGGTGCGGGGCTGGGTACGTCGCCGGTCATGGCGTTCGCCCCGGCTGGGACGACGATCACCGACAGTGCGATCGCGAGTGCCAGAAAAACGTGCCGGACAACAATATTCATGGTTCCACCCCTTACGGAGGACTGGTGGACAGACGTCCATCCTAAGGGGCCATGATCAACTGAACCAGCCAGGATACCGTCCTGGCACCCGTTTGCGATGTTGACACACCGGGCGATTGCTATTCGGTGACAAGTTTCCAATCATCGGGCAACCCGTGGACATGCATCGTTGTCCCCTCGGCGTGAATACTGACCGTCGCCGGGCCCAGCCGTAGATCGGTCAGGCCCACTTTGCCCCATTCCCGCGGGAGCTGCGGTGTCACCCGCAGGGTCCGATGCGGCGCGCAGGGCGACAGGCCGAGGAACGAGCGCACCAGCAGCAGCGGTGCGGCGCTGGCCCAGGCCTGGGGGGAGCAGGAGGTCGGGTAGGGGACCGGTGACCGGAACTCGGTTCGGGCGAACCCGCAGAACAGCTCGGGTAGCCGCCCGCCGAACTCACCGGCCGCGTCGAGCAGTCCGGTGGTGAGCCGTTCGGCCAGTTCGCTCGCGCCCGGGATATGGCGATATCGCAACAGTCCGGCCACGGCGATGGCGGTGTCGTGCGGCCATACGGATCCGTTGTGATAGCTCATCGGGTTGAAGGCGCCCATGGAGGACGCCAGCGTACGCAACCCGAAACCGCTGTCCATGGCTACATCGGCGAGCCGCTCGACGAGTTCGGCGGCGCGTTCGTCGGAGACGATGCCGGTCCACAGGCATTGCGCGGCATTACTGGTCAATGCGTCGACCTGGTTCTTCTGGCCGTCCAAGGCGATCGCGTACCAGCCGTTCTTGGCGACCCAGAAGGCCTCGTCGAACCGGTCCTTGAGGTTCTCGGCCTGTTCGCGCAGGCGGGTGGCGGTACCGGTATCGCCGAAGTGCTCGGCGAGCTGGGCGCGGGCCAGCCGGGCCGCGTACACATACCCCTGCACCTCGCAGAGGGCGATGGACGGTTCCGCCAGATGCCCGGTCGCGTCGTTGATGGAGTCGAAGCTGTCCTTCCAGCCCTGGTTGCTCAGGCCGCGATCGGTTTTCCGGCGGTATTCGACGAAACCGTCTCCGTCGGCGTCGCCGTATTCGTCGATCCAGGCGAGGGCCGCGTCGGCGGCCGGGAGCAGTTCCCGCACCACGGCGTCACCGGCGCCCCAGCGCCAGCATTCGGCCAGCAGCATGACGAACAAGGGGGTCGCGTCGACCGACCCGTAGTACACGGTGCCGCCGAGTACCTGTCCGCTGGCCGGGCCGTGCCGCATTTCGTGCATGATGCGGCCCGGCTCCTCCTCGGTGATCGGATTGACCTTCGTCCCCTGCAGATCCGCCAGCCGCCGCAGCGTGCCGACGGCCAGGGCCGAATCCAGCGGGAGTGCCATCCACGAGGTGATCAGGCTGTCCCGGCCGAAAAGAGCCATGAACCAGGGCGCGCCCGCGGCGACGTAGGCCGGGGCGCCGTCGGTACTGCCGTCGATACGCAGGGCGCCCAGATCACTCTCGGTGCGCTGCAGGACCTCCGACAACGCCGGATCGGTGGCCGTCAGATCGGTGGCGGTGGCCCGCCACGCCTTGAGCCGGCTGATCGGGCTGTCCTCGTCGTCACCGAAAGCCATCTGCACCCTGCGGTGCGATATCACCGGCTGGGCCAGGATCTCGGTATCCCACCGGCCCCGGGCCGGCACCACCACCTGCCAGGTGATGGTGCCGGGCAGCATGACCGCCCCGGCCGTCGCGCTGATGGTCAGGCCACGACCGGGTTCGTTGTGGTCGGTCAGGTGCAGATCACCGTCGCTGGCGTTGTGCTCGGCACCGCCGCCGTGATTGCGGCCCTCCTTGACCGCGAAGAGATCCGCGAAATCGGAGTCGACGAACAAGGTTATGGTCATCGCCGTGTCCTCGTGGCCGAGGTTGTGCACGGAGATGGCCTCCTTGAGGCCGTTGCCGATGAGCCGCCGGCGCACCACGAGCACGGTACTGTCGGCGACCCCGGCGCGCGGCGGTTTGCGCAGGATGAACCGGCCCTTGAACGCCTCCGGCGTGAGCACCGTGAGATGTTCGGCGGGTTGGCCGTCCAGGCGCAGTTCCCAGCGGGAGATCACCCGCGAATCACGGTAGAACAGGCCTTGCGAAGTACCGGAATGGATATCGCCGAGTGGGTCGGACAAGCAGAAAGTGCTCGCCTCGACCAGGGTGACCGTCCCCCCGCCGCCGTTGACGGCGGCGGGCTGGCCGGAGTTGAGAATTCTCGGCGGTGCGTTCATGCCCTACTCCATACCGGTGTCGTGCCGGCGTCGGCGCGGATCGCGGGTACCGCGTTGCGGCGCGTACCGACGGCGGTCAATGCCTGCCCCATGCTGTGGGCTTCGTCCCACGCATCGAGTATGCGGTAATAAGCGGCTTCGTAGCCCGCACCGAGCTGATCGACGCCGAAATAATCCTCGACACGGCGCCGGCAGGCATGGGGATCGAGTTCGCTCGCCTTGGCGATCGCGGCCGGTAATTCGTCCGGATGGTCGCAGAGGATGCCGGTGACACCGTCTTCGACGACCTCCTCCACCGCACCGCCGCGCAGCGCCACCACCGGTGTGCCGCAGGCCATCGCCTCGATCATCACGATGCCGAACGGCTCTTCCCACTGGATCGGGAACAACAGGCAGCGCGCACCCGCGAGCAGTTCTCGTTTCGCGACCGCGTCCGCTTCCCCGAAGACGTGGTCGGTATCGGTGAGCAGCGGTTCGATTTCCTTGGCGAAGAACGCCTTTTCGGGCGGCTCGTTGCATTTACCGGCCAGGATGAGCTTGATACCGGCCTCGTGCGCGGCGTGCAGGGCGAGATGCGGCCCCTTGTAGGAGGCGTAGCGGCCGAGGAACAGTGCGTAGTCCTGCTTCTCGGTGCGGAACGGCCATTCACTGGGGCGCAGCGCATTGTGGACTCGGCCGATCCAGTTGAAACTCGGCGCCAGTTCCCGCTGCCGGTCGCTGATCGCGACGAGGCGGGTGTGCTCGTCGAGCGCGCCGTAGTACTCCCACATATCGTTGTCGACCGGCCCGTGCACGGTGACCGCGGTCGGAATACCCAGGTTCTCGTAGGCGGGGGCATTCAGCGGGCCGGCGAAAGTATGGTCGTGGATGATGTCGATATGCCGGGAGCGGGCCAGTTTCTCCACCATGCGGCGCACCTTCAGCGCGTTGACGACCTCGGGGAACGGGTCGCCCAGCCGCTCGGCCTGGGTGGTCTCCCAGACCGGTACGAATTCAGCCTCCGTACCGGGCTTTCCGGCGCCGAGTAGCGTCACCCGGTGCCCGCGCGCGACGAGGGTGTCGGCGAGTTCGGCCACTACCGCCTCGACACCGCCGTAACCGGCCGGGGGAACATCGAAGTACGGGGGCGCGACCAGGACGATGTTCAGCGGGTGGTTACGTCCGGCTCCGCCGAACCGGGCGCGCCGGGGTTTTCGCGCCGGAGTATCCGATTCGGATTCCTCATTCGTGAATATGGTGCTCAACTTTCCCTCCTCGATTAGTGGCCACACGACATGTGCCGATCGCCGCCCGGCCAATGGGTGGAGCTGATCAAGAACCATTCGTTGAGAGCGCGGTGAAGCTAATGGAAGCACGCCGGAATACGCCGGCGGGCAGAAAGAGACGCGCAGGCGGGGTTACCTATCCGCCGCGCGGGAATCAATCGCCGCGATGGGCCGAGCGGCCGGGCGAAATATCGGGATTGTGCCGGTCCGGTGGTGCGGCAAGAGCCAAGATCAGACCGGCATGTCTGCGAACCAGACATTCGGGAGAACAGAGTCTGTGGATATCGTGGGCGCGCCGGGCCTGGCCCGGTGTCAACGCGCCCGGATCCGCCGAGCAGTCGGCGATATTGGATAGGACTCCGTGTTCGGTGATGACATCGATACCCGGCTGAGGGACTTCCGCCGCCGCCGGCGCCGATGTGTACCCGATCCTCACCGTTACCTCCTGCACTCGTCGAGCTGGAGCAAACAGTTCCCCGGCCGCCGGTACCCCCGCCGGCCGGTCTAGCTGATGTCGCCTGGGTCGAGCGGTGGAGCAGGATGATTATCTCCGAACGCCGCCTATTCTACGCGTTCCGCGTTCTTCGTAGAATCTCGAATAATCCCAGTTCGGCATATACATGGTTAATTCGCGCGTGCTGATATGTGCACCTGTTTCAGCCGGTGCGGACCGTATGGAGCACTTCCTCGTGTAGCGAATCAGCGCGCGCCGTGATTTCCGAAATCCGGTCCAGCACCTGGGTGAATGCCGTGGTGCGGTCGGCCGGAAGTGAACCCAGATTGATCTCGATATTCAGTTGTGAGGTCACCGCGGCGGCCCGTGCCGCCGCACCGGCGGCGCCGATATCGGTGACTACATTCGTGTTTCCGATCGGCAGCAATTCGGCTGCCAGGGTCAGGATCCCGTCGGCCTCGTCGACCACGGCCGCGGGCACCCGCGCGGCTTCCAGCAGTGCGCTCTCGATCGCCGCGCCCCGGTCGGCCGATTCGCTGTCGGACTCCTTGGGCAGCTTGTAGGCCGCCCCCACCGCGGTGAAGGCGGCGGCGTCGGCATCGGCGAGGGCGAGGGCGCGATCGCGGGCCGCGTCGGCGGATTCGATGATCCGGTCGATGACCGGCCGATGTTCGGCGTCCTTGGCGCGGGTGGTGTACCGCGCGACCATGGCCACCAGTGCGGCACCCTGTGCGGCGTGCAGTGCGGCGACCGCGCCACCGCCCGGTGCGGGTAGCTTCGCCGCGAGTTCGCCCAGGTAGTCGCCGATCGGGGAGCTGCCGAAACCGGTGGCGGTGGGCTGCGGCGACTGGGTGGGCTGCGACACGATCAGGCCTTTCTCGACACGATAGCTCGAAGTTAGCTGTACTGCGCACGATGTTGCTGCCTTCAACCTACCGCGTCACCCGGCGTGGCCGATGCCGGGCCACCCCGTAGCCGGGTTTATGTTGAGGGCATGCGGATCGGATTGAGTATCAATTATTCGGGCGGCTTCACCGAGGCCGCGGCCGAAGTGGCCGATTTGGAGCGGGCCGGACTGGATATCGTGTTCGTTCCCGAGGCGTACTCGTTCGACGCGGTGAGCGCCCTGGGATACCTCGCGGCCAAGACCTCCCGGCTACAACTGGCCTCGGGAATCATGCAGCTCTACACCCGGACACCCACACTCACCGCGATGACCGCGGCGGGACTGGATTTCGTGTCCGACGGCCGCTTCGTGCTGGGGCTCGGCGCCTCGGGCCCGCAGGTCATCGAGGGCTTTCACGGTGTTCCCTACGACGCGCCGATCGGGCGGACTCGCGAACTCGTGGAGATCTGCCGCAAAGTGTGGCGACGGGAACGGCTGACCTACCAGGGCAAGTACTACCAGATCCCGTTGCCCGAGGGCGCGGGCACCGGACTCGGTAAACCGCTGAAACTCATCAACCACCCGGTACGGGAACGGATTCCGGTGCTTCTCGCCGCGCTCGGCCCGAAGAATGTCGCCCTGGCGGCGGAGGTCGCGGAGGGCTGGCAGCCGATCTTCTTCCTGCCCGAACGCGCCGACGCGGTCTTCGGTGACGCCCTGCGCGCCGGGAAGGAACGGCGCGCACCCGAACTCGGCACGCTCGACGTCTATGCCGGTCCGGCCCTGGCCATCGGGGAGAACGTCGAACCGCTGCTGGAGTTCGTGAAACCCATGCTCGCGCTCTATATCGGTGGTATGGGCGCAAAGGGGAAGAACTTCTACCACACCCTCGCCACCAAGTACGGCTACGGCGCCGAGGCCGACCGGATCCAGGAGCTGTACCTGGCCGGGAAGAAGGACGAGGCGACCGCGGCGGTGCCCGATCAGCTGGTCCGGGATGTTTCGCTGATCGGACCCGCGGGGTATGTCAAGGAGCGGATCGCCGCGTTCGCCGAAGCCGGGGTCACGGTGCTCAATGTCGCGCCGCTGGCCGCGACACCGGCCGAACGGGTCGCGCTGATCGAACAATTGCGCACCCTCTGCGACTGACCGGGCCGGGACTCCTGGATGCCGCCGGTTCGATCGCCCCGGGTAACTCGGAAGCGATGCCGGTCCGGCGGCCCCAGGCCGGCGGCTCAGTTGTCCCGGAAACGCGCGAGCGCGTCGTCCAGGGTGGTGTGTAGATCGAAGACCGTGTCCAGTGCCGTCATCTTGAGCTGGCGGCTGGTGGCCGGGCCCTCGGCGACCAGGGCGATGGTCGTCTTGTCTCCGGCTCGCTGATGTGCGGCGACCAGCGCGGCCATTCCGGCCGAGGCCAGGAAGCTCACGGCGGCCAGATCGACGACCAGCTGGGCCGGTCCCGCGTCGAGTGCCGCGTCGATCGCGGTCTCCAGGGCGGGGGCCGTGGCGAGATCGACCTCCCCGGTCACCGTGAGCACGGTGACGCCGTCGTGGTCGGCGACCGAAGTCGTCATCGTATCCGTGAGTGGGTTCGCGTCTGGAGAAGAGTTCGTCACATCGTCACAATCTGCCATGAGCCTCTCGACCTCGCTGCATCGAGCCCCCGCGGGACCGGTTGTTCGTCCCGCGCAGGGCGCTGGCCACCGGGAACGTTATCGCCGGCAGGGTCACCGACATCCGGACACGCGTTCCGGGCCCCGGATGATCGATTTCGAGTTCCTCGGTGAGTGCCCGCATCATATCGATTCCCCGGCCCCGTGGTCCCGGATCGGCCGGGCGGGGACGCCAGGTTCCGGTATCGGTCGACTCGATAACGACCCTGTCGCCGTCGCATTCGGCGGTGAGCATCACCCGGTCCGTCTCCGCGGCGCCCTCCAGATAGGCGTGCTCGATACTGTTGGTGCACGCCTCGTTGGTCGCCGCCACCAGATCGGCGGTCATATTGTGCGGTACTCCGGCGGCCGACAGCCAGGCCGTGAGGGTGCGACGCAGCATGGTCAGCCGGTCCGGCCGGGCCGGTAGGTCCAGCCGGAGTGGTTCGGGTGGCTGCCGATACACCACCATGGCGATATCGTCGTCGTACCCGCCCTCCGGGCGCAAGGCCGACAGCACCGAATCGGCCACCTCCCGGGGTAGCTTCGCCGCGGTATCGGCCAGGGTTACGGCGATCTTCGCGAAACCTTCGTCGATATCCTCGCCGCGACGTTCCACCAGCCCGTCGGTGAACAACACCAGGGTCGAGCCCGGCGGCAGCGGGGTGGTGGCCTCGGGACGCCGCGGCGTCTCGAAGGTCGCCAGCGGGACCGACCGGCCCCCCTCGAGCAGCCGCCCTGTCTTGTCGACATCGGCCAGGATGGGCGGCATATGGCCGGCGTTGCTGTAGCGGACCAGCCCGCGCACCGGATCCAGAACCGCCGCGCAGACAGTGGTGCAGAGAGCACCCGGAATCCGGGCCGCCACCGGGTCGAGCTCGGAGAGCAACTGGGCCGGTCCCGCACCCCGCAGCAGCAATGCCCGGGCCGCCGTCCGCAACTGACCCATCACTACGGCCGCGGACAGCCCACGACCCACGCAGTCGCCGACCACGACGCCTATGGTTCCGTCCGGTAGCGGCACCACGTCGTACCAATCACCACCGATCTCGAGCGGCGGCAGTGCCGGTTCGTAGTGCACCGAGAAACGGGGTGGGAGTTCGATCGGACCGAGCATCGCCCGCTGCAGGGTCAGCGAGGTGGAGCGGGCCTGGTCGAAGTTGCGTGCCCGCTGCACGGCCAGGCTCAAATGACCGATGAGCAGCGAGAAAAGCGTCCAATCGGCCGCGTCGACAACCCGTGGTACCGCGAAGCGCAACCACAGCGCCGAATCACCCGTTTCGCCCAGCGGGGCCACGATCCCCTCCGCGCTGCCCGTGCTCTCGGGGACGGCGATGAGCGTACGACCGGGGCGCAGGCGCGCGCGTTTGAGAATCGCCTCGGTGGCGGGTTCGAGTCCGGTCGACTCCGACGATCCGGTGGGCGGAGTCCCGGAGATATACACTTCCGGCGCCGCATGGCCGGCCCATACGGCCACGACCGCGGTTTCCGCGCCGACCGTCCGCCGCAGCTCGTCCAGCCCGACCTCGAGAACCTCGGCCACCGTGGTCTCCGCCGCGAGTGCCGTGGCCAGCCGGTTGGCGGCCTGGTCGCGGGCCTGGGCGTCGTGTTCGGCGGTGACATCGCGGACGGTACCGACGAATATATGTTCCTCGCCGTCCGGTTTCACCAGGGCGCTGGTACTCACCCCGATCCAGCGGCGCCGGCCGTCACGGTGCTGGATCGGTATGACGAAACGTGAGGCCTCGGTGCCCAGATCGGGGTAGCGCGGGCCCTCCGGGATCGCCCAGGGGTGTGGCAGGGAATAGGGGACTCCCGTCGCCCCGTAGCCGGTGAGCTCGCCGAATGCCTTGTTGACCTCGATCAGCGTGCCATGGGCGTCGGCGACGAAGAATCCGTCCTGCAGCGATTCCACCAGGGCCGTGCGGAATTCGTCGCGGCCCGCGAGATCGTCGGCGCGGGATCGTTGCTGTTCGTAGCGGCGGGTGCCGTCGAGGTAGCCGCGGGTGGCCACGTCCAGCGTGATCAGGGTCTGCAGGAGGAATTCGAGCGCGTTCTCGGCCAGTGGGGTGTCCGGGCGGGCGGAGGCGGCGGTGTCCTCCGGTTCACCCGCTTCGATCTGCACCTGCTTCGCGACCCGGAAGTGGTGCTCGGTGAGATCGAGCAGGCTGATTCCTTCGACCAGCGCGCGCCGGCCGAGTTCGTGGGCCTCGGCCAGCCCGTCGCGCTCGGGCGCGGCGAGATGGCGGCGCAGCGCGTCGGCATAGGCGTCCAGGAACGCCGCCAGTATCTCGCTCATGGTCTGCCCAAGGGGATCACGACGCTTCTCACTCGTGAGCGGCTCCATTCGAAACGCCACGCACCCGGGCGGCGAGCACGAGTGCGTCGTCGCTGTCCTTGGCGTGCCGGTCCACCAGTTCCCGGGCTATATCCGCCGTCGATTTCGCCAGGTCGATACCCGCGCCCGGTTCCACCGCCACGCCGTCGGTGGACATGAGCAGAAGATCACCCGGCCGCACTGTGACGGACTGTGGTTGCAGGGTGGGGGGCAGACGGTATCCGACGATTCCGCCGCTCTGCAGAACGGTGGCGCTGACCTGCGGCCCGGTCGGTCCCGCGGTGAGTACCAGGGAATCCACATTGCCGACCCCGAGCCACTGCGCCTCCTGTGTGCTGAACAGGGCCAGCGTCACGGCGGCACCGCGGGTGTCCGACATCGCCCGATGACACAGCACCATCAGCACATCCAACGGTTCGGCGCGATTCTCGGCGAGTACCCGGGACGCGCGATCCACCGCGGCGGCGGCGGCGGCGCCGTGGCCGAGACCGTCGAGCACCGCGAACAGTACCGAGCCGGTGCCGGTGTCCAGAACAACGCAGCGGTCCCCGGAAACATCCTGTCCGGGGAGGGCGCGGCCGGCCATTGCCCATTCGATCCGGCCGATGAACCCGTCCTCATGCACCGTGGGGTACCCACTTCCACATCTCGACCAACGTGCCCTGGCCGGGTGCGGAGTCGATGGCCATACCGTCCATCAGCCGTTTGGCGCCGGGTAGGCCCAAACCCAGGCCCAGGCCGGTGGAATAACCGTCTTCCATGGCCCGGGCGATATCGATGATGCCGGGTCCCTGATCTTTGGCCTGAACCACGAGAGCGCGACGTCCGTCGCGCTCGTCCACGTGCAGCCGGATCTCGCCACTGCCGGCGTAGCTGGTGATATTCCGCGCGACCTCGGAGATCGCGGTGGAGATCATGGTCCGGTCGGTGAGTGTGAAGCCGAGCTCCTCGGCCAGCTCCCGCCCGGCCTGACGTGCGGTCACGATGTCGTTCGACATCTTCACCGCGATTACCACCCGATCAGCGGCCACTGTCACGACCATCTCGGTGCTGGTGCCGGGCCGAAGCCTTCCGGTTCAGCCAAGCCAAGCCCTCCTCGAGGTCCAGTGCGGTGTGCATATCCTCGAAGGTGAGGCCGAGTTGCACCATAGCGAATGCGACCTCGGGCTGCAGCCCGACGATCACCGTCTCGGCGCCCCGCAGCTGTGTCATATGCGCGATCGTGCGCAAGGATCTGGCGGCAAAGGAATCCATCACGTCGATGGCCGTCACGTCGACGATGATGCCCTGCGCGCGGTATTTGCTGACCTGGTTCATCAGGTCGTCCTGCAGGCGCTCGGTATCGGCATCGGTCAGCGCGGACTGCACGGACGCGATCAGATATGTGCCCTGTTTGAGGATAGGTACTGGCATAACTGTTCCGTCAGCGCGAATCGCGTTCGCTGCGCTCGGTCACTCTGGACACTTCATAGCCCAGTAACCGCTCCGCTTCTTCGATACCGCCCTGCAGATCGCCGACCGCGTTCATCTTCGACAGATCGAGGCCGATGGTCACCAGTGTCAGCGCGATCTCCGAGGACAGGCCGGTCATGATGACGCTGGCACCCATCAGCCCGGAGGCGTCCACCGTCTGCACCAGGTGGTTGGCGACCGTGGAGTCGATATCGGGCACACCGGTGATATCGATGACGACCACCTTGGCTCGGTTGTTCCGGATCGCGCGCAGCAGCTGTTCGGTGAGCTGCCGGGCGCGCTGGCTGTCGAGCACGCCGATTATCGGCAGGATCAGCAGCTGTTCGCGCACCTGGAGAACCGGGGTGGACAGCTCGCGGATGGCCTCCTGCTGCTGCCGGATGACGCGCTCGCGCTCTTGGACGAAGGAAACACCCACGGTGTTGGCGATCCGGTTCGCGGCCGGTTCGTAGGCGTCGAGGACGGCATTGAGCAGTTCGAAATTCGACTGGTACTTCTCGAACAGCGAGCGGGCCAGCACATCGCGCAGCAGCAGCACCATGCCGAGGACCTCGTCGGTCTCGACCCCACGGGGAATGATGCGCTCGGACAGATCGCGGGCGTAGGCCTGCAGCGCTTCGACGCTGCCGGTCTCGAGCACCTCGACATAGTTGTCGTACACCGACGTGGCCTCGGAGAAGACCTCTTCGGGAGTCATGGCGGTGAGCAGCCGGGCCTCGGTTATTCGCCGCGCCCACTCCTCCCGCAGAGCGGTGCGGTTCTGGCGGAGGTGCTCGACGAGCTGCGGAAGCAGCTTGTCGACCGATACCTCGGCCAATGAGTCCGCCGAAAGGCCCATGGACACCTCGGACATGTAACTTGTGCCCCTTTCGACGGCGGTCCGGTACATCGTAGTTACTTCGGCGGTCGTGCCGATACCGAGCCTAGTCATACCCCTGCGGATACGCCGGTGAAACCTGCCGGTCCGGTTCATCCGGTGGTTGTGACCGGTTTCGCGTTCTGCGCGGCGAAACCCTGCTCCAATCCGGCCAGCGCACGATCGAGATAGACGGTCAGGTCGGCGTCCGCGCGGGCGAGCCAGGCATCGAACGCGGCCCGGGCGGCCGCCAGGGTGGTCCGGCCGACAGCCATCGGGATCAACGAGTCCGCGGATTCACCCAGCCGTGCCGCGGCGAATTCGCCGACCGCGCGCTCCCAGGCGTCGTAGTGGGTGCCCGCGGTCGCCGTCAGGGCGGGGACGTCGGCCACCAACTTCATCCGGGTACGCAGTTCGGGGACATCTTCGGCGCGATAGCGGTTGGCGTTGACCACCACGCGCCGGACGGCCGCCATCATCGGCTCGTCGGGAGCTACGGTCGCGAACGCGGCCCGCAACCCGCTGACCTCGTCGTCGAACGACGACCACAGCACCTCGGCCTTACCCGGGAAGTAGCGGAAGAAGGTACGGCCACTGATCCCGGCGGCGGCCGCGATCTGTTCGACGGTGGTCTCGTCGAACCCCTGCTCGCTGAACAACCGCATGGCGATCAGTTCGAGTGCGCGTTTGGTGGTGCCACGGGGGCGCCCCCGCGGATGCTGTGCCGTCACAGGAAGATTCTGTACGCAGGGACCCCGGTAATCCAACGTGGCCCGCGGGTGGACCCCGCGCGTCGGCGTGCCGAAGACACAGCTGTTGATTTTGTCAGTGGGTGACGTTAATGTCGGCGGCATGGCAGTGGCGGACCTCACATGGCCGGAGGCGGGTGACCTCGGTAACGGCGGGGCTCTGCTGGCGGTGCCGGTGGGGTCGACCGAGCAGCACGGGCCCCACCTGCCGTTATCCACCGATACCGACATGGCCGTCGCGCTGTGCGCCGGTCTGGCCGATCGCTGTCCGGATGCCCTCGTCGCACCGCCGGTGGCTTACGGCGCCAGCGGTGAGCACAGTGGTTTCCCCGGGACGCTCTCGATCGGGCAGGCGGCGCTGGAACTGCTGATCGTCGAACTGTGCCGTTCCGCCACCGACACCTTCGACCGGATCGTGCTGGTCAACGGTCACGGCGGGAATGTGGAGCCGCTACGCCGGGCGGTGACCCTGTTGCGTAGCGAATCCCGTGATATCCGGTTGTTCCTCCCTCGCTACGCCGGTGACGCCCATGCCGGCCGCACCGAAACCTCGCTGCAACTGAGTCTTTCACCGGATCGTGTCCGGATCGAGCGTGCCCGACCGGGCGATACCCGTCCACTGGCCGATGTGCTGCCGCAGTTGCGTGCCGGCGGGATCAAGGCTGTCAGTGCCAACGGGATCCTCGGTGACCCAACCGGCGCCACCGCGGCCGAGGGGGAGCGGCTGCTCACCGATCTCGTCTCTCAATTGTTCGAACAGGTCCGGCAATGGTGGCCGGAACCAGTGGAAAGGATCCGACCATGAACCCGTGGTTCGAAACCGTCGCCGAGGCTCATCGCCGGGCGAAGAAGCGGCTGCCGAAATCGGTGTACGGCGCCCTCGTCGCCGGCTCCGAGCGTGGCCAGACCATCGACGACAACCAGGCCGCGTTCGCCGAACTCGGTTTCGCCCCGCATGTCGCCGGGCCGATCGGCGAACGTGACCAGTCCACGACGGTACTGGGCCAGCAGATCTCGATGCCGGTGATCATCTCGCCGACGGGTGTCCAGGCCGTGCACCCGGACGGTGAGGTCGCGGTGGCGCGGGCCGCCGCCGCCCGCGGCACCGCGATGGGGCTGTCCTCGTTCGCGAGCAAATCCGTCGAGGAGGTCACCGCGGCCAACCCCACGACGTTCTTCCAGCTGTACTGGTGCGGCAGCAAGGACGATATCTCCGCGCGTATGGCGCGCGCGAAGGCGGCGGGCGCGGTAGGACTCATCCTCACGCTCGACTGGTCGTTCTCGCACGGCCGTGACTGGGGCTCGCCGGTGATCCCGGAGAAACTGGATCTGCGCACCATGGCGGGTTTCGCACCGCAGGTGATGACCAAACCGCGCTGGCTGACCCGCTACCTGCGGTCCGGCAGCCTCCCCGACCTCACCGCGCCCAATATGGCGCTCGGCGAGGCCCCCGCACCCGGATTCTTCGGGGCCTACGGCGAATGGATGGGCACCACCGCACCGGACTGGGCCGATGTCGCGTGGGTCTGCGAGCAATGGGACGGGCCGGTGATGCTCAAGGGTGTTATGCGGGTCGACGACGCGCGGCGCGCGGTCGACGCCGGTGTGGCCGCCATCTCGGTCTCCAACCACGGTGGCAACAACCTCGACGGCACCCCGGCGTCCATCCGCGCGCTGCCGGTGGTGGCCGATGCGGTCGGCCACGAGATCGAGATCCTGCTCGACGGCGGTATCCGGCGCGGCAGTGATGTGGTCAAGGCCGTGGCGCTCGGTGCGCGCGCGGTGATGATCGGCCGTGCCTACCTGTGGGGCCTGGCGGCGAACGGGCAGGCCGGGGTGGAGAACGTCCTGGACATCCTGCGCGGCGGGGTCGATTCCGCGCTGCTGGGGCTGCGCAAGACCTCGATCACCGAACTGGATCGCTCGGATATCGTGATCCCGGAGGGTTTCGAACGCCGGCTGGGCGTCGGCGAGCCGGCACCGTTGCGCGTTCCGGAATCGGCTGCCGAAGCGGTCTGACCATCGTCGGGTAGCCGTGGCGCGACACTGGAGACGTGAGTATCAAAACGGTGTCATCCAGGGTCGCGTACGAAAATCCGTGGATGACGGTGCGCGAGGACCGGATCGAGCGTGCGGACGGGTCGCCCGGCCTCTACTCGGTGATCGAGAAACCCGACTTCGCGCTCGTCATCCCGATGGACAACGATGGCTTCCACCTCGTGGAGCAGTACCGGTACCCGGTGCGGGTTCGGACCTGGGAGTTCCCCTCGGGGGCGTTCCCCGAGGGGAAGACGGGAAGCCCGGAGGAGCTGGCCGCGGCCGAACTCGCCGAGGAAACCGGTTTCACGGCCGGGCGGATGGAACGGCTCGGCCGGATACAGGTCGCGAATGCGATGACCGGGGAGGGCTGCCACGTTTTCCTCGCGACCGAGCTGTCGCCCGGCGAGCCGAATCGTGAACACACCGAGCAGGACATGCGCCAAGGCTGGTTTTCGCAGTCGGAGGTGGAGGATATGTTGCGTGGCGGGGTGATCACGGACGGCCCGTCACTGGCCGCGTACCTCCTGCTGAAGCTTCACACATAGCGGGCCCGCCCGGGTTACGATTTAGGTTTGCCTTACCCGGGGTGCTGTGGTGGTCTGGCGCTAGGCTCGCTGTGCTCGACCCCCGGTACAGCGGCGTTCACCGTGGCTGTGCCCTGTTCTACCCGCAGCCCACCTCCGAAGGAGTGCGATCGGTGACCGCTCCCGAATTCCGTTATTCAGACCTGCTCCCGATCGGCGCCGACGACACCCCGTACCGGTTGCTCACCACCGAGGGCGTCAGCACCTTCGAATCCGGCGGCCGGACCTTCCTCCAGGTCGATCCCGAGGTACTGCGGATGCTGACCGCCGAGGCGATGCACGACATCAGCCATTACCTGCGGCCCGCGCATCTCGCCCAGCTGCGCCGGATCATCGACGACCCCGAGGCCAGCGGTAACGACCGGTTCGTCGCACTGGACCTGCTCAAGAACGTCAACATTTCGGCCGGTGGCATCCTGCCGATGTGCCAGGACACCGGCACCGCGATCGTGATGGGTAAGAAATCCGAGGGTGTGCTCACCGGCGCCGACGACGCCGAATGGATCAGCCGCGGGGTTTTCGACGCCTATACGAAACTGAATCTGCGCTATTCGCAGCTGGCGCCGGTCACCATGTGGGACGAGAAGAACACCGGCTCCAATCTGCCGGCCCAGGTCGAGCTCTACTCGACCCCCGGCGATACTGCCGCGCCGGCCTACAAATTCCTGTACATGGCCAAGGGGGGCGGGTCGGCGAACAAGTCTTTCCTGTACCAGGAGACCAAGGCGATCCTGAATCCCACCCGGATGCTGGAGTTCCTGGACGAGAAGATCCGTTCGCTGGGTACCGCGGCCTGCCCGCCGTACCACCTCGCGGTGGTGATCGGCGGTACCAGCGCCGAATTCGCGCTCAAAACCGCCAAGTACGCCTCCGCGCACTACCTGGACACCCTGCCGACCGAGGGGTCGATGGCCGGGCATGCCTTCCGCGATCTCGAACTCGAACAGGAAGTCTTCAAACTCACCCAATCCTTCGGGATCGGCGCCCAGTTCGGCGGCAAATACTTCTGCCACGATGTCCGGGTGGTGCGCCTGCCCCGGCACGGCGCCAGCTGCCCCGTCGCCCTGGCGGTTTCCTGTTCGGCGGACCGGCAGGCATTGGCCAAGATCACGCCCGAGGGTGTTTTCCTGGAGCAGCTCGAACGCGAACCCGCGCAGTATCTGCCGGAGCAGACCGATGAGATCCTCGGCGGCGATGTGGTGAAGGTCGACCTGAACCGGCCGATGGACGAGATCCGGGCGGAACTGTCGAAATACCCGGTGAAGACCCGCCTCTCGCTGTCGGGCCCGCTGGTGGTGGCCCGCGATATCGCGCACGCGAAGATCAAGGAGCGGCTGGACGCGGGCGAGGAGATGCCGCAGTACCTGCGCGATATGGCCGTCTACTACGCCGGGCCCGCGAAAACTCCCGACGGTTATGCCTCGGGTTCCTTCGGCCCCACCACCGCGGGCCGGATGGACTCCTATGTGGACCAGTTCCAGGCGGCCGGTGGGTCGTTCGTGATGCTCGCCAAGGGAAATCGTTCCGCGCAGGTCACCAAGGCGTGCAAGGAACACGGCGGTTTCTATCTCGGCTCGATCGGCGGCCCCGCCGCCCGGCTCGCCCTGGACTGCATCAAATCGGTGGAGGTCCTCGAATATCCCGAGCTGGGGATGGAAGCGGTCTGGAAGATCGAGGTCGAGGATTTTCCGGCGTTCATCGTGGTGGACGATAAGGGCAACGATTTCTTCGCCGAAACCCAGAAGCCGATCGCGCTGCGCGTGCGGACCCGGTCCAAAGAACGGGTCTGAGGCCGGTCGGTCCTGGAACTCCCGGCAGGGCGGGGCGCGGTCGGGATCCGGTGAAGTGTTGCCCGGCTTGCAGTCACGGCGATACCCTCATTCCAGTTAGCAGAGGCTAACCTTGGATCGCGCTGGATGAGGTCGAACTGTGGATTTGAACAGACGTCATATCTTCAAGGTCGGCCTGGGGTTGGGCGCGGTACTTGTGGTTGCCGGCTGTGGTGACGGTTCGTCACCCGCCGAGGGGTTCGACGGTCCGCCGCAGCGAGGTGGAACGTTGCGGGTCGGTGCGATCGGGAAAGTGTCCAAAATCGAGCGCGACCCGCATCAGACATTGAGCAACGAGAGCGATTTCCTGATCGCCTCGCTCGTCTACGATCCGCTGACCGTTCCCGGCGCGGATCCGAATGTAGCTCCCCGGCTGGCGTCGCGGTGGGAAGCCGATGCGCGGCAGCGGAAGTGGACCTTCACGATCGCGGAGGGGGCGCGCTTCCACGACGGACGGCCGGTGACCTCCGACGATATCGTCTGGTCACTGCGCCGGTTGCGGGAGATCGCGGGCGAAACCAAGGTGCCCGTGCCGTCCGGCGACGATATCCAGCCCGCCGGTGCGAATGCGGTGGTGCTGACCTGCGCGGCCCCGAACAGTCAATTACCGCTGCTGCTGCGCATGATGACGTTCGTGGTGCCCGCGGGGACCACCGATTTCACCGCGGCGGTGGGCACCGGACCGTTCCGGCTGGAGTCCTACGACAACGGCAACGCTCGTCTGGTGCGCAACGAGAACTGGTACCGGGAGGCGCCGTTGCTGGACGCCATCGAGGTCACGCTGTTCGAAAGTCCCGACTCGATGGCCAACGCGATCATGGCGGGGCAGATCGATCTCGCGTCCGGCGTGGGCGCCGTGGCCGGGCGGGCCGCGGAATCGCGGGACGGGCTGGAGGTGATCCGGCGTCCGGACGATATCGCGGTGGCGATCGCCATGCGCACCTCCGACGGGCCCTTCGCCGATCCGCGGGTGCGGGAGGCGCTGCGGCTCGCGGTTGATCGCGAAGCGATGGTGGCGCAGGTGCTGTCGGGGTACGGCACCGTCGCCAACGATATCCTCGGCACCGCCGACCCGGAATACGATACGTCGATCCCGCAGCGCCCTCGCGACCTCGACCGCGCCCGGCGACTGCTCACCGACGCGAAATTCGACACCGCGAAGACCTATCGCCTGCTGACCAAACAGGAAGCGGTGGGCGAGGTCGAATCGGCGAAGGTTTTCGCGAGCCAGGCGGCCGATATCGGGGTGCAGATCGAGGTCGTCGTGCAGGAGGCGAACGCGTTCTACGACGAGACCTGGCTGACGGCACCGCTGTACACGGTGAACTGGGGCACCAACGATTCGGTCGTATTCTTCGCCAGCAAGGTCATGTATTCGCGTACGAAATGGAACGAGACCGGCTTTCGCGACCCCGCGTTCGACAAGGCCTATACCGCCGCCCTCGCCGCGCCGCCCGGTGCGGAGTTCACCGCGGCCTGCCGGGAGATCCAGGAGATCCAGCACGATCACGGCGGATACATCGTGTGGGGGATGGCCGACGGTATCGATATCGCTACTCGGTCCGTGCACGGCTTGCCGACCCTGGGCGGATACGGCCGGGTACAGCTCGAGCGGGCGTGGTTGTCGAGTTGATCGGATTCGCCGCGGTGGTGGCGCGCCGGATCGGCCTGTTGATCACCTTGCTCGCAGTGGTGTTCGTGGTCGTCGATCTGCTGCCCGGTAACGCGGCCCGGGCCGTGCTGGGGCGGGATGCGAGCGCGGAGCGGGTGGCGGCCGCGGAGCACGAACTCGGCTTGGATCGGCCGCTGCCCGCCCGCTTCTGGGACTGGTTCCGTGGTGCGGTTACGGGTGATTTCGGGACCACTGCGCGCGGGCAATCGGTGAACGATCTGCTGGCGGACACGTTCCCGCAAACTCTGCTGCTGGCTTCGATCGCCCTGCTGGTCACGGTGACGGTCGCGCTACTGCTGGGCCTGTGGTGGGCCGCGCGGCCCACCGGAATCGCCGCGCGCGCACTCCGGCCCGGATCGGCCTTCGTGATCGCGGTGCCCGAATTCGTCACAGCGACACTGCTCGTACTCGTCTTCTCCCTGTGGCTGGATTGGCTGCCCGCGGTGACCTTCACCGGCCGGTCCGGATACCCGGCCGGTGCGGAAATGCTGATCCTGCCCGTGCTGGCCCTGGCCATACCGCAGACGGGCTGGAACCTCCGGGTCGTGCGGGGCGCGGTCACCGATGCCGCCTCCGCACCGCATGTGGAAAACGCGGTACTGAACGGACTGCCGGAGCGGACGGTGCTGCTGCGCCACGTACTGCCGTTCGCGTTGCCGACCATCGCGATATCGTTCGCTACCTCTGTCGGCACCCTGTTCGGCGGAGCGCTCGTCGTCGAGACGATCTTCAACTATCCGGGTATGGGTGCCTTGGTCGCGGGGTCGGTATCCGACCGGGATACCGCTCTGGTCGCGGCCGTCGTCGCCGTCACGGGGGCGACGATCATGGGCATTCTGCTGGTGGCCGACGCCATCCGGGCCTGGTCGAACCGAGGTAGACGGTGACAGTTCCGACCACATCGCGCCGGCTCCGTTCCCCGGCGGTTTCCCGCCGGATTCGGCTTTCCGCGCTGCCCGCCGCGTTCGTGGTCGCCCTCGCGATCCTCGGCCCTGTTTTCGCCCCGCATACCGTCGATCACGCGGTGGGTATCACCTTCGCGGAACCGACCGGAGATGCCTGGCTCGGCGGGGACCGGCTCGGCCACGATGTGCTGAGTCAGCTGCTGCACGGCGGCTGGGGCCTGTTGCTGGTCGCGGTGATCATCGCCCTGCTGGTGACGGGATGCGCGGCAGTGCTCGGATCCGTCGCCGCGCTGTATCCCAGCGTGGGTGCGTGGATCGAGCGGTCCGCGGACCTGGGCATGCTCCTACCGCCCGTGCTGGCGATGTTGTTGTTCATGCTGTCCTGGCCGGAATCCGGTGCGGTGGGGCTGATCGCCGTATGCGTGATCGCCGGGACGCCCTACACCGCACGTGTTTTCGCGGCGGCCGCCGCCGGGGTGGCGGCATCCGGTTTCATCGAGGCTGCTCGTGGCCGCGGGGAGGGTGTGGCCTATCTCGTGGCCCGGGAGCTGCTGCCCAACCTGCGGGAAACGCTACTCACCCAATTGGGCCTGCGTTTCGTAGAGGCGATGTATCTGGTGAGCACCGCGGCGTTTCTGCGGTTGCCGACCACCCTCGGCGACGCCAACTGGGCGGTCATGGTCCGTGAGAACGCCTCCGGAATCCTGCTCAACCCCGCGGCGGTGCTGGCACCGAGCCTGGCCATCGGATTGCTCGCGGTGAGCGTGAACTGCGCCGTGGCGGCGTTCGGCCGGGGGAGGCGCAGCGTATGACCACCGGGGTGATCGTCGAGGAACTCGCGGTGCGTACGGTCGCCGGCGCCGAACTGCTGGCACCCACCTCGCTCCGGGTTCCGCCGGGCGCGATCACGGCGCTCACCGGTCCGTCCGGAGCGGGTAAAACGACCCTCATGCGGGCGGTACTGGGCCACCTGGCGGCGGGCACGGTGCGGGCGAGCGGTTCGGTTCACGTCCGCGGTCAGGATGTCTTCGCCTTGGAACGCGAGAGCTTGCAGTCCTTCCGCCGCGAGCATCTGGCCTATGTCGGCCAGGATCCGGGCGCCGCGCTGAACCCGGCCATGCGGATCCGTTCCCTGTTCGCCGAGGCGGCGTATCGGCCTACCCGCGCCGAACAGGTCGCGGCGCTCGAGCGAGTGGGTCTGCCCGAGCGTCTGCTGCGCAGCCGGCCTGGCGAATTGTCCGGTGGTGAACAGCGCCGGCTGGCGCTGGCGCTGGCGCTGGTTCGCGCGGCCGGTGTACTCGTCGTCGACGAACCACTCGCCGGCCTGCACGGACAACTGCGCAACGACATCGCGGATCTGCTGCGATCGCTGGCCGCCGAGGAAAAGGTCGCGGTGCTGGTATCCGGCCACGACACCGCGACCTTGCACCGGTTGGCCGATGACGTGGTCTCCCTGGGCGAGCCCCGGGCAACCACACTGCTCCGGACGATATCGGTGCTACCCGATCGCCCCGCGGGCGACGAGATCGCACTCCGCGCGAAGACGATATCCGCGCGAGCGGGTGGCCGGATACTGCTGGAATCGGTCGATCTCACTGTCGGAGCCGGGGAATCGGTCGCGATCGTGGGTCCCTCCGGAGCGGGTAAGACGACCTTCGCGCGGGTCCTCGCGGGCCTGCACACCGAGGCGTCGGGGACCCTCGCGGTGAACGGCCGCGGGCTGGGTGTCGGGCGTGCGCGCCGATCCCGTCGCGACCGCCGCCGCATCCAGCTCATCCCGCAGAACCCGCTCTCCACACTCAACCCGAAACATACTGTGCTGCAGGCCGTATCGCGTCCGCTGCGGATGATCGGCGTACGCTCCCGTGAAATCGCCGCGCGCGCCGAAACATTGATGCACACTGTCGACCTCGACCCGGGCCTACTGAGTCGCTACCCGGATGAACTCTCGGGCGGTCAGCGACAGCGGATCGCGATCGCCCGCGCTCTCGCCGCCGCGCCGGAGGTCCTGATCTGCGACGAGATCACCTCCGCGCTCGATGCCGAAACGGCCGCCGCGATCATGGGTGTTGTCGAACGCACGCGCACCGACAGCGGCATCGGTGTTGTCCTCATCAGCCATGACATGTCGGTAGTGGCCGGACATACTCACCGGATGCTCGTCCTCGCCGCCGGGACGGTGGTAGAGGCAGGCGATACCGCCACCATCCTGGCCGACCCCAGTACGTCGCATACGAAAGCACTGCTCGCCTGATTGTCGCGACCCGGGCCGTGCGCGACGGCCGGGTACAGCTTCCGTGGGCCGTCGACGCTGCCACCGCCGACGATCCGGGCCTACTCGCCCCGCTCGACGGGTGCCGGCCCGTCACTGATCGCCTCCGCTGCCGGAGCATCTGATCCCGGAAAGTGCGGAACCGCCCGACGCTCCGCGGCGGGCACGGTATGGTGCGGCGTCGAGGACGTCTTCGCCGGTGGCGGTTGTGCCAGGCGGTGCCCCCGATACGGTCGGCTGTTCGGTTATCGGTGAACCGGCGGCGCAGGGGTTCCGGGGCGCCGGGCGTGCGGTGCTGCCTCCGAATGGGAGAACGACATACCCCACGGGCCGCGAGGTTTTCGGCGTACCTGGTGCGGCGGCGGTGCCGGACCGGCGCCGTGTCCGGGCGGACAATCCGGACGATCGCTTCCCGATAGGTGGACCGGTTTCCTCCGGCCGATTCGGCATGAGTGTGGTGAGAAGTGTTTCGCGGGAACTCGAATGATGGAGATCGCGGCATGGCCGACTCCGCCTGCTGCGGCGAACCAGGAGGTACGTAGTGCAGCTTCGTAATCCGTTCGCGGTCGACGGCAGATTCCCGGACGTCGTCGTCACCGCGCTGGCAGCCTCGACATCGATCGCCGGTGATATCGACGGCACCTGGGCGGGTCTGCTGGCCGGCGAGTCCGGTATCGGCCGGCTCGACGAGCCGTGGGTGCGGGAACACGATCTGCCGGTGCGGATCGGCGGGCCGTTGAAGGTCAAGCCCGAAACCCTGCTGACCCGGGTCGAATTGCGCCGCCTGGCGTATGTGGAACAGCTGGCTACGGTGCTCGGGCGAACAGTGTGGCGAAACGCGGGCAGCCCGGAGGTCGATCGGGACAGACTCGCGGTCGCGATCGGCACAGGGCAGGGCGGGGGCGACGCTCTCGTGGAGGCTCGCGACGCGCTCGAGGCCGGGGGCTATCGGAGGGTCTCGCCGCTCGCTGTGCAGATGATGATGCCCAACGGCCCGGCGGCGGTGGTCGGTCTCGAACTCCGGGCCCGCGCCGGGGTGGTCACCCCGGTATCGGCCTGCTCGTCCGGTTCGGAAGCGATCGCGCGGGCATGGCAGATGATCGTCATGGGCGATGCGGATATCGTCGTCGCCGGTGGCGTCGAAGGCTATATCGATCCTGTCCCGACAGCGGCATTCACGATGATGCGCGCGATGAGCACTCGTAACGACGATCCGAAAGCTGCCTCGCGGCCCTTCGATTCCGACCGCGACGGTTTCGTTTTCGGCGAAGCCGGCGCGCTCCTGATCCTCGAAACCGAGGAACATGCCCGGGCGCGGGGCGCTACCGTACTCGCGCGGTTGCTCGGCGCCGGTATCACCTCCGACGGATTCCATCTCGTCGCGCCCGACCCGGAGGGTACCGGCGCGGCACGCGCGATCACCCGCGCTGTGCATACCGCGGGCCTGAACAAACAGGACATCACCCATATCAACGCGCACGCCACCGCGACACCGATCGGTGATACCGCCGAAGCCTCCGCGATCAATCAGGCGGTCGGTACCCACCCTGCGGTGTACGCGCCGAAATCGGCGCTCGGCCATTCGATCGGAGCCGCCGGTGCCCTCGAATCAGCGTTGACTGTTCTCAGCATCCGCGACGAAGTCATCCCACCGACGCTGAACCTGGACAATCAGGACCCCGCCGTCGATCTCGATATCGTCACCGGCACACCCCGGCACGGCCGGATCGACTACGCGATCAACAACTCGTTCGGATTCGGTGGCCACAACGTCGCCCTCGCCTTCGGCCGGCGCTGAAGGCGAGTGCCGGCCCGGCCGTTCGCTGGGCGCCCTTTTCCGTGCGTAGCGAACGTATCGCAACAATCGTTTTTCCTGCCCCCGCGCGCCGAATCGTATGGAAGGGTGAGGGCGCTCGTAGCGGCGGTTACGAGTATCGCAGGAATCCTGGACCGAGGAGGGCCTTGGTGGAAGCAGCGTTCGATATCGCTGGGCTGGTGGGGTATCGCTACCGTGCGGACGACTACTACGAGGTGGGGCGGGAGAAGATCCGTGAGTACGCGCGAGCTGTCCAGGACTTCCATCCGGCTCACTGGAGCGAGGACGCTGCCTGGGAGCTCGGGCATGACGGCCTGGTCGCGCCGACCACGTTCATCTCGATCGCCGCGATGCTGGCGAACCGAAGACTTTTCGAGACCGTCATGACCGGCTACGACGTTTTCGTGCAGACCGATCAGGTCTTCGAACTGCACAAACCGGTCCTTATGGGCGACCGGTTGATCAGTGATGTCGAACTCTCGTCGGTGCGCCGCATAGCGGGCAAAGACCTGATCACCATCACCAACACGTTTACCGATCAATCCGGCGACGTCGTGCACATCATGCACACGACGGTCGTCGGCATCACCGGTGAGGAGGTCGACGCCGGCGTCAGCGCCACGATCGAGCGCGTGATCATGCACGGTGTCGGAACGCCCGCCTGGGCTTCGGTCACGCCCGATGATGTGGACACTCTCTCGGCCGAGAATCCGGTCTCGGCGATCGGCCCGCGACTTTCCACGATCTCCCGGACGCGTATCCCGCGCACCACGATCCGATTCGAGGACATCACGGTCGGGCACGAGCTCGCCACGCGCACCGTACGGCTGACGCGGGGGGATCTGGTGAATTACGCCGGAGTCTCCGGTGACGCGAACCCGATCCACTGGCACGACGGGGTCGCCGCGCTCGCGGGTCTGCCGGATGTGATCGCGCACGGCATGCTCACCATGGGATTGGGAGCGGGATTCGTCACCGACTGGCTCGGCGACCCTGGAGCGATCATCCGGTACGGGGTCCGGCTGTCGAACTACACGGTCGTCGAATCCGGCTCCGCCGGAAGCCTCGAGTTCACCGGGCGCGTGAAATCGGTCGACCCCGAGACCAAGAGCGCTGTGGTCGTCATCGTCGCCAAATCGGCGGGCCGCAAAGTCTTCGGCCTCGCCACCGCCGAAGTCCGCCTCGCATAGTCACGCTGTCCCGAGAGCTCAGCTCGATACTGCCCGGTGCTGCGATGGCCGTGACGGTGCCGGCCCTTCCCGTCCGGAATCCGGGCTCGGCAATCGAACGGCTCGTGCCTGCGCCCAGGAATATTACGGTACGTACCGTACTGTAATAGGTATGACTACAGACACCTGGTCCAGCACCTTGGGTGTGGTCCAAGTCAGATTCGCCCGTCCTACCGATCGCCTCGACGCGATGATCCGCTTCTACGCGGACGGTCTCGGCCTGAACGAACTGCACCGATTCGAGAACCACGAGGGCTACGACGGCGTGATGCTGGGACTGCCGGGCGCGGACTATCATCTCGAATTCACCACTCACACCGACGGCAGTCCCGGTGACGCGCCGAGCGCCGACAATCTGCTCGTGCTGTACTTCGCCTCGGAAGCAAAGATGTACGAAACCGTGCAGCGGCTGGGGGAGTTCGGCGCCGAACCGGTGCCGACCGAGAATCCGTACTGGGCCGCCAACGGCGCGATCGCCTTCGCGGACCCCGACGGCTGGCAGGTGGTATTGATGCCGCAGCCGGTGTTCTGATGGCGGGCCGAGTCCGCGACAACCGGATCGATACGGCGGTGCTGGCCGCCGCCCGCGCCCTCCTCGACGCCGAGGGGTACACGGGGATGACCATCGGCCGGGTCGCCACCGAATCCGGTATCCATCGCCCGGCGATCTATCGGCGATGGCCGTCGAAGCGGCATCTCGTGGTCGATGTCGTCGCCGACCTCCTCGGGCTCGAACCCACGCCCGATTCCGGCGATCTCCGCGCGGATCTCGTCGGTTCCATGCGCGAACTCGTTGTGGCGGTGCGTGACACCTCGCTGGGTCGTGTGCTGCCCGCGCTGGTCGCCGACCTCTCCGCCGACCCCGAATTACGTGAACGACTGTGGTCCAGAGTCTTCGGGCCACGGCGCGACACCACGGCCCGCGCACTGCGCTCGGCAATCGACCGCGGGGAAATCGACCCGGATATCGATATCGGCTTCGTGCTCGACGCGGTCGCCGCGCCGATCTACTTCCGCGCGCTGTTCGGGCACCTGCCGCTCCCCGACACGCTCGCCGACCAGTCGGTGGACACGGTGCTGGCAGCCATCCGCCGGAAGTCGTGACCCTTTGCGGCGTGTGTCGCCCGGTGCGGTCCCCTGCCGCGGCACACGGTCTGCTGAGATGAGCTAGGCGGACGGACGTGTATGCAAACCGTCGAGCAGTACGCGGGTCAGGTGATCGTCGGCACGGGCGCCGCAGCGGCAGACCGCCACATTGAGCACCCCCACCACCTCGGCCGGCGGAACATCTGCACGCAGGTCGCCTTCGCGCTGCGCGTCCGTGCCGTCGGCGAGTTCGCCCGCGCCAGGACGCTGAAATTGGCCGGGGAACTTGCCGGCTCACTGTAGGCTCGACCCTCGCTCACGTCCTGGACTGGCCAGCCGCCGCCGGCTCCCGAACCAGGCGCTAGTCGGCGAAGACCTCATCGATATCGGTGGCGATGATGGCCCGGTCGAACCAGCTGTCGAGCACCTCGAGGTCAGTGCAGGCGCGGATACGTTGCCTGGCCGGGGTGGGGATATCGATTCCGCGAGCTTCCAGCAGGCGCAGGGTTTTGTCGATCACCTCTTCGACACGTCCCTCTACACGGCCTTCGACACGTCCCTCTACGCGGCCTTCTACACGTCCTTCGGTGCGTCCTTCCGCGCGCAGGCGCTGGGAGGTCCGTGATCGGTAGAACGACAGGTCCACGCTCATCAGTTTGCTCCAGGTTTTCGCGGCTCGGGTCGCGCCGAGACCGAGTTCGGTGAGTTCGGCGAAGACGTGGAAGTCTTCTTCGTTGTCGAGTTCGTGCAGGGCCTCGGCGAGTGTTTTCAGTATCGCATCAATACTGCGGTTCTTGGCGTGGGTGATCGCCGATAGTACGGCCAGGGGGATATCGGCGGCCGCGACGGCGATGTCGGTGACGATCGGGACGTTGTGGGGGCCGAGGACGAGGGGGTGAACGGTGATACTGGTCCATTGCGGTAGACCGATGGTGATCGGTTCGGTGGCCCATTCGGCGGTCGTGGTGTCGCGGCAGACGACGAGCAGCACGACCGGTAGCCGGTATTTCTCGTGCAGATGGGCCAGGTAGTAGGCCCATGCGCTGGGCTTGTCCGGATCCTTCTTGTTCTGTGCTTCGACCAGCAGCAGGAATGGGCCCTCGCGCACGGTGGTGATCTGGAGCAGCGTGTCGACTCTGCGTTCGAGGGGACGGATCTCGGTGAGGTCGTTGGTGAAGACCGTGACTTCGGCGGGGTCGTCGAAGGGGAGCCCGAGGGCCCGGAACGCTCGTGCGAAAACGCCGGGGTTGTCTTGGATGAGGCGGTGCATCGCCTCATGTGAGGAGCCGACCATGCGGGGAACGTATCCGAGTTACTCGGGGTTACGTTAGAAAGTGTGTTCGATTTTCGGCGTGTTCGATTTTCGGCGCGTCGTTCGGACCTGAACGGGCGTGGCGTCCCGACCGGATAGGACGATCTACCCGATCGCACGCCGGGATTTCTGGAGCGAGGATGGGTCTCATCTGTGCAGCGCATGGGTAACGCTGCTGGTCGGGAGCGCCGCGGTCGATAAGATCATCCGCATGCCCCTCCGCTTGCGCGCATTATCCGGCCGCACCGCCGCGGCGGTTGTATCGGGAGCGGTCGCACTCGGTGGTCTCGCCTTCGGCGGTGCCGAAGCTGCCGCTTCCCCGTTCCCGGTACCGCCGCTCACCGAGGTGGCGGCGGCCGGCACCGAAGGACTCGACCCGCTGCTGGCCCTCGCGTACACGATGGCCGAGCAGGAAGCGCACGCCGGCGGTGTGCCGATGACGATCAACTCCGGCTATCGCAGCCCGGCCGACCAGCAGGCGATGTGGGAGGACGGGCTGCGTACCTACGGAACGCCGGAGGAGACCCGCCGCTGGGTGCTCCCGCCGGAGGAGTCCACGCATGTCACCGGCCGGGCGGTCGACGTTGCGCCGCGGGAGGGTGCGGCCTGGCTGGAGGCCAACGGCAACCGCTGGGGTCTGTGCCGCACCTTCGACAACGAGTGGTGGCATTTCGAGCTGGTCACCGTTCCCGGTACGGCCTGCCCACCCCGGGTGCCGGATGCCGCCCATCGCTGAGGTGTGGGTTCGAGTCGGAACGTGGGTGCGCACCGATATTCGGCACACCGCTGCGGGTGTACCGAATCCGGCTGACCCGCCGGTACGGATCCGGCTCCGGCGGGACAGGTCTCAGGCGCTGGAGAGGGCCCGAAGTTCTTCCAGATATTCGCGAGTCCGCGGGTCGTCCGGGAAATGGGCGAGCAGTTCGCGGCCGACCTCCCCGCCGATGCTCAACAGTGAGGGCAGTGACCGGCGTTTCGCCTCGAACGCGGACAGGCCCTCGGAGACCGCGAGATCCAGGTCGCGTCCGCGGGCGGCGACCATCGCCAGCGTGAGGTGGGCCTCGGTGACGCGCATCGGGTTGCGGACGGTGCCGTCCAGGGTGGTGGAATCGGCCAGGACCGCGCGGGCGAAACGTTCGGCCCGCACATCGTCACCGACGACCCGGCAGCAGTCCATCGCGTAGAAATCGAACTTCTGCGGATCGACGACGAAATGATTCTCCAGGTCCTCCGGATGGCCGAGCCGGTCCAGCAGCGTCCGGCCTTCCGCCAAGGCCGCGTCCACCGCGGTGCGATCGCCGAGCCGCGCCCAGGCCTTGGCGCGCTGCGCTGCGAGCTGCACTCCCACACCGGTGTTCGCGCATTCCGGTGGTACAGCCTCGGCCGCCTGGATGACACCGCGATTGTTGCCCTGGGTCAGTGCGAACCAGGCTGCCAATTCCGAACTCCAGCCGATGATTTCGGGATGTCCGGATTCCAGGCCGAGAGAGCGGGCGGCCCGCCGGGTTGCCTCGGCCCCGCCGCGGCGGCCCAGATCGTATTCGAGGCAGCCCAGTAGCAGTGCGACCCAGCCCGCCAGTTCCAGCACCTCCTTGTGCTGGGCGAGGGTCAGCCGGCTGTCGAGCAGGGCGGCGATCCGGCGTAGCCACCCGGATGCCTCGCGGTGGAGTTCGTGCGCGTCGGTCGAAGCGTATTCGCGGCACAGTCGTTCGGCGGTGATGCGGACGGCGTCGAGGGTGGCGGTCGAAACATCGGACATCCGTAGCCGGCCCATGAACTCGAGCGTGTCCATCCCGGTGGCGGTGAGCAATTCGTCGTCGCGGCTCGGCCGGGCCTTGGGGAAGAAGGCCGCGGCGGCGGTATCGAAGGCGGCGGCGATGAGGGGAGCGTAGAAATCGTCGGGGCGGGATTCGCCCGATTCCCAACGCCGCCAATTGCGTAGCAGGGTGCTGTCGGTCGGAAGGTTATGGGAGGATTTGGCGCGTAGCGCGCGTACCGCCTCGGCTTGTGACCACCCACGCGCATCGCGTTCCGAGCGCATCCGGATGGCCCACAGCGGACGATCTTCAGCAGCAGTCACGCCGCCAGTATTGCACCAGCAAACTTTTCGTGGACCCCTGAGGGCATCCAGATGTCCCCCGCATGACCTCTTCTGCCCCCTGTGACCGTCGGTCATGCTCGAATCGGACCGACTCTGTGCCGGTTCAAGCAACACCCCCGCGAATGCGGGTCGAGATCCCGGAGCAGGAAATGGTTCCCCGCCTCGTGCGGGGAAGGATTCAGGAGGTTCGGGTGGAAGCGTTGGTATATGGGTATTTACGCGACGATCTGGCCGCGGGCGACGGCGATGATATGGAGGCCGCGCTACGCGAGCTGGCCGATGCCCACGGACTCTGCTTCGCCGCGACATTCCACGAATCACATGCGGGTGACGGAACGGCATTCGCCGAACTGACCCGGGAACTCAAACGAGCGGATGCCCACCATGTGGTGGTGCCCTCGCTCGATCACCTCACCGGCCAGACCATTCCACGCGAACTGCTCATCGCGAAACTGGCCAGTGACGCTGCCGCCCGAATCTGGTCGGTAGCGGGCTGAACCGGCGGCCCGGCGGCTCGGCGTACCCCCCTCAGCGCCCGAAGCCGCCGGGCCCCCGCCGGCGCAGATACTTCTCGAATTCGGCCGCGATGGCATCACCGTCGATCTTGGCCATGGCCTCGTTCACATCGAGCGCGGCATCACCCCGCTCCTCCAGCGAGCGGACGTATTCGGCGATTTCGTCGTCGGCCTCGGTCATCTCGTTCACCGTCGACTCCCACTCCTCGGCCTGCTGCGGAAGTTCGCGCAGGGGCACCTCGATATCGAGGACGTCCTCCACCCGGTGCAACAGTGCGATAGTCGCCTTCGGGTTCGGCGGCTGCGAGACATAATGCGGTACCGCCGCCCAGAACGAGACGGCCGGGATACCGGCCTTCACGCATTGGTCCTGGAGCACTCCGGTGATACCGGTGGGGCCTTCATAGCGGGTCTGTTCCAAGTTGAACCGCTCGGCCGCTTCCTGGTTGTAGGCCGAACCCGTCACCGGCACCGGCCGGGTGTGCGGGGTGTCCGCCAGCAGCGCGCCCAGAATGACCACCGTCTCCACTCCGAGCTGATCGATCAGCTCCAACAGGTCCGAGCAGAAACGCCGCCACCGCATATTCGGCTCGATACCGCGCAGCAGGACCACATCGCGTTCGCTGCCGGGCGGGGAGCATACCGACAACACCGTCGCCGGCCAGACGATCTCCCGGGTGACTCCCTCCACCTGGCGGACCATCGGCCGGTTCACCTGATAGTCGTAATAGTCCTCGGAATCGAGTTCGGCCAGCGGCCGCGCATCCCAGATCAACTCCAGATGCTCGACCGCCCCGCTGGCCGCGTCACCAGCGTCGTTCCAGCCCTCGAAGGCGGCAACGAGCACCGGGCTACGCAACGCGGGCAGTTCCCGATCCACCGGAGATTCACTCGAGCTCACCCCAGTGAGCCTACGGTGCGGGTAGCAACCGGCGCGCAGTATCGTGCCCCCGCGCCTGTCGCGGCCGCTCCGCGAGGGCACGATCGGCTGTGGCCGGCCGCACAGGGTTGTGAACTGGCGAACAGGCCGTCGGTGGCGCCCACTACTCTGGGACCATGTCTGCCTTCCGCCCCGCCGAGTTCGATACCACCCTGCTCGACACGCTCAGCAAGCGTGTCGTCATCGGCGACGGTGCGATGGGCACGATGTTGCAGGCAGTGGACCTCACCCTCGACGATTTCCGCGGTCTGGAAGGCTGCAACGAGATCCTCAACGACACCCGCCCCGAGGTACTGCGCGATATCCACCGGGCGTATTTCGAGGCCGGCGCCGACGCCGTGGAAACCAACACCTTCGGCTGCAACCTGCCCAACCTCGGTGACTACGATATCGCGGACCGGATCCGGGACCTGTCCGAGAAGGGCACCCGGCTGGCTCGCGAGGTAGCCGACGAAATGGGGCCGGGCCCCGACGGGGTGCCGCGTTATGTACTCGGCTCGATGGGCCCGGGGACCAAACTGCCCACGCTGGGGCACGCCCCGTACGCGAGTTTGCGCGACGCCTACACCGAGGCCGCGCTGGGCATGCTCGACGGCGGAGCCGATGCGGTGCTCGTCGAGACCTGCCAGGACCTGCTGCAGGTCAAGGCCGCGATCACCGGTAGCCACCGGGCGATGGAGCAGGCCGGGCGCCGGATCCCGATCATCACCCACGTCACCGTGGAGACCACGGGCACCATGCTGGTCGGCAGCGAGATCGGCGCGGCGCTCACCGCGCTCGAACCCCTCGGGATCGATCTGATCGGTCTCAACTGCGCCACCGGGCCGGACGAGATGAGCGAACATCTGCGCTACCTGTCCCAGCATTCCCGGATCCCGGTGTCGGTGATGCCCAACGCGGGGTTGCCGGTGCTGGGCGCGAACGGTGCCGAGTACCCGCTGACTCCCGAGGAACTGGCCGCGGCGTTGCGCGGTTTCGTCGCCGATTACGGCCTGGCGCTGGTCGGCGGCTGCTGCGGGACCACGCCGGAACATATCCGGCAGGTCGCGGCGGCGGTCCGCGAGGTCGAACCGACGCTGCCGCCTGTCGGGCAGCGCCGCGCACCCCAGCCGGAGCCGAGTATCGCCAGTATGTACACCGCGGTGCCGTTCCGGCAGGACGCCAGCGTGCTGATGATCGGGGAACGGACCAACGCCAACGGGTCGAAAGCGTTCCGTGAGGCGATGCTGGCCCAGGACTGGGGCAAATGCCTCGATATCGCGAAGGACCAGACCCGCGACGGCGCCCATATGCTCGACCTCTGCGTCGACTACGTCGGCCGCGACGGGAGCGCGGATATGTCGGAGCTGGCCTCACGGCTGGCCACCGCCTCCACCCTGCCGATCATGCTCGATTCCACCGAAACGCCCGTGCTGCGCGCCGGGCTGGAACATCTGGGCGGCCGCTGCGCGGTGAACTCGGTGAACTACGAGGACGGCGACGGCCCCGATTCGCGGTTCCAGCAGACCATGAGCCTGGTCGCCGAACACGGTGCCGCGGTGGTCGCGCTGACCATCGACGAGGAGGGTCAGGCCCGTACCGCGGAGCACAAGGTCGCCATCGCCGAGCGGCTGATCGCCGACATCACCGGCAACTGGGGGCTGCACGTCGGCGATATCATCATCGACACCCTCACCTTCACTCTCGGCACCGGCCAGGAGGAATCGCGGCGCGACGGTCTGGAGACGATCGAGGCGATCCGGGAACTCAAACGCCGCCACCCCGGGGTGCAGACCACTCTGGGTCTGTCGAATATCTCCTTCGGTCTCAATCCTGCCGCGCGGCAGGTCCTGAACTCGGTGTTCATGAACGAATGCGTCCAGGCCGGCCTGGACAGCGCCATCGTGCATGCCTCGAAGATCCTGCCCATGAGCCGGATACCGGACGAACAGCGCGATACCGCCCTGGATCTGGTCTACGATCGTCGCCGCGACGGATACGACCCGCTCCAGAAGCTCATGCAACTCTTCGAGGGGGTATCGGCCGCCGATTCCCGGGCTTCGCGCGCCGACGAGCTGGCCGCGCTGCCCTTGTTCGAACGACTCGAGCGGCGCATCGTCGACGGTGAGAAGGCCGGGATGGACGCCGATCTCGACGAGGCGATGCGGGAAGTACCGCCGCTGAAGATCATCAACGAGACCCTGCTGTCCGGGATGAAGACCGTCGGCGAACTGTTCGGGTCGGGGCAGATGCAGCTTCCGTTCGTACTGCAGTCCGCCGAGGTCATGAAGGCCGCCGTGGCGCATCTGGAGCCGCATATGGAGGCCACCGACGACAGCGGCAAGGGTCGCGTCGTATTGGCCACGGTCAAGGGCGATGTGCACGATATCGGCAAGAACCTGGTGGACATCATCCTGTCCAACAACGGGTACGAGGTGGTGAACCTCGGTATCAAACAGCCCATCGCGAGCATTCTCGACGCGGCGCTGGACAAGAAGGCCGATGTGATCGGAATGTCCGGGCTCCTGGTGAAATCCACCGTGGTGATGAAGGAGAACCTGGAGGAGCTCAACACCAGGGGAGTGGCCGATCAGTTCCCGGTCCTGCTCGGCGGTGCCGCGCTCACCCGCTCCTACGTGGAGAACGACCTCACCGATGTCTACCACGGCGATGTGCACTACGCCCGGGACGCGTTCGAAGGCCTGCGGCTGATGGACGAGATCATGGCCGTCAAACGCGGCGCGGGCCTCGACCCCGACAGTCCCGAAGCCGTCGCGCAGCGCAAGAAGGCCGCCGAACGCAAAGCCCGCCACGAACGTTCGCAGCGCATCGCCGAACAGCGGCGGGCCGCCGAGGTTCCGATCGAGGTCCCGGCCCGCTCGGATGTGGCCGCCGATGTGCCGGTCCCGGTGCCGCCGTTCTGGGGTACCCGCGTGGTGAAGGGCCTGCCGGTACACGAGTATTCGGGTTTGCTGGACGAACGGGCGCTGTTCCTCGGCCAATGGGGGCTGCGCGGCCAGCGCGGCGGCGACGGGCCCAGCTACGAGGAACTCGTGGAAAGCGACGGCCGCCCGCGGCTGCGGGCCTGGATCGACCGGCTCAGCACCGAGGGCGTCCTGCAGCACGCCGCCGTGGTGTACGGGTACTTCCCGGCGGTCTCCGAGGGCGACGATGTGGTGGTGCTCACCGAACCGGAACCCGATGCGCCGCAGCGGTACCGGTTCACCTTCCCGCGGCAGCAGCGGGACCGGTTCCTGTGCGTCGCCGATTTCCTCCGGTCCCGCGAGCACGCCCGGGAGACCGGGCAGGTCGATGTGCTGCCCTTCCAGCTGGTCACCATGGGGCAGCCGATCGCCGACTTCGCCAACGAGTTGTTCGCCGCCGACAACTACCGGGATTACCTGGAGGTGCACGGAATCGGAGTCCAGCTGACCGAGGCACTCGCCGAGTACTGGCATCGCCGGATCCGCGAAGAACTCACGCTGGACGGGCACGCCGTCGCCGAATCCGATCCGGCCGATGTGGCCGACTACTTCAAACTCGGTTACCGGGGTGCTCGCTATTCCTTCGGTTACGGCGCCTGCCCGGATCTCGAGGATCGGGCCAAGCTGGTGGATCTGCTCGACGCGGGGCGGCTCGGGGTGACATTGTCCGAGGAACTGCAGCTGCATCCGGAACAGTCCACCGACGCGTTCGTCCTTCTACACCCGGAGGCGAAATACTTCAATGCCTGAGCCGAACTAAACCCTCGGCCTATGTGATTGTGGTCACTTACCGGCGCGGCCGATGCCGTCCGTGCCGGGGCAAGATCCGGAAACCGCAGGTAACCGGCGCGTGAGCAGGTCTGTAATCGCGTACTGCCCGCAGGTGTTCCCGGTACCAAAGCGTACGATTTCCAGGAATTTCCGCCGAGGTTCCCGCGGAACCAGAAGTCCGAACCGTGCCGTTCGGGTGCGAAGTACGCGCCGGGTCGAAGCGGGACCGTAGGCAGCCGCCTGTGATACGCGGAGTGCTGGACGACTCGGCGGCGAACAGAAGGGGCCACGACAGAGATGAGCAAGGATCGGCTGATCGCCGGACGGTATCGGCTCACAGATCCCATCGGCACCGGCGCCATGGGTGTGGTGTGGCGTGCCCTCGATATCCGGCTGCAGCGCACCGTCGCGGTCAAACAGGTGCTGCTCGGACCGAACCTGACCGAACAGCAGACTGCCGAGGCGCGCAAACGCGCACTGCGCGAGGGTCGCATCGCCGCGCGCCTGCACCATCCGAACGCCATCTCGGTCTTCGATGTGGCCGACGAGGACGGCCAGCCGTGGCTGGTGATGGAGTACATGAACGCGCCCAGCCTGGCCAGCAGGCTGAATCTCGACGGCACGCTCGCACCGCTGAAGGTGGCCGAACTCGGTGCCCAGGCGGCCGCCGCCCTCACCGCCGCCCACGACGCCGGCATCGTGCACCGGGACGTGAAACCGGCCAATATCCTCGTGGGTGACGACGGCACCGTGAAGATCACCGATTTCGGAATCTCTCGGGCCACCGGTGACGTCACTGTCACCGCGACGGGTTTCCTGGCGGGTACCCCCGCCTATCTGGCCCCCGAAGTCGCGCGCGGGGAACAGCCGATACCCGCGTCGGACGTGTTCGCGCTCGGTTCGACGCTTTATCACGCGACCACCGGACGCCCGCCCTTCGGTGACGGTGACAATCCGCTGGCAGTGCTGCACGCGGTCGCCGGGGGACAGGTCGAACCGCCCACCGGTACCGGTGCGCTGGGGCCGGTGCTGATGCGGCTGCTGGAGACCGAGGTGGCGAACCGGCCCACCATGGACGAGGCGCGCGTCATGCTCGAAGAGGTGGCCACCGGCCGGGCGCCGGAACCGGCCGATGCGCCGCCGCCCGCTGTGACGAAGGTGCTGCCGCCCACGCTCGCCGCGACGACCCCACTGTCGCAGCACGATCCGGATCCCGGTCCGGCCGCGCCCCGGCCGGACGCTCCTGTTCCCGCGGCCGCACCGGCCGCTTTCCGCGGCGGGCAGCCGCGCGCTTCCGGTCCCGCATATGCGGGCCCTCCGTCCGCGTCACGCAGTCCCGCGTCCGGCTCCCGGTCGGGCACCAGGACCCGGACCGCCGTGCTGGCGGGGGCCGCGGCGCTCGTACTGGTGGTCGTGGTGGGCCTGGCGCTGGCCAACAACGGCGGCGAGACCACCGCCGGGACCCCGGGCACCAGCGAGGTGGCCGCCCCACAGGTGACCGATTCGGCGGACGAGGGGCCCGAGCCCGGTGACCGGCCGTCGGCCACCAGTGCCGCGCCCACCACCACGATCACGACGACCACCACCGAAACCGGCCCGCCCTCGGCCGCGCGCGTGGAACAGTTCGTCCGCGGCTACTACGGCATGCTGCCCGGCAACCCGTCGGCCGCGTGGGCGCAGCTGTCTCCCGAATACCAGGCCGCCACGGGCGGTTTCGCCGCATACACCCAGTTCTGGTCGACCATCGGCTCGGTCGGTATCGGTTCGGTCCGCCCGTCCGGCGACGGCTCCGCGGTCGCGACGGTGACGTACACGATGAGCGACGGATCGGTGCAGTCGGAGAGCCGGTCCTTCCGGGTGGTGCCCGCCGGCGGGCATCTGGTCATCACCGCGTCCGAGCTGCTGTGATCCGGGCAACCGGGTTTGCCGCCGCCGCCCTGATCGGCCTACCGTCGGCCGGGGGTTTCCGGCGTATGCCGTGACCCGGCACGATCCATCGTGAACGAAAGGTCCGAGGGTATGGCCCAGCTCGCCGGGGTGCTGTGGGATATGGACGGCACCCTGCTCGATTCGGAGAAGCTCTGGGATATCGGCGTCCGTGAGCTGGCCCGGGAACTGGGGCGGGAGATGACCCAGGAGATCCGGCACGCGCTCATCGGCGCGTCGGGGGCCGATGCCCTGCGGATCATGTTCACCGAGCTGGGGCTCGAGCCATATCCTTCGGCGGTGGAGGAGGCCGGGCACTTTCTGGAGCGGCGGGTCACCGAACTCATGACCGGGCCTATTCCGTGGCGGCCGGGTGCGGCGGAGGCGCTGGATATGGTCCGCGCCGCGGGCTTGCCCTGCGCACTGGTGACCAACACCAAGCGTTCGCTCACCGAACTGGCCCTGGAAACTCTGGGACGGGACCGGTTCGACGTCTCGGTGTGTGGCGACGAGGTACCGCGCGGAAAGCCCGACCCGGCTGTCTATCTGCGGGCGGCGGAACTGCTCGGACTGGACCCGCGCGACTGTGTGGCGGTCGAGGATTCGGCCACCGGAGTAGCGGCGGCCGCGGCGGCGGGATGCGGGGTGCTGGTGGTGCCGTGCGAGATTCCGGTCCCCCTCGACCCGTCCCGGGTGCATCGGGACAGCCTGATCGGATTGGCCGCAACCGACTTGGAGACGTGTTTGTCGCGGCGTCTGCGGCAACCCGTCGGAGAGTGATCGGTCCCGGACGGACCGGGAGGCCGGGTGCCCGAACGCCGGCTGTTCCGATGACAACTCGGACCCCGTGGTGGGGAATGACAGTCTTTTCGAACGAATAGTGTTGCGAATCAACAAGACCGAACGGTCCGTGACCGGTCTCACCGGGTATATCCGGCATTCGCCGGGCGTGTCGCGCATTCCGCGATAACAATATCGCTATGGCCGCCACGGTGACCTTGGACGAAATCGTCGATACCTCCCGCTATCCGCTCGCGGAGCCCGGTACGCCCGGCTGGCGTGCCGCGGTGGCCGCCGCGCGAGCCGACCTCGCGGAGGACGGGTGCACCGTACTGCGTGAGTTCATCAGACCGGAGCTGCACGCGTTGCTGTCCGGCCAGGGCGAGCGGATGGCGCCGCACGCCTACTACCGCACCGAACGGGTCAACGCCTACAACATTCCGCTCGATACCGATCTACCCGCGGATCATCCCGGCCGGATCATCTTCGAACGCGGTAACGCCTTCGTCCCGCGTGATCGGATTCCCGCCGATTCACTGATCCAGCAGCTGTACACCACGCCCGAGTTCCAGCGATTCCTCGCCGACTGCTTCGGCCGGGAGGAACTGCACGAATTCGCCGATCCGCTGGCCGGTCTCGTCCTGAATGTGGTGGCACCGGGCAACGCGCATCCATGGCATTTCGATACCAACGAGTTCACTGTCAGCATGCTCACGGCGGCGCCGGAGTCCGGGGGCGTGTTCGAATACTGCCCGAACATCCGGTCCCCGCGCACCGAGAACCTGGACGACGTCCACGCGGTGCTGACCGGGTCGGGCGACAGGCTGGTCCGGCGGCTGGAGTTGCGGCCCGGCGATCTGCAGCTTTTCCAGGGAAGGTATTCGCTGCACCGGGTTTCCCCGGTGCGGGGCACAACCCCTCGGCATACGGCGATCTTCGCCTACAGTGACCGCCCCGGTGTCATCGGCACCGTGGAACGCACCCGCCAGCTGTTCGGGCGGGTGCTCCCGGATCATCACGCGGCGGCGGATGCCGTCCGAGGTGACCGGCTGCTCGATTGATCAGGTACACGATCGAGTGGGTACCGCCCTACCGAGAGGAACACAACGTGCCAGTGCCGTTGCACACCACCGGGAAAGCTTCCTTCGACGATATCTACTCGAGGCCCGATCCCCGCGACTACTACGCCCGGATGTCCGAACTGGGCTACTGCATACCGGAATTGGCGAAACCTTATCTGCGAGAGCAGATCCTGGCATACCAAGTGGCCACGCAGACCGCACCCGCGGTGCTCGATATCGGTTGCTCGTACGGTGTGAACGCCGCGCTGCTGCGCCTGGATACCGGCCTCGCCGAGCTGACGCGGTCCTATGTCGAACCCGGCCTCGGAACCGAGGATCTCATCGACCGTGACCGCGACCGCATCCGCGATGCCGACGCATTGCCGGGGGTCCGGTTCATCGGAATGGACGCCTCCGGGCCGGCCCTGGAATACGGCTACGCGGCGGGACTGCTGGATGCCGTGGTGCACGCCGATCTCGAGGCCGCCGACCCCACCGACGAGCAGCGCGCCATCCTCGCCTCGGCCGATCTGGTGATCTCGACCGGTTGTATCGGCTATGTCACCGAGAAAACCATCGCCCGAATCGCCACCGCCCACCCGGACCGCAGACCCTGGATGGCGCACTTCGTCCTGCGTATGTACGGTTTCGGTCCGATCGAGGCGGAATTGGCCGCACTGGGTTACCGCACGGAGCGGATGCCGGGCGAGTTCGCCCAGCGCCGGTTCGCATCGGACGCCGAACGCGCACAGGTATTGGAAAACCTCACCGCCAACGGCATCGATACGGCCGGCCTGGAGGACGAGGGCATGCTGTATGCCAACCTATATGTGTCCCGCCCGATTTCGTAGCCCCAGCCCCGCCGGGCCCGTGCCGACCTGAACGTGCCCAGCGGCGGTGCCGAGTCTTACGAGGCCCTTGTAGGTTTCGGCCCGGCCCTGCTTTCAGCCCTCGAAGCGCATGCGGCGCAGCCGCGAGTCTCGAGGGCTGAAAGCAGGGCCCAAGGAGGGCCGAAACCCCGCGCGCCGGAGGCGCGCCAAAAATACAGGAGACGACTTGACCGAAAGCACCTTTGCCGCCGAGGACCAGTTGCCCAGGGTCCCGCTGCCGACCCTCGAAGACAGTTGCGAGCGCTTCGTCGAATGGTGTTCGCCCCTGCTGACCGCCGAGGAACTGGCGGTCACCGAGGAAGCCGTGGCCGACCTACTGCGCCCCGGCGGCGCCGGACGGACCCTGCACGCGGCTCTGCGCGAATACGAGGAGACCCCGGGTGTGGGCAGCTGGCTGGACCGGTTCTGGCCCTCCCGGTACCTGGGCAGGCGCGACCGGATCGCGTTGAACGCCAACTTCTTCTTCCTGTTCCGGAACGACACCGCGCTGGCGGCTTCCACCGCGGCGGGGCAGGCCGATCGGGCAGCGGCGCTGGTCTCGGCCGCCCTCGACTACAAGGTCGCGCTGGACCGGGAGGAGATCCCCCCGGTCACCCAGCGGGGACAGCGGCTGTCGATGTGGCAGAACAAGTATCTGTTCTCCGAAACCCGGATACCCGGTGCCGAACAGGACACCGTGCGCGTGCCCTACAGCGAGGAATGGCCGGGGCCCTCCACCGCCCGCCATATCCTGGTTCTGCACCGCGGCAGTATGTTCCGGATGGACGTGCTGGGCCCCGACGGCGACCCGTACGCGTTCGAGGATCTGGTCGCCGGCCTGCGCGTGATCCTGAAATCGGCCACCGAGCCCGCGCCCGCCGGTACATCGGTCGGGCATCTGACCACCGCCGCCCGCGCCGACTGGGCGCACGCCCGCGCCGAACTGCTGACCGACCCGCACAATGCCGCCGCGCTCGATACGATCGAAACGGCGCTGTTCTGCGTCTGCCTCGAGGACTTCGCGCCCCGCGACGAACTCCACGCCGGCGATACCCTGCTGCACGGTGACAGCGCCAATCGCTGGTTCGACAAATCGGTGTCGTTCGTCGTGTTCGCCGACGGCCAGGCCGGGATCAATATCGAACACTGCGGGCTGGACGGAACCACCGTTCTGTCCTTCGTCGACGCGCTGCTGGAGACGCCGGTCGCCGGCCATACCGAGCGGTCCGGGGCGCGGGGGCAGGGGCTCGCCCCGGTCGAGCAGATCGAATTCCGGCTCGACGCCGCGCAGCGCGCCGCGGTGGTCGCCGCCGGTGCGGCGTTCGCGCAGTACGCCGCGGACAATGCCACTACCACGGTGTCGTTCGACGAGTTCGGGACCACCCGCGCCAAACAGCTCGGTATCTCCCCTGATGCATTCGCCCAGCTCAGCTACCAGCTCGCGCACCGCCGCAGCAAGGGGCTCACCGGCGCCACCTACGAATCCATCGCGACCCGGCAGTACCGCAACGGCCGCACCGAGGCCATGCGGGTGATCACTCCGGAGATGATCGCGTTCGTCGACACCATGCAGGATCCGGCGGCCGATACCGCAGCGAAGCTCGCCGCTGCCCGTGCCGCCGCGGGTGCACATGTGGCGCGGGCCAAACAGTGCCAGTCCGGTGCGGCGCCGGAGCAGCACCTGTGGGAGCTCGAATGGATCCAGCGGCGCCGGGGAGCCGAACTCGGTATCACCGATCCCATCCCGCTGTACGGCAGCCCCGGGTGGACGATCATGCGCGACGACTACCTCAGCACCAGTTCGGCACCATCGGTGAACATCCGCTACTTCGGTTTCGGTTCCACCAGCCCGAAATGCATCGGCGTCGCTTACGTCCTGCTGCCGGACCGATGGAACCTCTACCTGGCGACGCCGGCCCAGGTGGCCGACGAGATGTACGCGTTCGCCGACCATCTGCGTAGCGCGGTCGCCGAGCTGGAAGCGCTGCTCGCCGAGCAATAGCGTGAACGCCGTACCGATACCGCACCCGGAGATGCTCCGGGTGCGGTGCGCCGGACGAGCCGGCTCGGCCGGAATGAGGGCCACGGCACAGCCGCGCGCACTCGAGCGGAGGCGCGGCGCGGTGGTCTGAAAGAATGACCTGCCGTGAAGACTTTCGAAGCCCTGTTCGCCGAGCTCCAGGATCGCGCAACCACCCGGCCCGCCGGGTCGGGTACCGTCGCCGCACTGGACGCGGGCGTCCATACCCAGGGCAAGAAGGTGCTGGAGGAGGCCGGTGAGGTGTGGCTGGCCGCCGAACACGAGGGTGACGAGGCGCTCGCCGAGGAGATCTCGCAGCTGCTCTACTGGGTGCAGGTGCTGATGGTGGGCCGCGGGCTGCGGCTGGAGGACGTCTACCGACATCTGTAGACGCCCCGCCCATACCTCCGAAGCCGAAAGGACCAGCCATGCTGCGCGTCGCAGTACCCAATAAAGGCGCACTCTCCGAATCCGCCGCCGCGATCCTCTCCGAGGCCGGTTATCGCAAGCGCACCGATTCCCGGGACCTCACCGTCCTCGATCCGGCCAACCAGGTGGAGTTCTTCTTCCTGCGGCCGAAAGATATCGCCATCTACGTCGGTTCCGGGGAACTGGATCTCGGTATCACCGGCCGTGACCTGGCCCTCGACTCCGGGGCGCCGGTGGCCGAACGCCTGCCGCTCGGGTTCGGCGGTTCCACCTTCCGCTATGCCGCGCCCCAGGGTAAGGATTGGACGGTCCGGGATCTGCAGGACAAACGGATCGCCACCTCGTTCCCGAACCTGGTACTGGCCGATCTGTCCCGGCGCGGGATCCAGGCCGAGGTGATCCGGCTCGACGGTGCGGTGGAGATCTCGATCCAGCTCGGCGTGGCCGATGCGATCGCCGATGTGGTCGGTTCCGGGCGGACCCTGCGCCAGCACAACCTGGTGGCCTTCGGGGAGTCGCTGTGCGATTCCGAGGCGGTGCTGGTCGAACAGGCCGATTCCGATCAGCGCGACCGGGCACGTAACCAGCTCATTGCCAGGGTCCGCGGTGTGGTGTTCGCTCAGCAGTATCTGATGCTCGACTACGACTGCCCGAAGAGTCTGCTGGAGGCGGCCGCACAGCTCACCCCGGGCCTGGAATCACCGACCGTCGCCCCGCTGGCCGACCCGGATTGGGTAGCGGTCCGCGCGCTGGTCCCGCGCAAACAGGGCAACGAACTGATGGACCAGCTCGCCGAACTGGGCGCCCGCGCGATCCTCGCCACCGATATCCGCTCCTGCCGCGCTTTTTGACAGGAGTCGGCCGACCCCGGCTCGTGCCCACCGGTGGTGCCTCGCTCAGCGGGGCCCCCGGGAGGTCGGGGCCCATCTGTGCTGAAACACCGCCCGGAAGGGTCGAAACCCCGCGTGCGCGGCGCCGGCGCAAATTTCAGTCCGATATCGATTCGGCGAAGGTTTCGGCGGCGGATTCTTCGTGCGCGGGCCAGCCGGGGTACGGCGGCGGTGTTCCGTCGAATGCCGGACAGAGGGATTTGTAGGCGCAGTAATCACACAGCCAACCCGGATTCGGCGGAAAATCTCCGGTGCTGCCCGCCGCACGCACCGCTTCCCACAGGGCCATGAGGGTGCGCTCGAATCGGAGCAGTTCCTGCTCGTCCGGGGTGTAGGTGAGCAACTGGGCGTCGGCCAGGTACACCAGTCGTAGCTGGGCCGGCACCACCGCGCGGCTGCGCAGCAGCATCAGTGCGTAGAACTTCAACTGGAACAGGGCCCGGGTTTCCCGGTCGGGGCCCGGCGCCCGGCCGGTCTTGTAGTCCACCACCCGTAGCTCCCCGGTGGGTGCCACATCGATGCGGTCGACGAAACCGCGCAGTGGGGCGCCGTCGGCCAGTTCGACCTCGAGCCGGGTTTCGCAGGATTCCGGTTCGAAGCGCCGCGGATCTTCGAGCCGGTAGTAGGTGCGTACCAGCGCCCGGACCTCGTCGAGGAATTCCTCGAGTTCTTCGTCGCCGTCGATCAGTCGTGACGCATCCGGTTGTCCGGCGAGTACGCGGACCCACGCGGGGCCGGCGAGTGTCATCGCTCGTTCCGGATCGCGTTCGGCGGCCGGTAGCGCATAGAGATCCTCGAGGACCGCGTGCACCACCGTGCCGCGTACCGCCTGACGGGTGGGCTCTTCCGGGATCCGGTCGATGGCGCGGAGGCGGTACTTCAGCGGGCACTGTTTGAAATCCGCTGCGCGCGAAGGCGACAGCGCCGGACGTGCGGGCCGGGGAGCCGCCTCGGGGCCGCGACTCGACGGGGGTGTGCTCGGGGGCGCTGCCATACCTGGCAGGCTATCCGTCGGTACCGACACGGTGCCCACGCGCGCAATCGCGCGCGGAGGCGGAACAGGGAACGGAGATCCATGACGGCCAGACGGACCGGGCCATTCGTCGTCGGCGACCGGGTGCAGCTGACCGACGCCAAGGGCAGGTTGTACACGGTGCTGCTGGAGCCGGGCAAACAGTTCCACACCCACCGCGGCGCCATCGCCCACGACGATCTGATCGGCGCCGAGGAGGGCACGCTCGCGCACTCCAACAACGGCACCCCGTATCTGGCTCTGCGCCCGCTGCTGACCGACTACGTGATGTCCATGCCCCGCGGCGCGGCGGTGATCTATCCCAAGGACGCCGCCCAGATCGTGCACGAGGGCGATATGTTCCCCGGCGCCCGGGTCCTGGAGGCGGGCGCGGGTTCCGGAGCGCTGACCTGCTCACTGTTGCGTGCGGTCGGGCCGACGGGGTCCGTGGTGTCCTACGAGATACGCGAGGACCACGCCGAGCACGCGGTGCGGAATGTGGAACGGTTCTTCGGCGAGCGGCCGGAGAACTGGGAGCTGACGGTCGCCGATGTGGCCGACTACCCGGGGGATGAGGTGGACCGGGTCGTACTGGACATGCTGGCTCCGTGGGATGCGCTGCCGTCCGTCGCCCGAGCCCTGGTCCCCGGCGGGGTGCTGATGGTCTACGTCGCGACGGTGACCCAGCTGTCGAAGCTGGTCGAAGCCCTGCGCGAACAGCAGTGCTGGACCGAACCGCGCTCCTGGGAGTCGATGGTGCGCGGCTGGCATGTCGTGGGTCTGGCGGTGCGGCCCGAACACCGGATGCAGGGGCATACCGCGTTCCTGGTGAGCGCTCGCCGGCTCGCCGAGGGTGTGGTGACCCCGAAGCCCCAGCGCCGGCCCTCGAAGGGCTGACGGGCCGTTTCTCGGCTCGAACGGCGGCACCCGTGGTGGACGGCCGGTGTACGGCACTTCACCGCGGGTCCCGGACCTGAGCGGTGCTACGGATCCCCCGCGCCGGCGGCCGGCCACGCGCTTCGCCGACCGCCGGCACCGGCCGTGCCCGGTCTGTACGGGGCGCCGGCCGGCTGCGCCCTGTCAGGCGGGAGTGCAGGGGAGCTGCGCGAAACTGAGCAGGACGCACGCAGCGTCGTCGGACAGTTTCCAGGTGCCGTCCTGGTGCTGCCAGGTCATCGGCATCGGCGGGGCGGTCTGGCCCGTGGGGCTGGTGATGGTGGTCTGACCGGTGGCCGTATCCCCGTCGACGGTGACCTCGGCGACCTGGTAGGTGATGCCCCGGTAGGACTGCAATGCCGCGTTGAGCTTGTCGAGAAGGTCACGCCGGTTCTCGCCGTCGACGATCAGGTTCACCTTGTCGTCGACCGAGACATCCGGGTTTGTGATCTGTTCGAGGGTGGCCTGTAGGCTCTCCGCGGTGGGCGCGTCCCCGGAATCGCCGTGGTCGTGTTCGGCCGTGGTGGGGGCCGCGGCACTGCTGGTGGCCGCGCTCGTCTCGGGGGTACCGCTGCCGTCGTCTGATCCGCATGCCGTCAGTCCCACCGCCAGGGCGGCGGCCGCGACCGTCGTCGCCGCGGCTCGGGACAACCACAGCGTCCGTGCGGGAAGGTGCATAGCTGGCAACCTTTCGGCTAGTCGGTGGGGATGCCCACCGAATTAGGGTTAGGGGAGGCTAACATGGTTTGACCAGCGAACCGCCGCGGACCATATGTGATCACGACGAAACCATGTCGGACAGCGCAAACGGGTCGCGCCCGGTAGCGTTGATAGACCGGGACTGGGAGGAGCAGCACATGAGCCCCATCGAGAATTCGGATTCGGCGGCCTGGAGAGAACTCGAGGCAGTACGCGCCGAAGCGGCTGCACTCCGGAGGCAACTCGCCGACTCACCGGATCGCTCACGGGAATTGGAAGCCCGTATCGATTCGCTGACCATTCGCAACACCAAGCTGATGGATACCCTGAAAGAAGCGCGGCAGCAACTCGTCGCGTTGCGTGAGGAGGTCGACCGGCTCGGTCAGCCGCCCAGCGGTTACGGGATTCTGATCGGTGTCTACGAGGATCAGACCGTCGACGTATTCACCTCCGGCCGCAAGATGCGACTGACTTGCTCGCCGAATATCGACACCAGCACGCTCGCGTACGGCCAGACCGTCCGATTGAACGAGGCGCTGACGGTTGTCGAGGCGGGTCTGTTCGACGCCATCGGTGAGATAGGCACGCTACGCGAGGTCCTCGACGGGGGCCGCCGCGCCCTGGTCGTCGGCCATGCGGACGAAGAGCGGGTCGTCTGGCTGTCCGGTCCGCTGGCCAAACTCGCCGATGCCGACGATATGGAGGATCCGGACTCCCCGGTGCGCAAGCTGCGGCCGGGTGATTCGCTGCTGGTCGATACCAAGGCCGGTTTCGCGTTCGAGCGGATTCCGAAGGCCGAGGTCGAGGATCTGGTGCTGGAAGAGGTGCCCGATGTCGGCTACAACGATATCGGCGGTCTCGGCCGGCAGATCGAGCAGATCCGCGACGCCGTGGAGCTGCCGTTCCTGCACAAGGACCTGTTCCGCGAATACGCGCTGCGCCCGCCGAAGGGCGTCCTGCTCTACGGCCCGCCGGGCTGCGGTAAGACGCTCATCGCCAAGGCCGTCGCCAACTCATTGGCCAAGAAGATCGCCGAGGCGCGAGGTGAGGATGCCAAGGAAGCGAAGTCCTACTTCCTGAACATCAAAGGTCCCGAGCTGCTGAACAAGTTCGTGGGTGAAACCGAGCGCCATATCCGGATCATCTTCCAGCGGGCCCGGGAAAAGGCGTCCGAGGGCACCCCGGTGATCGTGTTCTTCGACGAGATGGATTCGATCTTCCGCACCCGCGGTTCCGGTGTCTCCTCGGATGTGGAGACCACCGTGGTGCCGCAGCTGCTCAGCGAGATCGACGGTGTGGAAGGGCTGGAGAACGTCATCGTCATCGGCGCCTCCAACCGCGAGGATATGATCGACCCCGCGATCCTGCGGCCCGGCCGGCTGGACGTGAAGATCAAGATCGAGCGTCCCGACGCCGAATCCGCGCAGGACATCTTCTCGAAGTACCTCACCGAGCATCTGCCGCTGCACGCGGACGATCTGACCGAGTTCAACGGCGACAAGGTGGCCTGCATCCGCGCGATGATCGAGCGGGTGGTGGACCGGATGTACGCCGAGAGCGAGGACAACCGCTTCCTGGAGGTCACCTACGCCAACGGTGACAAGGAGGTCCTGTACTTCAAGGACTTCAACTCCGGTGCCATGATCCAGAACATCGTGGACCGGTCCAAGAAGTACGCCATCAAGGCGGTGCTCGATACCGGCAATCCGGGTCTGCGGATCCAGCATCTCTACGATTCGATCGTGGACGAGTTCTCCGAGAACGAGGACCTGCCCAACACCACGAATCCCGATGACTGGGCCCGTATCTCGGGTAAGAAGGGCGAGCGGATCGTCTACATCCGTACGTTGGTCACCGGTAAGAACGCCAGCGCGAGCCGGGCGATCGATACCGAATCCAACACCGGCCAGTACCTGTAACGGCACTGCTGCGAGGGCCGCGCTTCCATCGGGAGCGCGGCCCTCGTCTGTACTGGGCCACAGGCACTTCGGCCGAGTGCGGGTAGGTCTGCGGGTGGAGCCCGCTACCCCGCAATGCTCATTCCGGAATCGTTCGTCAGGGGGACGGCAGCACGGTTGTGGCACCGATATGTTCTGGATTACCCGGCCCACAGTCAGGAGTGCCCGTGACGACGACGACCCTCGCTACCGATCCAGTGCCGGAGGCTCCCGCCGCCCGCTCGTTCGCCACGGCCCCGGTGCTCGGCGTCGCCGCCGTATCGGCCGTTGTACTGGTCCTCTCGGCGACCCGCTACGGCTATTTCGGCGACGAACTGTATTTTCTGGCAGCGGGCCGGCGCTTATCGATCGGCTACGCCGATCAGGGGCCGGTGCTGCCGTTTCTCGCTTTGGCGATGGATACCGTCGCTCCCGGATCGCTGGTGGCATTGCGGCTGCCGGCCATCCTGCTGACCGTGGTTGCGATCGTGGTGAGCGCGCAGATCGCCCGGGAGTTCGGTGGCGGTCGCGTCGCGCAGGTCCTGACCGCGGTGGGCTACGCTACCTCGCCGTTCCTGCTGCTGCAGGCCAAGAATCTGTCGACGAACGCCATCGATACCGCCCTGTGGGTGCTGATCACCTGGCTGGTCGTGCGCTGGGTACGGACCCGGCGCGACGGCCTGCTCCTGGTCGCGGCCGCGGCGACGGCCGTAGATATGCAGGTCAAATGGCTGATCCCGTTCTTCTGGCTGGCCGTGGCAGTCAGTTCGCTGTTTTTCGGTCCCCGTGATCTGGTGCGCCGGCCGCTGCTGTGGCTGGGCGGGTTCGGCGTACTGCTCGTTTCGGCCCCGCTGCTGCTCTGGCAGGCCGATCGCGGGTGGCCGCAGCTGGCGCTGACCGCCGCGGTGCGGCAGGAGCAGCAGGCCACCGGCGGGCCGGTCGCATTCGTTCCGCTGGCGGTGCTGATCGCGGGTGTGCTGGGCGCGGTGCTCCTGTGCTACGGGGTCTGGGCGCTGCTGCGGCGTGATTCGCTGCGGCCGTACCGCTTCCTCGGTGCCACCGCCCTGCTGTTGCTTATCGTCTTCCTGGTATCCGGCGGCCGGATCTACTACGTGGCCGGTATGTACGGGGTGATATTCGCCGCGGGTGCCGTCGGGCTGACCGAGGTGGTGACCCGTTCCGCGTCGCGATGGCGCCGACGCGTCCTCATCGGATCCGGGGCGGTGCTGGCCGCCGTATCGATACTGGTTGTGCTCATATCGACGCCTTGGCAGCCCCCGGAGGACATAGTCATGCCCGAGGACGAGGCCGCGGCCGCGATCCAGATCGGGCTCTACGGTGAATTCGGGTGGCCCGAGCTGGCTGCCGCGGTGGTCGCGGCCCACGATTCGCTCACGCCGCGAGAACAGGCGGCGTCTGCCGTCATCGCCGACAGTTACTGGCAGGCGGGCGCACTGGACCACCTGGCGGGTGACGATTTGCCGGGGGTGTACAGCCCCGCCCGTGGGTTCGGATACTTCGGCGCACCTCCCGATACCGCGACCACCATGGTGTGCGTGGGGGGTGACGAGGACCGGCTGCGGAGCCAATTCGCCGTACTCGAACCGATCGGGCGGGTCGACACCCGGCTCGGGTTCCTCGGCACCACCCGCGATCTCACGCTGTGGAAATGCGCCCAACCACGCGAATCGTGGTCGCGGGTATGGCCGGAGTGGATGCATATGTAGTGGTGGCGACGGCAGGTGCGCGCCGGAACGGCCGCATCTGCCGGTGGTGCCGATAACCGAGATGCGGACCGCTACGCTCGCTGTATGAGTACTCCGGAAGCCGAGGTCTGGCACAATCCGCGTTGCACCAAGAGCCGGGCGGCGCTGGCACATCTGGATGCCGTCGGCGCCGCGTATACGGTCCGCCGCTACCTGGAGGATCCACCGACCGCGGCGGAACTGCGGGCAGTCCTGGATCGGCTGGGCGCCGAACCGTGGGAGATCACGCGGACCGGTGAGGACATCGCCAAGGAACTGGGTATGTCCGGCTGGGGTCGCACCGCCGCGGACCGGGAACGCTGGATCACCGCGCTCGCCGAGCATCCGCGTCTCATCCAGCGTCCCATCGTTTTCACCGCCGACGGGCGCGCGCTCGTCGCCCGCGACGCGGATGCCCTGCGATTGCTGGATTGATTCACCTCCCGTTTGCCGGGAAGTAACGCGGGTGCGTTCCGGGTGACCCGGACACACAGCGAGTGGCTACCCGGGCCCCACCGCACCGGGCAAACCGGTCGATATCGGCCATTTCCGGGGCAGACCCGGCATATGGTCGGCCACTGAACGCCCGCGGATCCACCCGCGAAACCGTGGCGGACAACGGTAGGTGGCCCTTTCGATGGACCGCGGACCGAACATCGGACGGTGACTCACGGGGGCGGTAGTGTCGGCTCATGAAAGTTGAACTGCGGCACAATCCGTCGTCGACCATGGCGCGGTGTGTTCTGGCGGGGGGTGAGCCGGTGCGGGTGGAAACCGGTGCCATGGTGGCGCATTCGGCCGGAGTGACCCTGGAGGCCAAAGCCGAGGGCGGGATCCTCGCCGGGCTGAAACGTTCGGTGCTGTCGGGCGAATCGTTCTTCGTCTCCACATTCACCGCACCCGAGGCCGGTGGCTGGGTCGATGTGGCACCCTCGCTGCCCGGTGACATGCTCGCGCTCCCGATATCGCCGGACCGGCCGTATTTCATCAGCCGCGGCGGCTGGATCGCGAATTCGGCCGGTGTGCGAGTGGAGAGCCAATGGGGCGGTTTCGCGAACCTCTTCGGCGGCGAAGGCGGATTCGGCCTCCGCGCGCACGGAGAGGGGGATGTTGTGGTCGGGGTCTTCGGTGCCATCGATATCGTCGATCTGGCTCCCGGCGAACTCGTCACCGTAGATACCGGGCACGTCGTTGCCTACGATCTCTCGATACAGTTCACCATCCGCCGAGCGGTCTCCGGCCGGTCCCTGCAATCACTGAAATCGGGTGAGGGGCTGGTTTTCGATTTCACCGGACCCGGGCGCGTACTGCTGCAGACCCGCAACCCCAGGGCCTTCGCCTCCTGGACCGCGTCGGTTTCCTCGGGTTAGCCGGGCGCGGTCACCGGGGTTCGAACGGAGCCGTCCGGTCGTCTCACGTTCGTCTGCGCAGCCAGTCGATCGGATCGCCCCAGCCGAGGGCGTCGTTCTCCGGTGAATCCTCGCGCATCCAGTACCGCACCTGCTGGCGACGATACGCGGAGTAGGTGAGCACATGGGCGATCACACTGCCGAGTACGAAGCTCTCCGGTGGTTCACACAGTGCGTCGATCAGGGTGTCGCCCCAGCCGCCGCGGCGATCGATCTCGCGAATCGTATCCAGCCAGCGCGGTCCCACCTCGTCGAGACGTGCCAGCAGCGCGGGCACATCGTCGCCACCGTGTCCGGGCGTATCGGCGCCGTCTATCGAGGCGAGCCACACCTCCTTGGTCCGGATCAGATGGTCGAGGGCCGTGGCGATCGAATCCTCCGGTCCGTCCCACGGCAGTACGGTCGCCGCGCCTGCCCGCGTTCGCCGGTACTGCTCCTCGCTCGACCCGGCCGCCGCCTTCAGGAGCAGCCGGGTGTCGTCGAGATCGTGGTGCAGCAGCAGCGCGGTCGGGTCCATATCGGAACGTCCCTTCGGTTCCCCCTCTACCCACAGCGATATGGGGGGATGGAAATGGATCCCGTTCACCGACGGCAGCCATCGAGGAGTCTTGGTCATCGGTGGCGGGGTGGCGCTCGGGGGATGGCCGAAGGCGCGGGTGAAAGCTCGGCTGAAACCCTCCACCGTGTCGTACCCGGCAGCGATGGCCACCTCTGTCACGGAGGCACCGCCGCCGAGTTGCCAGCAGGCCCGCTCGAGGAGCACGCGCCGCCGCAGGCTCACCGGTGATTCACCGGTGCCGCGGCTGAACTGCCGGGCGAAATGGAACGGGGACGAGTAGACGCCGGCGGCCATCTGGCCGAGGGTCGCATTGTCCTCGTCGAGAACGGCATCCAGCAGTTCGCGCAGTCGGTCACGTCGGGTGGTCACCTACCGAGTCTGGCTGCTGGGCCGCGGACCTGCTTGACCGATCTTGCGCAGTCGGCGTGGCCGGGACGGTGGTGTTGTGGAGCGAATCAGGGCCGCGCAGCGGCTGCGTGATCCCGGGCCGCTCACCGGCTGCGGCGTTCCAGGCCTTTCCGGTCGTAGACGGACGTCGTCACCGCGCCGAGTACCAGCCCCACGGCGAGCCCGAGCAGGCTCATCCCGACGCCACGCGCGAGTCCGGGGTTGCCGTGGGCGTCGAAGTAGAGGATCGAGCGGACCCCGAGATAGATCTGGTGCATCGGCTCGAACGCGGCCAGCCAGGCCATGTAGTGCGGGGAGGCTTCCAGCGGAATGGTGGCACCGGCCGAGGGCAGCCCCAGCACGATGAACAGCACCAGATTCACCAGCAGACCGGCCGAACCGAACGCCGCCAGGATCGAGAGTGCGGTCACACCCACGGCCACGATCGCCAGTGTGGTGAACAGGAACAGGGCCAAGGCGTGGTCGATCGGCATATGCAGGAGTGTCCCGATACCGAGGTAGACACCGGAAACGATCGGTGCCGCCACCGTGATCACCCCCCATTTCAACAGCAGTGTGCGCAATCGGGAATGCGGCGCGGTGGGATGGTGCACGAACCACGGTCCGTATTCGGCCGGTATGAAGCCCAGCGCCGAATCCACCATCGTGTGCACGATCATGGCTCCGGTGAACCCCGCCAGGACCACCAGCAGGGTGTAGAAGAACGCCGATAGGCCCCGGCCGGTGCCGTCCGGTAGCGGCCGGTAGGGGTCGATCAGTACATCGATCGGGTCGGCCAGGACGAGGCGGGCGGCGCCGGTGAGCTCGGTACCACCGGCGGGAGCGGAATCGAGTTCGGCCTCGACCGCCGCCGTCAGCTGTTTGCCGACCTCGGTGTCGACCTGTGTCAGCGCCTGCTGGGCCACGATCTGGACGATCTGGGTGGCGTAGGTACCGGTGCGGGGATTGGTGATCACGGTAATGGCCGGCCGTTCGATATCCCCGGGAACCACGGCACCGGCGCCGAGAATCGATAACCGCTTGGACAGATCGCTGGGCAGCAGGATCGCGCCGTAGACCTCACCGTTTCCGAGCAGTCGCTGCGCCTCGCCGATACCGGTCACCCGCAGATCGACCTTGTCCGCCGGAACCCGCTGGGTCAGCGCCTCGGTGATCTGATCGCCGATATTGATCGGGGTGCCGTCGCGGATATCGCCGTCGTCCTGATTCACCAGCGCGATCGGGAAGTCGTGCAGATTCTTCTCCGGGTCGATGACATAGCCCAGATACATGGTCGACAGCAGCGCCATCAGCGCGGTGACGACCACCAGCGGCCCGACCCATGTCCGGATCGCCGTGAGGCGCCGTGGCGGTACATCGGTTACCTGCGCCGATGAGGCGGTATCGGTATCCGCCTCGCCGTCTGCGCGCTTCGGCTCCACCCTGCACTCCCTTCGGGTAACGGACGCCGGCCGACCGCCCGCGGTATCGCCGACCGGTGCCGGTCCGATCATGGTCGCAGGTACCCGGCGAGTACAGGCAGAGCACGTAAGTGTGTCGGACACCTCGGACGCGGACGGTCGTGCGAGCGATCACGCTCCGCCGGGCGGCTCCGACGCCCGCTGCCCCGGTCGTCATCCCATCCGCGCAGCCACAGGGCGTGCCGGGCGGACCCAGCGCGCCAAGGCCGCGTGCAGTCCGGTGTCACTGGGTTCGCTTGTGGCCCAGGCGATATAGCCGTCCGGCCGGATCAGCAGGGCCGCCGCATCGGTATCGGTCGTAGTGGCGGAGACGATATCGATGTGGTCCCGGTATGCCGTGCCGAGGGAGATTCCGGCGCCCAGATCGAGGAGAAGCGGTCGTGCGGTGTGCAGCAGGTCGGCGACCCGCCGGCGCCCGTCGCAGGTCTCGAGCACGAGATCGGGGACCAGGAACCCCGACAGTGGGTGCTCGTCACCGACATCGTAGCGCGCATCCGAGCCGGCCAGCAGGTGTGCGATATGCCCGGACACCCCGGGGATACCCATGATCTCCTCGAACAGTCCGCGCAGGGCGGTGACCTCCGGTCCCGGGGCGAGTAGCGCGGTCTGCGCGAGACTCTGCAGGATGACGCGTTCGGCCACCGGTCGCCGTTCGCTCTCGTAGGTGTCGAGCAGTGCGTCCGGTGCGGTGCCTCGCAGGTGTTTCGCCAGCTTCCAGCCCAGATTGATCGCGTCCTGCAGACCGAGATTGAGGCCCGGGCCGCCGGTGGCCGAATGCACGTGGGCGGCATCTCCCAGCAGGAAAACGCGACCGTGCCGGTAACGCTCGGCCAGCCGGGTGTTCTGGTCGACGGTGCGGCGCAGTGCGTGCGGACCCGGGCCGGCGGGCGGACGCATCGGCAGATCCGTGCCGAGGACACGGCGGATACCGGCGCGTAACTCGTCGAAGGTCATGGGTGTGTCCTCGGCGACCGGATCGGCGTCGTACTCGGTGACGCCGACCATCGGTGTGCCGGGGATCAGTTCGGCGAATACGAACATTCCGCCGCGCTCGATCCTGTTGTGACCGAAGTGGAACCGGCCGGCTCCCGGAATCTCGATACCGCCGTCGGCGGTACGCAGTTCGGCCGGTACCTCGGCGTGGCCCATCCGGGTGATCCGGTCGCCGGTGGTGAGGCCGGGGAACGCGATGCCGAGCTGTTTACGCACCGGACTCCGTCCGCCGTCGGCGGCGACCAGGAAACGTGCGGTCGGGCGATAGGTGCCGCCGGCGTGGGACACCGTGACCGTCACCGACTCTCCGTGATCGGCGACCTCGTCGAGGCGGTGCCCCCACCGCAGGTCGACGCCGAGTTCGACGGCACGGTCGGCCAGGAGACGCACCAGTAGCGGTTGCGGAACCGGCAGGCCGTAGAGCGGGTTGTCCGGTACTCCGGCCAGGTCCAGTGGCATACCGGCGAAGATGTAGTGCGGGCTCGGCTGCGGGATTTCGGGCTCGCCCGGAAACCCCCGGCGGGCCAGTTCCGCCGCGAATCCCGGGTACAGCCCGCGCATATCGAGCAACCGCACGACCTGTCCGACCAAACCGTTGGCTTTGGGTTCGTCGCTCGGCCCGGGCAGCGCATCCAGGACGATCGGGTGGATCCCGCCGAGTGCGAGTTCGCAGGCCAGCATGAGTCCATTCGGGCCGGCGCCGGAAATGATCACGTCGTGCCGGTGCTCGGTGGTTCTGAATTCGGGCATGGTGGGGCAACCTCTATCGGTGCGGTGGGATACGGCGCACTGCGGGCGCGCCGAATGTGGGCAGGAGGGATTCCGCCTGCGGTCGGAAGGCGTTCGGAGGACGGGGAGGTGTCAGTTGCCGGGTTCGGGGAGTCCCCGGGACAGCTGCGTCAGGGCTTCGCGCAGCAGGGTCGTGATCGGGACGGGTGGATCCGATTGTGTGTAGGACTCGAGTACGACGAGGTGAGCGGCGTTGACGGTGGCGGCGACCAGCTTCGGGTAGAGATCACCCGGAGCTGTGCCGGTTCGTTGCGCGACAGCGGCGACCAGATCGTCACCGACCGCTTTGGCCGTGACGGCCTGCATCTCGGGTGCGGCCTGCAATTTCCGGGTCTCGGCGAGCATGGCCGCGGTGGGCGGGCCCCCCGCGCCGTCGTCGCGCAGGGGTTCGATCAGCGCTTCGGTGAGCGCCGTCCAGATCGGCTCGTCATCAGGGCGGGCGAGTAGCAGTTCGGCACTGCGGCGGACGCGTTCGATATGCCGGTAGGCCAGGGCTTCGTATTTTCCGGCGAAGTAGTTGTTGAAGGTGCGAACCGAGACCCCGGCCCGTTCCGCGATGTCCTCCCGGACCACGTTCTCGAGTCCGCGTTCGAACATCAGCTCCAGTGCGGCATCGCTGAGTGCTTTGCGGGTATCGCGTTTCTTGCGTTCCCGGAGTCCGAGACTCGGTTCGTCGGCCATACGTCCAGAATGACACAAGATTGCTCGATGGGCAATATTACCTGGTGGGAAAGTTTACCGCATGATGCGCTGGTAGCCGATATGCCACAGCCACTCCACCGGGCCCCGGTCGAACCAGCGCAACCAGTAGTGGGCGAATATCGTGATCACCAGGACGACCACCAGATAGGTGGCGATGGTGAACGGGACCCGGGCGTCGGGGGTGAACCGCGCGGCGAGACCGAACCCCCAGCCGTAGCAGAGGATCGCGGCGACCAGATTCTGCAGGATGTAGCAGCTCAACGCGGTCCGGCCGACCTCCGACAGCCGACGGCCCGCGAAACCGGTCCGCGGCCGGTGCAGGTAGAACTCGGCGACCAGGGCCAGAATGGCGAGGGAAACCAGCGGCGCGAGCGCATACCGGGTGATCAGCACCCAGTCTCCGCCGCCGAGCACACCGAGCAGTAGATCGACGGGCGCGGCGATTCCGAAACCGGCGATCAGGAGCCGCCGGCGCAACCGCGCGCCCGCCGGGGCGAACACTCCGGCCCGGAACAGCCGGGCGCCCACCAGGAAAAGAGCGATCGACAACGGCAGGATCAGCACGGGTTCGACCCGGAACAGGCCGGCGTTCTCGAGCCGGAACAGCACCAGGTCCCAGAAGGAGCCGTCGGCGTACGGGTTCGGCGCCAGCGCTTCCGTCGCGCGCGGATCGGCGGGTGGCCGCGCCGCGAGGCTCAGGGCCCAGACCGCGATCATCGCCACGTGCGCGCACAGCGTGCCGATCAGCCATCGGCCCTGGGCCCGGGGGCTGCGGCCGAGCAGGAAAGCGACGATCACAGCGGTCACCGCGTACCCCATCAGCACGTCGAACTCGGCGATCAGGAGGAAATTGAGCAGGCCGTCCACGAACAGGAGTGCCGCCCGCCAGGGATACCCGCCGGGCCAGGGCCGGCCCGCCCGCTGCGCCGAGGTCTGCTGGATGGCGAGGCCGATACCGAACATCACGGTCAGTAGGCCCAGGAACTTTCCCTGAGCCAGCTGCTGGAGCACCTTCTCGAGCCACATCCATCCGTCCTCGGGGGCGACGGCGAGCCGGTTCAGGTAACCGACCATGCCCTCCGGGTCGGTGAGGATCCAGATATTGGTGCCGAGAGTGCCGAGTATGGCGATACCGCGCAGCACATCGAGCGCCACCAGCCGAGAGGGGCGGGGCGTCGATCCGGCGGTCGCGGAATCGGCTGCGGTGCTGGTCATATCCCGAGCATGCGGCCGACGGCCGGTGCCGGCATCCACCGAAAGTACGACTCGGGGGATGATTCATCCGTGCGGGCCGAAGCGCCGCTCACGTGCCGGATGCGAATCGTCGCCTACGCTCGATGATATGCAGCGCATCATCGGTATCGAGGTCGAGTACGGGATATCCACACCCACCGAACCGTCGGCCAACCCGATCCTCACCTCCACTCAGGCGGTACTGGCGTACGCCGCGGCCGAGGGGGTGCCCCGCGCCAAGCGCACCCGGTGGGACTACGAAGTGGAATCGCCGCTGCGCGACGCCCGCGGTTTCGATCTCAGCCGGATGAACGGCCCGGCGCCGGTTATCGATGCCGACGAGGTCGGGGCGGCGAATATGATTCTGACCAACGGTGCCCGGCTCTACGTCGACCACGCGCACCCGGAATATTCCGCCCCCGAGGTCACCGACCCGATGGACGCGGTGATCTGGGACAAAGCGGGGGAGCGGGTCATGGAGGCCGCCGCCCGGCACGCTTCGAGCGTGCCCGGCGCGCCCCGGATGCAGTTGTACAAGAACAATGTCGACGGTAAGGGTGCCTCCTACGGCACCCACGAGAACTATCTGATGAGCCGGGAAACCCCGTTCAACGCGGTCATTCTCGGCCTCACGCCGTTCTTCGTCTCCCGCCAGGTGATCTGCGGATCCGGGCGCGTCGGGATGGGCCAGTCCGGGGACAATGCCGGTTTCCAGCTATCGCAACGGTCGGACTACATCGAGGTCGAGGTCGGCCTGGAGACCACGCTCAAACGCGGGATCATCAACACCCGCGACGAACCACACGCCGACGCGGACAAATACCGTCGCCTGCACGTGATCATCGGCGATGCCAACCTGGCCGAGATGTCGACCTACCTGAAGGTGGGCACCACCGCGCTCGTCCTCGATCTCATCGAATCCGGCGCCGACCTGTCCGATATGCAACTGGCCCGCCCGGTCACCGCGGTCCACACCATCAGCCACGACCCCACGCTGCGCGCGACGGTAGCGCTGGCCGACGGCCGCGAACTGACCGGCCTCGCGATACAGCGGCTCTACCACGAACGAGTCGCCAAATTCGTCGAGGTCCAAGGCATCGACGATGCGCGGGTGCGCGATATCCTCGACAACTGGTCGATGGTGCTGGACAAGCTCGAACGCGATCCCATGGAATGCGCCGACCTGCTCGATTGGCCCGCGAAACTACGCCTGCTCGAGGGGATGCGCAGCCGGGAAGGGCTGGGCTGGGCGGCGCCCAAACTGCACCTCATGGATCTGCAGTATTCCGATGTGCGTCTCGACAAGGGCCTCTACAACCGGCTCGTGGCCCGGGGCTCGATGAAACGACTGGTCACCGAACAGCAGGTGCTGGACGCCATGACCAAACCGCCCACCGATACCCGTGCCTACTTCCGCGGCGAATGCCTGCGCCGTTTCGGGGCCGATATCGCGGCCGCGAGCTGGGACTCGGTGATCTTCGATCTGGGCGGTGATTCGCTGGTACGGATTCCGACGCTCGAGCCCCGGCGCGGGACCAAAGCTCATGTCGGCAAGCTCCTCGACGGTGTCGATACCGCCGCTGAACTGGTTAAACAGCTCACCACCTGAGCGTCGCGCCGGTCGGCGTGCGGTGGATCCCGCCCTCGAGGTGAGGCGTAATCCGACTACGTGTCGGCCCGGCTGGGTAGTGTTGAAGAACGAGCACACGAGGTTGCTCATGATTCGTCCGGTACGCACCAGCGTCCGGTCGGTGGAAACAGAGGAGGTCGGCTGCGATGGCACAAGAGCAGACCAAACGCGCCGGGGGCGGCGACGATGACGACGGCGTCGACGGCGTAGACGCCGCCGGTCAGGAGCGGCGCGAGAAGCTGGCGGAGGACACCGACGACCTGCTCGACGAGATCGACGATGTGCTCGAAGAGAACGCCGAAGACTTCGTTCGCGCCTACGTGCAGAAAGGTGGCCAGTGACCGCAGGTGACCCCACGCGTCTCCATTTGGGGTACGCCCTGTCATCCTTTTCCGAACATTTGCGCCAGAACGCGCCGGATCTGCTGCCCAGCAACAGATTCGACGTGCTGGGCCAGCCCACCGCCGCCGGGAATCCCGGCGGCGGTGCCGCGGGGGATATCGCACCGCACGGTACGACCGTGGTCGCGGTGTCCTATCGCGGTGGTGTGCTGATCGCCGGTGACCGGCGATCCACCCAGGGCAACCTGCTGGCCGGCCGTGATGTGGAAAAAGTCCACATCACCGATACCTACTCGGCGACCGGTATCGCCGGGACCGTGGGTATGGCCATCGAACTGGTGCGGTTGTTCGCGGTGGAACTCGAACACTACGAGAAGATCGAGGGTGTTTCGCTGACCTTCGACGGTAAGGCCAACAAACTGTCGAAGATGGTGCGCGACAATCTGCCGGCCGCCATGCAGGGTCTGGCCGTGGTGCCGCTGCTGGTCGGCTTCGATCAGCAGGCCACGGATCCGGACCGGGCCGGCCGGATCGTCTCCTACGACGTGGTCGGCGGACGTAGCGAGGAGCGGTTCGGTTTCACCGCCGTCGGCTCCGGCTCGATGTTCGCCAGAACCTCGTTGAAGAAGCTGTACACCAAGGGAATCGATGCCGACCGCGCCCTGCGGATCGCCGTCGAGGCTCTGGTGGACGCGTCGGACGACGATACCGCCACCGGTGGCCCCGATCTGCTTCGCGGGATCTATCCCACAGCGATCCTCGTCGACGAGGAGGGGGCGGTCGAGGTGGCCGAATCCCGGCTGGAGGAGATCGCCCGCGGTATCGCGGCCGACCGCGAGGCCGCTGAGGAAGGGAGCGCACGGGCATGACCCTGCCGCTGTATGCGTCCGCCGAACAGATCATGCGCGACAAGACCGAACTCGCGCGCAAAGGTATCGCCCGCGGCCGCAGTGTCATCGTGCTCGCCTACGACGAGGGCGTGGTGTTCGTCGCGGAGAATCCGTCGGCCACCCTGCACAAGGTCAGCGAACTGTACGACCGCACCGGTTTCGCCGCCGTCGGTAAGTACAACGAATTCGAGAGCCTGCGCCGCGCGGGGATCCTGCAGGCCGATCTGCGGGGCTACCAGTACGACCGCCGCGATGTGAGCGGCCGGGCCCTGGCGAATGCCTACGCTCAGGCGCTCGGATCGATCTTCACCGACCAGCTCAAACCTTATGAGGTGGAGATCTGCGTCGCGGAGGTGAGCTACGCCGAGCAGGAGCCGGAATCGGTGCTGTACCGGATCACCTTCGACGGTTCGATCGTCGACGAGCGCGAATACGTGGTGATGGGTGGTACCACGGAGCCGATCGTCGCGGCACTGAAGGAGTCCTACCGCTCAGGTCTCGATCTCGTTTCGGCTATCCGGGTCGCGGTCGCGGCGCTGCAGTCGAGCGAGGGAACGGATAAGGAGAAACGGGTCCTCGGTGTCGGCTCGCTGGAGGTAGCGACCCTCGAGCGGGCACGCCCCCGGCGTGCCTTCCGCCGGATCGGCCGTAGCGCCCTCGAGGAATTGCTGGGTTCGGGCCGTGCGGATGGCGAGGCAGCCGGCTCGGCGGAGCCCGAAACCGGCGGAAAAACGGACTGAGCAGCGCGTCACGTTCGGCACCTGACCGAGAGTTCACCGGCCCGTGCACCGCATCCGGTGCACGGGCCGTGTCCGTGGGCCGTGTCCGTGGGCCGTGTCCGTGGGCCGTGTCCGTGGGCCGTGTCCGTGGGCGCGGTGGACTCGGTGCTGTCCGGGATCCGGGCCCGTTGGAGCATTGTCGGGGTCCCGTATGCCCATCCGGCGAACGATCGACGGCCTAATCGTTGCCAAGCCGTATACATCGGGTTTTCCGCACTGACCCGCAGGAATCATTCCGCGCTGTAATCTCGATAGTGTGCAGCGACGAATTATGGGGATCGAGACCGAATTCGGTGTGACGTGCACCTTCCACGGGCACCGCAGGCTCAGCCCCGACGAGGTGGCCCGGTATCTGTTCCGCCGAGTGGTGTCGTGGGGGCGCAGTTCCAACGTGTTCCTCCGCAACGGTGCCCGGCTCTACCTCGATGTCGGTTCGCATCCGGAGTACGCCACCGCCGAATGCGACAGCCTGGTCCAGCTGGTCACCCACGACCGGGCCGGGGAACGAGTGCTCGAGGAATTGCTCATCGACGCCGAGCAGCGCCTCGCGGAGGAGGGGATCGGCGGCGATATCTACCTGTTCAAGAACAACACCGATTCGGCCGGCAACTCCTACGGTTGCCATGAGAACTTCCTGGTCGTGCGGGCCGGTGAGTTCTCCCGGATCTCCGATGTGCTGTTGCCGTTCCTGGTCACCCGGCAGTTGATCTGCGGGGCCGGCAAGGTGCTGCAGACACCCAAGGCGGCCACGTACTGCCTGTCGCAGCGCGCGGAGCATATCTGGGAGGGCGTCTCCTCGGCGACCACCAGGTCCCGGCCGATCATCAACACCCGCGACGAACCACATGCCGATGCCGAGAAATACCGGCGGCTGCACGTGATCGTGGGCGATTCGAATATGGCCGAGACCACCACCATGCTCAAGGTCGGAACCGCCGCCCTGGTACTGGAGATGATCGAGGCCGGGGTCTCGTTCCGCGATTTCGCGCTGGACAACCCCATCCGGGCGATCCGGGAGGTCAGCCACGACCTCACCGGGCGGCGCCCGGTCCGGCTCGCCGGAGGCAGGCAGGCCAGCGCCCTCGATATCCAGCGTGAGTACTACGCCCGCGCCGTGGAGCATCTGCGCAACCGGGAACGTGATCCGCAGGTCGACCAGGTCGTGGACCTGTGGGGACGCACCCTGGACGCGGTGGAGTCGCAGGATTTCGCCAAGGTCGATACCGAGATCGACTGGGTGATCAAACGCAAGCTGTTCCAGCGCTACCAGGAACGCTACGGGATGGAACTGGCCGATCCGAAGATCGCCCAGCTGGATCTGGCCTACCACGACATCAAACGCGGTCGCGGTGTGTTCGACCTGCTGCAACGCAAAGGGCTGGCCAAGCGGATCACCGAGGACGACGCGGTGGACGCCGCCGTGGACACCCCGCCGCAGACCACTCGCGCCAAACTCCGCGGTGATTTCATCACCGCGGCCCAGGCGGCGGGCCGGGATTTCACGGTCGACTGGGTGCACCTCAAGTTGAACGACCAAGCCCAGCGCACTGTGCTGTGCAAGGATCCGTTCCGCTCGGTGGACGAACGCGTAGACCGCCTCATCGCCTCGATGTGAACCCAGGCTTCGAGGAACCCTGCTCTTCGCCTGGATCCTCGCGGTCGCACCCGAGCCCGGGTCAGAACGCCACCGCGGCCTCCGCGAGACGTTCGAGCACCGCGGGCTCGGGCCATCGGCCGGTGCGGTAGCGGGGCGGGTGGATACCGGGCATCGGTGCGATCCCGGTGATATCCACGGCTGTTTCGAACGGCACCTGGATCGAGCCCTGGTCGTCCTCGGTGGCGAACGCGATGAAATCGGCGACCGGTAGCGCCGCGTCGACTCCTTCGCCCCAGACCGCGACGGTGTGGACTCCGTCCTCTCGTTCGGCCACCAGCAGACTGCTCACATAAATCGCCTCGTGATGTTCCTCCAGCCACTCGTGCTGGGCGCCGTATTCGGCGCCGGCCAGTACGGCGCGGGCCCGGGCCACTTCGGCGTCGTTCGGTGTCGTCACCCAGTCCAATGGGATCACCAGGCCGGATTCGTCGACGGTGTATCCCTGCGGTGAGAGCGGGCGGGCCGCCGTCCGGTATTCCTGCTCCACCGCTTCGAAGGCCTCGGACAACAGCTCCGGATCGCCGGGAACGACTATCAACGTCTGCTGATCCGGGACGAACGCGACCGGGGGATGCTCGAAGTTCGCGGTGGAGACGAGCAGCCAATCCGGGACGAGAAGCCAGGACGACAGATAGTCCGCCTCATCGACCTGTATTTTCACGATGCCGTCGTTCGGCAGCTCCATCGGCGGCGTCACCGCTGCCAGATTCTCCCGCGCCACCGTGAGCGCTTCCTCGGCCGTCACACCCCATTCGGCGAGTTTCGATTCGTCGGGGAAACTGATCACGTCGGGATAGTCGATGGCCAGCAGTTCGTCCACGAACGGGAAGAGGGGGCGCCGCACCCGCGAACCGGGGTCGGCGAGGGTGTAGGTCGAACTCCGCAGCACCGGTCGCAGCAGTGGACGCACCTCCTCCCAGGTGTCCGGCTGGGTCGCGGGCGTCACCAATGCGGGAATGATCCGCTCCAGCCATTCCCGGGTTTCCTCGGGCGACCGCTCACGGGTTTCCGCGAAGAGATTCGCGAGGTGGATAACGGCATCACCGCCGTCGTATCGCACGGCGAACTCCTCCGCGTCGTACGCGGCGTCATCGACTCCGGCCGCCCGCATATGCCCGAAAACCACCAGTGCGAAGTCACGCCGCTCGCGGCCGTGGTCGATATTTGTCATCTGAAGGAGCAACCTCGCAATTCACTTGAGAACAGTTCCGGTCCCGGAGGGAAGCGCGAACCCTACCGGAATCCCCGCGACAGGCCTCGATCGCTGTTCCCAGCTCCGGACGGCCACAACGCATTCCGGAGTCCACGTTCCGCACGGGTCCTCACTGTGGGTATCCATGCTGGGCCTGCATCGAGTTGTTATCGGCGGACTCGCCGGAAGTAGCGAGAGTGCGCAGTCGCGCGACCGTCCACTCGGTCTCGAAGTGGACCCCACGGTCGATGACAGCGTCGTCGAATACAGCGGACGGCGAGTGGTTCGACGGCGCCGCCGCCGGGTCACGATCGGGTGGGCATGCGCCGAGCAGCACGAACGCGCCCGGTACCCGATCCAGGAACCACGAGAAGTCTTCGGACGCGGTGCAGGGTTTCTCCATCACATCCACCGCCGCGTGCCCGTACAGGTTGCGCGCTGTGGCGATGGCGAAATCGGCCTCCGCGGCGGCACTGACGGTCGGAATCGCGACCTCGTCGAGTTCCACCGCGGCCTCGACACCGTGTGCGGCGGCGATACCGTGCGCTACCCGCGCGACCAGCGTCCGCAGCAGTGCCGAGTCCGCCGCGGTGAACGCCCGCGCCGTACCGCTGACCCGGGCCGTATCGGGGATGACATTGCCGCTGTGGCCGCCGGCGATCTGACCGACGGTCGCGACGACCGGGGTGAGCATGCCGAATGTCCGCGTGATCGCGGTCTGCAGGGCGGAGACGAATTCCGCCGCGGCGACGATCGGGTCGCGGGCGGTCTGCGGTGCGGAGCCGTGTCCGCCACTGCCCGCGAAGCGGACGGTGAAGGTGTTCGAGGCCGACATCATCGCGCCCCGGCGCATACCGAATGCCGCGTGCGGTAGATCGTAGGAGAACACGTGCAGACCGAGCGCGGCATCGGCGCGCCGGCCCGCCGCGTCGAGAACGCCCTCCGCCAGCATGGCGAGTGCGCCACCCCAGTTCTCCTCGCCGGGCTGGAATACCAGGACTACATCCCCGGCCAGTTCCGCGCGCCGGGCGGCGAGCCGGTGGGCCGCACCCACCAGGATCGCCATATGCAGATCGTGGCCGCAGGCGTGCATGGCGCCGTTGGCGGCGGCGTAGTCCAGGCCGGTGGCTTCCGTTACCGGGAGCGCGTCCATATCCGATCTGATCAGTACCGTGGGCCGCACCGCACTCGACGCGGCGCCGCCGCGCAGGACAGCGGTGACCGAGGTCGTTGTCGTGCCGGTCGACACCTCCAGGCCCAGGCCGTCGAGTGCGCGCAGGATCCGGGCCTGAGTCCACGGCAGCTGCAGGCCCACCTCCGGGTTGCGGTGCAGTTCGCGACGCAACAGGATCAGATCGGGAATCGAAACGGTCAACGGTCACTCCTCGTCGGGATGGTGTCGGGAAATGGATAGGGTTGGCGATATGGAGTGGTTCGGGAGAGCACGCGAGTGGGCGGATTCGGCACGCGGTCGCCTGTATTCGGCCCCCGCCACACCGTTCGATGCGGCCGGCGCGGCTCGTCCCGAATTCGCGGCCGATTACTTCCGCGCGTTGGTCGCGGCCGGAGCCGATGGTCTGGCGATCGCCGCCCACACCGGCCGGGGACCGCATCTGTCCGGGGCCGTGCGCACCGAACTGATCCACGCCGCGCGGCGAGCCGGCGCCTCGACCGTGGTCGGCGTGGAGAACGCCGGCGAAGTCCGCGTGGCGGCGGACGCGGGCGCCGAAGCGGTCCTGGTGTTCCCGGTGCCCGGTGACACCTCGGCGGTGCTGCGCCATCTCGACGAGCTCTGGGCGGCAGCCGAACTGCCGCTGATCGCGTTCGATCTGTACACGGCGCCGTATCCGGACCCGACCTTCGCCGCCGTCGTCGCACACCCCGCGGTGGCGGCCGTCAAGCTCGCCCGGCTCTCCGAGGCGATCGCGTGCCAGGATCGGATAGCCCTGGTCCGTGACCACGGCAAACTTGCCGTCACCGGTGAAGACCGGATGTTCGGCGCCTCCCTGACCTGGGGAGCCGACACCGCCCTCGTCGGTATCGCGGCCGCCGCGGTGAGTCTCACTCGCGCCGTACTCGATACCTTCTCCGGCCCCGATCTGCCCGCATTCCTGGAAGCCACTCGCCGGCTCGACGCGTTCGCCGCAGCGACCTTCCGGGAACCGTTCGACGGATACGTACAGCGGATGGCCTGGATCGCGGGAGCCGAGGGCATCCTGCCGGCCGATATGCTGATCGACCCGTACGCTCCTTCGCTGTCCGGCGACGAGAAAGCCCAGGTCCTGGCCTCCTTCCACCGGCTCGTGAGCGATCAGCCGCCGGTGCGCGCGAGCTGAGCCGCGGTCAGCGTCGTCCGCACCACAGTGCGGCTGCGCTCCCATGGCACCGGCGAGGGTGCGCCCCGCGCCATCGCCAGCACCGCGCGCAGACAATCGACGTAACCCAGGTCATCGGACCCGCCCAGCGATTTCCGGAGCACACCGGATCGGGTGTGCGCCACCACCTCGTAGGCCTCGCCCATCCCTGCCCCGACGATATCCACGCTGACGGGTATGTCCCCGGCAGCGAGTGCGTGCAGGGTCACGATGTTCTCCGAAATCGTGCGACTGTCCGGTATACGGGCCGCCACACCGCCCAGTGGTGTGATCTCGCGTCCGAGGACGGTATCGAGGATCTCCCACGCGTGCAGCCCCATCGAGACCGCGGTGCCGCCCCCGTCGGCTGGATCGTCCTGCCAGCGACGTTCGGGGGTGGTGAAGATATCGATCCCGTGCCGCACCGAGACATGTACGGCGATCGGCGGCTCGAGTTCAGCGGCGAACGCGCGCAGCCCGGGCGCGAACCGCAGCACCGAGGAGGTGAGGAACCGCCCGGACCGGGTGCCGACCGCAGCATCGAGGTCGGCCAGGGCCGCTGTGTTCGCCGCCGGGACCTTGTTGAGAAAACACGCGATATCGCGATCCAGCACCGCTGACACCACCGCGGCGACCCGCCGGGGCCGCGGCGTCACGATCACCACGTCCGGGCCCCAGTCGAGTAACCCGTCGAGGGTTTCGCAGTTGGTTGCCGACCACTCCCGGACGAAATCCGCGCACCGGGAGTGGTCATCGGCATCCCAGACGGCCAGCTCGGACACCCCGAGCGCCTGCGCATTGCGCGCGTCACTGAACGGGTGCGAATGGGCGACGCCCGCGAAGCCGATACGCATGCGTTCTCCTTCACTTCATATCGACGTCACGCGTCTCCGGGCTGAGTACCGCGCCCACCACGGTGAGTAGTCCACCGACGCACAGCAGCACCACGGCCGTGTACGGCAGCGGCATGAACGTCGACAGCCCGCTCTGGATATAGGCGTAGAACGCGGGGATCACCATGCCGAGCGAGTAGCCGAGTCCGTAACCCGAGGCGCGAACACCGAGGGTGAACCGCTCGGTCAAGTATGTCGTCAGACACCCCCACGGCACGCTGATCAGCACCGTGACCGAGATGAGCAGTAGCAGGACCGAACCGAAGGACCGCACGTTCCCGGAGGCGATCAGTGTGTACGGGATCGGCGCGACGAACATACACAGCAGTCCGCCGGCGATGAGCAGCGGCCGGCGGCCGATGCGCTGCGACAGCAGACCGCTACCCATGTAGACCGCGACCACAATGGCGTTCGCGATCACCAGGGCCAGCGTGGTGGAGTTCGGGCTCAGTTCCGCTTCGCTCTTCATCAGGCCGGGTAGCACGGTGGTGAGCATGTAGCTGGTGAACCACAGACCCGTCGTGAGCACGAAAACCTGCAGGAAATCGCGTCCGGACCGGCCCTTGAACAATTCGAGCAGCGGGGTCTTCACCTTCTCCGACTGCTGCCACTCCTCGCTGTCCTCGACATTGCGCGAATACCAGATCGCGAAGCCGACCGAGAGCGCCGCGCCCAGGAAGAACGGGATCCGCCAGCCCCATTGGACATAGGCGGAGTCGATGCCCTGGGCGGGCATCACCTGGAGCAGGCCGAGCGTGATCAGCGCGATCGAACAGTATGCCAGCGGGAAGCCGGTCGAGATGATCGCGCCATTGAGGCCGCGGCGTTCTTTCGCGCTCTGCTCGAGCGCGGTCGGCGTCGCGGAGGTGTACTCGCCGCCGAGGAATACACCGTCGATGAACCGCAGTGCGATCAGCAGGACCACGGCCAGAATGCCGATCTGCTGATAACCGGGCAGCAGCCCGATCGCCATGGTGGTCACACCGAATCCGGTCACCGAGACCACGGTGATCCGCCGGCGCCCGAACTTATCCGCGAGATGCCCGAACAGCATCGCGCCCAGGGGCCGGCCGACGAGGGTCGCGGCGAATACTGAGCCGTTGATCAGCGCGATCGTGCCCGCCGAAGCGCCGGTGGCCTGGAAGTACACCGAGGCCGGGGCGAGCACGATAACCGGCAGATAGATATCGAACAGGTCGACGTAGAACCCCAGCCAGGCCCCGAAGACCGCTTTTTTCGCGCGGGCGGCCTTCGCCTCGTCGGGCGGCGCGGTGCGCGCGTCGACAGTGGTCGAGCTCATGACATCCATCCTTCGAGTCCTGCGGTGACAAAGCCGTCCTCCGCGCGCAGCCACTCGTACGCGTCGAGGATTCTGGTCAGTTCCGCGGATTGGCCGTCCGACAGATCTTCGGCCGGATCGAGACACCAGGTTCCTTCGAGAAGTCCCTGGCGGCGCAATACCTCGTGTACTCCGGCGATGACTCCGGCGAAGTTGTTGCGTACATCGAATACCGCGGCATTGGCGTCCGTGACACCCGCGGCCATCGACAGTGCCCGGTCGCGTGCGTTCTCGTCGCCTGCCCACGCGCGGCGGACGAGTTCGTGCAGCCGCACCGCGGCCCGGGTCCAGACCGCCCAGTGCCCGAGCAGACCGCCGACGAACCGGCGGGTCACCGGCCCGGACGGACCGCACAGATCGTACCGGGCGAGGAGATCACCGACGATGTTGTCGTCGTTGCCGGTGTAGAGCGCGACCTCGCCGCCGCGCCCGGAGTCGACGATGCCCTGGACCAGCTCGAGTGTTCGATAGCGGTCGAACGGCGCCGCCTTGACCGCGACGGTGGATTCCTGGTCGGCCAACCGGCGCCAGAAATCCCGCGGCAGATAGCGTCCGCCGACGGCTTCCTGCAGGTAGAAACCGATTACAGGGAGCACTTCCCCAACGGCGGCACTGCGTTCGAGCAGGTAGTCGAGATCGCGGTCGGCCAGGCCGCCGGGTGAGACCAGCACAGCGTGGTAGCCGAGTTCGCGGGCCAGTTCCGCCTCGGCAACCGCCTGTCCGGTGGGCCCGGCGACGCCGGCGATCCGGAGGAACGGTCGACGATCGGCGCGCGCGTCGAGTTCCTCGGCGGCGAGTTCGAGAACGGGCCGTAGCAGGCCGACCTCGGGCCGGCGGATCTCGAATTGGGTGGTGTGCACACCAACCGCGAGGCCGCCCGCGCCGGCGTCGACGTAGTAGCGGGTGAGCGCGCGCTGGCGCCGCTCGTCGAGGGCGCGCGTGTGATCGAGCGCGAGGGGGTGAGCCGGGACGACCGTGCCCTGGTGCAACAACGTGTATTCGGCGTCCGGCAGGAGCTGCGTCATCAGAAGTTCCCGTCGCGGCGCTCGAATTTGGTGGGTTTGTTCCACAGGGGGCCGCCGGCGCCGATCCAGTCGGCCTGCATCTGGATCAGCTGTCCCAGGGTGCGGTCCGGATAGCCGAAGAGACGGTGGCATTTCGAGGCGTTGTTGAGCAGGCTGGTCGCGCCCTCTGTGCCCACGAACCGCGGTGCCACGCCGAGCTTTTCACCGAGTTCGGTGGCGATGGCGCGTACCGAGGCGATCTCCGGGCCGGTGAGATTGAGCAGGAACGGGTTGGTGTCGGCCTGTCCGAGCACGCGCAGGACGACCTCGTTGGTGTAGCGCTGCCAGACGACATTCACGACACCGATCGACAGATCGACGGGTTCTTCGGCGTGTACCCGGCGGGCGATATCGGCGACGACGCCGTAGCGCGGTTCGCACGCGTAGTTGAGCCGGACGAGCGCGACCCGCGTGCCGCGGGTCCGCGCCCCATGGGTGAAGACCTGTTCGCGACCCCGGCAGGTGATCGCGTACTCCCCGACCGGGCCGGTCTCGTCGGTCTCCACCGGCCCGCCGGTCATCGGCGAGGTCAGCGGGTAGACGTTACCGGTGGACAGTGCCGAGATCCGGGCTCGCGCGTAGCGCCGGGCGACATAAGCGGGCAGCACCGTATTCGTCATCCAGGCCTCGTCGGAGTTGGTGGACGTGCCGAACTTCGCGCCGACCAGGAAGACCACGTTGCCCGCGTCCGGCAGTTCGTCAACGGCCGCCGGATCCGATAAATCGGTCGTGACCGTATCTACTCCGCTAGTCTCGAGGCGTTCTCGAGCGACCTCATCCGTCCACCGCGAGACAGCCAGTACCCGCAGATCTCTGCGGTCGGCTTCGTCCAGTGCGCGGCGGGCCATCGTCGCCACACCGGACCCGATTTTTCCGCCGGCACCCAGGATAACCAGGTCATCCTGCCATTCGGCTGCCTCGGCGACGAGCTCTGGGCTCGGCCGGCTGAGCTCTCGTTCGAGCTCCTCCTCATCCGCGAACATCAACCGGCCTTTCTTCCAGTGGACTATTTCGGTCAGGACCGTAATAATGGGCGAGCTTCCCGAAAAGCGCAACAGGAAGGAATCCCCGGACCGTGACCGTGAGCGTGTTCGACCTCTTCTCGATCGGCATCGGCCCGTCGAGTTCTCATACGGTGGGACCCATGCGCGCGGCACGTATGTTCCTCGCCGAACTGGAAAGCGCTGGGCGGCTGCCGCAGGTACGCCGGGTGCGTGCCCTGCTGTGCGGATCACTCGGCGCCACCGGCCGCGGACACGGTTCCGACGTGGCGGTGATCGCCGGCCTGTACGGCGCCGACCCCGAAACTGTCGATACCGGGCAGCCCGCCCGGTGGTATTCCGCGGCTGCCGGAACCGGGACTCTCGACCTGGCGGGCCGGTATCCCATCCCGTTCACTCCGGCCGACCTCGTACTCGATGGTGCCACCCGGTTGCCCGGCCATCCCAACGCGATGGTGCTGACGGCTGAATTCGCCGACGGCCCACCCGTCGAACGGACCTACTATTCGATCGGTGGCGGATTCGTCACCGAGGCCGGAAGGTTGTCCGAGGCCGCCGCCGGCACCTCCATACCCCACCCGTTCCGGACCGGCGACGAACTCTTCGGCCGCGCCGCCCGCACGGGCCTGCACGTCAGCGAGATCGCACTGGCCAACGAAAACGCGCTGCGTCCGGGCGCCGATATCGCCGCGGGGCTCGACCGGATCTGGACAGCGATGCGCGACTGCGTCACCGCGGGCCTGCGTACCGACGGGGCGCTGCCCGGCGCCTTGGCCGTCCGCCGCCGGGCCCCGGGCCTGTACCGCCGGCTCATGGCCGCGGGGGAACCGCTCGATCCGCTACACCAACTGGACTGGGTGAACGCTTTCGCCATGGCAGTGAACGAGGAGAACGCCGCCGGGGGCAGGGTGGTCACTGCCCCGACGAATGGGGCGGCGGGGATAATTCCCGCGGTCCTCCACTATTACGAACGCTTCGTTCCGGGCGCGGACGCCGACGGAATCCGGCGTTTCCTGCTCACGGCTGCCGCGATCGGCGCGCTCTACAAAGGCAACGCCTCCATTTCCGGTGCCGAGGTCGGCTGTCAGGGCGAAGTCGGTTCCGCGTGCTCTATGGCCGCCGGCGCGCTGTGCGAAGTTCTGGGCGGGAGCACCGGGCAGGTCGAGAACGCCGCCGAGATCGCCATGGAGCACAATCTCGGGCTCACCTGTGATCCGGTCGGCGGTTTCGTACAGATTCCGTGCATCGAACGCAACGCGGTCGCGGCTGTACATGCGATCAATGCGGCACGAATTGCCTTGGCCGGTGACGGGAATCATCGGGTCAGCCTGGACACTGTGATCAAGACAATGCGCGACACAGGAGCGGATATGCGGGCCGAGTACAAGGAAACATCGATGGGGGGTCTCGCCGTCAATGTCGTCGAATGCTGAACACACCTACCGGATCGGCGTGGTCGGACCGACGGATCTGGTCTCGCTGGTCAAACGTGTTGCCGCCCTGGAGTTCACCGATCATCTCGTCGTACCGCTGAGCTACCGCAACGAGGCGCAGGCAGCGGAGGTGGTAGCGGCGCGCCCGGATATCGACGCGCTGCTGTTCACCGGCGTCATCCCGTACACGCTGGCCCATACCGCGGGGGTGGTCACCAAGCCCGCGGCCTATATCGACTACACCGGCGCCACGCTGTACGGCGCACTCGTGGAGCTGATGTCGGCCGGACACGATCCGGCCCGGATATCCATCGATACGCTGGCCCGGCCCCTCGTGGTCGAAAGTCTTTCCCACGTCGGAATATCGACAGGCGACGTGGCGACCATGGAGTACCGCAGCGGGATCGATACCCGGCACCTTGTGGAATTCCACCGGGAACACTCGCGCAATCGTCCCGGTTCGGTCGCGATCACCTGCGTCCGGTCGGTGTACGACCTGATCCGGGAGGACGGATACGCGATCCGGCTCGCCCCCGCCATAGCGTCGGTCCGCACTGCGCTCGATACCGTGACCATGGAGCTGGCCGGACGTATCTCCTCGGACGCGCAGGTCGCGCTGGGCATGATCGAGTTGCCCGCACCCGACGACCGGCTCGCCGATGATATCCGCGCCCTCGCCGGCAGCCTGTTCCCCACCGGCCCCTCGAGCTATGTCCTGGTCAGTACTCGGGGCGTGCTCGCGCAACACACGTGCGATTGGAGCGTGATGCCGCTGCTCGAGCAGCTGGCGGAACGACACGTATGGGTACGGATCGGATTCGGTGTCGGCCGGTCCGCCGCCGACGCCGAATCGCTGGCCCGCCGTGCTGTCGAACGCTGTCGAACCGCGGGGCCTTTCACCGCCATCGTCTCGGTCGGCGCGGGACGAGATTTCGTCATCACCGAAACCAGCCCGGACCCGAACCGGACAGAGGAGCCGTTGAGCCTGCACATCGCGGCCCGCCGGGCAGGCCTGTCCCGGGCGACCCTGCTCAAACTCGAGGCGGCCGTCGCCGCCCGGCCGGACGGCGAGGTCACCGCCGGTGATATCGCCGCCGCCCTCGGAATCGAGCCCCGCTCCGCGCGCCGGACACTGAAACAACTCGAACGATCCGGACTGGCACAGCCCGTGGGAACGGTCGCCGGTGGCGCCGGCCGCCCCGCCGTGCGCTACGCGCTCCGGATCGACACCTGACCCGGCCCGCCCTCGAAGGGGCCCGCTCCTCGTGGTCTCCCGCAAGATCCACGATCACGCTCTCCCTGCCCCTGCCCCTGCCCCTGCTCCTGCCCCTGCTCCTGCCCCTGCCCCCCGACCCCGCCCGGACTCGGCACTATCGCTGACCTCGCCGTCGCCCTTGGGCGCGTTTGATTCACCTACCGCCAGTCTGTCCACATCCACCCCCGCCCCCGTTTCCCGCATGCGGCCGGTCAGCGTTGGTGGTTCGGGGCCCGTCTCGTTCTGGAGCGACCAGAGGAAGGGAGCGCAGCGACCGACCGGCGGGAGTGAAGAACGAGACCAAGGGGGCCCCGAACCCGGCGGCGCCGGAGGCGCCGCAATCCAACACTGCATTACGCTGTGTCGGGTGGCGATATCCAAGGTCGAGCGCCTGATGAATCTGGTCATCGCGCTACTGTCGACCCGGCAGTTCCTGACTGCGGAGCGGATCCGGGAGAGCGTCGCGGGGTACGAGGATTGTGCCAGCGACGAAGCGTTCAGCCGGATGTTCGAGCGGGACAAGAACGAGCTCCGCGATCTGGGCATTCCGCTGGAGGTGGGCGCTTCGGGCAGGTTTTCCACCGTTGAGGGCTACCGCATCAACAGGGACGCCTATGAGCTACCCGATATCGATTTGACCAGCGAGGAGTCGGCGGCAGTCGCGGTCGCCCTGCAGATGTGGGAGTCTCCTGAGCTCGCGTCGGCCGCTGCCGGTGCGCTGCTGAAGTTGCGGGCCGCCGGTATTCATGTGGAGACCGATACCGCGTTCGCCGCCATTCCCGCGGTGCCGGCGCGGACCCGCGGGTCGGAGCCGGTGCTGGGTAAATTGCTCGCGGCTATCGATGCCGGTCAGGCTGTGCGGTTCGAACATCGCGGGGCCAGTAATTCACCGTATCTGATGCGCGATGTGGAGCCGTGGGGTGTGGTTACCTTGCGCGGCCGCTGGTATCTGGTCGGGCACGATCGTGACCGCGATGCCGTGCGGACCTTCCGGCTGTCCCGGATCGGTGAGGAGATCACGCCGTACGGTCCGCATAATGCCGTGCGCGCGCCGGCGGGTACGGATCTGCGGGAGATCGTCGCCCAGGTCACCGGAAGTGCGCCGGTCACCGGATCGGCCACGATCTGGGTGGCGCAGGGCCGCGGCCGGGATCTGCGACGGATCGGTGATGTGGTCGGTTCTCGTAGCTTCGGCGGGCGGCCGGGCAGTGTGCTGGAGGTGCCGATCCGGTCCCAGAATTGGGTGGCCCGCCTGATCACCGGCTTGGGGCCCGATGCGCTGGTGCTCGAACCGGCGGAATTACGGGCCGATGTGGTGGCGCGGCTGCGTTCCGTTTTCGACCGGACCGAGGTACCGCTGTGAGTACCAGGCTGTCGGCGCGACTGTCGCGCCTTTTGAATATGGTGCCGTATTTCGTGGCCAATCCCGGGATCAGTGCCGCCGAGGCCGCCGCGGATCTCGGTGTCACGACGAAACAGCTGATGGCCGACCTCAACCAGTTGTGGATGTGTGGTCTGCCCGGTTACGGGCCCGGTGATCTGATCGACCTGTCGTTCTCGGAGGAGAGCGTCCAGGTGACCTTCACCGCCGGTATCGAACGTCCGCTCCGGTTGACCTCGATCGAGGCGACCGCGGTGCTGGTGGCGTTGCGGTCGATCGTGGATCTGCCGGGCATGGTGGACCCGACCGCCGCGCATGCCGCCATCGCCAAGCTGGAGTCAGCGATCTCGGGTGCGGTACCGCCCGCCCCGTCGCCCGGCCCGCCGGTCGAGGCTCCCGCTGTCACCGCCGTCCGTTCCGCTGTGGCGGCTTCCCGGGCGCTCCAGCTGGAGTATTACTCGGCCAGCCGCGATGTGGTGTCGACGCGGGTGGTCGATCCGATTCGTATCGTGGCGGTGGACGACAACAGTTATCTCCAGGCGTGGTGCCGGGAGGCGGAGGGGGTGCGGTTGTTCCGGTTCGACCGGATCGAATCGGCGGCGGAGCTCGCCGAACCGGCCCGGCCGCCGCATGAGGCCCGCGATACCGACGCGGGTCTGGACCTGTTCCAGGACGACCCCGCGGTACCGCTGGCCCGGCTGCTGATCGCCGCGGATTACGCCTGGGTGCTGGACCAGTACCCGATGCATCGGATGGCGGTCCACCCCGACGGCAGCCTCGAGGCGACGATGCGGTTCGCGACCCTGGATTGGATGGCGCGGCTGGTGCTCGGATTCGGGTCCGGTGTGACCGTCCTGGGGCCACCGGAGCTGGTGGCGGCGGTCCGGGACCGCTCCGAGGCCGCACTGGCTGCTTATCAGGGTGCCGGGCTGGACGAATCGGCCTGACCGGGCGTATCCCGCCCGCCGGGCCCGCGGAGGCGGCGGGGCGGTGAACAACGGTTGACAAAGGGTGCGATATCGCTGTGAGTGCACCCGCTCCCGTTCGATACCGCCATTACGCCAGGTAGCATCGGAAAGACCACAGTCTTGGGAGGTAACCACAATGGGCAGTCTGAGCATCTGGCACTGGCTGATCATCGCGGCGGTGTTCGTGGTGTTCTTCGGCGCGAAGCGGATGCCCGACGCGGCCCGCAGTCTCGGCCGGTCGCTGCGGATCTTCAAGAGCGAGGTGAGCGAGATGCACAACGACGGTAAGTCCGCGAGCCCCGCCGCCACCCAGCCCGCCCCGGAACTGCCGGCGGGCCGGGAAGCGAACGCATCGGCCACCGAGACCCGGAGCGAGTCGAAAACGCTCTGAGGCCCGTCTCCGTGGGTCCGGGCGGCGCCCGGGCCCGGTTTGCGACGGCTGTTCACCCGGCGCTGCCGACCGGGCACTGATCGTTTCCTGTGCGGGTCACCGCCGGGACGGGGCGCAGTGCCGCAGGCCGAGCGGAGCGAGGCACGCTGATACGAGGGCATTCACACACCATGCGAATTCCGTTCGACCCCCGGCGCAGCAAACGCCGCACCAATCCCGACGGCACGATGTCGCTCGTCGACCATCTCCGGGAGCTGCGGACCCGGCTGCTTATCTCGCTCGCGGCCATTGTCGTCACCACCATCATCGGTTTCCTCTGGTACGCGCAGTCGTTCTTCGGCATCGAGAGCCTCGGCGAGATTCTGCGCGGCCCGTACTGCGACCTTCCCGATTCGGCGCGCGCCGCACTGTCCCCGGATGGTGCCTGCCGACTGCTGGCCACGGGACCGTTCGAACAGTTCATGCTGCGGTTGAAGGTCGGGATGACGGCCGGTGTGGTGCTGGCCTGCCCGGTCTGGCTGTACCAGCTGTGGGCGTTCATCACACCCGGTCTGTATCCGAAGGAGCGCAAGTACGGGATCGGATTCGTGGTCTCGGGTTCGGTCCTGTTCGCGGTCGGCGCGGTGCTGGCCTACTGGGTTATCGCGCACGCCCTGAGCTTCCTGCTCAGCATTGGTGACAATGTGCAGATCACCGCATTGAGCGGTTCCCAGTACTTCAGCTTCATCATTCAGCTGCTGATCATCTTCGGCGTCAGCTTCGAAACGCCGCTGTTGATCATCGGACTCAACCTGATCGGAATCCTGACCTACCAGCGGTTGAAGGCCTGGCGGCGCGGCATCATCTTCGGCCTGTTCGTCTTCGCGGCCATCGTGACCCCGCAGGATCCGTTCTCGATGCTGGCGCTGGCGCTGGCGCTGACCGTGCTGTTCGAGGTCGCGGTGCAATTCGCCCGGATCAACGATAAGCGCCGGGCCGTTCGCGCCGAGCAGGAGCTGGGTGCCCTCGACGACGAACAGGCATCGCGGATCGGGGCGCCCACCGGGGTCGATCCGGCGTCCCCGATCACCTCGTCGGATACGGTTCCCGCGCCCGATACCTCCGCTCGCTCCGCGTCGGACTATTCGGACACGCTGTGACCCGGTGTGCGGATCGGCGGCGACCGGGCGGTTTTATCGGCGCGACCGGTGTCGTAATCCTCCATTAGTCTCGGACACGTGACATCGAACGCGTCGCTGACCGCCGAACTGTCCCGGTTCGCCGCCGAGCTGACATTCGAGCTGGATCCGTTCCAGCGACAGGCCTGTACCGCCCTCGAACAGGGCCACGGGGTGCTGGTGTGCGCGCCCACCGGGGCGGGGAAGACCGTGGTCGGGGAGTTCGCGGTGCATATGGCGCTGGCCTCCGGCGGCAAATGCTTCTACACCACGCCGATCAAAGCGCTGTCGAACCAGAAGTTCGCCGACCTGACCGAACGGTACGGGCGCGACCGGGTCGGACTGCTCACCGGTGATCAGTCGATCAATCCGGACGCACATGTGGTGGTGATGACCACCGAGGTGCTGCGCAATATGATCTACGCCTCGTCGGACGCGTTGCGGTCGCTGTCGTATGTGGTGATGGACGAGGTGCATTACCTGGCGGACCGGTTCCGCGGGGCGGTCTGGGAGGAGGTCATCCTGCACCTGCCCGCCGATGTGCGGTTGGTCAGCCTGTCCGCGACGGTGTCGAACGCCGAGGAATTCGGTTCCTGGATGGAAACCGTTCGCGGGAACACCGCCGTGGTGGTCGACGAGACCCGGCCGGTGCCGCTGTGGCAGCACGTGATGGTGGGCCGCCGGATGTTCGATCTCTTCGACAGCGAATCGTCGGATCAGCGGGTCCTGGTGGATTCCGATCTGGTTCGCTACGTCAAACAGCGCGAGGCGGCCGATCGGATGGAGGGCTGGGGCGGCGGTCCGCGCGGCCGCGGCGGTCCGCGCCGTTTCTTCCGCCCGCTGCCGCGCCCGGAGGTACTTGCCCGGCTCGACGAGGAAGGGCTGCTGCCGGCCATCACCTTCATCTTCAGCCGGGCGGGCTGCGACGGAGCGCTGGCACAGTGCCTGCGCTCCGGGCTCGACCTCGGCGCCGCCGATCCGGAGATCGTCGACGCGATCATCGATAAGCACACCGGGGAATTGCCGCGCGCGGATCTTGAGGTGCTCGGCTATTGGGAGTGGCGGGAAGCGCTGCACCGCGGGCTGGCCGCGCATCACGCCGGGATGTTGCCCGCGTTCCGGCACACGGTCGAGGAGCTGTTCGTCAAAGGTCTGGTCCGGGCGGTATTCGCGACCGAAACTCTGGCCCTCGGGATCAATATGCCCGCCCGTACGGTCGTGCTGGAACGGCTGGTCAAGTTCAACGGGGAAACGCATGCCGAACTGACCCCCGGGGAGTACACGCAGCTCACCGGGCGGGCCGGCCGGCGCGGTATCGATGTCGAGGGGCACGCTGTGGTGCTCTGGCAGCCCGAGGTCGACACCAGTGCGGTCGCGGGCCTCGCCTCTACCCGCACCTATCCGCTGCGCAGCTCGTTCAAACCCGGCTACAACATGTCGATCAACTTGATCGACCGGCTCGGTGCCGATGAGGCACGGCTGCTGCTGGAGCGGTCGTTCGCGCAGTTCCAGGCCGACCGCTCGGTGGTGGGTCTGGTGCGCGGTATCGAACGTAACGAAGGGCAGCTCGACAAGCTCGCCACGCAGCTCGGCGGCGCGGACGGTGAATTCCTGGAGTACTTCAACCTGCGGGAACGGATCAAACAGCGGGAACGGCAACTCACCCAGCAGACGCGCAGCGATCGGCGCACAGCGGGCGTCGCCGCGCTCACCGAACTGCGGCGCGGTGATGTGGTCGCGATCGGCGCCGGCCGGCGGGCGGGTCTGGCGGTGATCCTCGAACCCGATGCCACCCCGGGCGATCCGCGCCCGCTGGTGCTCACCGAGGACAAATGGGCCGGCCGGGTATCAGTCGCGGATTTCCCCGTCCCGGCCGAGCCGCTGGGCCGGATGCGGTTACCGCGCCGGGTCGACCATCGCACGGCACGCACCCGCCGTGATCTCGCCTCGGCGCTGCGCAGTACCGGGATCACCGCCCCCAGCCGCCCGCGGCGCGATAAACGCGCGCGGGGTGCGGAGGATCCGGAACTGGCGACCTTGCGGCGGGCCCTGCGCGCCCACCCCGGCCATTCGCGGCCCGACCGGGAGCAGCTGGCCCGGGTGGGGGAGCGCTATCACCGGGTGCGCCGGGAGACCGAGGCCATGCGCCAGAAGGTCGCGGCGACCACGAATTCGCTGGCCCGTACCTTCGACCGGATCCTCGGTCTGCTGGAGGAGCGTGGGTTCGTGCACGACGGGGAGGTCACCGCGGACGGGCGGCGGCTGGCCCGGATCTACGCCGAAGCCGATCTGCTGGTCGCCGAATGCCTGCGTCAGGGGCTGTGGCGCGGGCTGGGGCCGGCGGAACTGGCCGCCGTGGTGTCGGTTCTGGTGTACGAATCGCGTTCGGAGGGCGGCTATCTCGGAGCCACCGGGCCGACGGCGCCGATTCGCCGCGCTGTCGCCGACACCATCGCGCAGTGGTCCCGGTTGCGCACCGACGAGGCCGAGCACCGGCTGGCGCCGACCAGGGAACCGGACCTCGGATTCGTCGGTGGCATCTATAAATGGGCTCGCGGTGACGCCCTCGTGGACGCGATGCTCGCGGGCGGGGACCAGGGCACACCACTATCGGCCGGGGATTTCGTGCGCTGGTGCCGCCAGGTGATCGATCTGCTGGACCAGATCCACTCCACCGCAGACGATACCGAGGTCGCGGCCACCGCGGCCAAGGCCGTGCGGGCGATCCGGCGTGGTGTCGTTGCGGTGGACGCAGCGTGAGACCATCGATTGTGATTTGATTTCAACCGCACGCGGGGGGCTACCGTGTGTTTGACGATGCGAGTGGAGGCAACCAGATGAGTGGGCCGTACGGACCGAACGACGCCCCGGGGCCCGGGGAGGGACGTAACGATCCCACCCAGGCCTGGAGTGGGCAGCAGCCGCCCGGCGCGGCGCCGCAGTGGGGGAGTCCGCCGCCCGCGCAACCCCCGGTCGATCCGCAGCAGGCACAGGCCACGCAGAAGTGGGGTGGCGATCAGGGCGGCCAGCAGTGGCAGCCCGCTCAGCCACAACCGCAGCCGCAGCCGCAGCAGTGGAGCCAGCCCCAGCCGCAACCGCAGCAGCCGCAACCGCAGCAGTGGGGTGACCCGACTCAGCAGCAGTGGGGTCAGCAACCACCGCCTCAGCAGTGGGGGGATCCGAATCAGCCGCAGCAGCCTCAGCAGTGGGGGGATCCGAACCAGCCGCAGCAACCGCAGCAGTGGGGGGATCCGAACCAGCCGCAGCAACCGCAGCAGCAGTGGGGCGATGCGAATCAGCAGCAGTGGGGTCAGCAACCTCAGGCGCAGTCGGGGCAGTGGGGTCAGCCCGGCCAGCAGCAGTGGGGTGCGCAGCAGCCGTCCGGTGGGGGCGGGAAGAAGACGGGCCTGATCGTCGGGCTCTCCCTGCTCGGTGTGGCGGTTGTGGCCGTTATCGTGGTGGCGGTCCTGATGTTGACGGCCAAGGACGAACTCGATCAGGCCGCGGTGCAGACCGGGGTGGCGAAGGTGCTCGGGGAGTCCTACGGCATCGAGGACGTGAAGGACGTCCAGTGCCCCGCGGGCCAGACAGTCGAGGTGGATGCGACGTTCACCTGCGATCTGAAGGTGGGCGGCGAGGCCAAGAAGGTCAATGTCAAGATCACCAAGGACGACGGGACCTACGAAGTGGGTCGTCCCAGCTGAGCGTGACGTAACGAGAACCCGCCGGGGAGGTGCTCTCCGGCGGGTTCCGCTGTTTTCCGGCCGGACGGATGCTTTCGCCGGTGGGTTTCGGTCACCGCTCGGCCGGGTGGCTGTCCTAGGCGCAGTTCGCGAGGGCGGCGATCAGGCGTTTGACGGGGCTTTCGGCGTTGTAGGCGTGGGCCAGTGCCTGTAGCGCGTCGGTGTCAGCGGGGATGGGATGCAGGATATCGGGCCGGGAGAGAATTACGTCCGCGTCGCGGACCACCCGGACGACCGGCGCCGCGGCGTCCAGATAGTCGGCGGCCGCTCGGAGTTTGGCCCGCACGCCCTGGGCGAGATCGGCGCCGGGGTCGTCGACGGCGGCACGTAATGCCTCGAGCGAGCCGAATCGATCGATCAAGGTGGCTGCGGTTTTCTCGCCGATCCCGGCGGCTCCGGGCAGGCCGTCGGACGAATCGCCCCGCAGAGTGGCCATATCGGCGTACGCGGGGCCCGCGTTCTCCTGCCGCACACCGTATTTGGCCGCCAGCTCGGCGGGACCGAAGAGCTCGGCCTTGGCCAGCCCGCGACCGGCGTAGAGCACCCGCACCGGCGGCGCGGGGGTATCGCGAACCAGCTGCAGCAGATCCCGGTCTCCGCTGACCACGACCACCGGGTCGGTACGTTCGGTCGAGGCCAGCGTGCCCAGGACGTCATCGGCCTCCAGGCCTGCCGCGCCACCGGTGGCGATACCTGCGGCGGCCAGTACCTCCAGGATCATCTCGACCTGCGGGGTGAGCCGGTCCGGCACTTCCTCGGCGCCCGCTTCGGCGCCCGCGGAGGTATCCAGGCGGTGTGCTTTGTAGGTCGGCACCAGATCCACCCGGAACTGCGGGCGCCAGTCCAGATCGAGGCATACCACCAGGCGGGCGGGGCGGTGCCGGGTGATGAGAGCGGCGACCATATCGGTGAACCCACGCAGGGCGTTCACCGATCTGCCGTCGGGCGCGGTGATCTTGTCCGGGATGGCGTGGAAAGCCCGGAACCACAGACTCGCCCCGTCCAGCAGCAGCAGGGGACGCGGTGCGGTATCGGTCGTAGTCACCCGCCGGAATCTACCGGGCGCTACCGACCGATCCGGTGTGGCGCCCCTGAACCCGGGGTAAGTTCGAGATCATGAGCGCGCACACGGAGTCACGGTTCGCGGCGGAGGTCTACGAGCGGCGGCTGGAGCGGGCGGTTCAGTTGATCCGGGAGGCGCATCTGGACGCGCTGCTCGTCACGCCCGGTCCCGACCTCAGGTATCTCATCGGATCCGCCGCCCAGTCGTTCGAACGACTCACCTGCCTGGTGATCACATCGGACAAGGCCACCCCGTCGGTGGTGGTGCCGAAACTGGAAGTGGCCGGACTGCGGGATTCCGCGGTGGACGAACTCGGCCTGCGGGTGCTGGACTGGGTGGACGGTGTGGACCCCTACGATCTGGTGCAGTCGGCGCTGCATATCGGTTCGCGGGTGGCGGTCGCCGATGCCATGCCCGCCCTGCATCTGCTGCCGCTCGCGCGGAGCTTCAGCGGTCTGCCCGTTTCGGCGACCCCGGTGCTGCGTGAGCTGCGGATGATCAAGGACGACGCCGAGATCGCCGCGCTGCGGCGGGCAGGCGCCGCGATCGACCGGGTCCATGCCCGGATGGGGGAATTCCTGCAGGTCGGGCGTACGGAAGCTCAGGTCGGCAAGGACATCACGGACGCCATCGTGGCCGAGGGGCATACCGAGGCCGCCTTCGTCATCGTCGGCAGCGGGCCCAACGGTGCCATTCCGCATCACGAGTTCTCCGATCGGACGATCGAGGCCGGGGATGTGGTGGTCATCGATATCGGTGGCCCGGTGGAACCCGGGTACTACTCCGACTCCACCCGGACCTATGTGCTGGGCGAACCGGCTCCGGAGATCGCCGCCCGCTGCGCCGAACTCGAGCGGGCCCAGGCCGCCGCCGTCGCCGCGGTGCGCCCGGGTATCCCGGCCGCGGCCGTGGACGCGGCGGCCCGCGAACCGCTCGAAGCCGCCGGTTTCGGCCCGGCCTTCGTGCACCGCACCGGCCACGGGATCGGGCTGTCGGTGCACGAGGAGCCCTATATCGTCGCCGGTAACGATCTCGAGTTGCGTCCGGGGATGGCCTTCAGCATCGAACCGGGGATCTACTTCCCCGGCGAATGGGGTGCCCGGATCGAGGACATCGTGGTGGTCACCGAGGACGGCTGTGTATCGATGAATCAGCGGCCGCACGGTCTCACGGTGCTGCCCGCCTGACGGCCGACCAGGCGCCCGGGTGCGCCCGGGGCAGCCGTTGGGGGGCTCGGCCACGGGTCTGCTGGATACGCGCATCCTGGCTCGGGTTACGAGCGGGTGCCGGATGCCTCAGGCATTCCGCAGTGCCACACCGCACAGCACTCGCCGCACCTCGATGGCCAGTACTACGCGGGCCGGATTCTCCCGCGGGATGCGGTAGCGCTCGGCGTAGCGACGTTCGGCCTCCCGGACCTGCTCCGGATCGTCCAGGACCGACGCGGGACCTTCCAGAGTGAGCCAGCGCCGTCCGTCGACCTGGCCGACCGCGGCGTAGCCGGAACGCCGGATATTGCGTGCCTTCACCGAGCCCCCGCTGGTGATCACACGGACCAGCCCCGCGTCACCGTCCCAGGTGAACCCCACCGGCACCACATGGGGAGTGCCGTTCGACCGCAGGGTCGTCAGGGTGGCCAGATGCCGTTCGGTGAGAAACTCCACGGCCGCGGGAGACAATTCGACGGTATGCGTTGCCATGAAGAGGACCGTAGCGGGTGAGTGAACAGGGCTCGAGGTCTCCCGGTGCGGGCCGCGGATTCCCCCGGATGACAGACTGAGCGCATGGTTGTGCGTCGTACACGAGGAATCGACCCGGGCACAGTGCTGGTGCTGGGTGGGCGCAGTGAAATCGGCCTGCAGGTGGCGCTGCGGCTGGCGCCGGGCCGGTCCGTGGTGCTGGCCGCGCGCGGGGGCACGGATCTGGACACCGAGACCGCGGCGCTGACCGCGGCCGGTGCCACGGCGGTTCATCCGGTGGAGTTCGATGCCGACGATACCGCGAGCCATCCCGCGCTGCTGGCCAAGATCGTCGCCGATTACGGCCCGATCGGGGTCGCGGTCCTGGCATTCGGGGTGCTGGGTGATCAGACCCTGGCCGAGACCGATCCCGCCCACGCGCTGGCGGTGGTGCATACCGATTACACGGCCCAGCTCAGCGTTCTCACCGTGCTGGCGAACGAGCTCCGTACCCAGGGCAGCGGTCACCTCGTGGTGTTCAGTTCGATCGCGGGGGTCCGGGTGCGCCGCGCCAACTATGTATACGGTTCGGCCAAGGCCGGGCTCGACGGTTTCGCGAGCGGCCTGGCCGATGCCCTACACGGCAGCGGCGTGCATCTTCTGCTGGCCCGGCCGGGTTTCGTCGTCGGCCGGATGACAGAGGGAATGCGGCCGGCTCCGTTTTCCATCACCCCCGACCAGGTCGCCGCCGCGGTGGTCACCGCACTCGGCCGCCGGGCGGGGCAGGTCGCGATTCCGGGGATCCTGCGCTTGGTGTTCGTCGGTATGCGTCTGCTTCCCCAGGCTGTCTGGCGGCGGATGCCGCTGTGAGTACCCCGGCTACTCGTGGCGCGTGGGCTCGTACTCACCGGCCTGCCGCACGGCCGGATTGCCGGCAGCCGACCGGGAGGCGGGGATGAGTACCGGCTCCGCGGTCCGCTGGACCGGCCCCCGTATCCCCGTGATCGGTATCGGGGCCGACGGCTGGCCCGGGCTCGCGGAAACCTCGCGCGCGGCGTTGCGGGAATGCTCGGTGCTGTTGGGGTCGGACCGGCAGCTGGCCTTGCTACCGGACGAGATCACCGGCCGTCGCGAATCCTGGCCTTCGCCACTGTTGCCCGCACTGCCGCGACTACTGGCGGACCGGGACGGCTCCCGGCTCGGTGTGCTCGCCAGCGGTGATCCCATGTTCTACGGCATCGGGACCACGCTCGCCCGGCTGCTCGGCCCGGAATCGCTGCGGGTACTGCCGCAGCCGTCGTCGGCCTCGCTGGCCTGCGCTCGGCTCGGATGGTCGCTGCCGGAGGTCGCCGTTGTCAGCGTGGTCGGCCGGCCGCTGCCGCGCCTGCTGCCGGAACTCGCCGGAGGTCGCCGTGTGCTGGTGCTCAGCGCGGATGCTGGCACTCCTGAACAAGTTGTGGAGCTGTTGCGGCGCAACGGGTTCGGGTCGTCACGGGTGACGGTTCTGGAGCAACTCGGCGGCCCCGCCGAACGGATCGCCGCCGGCATCGCCGCGGATTGGCGGGAGCCTCCCGGCGATCCACTCAATATTGTGGCTGTCGAGGTCGCGGAGGAGCCGGGACGTCTCCGCCTGACCCGGCAGCCCGGACTCCCGGATGCCGTCTACCGGGGCGACGGGCAGCTCACCAAATCCGAGATCCGGGCGCTGACCCTCGCCGCCCTGGCCCCGGGGCCAGGCGAGACGCTATGGGATATCGGTGGCGGATCGGGCAGTATCGCCATCGAATGGTGCCGGACCCATCCCGCCTGCCGCGCGGTGACCTTCGAAACCCTGGACCGGCGGCGTGACCAGATCACCGATAACGCGAGCGCCCTGGGGGTCCCCGAGATCGATGTCCGGGGTGAGGCAATCGGCGAGATCACTGCCGGAGCGGCAGCGGGTTCACCTGACGCGATATTCCTTGGTGGCGGACTCACGGCACCGGGATTATTCGATCTGTGCTGGTCGCGGCTTCCCGATGGTGGGCGCCTGGTGGCGAACGCGGTCACGGCGGAATCGGAAGCCCTGCTGATCTCGTGGGCTGCCGCGCACGGGGGCAGCCTGCGCAGATTCCAGGTCTATCGCGGGGAACCGCTGGGGCGCTTCACCACCTGGCGCCCGCAGTTGCCGGTGACGCAATGGTCGGTCGTGCGGAGCCCGGCGTCACAGCCCGGAGCCGTCCGGAAGACGTAGCCCGGGCCAGGTCCTTGCGGAGCTGCGGATTCCCTGTCCGAGATGGACGAATCGGGCGGCGGTAGTAGTGTCACTGTGCATTCCGAGCGTGGGTCAACGGATTCGCGCGCAACGGGGAGATTCAGCTGTGAGATACAAGAAATTCGCTGCGACCGCGATCATGGCCGCCGCGGCCACCGGTATCGCCGCCGGTACCGGGTCCGCCGCTCCGGCTCCCGCGGCCCCTGCAGTCGCGCAGCAGGAGAACGCGGTCACGGAGGTCACCGGCCAGGATCGTGGCGTGGACTACACGCTGGCGCTGGCCGAGGCCGGTAAATCGCTGGTCACCACGGTCTCCGGGGGTACGTTCAGCCTGGACGCGGCGAACGACGCGGTAGTGCTGACCAACGCCGCCGGGGAGCGTCTCACGAGCATTCCGCTCAGCCAGCGCATGGGTGATCGCGTGGTCGCTGTCGCCGCCACCATCGAAAAGGACAGCAGCCGGCTGACCCTCACACCGCAGGCCACCCCCGTCGCGGGGGCACCGGGCCGGGCCGATTTCATCGGCGCCCAGCAGTGGTTCATGAACGAACTGCAGGCGGCCTCGCTGGGCGCGGCCGTGGGGGCGGCCATCGGTGCGGGTATCGGTTTCCTTTTCCTGGGTGTCGGCCTGATTCCGGGCGCGATCATCGGCGCCGGTATCGGCCTCGCGGCCGCGGGTGGTCAGCCGCTGCTGGACTCGGCCGTCGCCTACTTCAGCGGACAGCCCTGAGAATCCTGCTGCTGGGCGGGACCGGGGAGGCCCGGGAACTCGCCCACGTACTGTCCGGCGAGCGAGGACTCGAGGTCGTGTCCTCGCTCGCCGGCCGCGTCGCCGATCCGGTCCGCCCGGGCGGGACGGTGCGGATCGGCGGATTCGGTGGTGCCGACGGTCTGCGGGAATGGCTGGCCGGCAACCGGATAGAGCTGGTCATCGATGCCACCCACCCCTTCGCCGCGACCATGACCGCCCACGCCGCGCGGGCCGGTGCGGCCCTGGGCCTGCCCGTGATCCGGTTGAATCGTCCCGGCTGGACCGCCGAACCCGGCGACAACTGGATCCGGGTACCCGATATGGCCACTGCCGCGCAGACATCCGCGGAACTCGGCGAGCGCATTCTGCTCACCATCGGCCGGCAGGGTGTCGGCGTATTCGCCGGGTACACCCGGCCTTGGTATCTGATCCGCGCAATCGACCCCCCCGAATCCGCGCTGCCGCCGCGGCACGAAATCCTCCTCGCCAGGGGGCCGTTCACGGTAGCCGCGGAAACCGCACTGTTGGACCGGCACCGGATCGAGGTGCTGGTCACCAAGGACAGTGGTGGTGACGCCACCGCGGCGAAGCTCGCCGCAGCCCGGAGTGCGGGAGTACCGGTGGTGCTGGTCGACCGGCCGCCCGTGCCGCCCGGGCTCATCGAGGTGGCCACCGTGGCCGCAGCGCATGAGCGGATTCTGGAATATGTTGCGCCGCGACATATCGGGCCGCCGGAGTCCGGATAGCCGGATATCGCGTCCCGGATGTCGAGACCGATCTCAGGTGGCGAGTAGTTCGGGCAGCCGGTCGAACCACTCGAGGACCGCGCGTTCGTAACCGATCCCGAATTCCAGGGTCGCCCGCGCATGCGGTGACATCGCCCCGGAGTCCTCGGCGCGGTACCGGTCCAGGCGTTCCTGGTGGACCTTGCGGCTGTTTTCGATGATCGCGGCCAGATGCGCGCGGTCGAGATGACCGCCGAAATTCAGGGTGAGCAGCAGCGGGAACCGGATGGTCTCCGCGCTCGGATCGCGGGCGATCCATTCGGCGAATTCGGCGCGACCCGCGTCGGTGATCCGATACGGGGTGCGGTCGCGGGCGCCGGACTCGCCCTTGACGACCAGGCCCGCGCTATTCATGGTGGCCAGTTCCCGATAGACCTGGCTCTGCGTGATGGTCCAGAAATCGCCGATCCGCTCCTGGGCCATGTTCACCAGATCCCAGCCCGACATCGGCCCCTCGTGCAGAAAACCCAGCAGTGAGGCGGCCGTGGAGTTCAGCGGCCGTGTGCGTTTGCCGTTCACCACGTGTCCCTTTCACCGACGTTATTCCATAGTGGAATGCTATCGGATCCTGTCAGTGGGCGTGATAGCGCCGTGAGGTGAACACCCGGGGTGCGCCGGCCGCCTCGACCACCGCGGTGGTCGAGGCACCGATGATCAACAATGTGCGCATATCCACTTCGGCGGGTTCCAGATCGCCGAGCGTCACCACCCGCACCGATTCGGCCGGCCCGCCGACGTCGCGGCCGAGAACAACCGGGGTATCCGGTGCGCGGTGTTCGAGCAGGATGTCCTTCATCGCCCCGACCTGCCAGGTGCGCTGGCTGGAAGCCGGATTGTAGATCGCGATCGCCATATCGGCGGCGGCGACCGCCGCCAGCCGTCGCGCTACCACTTCCCACGGTTTGAGGCGGTCGGACAGCGAGATCATCGCGTAGTCGTGACCCAGCGGGGCGCCCGCACGGCTGGCGACCGCGTTCGCCGCCGTCACACCGGGCAGCACCCGTACCGGGACCCCCGCCCACTGCGGTTCGGCGGATTCCTCCAGTACCGCGGCCGCCATCGCGAAAACCCCGGGGTCGCCGGAGGAAACCACAACCACTTTGCCGCCGCGCCGGGCGAGATCGAGGGCCATGGCGGCGCGTTCGGATTCCACCCGGTTATCGCTGGCGTGGCGGCGCTGTCCGGCCCGGACCGGTACCCGGTCGATATACGTGGTGTAGCCGACGAGATCGGTCGCGGCGGCGAGTGCCGCGGTGACCTCGGGGGTGGTCCATGCGGAATCGCCCGGTCCGAGTCCGACGACGACCACTTCGCCCGCCTCGTCGTTCGATGGCTCCCCCGACGCGGTGGCTGCCGTCTGCGCGGCGGCCGCGCGGATATCCGGTGCGCCGGTCCGGCCGGGGTCTGACGTCGCGGCCGGCGGCGCGTCCGGCGTGCCGTCGGCGTTCTCCGCGGATCCGGATCCTTCCACCGCGCTGCCGTCGAATGTGTTTGCCGCGGAGCGCCTTCCACCGGGCAGCGCGGTGGTCGGTTCGGGCCCCGGCACGATGGTGATCGCGAAATAGGGGACCTGCGATTCGTCCACCTCTCCGGCGGGCAGGACCCGCTGCCGTTCGCTACTGGCCCGCTCCACGTAATAGGCGCGGTCGAGACGGCCGGAATCGGCGAGCGCCTTGCGTACGGCCGGATAGGTGCGTCCGAGTTTCATGATCGCCGCGGCGTCACTGCCGGCGAGGCGGCGGGTGAGCTCGTCGGCGGGCATCGTGCCGGGCAGTACCGTCAGCACCTGTTCACCCTCGACCAGCGGGGTGCCCAGTGCCGCGGTCGCCGCGCTCACCGAGGTGATACCGGGGATGATCTCCGCCTCGAACCGGTCGGCGAGGCGCCGGTGCATATGCATATAGGAGCTGTAGAACAGCGGGTCACCGGCGGCCAGCAGCGCCACCGAACGACCTGCCGCGAGATGCGCGGCCAGCCGTTCGGCGGCAGCTGTGTAGAACTCGTCGATCGCGCCCTGATATCCGCCGGGATGGTCGGTGGTTTCGGTGGTGACCGGATAGATCAGATGTTCCTCGAGCTGTCCCGGCCGCATATAAGGTTCGGCGATCCCCCGTGAGATGCTGCGCCCGTGCCGGGCGCTGTGGAACGCGATCACATCGGCTTCGGCGATGATCCGCGCTGCCTTCACCGTCACGAGCTCCGGATCTCCCGGCCCCAGCCCGACACCCCACAGTTTCCCGGTACCCACCGTCATTCCTTCTCGCTCGCGATCGCGTTCAATGCCGAGGCGGTGATCGCGCTGCCGCCCCGTCGTCCCCGCACCGTGAGGTATTCCAGGCCCGCGGTTTCGGCCAGCGCATCCTTCGATTCGGCGGCACCCACGAACCCGACCGGGATTCCGAGTATCGCCGCCGGTGCCGGTGCACCGGCCGCGACCATATCCAGTAGGTGGAACAGGGCGGTCGGTGCGTTTCCGATGGCCACCACCGCTCCGTCGAGCCGGTCCCGCCACAATTCCAGCGCCGCCGCCGAACGGGTCGTCCCGAGCCGGGCAGCCAGATCGGGTACCCGTGGATCCCGGAGCAGGCACAGAACCTCGTTATCGGCGGGCAGCCGGGTGCGCGTGACTCCCGACGCCACCATGTTCGCGTCACACAGAATGGGTGCTCCGTCCCGGAGCGCTTGCCGTGCGGCCGCGACGACACCCGGCGTGAACGCCACATCGCCCGCCAGATCGACCTGGCCGCAGCCGTGGATCATCCGCACCACCACCTGCGCGATATCCGCCGGGAACCGGTCGAGCTCGGCTTCGGCACGGATGATCGAGAACGATCGGCGGTAGATCTCGCCCGGTTCGGTGAGATAGCCGGTGCGTATGTCGGACATGCGCAACACCTTATGCGGGGCCCGGTGACCGGGGCCGGTCCGGGTGCGCCGCCTGCCCTGGAACCCGGCCGGCCGCCGGAGCGGCGGTCAGGCCGCTCGCACACCGGCCGCGCCGAGGCAGTAATGCCAGAGCGACAGGAGTTCTTCCTCGGGGTAGCGGGTATAGGGCAGATAGTGTTCCCGCCGGATACGCCGGTCGTGCCAGAAATGCCCTGATATCGGGGCCGGAGTGGTGGCCGTGAGCCAGACGGTGGTATCGGCGCCCTGTTCGGCGGTGCGCAGTGCGGGCCGTATCGCATTGCCGAAGCGGGGGAGCGCGGAGATGAGGCCCGGGGTGCGGACCCACCCGGGGTGCATGCTCTGCACGCTGATCCGCTGGTCGGCCAGTCGCTGGTCCAGCAGCGGTGTCATCGCGACCTGGATCCGTTTGCTCCGCGCGTAGGCGGTGGCGCCGCGGTACTCGCCCCGGCGATACTCCGGGTCCCCGACGGGGAGCGGCTGCGCGTACATACCGCCCGACGCGACGAAAACCACGCGGGCGTCACCGGAGCCGGCGAGCAGCGGGACGAGCCGGGCGGTGAGCCGGAGCGGGCCGAGAACATGGGTGGCCAGCGTGAGTTCGTGCCCGCGGGAATTCTCGGCGCGCTCGCCCGGAAGCACACCGGCATTGTGCACCAGGATGTCCAGGGTTCCGAAGTCGTCGCCGAGGGCGCCGGCGCAGGCGTCGATACTGTCCGGTTCCGCCACATCGCACCGCACCAGGTGGACCTCGGCGCCCGGTACGGCGTCGAGGATCTCGCGGCGGGCTCGCTCGCCGCGGCCGAGATCGCGGACCGCGAGAACGGTGGACGCCCCGAGCGCCGCGAGCCGGGCCGCCGTCGCTGCACCGATCCCCGAGCCGGCGCCGGTCACCAGAGCCGTCCGGCCGCGGAGTGCGTCCTCGGCGGGATCCTCGCGGGTCCAGCAGATTTTGCGCAGGTGGTAGCCGGCGCGGGTATAGCCGGGGACGATCGTCCGGTCGAGTAGCGCGTCGAGCGTGCGGATCATTCCTCGTCTCCTCGGGTGAGTACGAACTGTTCGACATCCAGGTATCCGCTGCGAAATCCGGCCTCGGCGTACGCGAGGTACAGCTCCCACATCCGCCGGAAAACCGGGTCCAGCCCGGGTCCGGCGGCTTGTCCGGTGTTGCGGGTGAACTGCTCCAGCCACAGCCGGAGAGTGTGCGCGTAGTGCTCGCGCATCGAGAATCCCTCGGTCAACCGGAGGTCGGTGTGGTCACCGACGGTCTCGGCGATCAGGCGCATGGAGGGCAGAAACCCGCCGGGGAAGATGTATTTCTGGATCCAGGTGTAGGTGTCGCGGGTGGCGAGCATGCGGTGATGCGGCATGGTGATCACCTGCAGAGCGGCTCTCCCGTGCGGTGCGAGGAGCCGCTGGAGGGTACGAAAGTAGATATCCAGATATGCGTATCCGACAGCTTCCAGCATTTCGACCGATACGATCGCGTCGTATTCGCCCTCTAGCTGCCGGTAATCGAGCAGATCGACCTGGACGCGATCCTCTGCTCCCGCCGTGGCGATACGTTCGCGAGCGAGACGGTGTTGTTCGGTCGACAGCGTCACCGAGCGCACCGTCGCGCCGCGTTCGGCCGCGCGGAGCGCGAGGGCGCCCCATCCGGTGCCGATCTCGAGCATTCTGGTGCCGGGCCCCACCCGCGCCGCATCGAGTATCCGGTCCATTTTGCGATGCTGGGCGCCGGCCAGATCCGGCCACCGGGGCGGCGGGGTGGTCGTGGAGAAGAGTGCGCTCGAATAGGTCAGGGTCTCGTCGAGGAACAGGGTGAAGAACGCGTTGGACAGGTCGTAATGCCGGGCGATGTTGGCGCGGGTGCCGGTCCGGGTGTTGCGTTCGGTACCGGGACGTTTCGCGACGTAGAACCGGCGGAATCGCTGCAGTGTGACCGGGACCAGATTCTCGATATCGGCCGCCAGCACTGTCAGCACGGTGGCGGGGTCCGGTGCGGACCAGTCCCCGGCCATATAGGACTCGCCGAAACCGATCAGGCCCCCCGTGCCGAGCCGGGCGGCGAAATCAGCGGGACGGTGCAACGTCATCAGCGGAGCGGCAGTGTCGTCCGGATCGCGACCGAGTACCACACCGCCCGGGTATTCGACCCGCAGTGGCAACCGGCGTACCGCCCTGCGGAAGAGGCTGTCGGCGACGGTCGCGGCGACGGCAGTCCGCAGGCCGGTCGGGACAGGGTCGACGCCGATAGCGGTCGATGGGATGTGAGTGGACAATTGGGTGGTCACCGCGACGGCTCCTCGCTCGGTGGTAGGGGGCGGGGGACGATCGGCAGGCCTCGCAGCCAGAGCCGCAGACCCTGGACCCGGATACGTACCGCGACCGCGAGCGGGGCCAGCGGCATCACGAGTGCGGCACGCAGAACGGCGCGTGTGGTCGCGGGGCGGCAGATGCCGGTGACCGACGCGGTCAAGACCGGTTCGTCGCGGCACAGAGTGATGGACAGATCCAGCCGCTCACGGGGTTCGGGCAGGCGCATCCGGTACTCGCCGTCGACAGTGTCGAACGGCGAAACATAGAACTGCTTGCCGGCGCGGGCCCGCCCGTCGCCGTCGGTGCGCAGCAGATATCGGTATCGCTCCCGATAGGTGTTGTGCACTTCGGCGACGACGCAGACCGGGGCGCCGGTGTGGTCACGGCACCAGTACAGAGTGAGCGGGTTGAAAACGAAGCCGAAGACCCGCGCGTTGGTGAGCATCAGGATCGGCCCGGTACCCAGGTCGATCCCGTGTTCGGCCAGGTACTCGTCGAGGTTCTCGCGCAGACTGCGATCGGGATCGCCGAGATGATCGGCGGCCCGGATCTGCGTGAGCGGTCGTAACCAGTGGTGCTGCGGCGGAGCGGGATCGTCGAGGTCGACCAGCCAGCTGTAACTGCGGTACCGGAAACCGTGCCGGACCGGAGTGTGGCGCCGGTGGTCGATGGTGGTGTGGACGAGCTGTGCGGTCATGACGCGGGCAGGGGTCGCAGGATGCGGTCGGGCCAGTGGGCGCCGAGCTTTTCGGCGGCGCGGAGACCGGACAGCGCGCCGTCCTCGTGGAAGCCCCAGCCGTGATAGGCGCCGGCGAATGCGATACGCCGGCAGCCGAGTTCGCCGAGACGACGCTGCGCGGCCACCGATTCCGGTGTGTACCGGGGGTGTTCGTAGACCATGCGGTCCACTACCGCGTCCGGGCCGACCCTGTCGTGGTCGCCGAGAGTGACCAGGAACCTCGGGGCAGCGGGTTCGTCAACGCGATGCAGGCGGGTGAGGTCGTAGCTCACGAGCACTCGGTCGGGCGTCGTCTCGCAACCGGGCAGGCGGTAGTTCCACGAGGCGCGGGCTCGGACGGCGCGCGGTAGCACCGAGGTGTCGGTGTGCAGCACGGCGTGGTTGATCGAATAGGGCATCGCGGCCAGCAGTCGCTCTTCGGCCGCGGTGGGTTCGGCCAGCATTCGCAACGCCTGATCGGGATGCGTGGCTATCACCGCCGCGTCGAAGGTCCGCACTTCGTCGGCCGCATCGCGGATCGCAACCCCCTCCCGGAGGCGGTGCACAGCTCGGACAGGTGTGGCGGTCAGCACCGTGGCGAGTCGATCGGCGACGGCGCGTACGTAGGCGGCCGATCCGCCGCGGACCGTGCGCCAGGTGGGCGAGTCGAAGAGAGTGAGCATGCCGTGGTGTTCCAGGAAGGTGAACAGATAGCGCGCCGGGTAGCGCAGGGCGGTCCGTGGGTCGCACGACCACACCGCGGAGACGAGTGGTGCCAGGAAGTGGCTGACGAAGTAGCCGGGGAATCGCGCCCGGCCGCAGAATTCGCCGAGGGTGAGTGCCTCGGCGGGGTCGCCGGCGAGTTCCGCGCGAGCGAGCCGGTGGAAGCGCGGTACCTCGGCGAGCAGACGCAGGTACCGGCCGCGGACCAGTGATCCGGCGCGCGGGAACAATCCGCCGATCCCGGTCGCTCCCGCGTATTCCAGACCGCACCCGTCGCAGCGAACCGACATGCTCATATCGGTGTCCTGCGTGGTGACGCCGAGGTCGGCGAAGAGCCGCAGCAGCGTGGGGTAGGTCCGGTCGTTGTGCACGATGAAGCCGGTGTCGACCCCGATCGTGTGGTCGTCGCGAACCCGGACACGGTGGGTATCGGCGTGACCGCCCAGCCGGGGGTCGGCCTCGTAGAGGGTCACCCGGGCCGAGCCGGAGAGCACCCAGGCGGCGGTGAGCCCGGCGACCCCGCTGCCCACGACCGCGATCTGTCTCCCGGTGCGATCGGGTACGTCCTGATCGATCATCGTGTTCCTCCGATCGGCGACCGGCGGCCGCCATCTGCATCGAGTATGCATCGTTTCGTGATCGATTGCGACCGGCGTCGGAAATTCGTGAATATGGGGCGGTGCCCAGCGGCCGCCGGCAGCCGGGCGGACCGGTTCTCAGCCGAGGTGTGTGAGGGCGTCCGCGAGGCTCGTCAGATGTCGTGCCCCCGGCGGCAGGATCGCGGCGTCCCATCCGGGGCCGCCGACGAAAACTCGCGCCCCGGCCTCGGCGCCGGTCCGCACACTCGAGGTCAGTGCCGTGGATTCGTGTTGCGACCAGAGCATCAGGTCGGCGGCACGGGGCAGCCGGGCGAGCGTATCGGCGAGCGCGGCCGTGGGGACATCGGCGCCGAGCATGCGGGCGCCCACACCGCGCTCGGTCAGTGCCGCGCGCAGGACCTCCAGTGGCAGCGCATGGGTTTCGCCTCCGGTGCAGGCCAGCACGATCGGCCGGGTGGGCAGCCGGTTCGGCGGCTGGGCCCGGTGGAGTGCCGCGGTGATGCACCAGGACAGGAGATGTTCGACATCGATGCAGCCTTCGCCGCTCTCCTGCCGGGCGACGATCTCGCCGAAGGCGGGGCGGCAGAGGTCATCCCAGGTGCCCACCACGCCATAGGTGTGGAGGTGGGCGTCCAATTGTGCTGTCACCGAGGGGTAGTCGAGCCGGAATGCCGCGGCCAGCAGTGTGTCGCGATCGCCGGGGGCCGCGGCGGGAGCACGCACCACCGCCGCGGCGCCGGCCGGTGTGGCGCCGTCGCGGACCAAGTCGAGCATCCGACGCAGCTGGGCGATATCGGTCTCGGTGTACAGCCGGTGGGTTCCGGGCCGATGGCCGGACGGACCGATACCGTAGCGCTGGTTCCAGCTCCGCAATGTCGCCGTGGGAATGCCGAGCCGGTCGGCGACCGCGCGGACGGTGTACCCGGCCGTGTGGTCGGTGGGGAGGGGGCCGGCGGGCATCGTCTTATTCTGCCCGGCGCGGCTCCCGGCCCCGGCGGGGGCCGCGCCTTCGGTGTTTGCTCCCGGGCCGGATCGGGAGCGCCGTGCTCATCGCGTCCCTGTTGTGAGCGCTCACCGGTTCGCCTTTGTCGCGCCGATCGGTCGCGCGCTTGGTGTCCTCGCCATCAGACCCTCCTGTATGTGGTGAAGTGTGTCCGCATCGATTATGCATCTATGCAATGATAGTAGTCACCTATCACCGATCAATGAGGAGTAACCGTGACCCTCCATCGAGCAGCTCGCCGAGTGCTCGGCCTCGTCGCCGCCCTCACCACCTTCGGTGCTCTCGCCGCGGGTGGGGCCGGTGCCGCGCCGACCGGCCCGGCCCCCGTACCGGCCCTCGATCTCGATCGCTATCTCGGCACCTGGAACCAGCTCGCCGCCGTTCCGCAACCGTTCAACCTGGAGTGCGCTCGTGATACCCGGGCCGAGTACACCCTGGATCCCCAGGGGAACGTCGGCGTCTACAACCAGTGCGCGACCTGGTCCGGCGGCCGCAACGAGATACGCGGCACCGCGAAGGTCAACGATCCCGTCACCCGGGCTCAGTTGCACGTGAGCTTCCCCGGCGTGCCGGGCCAGGACACACTCGACGGTCCGACGAACTACATCGTCACCGCACTTGCCCCCGACTACTCCTGGGCGCTCGTGACCGACCCCAGCAGGTTGTCGGGCTTCGTTCTGGCGCGTGACGTCGCGCTCGACGCCCCCACCTGGGATCAGGTCCGTGCGGCGATCACCGCGGCGGGTCAGAGCCCGTGCATGTATCTGAGCTCCCCGACCTCCGGTGGGCGGTCCGATATCGCGCCGCTGTGCCTGAACTGAAATCCGCTGCCGCCACACGCCCTGCGGAACCGGTCTCCCGGACTGGATCACTGCATAATCCGGGTATGGCAGACGACTGGAATACCCAGATCATCACCGAGTTCCGGGAGAACGAGGGCCGGGTCGGTGGACCGTTCGAGGGCGCCCCGATGCTGCTGCTGCACCATCGCGGCCGGAAAACGGGTCGCGAGGCGGTGACGCCGACGATGTACATGCCCGATGAGCAGAAGCCCGGCGACCTGATCTACGTTTTCGCCAGTAAGGCGGGAGCGCCCACGAATCCTGACTGGTACTACAACCTGGTCACCGCAGGTGCGGCGACCGTAGAGCGCGGGACAGAGACCTACCCGGTCTCCGTCTCGGAGGTGACCGGCGCCGAGCGGGACCGGATCTACGCCGAACAGGCCGGCCGGTATCCGGGCTTCGCCGAGTACGAGGAGAAAACCCGCGGTATCCGCACTATCCCGGTCCTGGCGCTGCGCCGGGCGTGATGCCTACGCCGCGTGAGGTTCGTGCAGAGCTTTCGCAGTGGCGGAGTTGGGGGTCCGCGCGGGATCGGGGTAGGTGCCGAGCAGCCGGTCCGCGGTACCCGCGGTGGTGACCGCGAACCAGTAGTGCTCGTTCTTGAAATGATGCAACCGGTGGTTGCGCCGGACCGTGCGCAATACGGCACCGCGCGGCTGGTAATCGGTGTGGACCAGGTAGTGGGTCCACTCGTAGATCAGGCCGAGCGCGCCCACGCTCGTCAGGAAGGTCAGGGCGAGGCCGGGACGCCCGAATGCCAGGAACGCGATCGCCAGTAGTGCGGGCAACAGCCACAGGAATGTCTGCCACGGGATGAAGACGAGCTGGGGGAGTCTCGGGTCGGCGTGGTGCTCGCGGTGTTTGCGTGCCAGCAGGGAATCGATCCGCCACCGGCCGAGGGTGCGCGGCCGCCAGTGCAGGACGCATACGTGGATGACCCATTCGACGAACGGGAACGCGGCCACCATCAGCGCCGGGATCAGTGCGTCGGTGATCTGCCAGTCGCCCACGAATATTCGGCCGGCCAGGGCGCCGGCCAGCAGCCCGAGGATGATCCACGGTGACGGCGCGTGCACGAAACCTCGGAGAACCTGCGGCAGTGAGAGTTGTTTGCGCCGGGCGTGCGCGTCGTCGGCCGCCAGGCGGCGGTGGGCGAGACGGTCGATCTCGGAGTTCCGGGAGCGGCGGGTGCGTAGTGATTCGGACAGGTTCACGGTGTGCTCCGCTCCAGACGGATCAGCAGATCGTCGAATTCCTCCGTGGTCGCCGACAGCAGTGCCTCGGCGCGGGTGCGGGCGGTATCGGTATCACCCGCGGTGACGGCTGCGGCGAGCGCGCGATAGTGATCGGGCTGCCCGACCTCGGTATCCATCACACCGGCCAATGCGGCCATCGCGGGTTCGTAGATGCCGCGCAACTGGTTGAACAGCAGGCGGTACACGATCGAATCGGCCGCGTCCACGAGGTGGTCCCAGAACGCGAGGGCTTCGCGTTGCCGCCCCAGCGGATCTTGTTGCCGGGCCAGCGCGTCCACCGCGGCCGTGAGTGCCGAATCGAGGTCTGCGCCACGGCGCCGGGCGGCGAGCACGGCGACCTCCCGGCCCAGCGTGGCCCGGGTTTCGAGGATGCTGCGGACGACGCCGTGATCGAGCTCGCCGCCCTGGAAGATCAGCCGCGGTAGCAGTTCCAGGCCGCCGTAGCGACGCGGATCGCGGACGGTGGTGCTGCCGCCCTGGCGGATATCCACCAGGCCGCTGCGGGCGAGCCGCTGGACGGCCTCCCGCACTGTGGGTCGCGAAACGCCGAGTGCTTCGGCGAGCTGGCGTTCCGCGGGCAGCGCCGAACCGGGCACCAGCTCGCCGGTGAGGACGTCATCGACGAGCTGATCGAAGATTTCGTCGGGCACCGAGCGCCGGGCGATCCGTTTCAAGGCCATGCGGCCGACTCTAGGCCGACTTGCGGTAAGAGGTCAAGTGGTCAGACCAGTTCATGGTGCTGTTGTCGTCAACCCTGGGTTCCCGCGCGTCGGGACGCATTCAGCAGCCGCGGATGCGCGCGACCCGTGACCATCGGCAGTTCCACCGAGGTCCGGATCCCGGGTTCGGCGGCGCATACATAGGGAATCGCGTTGACACAGTGGGCGGCCGTGGCGGCGATGCCCGGGTTCTTCCGGTCCGGTGGATCACCGGGTTCGGACTGCCAGCCCTTGATGGTGACAAAGGTGCCGGGGTCGCCCTCGATCTCGATCTCGAAGCGTTCACCCGCCGCGCCCAGATCCCACGGGGGATCGAGGTTCTGCTGACCCATCAACCAGTTCACACCGATCCGCACCACGACCTCCTCGCCGACCACCGCCTCCCAGTGGAATCGCTGAGCGGCCACCTGACCGGGGTCGATCGTCCCGATCGGTGAATCGATCGGTGCGGTCGCCACCGCCATCTCGTGCACGGTCCGTATCTCCGGCGGCACGGTGAAACCGAGAGTGTCGACGATCATCCGGACCGATTGGCGGAACCCGCCGTCGAGCAGTTTCTGCATCGGCCCCGCGGCGGCCTCCGCGGGGTCGGCGCCGAACCGCATGATGTGCCGGACCACATCGGGAGCGCCGTAGCCGCGGATATCGGAGAACTCCTCGCCTCGCACATAGGTGACCGCCGACGACATCGCCGACAGGATGAGCGGGAAGACCTCGGTGACCCCGCCGGGATCGATACCGGTGCCGTGCAGCGTCGTCCCGCCCGCATGGCAGGCCTGCTCGACCGGCTCGGCCCGGTCGCCGGTCGGGTAGAACCACCCGACCGGCGTCACCACGTTCTTACCGGAGCGCAGCAGTGCCGCGACCTCGTCCGGCTGGGGCAGGAGTGGTGCGTAGACCACGGCATCGGCCGGGATCGCGAGGATTTCGTCGATACTGTTCGTCGCCGTGACGCCGAGCGCGTCACGGCCGATGAACTCCCCGGCGTCACGTCCGTGCTTGTCCGGTGAATGCACCCAGCAGCCGGCCAGTTCGAGGTCCGGATGATCGAGGATGCATTCCAGCGCGGCCCGGCCCACCGATCCGGTGGCCCACTGGATAACCCGGTAACTCACACAAACTCCTTCTCGCAGTGCCTGTCGCGCCGCCGGGTTCAGCGGTCGGCGTCGGTGTAGCGGATGATTCCGCGAATATTGCGACCGGCGAGCATGTCCTGATAGCCGTCGTTGATCTCCTCGAGCCGGTACTGCCGGGTGACCATATCGTCGAGGTTCAGCTTGCCGACCTGGTACATCGACAACAGATGCGGGATGTCGTAGTGCGGGTTGCCGCCGCCGAAAATGGTGCCCTGCAGGTTCTTCTGCAATAGCGACAGCATGGACAGGTTCAGTGTCGTCTGGTTGTGGGTCAGGTTGCCCATGGCGGTGAGTACGCAGGTGCCGGCCTTGGCGGTGATGCCCATCCAGCTGTCGACGTCCTCGCCGTGGACTTCACCTACGGTGACGATCACCTTCTTGGCCATACCGCCCCAGGTGATCTCCGCGCAGGCGGCCGTGGCCTCCTCGATGGTCGCGTAGGCGTGGGTCGCGCCGAACTTCAACGCCTGCTCGCGTTTCCACGGCACCGGGTCCACCGCGAAGATGTAGCGGGCGCCGGCGTGGACGGCGCCCTGCAGGGCCGAGATGCCGACCCCGCCCAGGCCGATGATCGCGACATCCTCCCCGGGCCGGATATCCGCGGTGCGCACCGCGGACCCGTATCCGGTGGTGACACCGCAACCGACGAGGCAGGCGACCTCGAACGGGATCGACGGATCGATCTTCACCACCGAACTCTCGTGCACCACCATGTACGGGGAGAAGGTGCCCAGCAGTGCCATCGGGTAGACGTCTTGTCCGCGGGCCTGGATGCGGAACGAGCCGTCGGTCACCGAAGTGCCGGCCAGCAGTAGTGCGCCCAGATCGCAGAGGTTGCGCAAACCGGCCTGACACGAGGGGCACTTCCCGCAGGACGGGATGAACGACAGCACCACATGATCACCCACGGCGAGATCCTCGACGGCCTCACCGACCTCGATGACCTTGCCCGCACCCTCGTGACCGCCGAGTACCGGGAATCCCATCATCGGGATGCCGCCGGTGACCAGATGGTGGTCGGAATGGCACATACCCGCCGCTTCCAGTGCCACCTTGACCTCGTGTTTGCGCGGATCGCCGATTTCGATCTCCTCGATCTGCCACGGCTGGTTGAATTCCCAGATGAGAGCGCCTTTGGTCTTCATCGCGTACTCGCTTTCCTCAGCCCGCCCCGGGTCCGTCGTATTGCCGGGTGGCGGGTCAGATCTCGCATGAACATCTGTATGGACATCAGTCCGGACAACGATACGACAGTCTGGTCGCGGCGTGCGGCCGATCCAACGGGAGGGCGTTATTCCGCACCCGATCGGACGAGAGAGTGAGACGGTGAACTAGCATTCGTCTCAAGTTTTCACTCTGCAGACAAGGAGATCGGATCGTGGGCGCTCCGCATACCGCCGTCACATCCACCCCGGTAGGCGCGCCGATCGGACCCGGCTCGCTGACCTGGAAATATGCGGGTGATTTCCGGAACATGCTGTTCCTCGGCCGGACCGGGATCCTGCAGAACATGCATCCCGCCGTCGGGGCCGCCCTCCAGGACCATTCGAACTTCTTCGCCGATCCCTGGGATCGCCTGATCCGTTCGCTCCCGCAGATTCAGGGCATGATCTACGACGCCGACTCCGAAGCCCAGGCCGGCCGGGTGCGGGACTATCACCGCCCGCTGAAGGGCACCGACTCCCGCGGCGAGCGCTACCACGCGCTGAACCCGGATGTGTACTGGTGGACCCACGCCACCTTCGTCGAACTCACCATCGCCATCAATGAGCATTTCGGCACCCCGCTCACCGGCGCGGAGAAAGATCAGTTGATCGCCGAAGGGGTCACCTGGTGGCGGATGTACGGACTGTCCGACCGGGTTCTGGTATCGAATTACGCCGAGTTCGAGGAGTACTGGAACCGCACCATCGACGAAGTCCTGGAAGCCAACGCGACCACCGATTTCGCGCTGCGGCTCGGCAGCGTCCGGATCCCGGCGATGCCCGGTATCCCGGAGCCGGTGTGGTCGGTGATCTGGCGGCCGGTCATGGCCTTCAATGTGTGGCTGGCCAACGCACTCATGCCCGAACGCGCCCGGGAGATCCTCGACCTGCGCTGGACTCCGCTCGACCAGAAGCTGTTCGGGATCTTCGCGACTACGGTTCGGACTGTATGGCCGCTGCTCCCGGAGCGATTGCGCTATGCGCCGCGCGCCTATGCGGGTATCAAGCGGGTGCGCACGACCTGACCGTCAGGCCGGCCGCCGATTGCCCTGTTTATGGGGTAGCCGGGGGAAGCCGCGGGTTACACCGGTCTGAGGTGTCTGTAGGGACCGCAGCGGGCGGGCCCGGCTGGAACGTCCCGTCGGTGCGTGTGCGCCGATTCATTTGCCGGGTACGGCGACCCGGTAACCGTCCGGTGTGGCCGTAACGTCGGTTACCTGGCCGGTCGGTCGTCCGCAGCGCCGGTCGCAACCCGACCAGTGCTGACGACCGCCGGTGACGACCTTCTCCGGGGGGATGACTCCGGCCGCGGGAGAGCCGGGCGCGGTGGTACGGCCCGATTCGACTGCGGCCGACGCGTCCGCGCGGACGTCGGTATGAGATTTGGCACAGCCCGGTTGTCCCGCGCAGGCGGTGATCCTCAACCACGGTGAGGACGAGTCGAAGATGAGGCCCATCGGTGCCAGTACCCGGACCACCTGCTCGGCCGGCCATTCGTCGAGATCGGTGACGACCAGGCCGCGCCACGGCGTGATCAGGACCGGGCGGTCGATCGCGGCGAGGAACTCGGCGGTCCGGGCGGGCAGCGAGCCCAGGCGGACGCCGGCACCGAGCGCGACCAGCCCGTCGTCCTGCGGAAGCCAGCCGATCGGCGGGTCGACCGTATCGGCGATCTCCAGGCGTTCGGTGCCGGGGGAGTGGCCCAGGAGCTCGGTCAGGCGTTCGACACCGTCCTCGACCTCGTACAACCGCCACTGACCGGTGCCGAGCTCGAGGAAACCGTGGGCGGCGGCCACCAGCGCGTCCACCGCGTCGGCGGCCGGTATCCGGACCCCGCTGTCCCGGCCCGCGAGCAACAGCGCGAACCGATCGTCGTCCAGTGCGTGGACCCCGATATCCGGGCGGAGGCCGCTCACATCGCCCCGGCCGTCGTCGACCGTGAACAGTACCCGCCCCGGGAGGCCGGCCAGTCTCGGCGAGTCCAGGAGGCGGGCATCGAGCGCGGACACCAGGGGGCGGATATCGGGGTGGGGGCCGATGCGTCCGGTCAGCGGGGACGCGATGATATTGCGGACGCGCTCATGGGTCCGGCTCGGTAGCAGTCCGGCCGCACCGAGGAGATCGGCCAGCGCGGCGGCATCGCGTACCTGCCGCAATTGCATATTGCCCCGTGAGGTCAGCTCGATATTTCCGTCGCCCAGCCGGTGCGCGGCCTCTGCCAGCGACTGCATCTGCTCAGGGGCGAGGCGCCCACCGGGTATCCGGACCCGGGCCAGCGGTCCGTCGGCGGCTTCGTGGAGCCGCAGGACGCCGGGGCAGGAATCGGCTTTCGTACGTGGCATGACATGACCAGAGTACGGGGACCAGCCGACCGGTAATTCCCAGGTCGGCTGATGGGTTTCGTCAGGTGTGGTGGCGGCCCGTCGCCGGCGCCGCGATACCATGCGAGCGCTCGACGGGTGACGAGGAAACCGGTGGAACTCCGGTGCGGTCGCGCCACTGACACAGCCAGACCCTCTCCGGCGAGCACCGAGAACCCCGACGGGCGCGTCACCCCAGGAAGGTCACCCTTGTGATTCTGTTGCTGTCCACCTCCGACACCGATCTGCTGAGCGCGCGCGCTTCCGGCGCCGACTACCGGTGGGGCAACCCGGCCCGGCTGCTGGTCGAGGATCTGCCCGCCCTGCTCGACGGCGCGGAGTTGGTGATCGTGCGGATCCTCGGCGGGAAACGGGCCTGGGAGGACGGTCTCGCGGCAGTGCGCGACAGCGGGGTGCCCGTGGTGGCTGTCGGCGGGGAGATGGCACCCGACGCCGAACTGATGGAATGTTCGACGGTGCCGGTCGGGGTGGCATCGGACGCGCACAACTATCTGGCGGCCGGTGGCCCGGCGAATCTCCGGCAGCTGCACAACTTCCTGTCCGATACGGTGCTGCTGACCGGTCACGGGTTCGAACCCCCGGTGCAATTGCCCAACTGGGGCCGGCTCGACCGGGACTCCCGGTATCCGGATCCGGTGGCCGGGAAGCCGACTGTCGGTGTCGTCTACTACCGGGCACAACATCTGGCGGGCAACACCGGCTATATCGACGCTCTGTGCACCGCGATCGAGGAGGCCGGCGCGGTACCGCTGCCGGTCTACTGTGCCTCGTTGCGTACGGCGGAAACGGAACTGCTCGACACCCTGCGGCAGGCCGACGCGCTGGTCGTCACCGTTCTGGCCGCGGGCGGCAGTAAACCGGCCACGGCGTCGGCGGGTGGCGACGACGAAGCCTGGGATATCGGTGCTCTCGCCGAACTCGACGTACCGATACTGCAGGGGCTGTGCCTGACCGGCGGTCGTGCCCAGTGGGAGGCCAACGACGACGGACTGTCCCCGCTGGATGTGGCGACCCAGGTCGCGGTGCCCGAATTCGACGGGCGGATCATCACGGTGCCGTTCTCCTTCAAGGAATTCGACGCCGACGGCCTGTCGACCTATGTTCCCGACCCGGAGCGTGCCGCGCGGGTCGCCGGGATCGCGGTCCGGCACGCACGGCTGCGCTATATCCCCGCAGACCGGAAACGGCTGGCCCTCATGTTGTCGGCGTATCCGACCAAACATGCCCGCATCGGTAACGCCGTCGGCCTGGATACCCCGGCGAGTGCCATCGCGCTGCTCGGCGAACTCCGTGCCGCCGGATACGATCTCGGCGCTCCCGGCGCTGTGCCGGGTCTCGATGAAGGCGACGGTGACGCGCTGATGCACGCGCTGATCGCCGCCGGCGGTCAGGATCCCGATTGGCTGACGGCCGAACAGCTGGAGGGCAACCCCATCCGGATCGGTGCCGATGTCTACACGGCATGGTTCGAGACGCTGCCCGCGGATTTGCGGGAGGCCGTGGTCGGGGCATGGGGGCCGCCTCCGGGTGAACTGTACGTGGACCGGTCGGCCGATGCGCGCGGCGAAATCGTCATCGCGGCACTGTGTTTCGGCAATATCGTGCTGATGGTGCAGCCGCCGCGCGGATTCGGGGAGAATCCGGTCGCCATCTATCACGACCCCGACCTTCCGCCCAGCCACCACTATCTGGCCGCCTACCGCTGGCTCGCCACCGAGACCGAATCGGGCGGTTTCGGCGCCGACGCGATGGTGCACCTCGGCAAACACGGGAATCTGGAGTGGCTGCCGGGTAAGACACTCGGTATGTCGGCCGCCTGCGGTACCGACGCGGCCCTGGGTGACCTGCCGCTGATCTACCCCTTCCTGGTGAACGATCCGGGTGAGGGCACCCAGGCAAAACGGCGGGCCCACGCGACGCTGGTGGACCATCTGATCCCGCCGATGGCCCGGGCGGAGAGCTACGGCGATATCTCCCGGCTCGAACAACTGCTGGACGAGCACGCCAATATCTCGGCACTCGACCCGGCGAAACTGCCCGCGATCCGCCAGCAGATCTGGACCTTGATGCGCGCGGCGAAAATGGACCATGACCTGGGCCTGGCCGAACGCCCGGACGAAGAGTCGTTCGACGATATGCTGCTGCACGTCGACGGCTGGCTGTGCGAGATCAAGGATGTGCAGATCCGCGACGGCCTGCATATCCTGGGCCGCGCACCGGCGGGGACGAGCGAAGTGGATCTGGTTCTCGCCATGCTGCGGGCCCGGCAGCTGTGGGGCGGCGAGATGTCGGTGCCCGGGTTGCGGGAAGCGCTGGGTCTCAGTGAATCCGGTAGTGAAGTCCGCGAACGGGTCGATGCCGTGGAGGCGCGCGCCCGGGAACTGCTGGTGGCCCTGCAGGCCGCGGACTGGGCACCGGCCGCGGTGGACGGACTCGTCGAACGGTTCGCCGGCGACCTGTTCGGCGACGCGGGCGGCGACCGGGATGCTGTGGCCGCCGTGCTGCGGTTCGCCGCGAAGGAGGTGGTGCCGCGGCTACGCGGCACCGCCGTCGAGATCGATCGCGTACTGCACGCCCTCAACGGTGGTTTCATCCCGGCCGGGCCCAGCGGTTCGCCGCTGCGCGGGCTGATCAATGTGCTGCCCACCGGCCGCAACTTCTATTCGGTGGACCCGAAGGCGGTGCCGTCGCGGCTGGCCTGGGAAACCGGGCGGGCCATGGCCGATTCGCTGCTGGAGCGCTATCTGGCCGATCACGGTGAATATCCGCGCTCGGTGGGTCTGTCGGTGTGGGGGACCTCCGCGATGCGCACGTCCGGCGACGATATCGCCGAGGTCCTGGCCCTGCTCGGGGTGCGCCCGATATGGGACGAGGCGAGCCGCCGCGTCACCTCGCTCGAGGTGATCGACCTCGCCGAACTGGGCCGCCCGCGTATCGATGTCACGGTCCGGATCAGCGGTTTCTTCCGCGATGCCTTCCCGCATGTGCTGGCCCTGCTGGACGACGCCGTCCGCCTGGTCGCCGCGCTCGACGAACCGGCCGATTCGAATTATGTTCGCGCCCACACTGTTTCGGCGCTCGACGAGCACGGTGACGAACGCCGGGCCACCACCCGCATCTTCGGATCGAAACCCGGCACCTACGGGGCGGGCCTGCTCCAGCTGATCGATTCCAAGAGCTGGCGCACCGACGACGACCTCGCGCAGGTCTACACAACCTGGGGTGGTTACGCCTACGGCCGCGATCTCGACGGCGCACCCGCGGCCGACGATATGCGCACGGCCTACCGCCGGATCGCGGTGGCCGCGAAGAACACCGATACCCGCGAACACGATATCGCCGACTCCGACGACTATTTCCAGTACCACGGTGGGATGGTCGCCACGGTGCGGGCGCTGACCGGTAAGAACCCGGAGGCCTACATCGGTGACAGCACCCGTCCGGATTCGGTGCGCACCCGGACACTGTCGGAAGAGACGACCCGGGTTTTCCGCGCCCGGGTGGTGAATCCCCGCTGGCTCGAGGCCATGCGACGCCACGGCTACAAGGGCGCCTTCGAGATGGCGGCCACGGTGGATTATCTGTTCGGCTACGACGCCACCACCGATGTGATCGCCGACTGGATGTACGAGAAGCTGGCCGAGAGCTATGTCTTCGACGAGACGAACCGCAAGTTCATGGAGCAGTCCAACCCGTGGGCCCTGCACGGTATCGCCGAACGCCTCCTGGAAGCCGCCGAGCGGCAGATGTGGGCGCAGCCGGAACGGGAAACCCTGGACCGGCTACGCCAGGTGTACCTCGAGGCCGAGGGCGAACTGGAGTAACCGGGCCGGCCCTCGTCAGACGGTCCAGGCGCCCTGGACGAAGGCGTCGTCGGTGGCGAAGACGATTTCCTCCGGCACCTGCTGGTCGGTCACCCCGAAGGCCACCAGCCCGCGCCGCGGTTGCCCCGGCTCGATGAAACCGCCGGGGTATTCACCGGGCACATCGGTCAGCGGGTAGACCGTATCGCCGTTCTTCGTCACCATGCGGAGATCCAGGGTCGGCAGGAAGTAGGGCATACCCGCCGTCTGCTCGGCGCTCACCTCGTAGACCAGCACCGACTGACCCTCCGCGCGCGGCGCGACAGCAGCGTCGGCCGGCCGGAGCGTTATCGCCATATCGCCGCCGGTGCGAATCGGGAAGGTGGTGCCCAGCGGTCCGGAGGCGGCCGGTTCGGCGAGGGCCGCGGCGGGTGGTCCCGGTTCCACCGGGGTGGGTTCGGCGAATGCCGGTGCGGCGAAGACGAGGGGCAGGACAACCGCGGCAGCGGTCACAACGGTCTTTTTCATCCTCATCCTTTTTCCTGGGTCTCGTATCATTCGGCGCCGCGTTCTGCACCGTTACACACGGGCGGGGCGCCGGAACGGGCCGAGTCGCACTCGGCCCTCCGCGAGCCTAGAGGCGATACGGTGCCGTACCCAACCCGCGAGATCATTGGTACCGAACCTGTAATACTCGATCTTGCCGAGACCGTACCGTGACTCAGCCGTCAAGATCGAGCGACGCCGGTCTCGCGCGCATCGGCGGCCTCGAACAATTGCCGGGCCGCATCGATCTGCCCGGTGAGCGCGGCGGGTTCGGAGGACAACCGGGTGATCACCGTATCGATCTCGCGCAGGCCGGCACGTTCCAGCAGGCGTTTCTCATTGGTCACCCATTCCCCGCGGGCAGCCAGGATCGCGTGCGCGGTCTGCATCGCCGCGGTGGCGAGGGCGCCGGCGGTTTCGGTGACCCGCCCGCGCGGTGCGTGGGCAGACCGCGCGTACCGCAGGGTGAGATCGGCCTGGCGCCGCCAGATCGGCGGTGCGGCCTCCCGCATGGCCGCCGGGAACTCGGGACGCGGCAATTCCCCGCGTAGCACCCGGGACACCGCGAGCTCGCCCACCACCAGGTAGGCCGGTATCCCGGCGAGATGGAACGCGAGTGGTTCCCAGCGAAACCGTCCCTGTTCGGCCTCGGTGAGTTCGTGTTCGATCACCGTGAGATCGCGGTAGTGCACGTCGACGGCGCGGCCCTCGATTGTCAGCCAGGCGCCGCCGTTGAACACCCCGCCCCAGGCACCGAGTTCGGTGACTTCACCCTTCCAGCCGACCGCACGCAAGGTCGCCGGGTCGAACCGGTCGCGATAGTAGAGGGCGAAATCCCAGTCGCTGTCCGGGCCGTGGGTGCCCTGGGCCCGGGATCCACCGAGCGTGACGGCGACGACGCCGGGGAGAGCAGCCAGTCGGCCGGCGATACGGGCCACGAAATCTTCGTCGGTATTCACGGCGTCCTTCCTGCTGCGGCGCCGGGTATCGGTCCACGCCGGCCCGGCGGTGCCGGTTTCGCCGGACACCGTATCGGTGTTGTGCGACGCGCGCAGCCGAGTTTCGAGCCCGCCGGTACCGGCGGACCGTGACGTGAACCGGTTCCGGATCTACCGTGGAGGAATGAGCTGGGACCAGCTGGCGCATGCCAAGTATGTTCTGCTGACTACCTACAAGAAGGACGGTTCACCCGTCGGCACCCCGGTGTGGGTGGCCCCGGAGGGGGAACGGCTCCTGGTTTGGACCAATGCGACGTCCTGGAAGGTCAAGCGTATCCGGCGCCGGCCCGAGGTGACGGTGCAGGTCTCGGACAACCGGGGCCGCCCGGTCGGTGAAGAGGTGTATTCAGGTGCCGCCGAGATTCTGGACCCGGCCGGCACCGAACGGACGCGGGATATCGTCGCCCGTAAGTACGGGATACTCGGCACACTGGCGATTCGGGGGCATAAGTTGCTGCGCGGCGCCGGAGGGTCGGTAGGTATCGCGATCACCGAGCGGCCCGGCTCAGCGGGCTGAGCGTACCCGCGCCGGATGCAGACCACGGAGATCGTGTTCGATCAGTTGCGCCGGGTGCACAGTATCCGCTCATCGGCGTCGCCCAGCCGGCTTCATTGTTCCGGCGGGCGTCACGAGGCGGCCGCATCTTCGACGGTCGGATCCGTGCTTTCCCGGATCGAGAGTGAAGGCGTCAGGCGCTTGGATTCGATGCGACCTCCATTGATCTGACTCACACAATGGATGTTCCTCAACTCGTGAGTGGCGCGGCGTTCGGTTGCAGCGCGGGTCCGACAGCGTCGAGGGTTCCCGGTTTGCGGCCCTTACCCCAGCCGATCTGGGCGCGGTAGCTGCCGAGCAGGCCACGGCGGGTCAGTTCGTCCTCGTCGGCCGCGTACGACCCCTCGGGCTCGGGGACGGTGCTGGGGGCCACGAACAGTGCATCGGCCGGGCAGTTCGCTTCGCATTGGAAACAGGTCTGGCAATCACTGTGCCTGCTGATCACCGGGATACCGTCCGGGCCGCGATCGAAGACGTTCGTCGGGCATACCGCGATGCATTTATCGCATGCGATGCACCGCCCCGCCGAAACCAGTTCGATCATGACGCCACCCCGGCCGCCACCGCCTGTTCCGGGCGGACCCGGATACTGTCCAGCCCGGCGGTGATCAGGCGATAGTGCTGCTCCGGGTCCTGGCCGGGGAAATCGAGTCGTTTGGCCATCCCACGTGACTCGGTGCGGGTCAGCGCCGCGTGGTACATCCAGCGGGCATGCGCGGTCATCGCGGCTGCCTGCCTGGTGCGTACGCGTTGTTCGCCTGTCCCGCCGAGGGTTTCGCGCACGTTCGCCCAGATCCCGTCGAGGGTGGCGAGAGATTCGGTGAGCACGGAGCCCCGGCGCAGATAGTTCTTGTCGTAGGGGAGTACCTCGTGTTGGACGGCGGCCACAACACCGCGGTGGTCCCCGGAAACCCGGGAGCCGCCGGGGCGTGCGCCCGCATCGCCGAGGGCACGCACCGGCCGGCCGTTCGCACCGCTCCCGAGTGCCCGCGCGTAGTGTGCCGCGCCGGCGCCGGCCCAGTTACCCGAGGAGATCGCCCACGCCGCATTATGACTACCGCCGCCGGTGAACCCGCCGCAGATCAGTTCGCGGGTCGCGGCGTCGCCGGCGGCATAGAGGCCGGGCACGCCGGTCGCGCAATCGTCGGCGACGAGACGGATCCCGCCGGTTCCGCGCACCGTACCTTCGGCGATCAGGGTGATCGGGAATTTATCGGTGAACGGGTCGATTCCGCGACGGTCGAAGGTCAGGAAGAAATTCGGCTGGGCCCGGCGCATGGCCGCGCGGGCCGGTTCGTCCGCCCGGTCCAACCGGCAGAACACCTTGTCGCGTAGCAGTTCCGCCGCGATGGGCGTGCGCTGCCGGCCACTCGCACCGTCGAGCACACTGCCGTCGGAACGGTAGAACGTCGCGAACTGGTAGAACGCCGTTTTGGTCACCGAGGATCCCTCGGGCGCGATCCCGTAGGCGTTGGAGAATTCCATCCCGGACAATTCCGCCCCGGCTTCGACCGCGAACAATGCCCCGTCGCCGGTGTTCACATCGCAACCCAGCGCCTTCGACTGGAACGCGCACCCACCCGTTGCCAGCACCACGGCCCCGGCACGGACACGGTAGTTCTCGCCGGCCTGCCGCCGGTATCCCACGGCCCCCGCGACCCCGCCCGCCGCATCGACCAGTAGTTCGGTGACGGGTGAGTGATCGAGGATCCGTACTCCGGCCCGCCGCACCAGGATCCGCATCCGCCGCATGTACTCCGGCCCCTGCAAGCCATTGCGCAACTGCCGGCCGTCGGGACCCACCGGGAACGGGAACCGGGCGTCCTCCGCCAATTCGTTGAGCCGGTCGTATGTTTCGTCCAAGACCCGGACCGCCCAGCGGCGGTCCGCGAGATAGCCGCCGAGGCTTTCCCGGCTCGCGATCGCGGCCTCCCGTTCGATCGGGTCCGGCCGGACGTACCAGACACCGGTTCCGGCGGAGGCGGTGGCGCCGCTGGTACCGCAGTAACCTTTGTCGGCCAGGACGACATCGGCGCCGATACGGGCGGCGCGCAAGGCAGCCCAGGTCGCGGCCGGACCGCCGCCGACCACGAGAACATCGGTGTCCAGTTCGATCAGATCGGTCATTCGAAACCCCTAACGGCGTGAGCGACGGCCCCCGGGAGATACCGGGCCGGGCCGGCCCATCTCGACGACTCACAGGGTGGCACCGCCCGGCAGGCAGCGACAACGTTTGGAATCGGCACCGGTTAAACCCTCGCTCGCCCGGGAGCCCCCGGACATCATCACGCCATGCGTACTCGTGTGCCGGCAGTGCCCATCTCGATGCTCGCGCCCGTCTCGACGGGGTCGGCCCGCCGCAATTCCGCGGAGGCACACACGACGCCGGACAGGGATACGGTTATCCGGTATCAGGGCTGGGCCGGCCAGGTGTCGTACTCCGAACTCGCCGCAGCGCTGGAATATTTCGACAAGGCCGCGCTCGAATCGGCCGCCATTGCCACCGGCGGACCGCAGGACATCCGATCCGCGGCCACCGGCGCGACCGATATGGGCGGTGCGTTCAACGGCACGCTCGTCGAACTGGCGGCGACCGGCTCGGTCGGCTGATCGGATAGCGAAGCCGGAATCGCGATCACATGACGACCTGGACAACCCTGCGGCCGCTGCTGCCCACGGTTTTCGTCCCCTCCGCGGTGTTCGGTATCGGTCAGGGCGCCGGCTCCCCGGTGATCGCCCTGACTGCCCGCGATCTCGGCGCATCCGTCGGAGTGGCGGGCGTTATCGTGGCGCTGGTCGGGTTGGGTGCGGTACTGGGCGATATGCCCGCCGGGCGGGTGGTGGCCCGGTTCGGCGAGCGGCGCTCGATCATCGCCGGATCGATGATCGGCACGTTCGGTGTGCTGCTCTCGCTGCTGGCGTGGACACCGGCGGTGCTGGCGCTCGGCGCCCTGCTGACCGGGGTGTCGAACGCGGTATGGGGTTTGGCCCGGCAGAGCTATCTCGCCGAGGTGGTGCCGGTGGAGATGCGGGCCCGCGCCATGGCGGCCTTCGCGTTGATGTGGCGGCTGGGTTTCCTGATCGGCCCGTTCGCGGGAGCCCTCGTGATCCTCGGAGTAGGTACGCGCGGCGGGTTCGCGGTGCAACTGATCGGTGTCGTGGTCTCCGGCTATCTGATGTCCCGCGTCCCGGACCCGCCGCGCGCCGGCGACGCACCGGCCGGCGGGGTTTCCCTGGCCACGATTCTGCGCCGGCATCGACGGTTGCTCGCGACGCTCGGTACCGGGTCGCTGCTGATGGGTGCGGCGCGGGCGGCCCGTGAGGCGGCCCTACCCCTGTGGGCCGATCACCTCGGTCTCGAGGCCGCGTCCGCGTCCCTGGTGTTCGGTATCGGAGCCGCCTGCGATCTGCTGTGCTCGTACCCGGCGGGACAGTTGATGGACCGCTACGGCAGGCGGTTCATCGCCGTGCCGTCGCTGCTCATCATCGCGGTGTCCTATTTCGCACTCCCGTGGTCGCACAATATCTGGGCGCTCGGCGCCGTCGCGGTGGTCATGGGTATCGGCAACGGTTTCGGCAACGGCGTGATCATGACCCTGGGCGCGGATATCGCACCCCCGGCGACCCGTGCCGAATTCCGGGCGGCCTGGCGGCTCACCCACGATTTCGGCATGTTCCTCGGCCCGCTGATCGCAGGCGCCGCGGCTACCGTTGTCGCGCTCGGTGTCGCGGTATCGGCGCTGGGTGTCGTCTCGGTGGCGGGAGCCGCGGTGATGTACCGCTACATTCCCCGGTTCACCTCGGCTCCGCGCCGATCGAGTCCTACCTCGGTGCGCAGCTGATCCACCGTCGGCGGCCGTTGCGCGGGTGCTGTGGTGACGGCAAGGTCCCGGCAAGGTTTTCGCAACCGAGCCGGATAGGTTGACGACTATGACGCACAGTTTTGTTCGCCGGGTACTGCTCGGCGCGGGGTGGTGTGCGCTGATCGCCGGGGCGATCGGTATCGCCCTGTATTTCGGTGGTTGGCAGCGACGGGAGCTCATTCTGCTGGCCTCGGGCGCGACATACCTGATGCTGGGCGCGCTCGCCGCGCTGCTGCTGTTCCTGCTGGCCCGCGGCTGGCGCAGTGCGGTGGCCGCCGGGATCGTGCTCGCCGGGGTGTTGTGGACCCAGTTTCCGCTGTACGTTCCCGACAGCCGCGCCGCGACCGGGACCGAGTTCACGATCCTGCAATCGAACCTGTTGTTCGGCGGGGCGGATACGGCGGCGGTCGTGGCCGCGGCCCGGGACGGGCGGGCCGATGTGCTCACCGTCGACGAACTCACCCCGTCGGCGGTGGAGAAGCTGACCGCCGCCGGAATAGATGAATTGTTTCCGCACCACTACCTGGAACCGGGGCTCGGTGGTGGCGGGACCGGAATCTACAGCCGCTTCCCGCTGTCCGATCAGGTGAAGCACGAAGGATTCACCCTGCGAAATCTCTCCGCGACCCTCGAACACCCGGTACTCGGTCCGGTTTCGGTGTACGCGTTCCACCCGATCCCGCCGACAGCCGACCACGCCGTCTGGGCGAACGAAATGCGCACTGTCGGCGAAATTCTCCGGGAAACCGACGGGCCGGCGGTGGTGGGAGCCGATTTCAACGCGACGAGCGATCACGCCGCGTTCCGTGCCCTCGTGAGCGGTAGTTTCGATGCCGCCGCGGAACAGGCGGGTGCGGGTCGCCTGCTCACGTACCCGGCGGATAAATCGTGGGGTCCGCTGATCGGAATCGACCACATCCTGGTGTCCGGCGGTACCACCGACCGGATCAGGACGATCACCGTCCCGGGTACCGACCATCGGGCGGTCCTGGCTCGGCTCCGGCTCGCCGGCTGATCCGCGCCGGATAACCCTCGGCACGATCCCCTAGGCCGGGCACGGCCCGGCGAACCGCGGTCGGCACAAAGGAAATGGGTGTGCCCACGGATTTCCGCGTGGCGATTCACGAGGTTCCGCGCGTACGCCGGTAGAGTCTCCCGAACGCATATCAGCACGTCATTGTGTCTTTCCGGTAGCGCGATTCGATGTGATCGGGGTGGCTGTGGACAGGCGTTCGATGTTGTCGATGATGGCCGCGGGGACAGCGATGGCGCTGACCGGCTGTAGTGCGGCCCAAGGTGACCCGGTCGCCGTGGACACGCCGGAAAAGCCTGCGGCGGCCGGGCCGGAGCCGGTCCAACCGGCGCTGCTTCCGCCACCCGGCGGGCCGAAGACGTCGATCCCGCCCGCCGCCATCACCGCGCTGCCCGGACCCGGCAGCAGTATGGCGCTCACCGTGGACGACGGGGCGAGCGCCGAGGTGGTCGGGGCCTACATAAAATTCGCGAAAGATACCGGCGCCCGGTTCACCTTCTTCGTCACCGCCTACTACCAGTCGTGGACCGAACATCGCGACGAACTGCGCCCGCTGGTGGAATCCGGGCAGATCCAGCTCGCCAACCACACGTGGGACCACGCCGACCTCACCGCCCTGCCCGAGCTGGCCGTCGCCGATGATCTGTCGCGCTGTAAGTTGTTTCTGCGCAATACGTTCGGTGTCGACGGTATGCCCTACTACCGCCCGCCGTTCGGCCGGCGCAATGCCACAGTGGACCGTATCGCGGCCGACCTCGGCTACCGCGTGCCGGTGATGTGGTATGGCTCGCTGTCGGATTCCGGGCTCATCACCGAGCAATACTTGCTCGAATGCGCGCACAAATATTTCAACCCGCAGGCGATCGTGATCGGGCACGCCAATTTCCCGCCGGTCACCCGCTGCTACGGGCAGCTGGTGGACATCATCCGGGAACGGAAGCTTTCCCTGGTCACGCTCGACGACGTGCTCACCGTCGAGTGACCGGTCAGGGGAGATGCAGTGGTGGGGAGGGCGGGAAGGTGACCGGAAGTGTGGCGAGGGTGCGGTGCAGCGGACCAGGGCGCCAGGCCAGTTCCTCGCCGGGTATCGCCAGCCGGATCTCGGGCAGGGCGTCGAGGAGCTGATCGATGGCCTCCTGGGCGACCACATACGCGGTGTGCTGGGCCGGGCAGGCGTGCGGTCCGGCGCCCCAGGCCAGGTGCGCGCGGTTTCCGGTGTGGTTGCCGGTGCGGATCTCCGGGTCGTTGTTACAGCCGGCGAGGCTGATCACCACGGGCTGATGGGCGGGGAGCCAGGCATTCTCGATCAACACCGGCTGCCGGGGGTAGGTGACGCTGGCGTTCGGGAGCGGGGGATCGTCGAACAGGACATCGTCCAATGCGTCCCGGGTCGAGACGGCGCCGCCGAGCATATCGTCGGCGAATCTGTTGTCGGTCAGCATGAGGCGCAGGGCGTTGATGATCAGGCTCTGCATAGGCCCCATACCGACCCCGTACAGCGCGATGACCTGATGCAGCATCTCCGCTTCGTCGAACCCGGCGGGGTCGTGCAGGAGCCGGGTGGTGATGTCGTCGCCCGGTGCGCTGCGTTTGGAGTCCACGAGGTCGTGGACTGCCTCGCCGAACATCCGGTTGCCTTCTTCGGCGTGGACACCGTCGAAGATCGCGGCGGTCGCGGCGGCGGCCCGTTCACTGATCTCCGGCGGGCAGCCGAGCATCGCGTTGATGACTTCGAAGGTGAGCGGAAACGCGTACTCGCGGACCAGATCGGCCGAACCCGACGAACAGAACTTGTTGATCAGTGGCACCGCGAACTGCTCCACGGTGCGGCGCGCGGCATGCAGGTCGACACCGTCGAGGGCCGCGGTGGTCGCTCCGCGGTAGCGGGCGTGCTCCCTACCCGCGCTGCGCGGTGCGTTCGGCCGCCACTGCAGGACCGGCAGCACCGGGCAGTCCTCGGCGACGGTCTGCTCCCAGGCGCGGGGGTCGGCGGGAAAACGATCGGGGTCGTTGAGGATTCGTAACGCGGTGCGGTATCCGATCACCAGGGTGGCGGGAACTCCGGGTGCCAGTTCCACCGGTACCAAGGAGCCGTAGTGCTCGCGCATTTCGCGATAGGCGCGGTGGGGGTGGGCAGCAAACTCGGGTGTGTAAAGGGCGATGCGATGTTCATCGCCTGGTCCGGATGAGGTTTTCGCGCGCCCGGGATCCGGCGGGGTGGTCATGGCTTGCTCCAGGCAGGTCGGCGGACAACGGCATTGAAACGAGTCGTCGGTCCTGGTGAGAATCGGCCGGGTACCGCGGCGCTGCGGGACATCGAAATCATAGGACATATCCGGAGATCGGTCCGGACCAACGTGTTCCCACCGTCGGTTCGACGGTCGACTTTTGGCAGTTGGTGTCATATTCTCGCTGATACTGGGCGGCGGATCATTCACTGCGGATACGGAGTAATTCATGGGCAAACTGGACGGCAAGGTCGCATTCATCACCGGCGCCGGGCGGGGGCAGGGTCGTAGCCACGCGGTCGGTTTCGCCCGGGAAGGCGCCGATATCATCGCCGTCGACACCACGGCGAAAGTCGAGAGTGTTCCCTATGCACTGGCCGACGCCGACGATCTCGCCGAAACCGCCCGCCTGGTCGAAGCCACCGGTCGCCGGATCGTTGCCCGCGATGCCGATGTCCGCGATTACGCGGCCCTGGCGGCCGCGGTATCCGACGGTGTGAACGCGTTCGGGCGGCTCGATATCGTGGTCGCCAACGCCGGTATCTCGAGTCCCGCCCCGACGCTCGAAATGAGCGAGGATACCTGGCAGGACATGATCGATATCAATCTCACCGGGGTGTGGAAAACGCTGAAGTCGGCCGTTCCGCACGTGATCGACGGTGGCCGCGGCGGTGCCGTCGTGATCACCAGCTCTCTTGCGGCAGTTCACTCCAACGAGAACACCGCGCACTACTCGGCATCCAAGGCCGGCCTGGTGGCGCTGATGAAGGTGCTGGCCAAGGAACTGGCCCCGCACAGTATCCGGGTCAACACGGTGCACCCGTCCACGGTGGCCACCCCGATGATTCTCAACGACGCGACCTACCGGTTGTTCCGTCCGGATCTGGAGAATCCGACCCGCGCCGACTTCGAGGAGGCCGCCCGGACCCTCAACCGTCTCCCGGTCGCGGCAGTGGAGCCGGAGGACATCACCGATACGGTCCTGCACCTGGTTTCGGACGCCGCGCGTTACGTCACTGGGACCACGCAGATGGTCGATGCGGGTGGAGCGTTGTGAGCTGACCCGCGTCGGGACGTATCGAGCCCCATACGCCGCGGCGCAACGGCAATGTGCACCGCGGCAGTGGGCCGCTCAGCCCTCGGGGTAGAAGAGGAACAGCGTGCAGCCGGTCGTGGTGGCGGGGATATGCCATGACCCGGCGGGTGCGTGCAGGAAGGTGCCCGCCGGATAGTCGCGTGCGCCGTCGTTGAATATGCCCGTGACCACGTAGACCTCCTCCGGACCGGGTTCGTGGATATCGCGGCGTGGCCACGATGTGCCGGGATCCATCTCCAGCACGTTGGCGTGCGCGCCGGTCGGGGCCTTCCACAGTGGTCGAAGCCGGATACCTGGGAAGAGCTCGCGGGACGGGGACTCGGAAACGGCGGCGGAGGTGTATCCGTCCTGGGTGAGGATCTCGGGGTGCATATGTCCCACGGTGCCGTGCGGGGCGATGTCCGGGAAGGGTCCGGTTGGACACTATGGGGTACATTTCTGCCATGCATCGCGTAGTGGCGCTCGTGCGGCCGGTGCAGTCGACATTCGAACTCGGCTGTGCCGTCGAGGTGTTCGGCACGTGTCGGGACGGGGTGCCGCAGTACTACGAATTCGAGGTGTGTGCGGAGCGGCCCGGTCAGGTTCCGACGTCGGCCGGGTACGCGATAACGGTGACACGGGGCCTCGCGGAGCTCTCGCGGGCGGATACTGTTCTCATCCCCGGCTGGTCTCCGGTGGAGGCGCCGCTGTCGGCCGAGGTACGTCGTGCGCTGCTACGGGCGCACGATCGTGGGGCGCGACTGGTCACGATCTGCTCCGGAGTGTTCGCGCTGGCCCGCACGGGGTTACTGGACGGACGGTCGGCCACCACGCACTGGGCGCGTGCCGCGCAGCTGGCCCGGGAGTTCCCGCGGGTGCGGGTGGAGCCGGACGTGCTCTATGTCGATCACGGCGATGTCGCCACCAGTGCCGGTGCGGGCGCCGGTATCGATCTGTGCCTGCATCTCGTCCGGCAGGATCATGGCGCGGCACACGCTGCTCTCGTCGCGCGGCATATGGTCATGCCGCCGCATCGCGAGGGCGGTCAGGCGCAGTTCGCGCCACCCCAACTACCCGTGGACGCGCTCGACGGTCTTCTCGACTGGGCGGGTGAACGTCTGGAGACGCCCTTGTCGGTGGGGGATATGGCCGCGTATCTCAGTATTTCGCCGCGCACGCTGGCGCGCCGCTTCGCGGACCGCCTGGGCACCAGTCCTGGTGCGTGGCTGCTGGCTCGCCGGGTGGCCGAGGCGCGCACCCTGCTCGAGGACACAGATCTCCCGGTGGAGGCGATAGCCGTCCGTGTCGGCCTCACCTCGTCGGTCAATCTGCGCCGCCGCTTCCGCGCACACCTCGGCACTACTCCAGGTGCCTACCGCCGGGCATTCCGAGTCGCCTGACCTCTTCGTATTCCGGCGGGGCGGTGAACCGCGCCGATATGTCCGGGCGGCAGCCGCCGGAATCTCGTCGGGGGTCGATCAGGCGGATTCGGCGAGTTTGTCCGTGGTCCAGATCTCGGCGAGATCGTCCAGGGGGAGCGCGAGTGCGCGGCTCAGCGAGACGACCGTGCCGAAGCTGGGCGAGGGCAGGCGCCCGGTTTCGATCTTGCGGAGGGTTTCCGGCGAGATACCGGCCGAACGGGCGACCTCGGCGAGGTCCCGGTCGGCGCGGGCGGCCCGGATCCGGATGCCGAGGCGGCGGCCGGATTCGATCTGGGCGGGGGTCAGGGGGAGGCGGACCATGGGCCCCAGCTTAAGAGTGGTATTAAAGTACCGCAAGAATGGTATTGAAATACCGGTTACTGGTGGAGGTTGTGATGGTCGAACTGAAAACGCCCGGCGAGATCGAGCGGATGCGTATCGCCGGGGCGTTCGTGGCCGAGATCCTGGCGGAACTACGGGAGAAGGCCGCAGTGGGGGTGAACCTGCTCGAGCTGGAAATGATTGTGCGGGAGAAGATCCGGCGGCGGGGCGCGCAGTCGTGCTACTGGGGCTACGCGCCGTCGTTCGGGCGCGGACCGTTCCGCAATACGGTCTGCCTGTCGGTGAACGACGCCGTACTGCACGGGCTGCCCTTCGACTACGCATTATGCGACGGCGACGTGCTGACCATGGATCTGGCATTGAGTATCGACGGCTGGGTCGCCGATGCCGCCACCACCGTGATCGTCGGCACACCCGACCCCGAGGACCAGCGCCTGGTCCGTGCCACCGAAGAGGCGCTCGCGTCGGCGATCGAGGCGGCCCAGCCGGGAAACCGGGTCGGCGATATTTCGGCGGCGATCTCGGCGGTGGCCCGCTCCCACGGCTATCCGGTGAACACCGAATTCGGTGGTCACGGGCTCGGGCGGACCATGCACGAGGATCCGCACATCGCCAACCACGGGAAACCGGGGCGCGGTTTCCCACTCCGCCCGGGGCTGACCATCGCGGTGGAACCGTGGTTCGCCAAAACCACCGACCGGATCGTCACCGACCCGGACGGCTGGACCATCCGCTCGGCGGACGGATCGCGAACAGCGCACTCCGAACACACCATCGCGATCACCCCGGACGGACCGCGGATACTCACCGTGGTCTGAGCGGGAATCAGGTCGCTCGGCTCACCGAGGACATATGGAAGTCCGGGATCCGCAGCGGCGGCATGGCTGTGCGGGTGAACCAGTCCTTCCACTCGCGGGGCAGCGTCTGTTCGGTCGCACCGGCTTCACCGATCCTGCGCAGCAGATCCAGGGGGCTCTCGTTGAACCGGAAGTTGTTCACCGCGGCGGTGACCGCACCGTCCTCCACCAGGAACACACCGTCGCGGGTGAGGCCGGTGAGCAGCAGGGTGGCGGGGTCGACTTCGCGGATATACCAGAGGGTGGTGAGCAGCAGGCCGCGTTCGGTGCGGGCGATCATCTCGTCGAGAGTGGCCGAAGAACCGCCGGTGAGCAGTAGGTTCTGCACCGGGACTGTGGGCGAGACGCCGTAATCGGCCGCGGTGGCGCGCGGATACGCCAGATCGGCGATGGTCCCGTCGCGCAGCCAGTCGACCCGCTGGGCGGGCATACCGTTGTCGAAGACGGATACCGTCTCCGAGGAGGCCTGGGTCGCCACGAACGGCAGGCATTCGAGTCCGGGCGCGGTGGGGTCGGAGGACAGGGTCAGCGGGATATCGGTGAGTTTCTCCCCGATCCGGGTGCCGCCCGGGGCGGAGAACGCCGTATGGCCCTCCTGTGCGGCCCGGCCCTCCATCGACCAGTACATATAGATCAGCAGATCGGCGACGGTCGACGGTGGCAGCAGGGTTTCGTAGCGTCCGGCGGGCAGGTCGACCCGGCGCGCGGACCAATCGAGACGCCGGGAGACTTCGGCGAGCAGTCCGGGAATGTCCACATCGGTGAAATCCGTGGTTCCCGCGCCCACCCAGGCGCTGGACAGTTCCGTGCCCTCTCCGCGTTTACCGTTGATCTCCACCGATCCGGTGGGCTGGGTGTAGCGGCGCCGGACGCCGGTGGAGGTGCCGAGCCAGGTGGTGTGCACCTGGTGATGCGCGAAACCGTAGAGACGGTCGGCACCGTCGAAACCGGTGGACAGATCGGCGACCAGCCCGGAGAACACCTCGATACCGGTGGTGGCGGCCGCCTGCTCCCAATCCGGCGCCACCGCGACCGTCTGCGCGTCCAGGAGCGGCATCGCGTCGCGGGCCGGTTCGGCGGCCGCGGCGGCATCCTCGCTCGCCCGGACAACGGCTTCGATATCGGCGGGGTCGACACTGGTCGAAGCGACACTGCCGACCCGCGCGGACCGGGGCCCCTCGCGCAGTACCGACACCACCGACCACCGCCGCGCGACCGAGGCGCCGTTGGTGGTCATAGAGTTACCGGCCCAGCGCAGCGACGCATCGTATTCGTCGGTGACGATCACCACGGCCTCATCGGCCCGGGACAACCCGAGTGCCCGCTCGACCACCGCACTCGCGGGCAGCACGCCCGCACCCGTCGCTGTCATCATTGCCCCGCTTCCGTCCGGGTGTTGAGCACATTCACGCCGCGCACGAGCACCGACGGGCAGCCGTGACTGACCGCCGCGACCTGTCCGGGCTGCGCTTTCCCGCAGTTGAACGCCCCGCCCAGCTGCCAGGTGGACGGGCCGCCGACGGCTTCCATCGAACCCCAGAAATCCGTGGTGGTCGCCTGATAGGCCACATCGCGCAACTGTCCGGCGAGTTCACCGTCGCGGATCCGGAAGAATCGCTGGCCGGTGAACTGGAAGTTGTAGCGCTGCATATCGATCGACCAGCTCTTGTCGCCGACGATATAGATACCGTCGGAGACCCGCGAGATCAGCTCCGCGGTGCTGGTATCGGCCGCGGGGTCCGGTTGCAGCGACACATTGGCCATCCGCTGGATGGGGACGTGGTGCGGGGAGTCGGCATAGGAGCAGCCGTTGGAACGGCCGAGACCGAGCCGGGGCGCGAACACCCGGTCCAGCTGATACCCCACCAGGACGCCGTCGCGCACCAGATCCCAGCGCTGCCCGGCCACCCCGTCGTCGTCGTACCCGACGGTCGCCAGACCGTGCCGCTGCACGCGGTCGGCGGTGACGTGCATGACGGGGGTCCCGTACCGGAGGGTGCCGAGGAGATCCGGGGTCGCGAACGAGGTTCCGGCATAGGCGGATTCGTAGCCGATGGCGCGGTCGTATTCGGTGGCGTGACCGATGGACTCGTGGATGGTGAGCCACAGGTTGGTGGGGTCGATCACCAGATCCGTCGGGCCGGGCGCCACGCTCGGTGCCTTCACCTTCTCGGCCAGCCATTCCGGTATCCGGGTGAGTTCGTTGTTCCAGTCCCACACGCCGTCGGCGCCGGTGACGTACTCCCAGCCCCGCCCGACCGGCGGCGCCAGCGTACGCATGCTCTCGAAAACGCCCGAGGCGGTATCGACGGTGATCGCCTCCAGTTGCGGTTGCAGCCGCACCCGCTGCTGGATGATCGCCGACCCCGCGGTGTCGGCGTAATAGGTCTGTTCCTTGACCTGCAGCAGAGTCGCGGTGACATGATCGACGCCGTCGGCAGCCGAGAGCCGGCCCGAATAGTCCTGTAGCAAGGCCACTTTGTCGGCGGCGGGGATCGTGAACGGGTCGATCAGATAATCCGATACCCAGCGGGCGTTGTCGTAGCGGGGTTCGGCCGCCAGTTCGACACGTTCCCGGTTCAGCGCCCGCAGGCTCGTGGCCACGGCCACCGCGGAACGCGCGACCTCGGCCGCCGTCTCCGGGTTCAGTGCGGCGTGTGACGCGAAACCCCAGGTGCCGTCGACGATGACCCGGACCGCGAACCCCAGTTCGACGGTATCGGTCAGCGCCTCCACCCCGCCGTCGCGCAACCGGATCGACTGCGTACACAACCGGTGTACTCGCAGATCGGCGTGTTCGGCGCCGGCCGCGCGCGCCGCGGTCAGGGCCGCGTCGGCCAGCGTCTTCAGCGGTAGATCCGCGAATTCGGGATCGATATCGTGCCCGGGAGGTTGCCCGCCGGGTTCGGTGGACGTCGCCATGCTCACCCCGACCAACTTAGTCCGCCACGGGCGATTCCGGGTGAGTCGGCCGGCGGGGATCAGCCGAACTGCTGCCAGCCCAGCCGGATCACCATCGCCACCACGACCACGAGCAGCACCACGCGCACGAACTCCGCGCCCCGGGCCAGCGCCATCCGCGAGCCCACCACCGCCCCGGCGATATTGGCGACGGCCATGGCCGCGCCCAGCGCCCACAGCACATGCCCGGTGAGGCCGAAGAAGGCGAGCGCGCCGATATTGGACCCGCAGTTGATCACCTTGGCCATAGCGGCCGCCCGCACGAATTCCGTACCCAGCAGGGTCGCGAACGTGATGATGAGGAAGGTGCCGGTACCGGGCCCCAGCAGGCCGTCATAGGCGCCGATCAGACCGGCCGCCAGTGCCACGACCAGCACGACCTTGCGGCGCGACGGGGGATGGGTGGCCAGGGTGATCCCGATCGACGGCCGTGCCGTGACGAAAACCGCCACCCCCACCAGCACCACGAGCACGATCGGAATGAACAGGTCGCGGTCGATGAGTGATACCGCTGCCGCGCCGGCCGCCGCGGTGACTGCCGCCAAGGTCGCGGCGGGGATCAGCAACCGCCACCGCAGCGGAACCTTGCGGGCGAACGTGACCGTCGCGGTCGCGGTGCCGGCGACCGCGGCCAGTTTGTTGGTACCCAGCGCGGTCTGCGGCGCGATACCGGGAGAAACCAGCAGCAGGGTGGGCAGCACGATCAAACCGCCACCGCCCACCACCGCGTCGACCCAGCCGGCAGCCGTCGCGGCCGAGAGCAGCACCAGCCAATCGGTCGGATCCATTCGCACAGCAAACCAGACGGCCCGCGGACCGCGGTGCCGGTGTGCTGCGCTCGGCTCACCTCGCAGCCGCGGAATTAGGCTGGGCACGTGCGCCGATTCAGTCTGTGGCTCCGAGACAACCCGATCGTCGCCGACACCACGCTGGCGCTGCTGCTGCTGTTCCTCGATCTGGTCATCGCCCGCGACAGTGGGAATCCGGCCGCGTTCCTGGTGTTCTCGGTGCTGATCCCACTGCCGATCGCATTGCGGCGGGTCTATCCACGGGCGATGGCCGTGACCTTCATGGTGCTCTCGTTCTGCGCCAGCACGATCGGCTACATCGTCGGCGATCCCACCGTGCACGCCGCGCTGCTCGGGCACGGGATCATGCTGTACACGCTGGTCGCCTATCTCGGGCGCCGGGAGGGGCTCTGGTACGCGCTGGCGCTCGTCGCGGATACGGTCTACGGGATGGCGGTGCTGACCGGCTTCAAAACCGGTGACCTGGCATTCGTCGGGATCTACTTTGCCTTCTGCTGGGTGCTGGCCGAGTTCGCGGGTGCCCGCCGCGCTTACGACGCGGAAGTAGCGGCCCGGCACGCTGTCGCCGAATCCGATCGGGAACGCCGAGCGCACGACGCCGTCTCGGCCGAGCGCACCCGCATCGCCCGGGAACTGCACGATGTGGTCGCGCACGCGGTGAGTGTGATGATCGTTCAGGCCGACGGCGCCCGGTACGCGCTGCGCGCCGACCCGGAAACCACCGAGCAGGCGCTGGTCACCATCGCCGGCACCGGACGGGAAGCGCTGCGCGAACTCCGCCGCACGGTCGCGCTGCTGCGCACCGAACACGCGACCGACCAGGTGCCGCGGTACGGCACCGCCGGGCTGGCCCAGGTAGCGCAGCTGATGCGCGATGCGGGCCTGGCGGTAGAGCTGGAACTGTCCGGGGAACTGGACGAGCTCGCGCCGGAAGTCGGACTCGGGGTGCACCGCATCGTGCAGGAGGCACTCACCAACACCCTGCGGCATGCCGGCGCTCATCCGAAGTCGTGGGTACGGGTGCACCGGCACTCTCACGATGTCGAGATCGAGGTCACCGACTCCGGCGGTGTGCCGGTACACCCGGAGGCCCGGATCGAGGGTAGCGGTCTCGGGCTGGCCGGAATGCGGGAACGGATGGCGGTGCTCGGGGGCAGCCTGGAAGCCGGGCGGACGCCGGAGGGGATCTGGCGGGTGTACGCGCGGATACCGCTGGCATCACCGGATGGGGAATAGCGCACAGCCGCCACTACATTGGAGGCCGTGCCGATCACTGTGCTCGTTGTCGACGATCAGGAACTGATGCGTGTAGGTCTGAAGATGGTGCTCGGCGCGCATCCCGATATCGAGGTGGTCGGCGAGGCCGACAACGGCTCGACCGCGATCAGCCAGGCCGCCGATCTGAAACCCGATGTGGTGCTGATGGATGTGCGGATGCCGGTGGTCGACGGGGTCACCGCCACCGGCCGCATCCTCGAATCCGGCCACGGCACCCGGGTCCTGGTGATGACGACCTTCGATCTGGACGAACACGCGCTGGGCGCGCTGCGGGCGGGGGCGAGCGGTTTCCTGCTCAAGGACACCCCGCCGGAAGATCTGATCTCGGCCATCCGCAGTGTCGCGGCCGGTGACGCGGTGGTATCGCCGAAGGTCACCAAACGCCTGCTCGACCGCCTGATCGCCGAGCAACCCGCTCCTTCCCGCGACCCCGCGATCCTCGATGTCCTCACCGCGCGGGAGCGGGAAGTCCTGGAGGAGATCGCCGCGGGCCGGTCGAACGCGGAGATCGCCGGGCGGCTGTTCCTCTCCGAGGCGACGGTCAAAACCCATGTCGGCCGGGTGCTGACCAAACTGGACCTGCGGGACCGGGTACAGGCGGTGGTGCTGGCCTACGAAACGGGGCTGGTCCGGCCGGGTGGATGAGGGTCCGGGAGCAAATCGGACATCTCGTGCGTTGTATGGGTAGTCCGACCCGAAAGGTTCGCCCATGCCCGTCCTCGGTTTCCTCGCCTACCTGGTAGTCGAGATCGCCACCTTCGCCGCCGCCGTCGCCTGGCTCGGCGCTGTCCCGGCGATCCTGCTGCTCATCGCCAGCTCCGCCGCGGGGATGCTGCTGCTCGGCTCGCAGTGGCGGCGGGTATCGGAGCAGTTCCGCCGTGCCTCTCGCGGCGAGATCACCCCGGGTGCCGCGGTCGCCGACGGCGCGCTGGTGGCCCTGGGCAGCGTGCTCATGTTCGTCCCCGGCCTGGTGTCCTCCGTTGTGGGCTTGCTGATGCTCCTCCCGCCGACTCGTGCGCTGTTCCGCCCGGTACTCGCCGGGCTCGCCGCCCGCCGGGTCGCGAAGATCGCCGCGACGATGCCGCGGCAGTCGGTGACGGTCGTCGACGCCGATATCGTCGACGGGGTCGTGGTGGACGAGTGGTACACCGATGAGCCCCCGCGGTCCGCGGTCGCGTTGGAGAAGCGTTCGGTTTCCGCCGAGGGGTTCGACGCCGGCCCGCGAGGCTGACCGGCCCGGAAACCATCGGCTCACTGGTTCCGGTCGGCGCCAGGTGGTGGGCCGGAACCGGCCGGCTTGCGGTGGCCGCTATTCAGGATCGGTTGACTCGGGCCGAACCGTGAGTTCGATTCCGACGGTGCCCGCTTTCCCGCGGCGCAGAATACTGCCGAATACGACCAGTGGACCCGACACCCGGTACTTACGCCGGATCAGCTTGCGCACGTGCCCGCTGCCCGTCGCGTCGAGTATCCGGCCGGTGCCGTGCAGGACCTCGCCGCGCGGGGTGCCTTTGTAATCGCAGGGCTGCAGGGTCACCTCGGGGTTGCGGCGCAGCCGTTTGACCTTCCAGGAGTCGGTCACGGTCCAGACGTACAGCTTGCCCTCTTCGGCGACCGCCCACAGCGGGGTCGGTACCGGGGTGCCGTCCTTGCGGAACGTGGTGAGCAGGACATAGTCGGCGGTGCCGACCGCACCGAGCGAGTTGGTCATGTAGGCAGCGTAATTCGGGTGCGGAGCACAGGTGATCCGAGGACAGGCGCGACCGGTCGCGCGCCGTGTGGGCGGGTGCGGCAGACTGGTTCCCCGTGAGTACGCAGCTGCTGGTCGGAGGTCGGATCTACAGTTCGAGTGCACCCGATGCCACGGCGCTCGCGGTCACCGACGGAGTGGTGGTCTGGCTGGGCGCCGATCATGTGGGCCGGGCACTGCATCCCGATGCCGAGATCATCGACCTCGCGGGTGCGCTGGTGACCCCGGCGTTCGTCGAGCCCCATCTGCACACCACCGCGTTCGGCCTGCAGCGGTCCGGTCTGGATCTGTCCGCGGCGAACTCCCTGGCGCACTGCCTGGAACTGGTGGGTGCGTTCGCCACGCGGCATCCGGATGGGGTGATACTGGCCGACGGCTGGGACGAAACGCGCTGGCCGGAAGGCCGGCCACCGACCGTCGCGGAGATCGATTCGGTGTTGCAGCCCGGACGGCCGGTGTACCTGGCGCGCGTCGACAGTCATTCGGCGGTGGCATCCTCGGCGCTGCTCGACACGATCGCGGGCCTGACCGGTACGGCCGGTTACCGGGCCGGTGAACCGGTACGGGCGGGTGCCCACCATCTGGTGCGGGCGGCGGCACGTGCCCTGCTCACCGGCGAACAGCGCGCGGCCGCGCGCCGGACGGCGCTGGATATCGCGGCCGCGCACGGGGTAGTCGCGGTTCACGAATGCGCGGGGCCGGATATAGAAGGAGAGACCGATCTGCGGGAGCTGCTCGCCTTCGAGCACGGCGTGCAGGTGCGGGCCTATTGGGGACAGCCGGTGCGGACGGCCGGCGAGGCGAAGGAGCTGCTGCACGACCTCGGCGCGCACGCTCTGGGGGGCGATCTTTTCGTCGACGGATCCCTCGGATCGCATACCGCCTGCCTGCGTGACCCCTACTCGGACGATCCCGGAACCGGCGTTTCCTATCTGGACGCCGCGCAGATCGCCGACCATGTGCGGGCCTGTACCGAAGCCGGTGTCCAGGCCGGATTCCATGCCATCGGTGACGCGGCCGTCGATGCGGTGGTGGCCGGGGTCGGCCGGGTCGTGGCGGACCTCGGCGGCCCGGCCGTGGCGGCATGCGGACACCGCGTCGAACACGCGGAACTGCTCGACAGTTCCCATATCGAGGCGATGGCCACCTGGGGGCTGATCGCCAGCGTGCAGCCCGCGTTCGACCGGGAATGGGGCGGCCCGGGCGGAATGTACGCAGAACGACTCGGTGCGACGCGTGCCGCCGCTCTCAACCCGTTCGCCGCCATGGCGGCAGCCGGGATCTCGCTGGCCATCGGGTCGGACGCCCCGGTCACGGCGCTCGACCCGTGGGCGGCGGTCCGGGCCGCGGTGCATCACCGCACACCCGGGCACGGTCTCTCGCCCCGGGCCGCCTTTGCCGCCGCGACCCGGGGTGCCTGGCGTGCGGGGGGCGTCCGTGACGGTATGGCCGGCACTCTGGTGCCCGGCGCGCCCGCCTCGTACGCGGTGTGGGAGGCCGATGATCTCGTGGTCGCCGCGCCCGCGGATACTGTGCAGCGCTGGTCCACCGATCCGCGGTCCCGGGTTCCGGGGTTGCCGCCGCTGACCCCGGACGCCGAGTTGCCACGTTGTCTGCGAACAGTGCACAGGGGAACGACGATCTACGCCGCGTGATCGCCGCGGCAGCCGGCGGGTCGGCGGATGGACACCGAGCCCGATCCCTCTCACCGGTTGTCGCGGCCGATCCACATTTCACACCGCGCCGAACTACGGCGGTTCGGACATGTGCGGGGTCCGGATCCGATGGAACGACAGGATACAGCTGTGGAGCAGGGTGACAGGACGGCGAGCCGGTGGTCCGATCGGCTCACCCGCTATCCGGTGGCGGCGCGGTCGCTGTCCGCGATAGTGGCGGGACTGCTGCTGTTCGGCAGTTTTCCGCCGCGGCCCTGGTGGTTCCTCGCGCCGCTCGGTATCGCCCTGCTGACCCTGGTGCTGCGTACGGGGGCCGGGCTGCGTTCCGGATTCGGTTACGGCTTCCTGGCCGGGCTGGGATTCTTCCTACCGCTGCTGCCCTGGACGGGGATCTACGTGGGTCCCGTGCCGTGGCTCGCGCTGTCCACGGTGTGTGCGGTGTACCTGGGTTTGTTCGGGGTGCTCGGGCGGGTACTCGGCCGGCTCCCCGGATGGCCGATATGGCTGGCGTTCGCCTGGACGGCGGCCGAATGGGGTAGGTCGAGTTTTCCGTTCGGCGGGTTCCCGTGGGGCCGGTTGGCTTTCGGGCAGGCGGACGGGTGGTTTCTGCCGCTGGCGATGCTGGGTGGTGCACCCCTGGTGAGTTTCGCCGTCGCACTCAGCGGTACCTGCGCCGCGGCGGTTCTGCTCGCGGTCCGGCGTGACCGCCTCGGAAAGGGCCGGAAGCCGGGGGTCTCCGGCGCGCCGGGCCCGACGGCGCGTGGGCGCTGGGTCGTTCCGGTCGCAGCCGGGCTGACGTGCCTGCTGCTCCCGCTTGCCGGACTCGGTCTGCGGGCCGCGCTGCCGGGGCCGCTGGAAGGTGACAGCACGATCACGGTGGCCGCGATCCAGGGCAGCGTGCCGCGATTGGGCCTGGATTTCAACGCTCAGCGCCGGGCCGTGCTCGACAATCATGTCCGCCGGACCGAACAGTTGGCCGATGAGGTGGCGGCCGGTCGGTTTCCGGCCCCGGATGTGGTCGTATGGCCCGAGAACTCTTCCGATATCGACCCGTTGCGCAATCCCGACGCCGCCGCGTTGATCTCGGAGGCCGCGCGCCGGATCTCCGCGCCGATTCTGGTGGGTGCTGTGCTGGTGAACGGTGACCGGACCACAACCAATTCAGTAATGGTCTGGACCGCAGAGGGCGGTCCGGGCGACCGGCACGACAAAAAAATAGTACAGCCTTTCGGTGAATACCTGCCGATGCGCGGATTTTTCCGGCTTTTTTCGGACTATGCGGACAAGGCCGGGTACTTCGTGCCGGGTAACGGTGACGGAACAATTCGGGCTTCAGGTACGGAAATCGGTATAGCAACCTGTTACGAAGTAGCTTTCGACCGGGCGTTCCGGGATTCTATGCAGTCGGGCGCGCAATTGCTGGCCGTGCCGACAAATAATGCGACTTTCGGTGACAGTGAAATGACTTACCAGCAACTTGCGATGTCCAGGGTGCGGGCGGTGGAACACGGACGGTCGTTGGTCGTCGCCGCGACCTCGGGCGTCAGTGCGATCATCGCCGCCGACGGGAGTGTCCGGCAGGAAAGTGCGCAGTTCGTGCCGGAAGCGCTTGTCGCGGAGGTTCCGCTACGGAGTTCGACCACTCCGGCGACGGCTCTGGGGCCGTGGCCGGAGCTGGCCGTCGTGTTCGTGACGGTGGTCGGCGTGGTTGTCGCGGTGGTGCGCCGGCGGGTGGATCGGCGGTCGTCCGACAACCTCGCGGCCACCGTTCACGGCTGATCGAGATTGCGTCGGCAGCCGTCGAAGGCGGGTTTGCCAGTTGTTCGCCGAACGGCGATGCGGTAGCCGTAAGTGACCGGTTTATTTTTTGCTCGTGGAGGGTAAACAGACTCGCTCTTTGTGCGTAGTATCTAGGCAGCGCCCGGGCTGCCGGGCATGAAGTGAGGCAGTATTCCGCCTCGAAGTGTATGAGTGTGCCGGGTTTCGGACATCGTGGTCCGAAAGTTTTTCCGGCACCAGATAACCATTCGGTTTCGAATGCCAATCCATTCATGGTGATGCTCCGAATAACCAGTCGTGAATCACACCCCACGACCGGTATCGGTCGGCCGTGGGCTGTTCGGGGAGTGTCTAGCTGTAGAACGGAGTGATTGATGAGATCGTCGGCCACCGGGGTCGAGAGCGGTTCGTCGGCAGAGATTTCGGCCGAAGCCTTTCCGCTTACACCGGCGCAGACCGCGATGTGGTACGCCCAGCGGATTCAGCCGGAAATTCCTCTCATCATCGCCGAGTACGTGGAGTTCCACGGTGATCTGGACTCGGGTCTGCTGCTGTACGCGATCGAACGCTTCGGTGTCGAGACGGAGGTGGGGCTGCAGCGCATTGTGCAGATAGACGGAGTTCCCCACCAGGTAGTCGATCCCACCCAGCGTCCGGGCTGGGCCCGGCTGGATCTGCGCCACGAGGCCGATCCACATGCCGCGGCACTGCGCTGGATGCACGAAGACGCCCGGACACCGACCGATTTCGACCACGATCCGCTGGTCTTCAACGCTGTACTGCGCACGGGCGAGCGCGATTACATCTGGTACTCGAGGGTCCACCACATCGTTATCGACGGCTATGCCGCGATGAACGGACTGGTCCGCACAGCCGAGATCTACACCGCCTACGTCGAGGAACGGGAACCCTCGGTATCGCGCGCCACACCGCTGGCCGAGTTGTACGCGGGCGAGACCGAATACCGGAATTCGGCACGCTGCGCGGGAGATCGTACGTACTGGCGCGAAATCCTCGACGGTGTCGGAGAGGTTGTCAGCCTGTCCTCGGTGGCCAACGTGCCGACCACGGCGGTCGCGGGTCGCCGGCTGTCGACCGCCACCCTGAGCGATGCCACCGAGGCCGCCGTCGCCGCGGCCGCGGGACAATCGGACACGTCGAATCCGGTGCTCTTCGCCGCGGCCATGGCTTGTTACGTCCGGTCGATGACCGGGGAGAACGATGTCGTACTGAGCCTGCCGGTATCCGCGCGTACCACGGTCTCGCTGCGCCGATCCGCGGGCGTGGTGTCGAATGTGGTGCCACTGCGGATCCGGTTCGACGCCGGAACCACCATCGACGACGTCGTGAGTGCCGTCTCCCGCCAGATCACCGGTGCGCTGCGGCATCAGCGCTACCGTCACGACGATATTCGCCGCGACTGCGGATACGACCGGGACACCCGCGGCTTCTTCGGCCCGATGATCAACATCATGCTGTTCAACCGGCCGCTGCGGTTCGCCGGCCTCGACGTATCCGTCCATGTCCTGGCCACCGGCCCCGTCGAAGATCTCTCGGTGAATCTCTACAACGGTGACGGCGACGGCGGCCGGAACCACCTGGATTTCGAGGCCAACCCGCAGCTCTACAGCGAGAACGAGCTCCGGATACACCACCGGCGCTTCCTGGATTTCCTGGACCGTTTCCTGACCACCGATGCCGACACCCTCGTCCGGGATGTGCCCACACTGACCGAGGCCGAACACCGCCAGGTCCTGCACACCTGGAACGACACCGCCACCGCGGTCGAATCCGGCACACTGGCAAGTATTTTCGCCGACCGGGCGCAACAGTGCCCCGATGCGGTGGCACTGAGCTACGAAGGTGCGACGCTGACGTACCGGGAACTCGATGCCCGCGCCAACCAGCTGGCCCGTCTGCTGATCGCCGAAGGCGCCGGCCCGGAGCGGGTGGTGGCGCTGTGCCTGCGCCGCAGCCTCGACCTGGTGGTCGCGATCTATGCCGTGATCAAAACCGGTGCCGCCTATCTCCCACTGGATCCGGACCACCCGGTGCGGCGGTTGGAGCAGATCGTCGGCCGGGTCGGGCCCGTCGCGCTTCTGGTCGCCGCGCGAGACGAACTCGAACTGCCGGGTAATGCCGCGGCCCTGGCCGTCGATACGGTGGAGCTGTCCGCCCTGGACCCGGCGCCGGTCACCGATACCGACCGGATCGCCCCGCTGCGTGCCGACCATCTCGCCTATCTGCTGTTCACCTCGGGTTCGACCGGAACACCGAAGGGCGTCGGTGTCACCCACCGGGCGATCGTGAACCGGTTGCGCTGGATGCAGCACGAATACCGGCTCGACCACACCGATACGGTGTTGCAGAAGACCCCGGCGACCTTCGACGTCTCGGTCTGGGAGTTCTTCTGGCCCTTGCAGACCGGGGCGCGGCTGCTGGTGGCGCGTCCGGAAGGCCATCGTGATCCGGCCTACCTCGCCCGGCTCATCCGGGAGGAAGGCGTCACCACCGCGCATTTCGTTCCGTCCATGCTCTCGGTGTTCGTCACCGATACCGAAGTGGGCGATTGTGTTTCGCTGCGCCGGGTCTTCTGCAGTGGTGAGGCGCTGCCGCCCGCGACTGTCCGTGCTTTCCGCACCGCACTGCCGGCCCCGCAACTGCACAACCTGTACGGGCCCACCGAGGCCGCGGTGGATGTGACCTATTGGGAGTGCCCGCCGGATCCGGCCACCGTACCGATCGGCGCACCGGTCTGGAATACCCGGACATACGTTCTGGACGACGCGCTGCGACCGGTGCCGCCCGGCGCGGTAGGCGAACTGTATCTGTCGGGTGTGCAGCTGGCCCGCGGCTATTTCGGACAGGCGCCGCTGACCGCCGAACGGTTCGTCGCCGACCCGTTCACCCCCGGGATGCGGATGTATCGCACGGGCGATCTGGCCCGCTGGCAGATCGACGGCGGCACCGCCCGGCAGGGCGTCCTGGAATATCTCGGACGCACCGATTTCCAGGTGAAGATCCGCGGTCTGCGGATCGAGCTCGGCGAGATCGAGTCGGCGATGCTGGCGGACGAGCGGATCGCCCGGGCGGTCTGTATCGCCCACGCCACCCCCGCGGGTGATCAGCTCGCTGCCTATGTGGTCGTTCGCGGTGAGGCCGGACTCGATACGGTGGAGTTGCGGGCCCGGCTGGCGCGTTCGCTGCCGGGATATATGGTTCCCGCCACGGTCACCGTGCTGCCGGAACTACCACTGAACAGCAACGGCAAAATCGATCGGGCCGCCTTGCCCGCTCCCGTCCCCACCGGTGACCGGGGGCGGACGGCGCCGCGCACCGAGGTCGAAGAGGTGCTGGCCGCGATCTTCGCCGAACTACTCGGTGTGCCCGAGGTCGGTATCGAGGACGGGTTCTTCGAACTGGGCGGCAATTCGCTGGTCGCGGCCCGTGCCGTCGCGCGGATCAATACCGCGCTCGGCACTGCCCTGACGATTCGCGATCTGTTCGAGGCCGGCAGTATCGCCGCGCTCACCGCACGATTCACCGTGCACGAACCGGATCTCACCTCCCCGCAATTGGTTCCGGTCGCGCGGCCCGAGCGGATCCCGCTCTCTCCCGCACAGCAGCGCCTGTGGATCCTGAACCGGTTCGCCGAACACGCCGCCGCCTACAATATGCCGCTGGCCGTGCAGGTGGACGGCAACCTGGATATCGGCGCACTGCGGGCCGGGCTGCGTGATGTGCTGGAGCGGCACGAAAGCCTGCGCACAACGTTCCCGGATCTCGGGGCGGGCCCGCAGCAACTCGTGCATCCGGTGGCCGAGGTTCCCGTATCGCTCGACCCGGTGCGGGTACCCGCCGCCGAGGTCGCCGGGCAGGCCGCCGAATTCGTATCCCGGCCGTTCGATCTGCGGACCGAATTCCCGTTCCGGATCGCGCTGTACGCCACCGATACCGACTCCCATGTCCTGGTTCTGGTGCTGCACCATATCTGCGGTGACGGATGGTCGGTGGCGCCGCTGGTCCGCGACCTGACCGACGCGGTGACCGCGCGCACGGCGGGCCGGGCGCCCGAGTGGACACCGCTGCCGGTGCAGTACGCCGATTTCGCCCTCTGGCAGCGTGAGCTGCTCGGCGAGGAATCCGATCCGGCGAGCGCGCTCAGCCGCCAGATCACCCATTGGCGGGCCGAACTCGCCGGCCTGCCCGATCAGCTCGACCTCCCGCTCGATCGGCCGCGCCCCGCACAGCGCTCCACACAGGGCGGGCGATACACCTTCACCATCCCGGCCGATACCCGCCGCGCCGCGGCCGAACTGGCGGCGTCCCGCGGCGCGAGCATGTTCATGGTGGTACACGCCGCGCTGGCGACGCTGCTGTCCCGGATCTGCGGTAGCACCGATATCGTGATCGGCACCCCGATCGCGGGTCGTACCGATCCCGCGCTGGACGAGCTGGTCGGGATGTTCGTCAACACATTGGTCCTGCGCACCGAGGTGGATCCCACCGCCGATTTCGACCGGATGCTCGATATCGTCCGGGAAACCGACCTCAACGCCTTCGCCAATGCCGATGTACCGTTCGAACGGCTCGTCGAGGTGGTGAACCCGGAACGCTCCGGTGCGCGCCATCCGCTGTTCCAGGTGATGCTGACCTACGACAACGCCGGTGAACTGGAACTGGATCTGCCGGGAGTGCGGACCGAGGTTCTCGCGCTGGACGCCGATATCGCGAAATTCGATCTCCAGCTCGAGGTGCACGATGACAACTCCGGTGGTGAACTGCATGCCGAGTTCGGCTATGCCACCGATGTTTTCGATGAGCGCACGATTGTGGCGGTGGCGCGCCGGTTCGTCACGGTGCTGGATGCCGCGGTAGGGGCTCCGCGCCGGCCGGTCGGCGATATCGAGGTCCTGGAGCGGCGCGAATACGCGAATCTGGTGCCCCTGGCCGGGGGGCCCGCGGAACCGCCGGTCTCCCTGTCCGAACTCCTCGGCCGGTCCGCGGTGCGCGATCCGGACGGTATCGCGGTGCGCTACCGCGGGCGCGATACCAGCTACCGGGAACTGGACGAGCGGGCGAACCGGCTGGCGCGGTTGCTGATCGAGCGGGGCGCCGGTCCGGAAACGGTGGTCGCGCTCGCCTTGCCGCGCGGTCTGGACATGATCACCGCGATCTGGGCGGTGGCCAAGTCCGGTGCGGCCTACCTCCCGGTCGATCCCGGGTACCCCGGGGATCGAATCGCGCATATGCTCACCGATTCCGGTGCGCGGCTCGGGATCACCGGTCCGGATCAGCTCGCGGTGGTGGCCGAACGCCCGAGCGCCGTCCGGACCTGGCTCGTCCTGGGTGATCCGGGATTCGAAACGGCCTGCGCGGCAGCATCGTCCGCGCCCGTCACCGACGCCGACCGGATCCGGACGCTGCATACCACCCACCCCGCCTACCTCATCTATACCTCCGGCTCCACCGGCACTCCGAAGGCCGTTGTCGTCACCCATGCCGGGCTGGCCTCGTTCGCCGCCGAACAGCGTTACCTGTTCGGCGTAACTCCGGCCGCGCGTACGCTGCATTTCTCGTCGCCGAGTTTCGACGCCTCGGTACTCGAATTGCTGCTGGGCTTCGCCTGCGGCGCGACAGTGGTCATCGCGCCGCCGGAGATCTACGGCGGCAGCGAACTCGCCACCTTCCTGCGTGTCGAACGCGTCAGCCATGCGTTCATCACCCCGGCGGCGCTCGCCACTGTCGATCCGGCCGGCCTGGACCGGTTGCACACGGTTATGGTCGGCGGCGAGGCCTGCGGACCCGATCTGGTGGCGACCTGGGCGGACCGCTACCGCATGCACAATATGTACGGCCCGTCCGAGGCCACCGTGGCCGCCACCATGTCCGGGCCGATGCGTGCCGGTCGTGCGGTACCGCTCGGCCATCCGGTACGCGGTATGCGACTGTTCGTTCTGGACTCGCGGTTGCGTCCCGTACCTCCCGGTACTCCCGGCGAGCTGTACCTGTCGGGGCCGGGGCTGGCCCGGGGGTATCACGGGCGGCACGCACTGACCGCCGCCCGGTTCTCCGCCAACCCCTACGGCCGGCGCGGGGAGCGGATGTACCGCACCGGCGATCTGGTCGTGGCCGACCGGGCGGGCCGGCTGCGGTTCCTGGGCCGAGCCGACGATCAGGTGAAACTGCGCGGGTTCCGGATCGAACTGTCCGAGATCGACCATGTGCTGCGGACGCACCCCGGGGTCCGGCGGGCGCTGACGGTCGTGCACACCGACGCGCAGGCCCGGCAGCGCCTGGCCGCCTATATCGTCGGCGATTCCGCCCTCGACCCGGCCGCGGTGCGGGCCACGGTCCGCGGCCGGCTGCCCGGCTATATGGTTCCCGACGCCATCACCGTTCTGCCGGAATTTCCGACGGCCCCCTCGGGAAAGCTCGACCGCAAGGCGCTCCCGGAACCCGAATTCGTCAGCGCGACAGCCACCTCCCGCCCACCGGCGACCGATACCGAACGGCGGGTGGCGGAGGTATTCGCCGAGGTGCTGGGACGCGACGTCATCGGGGCCGAGGACGGATTCTTCGACCTCGGTGGTAATTCCCTGCTCGCGACCCGCCTGGTCGGCGGACTGTACGACCGCTTCGGTGTGGACCTCCCGGTCCGGATCGTCTTCGAGGCTCCGACCGTGGCCGCCCTGGCCGAGCAGGTGGTTCGGACCCCGGCGTCGGCCCGGGTCGCACTGGCCGCCTACGATCCGCGGCCGGAGCGCCTCCCGCTGTCGCTGCCGCAGCAGCGCCTGTGGTTCCTGAACAGGTTCGCGCCGGAATCCAGCGCCTACAACATCGCCTTCGTTCTCGATATCGACGGTGTCCTGGACGTCCCCGCGTTGCGCGCCGCGCTGGGCGATATCGTCGAACGGCACGAGGTCCTGCGCACCGTTTATCCCGATGACGGTGATGGTGCCCAGCAGCGGATCCTGCCCGCGGTGTGGGCCCTGCCCGCCCTGGAACTCCGCGAAACCGACCCCGCCGGCGCCGATGCCGTACTGCACGAAATGGCAACCACCGGTTACGATCTCACCACCGGAACCCCGTTGCGGGCCGCCCTGCTGGGTATCGGCGCGAACCGGTACCGGCTCGGTGTGGTGGTACACCACATCGCCGCGGACGGCTGGTCGATGGCCCCCCTCATCCGCGATCTCGCCCTCGCCTACCAGGCCCGGTGCGCGGGCGGCGCTCCCGAGTGGACCCCGCTCACGGTGCAGTACGCCGATTTCGGGCTGTGGCAGCGCGAGCATCTCGGTGCCGGTACCGATCCGGACAGTCTCACCTCCCGGCAACTCGGCTACTGGCGCGATCAGCTCGCCGGGCTGCCCGAGGAACTGCCGCTGCCCTACGACCGGCCCCGGCCGGCGACGCCGCACCAGACCGCGGGCACCGTTCGCCGCAGTATTCCGGTGCCGGTGCGGCAGGCGCTCGCGGAACTGGCCCGCGCCCAGGGGGTGAGCCCGTTCATGCTGCTGCGGTCGGCGCTGGCGGTGCTGTTGCGCGCGGTCACCGGCGGCCGCGATATCGCGATCGGCACACCGGTCGCCGGGCGGTCCGATCGCCGGCTCGACGATTTGGTCGGCATGTTCGTCAACACTCTGGTGCTGCGTTCCGATGTCGACCCGGCTCGGGCGTTCACCGAGCTCCTGCGGGCCGATCGCGATACCGAACTCGCCGCCCTCGCCCATGCCGATATCCCGTTCGAACAGGTCGTCTCGGCCCTGGGGAACGATCCGCGTGCCACCGGCCGGCATCCGCTGTTCCAGGTGGCGCTCACCGTGCAGGACACACCGGTGCCGGCATTGGAACTGCCGGGGCTCACGGTGGAGGCGGCCGCGCTGGATATCGCCCGCGCGAAGTTCGACCTCGAGTTGCGCGCCGGCGATCTCGGCGACGGTGACCTCGAGTTCGTCTATGCCGACGAATTGTTCGACGGCGCGACGGTGCAGACTCTGGCCGACCGGTTCCTGCGGGTACTCGCCACAGTCGCCGCGCATCCGGGCGTACCGGTCGGCGATATCGATACGCGCACCGAGACCGAGCGACGCACCCTGAGTCCCGCACGCGGTCCGGCGCCAGGGATCCCCCGGACCCTGGCCGGACTGTTCGCCGCCACCGTGCTCGCGCACGGCCCCCGTCCGGCACTGTTTTCCGAGGACAGCACACTCACCTACGCGGAACTGGACCGCCGGGCCAACCGGCTGGCACGCGCGCTGATCCAGCGTGGCCTGGGCACGGGAGACCGGGTCGCGCTCGGGCTGACGCGATCCGCGCATTCGGTGACAGCGATGCTGGCGATCGCGAAATCGGGCGCTGCGTTCGTTCCGGTGGACCCGAACTATCCCGTCGAACGGGTGGCTCATATGCTCACCGATTCCGGCTGCCGGGTCGGGATCAGCCGTACCGGGCATGCGGAGGCACTGCGCGCCGCCGGTGGCGACCATATCGACTGGCTGCTGCTCGACACTCCCGCCGGGCGGCGCGAAACCGGGCTTTCGGCCGAACCGGTCACCGACGCCGACCGGGTGCGGCCGCTGCGGATCACCGATCCGGCGTATCTGATCTACACCTCCGGGTCCACGGGTAAACCCAAGGGGGTGACCGCGACCCACGGGGCGGTCGCCGATCTCGCCGACGAGTTCCGTGATCGGCTGGCCGTCAACCCGGGCGCGCGCACGCTGCATTTCTCGTCGCCGAGTTTCGACGCGGCGGTACTGGACCTGCTGCTCGCGGTAGGTGCCGGCGCGGCCATGGTGATCGTGCCACCCGAGGTGTACGGCGGGGACGAACTGGCCGAGCTCATGACCCGCGCCGAAGTCACGCACACCTTCATCACCCCGGCTGCCCTTGCCACCATCGACCCGGCCCGCTGGCCGTTGCCCCGGCTGCGCGGCCTGATGGTCGGCGGTGAACATCTCGGTCCGGAATTGGTCGCGCGGTGGGCGCCCGGCCGGCGGATGTTCAATGCCTACGGCCCCACCGAGACCACTGTGGTCGTCTCGGTGACACCGGTGGCCGTGGACCGTCCCGCCGGGCTGGGCTCCTTGATCCGCGGAGTCCGGGCCGTGGTTCTCGACGAACGCCTGCGGCCGGTACCCACCGGCGTCCCCGGCGAGCTCTACCTCGGCGGGCCCGGACTGGCGCGGGGCTATCACGAACGTTTCGGGCTCACCGCGGCCCGCTTCGTCGCCGACCCGTACGGCCCCGCCGGTGCCCGGATGTACCGCACGGGCGATGTGGTCCGCTGGACCGTGGATGGTGATCTGCGGTATCTGGGTCGCAGTGACAACCAGGTGAAGATGCGTGGGTTCCGGATCGAACTCGGCGAGATCACCGGGGCGCTGGCCGCCCATCCGGCCGTACATTTCGCCCACACCGAGGTGCGTCCGCTCGCCGGGATGGACCGGCTGATCGCCTATGTGCATCCCGCCGATCCGGACCGCCGGCCCGAACCAGAGGAGTTGCGTGAGCATCTGGCACAGCGACTTCCCCGGCATATGGTGCCGACATCGTTCACTGTGCTGGACGAGATTCCGCTGACCCCGGTCGGGAAGCTCGATATCGCCGCCCTACCCGAACCACAGGCGCCGGCGCCGGGCTCGCCGGGACGCGCGCCACATACCGCCACCGAACGCCTGGTCGCCCAGGTGATGGGTGAGCTGGTGGATGCCTCGGTCACCGATACGGGCGACAGTTTCTTCGATATCGGCGGGAATTCCCTGCTGGCGACCCAGCTGGTCGGGCGTCTGGAAGCGGCCACCGGAGTCCGCCTGGCGGTGCGCACGGTGTTCGCGGCCCCGACTGTCGCCGAGCTGGCGGCCCGCCTCGACGGCGAGAACGCCGGGGATATCGGGCCCGCCCTGGTGCGCCGGGAGCGGCCGGCGCGGATTCCGCTGTCACCGGCCCAGCACCGGCTGTGGTTCCTCAACCGGTTCGGCGGTGGCGACCCGGCCTCGACCCCGGGCGCCTACAACGTTCCCGTGGTGCTGCGGTTGCGCGGCCCGCTGGATCGTGACGCGCTGGCGACCGCGCTGCATACGGTGCAGCAACAGCACGAAACCCTGCGCACGGTGTTCCCGGAGGTCGACGGGGAGCCGGTCCAGATGGTGCGTCCGCTCGCCGACGCGGCGGTCGTCCTGCACGCCCCGGCGGCGGAAACCGGCGATCCGCATGCCGCCATCGGCGGTTTCATCGCACCCGGTTTCGATCTGGCCACCGAAATACCATTGCGTGCAGGGGTTTTCGAAGTCGGACCAGATGATCACGTTCTGGTGCTGGTCGTTCATCACATCGCGATGGACGGCTGGTCGCTGGAGCCGCTGGCCGCCGGTGTGGCCGCGGCCTATCGGGCGATACGGCTCGGCGCCGATCCGCGAACCGATACCGAGCAACTGCAGTACATCGACTACACCCTGTGGCAGCGGGAACTGCTCGGCGACGAGGACGATCCGCAGTCGATGATCCGCGGCAGGCTCGACTACTGGCGAAAAACCCTCGATGGGCTGCCCGAACTTCTCGCGGTCCCGGCCGACCGGCCCCGGCCGCCCGTTCCCTCCTACCGCGGCGGCACCGTGGAGGAACGGCTCGACGCCCGGGCCCATCGCGGCCTGCGGGAGCTGGCGGCCCGCCACAACGTCAGCGTGTTCATGGTGTTGCATACGGCGCTGGCGGTACTGCTGCACCGGCTGACCGGAGTGGACGATATCGCCGTCGGTACGCCGGTGGCGGGACGCGGTCACCCCGAACTCGACCGGATGATCGGTATGTTCGTCAATACTCTGGTCCTGCGGACCCCGGTCGACCCCGGCGACCGGTTCACCGAGCTTCTCGGCACCGTGCGGGATACCGATCTCGATGCGTTCGCGCATGCGGAACTGCCCTTCGAACGGCTCGTCGAAGTCCTCAACCCGGTGCGATCCCAATCGCACCACCCGCTGTTCCAGGTGATGCTCTCGGTCCGCGACGAACCCGTCCGGGCACTGGAACTGCCCGGATTGAGTATCGAGGCGATGGATATCGATACCGGTATCGCGAAATTCGATCTGCAGTTCACGCTGACCGAACACCGTGATGTGGACCGCGCGCCCGACGGGATCGCTGTCGCGGTGAACTACAGCGCCGATCTGTTCGACGCCCCGACCGCTGCGCGGCTGGGGCGGCGGCTGGTGCGGCTGCTCGGCGCGATCGCCGCCGACCCGGATGTGGTCGTCGGCGAGCTGGAGTTGCTGGAACCCGAGGAATGTTCGGCGCTGGCCCCGCTGCGCCGGGCCGATGCGGATACTCCGGCGACACTGCCCGAGGTCTTCGCCGCGGCGGCGTCGGCCGACCGGCGCGCGGTGGCCTTGGCCGGTGCGGGTGTCGAGATCACCTACGACGCGCTCGATCGCTGGAGCAACCGGCTGGCCCGGGTCCTCGTCGGCTACGGTGTGGGACCGGAAACTCTTGTAGCACTCGGTATTCCGCGAACTGTGGAATCGGTGGCGACGGTTCTCGCCGTCACCAAGACAGGTGCCGCCTTCGTCCCGGTCGATCCGGGCTATCCGGCCGCCCGGATCAGCCATATGCTCGCCGATTCCGGTGCCGCACTCGGGCTCACCCTCGCCGAATACCGGTCGCAGCTGGGAGGTGAGGTGAGCTGGCTGGCCCTCGACGATCCGGGAGTCCGGGAGGAGGTGCTGCACGCGTCGAGCGCCCCGCTCGCCGATGTGGATCGGAACGGGCCGCTGCGGATGGACAATCCGGCCTACGTCATCTACACCTCCGGATCCACCGGTACGCCGAAGGGCGTGGTCGTCACCCATCGCGGGCTGTCGAACTTCGCGGCGGAAACCGCGCACCGATTCGATGTCCGGCCCGGTAGCCGCATCCTGCATTTCGCGACGCCGAGTTTCGATGCCGCCATGCTGGATCTGCTGTTCGCCCTGGGCGGGGCCGCGACCCTGGTGCTCACACCGCCCGGTGTGGTCGGCGGGACGGAGCTGGCCAGGGTCTTGATCGCCGAACGGATCACCCACGCCTTCATCACTACGGCCGCGCTGGCCACAGTGGACCCGGCGGGTATCACCGATTTCCAGCATGTGCTGGTCGGTGGTGAAGCGCTGCCGGCGGAGGTGGTCGCGCGTTGGGCGCCGGGCCGCGATCTGCACAACGTCTACGGTCCCACCGAGACCACCATCGTCACGGTGATGTCGCCGCCCCTGGTACCGGGCGGCCCGATCCCGATCGGCGAACCGATCCGCGGGGTGGCCGCGGCGGTGCTCGATTCCCGGCTGCGGCCGGTGCCCCTCGGGGTCACCGGCGAGTTGTATCTGGCGGGTGGCGCGCTCGCCCGCGGCTACCACGATCGCCCCGGGCTCACCGCGCAGCGGTTCGTGGCCAATCCGTTCGGAAAGCCGGGCGAACGGATGTACCGCACCGGCGACTTGGTGCGGGTCCGCACCGGCACCGACGGCCGTCCCGGCGATATCGAGTACGTCGGCCGGACGGATCACCAGGTGAAGATCCGTGGATTCCGGATCGAACTCGGCGAAATCGACGCCGCGCTGAGCCGGCATCCGGCGGTGGAGTTCACCCACACCGCGGGGCATCACACTCCGGCGGGGGCCACCGCTCTGGTGTCGTATGTGAAGGCCGCCCCGGGCACCACCGCGGCCGAACTGACCGCGCACCTGTCCGAACTGGTCCCCAACTACATGGTCCCGCAGTCGATCATGCTGATCGACCGGCTGCCGCTCACCCCGGTGGGCAAACTCGACCGGGCTGCCCTGCCCGAGCCGGTTTTCGGCGCCGTCGAGGGGTACCGGGCACCGGCCGATCCGATCGAGGCGGCCTTGTGCGAGATATTCGCGGATGTGCTCGGGGTCGAACGGGTCGGCGCGGGCGACGGATTCTTCGAATTGGGCGGTAATTCCCTGCTCGCCACCAAGGTCGTCGCCCAGGCGCGCGAGGCCGGCCTCGAACTGCCGATGCAGTTGCTGTTCGGTGAGTCCACCCCGGCCGCGCTCGCCGCGCGACTCGGCGACGGCACCGCGGGCGACGCGATGGATCTCGCCCTCGCGCCGATACTGCCCCTGCGCCCGGCTACGGAATCGGGTCGAACCCCGCTGTTCTGTGTGCATCCGGCCATCGGCCTGTCCTGGTGCTATGCCGGGCTGCTCGCCGAACTCCCCGCCGATCAGCCGGTGTACGGGCTGCAGGCGCCGCAGGCGGCGGGTGAACCCGGTTTCGGGTCGATCGCCGAGGTCGCCGAGCATTATCTGAACCGGATCCGGGAGGTGCAGCCGCACGGTCCCTACCAATTGCTCGGTTGGTCCCTGGGCGGTCTGATCGCACACGAGATCGCCGTCCGGTTGCAGGCGGCCGGGGAGGAAGTCGGTTCGCTGACGCTGCTGGACAGCTACCGGCTCTCCGATGATCTGGCCGAGCATGCGATGCCGTCGGTGGCCGAGATCCTCGGCGAATTCGGTGGTGAACTCGTCGTCGACGGTGCCGAACCGACCCTTGCCGAGGCCGCCGAAATCCTGCGGTCCCGGCCGGGACCGTTCGCGGCGCTCACCCTCGAACATCTGGAACGGCTGTACGCCGGCTATGCCGACGGCACAGTTCAGGCCAACGGATTCCGGCCCGGTGTTTTCGACGGCGATCTCCTGTTCTTCGCTGCCGCCACCGATCCGGTGAACCGCGCCGCGCCCGACCGGCGCCCCGACGCGTGGCAGCAGTACGTCACCGGCAAGGTGATCGCCCACGACGTGGAATGCACGCACGCGGAGATGACCACGGCGCAATCCCTCGCGGTGATCGGACCTGTGCTGCGCGAACAACTCCATGCGGGGCCGCGCCCATGACTCGGCGCGGAGAGCGCGTATTCCTCCGCGCGCCCAGAGCGCGACCCCAGCCCGGTATCGAAACGAAGGAGAACGCTCAGTGAAGCCCGCGGTGCAGATCACCGGCCTGGTGAAGAATTACGGCCGGATCTGTGTATTGGATGATGTGGATCTCGAAATACCCGCCGGCACCGTGATGGGTCTACTCGGACCCAACGGTGCCGGTAAGACCACCACCGTTCGTATCGTGACGACCCTGTTGCGTCCCAACGCCGGAACGGTGCACGTCGCCGGGGTCGATGTGCTGCACGATCCGGCGGCTGCCCGGCGCCTGATCGGGCTCTCCGGCCAGTACGCGGCGGTGGACGCCAATCTCACCGGCTACGAGAACCTGCGCATGGTCGCGCGTCTGTACGGCATGCCCCGGGACAGTGCCGCCGAGCGGGCGCGCGAACTCCTGCGCGATTTCGGGCTCGAGGACGCGGCCGACCGCCGGGCCGGCACATATTCGGGTGGTATGACCCGGCGCCTCGACCTGGCCGGCGCGCTGATCGCCCGCCCCCCGGTGGTGGTGCTCGACGAACCGACCACCGGCCTGGACCCGCGGGCCCGGACCGATATGTGGGGGGTTATCGGTGATCTCGTGCGCGACGGCACCACGGTGTTGCTGACCACCCAGTATCTCGAGGAAGCCGACCGGCTCGCCGACCAGATCACGGTGATCGACAAAGGCCGGGTCATCGCGCGTGGTTCGTCCGACGAACTCAAATCCTCGATCGGCGGGGACCGGCTCACCGTCACTCTGGATGCCGGACAGGATCCGGCGCCCGCTCTGCGGGTGCTCGCCGATGTCGGCCTCGGCGAACCCGCGCACGAGGCGAGTGTCCACGAGGTGTCGGTGGTGGTCGGGGACGGCTCCCGCACGATGGTCGAAGCATTGCGCCGGCTCGACGACGCGGATGTACAGGCCGTCGATGCCCGGGTACACCGCCCGAGCCTGGACGACGTTTTCCTTTCTCTCACCGGTACTCCGGCACTGCCGGATACCGAATCGGAAACCAGCGATGTACCTGAGGAGATCATGTCGTGAGCACCGCAGAAGTCGCGGTCGAAGAACCCGAAACCACCGATCGGACCGAGGAGGAAGCCGCGGATACGGACCACGCGCCCGCTTCGCACCGGGTGCCGAAATCTACCGAGCCCCGGCTGCGGATCTTTCGTGACAGCGCGATCGTGGCGCACCGCAACCTGCTCACCATCATGCGGGTGCCCACACTGCTGGTCACCGCCACGGTGCAGCCGTTGATGTTCGTCTTCCTGTTCGCCTATGTCTTCGGTGCCTCGCTCGGCGGCGGCGAATACCGGGAGTTCCTGATCGCCGGGATCATGGCGCAGACCGTCGCATTCAGTGCCGCGTTCACCACGGTCGGCCTGGCCGGCGATCTGGAGAAGGGCATTATCGACCGGATGCGCGCACTGCCCATGTCACGGCTGGCGGTGCTGATGGGGCGCACACTGTCCGATCTGGTGGTGAGCATGATCAGCCTGCTGGTGATGACCGTCTGCGGGTACATCGTCGGCTGGAGTATCGAAGGCGGCGTGGCCGATGCCCTGCTGGCCTATGGAGTGATCCTGCTGTTCGCATTCGCCATGTCGTGGGTCGGCGCGCTCACCGGCCTGCTCGCGCCGAACGTCGAGGTCGCCCAGAGTGCCGGGCTGATCTGGCTGTTCCCGCTGTCGTTCATCTCCTCGGCGTTCATATCGGCGCAGACCCTGCCGGGACCGCTGCGCACCATCGCCGAATGGAATCCGATCACCGCTGTCGCCGCGACCGGCCGGAAACTTTTCGACAACAGCGCGCCACCCTCGTTCGCGGCGCCGACAGGCTGGCCGGCCGAACACTGTGTCGAATACGCCATCATCTGCTCGGTGGTGATCCTGTTGATCGCCATGCCGCTGGCGCTGCTGCGGTATCGCCGCGTCGCCAGCCGCTGAATCCGGCGAAAACGACAAAGGCCGTACCCGCCGGATCATCCGGCGGGTACGGCCTTGTCAGCCGGTGCCCGGGGTGTCCCGAGCTGTGACCAGGAGCTGTGATTCAGCCCCGGCGGCGGGTCTTGAGCAGTTCCAGCCGCTCCTTGAGTAGTTCCTCGAGCTCCTCTTTACTGCGCCGTTCCAGCAGCATGTCCCAATGCGTGCGCGGCGGCTTCACCTTCTTCGCCTCCACGGTGCTGCCTTCGAGCAGCACACCCTCCTGGCCGTTCCGGCACAGCCAGGTCGGCGGGATCTCGGCCTCGTCGGCGAACGGGACATCGAACTCTTCACCATTATCGGTCCGGTACCGGGCGATCCGGCGCGGAGCCAGATCATGGTCGCGGTCGGTTTCGTAGCTCACCGCTCCGAGCCGGCTGCCCCGGAGTACGCGATCTGCCATCTGTACAGGTCCTCTCTGTGTTGTCGGCGCGTTACCGCGCGCGGGTCCGTGGGTTCCCGGCTGTTCGGCCCCGGATCACCGGATCGGATACGCCGGGAGGCGTATCCGCTGCGGTGCACCGGAACCCGAGCCGGAGCGGACCGGTGGGTTGACCCCGTGCTTCTCTATCGCCAACCTCGTGGGTTCGCGTTTCGCCGGCTGTTGCCTTCCGCCGACCGTTCGGGTCACGTGTGCAAGCCGTTCCCGGTGACACGAATCCGCATTCGTGCCGGTCCCGGCCGCGCGCCCTGTTTCTTGTCAACGTTCGCGAGGGTCGATCCGTTCCCAGTTCGGGAGAGCCTTGTAATTGTACGGCGTCGCCCGCCGGGCGCTGCGCGGTGTGCGGTGTGTGCTGCTGCGAGAGGGCCTATTAGGGTGTCGGGTCATGTCGCGCCGGTTGCAGTCCTGTCTGTGGTGTGGTCGGGAAATCGTTGATACGGAAGCGGGGCGGCGGCGCCGGTACTGCCGGCAGTCCTGCCGCCAGCGTGCCTATGAGCATCGCAACAATGTGAAGGGCACTGGAATCCCCGCCGATTCGGTGGTGCTGAGTGCCGCCGAGGCCGCGTCTCTCGCGGACCGCTGGTTCGCCGCGCGCTGCGCCGCCGAAGATGTGGCGACGGCTGTCGACGAAGGTGCCGACGGCGCCGAGCTCGCGCGCCTCAGCGCAGTTCTGGTCGAACTCGCCCGGGACGCGGAACGGTTTCGGTGAGCGGTGCCGGACGATCCGGCACCACGAGCTGCGCCGGGCCATTTTTCATCGGCTCGGATCGCGCCGTCCGTGTAGCCCACAGGGTGGCCGCGACACAGCCTGTGACCAGCACGATCAGCGTGAGCAGCGCGAGCATCGTGGCGGTATCGGGATATATGAGTGGCTGTCCGCGCATCGCCTGCCAGAAGGTGATCGCCTGGAGCCCGCCCCAGCCGAGTATCGTCGCCCCGATCAGCCGGCTCCGCGTGCGCGGCGGGCGCAGCCGCGGGTAGCGTGTCGCGGCCCAGGCCAGCAGTACGACGGCCGTCAGGAGGATCTGGATTCCGTGCAACCCCACGAAATGCGGGATCCGCAGATCCCCGCCGAGAGTGCTCCAGTGGGTGATCGGCATACCGGCGACCGCGTCGGGTGCCGCCACGGCCTGCCGGGTGTCCGCGTCGACGACGGTGTGCCCGGCGGCCAACTCCACCAGCCGGCCGTCCGCAGTGCGGGTGAGCTGGGTGCCGGTGAAGCCCATGAGGTACCCGAGTGCCATCGAGACGACGGCGAGTATCAGCCCGCCGCGAATTGCCCACACAGTCGGCCGATCCGCGCCCGGGCGTATCGAAACGATTACGGCGATCAACAGATTCGCAACGAACAGGCCGGGCACACCCGAAGCGAATACCATCTGCCCGATTTCGTTCACCGTGTCTGTCTCGGTGTTGAAATGGCTGAAGGTTCCCCGTGCGGCCTGCAGCACCACGAATCCCACGTCCACGATTCCGGTGACAGCGAAAACCAGTCCGAGCCACCAGGTGAAGCGCCGGCCCGGATGGGGTAGCGACAGTAGCCACGCCAGGGTGAGCGAATACAGGAAGAAGGCCAGCCCGAACTTCGCCGGTTTGAGCCATACCGATTCGCCGAGTAGTTGCCGGTGGTCGAAAACCATGGCGACCAGGCCGAAAAGCACCAGACCGGCCATTGCCGCGGAACAGAGCAGCAATGGCCGGTGCAGGCTTCCGATCACCCGACGAAGATCGGAGACTGTGGGGCGGCCGGGATGTTCCGGCACACCGGGAAGGAAGATTTCGGGCATGGACCGACGGTAGGAACGGGAACCCGTTCGAGGCGTCCCGCTCCGGACCGGGGTACCTGCGGTACCCCGGTACCGTCACCGGCCGTCGGGATGGGCCGTGGGTAGGGTCTAGCCGGGGAAGTTGTTCACATCCATACCGCGCGCGGCGAACCACGGCGCCGGGTCGATTTTGCCGAGGCCGGGATCGTGGACCTCGTAGTGCAGGTGCGGTCCGGTGGACTGGCCGCGGGCGCCGACCGTCGCGATCACATCACCGGCGCGGACCGGCTGTCCGACCTGCGCCAGGATGTCCTGCATATGGCCGTACACGCCGACGGTGCCGTCGTCCTGCTGGACGCGGACCCACAGGCCGAATCCGGTGGCCGGACCGGCCTCGATCACCACGCCGTCGGTCACCGATTTGATCGGTGCGCCCATCTGGCCGGCGAAGTCGATCCCGTTGTGGGCCGTACCCCAGCGCGCGCCGAAACCTGAGCTCACGACGGCGTCGACGGGGCGTACGGTGGTGGGCCGGGGCGGCTCGGGGAACGGGAACGCGACAGGTTCCGCGGTAGGCGCGTTCGGCGCCGCGGCCGCGGGGGCAGGAGCGGGTGCCTGCTGTTCGCCGGGCACCTGGGCAGCCGGTTGCGCGGACGAGGTCGCGGCTACGGGGTTGATCTTTTCGTTATCGGAATCGGCTCCTGCGGCGAAGAGGCCGAATCCGGCGCAGAGCGCGGTCGTGGTGGCGACAACCTGCGTCGTTACGCGACGACGGCCGATCGACGGCACCGTGAGCTTGCGGAAAGGTAACGGAAGGGTCACGGGCATGCTTAACAAGCTAGGGGACCGTAACGCACTCGCAGCAATCCTGTGGTTACCGTCACGGGGGTCCAAAAGCCCAGGTCGCTTATTACCGAACGGTAACGAAATCGGAAGTTCCGGGGTTCTAGCTGCACAAATGAGACATTTGCCAGGGTTTGACCGGGTGTCGTCCCAATGGAGACACTGTATGAGTGGTCGCTAACAGAGCTGCGCCGCTGATCGCCCTGGCCGACCCCACCCGGCGGGCGATTTTCGAAGCGTTGCCGTCCGGGCCGCGATCAGTGGGGGAGTTGGCGAAACGGGTGGGGATCAGCAGTTCGGCCGTATCGCAGCATCTGCGAGTGCTCCGGGAAGCGCGTCTGGTGATGGTGCGCGCGGTAGGCAACCGGCGGCTCTACTCGCTGGACCCCCGCGGTCTCGGCGACGCCCGTGACTACCTGGAACAGTTCTGGCCGAGCGCCCTCGCCGCCTATAACGCCGCGCTGACCGATGCCCGTCGCCGCGAATGAGCCGGCTCGGCCATCCGCGGATCAGCCCACGCGGCGGTACGCCGAACTGGTGACCCCGGCCTCGCCCCGCCGTTTACCCAACTGCCGGTCCAGCGCCGCGACCACCTCGGTGGCGCCGATCTGCAGCAGACCGGGATCGGGCGTGGCGGCCTCGCGGTCGCCGGTGCGGCCCGCCCACAGGACCTCGTGCCGGTTGAGCAGATGCCCGGGCGGTCCGCCCTCCGCCGGCGAGGTAGGGCCGAACAGTTGCACCGTGCGGGTACCGAAAGCGGTCGCGAGATGGGCGACACCGGTGTCTCCGCACAGCACCACCGACGCTTCGGCGACGGTGGCCGACAGTTCGATGAGATTCTGGTTTCCGGCCAGCACCCGGTGACTCCCCAGCCCGGCCCGGGCCGCGATACCGAGAGCGCGCTCGCGATCGCCGTCGTCACCGGTGAGCACCACCTCGTGACCCAGCACCAGTAGATGCCGGATAACCGCCGCGAACCGGTCGGCGGGCCAGCGGCGCGCGGCAGCGCCCGCGCCGACGTGCACGACCACGGATTCGCGGTGGCTGGTGGTGGCCACGGGCGGGACCAGGCCGAGGTTCCGCCGATCCGCCCCGATCCCGTCGAATTCCAGTAGATGACACCAGCGGTCGATCGGATGCCGGTCCTCGTGCCAATCCGGTCCGGGGATTTCCGGGAACGCCGGATTACGGTAGGTGAGGATCCGCTGCACCCGTCTTGGTGAGTTCTACGATCGGCGTGGCCTCGGCGCCGTGCAGATTGACGGCGAGCTTCGGCGGCGGCCCGTCCCAGCGCAGCCCCTGCGGGTCGGCAATGGGGATCATCTCGTCCACCAGCGCGATCACATCGACGATGGGCCGCAGCCGATGCGGGGTGGCGAGCACGAGGTGATCGTTTCGCCGGGCCCGTCGCAGGGCACGCAACGCCGGAACAGCGGTGAGCAGCTCACCGAGACCGCGTGCCTGAAGCACGAGAACTACCGACACCCAACTCTCCTAGCCACCTGTTACCCGTCCTGCCGCCCCCTCCCCGCACACGACCCGGAGGGCCCGACTACGACGAGAGCATTCCTTTGGATGACTACCCGTGGGCTTCGTGGGCAAACGTTGGCCGATCGCGGGCTGGATCACACCGTGCGATTCACATGTTGCAGGTGTGAGCTGTCGTGTCGGATCGGAACGGAGCCGGGTTCGCTGCCGGTCGGTGGTGCGAATCCGGAGGGTGTCGTTGCCCGGTTTGTCCGGTAATGTCTGCGATGCCCGCAGGGAAGACCGGCGCGATTCCGGTACTTCACCGATGAGCGTGACTCGTTCTGCGCCGGGTGCTGCGGACCTCTCCGGCGCCGCGTTCAGTTCCGGCCGGCGGTGATGTAGTAGTACATCGGGTCGACCATCTCGAGCAGTTGCGCGACCTCGGCATCGGTGAATCTGCTCCGGCGGCTGATGATGATGAGCACGAGATCGTTGATCGCTTTGGCGATACTGTCGAATTCGCTGTCGGCCGGGCACGGGGTGCCGGTGGTTTGCGGGCCGGGTACCGACGGGATCGATCGTCGCAGTTCCGCGCCGGCCCGAGCGGCCCGGTGACGCAGGATTCCGGCGGACCCGCGCGGACTGGTCACGCCGGCGGCATGGTCGTAGAACTGAACGGCGGCCTGAATCAGACTGGCCGGCTTCGGGTGGACGATCGAGCTGTGCGCCGCCTCGCCGCTCGCATCGTGCGGTCCACTGTCCGGCAGCGCGAGAGACCGCGCTTTCGCGGTGAGGTACTGCGCGACCAGAATATCGCGCAGGGGCCCGAATTCCGCGGTACGGAGCAGGTCGACGGCGGCCTTCCGGTAGCTCGCAACGTCCGCGGCGATCCCGGTCGCGTCGGCCGCACGGTCGGTCCGGCGAGCGAATTCACGGAGGCGCAGGAGCGCGCGGGCATTGCCGGCGTGTCGCCGGCGTTCACCGGTCGACGCCGGGAAACAGGCAATCAGGCCCTGGGCCAGGGTGGTGGCACTCTCGCCGAACAGGGCGGCGAACAGGTGGCCGTGCTCGGAGTCGCCGGCGTAGGCCATATCGATACGGCAGAGCCCGGCGATGATCTCGGCGAGTTCGTCGGCCTGTACGCGATCCGGGGCTTCCCGGGTGCGTGGGGAATCCGTACCACCCAGTGCCGGTAGCGCCGTGGCGATATCGTGCAAGGACTGCATTTCACGCTCCGGATCTTCCTCGGTGAGGGCACGGGCGTGGTCGATTCGGAAACGGGCCAGCAGGCTGTGGAGGTCCCAGCCGAGAGCATCGGCGAACGCGAGTTCCCTTTCCTTGATCGAGCGGATCCGGCTGAGACCGGTGGGCTCGTAATCCGGTTTTCGCGAGAGCACCGCTTCGGCCGTGGCTGCCGCGCGGGCACAGCGGATCCCCACCATGCAGTCGAGGCGCGAGCCGAGATCGACCAGCCGCATTCCGCGTTGCGCCCAGTCTCGGGCGGCGGCCACCCGGGCTCGATCACCACGCCGACGGTCTCGCAGTCCGCGATCGGCGAGTTCGGCTGCCCAGTAGAGCATATCGGCGCGTTCGTCACGGGAGGCCGCTCGGTCGAACTGTTCCTCCAGCTGACCGAGGTCGTAGTGCCGGCCGGCGAAACGTGCTTCGAGTCGTTTCGTATCCACGCTGTCCCGTGGGCTCCGGGGCGTTCCGGAGCCCGCGGCCAAGGCGACGATCTGCTCCGGGACCGGTCTGTTCGCGGCGGTCATGGTGTCGATCACCGCGGCCGCGAGCGTTTCGACGGTCTTGAAATGCTTCCACATGGTGGCCTTCGGAATCGGGCCCTCGCTGCCGTCGCGCCGGATATATCCGCGTGCGTGCGCGCAGATATCGGCTGTCGTCATATGCGTGAGCGCGTCCTCGGTACCCGTCTCGGCAATCCGGGCTGTCATCAGTTGCTCGGCGGCCGCTACGATCATCGCTTTCGTCCGTTCTTCGAGCGCACGGCCACTTCGCTGCTGATAGCTCGATTCCGGTGCGCGATGTATTGCAGTAGACGACATGCCCGGGAGTCTATTGCGGTGCACATCGTTGTGTACTCGTCTCTTCGAGCTAATGTCGCTTCGATACAGCGAAATCGAGAGCTCGGCCGAGACGACGAAGGGCGTGCATACGTGGAGACGACGACCGCTGCGAAACTGAAGCAACTGCGGGAGAATCTGACAGTCGCGCAGGAACCGGCGGGCTCGGCAGGTGTCGCCAAACGTGCGGCGAAAGGAATCCCCAGCCCCCGCGAACGTATCGCCATGCTCCTGGACAAGGGCAGTTTTATCGAAATCGGGGCATTGGTCAGGCAACCCGGCGCCGATGACAGCCTCTACGGCGACGGTGTGGTCACCGGTCGTGGCACGGTCGACGGCCGCCCGGCGGTGGTGATCGCCCACGACCAGACGGTATTCGGCGGGTCGGTGGGCGAGATGTTCGGCCGTAAGGTCGCCGCGGCCATGGACCTGGCCGCCGAGATCGGATGCCCGTTCGTGGCCATCAACGATTCCGGCGGCGCCCGGGTACAGGATGCGGTGACCTCACTCGCCTGGTATGCCGCCATGAGCCGGCGGCAGCTGGGATTGTCCGGGGTGGTGCCGCAGGTATCGGTGATGCTCGGCAAATGCGCGGCCGGTGCCGTGTACTCCCCGATCAACACCGATGTCCTGATCGCCACCGAATCCGCCTATATGTTCGTGACCGGTCCCGAGATCATCCGCGAGACCACCGGCGAGGAGATCACGCCCGAGGAGCTCGGCGGCGCGTTCAACCAGGCCCGTAACGGCAATATCCATCACGTCGCGCGGGACGAGGCGGCGGCGTTCGCTTGGGCGCGAGCGTATCTGAGCTTCATGCCGTCGAACTGCTTCGAACAGCCGCCGCTGATCAACCCCGGCCTCGAACCCGAGATCACCGCCTCCGATCGCGAACTCGATACCCTCATACCGGATTCCGACAGGGCCGGCTACGACATGTACGAGGTTCTGCTGCGGATCTTCGACGACGGCGAATTCCATGAGATGGGTGACAGCGCAGCGCGCAATATGATCACCGGATTCGCCCGCGTCGACGGCCGCAGCGTCGGCGTCGTCGCTAATCAGCCGCAGGTGTACAGCGGTGCTATCGATGCCCGCAGCTCGGACAAAGCGGCACATTTCATCCGGCTCTGCAACGCATTCGGGATCCCGCTGGTGTTCGTGGTCGATACGCCGGGCGTTCTGCCCGGAGTCGAAGAGGAGAAGATCGGTGTCATCAAACGTGGCGGCCGGTTCTTCTATGCCGTTGTCGAGGCGACGGTTCCGATCGTCACCGTCGTGGTGCGCAAAGCCTACGGGGGCGGTTATGCGGTGATGGGCTGTAAACAGCTCGGCGGCGATATCAATCTGGCCTGGCCGACCGCTCGTATCGCCGTTATGGGCGCCGAAGCCGCCGTCGGACTCACCCAGCGCCGGCAGCTCGCCGCCGTATCGGACGAAGCACGGCCGGCGCTGCGGCAGCAGATGGTCGATTTCTACAATGCCGCGGTCGCCACACCGTGGACGGCCGCCGAACGCGGGTATATCGACGCGGTGATCGAACCGTCGCAGACCAGGCTGGAGCTCCGTAAAGCGCTACGCCTGCTGCGGGACAAGTCCGTTCGGCACGGTCCGCGCAAACATCACCTCATGCCGCTGTAGCTGCCGCGTTCGCTGTGCGCCGGCTCCCGGTTATGCCGGACTCAGCAGATCGCGGGCCTCCGCCGCACCGTTCAGGGCGCGAGTGACGCGCCGGGTGATCTTCCAGCCCTGTGGCGTGCGGGCGAGTTCGAACCTGTTCGCGCCCGCACGCCACACCCGGTATCCGTCGTCGCGGCGGCGCACCAGCAGTGATTCGCAGACAGCCAGCGCCTCGTCGCCGTCGACGACGACGTGCGCCGGACCGAGGAAATGGGTGCATCCGGCCTCGATCAGCGACTGATGCGCGTCGGATTCGACCATCGCCCGGATCTCCGCGCGGTTGCGCATATGCCAGCCTTCGACGTCGTATTCGCCGTCCTCGGTCCACAGTTCCGCCACTGCCGCGGCCGCGCCGGCGTCGACGAACGGACCGTAGGCGGCCACCAGCCGGGTGATTTCCACCTCGTCCTCCAGGCGGCGGACCCGTTGCTCCAAGCGGGTCAGTCGTTCGTCGTCCATGGCCGTCCTTCCGTCGTATCCATCAGAGTCGCGCGGCCGTGGTGTACAGGGCCGCGAGTTGCGTGCAGTAGTGGTCGATATCGGTGGCGCGCAGGGAACAATTGACGACGGTGGCACCGCTGTCGCGCAGCCGGCTCAGCCGGCGCCGGGTGCCTTCCGGATCGCCGGTCGGATCGAGTGCGCGACCCGGGTTCAGCACCACTTCGAAACCGGGCGGCGGATTCACTTGCCGCAGATAGTCGGCCGTATCGGCGGCCGACAGACCGAACGGGACCCAGCCGGTGCCCAATTCGACGGCGCGGCGCAGCGAGCGGCGGGTGCGGCCGCCCACCCAGATGGGTGCGGCCGTCGATACCGCGTGCGGGTCGATGACGAACTCGCCGACTTCGCGGCGACCCCACGCGGCGCGTAACCCGGCGAGGCCGCGGTCGGCGGCGGCACCGCGTTCCGGCCATTCGGCATCGAGCAGGTCGAATTCGGCGCGTAACGATCCGACGCCCACACCCAGAACCACCCGCCCACCGCTGAGCCGGTCGAGTGTTCCGTAGCGCTTGGCCAGTGCGAGCGGATGGTGGTAGCCCAGCACAACGACCGAAGTCGCCAATCTGATCCGCGTGGTCCGCGCGGCCAGGTACGACAGTGTGGCCAGCGGGTCCCAATAGGTGGCGCCGCGGACCGGTGCGTCCGCGGCGGGTACGACGATATGTTCGGAGCAGGTCAGATGGTCGAAACCGAGTGCGTCGGCTGTTTCGGCGACCCGGGCGAGTTCGGCCGGGCCGGCATCGGATTCCCAGGGCGAAGCGACGCCGGGAACCTGGACCACGATAGGGGTGGACAGTCCGATCCTCACCGATCCCGCTCCTCGACCGCCCCGATGAGCCGCCGCATCATCCGGTCGGCACCCAGCACCGCGGCCGCGCGATCGGGGTCGCCGCGGCGGATCGCCAGCTTTTCGTGAGCGGCCACGATATGTACCGGGCCCTGCCCGAGTGCCGCGAGTCCCTCGGCGGCGACCTCGTCGGGTTCGGACACGGGCATGCCAGGAATATCGAAATCGAGACCGACCCGCTCCATCGCCGGTGTCCGGGTCACTCCGAGTACCAGTTCGAGGACATCGACGCCGTATTCGCGCAGTTCGAGCCAGAGGCTTTCGGCGAAAATCCGCCCGAAGGCCTTCACCCCTCCGTACACCGTGTGCCGCCGCGAGCCCAGATATCCGGCCAGCGAACCCACCAGCACGATGCCGCCCCGGCCCCGGTCCCGCATCGCCGCACCGAATCCGGAGATCAGGGCCAGCGGAGTGGTGATGTTGAGATCGATCACCTGCTGGAAGGCGGCGAGATCGCCGTCCAGGAAATCGGCGCTGTGCGTGTTGGCGCCGGCGTTGTGCACCAGCAACCCGACCTCGATATCGGATACCGCGGCCTGCACCGCCGCTGCCGCGTCCGGGCTGCTCAGATCAGTCGCGAGGGTGCGGACCCGGACGCCCAGGGCACGGCATTCCGCGGCCGTATCCTCCAGCGGGCCTGCCCGGCGGGCCACCAGCAGGAGGTGGATACCGGTGTGTGCGAGCCGCAGTGCCATGGCCCGTCCGACTCCTTCGGATCCGCCGGTGATCACCGCCCAGGGGCCGTAGCGCGCGGGGTCGATGTTCGTCATTGCTCTGTCTCCGTTCGAGGTCCGCGATCCGGCCTCACCCAGTTCTACAACCGGATCCGGAAAATTACTAGAGTGAATTCTAGTTTTCCCAAGGAGGTGCACAGTGCCACGGATAGCGCAGCCGCGTGAACCCGGCCGCCCGACCACCACGAGTCAGCACGCACGGCGGCGGGCCATCCTGCGCGCCGCCGCACGCCTCGGTGCGGATCTGGGCCTCGAACGGGTCCAGATGTCCGATGTCGCCACGGCGGCGGGGGTCGCGCTCGGCACGCTGTACCGCTACTACCCGTCCAAACATCACCTGTATTCGGGAGTGCTGGAGGCCGCGGTCACGGAGTTGCCGCCGCCCGCGGGGCGCCCCGGCGATCCAGTGGGTGCGGTGGCGGACTTCCTGGAGAATGCCGTCACCCAGTTACTGCGGCGTCCGCTGCTCGGCCGGGCCATGGTGGTATCGGTGAATGCCGTCCGGTCCGCCGGGACGGTCGCGGCCGATACCACGATGCGCGATCGGATCATCGCCGTCGCCGGTATCGCCGAACCGGACGCCGGGGATCATCAGCTGGCCCGGCTGGCCGAACAGTGTGCCTACGGGATCATGACGTGGGCGACGGCCGGTCAGCTGGGCGCGGCGGAAGCCGCGGCCGATATGCGCCGGGCCTGCGATCTGCTGCTCGCTCCGTGGGGCGAGCGCCGCGACGACGAGAGATAGCGTGTGCGCGGCCGGTCCGCTTCTCGCCGCAAGCGGCTATGGCGCCGGTTCCGGGTCCGGCCCGGTGGGGCGTCTCCGGCGCTCCCACGCCCGGGCGAGCAGGATCGTCAACCCGACGTATGCCCAACCGGCCACAACGTCCACGACATAGTGTTCGCCCCCGTAGACCAGCGTGAATGCCATCGCGAGCGGGAACAGTGCCAGCGGGACCCGCCACCACCACCGCCGGGCCAACGGCCACAGGGCGACCGATACGAGCAGCGCGAACGCGGCGTGCAGCGACGGCATCGCGGCGACCGGATTGCCCTGTGCGGCCAGCCAGTCCCCGACGATATCCACCGATACCAGGCGGAAGCCGAATCCGGTACCCCGATGGACCTCGACCGGGATCACCCCCGCGCGGGCCGCGAACCACGGGGGAGCGGCGGGCAGCAGGACATAGGTCAGCAGACCGAGACAGGACAGCAGGATGACCCGGCGCATGTACTTGGACCAGCGCTCCCTGGACTGCACATAGAAAATCGCGGCGATCAGCCACGGCACCACGAAATGGCTGGTATAGACCATTCCTGTCAACAAGGTCCACCAGGGGTGCTCACCGTTCGGAGTGAGGTGCTCCTGCAGCCATACCGTCGGAATGGTCCCGCCGAACAACCAGCTTTCCACCGTGACCAGTTCTTCCACCCGTACCGGCATACCGAGGGTGTTGGCGATACCGCGGGTGTGGTCGTAGACCACCAGCGCGGCGATCAGCGGGATCCAATCGATCAGGGTGCGCATATGCTCGCGCCACGGGCGATCGGGATTGAACGCGGCGATACCGGCGACGATCCACAGCGCCTGGTAGATCCTGTCGGTCGGCAGTCCGAACAGGACTGTGACCACCGCCAGCGCCAGCAGATAGGCCGACCACACGCTACTGCGCAGCAGCCGGCGAGGCCGTTGCCGGGTCGGCGCCTCGACAGTGGGGGCACCCATCTCCCCAGTTTCCATCAGTCGGCCTTCCGGTGAACGGCCGACTACCGGATAGTGACATCGAAACGACAGGCCGAGCGGCTCCGGCCGTCGAGATCTCGCACACCGACGCCTGTCCAGGTGCATATCGCGGCAATGCGTTGTGCCGCGGATTCCGATTGGGAAAATTTATGGACCAGAGCCTGCCGTACCGGTCGAAAATGCCGGGCGAAATGCCTAATCTTCCCGGATGGCCGAGGTACGTCCGCCCGCAGCGGCACCTGCCGGATTGTTCAGCCGGGTGCCGGCAGCATGACATTGGCCGAGGTGGCCGCGGACCTGTACGGCCGAGCTCCGGGAGAGTTCGTCGCCGCCCGCGACGAACAGGCGCGGGCCGCCAGGAGAGCGGGGGACAAGGCGCTCGGCGCGGAAATCGCGGCACTGCGCAAGCCGACAGTGGCGGCCTGGGTGGTCAATATGCTGGTACGCGCGGCACCCGGCGAGGTGGAGGCATTGCTGCTGCTGGGCGACGATCTGCGCACCGCCCAGCGAGAATTATCCGGAGAACAACTACGTCTGTTGACACGGCAGCGCCGGCAGGTGGTCGACGCGCTGGCCGAACGTGCCCGTACGGTGGCCGCGCAGTACGGGCAGCAGGTGACCGATGCCGTACTGAGGCAGGTCGGCGAGACCCTGACCGCCGCCCTCGCGGACCCGGAAGTAGCCGGGAAGGTGCGCACCGCGACACTCGCCTCGGCGGCGAGTTACGCCGGTTTCGGGCCGGTGGAGCCCGGTCTGACGGTAGTCCGGGAGACAACGGATTCCGCTGCGACACAAAGCAGCTCGAGTGCGCCCGCGGTGCCCGCGAAACGGCCGGTGAGCGGGCGGACGGATGACGACGAGTCCCGGGAGCGCGTGCGGCAAGAAGAACTACGGGCAGCGAGGGATCGGGCACAGGCCATATCGGATGCCGCCGAAGCGGAAGCACGGCAGGCCGGTGAAGATCTCCGGCGCAGTGAGGAGCGGCTCGCGCAACTACGTGCCGAGCTCGTCGCGGCCGAGGACCGGCTCCGTTTCGCTCGTAATGCCGAACGCGCCGCGCGCCGGGCGTTCCGCGCCGCCACAACCGAACTGGAACGGGCGCGTCGGCGGCTGGAGTGAATATCCCGGCCGGCACGCGGTGCGATCCCGCCTGTCCTCTCTCGGGTGTCTCGGCTAGGCGTGATCGGCAAGGGATTCGTGCCCCGCTCGCCGGGCGCAATGCGCACAGCAGAATATCTGTGCGCCCGCCTCGACACCGTGGCCGAGTATGCGGCAGCTGCAGTGCGCGCAGACCGGGGCGAGTTCGTTCGCCGCGCATTCGAAGCTGTCGAAGGTCCACGACTGTCCGTCACGACTCACGGTGAAGGTCCCGGCGTAGTCGTTGCCGCAGGTATCGCAGATTGCCATAGCTTCACACCTCCCGTTGCTCCGATCGGCGCCGTCGCTGTGCCGCCGATCCGGTGTCACCGGATGCCGTACCCGGGGCGGGATCGCGTAAACGCCGCCCGGCGTGTGGGCGGGATCGGGTAGCAGCGGTCGTGTCGTGTCCGCCGAAAGGTTGTGATCACCCTGATCGGGTGATGCGACGGCGCTGTCCGGTACGCGAAGGTGACGTCATGCATCGTCGGGAAGTAGCGGCGCGGACCGTGCCGTCAGCGTCCGGGCGCTGCGGAGCCGGCGCTGCGGTGCCGTTGTCCGGCGCGGTGGCCGCCTGTGTATCCGGTGGCCTGGCACCGGTTGTCCGGATAGGTGGACCCTGGTGTCCCCGAAGGTGAGGACGGGCGTCCCCGGCTCGGCGGGCCGCGGGGTCGTTCCGCCATGAAACGCGTACTTCAGCGGATTCGCCGGGTCCTGCCCGATGAGCGGATCCAGCGAGCCGATGTGATCGCCGGGTTGTCCGGTGCGGTGGCAAGCGTGCCGGACGGGATGGCAGCGGGGGCGCTGGCCGGGGTGAGCCCGGTTCACGGGCTGTACGCCAGTATGGGGGGCCGGCTGTTCGGCAGTTTCGCCACCAGTACCCGGTTGATGGTGGTGACGGCGACGAGCGCGTCGGCGCTGGCCGCGGGATCGGCGTTGACCGGGGTCGCGCCAGAGCAGCGGTCCGCCGCGCTCGTTCTGCTGACGCTGTTCGCGGGCTGTGTCATGCTCGCCGCCTCGGTACTGCGGCTGGGCCGCTATACGCGGTTCGTCTCACATTCGGTGATGACCGGGTTCCTGGCCGGGATCGCGGCGAATATCGTCTTCGGTCAGCTGGCGCAGCTGACCGGGGTCGCGGCCGATTCGTCGATCGCGTTGCTGAAGGCGGTCCACGTCGTCACCCACCCGCGCGAGATAGACCTTCCCTCCCTTGTGGTCGGCCTGTTCTCGCTGGGGCTCCTTCTCGTGCTGGCCCGGACCCGGCTGCGGTTGTTCGCCGCGCTCGCCGCGCTGGTGTTCCCGACCGCGCTCATGATCGGTTTCGGCTGGGATTCGGTGACCCGGGTATCCGATGTCGGTGCGATTCCGAGTGGGTTTCCGTGGCCGCATATTCCCGATCTCGCCACGCTGACCCCCTCATTGGTCGGTGGCGCCGCCGCGGTCAGTGTCATCGTCCTGGTCCAGGGTGCCGGCGTTGCCCAGGCTGTCCCGAACCGAGACGGTTCACACTCCGACCCGAACCGCGATTTCGCCGCCCAAGGTATCGGAAGTATCGCGGCGGCCCTGTTCCGCGGGATGCCGGTCGGGGGTTCGCTCGGGCAGACGGCGTTGAACTCCACCGCCGGGGCGCGTACTCGCTGGGGCGGGATCCTGTCCGGAGTGTGGTTACTGGGGATTCTCGTCGCCTTCGCCCCGCTGGTCGGCAAGGTGCCGATGCCGACGCTGGCGGCGATCCTGATCGTGGCGGCATCCGGCGCGCTGGAACCGACGGGGCTTTCCGCGATCTGGAGCAGCGGTTCGACCTCGCGCATCGCACTCGGGGCGACGTTCCTGGCCACGCTGCTGCTCCCGGTGACCGCGGCGGTGGGTATCGGGGTGGCGCTATCGCTGGTCCTGCAGTTGAACCGCGAGGCGCTGGACCTGAAAGTGGTCCGGCTGCGGGTCGAGAACGGGCGTCTGGTGGAGGTTCCCGCACCCGTCCGGCTCGCCGATCGCGAGATCGTCATCCTCGATGTGTACGGCAGTCTCTTCTACGCCGGTGCCCGGACGTTGCAGGCGAATCTGCCCGATCCCACGGGAGCCCATGCCCCGATCGTCATCCTGCGGCTGCGTGGCAGAACGTCGGCGAGCGCCACGTTCCTCGCGGTGGTCGCCGACTATATGCGCCGCCTCGACCTGGCCGGCGGCGCGCTGTACCTCAGCGGAGTCGATCCGCGGATCCGGGAGCGGTGGACCGACGACCTGCTCGACCGGCAGGGGGTGCGAGTCGAATTCTTCCCGGCTACCGCGACGATCGGGGAATCGACGCTGGCCGCCTACGCACAGGCCAGGGTGCGGCTCCGCGAACCGGATATCTGAGCGGGAGGCCGGCGAACACGATCGCCGGCCGATGGTTCGTCCGTCCCGCTGATCTGCGTTCGTACTGCGATGAGGAGCCGGTCATGGGTGATCTGCTGGTGGTTCTGGTGCCGGAAATGGTCGGGCTGATCATCACGCCCGGTGCCATCGCCGGATGTGTGCTGTTGCTGTTGCGGTCGCGCACCCCGGTCCCCAGCGCACTCGCCTTCGGTGGCGCGTTCGTCCTCGTCTACACGCTGATCGCACTGTCTGCGCTGCTGGGCGGTGCTTCGGATCCGGAGGCCGTATCGCCGGATACTTCCGGAGGTGCCGGTCTGTTCGTCGGATTACTGTTCTTGCTCGGGGGACTGTGGATCCTGTTCCGGCGCCCGGCCGGCCGGCGTCAGGGGCCACCGAAACTGCTCCAGGAGCTGGAGGACAGTGGGCCGCGCCGGGCTTTCTTTGTCGGTATCGCGCTGGCGGTGATCAACCCGAACCTGTTCCTCATGATCTCCGGAATGAGCTATATCGCCAGCTCGCCGGTGGGCCCGGTGTGGGCGCTGCTGGCCACTGTGCTGCTGCTCGGCTCGGCGTCGCTCGATTTCCTGGTGCCCGTGGGCGTCTACACCGCTCTCGGTAGCCGTGCCCGCACTCGGCTGGGTGTCCTCGAGGGATGGGTGATGCGGCATACGCGGGGGCTGTCGCTGGCAGTCCTGTTCGGCTTCGGAGCTCTGTTCACCGTGCGCGGGCTCGGCGATCTGTGGTAGCCGACCGTCCCGCGCCCGGTTCACCCGCCGGGGATGAGGCTGTTCAGGGCATCCGGGCGGCACAATCGACGGATACTCGAACCGGATCGAGGACAGGCCTATGTCACTGCTGGTCCCCATAAATCAACGACGGACGCTCGATGAGCTCACCGACCGGCTCGATCTGGGAATCGGTGATACGACCACGAAACGGTCCGCCTTCTGGATCATGCTGACTCTTTCCGGCATCATCGCCGCGTCCGGGGTGGTCGGGGATTCGACCGCGACGGTGATCGGCGCGATGATCGTTGCGCCGCTGTCGGTGCCGATACTCGGTGTGGGACTGGGGATCGCCGCGGGGCGCGCGGAACTCGTCGCGCGGAGCTTACTACTCGTGGTGGCGGGCATCCTGCTGGTCGTACTGGTGGGGTTCCTTTTCGCGCAGGTGCTGCCCAATCCGACGAATGTGCTGACGAATTCCCAGGTGATCGGCCGGACCTCACCGAAACTGATGGATCTCACCGCGGCACTGGCCACCGGGCTGGTGGGCGTTGTCGCCATTATCCGGCGCGATGTCGGCGATGTCCTTCCCGGTGTGGCCATCGCGATCTCGCTCGTTCCGCCGTTGGCGGTGGTGGGGGTCTGCCTGGGTTCGAGTGCACCGGGATTGGCGCTGGGCGCGTTCGTCCTGTTCGCGTCGAATATGGTCGCCATGATCATTACCGCGACCGTGGTTCTGGTGATCACCGGCTATCCGGCCGAAGCCGGCGCGGGTGCGCGACGGCGCGGCCGTGCCTATGCGATCCTGGCTGTCGGGCTGATCGTCGTGGCCATCCCCATGGTGGTGAACTCACTGTCCTCGCTCTGGGCGGGCCAGATCGCCGACGCCACCCGTAACTGGCTCGCGGAAGTGCCCGGCGCCCAGGTCACCGATGTCACGCTGCAATCCGATACCGCCACGATCCAGGTGCTGTCACCGGGTGATCTGCCACCGGTCGGCAGTCTCGAACAATCGGTGCACGATCTGGTGCCCTGGCATCCCCAGGTCGTCATCGTGCATACGGTCGGCAGTCGTATCGCGAACTAGCGCCCCGGTGACTTCATCCGATTCGGGTGACGCGGCCGGTGCCGCGGATAGGGCATATGTGGTCCACCAGCAAACGGATGAGGAGAGCTGATGACCGATACCACAGCATCGCCACGTAACCCGGTCTCGCAGGGAGTGGCGGCGGTGACCTCGATCGGGGTGGCCGTTCTGCTGCTCACGGTAGGCGTTCTGTCCATTCTCGCCGGTGGTTCCGCAGTGGCCGCCGACGACCTGTTCGTCGATGGACCCGACTACCTCTACGAATTGGACACCACGACCTGGGGCTGGGTGCACATCGTGGTGGGCGCGCTGATCGTGGTCGCCGCTATCGGGCTGCTGGCAGGTGCGGTCTGGGCGCGGGTCACCGCGGTCTTCCTCGCGGCGCTGTCGATTATCGGCAACTTCCTGTGGCTTCCCTACTACCCGTGGTGGTCGATCCTGGTGATCGCCTTGGACATTGTGGTGATCTGGGCGGTGACCACCTGGAGTCCGGCTCCGCGATGAGATACGGGCGGCGGCGAATTCGAATCCGCCGCGGCCCGGCCGGCGCCGCATGTGACCTCATCCGCGGCGGGTGATGCGAAACAGGTGCGCCCGCCCGCACGATGGCCGTATGACCTACGCATCGGATCTCGGCCCGGTAGAACTGGTCGTTCTCTCCTTCCCAGGCACGCGGATCGACCGGTCGATCACGGCCGCACTGGCAGATGTGGTGGACCGCGGCTACGTCACCGTGCTCGACCTCATCTATCTGACGATGGACGACAGCGGGGGCCTGCGCCAGGTCGAAGTCGACGAATCGCTGACCGATATCGGACTCGACGGGCTCACCGTGGATTCACGGGGCCTGGTCAGCGATGAAGACCTCGATATCGTGCGGGCCGCCATGGACCCGGGGACTTCCGCCGTCGTGATCGCCTACGAGGAAACCTGGGCCCGTTCGCTGGCGGGGAAGGTGCGGGGCGCCGGCGGCGAGGTCGCCCTGCACGTGCAGATACCCCGGGATGCCGTCGCGGCGGCATTGTCGGCGACTCGGTAAGGAGGACTCCCATGGTGTTCCGCGCAGGACGTATAGGCAGGCCGGGGCTGCTCGGCACGGTCGCCCGCACCGCGGTGGTCGCGGGCACGGCGCGCGCGACGTCGAACGCCGTCGACCGCCGCGCACAACGCCGCGCGGCGGAGAGTCAGGCCTACGCGGCGCAACAAGCTCCGCCGCCACCACCACCTCCACAGCAGTACGCCCCACCGCCCCCCGCCCCGGCGGCGGAACCGGAGGATCTTGTGGACAAACTGCACAAGCTGGGCGAACTGCATTCCTCCGGTGTCTTGTCGGATGACGAATTCACCGCGGCGAAACGGCAACTCCTCGGTTGACCGGCCAGGTGATCGAGCCGCGGTACCGGGCGTGCGCAGCAGGTAACAACGGGGAGCGGCCCCACCGATCAGGGGAGGTTCCGTTATGGGCGCGGTGATCGGTGATCTGTTACCGCTGGCGGTCGGCGTGGCGATCTCGCCGATTCCCATTGTCGCGGTCATCTTGATGCTGTTGTCCCGCAATGCCCGGGTCACCGGGATCGGTTTCGGAACCGGGTGGGCGGTGGGCATTCTCGCGGTGACGGCAGTGGTCACCGCGGCCTCGGGGCTGTTCGGGTCCGGGTCCGGCGGCGGTGGGACGGTTGCCTCCTGGTTCGAGGTCGTCCTGGGCGTCGTGCTGATCGCGCTGGCGTTCACGCAGTGGCGTTCCCGCGCCGATACCGCCACGCCGCAATGGATGCGGGCCATCGATGAGTTCACCTTCGAGAAGGCGGCGAGTCTGGGGGTGATGCTGTCGGCCGTCAACCCGAAGAATCTGCTGCTGTGCGTATCCGCGGGGATCACGATCGGGACGGGCGGACTCGGCGCCGGCGGCGATATCGTGGCGTTGCTGGTATTCACGGTGCTCGCCGCGGTCTCGGTGCTGGTGCCGGTATTCGGGTACCTGCTCGCGGCGGATCGCGTATCCGGCACCCTCGACACGGCCAAGAACTGGCTACAAGCCAATAATCACCTGGTCATGGCGATCGTCCTGCTGATCATGGGGGCGGCCGTACTCGGAAAAGGTGTCGGTGGGCTCGGGTGATCGTCAGTCGCGGGAACGTTCGTCGTGCCCGGCCGGTCACGGCCGTGATCGCGGAGCACGGGCCGTCAGTGTGACCCTTCCGGCATCGATCGGTGCGGGTTCGTCAGCGTCATACTGATGCCGATGAGGAGGCCGACGGTGACGACGCTCAGCGCGCCGAGCAGTGGCCCCAGTACCTCCAATGCCTCGGCGCCCCGCGGTTGCGCGGCATCGGGAACGGCGTGGGCGTGCATCGCGGACATCCCCGTGTAGTGCATGGTCGCCACCGCCCCGGCCAGGACGAACGCGGCGCCGAGGGTCGACGCGACTCCCCAGGAGCGCAGGCTGAACCACAGGGTCGCCGTTGCCACGACGGTGGCGATCACCAATGACAACGCGACGCGTGCCGGGTCATAGGCGATATGTGCGTCGGTCTGCATCGCGGACATACCTGTGTAATGCATGGCCCCGATTCCCAGGCCGGTGATCACACCTCCGATGATCAGCGACACCCGCCCCGAACCGGGGGAGCTCACCAGGTACAGGCCGATACCGACCACCGCGATCGCGATGGCGGCGCTCAGGACGGTGAGCGGCACATCGAATCGAATCTGCGCGCCTTCGATCGAGAACCCGAGCATCGCAACGAAATGCATGACCCAGATACCGGTACCGCCGAGCGCGATCGAGGCCATGGCCAGCCAGCCCAGCCGGCGCCGTCCACGGCGCGCTTGTTTGGTGCACTGCAGTCCGATGGCACATCCGGTGGCCGAGAGGAAGTACGCCAGCGCGGGTGTCAGCCAGCCCAGCGCGAAATGTTCGAGGTGAAGCATGTCCATCCAAGGTCGTGCCGGGGATCCGGAGCCAGTTCGTCGAGATAGACAGTACGACAGGCAGATCGGCGATGTGTGCTGATCATTTGCCCGAATCCTCGTGGTTTCGATCACATTCACGTTGTGCGGCAATGTGATTACGCAATCGTGCGTTCTCCTCGGCCGGTATCCGAGACGGGGGTCGGTGGAGGGTCTGGATCCTGTGTAACCGATATATAACTGTGCCCGTCTCCGGGGATACGGTCGTCGAATCGCTCGCCGGCCTGATCGATGTGGCGGCAGGTCCGGGACCGATTCTGCCGGTCGATCACCGGACGTCGGCCCGACGATGACTCGGCCTCCGGTTACATGTACATGAGCCGATCCGGCTGATACTCGTGGGGGATGACCACACCGGGTGAGTTCCAATTCGAAGACGTCTATCGTGGCGGCGGCCCGTTCGGGCCGGGCGCCACCGCACCGTGGAGTATCGGAGAACCCCAGCCGGCGCTCGCGGAGCTGATCGAGCAGGGCAGATTCCACGGCGAAATCCTCGACGCCGGCTGCGGCGAAGGCGCGATCTCCCTGTTTCTCGCCGAGCGGGGTTTCACCACGGTGGGCCTGGATCTCGCACCGACCGCGATCGAGTCGGCGCGTGCCGAAGCCGCCCGCCGCGGGGTGGCCAACGCATCCTTCGAGGTCGCCGATATCACCTCGTTCACCGGTTACGACGGCCGCTTCGGCACCATCGTCGACAGCACGCTGTTCCATTCGATTCCGGTCGAATCCCGGGAGGGCTATCTGCGATCCATCGTGCGCGCGGCCGCACCGGAAGCCTCGTATTTCGCCCTGGTCTTCGACCGGGCCGCGATGCCGGAAACCCCCGGACCGGGGCCGTCGCCGGTGACCGCCGACGAGCTCCGCGAGGTGGTGTCGAAGTACTGGGTGATCGACGATATCGAGCCGGCGCGGATCCACGGCAAACTGCCCGCCGGCCTCGATGCCCTGGTGGACAGTCCTCTGCTCCGGTTCGAGGGCCTGCGCGACGAGCCGAACGGGCGCAAATCGATACCGGCCTGGTTGCTCTCGGCGCACCTGGACTGAATCGCCGGACTGCGTGTACCCGGGAGGCGGCGGTGGTGATCGTTACGCGCAGCCGGCGAACAGGGCGGTGAGCGAGTCGCGATGCCGGGTAGTGGATAACCTCGTCGGCGAAGTCGGCGGGCGAGGCGACGGTGTAGCGGATCTCCCGTCCGGCCCACGCGTACGCTCGAAGTGATGCCGATTGCCGAACAGTTCCCGCAGAACGGCACCCTGCTGTGCGACAACCCCGCCGACTCGGCGAGTGCCTGCGGTATCGGGTCGGGGGATCTCTGTATCCCGTACCACCGCGCCCACGACGGCACCTGGGGTTACCTCTGGGGCGACTGCTGGCGAGGCCCCGGACAGACCGGCAGCTACCTCGGCTCCCCGCTGATCCTGGCCCAGGACAACTTCGACGCATCCGGTGCCCGTCCCATCGAATTCGCCCGGCCGGTCCCCGATGCGGGGCCGGCCCGGCAATTGTTCGACTACGAGCACAACGCGGACAACGGATTCGGCGTCACGGAGGTTTCGCGTATCCCGAACGACGCGATCGAGATCGACGGCCGGACCTTCGTCCAATACACCTCGGTGCATGCCTGGATTTCCCCGGGTTCCGAGGTCGACGGTTCCGCGTTCTCCGGTATCGCCTACTCCGACGACCAGGGCGCCACCTGGCGCGATTTCGACCATCATTGGGAAGGTCAAGCGCTCGGTAGCGACGGAAATCCCTACGGAATGTGGACGTTCGCCGGTATCGATCCCGATGGCTATCTCTATATCTTCGCCAAACGCTGGAACGGCAGCCACAACTACCGCCACGACGGCGGCTGTATCCAGCTCTTCCGATACGAGCCCGCCGATTTCTTCCACGGCGATTTCGCGGCCCAGCAGAATTGGGCCTATGCCGGCGGAGAATGGGGCTGGCACCCGGCGGGCCGGTATCCCGCGACCCCGATCTTCGGCCCGGGCAACGGTCTCGGTGAGCTCTCCGTGAAACGTATCGGCACCACCTATGTGATGGCGTATTTCGACTGCGCCGAGCTGAGCATCAAGACCCGGACCGCACCCCGCCCGGACGCGGTGTGGTCGGCCGAGAAGATTCAAGTGGTGCACGACAATACGCAGCCGCCGTCACATGAGGGCCTGCCCCGATTGCCTACGCCCTATGGGGGTTATATCCACCCGGGGTCACCGTCGCCCTCGAACCTGACCCTGGTGATCAGCCGATGGAACGGCACCGAAGGCGCGCGCCCCTACACCGCCACCCAGTGGACCGGCCTGTCGGCCTGATGGCCGACCCGGTCGCTCCGGGCCCGGCGTCAGCACCCGACCAGCCGGCCGGAATACCGGCCTGCTCGGGGGGCCCTGGTCAACTTCCGCCTGTTCGACCTGCTCGGCATGCAGCTCTCCCCCAGAATCCGCGACCTGGGCCGCATCACCCTCTACCGGCCGGGCCCGCGCGCGGCCCACGATGGAGAACGCGGGAACTGGGCTGAACTGGCTCTACCCCCTACGTCCCGCGCTTCCTTCACGGCCTCGCCGACGGGTCGATCCCGTTGAGCGCCGGTCATCGCCGATGCCCTCGGCATCCCGGTAGGCGGCGGTTGGCAAAATATGTGGACCGGTCTATTATTACTCGCATGTCATCAGTACCCAAGGACGAAGCGGCCAGCGCCCGCATCGTTGACGCGATGCTGGATCTGATCCAGTCGCACGGCTATGCCGGCACTGGCATCGCCACGGTGCTCGTACAGGCGCGCGCGCCGCGAGGTTCCATGTACTTCCACTTCCCGCTGGAGAACAAATGAATTCGACACAGAATCGTCAAGCGCTCGTCTTCGGCGCCACCGGCTTCGTGGGCAGGCACCTGATTCTGGCCCTCGACGCCGCCGGCGTCTCCGTGCTGGCGGGCTGCCGCACCGAGAAGTCGTATCAGAGTCTGGCCGACTGGCTGACCGCGCACGGATGCCGGACGCTGCCGAAGCAGGTGCTGGTCGATTTCGATGCCCCCAGGCTCGGATTGAGCGCAGTCGATGAGCTGGCCGATGTCTCGGAGATCTACAACTGCGCGGGCGCGTACCGGTTCGGAATGTCCGAGCACGAGGCCCGCAAGGCCAATGTGGACAGTGTGCGTGCGATCGTCGCCCTGGCTTCCGAAGTCTCCGGGCTGCGGCGGCTGGTGCTGCTCTCGGGATACCGGACCGGTGGCCAGGATCCGGCCCAGGTGCCGTGGAGTCCCGAACGTATTCAGCGCACCCATCGGGCACTGGGCTCCTACGAAGCGTCGAAGATGGAGTCCGACGCGGTCTTTCAGGCAGAGGCCGCCCGCTTGGGTGTCCCGTGGAGCATCGTCAACCCCGCGAGCGTCAGCGGGATCGGCGCGACCGGTGAAACCGATCAATACCTGGGCCTGGCGGAAAGCTTCCACCAGCTGTGGAACGGCACGCTGGCGGCCCTGCCCGGCAACAAGGACACCTTCGTTCCCGTTGTCCCCGTGGACTATCTGGCGCGGTTCATGACTCTGCTGCCCCTCGATCCGGGCACCGAGGGTCGCGCCTACTGGCTCCTCGACGAGGAGACACCGGCCCTACCGGAACTCTTCCGCACCGTGGGCCGGCACTACCGAGTCAAGATTCCGGCCCTCGGTATTCCGGTCGCACTTCTGAAACTGCTGCCCCGCGCGCTGACCAAGGCCGACCCGGAAACGATCGGCTTCATGTCGACCGACCGATATCCCACCGCCTCGGCGCGAGAATTCGCCGCTCGGCGCGGTGTGGCACTACCGGAATCGGTGCCCGCGATCCAGCGATGGGCCGATCACCTCGCGGCACACCGCTTCGGCGAAGCGCCCGTTTCGAGCCTCGCTCGGGGGTTCTCCGAACATGCCGGGGTGCGCACATTCCACCTGGGACCTGATCGCGCGTCGACCATCGTGCTACCAGGTCTCCCGGTCAACGCCGAAACGTGGGGCGACGTCGCGGAAACCCTCGGCCAGACGATGGTGGCCGACCTCCCCGGACTGGGGATGAGTGGCGGTAACAGCGGGATGTGGCCGGAATGGCTCGATGACCTGGTGTCGAGCAGGGGAAGTCAGCACCTGGTCGGGCATTCCATCGGTGCGGCCGCGGCCGTCGAGGCGGCGAGCCGAAACCGCGGCAGCGTGCGGCAATTGACGCTCGTGTCCCCGTTCTTCCTTCAACCTTCCGCCCCGGCAAGTACTCGGTTCAGCTTCCTGACCGCGATCGTCCTTCGCCGCATGGGCGCCGAAGCCCTGTCCCGGCAGCTCACCGGGGACACGAACAGAGCCGAGGATCTACGGACCAGCGTCGCCGATCTGCGCCGGGCCGGGACAGCCCGCCGGGTGGCGCGTCTGCTGCGTGCGACGACCGACCGCCGGTGGCGCGCGAGCCTGATTCGGCAGCTCACCGAATTCGACGGCGCCGTCCACCTCATCGTGGGTTCGAATGACCCCTTGGCCCCGGAGGCATCCGAAGTGATCGAAGTGCTCGGGGAGCGGGTGCGGATAACCACGATCGATGGGGCGGGACACCATCCCCAGCTGACCCACCCCGACCACCTCGCACACGTCCTTCAGACCTCGCTCGATGTCTACGCTGAAACGACTCGATAACCTCCGGTGGAACGGGTTTGCGCCGCACGATCATGGCAGCGCCCGCGGCGTCGGAGAGTCTTCGACGATCGACATCACGGTTCACCGATGTAGCCAGGCCCAACGCATCCGAATTCCGACTACTCGAATACCGGTCCCTGCCGGCCCGGGACCCCTGCTCGGGCCCGAACTCCGGCCTGATCCGCAGATGGACGGTGGTCGCGCCCTTGCCCGGGCAGCGGGGCGCGACCTGCCCCGGACCTCAGCGATCTGCGGCCAGTAGGTCGGCTGCTTTCTCGCCGATAACCACCGCGGGCGCGTGGGTGTGGCCGCGGATGATGTTCGGCATCACCGACGCGTCGGCCACGCGCAGACCCTCGACGCCGCGGACCTTCAGTTCGGGAGTGACGACACTTCCGGGGTCAGAGCCCATCCGGCATGTGCCCACCGGATGGTACAGCGTATGCGAATGCCAGGTCAGCGCGTCCTCGAGGGTTTCGTCCAGGGTGTCCAGTTCCCGTTTCGGTTGCAAGAAGCCACCGAGCGCGGGGCCCAGCGGCCGGGTGGTGGCGATCCGGTGCGAGATCCGCAGGCCCTCCAGCATGGCGGCGCGGTCGGCGCCCTCGCTATCGGACAGGTAATTCGGGTCCACGAGAGCCTTCGCGGTGGCGTCGGCTCCCGTGAGGGTGACGGTACCGCGGCTGCGCGGGCGCAGCAGGATCGGACCGAGCGCGACGGCGTGGCCCGGTGCGATACCGATTCCCTCGTCGAAGAACGGCGCGGGGCCGAAGATGATCTCGAGATCGGGCAGTTCGAGTTCGGGGCGGCTGCGCACGAAACCGTAGGCCTCGCCGACATTCGAGGTGAGCATGCCGCGGCGGCGCAGCAGATAATCGAGGAGCTGGCTAGGCGTCTCGGCGTCGAAGAGGGTGCCGGAATCCACTGCGAACCCGATCAGCGAGACCAGGTGGTCGATGAGGTTGCGGCCGACGTCGGGAGTATGGCGCAGGACCGGGATGCCGTGCGAGCGCAGCTGTTGTTCGTCTCCGATACCGGAGAGCATGAGCAGCTGCGGCGTATTGATCGCACCCCCGCACAGCACGACCTCCTTGCGCGCGCGGATGGTGAAAACCCTGTTGTCCTTGCGGTATTCGACACCCACGGCACGGCTACCGTCGAACAGTACCCGGCTCGCGTGTGCGCCGGTGACGACGGTCAGGTTCTCACGTCGCCGCGCCGGCTTCAGGTAGGCGTCCGCGGTGCTCCACCGCGCGCCGCGCTTCTGCGTGACCATGGTCTGGCAGAAGCCCTCCGGCTGCGCGGAATTGGCCCGTTCGTTCTTGAAACCGGCGAGTTCGGCGGCCGCCAGGAAGTCGCGTGTCCACGAGCTCGCGCTGCGCTGGTGCGAGATCCGCAGCGGACCGCTGCGGCCCTCCTCGGGTTCGCGCGCACCCTCGACGGATTCGATCTTCTTGAAATACTCGACGATATTGGCGAACGACCAGGAATCGCCGGCCGCCTGTGCCCATTCGTCGTAGTCGGCGGCGAATCCGCGCACCCACATCATCGCGTTCATCGAGGACGAACCACCGAGCAGCTTTCCCCGCGGATACAGGATCTGGCGGTCGCCCAGCTCGGCCTGCGGGGTGGTCAGATATCCCCAGTCGCATTCACTCTGGAAGAGCTTGGAGAAAGCGGCCGGGATATGGGCGAAACGGTTGATGTCCTCGGGGCCGGCCTCGAGCGCCGCGACCTGATCACCGGGTTTCTCGCTGAGCCGGGCGGCGAGGACCGCGCCGGCCGAGCCGGTGCCGACAACGACGTAGTCGACGGTGGACGGCATGGCTGCATCGGCATTCATCGGTGTGCTCCAGACGTGGTTCAGCCGCGGAGGGCGGAGGCGAAGATGGCGGGCAGACGGGACCAGCGTGGGTCGGCGCCGAAGCCGGCGAGCCGGCGGCCGGTCTCGGCGGCGGTCCGGTTGGTGACGAACCAGGGCGGTTTGGGGGAGAGGGCCCATTCGCGGTGCAGCACCGAACGTGGCGCGGGGCGGAACGGGCCCCGCACGACCGTGCGCTCGATGCGGTCGATCAACCAGGCGTTGTGCACGACGCCGATACCGCTCTGTACATCGTCGAGGGTATGCCCGGGATAGGCGCCCCAGCTCGCGGTCGGGGTCAGATAACCCACTGCCGTCCACGCATTGATCGCGATCGTGCCGTAATGCAGCCGTTCGATCAGCGCGTCGAATTCCGCGCCCAGCGCACCGATGGTGTCCGGGTGCGCCACGATGTTGGCACCGAGTGTGCCGGTGAGGCGTTCGTTCGCGGTATCCACCGCGGCGCGGGCGAAGGCCGCGCCGGTACCGGGCAGCTCCACGACTCCGAGAACGGGCGCGAAATACTCGGTCGAGTACAGCGTTTCCGCAGCCGCCGGATCCAGCCCGGTCACGAGGAGCCGTTCACCGTGAGCACCCAGGCGCCGGGCGTCCGGGTAGCTGGTGTGCGCGGCGGCCACGCGGTCGTCACTACCCGGGTAGTAGGCCCGGCGGCCGGGTGTCCGATCGATCGCCGCGGCCAATGCCGCCAGGAACTGAGCCTTCTGCGGCCAGTCGGCGGAGATGATCACCGCTTGTGCCGCGACACAGTTGTAGCCGCCGTTGTGCAGTCGCTGGGTCGCGAGGTGTTCGGCCTGGAATTCCAGATCCGCGGTACTCCACCGGCCGGGCAGCACGATTGTCGGGGACACACCCCCGAGCTCACTGCTGATCGGTTTGTCGAGCAGTGGCGTCCCCGCGTCCTTCCGGGCCGCGGCGTCCGGGCCGGTGCCCCAGACGATCGCGTCGTGGGTGGCGGCGCTTCCGGTCATATGAACGTGCGCGACCCGCTCGTGCCGGACCAGCTTCCCGCCGATATCGGCGCCGCCGGTGAGCACTCGCACCACCCCGAGCTCGATCAGGGGCGCGAAGATCTTCTCGAATACCGGGCGCAGCGGATCAGTGACCGGGTTCAGTTTGAGCGCCACGACCCGGTTGTGCGCGATCAGTTCGTAGGTGGTGTCCAGCGGTGCGATCGAGGTGATATTGCCCGCGCCGAGTACCGCCCCGATCCCGTGTGTGCGGGCGGGATCGAGCTGAGCCAGCCCCGCGTTGGCCTTCGCGGCCGCCGAGCTGACGCCTCGCTGCAGCCATACCTCGGCGCTGAAGCCGCTGAGCAGCAGTTCGTCGTACAGGCCCGTGGGCAGCGCCCGCACAGTCACCCGATCGCCGGCGGCGCCGAACTTCGCCTTCGCGAGGGGGCTGACACCCCGCTCCAGCGATTCGAGGGTGCGGGAAACGGCGGCGAGACTCGTCGCGAAGGCATAGGGCCCGGACATCCATTCCTCACCGACCAGCGGTGAGGAGGCATCGAGACCTTTGATCTGTACGGCGGCGTCGACCCAGTCCTGTGCATACTGCCCGGTGAGGGCCCGCATCCGGTCGAGTAGGGCTCGTCTACCGGGTATCGGCAGTCGCGACCACTTCTTTTCGCCCTCGGCCAGGTCGGATATGGCGGCGTCGATGACCGTATCGGCCGCGATGGCCTGTTCTGTCTGCACGGGGCACACTCCGTTGATGAGAATCACGCGGGAATCCGGACACTACCGAGTGTGACTGTGCTCACGACCGAGCGAAATGTGTCACCGTTGCGGACTTTCTGGCCCCGTTTGTGCCCGTGCACAATTTCGGCGTGGTGTGGATCACGCTCGCTGGGTACACTCCCCGGTATGACCACGCCCGCACCAGTGACACCGACGCCCGCGGCGTCCGCCTTGGCCGCCTGTCTGTCGGATGATGTCGAGGTACTCACCGATATCCTGGCGGGCCGGATCTCCGTCGCCGACCCGTCCTACGGCGAGTCCGGGTTGCTGACCGAGGATCAGTTGCAGACCACCTGCCGGGAAAATCTGACCTCGGTGATCGGGGCGCTGGCCGGCACCCACCCGTTGCGGCTGCAACCGGCCCGTGCGGCGGGGCGGCTGAAGGCGGAGCAGGGCGTCCCGATCGCCGCGCTGCTGCACGCCTACCGGCTGGGCGGGCGGCTCATCTGGGAAGAATTGACCAAACGATCCACCGGGCCCGGCGATCCGCGCCTGCACGACCTGGCCACGCACCTCTGGGAACTCATCGACCTCTATTCCGATGCGGCTGTCGAGGCATACCGTGACACCGAAGTCCTGCTCGCCCATTCCGACGCGCAGTTCCAGAGCCGGCTCATCCGGACCCTGTTCGACGATCATTCCGGCAATCCGGCCCGAGTGCTCGATGCGTTGCGCACATTGGGATTGCCGGAGCGCGGTACCTTCGCCGTCGTCGCGATCGATACCGAACCGACCGCGCCGTTGCCCGCGAAACTCACGGTCGCGCTGGAGGGTCTCGGTGTCCGGTCCGTGTGGGACGCGCAGGTCGATGCGCATATCGGCCTGTTGTCCGCGGTGGTGCCGGCCGCGATCGACCGCGCCGCCGCCGAGATTGCCACGTTCGTCGCCGACAGGGTCGGGATCAGTACAGCGTTCTCGGCGCCGCGGGATATCGTCGCGGCGCTCGCCGAGGCCCGTCTCGCGTCGCGGTCCGCGCACCCGGGGTCGGGTGGTGCGGTCCGGTTCGGCGACGAACCTGTCGGCCACCTGCTGGTTGCCGTTCCCGATGCCGGTCGCCGGGCCGCGGCCCAGATTCTGGGTCCGGTCCTGAAGCTCTCCGGCACCGAGCGCGGAGATCTGATAGAGGTGCTCGACGCCTGGTACCGGTGTGGGGGTTCGGCCGCGGCCGTCGCGGAAACGATGCACTGCCACCGCAATACGGTCCGGTACCGGCTGCGCAAGATTCGCGATCTCACCGGCCGCGATACCACCGATCCGCGCCAATCCGCCGAGTTGTACCTCGCCCTGGAGGCCCTGACCCTCCTCGGTACCGCCGCGGCCGACGGGTAACTCTGAAGCTGGAAGTGGTGGTGGCGAGAGCGCTTTCATTCGAACAGGTGCTGGGTGGGTGTGAACGCTGTGTCCCGCAGCATGCCTTGTCGAAATGATTACAGTAATGAACACTGCAGTGAGTGCCGGATTCGATCGGATTACGGGTTTCGCAGCGGTGAGGTGGTGGCACGAGTGGATTTGGGATTACGCGGTGCGGCGACAGTGGTAGTGGGCGGCAGCCGAGGTATGGGCCTGGCCACCGCCCGCTGTCTGGCGGACGAGGGCGCCCGGGTGGCGGTCGTCGGCCGTGGCCGGGGCGATGTCGAGCGCGCGGCCGGTGAACTCGCCGGCCGGGGCAGCCCGGATGCCGTCGGCCTGGTCGCCGATGCACGCGATGCCGGGCGAGTGGACGAGATATTCGCCGAGCTGCGCCGGCGCTGGGGCGGTGAGCTCAACGCGCTGATCAATACGGTCGGGCCGAATGTGCACGGAACGGTCGAGGAATTGTCCGACACGCAATGGCACGAGGCCGTCGACCACGGCGTGCTCTCCATCGTGCACAGTGTCAATGCGGCGCTGCCGCTGTTACGAGCCGCGCAGTGGGCGCGGATCGTCAACTTCTCCGCGCAGTCGACGCAACGTCAAACCGTATCGCTGGCCGCGTATACGGCCGCCAAGGCGATGGTCGCCAGTGTGTCCAAGAATCTGTCGCTGCTGTTGGCGAAGGACGAGATCCTGGTCAATGTGGTCTCACCGGGAACTGTCGTGACCCCCGCACTCGCCGGCTGGGCCCGGTCGGTGGGCGTCGAGAGCGACGATCCCTACCGTCTGATGGAAGCGATAGACACCCATTACGGCCACCCCGCGCAGTTGCCGAGAGCGGGCCTGCCCGAGGAGATCGGACCGGTTGCCGCCTTCCTGGCTTCACGCCGCAACTCCTATATGACCGGTGCCAATGTCAACGTCGACGGCGGATCGGACTTCGTCTGAGGATCGGGCGGCCGGTCCTCGGTCATCCCGAGATATCGTCGGCCGGTGCGAGCAGATCCGGTGCGCCGGTGTCGGTCACGTGATCGCAGTGCCGGGACAGTGTGGTCATGAAGAGTTCGTCGCCGCGTTCGGTTCGCTCGACGACGACCGAGGCCGCGATCGACATGATCACGCCCATGAAGCTCTGCCGTCGAACCGATTCCCGGACCTGGGCGAGGGTGATCGGCGGGTTCGGGCCCAGTGCCGCATGATAGGACCGCAGCAGATCGGCGTAGTGCGTCCGGCGTAGTCCGGTGGTGAGTGCGCCACCCAGGAAATAGGCGAGATCCGTGAGTGCCGGTCCGGCCATGACCCCCTGCCAATCCACAACTGTCAGCGACCTGCCCGCATCCGGTGCGCCGAACAACATATTGTCCAGGCGGTAGTCGCCGTGCACCAGGCCCCGGCGGTCGCCGCTCACCAGTTCGAGGTAATGGTCGAAGCCGGCGACCAGCGCATCGCATACCGAACGCTGGGCCCCGGTCAGGTATTCGCGATATCGATCGAGGAACAGTGTGTAGAGCTGCTCGAAGAGGGCGGCGTTCAACAGTGAACTGCGATCGAGCCAGGCCGCCTCGGTCAGCGACGGCAGGGCGCCGGCCCGGCGGTGGAGCCGTCCGAGTTCGGCTGCGGCGAGAAAGGCCTGCTCCGCGGTGGCGCCGAGGATCTCATCGCCCACGACGGCCGGTGCGGCATCCTCGAGTACGAGATCGAATGCGCCGGAATCGGTATCGATGGCGGCGTGGTAACAGGCCGGGATCGGGCCTCCGCGCAGATGCGGCACCAGCTCGCGGTAGAACCGTACTTCGCTTTCGTACAACCCCATGGCCGATCCGGTCTGCCTGCTGGTCGGATCGGCCGATGCGACCTTCAGGATCACCGATCGAGGACCGGTGGAGCCGGGGGCTCGATCGACGGTGACTCGGTAGCAGTCGCTGACCTGGCCTGTTCCGATGCGCTCGGACCGGAAGCCCAGGACGGTGGTGCCCAGCGTCGCCGTCAGCCACTCTGCGGTGAGGTCGTCCGGTCCGGCGATGACCGCGACATCAACAGGATCCTCCATGGATGAACGCTACCGCGCGGCAAGCCCGCGCCGAGTCGTTGCGAAAACATTACTGTTGATACAACTGCAATCGGACGGATTTCGGCGGAAGGCTTGTGCCCAGAAATGAAGGATCGGCCCGGGCCCGGCTGTAGATGCCATCCGATACCCCGGGCGCCAGGACCGGCGGGTCAGCGAGTTCGTCGTAACGGGTGGCCACTGCGTGGAGCTCGACTCGATCCGCCCGCGACCGGGTGTCGCCGACGCCGAACGGCGGCGGCCCGCCCGGCTGCTCCGCGATCGAGGAAGCGGTCAGCTCGGCAGCTGCCAGTGATGGCACGGAGGTTCTGTCCGGATGGCGCTGCGTTACGCGTCCGGGTGGCGCCAACCGCCATAGACTCGAAAACAGCTCGGCCGGACAGCGATGACCTCGAGCAAACAGCCCACGCCACCGGTGGCGTGGGCGAGGTCGAGAAACTGCATGCCGAGTCGTCGGTGAGGTGCACCCCGAGCGTCCGCGATCTCGTCGTGGTCTCGAAGGTTCCCGACCCGGCAATGTCCGTGTCCGCTCGGGCGCAGCGTGGCGATCCAGGTCTGCCATCTCGGCTCTTCCGGTGAGCGAATCCACCCTCGGCGTCACGCCGTAGGTGCTGCCGCACCCTGCGCCCGAGTCGGCATACGGCTGCTGTCCTTGTGTACGGATGGTGAGATAGCTTGTGGATGAACAGAACTCGCGCCCGATGTGGTATTCGGTCGCTGGGGAAGGGATAGAACTTTGAAGCGCTCTATAGCAACGGTAACGCTGGTGGCCGGTTTTCTGCTCGGCGGTGCGGGGGTCGCGCAAGCCACCCCGGCACCCGGACCACCGAGCCCGGAGTGTGCGCTGCTCTACGGGCCGCTCGGATTCCTGCAACAGACGATCGGCGTGAGCAGTCTGTCCGCGTCACTGTTCGCTGGATGCCGCGCTACGCAACAGCCTGGTATGGCAGCTGGTTGAGACAACGGGTTCTGCCGCGTGGATGCCGGGAGCTGTTCTCGCCATGTGTTGCGGCTATGACCCTTTACCGGAGCCGGCCTTCCGAACCTGGGGCCGGTTCGAGAAGCTCGTGTGGTGAAACGCACGAGCCTCCGCAACCCGGAGATGTGGTCGATGCTGTCGGCCGCCGCGGGAACGGATCTGCGTGAATGTGCCGGCGCTGCCGACACATCCGGTGGCGCCGGTGCCGAGCGGATGAGGATCGGCCGCTTGTTCATGTTCCGTTCGATTTGCTGGAGCGGGCGTATTCGGCGGGGGTGTGACCGTAGGCCTTCTTGAAGGCCTTGGCGAAGTGGCTGCTGTCCGCGAATTGCCAGTAGGCGGCGAGTTCGGAGATGCTCAGTGGGCTGTGTGGTGCTGTCAGGGCGAGCCGGGCTTCGTCCAAGCGCCGGGAGCGGATGTAGGTGGTCACCGAGGCTCCCGCCGTCGCGAACGCCCGGTGCAGAGTACGGACGGAGACGTTGAGTTCACGCGCCAGCACGGTGGGGGATAGCTCCGGGTCGGCGAGCCGGCGGTCGGCGAGTTCCTTCGCGGCATGGACGAGTGCGGGAGCCAGCTGGGGTTCGGCGTCGTCGAAGCGACCCAATGCGACCGCCTTGACCAGTTCGAGCAGGGTGTTGCGGGCGGCCTGTACACCGGACGGGCCGAGGTCGGCCATCGTCGCATGGATCATGTTCGTGTGGGCCACCAGCAGGCGGATCTCGGCCGCGTCCGCCGGTCCGCGGATGATCCGGTTCCCGAGCAGTGGTTCGAGGGTGGAGGCCGACGGGAGGATAACGATCTTGATCGTCGTATCCGGTGCCATTTCCCAAGGGACCAGTCTCTCTTGGTGCCGGAGCATGAACTGTCCGGCCGGCACGGTCTGTTCGCCGCGGCCGGACGGGTCACCCACGGTCCAGGCGCCGCGCGACAGGATGCACAGATGGGTCCAATCCGCGACGCCGTCGACCTGCCGGATTGCCGACGCACTGCGAACATCGGTCGTCGCCAGGTCGCCTACCCGGCGGAGCCGGACCTCGGCCCGGAAGTCGCCGACCGTTTCGGGGCTGTAGTTCGACAGTGGGAATCGGTCGCCCACCTGCGCCTCCCACTCACGCCGGAAAGCGTCGAATCCGCCCGCTGCACCCGGAGGTGTGGAGTCCAGGGGAAGGGTCCCTCGCGACGCGTCCGAATCCGTTCCTGTGGAGTGCATTTCCGGCCGATCCCTCATATCCGCTGCTTCTACGCTGTGCGTGACGCGGATGTTCCGCTCGGACGGCGCTCCGGTCCGATCGCATGCGTCGTGCACTGCCTATACCTGTACGCCGATTCGGCGGATTTCGCGCGGGCTAGACCGCTGTGTCCAGGCTCTGACGCATGGCAGCGAAGGCGTGGTGTACGTGCCGGGGAAGTTCACCGGGGTCGCATCGGGGCAGCCACTCGTCCAGGGCGCAGCGCCAGGTGGCCACGCAGAACTCGATGAGCAGGCGGGCCTCGAGACTGTCCGGGGCACCCAGTCGGCGGGTGACCTCGGTCTGGATCTCGGCACAGTGCTGGAGGGAGTGTCCGTTCAGCGACGGTGACTGCTCGATCAGTTTCAGGGTGGCCGCGAAGCGCGGATACCAGTCCTCGTCCATGCGGTCGAGGGTGGTCAGCATCGTATCTCGGAATACGTCGGCCAATGGCCCGGACTTCTCGGTCTCCTCCAGGGTCAGCAGGTAGGTGCTCCAGAGCTGTTTGACGGCGGTGAGGGCCACATCCTCTTTGGAGCGGAAGTTGCGGAAGAAGGTCCGCCTCGATACCTCCACTGTCTCGAGGAGGGCATCGAGCGGTGTGTTGTCGAAGCCTCGCTCGGTGAACAGCGAGACGGCCGTTTCGGCCAGGGTTCGGCGTGTGCGCAGCTTCTTGCGCTCACGCAGCGAGGTGGGCTGTTGGGCGGTAGTCATCGACACCAGGTTAACGGACGGGGCCCGCATGGAGCGTATGCTTCAGTGGAGCAAACGCCACAGTGTGGCACTTTAAAAATAGGGAGAAAGTTCTATGCGTGCAATCGCCGTTGACCACAGCACGACAGCGCACCTCTCGCTGGTCGAGACGGCCGATCCGATACCCGCACCGGGTGAGGCCTTGGTGCGGGTCGAAGCGGTCTCGCTGAACTACGGCGAAGTCAAAGGTGCCGCCGATCCGAAAACGCCGGATGGCACCGTGATCGGCTGGGACGCGGCGGGTGTGGTGGTCGAGGCGGCGGCCGACGGATCGGGGCCGGCCGAGGGGACGCGCGTCGTCACCCTGGGCGAGGCGGGCTGGGCGGAACTGCGTGCGGTCCCGGCTGCCCTGCTCGGTGCGGTACCGGAGGATGCCGACCTCGGCGCCGTCAGTACCGTCCCGGTCGCCGGGCTCAGTGCCCTGCATGTGCTGCGCCGTCTGGGCCCGCTCCTGGGCAGCCGGGTGATGGTCACCGGAGCTTCCGGAGGGGTCGGCCGCTACGCAGTGCAACTCGCCGCCCGCGCCGGGGCCGAAGTCGTGGCGATCAGCCGGAATCCCGCGCAAGCGGACGATCTGCGATCACTGGGTGCGCACGAAATCCACACTGATCCGGCCGCCGTGGCCCGGCCTGTACATGCGGTGCTGGACAACGTCGGTGGTCGGCAGCTGGTGGACGCCTTCGCTACTCTGCAGGCCCACGGCACACTGGTGAGCGTGGGCCGGTCGTCCGAGGCCGACGCAGTCTTCCCGCCCGAGATATTGCAGGGCGACGGCGGCCGCCACGACCGGGCTATCCGTACATTCTTCCTGTTCGGCAATCCGGCCACGGACTTCTCCACCGACCTGGCCTGGCTGTCCGCCGAGGTCGCCGCCGGCCGCCTCGACCCCGGAATCAGGTGGCGTGGCTCGTGGACCCACTACGACGAAGCGGTGCAAGCTCTCATCGGCCGCCGCTTACACGGGAAGGCGGTATTGGAAATCGGCTGACCTGCCTGCCATCCGCTGCGCGATGTAGCCGGCTGTGGCAGGCGAGTGGTGCGATAAGGCCTCGCTGCGCGTTGGTGGTCGTGGCCAGCCGTCGATCTGGCCCTGGCCTGGTCTGTCACCGCGGCCAACAACCCGGCCGTGCAGAGGTGCGGTGTTCCCCTGGAGTGCTCGTCCTCGACTCGTATATCCGTGAGGATGGAGGATTTCCTCGGCTCGAAACCGGCAAGGGGGAGTTCCGGTCTCATGGACACCCATGCGGATACATCCCGATTCGGGCGCGAAGCCGCTCCGGATTCGAGGAACCGGCGTTTTACGACTCTGTGTAGTAGTCGACTCGGAGATCGAGTAGCGTCTGGCTCATGGAAATCGTCTACAACGTTGTGGTCGTCACCCATCTGCTCGGGATGGCGGCCGTGGTCGGCGGATACGCCGCCGGGCGGCCCGCTGTCAACGAAGTGATGGTGTGGGGGGCGCGGGCGCAGATCATCACCGGCGTGATTCTCGTCGGACTGGCCGAATCGGTGACCTCACTGGACAAAGACCTGAACATGGTGAAGATCGGGGTCAAACTCGTCATCTCGGTGTTGGTCGCCGCGTTCGCGGAGATGGCCCGCGCCGATACCAAACGTGGCAAGGACCCGGCCTGGATGCCCGATGCGGCAGGTGGATTGGCGATCGTCAATGTGCTCATCGCGGCGCTGTGGACCTGAACCTGTTCGGCTGACGGCGACGCCCGCCGGTCACCGAGTGGTCGGTGACCGGCGGGCATCGGTCGTTCGGGCGGTCAGATCCGGACGGTTCCGGTGACCGGTTCCGGCACGTCGAGTTCGGCGAGATCATCCGGAACCTGTTCCGCGGCGATGATATCCAGGCGTTCGGTACTGCCCGCCGTCTGTCCCGCGGGGGTTCCCCGATCGCCGTCTTCGATATCGATCGTCTGCCGCAGCGGACGGTTGGGCAGTAAGACCGCGGCGATGAGCGCGACCGCGGTGGCTGCCGCCGCGATCAGGAAGATCCGTCCGGTGGCATCGCCGTAGGCGAAGCGCACGATCTCGGCGATCGGAGCCGGCAGGGCACCGATATCGAGATTGCCACCACCGGAGGTCGATCCGGCCGGAACGCCGAGTTCGGTGAAGCGGGCGGTGGATAGATCGCTGACGCGGGTGGCCAGTACCGAACCGAGTACCGAGACTCCGATGGCACCGCCGAAGGTGCGGAAGAACGCGACGCTGCTGGAGGCTGCGCCGATATTGTGCACGCTGACGGTGTTCTGTACGGCCAGCACGAGATTCTGCATCATCATGCCGACACCGAGGCCGGTGATGGTGATGAAACCACCGATGAGCCAGATATGTGTGCTGTGGTCGACGGTCGACAGTAAGGAGAAGCCGATGACCAGCAGTGCGGCGCCGGAGACGACGAACGGCTTCCATTTGCCGAACCGGGTGATCAGCGCGCCGGAGGTCACCGAGGCGACCAGCATTCCGGCGACCATCGGTGCGGACAGCAGGCCGGCGGCCGTGGGGGAGTAGCCCCGGGCGGTTTGGAAGTACTGGCCGAGGAAGGTGGTGGCGCCGAACATGCCCACACCGACGGCGATCGAGGCGATGATGGCCAATGCGGTGGTGCGTTCGGTGACGATCTTCAGCGGGATGATCGGCGACTCGGCCCGGGATTCCACGACGACGGTCGCCGCGAGCAGGAGCAGTCCGGCGCCGACGTACAGCGCGGTCTCCCGCGAGATCCAGTCGTAGTAGCCGGCTTTACCGGCGAACGAGACCCAGATCAGCAGTACGGACACCCCGGCGGTCAGGAGAGTGGCGCCGAGCCAGTCGATGGAGACGTTGTCCTTGCGAACGGTGGGCAGTTTCAGCGTGCGCTGCAGCAGGAACAGGGCGATCACCGCGAGCGGGATGCAGATGTAGAAGCACCAGCGCCAGCCCAGCGCGCTGTCGACGATAATGCCGCCGAGGATCGGTCCACCGGTCATCGATACCGCCATCACGGCACCCATGTATCCGGAGTACCTGCCACGTTCGCGCGGGGCGACGATACTGCCGATGATCGCGACCACCAGTGCGGTCAGGCCACCCATCCCGATGCCCTGCAGCGCGCGGGCGGCGAGCAGCAGGCCGATGTTGTGTGCGAGGCCGGCGATCACCGATCCGGCCACGAAGATGACGATGGCCGATTGGACCAGGGTCTTCTTGTTGAACAGATCGGCGAGTTTGCCCCAGATCGGGGTCGAGGCGGCGTTCGCGAGCAGGGCCGTCGTGATCACCCACGCGTAGGCCGTCTGGGATCCCTGGAGGTCGGCGATGATGGTGGGTAGGGCGTTGGCGACGATGGTGGTGCTGAGCAGCGCGGTGAACAGCGCGGCCAGCAGGCCGGTCATCGCTTCGAGGATCTGGCGATGAGTCATCGCGACCGGTTTCCCGGATATGCGCGCCGCGGTATCAGTGGGCATTTCTTCTCTCTTCCGAATTCTTTTGCGGGGCGGCCGCGGCGCTGCGGCTGTCGCGGGCGATGAGATCGCTGCGGAGTTTGTGCATGATGTAGCAGGCGTGTTCGGCGTCGGTCTGGGACCAATCGGCCAGGACTTCCTGCACACCGCGGACCCGGGATTCGCGAATCCGGCCCAGGAGCTCATGCCCTGTGGGTGACACCTCGACACGAATGGCACGGCCGTCGTCCGGGTCGGCATTGCGCAGGACGTAGCCGTCGGTGACCAGTTCGGTGATATGACGGCTCATGGCGGAGGCGCTGATACCGATCTGCGCGGCGAGATCCACCTGGCGGCACGGACCGGCCGATTCCAGATTGACCAGGACACTGATTCCGCCCGGTAGCAGGCTGCTTTCCTCGGGCTGTGCCAGGGTGCGGCGCAGCGCACGACTGATCAGGAACAGCTCGTCGAGCAGATTCTGTGCGGTATCGGGCGAAACTCCCATGCTGACTCCAGCTGGCTCATAGTTGCTTGCAGTCATCAACTTTAGTTTTGTTGCTTAACCTAAGCAACAAAATGGGGCTGTGCCGATGACCACATCCCAGCTGGGGAGGTGGCGCGATGATCCGAGGGCCGGGAATGTTCGCCTTCTGGCCGGACATGAGTACGTTTCCCCCGGGCTACGGGCTGTCAAAGCGCCATTTACCGCGCAGCTGTAGCTTGACGGCTCGACCGTTGCCACGGCGACTACGGCAACACGCCACGTACCCTCGGCGCGCTTCTGGCCATCAGCGCGGAATGCGCTGGCTTCTGCTTTCTCGACGCCGACAACTGGTTGGAGCCGAACCATATCGCCGTCGTGCGGTATTCGCCCCTGACCCGGCCGGCCCCGGGTCAGCGGACGAATTCGGCAGCGCGGCCGGCAACATCCAGCAGCGGTTGCGGCGCGATACCCAGTATCAAGGTCGCCGCGGCGGTCACCGCGGTTACCGCGACGCCGGCGGGCGGGCCGACAACGACCGGCGGATCGTCGGGGGGATCGGTGAAGAACATCAGCACGATCACCCGGACATAGAAGAACGCGGCGACAGCGCTGGCCAGTACACCGACGATCACCAGGAACCCGGCGTCACCGGATGCCGCCGCCTGGAAGACCGCGAACTTCGCGACGAAACCCGCGGTGACCGGGATACCGGCGAACGACAACAACAGCAGTGCGAATACCGTCGCGAGCCACGGGGCGCGGCGGCCGAGGCCGGCCCAGCGCGACAGCGCGGTGGCCTCGTTACCGTCGGGTTCACGCACCATGCTCACGACCGCGAACGCGCCGAGAGTGCCGAGGCCGTAGACGAACAGGTAGAACAGCGTCGCCGAAATACCGCGGTCGTTCGCCGCGACCAGTGCGGTGAGCAGGAATCCGGTATGCGCGATGGACGAATACGCGAGCATTCGCTTCATATCGGTCTGAGTTATCGCCAGTACGGCACCGACCACCATGGTGGCCACGGCGACAGCAGCGAGAACCGGACGCCAATCGTCGGCGATATCGGCGACACCGACCTGCAGGACCCGCAGCAGCGCACCGATGGCGGCGATCTTGGTGGCCGCCGCCATGAACCCGGTAACAGGGGTGGGTGCGCCCTGGTACACATCGGGAACCCAGGCCTGGAACGGGACCGCGCCGATCTTGAACAGCAGTCCGACCGCCAGCATGGCCACACCCAGCAGTGCCAGTGTGGGCGGCCCGGATTCGGCGGCGAGCGCGTCGGCGATACCGGCGAGGCGCACCGTACCGGTTTGGCCGTAGAGCAATGCGACGCCGTATAGGAAGAACGCCGAGGAGAAGGCCCCGAGCAGGAAGTACTTGAGTGCCGCTTCCTGGGAGAGCAGCCGGCGGCGGCGGGCCAGCCCGCACAGCAGGTACAGCGGCAGCGAGAGCACCTCGAGCGCGACGAACATGGTCAGTAGATCGTTGGCCGCGGGGAACAGCAGCAGTCCGCCCAATGCGAGGAGCAGCAGCGGGAAGACCTCGGTGGGGGTGACCCCCGCTGTCGACGCGGAGCGTTCGGCGGCGCTGCCGGGAACCGCGGACGCCTGCGGGGTGAAGGCGTCCATCCCGTAGTCGGGGACCGCGGCGGCACGACTCCAGGTACCGGGGCCCGACCGTGGTCTGGGCAGCGGCCCCCGTTCGGCGACAAACAGGACGGCGAGGAGACCCACCACCAGCAGTGTGCCCTGCAGGAACAGGGTGACCCCGTCCACGGCGACCGCGCCGGCCACGGCGGTGGTCCTGGTTCCGGACAGCAGGAACACCGCGACCAATGCGGCGAGCAGAGCGGCGAGGGCGAGCGCCAGCTGAGCCGGATACCGGCGGGAGCGTGGAAAGAACGCATCCACGAGTACGCCCAGCACGGCCGCCCCGAAAACGATGAGAATCGGTGCCAGCACGTGGTATTCGATACTCGGCGCTGGTATCGATGCGGCCAGGATCTCACCGCCGCGCAGTTCAGCGCTCATAACGCACACCTCCGGGGTTCGCCGCTTCCTGTTCTGCCGGGACCGGCGGTGGTGGATCGACACTGCCGATGGTGGTGAGGGTCTGATTCACCGCGGGATCGACGAATTCGAGGACGGGCTTCGGATACACCCCGAAGAAGATCAGGGCGCCGATCAGCGGCACCACCACGACGAGTTCACGGGGCACCAGATCTCGAAGCCCCTCGTTACCCTTGGTAACCGGCCCCGTCATCATCCGCTGGTACAGCCACAGCACATAGATCGCGGCCAGTACCAGGGCGCCGGTGGCCAGCACCGCCGCCACCTGGTAGCGGCTGAAAGTACCGACGAGTACCAGGAATTCACTGACGAACGGTGCGAGCCCGGGCAGCGAGAGGGTGGCGAGGCCGGCGATGAAGAAGGTGCCGGCCAGTACCGGAGCCACTTTCTGGACACCGCCGTAATCGGCGATGAGCCGGCTGCCCCGGCGCGACACCAGGAATCCCGCGATCAGGAAAAGGGCCGCCGTGGACAGTCCGTGATTGACCATGTACAGGGTGGCGCCGGTCTGGGCCTGACTGGTCATTGCGAAGATACCCAGCACGATGAACCCGAAATGGGAGATCGACGTATAGGCGATCAGCCGCATGACATCGGTCTGCCCGATGGCCAGCAGCGCGCCGTATAGGATGCCGACCACGGCCAGGGCGATCACCAGGGGCGCGTAGGTGTCCGCGGCGGCGGGGAACAACAGCAGGCAATAGCGCAGCATGCCGAAGGTGCCGACCTTGTCGACCACCGCCATCATCAGCACCGCGCTCGACGGTGTCGCGGCCACCGCGGCGTCCGGCAACCAGGTGTGCAGCGGCCACAGCGGTGCCTTTACCGCGAACGCGAACATGAATCCGAGGAACAAGGCGTTGAGCACCGCGGGGCCGGCACCGAGCTGACCGGAGTTGGCCGCCTCCACCACGAGACGCAGATCGAAGGTGCCTGTCCCCTCGGCGCCGAGATTCTCCTGGACGGTGAGTACATACAGCCCGATCACCGCTGCCAGCATGATCAGTCCGCCGAAGAGGTTGTACAGCAGGAATTTCACCGCGGCGCGTGACCGCTGCTGCCGGAGGTGCGCATTGTCCGTGCGTGGTCCGAACCCGCCGATGAGGAAGTACATCGGAATGAGCATGGCCTCGAAGAACACGTAGAACAGCAGGATATCGAGGGACAGGAACGAGATCAGGACCATCGCCTCGACCAGCAGGGTGAGGGCGATATACGTATGCGCCACCCGCTTTCCGGAACCGGCTTCGCGGTCGTCGTGCCAGCCCGCGACGATCAGCAACGGAACCAGTCCGGCGGTGAGCAGCACGAGCACCAGCGCGATTCCGTCGACCCCGAGGGTGTAGCCGGCACCGAAAGCCGGTATCCAGGTATGCGATTCGACGAACTGGAACTGTTCCCCGCCGGGCTGGAAGGCCGCGGCGACGCCCAGCGCCACCCCGAATGTCGCCACCGCGAATATCAGCCCGACCCAGCGGGCGGCGAGCCGCTGGGCGGCGGGCAGTAGGAGAACGACCGCCGCACCCACCAGGGGAAGCAGCCAGAGCACGGTCAACCAGGGCACGGCGCTCACCAGATCCTTACGGCCAGCAGGGCGGCGGCCACCAGGGCCGCGCCGGCGAACATGGACAGGGCATACGAACGCACGAACCCGGTCTGGACCTTGCGGGCCCGGGCGGACAGCCCGCCGATCAGCGCGGCGGCGCCGTTGACGAGACCGTCGATACCGCGGTTGTCGAGGAAGACCAGGGCCCGGGTCAGATGGCGGCCGGGGCGCATGAAGGCTGCCTCGTTGACCGCGTCGCCGTAGAGGTCACGGCGGGCGGCGACGGTCAGCGCGGATACCGGCTCGGGTGCGGTCTCGGGAACCTGGGCGCGGCCGTACTGCCGGTAGGCGAATGCGCCGCCGACCGCGACCACTCCCAGCGCCAGCGCGGTGATCACCGGGACCGGCAGCGCGGGCTCGCCGTGGTGTTCGCCGACGACCGGGGCGAGCCAGTGCTGGAGCGAGGATCCCCAGACGAACACCGCGCCGGCGCCGACGGAACCGAGAGCCAGCAGGATCATCGGGCCGGTCATCGTGCCGGGGGATTCGTGCGGGTGGGTGTCCGGTTTCCAGCGACGTTCGCCGAAGAAGGTGAGCAGCATGACCCGGGTCATGTAGAAGGCCGTGAGACCGGCGCCGATCAGGGTGACGGTGCCCAGGATCGGCCCCGCGATCCCTTCTTCGGCGAACGCCGCCTCGATGATGCGGTCCTTGGAGAAGAACCCGGCGAAGGGCGGGACGCCGATGATCGCGAGATATCCCAGCCCGAAAGTGACATAGGTGATCGGTAGCAGCTTGCGCAGGCCACCGTACCGGCGCATATCGGTTTCGTCGTCCATCGCGTGCATCACCGAACCGGCGCCCAGGAACAGACCGGCCTTGAAGAAGCCGTGGGTCAGCAGATGCATGATGGCCACCGCGTATCCGGCGGGTCCGAGGCCGACGGCCAGCACCATATAGCCGATCTGGCTCATGGTGGACGCGGCGAGGGCCTTCTTGATGTCATCCTTCGCGCAGCCGATGATCGCCCCGAACAGCAGGGTTACCGCGCCGACCAGCACCACCGCGACCTGCGCGGTGGGAGCGAGATCGTAGATCGGGTTCGAGCGCGCGATCAGGTAGACACCGGCGGTCACCATGGTGGCGGCGTGGATGAGCGCGGAGACCGGGGTGGGGCCCTCCATCGCGTCCCCGAGCCAGGATTGCAGCGGGACCTGGGCGGATTTACCGCATGCGGCGAGCAGTAGGAAAAGCCCTATCGCGGTGAGGGTTCCGTCGCTCGCCCCGGAGGCCGCCCCGAAGACCGCGGTGAAATCGAGGGAGCCGAAGGTGGCGAACATGACCATCATGGCCAGTGCCAGGCCCATATCGCCGACCCGGTTCACCACGAATGCTTTTTTGGCCGCTGTCGCCGCGGTCGGTTTGTGGTACCAGAACCCGATCAGCAGATACGAGGCCAGCCCGACACCCTCCCAGCCCAGGTACAGCACCAGATAGTTGTTCGCCAGCACCAGCAGCAGCATGGCGGCCAGGAACAGGTTCAGGTAGGCGAAGAACCGGCGGCGACCGGGGTCCTCGCTCATGTACCCGATCGAGTAGATGTGGATGAGCGACCCGACACCGGTGATGAGCAGTGCGAAACAGATCGACAGCTGGTCCAGTGCCAGCCCGAAGTCGACCTGCAGGCCGGCGACGGGGACCCAGCTGAACAGGTCCGCGGCAATTGCGCGGTCGGCGTCCGCCCGGCCCAGCATGCCGAGAAAAGCCACGACGGCGACGACGAACGAGACCAGCGCGGCGACGGTCGCGAGCAGATGACCCCACGCGTCCGCCCGGCGTCCGGTGAGTAGTAGTACGGTGGCGCCGGCCAGGGGCAGGGCGGGTAGCAGCCACAACGTTGCGGTATCCACGTCAGTGCCCTTTCGACATGGTCGGGAGCGCTGCGTGGTTACGCTGCGCTGCCTGCTCCGCGCTCGACCCGACCATGTCAGAACTTCAACAGGTTGGCATCGTCGACCGAGGTCGAGCGGCGGGCGCGGAAGATGGTGATGATGATGGCCAGACCGACCACGACCTCGGCCGCGGCGACCACCATCGTGAAGAACGCGAAGACTTGACCGTCCAGGTTCGCGTGCATCCGGGCGAAGGTGACGAACGCGAGATTGACCGCGTTGAGCATCAGCTCGATGCACATGAACACGATGATCGCGTTACGCCGCAGCAGGACTCCCGCGGCGCCGATGGTGAACAGTAGCGCGGATAGGAACAGATAGTTCTCGGGATTCACCGGATACCTTCCTCATCGGCCGGGCGAGCGGGGGTACTGCCGGTGCCGGTCGCCGTATCGTGTTCGCCGCCGGGCGTCGCGGATGTGCCGACCGAGAGGACAGCGGCATCGGTGAGCGCCTGGGTGCGGCGATGCCGCAGGATGGTCGAGACCGACAGTTCCTCGAAGGAGCCGTCCGGGAGCCGGGCCGGGATATCGACGGCGTTGTGCCGGGCGTAGACACCGGGGGTGGGCAGCGGTGTCGGCCGGTGTCCCGGATCGCGGAACCGGCGCCGGGACAGCTCTCGCTGGCCCAGTTTCGGCCCGAAATGTTCGCGGTGCGCCAGCAGCATGGCGCCGATGGTGGCGGCGATGAGCAGGGCTCCGGTGAGTTCGAACGCCCACACGTAACGAACGAAGATCAATTCCGCCAGCGCGCCGATCACATCCTGTCCGGGGAACCCGGTGGCTGGAAAAGCGATATCGGAGCGCCGGATACCGTGCGCGATCCCGGTGCACAGCAGAATTCCGAATCCGACGCCGACCACCCCGGCGGCGATCCGCTGCCCCCGCAGCGTTTCCCGCAGTGATTCCGCCGAATCGACACCGACCAGCATGAGCACGAACAGGAACAGCATCATGACCGCGCCGGTGTAGACGACGATCTGCACCACGCCGAGGAACAATGCGTCCTGGGCGATGTAGAACACCGCCAGCGTGATCATGGTGGCGGCCAGGCAGATCGCCGAATGGACCGCTTTCGCCGCGAAGACCATCCCCAGCGCGCCGATCACTGCCAGCGGAGCCAGGATCCAGAACTGCACGGCTTCGCCGGTTCCGGTCTCGGTGAGGGGAGCGGCCGCCAGCACCGCGTTCACGGGGCTCATCGGGAGCTCCCCGTGGCCGCGGTGGGTCGCTCGGAATCGCCGGTCACCCGGCCGAGGTAGTAGTCGGCCTCGGTGGTGCCCGCCTGCATCGCATGCGGTGGTGCCTGCATATCCGGTTCCAGCGGCGCGAGCAGCCGATCCTTTTCGTAGATGAGGTCGGCGCGATTATCGTCGGTCATCTCGTAGTCGTTGGTCATCGTCAGGGCCCGGGTCGGGCAGGCCTCGATGCACAGGCCGCAGCCGATACAGCGCAGATAGTTGATCTGATAGACCCGGCCGTACCGTTCACCGGGCGAATACCGCTCGTCCTCGGTGTTATCGGCGCCTTCGACGTAGATCGCGTCGGCGGGGCAGGCCCAGGCGCACAGTTCGCAGCCGATGCATTTCTCCAGCCCGTCGGCATGCCGGTTGAGCTGATGCCGGCCGTGGTAGCGCGGTGCGGTGGGAACCTTCTCCTCGGGATAGAACTCGGTATTGGGCTTCTTGAACATGGTGGCGGCGGTGACCCCGAAACCCGCCAGCGGTTCGAACAGACCGGGAGAGGACGTGATGGTGGAGGTCCGCTCCGGTAGCGGCGGGGTCGGGAAACCGAGGAATACCTCGGTACCGCTCGGCTGCCCCGAGGACGGCGTCAGAATATCGTCCTCCGGTGTGAATTCGGGGGCGGTCGCGGGCGCGTTGCCGGCTCGCAGGAACAACCCGATCAGCAGGCCGGTGAGCAGCAGACCGCCGACCACCAGGATGGGGGTGCCCACCGGATAACCCTCGAGGTCGAGGACCCGGGCCGTGGCCACCACCATCACCCACGCCAGCGACGTCGGAATGAGCAGTTTCCAGCCGAGATTCATGAACTGGTCGTAACGCAGCCGCGGCAGAGTGCCGCGCAACCAGATGAATACGAACAGGAACATCCACACCTTGGCGGTGAACCACAGCAGCGGCCACCAACCGGAATTCGCGCCCTCCCAGAGGTTGATCGGGAACGGTGCGCGCCAGCCGCCCAGGAACATCGTGGTGGCCAGGGCGGATACCGTCGCCATGTTCACATACTCCGCGAGCATGAACATCGCGAACTTCAGCGATGAGTACTCGGTATGGAAACCACCGACGAGTTCACCCTCGGCTTCGGGAAGGTCGAACGGTGCGCGATTGGTCTCGCCGACCATCGATATGCAATAGATCAGGAACGACGGCAGCAGCAGGAACACGTACCAGGTGGGTTGCTGGGCGGCGATGATGCCCGAGGTCGACATGGTGCCGCCGAGCAGGAACACCGCCGCGAAACACAACGCCATGGCGATCTCGTACGAGATCACCTGCGCGGTGGAACGCAGACCGCCGAGCAGCGGATACGTGGACCCCGAGGCCCAGCCTGCCAGGACGATGCCGTACACCCCGATCGAGGTGATAGCCAGGATGTAGAGCACACCCACGGGCAGATCGGTGAGCTGCAGGGCCGTGTTCTGCCCGAGGATCGAGACCTGCGGCCCGAACGGAATCACCGCGAACGCCATCACCGCGGCGATCACCGAAATAATCGGGGCGAGAACGAAAATGGGTTTATCGACGATCGCGGGGACGATGTCCTCTTTGAACGCCATCTTCACCCCGTCGGCCGCGCTCTGCAACAGACCCTTGGGCCCGACCCGGTTGGGCCCGACCCGCATCTGCATCCAGGCGACCACCTTGCGTTCGATCAGGACACCGAACAAGACGGTCAGGAGCAGGAATACGAAGATAGCGACGGCTTTGGCGGCGACCAGCCACAGCGGGTCGAGACCGAAGAGGGACAGATCAGTCATGGTCGGATGCCTCCGTCCGTTCGGCGCGCCGCACGGATACGACGCTGCCCGGGCCGGCGCCCAGGTCGCTGTGGATCGAGCAGCCGGGTGAGTTCATCGGCAGCCACACCACCCGGTCGGGCATCTCGGTGACGGCCAGCGGGAGGGTGACGGTGCCCTGTGCGGTGCCCACGGTCACCGGATCACCGTCGGCCGCACCGGCTTCCGCGGCGGTCGCGGCGGAGAGCCGGGCTACTGCCGGCCGGGCTATTCCGGCCAGGTTCTGTTCACCGTCCTGCATCCGGCCGCGGTCGAGCAGCATGCGCCAGCCGGCCAGGATCGCGGTTCCCGGTCCGGGCGCGGCGGGAGTGGCCGCCGGATGGACCGGCGGCGCGGGGGTGGACCCGGTCCAAGTGGTGAAGCGATCGAGTTCGGCACGGGCCGCCGCGGTGTCCGGCAGGCCGAGCGGTACACCCAGTTCCGCGGCGAGGCTGTGCAGTACCCGCTGATCGGACATCGGTGCGGCGGTGCGGCGTACGGTGCTCTCGGTCAGGGCCGCCGCGAACAGGCGCGGCCGTCCCTCCCAGGTGCGGAACGTGCCGGATTTCTCCATAGCCGTCGCCACCGGGAACACCACGTCTGCGTGGGCGGTCACCTCGCTGCGGCGTTGTTCGAGGGAGATGACGAAATCCGCGGCGGCGAGTGTCGCACGCGCGGCGACGGGGTCGGGGAGATCGGCGAGTTCGACACCGCCGACGACCAGCGCCCCGCCACTGCTCGTTCCATCGAGAACGGTGCCGGTATCGCGTCCCGGAGCGGCGGGAAGTTCGGCGATATTCCATATCTCGCAGGCCTGCCGCCGGGCCTCGGGGTCGGTCAGCGGCCGGCCGCCCGGGAGCAGGCCCGGTAGCGCGCCCGCTTCCACCGCGCCGCGTTCGCCTGCCCGGCGCGGCACCCAGGCGAGTGCGGCTCCGGTCTCGGCGGCCAACCGGACGGTCGCCGACAACGCCCCCGGGATCGCGGCCAGCCGTTCGCCCGCGAGGATCACCGCACCGGGTTCGCGCAGGAGTTGCGCCAGCCTTTCCGATACAGCCGCGGGGACGGTGGAATCCGATCCGCTCGGCGCACCGTACAGTGCGGCGAGAGCGTCCGGTTCGGCACCGGGGACCGTCGGGAGCAGAGTGCCGGACATCCGCTCCAGACCCCGCGAGGCGTAGGCAGCGATGGAATAGACCGGTACATTGCGGGTGCGGGCGGCCTTGCGCAGCCGCAAATAGACGATGGGCGATTCCTCCTCCGGTTCGAAACCCGCGAGCAGCACCACCGGTGCGGTCGTGAGGCTTTCGTAGGTGACGGAGTCGGTGTGGCCGGCGACCCAGGCGCCGAGGAATTCGGCCTCCTCGGCGGAATGGGCGCGTGCGCGGAAATCGATATCGTTGGTGCCCAGCACCGCCCGGGCGAATTTGGCGTAGGCGTAGGCCTCCTCCTCGGTGACCCGGCCACCGGTCAGCACCGCCGCGTTCCCCACCCCGGTGCGGAGTCCGCGGGCCGCGGCGGCCAGCGCCTCGGACCATGAGCACGGTGCCAGCTCGCCGTCGGATCCCCGCAGCAGCGGCGTGGTGATCCGATCGGGTTCGGTGGCGTAGGTGAAGGCCCAGCGGCCCTTATCGCAGTTCCATTCCTCGTTGACCTGCGGGTCGTCGCCCGCCAAGCGGCGCATCACCTTGCCGCGGCGATGATCGGTGCGTTGCGCGCAGCCCGAGGCGCAGTGTTCGCAGACGCTGGGGCTGGACACCAGATCGAAGGGCCTGGCCCGGAAGCGGTAGCTGGTACCGGTGAGGGCGCCGACCGGGCAGATCTGCACGGTGTTCCCGGAGAAGTACGAATCCAGCGGTTCGTGTTCGGCGGTGCCGACCTGCTGGAGCGCGCCGCGGTCGAGCAGTTCGATGAACGGATCACCGGCGATCTGCTGGGAGAAGCGGGTGCAGCGCGCGCACAGCACACAGCGTTCACGATCCAGCAGGACCGCGCTGGACAGCGGAATCGGTTTGGGGAAAGTCCGTTTGACACCTTCGAAGCGGGTCTCGACCCGCCCGGTGGACATGGCCTGGTTCTGCAGCGGGCATTCGCCGCCCTTATCGCAGACCGGGCAGTCCAGCGGATGGTTGATCAGCAGCAGTTCCATCACGCCCCGCTGCGCCTTCTCCGCGTCCGGCGAACTCAGCTGGGTACGGGCCACCATGCCCTCGGCGACCGCCATGGTGCACGAGGCCACCGGTTTGCGCTGACCCTCCACTTCCACCAGGCACTGCCGGCAGGCACCCACCGGAGAGAGCAACGGATGATCGCAGAACCGCGGGATCTGGACGCCGATCAGCTCGGCCGCCCGGATGAGCAGCGTGCCGGCCGGGACACTGACCGTGGTGCCGTCGATGGTGAGGGTGACCAGATCGGCGGGCTGCAGATCGGCGGAATCGGAACGGACGGTGGCTGTCATCGGATTACCTCTCCGGCCGCGGTCGGGGCCCAGGCGGTGGCACGCGCCGGGTCGAAGGGGCAGCCACCCTGTTCCAGATGGGCGATGTACTCGTCGCGGAAGTACTTCACCGACGACACGATCGGGCTGGCGGCACCGTCGCCGAGCGCGCAGAACGATTTACCGTTGATGGTGTCGGCGATATCCAGGAGTTTGTCCAGGTCGGCGGGAGTGCCGAGCCCCGCCTCCAATCGGGTGAGCAGCTGGACCAGCCAATACGTACCCTCCCGGCAGGGTGTGCACTTCCCGCAGGATTCGTGCGCGTAGAACTCGGTCCACCGCAGAACAGCCCGTACGACGCAGGTGGTGTCGTCGAATATCTGCAGCGCCTTGGTTCCCAGCATCGACCCGTGCGCCATGACGTTCTCGTAGTCCAGGGGGACGTCGAGATGTTCGGCGGTGAACAGCGGGGTGGAGGATCCGCCCGGTGTCCAGAATTTCAGATCGTGTCCGGCGCGGACGCCGCCGGCGCAGTCGAGCAGTTCTCGCAGGGTTACGCCGAGTGGCGCTTCGTACTGGCCCGGCCGGGCGATATGACCCGATAGCGAATACAGCGTGAAGCCGGGCGATTTCTCACTGCCCATGGAACGGAACCAGGTGGGGCCGTTACGGAGAATCGGCGGCACACTGGCGATCGATTCGACATTGTTGACCACGGTCGGGCTGGCATAGAGACCGGCGACCGCGGGAAACGGTGGCCGCAAGCGGGGCTGGCCACGCCGTCCCTCCAGCGAGTCCAGCAGCGCGGTCTCCTCGCCGCAGATATAGGCGCCGGCCCCCGCGTGGACGGTGAGTTCCAGATCGTACCCGGAGCCGAGGATATCGTGTCCGAGGAGGCCGGCGGCGTATGCCTCGGCGACCGCTGCCTGCAGCCGGCGCAGTACCGGCACCACCTCACCACGGAGATAGATGAACGCGTGCGCGGCGCGGATGGCATAGGCCGCGATGATCACACCCTCGATCAGTGAGTGCGGGGCGGCGAGCATGAGCGGGATGTCCTTGCAGGTGCCCGGTTCGGACTCGTCGGCGTTGACCACCAGATAATGCGGTTTCACGTGGCCGTCGGGTTCGGGGCCCTGCGGGATGAAACCCCATTTCATCCCGGTCGGGAACCCGGCCCCGCCCCGCCCGCGTAGTCCGGCGTCCTTGACGGTGGCGATGACATCGTCCGGTGCCATACCGAAGGCGATCGGCAGGGCGGCATACCCGTCGTGGGCGCGGTAGGTATCCAAGGTCCAGGAATTCGGCAGATTCCAGTATCTGCTCAGGACCGGCGTCAATGTCATCGTGCGCCGCCCTCGTCGTCCGTCGGCTCGGGGGCCCGCATCGCGTTCTCCCTGGCGACCTCGAGGCCCGCGAGCGTGGGACCGCCCGGATCACCGTCGAGAACGCCGGGCCGCTGATCCGGGAAACCCGCCAGCACGCGCGCGGTCTCACGGAAGGTGCACAGCGGGGCGCCGCGGGTAGGGGTGACCGGTTGCCCGGCAAGTAGATCGTCCACCAGTGCCCGAGCCGATTCCGGGGTCTGATTGTCGAAGAACTCCCAGTTCACCATCACGACGGGCGCGTAATCACAGGCCGCGTTGCATTCGATGTGTTCGAGGGTGACCGTGCCGTCCCGCGTGGTCTCGCCGTGTGCGATACCCAGATGCTCGCGCAGTGTCGCGAGGATGGCGTCGCCGCCGAGCACCGCGCACAGGGTGTTGGTGCAGACTCCCACGTGATAATCGCCCGTGGGGGTGCGCCGGTACATGGAGTAGAACGTGGCGACCGCGGTCACCTCGGCGCCGGTGAGTCCCAGCATCTCGGCGCAGAATTCGATTCCGGCACTGCTGACGTAGCTCTCCTCCGACTGCACCAGATGCAGCAGCGGGAGCAGCGCGGACCGGGGCTGCGGGTAGCGGCCGATGATTTCCTTCGCATCCGGTTCCAGGCGCGCCCGGACTTCCTCCGGGAACGGCTCCGGCCGACTGCTCAGCCGCAACAGGATCTCGCTCATCGGTCCACACCGCCCATCACAGGGTCGATACTGGCGACGGCGGCGATCACATCGGCGACCATGCCGCCCTCGCACATCGCGGCCACCGCCTGCAGATTCGTGAAGGAGGGGTCGCGGTAGTGCACGCGGTACGGCCGGGTGCCGCCGTCGCTGACCATATGCACCCCGAGTTCGCCGCGGGGTGATTCCACCGCCTCGTAGACCTGGCCCGGCGGTACCCGGATACCCTCGGTGACCAGCTTGAAATGGTGGATGAGGCCCTCCATGGAAGTACCCATGATCTTGCCGATATGGCGTGGGGAGTTCCCGAGCCCGTCCTCGCCCACTGTCAGGTCCGCGGGCCAGGCGATCTTCTTGTCCGCCACCATCACCGGTCCGGGCCGGAGCCGGTCCAGACATTGCTCCACGATCTTCAGCGATTCCTTCATCTCCTCGATCCGGATGAGGTATCGGCCGTAGCAATCGCAGGCGTCGGTGGTGGGGACGTCGAATTCGTAGTTCTCGTAACCGCAGTACGGCATGGCCTTGCGCAGGTCATGCGGTAGACCGGTCGAACGCAGCACCGGACCGGTGACGCCGAGCGCGATACATCCGGTGAGATCGAGGTAGCCGATATTCTGGGTGCGGGCCCGGAAAATCGGGTTGTGGGTGAGCAGATGCTCCATATCGCGCAGTCGCTTCGGCATCAGCTCGAGCAGTTCCCGCACCTTGGTGACCCCGTTGTCGGGCAGGTCCTGGGCGATCCCGCCCGGACGGATATACGCATGGTTCATCCGCAGGCCGGTAATCGTCTCGAAAACGTCCAGAATCAGCTCCCGTTCCCGGAAACCGAACAGCATCGGGGTGAGGGCGCCGAGCTCCATCCCCCCGGTGGCAAGTGCCACCAGATGCGAGGAAATACGGTTGAGTTCCATCAGCAGCACCCGGATCACGGTGGCGCGCTCGGGAATATCGTCGGTGATCCCCAGCAGACGCTCCACGCCGAGGCAGAAGGCTGTCTCGTTGAAGAACGGGGACAGATAGTCCATCCGGGTGACGAAAGTGACGCCCTGTGCCCAGTTGCGGAATTCGAGGTTCTTCTCGATCCCGGTGTGCAGGTAGCCGATACCGCAGCGGGCCTCGACCACGGTTTCGCCCTCGATCTCCAGGATGAGCCGCAGGACGCCGTGGGTGGACGGATGCTGGGGGCCCATATTGACGACGATGCGTTCCTCGCCGGCACCGCGTAAGGCGTCGGCGACCTCGTCCCAGTCCTGGCCCGCGACGGTGAGGACCTGTTCGCCGGACACCCCGCCCGGCGCCGCCGGGGGAGTGCCGGTTCCGGAGTCGTCGTGGTCCGGCCCGCCGGAAACCCCGGGCCGGATATCGATCTCACTCATCAGCTGTACGCCCTCCGCTCATCGGGCGGCGGTATCCGCGCGCCCTTGTATTCGACCGGTATCCCGCCGAGCGGGTAGTCCTTGCGCTGCGGGTGACCGCGCCAGTCGTCGGGCATGGTGATGCGTGTCAGCGAGGGATGCCCGTCGAATCGGATTCCGAAGAAGTCGTAGGTTTCCCGCTCGTGCCAATCGCAGGTCGGATACACGCGGTACAGGGACGGGATATGGGGATCGTCATCGGGCGCGGCCACTTCGAGGCGTACCCGGCGCCCGTGCGTGATCGAGTTCAGGTGGTAGACGGCGCGCAGTTCGCGACCGGTCTCGTCGGGGTAGTGCACCCCGCTCACGCCGAGGCACAGTTCGAAACGCAGCGCGGGGTCGTCGCGTAACGCCCGCGCTACCGGCACCAGATGGTCCCGGTGGACGTGCAGGGTGAGTTCGCCGCGGTCCACCACGACCTTGTCTATCGCCGTATCGAAATCGGTATCGCCGGCGAGTGCCGCGCGCAGCAGTTCGACGACGGTATCGAAGTAGCCGCCGTAGGGCGGCGGGCTGCCACCGGGAAGGGCGACCTCGTGGACGAGGCGGCCGTAGCCGGATGTGTCTCCGCTGCCGGAGATCCCGAACATACCCCGGCGGCTCGCGATCACCTCGTCGCGCGGGCCGATCGGCTGTTCCGGTTCGACGGCGCGGCTGTCGGTGGATTCCGGTCGTTCGGTGGTCATCGCAGCAACCCCTCCATCCGGATCGTCGGGGTCGCGGCCAGGGCGGCCTGCTCCGCGGCCCGGATCGCCTCGACGCGATTCACCCCCATCGGCGTCTCCTGGATCTTGGCGTGCAGGGCGAGAATCGCGTTGAGCAGCATCTCCGGCCGCGGTGGGCAGCCCGGTAGGTAGATATCGACCGGGACCACATGGTCGACGCCCTGCACGATGGCGTAGTTGTTGAACATCCCGCCCGAGGAGGCGCAGACGCCCATGGCCAGAACCCATTTCGGCTCGGTCATCTGGTCGTATACCTGCCGCAGCACCGGTGCCATCTTCTGACTGACCCGTCCGGCGACGATCATCAGATCGGCCTGGCGTGGGGATGCGCGGAAAACCTCCATGCCGAAGCGCGCCGAATCGAAACGTCCGCCACCGGTGGCCATCATCTCGATCGCGCAGCAGGCCAAGCCGAAGGTGGCCGGCCACACCGACCCCTTACGCATATATCCCGCCATGGCCTCGACCGTGCTGAGGACGAAACCGCTGGGCAGTTTTTCTTCCAAACCCATGTCCGACTACTCCCTGGGGCTATGGCCCGCGCCGGTGCGCGGGCTGCGGCTGATCGGAGGTTCGCGGCTCAGTCCCAGCTGAGGCCGCCACGCCGCCATTCGTAGGCGTAGGCGACCGAGACATTGACGATGAACAGTGCCATCGCCAGCAGGCCGAAAACCCCGAGCGCATCGATATGGACCGCCCACGGGTAGAGGAACACGATCTCGATATCGAAAATGATGAACAGCATCGCGGTGAGGTAGTACTTCACCGGAAAGCGTTGTCCGGTAACACTTCCCGCGCCGCCGGCGGTCGCATGCGGTGTCGGCTCGATACCGCATTCGTAGGCCTGCAGTTTGGCGCGGTTGTAGCGTTTGGGGCCGATGAGGCCGGCGATCAGGACCGAGATGACCGCGAACGCGGCGGCAACCGCGCCGAGGACCAGTATCGGCAGTTCGGTGTTCACGACTGCGCTTCCCCTCCTTGCGAACTGGGACCCGGCGGTTGTGCCGACGGATCCCGCGAACGGGGTCGGGCGGTCGATGGGTACGGCCCGCGCCGTCGGATCGGTCCCCGGATTCGAGAGTGGGCTGGGGGAAGAATTCGGCGGCGCGGGTTATATATCATCTCCCGCGCTCATGTGAGCTACAGCACAGCCTACAACTGTTACGCCAGCGCGAACGCGGATTCATGGACCGGTTTGATCGAATTCGAAACTGAGATTTATGAGTAAACGAACCTAATCGCCGTCAGGCGGCCGGGCGCCGCCGGAGTAGTTCGACCACGATCTCGGTGAGTCGCAGCGGGTCGATCGGATGGGACGCGACCGCCTCCGCGCGGGACCAGTTCGCCAGCCAGGCATCGTCGGCGCGGCCGGTGAGCACGATCAGCGGCGGGCAGTTGTCGATTTCGTCCTTGAGCTGTTTGGCCACGCCCATACCACCGCCCGGCGCGGACTCACCGTCCAGGATCGCCAGATCGGCCGCCCCGGCATCCATCCGCTCCAGAACCACCGGGGCGGTGGCCACCTCGAGGTAGTCGAGCGGCGGTAGATCCGGATGTGGACGGCGTCCGAGCGCCAGCATCACCTGGCTCCGGGTGTCGGCGTCGTTGCTGTAAACCAGGACCCGCAGCACGGCGGGAGGATTCGCATCGGCCACGTTCGCATGGTACGTCCGCGGACATACCGCAGGGGCCACCTTGGCCGAGATGGGTCGTCTATCGCGTGGCGAGGCCGGGGACCCGGGCGTGGGCCGGCCGGTCCGGGAGAGGTGACTGGAGCGAATCCGGGAAGTCCGCTTAAGCTGCCGGCGTGACGGACGAATTGGTCGGTGAACTCATCGATACGGTCGCCTGGGTGCTGATCGTGGACGGACGGATCCTGTGTGCGCGCCCGCGCGGCAAAGAGATCTTCTACATCCCGGGCGGAAAGCGCGAAGCGGGCGAATCCGATGAGCAGACCTTGGTGCGCGAGATCGCCGAGGAACTCACCGTCGCACTGGTCACCGAAACCGTGGTACCGGTGGGTGTCTACGAGGCCGACGACGGCGGCGCACGAGTCCGGATGAGCTGTTACCGCGCAGACTACCGGGGGAAGCTGGCCGCGAGCAGTGAGATCGACGAACTCGCGTGGTTCGGCTACCGCGACCGCGCGCAGGTGCCGCCGGTGGACCAATTGCTGTTCGACGAACTGCACGCGGCGGGTTCGCTGCGGTGAGCGGGTGGCGGAGCCGGCTTCCGGCTCCGCCACCCGCTCAGCCCTGATTGGCCGTGAGATCGGGCCGGGTGGCCCGGTCGATGAGATGCTCGATCAAACTGAGCAATGTGTTCTTCGCCGACACCCGGTCCCGGGCATCGCAGAGCATCACCGGGATCTTTGCCTCGAGATCGAGGGCATCACGGACCTCGTCGATGGTGTAGCGCGGTGCTCCGTCGAAACAGTTCACCGCGACGAGGAACGGCAGGCCCCGGCGTTCGAAATAGTCGATGGCGGCGAAGGAGTTACCGAGTCGCCTGGTATCGGCCAGGACCACCGCACCGAGCGCACCGCGGGCGAGTTCGTCCCAGAGGAACCAGAATCGATCCTGGCCCGGCGTACCGAACAGGTACAGCACGAGATCCTTGTCGATGGTGATCCGGCCGAAGTCCAGTGCCACCGTGGTGGTCGTCTTGGATTCGACACCGGACAGATCGTCGATCCCCGTACTGAGTTCGGTGATCATCTCCTCGGTACGCAGCGGCGGTATCTCACTGATGGAGGCCACCATCGTGGTCTTGCCGACACCGAAGCCGCCGGCGATGAGGACCTTGACCGACGCGGCCAGAGCCGGCGCCGCGGGGTCGATTCGGGCAGGGTCAAATTTTTCGGATTCCATCCAGTACCGCTCGCAATATGTTGAAGTCGCCGGGACCGGACTCCATCTGCACTGGAGCCCGGAAGATCAGATGGCCGTCACCGATCAGATCTCCGACGAGAATCTTGGTCACCGCCAGCGGCAGTTTCAAGGCGGCTGCCACCTCCGCCACTGTCTGTGATTCCGTGCACAGCTGCACGATATCGAGGTATTCGGGTTCGGTCCGGCGCAGTGGCGGGGCTCCACGGGCTTCGACCACGATAGTGAGCATATCCAGATCGTGTCCGGCGCCGACAGTCCGGCCCCGGGTGATCGCATACGGCCGCACCAGCGGTCCGGCGTCGTCGTCGAACCAGGAGTCCCGCATACCGGTCATCACCGAGTCACTGTTCTCACGGTTGCTGTGGGTCGGCCCCGGTCCCGCTGCGGGAACTGGTCGAGAGATGGCTGCCGACGCGCTGAACCGTCAGATTCATCTCATAGGCCACCATGCCGAGGTTGGCATCCGCGGCCGCCTGTACCGCGATGCAGGCGTTGGCGCCCGCCGAGGTGACGAAGAGAACCGCATGGTCGAGTTCGATCACCGCCTGCCGGACGCCGCCGCCCTCGAATCGGGCGCCCGCGCTACGCGCCAGGCCGTGCAGGGTCGACGACATGGCCGCGAAATGCTCGGCCTCGGTGCGGTCCATTTTCGTGGAGTGCCCGAGCAGCATTCCGTCGGTGGACAGCACGACCGCCAGCCGGACCCCCGCGAGTCGCTCGACGAGGTCGTCGAGCAGCCAGTTCAGATCACCTTGAGTGGAAGTGGACACTTAGCCTTCCTGTTCATCCGGGGATGCGCCGTCCGACGCCGGGTTCGCGGCGCCGGAATCCGTGGCGGGCAAAGGCTTGCGGCCCTGCCGGGTGCCGTTCTCGATCGACGCCATCAGGTCTCGGGCCTGTTCGGCCGAGCGCGGCCGCGCCGTTGCGGCCTGCTGGGCGCCCGAATCTTCCGGCCGCGGTGCGACTTTAGCCTGCCTGCTGCGACGTGGTAAAGCTGGCCGGCCGTCGGGGAGCAGCTCCGGTTCGGCGGCGGTCGCGCCGGGGCCGGCCGAGGTGGTCTGCGCCGGGGTGTCCGGCGGGCTCGGAGCAGGATGGCCGCCGAGGTTCGGCCGGTCCTCGAGCAGGGTCGCCGTACCGGACGGTGCGGGCGCGGCTTCGGCGCGTTCCTCCGGCGCCGTTTCCGGTGCCGGCACCGCCTGCCGCGGCAGGCCGGGCAGCGGTGTGGTTTCCTCCGCAGGGTCGGTGAGCAGGGGCGACGGGATTATGACCACAGCACGGACGCCGCCGTACTCCGACTCCCACAGACGTACCGAGATACCGTGCCGCGCGGCCAGCTGGGCGACCACGAAGATGCCCAGCCGCGAATCACGCTGCAGCGAAGTGACCTCGAAGTTCGGGGGTGTCTGCAGAATATCGTTGAGCCGGTCGCGGCTTTCGGCGGTGATACCCATACCTTGGTCGGTGATCTCCACGGCCACACCCTTACCGATGACCGATCCGGTGACCTGGACCCGCGACTGTGGCGGTGAGAACGAGGTCGCGTTGTCGACGAGTTCGGCGAGCAGGTGGATGAGATCACCGACGGCGTTGCCGGACACCCGCAGTTCCGGCAGTCTGGCCAGCCGCACCCGGGGGTAGTCCTGGGTTTCGCCCACTGCGCTGCGCACGAGATCCACCAGCGGTACCGGGGCGCGCCATTGCCGGCCGGGTTTACCGCCGCCGAGAACGATGAGGTTCTCGGCGTTGCGACGTTCCCGGGTGGCCAGGTGGTCGAGTTTGAACAGGACGTCCAGCATCGCCGGATCCTCTTCGCGCCGTTCGGCCTCGTCCAGGATCTCCAGCTGTTTGTGCACCACGATCTGGCTGCGATGCGCGATGTTCAGGAAGATCGATTTGACGCCTTCCTGAGTGCGGGCTTCGGTGACGGCGGCGGTCACCGCGACCGCGTGGGCGTGTTCGAACGCGGTGGCCACGGCCCCGAGTTCGTCGTGGCCGAAGTCGAGGTTCGCCGCGGCCTCGGATTCGTCGATGTCCTCGCCGGCGCGGAGCCGGTCGAGCATATCCGGCAGCCGCTCGTCGGCCAGGGCCAGCGTATGGTCGCGCAACCGCACCAGCCGGTGGATGAACCGGTTGGCCAGGACCAGCGAGATACCGAACCCCGCTGCCGAGATCACCAGTACGGCGAGGCCGATCAAGAGTGACTGTGTCGTGGTGCGCGCCGCCGCGTCCAACGACGCCTGCTGCATCACCAGGTTCTGCGCGTCCCACAATTCGAGCAGTTCGTGTTCGACGTGATCGGCCGCCGCGTGCCAGGCGGCGAGCTGGGCCGGGGGCAGACCGGAGGGCTCGCTGCCGGTTGCCGCGCCCGGGAGGCTGCGGGCGATGAGGGTGTTCTCGGCACGGGTGAGCAGCTGCCATTCCGGGCTGCTGAGCAGATTGTTCAGCCGTTCCCCGACCTCCGGCTGGAGTTCGGCACCCAGCAGGGCGGCTTCGGTGTGGTAGTAGCCGGTCTGCTGGATGTACTCCTCCGGCAGGGCCACCGGCCGTCCGGTGCGCTGCGCGGCGCCGGCCAGGGCATAGCTGCGTGAGGTGGCCTCGAGCATATGCATGATTCGTGTGGTCAGTGTCAGCTCGGTGGCCGATTGCGCGTCCGGCGCGAAGGACTGCGAAAGTTGAGCACCGGATGTGAGCGCGTCCAGCAGACGCGCGTAGAACGTGTAGGCGTCACCGGCAGACACCGAACGATTGTCGACGGCGCTGCGGATATTGCCCAGTTGCTGGGTGAGTGTGGCGAACGACCCGACCTGGTCCCCGATCTCGTCGGGCTGCAGATCGCGTAGCCGCTCGGAAGTGGTGACGAGATCGCGTAATGCCTGCTCGCTGTTGGGGCGGACAGCGGCGAGTGCGTCGGCCGCGGCTGGATCACCGGCCAGGTAGGTGAGGGTCAGCCGGCGTTCGTTCTGGACGATCTCGTATACCGCGCGGGTGGGGGCGGATGCCGCACGCATCGCTTCGGTCACTTGGCGGTCGTGCTGCCCCTGGTCGATCAGATAGCCTGTCGCGCCCACACCGGCCACCAACAGGGTGAGACTCGGGATGAGCGCGATGGCCAGGATCCGGGCGCGGACACCGAGCCTCGCTCTGAACATCGCCACAAAGTAACCTTTCGTGCCCCATTCAGCACCTCGAATCCCATTGAACAGGACTCCCTTTGACGTGGCTGCGGGCATATGCAGCGATCCGGGGTGCTGTGCGTGCCGGTATCAGCCCCGGCTGCGTTTGCGAGCGTCGAGCGCGGCCGTTTCCGTTGCGCTGAGCCGGCGGGCGCGCAGCAGGAAGACCGCCGCGTCCGCGGCCTCCCGGCCGTCACCCGGTTCGGCACCGAGGGCCGGGCCGGCATCGGGGGGTACATCCACCGTGAGGTGGTCGCGTTCGAAATGTGTGTACGCCTCCGCGCTCATCCACAGCTCGGTGTGCCAGGCCAGGCGACCGAAGAGTGTATCGCCCTCGGCCGCACGGAAATCACGGATGGGCAGCCATTCCGGGGCCGGCTTGCCGGTGTCGTGATCGGGCAGATAGAGCAGGATGGGGCCGTGCTGTTCGATCAATTCGCGTAATGCGTTGCGGGCCCGATCGGTGACCGCGACGCGATCGCTGCGATACGCCATCAGGAACTCCGCGCCGCGCCGCGACACCACAGCGCTACCGAATTGATCCGATGAAACATTTCGCTCCTCGCACATGGTCTCCGCCCTGTCCGGGCGCGCCGACTCCGGCTCGACGCGACCCGGTCTCCGGATCGATTCTTCGCCAGCACTTTTGCGAACACATTCTTGCGTATGGTGATTCCCGGAGCGAGGGGGAGTCGGTTGTCCCGCGAAATCGGTTGTGGTATGCGATGTGCGACTGTGACCGGCGCGCAACGCCGCCGGGCCCGGTGGGCGGGATGGCCGGAAAGGCCTGGTAATCGCCTACTTCCGGATGAATATCCCCGCGACATCGGCCCGCTCGATCGGGGTATCGGCATTCGCCTGGACGGTGCACAATCCGTCGACGGCGGCCATGGACAGGTCCACATTCGTGCCGGTGGGGTCCTGCCCGTGCTGTTCCTCGAGGAACTTGGTAATGGTGACGCGTTTCGTCTTCTGGTCCTGTCCGACGTATTCGCGGCAGGGGGTGTCGCCGCCCTTGTTGAGCGCCTGCTCGATCTCGGTGCAACCCGACAGCACTATCGCGGCCGTCGCGATCATGAGTCCGAACCGGGCTTTCGTGGCGTTCATCGGTAAATCCTCCTGGTCGGCTCGGGCGGGCGCCGCGCCTGCCCGAGTTGTACCCACCCTAAGGTCCGGTGACTCGCCGGTGAGCAGGCGGCGGATCGGACCTTGCCGGGGTATGCAGGAGGGATGAGTTCACCGACGGAATTCCGATTCGGCGTGAATATGGGGGTCCCGCAGGCGCGCGACGAGTGGGTTCGCAAATGCCGCCGGGCCGAGGAACTCGGCTACGACGTCATCGGCGTGGCCGATCATCTCGGCCTGGCGTCACCGTTTCCGGCTCTGGTCCTGGCGGCCGAGAACACCGAGCGGGTGCGGTTGAACACGTTCGTGCTGAACGCGCCCTTCTACAACCCCGTACTTCTGGCCCGGGATGTCGCCGGGACCGATCAGTTCGTGCGAGGGCGGCTCGAACTCGGGCTGGGGGCCGGGTATGTGCGCGACGAGTTCGATACCGCGGGCATCCCGTTCGGTACGGGTGCGAGCCGGGTCGCGCAGCTGGAGCAGACCGTCCGGACACTGCGTGAGTTGTTCGCCGATGACACGTACCAGCCGCGGCCGGCGCAACCCGGCGGTCCGCCGCTGCTGATCGGCGGCTGGGGCGACCGGATCCTGCGCCTGGCGGCTCGTCACGCCGCCGTTGTGGCCCTGACCGGTGCTTCGACCACCGCGGCCGGGCCGCTGCGGCTGGCCGGGCCCGCCGATATCGACGAGCGGGTCGCGTTCGTTCGTGCTGCGCTGGGCGAGCGTGCCCCGGAGGTGGAACTGAACATCCTGGTTCAGGCTGTGGCACCCACCGCGCGGCGGGCCGAAGTGCTCGACAAGTATCGGTCGGTTCTGGAACCCGAGGTGCTGGCCGCCGTGGACGAGTTGCCCACGATCCTGATCGGTAGCCCGGCAGAGCTGGCCGAACGGTTGCGGGCGAACCGTGAACGGTTCGGCTTCGGCTACGTGACCGTTCTGGAACCGGACCTGGAGGCATTCGCCGAGGTGATCGCCGAGTTCCGGTGATCACCCGCGGTGACGCGGATCGATACACGGTGGGGCGCCGGTCCGGTGGTGGCGCAGTATGCGGGTGAGGCTCCGCGGGAGTATCAAGTACTGTGGGTTACATATAAAGGTATCTGTCATGATCGACGACGACCCGGGCACGAACAGACGAGGAACGCAATGACGCGGCATATCGACGTACTGATCATCGGAGCCGGGCTGTCCGGTATCGACGTGGCCTGTCATCTCGAGAAGGAGAAGACGGGACGCAGCTACGCGATCCTGGAACGGCGGTCGGCCATCGGCGGGACCTGGGACCTGTTCCGGTACCCCGGGATCCGGTCCGACTCCGATATGTACTCCTTCGGCTACGGCTTCCGCCCCTGGCGCGGTACGAAAATGCTCGCCGACGGTGCCGGCATCCGCCGCTATATCGAGGAAACCGCCGACGAGTACGGGGTCACCCCGCATATCCGGTTCGGGCGGCGGGTCGTCTCGGCGAGCTGGTCCGGTCAGGAGAATCAGTGGACCGTCCGCGCGATCGACGAAGCGACCGGCGCCGAGGAACTCTGGACCAGTAACTTCCTGGTCGGATGCACCGGGTACTACGACTACGACAACGGTCACCGTCCGTCCTTCCCGGGGGAGGAGAACTTCACCGGGCAGATCGTGCACCCACAGCACTGGCCCGAAGATCTGGATTACCGCGGGAAGAAAGTCGTGGTGATCGGCAGCGGTGCCACCGCCATCACCCTCGTGCCCTCGATGGTCGGCGACGCCGCCCATGTGACGATGGTGCAGCGTTCACCCACCTATATCGCCTCGATCCCGGCGGAAGATCCGGTTGCCGTCGGGCTGACGAAGGTCAAATCCCCGGCCGGACTCACCTACCAGGTCGGCCGCGCGCGCAATATCGCGGTCCAGCAGGCGAGCTATCAGCTGTCGCGTAAACAACCGGCCCTGGCCCGGAAACTGTTCCTGAACTGGGTGCGGATGGCGGTCGGCACCGCGGTCGAGATGCGGCATTTCAGCCCGAATTACGCACCGTGGGATCAGCGGCTGTGCGTGGTGCCGGACGGTGATCTGTTCAAGGCGCTGCGGCGTGGTCAGGCATCCATCGTCACCGATACCATCGACACCTTCACCGAAACCGGTATCCGCGTCAGCTCCGGGGAGGAGATCGAGGCCGATATCGTCGTCACCGCGACCGGGCTGACCATTCAGATCCTGGGCGGCGCCACACTCGACGTGGACGGGGAGCCGGTCGTGACCCGGGACCGCGTCATGTACAAGGGGTCGCTGCTCGACGGTGTGCCGAACGCGTTGATGGTTCTCGGCTACACCAACGCCTCCTGGACCCTGAAGGCCGACCTGGCCGCGGAGTACTTCTGCCGGGTGCTGAACCGGATGCGGGATCACGGATACACGCGGTTCGCGGTCGCCGCACGGGACAGTGATCGCTCCGAGGTCTCGGTAATGGGTGGTGCGCTCAGTTCGGGCTATATCCAGCGCGGCGACGCGGTGATGCCGCGGCAGGGTACCGGTGGCCCCTGGAAGGTGGTCAACAGTTACTTCCGGGACCGTTCCTACCTGCGCAGAAGCCCGATCGAGGATGGAATCTTGACCTTCACCGACCGGGCGGGCGAGCAGACCACCGGTTCCCGGCGGCCGGGGCGCACCGGCGTGAGCCGCCTGCCACTGATCGGCTCCCGTTCGGCCTGAGCGGACAGCCTCGACCCGGTACCGCCGACTGCTGAGTACTTTGAACGTATGACCGAGCGGTTGGTGATCGTCGGTGGCGATGCGACGGGTATGTCGGCGGCTTCGCAGGCACGCCGCTACCGGGCCGCGGACGACCTGGAGATCGTGGTGTTCGAGCGAGGTCATTTCACCTCGTATTCGGCCTGCGGTATCCCCTATTGGGTCGGTGGGCACGTCCGGGATCGGGATGAGCTGATCGCGCGGACGCCGGCGGAGCATCGCTCCCGGCAGATCGACGTCCGGTTGCGCTGCGAGGTCGTCGAACTCGATATCCCCGGATCCCGGATCCGTTCCCGGGATCTGGCGACCGGCGCCGAAACCTGGACCGATTACGACGAACTCGTTCTCGCCACCGGCGCCCGTCCGATCCGGCCGGCGCTACCCGGAATCGACGCACCGGGCGTGCACGGGGTACAGACCCTGGACGACGGCGAGTCCCTGATCGCGACATTGGCCGCCACCACCGGCCGCCGTGCGGTGGTGGTCGGTGCGGGCTATATCGGGGTCGAGATGGCGGAGGCGTTGATCCGCCGGGGTTTCGACGTCACCATCGTGCACCGGGGAACCGAGCCGATGTCGACCCTGGACCCCGATATGGGCGCGCTCGTGCGCGCGGCGCTGGGCGGGCTGGACGTCACCGTGGCCGGCGACAGCGAGGTCTCCGAGATCCGGACCGGCGGCGACGGCCGGGTCCGCGCTGTGGTGGCCGGTGACCGGGAGTATCCGGCCGATGTGGTGGTACTCGGAATCGGGGTCGCCCCGGAGACCGAACTGGCTCGTGCGGCCGGATTGCGGCTCGGCGGACACGGTGGGCTGCTGACCGATTCGGCCATGCGCGTGCTCGGCCACGACAACATCTGGGCCGGGGGCGATTGTGTGGAGGTGCTGGATCTGGTCTCCGGTATGCGCCGCCATATCGCGCTCGGCACCCACGCCAACAAGCACGGTCAGATCATCGGCGCCAATATCGGCGGCGGTTACGCGACCTTTCCCGGCGTGGTCGGCACCGCGGTGAGCAAGGTATGTGATCTGGAAGTCGCCCGAACCGGATTGCGCGAGAAGGACGCCCGGCTGGCGGGTCTGCAATACGTCACCGCGACGATCGAATCCACCAGTCGCGCCGGGTATTACCCGGATGCGGCGCCGATGACGGTGAAAATGCTGGCCGAACGGCTCACCGGGCGGCTGCTGGGAGTGCAGATCGTGGGCCGGGAGGGCGCGGGTAAACGGGTGGATATCGCGGCGGTCGCGCTCACCGCGGGGATGACGGTGGACCGGATGACCACACTCGATCTCGGCTATGCGCCGCCCTTCTCGCCGGTCTGGGATCCGGTGCTGGTGGCAGCGCGCAAAGCGGTCCGGGCAGTAGGGGAGCGCGGATGAACTCGCCCGCCCGGCGACCGCGTACTATCGTCGATCGTCAGTACGGATCGGGTCGAATGAAGGGGGGCGGTGTGCGGACTCGCGGTACCCGGGTCGGGGTGCACCGGAAACTACTCGGGAATGTGGCAGCTGGATGAATCCGGATCCGAACGCCGGGCGGACGGAGTCCGCTGACATTCTCGATGCGGTGACCGAACCCATGCCGGCGGTCAAGGACACGATAGACACTCGGCGCCGGGCCGCGGCCGCGGAGCGGACCGTCCCACGCCAGCTGGTCACACCCGGTATCCATCGCGTGGCCTTACCGGACGACGGTCTCGCCGAGGTGGTGTGCGTGCACTGCGGCACCCAGGGCCGGGGCCCGCGCTGCCCGTCCTGTGATCAGCCGCATCGTGTCCAGGACCGATTCGAAGCCGATCTCGGGGTGGCGGGCCTGGTCACCGATCGCGGAATCCTGCACGCGCGCAACGAGGACGCGGTGGCCGCCGCGGTGGTTCCCGACGACAGTGGGCAACCGCAGACCATTGTGCTGGTGGTGTGCGACGGTGTCTCGTCCTCGCCGGATCCTCAGGCGGCCTCCGGATCCGCTGTCCGGACCGGAGTCGATGCCTGCCTGGCGGCACTGGCCGGCGATCGTACGGCCGAAGAGGCAACCGCCGCGGGAATGGCGGCCGCGTCGGAGGCGGTGCGCAATCTGGTGGGGCCGGACGGGGACGCGCCGTCGTGCACCTATGTATCGGCGATCGTGCGCTCCGAGCCGGACGGCCGTATCTCGGTTACCGTGTCGAATATCGGCGACAGTCGCGCCTACTGGCTGGCGTCCGGGGATACTCCCGCCGAACTGCCGGCCCGCCCCGGATACCCCGGGCACCTGACCGGGCCGCAGAAACTCACCGTGGACGACTCCTGGGCGCAGACGCTCATCGAGGCCGGCGCGATGGACGAACAGACCGCTATGGCCGATCCACGCGCCCATACCCTGATGCGCTGGCTGGGCGCCGATGCCGGGCAGCAGCCCTGGTCCGGTGACAGTATCCGCACCTATTTCGTAGAGGGGCCGGGTGCGCTCCTGTTGTGCACCGACGGGTTGTGGAACTACCTGCCGGGGCCGGTGGACCTGGCCCGGCGGGTGCTCGGTGTCCCTACCGCCGAAGGCGCCAGATCACTCGTCGACTACGCGGTCGTCTGTGGTGGCAGCGATAACATCACGGTGGCCCTGGCCCCGATATCCGGCGGCCGGTGACCCGTCGCCCGATTCGGGCGAACCGCGGGCAACCGTAGGCGTGATCATCCGTTCGCTTCGGTCGGATCGGGTCGTGCGTGCCTGACACCCGGACATCTGTATGTCCGCTGTGTTTGCAAAAGTGCGAAGCCGGGTACAAGTTCCGAAAGCCGGTGTGACCACCGAGGGTCATGCGGGTGAGGACGCACGCACCTACCGCAAGGAGGTTCGTCATGAAGGGTGGCCTGTCCGCCGCTCCCGGAACAACCATGGTCACCACGAATCACGAGGTCATCCGCCAGTGGGCACAGCGGCGCGGTGCGAACCCGGCGACCACGCCCGGCAGCCAGTACGACGGTGAGGTCGGGGTCCTGCGCCTGGACTTCCCGCACTACGGCGGCGCGGTACTCCAGCCGGTCAGCTGGGCCGACTGGTTCGCGACGTTCGACGCACGCAAACTGAGCTTCCGGTACCAGGAACTTCGCGCAGACGGTACCCCGAGCAATTTCTTCCGCCTGGAGCATACGCGCGATATCTGACAGTGAGGTATTTCACTGCGGGGGTTTACTTCGCGGACGTTGCGGCTACCCGTATAACCGGAAGGTTGCTCGAGTAAACTGAGTAGCGGGCTGTCGCGTCGGTTTGGGGATGCGAAACCCGCGTCGCGGCACGCCACGTGCGTCTGCAAGGGATTGAATATTGAGCGCGAACCTGATGATCGTGGAAGACGACGACCGGGTCCGGGGCGCATTGCGCCTGGCCATGGAGGACGAGGGCTACGACGTCGCGGAGGCCGAGGAAGCCGAGGCCGCGCTCACCCATCTGCGAACCATCGGCGTGCCCGATGTCATGATCGTCGATCTGATGCTCGGCGGTATGGACGGATTCACCTGTATCCGGGAGATCCGTCGTGATCACGATGTCCCGATCATCGTGGTCAGCGCTCGCGACGATACCCACGACGTGGTGGCCGCGCTGGAGGCCGGCGCCGATGATTTCGTGACAAAGCCTTTCGAGGTCAAAGAGATCACGGCACGGATGCGCGCACTGCGCCGCCGTGCCCGGCTGTCCGTGGAACGCGAGGCGCCGATCGAGGTCGTTCTGGACGCCGATCCCGTCGAACCGCTGATCCTGTCCCCGGACGGCGGAGCGGTCCGCCGTGGCGACGAGGAAATCAATCTCACCATCACCGAATTCCGGCTGCTGTGCGAGCTGGCCGATGCACCGGGCCGGGTGCTGAGCCGCGATGTGCTGCTCGAGCGGGTCTGGGACCGGGGTTTCTTCGGCGACGAACGAATCGTGGATGTGCATATGCGCCGGTTGCGCACCAAAATCGAGCGAGATCCCTCCGATCCGCAGATCGTGGTCACCGTCCGCGGTCTCGGGTACCGGCTGGACGTGCAGCGCTGAGCGATGATCAACGTAGCGAGTACGGCCCGGGTCGCGCGCGATCCGGGACCCTGGAGCCTGCGCAGCCGGGTGACGACCGCGTTCGCGGCGTCCTCCGGCCTGATGGCGCTGGTTCTGGTGCTGGCGGTATTCGCCGTGGTCGGTGATGAGAACCGTACTTTCGGCGAACGGCTGCATCATCGACCGGCGCTGCTGGCGAGTTGCGCCTTCGTGGCGGCGCTGGTCGGTGCGACGGTGGGGGTCTGGGTCAGCCGGCGGATGCTCAAACCGCTGCGGGACGTCGCCGAGGCGGCCGCACTCATCGCCGAGGGCGAACTCGATACCCGACTGCCGGACAGCAACGACCAGGACCTGTCCAGCACCGTCGCATCGTTCAATCGAATGGTCGATTCGCTGCAGCGCCGGATCGAGCGGGAACATCGGCTCTTCGGTGATGTGAGTCACGAACTTCGCACCCCGTTGACCACGCTGACCACGGCGGTGGGTGTACTGGAGCGCCATCGCGAGGATCTCCCCGCACGGTCGCGTCAGGCGCTGGACCTGGTGACCGCCGAGGTGGAGCATTTGCGCCGTCTGCTCGACGATCTGCTCGCTCTGGCGCGTGTGGAGGCGGGTATGCATCACGGGGATGCCGACCCGGTTTCGGTGGCTGACCTGCTCGTCCACACGTTGCGGGACAGTCATCGGCCTGCCGAACTGCTCACAGTCGCCGACGAGGTCACCGTGCTGGGCCGTAAACTGGAACTCGAGCGCGCCGTTGTGAACCTGCTGAAGAACGCTGACCGGCACGGCGGGGGAGCTGTCGCTGTAACAGTCCGCCGAGACGGTGCGGAGGCGGTGATCGAGGTGGACGATGCCGGCCCCGGTGTCGCGTCCACCGACCGCGACCGAATTTTCGAACGTTTCGCGACCTCACGTGCGGGCCGGCGTTCCACCACCGGTGGAACGGGTATCGGTCTCGCGCTGGTCGCCGAAACCGTGGCCACTCATCACGGCCGGGTCGAATGCACGGAACGTCCCGGTGGGGGCGCCCGTTTCGTGATCCGGCTTCCTGTTATCGATCGAGAGGGGCGTCACAAGCTCGTAACGTAATCGTAAAGAACTCGACCAGGCCACCTCAAAGTTCATTCGTAAGCCTGGGAAAGTACTGCAAGCAGACATCGGAGTTGTATGTCTTTACAAACTGAGTCCACGCAGACCGCCGGTTCGACCGGCGCGCAGACCGCCGGTTCCACCGGCACCGGCTCGACCTCTTCGTCCGCCGCGACCGATGCGGAGCCCGCCAGTACCGGCGTGACTCTGCGCGCGCCGCGGATCACGGACGCCGCGCGGTTGTGGCAGATCGCCGACGAGTCGCAGGTCTTGGACGTCAATTCGAGTTATTCGTATCTTCTGTGGTGCCGAGATTTCGCCGCCACATCGGTGGTCGCCGAGAGCGACGGCCGTGTCGTCGGCTTCGTCACCGGCTATTTGAGACCCGAGGCGCCCGGAACCCTGTTCGTATGGCAGGTCGCCGTGGACGCCGACCAGCGTGGCCGCGGTACCGGGGTCGCCATGCTGGATTGGCTGGTCGCCACCGTCACCGCCCCCGACCATCCGGTCGGCGGTGCCGTGGACGCGCTGGAGACCACCGTATCCCCCGATAACCCCGCCTCGATTGCCATGTTCGCCTCGCTGGCCCGTCGCCGCGGCGCCGAAATGGTGCGCAGCGAACTGTTCGAACCCGATGTGTTCCCGGACAGTCACGCCGCCGAGGACCTCTACACCATCTCCCCGATCGCCCGTGAGAACGAAAGGGTTCACACATGATTACCCCTGAAACGACGATCTTCGACGACCTGGAATCGAATGTCCGCGGATACTGCCGCTCCTGGCCGACGGTGTTCGAGACCGCCCAGGGGACCTGGCTCCGCGACGAGAACGGCCGGGATTTCCTCGATTTCTTCGCCGGTGCGGGCGCACTGAACTACGGCCACAACCATCCGCTGCTGAAGTCGGCGTTGATCGATTACATCGCAGGTGACGGCATCACCCACGGCCTGGATATGTCCACGGTCGCCAAGCGCAAGCTACTGGAAACCGTGCGCGACACCCTGCTGGCGCCGCGTGGCCTGGATTACAAGGTGCAGTTCCCCGGCCCGACCGGCGCCAACGCGGTGGAAGCGGCCCTGAAGCTGGCCCGCAAGATCACCGGCCGCCAGACCATCCTCAGCTTCACCAACGCGTTCCACGGTATGACGCTGGGGGCGCTGTCGGTGACCGGTAACGCCATGAAGCGGGCCGGTGCCGGTGTGCCGCTCAACCATGCGACGCCGATGCCCTACGACGGCTACTTCGACGGCACCACCGCGGATTTCCAGTGGATGGAGCGGGTGCTCGACGATTCCTCGTCCGGGCTGGACCGTCCGGCCGCCGTGATCGTGGAAACGGTGCAGGGTGAAGGCGGGGTGAACCTCGCGCGGGCCGAATGGCTGCGGCATCTGGCCAGCCTGTGCTCGGCGCGCGGGATCCTGCTCATCGTCGACGATGTCCAGATGGGTTGCGGGCGCACCGGTCCGTTCTTCTCCTTCGAAACGGCCGGGATCACCCCCGATATCGTGACCCTGTCCAAGTCGATCGGTGGTTACGGCCTGCCGATGGCGCTGGTGTTGTTCAAGCCGGAGCACGATGTGTGGTCACCGGGCGAACACAACGGCACCTTCCGTGGTAACAATCCGTCTTTCGTGACGGCGCAGGTGGCGCTCGAGCACTTCTGGTCCGATGATGTTCTGGAGAAGTCCACCGTCGCCAAGGGTAAGCGGGTGGCCACGGCGCTGAACGATATCGCCGTGGCCGTACCGGGAATAACCACTCGGGGCCGCGGCCTGGTGCACGGCCTGGTCTTCGACGACGCCTCCCAGGCCAACAAGGTCTGCCGGGTCGCGTTCGAACGTGGCCTGCTCGCCGAGACCTCGGGAGCATCGGACGAAGTTGTCAAACTGTTGCCGCCGCTCACCGTCACCGACGACGAACTCGACCACGGTCTTCGCATCCTGAGCGATTCCGTCCAAACTGTCTGCAGCTGAAAGGAAATACCAGAATGATCGTGCGCACCACCGAAGAGATCACCGGCACCGACCGCGATATCGTTGCCGATGGGTGGCGGAGCAAGCGAATCGTGCTGGGCGGTGATCTGGTCGGGTTCTCGTTCCACGAGACCACCATCGATGCCGGCACCACCCACGTCTTCCACTACCAGAACCACGTGGAAGCGGTCTGGTTGGTCGAGGGTGAAGGCACCCTCACCGATCTGGACAACGACCGCACCTACCCACTCGCCCCGGGCAGCATGTACCTGCTGAACGGGCACGAGAAGCACCAGGTGCAGGCGCGGACACGGATGCGCATGCTGTGCGTGTTCAACCCTCCGGTCGTGGGACAGGAGGTTCACGACGAGAACGGCGTTTATCCGTTGATCGCCGTTCCGACCACCTGAGAGGAAGGACGAACGACGTTGGTAGACAATCGGATCGATCGCTATCCGACCAGAACCGCTGAGCGCGCGCCGCAGCAGGAGCGGCACGACGCTACTGTGTGGGGTCGGATCGGCAACGCGGAGCTGGCTGCGTTCGATGCCGACGGTTACGCAATTCTGGAGCGCTTGCTCAGCCCCGAGGAGGTGGCCGAGTTCGCCACCGAGATCGACCGGCTGGCAAGCGCTCCGGAACTGCGGGGTGACGACCGGCTCATCGTGGAGAAATCGTCGCAGCAGGTGCGCTCGGTATTCGATGTGCACCGGCTGAGCCCGGCGGTTGCGGAGTTGGTGGGCGAATCACGGGTGGTAGACCTGGCCCGGCAGGTTCTGGGATCGGATGTGTACATCCACCAGAGCCGGGTCAACTATCTGCCCGGGTTCGGCACGGGTTTCTACTGGCATTCCGATTTCGAGACCTGGCACGCGGAGGACGGTATGCCCGCGCCACGGGCGGTGAGTCTGTCGATCGCGTTGACGGACAACTACCCGTACAACGGCAGTCTGATGCTGATGCCCGGCTCACACTGGTCGTTTGTGCCCTGCCAGGGCGAAACGCCGGCGGATAATTATCGGGAGTCCCTGCGTGAGCAGGAAATCGGGGTACCGGGCAAATCCGATATCACCGAAATGGCCCATAAATACGGGATAGAGCAGTTCACCGGCCCGGCCGGTTCGGCGCTGCTGTTCGATTCGAACATCATGCACGCGTCGGCGAACAACATCACGCCGTTCCCGCGGTCGAATATCTTCCTGGTGTTCAACAGTGTGGAGAACACTTTGGAGGAACCGTTCGCCGCACCGGCGCGGCGGCCGGAATATATCGCCGCCCGCGAGTACACGCCGGTGTAGGCGGGACAGTCGCCCAGGGCGACGGGGACGAATCCATCGTGGGTTCGTCCCCGTCGTCGTATCCGGGGTCAGCGTCGTCGCCGGGGCTTCCTGCGCGCGGTCTGTGCCGGCCCGCTGGGGGAGGCAGAATCGTGCAGACGGTGGTACAACGTGATCCAGGCCTCGGGCGCGACCAGCCCCACCGGGAGGCCGGTCGCGATACCGGCCGCCACGCAGGCCGCGCCTACCGCCCGGGCGGAGTGGACCCGCCGCAGGGAGGCGGCGAGTGATCCGCCGAGTCCCGAGAAACCCAGTTCCACCATGCGCCGATAATCGGCGCGGGCACCAGCCGGAAGCAATGGGACCGGGCGGCGGACGATACGCAATACCGCGCCGTCGACGCGGGGCACCGGGAAGAATTCGTGACGGCCGACCCGTTCACCCAGAGCCGGTACCGAATCCGGCCAGTGGGTGATGGTCAACTTTGTCCAGCGTCCGTAATCGCCGCTGTGCTTACGGGCGAATTCGTATTGGGTGAGCAGTGTGGCCGCGGTGAGCCGCGGAGCGGCCAGGCACCAGCGCAGAATATCCGTACTCGCCGCGAAGGGGATATTGGCGACGACGGCGAATGGGTCCGCCGGTGGCTCGACGATACGAAAATCCTTACATACGATACTGATTCGGTCGTCGCCGGAATACCGGGCGGCGAGCCTGCGGGCATAGCGCGGGTCTTTTTCATAGGCCACCACCCGCTCGGCGCGATGCAGGAGATGGTGGGTGAGCATGCCGTCGCCCGGGCCTATCTCGAGGACGAGATCGTCTCGGCCGATCCCGGCGGCCGCCACGATGCGGCGGGCCGTCGCGGGTTCGGTCAGGAAGTTCTGGGACAACAACTTTCGTGTCGCGGACACGCCGGAACGACGTGTGCTGGAGCGGGACATGGGGTCCTCCGGAGGAAGCGGGCCGAATCGAGGTGCACTGATTCGCCCGGACCCATGCCGGGGCTTGTGAGCGGCGCCGGAGCGCCGAGTGATCGCGATGTGATACCGGCTGGATGAGCCGGTATCACGCACGGCCGGGAAGTCCCGTTTCGGGGACGAACCGTCCGGTCAGCGGAGTGTGGAGGGCGCCGGCAGAGTCCGAGCTGCCGTGCGCAGGCGGATGTAATGCGCGACGCCCGCGCACGCTCCGCTGGAGCACAAAGTTCCCATGGCGGCCACTCTAGGGCGGGCCCCGAGACTCCGTCCAAGGGTTTACGGCCTCGCATGAGCCCGGCATTCGCGGGACAGCCCGTCATGGCGGGGACAACGCCGATCACCGGTCCAGGACCGGCGGACAACGCTGTGCGGTGGGGTTCAGCAGGCCCCGGCCGGCTCGCGACCCGGATCGCCGCGCTGCTCGTCCGTCACCAGTTCGGCGAACGTGGCAGCGAGATCGGTACCGGGTTCGACCGTCATCTGCTCATCGGCGCCGCGAGCCGGGGTGTCATCGTCCGCTGTGGTGCTCGGATTCGTCGCGGGTGGTTCGGTCGAGCCCGCGCGGTAGCTGCGGCTGAGATTGCGATAGTGCTTGCTGCCGAGCGCGTATCCGGTGAACAACAGGCCGAGGACGCCGAGCAGTACGAACACCAGGGCCATACCCCGGGCTTCGCCGGTACCGAACCAGCCGCCGATCCACCGGGCGCCCGAACCGTCGGACATGAACGGAATGAAGAAGAACTGCGCGAGCGGACTGATCAGGAACGCGGTGAGTGGAGAGGCCGCCTGTTCGACGCTCTGCGCGAAGCCGAAGACCCGGCCCTGGCGCTGGTACGGCACCACCTTCTGCAACACGGTCTGTTCCGCCGCTTCCGCGAACGGCATGAGCACCATGAACACGGCCATTCCGCCCACCAGTAACAACACCGAATCCCGCATCGGGAAAATCAGCATCACGGCCCACAGCGCCAGATTGATCAGCAGGATCAGCCGTACCGGGTTCGACGAAGTGCCGGCCCTGGCCACGAGCAGACCGCCGGCGATCATCACCCCGCTCAGCCCGCCCCAGATGATGCCCCAGGCCTGTACCGACATCATCGACAAGGCGTACGGGTCCATGAGCGCCATCAGCCCACCGAAAAGCAGATTGTTCAGCGCGGAGAACGCGATGAGCGGGATCATCCCCGGGATACCGCGCACGATGCGGACCGTCCCGCGCAGGTCGATGCGTTTGGATTCTCCCTCGGCGGCAGCACGGGCCAGCGCCTCCGGCAGCGCGAGGGGCTGTAGGTGCAGGACGGCTCCGGTGAGAACGACAACAGCCATCACCAGCACACCCAGCATCCCGTTCCAGCCCACGAGCAGTGCGCTGGCGACCGAGGTCGCCAATTGCGATATCCCGGTCGTTGTGCCGACCAGACCGTTGGCCCGGTCCCGGACGTGCGCGTCGAACATCGCGGTGACCACGGTCGGCAGGGCGATCGTGCGCAGGCCACCGGCGATCACACCGGCCATCAGCAGCACGATGAGAACCCACAGACGTACGCTCGCCGGATCCCGCCATTCCGCTGCGGGGGTGATCAGGTAGAACGTCAGCGCGACCGCGTAGATCGCCAGGGAGATGAGTGCGGACGCCTGCATCACCGCCTTCTTGCGGTGGTGGTCGACGATACTGCCGAACCACACTCCCGTTCCGGCCATGGCGACCAGGAAGATCCCGGCGATCATGCCGGTCGCGAACACGGAGTGGGTCTGCAGGTAGACGAAGAACGTGATGGCGAACCAGATGGTGAAGTTGATGAACGATACGAGCAGGACGTTCAGCAGCAATTGCGCGAAGGTCCGGACCGTGGGGTCGGCGAGGTCGAGGCGGGGAGGCGCCTCGGCAGCGGTGCGGTTCGGGGCTTCCATACTCATGAACTCAACAACCTCGACAATGGTTTAGGTCAAGGGCTGACCTGGCGGGTGCATCACCATCTCGGACCGGTGCGGCACCCGAAATTCATCGGAACACCGCTATCCTCACCGTGACCCGCCTCGGTTTCCACCGGTTTTCCCGCTGTAACCGTGGGTCAGCGTTGTGCTCCGGTAAGGGATTCGCCGGCCGGCGCACGCGTGGCAGTGGCGATCACCTCTTCGGCGACGGCCTGGGTGCGCCACATTCGCGCCTCGGCGACGACGCCACGATGCTCGAGCAGGATCGACAGATCCGCCATGGCCGCGATCAGCCGGCGCCCGGCGGCGGCGCGCAACCACCGTTCCGCGGCCTCGGGTTCGTCCCGGCGCATATGCAATAGGCCCAGTTCGTAGGCGGCGCCCAGGTGCCCGGCGCGGGCGGCCCGCGTCCACAGCAGATAGGCCCGATCATCGTCGCCCTGGGCAGCTGCGATCGCGCCGAGTGTGTGCAGGCGGTCGGCGTCGAGTTCGTCCGCCGGTTGCGTTTCGTTCCCGGGCGGAACCGGAGCGAGTGAATCGTCGGCGAGGGTGTCGACCAGGGAGTGATCGCTGCCGCTCGGTACGAGCACCGGCGTTGTCTCGAGTCCGCAGAGTAGCGGGGTGGCGTCCGGGCCGGGGTCGGATGCGGTGCCTGCGGTACGGGGCGGTTCCGGGCCGTAGTCCGTGAGCGCCGTATCGCGAACGACCGGAACCAGACCCGTCATTTCCGGGTTCTCCACCCATGCGTGCCGCCCGGTCCGGGGGTATGTCTCCGGATCGGCGCCGGCCGGGAATTCGTGCATCACAACCGGTGCGGCGAGCGGATCGTCGTAACCGGAGAAATCGCCATCGGCCCCGTCGGGCGGCACCATCGTGCCGGGGAGCTCGAGATCGTCCGGTCCGGCACCGCCGTCCGGTGTGGGCAGGACGATATCGGCGAAACTGCAGGGGTAGCCCTGTATTTCGACTTCGTCGGCGGCCGGCTCGTAGTGCGCTGCCCACGGGTCCGGACTGTCGTCGTCCGCTTCCGTCGCGGGTGGGTCGACGCGCAGGTATCGATGAGGGGCGGCGTCCGGGGCCGGGGCTGCCGGGATGGACACGGCCGGAACGGACCCGGACATGAAGAGCTGTGGATGCGGATCCAGCGACGTACTCCGGACCTCCACCACGAGATCGGCGAAATGGGGCGGTCCCTCGCCCATACTGCACCACAACACGGTGCGGCCGGTCTCCGTCCGTTCGACCACGATGCCGTAATTACCCGACCACGATTGGGGTTCGCCTGCGGAATTCGTCCAGACCGGCGTCAGCGCGAACAGGGCGCCCGGCGCGTTCGCGGCCAGATCGAAAGTGATACCGCGCTCCAGTGCGTCACGCCAGATATCGACGCCGGCCACGTGCCGGTGGTCGAGGTCGATATAGCCGTCGACCACCGACAGGCCGATACCGACACTGCCCAGCCCGGCGGGCGGGGTGGCCGAGAGCAGTGTCATGGTCAGCGCCGACGCGGGGGTCGGCAGCTGTTCGCTGTACATCGGATAGACCATCGCGCCGTCGAAGTCGATCGGGTCGGCGCTGAGATAGCGGGCGGCCAGGGTGGGCCGCCGAGATATGCGATCCGGGTCGTGTCCGGGCGCGGAATTCTCCCGGGTACTGGTCGTCAGCAACGATGTGGCATAGTGCCGTCCGCCCCGGAGGTACCTGGGTAGCTGACCGGCCCCCGCCGCCGGTTCGGGCCTATCGGCCTGCGACGGAATGAATCCGGTCACCGACGATACCGGATCGTGCATATCCTGCCCCGCCTTTCCCACCGCTCCGACTCACCCCGCAGCAATGCGGTGGCTATACCGTACTAGTCGGATCCACCGCGCGGGGGCAGATTCCGCGGGTGGTCATACGTTCGACGGTGGCGATATCGCGTTCCAGCGTCCGGAAGAGCGGGTGTAGCGCTGACAGGCCCATCACAGGATTTATCTGTAACTTACGGTTACAGATAAATTCGAGAACGTTCGAGAATGCGCCGATCGGACGGCGCTCTTCGTAACCGTACACCAGGGCATCGCAGCGAACACTGCTGAGTCCGGGGTCGGAGTGCCCTGCCGATCGGTAACGCTCGCCGATGGACGTCGCGGTGCCATCCGGGGGCAGACCCCGGGCTGCCGGGCCGCGACCCCGGTGACGCACGCTGAAGTTCAGCGGCCGTGACGTTCGGCGCGCGGGATATGCCGGAGTTCGATGGCGACCAGCAGTTCTACAAGATCGGTCACCGTGCGGATATTGCGTCCGGTGAGTTGCTGGATCCGGCGTAATCGATACTTCGCGGTGTTGTGGTGGATACGCAGCGCATCGGCCGCCTCGCGCAGATTCATATCGGCGGCGACGAACGCCCGGATGGTGTCGGCGAGGACCGCGCCCTTGGCCTGATCCTCGGTGAGGGCGCGGGCGATTCGCGGGTCGACGAGATTGCGCACGGTATCGTCCGAGCTCAGCACCAGGTAGCGGAACGGGGTGAGCTTCGGGAGGGCCATGATTCCACCGCTGTCGGGGAGGAGATCCAGCGCCGAACGGGCCTCGTGCCAGCCGCGCGGAATCTGCTCGATCCCGGCGATCACCGTGCTGACGCCGAGGGCCGGGGTGATTCCTTCCGCTACGAGAGCGTCGCGGGTGCGCTGCAGTCGCGCGCACAGCTCCTCGATGCTGCCACGTCCCAGCCCGGCGACGGCGACGACAACGGAATCGCGGACGACCGCCAGCGTGCGGTGCCCGTTGACACCGGTACGCGCCAGCGCGGCCGAAACGATATGCGGGGCTTCGGTATCGGAACGCACGGCCGAGCCGCGCCCATGGGAGTTCAGGACCTCCGCCGCGATGACGACCAGGCGTTCGTCGTGTGCGGTGCCGATCCCGTGCGCGGCCGCGGCGGCCGGAAGCGGTCCTCGCTCCGGGAGTGTGCCACCGAGCAGGGATTCGATCAGATCGCGGCCGTCCCGGCCGGCTTCGGCGGCCTGATACTGCTGGAACTCCAGGTAGGCGTGGGTCGCCTGGCTGCTGATCAGATCGCAGTATCGGGTCAGCGGTAGCACCATGGACAGCGTCGCCTCCCGGGCGGCCGGTGAATCGCCGGCGTGGGAGACCAGCGTCTTCCAGAACGCCTGCTGGCCCAGCCGGAACGCGGTGATGTAATCGGTGAGCGGGAGCCCCGATTGGGCCCGCCGGACCGCTGCCCGGCGGGTGTAGGCGAGATCCGCGGCGGTGACCCGCCGCTTGTCGAGTAGCGCGCCGAGGCCTGTGCGGCACAACCGGGCGACCTGGTCGTGTACATCGGCGCGGAACTCGCCGTCGCGGTCGGCATATCCCGGGACCTGGGCGATTATCGCACTGCTGCCTCGCTCGGCGATCTCGTCGGCGCGGTCGTAGATGGTGCCGACGATCCGGGTGCGCGCGAGCTGCACCGGTTCGGGAAGCGACGCGGCGACCGTATGTGATCCAGCTGACATATTCGGATGGTCCACGGCCCCGATGTGAATGTCAACATTCTCCGGGGAATGTATCAAATTATGCGCAGCTCGGTTGTCCGTTGCGGACAAAGCCGTGCCCGATAATTGGGACGCAAAGGCTGATGTGTTTCATTCTGGCCGCTCTTACGCTGGCCTGACCCATAGCCGGTCCGGCGGACTGTGCGCTGCCCCACAGGATTTCGACCGCGACCACGCGACCCGGAGGACCCATGCTCGAGATATCCGGCCTGACCGTTCGATTCGGCGGTATCACGGCCCTCGACGATGTCGGATTCGCGGTGGCGACCGGCGAGATGGTCGGTCTCATCGGCCCTAACGGAGCGGGGAAGACAACTCTGTTCAACTGCCTCACCAGGCGATCCGCACCGACGGCCGGCACCCTGCGCTACCTCGGTACGGATCTGTCCACCGTACGGCCGGACCTCATGGCCCGGCTGGGCATTGCCCGGACCTTCCAGAACCTCGGCCTGTTCACCCGTATGTCCGTGCGGGACAACGTACTGGTCGGTGCCCATCACCGTGCGCGGGCTGGTTTCCTGGGGTCGGGCCTGTTCCTGCCGCCGGTCCGCGCCGAGGAACGCCGGCTGCGCGCCCAGGTCGACGGTCTGCTCGAACGTCTCGACCTGACCGATGTCGCCGACCACCTCGCCGCCGGTCTGCCGTTCGGCACGCTCAAACGGATCGAATTGGCCCGGGCACTGGCGTCCGGACCCCGGCTGCTGCTGCTGGACGAGCCGGTCAACGGGCTCAGTCACGGAGAGGTCGACGAGTTCGCCGGACTTCTCGCGGGCCTGCGCCTCGATTTCGATCTGACCGTTGTCGTGGTCGAACACCATATGGGGTTCGTCATGGGCATCTGCGATCGCGTCGTATGCCTCGAATTCGGCCGTGTCATCGCCGACGGCGTGCCCGAAGAGGTGCAGCGGGACCCCGCCGTCATCGAGGCCTACCTGGGAACCGCGGCATGAACCGCCGACCCCGCCGCGCGGCATCGGACGACCGGCAGCACGACCGTAAAGACCTGTGTCACAGGGAAGTACGGCACGTCTGGCTACACCCTGCCCCCCGAGAGGACAGTGAATGAGCAACGAGCCCTTCCTGAGCGTTACCGGTCTCACCGCCGGGTACGGTGCCGGCGAGGTACTGCACGGTATCGATTTCTCCGTCGCCGCCGGGGAGGTGTGCGCGGTGCTCGGACCCAACGGTGCCGGTAAGACGACCCTGCTGCGTGCGCTCAGCGGCATGATCCGGGTGGGTGGGTCGGTGCGGCTGGCCGGGATCGAAATCGCCGGGCGGGCATCGGAAAAGATCGCCCGGATGGGGGTCGCGCATGTCCCCGAGGGCCGCGGAACCTTCGCGCCGCTGACCGTCGAGGAGAACCTCCGCCTCGGCGCGTACTCCCGCCGAGCTCGCGGCAGTATCGAGGCCGATCTGCGCCGGGTGTACGACTATTTCCCGATCCTGCGCGAGAAACTGCGCGAAACGGCCGGTCAGTTGTCCGGCGGCCAGCAGCAGATGCTGGCACTCGGCCGGGCCCTCATGTCGCGGCCCCGGCTCCTGCTCCTGGACGAACCGTCACTCGGGCTCGCACCGCTGGTGACCCAGGAACTCTTCCGCATTGTGCAGACCATCAACAAAGAGGAACGCACCACAGTGATCGTCGTCGAGCAGAACGCGCATCTGGCGCTGCGCGCAGCGCAGCAGGCCCATGTACTGGAAAGCGGGCAGATCGTCCTGTCCGGGACCGCGGCCGATATCGCCGCCGATGAGCAGGTCGCGCAGTCCTACCTCGGATACCGGGTGTGATCGTGACCGGATTCGCGCAGCAGATCATCGAAGGCCTGAGTGCCGGGGCCCTCTACGCCGGGCTGGCCCTCGCCCTGGTTCTCATCTATCGGTTCACCGGGATCGTCAACTTCGCCCAGGGGGAGCTGGCCATGTTCTCGGCGTTCCTGGCCTGGCAGCTGGTCCAGAGCGGAACACCGTTCTGGCTGGCACTCCCGGTTACCATCGCCATTTCCTTCGCCGGCGGCATGCTGATCGAACGGATCGTGATCCGGCCGGTCGAAGGCGCTCCCGAGCTCACCCTGGTGATCGTGACGGTGGGGTTGTTCTTCTTCGTCAATGCCGCGGCCGGCTGGATCTGGTCGTATCAGCTGAAATCCTTCCCGAACCCCTTCCCGGAGGGCGCGCTGCGGGTGGGCGGCGTCACGGCCGGGTACGGAAACCTCGGCATTCTCGCGGTGGTCGCGGTGGTGATGGCGCTGCTGTACCTGCTCTTCCGTTACACCAGAACGGGTTTGGCGATGCGCGCGGTGGCCGCGAATCCGCAGTCGGCGCGGCTGGTGGGAATCGGTGTGGGCGGTGTCCTCGCGCTCGGCTGGGGGCTGGCCGCCGCCGTCGGCGCGGTATCCGGGGTCCTGTCGGCGCCGCTGCTGTTCCTGGAACCCAACATGATGGGCGGGGTCCTCATCTATGCCTTCGCCGCCGCCACCCTCGGCGGCTTCGACAGCCCCGGTGGAGCGGTGGCCGGGGGCCTCATCGTCGGTGTCGCGGAAACCCTGGCCGGCGCTTATCTCGACTTCATCGGCACCGAACTCAAAATCGGCGTGCCACTGGTGATCATCCTCGGCGTGCTACTGGTTCGCCCACAGGGCCTGTTCGGCACCCCCGTGGTGGAGCGGGTATGAGCGGGTCAGGCCCGGAGGCGGCAGCGGAGCGTAACCACGTAGGGCCCTCGTCCATACCCCATAGATCGGGTATGAGCGGGTCAGGCCCGGAGGCGGCAGCGGAGCGTAACCACGTAGGGCCCCCGTCCATACCCCATAGATACAGCAGGAGCGATATGGGAATCCCGAATACCACGGTGGCGCCGGAGCACGGGCTGCCCGTATCCGAGACGGCACGCTCACGGAGCCGGACCCGCCGGCTCAACTGGTCGTGGCTCGTGGTGGTCATCCTGCTCGTCGTGGCCTGCTGGGCGCCGTTCGAACTGGCGCCCTTCCGCACCTTCCAGCTGGCGCTGGCCATGATCTACGCGGTCGCGTTGCTGGGGTTGAACCTGCTGGTGGGTCATACCGGGCAGATATCGCTCGGGCACGGCGCGTTCTTCGCGGTCGGGGCCTACACCACGGCAATCATGATGGACCGCTGGGATACACCGTATCCGGTGACCCTGCCGGCCGCGGCGGCAGTCGCATTCGTTCTCGGGCTGGGTCTGGGTATTCCGGCGCTCCGGCTGCGGGGACTGTATCTGGCGCTCGTCACCCTCGCCATCGCGATATTCCTGGTGCCGCTGCTCAAACGCTTCGAATCGGTGACCGGCGGATCGATGGGGCTGACGCTGGACAAACCGGAGCCACCCGCATGGAGCGGGCTGGCCGAGGACCAGTGGCTGTACTTCCTGGCACTCGTGGTCACCGCGGTGAGCTATCTGCTGGTCGCCGGAATACTGCGATCCCGGGTAGGTCGCGCGCTACACGCTGTGCGGGACAACGAGACAGCCGCCGAGGTGACCGGGGTACGGCCCGCGTTCTACAAGACGCTGGCATTCGCCTGGGGCGCCATGTTCGCCGGCGTCGCGGGCTGCGTCTACATCTGGGTGATCGGTTACGTCTCACCGGATTCCTTCACCCTCACCCTGTCCGTCACCCTGCTGGCCGGACTGGTCGTCGGGGGCCTCGGCGGACAGTGGGGACCGCTGCTGGGCGGCCTGTTCGTCATGTACGTGCCGAGTTTCGCCCAGGACATCAACCAGGCCGCACCGGGAGTCATCTTCGGGCTCCTGATCATCGCGGTCATGTACCTAGCGCCGAATGGATTGGCCGGACTCGTCGGCCGGGCGGCGCACTGGCTCGGACACCGAGCCCGGAAAGGAAGAACCGATGCGCACTAGAGCGATACAGGCGGTGATCGCGGCCGCCGCTGTCGTACTCGTCGTCGGCGGCTGCGGGGGCCGCGACGAGGCGGACGACGCGGTCGCCTCCGGCGACTGCCAAGGTCAGCAGACGACAGGGCTCACCGACACCAGTATGAAACTGGGCGGGATATTCCCTCTGTCCGGTCCGGCCTCCGCCTACGCCGAACTCCCGAAAGGGATGCAGGCCTATTTCGAGTATGTCAACAACGAACAGGGCGGTATCGACGGCCGCAAGGTCGAGTACCTGCTGCGCGACGACGGCTACCAACCCCCGAAAACCGTGGAGGAGACACGCCGGCTGGTCGAACAGGACCAGGTGTTCGCTCTCCTGTCCACCCTCGGCACTCCTACCTCGGCGGCGGTCTGGGACTACGTGAACCAGCGCGAGGTACCGCAGATCTTCGTCGCCGGCGGCGCCACCCAGTGGGGGATCGGCGACGGGCATCCGTGGACCATCGGATGGCAGCCCAGCTACCACTCCGAGGGTCAGGTGTTCGCGCGGTACGTCAAGGAACAGAAACCCGATGCCACCGTCGCCGTCCTCTATCAGAACGACGATTTCGGCAAGGATCTGCTGGCCAGTTTCACCGAGGCCACCGCGGGCAGCGGTGTGCGGGTGATCGCCGAACAGAGTTACGAGGTCACCGATCCCACGGTCGACCCCCAGCTGCGCAATCTGGCGAACTCGAAAGCCGATGTGCTGCTGAACTTCGCGACCCCGAAGTTCGCGGCCCAGACGTTGGCGGCCGACGCACGCAATCCCGAATGGAATCCGCTGCACATCCTGTCCCAGGTCTCCAGCACCATGAGCGTATTGGCGCCGGTCGGCTTCCCGAATGTGCAGAACGTCGTCACCTCGGTCTTCGTGAAGGATCCGGCCGACCCGCAGTGGACCGACGATCCCGGAATGAAGCTCTACCGCGACAAGGTCGCCCAGTACGTACCCGGCGCCGATCCGGCCGACGGATACACACTCGTCGGCTGGGCCATGGCACAGAGCTTCCACAAGACGTTCGACGCGGCGACCTGCAAGACGCGAGAAGGTCTGCGCGACGCGATGCGGTCGCTCGACAACGTCGAGATCGATCTGCTGCTGCCCGGAATCACCCTGCAGACCGGTGAAGGCGACGGCTACCCCATGGAAGCCATGCAGATCCAGCGGTTCGAAGGCGAACGCTGGGTGCTCGCCGGGGATCTCGTCGACACCTCCGGCCGGTGACCGAACCCCGAACCCCGAACCACGTCCGCGGCGCAAACCGGTGCCGGCGGCTGCCTCGATATCGAATGATGAGGACACAACCATGAAACTCCGAACCAGCGTAGTCACCGCCGTGATAGCGGTGGCCGCACTCGGCGCGACCGTCGCCCCGGCGAACGCGCAACCCGCCCCCGTTCCGAAGGAACTCACCTACGAGATCACCCGTACCGGTGAGACCGCCGTCGTGGAGACCAACGGCAAATGGCAGGTCGCGGGAGACCAGCTCATCCTGAAGGCGATCGACGACACCCCGCTCAGCACGGTTCCGCTGACCTATCGAAAGGACAATATGGCGTTCCCGATCGCCGCGGCGATCGACGGCGGCACCGCGGTACTGACCCCGCAGCGTACCGGCGGTGTGCCGGTCGCCCCGGTGAACGCCCCGGTGATCACTCCGGAACAGGCGGGCAAGGAGGTCGCCGAGCAGTTCACCCCGCGCGATATGCAGGCACTGGGTGTGTTCACCCAGCGGGCGACCATGAGCGCGGCGATCGCCGGCGCGGTCGGCGCGGTGATCGGCGGCAGTCTCGGTTGTGTGCTCGGTGCGGCGACCGGAGCACTGGTCTCCAGCCCGATCGCCCTGCTGCTGGTCCCGTTCGTCGGTGCCACGATCGGCGGCTGTGTCGCGGGCGCCGCGACGCTGGGTGCCGCCGGCGGAATCATCGGCGCCTTCCTGATCGGCGGACCGGTCGCTGTTTTCGCGGCGTTCCAGTACTTCTCGACGATCTTGTCGCCCTGCCCGCCGGAACACCCGGCGTGCCGGCCCACGACCCCGTAACCTCCGCTGTTCCACACAGCCCGCCCCGGAAAACCGGGGCGGGCTGTGTTATTTGGAGGCGCTCCGCGCCTCGAGATCGGGGCCCTATTAACCCCGTGTCTTCACTCCGGCGCTCAGTCGCTGCGCTCCTTCGCTCTGTCGCTGCAGACACGGGGCGGGCCCCGACCGCAAAAGGTTGACCGACGGGGGAGAGGGCGACGTGAAGGTGAGGAGGTGCAACGGGTGTTTCGGACGGTCGTCGGAGACGGGGCGGTCCGGGGCCACGAAAGGCTGTTGCGGGCCGCGGCAGCCTGACGGGCCGCGCCGTCCGGTAGCGGAGAATGCCGGAGACAAGCCGGAATCTCCCGGTGCCGGATGCGAAGTGTTGCGTCGGCGCCGTATTCGATCGGTCATCGCCAGCCTGTCAGCAGTTGCAGGGTCAGTGCCGAGAGCGCGAGGACCGCCGCGAGGATCCCGCCGAAGAGCAGGGGGCGTGAGCCGGCAGCTCGCAGCCTCCGCCAGGTGAGTGAGGTGCCGATCGCGGCGAGTACGGCGGCGACGAGCCATGAGCTGAGCGTGGTCAGGTGCGTGGTCCAGGCCGGCGGCAGAACTCCGGTTCCGGCGACAACGGAGGCGGCGAGGAAAAGGACGACGAACAGCGGAATGCTCCGCCACAGTGGAGCTTGCGCGTAACTTCCGGCGGCAGGGCGGCTGCCCGCGTAGTGCAGTCCGACGCACAGCGGGACGATCATCAGACTGCGAACCAATTTCACGATCACCGCGAAACTCGCGGCGACGGGCCCGAACGCGATACCGGCGGCGAATACGGACGAGGTGTCGTTGATCGCGGTACCGGCCCACAAGCCGAATGCCTCCTCGGACATCCCGAGTGCCCGGCCCAGCGGGGGGTAGGCGAGCACCGCGGTGACATTGAAGACGAAAATCGTGCCGAGCGCGTAGGCGACACGTTCGCGATCGGGCTTCATCACCGCCGTGGCCGCGGCGATGGCGGAGGCGCCGCAGATCGTGGTCCCGGCAGCGATCAGGATCGTCGATTCGCGGTGCATCCCCAGTAATCGGCCGACGATCACCGCGGCAACCGCGCCCGCGCAGAGCGTGCCGAGCAGGACCACGGCGGTTTCGCGGCCGACCGTGACCACCGCGTGCATCGGAAGACCGAGACCGAGCAGTACGATGGCCGCCCCCAGTAGATGCTGCCGTACCCATGCCAATCCCGGCCCGAACCGGCCCGAATCCACCATCTGCGTTTCTGCGCGCATACCGGCGGCGGCTCCGGCGACCAGAGCCAGTACCGGTGCGCCCGCGACCGGTAGGACAGTGGCGAGCAGCGTCGCCGTCGTCGCGAGTCCCGCGGCGAGGACGAGACCCGGAATTCTGCGATACACCTCGTTCACCACTTCGACCTTGGTGAACGGATGCCCGCACCGGTAGCCGGAGAAAAGGGAGGAGGTCATAAGCGGGGCTGATGGGGCGGTGCGTGGGCGGCGAGCCGAACACCCATAATCGACACTTGTGACCCTGCCACCCGGAACCCCCGACCTCGCGGTCCTCGACCTGCTGGTCTCCGTCGCGGATACGGGCAGTCTGGGTGCCGCCGCCCGTCGTCACGGGATGAGCCAGCCCGCGGCGAGTATGCGGATCAGTGCGCTCGAGCGGCGGATGCGGTTGCGGCTGCTCGATCGCGGACCCACCGGTTCCACCCTCACCGACGCCGGCGGCGCCGTGGTCGCCGCGGCGCGGACGGTCCTCGAAGCGGCGAGGTCGTTCAACGAAACCGTCTCGGCCCTGCACAGCGCGGCGGCTCCGCGGCTGCGCATCGCGGCCTCGAAAACCATCGCCGACCACCGGATTCCCCAGTGGCTCGCGGAGCTGCGCAGGCTGCGCCCCGATATCGCGGTATCCCTCGAGGTGGACAACACCGCGCACGTGGAGGCCATGGTCCGGGCCGGCGATGCCGATCTCGGTTTCGTGGAGGGCCCGCACCCGCCCCCGGACCTCGGGGGCCGAGTCCTCGGTGCCGACGAACTCTTACTGGTGGTGGGACCCACGCATCCATGGGCCGGCCGAACCGACCCGGTGACGTCGGGTGAGCTCGCCGCGACGCCGTTGCTGTGGCGCGAACCGGGCTCCGGGACCCGCGATACGGTCTGGGAGATCCTCGGCGCCGAAGGCCCGCCGGCCCCGCCCGCGGCCGAACTCGGCTCCGCGATCGCTATCGTGGCGGCTGCCCGTGCCGGAGTGGCCCCGGCGGTGCTCAGTACTCTCGTCGCCGCGCCCGAGCTCGCCGCCGGTGCGCTGGTCCGCGTCGCCCTATCGGATTCGGTGGTGCTGAACCGGAAGTTCCGGGTCATCTGGCGACGCGGCACACCCCCGGCGGGGCCGGCGGAACTACTCGTGCGGTGTGCGACGAACACCTGACTCCGGCAGTGGCATGCTGTCCTCTATGGTCGATATTCGCCTGGATGTCTCGGAATCCGTTGCCACCATCACCCTGGACCGCCCCGCCGCGCTGAACGCGTTCACCACCGCGATGGGTGAGGAACTGATCGAAGCGTTCGATACCTGCGACCGTGACGATTCGGTGCGGGCCGTCATCATCACCGGAGCCGGACGTGCCTTCTGCGCGGGAGCCGACCTTTCGGCCGGAGCCGAGACATTCGTCGCACCCGAGGACGGGGAACCGGAATCGTTCCGGGACGGTGGTGGTGAAGTGGTTCTGCGGATGTTCGAATCGCGTAAACCGATTATCGCCGCCGTCAACGGGCCCGCCGTGGGGGTGGGTATCACCATGACCCTGGCCGCCGATTTCCGGCTGGCGGTGGAGGGCGCCCGGATCGGATTCGTGTTCAACCGGCGCGGGATCGTCCCGGAATCGTGTTCCAGCTGGTTCCTGCCCCGGCTGGTATCGATGCAGAAGGCGCTGGACTGGGTGTATTCCGGCCGCCTCGTCGACGCGGCCGAAGCCTACGAGGCCGGTCTCTTCTACGGACTGTATTCGCCGGAAACCCTGCTGGACGAGGCCGGTGCGCTGGCTCGCCGGATCACCGAGCACTCCGCTCCCGTCTCGGTCGCGCTGTCGCGGCAGATGCTGTGGCGCGGGCTGGGCGCCGATCATCCGATGATCGCGCACCGGGTGGAATCGCGGGGTATTCGCAGTCGCGGCGCCGCCGCCGATGCGGCGGAAGGTGTTTCGTCATTCCTGGAAAAGCGTCCGGCCCATTTTCCGGACAGCGTGGCGTGGGATATGCCGGAGATCTTCGGCGCCGATCTTCCGGTACCACCGTTCCGGAACTGATCCGATTCACCACGGGGAGTGTACTTTCGGTGACACATAATACCTCACTTGTGAGATCGCAAAAGTGCGCATCCCCGGTGCCGGTGTGTCTAGGATCTGTGGCACAACGATTTTCGGAGGTGCTGCATGCCGGACGAAGTCCTGGCGCCACATATCGAGCTCTTCTCCCGTAACGGTTTCGCAGGCCCGAACACATCCATCGTGCGGGCCCAGTACCGGCCTCGTTTCCTACGCGCCCGCGGCGAGTACGTGCCGCGGCGATTCCACACCTGGGATCTACCGGCCGCGGTGTTCGCCGAGCCGAAAGCGCTCCCCGTATCGATCCTCGAGGGCGAGGGCATCAGTTTCGAATTGAACCGCCGCGCCGCCGCCATGACATTCGGGTATGTCAACGTCTGGGCCGATGAACTGCACTACATCGTTTCCGGGCGGGGTGAACTCGATACCGAGGTCGGCACGCTGGAAGTTCGTGCCGGTGATTTCGTGCTCATCCCGCGCGCCGTGACCTATCGCTGGGGCGCGATCGCCGAGGAGATCAACGAGTTCATCGTGGTGACAACCAGCGAGTTGCATCTCGACCCCGAAGGCGCGCCCGGAACCTTCAACCCCGATCTCCACCTGGACCGGCCGGTCCCGCACGGGCGGCCCGGCCCACCGGTGGACGACGAATACGAGGTGGTCGTGCGCACCGGCGACAGGTTCACCTCGTACTTCTACGATGTGGACCCGATCCCGTGCCTCGATGTGCTCGGCGCCCCACTGGTCGTCCGGTTCAATATCGAGAACGTCCAGGGACTCGGTATCGCCGACGGCGGGTTACCGCCTGCCCGGCTGATGAGCAGTACATCCGGCCACGATCTCGTTTTCGGTGTCGGCAGCCGGCGCAGCGCTCGCCCGCCGGTGCATCACAACGCCGACTTCGACGAGGTCATCTGCTACGGGATGGGCCCCTCACCCTGGGGTTCGGTCGATACCCCCGGAACGGTCACGTGGACACCCAAGGGCATCCTGCACCAGGGACCGGAAGAGAACGTCCAGCCCGGCTACCGCGCCTGGCTGCTGGAAACCAGGTCGTCGCTCACGATGACCCCGGCGGGCCGGGATATCGCGCATCTGATGGAAACCGATCAATACGGAGTCCATCCGGCCGAGGAGCAGCGGGTGCCGGCGCGCTGATCGCGGTGGCGGTGAACGTCCGTCGGGTCGGTGCAGGAATTACGCCAGCTGTTCGAGCCAGTCGAACAGAGCGTCGAGGCCGTCCCGGAACCCCCGGGAGCGGGGGCGGTTCAGAAACCCGTGCCGAGTACCGGGGACGATACGGTGATCGGTATCGACCCCGGCCTCGGTGAGTTCATCGGCGAAGGTCGTGCTCGAGGCGCTCAAGGTGTCGTGGGCGGCGTCGAGTAGCAGCACCGGTGGGAGTCCGCTCAATTTGCCGCCCCCGGGAAATACCTCCGGATTCTCGAGTAGTTGCCGCGATCCGGCATAGTTGAGATTCATCCGGCGGACCATATGTGGGTTGTAGGTGCCGATCCGATGCCGGCCGCGTATCCGCGCCCGTACCGCATCCGGTAGCGGTGGCAGCTCGGCGTGCAGGGTCGCGTAGGCGAGCACGAGCCCGATCGGCAGTCGGGCGTCCCGGTCCCGCAGCCGTAGCGTGGCAGACGCGGCCAGGCAGGCGCCGGCGCTGGCGCCGCCCAGAACGATCCGCGGATCGCCGGCCATGAGATCTGTCGCGGCGGTCATGACATCGTCCAGCGGCGCCGGATAGCGATTGTCCGACGGCCGCAGTTTCGGCGGCCCCCAGATCCGGAACCGCGGAACCAGCGCGTAGTCGACCGTGCGCACCCGCCTGCCGACCGCCGCGATCCGTAACGCCACCGCATGCGATTCGAGCTGATCGAGGCCCCCACCGACGAACGCGCCACCATGGACCCAGAGCAGTGGCGCCGCCGCCGGATCGGGTACCGCGGGAAAGTACTCCCGGATCGGCACGGGGCCGCGGAGCCCGCTCAGCTCCTCGTCACGGACCTGCGGTTCGTTCATTCGCCCCATCCTTCCCGTGTCGCTGCGCGCCGTCGATAATCCGGTCGACTCGGCGGTTCGAGACGATATTCACCGGCCGGCCGCGGACAGCGATGGGGTCGCGTCGCAAACCACCGGAAGGGTAACGGCGATTCGGCGCGGTCGCGGCGGCGCGTCGTACCGGGTGCGCGAACTCACAGCCGCGAACGGAACCCTATCCGGTGGCGGGCTGTTACACCGAAGCGTGACTTCAACCGCTACGGCCACAGCCACGACCCCGGCTTCCGCTGCCCGCACCAGCTGGCATATCCCGGCGATGCTGGCGCTGGCGCTGGGCGGGTTCGGCATCGGCACCACGGAGTTCGTCACGATGGGGCTGCTGCCCGATATCGCCGGCGCGTTCACGGTCTCCGAGCCGACCGCCGGGCACGCGGTCTCGGCCTATGCCCTGGGGGTGGTGGTCGGTGCGCCCGTGATCGCCGCGGCATGCGCCACGGTGGCGCGGAAACGGCTGCTGGTCTTCCTGATGATCGCGTTCACCGTCGGCAATCTGGCCTCGGCGTTCGCGCCGAACTTCGCGGCCCTGGTGGCAGCGCGTTTCGTGGCCGGATTACCGCACGGTGCCTATTTCGGGGTCGCGTCGCTGGCCGCCGCGACGCTGGCGCCGGCGGGGCAGCGTGCCAAGGCGGTGGCGGCGGTGATGCTCGGGCTGAGTACCGCCAATGTCGTCGGTGTGCCGGCGGCGACCTGGCTCGGGCAGCATCTCGGCTGGCGTAGTGCCTTCGTCGTCGTGGGGGTGATCGGTGTGGCCACGGTGGCCGCGCTGCTGCGCTTCGTACCGCCGCTCACCGGGATAGCCATCACCAACCCGCTGACCGAGCTGGGCGCGCTGCGCCGGCCGCAGGTGCTGCTCACGCTGGCGGTGGGCGCTATCGGCTTCGGCGGTATGTTCGCGGTCTACACGTATGTGAGCACGACGCTCACCGATGTCGCGGGTATGGGTGCGGGCCTGGTGCCGGTGGTACTCATGCTCTTCGGGGTGGGCATGGTGCTGGGCAATATTATCGGCGGCGTCCTCGCCGACCGTGGCGTGGACCGATCGATCTTCCTGGCCATGGGCGCGATGATGGTGATTCTGCTGGTGTTCGTGGCCGCCGCGCACAACCCGGTCACCGCGGCCGTGGGCGCCCTGCTCGTCGGTGCGGCGGGTGCCGCGCTGGCCCCCGGGTTACAGACCCGGCTCATGGATGTGGCCGCCGATGCCCAGACCCTGGCCGCGGCGCTCAACCACGCCGCCCTCAATATCGCGAACGCGGCCGGGGCCTGGCTCGGTGGCCTCGTGATCGCCGCGGGTTATGGATATACGGCCCCGGCGCTGGTCGGTGCGGGCCTCGCACTCGCCGGCGTGCTGCTCTTCACCGTCACGGTATGGGCTGCCCGGCGCGCCTGACGGCACAACGCCCCGGCACCGGCTGCCTCATTCGATTCGAGCCGCTATCCGTTCGCTGATACGGCCGCTCGTACGCCCCGCTCAGCCGCTGGTCGAGTCTCCGGCCGGAGCGGAGGCGGCACGCCGGACGTGAACAACGGCCGGTTCATCCTGGTGCCCGGCCCCGTGAGGCATCATCGGGACGAGCGTCGACGAATGATCTGCGGTGGTACTCGGTAGCGGGGCGAGCGGAGAGGTCGTGTGGATGGCCCAGCAGCAGGCGCCTGAGCAGGCGGTGAAGGTCACGGTCCTCACGCTCACGGCCATGGTTGTCGGGTCCATGGTGGGCGCGGGGGTTTTCTCACTACCGCGGCGATTCGCCCAGGAAACCGGTGTCGGTGGCGCGCTCATCGCCTGGGCGGTCGCCGGTACCGGCATGCTCATGCTGGCGCTGGTGTTCCAGCGGCTCGCCGTGCGAAAACCCGATCTGGACGCCGGTGTCTACGCCTACGCCAAAGCCGGGTTCGGTGAATTCATCGGCTTCTACTCCGCGGCCGGCTACTGGGCGAGTGCGTGCGTGGGCAATGTGACCTACTGGGTGCTCATCATGTCCACCCTCGGCGAATGGATTCCGGCCCTCGGCTCGGGGGATACCCTGATCGCGGTGGCACTGTCCTCGGTGGGCCTGTGGGGATTCTTCCTGCTGATCCGGCGCGGCACCAAAGAGGCCGCCGCCATCAACCGGATCGTCACGGTCGCGAAGCTCGTCCCGATCATCGTGTTCGTACTGCTCGCCGTCTTCCTGCTGGATCCGGCGGTGTTCGCGGACAATTTCCGCGGCGCGGACTACGGGGGTTCGCTGTTCGAGCAGGTGAGCGACACCATGCTGGTGACGGTCTTCGTCTTTCTCGGGGTCGAGGGCGCGAGCGTGTATTCGCGGCACGCCCGGCGCCGGGAGGATGTCGGGCGGGCGACAATCCTCGGGTTCCTCAGTGTGCTGGCGATCTTCGCCTCGGTGACGGTGGTGTCCTACGGGATCATGCCGAGCAGCCAGATCGCCGAACTGCGGCAGCCGTCGATGGCGGGTGTGCTGGATTCGGCAGTCGGCTCGTGGGGCACCGCCTTCGTCAGCGCAGGCCTGATCATCTCGGTGCTGGGTGCCTATCTGGCCTGGGCGCTGATGGCTGCGGAAGTGCTGTTCGTCGCGGCCGGTGACGACGATATGCCGGCCTTCCTGGGGCGGTCCACCGACCGTGATGTCCCGGTCAACGCGCTGCTGCTGAGTACCGCGCTATCGCAGACGATCCTGATCATCACCATGTTCTCGCAGGACGCGTTCGATTTCGCGCTCGATCTGACCGCCGCCCTCACGCTGATCCCGTTCCTGCTCGCTGCGGTCTACGCACTGAAACTCTGCCTGACCCGGGAGACCTATGCCGATGCCCGTCCCGCGGTATGGCGCGGGGATCTGCTCGTCGCCGTCCTCGCCACGCTCTACACGGCGTTCCTGCTGTATGCGGCGGATCTGAAATTCGTGCTCGTCTCACTGATCTTCTACGCGCCCGCGACCGCCCTGTTCGTCCTCGCCCGCCGCGAACAGGGGCGCCGGGTTTTCTCGCCCCGCGAGGCCATGGGGTTCGCCCTGATCGCGGCGGGTGCGGTACTCGGTGTCATCGCTCTCGCCGCGGGGTGGGTGAGCCTGTGAAAGATACCGCTTGCCGTGCTCTCGGTTCCGACGACGGAAGGTAGCGCTATGACCGTGAACTCGCCCCGTGCCCGGCACGGTGTCCACTCGGAGGTCGGGCAGTTGCGCAAGGTGCTGGTCTGCGCGCCCGGTCTGGCGCACGAACGGCTGACCCCCACCAATTCCGACGAACTGCTGTTCGACGACGTGATGTGGGTGGAAGCGGCCCAGCGCGACCACCTCGATTTCGTCAACAAGCTGACCAACCGTGGGGTGGAAGTCGTCGAACTGCACGATCTGCTGACCGAAACCATGACCGCTCCCGAGGCCCGCGCGTGGCTGCTCGACCGTAAGGTCATCGTGAACCGGGTGGGGCTGGGTCTGCTCGAAGCGACCCGGGCCTATCTCGATTCGCTGACGCCGCGCGAATTGTCCCGGTACCTGATCGGTGGCTTGTCGACCGCGGACCTACCCGCCGACTACCGCACCCCTTATATCGGGCTGGCTCGCGAATCCGTCGGCACGCCCGAGTATCTGCTACCGCCGCTGCCCAATACTCTCTACACCCGCGATACCACCTGCTGGATCTACGGCGGTTTGACGCTCAACCCCCTGTACTGGCCGGCCCGGCACGACGAAACCCTGCTGATGAAGGCCATCTACCGATTCCATGCCGACTACGCCGATTCGACCGTGTGGTGGGGCGACCCCGAAAACGATTGGGGGCAGGCCACTCTCGAAGGCGGCGATGTCATGCCGGTCGGTAATCGTACGGTTCTGGTGGGGATGAGTGAGCGCACCTCCAGGCAGGCGATCACCCAGCTCGCGAAGTCGCTGTTCGATGCGCAGGCCGCGGATACCGTTATCGTCGCCGGAATGCCCAAACTCCGGGCCGCGATGCACCTGGACACCGTCTTCACCTTCGCCGACCGCGACCTCGTCACCGTGCATCCCCGGATCGTCGACGGAATCCACCCGTTCACACTGCGCCCCTCCGATAAAGCACCGGGCGTGGAGATCACCGACGAGCAGGGAACCCCATTCGTGGATGTCGTGGCGCGGGCACTCGGCTTCCCCGCTCTGCGGATCGTCGAGACCGCCGGCGACCTGTACGCCTCCGAGCGCCAGCAATGGGATTCCGGAAACAACGCGGTCGCCTTGGCACCGGGTGTGGTGTTCACCTACGACCGCAACACCCAGACCAATGCGGCGCTGCGCCGGGCCGGGGTCGAGGTCATCACGATCGTCGGCGCCGAACTCGGCCGCGGCCGCGGCGGGGGGCACTGTATGACCTGCCCGATCGCCCGCGACCCGATCGACTGAGCGGCCGGGGTCCCCGGGGGCTTCTGCAGCAGATATCCGGCGGTCGCGAAGTCGTCGCCGTGACCGCCGGCGAACTCGTCCGGTGCTCGTGGCGACGCTGCCGAACCCGGCCACATCACCAGTGGATCGCAGAGGCGGCTGTCTGCATTGAACTGGATTCACTTCATATTGTTGGCCCAAGGTGATTGACACCACAATGGGGATGGCATAGTTTCAAACTGACATCAGTTCAGTTCGGCGGGATGTGGGTATTCGCACCATGAAGTTGTTGTTCCAGGCCGCGGCGGCCGGCGCGGCCCTCGCTGTCACTTCCGTCCTCACCGCCTGTGGGGCCAGTCCGGGGGCCACGGCTCCGGTATCGGGCACATGGGACGAAGTGGTCGCTGCAGCCGAAAACGAGGGCACTGTACTGCTCTATTCAAGCCAGAAACCCGCCAATCTCGAGCGGCTGGAAACAGCGTTCGAATCGGCGCACCCGCGCATCGACTTGGAGTTCGTCCGCGGCACCGATGCCGATATCAATCCGCGGGTGGAGACCGAGAACCGGACCGGCCGCGGCACTGCGGATGTTCATATGCTCACCGACCCGACCTGGATCGCCAATGCGGCCCAATCCGGCAGCTATTCGTCCGAGTTGGTCGGCCCGAATCTGCGGGCACCGGAATACCGGCCGGAGATCAGTGTGCTGGAAAATCGTTTTGCGCTCAGCAGTGCAGCGGTTTTCGCGCTGGGCTGGAACACCGATGTTGCGCCCGACGGGCTGACTTCACCGCGTGACATTCTCGACCCGAAATTCGCCGGCAAGATCGGCATCGTCAACCCCACCGGTATCGCCTCGTATGTCGATCTCTACCGCTACTACGCCGAAGCCTACGGCGCGGATTACTGGGAGCGGCTGGCCGGGCTGAAACCGCGAATATATCCGAGCGCGCTCGGGATCGCCCAGGCGCTGACATCGGGGGAAATCGCTGTCACCCCTTCGGTGCAACCACTGGTCACCGAGGTGGCCGCGGGGGCGCCGGTCGACTGGTCGCTCCCGCCGGAGCCATGGGGAACGCCCTGGTACAGCCACGTCACGAGTGTCGCACCGCACCCGAATGCCGCCCAGGTACTGGTCGACTTCATGGCCACCCGGGAAGGGCAGGCCGCGCTGAACGACGGCTATGCCGCGGCGCTGCCCGATATTCCGGGCGCCGTCGTACAAGCGCAGGATATCGCCGCGCCGGATACCCGCGACCTCACACCGGACAAGGTCGCGCAGTACTCCCAGGAATGGGCCCGGCGTTTCCAGAGCTGATCAGGCTCCACAGTTCCGAAGAGATCGACGAAGGACAGGCATGGACGATATGGCCGAGCCCTGGCACGGCACCCACGTACTGGTGACCGGGGCATCCGGGGGGATAGGCGGAGCGACCGCCGAACTGTTCGTTGCGAAGGGTGCAACGGTCTATCTCACCGATATCGACGATATCGGCGGCCGGAAACGGGCGCTGGAGCTGGGATCGCGCGCCCACTACCGCCGCCTCGACGTCACCGACGAAACCGGCTGGCAGGCGGTCACCGCCGAAATGGAACAGGCCGGCCACCTAATGAATGTGCTGGTCAACAGCGCCGGTACCGCGGTGAAAGCGCCGCTGGCACACACCGCGCTCGACCAGTTCCGCCGCATGATCGATCAGCATCTGGTCGGGACCTTCCTCGGCCTGCGGGCGGCCGCCGCGGCGATGACCGCCGGTGGTTCCGTCGTGAACATCTCGTCGCTGCGCGGGGTGCTGGCCACCGCCGAGCTCGGCGCCTACGGGGCGGCGAAATCCGGGGTGCGCGCGCTGACCAGAGTCGCCGCACTGGAATTGGCCGAACAGGGCATCCGGGTGAATTCGGTATGTCCCGGCAGTATCACCACCGAGATCACCGCGGCACCCGGTTTCGCGGCCGACGATGTGGAGGCCTACGTCCGGAGTATTCCGATGCAGCGCCGCGGCGCCCCGGCGGAAGTGGCGTCGGTGATCGCATTTCTGGCGGGCGCCGGCAGCAGCTATGTCACCGGAACCGATCTTCTCGTCGACGGCGGAACCGCCGCCGGCGTGCGCACTCCGAAATTCCCGACCCAGAAGGCATGAGATGACGTCGCAATTCACCGTTTCCGGCCTCACCAAAACCTATGGCAGCAACGTCGTCGTCGATCAGCTCGACCTCACGATCGAGGAGGGGGAGTTCCTGGTTCTCCTCGGACCGAGCGGTTGCGGGAAAACGACGACTCTGCGCTGTCTCGCGGGGCTGGAAACACCACAGGGCGGGACGATCACATTCAAGGACCGGAACGTATTCGATGCGAACGCACGCCTGAATGTTCCCGCGCACAAACGCAATATCGGGATGGTTTTCCAGTCGTACGCGCTGTGGCCGCATATGACCGTCCGCAACAATATCCGCTATCCGCTGAAGGTGCGGAAGATGAAAGAGGCCGTCGCCGAGGGGGCGGTGGAGGCCGCGGCCGAGATGGTCGATTGCGGACAGTTGCTCGACCGGTATCCCTCGCAGCTCAGCGGCGGGCAGCAGCAGCGGGTGGCCGTCGCCCGCGGTCTGGTCGCCCGGCCGGATCTGGTGCTGTTCGACGAACCGCTGAGCAATCTCGACGCCCGCCTGCGCGATCAGGTGCGGACACAGATCCACCAGCTGCACCAGCAGCTCGGATTCACGGCCGTATTCGTCACCCACGACCAGTCCGAGGCCTTCGCCCTGGGCGACCGGCTCGCCATCATGAAGGCGGGCAAGATCGAACAGTACGATGCGCCCGAGCGGGTCTTCGAGAACCCGGTATCGGATTATGTCGCCGCCTTCATCGGGATGAGCAACCGGTTGTCGCTGCGCCGCGGACACGACGGCTGGTCGACCGCCGCCGGTGACTCGATCGACCTCACCCATGCCGTGGTGCGCGACTCTGCCGATCGGCACACCACCGCGGTGGCCCGGCTGCGCCCCGACGATGTGCTGTTGCACGCCACCGCCGACGATGTGCCGCTGGGCAATGTCGCCCTGCACGCCGAACTGGTGACCTACGAATACGGCGGACGGTACTTCGATGTCACCGTCGAAACCGGCGGTGAACAGCTGATCCTGCGGGCGCCGGCCGCCCAGCACAGTGCGGCGCTCCGCGGCAGCCGTCCAGGGGCGCCGCTGGTCGTCAGTTTCTCGCCGGCGAGCCTGCGGGTCTTCGCGACTCCGGGTGAGGAGCACGCCGAAACCCCAGAACCGGTCGCCGTGGGCGCGGGAGGGCACGCCTGATGGCTACCGTGACCGCCGCCGTGAGCCGTCCCTTCGCGCTGCCCGCGCAATGGCGGACCCGGGCCGGCTATCTGGCGCTGCTGGCCGTTCTCGCGTATCTCGTGGTGCTACCGATGATCCGGTTGCAGTCGCTGGCATTCGAAGACGGTGCCCGCGGCTACCGGGCGCAGTACACCCGCTTCGATATCGCCGAAACGATCGGGACCACCGTCGCGCTCGCGCTGGGTTCGCTGGTGATCGCCATGGTGCTCGGTACTCTGCTGGCCTTCGCGGCGAGCCGGCTGCCGGACCGTCTGGGGTTCCTGCGGATCATCCCGATCCTGCCGATCGTGATGCCCGCGGTCGCCAATATCGTCGGCTGGGCGTTCCTGCTCTCACCGGGGCCGGGCTACCTGAATGTCCTGCTGCGGAAGCTGCCCTGGTGGAGCGGTTCGGATTCCGGGCCGATCGATGTGTACACGGTGCCCTGGATCATCATCCTCACCGGCTTCGGGCTGACATCGTTCGTGTACCTGTTCGTCAGTGCCGGAATGCAGAATATCGGCGCCGAACATCTGGAGGCGGCGCAGATCAGCGGCTCCTCCACCGTCGGGGTGTTCTTCCGGGTGGTGCTGCCGCTGCTGCGGCCGTCGCTCATCTACGGCGGCGGTATCGCGCTGCTGCTGGGGCTCGGCCAGTTCACCGGCCCGCTGCTGCTCGGACAGAACTACGGCGTGAAGGTGCTGACGACCGAGATGTATCGCCGGGTCTCGGAATCGCCGTCGGATTTCGCCGCGGCGGCCGCCGCCGGTTCGCCACTGGTGATCTTCGGCCTGGTGCTGGTGCTGATCCAGAAAGGTCTGCTGGGCAATCAGTCCCGTTTCGTCACCCACGGCGGCAAGGCCTTCGCGCCGGCGGCGGGCCGTTCACTGTGGGCCACGGTGACGATTATCGTCTACGCCCTGTTCGCGCTGATCATCCCCATGCTCGGGCTGATCATCGTCTCACTGACCCCGTACTGGTCCGGCTCGCTGTCCTGGGATCTGCTCACCCTGGACAGCTTCCGTGCCCTGGCCGCCGACAGCGCCATCGTGGATTCGGTGTTCACCAGTGTGTCGACCTCGCTGGCCGCTGTGGTGATCTGTGTTCCGCTGGGCTATCTGATGGCCACGCTGCTGGTGCGCGGCCGGCAGTTCAAGATCATGGCGTTGCTCGCGGATCTGATCACCGCACTGCCCCTGGGCATTCCGGCGGTCATCTTCGGTGTCGGCTTCCTGCTCACCTATACGGAGCCACCGCTGATCCTGTACGGGACCAAAACCGTGATCATCCTGGTCTACATCGTGTTGATGCTGCCGTACGCGACCCGCATGCAGATGACCGCCATGCTCTCGCTCGGCAACACCTACAGGGAGGCGTCGGCAACCAGCGGCGCGTCCCCGCTGGTGACGAATCTGCGGGTGATGCTGCCGCTGATGCGGCCCACCATTCTCAGCGCCGTCGCCCTGATGTTCATCCTGCTCACCCACGAATTTGCCGCATCACTACTGGTGCGTGCCTCGACGACCCAGGTGATGGGCACCCTGCTGTTCGATCTGTGGCAGAACGGGTCCTATCCGCTGGTCGCGGCGATGGCGCTGCTGATGACCGCCGTGACGACCGCCGGAGTGGGGGTCGCGATGCTGATCGGTGGCCGGAATGTGCTGAACAAACTGTGAGCCGCGATCTGCTCACGGTATCTCCGTCGAAACACGAAAGGCCTGCCATGCCAACGGGTCCCTCGAGGCTGAACGACAAGGTTGTCCTGGTGACCGGCTCGACCGGCGGTATCGGCGTGGAGATCGTGCGCCGGCTCGCCGCGGAAGGCGCCACGCTCGTGGTGACCGACCTCGGCGAGGCGGCCTGTACCGAACTCGTGGGCACTCTCGACGGGCCGGACCGGCATCTGCCCCGGCCCCTCGATATCGCGGGCGAGGATGACTGGCGTGCGGTGGTGTCCGCGGTGGACGACCGGTACGGACGGTTGGACGCGCTGGTCAACAATGCCGCGATCGGCAGCCTGGCCTCGGTGGTCGACGAAGACCTGGAACGCTACAACCGGGTGGTCGAGGTGAGCCAGACCGGAACTTGGCTGGGTATGAAGCACGCGGGTGCCCTGATCGAGCGGAGCGGCGGCGGCGCGATCGTCAACCTCTGCTCGATCCTGGGCAGCGTGGGCGGTTTGGGGAACAGTCTCGCCTACGCGGCCGCCAAGGGCGCGGTGCGGACGATGACGAAGAACGCCGCCCTGCATTGGTCCACGAAAGGTGTGCGGGTGAACTCGATCCACCCCGGGTTCATCGAAACCGAGCAGCTGCTCGCGCGCTACGAAGGCAGCGAACGGCATCGCGCCATGCTCGCGCACACCCCGATGGGGCGCCTCGGCCGGGCCGACGAGGTGGCCGCCGCGGTCGCGTTCCTGGCCGGTGACGATTCGACCTTCGTCACCGGTACCGAGCTCTATGTGGACGGTGGCTGGACCTGCGCCTGAGTACCGGTGCGATCCGGCGTGGATGTCTCCACCGGATGAGGGTCGAGACATCCACGCCGGTGTATCTCGCCGGCTGTCACGCGTCGAACGCCCGGGCGACCGCGAGGCTGTCCTCGTATACATGATGGCGGGTGATCAGGTCGCCGGCGACTGTGAGGTGCAGCGCGAAGCGGGAGCGATAGGGTCGCCCGGTGGAGCGCGCGGTCTGCCGGATTTCGCCCAGTATCACCGCGTCCGGGCCGTCGACCAGAATGCGTTCGATGACCGTGCCGGCTTCGTCGGGTACGTGGTGGCGGGCGAGTTCGCGATAGTGTGCGGCGGCGTCGGCACGAGTGGCGCGTTGCCGTATTCAGGGTGTCGGGGTACGGCCGTGCTCGTCATCGGGCCAGTCCAGTTTCCAATCGATATCCGGTGCGTAGAGGGCGGCGATCGAGTCGGGATCGCCCACACCGATGCGGCGGAGCAGCTCTTCGGCGACCGTGCGGGTGGCGCTCGTGGCAATATCGTTCACGACCCCGATCCTGGCGGGGGCCGGTACGTTTCGTCGATTACCTCGAAGGTAATGCTCTGGGCTACCGGGCCCGGCTCACGGGCAGAGACTATGGCTCTGCCGGTTCACCGGCAGAGCGTGAAGAGGTCGACTCCGTCGTGGTCCTCGGTAGCCAGACAGTTCCGCGCAACGAGCACATCGAGGTGCGCGAGGGTCTCGCATGTCGCCACCATCTGGTTGAAGGTGTCCAGGGACGAGAACGCCCGCTCGCGGCGGGTCCAGTTCAACGCCCGGGCAACGTCGAATCCCGTACAGGGCGCGAGATCGATGACCGCGGAGCGGATCTGGTCGAACCGGCGCTCGTGGTGGGCCAATAATTCACGCGCTCGTCCGCCGGCGCTACCACCGTCGGGGCCGTGCGCGGGCAGCATGGTCTGCTCGTCGGCATCGCCGAGCAGTGTGAGTGACCGCAGGAAATTGTCCAGCGGTAGTTCCCAGGTGCCGAGTTCGAAGCCGATGGACGGGGTGATGGTGGGGAGTAGATGGTCTCCGGTGAACAGCAAGCGGCGTGCCGGATCGCGGAATACCAAGTGTCCCTTGGTGTGGCCGGGGGTGGGCAGGATTTCCAGCGTGTGGCCACCGAGTGTCAGTGCTCCCGGGCGTAGCCAGTGGTCCGGGGCTTCCCAGTCGGTGGGATCGAACGGTTCGTCGATGCTGTCGATGTGGACCTGGTCGGCGAGCCCGGCGGCCCCCGCGCGGCGGAGTTCGCGTAGCGAACTGTCCGGCACGTTGTTGCCGAGTTCTCGGATCGCGTGCAGGCCCGCGGATTCACCGGCGCCGAGGTGCACCCGGCTGCCGTGGCGCCGCCGCAGTTCCACCGCGAACGTGTAGTGGTCGCGGTGGATATGGGTGACCAGTACATCGTGGATATCGGCGGGGGAGCGGCCGATCAGCGCGAGCCCGGCGGCGAGTTCTCGATAGGTGTCCGGGCGGTGCCAGCCGCCGTCGATCAGGACGAGCCCGGTGCTGGTTTCCAGGGCGTAGACGTTCACCGCGCGCAATCCGTCCTGCGGTAGCTGCAGCGGGATGCGGTGGATACCGTCGGCGACCGGATAGCAGCCGGGCTCGGCCCACTGCGTGCTCATTCGCCGCTGCCGGCCAGGGGCACCATGGTCTGCTCTTCGCCGAACCAGATCATCCGGCGGCCGCGCATCGCGCCGACATGCTGTACGGCGGCCTTCCATTCGGGGCTGGCCAGCGCGGCATCGAGCGCCTCGCGCGATTCGAAGCTGAGAATCGACAGGCCGTCCCAGCCGGCCGATTTCTCGTCGGCGGTGTCGAGGAGTTCGGTGTGCTGCCAGCGCAGCAGCCCGGGCAGTGGATAGGTCACCTCGGCGTGTTCGCCACGCCACCATTCGATGAATCGGTCGTGCGACCAATCGCTGGGCCGGGAGGCCAGCACGATGAGGTTGTACATCGGTTCTCCTAACTGAATTCTGTTCTGGTTGGGTGGACAGACGGCGCCGCCGTGGAGTTGTCGTGCCCGGGGCTGACGCGCTCCGGGTGGGACAAGCTGGGTGGTGCGACGCCGCTCGGCTCCGCCTGTCAGGCGCGCACCATGCGTACCGCGGTATCGGTCACGGTTTCGGTGATCTCGGCCAGGGTGAGCGTGCCGTCGGGGCGATACCACCGCCAGACACTGATCACCACGGCCAGGACCATCCGGCCCAGAATCTTGGGATCGCCGCCGGTGAATATGCCCGCCTCGATCCCGCGGGCGATCAGTTCGGTCCAGTTCTGCTCGATCTCCTGGACGAGTTCACGTGACCGCAGCCGTTCGGCTTCTTCTTTCGTGGATTGGCGCGGCTGGGCCAGCATGTCCATATGGTTCTGCAGAATGCGGCGCTGCAACGCGTCGATCGGCTCGGCCCGCAGGGCGGCGGCCACCGCGGCCCGCAGGGCCTTTTCGGGATCGGCTTCGTTCTCGGTCGCCGAGACGAAACGGTCGACCGAATCGGCCAGTTCCAGGCGCATGATCGTGAGCAGGCAGTGCGCCTTCGATTCGAAATAGTGGTACAGGGCGGTCTGGCCGATTCCGACCTCGTCGGCGATGGAGGCCCACTTCGTATGCTCGTAGCCGATACGCCCGAACTGCTCGATAGCGGCCGTCAGGATATTGCTGCGTTTGGACCGCGGGCTTTCCCTGCGGCTCCCGGTGTCAACGGTCATGAGTGGTGTGCCCCCAATTATCGACTGTGCGCGGATTCGTCAACTCTACCCCACCTGATATGAATTCGAATCGGCTGCCGCGAGTCGCGTGGCGAGCTGGATCGCATCGGGCCGGGACAGTTTCCCCACCCGGTTCTGTGGCAGGTCCGCGACACTGAACAGGTATTCCGGCCATTTGAATTTGGGAAAGTCCGCCGCCGCGAGCTGGTCGGTAATCGTGGCCAGCGTCGGCTGTGCACCGTCGGCGACAACCAGTGCCGCCGCACGTTCGCCCAGTAGTTCGTCGGGCACCGGGACCACGCAGACCTGCACGATTCCGGGCAGTGCCGCGATCGCCGACTCCATTTCGTTGATATCGATATTGCGCCCACCCCGGATGATGATCTGTTTCTGGCGGCCCATCACCCGGATGGAACCGTCCGCGGCCACCTCCACGAGATCGCCGGTGGGCAGGAATCCGTCCGGGGTCAGGTCGGGCGGGACCGGGACGCCACCGCGGGCATAGCCCACGAACAGCGAGGGACCCTTCACTTGGGCGTCACCGATCGCACCGGCGGGTAGCCGCGTTGCCGATTCGCCGACCGCGCGGACGACGGTGCCCGGGAAGGGCCGCCCGTCGCGGCCCAGCCGGATTTCGGGGGGATCGTCCAGTCGCGGGGTCGTGTGGCCGAGGCATTCCGACATCCCGAACACCCGGAGGAAGGTGGTGCCCAGCTTCGTTTCGGCCTCGGCCAGGGCCCGCTGGTTCATCGGACCACCGCCCACAGTCATGGCGCGCAGACCCGCCAGCCGTCCGGCACTGTTATCGGTGACCGAGAGCTGCAGGGCCATGGTCGGTACCAGCATCGTCCACGCGACCCGGTGCTCGGCCATCGTCTCGAGCGCCGCCCCCGGTGACCACCTGCCGAGGGTGACCATGGTGCCGCCCAGGAAGGCCGGGAGATACATACCGAAGCAGAACGCCGCCACCGACGACAAGGGCACGAACGCGCCCACCGATTCGCCCGGGCGCAGGCCGACGGCGTCGATGGTACTGCGGCAGGCGTACCGGATGGCGTCCTCGGATTGGACCACGCATTTGGGCCGGCCGGTGGATCCGGAGGTCATGGCGATAGCGCTGCCGCCGCGCCACCGCCGCACCGGGCCGAACGGCACGGCGCGCGCCCGCAGCAGATGATCACCGAAGGCGGGGACCGCAGACGGGAACTCGGTGTCGGGCACGTCCCAGTGCCGCAAGGCCGCGGGCTCGCCGACCACCAGATCCGGGTCGATATCCGCGAGCGCGAGCCGGAATTCCGATTCGGTGGCGTGGGGGCTCACCACGGCCACGACCCCGCCCCGCAGACCGACTGCCAGGGCCGCGGCGAGCGTGTGCCAGGTGTTGTCGGCCTGGATGATCACCGTCGGCCCGCGGAGGTCGATGGCCGCGATGCGGTCGGCGAGCGCGGTCGCCGTCGCCATGATCTCGCCCACGGTGTGCTGTCCGAACTCGTCGATCACGGCGATCTCCGCCGGAGCCCGCCGGGCTCGCTCGACCATCTCCTGCGCCAGTGCTTTCATCTACCGTTCCTCGGGCCGCTGTGCTCTCTGTTTACTCGCCGCGGGGCCGCGGCGGGGCGGTTCGATCCGTTCACGGCGGCGGGACCAGGACGGCGCGGCCGGTGATCGCTCCGGACCGCAGCTGCCGGTAGACCTCGACCGCCGCAGTGAGCGGATAGGTCTGCGCGGTGACGTGCAGCGCCCCCCGTCGCGCCATATCGACCACGGCCGCCAGATCCTCGCGCGGTCCCCAGAACGGCGCGGTGATTCCCCAGCCTGCCGCCAGCCCCACGTCTTTACCGGCCTCGAGACGTCCGCCCGCGCTGCCGACCACCGACAATCGCCCGCCGGGCGCCAGCGCGGCGGCGGCCGGGGCGACCGTGTCCGGTGCGCCGGCGAAATCCAGAATCAGATCCGCGCCCTCGCCCAGTGCGCCGGCCGCGGAACCGAGATCGCCGAACACGGCGTCCGCCCCCAGCCGGTGAGCCATATCCCGCGCGTCCGGACGGGTGTCCACCGCGACGATGCGGCCGGCACCGAAATCGCGCAGTACCTGAAGGGCGAGATGACCGAGGCCGCCGACACCGATCACCACGCAGACACTCTGCGAGTCGACGAGATCGCGGTGTTCGCGGACCGCGTGATAGGCGGTGAGACCGGCGTCCGCGAGCGGTGCGCAGAGCACCGGATCGACACCGGCCGAGCGCACCAGGAAGCGGGATGCGGGAACGAGCACCGCTTCGGCCAGGCCGCCCGGATAGCCGAGCCCGTTGCCGATCGGTGCCCCGCGACCTTCCCGCGGGCGCAGGCGCGGACAGTAGTTCTCCCGGCCCCGCAGACAGTTGCGGCAGCCGCCGCAACCCCAGATACCGTGCACGACAACCTGTTCCCCGAGCCAGCCTGCCTCGGCCGACGGTCCGGCATCCACGACGGTCCCCGCCACCTCATGACCGAGCGTGAGCGGCAGCGGATAGTCGAAACTACCCGCGGCGGCATCCATGACGTGCAGATCGGAGCGGCACAGCCCGGCCGCCGTCACCTGGACGAGCAGTTCTTCGCCCCGGGGCCGCGGCGTGGGGATTTCCCGGAGTTCCGGTTCGGCGCCCCATGTGGTGAGTTGAACGGCCAGCATCAGCGCGCGGTCCAGCCGCCGTCGACGACGAGCGCCTGTCCGGTCATATACGAGGAGGCGTCCGAGGCGAGGAACACCACGGCCCCGTCCACCTCACCGGTGTGGCCGCCCCGCCCGAGCATGGTGTTGCGGCGGACCCAGCCCGCCGATTTGTCATTGCTGAACAGGCCGTCGGTCATCTCGGTATCGAACCAGCCGGGCACCACCGCGTTCACCCGGATACCCCGGCGGCCCCACTGGCCGGCCAGTTCGCGGGTGAGCCCCAGTACTCCGGCTTTCGACGCGGCATAACTGGCGCCACCGATCGGCGCGGTCGAGACCAGGCCGATCACCGAGGAGATGTTGATATACGACGCGCGTTCCCCGTCGGGTAGCCGGCTCGCCGCGTAGGTGGCCAGGTGGAATCCGGCGAGCAGGTTCAGATCGAGGATGGCGCGGAATTCCGCGTCGGTCTCCTGCTCCGCATTCGGCGGCCCGGGCCGGCCCGCGTTGTTGACCAGGATGTCCAGACGGCCGGATTGCTCGTAACAGCGGTCCACCAGTGCGGCGCGGTCGTCGGGTTCCGTGACATCGCAGCGAACCGGGATGATTCGTGGTTCGGCTGCGGCGAGTTCCTGTATCCGGTCCATCCGGCGGGCGGCCGCGTAGACGGTGGCTCCGGCCCCGGCGAGCGCCCGCGCGAAACCGGCCCCGAGGCCGGAGGACGCGCCGGTGACGACGGCGACCCGGCCGTCCAGTCCGAACAGGTCGTGCAATGCCGGTGTATTCATCTGTGCCGCCTCTCAGTACACCGCGGTACGGCCGCCGTCGACCGGGATCAGCGCACCGGTCGTATAACCGGCGGCATCGCTCGCGAGATGGGTCACCAGCCCGGTGATCTCGGCCGGATCGCCGAGCCGTCCGGCGGGCAGCCGGTCGACGATCTTGCCGATGAACTCGTCGTCCCAGTGCTCGGACATATCGGTGGCGAATCCACCCGGCATCACACAGTTCACCCGCACCGCCGGTGCGTACTCCTGGGCGAAGGCCATGGTGAGCGCGTTGAGTCCGTTCTTGGCCGCGGCGTACATCGCTTCCGGCGGGCTCGGCCGCACCGCGCCGATACTCGATATATTGATGATCGAACCCCCGCCGGCGGCGGCCATCCGCGCCCCGGCGACCGCCATGAGGCGGAACGGGCCCTTCAGATTCACTTCGATGGTCTTGTCCCACAGGCCTTCGGTGACCGACGCCAGATTTTCGGCGAGCGGGGCGATTCCGGCGTTGTTGACGAGGATGTCGAGGCTGCCGAAGCGCTCGATGATCCCGTCGACGGCGGTTTCCAGGGTGTCCCACCGGCCCACGTGCAATTCCAGTGGGTACGCGCTGCCCGGCCCGTCGCCGAGCGCGGCGACCGCGGTTTCACAGGCCGCGAGTTTGCGGCTGGAGACGATCACGGTGGCGCCCGCATCGCGTAGTCCACGCGCAATGGCCAGGCCCAGTCCGCGGCTGGCGCCGGTCACCAGCGCCACCTTCCCGCTCAGATCGGTTGTGCTCATCGGTACTTCTTCACCTCGAGACGCGCGATGGTGCGCAGATGGACTTCGTTGGGGCCGTCGGCGATCTGCAGGGCGCGGGTGATGGCGTGCATCCGTGCGAGGACGGTGTCGTTGCTGACCCCCGCCGCACCGTATGTCTGCACCGCCCGATCGACGACGGTATGCGCGACCTCCATGGCCGCGACCTTGATCGCCGCGACCTCCGAGCGCGCCGCGGCGTTCCCTTGCGTGTCCATCAGCCAGGAGGCCTGCAGGGTGAGCAGCCGGATCTGGTCGATCTCCATCCGGCTGCGCGCGATCCATTCCCGCACGACCCCGCGGTCGGACAGTGGCCCGCCGAAAGCGGTCCGTTCCAGTGCCCGCCGGCACATGAGATCCAGGGCGCGTTCCGCCATTCCGATGGCCCGCATGGCGTAATGCATCCGTCCGGGACCGAGCCGGCCCTGGGCGATCGCGAAACCGTCGCCCTCGGCGCCGAGCATGTTCTCCGCCGGGACCCGCACATCGGTGAACTGCACCTCGCCGTGACCCAGCCGGTCGTGGAACCCGAACATCGGCAGATCCCGCAGCACCTCGATACCTGGTGCGTCGGCCGGTACCAGGATCATGCTCTGCCGGCGGTAGGCGGGGGCGTCCGGATCGGATTTACCCATGAAGATGATCAGTTTGCAGTCCGGATCCAGGATTCCGGAGATGTACCATTTGCGGCCGTTGAGCACGTAGTGGTCACCGTCGCGCCGGATGGTCGAGGTGATATTGGTGGCGTCGGAACTGGCGACGGCCGGTTCGGTCATGGCGAAGGCCGAGCGGATCTCGCAGTCCAGCAGCGGTTTCAACCACTGCGCTTTCTGCTGTTCGGTCCCGAACATGGCCAGAATCTCCATATTGCCGGTATCCGGGGCCGAACAGTTGATTGTCTCGTTTCCGATGATGGACCGGCCCACCGTTTCGGCCAGCGGGGCGTATTCGAGATTGGTGAGCCCGGCGCCGAGGCCGTCGTGGGTCATGAACAGATTCCACAGGCCCTGCCGCCGGGCCTCGGCCTGCAGTTCCCGCATGATCGGCGGCTGGTCGTGCGGGTTGTCCGCGGCGGCGACCTGTTCGTCGTAGACCCGTTCGGCGGGGTAGACGTACTGCTCCATGAAGTGTTCGAGCCGGTCGAGCAGCTCTCGAGTGCGGGCGGAGTAGGAGAAATCCACGGTGCGGCTCCTGAATCGGGGGAGTGGACCTCAACCGGCGAGGAGCGCGGTGCCGGTCTCGATGAGGCGGGTGATGGTGGCGGGCAGCTTTTCCTGATCCGGGTCGTGGTGCCGGCCTTCCCGGTGCCGCCGCAGATTGTGTCCCATGATGGCGGCCATCTTGAGCCGCCCGAGCGCGTCGAACCAGGGCAGATCGGTCAGTTCCGGGCCGCCCGCGCGGTAGCGGTCCACGAGTTCGGCGGAGTCGGGAAGGCCCGGGACCGTGCGGCCTACTTCCGGGAAATTCGTGCCGTCGGCGAAGACCAGGAACCAGCCGAGTTCCACCCGTGGATCGCCCGCGCTCCAGATCTCCCAGTCGATCAGGGCGATCGGTTCGGTGCCGGCGGCGATGATATTGCCGAGCCGGTAATCGCCGTGCACGAGCGTGGGAGTTACCGGGTCGGGGATCCGGCGGCCCAGCAGGTCCAGCAGCCGATCGGCGCCCGCGACCAGTTCGGGCGGCACCGCACGGAGTGTGCGCGCCCAGCGGGCGAGTTCGTCGGCCGGTGTCAGCGCGGCTTCGACGCCGGGGATCGAGTCCGGATCGATCGCATGCAGCCGGGGTAGCACCTCGGCCGCCCGCCGCATCCGTGCCGCCGCGAGGGCGGGTTCGACGGCCGGATCGTCCAGGACCGGCTCGAGCGATTCCCCGGCCACGAATTCCATGGCGAACCAGGCGGGTTCGCCCTCGTCGACGGCCACGATCCGGGGCACCGGGACATCGGTCCCGGCAAGGGCGCCCATCACCCGGGCCTGCCGCAACATATCGTGGCGGCCGATCGGCTTGCGGCCCTCCGGTACCGCCTTCACCACGAACGTGGGGCCGGTGGTGGAGATCCGGTAGGTGAGACCCGAGTGGCCGCCGGGCAGCGTCTCGAAACCGGTGACCTCGATATCCAAGTCGGTGCGCAGCCGGTCGCGCACCCGCTGTTCCAGCGTCATGGCCGCGGCTCCTTGGGTAGGCCGAGCACCCGCTCGGCGATGATGTTGTGCTGGATCTCGTCGGTACCGCCGGCGATCCGGTAGCCGGGCGCGCCCAGCACATGTTCGGTCCACGCGTACGTGCCCCAGCGCCCGGAATCCGCGGCCAGCTCCCGGCCGAGCAGCAGCCGCGCCACCTCGGAGGTCCTGGCCATGGTGTCGGTGGCGAGCAGTTTGCCCACCGACGCCTCCGGTCCGGGATCGGAACCCGCGACCACCGCCGCGGCGACCCGCATCCCCGCGATCCGCTGCACATAGCTGCGCGTCACCAGATCCGCGACCCTGTCGCGTTCCAGTTCCGTCAGTTCGCGGCCCAGATTGCGCGCCAGCGCCACTGCCCGGTCCGCGTTCGCGAGGCCGAGACCGGCGCCGTCGAGCCGTTCGGCGGCGAGCACGGTGAGTGCCACCGGCCAGCCTTTGCCGGCCGGTCCGAGCCGCATCCCGTCGTCGAGTACCACGCCGTCGAGGTAGACCTCGTTGAACGAGCTACCGCCGGTCATCTGCCGGATCGGCCGGACGGTGACCCCCGGCGCGTCCATCGGGACGAGGAAAACGGTGAGTCCCGCGTGTTTGGCCACCGCGGGGTCGGTGCGGCATACCGCGACCCCGAGGTCGGCGACCCGCGCCCCGGAGGTCCACACTTTGTGCCCGTCGAGGGTCCAGGTGCCGTCGGCATTGCGGGCGGCACGGGTCCGCACCGCCGCCAGATCCGACCCGGCCTCGGTTTCGGAGAAGAGCTGGCAGGCGATGACGTCGGTGCGCAGCATCGCCCGCACATAGCGGGCCCGCTGCTCCTCGGTACCCCACTGCTCGATGGTCGGCGCCACCAATTGCTGGGTGACCGAGAACATTTCGGTGCGCCGCGGCACATCGAATTCTTCCTCCGTGCGCCGGAACGCCAGCGCATAGGACATCGGCAGCCCCCGGCCGCCGTATTCTGCGGGCCAGGTCAGCGCGCCCCATCCGGCATCGAACTTGGCTTGCTCATAGGCGCGGATGGTGTCGGTGTTCCGCCGTTCTTCCGCGGCGGTCCAGTTCTCGAAGACCGCCACCGAATCGTCCCCGTCGCCCCAGGCGGATTCGGTGCGCGGCGCGGCCGTGCCGCCGAGCCAGGCGCGGGCCTGCTCGGTGAATTCGGCGAAGTCGGGAAGTTGCTGTGTGCTCACTGTGCTCACTTCGCTCTCAGACCGATAGAACGGTGCAGGCGCTGATACCCGGAGCGCCGTAGACATGGGTGAATCCGGTTTTCGGCGCGCCGGGCACCTGCCGATCACCCGCTTCGCCGCGCAACTGGGTGACGATCTCGTGCACCTGCCGCAGCCCCGAGGCGCCGATGGGTTCGCCGTTGGCGATACAGCCGCCGTCGGTATTGATCGGCAGCCGGCCGTCGATCTCGGTGGCGCCCGCCGCGATCATCTCCTCCTGCGCCCCGGGAGCACAGAAACCGCATTCGGCCATATGCATGATCTCCGCGCCGCTCTCGGTGTCCTGGAGTTGCGCGACGCCGATCTCGTCCGGCCCGATCCCGGCCTGCTCGAACGCCGCGGCCGCGGCATCCGCGCTGACACTGGTCGGTTCGCCGGTGCCCTGGACGGCGGGACTGAACACTTCGAAGGATCCGAACCGGCGGGTGCGATGGCTGATGGCACGCAACCGCACCGGCCGTCCACCTAGGCGGCGGACGGCGGCTTCCCCCGCGACAACGACAGCCGCCCCGCCCTCGCCCGGCGAACAGAACATGAATTTGGTGAGCGGATCGTTGACCATCTCCGCGGCCAGGATCTGCTCGGCCGAAACCGGTTCGCGCCGCCAGGCATTCGGGTTGCGGCTACCGTTGCGGTACGCCTTCTCGGCGACCTTGGCCAGCGTGGCCGCGGAGATACCGTGTTCGCGCATATAGCGGCCGATCTTGGCGCCGAAGAACTGCGTGGTCACCATGAGACCGGCCGAACCGTACCCCTCGGGCAGTCCCCAGTCGGCGGGGTCCGGATCGAATGCGCCACGCGGGTGCTTGTCGAAACCGACGGCCAGGGCGATCTCGGCGGCGCCGGAGCGGACCGCGTTGACGGCGGAGAACAGCGCGCTACCACCCGTGGCGCACCCGTTTTTGACATTGGTGAACGGGATCCCGGTGAAGCCGAGTTCGGCCACCAGGGTGTCGGCCAATCCGGACCCGTCGCTGCCGCCGTAGGCGACCTGGATATCGGGCCAGGTCAGACCGGCGTCGGCCAGTGCGTTGCCGATCGCCTGGACAGCGAGTTGGCGTCCGGTGACCCCGGGCTGACGGCCGAAGCGGGACAGGCCGCTGCCGATGATCGAAACCTGCTGGGTCACCGGACCTCGCTCTGCTGAAGGGATATGGTGGCGAACCGCGGCACCGGCGTCACGGCGACGAGTCGCACCGGTGCCCGGTCCAGGCCGGCGAAATCGTCGCAGTCGAGAATCGCCTCGACCTTGATTCCCTCGGGGAGTTCGACGTAGCCCACCGCGTACGGTGTGAAGCCCTCGGCGGGAACGACATACGGCGGCGATTTCGGTGCGAACCGCTGCACGGTGTGCGCCCACACCACGCCTTCGGTACTCAGTTCCAGCGGTTCGGCGGTGGGTGCGGCGCAGCGCGCACAGTTCGCACTCGCCGGATAACCCACCGTGCCGCATACCGCGCACCTACTGCCCTCGAGTACCGGACTCACCTGCTCGCCCATGTCGTCCCTTCCGATTCGTGGCTGCCTATCCGGAATTCAGCGACCGACCCACTTCGGCTCGCGCTTCTCCAGGAAGGCATTCACACCCTCGCGCGCATCCTCGGACTGCAGGGCGTTGCCGACGGCGAGGTGTTCCATCACCATCAGCGACTGGATATCGGCATCCAGGCCGCGGTCGATGGTCATCTTGGTGAGCTTCATGGCGAACGGGCTCTTGTCCACGATCGGGGCGATGAAGTCGGCGACGAGCTGATCCAATTCCCCGGCGGGCGCCGACGCGTTGATCAGATCGAAGTCGGCGGCTTCCCGGCCATTGAGCAATTTGCCGGTGAGCATCAGTTCTTTGGTCTTGCGGATACCGATCATCCGGGGCAGCCGGTAGATCGGGCCGGCGCCGCCGAACAAGGCCCGCCGAATATGGAAGTCACCGATCTTGGCATCGTCGGCCGCGACCGCGAAATCGCAGGAGATCATCAGCTCGAAGCCACCGGCGGTGACATAGCCCTCGAGCACGGCGACCGACGGGGTGTTCATCGAGTAGAGCCGGTCGCAGACCTTCGCGGAGAGTACTGCGACGTCCATGGCGTTGGTTTTCCCGACATAGTTCTCGCGCAGATCGTCGAGGTCGAAGCCGGAGCTGAAGGTGTTGTCGCGTCCGCGCAGCACCAGCACCTTGAGTTCGGGATCGTTGTCGACCTCGGCGATGATCTCGTCGAGCCGGTGCAGCAGTTCCACTGTGACCGCGTTCTTCTTGTGCGGGCGGTTGAGCCAGACACGGGCGATCTCGCCGTCTTTCTCCAAGATGATGTGGTCGGTGTCGATCATCGAAGCCTCTTTCGCTGAGTTCCTGAACTGGATTCACTTCAGTTCTACTGGACGACGGGAAGCGCGTCAATACGGATTTTCCGGAAGGTCCGGTTCCGGTCACACGCCGATCAGTGCGGCGACGCGGGCGCGATGGGTGCGCGCATCACCCTGTGCCGCTTCGTTTCCCAGTGCCCGGCGGAAGTAGGAATGCGCCGGATGCTCCCAGGTGAACCCGACTCCGCCGTGCAGTTGCACTGCCTCTTCGGCCGCGTGCACGGCGGCCTCCGTGCAGACCGCGCCGGCCACGGCCACGGCCAGCCGGGCGGAATCGGGATCCTGGGCAAAGAGTGCGGCCGCGTACCGCGATGCCGATCGCGCGCGCTCCAGCGATACCAGCAGATCGGCAAGTCGATGTTTGACCACTTGAAATGACCCGATGGGCCGGCCGAATTGCTGCCGGGTCCCGGTGTACTCGATGGTCATTTCGAGCAGGTGATCGATGATCCCGGTGTTTTCGCAGGCCAGCGCAAGGGTTGCCAGGTCGCGCAGGCGTGTGCGCGTCGTCGCGGTGGTGTCCGGTGCGGTGAGTGGCACGGCTGGACAGTCGTGCACGGTCACGTCAGCTCGACGTCTGGTCGAGTCGAGAACGCGGCGTTCGGTGCGCCGGGTGTTCTCCGGCGGCCGTAATGCGAACAGCAGGAGGCCGTCGGCCGTCGCGGCCGAGGCGACGACGACATCGGCGCTCCCGCCGCCGACCAGGTCTGTGACCGTGCCGTCGATACGCCAACCGAGCGGCCCCGTCGTGGCGCGGAGGTCGTCCGTGGTCGGGTCGAGTGCGCTCACTGTGGCGATGAGTTTCCCGGCGAGTACCTCTGCCAGTGGAGTGTCTTCGGCTTCCGGGGCCGCCAGCAGGGCGTGGGCGCCGAGGACTGCTGAGCTGTACACAGGCTCACACGCCAGCGCCCGTCCGCATTCCTCGAGGACTATCGCCAGCTCGGCGGTCCCGTAACCGAGCCCCCCGTTGTGCTCCGGCACGGCCAGGGTGGTCACCGACATCTCGTCGACGAGCATTTGCCACAGTCGGGGTGAGTAGCCGGGGCCGGTATCGGCTGCCGCGCGGACCTGTTCGATACCGCTGTGCTTTCCGAGTAGCCCCCGTAGTGATTCGCGCAGCTGTAACTGTTCGGGGGCGGGAGTGAGTCCCGCCGGTTCCGAACGTGGCCAGGGACTTTCGGTGGCGGCTGCCGAGGTCGGAGACATAGTTCTCCCCTTGAGTTGAGTTCAATTCGATATTGCCGAGCGTACCGGCTGAACCTCTCGACAAGAAGAGCTTGGCTGAACTAAGTTCATTTCATGACCCACCTGATCGAGGACTACTACGCGACGGTCGACAGCGGCAGATTGCAGGACGCGACGGCCCTGCTGGCCGAGGGTGTCGAATTCGCGATGGTCCTGCCCACAGGCATCAACCGGGACCACGGTCGCGCCGCCATGTTCGACTACCTCAGCGGCAGGCCGAAGGTGAACCGCAAACATCGTCTACTGCGCGTCGCCGCCGACGGTGATATGCAGTTCGCGCACGGCGCGGTCACCGAGAACGACTCCGTGACCACCGGCTGGTTCGTCGCCGCGATGCATATCGGCGCCGACGGCCGCATCGACCGGTATCAGGTCTGCTTCAGCACCGATTTCGCGCTACTGCCGGAGCAGTCCTCGAACGAAGGAGCGCGGGCATGACAACGACGGTCCCGGTGCTCACCCGGTGGTTCGACTGCATGGATTCCAGCGACCCGGACCGGGTGCTCGGGATGATCGCCGATGATTTCACCATGTCCGTTCAGTTCTCGAAAGGCGACGGTCAGAGCGCCGAATTCGTAGGCGACCGTGACGGGTTGATCCGCTATCTGGCGCAGCGCGAGAAGAGCACACTGATCCACCACATCGATGTCGGCGCGGTGGCTGGCGAATACGAGCTGGTTCTCGGTCGTACCACCCGAGAGGGGGTCTTCGAGGCCTCGTTCAACGCGACCGCACAGCTCGACCCCACCGGCGCCGTCCGCCGCCTGCTGATCGCGCGGACTCCCGAAGTCGCGTTCGCGCGCTGAACCGGATCGCCGAGTGAAGGAACCAACGTTGAACCATCACGTGCGGCTGGCCCGCCGTCCGGTCGGGAAACTGACCACCACCGACCTCGAGCTGGTCGAGGTGCCGGTCCCGGAGCCGGGGCCGGGGGAGGTGCTCATCCGCAACACTTGGTTGTCGATCGACCCGTCGATCCGGATCCGGCTCGCCGAGACCACGCCCGACGGATATCTGCCGCCGCTGCGGCCCGGCGATGAACTCTCCGGGCTGGCTCTGGGGAGGGTAATCGAATCCCGGAGCCCGGATTTCGCCGTCGGCGACCTGGTATCCCACACTCTCGGCTATCGGGAGTATGCGCTCGTCGGCACCCGGGTTCAGACCATCGGCGGATACGGCGCCCCGGCCCGGATCGATGCCGGTGAGCTACCGCCCCAATGGTTTCTCGGTCCGCTCGGCAGCGCTGGGCTCACCGCGTATGTGGGGTTGTTCGAAATCCTGGCCGTTGCTCCGGGGGACACGCTGTGGGTTTCGTCCGCCGCCGGCGCGGTCGGCGCCCTGGCCGCGCAACTCGCGCATATCCGGGGGGCGACGGTGATCGGTTCCGTCGGCAGTCCGGCGAAAGTCGCGTTCCTGCGGGACGAACTCGGCATCCCCGCGTTCGATTACCGTGATGGAGCGCTGCCGGAGTCGCTGGCAGCGCTCGCACCCGGCGGTATCGATGCCTACTTCGACAATGTCGGTGGCGACCACCTCACGGCCGCTTTGGACGCCCTTCGCCCGGCGGGCCGGATCGCGCTCTGCGGTGCGGTCTCCGGCTACGACGGCGCCGCTCCGGCCGGCCCACCGAATCTGTTCACCATGGTCTCGAAAGGGCTGCGGATGCGCGGTTTCCGGGCCGGTTCGTTCACGCACCTCGAGGAACCGATGCGCCGGGAGGTGGCCGGTTACCTTGCGGACGGCCGGCTGGCATATCGGGAATCGGTTTTCCACGGGATAGCCGAAGCTCCTGCCGCCCTGGTGGCGCTGCTGTCGGGTGCGACCGTCGGCAAGACGCTCTGCCGCCTCGCCTCGTAGAGCCGCGGGCGCCGGGGGCGGGCTCGGGTCAGTGCCGCCGCGCCGAGCGATATTTCGAAGTCCGTCCTGGTTTCCTCAACGCTCGAGCTGGTCCGGCTCTTGTCGATTGCCGTGCACATCGACGAGGACCGGGGCCGCCGGCAGGTCGGAGACCCCCTACCGGGTGTCGAGCACCGAGTTGTGGGGTAGTGCCCTCGGCGAAAGCCCGCCTCGCTCAGAGCTCGGCGCCTGTGCGGTAGCCCTCGGCGATGGCGTGGCTGATCCGGCGCGGGGTAACGCAGTCGCCGATGGCGCTGACTGCGCCGCCGGACTCCAGTCCGAGCCGAGAACGCGACATACGCGGTCGATGCCATACGATGAGGGCATCGTCGAGGGCCACGTCCCCGTGACCGAAGGCCGGCCGCAGCAAAAGTGGATCGCCCGGGTCCACAGGGGGCACGAGTGAGTGACCGGTGATGAACTCGACTCCGGCCGCACCGAGCCGCCCGAGAAGCGGCCCGACACTCTCATGGGGTATCCGCGATGCCGGTCCCATGAGTGGCGTGGCGATCGTGACCTGCCAGCCGTGCTGCGCCAGTGCTTCAGCGGCACTGTAGGCAGGCCAGAATCCATCGCTCTCGTCATAGACCAGGGCCCGCTGATTCTCGGCCGCGGGCAGCCTGCCCAGAAGTACGTCATCGACTGTGGCGGACGGCCGATCCCGCAGGCCGGCCGGAAGCTCCGAGGGGCGGGAGCCGGTGGCCACGACGATATGGTCCGCGGCCTCGCGCAGGTCTGCGAGGTCGTCGAGTTCGATTCCCGCGGAAAGGTTCACATCGACTTTCAAGCGGCGGAGTTCGCGTTGCAGATAGTCCACCACATCGATGAGGGTTGCTCGGTGTGGCGCGGCAGCGGCTACCCGGACCGCGCCGCCGAGTACTGGGTCCTTCTCGAACAAGGTCACCCGATGTCCGCGGCCGGCTGCGACGCGGGCGGCCTCCATACCCGCCGGACCTCCTCCTATGACGAACACTTCTTTCCGCCGTGGGGCCGCGATGCCGACACCTGGATGGCGACCCCGCCCTATCTCGGCGTTGACCGCGCAGTGCAGGTGCGGGTCGAAGGCTCGGCAGTCCTGATTGATACCCAAACACCCGCGAATCTCGTCCAGCCGCCCTGTCTGTGATTTGATCGGCAGATCGGGGTCGGCAATCAGTGCCCGCGCCATCCCCACCATGTCGGCGTGGCCGGATTTCACGGCATATTCGGCGGTGCCGGCATCGCGAATCCGCTGGCCGACCAGAGTGGCCACGCCGGTGGCGGCTCTGACCGCGGAAGCGGAGGGGATCGCGACCGCGTCCTCGTTGGTGGAGTCCTTCACGTACTTGCCCCGAGTGCCGTGGGTGATACTGAAGTAGTCGATCCCCAGATCGGTCAGGTTCTCGGCGATACGCACGCAGTCGTCGATTCCCATACCGCCCCGGATTTCTTCCTCACCGCTGAGGCGGACCCCCAGGACGAATCCGGCGGGTATCACCGACTTCATCGCTTCGATGATCAGCCGGGTGAAACGCATCCGGTTCTCGAATGATCCGCCGAAGGAGTCGGTGCGCTGGTTCGTCAGGGGGGAGAGGAATTGGGCCGGGAGATAGCCGTGCGCCGCATGCAACTCTGCTCCGTCGGCGCCGGCCGCGACCAGATTGGCGGTCGAGGTCCGCCAGCCCTCGACGATATCCTCGATCTCCGGGATCGTCAGTTCGTGTGGCGGATAGGCGTCGCGGACGGTTTTGATCGCCGAAGGCGCCGACGGGGGCGCATCCGATTCACCGCCGATGAACTCACGCCCGAGATGGCAGAGCTGGCCGATGAAACGGGAACCGTGCCTATGGATTACCGCGACCTTCTCGGCTGTGGCCGGCACGAACTCATCGATGTAGGCCTCGACGAGGCGTCGTGACCGAAGAGTGGTCGTAGGGTGAACCACTGTGGCGCCGCCGATGATCATCCCGACGCCCCCCGCCGCGAGTCGTTCGAAATGCTCGACATCTCCGTGTGTGGGCACGCCGCGTTCGGCCATACTCGTCCCGGCCGGTAACGCAACCAGGCGATTTCTGATCGTCATACCACCGACGTCGAATGGAGTGAAGAGATGGGGAAAGTCCGTACTCATGATCCTTGTCTTTCCGACTGTCCGGCCGAACTCGGCCGTCCGTAACTCGACTGCACTGTCATCTGTTCAGCGCCCGTTCCGCCGTTGCTGTACGCAGCGACTTGGTCGCATACCGCGTTCTGTAGCCGATCGAGGCCGTCGAACCGGCAGCATCCGGTCAGCCAACGGCACTTCTCCGGTCGCGGCCATGACAGAACCTTCCTTGCGGGGCGACACGGCGTGCCCGCGGGAAGCGCGGGTACCAGGTCTCCGGGGGCGGGTGACTCCTACCCGACATCTCGATGCGTACGGATGCCGAGCAGGAGTTCCTGAAACGGTCGCCGTCACGCCGCGCTTGCGGACGATGCGGCAGCGTGGCTTCCGGCGATATACCCGAAAGTGAGTGCAGGGGAGAGGGTTCCGCCTGCTCCGTCGTAGAACATTCCGGTCACTCCGGCCATGACATTGCCCGCGGCATACAGGCCTTCGATGGAGTGGCCGTAGGCATTCACGACCTGGGCATCGGTGTTCGTCCTGGGTCCGCCCGTGGTGCCCAGCGTCCCGCTGTGTACCGGTATCGCATAGTAGGGGGCCTTCTCGAGACTACGAGCAGATCCTGTTCGACTCCCGTCGAGCCATCGATGGCTGTTACGGCCACCCGGGCACCTCCGGCCCGCGGCCACCGACCGAAGCGAGGTAGCCGAGGCTGTCCGTGCGCCGTTCGCCCCATACGATCTCGAAGACGAGCCGGGAAATGACCCATCGACCGTCGACCCGGGTCAGCTCCTGGTGGTAGCGGCCGACGAGTTGGCAGACATCCTTGTCCCCGGCGAAAGCTTGGTAGGAGGTGTGGTAAACCAGCGCGGTCGCCCGGTCATCGCGAACGTCGACGTGATACGTCCGGAGGAAGTGGTGCTGCCAGATACAGGTGCTGGTGGCCTCTCGGATCCAGGAGATCACCCGGTCCCGGCCGGCGATGGGCTCGGCATTGCCGTACTGCGCCCAAAGGTCCGTATGTAGTACCTGCTCCAGATCTCCGACGCGTCCGGAATCGATATGCGATGCGTAGCGATAGATGACATCTTCGATAGCCACACGCTCTTCGGCGGTTGTCATTCGACTTTCACTCTCCGACCTTGGTCCAGACTGTTTTCAGTTGGGTCAGCTCCTCGATGGATGCGGCGCCGAGATTGCGGCCGTGCCCCGAGAGCTTGACTCCCCCGTAAGGGATCGAGGGGTACACCATCTGGTAGCTGTTGATCCACACGGTCCCGGTGCGCAGTGCCGATGTCATTCGGCCGGCCGTATCGAGGTCGGTGGTCCATACGCCGGCGGCGAGGCCGTATAGGCTGTCGTTCGCTATCCGGACTGCTTCGGCTTCGGTATCGAACGGCAGGATCGACATCACCGGCCCGAAGATCTCCTCCTGCGCAATACGCATCTCGTTCTTCACGTCGGTGAAAACGGTCGGTTCGATGAAATAGCCGGACCGGTCGGGCGAGGCGCCACCGACTGCAAGGGTGGCCCCTTCGTCCCGGCCGATCGCGATGTACTTCCGCACTCGCTCGAGCTGTTCGGACGAGACCAGCGGTCCGACTTGGGTGGCCGCGTCGAAGCCGTCACCGAGTGTCATTCCCTCGGTCCCCTCGATGACCAGCTTCGTGAACTCGGCCTGAACGGATCGGTGCACGAGGACGCGCGACCCCGCGGTACACACCTGACCGGATGCGCCCCACACCGCCATCCTGGCTGCTGCGGCAGCGGCCTCGAGGTCGGCATCGGGGAATACGATGAACGGACTCTTTCCGCCCAGCTCCAGAGTCACTCGCTTGACCTGTCCCGCTGCCGCTGCCTGGATCGCTTTCCCGGTGGCCACGGACCCGGTGAACGAGATCGCATCGACCCCTGGGTGCTCGACCAAACCTGCACCGACCTCTTGACCCCGACCTTGCAGCACGTTGAAGACACCCGGGGGGATACCTGCCTCGGCCGCGATCTCCGCCATCAGCACCGCGGTCATGGGAGTCTGTTCGGCCGGCTTCAGGATGACCGAGTTGCCGGTGGCCAAGGCGGCCGCTACCGAGCCGAAGACCGTGATCGGACCGTTCCACGGCGTGATGAGACCGATGACGCCGATCGGCTCACGTTCCACGCGCACCGAGAACCCTTCCGGCGCAGGGGGAATCGAACCTTCGATTTTGCTGGGCCAACCGGCATAATAGTCGATTCCGTTGGCGGCGAAATCCACGCAGAAGTCGACATACCAGCTGATCAGACCGGAATCCAGAACGTCCAGTTCGGTGATCATGCTTTTCTGATCGAGCAGCAGCCGACTCATTGTGCGGATGCGCCGCTCTCGCTCCAGCGGATCGATCGAACGCCACGACCGGTCGTCGAATGATCGACGAGCTGACCGGACCGCACGGTCGACATCTGCGCGGGCACCCGCCGAGGCCCGGGCAATGCGCTCGCCGGAAGCCGGATCGAGCACGTCCATTGTCTCACCGTTGATCGACGGGACGATTTCACCGTCGATGAAATGTCCGAATGTTTGCTGTAGTCGATTACGGGTTGCTTCGGAAAGTGGGTATTTATTCACGGATTCTCCTGGATGAAGGGGCTGCGATCCTGCGAAGGGTTCGCGTGGATTTCCAATCGCTGGACCATGCCCGGCGGGAACGTCGAGATACGTGGACGGTCAACTACCGATGAGATCTGCGGCACCGGCTTCGGTCGTCGGGGCGTCCGGGCCGACGACCGCCTGGGGGTCGGCGTCCACGCCCGCTACGGCGAAGTTCGCCGCGAGCCCGGCCGGGTCGATATGGGCCACGAAGCTACCCCGCACCAGATCGAGTTCGTCCGGCGAGTAGTTCACCTCCTGGCCGAGAAGATTCGTGAGTTCGACTTGCAACGCACCGGAGTTGGCCGGATTCTTGATCCAGTCGATAGCCTGCGCGATGGCTCGCGCGAACGCTGGAGCTGCGGGATTGCCGGCGAAGGACACGTTGGCAAACCCATACGTGGTGGGTACGTTCAGCATTTCGGTCGGCCCGGTGTGCTGGAAGTCGTAGAGAATTCTTCCCAGGTTCATTCGCTGAACGCGGATCGCCGAGATCGGATCGAGATTGACTGCCTGGACGCGGCCACTCTGAAGAGCCGAAATATTCTCTGCAACACCGGTAACCGTGACATATTTCATGCCCGGGACGTCTGCCTCTTTTTCGATATATTTGAAGATCTGATCGCTGTAACCGCCGGGAGCGGTCACTCCTATCGTCCTATCGGCGAGGGCCCGAGCGGAATCCGGATATGTGGCGCCGGTGTCGTGGACGCTGTTCGAAACTACGACCGTACTTCCTCCGCCCTGTCCGATGATCGCCTTCAGCGGTGCGCCCTCCCTGATGGCCGTGGCCGCGACGGTTCCGGTTATCGCGGCGACGTCGATCTGGCGTGCGACCGCCGCCTGCAGCAGGCTAGGCATCGACGAGGCAGTTTCGACGTCGACCTCGAGCTTGTTCTGCTCGAAGAAGCCCTGATTCTGTGCAACCTGAATCGGCAGGGTGGGCAGGGCGTTGGCGAACGCTCCGACGGTGATGGCGGTGACACCGTTGACGGTGGTGGGTGAGCTGCTTACACATGCGGACAGCGTCGTGGCGGCGGATACCGCCACGGCAGCAGCAATGAGCGACACGATCCGATTTCCGCCGATACGTCCGGTTTTGAACAACGCTGTTCTCCTGAAGTAGAGAGGGTAAGAACCCGCGCACGGGATTGGTAGGAGGTCAGTTTCCAGCCGATTCGTAGGCGTGCCACCGGAGGAGGCGCTTCTCCGTTCGGCGAATGGCCGTCGTCAGGATCGTTGAGACGATCGTGAGGATTACGAGGACAGCAAAGTAACTCGCCGCTTGGAACGAATTCGCGTAGGCCGTCATCCGTGTTCCCAAGCCAGCGCTGCCCGACACGATTTCTGCTGCGATGACGCCCAGGAACGAATAGATCAGGGACAGTTGCAGGCCCGAAGCGATCACCGGTGTAGCGCCCGGCAGGACGAATTTCAGCATGGTTTGCCGGCGCGTCGCGCCCAGGCTTTTCGCCAGAAGTTGCAGGTCCTTGTTCGGGCTGGCCAGCGCTGCCGTCACCGTGGTCGCCATGATGAAAAAGGCGATGGTGAAGGCCAGGACTATGCGGGGCGTCACGCCGAGACCGAACCAGGCCACGAACAGCGGGATCAACGCGATTCGGGGCACAGTGTTCAGCGCGTTCAGAATGGGCTCGAGTGCATCGGCGAGGACCCTGATCGAACTGAGGACCAAACCTACAAGTATCCCCGCGACTGCCGAGAGGCTGAACCCCAGCAGCACTTCTGTCACCGTGACGAATGTATCCTGCCAGATCTGGCCGTTCGGCAGAAGGTTCCAAAAGGCTACCGCGATGGCGGAAGGCTTGCTCGTGAAGAGCTCATCCACCACCCCCATAGAGGCGCACAACTCCCAGGATCCCAGGATCAGGGCGATCGTTCCCAGCCGGAGGCTCCAGACCAGGGCTCGACCTTCCGGCTTCCGCTTCTTTCCAGCCGCATCGAATGCCGGGGGATGGCCGGGCCGCTCGACCCCACTTGCCGGGGTGGTGGCCTTGACCGGTGCGCTCATAGTTCGACCTCCTGAGCAAGCGATTCCCAAATACGTTCGTGGAGCTCCGTGAACTGGTGGTTCGACCGCAGCGCGACGGCGTCTCGCGGGCGCGGGAGGTCGACCTGGAAGGTCTCCTTCACAGTTCCCGGCCGACGTCCCATCAGGACGATGGTGTCGGAAAGAGCAATGGCCTCCGCCAGGTCGTGGGTGACCATCAACGTGGTCACGGCATTCGCGCCGGTTTGCAGTAACCGGAGCAGTTCGCCCTGGACCAGGACGCGCGTCTGCGAGTCGAGCGCGGCGAAAGGCTCATCGAGTAGTAGCAATTCGGGTTCGACCACCAGTGCCCTGGCCAGGGCGACGCGCTGTCGCATACCCTGTGAAAGCTGACCGCGGTAGTTACCGGCGGCATGGCTCAGGCCCACTTTGGCGAGTAACTCGTCTGCGCGCTGGAGACGTTCGGCCTTCGGGACCCCGCGGAGCTCGAGCGGCAGGGCAACGTTCTCCCTCGCGCTACGCCACGGGAGCAGAGCATCCCTGGCGAATGAAGTCGAAACCTCCGGGCGCCCCGCTTTGGCGGGCCGGCCCAGCACACTGACGCGACCGGACTGGATTTCCTCGAGCCCTGCGACAATATTCAAGACCGTGGTTTTACCGCATCCGCTCGGGCCGATGATGCTGATGAATTCCCCTGCGCGGACGGTCAAGGAGAAGTTGTCGACGGCCGGTACGGGTATACCGTCCGCACTGATGAACGTGTGATTCAGATTCGCGATGTCCACGCCGTGCGTACCCGCTCCATCGCGGTCGGCTGTCGTGGTCGTCATTACCATGTCTCGCATCGATCGAATACCTTCAGTCTCCTCGTGCTACTGCTTCGGTCATGGCGGAGACATGTGCAGCGCTGAGTGGTTTGGTGTCTATGGTTATGCGGTCGAGACGGCCCGTGAATCGGTGCGGAACGGAATAGCGGCGCGAGACCGGGATTCCCTCGTCGTAGCCGACGCAGAGGTTTGCTCCGTAGTACTGCCACAGGGGCGGGATTCCGGACGTGAGGCGGTACGTTTCGATCTCTACACCGTCGGCGTGGAGGCTCATCTCGCCGCCTGTTCGCTCCGTGTTCGGCGTGTACGTAAGTTGTAGGTTGCCGATTTCTTCGATGCGATCCCACGACAGCAGGTGCTCGACGCCGACTCGGCTCATCACGAAGTGGAGTCGCCCGGTCTCGGCGACCACGGCCCATCCGTTGTTCCAGTCCCCTTGCGCGCAGATCACTCCGGTGTCCGCCGCGCCGAAAGAACCGTTCATGCGGAGGGTGAAGCCATCGCTCAATACCGGACCGCAATGTTCGTGTATCGGGCTCGTGCCCGGTCGGTAGACGAAGTGCGTCCGCTGCGGTCCGGACCCCGACGCCTCTGCGATGAGATCGACGAACGAACCCTCGATGAGGGGGAGGACGTTGTTGCGTCGTGCCTCTTCCCACCAGGTGTGCTCGAGGTCGGCAACGATCTCCGGGTGGCTGTCCGCGACATCACGCGCCTCGGAGAAGTCCGTGGTCAGGTCGAAAAGGTGCCATGTATCGGTCTCGTAGGAGCGGCTGCCCTCGACCAGCTCGGATTCGGCTCCCGCCCCGGTGATCACGTGGTCGGTGGTCGCCTTCCAGCCGTTCTTGTAGAGCGAGCGGGTGCCGACCATTTCGAAGTACTGCGTTCGCTCGATCGAATCGGCCTCATGCCTGAGGACCGGAAGAAAAGAGCGTCCATCGAGTTCGATATCGCCGACGTCCACACCGGCCATTTCGCAGATCGTCGGCAGGATGTCGACCATATGGTTGAAGCCGGAAGCGACCTCGCCGCGACCGACGGGGAGCCCGGCCCGCCAATTGACGACGAACGGCACCCGAGTGCCGCCCAGCCAGGAATATCGCTTCCACAGGTGAAATGGTGTATTGCCTGCCCAGGCCCAGCCCCACGAATAATGGTTGTACCAATCGGCGCTGCCGATACCCGAGATGTGCTCGGCCATTTCCTCGACGTTCGAGTCCACGCCGAGTGCGAAGCCGGTTTCGTTGAGCGTGCCGTCCGGGCCGCCTTCTGCGCTTGCACCGTTATCCGATAGAACCATGATCACCGTATCGTCACGGATGCCGAGCTCTTCGAGATGCCGCACCAATCGGCCGATCTGATGATCGGTGTGCGAGACCAGCCCGGCGAACACTTCCTGCATTCGGGCGTACAGCGCTCGCTGCGTATCGTTCAGGTCTTCCCATGCCGGTACCCACGACGGCCGCGATGTCGGTGTCGTGCCCTCGGGCACGACACCGAGCGCGATCTGGCGCTCGAATACGCGTTGGCGCATAACATCCCAGCCTTCGTCGAAGGCGCCGCGATACTGATCACTCCATTCGTCGGCGACGTGGTGGGGTGCATGCGGCGCGGCCGGCGTGAAGTACAGGAAGAACGGCCGGTCGGGATTGCCTTGCTGTTGATCGGTAATCATCCGAATCGCCTGGTCGGCAAGGTCCTCGGTGAGGTGGTACTCCTGTGTGGCGCCACCCGGCGAAGGGATGTGGTGATTGTCGACCGTGAGATTCGGCGCCCACATATTGGCCTCGGATCCGAGGAAGCCGTAGTAGCGGTCGAATCCCATTCCCAGCGGCCACCGCGTGTGCGGCCCGGCCGAGCTTTGCTCGCCACGCGGAGTCAGATGCCATTTACCCACGGCGAAGGTGCTGTATCCAGCGGTCCGGAGTAGGCCGGGAAGTGTATCGATTCCGCCGGGAATGCGGCCCGAGTATCCGGGTCGATTGGTCGGTGTCTCCGGAAACAGTCCCATGCCGACTGCGTGGTGGTTTCGCCCTGTCAGCAGAGCTGCACGCGAGGGCGAACAGAGCGCGGTGACGTGAAAGGCATTGTGCCGGATGCCCCCTTCCGCGAGTGAATCAATGTTCGGCGTACCGAAGGGGGCGCCGAAGCATCCCAACTGGGCGAATCCGCAGTCGTCCAATAGGACGACAACCACGTTCGGGGGCTTCCGCACCTGCACTCTTGCTCCTCATTATAAAAACTGAACTGACTTCACTTCTGAGACCATACGTGTCGCCTGTCACACCGTCAAGGGGTCTGTGGGGGCTTTCTGTGCCGTGAGTGGGGCATGTGTCGCCAGTAGTCGGCGGCGGGCGCCTCCCGGTCATCTCCGCAGAGGTTGTCCGGTGATACGGTAGACATAAAGTGAATTCAGGTAGGTAGACGGGCGGGTCGAGCAGCACCGGACCGGCGTAAGGCACAGAAGGTGACCACATATGCCCACACGGGCGCCCCGATGGGTATACGGCCAGGGCAATGAGCCGGACTACCGGTTCACCTTGGCGAATGAACGAACATTTCTCGCCTGGATCAGGACGGCGTTGGCGCTGGCTGCTGCAGGCGTGGCCACCGGCGCCCTCACGGCGCATCTCCCGGCCACTACTCGCCACCTGGCGTCTACCGGCCTACTTTGCCTGGCCGCGGCAGCTGTCGCGATCGGCTGGCTTCGGTGGGCGCGTTCCGAGCGCGCGATACGACTGGGCAAGCCTTTGCCGGCCGCTACCACGACCGCTCCGATCGGTCTGTGCGTTATCGCGGTCTGCGTGGCCCTGCTCCTCGCCAGTTGACGCACATGGGCTTCCCGGATTCGGAACACCCCGAAAGGGATTCGGGCCTGCAGCCGGAACGCACCCGCCTTGCCCGATTCCGCACGGCACTCTCGGTTCTCGCGGCGGGTGCGATGATGCTACGTGTGTTGTACGAGGGTGGGGGGGCCGGCGCGGCGCTCTGGCCGGCCGCTGCTGCAGTCGGGATGCCGACGTTGATACTCCTGACTCGGTCCAAAGGCGACAGTGCGACAGCGGACGGACTACACATCACGATAGTGGCGGGCGCCACATTGTGCGTCATATTCCTCGCGCTGGCATTCGTGTCGAGAGTCTGAGTAGCTCGTGTGCATCATCGCTGCGCCCGGAAACGGCATGTTCTCCTCGGACCGTCCGGCCCGGATCCTGGGTCGGTTTGTCGGTAATGCCGAAGCTGGAGCCGTCGGGGATGCTGCTGCGTGACAACTCCGACACCGGACAGCCCGGAAAACCGCTCGGTCGGCAATTCGTTGAGTGCGGTCAGCGGCCGCGTTCGGCCCGTCCCGCTTTGCGTTCGCGTTCCCGCTCGGCCGCGGCGGCGAGATAGTCACCGAGTTCGCGGGCGAGGGTGGCGTCCAGGGAACGAGCCAGGCTGGTGTGTACGGCGGCGACACCGAGTTCGCGCATCGTGTTCAGCATCCGGGTGGTTTCGGCGATCTCCTCGTTGGTGTCGGGTAGCCAGCCCGGGCCGTGCTCGTCGACGATATGTTTTTTCGCCGCGCGGATCAGAATGCCGCTGATATCGTCGATCCGGGTCGCCACCTCGGCGTATACCGAGATGAGCGTGCCCAGGTCGATTCCGTACTCGTGGAGTTCGGTGAACGAGGTGAGCAGCTGGGTATCGGTGATCACCACGGTGTCGCCGTCGATCCGGACCAGATCCATGCGGCGCATTTTCTCCACCAGCTCGTCGGATCGCCCGCCGAGGATGGTGGCGAGCAGTTCCCGGGAGACCTCGAACGGCTCCTCCTGGGACCAGTTCGCGGTGACCGCGTGCTGCAGGCCGAGGACCTCGGTGAGGTCCTTGCCCGTTTCCCAGCTGGTTATGAAATCGGAGATATGCGCGGTGGTGAACCCGCGCTGCAGCAGGGCGTCGATGAGGCGTAGCCGCTCGAGGTGGGAATCGTCGTAGATACTGGCGCGGCCGTCCCTGGCCGCGGGCGGTGGGAGCAGGCCGCGTTCCTGGTAGGCGCGGACATTGCGGGAGGTGGTGCCCGCCGCCCGGGCCAGATCGTCGATCCGGTACCTCGGCATGTTCTCCGCACCTCCTCGCCCGCCAGCCGCCCGGTTGCCCCCGGCTCGAGTGATCGAGTCTAGCCGCCGGTCACGACGCGGGGACCGACCTGCGCGGAATACTCGATTCGGCCGTCGCCACCGTGTAGTCGTCGAGGTCGACCTCGCGCAGCTGGTGACGGTACTGGGTGGCGAACCCCGGGTACATGGTCGGGTTGAAACCGTCCTCGGTGAGATACCAGCTCCGGCAGCCCGAATTCCAGGTGGTCGCCCCGAGCCGGCGCTGGATGGCGGCGTTGTAGCGCTCCTGGCGGTCCGGGCGGACATCGAGCATTCGCAGGTCGCGGTCCAGGATGATGCGAACGGCGCGCACCAGATAGTCGATCTGCGACTCCATGTACACCAGTGCCGAATTGTGGCCGGGCCCGGAATTGGGGCCGAAGGTGAGGAAGAGATTCGGGTACCCCGACACTGTGACACTGCGATACGCGAATGCGCCGCGGCGCCATTCATCGGCGAGTACCCGCCCGTCCCGTCCGGTGATCGGGATCGGGGTGCCTTTCTTGGAGACATCGAAACCGGTGGCGAATACGAGGCAATCGGCCTGGTGCTCGATCCCTTCGGCCGTCCGGATACCGTCCGGGGCTATTCGCGCGATCGGCCAGGTGATCAGCTTGCAATTGTCGCGCTGCAGTGCCGGATAGTAGTCGTCGGACATGAGCAGGCGTTTACAGCCGGCCCGGAAATCCGGTGTGAGCTGACGGCGCAGCCACGGATCTTTCACCTGGCGGCGTAACTGAGCCCGGCCGACCATTTCGACCACCCGGGTGAGCGGCGTATTCCACACGACGCCGAGCGCCACCGATTCGTGGCCGTAGAACCAGGCCTGCCGCGCCAGGGCTTCCGCGCCCGGCACCTGTCGGTAGATCTCCTTCGCCAGCGTGCCCGTCCGGCGGTTGACCCGCGGCAGGACCCAGCCCGGGGTGCGCTGGAAAACCTTGACCGCCTCAGCCTTCCGCACCAACTCGGGGATGATCTGGACCGCGCTGGCGCCGGTGCCGATCACCGCCACCCGCTTACCGGAGAAGTCGTAGTCGTGATCCCACCGCGCGCTGTGGATTCTGTGGCCGGTGAAGGTGTCGATACCCGGGATATCGGGAAAACCGGGTTCGGTCAGCGGCCCGGAAGCCAGCACCACTGCCCGGGCTCGGACAGGCGCCCGGCCCTCGAACTCGATATCCCATATTCCGGCGTTTTCGTCGAAGGACATACCGGTCACGTTGTGTCGCAGGCGGATATGCGGTGTAACGCCCGCTTTCGCCGCGATCGAATCGATATAGCCGAGGATTTCCGAGCTACCGGAGTAGGTGTGTGACCAGTCGGGGTTCGGCGCGAAACTGTAGGAGTACAGCCGGGACGGAATATCGCAGGCGGCACCGGGGTAGGTATTGTCGCGCCAGGTACCGCCGATCGCGGACCCCCGTTCGAATACGGCGAAGTTGCCGATACCGTTCTGGCGTAATCGGATTGCGGCGCCGATACCGGCGAATCCGGCACCGATCACCGCGACGTCCAGCGGCGCCGCATTGTGTGTCGTCATGGTGTTCCTCGTTATGCGGCGGGCGTGTAGGTGAGTTCCTTCGACCAGGTCGGGTCCTTGCGCAGCAGCTGCCGCGGGATGGCCCCGGTGATCTTCACCAGCGCGTCGGCGAGCAGATGGTAAGGGTGACCGCGGTCGACGACCCAGTTCGCCTGCAGTTTGACGATCTGATACATCGGAAGCCGGCGCACGAATTCGCTACGCTCGCCCACCTTGCGGTAGCGCTCCATGGCTGTGTAGAGCTTCTGCTCGTCCACGCCCATCGCGACGATATTGTCGCGCATCTTGTTCAGGAGTGGCACATAGCTGAGCACGCCGACGAGGAAGGTCGGTTTCACCCAGCCACCGACCAGTTCTATGAACAGTTTGCGCAGCTCCGCATGGCCCAGCACGTCCATCACCGCGAAATCGACGGCGAGATGCCGGGATTCGTCGGCATTGATACGACGGAACGTCTCCTGGCAGACCGGATCGTCGATCTCGTCCATGATGAATTTGACCAGGGCGCCGTCCAAGGCGACCTCGAGCATCGGGATGACCGTGCCCAGGAACGACAGCGACATATCGTCGGAGTACTTGTCCAGGAAGTCGATCACCAATTTGACGTTGATATTCGGCTGCGGGATCTCGTCGCCGTCCAGCATTCCCCAGCGTCGCATCAAGGCGAGTTCGGCATTGGCGTGCCGCTGCTCTTCGGCGTGGAACCAGCGGTATATCTCCCGCAGGGTATCGGTGGGCGCCTTTTTCGCCATCGCGGCGAAACCGCGCGCACCCACGTTCTCGATCCACATCAGATCCGCCATGAACGGTTTCAGCCGCTCGTGCTGTTCGGGCGTGAGGGTTTCGGCACCCGGGGCGTCCCAGTCGATATCGGCCAGCGCCCACTGCCGATCCTTGATTTTGCCGAGCATATCGTCGAAGTCCATGGTCGCCATCTCAGACTCCTGTTCTTTCCGGGGTGGGGGACGCGGCCGCTTCCTCGTCGGGCAGCAGTCGTGCGAGCAGACCGGCCACGGCCGTGTACTGGCCGGGGAACAGCCGTTTCAGCAACCAGAGGACTTGTGCGTCGGGTTGCGGGACGACATGCAGCCGGCCGCGGTCATGGGCGTCGAGGGTGGTGCGGGCGATGCGTTCGGGGGAGAACCCGGTCCACCGCATCAGGGTGTCGGCGATTTCGCGTGCCCCCGCGGGGACCGGTGCATCCTGTGCGATATTCGTGCGGACGAACGTGGGGCACAGAACTGTCACCGCGATATCGGTACCGGCGAACTCGGCGGACATTGTTTCCGAGAGCGCGAGCACCCCGGCCTTTCCGGTGTTGTAGGCGCCCATTCGCGGTGCCGTGCCGAATGCGGCGGCGGAGGCCACATTGATGATGCCGCCGTGACCCACGGCGCGCAGTCGCGGCGCGAAGATCTCACAGCCGTAGATCACGCCCCACAGGTTGATACCGAGGGTGCGCTCCCATTCGGCGAGACCGATCTCGCCGACCTGCGCTCCGCCCGACCCGACCCCGGCATTGTTGATCACCAGGGTGGGGGGACCGTCGAAGACGGACTCCGCGTAGCGGGCGAGGACCTCGACGTCGTCGCGCCGCGCCACATCGCAGCGGAACGCATAAGCAACGCCCGGGTACTCGCGCTCGATCGCGGCCACTGTTTCCGCGGCGCGCTCTTCGTCGATATCGGCGCAGACGACCCGGCCGTCGCGGGCGGCCAGTTCGCGGGCGAAGGCCCGGCCGATCCCGCTTCCCGCGCCGGTGACGACGGCGCGGGCGCCGCGGGAGCGGGGTGGGGTGCCGAACGGCCAGAGGTTATCGAGTCCCAGCATGTCAGCGCGCCTTTCGTGGTGTGGATTGCCGCGACGCCGGGCCGGCGGAATCAGCGACCCGGTGCACCGTCGCGGGGTGCTCTGCGAGCACGAATCCCATGCTATGGCTGATTCGGCGGGGCCGATCTCCCGCGCGGCCGGCCGCATCCCACGGCGGCGGGACCGGTGATACCGGCGGTGAGGTCTTCGTCGACCTGTTCATACCCGTAAGAATCATTCAGAAATGTGCCATTTGTCAATGGCGAATAGAAACCGGACCGTATTCCCTGGTCCGCGGCCTGCGCGACGTCGGGGCGTACTGCCTATCGCTCCGGGGTGGTGTCGCGTGTATACCTCATGACGAGGACACCACAGATCACGCCAGCAGTTCGCACCGGTGACTATTGCTTGCGCGCGACGCCCGCCCAGCAGTTGACCTGGGCGTCGAGCCAGCCGGGTGACTCCCCGGCCGGGCGCCGCTGGTTGGAGGCCACGACTCCCGGATCCAGAATCTCCAGGCCGGCGAAGAATATGGTGGTCTATCTGGGCTCGGACCTCGCCTCGGCGACCACGGGCGGCGCGGTGCGCGTCGACGGCGGCTATATCGATTCGATCCTGCCCTGACCGTGCGCGGTCCGGGCCCGCGGTAGCAGAGATCGCCGGCCGGTCAGTCCGGTAGGAGGGGGACCGATAAACCCTCGCCGTGGTGGAGGAGGGCGGCGCGGGTGACGGCGGTCGAACCGAACCGGGTGCGTACCTCGTCGAGTGCTGTATCCAACTCCGGGCGGGGGCCGTCGTCGAACGGCAGGGTGAGTTGCCGGGGGTCCGCGTCGTCGAGGTTGGTCAGTGCCAATCCGATCAGCGTGAGCCCGCGCTCGTCGATCAGCGGCATCGCGGCGGTGAGCAGACCGCGCGCGGTGCGCAGGATGGTTTCGGTGTGGTCGGTGGACTCCGGCAAGGTATGGGATCGGGTCGCGCGGGTGAAATCGTCGAAACGCAGGCGCAGCACCACGGTTCGGCAGATCCTGTCCGCGGTCCGGAGCCGGCGCGCGAGGCGATCGGTGAGACCGTGCAGATACGCTTCGACCTCGGCCGGTGTGTGTGGCCGGCGGCCGAGCGCGCGCTGGGCGCCGATCGACCGGCGCCGCCGCCCGGTCTCGACCCGGCGCGGATCCCGTGCCCAGGCCAGGGCGTGCAGATGCCGGGCCGCGGCCCGGCCGACGATCGGTCGCAGCCCCTGTTCGCCGAGTTCGGCCAGTTGCCCGATCCGCTCGACACCGTGCACCCGCAGTGCTTCCGCCGTCACCGGGCCGACGCCCCAGAGCCGTTGCACCGGAAGCGGATGCAGGAAATCGAGCTCCCCGCCGTGCTCGACCACCAGTAGTCCGTCCGGTTTCGAGACGGCACTCGCGACCTTGGCCAGGAACTTCGTGCCGGCGATACCGACGGAAATGGGCAGGCCGACCTCTCGCCGCACCCGGGCGCGCAGCACCTCTGCGATAGCGTGCGGCTCCCCGGCGATCCGCCGCAATCCCGCGACGTCGAGGAAGGCCTCGTCGATGGAGATCCCCTCCACGACGGGGGTCGTATCGGCGAAGATCGCGAAAACGTCCTTGCTGGCCTGTGCGTACACCGACATCCGTGGCTGGACCACGATCGCGGACGGGCACAACTGCAGCGCCCGGCCGATATTCATCGGGGTCCGCACCCCACGGGACTTGGCTTCGTAGCTCGCGGCCAGGACGACACCGCCGCCCACCAGCACGGGTCTACCGCGAAGATCCGGCCGGTCCCGCTGCTCGACGGAGGCATAGAACGAATCCAGGTCCGCGTGCAGGATCGACGCCTGCGGGCGCGCGGCAATCCCCGGCCGCCGGCCGGGGGAGCGGCGCATACGGGCGACCGGCGGCGCACCCTCGACGGATTCGAACATATGTTCACATTAGCAGGTTGTGACCGCTGGATTCGGAGGGCGTTCTTCGGTTTGCACCTGACGTAAGGTCAGGTTCTAACGTCGGCGGTGCCGGCGCACGGTGCGCCGGTGGAAGTGGGATGAAACGGATGGACCAGCGCGGAACCGAGCGGGTATGGAAGGTCGGTGAGCTCGCGGCCGAGGCCGGGCTGACCGTGCGGACCCTGCATCATTACGACCGTATCGGGTTGGTGCATCCGGCGGAGCGGACCGGTACCGGACACCGGCTCTACACCGCGAGTGATGTCCAGCGTCTGTATCAGGTGCTGGCCCTGCGTCAGTTGGGCCTGGGCCTGGATCGGATCGCGGACGTGCTCGCGGGGACGGTGGCAACGCCGCAGGTGCTGTCCGCTCATCGCGACTATCTGGCCGCGCAACTGGCCGCGACCCAGGAACTACATGCCTTGGTCGCGGCGCTGGCCGCTACGGCGGAGAGCAGGCCGGACGCATCCGTCGATCGCTTCCTGGAATTGATCAGGAGGACCGTCATGGTCGACGACACATTCAAGGAGTATTTCACCGAGGGGCAGCTGACGCAGCTCGCGCAGCGTCGGGAGGATCTCGGCGAACAGCAGATCCGGCGAGCCGAAGCGGAATGGGGTGAACTCATCCCCGAGGTCGATGCGGCGATCGCAGTGGGAATGGACCCGGCCGCACCGGCGGCGCGGAAGTTGGCGGCGCGGTGGATGGAGCTCTTGGAAGGGTTCCATGGTGGTGACGCCGGCCTGCGCGACAGCATGTATCGGATGCAGGCCGGCGAGGCCGACCGTATCGAGGGCGAGTTCTGCGGACCGTCACCCGCCCAGATCGCGTTCATCACGGCCGCGAACGAGGCACGCGGATAAGCGGCTTCGGCAGGCGCTCGATTTCGGGTCAGCGGGGGCGTTGCCGCTCCAGGAACGGTAGAAGGACCGAGAGGTAACTGTCGGGGTCGCGGCTCCACAGATCGTGCCGGGCGTCGGCGATGGTCGCTGTCTCGACCGAGGGCAATGCCGTCTGCCACCGTGCGGCAACGTCCTCGGTCACGATCGCGCCGCGCCGGCCGCCCCGCACCACGAGTACCGGACAGCGTAACTCGGACAGCCGATCCCACAGCGGCACCTCACGGCTCTCGGCGATCACCCCGCGGACGGCGTGCTCGGGCATGCGCTGGGTGACCGGGACACCGCGGATGGTCATTTCGAGCTGCTTGCCGAGGAATTCCATGGGCAGCCCGGCATGCCGGGCCTGGTAATCCCCGACGACGAGACCGGCGACGTGGTCGGGGAACTGGAGCGCGTAGCCGAGCGCGTAGGACGAACCGCGGGAGAACGCCACGAGGACAGGTCGTTCCAGCCCGGCGGCGTCGACCACCGCGCGCAGATCGCCGATGTGGTCCTCCCAGGTGTAGCCACTACGCGGTGCGTCACTGCGACCCCGCCCGCGCACATCCACCACGAGGACCCGTCGATCGCCGAGCCGGTCGAGCAGCCACGCGTATTCTTCGGCGCGCTCGCCCATTCCGGGCACCACCAGCACCGGCGACCGCACGCTCGATTCTCGGCCGTTGTCGAGTACATACAGGCGCACCGCGCCGTTGTCGACGAACACAGAAACCACATCTCCGTCCGAGTGGCCACTACCGCCACCGCTGATCACGTCGGCCGGGATCGCCCGTCCGGGGCGGTGCCGACATCACATCACCGATTATCGTCGCCCGGAACATCGCCGGTGGTCGCGGACCTCGGTCCGGTCAACTGAGCCGCCCCGGCCCAGCTGATGATCATCCGGCCGGGGTGGAGAAATCAGACGGATGCAGGGTGACGAATTCGCCGTCGATGACGACCAAGGACGAAAGAGTGGGGTGGGGGTCCCATTGCGGGTCGAATTTCCCGGGTACTTCGATGGCCTGCAGGCGTCCGTCAGGATGGTGCGCCTGCATCCAGACGCCGCCGGTGGCGCCGTGGACGGGCCGCTCGAAACCGTTGCTGTACAGGATTCGAGCGGTGGATCGCGCCGGAGTGCCGCCGATATCGCATCCGGTGACGACCAGATCGCCGCCCCGCCGCTCGGCGATGCGCCAGAAATCGGGATTGGTCGACAGATAGGTGCCGAACGCCCAGCCGTCGACAGCGACCGTCTCGTAGACGGGGCTTCCCGCGGAATCGTGCCCTACCTTCACATTGATCTCGTGGTACTGCGGGGTGCCGTGCGGGCTGACGGAGAACATCTGCTCATCCTCGCCGGGATGGTGCCACGGCGCCGGAACGTGTTCGGTGTCCGAACGATCCACCCACTGGTACCCGACGCGACCGCGGATCGCATCAGCCGTCGCCTTTTCGTATTCGCGGTCGCCACGTCGGTCCGTCGCGCGAGCCCAATGGGTGCGCCGGGCCAGGTCGGGCTCCATTGCGGTGAAGGACAGGCCACAGGGCAGGCCGTCGGCGTCGGGCAGGATGTCGTAGTCGACGGCATCGGACCGGAACCACACGCGTGGCGGGCGTTCCCCGCGAGCCGGCAGCGCGGCACGTTCGGCTTCCCCCGGCCAGACTCGGCCGGGCAGCCACACCACGTTCTCGGGGGAGGGCGGTGTGATCCGGAGCGCGCCGGCTCGGTCGACCTCGGGCATATCCCGGATCTGTGCGCGTACCCCGGCAACGGCTGCCCTGAGATGTTTCCCGTAGGTGCTCTGCACCGCGCGGACCTCGGTGGCCAGTTGCGATGTGGCGCGGCAGAACAACTCCGCAGGTCCGGCAGTGTTCATGGGCGTCCTCTCCCGATTCCCTTGGGCGCCATAAATATACCGCTGAATAACGGCCCATTACATGCGGTGTGATTTATGTGGTGGTGGGTTTGCGGCTTCGGACGAGGGCTGCCGGTGGGCTATCGACATCGCAGCACCCGTCGAGTAGACCAATGGAATGCCCCATGCGAGTGACGATGTCTGGGAAGTGCTGTCCACCGCACGGTCGATTCGCCGGTTCACCGACGAGCCGGTCGACGACGCCACGCTCGAGCGTTGCCTGCAAGCCGCGACGTGGGCTCCGAACGGGGCCAACGCGCAACTGTGGCGTTTCATCGTGCTCGATGCGCCCGAGCAGCGGGCCGCCGTGGCGCAGGCCGCCCAGATCGCCTTGCGGTCCATCGAATCGATCTACGGGATGAGCAGGCCCTCCGACGATGACCAGAGCCGCCCCGCACGCAACAACCGGGCCACCTACGAGCTACACGATCGGGCCGGTGAATACACCTCGGTGCTGTTCACGGCGTTCAAAAACGATTTCTCCTCGGAGTTCCTGCAGGGCGGCTCGATCTATCCGGCGCTGCAGAACTTCTATCTCGCGGCGCGCGCGCAGGGGCTGGGTGCCTGTCTGACGAGCTGGGCGTCCTATGACGGCGGTCAGGTTCTGCGCGAGTCGGTCGGCATTCCCGACGAATGGTTTCTGGCCGGGCATATCGTCATCGGCTGGCCGCGAGGCAGTCACGGACCGGTGCGGCGGCGGCCGCTCACCGATGTGGTGTTCCGCAACCGCTGGGATCCGGAGCACGCCGATATCACCTTCGGCAGGGGTGCCCGGCCCCGAGGCTAGCTCTTATCGCCTCACGTGGCCCTGCCGCTGATGCGTGTGGACGTCGAATCCGAGGAGAAATATCACCGATCACAAAGGCTCTGGAAGTGCTGCGGCGAGACGTCCGATACTCGATGGACCGGACCGCGATCCTCGATTGCGTAGCGGGTCATGCGCGCGGCTGCGACCGCAACGACATCGATCTCGTCCCAAAGCTCGAAACAGTGCTTCTGGCCGGTGACCCCTTGCGCCTGGCCGGTGATCCAGGACTGCCCGGCCCGTGGCGCACCGGCAGTTGGTGCACGTTCGGTGCACCGGATGCCGTGGCCACGCGGCTCGAAGCGCTCCAGCAGCTGACCGGAGCCGCCGAACTGGTCATGACGAGTGTTACGCACCGCCACGAGGACGCCTCACATCGCTTCTTGACCCGGGAATGGGGTTTGCGGCGCGCCTGCGCCGCGTAGTTCAGAACAGACCCCCGCCTGCGGGCAACGACGCACCGGTGACCCAGCGGGCATCATCCGAGGAGAGAAAGGCGACGATATCCGCGATATCGGCGGGTTCGGCGATCCGGCCGCCGTCGCGGACGCGGTTGGCGGCTTCCCGGAGGGTGACGAAGGCCGCCTTCGCATTGACCGCCACCATCCGCTCGAAATCGTCGTCGGTAGCGATCGCGATGGGCGCGAAACGCGCTGCGCCGGCATTGTTCACCACGATATCCGGTGCCCCGAATCGTTCCCCCGCGGAATCGAACAGGAACCGTATCTGCGCGGGTACTTGACCCGGGAACACGACCCGGCGGATCGCCGGGTCAGCCGGGTCGCGCTGACCGCGCCGGGGCACGCGATCGGACAGGACATCCGACGGGCAGTAGCGGAAAGGCTGGCAGCGCATCGGCCGGCCACCGCGGATACCCGGGCAGTAGCCGCGGTGACGCGGATGCTGTCGAACCCGGCTGCCTCGAGCTGAGCGGGACGGTTGCCCACAGCAGCCGACACGGCGTCGACGGCAGACCCTATGGATCCGTACACGTGGCTCGACCGCTCCGCGATATGCCGCGCTACCCCGCGACGGGCTGTGGCGCGAAGCGGCTTGCCGGGGTGGGCAGGCCGAGGTGGTCGCGTAATGTGGTGCCGGTGTACTCGGTGCGGAACAGGCCGCGCCGGCGCAGGATCGGTACCACCGTCTCGGTGAAGACTTCCAGGCCGCCGGGGTAGTAGGGCGGCATCACGTTGAAACCGTCGGCCGCCCCGGTGCGGAACCATTCCTCGATGGTGTCGGCCACCTGTTCCGGTGTTCCCGCGAAAACCCGATGTCCCCGCGCGCCCGCCAGACGGTGCAGCAGACCCCGCAGCGTCGGGTTTTCGCGCTCGACGATCCCCGCCACGACCTGCCGCCGGCTCGCCGCATTATCGGTGACATCGCCGGCGCCGGCAAACAATTCGGCCGGAACCGGCTCGTCGAGCCGGAGCGCGCGCAGCGATTCGCCGGTGATCGATTCCAGCTGCCCGATACCGTATTCGGGGACGGTGAGTTCGTTGAATTCCCGCTCCAATTCTCTGGCCTCGGCCTCGGTACCACCGATGAACGGGCTGATCCCGGGCAGGACCCGCACATGCTCCGGGGCGCGGCCGAACTCCTGCGCCCGGCGTTTGATATCGGTGTAGAAGGCCTGGGCGTCGGAGAGGCGTTGATGGGCCGTGAATATCGCCTCGGCGTAGCGGCCGGCGAACGCACGGCCGTCATTGGAGGCGCCCGCTTGGACCAGTACGGGGTAACCCTGCGGGGTGCGGGCGGCGTTGAACGGTCCGCGCACGCGCAGGTGCTCGCCCGCGAAATCGATCGGATGGATTTTCGCCGGATCCGCGTACCGGCCGGCAGCCCGGTCCAGCAGAATCGCGTCGTCTTCCCAGCTGTCCCACAGCGCGGTGACCGCCTCGACGAATTCGCGGGCCCGGCCGTAGCGTTCGGCGTGATCGGGATGCCGGTCGAGACCGAAATTGGCGGCCGCCAAGTCAGTTCCGGTGGTGACGATATTCCAGCCGGCCCGGCCGCCGGAGATATGGTCCAGTGAGGAGAACAGCCGGGCCAGATTGTACGGCTCGTAATAGGTGGTGGACGCGGTCGCGATCAGCCCGAGATGCGTTGTCGCCGCGGCGATCGCGGTGAGCAGCGTTATCGGTTCCAGGCCGGGTGCGGCGTTGTAAGCGACATTCGTGCGCAGCGCCGGACCGTCGGCGAAGAACACCGCGTCGAAGGTCGCGGCCTCCGCGGTCCGCGCGATCTCCTGGTAGTAGGTGACATCGTAGATGCGGTCCGGCCGGCTTTCGGGATGCCGCCAGGCGGCCTCGTGGTGGCCGGCCGGATAGATGAACGCGTTGAGGCTCAGCCGGCGGGATTCGGTCATGACACATCTTTCTCGTACTGGGCCGAGTCGCCGGTGACGCCGAGCGCGGCCAGGAGTTGTTCGCGGTACCGGATGAGGGCGGGGTCGCCGTGCCGGCGCGGCCGGGGCTGTTCGACCACCAGATCGACGGCGATCCGGCCGTCGTCGAGAACCAGCACTCGGTCGGCGAGCAGCACGGCCTCGTCGACGTCATGGGTGACCAGCAGCACGGCGGGCCGGTGCCGGGCGCACAGATCCTCCAGCAGGCGGTGCATCCGGATCCGGGTGAGCGCGTCGAGGGCACCGAACGGCTCGTCGGCCAGCAGTAGCGACGGTTCCCGGACCAGTGATCGGGCGAGTGCCACCCGCTGCTGTTCACCGCCGGACAACTCGCGCGGCCAGGCCTTCTCGCGACCGGCCAGACCCACTTCCGCCAGTGCCTCGCGGCCGCGATCCGCCGCGCCGGCACCGTTGAGCCCGAGCGTGACATTGTCGAGCACCTCGAGCCACGGCAGTAACCGGGAGTCCTGGAAAACCACCGCGCGCTCGTGCGGGACGGTCAGGTCACCGTCGCCGGCGACGCCCTGGTCCAGCTCGCCGAGTGCCCGCAGCAGGGTGCTCTTACCGGAACCGCTGCGCCCGAGCAGTGCCACGAATTCGCCGCGCGCGATATCCAGATCCACACCCCGCAGCACGATTCGCTCGCCGAATCCGCGGCGCAGCGCACGCACCTCCACGACGTTCAGTCCGCGAGTGTCTGTCGCCACGCCAGTGCCCTCCTCTCCAGTGCCCGGACGGCGAGATCGCCGAACAGACCGAGCAGGCCGTAGATCACGAGCCCGACCACGATCACATCGATCTGGCCGTAGGTGCGGGCCTGCGTCATCAGATAGCCGATCCCGCTGGTGGCGTTGACCTGCTCCACTACGACCAGGGCCAGCCACGAAATGGTCACCGCCAGCCGCAGACCGGTGAAAAAGCCCGGCAGTGAACCGGGCAGCGCCACCTTGCGGACGAAACCCCACCGCGACAGGCCCACGGTCTGCGCGAGCTCGACATACCGTGCGTCGACCCCGCGCAGATGGGCGTGTGTGTTGATGTAGATCGGCACCAGCACGCTGGCGGTGATGACGATGAGCTTCATCTCCTCACCGATCCCGAACCACACGATGAACAGCGGGATCAGGGCGAGGGTGGGAATGGAGCGTTTGATCTGCACCGGTCCGTCCACGAGGGCCTCACCGACCCGGCTCAGCCCGGCGACCAGTGCGAGTATCACTCCGATCGAAACCCCCAGCGCCAGCCCGGAAACTGCCCGCCGCAGCGAGGTGAGCAGATTGGACTGCAGGGTGCCCTCGGCTGCCAGGTCGGCCGCGGTGCGCGCGACATCCCACGGTGCGGGTAGGGTTTCAGGGTCGAGTGCGCCGGAGACCGAACCCACGATCCAGGCGCCCAGCAGCAGGACCGGTCCGATGGCGATCCCGAACGGTATGGGCCGGCCGGGGCCCAGCCGGACGCGGGCGCTCGCGCGGCGGGCTTTGGGCGCGTCCGGCAGGGGAGGGGTATCCGTCCGCGCAGTCGCGGGCAGGTCGATGGTCGCCATTATTGCTTCTCCCGTTCGAATCGTGCGCCCGCCGCGGTGACGGTCTGCGCGATCACCTCGTCGAAACGCAGATCGAATCCGTCGGCGGCCCGGGCCTCGCGCGGTAGTTCACCGGCGGCGTCGATGACATCGATGGTTTTCTGTTGCCGGGCGACGAGCTGCTGGTCCAGGCGCGGGAAGGTGAACTCCCCGAGCGAGTCCACGATGCGGCCGGCATCGTCCGGGCTGAGTTTCTGGTTCTCCACGTAGTAGATACGGGCCCATTCGTCGCGGTGGGTGTTGGTCCAATGGAACGCGCGGACGAACGCGGCGACCAGTGCCCGGAGCGCGGCGGCCTTGTCCGGCTCCTGGACCGCGGAGCGGCGGGCGTAGAGATAGCCGAGCCCGGAGTAGATATCGCGCGTTTCCGAATCCGGGATGACGGTGGCGCCCGGGGTACGCAGAAAACGGGTGAGCCGGGGCTCGTTCAACGGTGCGATATCGACCTGCCCGGTGCGTACGGCGTCGTTGAAGTCGGCCAGCTGCAGCCGGACGAGTTCCACATCGGAGGTGGACAGGCCGGCCTTGTCCAGCGCGCGCAGGACGGCGGCCTGCTGGGCCGTTCCGTCCGCGTAGGCGATCTTCCTACCTTTCAGATCGGCCAGGGTTCGCACTGGAACATTCGGGGCGACAGCGAGTTTGATGCCCAGGGGGTCGGTTTGATAAGCGGCGACGATGGGGACGTCCTCCCCGGCGGCCAAGGCGTGAATCGGCGGGACATCGCCGACCGGCGCCACATCGGCGGCGCCGGCCCGGAACGACTCCAGGATCTCCGGCCCGCCGATGAAATTGGCGAACTCCACTGTGAAGGGGAGCTTTTCGAGTTCACCCGAGGCCCGCAGTGCGGTCTGGAACCGTTCCTGCTGATCGGCGATCACCAGGGTGGTGCCGGGAGGGACCTCGGTGGGTAGCGGTGTATCGGCGGCAGGCTTGTCCGTTCCGCTTCCTGCCGCGCACCCCGTCAGGACCGTGCAGGCAGTGGCGACGGCGGCGAACACGGCGACCGAACGGTCGCGGAATCGCCGGTACAGGGAACGGGGTTGGCGCATAGCCGCATTAGAGCAAGGCGGGCCCCGCACCGTAATGGTTTGGTGAGCGCTGATCCGAACCCTGGTGCGAAGATCTCGGCCGCGGCGGCGCGGTGCTATCCGGCCTGCCCCGGAGTTTCCTGGGCGATCTGGATGAGGTTGCCGCAGGTGTCGTCGAATACCGCGGTGATCGCCGTGCCGTAATCGACCGGTTCCTGGGTGAAGGTCACCCCGAGCCCGCGCAGCCGCTCGTATTCGGCGTGCAGATCGGTGACGGCGAACGAGGTGAACGGTATCCCGTCTTCGACGAGGGCCTTTTTGTAGACCTCGGCCGCGGGGTGCCCGACCGGTTCGAGCAGGAGCTCGACGCCGTCGGGATCCAGTGGCGAGACAACGGTGAGCCAGGACGCGTCGCCGACCGGGACGTCTGTTTTCTTCTGGAATCCGAGGATCTCGGTGTAGAAGCGCAGCGCCTTGCGCTGATCGTCGACGTACACGCTCGTGACATTGATTCGCAGCATTATTCCTCCAGCCAGCGGTCGGTGAGATTTCGCAGTGGTTCGCGCTCGAGATGATGGAATTTGTGCCGCCCGTCGCGATGTGTGCGGACCAGCCCCGCGGCGGTGAGCAGGTCGAGATGCTGGGAGATCGCCTGCCGGGTGGACGACAGGCCGCGCCTCATGGTGAGCCGCCCGCACAGTTCGAACAGGGTCTGTCCGTCGCGGTCGGCCAGTTCGTCGAGTATTGCCCGGCGGGTCGGATCGGCGAGTGCTTTGAAGACCGGGCCTGGGTCGGGCTGCACGCACACCACTATAGGCAAGTAATTACTTGCCTATCAAGTCGCGGTGTGGAGACGGCCTCCGTGCGGCATCACCCAGGCCGGTCCGGGCCGGATATCGGTCCTCGGGTCGGTGACGTCCACCACGTAATACCACCGCATCGCCACGCTGCCGGGCGCGATATCGACCACGCCGTAGCCGTGTGAATCGAGCTCGGCGTAGCGGATATGCGGGTTCAGCGCCTCGACCGATTTCTCGAGCGCCACCGACGACGTCCGCGGTGGGCCCGGCAGCAGGTCTCCGATACCGGCGGAGGTCACCGACGGCACCACGAACTCCGCCCCGACGGTGCGGCCACCCGGATAGGCGGCCGCCTCGACGGGGACATCCGCCGCCCACGAACTGTGGATATCGCCGGTCAGGTAGACGGTATTCGCCAGATTCCGGCCGGCCAGGGTGGTGAGCAGCCGGTGCCGGTCGGCGGTGTAGCCGTCCCACTGGTCGACGTTGGGCGATACGCCCTCGCGCGGTATTCCGAGCACCTCCGTGACCGCGGCCGTCGTGGCCGGATTCAGCGGCGGGAACGCCAGCGGGGAGATCATCACGGAATTCCCGACCAGCTGCCAGCGCGCCGAACCCGACACCAGACCTGCGGTGAGCCATTCCATCTGTGGGGCGCCGGTGATGGTGCGGCCGGGATCGTCGGCGCCGCGGGAGACCGGGCCCGGCTGCGCGTCCCGGTAACTCCGCAGATCCAGCATGGACAGCTCGGCGAGCGTGCCGAACCGCAACCGCCGATAGATCCGCGGGGCGGCGGCTGTCCCCTCGGCGCGGACCGGCATCCACTCCAGATAGGCGCGCACGGAGGCGGCCTGTCTGTCGGACCAGGCGCCTTCGGTGGCCGGATCATGGTTCTCCGCGCCGCCGGACCAGGAGTTGTTGGCCGATTCGTGGTCGTCCCAGGTACAGATGAACGGAACCCGGGCATGCAGAGCCAGCAGATCGGGATCGGTCTTGTACTGCGCGTGGCGGATACGGTAATCGGCGAGCGAGACGATCTCATGTGCCGGCTCGTGCCATCGCACCGAACCGGCCCGGCTCTTGCCGGATCCCGCAGCGCCCTCGTAGAGATAGTCGCCGAGATGGATGACGGCGTCGAGATCGTCGCGGGCCGCCAGATGCCGGTACGCGGCGAACCAGCCGGCCTCCCAGTTCGAACACGAGACGACACCGAAGCGCAATCGTGCGGGCGCGGCCGAGAGTTCCGGTGCGGTTCGGGTCCGGCCGGCCGCGGATACCTCGCCCGAGGACGCGAATCGGTAGTGGTATTCGCGGGCGGGCGCGAGTCCGCGCACGTCCACCTTCACTGTGTGATCGCTGTCCGCGACCGCGGTCACGGTGCCGGCCGCCACGATCGTGGCGAAACCGTCGTCCTCGGCCACCTCCCAGCGCACGTTCGCGGGTTCCCCGTATCCCGATCCGGGCACTGCCGCTGGGCTCACGGTCACCCGGGTCCAGATGATGACACCGTCGGGCAGCGGGTCACCCGAGGCGACGCCGTGGCCGAACACCGGCACCGCCGCGCGGGCCGTGCCGGCCGGTAGTACGCCCGCTGTCGCGGCGACGGCGCCGGCCCGCAGTAGCGCCCGCCGGCCCAGCGCGCCGGAACCGGCAGGTTTCGAAACGAAGCTGTTTCCGCTCACGGGCACCGATCACAGCCGACGGGGACCGGATCGGCAACTCGAATCGCGGGACGTGGGCGCGGCGATTCGATACGAAGTCACCGGGTCGTGGCCGGGCGCATCGGTTGTCTACCCAACCGGGGGAACCACAGTGTTTTCGCCGGTGCTGCGATATCGCGCTCAGCGGTAGGAGTTTCGGACCTCGTGCGCCCGAGTATGTTTCGGCTTGCGCCGGTAGGTCTTACCGGAGGGGATCGGCTGGGCGGCACTGGATCGGCGCAGCTGCTGCCGCCGTCGCCAGCCGGTGAGGTCCGGGCGTTCGGTTTTGTCGTGGGTGCTCATCGAGACTCCGAGACGGTACGGGAGAAGGGCCGGTTGTCTGCGTCGGAGTCGGTCATGCGATCGATCATTGCGTGCGCGGCGGAATTTCTCCTGGGATTTTCCCACTTGCCGAGATGCCCTCGGCGGTCGGCGATTGCCGAGGGTCGCCGGATACAGTCCGTGTGCCACCCCTGATGGACAGTAGCATCGACAGGTGTCCAGTATTTTCGTACTGTTCCCGGCGGGGCTCCGATCGGCGCTGGCCCGCCGAGCGTGGGAAAGCGAACTGAGGTGGTCGACGGTGACCGGATTCGTAGTGTGGCGGGGGCATTGCCCGTGGGGGACGTTGGGCGGGATTCGATCGGAGATCCAGTGACAACGGGTGGCGATGACCGGGATCCGGTAGCCCGCAAGCTGGTGATCGGCGCGAGTGGTTTCCTCGGTTCGCATGTGACCCGCCGGCTGGTCGAAAAGGGTGAGCATGTCCGCGTAATGGTCCGTGAGACCAGCTCGCTGCGCGCCCTGGAGGACCTGGACGTGGAGGTCGTCACCGGAAATATCGAGGACGCGGAGTCGTTGCGGTCCGCCATGCGGGGCTGCGACACCGTGTACTACTGCGTCGTCGACGCCCGGCCCTGGTTACGCGACCCGGCGCCACTGTTCCACACCAATGTCACGAGTCTGAACACGGTACTGGAGGTGGCGCTCGAGGCCGGCCTGCGGCGCTTCGTATTCACCAGTTCCGTGACCACGCTGCCCATCGGTGACGGCGTGCTCGACGAAGCGGCCGGGCCGCACAACTGGACGCGTGCCGGTGGCGCCTATGTGCAGTCGCGGGTCCGGGCAGAGGAACTCGTGCTGCGATACGCACGCGAGCGCGGGTTGCCCGCCGTCGCCATGTGTGTCGCGAACACCTACGGCGCGGGGGACTATCTGCCCACACCGCACGGTGCCTTCATCGCCATGGCCGCGCGCGGGAAGATCCCGTACTACTTCCGGGATGTGGGCGCGGAGGTCGTCGGAATTCGCGACGCGGCCGAGGCTTTGGTGCTGGCGGGGGAGCGCGGAAGAGTCGGGGAGCGCTATATCGTTTCCGCGGGTTTCCGGAGTACTCACGAACTGCTCGAGATCGCCGCGTCGGTCACCGGGGCGGCTCCGCCGAAGTACGGGATACCGCGCGCGGTGCTGCCGGTAGCCGGAATCCTGGGCGAGTTGGTCGCGCGCATCCGCGGCCGGGACAGTCGGATCACCCGGGAGACGATGCGTCTGATGCACATCATGACCCCGCTCGATCATCGGAAGGCCGAGCGGGACCTCGGCTGGCAGCCGAGGCCCATCGAGAACGCGATCCGCGAAGCCGCGCTCTTCTTCACCACCCGCCGTCGCGGCGGGGGCACCACTGCCGAGACACTCGGCCGGCCGGCTTCGACCGAACACGAGACCGGCCCGAGGGACGGCAACGACCGGAGCTGACCGCAGGTCCGCTCTGTCCTTTCGCGGTCAGCTCGCCGAGTTGATCGCGAAAAAGCAGATCACCGAGGCGAATTCGCTGCTTTTGCGAACCGTGCTACGCCCGGTCGACCGAACGCTCACCTCGGTGCAGGCAAATGCCATTCGAAACAGAATCTACGATGCGGTTCACGAAGTTCCGATGCTGGAACTCATCTGACATACGTGGGAGTTGACAACTTCCCTCGTTTCGGCTGGTTGCCGGATTGTTGTATCCGGAGGGAGGTACTGCTGGTACCCGGCACACCAGAGACTCCCGTCATCGACCGCAGCGGAGTTGACTGGACTCGAAACGTCCGGACGGTGACCTGAGAGGTGAGCGTATGCATACGAGAAAGCTGGGCCAGGGCCTCGAAGTATCGGCCATCGGGCTGGGTGCCATGGGGATGTCGCAGAGCTATGGTCCCAACCCCGGAGACCGCGACGACATGATCGGTGTGCTTCGATACGCGGTCGAGAAGGGCGTGACCTTCATCGACACCGCCGAGGTCTACGGACCTTATGTGAACGAGGAGCTCGTCGGTGAAGCGATCGCGCCGATCAGGGACGACGTGGTCGTCGCCACGAAGTTCGGCTGGAATATCCGCGACGGCAAGATGCAGGGCACCGATTCGCGCCCGGAGCAGATCAAGCGGGTGGCAGATGCTTCCCTACGGCGTTTGGGCGTGGAAACTCTCGACCTGTTCTATCAGCACCGTGTCGATCCGAATGTGCCGATCGAGGAGGTCGCGGGCGCGGTCGGTGAGCTGGTCGCGGCGGGCAAAGTGAAGCATTTCGGCCTCTCCGAGGCCGGTGCGGAAACGATTCGCCGCGCGCATCGAGTACATCCCGTGACGGCCGTGCAGAGCGAGTATTCACTGTGGACCCGTGACCCCGAGCCCGAGGTCCTGCCGGTCTGCGCGGAACTCGGGATCGGTTTCGTACCGTTCAGCCCGCTCGGGAAGGGGTTTCTGACCGGGACCGTCGATCAGCGGAGCACCTTCGGCGAGGGCGATATCCGCCGGACGATCCCGCGTTTCGCCGAAGAGAACCGCCGGGCCAACGAGGCTCTGATCGAGCAAGTACGGCTACTGGCCGCCGAGCGTAACTCGACGCCGGGGCAGGTCGCGCTCGCCTGGTTGCTTGCGCAGCAGCCCTGGGTTGTGCCGATTCCCGGTACCCGCCGGCGCGAACGAATCGACGAGAACGCCGGATCGACAGCAGTGACACTGTCCGCCGACGATATCGCCGAGCCGGACACCCTGACGACACGCGTTCGCGTCGCGGGAAACCGCTACAACGACGCCGGTATGGCGATGGTCGGGCTCTGACACAACGCATCGCAAGTACCCGGAATCAGCGGCTTTCCAGGCGGTGGGTGATCTGGGCTCGATCGGGTATGCGCGATCCACGCGTACCTGCCGCGAAGGCGGAAGTGAATACCGCCCCGGCGGCGACCGAAATGTGACCGTATCGACTCGAAAACGAGAAAGGAGGCCCGCTGGTGAGTGATACCTCGAACAGTGCCGGCGCACCTAGCCTGGCCGGTATGAGTATCCCCTCGATGGAGCTGAACAATGGAGTGACGATCCCGGTTCTCGGGTTCGGTGTGTATCAGACGCCGCCGGACGAGACGATCGCGGCGGTCGGTTCCGCGTTGTCGACCGGCTACCGGCATATCGATACCGCCGCCGCCTACGGTAACGAACGCGAGGTCGGGGAAGCGATCCGGCGTTCGGAGCTGTCGCGTGACGAGGTGTTCGTGGAGACGAAGATCTGGATCACCGACTACGGCTACGACTCCACGCTGCACGCGTTCACAAAGAGTGCCGGGAAGCTGGGGGTGGAACAGCTCGACCTGTTGATCCTGCACCAGGCGCTACCGGACGAATTCGACCTCACCGTCCAGGCCTACAAGGCGCTCGAGACGCTGCTGGCCGATGGCAAGGTTCGTGCCATCGGTGTCTCCAATTTCATGCCCGATCACCTGGCTCGGCTCTTGGACGCCACCTCGGTGGTTCCGGCGGTCAACCAGATCGAGGTGCACCCGTATTTCCGCCAGTCCGAGCTGCTCGCGGTCGACAGCGAGCACGGCATCGTGAACCAGGCGTGGTCGCCGATCGGTGGTATCACCTTCTACCGCGACGGCTCCCACGGTTCCACTCTGGAGGATCCGGTGATCGGGGAGATCGCGGCCGCACACGGTAAGTCACCGGCTCAGGTGATGCTGCGCTGGCATATTCAGCAGGGTCGTCAGGTGATCCCGAAATCGGTGACTCCGTCGCGGATCGCGGAGAACTTCGCGGTGTTCGACTTCGAACTCAGCGCCGACCAGTTGGCCGCCATCGACGCGCTGGACACCGGCGTGCGCGGCGGTCCCGAACCGGAACAGATCACCCGCGAGAACTTCGGCATCGAGATTCCCGAACCCTGACCCCGTCCGGTTGCTGCGATAGAGGAGTACACAGTGGATGTCGTTCCCCGCGTTCCGACAACCAAGAATCCACCCGAGCAGTTCACCGGTGACGTATGGCTCGACCCGATCGCGTCGCCGCGGGAAGCGGGCCAGCGGATGGTGGTGGCGAAGGTTCGTTTCGCGCCCGGCGCCCGCACGGCCTGGCATTCCCATGCGCTGGGGCAGACACTGCACATCACACAAGGCGTGGCATGGGTGCAGTCGCGCGGTGGCGCCAAGGTGGAGGCGTATCCGGGCCAGACTCTCTACTGTCCACCGGGGGAGGAGCATTGGCACGGAGCCTCGGCGGATTCCTTCATGGAACATCTGGCCATGCTCGACACCGCCGACGACCCGGCCACCACTACCACCTGGCTCGAGCACGTCACCGATGAGGAATATCTGGGCTGACTGCGGCGCATGAGGGCGCTCATAACGCGGTAGCCGGACCACCGGCCCCGGTGAGGCCCGGCAGCAGATCGGTCCGGCGCCGGATCCAACAGCGGCGCCCCACCACCCACACATCACGGGAGGTGGGGCGCCGCGTTGCTCTGACGCTGCCCGAGGTCAGCGCGACACCTGCGCGCTCACCTCGGCCAGTACCGAACGCAACCACTGGTGGGCCGGGTCGGCGCGATGGGTGGGATGCCACCAGAACGCCTCCACGAGCGGCACGACCTCCCAGGGGCAGGGGAGAATCCGGACGTTCGCGGCGGCGGCCAGCCGGTCCGCCAGCCGGCGTTGCAGGAGCGCGACGCAGCGGGTGCCGGTGACCATGAACGGCACCGCGAGGAAACTCTGCACCACCACCCGTATGTCGGGTTCGATCCCGATCATTCGCAGCTGCCGGGCCGCGGGAGTGAAGGCGGTCGGCGCGTGATAGGTGACCACCCAGGGCAATTCGGCGAGCTGTTCGAGCGTGACCGTGTCCCCGACCTCGTCGTTGTCCGCCGACACGATGAGTACCCAGCTGTCGGTGAACATATCGAGGGACGGCATATCGGTGAGGAAGCCGTGCGGCAGGAAGGTGCCGTCGGCGGTGCGCAGCGATTCGGGGGCCTGGTCGATATGGGCGCCGGTCTGCTGGTCCAGGCGTAATCGCACGCCCGGCGCCCGTTCGGCGAGGACGGTCGCGAGCTGGTCGCAGAAGACCGTGGCCGCATAGTCGGAGACCAGCACGGTGAATTCGCGGCTGGAGGTGGCGGGGTCGAAGACGGGGACCGCATCGAAAACGCGCTGGATCCCGGCGATCGCCGCGGTGGCCGGCTCGCGGAGTTGCTCTGCCAAGGGGGTGAGTTCGTAGCGGTTGCCGCTGCGATGCAGGAGTTCGTCGTGGAAATGGCGGCGCAGCCGGCGCAGCGCGGCCGATACCGCGGGCTGGCTCAGGCCCAGGGTCTCGGCAGCCCGGGTGACATTGCGTTCGGTGAGCAGTGCGTCGAGCGTCGTCAAGAGGTTCAGATCCAGATTTCGCAGCGATCCGGCGGTCATACCTCGAACCATAAACCGTGTGAATGGTGAGCATAAGCAATACGCTCTTCCGTAATGGTGATCTGGGTCGCAGAGTGGTCGCTACCACCTCGTCGCGGAGGGTCCGGCGAGGTTACGAGAGCCACTGGAGTCTGTTGTGTCTGCTGTCCGGAATGTGTTGGTGATCGGCGCCGGTTCCGCCGGTGCCGCCGCCGCGATCCTGCTCGCCGAGACCGGGGTAACGGTCGATCTCGTCGAGGCCAAGCCCGATATCGCCGCCTTGGGATCGGGTATCACCTTGCAGGGCAATGCCTTACGTGTTCTGCGGCGATTGGGGGTCTGGGACGAGGTGCGTGCGAAGGGCTACGCCTACGACACCTTGGGTCTGCGCGCACCGGACGCCGCGGGCACCCTGCTGGTCGAGCTCGACGAATTGCGCTCCGGCGGCCCGGACCTGCCGGCCAATATGGGAATGTTCCGCCCCGACCTGGCCCGGATCCTCGTCGACCGGGCCGTGGCGGCGGGCGCGAAGGTCCGCTTCGGTATCGCACCCACCGGTCTGGTGGCCGGCGAGCAGAGCGTGGACATCGATTTCTCGGATGGATCCACCGGCCGCTACGACCTCGTCGTCGGTGCGGACGGGATCCACTCGTGGACGCGGCGCACACTCGGTATCGATCTCGAGCCGCGGCCGACCGGGATGGGTATCTGGCGGCTGTTCGCGCCCCGGCCCGCGTCGATCACCCGCACCGATCTGTATTACGGTGGCCCGGCGTATATCGCCGGATACTGCCCGACCGGCCCGGACACCCTCTACGCCTATCTGGTGGAAGATGCCCGCGACGATGCCCGGCCGACACCGGAACAAGGTCTGTCCGCGATGCTGGAGCTGGCGGCCGCCTATCACGGTCCGTGGGACGAGGTGCGGGCCTCGATGACCGATCCGGACCGCATCAACTACGCGAAATTCGAAAGCCATGTGATCGACGGGCCGTGGAACCGCGGCCGGGTGGTACTGATCGGCGATGCCGCCCACAGCTGCCCGCCGACCCTTGCACAGGGGTGCGCCCAAGCGCTGGAGGACGCCGCCGTGCTGGCCGAACTGCTGATCGCGCACCACACAGTTTCCGAGGACCTGTGGTGCGAGTTCACCGATCGTCGGCTACCCCGGGCGAAGGACGTCGTCGAATCCTCGGTGCGGCTCGGGCAATGGCTGCTCGACGGTGAACAGGGCGATGTCGCCGGCCTGATGACCCGTATCTCGCACATGGTCGCCGAGCCCGCGTGAGCAGCGCTTTCTCCGGCAACGCGGGCACTCGAAATGAAGGACAAGAGCATGAACGAACGATTGATCACCCATTTACGGCATGTCGATCTGGCCGTCCCCGACTACGACAAGCAGTTCGAGTTCTACACGAATATGTGGGGGCTGCAACCGCAGACGACCGAGAACGGCCTCGCCTTCCTCGCCGCGGCCGGCTCGCCGGAACAGTATTCGGTGCGCTTGCGCAAGGCGGAGGAGAAGCGACTGGACCTCATCTCGTTCGGCGCCGCGACCCCGGCCGATGTGGACACCATGGCGGAACGGTTGGCAGCCGACGGGGTGAAGCTGGTGAGCCGACCCGGTGAACTCCAAACCCCCGGTGGTGGTTACGGGTTCAGGTTCTTCGACAACGACGGCCGCACGCTCGAGGTATCGGCGGATGTGGCCGTGCGGCAGCACCGCAAAGTCGAGGAGGGGGAGTCGGTGCCGGTCAAGCTGTCACATGTCGTGATCAATTCACCGAATCCCGAAGCGACCGTTGCCTTCTACCAGAAGCACTTGTCCTTCGCGCTGTCCGATACCCTCTTCCACCCGCATATGGGGGAGATGATGTGGTTCCTGCGCACGAACCGGTTCCATCACAGCATCGCTATCGCACGATGTCCGCACGTTTCGCTGCATCACGCCTCGTTCGAGATGCGCGGTATCGACGAATACATGCGCGGCACCGGCCGGCTGCTGCGCGGTGGAGTCGAGAAGGTGTGGGGGCCGGGCCGGCATATGGCCGGTAACAACACCTTCAGCTACTTCCTCGACCCGCACGGCAACACCGTCGAATACACCACCGAACTGGAGGAACTCGACGAGGACACCTGGCATCCGCACCTGTACGACTTCTCCGACCCGACGGTGAGCGACCAGTGGGGTACCGCGAACCCGATGGAGGAATTCGTGGCGAAGAAATCGTTCAACGACCCCGACCGCGGCTGCTTCGTCGCGCCTCCGGTCTGATGCGGCTCGCGACCTTCACCGCGCCCGACCTTGCGGAAACCCGGGTCGGAGTCGTAGACGGTGACACGGTGTACCCGTTTCCCGAGGGCCTGAGTATGCGCGACGTGATCGATGCCGGCCTGCCCGACGCGCATCGGCTGGCACGAGACGCCCGCACCCCGGAGGCCGGGCGAGTGCTGGGCGAGGTGCGGCTGCTGGCACCTTTGCGCCCGGCATCCATCCGCGACAGTGTGGCATTCGAGGAACATGTCGAAGGCGTGCGCCGCAGCGTGGACGGCAGGTCCGGGGTGCCGGAGGCCTGGTACGACGCGCCGACGTTCTACTTCACCAACCCGCACGCCGTCCTCGGACCGGACGACGAGGCGCTGTTCCCGGCGACCTGCGCGGTGCGCGATTTCGAACTCGAGGTCGCCGTGGTGGTGGGCCGGGCCGGCCGGTCGCTCACCGAGGAGCAGGCGGGTCAGGCGATCTTCGGGTACACGATCATGAACGACTGGTCGGCGCGGGATCTGCAGAGCCGGGAGATGCAGGTGTCGCTGGGACCTGCCAAAGGCAAGGATTTCGCGACGAGCCTGGGGCCGTGGATCGTCACTGCCGACGAACTCGACCCGTACCGCGACGCGGACGGGTTCCTCGACCTCGCGTGCTCGGTCACGGTGAACGGGGACGAAATCGGCCGCGATGTGCTGAGCAACGCGGGCTGGACGTTCGAATCGATGATCGCCTACGCCTCCCGCGACAGCGGGGTCGTACCCGGGGATGTGATCGGCTCGGGCACCGTCGGCAACGGCGGCTGCCTCGGTGAACTCTGGGGCCGTCGCGGCGAACAGGATCCGCCGCCGCTGCAACCGGGCGATATCGTGACGCTCACCGTCGAAGGCATCGGCGTGCTGAGCGGCCGGATCGGAATCGCCGATCCCGCACCACCGCTGCGCCCCGTGCGGCGCCGCGACTATGCGGCCTTCCGGAGAGGTCCGGTATGAGCACGCTCACCGGACGCAGTGTGGTCGTCACCGGGGCCGGGTCCGGAATCGGTGCCGCGGTAACGGCCGCGGTCAGCGCTGCCGGTGGTCGCGCGATCGCGGTCGACCGGGTCGCCGGGGACGGAATCCGCCAGCTCGACGTGCGCGACCCGCGGGACTGGTCGGCGCTGGTCGCCGATCTGGCCGGTGAACCGGTCCACGGCCTGGTCAACTGTGCGGGCGTCACCTGGCGCGCACGGCTCGGGGACGTCACCCCGGACGCCCTCGCCGATACGCACGCGGTGAACGTCGGCGGTCCGTTACAGGCGATCCAGGCGCTGTCGCCGTTGATGCCTGCGGGCGGCTCGATCGTCCTGATCGGTTCACTGGCCGGCTACCAAGCGCACTATCCGCTGGCCTACACGACAAGTAAATGGGCGGTCCGCGGGCTTACCCGCACTGCCGCGATGGAACTCGGTGAACGCGGAATCCGGGTCAACACCGTGCATCCCGGTTTCATCGAGACCCCGATGACCGCTTCGGCGCCCGCGGAATTCCGCGAGGCCTCGATCGCGGCCGCGCCACTGGGCCGGGCGGGCAGCCCGGAGGAGATCGCCTCCGTTGTCGTGTTCCTGCTCGGCGACGGGGCCTCGTATGTGACCGGCGCCGAAATCCCCGTCGACGGCGGTGCCGCCTCCCACGCGGGCGCGAAACCCGTCTCCGATGCCCTGCGCCCGCTCTACCAGCCCCCACACCCCACCCACTGAGCAGAGGAAATCATGTTCGAATACTTTCCTGGCAACTACATCTGGAACCTCGGCGTCGTCGCGACACTCAACAGTGGCGGACTGATCGACGAGGTCGACCGCGCCTGCCGCCCTATTCGCGAACTCGCCGCCCAGGGCGCCGATGTGGGCACCGCCGAATTCATGGCCGCCTGGCGGGCCGTGGCCGACCGGCTCGAACAGCAGGCCGTGGAGGCGGAGAAGTCCGGGCACACACGCACCGCCGGGCAGGCGTATTTCCGCGCGTCGGTGTATGTCGCGCAGGCGGAGCGGATGCAGAGTGCCAAGGACCCGAGTCGTAATGCCGAATACCAGCGCAGTGTGGATCTGCTGCTGAAATCGTGCGCGCTGATCGACCCCGCGACCACCAAGGTCGCGATTCCCTACGAGGACACCACGCTTCCGGCGTACTTCCACAACGCCTCGGCCGACGGCTCCCCGACCCCGGTGATCATCATGTGGAACGGCTTGGACTCCACCAAGGAGATGATGGTCGGTGCCGGGATCCATACCGAACTGGCCGCCCGCGGTATCTCCACGCTGATGGTCGACTGCCCCGGCAGCGGTGAGGCGTTGCGGTTGCAGGGGCTCACCGCCCGGATCGATACCGAGGTGTGGGCGGCCGCCTGTGTCGACTGGCTCGAGGCCCGCCCCGATATCCGTAACGACCGGATCGGGCTGGCCGGCTGGTCGCTCGGCGGCTACTACGTCCCGCGCGCCGCCGCGTTCGAGAAGCGTCTCGCTCTGTGCGTGGCCTGGGGCGCCAACCACAACTGGGGCGCGGTGCAGAAACGGCGGCTCGACCGCGAGGGCGAGAACCCGGTCCCGCACTACTGGGATCACGTGCTGTGGGTGTGGGGGCAGCCCGATATCGCGACCTTCATCGAATTCGCCGAGGATATCCACCTCGACGGAGTGGTCGAGAAGATCACCGTGCCGTTCCTCGTCGCGCACGGCGAGAAGGACCGGCAGATCCCGCTCGAATACGCGCACCGGTCCTACGACCAGGCTGTCAACAGCCCCAAGCGGGAACTGCGCCTCTTCACCCCGGAAGAAGGCGCGACCGAACATATCGGCCTCGACCACCTGCCGCACGTCACCACCTATATCGCCGATTGGGTGCGCGACACCTTCACCGAACTCGACGGAGGCGCGTTGTCATGACCCCCGAAGAACTTGACCGCACCGACCCCGAGGGCGCCATCGCCGCCGCGGCCGCCCGGGTCTCCAACTGGGGCCGCTGGGGGCCGGACGACGTCCTGGGCACCATGAATTTCCTCGACGACGCGACCCGTCGCGCCGCGGCAGCCGCGATCCGCACCGGCCGCTCCTTCTCGCTGTCCCAATCCTTCGATATGGACGGTCCGCAGAAAGGCTGGCGCCGGCGCACCAACCCCGTGCACACCATGCTGGATACCGGCACCGACGCCGTGGCCGGAATCCAGGGCTTCCCGCATGGGCTGGGCGGTGCCGACGATGTGATCGCCATGCCCCTGCAGTGCTCCACTCAGTGGGACGGGCTCGGCCATATCTTCGATCACGGGCGGGCCTGGAACGGCCGCCCGGCCGGCGAGGTGGTGACCAGCCTCGGCGACCAGGTGACCGGAATCGAAACCGCCGCCGATATCGTCTGCGGGCGCGGCGTCCTGCTGGATGTGGGCCGGGCGATCGGGGAGAACGGTGAACTCCCGGACGGTTTCGCGATCACACAGGCACATCTCGAACTGACCATCGCGGCGCAGGGACCGACCTCGGAGGTGCGTCGCGGGGATATCGTCGTTGTGCGCACCGGCCAGTTGACCCGCGCGCGCCGCGAGGGCTGGGGTGAGTACGCCGGCGGCCCCGCGCCGGGCCTGTCCTTCACCACCGCCGATTGGTTACACGGCACCGAGATCGCGGCGATTGCCACGGACACGTGGGGTTTCGAAGTGCGGCCGAACGAATTCGACGTGGCCTTCCAGCCCCTGCACCAGGTCGCGATCCCGAATATCGGTCTCTTCCTGGGCGAGATGTGGGACCTAGACGCGCTCGCGCAGGCTTGCGTGGACGACGGCAACTACGATTTCTTCCTCACCGCCGCCCCGATCAAGATCACCGGCGCGGTCGGCTCACCCGTCAACCCGATAGCCGTTCGATGAGCGGCCGGGCTTTACGGCATGGCTACGCGGATGTTCTTGACCTGCTGGAATTCGTGTAGTCCTTCGAGTCCGCCGGCCCGGCCGGAGCCGCTGTGTTTGTATCCACCGTATGGGCTCTGGGGTGAGAGATCGCTGTTGCGGTTGATCCAGACCGATCCGGCGGCGAGACGGCGGGCGACTCCGTGGGCGCGGGCGAGGTCGCGGGTCTGGATGTAGGCGTTGAGTCCGTAGGTGGTGTCGTTGGCGAGATCGATGGCGTGGTCTTCGTCGTCGAATCGCATGACGGAGACGACGGGGCCGAAGGTTTCGTTCCGGGCCAGTGGTGACCGGTTGTCGACGTCGGCGAAGACGGTGGGTTCGAGGTAGTAGCCGGCAGCGAGGTCGCCGCCGAGGCGGTGGCCGCCGGTGACCAGTGCACCCATTTTCCCGGTGCGAGCGTCGTCGATGGTTTGCAGTATCCGGTCGGTGGCGGCCTGGCTGATCACGGGACCGACGAGGATCTGGGGGTCGAAGGGGTCGCCGACCGGGGCGGAGGTGACCACTGCCAGGAACTTTTCCATGAACGTGTCATAGATTGCGTTCTGCACCAGAATTCGGCTGCCGCAGGCGCAGCTCTGCCCGGATTGGCCGAGTGGTCCCTGGAATGCGGCCAGTTGCGCGGCTCGGTCGAGGTCGGCGTCGGCGAAGACCAGGTTTGCCGATTTGCCACCCAGTTCGGTGGCGACCGGGGTGAGGTTGTGTGCGGCGGCGGCCAGAATTGTGCGTGCGGTGTGCCCGCCGCCGGTGAAGTGGATCTTGCCGACGCCGGGGTGACGGACGAGTGCTTCGCCGCCTTCGGGGCCCGAGGGCACCACGTTCACCAGTCCGGGTGGCATGCCGGCGTCGAGGCAGAGCTGTCCGAACCGTAGCGGTGTGAACGGCGCGTATTCCGAGGGTTTGAGTACGACGGCGTTCCCGGCGGCGAGTGCGGCCGCGACCTCGAGGCCGATCACGACCAGTGGCCCGTTCCATGGTGCGATGACGCCGACCACGCCGTAGGGCTCGCGTTCGATCAGGTTGATATCGAATTTATCGGAGACCGGTGTGCTCGAGCCGTTGGCTTTGTCGATGTAGCCGGCGTAGTAGCGGATGAATTTCTCGGCGAGCGCGGCGTGACCGGGGCTCATCGTGATCGGGACCGCGAAGTCGTGCACATTCAGCCGGCCCAGGAGTTCGGTGTCGGCGCGCACCGCGTCGGCGAGGGCGATCATGAGGTCGCGTCGTCGCTCGGGGGTGTAGGAGATCCATTCGCGTTGCGCATCGGCGGCAGACCGGACCGCGCGGTCGATATCGGTGGCGCCGGCCATGTCGATGGTTGCGTTGGGTCTGCCGTTCGCGGGGTAGATGTGTTGGTGGGTGCCGCCGGCAGCACTGCGGGCCCATTCGCCCGCGATGAGCAAGCCGGTGGGCAGGGTCTCCGGTGGCTCGGGTGTTGTGGGGCTGGAAGTCATGGCTGTCTCTGATCTGTCGGTGTGCGTGCCCGGCCGTGTGGTCAGCGGATCATGAATCCCGCGTCCAGGGGCCATTGGACGCCGGTGATGAATTTCGCTTCGTCGGAGACGAGGTAGGCGACGGCGTTCGCGACGTCCTCGGCTTCGAGCATCTGCAGCGGGAGTGCGTTCTGCATACCGGAGATCGAGTTCTGGCCGCCGGCGGCGGCTTGTTCCATCAGTTCGCGCATGGCGTCGTTGAGGGTCATACCGCTGGCGACGCCGGTGGGGTGGATGGTGTTCACGCGGATCCATTCGGGTGCGAGGTATCCGGCGAGTCCCTGCATCAGTGCGACCACACCGCGTTTGGCGGCGGCGTAGGCGTTGCCGCTGGCGTTGAGTGAGGGGGAGGCCTTGAGTCCGGCGGTGGAGCTGGTGATGACGATGGATCCGCCGCGACCGCCCTCGCGCAGGGCCGGTAGCGCGGCGCGGATCGTGTGGTAGACGCCGGTGAGGTTGGTGTCGATGACGTCGTTCCAGTCGGCCAGGAAATCGTCGGATTCCGGGCCCATCCGGATGATTCCGGCATTGGCGACGATGATGTCGAGACGGCCGAAGTGCCGGTGCGCGTCCTCGAATGCCGCGCAGACGGCCTGGTAATCGCGGACGTCGGCCTTTCGGGTGATCATGGTGCGGCCCAGGTCCCGGACCATTTTCTCGGTTTCGGCGAGGTCGGCTTCGCTCGCGTTGGGGTAGGTCATCGAGGCGACGTTCTCGCAGATATCGATGCCGATGATATCGGCGCCTTCGCGGGCGAGGCGTAGGGCGTGGGCCCGGCCTTGGCCGCGGCCGGCGCCGGTGATGAACGCGACGCGTCCGTTCAGTCCTGACATGCTGCTGTTCCTTTTCTCAGTGACCCAGCCGGGCCCAGGCGGTTTCGGCCGTGGCGTGCAGGGCCTCGCCTTTGGCGAAACCGGAGTAGGCCGCGAGCTGCAGGACGACTTCGTCCATCTCGGCCTTGGTGATATCGCCGGATTCCAGTGCGGAGCCGACATGGGAAGCCAGCGGCACCGCGGCATCGCAGACGGCGACAGAGGCGACGGTGATGAACCGGCGGTCACGCCGGCTCAGGCCGGGCCGCTGCCAGACATGGCCGAAAACGAAGTTCAGGATCCCGGCGTGGATGTAGGGGGTCTCCGGCGTGGGGGCCTCGATCAGGTTGACGTCGATGAATTCCCGGGTGCCTTCCGCGATACGTTCGGCCCAGTCGGTCGGGCCGAGGGTCGCGTTGTCCGGCGGCCGGATCGCGGCATCGAGCCCCCGCTCGCTCTGCACTCGGGCCCACTGCCTGCGGATCACGCCTTCCAGATGCGACGCCTTGGGCCAGCCGTTGTAGACCGCGAAATGCAGGACGAATTCCAGCATCTCGTCGATGGTCAGATCGTCGCTGTTGAGGGCGGCGAAGACCTGGTCCTCGATCGGTTGCGGCGCGTCCGCCGCGCCGACACAGGTCAGGGTGACCCAGCGCCGTTCGCGGCGCGACAACCCGGGTCGTGACCACACCTGATCGATGACGAAATCGCGGGCCGCCCGCTCGAAAGGGGTGCCTGCTTCGGGTGGATCGACGGTCATCACGGATCGGTAGCTCCCCATAGTGCCCTACCTATCTACTTAAAATTAATGTGAGTGACATGACATTAAGGCCCACGACTTAGAAAGTCCAGGGGTGGTTTGATGAACCCATGACCGAGTCGGAACTCCCCGTTGGCCTCTCCGCCAAACAGCAACTCGTGCTCACCGCGGAACGGCTCTATGCGATCCACGGCCTCGACGGAGTGCCGTTGCGCCGGATCGGGGACGAAGCCGGTATGGGTAACAAATCGGCGGTGCAGTACCACTTCGGGTCGAAGCAGGGCTTGATCGATGCGATCCTGCTGAATCGAGTCGAGGATCTGACGCGCCGCCGGCGGCTGCTGGAAGCCCGGGTGCCGCCGGGTGATCTGCGGCGCGTCGTCGAGGCCCATCAGCTGCCGTTGATGGAACTGGCCGAGGACGACGACTGCTATTACCTGTCGTTCCTCGAACAGCTCGTGCGCGAGATGCACCCGCTGGACAAACTGCCCACCACCCACCGCGAATCCGAACGTGCCTACTACGCACGTATCGGGGCTCTGATCGATCATGTTCCGCAGCCCTTGCGGGATATCCGGATTCATCAGGCTTCGGCGATCTGCCTGCATGTCTGCGCGGATCGTCACCGGATGCGCCGGATGGGTTCGGTTGTCGCGCCGTTCGCGGTTCATATCGGCCAGCTGCTGGATACGCTGGTGGCCCAACTGGCCACGCCGCCGTCCGCCGAGACGCTGGCCGCGCTGGAGGCCTCGGGGACCGAACGCCCCACCCTGCGAACGCTCCTGTAATCCCATTTCGGATGCGTAATATCTGCTGGACCAATTGAAGGCCGCTGCACTGCAACGGTTTCTGTGTCCTGACAGGAGCCGCCGCATCCCGCGGTCGGGACGGGGCGGCTCCTGCGGGTCCGCGGATCAGTCGGCAGTGAAGGTGATGTGGAGGTCGCGCAGTCCGCGCAGGAGAAAAGTCGGCTCGTAGTCGAAGTGGTGCGTGGAGCCGTGCGCGCTCTCGTCGATCGCGATATCGCTCATCCGGTCGAGCATGCGGTTGAGGGTGACCTGACCCTCCACCCGGGCCAGCGGTGCCCCGGCGCAGGTGTGGATACCCCGGCCGAATGCGATGTGCTCGCGGGCGTTGCCGCGGTCGATCCGGAATTCGGCGGGGTTGTCGAATTTACGGGGATCACGGTTGGCGGCGCCGATGCACAGCATGAGCACGGTGCCGGCGGGAATGTCGACACCGCCGAGCGAGGTGGACCGGCGGGCGAGCCGGAAGTCGACTTTGGTCGGGCTTTCGATCCGTAGTGCTTCCTCCATGAAGTTGCCGACGAGACTGCGGTCGGCGCGGAGCCGCTCCTGGAGATCCGGGCGCTCGGCCAGCACTCGCACCGCGGAGCTGAGCAGTTTCGTCACTGTCTCCTGACCCGCTGCGAAAAGGAACGTCGCGGGACGGACGACGTCGATGATCTCGGGCAGCGTGCCGTCCGGATAGTGAGTTGTCGCCAGGGTGCCGAGGACATCGGGGCGGGGTGTGTGGCGGCGATCGGCGATATAGGCGCTGAACGTCTCGTCGAGCCACTCCAGTGGATTGCGGCCGACCGGTTCGTGGTCCAGGGCGCCCGGGCGCCTACCGGACCGGTCGTCGCCGGCCAGGGTCTCGCGGAACCGCTCCCGGTCGGCTTCGGGGACGCCCAGCAGGTCGGTGATCACCAGGGTGGCGAAGGGTTTCGCGTAATCGCCGAGGAACTCGCACCGGCCGGTATCGAGGAACTCGTCGAGCTGGCGGTCGACCTGCCGCCACATGTAGTCCTCGTTCTCCTTCAGCCGTTTCGGGGTGAGCAGGCGATTGAGCAGCGACCGTGCGCGAGTGTGCTCCGGCGGGTCCATCGTCACCATATGCTCGAAGATCGGAAACAGATGCCGGTGCGCGGCGATCTGCGCGGAGATATCGTCGCCGGCCGGCTCGAACGGCAGCGGCGGGAACGGTCCGCCGATGGAGATGCACGCCGAGAAGTCCGCGGTGTTGCGGAAGGCTTCGTTGACCTCCTGATAGCCGGTTACCGCGACCACGCCGTAGTGGGGTTCGCGGAAGACCGGGTTCCGGCCGCGCAGGTGGTCGAGGTACGCGTAGGGATCCTGGGCGATGGCTTCATCGGAGAAGAAATCCCGTGCGGCAAGGTCGGTCATCGGCTCGCAGCCTTTCGATGCAGGCCACGGCGGCGATACCGCGGTGGCCGTTCGATATCCCGTCGATCCGCTCGCGGCAGACGCTCGTAGTCCTCGTCGAGAGTTGATCGACCGATAAAATGTTAGAGTGCACCATGGTTACCATGCGGCATTTCGGGCAGTCAAGGATTGCGATCCCCTTCGTGAACGGGCCGGTCGGCCGCGCATTCGGGCGGTGCCGCTGAATGCCCACGAAGCGTGCTGCCAAAGCCGCCGACACCGGGACTCGGCTGCGGCTTATGGAGGCGACCGCTCAGATCATCCGTGAGGAGGGCTACGCCGCGGCGACCTCACGTCGGGTCGCGGCCGTTGCCGGGGTGAAATCGACCCTGGTGTACTACTACTTCCCGACGATGGACGACCTGTTCGTCGCGGTGATGCGTGCCGGTGGTGAGAAGGCGCTGGACCGGATGCGGCAAGCGCTCACTGCCGACGATCCGCTGCAGGTGTTGTGGGAGATCAACACCGATGCCCGGTTCACCCAGCTGAACACCGAGTTCATGGCGCTGGCCAACCATCGCAAGGCGGTGGGAGCGGAGCTGAAGGTTTTCGCCGAACGTGTCCGCGATATCGAAACCGCCGCGGTCACCCTGGTGCTGCGCTCGTGCGGAGTCGATCTCGCGCAGTTCCCACCCGTTGTCGTGTCGATGCTGCTCACCGGTGCGGCTCGAATCCTCTGCAACGAAGGTGCTGTGGGTATGCGGCAGGGGCACGACGAGCTGCGCGTGTTCGTCGAAGATCTGATGAGCCGGTACCGTCCGCCGGTGGCGGCCACGGGGGCCGTCCGCCGGCCTGAATAGCCGGTTTCTCGTTGACAGTCCGCACCGCTGCTGTCACAGTTTTATCGATCGATCAATTTTTTGCTCGATTTCTTCGCGGCCGCCGCATCGATGCGGTGGCCGTACAGCGATAGAACGAGGTGGAACATGGCCGGACGGGTCGAAGGCAAGGTTGCCTTCATCACGGGAGCAGCACGCGGACAAGGCCGCAGCCACGCGGTCCGGCTGGCGCAGGAAGGCGCCGACATCATTGCCGTAGATGTCTGTAAGGCGGTCAGTGGCAGCGACGATATCGCCCCGTCGACACCGGAAGATCTGGCCGAGACCGCCGATCTGGTCAAGAACCACGGCCGCCGGATCGTGACCGAACAGGTCGACGTCCGTGACTACGACGCCCTGAAAACCGCACTCGACAACGGCGTGGAACAACTCGGGCGCCTCGATATCATCGTGGCCAACGCCGGTATCGGCAACGGCGGCGAAACCCTGGACAAGACCGCCGAACCCGACTGGCAGACCATGATCGACATCAACCTTTCGGGCGTGTGGAAAACGGTGAAAGCCGGCGTGCCCCACCTGTTGACCGCCGGCGCGGGATCGGTCGTCCTCACCAGTTCGGTCGGCGGTCTCAAGGCGTACCCCAACACCGGCCACTACATCGCCGCCAAGCACGGAGTCATCGGCCTGATGCGCAGCTTCGCGGTGGAACTCGGCCAGCACTCCATCAGGGTCAACTCGGTCCTGCCCACCAACGTGAACACCCCGATGTTCATGAACGAAGGAACGATGAAACTGTTCCGCCCGGACCTGGAGAACCCCGGCCCCGACGACTTCGCGCCCGTTGCCCAGCTCATGCACGTGCTGCCGGTGGGCTGGGTGGAACCGGTGGACATCAGCAACGCAGTCCTGTTCCTCGCCTCCGACGAAGCCCGCTATATCACCGGACTTCCGCTCCCCGTCGACGCGGGAAGTCTCCTGAAATAGCAAGCCGTTTGTGGGAATCGCCGCGCGCCGGTCGCCAGCGGTTGCTCTAGTCCAGGATTCGCCGGGCGACGTTCGTGGTGACCAGGTCGAGCAGTTCGTCGGCGCGTCCGGCGAGGATCGTGCGGATGGCGTAGATGGTGAAACCCTTGGCCTGCTCGGCGGAGACCGCGGGCGGAATCGTCAGTTCCTGCCGGGCCACCACGACATCGACGAGTGCCGGTCCCTCGTGTGCGAAGGCCTCTTCGATGGCCGGCTCCAGGTCACCGGGCTGTTCCACGCGGCGCCCCCAGATGCCCATCGCCCGGGCGACGGCACCGAAGTCGGGGTTGTTCAGGCCGGTACCGAAATTCACCACCCCGGCCGCCTTCATCTCCAGCTCCACGAAGTTCAGCGACGAGTTGTTGAATACGATCACCTTGACCGGTAAGTCGTTCTGCAGCAGCGTGATCAGCTCGCCGAACAGCATCGTCAATCCGCCGTCACCGGCGAGGGCGATCACCTGGCGGTCCCGGTGGGCCGTCTGCGCGCCGATCGCATGTGGCAGGGCGCAGGCCATCGTGCCGTGCGTGAACGAGCCGGTCAGACGTCGCCGGCCGTTCATGGTCAGATAACGTGCCGCCCAGATCGTCGGCGACCCGACGTCGAAGGTGAACACCGCGTCGTCGTCGGCCAGCCGGTTCACCAGGCCGGCAACGTATTCCGGGCGGACAGGTGTGCGGTCGCGGTCGTTGACCGCCAGCGCGTCGAGCGATTTACGGGTGCGCCGGTAATGTTTCAGCGACCTGTCCAGGTGTGTCCTGTCGTCCTTGTGCGACAGCAGGGGGAGCAGCGCGTCGATCGTGTCCCGCACGCTGCCGACCATGCCCACGTCGATCGGGGTACGCCGGCCGAGATGCCTGCCGCGGATATCGACCTGGATGATCGCGGCATCCTCGGGATAGAACTGGGTATACGGGAAGTCGGTGCCCAGCATCAGCAGCACGTCGGCTTCTTTGATGGCCTTGTATCCCGAGGCGTACCCGAGCAATCCCGTCATCCCCACGTCGTAGGGATTGTCGTATTCCAAGTGTTCCTTGCCGCGAAAGGCGTGCACGATCGGCGATTGCAGCGCCGCGGCCAAGGCCATGACCCGGTCGTGGGCGCCGCCGGTCCCGGCCCCGCCGAGAATCGTCACCCGTGACCCGGCATTCAAGATGTCCGCCGCCCGGCGCAGCGTGGAATCGTCCGGTCGCAGCACCGAGCGGGTGGGCAGGACCGGCCGGCTGCTCCATCGCTCGTCGGACAGGCGGCTCTGGAACACCTCGCCGGGGACCACTACGACGGCGACCCCGTTCTCCTCGACCGCCGCCCGCATCGCCATCTCGAAGACGCGCGGGGCGGACTGCGGGCTGCTGATGAGCTCGCAGTACACACTGCACTCGCGGAACAACTCCTCGGGATGTGTCTCCTGGAAGTATCCGGATCCGATCTCGCCGATCGGTATGTGCGCGGCGACGGCCAGCACCGGAACCCTGGTCCGCTGCGCGTCGTAGAGTCCATTGATGAGATGCAGGTTGCCGGGCCCGCAGCTCCCCGCGCAGACGGCGAGCCGGCCCGTCAGCGCGGCGTCCGCGGTCGCGGCGAACGCGGCGGCCTCCTCGTGCCGCACATGCTCCCACGTGATGCCGTCCGATCGGCGTATCGCGTCGGTGAAACCGTTGAGGCTGTCACCGGGCAACCCATACACCCGGCTGACGCCGCTGACCTGCAACGCAGAGATCATGTGCTGAGCAACAGTCGCCATGGCCAGACCCTACGCGCGCGGAATGCGATCTCCGGTGAGGCGAGGCGAATGCCGCCGAGCCGCCCGCCGCCCTTTCGTCGGCTCCGGTAGCGCGCGACGGCAGGTCTGCAATTGCGCGCTGCGCGGGGCTGCCAGAGGTGATTGCCTTACCTAAGGAATATGGTGGAAGGTGTGAACAGCGCGATATCGGTCGGTGACGGCATCTTCCAGATCCAGGTTCCGATCACGGACAACCCACTCGGGCACACCCTGGTGTACGCGCTGGAGTCGCCGGGTGGTCTGGTGCTCGTCGACGCGGGGTGGCATGACGATAACGCCTGGGAGGGGCTCACCTCGGGTCTCGCGGCGATCGGCCATTCGGTGGCGGACGTCGAAGGGGTGGTCCTCACCCATTTCCACCCGGACCACAGCGGTCTGTGCGGTCGTGTCCGGGAAGCCTCGGGTGCGTGGATCGCGATGCACGAAGCCGATCACGAGCTGTTCGCGCAGATGTCGGGCGACCGGGACGCCGCGTGGATGGAGGCTCAGATCGCGAATATGGCCCGTGCGGGCGCCGGCCGGGCCGACCTGGACGCATACCGGGACGCCGCGAGCCAGGAGGTTCCCGTAGGTCAGGGCTCGGCCCCGGATCGCACTCTCGCCGACGATGAACGTATCGCGCTGACCGGTCGCGACCTGCGTGCGGTGTTCACCCCGGGCCATACTCCCGGGCACGTGTGCTTCTACCTGGAGGACGCGGACGTGATGTTCACCGGCGACCATGTTCTGCAGAAGACGACGCCGCATATCGGGAACTACATCTATCCGCTCGAGGACCGCGACCCTCTGGCCCAGTTCATGGCGTCGCTACGCCGAGTGCAGTCGATGAACGTCACCCGGGGTCTGGGCGCTCACGGGCTCCTGATCGGGGATGTGACGGGCCGCGCCGGCGAGTTGATCGAGCACCATGAAGAGCGACTGGAACATCTGTACAAAGCCTTCGGTGACGATCGGCTGACCGTGTGGGAGGTGGCCGAGCGGATGAAGTGGTACAAACCGTGGACGGCGCTGTCGCCCATGGCGAAGAGTATGGCGCTGTCGGAGGCTGCGGCGCATCTGCGGCATCTGGTCGCCCGTGATTCGGTCGCCCCGGTGCCGGGCGATGAGCCGGCCCGCTACGCCCGCCGGTAGGGCCGGCGCGGATACGGTGACCTGCTCGCCGTCGGCCACGCGATCGGCCCGAGCGCGTCAGTGATCACTTTTCAGTGTGTCGCCGACCGCGAACCGGCTGGGCTCGACCTCGTGGACGACGACACGGACGGTTTCGAGGGGGGCCGCGAGCGTCTCGGCGACCGTTCTGGCCACCTGCCGGACGCAGTTTTCCACTGATTCGGATGGACGTCCTTTGACTAGCGTGATCTGGACTATCGGCACGGGTACTCCTTCGGGGCAATGTGGTTCGGGGCCTCAGCGCTGGTAGCCGAGCTCCCCGGAGAGTGCGTCCGCGGCGTTGGTGAGTGCGTCGACGACCTCGGGGGAGGGCGGGTCGGGCAGGTAGTGGATGGATGCGATCACGGCCAATGTGCAGATCAGGTCTCCACCGTGGGCGAAGACGGGGGCCGCGATGGCGTTGACCCCGCGGAACGTCTCTTCCGGCGCCGTCGCCCACCCTTGTCCGCGGGTGGTCGCGACGTGCGCACGGAGCTGGGCCGGATCCATGATCGTGCTCGGTGTGCGCTGCTCCGGGGCCAGCCGCGACCAGGTTCGGACCTGATCGGGGGAGCCGAACGCCAGGGCCACTTTGCCCTGTGCCGCGCTGTTGTATCCGAATTGGGTTCCCGGGCTCAGGATCACATCGATCGGAGAACCGCCGGGAATGACTTCTGTGACCGTGACGCCGTGTTCGGTGAGTTGAGACAGCACGATTGTCTGACCGATCTCGTCGCGCAACCGGGTCATGACGGGGCGTGCGAGTGTGATCAGTTCGGCTCGCCTGCTGATTCGTTGCCCGAGTAGCAATAGGCGCCAGCCCGGTTCGTAGGCGCGTGTCGCCGGGTCCTGGGAGAGGAAGCCCGACTCTCTGAGGCTGGTGAGGTGCCGATGAATTCGAGCCTTGGGCAGGTCCAGGGCCGCGGCGAGTGCAGTGACGCCCCACGGCTCGCCGCGTTCGAGCACCTTCTCCAGGATCAGTAATGGAAGGAGCGTGGGCGCCGGCTGGCCACCCGACGTGGAATCGGCCTGCGCGTGTGCCGGCGTGCCGGGGACGGCTGACGTCGGTTCGGGGCGAGGGTCTTCGGGTTCGTCGTCAGGCAACGATCACTCTTTCCATGAGGACTCGGTACTTCTGCGTATTGATCTTCTCGTTGTCTTCGGGATGGACAAAACGGATCGAGCTCGCGCCCATATTCTGTTTCGGCAGCAGGAAGCATCGGACGAAGGTCGTCCCGTCTTTCTCGGTGGTCGGTGCGTACACCGGCACGACTCCCTTTTCCGCCCAGGCCGACCCCGGACCGTGGACCTTCGTCGTGCCCTCGGTCTCGATGGTGATCTCGCCCGACCTCGTGATGCGAATCCCGGGACCCTGGTGCAGGTGGGTCCAGGCGATACCACCCGGCGGGAAGGTCACGGTGTCGCACCGCATGAGCCAGGTGTAGCGATCGTCGAGCTCGAAGGTCGCCGTCAACTTCAGTTCGCTGGTGGTCTGCGGGGCGGAACGGAGGGTGTGCGCGGCTTCGTCGGATGCGGCGCCGGCCAGTTCCCATCGCCAGATGATGGAGTCGACTTCTGTCGCGTGCAGGGCCAGTTCCTCGTCGGCGACCAGTGCGGAGCCCTCGCGCAGGTACCGGGTGCTGTCATCGGAGCGGATGTCCAGTCCGCCGGATACGACGTAGATCGAGCGGTTTTCGCGGGGGAGGTAGACCGGTTTGGTGCCGGCGGGGAGGTGGTCCTCGAAAAGAAACATCGTGCGTGGCATTACCGGAACCTTTCGCCGCTGTATCGCTCACCAATACGTCCGTACTGATCATCGCAACAGTACCGCAGGTCGTGTTACGGTCGCCACACCGGCGTCACGACAGCCTGAATTCAAGTATCGATGAGCGATACAAGTGGCGCGGTTGCGTTCTCAGAAGGAGATCACCCATGACAGCACCGGCTTCGGAAACGCGGTGGTACCGCGGGGCCACCAAAGACCAATGGCGCGCTTTCTGGAGTGCCTACCTCGGGTGGGTGCTCGACATCATGGATCTGGTCATCTTCTCGATGGTCTTGACGTACGTGATCGACGACTTCGGCAGTGCCCGGGACACCGCGGGGATGATCGCTTCGTTCACGCTGCTGGCGTCGGCGTTCGGCGGCATGATCTTCGGCTATATCGCCGACCGGTTCGGCCGGACGAAGGCGATGGTCGCGAGCATCCTGTGCTATTCGATCGGCACGATGCTCTGTGGCTTCTCGACCGGCATGGGAACACTCATGGCAGCTCGTGTCATCGTCGGACTCGGTGTCGGCGGGGAATGGGGGGCGGGTACCGCCCTCGTTTCCGAAACCTGGCCCGCCCGTCATAGGGGCAAGGTCCTGGCCTGGGTGCAGAGCGCCTTCGCCACCGGTTACGGTCTCGCCGCGTTGATCGCGTTCCTCGTCGTCCCCGCGCTCGGCTGGCGGTGGGCGTTCTTCGTCGGTGTCTTCCCCGCAGTGCTCGCCATCTGGGTGCGACGCGAAACCAAGGAACCGAAGATCTGGCTCGAGGCGGGCACACGGCTCGGCGCGTTCGCCTCCTTGCGGCAGTTGTTCACCCAGCAGCCCAGGGCTGTCGCCGTCTGCCTGGCATTCACCGCCGCCGCCATGTGCGGGTATTGGGGTCTGTTCACGTGGATCCCGAACTATCTCGCCTCGCCGGTCGACGAAGGCGGACGAGGGATGGACATGCTGTCCTCGACCACGTGGATCATCGTTATGCAGATCGGGGCCGCCGCCGGCTTCATCTCGTTCGGGTATGTCGCCGACCGGATCGGCCGGCGCAATGCCTTCATCGTCTATTTCGGCGCGGCGGTGGTCTGCATACCGATATTCCTCTCCCTGTCCGCTCCGATCGTCGTTTTCGCGTTCGGTCCGGTGATGGCGTTGTTCGGTACCGGCTTCTACTCCGGGTTCGGCCCGACTTTCGCGGAGCTGTTCCCCACCGAGATCAGAGCCTTCGCTCAGGGTTTCATCTACAACGCGGGCCGCGCCGCCAGCGCCCTGGCACCCGCCATGGTCGGATTCATGGCGAACTCCGCCGGAGTCGGCGCCGCGATGATGGGCACCGCGCTGTTCTACCTCCTGGCCGGCGCCATCGTCTTCTTCTTCCTGCCCGAGACCAAGGGACGCGAGCTGCGGACCGGAAATCCGCAGCGCTCCGGTGATCTCGCACACTGACCCGACAATGCGACTGCAGCGCAGCGCAACAACCGAAGGAGAACAATTTCCCATGAGCGCACACAGCACCGAGTGGAGCGTCGAAACCGCTGCCGAGGTCCTGCTTCGTGCCGAGCGGACGAGGACCGACCGCCATCCCGTCACCGAGGACTGGCCCGATCTCGATGTGGCGACCGCGTACCGGGTCCAGGATGCACTGCTCGCCCGCAGGGTGGCAGCGGGCGAGAAGGTCGTCGGGGTGAAACTCGGATTGACCTCGGAGGCGAAACAGCAGCGGATGGGTATCGACTCGCCACTGACCGCATGGCTGACCGACGCGATGGTGCTCGAGGCGGGCGCGCCGATCCCCACCGGCGAGCTGATTCATCCCCGGGTGGAGCCCGAGATCGTTTTCGTACTGGGCGAACGACTCGAAGGTCCGGGGATAACGGCGGCCGGCGCGCTGGCCGCCGTCGAATCCGTGTACGCGGGGATAGAAGTGATCGACAGCCGTTTCACCGACTTTCGGTTCGCGCTACCCGATGTGGTTGCCGATAACGCGTCATCGGCGCGATTCGTCATCGGTGGTATCGAGCGGAGCCCGGAAGACCTCGATCTCGCGCTCGAGGAGTGTGTTCTGTATGTGGGCGGCACCGCGGTCGATTCGGCGACCGGCGCGGCCGTCCAGGGGCATCCGGCGCAAGCGCTCGCACTCGCCGCGAACGCACTCGCGGAACGCGGGCTCGCGCTCGAAGCCGGCTGGATCGTGCTCACCGGTGGTATGACCGACGCCGTTTTCGTCGAGCCCGGTAAGCCGATCGTCGCCGAATTCACCAATTTGGGCAGCGTCACGGTGGCCGGGTCCTGAGTCGGCGGCACAATATGGTCCATGGCCGACGATCCTGTGCCCCGGCTGCGTGAACTCTGCCTTGCCTTGCCGGAGGTGGCCGAGCGACTCAATCACGGGGAGCCGTCGTGGACGGTTCGCCGCAGGACGCTGGTCCAGTACTCCGCGCGACACCCGGTGGATCGGCTGGGGTTCTGGTGCCCGGCGCCGCTCGGTGAGCAGGAAGCACTGGTCGCGGGGGATCCCGAGCGGTTCTTCCGCCCACCCTTCGTGGGACCGACCTGGGTCGGTGTCTACCTGGACGTACCAGTCGACTGGGTGGAGGTCCGGGAGCTGATCGTCGAGGCGTATCGGATGATCGCCCCCCGGAAGCTCGTGACCCGGCTCGAGTGACCGGTTACGCATTGCCGGTCATGTCACGGGGTTTGTGCGTTCTGCGGGGCAGTGCGTCAGCGTTTGCGGCCCCGTGCCGTCTTTTTCCTCGGGGCGATAGGTTTCTTCGCGGGACGCGGTCGCTTCCCCGGTGAGTGCGGTTTCCGCGATTCTGGTTCGGTGCTCTTCCCGGTGGGGGATCGGGAGCTGTTTTCCGAGCGCCCACGCACGATGCCGATGAACTCCTCGAGCGAGCCGGTGGTCCGAGCCTGCGGCCAGGCCAGGGCGATTTCGGTATCGCCGGTATCGGTCACCGTGCGGTAGATGAGGTCGCGCCGGTGGTGCAGCCGGGCGATCGAATGGGGCACGATGGCGACGCCGACTCCGGCGGCGACGAGTTCGATGCCGGCCTTGACGGTGTCGATGTCGGCGGTGTCCTGCAGGCGCTCGTCGGCGAGATCGGTCATGCTGACCTCGTCGAACAGTGAAATCGCGTGGTCCTTGGGTGCCACAACGACGGGTAACTCACGGTAGAGCGGGATGGCGTTCATACCGTCGCGGTCGATCGGCAAGCGGACGAAGCACATATCGACCCGGCCCTCGCGCAGGGCTGCCTCCTGATCGGCCTGGGCGACAGCGACCAGCTCGAGCGGGGTATCCGGGAACCGCCGGGCCCAGATCCGCTCCCATTTGGTGACGGTGACACCGGGCACGAACCCGACTCGTAGCGGGGCGGGGGTGGCGACCGCCGCAGTGCCTGCTTCGTTCTCGGTCCGCGCGATGATGTCGCGGGCCTCCCGCAGCAACTCCTGCCCCGCATCGGTCAGCTGGGTCGGTTGTGCCCCCGGCACGAACAGCTTCGTGCCGAGCTCGGTTTCCAGTTCGATGACCGTATGGCTGAGCTTCTGGCGGGAGATGTGCAATGCCTTCGCGGCGCGAGCGAAGTGCAGCTCCTCCGCGACTGCGGCAAACCAGCGCAGGCGCTGCACATCGATCGAGGGGAACCGGCTCATACCGGCAAGCGTATGGCACGGCGGCGTCCGGACCGGCTCGGCGGCCCGATACGCTGTTCCGGTGAGCCCGGACAAGAAACCGCAGATGATGAAGCCACTGACCGCGGCGAACAAGCTCGGCATCTATCTGCCGGCGGCTCCCGAAGAGTTCCGGAACGCCCCGATATCGCGAGCCGAGGTGGACGAGCTCCGGACGAACCCGCCGCAGTGGCTCACCGAGCTACGCCGCACCGGACCGTTCCCGCGCGATATCGTGGCCCGCAAGCTCGGTGTCTCGAATAGCGGCCTGACCCGAGCCGGAGTGTCCGACGCGCTCACCGCCGACGAGATCGCCGCTTTCCTCGCGGATCCGCCGGAGTGGCTGATCCGCGAACGCGAAAGCTATGCCGCCGTGCGCGCCGAGGACGAACGGGCCCAGGCCAAGGAGGCCGAACGCCGGGCTGCGACCAATCGCTCCCCCAAGGGCCGTTAACTGTTCTGAGTCGACCGGACTCCGGGCAATTCCCGGGGCACCGGGCCGGTGGGTTCCGGTCGCGTCACTCATGGACGGAATTCCTGGGCTTTGGTCTTTGCCCCTTGGACAATGAGATGCCATGCTTCCGGGTCCCCGCGCAGTATCGATTTGCCCATATCCTTGATCTGTTCGTAACTGGCGTGGGGTGGGACCGGGGGCATTTCGGGGTCGCAGCGGACGTCCAGGACCATGGGGCTTCGGGTGGCCAGGGCTCGGTCCCACATGTCCGGGAGATCGTCGGGGTGATCGACCGCGATGCCCTCGAGTCCCATCTCGTGTGCGAGGTCGGCGTAGGGCACATCGGGCAGGCGCTGCGATTCCTCGAATTTGGGTGCTCCGCCCATGGCTCGGAGTTCCCAGGTCACCTGGTTGAGGTCATTGTTGTGGAATACGCAGATGATCAGCCGCGGATCGCTCCACAGGTGCTGGTAGCGCGCGACGGTCATGAGCTCGCCGAGGCCGTTCATCTGCATGGCGCCGTCGCCGACGAGGGCGATCACCGGCCGGTCCGGGTGGGCGAATTTCGCGCCGATGGCGTAGGGGACAGCCGGGCCCATCGTGGCCAGAGTTCCGGACAGCGATCCGCGCATCTCACCGCGGAAGCGCAGGCAGCGGGCGTACCAGTTGGTCGATGAACCCGAATCGGCGGTGACGATCGCGTTCTCGGGAATGCGCTCGGACAGTTCGGTAACCACCCGCATGGGGTTGATCGGCTTCGCCTCCAGCGCCGCCTGATATCCGATGGTCTCCCACCAGCGGGCGACATTGTCCTCGATTGTGGTGCGCCAGGAACGGTCCGCCTTGCGCTGGAGTTGGGGAATCAGTTGCCGCAGTGTCGCTTTCGCGTCGCCGACCAGGTTCACCTCGGTGGGGTAGCGCATTCCGATCGACGCTCCGTCGAGATCGATCTGCACCCCGCGGGCCCGGCCGAACTCCGGGAGGAATTGGGAGTAGGGAAAGTTGGATCCGACGATCAGCAAAGTGTCGCAGTCCCGCATCATCTCGTAGCTGGGCCGGGTTCCCAGCAGGCCGATCGAGCCGGTGACGAAGGGCAGCTCATCGGAGAGAACGTCTTTGCCGAGTAGGGCTTTGGCGATACCGGCGCCGGTGATTTCCGCGATCTCGACGATCTCGTCGGCGGCACCGCGTGCCCCTTGCCCGATGAGGATCGCTACGCGGGAGCCGTGCTCGAGTACCTCGGCCGCCCGGTCGATTTCCGATCGTGGCGGGGTCGCGGTGGTGGGCTGGCTACTCGGCGGGCTCGACGGTACCTGTTTGAACTCGTGTTCCGGTGGCCGGTACGGCTCCTCTTGCAGATCGGCGGGGATTATCACGACCGTCGGTGAGCGTCGTGCCTGCGCGGTCCGGAATGCCCGGTCCAGTGCGTTGGGCAGCTGGCTCGCGACATTCACCTCGACCAGATAGTCGGAGGCGACATCCTTGAACAAGGACTGTAGGTCGACCTCCTGCTGGTAGCTGCCGCCCATCGCGCTCCGTGCGGTCTGCCCGACGATCGCGACCACCGGAACGTGATCGAGTTTCGCGTCGTAGAGGCCGTTGAGAAGATGGATGGCGCCGGGCCCGGATGTGGCGGCGCATACCCCGGTCTGCCCGCTGAACTTGGCGTAGCCGGTGGCCTGGAACGCCGACATCTCTTCGTGCCGGGCTTGTACGAAGCGCGGGTCGTTACCGGCGCGACCGAAGGCAGCCACGAGGCCGTTGATCCCGTCGCCCGGGTAGCCGAACACCTGCTCGACTCCCCATTCGCGTAGGCGTTGCAATACATAATCGGCGACCTGCAGCGACATGAGACCTCCTGTGTTCCGGGTGGTGATGCGCCGTTGCCGCCGTCCTACCCGGTTGATTCCGGTTGAACCACGCCTTCCGAGTGTGTCGGGCGCCGCACCGTAGCTGCGCGGCCAGAGGAGACGGAGTTTCCGGGAGGAGGCGGGAGTGCCCGATATCCCAGAACTCGGCGGTGATCTCGTACAAGGGATTCACATATCATCGAGTAATCTATTATCGCTCATTCGGGATCTATATTCGCACGACCTGATATCAATCGAGTACCGTCAGCCGCGGACGAAGCTCCGCGCCCTATGTGCGGTGACCCACATCGAGGCGTTCGATAATCGTGCCGAACAGCTCGATTACTAATATGAACAGCGCATCGGTCCTGTGGACGGGATCGCCCGGGTGCCTGCCGAGACAGTGCGCCCGGGACGGTGAGGGCAGTGACGAACAGGAGAGGTGTCACGATGGCGACCAGCGATAACCAGGCGCGGGCACGGGGGCAGGTCGGCAGTCAGACTTTGGCCCGCGGTCTCTGTGCGCTGCTTGCGGTGGTCGACTCGCCGGCGGGGCTGAGCGTGCAGGAAATCGCCGCGCATCTCGGCGTCCATCGGTCGATCGCCTACCGGCTCCTGCAGACTCTGAGTGACTACGGCTTCGTCGTCCAGGGGGCATCGGGCAGCTACCTACCCGGCGCGAGACTGGCCGTCATGTCCCGGTCCTATCTGCCCGCTCTGCGCGAGTACGCCCTGCCGGTGATGCGGGAATTGGCGGACGAGCTCGGTTGCACGGTCTCACTTTTCGTCGCCGAAGGACTCGACGCGGTGTCTGTCGAGCTCGTCGAACCGCTGACGGTGAGCCACCATCTGGCCTTTCGCGCCGGTATGCGGACCCCGCTCGACCGCGGTGCGGCCGGGTACGTACTCATGGCCGCCGAACCTCAGCGGCCGGGTGAACCGGCAGTTGTCACCGAGGTACGTGAGCGGGGCTACGCCACCAGCGCGGGTGAGGTGGAGCCGGGAGCATTCGCGCTCGCGGCGCTGATCCCCGATATCCTCCCTCGTGCCAGCCTGGCGGTGATGAGCCACCGCGAGGAGCAGGTGCTGGCGGCACGCGACCCCCTGCTGAAGGCGGCCGAACGAATCGGTCACGAGGCCGAGTTCACCTCCGGCGCTGTGTAGGCCCGGAACGGGCCGTGACAACATCGGCCGGGTGGTCCGTCGCATCGACTCCGGATCGCCCGGCCCGTTTCGTCGACGTGATGGCGGCGAGGTCATCCCGCTCCACTGTGCCCCCCTTCGAGCGGCCGGCGGCCTCATCGAGTCTTCTTGCGCCACAACCACTCACGGGGCGAGATATGCCTCGACTCTCCGGTGTGCCGCGATATCGGGCACGACGCCGCGCGTGACGATCCCCCGGGGGATCGTGATGCCGATGCCGCAGCGGTCGGCTCCCCGACTGGTCACTGCCGTCTCTCCTCGAACTGAGACGTTGACCACCCCATGAGCCGGTGTTACGTTTCATTTTCTACACAAATAGGTGCATTTATAGAACTGCGAGGAAACGTGACTGCCACCGACAACGAACAGGCAACCGTCGCACGCAATGCGGCAACCGTGTGGCTCCAGGCCCTCGATCGAGCCCTCGCCGGGCCCGATCACGAGGCCTTGGACGGACTCTTCCTCGACGAGTGCTATGTCCGGGATATGGGCGCGCTCACCTGGAACCTTCGTTCGGAATCGGAGAAGGAAAGAGCGCTACGACTCATCGAGGCGGGCGCCGAAGGTACCCACCCGCGTAACTTCCGCCTCGACCACTCCAAACCCGCCGAACCGTCCGTCGTCGGCGAGGATCCGACGGTCGTCGAGGCTTTTATTGCCTTCGACGTCGACGCCGGCAGCGGCGACGGCATGATCTACCTCGTCGAGGACCCGCAGTCCGCGGTCGGCTGGCGAGCCCGCAATCTGCTCACCCGCCTCACCGGCTTTACCGACCACCCGAACCAATGGCCGTACCGAGACCGCTTCGACGACACCCACCCCGATGTGCGCTGGTCCGAGCACCGCGCCCGCAATCAGGACTTCGAGGAGCGCGATCCGGAGGTTCTCATCGTCGGTGGCGGGCAGATGGGCGTGATGACCGCGGCCTCGCTCAATCGCCTGGGAGTCGACAACCTCGTGGTCGACAAGAACTCCTCGGTCGGTGGCAATTGGCGTAACCGCTATGCCTCGCTGCTCCTGCACCAGCCGCACGGGATGCTGCACTTCCCCTATATGCCCTACCCCGAGAGCTTCCCCGAGTACATTCCCAAGGACAAACTCGCCGACTGGTTCCAGGCGTATGTCGCGGCCATGGATATCAACTTCTGGACCTCGACAGAGTTCCTGGGCGGAACCTTCGACGAGGAGTCGAAGACGTGGGACGTGCGGGTTCGCCGCGGTGACGGCACGCTGCGCACATTCCGTCCGAAGCACGTCGTCATCGCGACCGGCGGCACCGAGAACCCGCGCATCCCCGATCTTCCCGGGCTCTCGGACTTCACGGGCGAGGTGGTCCACTCCAGCAAGTTCTCCGACGGCCGCGACTACACGGGCAAGAATGTCATGGTCGTCGGCGTCGGCACCAGTGGACACGATATTGCGCTCGACGTCACCAAACACGGTGGCCGCGCCACTATTTTGCAGCGATCGCCGGCGATCGTGGTCGATATCGAGACCGCCAACCTGCATTACGCCGATTACAACCCGCGAATCATCCCCACCGAACTGGTCGATATCAGGTTCCTCGCGGGCCTCGTCTACCCCCAGCTGAAACAGAACTTCCTCGACAGCACGAAAATGGCCGAGGAGCGGGACGCCGACCTGCGCGCGAAGCTACGTGAGGCCGGAATGAAGGTGTGGTCGGGTGCCGAATCGTGTGGATTCTTCTACGAATATTTCAAGAAAGGCGGCGGGTACTACCTCGAGGTGGGCGCTTCCGAGCGCATCATCAGTGGGGAGATCGGCGTGATCCAGACCGAGGAGATCGAATCCTTCGAGCAGGACGGCTATCGGCTCCGCGACGGATCCGGTGGGAAGCTCGACACTATCGTGCTCGCGACCGGTTACGAGAACATCTCTCTGGCTATCGCCGACTACTTCGGTAGTGAGGTGGCCGAGAAGCTCGGTCCTATCTGGGGATTCGGCACCGACGGCGAGATCCACAACAACTGGAAGCCGACGGCCCAGGAGGGCCTCTGGATCGGCCTCGGCGCCATTCCGCAGGCCCGCTGGTATTCGTCACTGATGGCTACGCTGATCCAAGGCCACCTCAAAGGCCTTGTACCGGAATCGTTCCTGGCTCCCGATCATCCCTCCCGCACACCTCGCGAGCAGGTCGTCGAGATCTGACGGGGCACTGACACCAGCGCGCCGTGGCGGCAGCGGAACCGCCACGGCGCGCTGTTGCGTTTCGCGAGCCGATTACGGCTTTCGCCGGTCAGAAAGTTCTATTTATGAACACGCCAGTGCGTTATCTGTACGATCATGGGCAATCGTCGGCGCTGTCGACCCGCGCGTCTCGCCGAGGAACGTGACATTCATGGAGGACGATCAATGGCTGCTCTCTTCGACTCTCGGCAGGTCGTCGATCCTGCCCGGGAAAACCGGCTCGATGCCGTCATCGTCGGCGCGGGGATGGCCGGCGTACGGCAGCTGGTCGAGCTGCATCGCCGAGGTCTGGAGGTGCTCCTGATCGAACGAGGTAGCGGGGTGGGCGGTACCTGGCACTTCAACCGATATCCGGGCGCACGCACCGATTCGGATGCGTACTCCTACGGGTTCTTCTTCGATCCCGAGATCGCGCAGAAGTGGACCTGGAAGGAGCATTTCGCGAGCCAGGAAGACCTCGAGCGCTACTACAACTGGATCATCGATCGCTTCTGCTCGCGCGACGAGGTGCTGCTGAACACCACCGTCGAGGCGGCTCATTTCGACGACGCCTCCGGATCCTGGACCGTGACCACCGACACCGGGCGCACATTGACCGCCCGCTACCTCATCCTGGCCACCGGGATGACCTCGCACCCGATCTTCCCACCGCTCGAAGGGAAGGACGACTTCCACGGGCCGCTCGTGCACACCGGGCTGTGGCCGGAAGAGGGTCTCGACCTCGCCGGTAAGCGCATCGCCCAAATCGGCACCGGCTCTTCCGGAATCCAGATCGCTCCCTTCCTCGCGAAGGAGGCCGCCCAGTTGACCGTCTATCAACGCCGGGGCCACTGGAGCACGCCGCTGAACAACCGCCCGCTCACCGACAAGGAGAACGACGACTTCCGGGCCCGGTTCGCGGAGTACTTCAAAGACCGGCAGGTCAACCTCGCCGCGCAGGCGTTCCACGAGTGGGAGACCCGGACAGCGCCGGAGGTGAGCGAAAAAGAGCGCCGGCAGAAGTTCGATTACCTCTACGACGAGGTGATGGGCCTGCGGATCCTGGCCGAGAACTTCACCGATGCGATGAGCGACGGCGAAGCCAACCGAATGTGGTCGGATTACCTGGCAGAACGGATACGCGGGCGGGTCCACGATCCAGCGGTTGCCGAGCGCCTGATCCCGAAGGATCACGGTTTCGGGCGATTCCGCCCGCCCAAGGACACCGGCTATTACGAGATCTTCAACGAAGAACACGTCGATCTCGTCAGCATGACCGAGACTCCGGTCGTGCGCATCACGCGCGCCGGGATCGAGACCACCGAGGGGGAGCGCGAGTTCGACATCATCGTCTGCGCGACGGGTTTCGAGGTATGGCTCGGCGCTCTCAGGCAGATCGATATCCGTGGATTGAACGGGCGCTCGCTACAGGATGCGTGGTCGGCCGGCCCGCACACGGTTCTCGGGGTCGCGACACCGGGCTTCCCGAATATGTTCTTCAACGCCGGTGCCCACGGAGTCGGGTCGAACAGTCCCGCCTTCGTCGAGTACCAGGCGCCGTGGATCGCGGACATCATGGAGCATACGGAGTCGACGGGGGCGCGGTGGATCGACTGCACTGCCGAGGCTGCCGACGCATGGACCGAGCATGTCTACGAGGCCGCGGCCGCGAGCGGGCCCGCCCACGAGGGCGCGTGGTACGTGGGCGGCAACGTGGCGAACGGCGTCGGGAAGATGCTCGTCTACATGGGTGGTATCGCGCAGTACTCCACCATGGCGGCGGATATCCTGGACCATTCGTACCGCGGCTTCGTCTTCGCCGGTAGTGTCGCGGCGAACCCGAGCCGGACCGCTCACCAGGTGACGGGGAGCGAGTAGACGCCGTAGGCGAGCCGATCGTGCATGAACTCCAGTTCCTCGAACGGGATCGCGAGCCGCAAGGCCGGGATACGGCGGAAGATCGTGCCGAAAGCGACCTGGAGTTCCACCCGGGCCAGCTGCTGACCGATACAGCCGTGCGGTCCGAAGCCGAACGCGACCTGCGCGCTGACGTCGCCGCGAGCGAGATCGAACCGTTCCGGCTGCTCGAATGTGCGGGAATCCCAGTTGCCCGCGGCGAAATCCAGGATCACTCCTTCGCCGGCTCGAATGGTGGTCTCACCGATCTCGATATCTCCCACCGCGATACGCCGCTGACCGCTGTGCACGATGCTCAGGTAGCGCAGCAGCTCATCGACGGCCTTCGCGACAACCTTCGGGTTATCGGTATCGCGCAGCACCGCCAGCTGGTCGGGGTGGTGCAGCACGGCGGCGGTTCCCAGGGCGATCATGCCGGCGCTGGTCTCGTGGCCCGCGATCAGCAGAGCGTTGCCGAGGGCTACGGCTTCTTCCAGTCCGAGCGCGTCGTCGCGAACGTTCTCGGCGAGCTCACCGATGACGCCGGGGCCCGGCTCGCCCGCGTCCACCCGCTCCTCAATCAACTGGCGGATGTAGCCCTGCAGAGCGCCGAACGCGTGTATCTGCGCCTCCGGGGTCGCATAGCGATCCATCGCAGCCGACGCATGATGCTGGAAGAAGTCGTGGTCGTCGTAGGACGTGCCCAGCATCTCGCAGATCATGTAGGACGGCAGCGGGAGCGCCAGGGCCTCGACCAGATCGACCGGATTCGGGCCCGCGAGCATGGTGTCGATCAGTTCATCGGTGGCCTGCTGGATGCGCTCCCGCTGGGCCTCGACACGCTTGTAGGCGAACGACCGGGTAACCATGCGGCGCAGGCGCAAGTGCGCGGGGCCGTCGGTATTCAGCATGCTATCGGCCTGGTTCGCCGCGTTGGCGGCCCTGCCCTCGTTCCAGTGCGGGTATCCGGGCAGCCGGTCATCCGTACTCACGCGTGGATCCGACGAAAGCATTCGCAATTCCTGGTTGCCGGTGACCAGCCACGGCGTGCTGCCGTCCCAGATTCGCACCCGCCTTATCGGTTGCCGCGCTGCCGAATCGACGAGTTTCGCGGGAACATCGAACGGGCACCGCCCGTCACGGGCTGCCGGAAATTCGAATATTTCCGGCCCCTGCCCGGTTACCGAAGAGTTGTTCACGGCTATCCCTCGCTCTCCTTCTGGTGGGCGGCTGCCGTCGTTGCTCTGACGGCCAGTGGATCGTTGTGTCCCGCCGCGGTGCCACCGTCGACACGCAGCGTGACACCGGTGACGTAGCGGGCGCTGTCGCTGCCCAGATAGAGCGCGGCCTCGGCCACGTCGTGCGCCGTGCCCTCCTGATCGAGCGGGCGGTTCGCCGCCATCATCCGGCGGACCTGCACGACGCGTTCTCGAGCCTCCGCGCTGTCGGCGAGCGCACCGGACAGGAGCGATGTCGGAATATTGCCCGGCGCGATGCAGTTCACCCGGACCCCGTACCCACCGAGATCGATTGCCGCGCAGGATGTGAAGTGAATAACGGCAGCCTTCGACGCTCGGTAGGTCATCACCCGGTGCCCGGCGAGGATGCCGCCGATCGAGGCGATGTTGATGATCGATCCGCCCCCGGCATCGGCCATATGCCGCGCGGCCCGCTGTGTACCGGCCATCACGCCCAGGAGATTGACGCGTAGAACCCGATCGAAGTCGGCGAGGTCGTCGTCCAGGAAATGTTCGAACAGCCGCCCGGATACACCAGCGTTGTTGACCATGATGTCCAGCGCCCCGAACTTCGCGAGCGCGGCGGCGGCGACGCCAGCGATATCCGCGGAGTTCGCGACATCGGTGGGGACGAACAAGGTGTCGGCGCCCAGCTCCCGTACCAGCGCTTCACCGCGCTCACGCTCGATATCGGCGACGACCACCCGGGCACCTGCCCGCACGAACCGGCGCACGGTCGCGGCACCGAGCCCGTCGGCGCCGCCGGTGACGATCGCGACCTTGCCGCACAACTCTGCCGTCACTGTCTTGTCCTTCCTCGGTTGGAACCCTGTCACCTCGATCAGTGGTAGGTACGCCCGCCGTCCACGGCGAGCGTGGAGCCGGTGACATACGAGGATTCATCGCTGGTCAGAAACAGGATTCCGTTCGCGATCTCGGACGGGTCGGCGACCCGCTTCAAGCCCAGGTGGTCGGTCGCCGCACTGCCGGCGTCGGCGAGGAACGGTGCCGACATCGGGGTGAGGGTGGCGCCCGGGCATACGACATTGACCCGGACCTGTGGCCCCACCTCGGCGGCCAGCCCCTTGGTGAAGGCGATCAACCCGCCCTTGGTCGCGGCATACGCCGTGTTGTTCGGAATATTCGGTAAGACGCCCATACCCGAGGACACATTCACGATCGTGGCGCCGCGGCCGGCGCGCCGCAGGGCGGGTAGCGCCGCCCGGCAGATGAGATAGGGCGCAAGCAGATTGACCGAGGCGAACTGCATCAGCAAGCCGAGGTCGGTATCGCCGATCGGGGCCGCCTTGCCGATGCCGGCGCAGTTGACGATCCCGTCCAGCCCGCCCAGCGCCTTCTCGATATCGGCGATCCCCGGCTCGACCGAATCGAGGTCGGTGAGGTCGAGCGGGTAGGCGAGCGCACCCAATTCGCCGGAAACCTCCTGTAGCGCATCCTCCTGCCGGTCGATCAGGGCCAGGCGCGCGCCCTCCCGGTGGAAGATCTCCGCTGTCGCCCGGCCGATTCCGGACGCCGCTCCGGTGATCAGAATCCGTCGGTCGCGCAACCGTTGCGAGTCGTTCCGGTCGGGTGTGCTCATTGTCGTCCTCCCACTACCGGCAACTGGCCGGTGATCCGGTAATCCCAGTACGGTTCGTCGTCGTGATGGCAGAACTCCTGCGCGAGCAGGGTCGCGCAATCGGGACATACATACTGGCGCAGCAGTAGGTCCGGATCTCCGAATCGCGCGGGATCGGGGTACATCGCGGCGTCCACCTCGTGGCCGGGAGCCTCGATCCGCGCGGCCGACGACTTGAAGTTGCCGTCCGCGGGTCCGAGTCCGGTTCGACATGCCGAGCACGCCCAGAGCGGACCATCATCCCCCCGAACGACATCGACATTGCCCGCCGCGCCGCGGACGAGGATCTCGGCATCCGGAAGACGGACGGGCCGCGAGCCATCGGGAACCCGCGCCCGCGCCCGGCGCCGCTCCCGGATCTCCGCACGCCGCCGGGTCGTCGCCGCCGGGTCGAGCTCACCCGACTCCTCGAGGACGACCCCCCAATGCAATCGGGCCGCGGCGGCACTCACGTGCCCGTCGCGAATATCGTCGGCAACACGCTGCGGTTCCCGGTCCAGCGGGTCGCCGAATCCGCCACCACCGTTGTAGCGCACCACGATGGCATCGCCCGGTGCGAGGTTCGGCACGACGGCTCGCGGATGCATCAGCTCCGGCTTCCCGCCGCCGGCCTCGATCTCCCGCATGTCCCGCGGAACCCGCCCCTGTTCCAAGAATTTTCCGTACCGGCCCTCGGTCACGTGGTAGGCCTGGGTCGAGATACCGGAGTATCCGCCGCCCAGGCCGTCCGAAACGCTCGACGACGGATCGCAGTAGGCGAGTTGCGCGACGCCGACGGCGACCTTGTGCGTGATGTACACCGACAGTGCGCCGTTACCACCGCGCCACCGGCCGGGACCCCCGCTGTCCACATTCTCCTGACGGGCCATCACCAGCCCGACGCCCGTGGCTTCGCCCTCCTCGACGTTGCCCGCCGTGGTTCCCAGCGTCCACCACGCCGAGCCTGCGTCGATCCCGTCCCGGTGGGGAAACGCGCCGATGCAGCCGATCATCACGCCGGTGCCCTGACTTCCGGCGTCCACACTGACCAGACTGCCGTCCGCGTTGAATCCGATGAGGAAATCGCCCATCGGCGATGCCAGTCCGCCGGAACCGTTGGCATGGCTGCGCAGCTCGTCCGGTCCGCTCATGACCATCTTGCTGACCACGAGCCCGGCAAGGTTGCCGCCGAGCATCGAGCTGAAGATGCCGGATACCGCGGCCGGGTGGTTGGCGGCATTGCGCGTGCCCGGTACGGGCGCGAAAACGACGTGGTTGGCAACACCGGCCATACATCCGAGCTGGTCGTAGGCGAGCGCCGCATTGAGGGCGGCGATCACGTTGGCGCGCAACACACCGTAGGTGGCATTACCCCAGCCCGATTGCGGTGCGGTCCCCTCGTTGGTGCACATCAGTTCGTCACCCCGTTTCGACAGGGTGAGGACTTCCGGAGCGATGGTGCGGCCGTCCCCCTCGAGCCCGACGACCTGCAGGCGTTCGCTCCAGCGTCCGTCCGGAATACTCTTCAAACGCTCGCTGACCACCCGGGACGTATCCGCGATCATGCGCCGCATAACTCCCTTGACCGTGCGCGGACCGTAGCGTTCGAGCAACTCGACAACGCGCTTGTGCGTGGAGCGCAGGCCGGCGAGCTGCGCCCGGAGGTTCAGGGTGATCATCCCCGGGTCCCGGCCCGAGCGGGCGAACAGATCGACGATGTCCTGCTCGAATTCCCAGTTCCTGGCCACGATCGCCGGGGGCAGCACCAGGCCCTCGTCGTAGATGTCCCGGGCGTTCATCGACCAGCCGCCCGGGTCGATACCACCCAGATCGCCCACGTGCATCGCGTTGTAGATCCAGCAGAACAGTTTTCCGTCCCAGAACACCGGGGCATACATCGCGCTGTCGGACTGCTGTGCGCACCCCACGTAGGGATCGTTCTGCATGAAGACGTCACCGTCGGTGATACCGCCCCGGCTCCGGTTCTCCATCGTCCAGCGCACCACCAGATCGGAGAGCGTGGAGAAGTACTGCAGCGAGGGGCCCACCGTGACGATATCGGCGGTTTCGGTGAGCAGACTGACCGCGAAATCCATTGTCGACACCACGGCGAACGAGCCCGACACCCGCTGGATGATCTCGCCGTGATCGAGATTCAGGAACCAGAAACGCGACCGCAGCACCTGGTAGGTGATGGGATCGATAGCGGTGTCGAACTCGCCGTGCAGATCGAGGTACGGAGTTCCTTCGAAAGGGTCCGCCGGCGCGTAGGCGAGGCGTTTACCGTCCCACGGCCCGCCGTACGCCGGGTCGAGTTGTGCCTGCGGGTGGCGCAGAATGCCGTCTTCGGTCACGCGTGTCACGTCGATACCGGTCACCGTGCGTCCCGCTTTCTCATCGCAATGGTCTGGGAATATGGCGTCTCGCCCGCGACGGCGCGCTCACACATCGAGGACGAGGTTTCCGAGTGAATCGAACCGAGCGCGCTGGCCCGGACGAATGGTGACAACCGTGTCCGGGAACTGCAGTAGCAGTGGGCCTTCGAGTTCTTCTGCCAGCCGCCCCGACTTCATTCGCAGAACCGGGGTCTCGACGCGCTGTCCGAGTTCGTACCAGTAGACGGAACGCGATGTGCTGACAACCTCGGCGATATCGGTATCGGGCCGGATCTCGACAGGTTCCACCAATCCACGGGCATGGATGCTGAATCCCGCGATCTGCACGCCACCTTCGCGGTATCCGGAGCCCTCGCCGTGGAGTTCGTCGTAGATTCGTTCGAAGTCGTTCTCGGCAGTGGCCAGAGTGCCGGCCGCGAACGGCCCGGCGGCCAGGGGCACCTCTACCTGATACACCTGTGCCCGGTACTTCATGTGCAGGGAGCGTTGGATCGTGACGCGCTCACCGGTGAAGCCCTCGTCGGCCAGGGTGGCGCGCACCTCGCGCTCGAGCTCCTCGAAAACCGCACCCGAACGGTCCGGCGACGCCGGCAGGTCGACGGTCTCCCAACGCTGCACGACGTGCACGACGTCGGCCGTTGCCGCGCCGAACGCCGACCAGACCGGGGCCATCTCGGCCAAGGGCACGATGAGACTCTTGAACCCCACCTCCCGGGCATACGCCCCGGCGTGGACGGGCCCGCCACCGCCGTAGGCGAAACAGACGTAGTCCCGAGGATCGAGCCCGCGCAGAATACTGACGCGGCGAAGCAGATCCGCCATCCGGCTGTCGACGATGCGCGAGATGCCGGCGGCCGCCTCGTCGATGCTCAGGCCGAGCGGTTCGGCGACCTGCCGGACCGCGGCCCGGGCGGCATCGACGTCGAGTCGCATCGAACCGTGCAAGAAGTTGTCCGGATCGACAATGCCGAGAACGACATCGGCGTCGGTGACGGTGGGTTGTGTGCCCCCCTTCCCGTAGCACGCCGGGCCGGGAACAGCACCGGCGCTGCGGGGACCGACCTGCAGCCCTCCGGCCGGGTCGATCCAGGCGATACTGCCGCCCCCGGCGCCGACCGAGTCGAGATAGACCATGGGAAGGGCCACGTCGAACCGTTCGAGCAGTGATACGTCGCGCAGGTCGGGACTCGCCTTGCGCACGATGCTGACATCGAAGGACGTACCACCCATATCGGTCACGATCACGTTCGGTTCGCCGAGTCGCGATGCGAGATAGGAACTTCCGAGCGTGCCGCTGACGGGGCCCGAGTGGACGGTTTTGATCGGGGCGCGCTGCGCCTCCTCCGTGGTGATCGCCCCACCCGCGCACTGCGCGTAGAGGACACGGCCCTCATAGCCGCGCCGGGCGGCACCGGCATCGATATTGCCGATATACCGGCGCATCAGCGGGCCGATGTACGCGTTGATGATGCTGGTGTTGGTGCGCTCGTATTCGCCGATACGCACGGTCAGATCCGAGGCGCAGGTGACGAACGCGTCGGGAGCTTCTTTGCTGATCATCTCCACCGCGGCTCGCTCGTGGGCCGGATCGCGCATGGACCACAGGAAGCTGACGGCGAAGGAATCCACGCCCTCGCCGACGAGTCGCCGGATGTGCTCGCGCAACGCCTCGGTGTCGAGTGGCACGATCTCGTCGCCTTCGAAATCGACACGTTCGGAAACCTCGGCGACCAGGGATCTGGGCACCAGCGGCTCCGGCTTATCCGTACCGGGAAGGTCGAAGACCTGTTCCGGAGACACTCCCGCGAGGCGCCCCGAGCCCTTCATCAGGTAGATCATGTCGCCGTGGCCGGCCGAGGTGACGAGCGCGGTCTTCGCCCCGTCCCGGGTGATCAGCGCATTGGTACCGGTCGTGGTTCCGTGGACGAGACGCGAACACTGCGCCAGCAGTTCGTCGAGGCCGAGTCCGATCCCGTGGCCGGCGTCCTCGATGGCATCGAAGAAGCCCCGGGACCGATCATCGGGCGTGGTAGGCGATTTCCCGGCGTACACCCGCCCTTCCGGTGTCACCACCGAGCAGTCGGTGAAGGTTCCGCCGATATCGACCCCGATGACGTAACCGACTGGTCCCTGTGCGGCGGCCATGGCGCAACCTTTCCCGAGTCGCCCGGAGCGGATACCGACCATCCCGAGATATTGTTCGGGTATCGCACATCACTGCTCACTATGTGTAGCACCATGGCGGGGAGTGCCAGCGCTGTCAAGAAGCCGTTATCTACAACCGAGTCAAGGTGGGTTCGTGAACAAGAACGCGGGAGTCGCGGCGAACAGTGTGGACGCCGACGGGGCAGAGGACGGACCGGACGTACTCATCGTGGGCTCGGGCCCGGTAGGGCTGACCCTGGCCAATATCCTCGGCGCCCGCGGGCTGCGGGTACTGGTGGTCGAGGAGCGGGCCGAACTGATCGACTACCCGCGCGGAGTCGGCCTGGACGACGAATCGCTGCGCACGTTCCAGTCGATCGGGCTGGCGGATCGGGTGCAGCGGCACACAATTCCGTATCAGATCCTCCGGTTCGTCAACGGCGAGGGGAAACTCCTGGCCGAGATGGCACCGAGCGCCGGAGAGTACGGGTGGCCGCGTCGCAACGGATTCGTCCAGCCGCTGGTCGACGCGGAGCTGCTGCGGGGGCTCGAGCGATACCCGGGGGTCACGGTGGCGTGGTCGACCCGGATGCAGGACTTCGCGGAGACGCGAGACGGCGTCGATGTCACGCTCGCCGACGCCGACGGCGAGACCCGGCGCGTTCACGTGCCCTACGTCGTGGGTTGCGACGGCGGTCGCAGCGGGACTCGTCGGCTGATGGACGTCGATTTCGAAGGCACGACCTCGGCGACGAGATGGATCGTGGTCGACCTCGAGAACGACCCGCTCGGCACGCCGAACAGCTATGTGGGTGCCGATCCGGCACGGCCCTATGCGTCCATCTCGATCGCCCACGGCATCCGCCGGTTCGAGTTCATGCTCTTCGCGCACGAGACCGACGAGCAGGTCGATACGCCACATTTCGTGCACCGGCTGCTGGGGCGCCACATCCCTCGCCCCGAGGATGCCGCGATCATCCGGCAGCGGATCTACACCCATCATTCCCGGATCGCGAGTTCGTTCCATCGGGGCCGGATCATGATCGCCGGCGACGCCGCCCACCTGATGCCGGTCTGGCAGGGCCAGGGCTACAACAGCGGGATCCGCGACGCGGCCAACCTCGGGTGGAAGCTTGCGGCCGTCGCGACCGGCACGGCCGGCCAAGCCCTGCTGGCGACCTACGACGAGGAGCGGCGGGACCATGCCCGCGCGATGATCGACCTCTCGACGACGGTCGGAAAGGTGATCTCGATCCGCAACCGCCCGCTGGCACGGCTGCGCGACACGTTGTTGACACGAGCATCGATCCTCCCGGCCCTCAAGCGCTACATCGTGGAGATGCGCTTCAAACCCATGCCGCGATACACCAGCGGCGCGGTCGTGCCCGCGGCGACGGAAAATTCGCCCGTCGGCCGGTTGTTCATCCAGCCCACCGTGGCGACTCCGGCAGGCGAGGTGCCGCTGGACGAGGAGCTCGGCAACTGGTTCGCCGTCCTGGCCTGGAACAACGACCCGGTGACCCTCCTCGGAAAGGAGGCCGCTGATTCCTGGCGGGCGTTCGGGGCACGTTTCATCGCCGTCGTCCCGCAGGCCCAGCTCGGATATGGCGGCTACGGACCGGATGTCCGCCTCGTGGGTGATCCCGGCGGAATCAAGTCCTGGTTCGACCGGCATCGCGAATCGGTGCTGTTCCTCCGACCGGACCGGTTCGTGGCGGCCGCCTGCCTCGCCCAGGAGGCCCCCGAGACCTCTCGCAGACTGCTCGGCGCATTACACATCGCCGCGACCGCGCCGGACGCGCCGGCAGATGTACCCGCCCGCATCGAAGGAAAGTGAAATCCGATGGGAAGCGTCGTCCACCACACCGCCGTTCGTGTTTCCGATCTCGAGAAGAGCCTGCTCTTCTACCGGGACGGGCTGGGTATGCAGGTGACCGTCCAAGGCGAATTCCGAGGACCTTGGCGTCATTTGTTCGATGCGCCCGGCGATACGATGGAGATGATCATGCTGGGCGATCCCGCGAGCCCGCATGCCGGCACGATCGAGCTCGTGCGCATTCCCGGCGCCGCCGACAGCTCGGAGTCTGCCGGACCCCAGGGCACCGGTCTCCTGCTGATCTCGCTGTACTGCGATGTGGACAGCACCCTTGCCCGGCTCGCCCGGTTGGGTTTCGGCGACGGCAAAAGAGGTGAGGTGTCCACCGACGGAATAACGGTGGTCATGGCTACCGTCCGTGACCCCGACGGCGTCCTCGTCGAACTCGTCGACCAGACCACCGGCGCCCAGATCACGGGTTGACCCGCCGGCACGCGTGTCGTTCAGTGGAGTTCCTCGACCAGCCCGATGACGACGCCGGCGGGGCCGCGGACGTAGCCGTATCGGTAGATGTCTTCGTATCGGGCAACCGTGCCCACGAGTTCGGCGCCGTGGGAGCGCAGGCGGTGGAGGACATCGTCTATATCGTCGACGACGAAGGTCAGGCGAGGGATGCCCGGAGTGTTCACCGGCGCGTTCGGCGCGGTGCCGGTGGCTGCCGGTGAGTGGAACGTCGAGACTTCGACCCGGCTGTGGCCGTCCGGAGTCCGGAGCATGGCGATATCCGCGCGCACGCCGTCCAGTCCGAGGAGGTCGTCGGCCCAGGGGCCACCGACCGTTGCTTCGCCCTCGAGCTCCAGGCCCAGTTCGACGAAGAACGCGACAGCGGCCGCGAGATCCTCGACCACAATGCCGGCGTGATCCATCCGGTGGATCGTCATGATGATCTCCTCGGGTTCGTTACGGCCTATTCTGGATCAATCCGCTCACCTAGTGTGATCAGGCCGGACGTTTCACGGCTTCGCCCGGCCGAAGTATTCGCCCTTGTGCTGCTTGTACAGCTCCAGGAAGGTCTTCTGCACCGCGAAGGTGCACGCAAATCCATTCGCACTGCAACCTCATCCGCTATTTTGGCGGAAATGTGACATACAAAAACATTATCCGGGCCCGTGTTTCGCCTGCCGAGGTGAAATTGCCCGGCTCACCGTTTGGAGAACGCGGAGCCCCTGCCGTCGCGGATACTCGGATCACGGAACCCATTGCGGAAATCCGGAATTGACTCCGCACCTCCGTGCACCGGTCTGGCCTGCGCATTCTGGGGAATCTATCCCGTTCGCCGACCGGCCCCGCAGGTGCCCGGCGCAGTTCGCAGTGGTCTATCGCACTACCCGTGCGCTTGCGGCTGATCCATTACATCAATAATGTTCCGACACAGGAGATGTCCCAAATCGGACAACTTCCCGGATCTGACGCTGTTGCTTTCATTGGAGTTCCCGGCATTGACCATGTCCCTACCGTCGCCCGAAACCGGCACCGCCGAATGCCCGTACTCCGCCTCAGGCAGAGCTGATGCCCCGGCTCGTGATGCTCTGTATACCGAGGAGTATGCCGCCGATCCGCATCGTGTCTTCGCTCAGATGCGCCGTCGCCATGAAACTCTCGCGCCGGTGGAGCTGGCACCTGGTGTTCCGGCCACCTTGGTAATCGGGTATCACACCGCGATTCGGATCTTCAATGACCCCGAACATTTTCCGGCGGACGCGCGTTCGTGGGAGAAGACCGTTCCCGCCGACCATCCGCTCATGCCCATGATGGGCTGGCGGCCCAATGTGATGCGCAGTACCGGATCGGAACATGCCCGGTACCGGCAGGCAATCGCGGCTGCCCTCGATGGGGTCGATCATTTCTCCATGCACCAGAACGTCGAAGCGATTGCCACCCCGCTGATCAACGACTTCTGCATGGACGGCGAAGCCGACGTCATCGGCCAGTATGTCTTCCCGCTGACCTTCCAGATGCTCAACGCCATGCTGGGTTGCCCACCGGATCTCGGGCAGCATATCGCCGCCGGCATGGCTGCCATGTTCGAAGGCGGCGCCGCCGCCACCGACGCGGACGCCGTGATCAACGAAGCGCTCTTGGAGCTCGTCACGCTCAAGCGCGCCGAACCCGGCCGCGACATCACCTCTCGCCTGCTGGCCCACCCGGCGGGGCTCCAGGACTCGGAGATGGTGCACCAGCTGGCCGTGCTCTACGGGGCGGGGATCGAGCCGCTGACCAATCTGACGGTCAACACTCTGCTGCTCATGATCACCGACCCCAGGTTCACGGGCGCATTGTCACCCGGTGCGGCCCCTACGACCCAGGACGCGCTGAACGAGCTGCTGTATACCGACCCGCCGATGGCGAATTACTGCATCAGCTACCCCCGGCAGCCGATCATGCTCGACGGGGTCTGGTTGCCCGCCGATCAGCCGGTTGTGATAGGCATGTCGGCCTGCAACAACGATCCGGCGATTCACTCCGGTCAGTACACGGACAACAATGCGCACCTGGGCTGGGGTGGCGGCCCGCATGCCTGTCCGGCCAGGTCGATTGCCTATATGGTCGCCCACAACGCGATCGATCAGTTGCTCGACGCGCTCCCCGAAATGCGGCTCGCCTGCCCGGTCGAGCAACTGCGTTGGCGGCCAGGGCCTTTCCATCGCGCACTCGCGGCGATGCCGGTGATGTTCCCACCCTCGCCACCACTCGGTCTGTGATATCGCCACGGTGCGGCCGAATCCGGCCGCACCGTGGGTGATTCACCCTGTCGCGAACACATCCCCCGGCGCCCTCGATGCACTGGTCCTTAGAATCTATGCATCCAACACCGGTGTGCCGGAAGAAGTTCTGGCATACTGGCGTGTGATGGAAAAAGCGCCGGTGATCACGCGGGGGGATCGCGCCGTAGTCGGTTCGATCGATAGAATCATTTGTAGCGCTAACGAGCTCAGTACCCTAGACCGCTCCGTATCCGCATTCCCACCAACGACCTGTCGGCCCACCGGCCGGCAACGCATCGGCAACACTGTCGGTTTCCGACCTGTTCGTCTCGCCGGTGGCATCCAGCAACGCGCAAACCCTGCCGCATCGCACCGAGGAGTATGCCGTGTCTCAGCCCGTTTTTCTGGACGTCAGGCCGAGTAAGGAACGCATTTTAACCCGAGCAATGGAACTCGCGCAAGAGGATTCGGCGTTGGCCGAACGGTTGTTGCGCGTGAACGAAGTAGCCCGAGGTATACGAACGGTGGAGGTCTGGGTCACCGACGCTTGCAATCTGCGGTGCAAGGGGTGCTGGTTCTTCGAACACGATATGGACAAGCAGAGCGTCGAGATTCGTGATCTCGATACGATCCGCGCGTTCGCCGAATACCTGCGCGATACCAAGAAGATCACCAGCACACTGCTGATCGGCGGTGAACCGGCACTGGTCCTGGATCGGGTCCGAGTGTTCGCGGAGACGATTCGCAATGTCCAGGTGGTGACGAACGGGACGCGGCCGATACCCTACGACGGATTCGAAGATGTCGGCATCGCTGTATCCCTGTGGGGCGGTGGACCGGTCGACGACGAGTTGCGTGGTCACGGACCCAACGGCCGGAGGATCGGCGGGTTGTTCGGTAAAGCGCTGGGCATCTATGCCGACGACCCGCGGGCCACCTGGGTCTATACGCTCAGCGAGGCCGGGATGCCGTACCTCGAACAAACCGTCGAGGCCATCGCCAACAACGGCAATCAGATCAACTTCGGTTACTACAGCGACAACGGCACCGACCCCACCGCGCGGTTACGCAACGAAGAGCACGCGATCCAGGAAATGACCCGGATGCGCGAAACCTATCCCGACACCGTGATCGGGCACCCCTATTACTACCGCACGCTGGTCACCGGCCGTACGCATTGGGGTACCTTCGGCGCGGAGACCTGCCCCAGCATCAGCAACGATCACCCGGCCCATGCCCAGCGGCTGGCCGAAGGGCATCCGATCGTCGGTCGCTTCAACGCGTACCGGACCGATCACAGCGTTCAGTACTGCGCCACCACCGGAGACTGCGACAACTGCCGGGACAGTCAGGCCGTGTGGAGCTGGTTGCTGGTCAATATGCACCGTTTCCTGGGCGATCGTGATCAGCTGGACACCTGGGTGACGATGGCCGAGAACTTCTACCGCCAGTACTACTGGTCCAGCTACCATCCCGCGCGACAGGCACCCGCCGAATCGGCGGTCGGCGCATAGCGACTACCGACCATGGCAACTATGTCTCTGGAGAAGGCGCGGCTGTTCTCGGATGTCCTTCGTGGTGACCCGGGCGCCCGGATCCTCTGGTCCCGGCCCGGGGTCGACCGGCATCGGCAATACGAGAAGGTCCGTGCCCGGGGCGCCCTGGCGACCAGCCGGCGCGGCCTGCTGTTCACAGCATCCCACGCCCTGTGTCACCAGGTGCTCACCAGCGGCGATTTCGGTCCGGCGCCCATCGGGGCGTCGGCCCGCCGTCGCAACGCAACCGGAGACACTACGCGCGTGCATCCGGTCGACGACTCCTTTCTCAAGCTGGAACCACCCCGGCATACGGAGCTGCGCTCCCTCGTCGCCCCCACATTCCATCGGCGCGAGCTCACCGATCTCGGGCCCCGGATCGAGAAGATCGTCGGGAACTGCCTGAACGAACTTCCGCACGGCCAGGTCACCGATCTGATCACGAACTACGCCGAAGCCGTTCCCATGGCCATGATCTCCGAGATTCTGGGCCTGCCGAGTACGGAGGCTCCGCGGTTCGCCGCTTGGGGAAATCTGCTCGCCTCGTTGCTGGACGGCGCGAGGACAGCGCAGGAACGGGAGCGTTCCCGGGCCCTCGTCACCGAGATGACTGCCTATTTCAAGGATCGCCTGAATCACGTCGACCCGCAGAGCGCCGGGCTCATCGCCGGTTTGGCACAGCAGTGCCCGGCACAGTTGAACTTGCGCGAGGCCATCGCCACATGCGGCATGCTGCTGGTCGGTGGTTTCGGCACGACCACACACCTGCTCGGAAACACCCTGTACACGTTGCTGCGGCAGCCTGATCTCCGGCCGGCCGACGGCGATTACACGGCGGTGATCGAAGAATCCCTGCGCTACGACACCCCCGTTCAGTATGTCGTCCGGGTCGCCAAAGCCGATACCCGGCTCGCCGGCCGGGCCGTCACCGCGGGAACGCCGGTCGTGCTGCTCCTGGCCGCGGCGAATCGCGATCCGGAAATTTTCACCGACCCACACGTATTCGATCCCGGCCGCCGGGAACCTCATCGCCATCTGACCTTCGGTGCCGGGATCCATTTCTGTATCGGCGCCGCGCTGGCGCGCGCGGAAGCCGTGACCGCCGTCCAGAGCTTCTTCGAAAGGTATCCGAACGCCCAGATCTCGGGAAAGGCCGGCTTGCTGCAATCGCGCGCGCTCCACGGCTTGCGACGACTGCCCGTCGTCCTCGGGACCTGATGGCGCTGTAGTCCCGTTACCTCGTGGCGGCCGCGGCGCGTCGTCGCGAAGACGGTTGCCGAGCAGGCGACGCCTCTGGCCTGCTCGCAGTCGACAGATCGAATCGGCCCCCGTGCCGTGGGCCACAATCGAGGAGCCCGAAAGGCCGGGGCCGTGGGGTTCTGACTACGGTGAAGTTGTGATCGGTGACCGCACTGGCGCCGTGTGAAACCACGGGTTACGCAATGCAATCCAGAATTTGCCCTTGCTAGTTTGTCAGTGCACCGCATCCGAACCGCTGCCGCGGGCTGATTCCAACAAGACAGAAGAAGAGGTCGATGCCGGACACGAACCCCTCGCCCGACCGCCATCTGGTCGGGCGCGCCATCGCCGACATCACCGGGGAAGCGGCCGAGGTCGGCATGCTCGGCTACGGCAAGGCAGATCAGAAGACCACCGGAATACACCTTCGCCTGCGCTCCCGGGCTTTCGTCTTCGCGGACCCGCTCGTCGACCGGCGGGTGCTACTGGTCGTGAACGAGCTGCCGCTGATCTTCTCGAGCATCACCCAGGAGGTGCTGCGCCGCCTGGCTCAGCGCTTCGGCGACACCTATACGGAGTCGAACGTGATGCTCACCGCCACCCACACCCACTGCGGACCGGGCGGCTATTCCCACCACCGGTTGTACAACGGCTCGACCGGGTTCCGCCCCGAAACGTTCGCGGCGATCGTCGACGGCATCATCGAGGCTGTCGAGCGAGCGCATGAGGATCTCGCCCCGGCCACCTTGCGCCTGGCGCACGGCGAGCTGCGCGATGCGAGCGTCAACCGCTCGCGTGCGGCATTCGACCGGAACCCGCGGGAGGAAAAGGACTTCTTTCCCGATGCCGTCGATCCGCAGACGACGCTGCTGCGCATCGATCGCGACGGCGAACCGATCGGTGCCGTCAACTGGTTCGCCACGCATTGCACATCGATGAGCAACCGGAACACGCTGATCAGCGGCGACAACAAGGGTTACGCGGCCTATCACTGGGAGCATGTGGTCGAGGGTGTGAACTATCTGGCAGACCCGGATCCCGACTTCGTCGCCGCCTTCGCGCAGACCAACGCCGGTGATATGTCGCCGAACCTGGACGGTAGGCCCGGTGCCGGACCCACCGGCGACGAGTTCGAGAACACGCGGATCCTCGGAATGCGCCAGTACGAGGTCGCGGCGAAACTCGCCGCCGGGTATATGCCTCGGATGGCGGGCAGTATCGATTACCGCTCGGTGCATGTCGATCTGTCCGCGGTGACAGTATCCGCGGAGTTCACCGGAGACGAACGCGAGCATCGCACCGGACGACCGGCCGGGGGAGCGGCCGCCTTCGCGGGCGCGGGGTACGACGGGCCCACCCACTGGAAGAGCTTTCGTGAAGGCCGCAATCCGGGCTGGGATCTCCTGTCGAGGCTGGCGTACCGGTTCGCGCCGTCGCTACGGGACGCGCAGGCGCCCAAGTCGATCGTCGTTCCCGGCGGACTGGTCAACAGGATCGGACCGTACGTGCAAGAGATCGTTCCGGTACAACTCATCCAGATCGGCGAGCTGTACCTGCTCGGTGTTCCGGGCGAGGTGACGATCACCGCAGGCCTGCGGTTGCGGCGCACGGTGGCGGCCGTCCTCGGCGCCGAGCCGGCGAACGTCCTGATCGCCGGCTACAGCAACGCCTATATCCATTACGTCACAACTCCTGAGGAGTACGACGAACAGCGCTACGAGGGCGCGAGTACCTTGTTCGGTCGATGGGAGCTGCCCGCCCTGCAGCAGATCGCGGCGCAGCTCGCGACCGCGATGCGCGACGGCACCACGGTACCGTCCGCTACGAAGGCGCCCGACCTGTCGGGTTCGCAGCGGCCTGCGAAAGCAACCCCACCGCTGGACTTTCCGCCGGTGGGGCACGATTTCGGAGACGTACTCGACGAGCCCGCACCGGCATATCGCGCCGGGGAGCAGGTGAAAGTCGACTTCGCGGGCGCACACCCCAACCACGACCTACATCGCGGCAGCACCTATCTGATGGTGCAGCGGCGTGACGAGGACCGCTGGCGAACGATCGCCGACGACAGTGACTGGACGACCACCTTCAGGTGGTCGCGTGGCCCGGCTTCGAGTTCGCGGATCACCATCGTTTGGCGCAGCCCGGCCGACGCAACACCCGGCAGCTACCGGATCCGCTACTTCGGCGATGCTGTGCCGACCGGCAGCGACCGCGTCCCCATCGCCGGCACCTCGCCCGAGTTCCGGATCCACAACGACGACTCCGGCAACTGACTCGGCCCCACACTCATAGTCGCGCACCCGGCCGGACCCGCTCGCGTACCGTGCGTATGGCGAGTTTCGGCGCGGTCGCGAACTGCCTGCCGCTCGCCTTCGGCTCGGCAGAGGAAACGTTCGACGACGGTGATCTCGGCATGCCCGGACGAACGTGTTCGACGGAGTGGATTCCCCGATGCGTATCGCTCGCGAGGAGATCTTCGGTCCGGCACCCACCTGCGACCTGTCGTGACTTCCGCGATGAGTCACCGGCATGCCTGACCCTGACTGCGATCACTACTTGATGTGACTACCTATTCTGATCTTCAACGCAACACAGCCGGTCGGTTGGTCGGCTGTCCGGTCGCCTCGGTCATCCAGAGGATCTTCCGATGTGTACTGATTGCCCGCTGAAGCTTCCTGTTGTGCACGGTGTCGGCTTGGTGCATGTTCCATCGAGCCGACGGCCCCGAAATCCTGGACAACTGTCTGATACAGCTGGTAAGTTATTGAGTATTCTACCGCAGTGGAGTGATCGGACCTACCACGTTCCGCGGTGATCGAGCTCAATGAGGAGTGGCGGCATGGATGGACTCAGCAGGCGTGACGCGTTGAAGGCCGGGGGAGTGGCGGGGGCCACCGGGGCGCTGGCGATGGTGGCGGCGACGTCGGTGGGGCGGGCGCAGCCGTGGACGTGGTCACCGCAGGGTTCGGTAGCCGGATCCGGTGCCGGTGCCGACCCGATGACGGTGTGGGATCCCGAGGCGGACGAGCTGGTCGCGGGACTGATCGATCGGGGTGAAGTTCCCAGGGTCAACGACCTGTTGCGCACCTGGACCAGGAACGGTCAGCCGTTGCCCGGCGGGTTACCGCCGGATCTACGGGATTTCATGGAGTACGCCCGGCAACTGCCGCACTGGACCGACCAGGCGAAGTTGGGCACGGCCATCGAGTTCAACAAGAAGCGCGGACTGTATCTCGGCGTACTGTACGGGTTCGCGAGCGGCATGATGAGCACCGTCATCCCCAAGGAAGCACGGTCGGTCTACTACTCCAAAGGTGGTCACGACCTCGAGGACCGCATCTCCAAAACTGCCAAACTCGGCTATGACATCGGCAGTTCGAACGCCTACGCCCCGGACGGCGAGATGGTGGTCACCTGCGTCAAAACCCGGCTCGTGCACGCGGCAGTGCGGCATCTCCTGCCGCAGTCGCCCCACTGGGTGAGCTCCGCCGACGAGGACATCCCGATCAGTCAGAACGACATCATGGTCACCTGGCACAGCCTTCCCACGACCGTCATGAAGCACCTGACCTCCTGGAACGTACCGATTCCGGTGCACGAATCCGAAGCCTTTCTGCACTCCTGGCAGGTCGCCGCACATATGCTCGGCGTCCGCGACGAATACATCCCGAAATCCTGGCCCGAAGCCAACTCTCAGGCCGCGCAGGTTCTCGATCCCATTCTCGCGCCGACACCCGAAGGGGTGAAGCTGGCCGACAGGCTGCTGGAACTGGGTGCCAATATCGACCTCTCGATCCTCAGCAAGCCGGTGCTGGGCGCGTTCACCCGCTTCTTGCTCGGTGACCGGATCGCCGACGGTCTGCATATCCCGCGGGAGCCCGTCTGGGATCCGCTGCTCCGGTTCAGCTGGGGCCCTTTCATCGCGGTGCGTGAGGGGGTACTCGCCGCTGTCCCGCCGGTCGGGGATCCCTACTGGCTTCTCGACGAATTTCTCCGCAAAGCCGCGCTGATCTACCTGGCCGAATTGCGGCTGCCGATCAGTATCGAAATCCCGACCATGAACCGCGATATGAGCGTGCCACCACGGTGATCCCTCGCACGGTGCCGAAACCAGCTCATTCTCTATCCACAGACAGGGGAGCGCGATGACGCCCACCATTCTTCGTCTTGCCGTCGCCTCGCTCGCGACAGCGGGTCTCGTTTGCACCGCCGCGGCGGCGACGGCCGGAGCGGGCTCGCCTCCGGCTTTCGGTCCGGTCGCCGATACCGAATCCGGAACGGGATCGTCGGCGCTGGATTCCGGCTCGGCGGCGGCCCGTTCGGCCGGGGTTCTCGTCGGGAACGGCGACATCATCGGGATGATCGTCCTTCTCGGCGTCACCCCGTTTCAGATGTTGACCAGTGGCGTCTGCGATCTGGCCACGCTCTCGGCACTTCCCAGTCCTTGTTCCCCGGGCCCGGAACACTACACGGGGACGGCACCCGTCCCGAACTGATCCGGGATTTCTCGGTGGCGAGCGTGCGGTGGCCCCTGGACTCCAGGGGCCGTCAGCATTCGCTTACTGCCGGCAGGCCACGCAGGCGTTCGTCCAGCCAGGTTATCGCCTCGGGGTAGCCGAGGCCGGCCGCGACGACGTGTTCGCCGAGCACACTGCGGTAGACCGCGGGGACACCGAGCGAGCACTGCTCGTAGTAGAGGTTGCGCGCGCCCTCGGCCGGGATCCAGAACTCTTGTTCACCGTTGTAGACGTAGAGCGGCGTCGCCGACGCGAGACCCGCCATCCGGGTCACCTCGTAGATATCGTGTGCCAGCGTCGATTGCAGTGGGTCGGCGATATTCGCGGCGATATCGATCGGCAGCAGGAGTACGCCGGGCAGCGAGAAGGTGCTCACGCATTGGTCTTTCATCGGTGAGGTGGCCACCCACTGGGCGAGATGGTTCATCCGGGACAGGATCTCGGGCCGTTCGCGCGCGATACCGAGAACGGCTGCCATGAACACGCCCGAGGCCAGATTCCCGTTCATACTGCGGGCCAGGATCTCGTAGTCGGCGGGCACCCCGCCGAGCGCCGCCCCGACCAGTGACGGTGCGAGATCGGGTGCGTAACTCTCGATCAGTTTCACCGCGCCGTGCGTGGCGATCGCGCCGCCGGAGTAGCCGGCCATCGCGAACCTGCTCTCGCCGAACTCGTCCGCCCGCCAGCCACGTACCGCGCGTACGGCATCCAGCACCGCGTGGCCCGCGACGTACGGCTCGGCATAGGCCATCAGCGGGCCTTCGTGGTCGGGAATGAGAACGGCGTAACCACGCAGCGCGGCCAGATGGGTGGTCGGCGGCACGAAATCGGTGAGCGAGCTGTCCGGCGAGAACCCGTGTGCCAGAGTGTAACTCGGCGTGCACTGCCGGCCGAGAGCGTCTATCGGGAGGTTGTTGACCATCACAGGACGCGCTCCGGGCACCGGTGAAGTGGTCGCCGGAATCACCAGTGTGGCCGTGGCGAAAGACGGGCGACCGTGCGCATCGGTGGTCCGGTATTTGAACAGCAGCGCCTGCCGGATCGGCACAACGATCAGCGGGGCGGCCGTAGCCGTGACATCACGGACCTCGAGCACCGCACCCGGGGCGAAATCGGCGAGGTTCGACGGCCACAGATCGAATATCGGATCACCGACCGGCGCGGGCAGCACCGCCTGACGCAGCGCCGCCGTTCCCGGCGCCATATCGGTCGTCTCCTCTGTCGGCACCGGCCCCGGCGCCTGCGCGATCGGCGGCGGCGGAAGCACCCGGTCTATGAACTGCTGAATACCGGGCAGAATCGCGCCGCCGGCGTTCGCGGGCGATGGAGATACCGGTAGTCCGGGAAATGGGAGGCCTGGTGGCGCGGGAGGCGCGGCGGCGGCCGGCCCGGTGAGCAACGGCACGATGACGAGCAACGCGAGAAGGCCGGTACGCAAACATCTCATGGCACACGCCCCTGGGTGCGATGTCGATACACCTGGCACCCGAGAAGCTGCGGATTTCCGTCACCCGAAACGGTCCCTGTCATCCCGGGGCCATATGCTCAGGCTACGTGACGGGAAGCGGATTGTTGTGTCGAGTCACAAGATTGAGACGTCCCGCTGCTGTTTCGAGACAACCCCACGTTCGGTGAGTTCCGGACCGCCGAGCGGCAACGGCGAGATCGATGTCGGACCCTGGTGCCAGACTCGGGCAGGTGAGATGGGCGGTGGCGGAATCGGGCGACGGTGGTGCGTATCTGTGCCCTCTGGACGCGGCCGGTCGCCCCGCCGCGGAAGTAATCTACGAGCCCTCGCTCGCCGAGGCGGTACGCACACGCCCCGAGGTCGAGAGGTGGGTATGGCGGTCCACCCCTGAGGTCTACCGATCCCTGCTGGCGGCGGGCGTGCGGGTCGAGCGCTGCTACGACGTGCAGGCGGCGGAGGCATTGCTGATCGGGTACGAGGAGGGGCAATCGGGTCAGCCCCGTTCCCTGGCGGCCGCCTGGGCTCGCCTGCACAACCTGCCGGTTCCACCGGACGCTCCCGCGCGGGCCGCCGAGGTACAACCGTCGTTGTTCGAATCGGGCCCGGTACCGCTGCCGCCGGGCACGGACGAGTTGACCGCCCTGGTCGCGGTTTACGCGGGACAGGTCGCGCGGACGGCGGCCACCGAGTACCCGGAGCGGATGCGGCTGCTGCTCGCGGCCGAATCCGCGGGCATGCTGGTTGCCGCGGAGATGTCGCGGTCCGGGATCCCGTGGCGCGCGGACGTACACCGTGAGTTGCTGGACACGATGCTGGGCGGACGCTTTCCGGGTGGGTCGCAGCCGCGCCGGATGGCGGAGTTGGCCGATGAAGTGTCGCGGGCTTTCGGGGGAGGAGTGCGGGTCCGTCCCGATCTGCCCAACGATATCGTCAAGGCCTTCGCCCGTGCGGGAATCGAGTTGTCCTCCACGCGGAAGTGGGAACTCCAGCAGATCGATCATCCGGCGGTGGCGCCACTGTTGGCCTACAAGTCTCTGTACCGTTTGTATACCGCCCACGGCTGGTCCTGGCTCGAACAGTGGGTGCACGGTGGGCGTTTCCGTCCCGAATACCTGCCCGGCGCAACGGTGTCGGGCCGCTGGACCACCAACGGTGGGGGTGCTCTGCAGATCCCGAAGGTTATCCGGCGGGCGATACGCGCCGACCCGGGCTGGTGCCTGGTGGTCGCCGACGCCGACCAGATGGAGCCACGGGTACTCGCCGCTGTCTCTCGTGATCCCGGGTTGATGGAGGTGGCCGGGCGAGGTGCGGATCTGTACGCGGATCTGGCGGCCCGCGGGTTCGGTGGCGACCGCACGCAAGCCAAACTCGCCCTGCTGGGGGCCGTCTACGGCCAGACTTCCGGTGATGCGCTGACTCATCTGGCCGGTCTGCGCCGGCGTTACCCGGTCGCGGTGGCTTATGTAGACGATGCGGCGCGTGCGGGCGAGGAGGGTCGCCTGGTGCGCACATGGCTGGGCCGGACGTGTCCGCCGGCATCGGTGGTATCGCCGGACCAGGCGGATTTGGCCGGGTCGGATTCCGGCGATCACGGCAGTGCCGCCACGGCGCGTGCCCGCGGCCGTTTCACTCGTAACTTCGTGGTGCAGGGTAGCGCCGCGGACTGGGCACTGCTGGTCCTGGCGGGTCTGCGTTCCGCGATATTCCGTGCCGGCCTCCGTGCCGAGCTGGTTTTCTTCCAGCATGACGAGGTGATCGTTCACTGTCCCGCGGCGGAGGCGAGCGCGGTCGCCGATATGATCGCCACCGCGGCCGATACCGCGGGCCGGCTGGTGTTCGGGCCGACACCGGTGCGGTTTCCCTTCACAACGGCGGTGGTGGAGTGCTACGGGGACGCCGAGTAGGGACGCGGATGCGCCCCGCCGCGCGAGCCACGTGGCCGGCCGGTGGACCCGGCGTCGGCGGAGCTCATCGAATCAGGGCATCCATGCCGGCCGCGCACCGCGGTCAGCACGATTGCCTACTCGCCACCGCCTCACAAACATCCACGCCGCGATCGTATCGAGGGCATCTCGGGGATCGAAGGACGACGTGACTCACAACTCCGCCGCGACCTTCCATGCCGTATGAATCGCGCCCTGGATGTAATCGACCTTCGCGGCATCTCCGACCACATGCACTTCGGGAACCACGCCCGCCAGCGCATCGGCCAGCTGTGTCGCCGCCGAAACTTCGGAAGCGACGACAACCATATCCGCCGGCGCGGTCGACGTCTCCTCCCCGACGCGGAACTCGACATGTTTCTCGGTGATTCGCCGCACCGCGGCACGGCGGTGGATCTGCACGCCCGCCTCGCTCGCGTGCCGGACAGCGGTCCACCGCCGCGGCATCGCCATCGGCACGCCGAGGTGCCGGCCCTCCTCGAGCAACGTCACGTTGCGCCCACGTTCGGCCAGGAACACCGAAAGTTCCAGTCCGACGAGGGAGCCACCTATTACGACGACGTCCTTGCCTATCGGCAGGAACTTGCGGGTCACGGCGCGGATGATGGCCGGGTTGCCGGTGACGCCGGAGAGCTTGCCCAGCCGGGCGATCGTCCGCAGTAGTCGGGGCACCCGCGAGACATCTCCGGTGCCTGTCATCAAGGCGCGCAAGGTATCACCGGTGTGCACATGCGGTAGATCGCTTCCGGGTAGCGCCGGCCGTCCGCGCACCGCACCCGTGGCGACGACCACCACGTCGGCGCCCAGTGCCGCGATCGACGGTACGGTGGCCTCGGTCTTCAGGCGGATATCGATGCCGAGGCGTTCGACCTGCAACTTCAGCCAGTTCAGTAGGTGCTGGTTGTCCGGTGTGGTGAGGCTGGAGAACCAGAGGGTGCCGCCGAGCCGATCGGATCTGTCCAGCACGGTGACCCGGTGTCCACGTTCGGCGGCCACGCGGGCGGCCTCGAGTCCGCCGGGGCCCGCCCCGACGATGACGACGTGCTTGCGCGCTGCGGCCGGTATCAGCGGAAGCAGTTTTTCGTTGCCGAGAGCCGGGTTCACGGCGCAGAGGGGAGTGGCGTCCCAGAAATTCTCCTGCACGCACACATAGCAATTGATGCAGGGCCGGACTTGTTCCGGCGTGCCCGCGCGGAGCTTGTTCACCAGTTCCGGGTCGGCGAGCAGTTGCCGTCCCATCGCCACAAAATCGGCTCTGCCTTCGGCGATCGCCTTCTCACCGATGTCCGGTAGTACCCGGCCGACGGTGATCACCGGGATGGATACGGCCTTCTTCACTTCGGCCGCGAGCGCCGTGTAGGCGCCGATCGTGTCGGGCAGGGGACCGTCGGTGAAATTGGAGAACGGGTTGCGACCCCATCCGGTGACGTGGATTGCGTCGGCGCCGGCGGCGTCGAACAGCGCCGCCGCCCGCACGGCCTCCTCGGTGGTCAGCGCGCCTTCCTCGCCGAACTCGCGGCCGGCGACGCGCACCAGTATCGCGAGTGAGTCCCCGACCTCGGCGTCGACCGCGCGGATCACCTCCACCGCCAATCGCGCGCGGTTCTCGAGGGATCCGCCGTATTCGTCGGTGCGGGTGTTGTCCGCCCGGCTCAGGAAAGCACCGAGCACGTAACCGTGCGCGACGTGAATCTCGACCGCGTCCCCGCCGGCGTCGCGCACCCGCCCGGCGGCTTCGGCGAAGCAACGCACCAACCGGTCGATATCGTCGTGGGTGGCCTCGTGATAGGTCGCCTGCTTGCCGCCCGTGACGGCTCCGAGCTTCCGCAGCTCATCAGGTGTGTTGTCGGCCAGCGCGGACAGGTCGGACGGCCCGCCCGGCGTGGACGGCACCAGCAGCGGGCGGTCCTCGACGGTGTCGATCCGGGCGATCTTGCCGTGATGTGTCATCTGCACGCACAGCTTGCTGCCCGCGGCGTGGACGGCGTCGGCGAGTGCTTTCAGCCCGGGGACGAACCGGTCCTCGGAGAGGCCGGGTTCCTTGGTACTCGCGCATCCGATCGGGTAGGCGACGGCACAGGCGCCGGTGATGATCAACCCGGTCCCACCGGCCGCGCGGGCCGCGAAATGGTCGATATCGGCCTTCTCGATCTCACCGTCGTCGCAGAGATTCATATCCATCGCGGGCATGACCACCCGGTTCGCCAGGGAGATCGGGCCGATGGTCCCGGGGGCGAGCAGGTGCGGGAAGGTCTTCGTGCGGGTCACGAATAGAAGTAAAGCCGCCCGGCGGGATCGCGACGGTCCGATTCTCGATCACCGAAATGGCCGAACGGCCCCGGGAAACAAGGTCCGGCACACCGCGGCCCGGCCGATGACGCCGCGGTCTTGTGCCGCGAGGTTTCCCGGATCACCTGAACCGGGCCGGCAGAGCGGGTGTACCGGTCAGGCGCTGATTCCGTGGGTGAGGACAGCGGCGAGTTCGCGATAGGCCTCGGCATCGTCGAGGCCGGTACTCGCACGCAGCCCGCCCTGCTGGATGCGCACCATCATGGTGGCGACGAGGTCGGCGGCGAATGCCGCGTGCACGCTGCGGAATTCGCCGGCGGCCACACCGTGGTCGATCAGTTCCTGTACACGCCGGGCCGCGATTCGGGTGTTGCGGTCGTAGACCGCGCGTGCCGGAGCGAAAGCGTCCAGATCGGTCATGAACCGGGTGGAGGCCACCGACAGTGCCGCACCGACCGCGGTGAGGTAGGCGGTGATGCGTTCGCGCGGTCCCGTGGTCGCGGCGACGCTCGCCTCGACCGTTTCGGTCGCGTGTTTGAAGAAATGCACGGTCGCCGCGGTGACCAGCTGCTCTTTGCTGTCGGCCAGCGTGTAGAGGGTGGACTTGGAGCATTTGAGTCGTGCCGCGACGGCGTCGAGGGTCAGATGCGCGAAGCCCTCGGTGAGGAAAAGATCGACCAGATCGTCGAACAGTTTCGTGCGGCGGGCCGTCGCGAAGGCCGAGCGTTGCTCCATGGATGCAAACAGTACTGCAGATGCTCTTGCAGTACTGGTATGGCAGCAGTACTGTAGTCGGCGATCCAGTACTGTCATCCGTATCCCGAGGAGAATCCTGTGGCCGTCGATCGACTCCTGCCCACCGGCGAGGCCCGGGATCTCATCCAGCTCACCCGCGATATCGCCGATAAGGTCCTGGCACCGATCGTGGACGAGCACGAGAAGGCGGAGAGCTACCCGGAGGGTGTATTCGCCACACTGGGAGAGGCCGGACTGCTGAGCCTGCCGTATCCGGAGGAGTGGGGCGGCGGGGGACAGCCGTACGAGGTGTACCTGCAGGTGCTCGAGGAGATCGCGGCGCGCTGGGCCGCGGTGGCGGTCGCGGTGAGCGTGCACAGCCTGGCATGTCATCCGCTGATGGCCTTCGGCACCGACGAACAGAAGCAGCGGTGGTTGCCGGAGATGCTGGGCGGCAACACGATCGGCGCGTACAGCCTGTCCGAGCCGCAGGCCGGCTCCGACGCCGCCGCGCTCGCGTGCAAGGCCACCCCCGAGGACGGCGGATACCGGATCAACGGCGCCAAGGCGTGGATCACCCACGGCGGAATCGCCGACTTCTACAACCTCTTCGCCCGCACCGGTGAGGGGTCCGGCGGTATCTCCTGCTTCCTCGTGCCCGCGGGCACCGACGGTCTGACCTTCGGCAAACCGGAGGAGAAGATGGGCCTGCACGCGGTGCCGACCACCTCCGCGCACTACGACAACGCCCTCGTCCCGGCCGAACGCCGCATCGGCGCCGAGGGACAGGGGCTCCAGATCGCCTTCAGCGCACTCGATTCCGGCCGCCTCGGTATCGCCGCGGTCGCGGTCGGGCTCGCGCAGGCGGCGCTCGACGAAGCCGTGGCCTACGCCCAGGAACGCACGGCGTTCGGCCGTAAGATCATCGATCACCAGGGCCTCGGCTTCCTGCTCGCCGATATGGCGGCAGCGGTGGACTCCGCCCGCGCGACCTATCTCGATGCCGCGCGGCGGCGGGACGCGGGGCTGCCGTACTCGCGCAATGCGTCGGTGGCCAAACTCGTCGCCACCGATGCGGCGATGAAGGTCACCACCGACGCCGTCCAGGTCCTCGGCGGTTACGGCTACACCCGTGACTTCCGCGTCGAGCGTTATATGCGCGAAGCGAAGATCACCCAGATCTTCGAGGGCACCAACCAGATCCAGCGCCTGGTCATCAGCCGTCACCTCACACACTGAATCGCGGGTATCCAGGCGGACGGTCGTCGAAGCTCTCACCGCACAGGTTCGGAGCGCGTCGTGCTGTCCGGCCGAGGGGCCTGCCCGGGCGCGCGGCCTACCCGCTGTGCGGGTCCTACGGCGGCCCGACCGTGGTGCAGGTCGTGAAGGCGCCGTCGGTGGTGCGGAATTGCGGCCATTTCATGGCACCGGAGGTTTGCGGGCCGAAGATCCCGTCCCGGCCGATGCGGTGCAGATCCTGGACAGTGAGGACCGCCTGCGCGGTCGCGGGGTCATAAACACCGTCCGCGTCGATGAATTCGTGCTGGTAGCAGCGGCGCAGCGCATCCTGTAACGCTCGCACGCCTTCGATGGGCGGTGCTGCCCGGCCCCCTGTGGGATGTGAATCGTTGAAGGCGAGGAGGCATTGCCTGTTGCCGTCACTGGTACTGGGAAGTACCGCGTGCCGGCCGTCGCCGGTGGGCACGGTGGTGGTGAAGTGACATCGTTCGGGCAGAGCGTCCACACTGCTCGTCGCGAGGCTGTCCGAGGGAGAGGCGGATACGTCCGGAGGGGGCGTCGAATCGGGTTGTATCGCCCAGGCCAGGGCGCCGAGCGCCACAATCGTTGTCACCCCGGCCAGGGCGAACCGGCCTCGGGCAGGCAGGCGGCGGGCGGGTCGTTCCCGGAGCGCCGTCGTCACGGCGTCGACGAATGCGCCGCAGCTCGGATAGCGATCGTCGGGGTCGCCGGCGGTCGCTTTCTCCAGAACGGGCCGGAGTGCGGCGGGTAGGCGATCACGCCTACGCCCCACCACGACGGCGGGCAGATGGCCGGTGAGCAGTTCGTAGCAGGTGACGCTCAGTGCGTAGACGTCGGCGCGGTGGTCTACGGCGCGTCCCGCGCGCTGCTCCGGGGGCGCGTACGCGTCGGTGCGGCTGGCGGTCCCGGTCCGGGTCACGACGGTGGCGTCCAGATTGCGCGCTATGCCGAAGTCGCCCACCAGCACACGGTCGGTGCCTCCGTCGCCGGGAGCGAGGAATACGTTGGCAGGTTTGATATCCCGGTGCACGACACCCCGGGCATGGGCGAAGTCGAGTGCCTTGGCAACCTCGGTGAGTATATGGACGGCCCGGCCGGGCGGAACGCCACCGGGATGCTGAGCGACCAACCGGGCGAGATCGCCGCCCGATACATACCCCATGGACATCCACAGTGCGCCGTCGCTCTCGCCGAAGTCCAGGATGTCGACGATATTCGGATGGTCGAGCTGGGCGGCCAGCCGCGCCTCTGCGGCGAACCCCTCGGCGTCGTGGGCCTCGGCGAGTACCTTGAGCGCGACCTGTTTCGGCAGATTCGGGTGGGACGCGAGATAGACCGCCCCCATCCCACCGGAACCGAGCTTTCGCTCGATCACATAGCCCCCGACTTCGGTGCCAGGCGTCAGATCCGCGGTAGACACCCTCCCACCTTCTCACAGCTGCCGCCCCACCTGAAGCGCATGAGGCGGAGAAGCTCTCTGGGCGAGAATGATTCGCGCTCACTGCGTGTGGTCGCGGATCGGGCCGCGCGTATCCTGGAGCCACTCGTCACGACAGCGGACGCCACAAGTTGATGATGTGCGCACAGTGTTCAGGGGGTCTATCCGGTTGGAAACCGCACACAGTGGACAGAGTCGGCTCGATGTGCGCGTGCTCGGGCCGGTACGTCTGTTCTCCGACGGCCACGCGGTGGATCTGTCCGGGACGAAGGTGCGAGCCCTGCTCGCGGTCCTGGTTCTCAATCGGGGTAACCCGGTCACCAAGACAACATTGGTCGAGGCACTCTGGGACGACGAGCCGGCCGGGTCGGTCGACAATCTGTACGGCTACGTATCGCGTCTGCGGGCCGCGCTCCGCGGATCCGGAGCAGACGGCGTGCTGCGCTCGGTGTCCGGCGGTTACCAGCTCGATATCGATGCGGTCCAATGCGATCTGGGTCGTTTCGAATGCGCTCTTGCCGATGGGGCCCGGGCGCGCCGGGCCGATGATTTCGCCGGCGCCGCGCGATCGCTTTCCGCCGCGCTGCAAGAGTGGAGTGGCACCGCGCTCGCCGACCTGCAGGAGTTGCGTTTCGCCGCGAACTTCGCGGTGCGGATGGGCGAGCACAAGCGCAGTGCCGTCGCCGACCGGATCGAGGCGGATATCGCCGGCGGACACGCTGCGACGGTGATCGGCGAATTGCGCGAGCTCACCATCGAATACCCGCTCGACGAGCAACTCTGGCGCCTGTTGATCACCGCCCTGTACCTGACCGGACGTCAGGCGGGTGCGCTCGACGCATGCCTGCGGTTGCGCCGGAGCCTGCGGCAGGAGCAGGGTGTCGATCCCGATCCACGGACTGTCGCGCTCGAGGACGCGGTCCGCAATCAGCGACCGCTGACCGCCGGCCCGTCTTCCCCGGGTGCCACCGAACGAGACGCGCCTCGGTTGCGGCGGCAGGCCTGGATGCGTAGCGACGGTGGCCTGCCGATCCCGATCCCGCCCGCGGGGCTGGCGATCGGCCGCGATCCGAGCAACGATGTCGTGATCGGCGACGACAATCGGGTCAGCCGCAAACATGCCCGGATCCTGCCCCGCGACGAGGGCGTGTTCGTACGGGACCGGGATTCGGCGAACGGCGTCTACGTGAACGGCACTCTCATTCGCGCCGACACTCTGCTGTGCGACGGCGATGTCATTCAGCTCGGCTCTACCACGTTCGGATTCGAATACGGCGACGAATAGCCGGTTCGCACAGCTTGTTCGGTCTGGATACGCGGTCGAGAATTCCACCAGAAATCCTGAAGATCCGCTCCGTACGTTGTGAATCAGCGAGCAAGAGCTCAGCGGTCACCACGAAATATGGAGGCAATCATGACTGTCCGCAACCTCATCGCAGCCACCCTCGCCGCCGCCGCGATCACCGCCGTCGCCGGGCCTGCCGTGGCCGCGCCCGCGGCCCCCGACTTGCAGGCGGTGTCCAGTGGCTGCGCGTACACCAGCGCGACACCCACCCTCGCGCCGGGGAGCACCGGTGACGCGGTCCGCCAGGCACAGTGCCTGATGGGCATCAACGCCGACGGGATCTTCGGCGAGGAGACCGAGCAAACGGTGCTCGCCATCCAGTCCTCGTTCGGGCTGGCCACGGACGGGATCATCGGCCCGCAGACCTGGGATGTTCTGTACAACTTCTGAGCCCTGGCCCGGTTCTCCAGGCGCATTTCGCCGGGCGATCGGCATCTTCGCTGATCGGCACAAGCGAAGCGGCGTAACGAGAGTCAGGTGCCGGCGCCCGGGCACGCCCCGAACACGTCATTCCCCGCACGGCGATATCCTGCGGCCAAGTCGGTTCGACGGTGTTGCCCGGGTGCCGGTCCGGCCGTTCCGGGCAACGTTGTCGTCGAACCGCTACCGGAGGTGGAACTCGCCGGTGCGGCTGCCCGGAACCGGCGGTATCCGGCAGGGAAACCGATGTCCGACGTCGTGTGGACAGGCGCGCCGCGATCCCGGTCAGCTGGTGGGGCCGGATGACGAGCCGGATTCGTGGTCTCGAATCCCGAGGAGGCGGAGGGCGAAGCCGGCGTATTCGGCAGCGATCTGTTCGGGTGTCGCGGGCCCGTCGAGCCGGAACCACTGTGGTAGCGACGTGCACATTGTCGCGATGGCCCGGCCGGCGACCCGTGCGTCGCTGGCGGTCAGGTTCTCCTCGGCTACGGCGGCATCGATATCCTCGTCGAGCAGGTACTGGAGTGCGTTGCGGGACGAAGTGATACGAAGCCGATTGTCATCAGTCAGGCTGCGCATCTCACTGGCTCCGATGAAGGCGAGTTCGCGCCGGTGGGTGTGGTACAGGGCGAGCGCTTCCACGACGCGGGTGACTCGGTCGAGACCGCTGTGTGCCCCACCCCGTGCCGCGCGCACCCGCCAGTGCAATTCGTCCATTGTCAGGTCCAGGGCTTGGACCAGTAGTTCCTGTTTGTCGCGGTAGTGGTGATAGACGCCGGGCACACTCATACCGGCGCGCCGCGCGATCGAACGCATGGTGGCGCCGTGGTACCCGGTCTCGACGAACGAGTCGATGGCGGCGGCGAGGACGGGGTCGATATCGAGCGGCGGGAACTCCCGCCAGCCGGGTTGTGAATCGCTGTTCGGTTCGGGGACGGACTTGTGCCGGTCAGGCGGTCGCGGGTTGCCGGCGGGAGCCGAATCCTGCTCGCCGATCAGCCAGGACACGCTGGTGCCGAAGGCAGTGGCCAGCGAGCGCAGCCGCGGAATCGATACCCCGGTTTTGCCGTTCTCCACGGCGCTGAGGGTGGCGGGACTGACGGTGATCCGCTGCGCGGCCGCGCGCAACGAGAGACCCGCCGCGATTCTGGCCTCCCGCACCCTTGCTCCCACTGCGTGTTGGTCATGTTCGGAGTCACCCATGAGGTTCAGCATAGCTGAACACGTACTATCGGCACCGAACCGCGATTGACATCGTTCTTTACTGCATGTCAGTCTGGTGATCAACTGACGGCCGAGCGATCGCTCGGCACATGAGATGGAGGAGTGAACCCGTGGCCATCGATCTGTCCGTTCCCCCCGAGGTGCAAGTTCTGGCCGACCGCACCCGGAACTTCATCCGCGACCACGTCCTGCCCCTCGAAGATGCGCATGACGGTGATATCGCCGTGGCGGGTGGCGACAAATTCCGCGAAGAACTGCAGCAGGCGGCCCGGGACGCGGGCGTGTTCGCGCCGCACGCGCCGATCGAATACGGCGGGCACGGCCTGAACATGTCCGATCGGGCCCCGGTCTTCGAGGAAGCGGGATACTCCCTGTTCGGGCCGACGGCCCTGAATATCGCCGCCCCCGACGAGGGCAATGTGCATATGCTCGCGCATATCGCGAATCCGGAGCAGAAGTCGCAGTATCTGGCTCCGCTCGCGCACGGCGAGGTGCGCTCGGCATTCGCGATGACCGAGCCGGCGCCCGGTGCGGGGTCGGATCCCTCCGCGCTGGCGACCCGCGCGGTCCGGGCCGAGGGCGGCTGGCGGATCAACGGCACCAAACTGTTCATCACCGGTGCCGACGGCGCGGGCTTTTTCATCATCATGGCGCGTACCTCCGGCGAGCCGGGCGAGCGGGGCGGCGCGACGATGTTCCTGGCACCGGCCGACGCCCCGGGTATCCGGGTCGGGCGGCATCTCGACACGCTGGATCGTTCGATGGTCGGCGGCCACTGCGAGGTGTTCTTCGAGGATCTGCTGGTTCCGGAATCGGCGGTGCTGGGTGAGGTCGACCGCGGCTTCGAATACGCGCAGGTACGTCTCGGCCCGGCCCGGATGACGCATGTGATGCGATGGCTCGGTGCCGCCCGTCGTGGACACGATGTGGCGCTGGCCCGGGTGGCGGAGCGGCAGGGCTTCGGCTCCACGCTCGGAGATCTCGGCATGATCCAGAAGATGGTCGCCGACAACGAGATCGATATCGCCGCCACCCGCGCCCTGCTGACCCGCGCCTGCTGGGAACTCGATCGCGGAGAACACGCCGCGAACGCCACCTCTATCGCGAAAACATTCGCCGCGGAGGCGATCTTCCGGATCGTCGACCGGAGTATGCAGATGTGCGGTGGTCTCGGCGTGTCCGGCGACCTTCCCCTGGCGCGGCTCTCGCGCGAGGTGCGCCCGTTCCGGATCTACGACGGGCCCTCCGAGGTCCATCGGTGGGCGATCGCCAAGCGCGCGGTCGGCGCCGCCAAACGCGCTCTACGGGAGAGCAAATGAACCTACCGGGCATGGATGTGGCCGCACTGGAGCGGTTCCTGCGGGAACAGGACATCGATGTGCGCGGTGAGTTACGGGTGGAACTGATCAGCGGCGGCCGGTCGAACCTCACCTTCCGCGCATACGACGATATGTCGAAGTGGGTTGTGCGACGGCCACCCGTTGCCGGGCTCACCCCCTCCGCACACGATATGGCGCGCGAGTACACGGTGACCGACGCGCTGCAGAAATCCGCGGTACCCGTGGCGAAAACGGTCGCGTTCGATTCGGAGGGCACCACTCTCGGTGCTCCGATGACAGTGGTCGAATTCGTCGACGGGGCCGTGATCCGCGATCAGGACGACCTCACCGCACTCAGCGACGAGCAGGTGAACACCAGTGCCGCCGAGTTGGTGCGGGTGCTCACCGAGTTGCACGCGGTGCGGCCGGAAGCGGTCGGCTTGGAGAAGTTCGGCCGGCCGAACGGATTCCTCGCCCGCCAGGTGAACCTCTGGGCGTCCCAATGGGAGCGAGTCAAAACTCGCGAACTCCCCGACGTCGCGGCTCTGCACGCGGCGCTGTCGGACGCACTGCCGCAGGAATCGGCGAGCTCGATCGTGCACGGCGACTTCCGTATCGACAACACGATCCTCGACTCTGCCGACCCCGGCCGGGTGCGAGCCGTCGTCGACTGGGAACTGTCCACGCTCGGCGATCCGCTCACCGATGCCGCGCTGATGTGTGTGTACCGGACACCGATATTCGACCTGGTGCTCGGTGCACGTGCCGCGTGGACCAGCGACCGGATGCCCACACCCGACGCGCTCGCGCAGACATATGCCACCGTATCGGGACGCGACCTCGGACACTGGGGATTCTACCTCGCACTGGCCAATTTCAAGCTCGGCGTGATCGGCGAAGGCATCAGCTACCGGGCCCGGCAGGGTTCCGACGCCGGTTCCGCTGCCGAACGCGCTGCCGAGGCGACTCCGGAATTCATGGCGGCCGGGCTACGCGCACTGAAAGAGGGACGGAATTGACCGGCGACAACACGAAGACCGCACTTATCAGCGGCGCGACCCGCGGTATCGGCCTGGGTATCGCGAATATGCTCGCCCAGCAGGGATACGGGCTGACCGTGACAGCTCGCGATGCCGGCCGTCTCGATACGGTCGCCGCCGACCTACGCGCGGCGGGCGCCCCCGAGGTCGTGACCGTTGCCGCGGATATGGCCGACGCCGACGGTGTCGAACGGGTACTGACCGGGCACGCGGACCGCTTCGAAACGATGACCGCGCTGATCCTCAACGCCGGAGTCGGCACCGCGGGCGCGCTGGCCGACTCCTCGATGCGCCGCTTCGACAAGACTCTTGCCGTGAACCTGCGCGCACCGGTGCAGCTCATCCAAGGTGCTCTTCCGCTGCTGCGGGCCGGTGCGGCGAGCGACCCCGATCGCGGCGCGAAGGTGATCGCGCTGTCGTCTATCTCCGGTGTGTACGCCGAGGCCGGACTCGCGGTATACGGCGCGGCGAAGGCGGCGCTCATCTCGCTTATCGCAACCCTCAATGCCGAGGAATCGGGGAACGGGGTCACGGCGACCACGATCGCACCCGGCTACGTCGATACCGAGATGAGCGCGTGGATTCACGACCGGATCCCGCCCGAACAGATGCTGGCAGTGCGTGATGTGGTCGAGATGGTCGACGGTCTGCTGCGATTGTCCTCGCGTGCCGTGGTGCCGAATATCGTCATGTCCCGCGCCGGAACCGACGGTTATCGCGCGTAACACAGCAGCTACGAGGCCGGGCCGCTTATCGCGAGGGCTCCGTATGGCGGAAATCCGAAGGCCTCTGTGCGTCGATTCCTACCGGCGGTGGAACCGGTGTGCTGCGGTATCAGCTGTCGAGCTGCGACATCAAAGCCTGCTGGCTGGCATGGACATGGCGTCTCATACAGTTTTCCGCGCCGATCCCGTCCTTTGCGGCAATGAGTTCCAGCACCGTGCGGTGCTCGTGCTCCGACGCGATCGAGCGACCCGGCTGCGACAGTGACGTATGCACCAGGCGGCCGTAGGCCAGTTGGTTCATCAGGAGCCGGTAGTGGGTCGCGAGTTTCCCGTTGTCGGCGCCCGCGATGAGGATCTCATGGAAATCGTGGACCAGTTCCTCGTAGCGGGCCGTATCGCCGGCTTCGACCGCGGCGTCCGCCTGCCGGACGTTCTCGCGCATCGCGGCGAGCTCGGATACCTCCCCACGGGCGGCCATCAGCCGGGCGGCACCGCCCTCCAGCAGCTGTTTCATCTCGAACAGCTCGTTGAGCTCCCGGCGTGACGGTACGACCACGAAAGTCCCTACCCGGGGCCGGATCTCGACCAAACCTTCGATCTGCAGCTGTTTGAGAGCCTCGCGAATCGGTGTCCGGCTGATCCCGAAGGTCTCGGCGAGCGAGACCTCGGACAACGGGAGGCCCGGCTCGAGCTCACCGGAGATGATCATCTGCCGCAGACCGTCGGCCGCGCGTTCTTGGAAATTGCTTGTATCAAGCTTGCGCGATGTCGCGGCGTCCATCGTCATTCCTTCGACTCCAGGTCATGTATTTATCGGTCAACTGTACTGCGGGCGATCTGCGAACCGGCCCACCGCAACACGGCGGCGTCGCCCCCACTTCTCGATCCGATCAGCTCCGCATCGTGAAGGGATCGGCCACGGCATCTTCGCTGGTGTTGATCCAGACGCTTTTGAGGCGGGTGTACTCCTTGATCGTCTCGGTACCGTGTTCCACGCCTGCGCCACTGGCTTTGAAACCCTCGCGAGGCGACATCGGCGACATCGCCCGGTAGGTGTTCACCCATACGGTCCCCGCATCGAGGCGGGCGGCCATCCGGTGTGCCCGAGACAGATTCGTGGTCCACACACCGGCAGCGAGCCCGAACTCGGTGTCATTGGCGAGGCGCACCACATCGTCCTCGGAGTCGAACGGCATAACGGCCGCCACCGGGCCGAAGATCTCCTCGCGAACCACGCGCATGTCGTTGTTAACGTCCACGAGAACCGTCGGTTCGTAGAAGTATCCGCCCAGCCCGCCACCGTCGGAGGGGCGGCCGCCGGTGATCACTCGCGCGCCTTCCGAGCGTCCGAGGTCCACATAACCGGCTACCTTGTCACGCTGGTCTGCGAAGGCCAGCGGTCCGAGTTCGGTTTCCTCGTCGAGCGGGTCGCCGATCCGAATGGACTCGGCGCGCTGGACAACTCGTTCGAGGAGTTCGTCATAGACCGCGCGGTGCACGAACACTCGGCTCCCCGCGATGCAGGTCTGGCCCGCCGCCGCGAAGATCCCGGCAACCACGCCCATGGCGGCATTGGCGATATTCGCGTCGTCGAACACGATATTGGGGGACTTTCCGCCCAGCTCGAGGGTCGACCCGATGAAGCGGCTCGCCGTGGCGCTCGCGATGCGGGCGCCGGTGGCCGTGCTGCCGGTGAAGGAGATCTTGGCCAGACCGGTGTGGTCCACGAGGGCCTGACCCGCCTCGGACCCGAACCCGGTGACCACATTGACCGCTCCCGGTGGGAAACCCGCCGCGAGCGCCAGTTCGGCCAGTAGCAGCGCCGACCTCGAGGTGTGTTCGGAGGGCTTCACCACCACGGTATTGCCGGCGCAGAGAGCGGGGGCGAGTTTGCTGGTGGTGAGGGTGAGTGGCGAATTCCACGGCGTGATCGCGCCCACGACGCCCAGCGGTTCGCGCGCGGTGTAATTGAGTACCGCGCGATCGGAGGTGGGGATGACCTCACCGTGGATCTTGTCGGCCAGACCGGCGTAGTAATAGTAGTACTCCGGCACGGTGGCGAGCTGGCCGCGCATCTCGCGCAGTAGTTTCCCGTTGTCCAGCACCTCCATCCGCGCGAATTCCTCGGAGTGCTCGCCGATCAGGTCGCCCAGGCGGCGCAGGAGATGACCACGGCGGGTCTGGCTCAGATCGCGCCATCGGGGATCGGCGAACGCGGACTGTGCGGCGGCGACGGCTCGGTCGATATCGGCGGCATTGCCTCGGGCTGCCCGATAGAGCGGTTGGCGCGTGGCCGGGTTGGTGCTCTCGAAATACTCGCCGGATTCCGGTGCCACATGTTCACCGCCGATGAAATGGTGCAGTTGTTCGAGCTCAGGCATATGTGGCCTCTCCGATAAAAGTGGTGATGCCTTCGGCGAGCTCCCGGGGTCGTTCGAGGGGGAGCATATGCCGGGTGGCGGGGATGACGACGGCGCGGCAGCCGGGTAGTGCCGCGGCGAGCCGATTCGTCATCTCCGGGGTCGACCCCGGATCGTCGGCGCCCGTCACCGCGAGAGCGGGGACGGTGATCGATTCGAGGTGGGGCCCGATTTCGGCGTCTCCCGTCGCGAACACCCGGTAGCAGTTGAGAAAGGAGCGAACATTATTGGCGAGCAGAATCTTCCGTGTTCTGCTCACCCACTCCGCGGCTATATCTGTGCCGGTGAACCATCGGTCGATCGACGACTCGACACTGGCCGGGAAGTCGGATTCGGCCCGGGCCAGACGTGCCAGGACAGCCTGCCGTTCCTGTTCGGTGCGCCGGCACACCGAACTCACCGAGGTCAGCGTCGCGATATGTTCCCGATGGTGTACTGCCAGGTGTTGCGCGATAAGGGCGCCCAGTGAGAAACCGACCACATGCGCTCCCGGCGGAATCTCCTCCGCGATTTCTCGCGCCAGATCGGCGAGTGAGACTCCGTCGACGGCCGGCGGCCGCGCACCGTGCCCGGGAAGGTCCGGGGTACGCACGCTGAACCGGTCCGTGAGTAACGCGGCGACCGGCTCCCATATCGTGTGATCGAGGCCCACGCCGTGGAGCAACACTACGGTCGGCTTGCCCATCGGTGGGTTCCCCTACTGCTCGGTGGACAGAGCGGCCAGGCGCTGTTGCGGCCGGCCCTGGGCGGCGGCGGCGAGCGCGATCACGATCTCGTTCGCATGCGGCGCATCCGGGATCCGCACCTCGACCGTCTGGTGATGCGAACGGATGGTGGCATCGGTGATGTGCTTGAGCGGGATATCGAAGACGATTCCCGCCGGGCCACGCTTTTCGACCGCGGGCAGCAGGGTTGTCGCGTTGGCGGCCTTGCGGAAGTGATCGCCGAACTTCAGCGTATGGATGAGACCCGATCCGTGCTCGATCTCGCCGCCCAGCCCGACGATCGCGGCCTTGCCGTACGCCTCGGCGGTCGCGCCGAGGGCCTCGATCACCCGGGGCGCCAGCAACGCACCCAGATCGGAGGCGTTCTCGTCGATGCCAGGGCTCAGATCCTCGACGAAGCCCTTGTCTGCCCAAGGGTTCTCGATAACGGCGGCGACAACAGCGACCCGCGCGACCGGGGCCACGGGGCGCCCGCCTTCCAGCAGGATCTCTTCGACAATCGTGGCGATCTTGCGGACGTTCATGAAAGGACTGCCTCCAGATTCTGAGCGGTGACTACCGGGTCGGTTGCCCGGTCGCCGATGCGTGGGTGCGGGCGCGGCCCCGTCGACGCGGCCGCGATGACGACGATTTCATCGGACCGCGGCGCGTCGGGAACCCGGGCGCTCACGGTTTGGTAGTGACTACGGGTGGCGGCATGCTCCTTGTGCCACATCGGAACGATGAGTTCCGCTCCGGCATCCGTACGGGCATCGGCGAAGCAGATGATGGACTGTCCCTGCAGGAATTCGCGCACCAGATTTCCGAAGTACGGCGTGTGGATCAGTGCGCCGCCGTGTTCGATTTCGCCGTCGGCGCCGACGATCGCCGCCTTTCCGAACGCCTCGATGCGCTGTACTCCACCGAGTGCGGCGACGAGCCGATCGGTCAGCAGCTTCGCGAGCCGGGGAGCGAGCTCGGCGGCCGAGTTGGAGAGGTCGGTGGTGGATCCGGTTCCGGCCCATGGGTTCTGCACTACCGCGGCCACGCTGGCGCGCGACGCAGGGCGGACGGGAGCGGCCCCCGCTTCGGTGAGGGTTTCTTCGCGATAGAGGGTCAGCTTTCGGATGCCTGCCGCGACGCTCCTGTTGGTCCCTTGCATACAACATACATTAGACACAGCCGATGAATCCGGTCAATGCCTCGGCTCGGCGAGGGCCGCAGGTCGCGCAAGTATTGATCGGCGAGGTTATTTTCGAATTGCGCTGTTGACAATCCGCTGCCGGTGCACGAATGTGTTCCGCAGCACCTAGCTGCCATACAACATGGCAAGCGTGGCGGGTCCGCGCCACTCACGGACACCCCCGAGACAACGAACAGGATGGCGACTCGATGGCCGAGCCATATCTGAGTACAGACGCAGCGGTACCCGTCGCTCGACTCGACGATTGCACCGTCACCTTCCCCGACACCGGCTCCGGGGCCTACACGGCAGTCCGCAATATCAGCCTTTCGGTGCAGCGGGGCAAGCTGATCTCCGTCGTCGGCCCCACCGGGTCCGGCAAGTCCACGATCCTCAATATGGTGGCGGGTCTGCTGCGCCCCTCGGCCGGGGCGGTGTATGTCAACGGATCCCGGCTGCAGGGACTGAACAGGAGCGCGGGCTACCTGTTCCAGCAGGACACCCTGCTGCCGTGGCGGAAAGCGGTCGACAATGTCGCGTTATCGCTCGACTACCGGCGGGGCGACAAGGCCGAATCCCGGAAGCAGGCGCGGGAATGGCTGAAGAAGGTCGGCCTGGCCGGATTCGAGGAACGTTATCCGGCGCAGCTCAGCGGCGGTCAGCGGCGGCGAATCGCGATGGCGCAGATGTGGATCACCGAACCGGACCTGATCCTCATGGACGAGCCCTTCTCCTCGCTCGACGCCCAGACTCGCCTCATCATGCAGCAGGAGATACTGCAGCTGTGGCAGTCCTCCGGTGCCGGAGCGCTTTTCATCACCCATGATCTCGACGAAGCGGTCTCGCTGTCCGATGAGATCTTCGTACTCAGTTCCGGGCCCGCCAGTACCTTGGCCGGCCGGTTCGATGTGCCCCTCGAACGCCCGAGGGACCTTCTCGACATCAAGCGGCTTCCCGAATATCAGGAGATCTACGACGAAGTCTGGTCGTGCCTGAAACAGGAAGTCCTGAACACCTACGGCCTGAAATCGGCATAAGGGAACAGCCATGACGATCGATACGGACACACCACAGTCTCGCCGCGCCTCCGGAGCCTCGGAGCCGCCCCGGGAGGCGATCCGCTTCCGCCCGCCGACCGGCAAGTTGACGATGGCCGTCTTCCAGGTCCTGCTCGGCGTGGCCATTCTGTTGTTCTGGCAGATCGGTGCGAAGGCCGGGTTCCTCGATCCCTTCTTCTTCAGTGACCCCGTCTCGGTCACCGAGAAGATCATCGATTGGTTCACCTCCGGATCGGTCTACCCGCACCTCATCGCGACCGGCGAAGCCACACTCGTGAGCTTCGTGCTCGGTGCGGTGCTGGGTCTGGTCGCCGGGACGCTGCTCGGCCGGGTGCATTTCCTGGAGCGGCTGTTCGATCCGTACATCAAGATGTTCAACGCGATGCCGCGGCTGCTGCTGGCGCCGATCTTCCTGCTGTGGTTCGGCCTCGGTATCGGATCCAAGATCGCACTGGGTGTGACGCTCGTGTTCTTCCTCGTTTTCTTCAACACCCTGGAAGCGATGAAGGGTGTGTCGCAGCCGCTGGTCGACAACTCCCGGATGCTCGGTGCCACGCAGTGGCAGTTGCTCACCACGGTGTATCTCCCCAGCGCGCTGGGCCTCATCTTCTCCAGCCTGCATTCGAGTATCGGCTTCGCGATCATCGGTGTGGTCACCGGTGAGTACATGGGCGCGTTCAGCGGGATCGGCTATGTGATCGCGCAGGCGCAGGGAACTTTCGATACCACCGGTGTTTTCGCCGGGATGATCACCCTCATGGCGTTTGTGCTGGTCATCGAATTCTTCATCGGTAAGGCAGAGCGCCGGCTACTGGCCTGGCGCGCTGTCGGCCACAAATAGTCGAGCTTCGGAGCAAGGAGAGATGATGCGCCCTCGAGCACGTCTGAAGAAGATCGCCGTCGCGCTCTGCGTCACGGCCGCGTTGACAACCGCTGCCTGCGCCCAGAGCGGAGGAGGTACCGGTAAGCCCGGCGAGGTGATGATCGCGGTCGCGGGTATGACGAATCTGCACAATGTGCCGCTGGTGGTGGCGGACCGGCTCGGGTACTTCGCGGAAGCGGGTGTGCAGGTCACTCTCACCGATCTGCAGTCCGGAACCAAAGCGCTCGAAGCGGTCGCCTCGGGCAGTGCCGATGCGGCCGCGAGTTTCTACGACCACACGCTGCGGATGCAGTCCAAAGGCCAGGACTACAAGGCCTTTGTGGTGCTCACGGACAGTCCGGGCGCGGTGCTGGCCGTGCCGCCGTCCAAAGCGGGCAGCATCACGTCGGTCGAGAACCTGAAGGGCCAGGCGGTCGGTGTCGCCGCTCCGGGCTCGGCCGAGGATGCCTACTTCTCCCTTGTTCTCGGGCATGCCGGGATGACGATGAGCGATGTGAGCAGTGTCAGTACCGGGACCGGTGCCAGCGCGGTCGCGGCGCTCGAATCCGGTCAGGTTTCGGCGGGGTGGATGTACGAACCCGCATTCAGCCAGTTCGCTGACCGCAACCCCGGTACGGGCACCCTGGTCGACACCCGGACAGCCGAGGGCAACCGGGCGATGTTCGGCGAGAGCGGCTATGCGGCGGAGACCCTCTATGCGAAATCCGCGTGGGTGGAAAGCCGGGGTGACGACGCCCGCAAGGTCGCGACCGCGGTCAAACGGGCACTGCAGTGGATGCGGGAGCATACTGCCGCCGAGATCACCGAACTCATGCCGGAGAATCTCACGGGCACCGACCGCGCGATGTATACGAAGGTGCTCGACGGCACGCTGCCGATGTACACAACGGACGGGAAAATGCCGGAGAACGGTTATGCCGCCAATGTCGAATTGCTCACTCGCTCTCAGGGTCTGAAGGATCTGGAACCGACCCGAACGTTCACCAACGAGTACGTGGCATGACAACTCACCGCATACCCGAGACCACCATCGCCGCGGTCACCAGCGCATATGGCGAGCCCATCGAACTGCGGGAAGTCCCGGTCCCCGAGACGATCGAGAACGGGGCCCTCCTGGTCGAGGTTCTGGCAACCTCGATCTGTGGAACCGATGTCCACGGATGGCAGGGGCATCTGACAATTCCGGCCGATCTGCCCAGCGTGCAGGGGCACGAAATGGTCGGCCGCATCGTGAAATTCGGTGCCGGAGAGCGTGTCGACTCCTACGGGCGACCGCTGGATATCGGAGACCGGGTCATCTGGACGCACGCGTCGTGCGGGCACTGTCCCGGATGTATGACCGGACGTGATTCGGCGCTGTGCGAGAACCCGAGAATGTACGGCTATGCCGACGTGAACGAATACCCGCACCTGCTGGGCGGATTCGCGCAGCATGCGTATGTCCTGCCCGCCAGCGGCCGGGTCAGGGTCCCCGACTCGGTGCCGGACGAACTGGCCAGTGTCGCGGCCTGCGCGGTGCGGTCAGCGGCCAATGCTGTCGACAAACTCGGCGCCGTTGCGTCGGGTTCCCGGATTCTGGTCCAGGGCTCCGGGCCGGTCGGACTGTTCGCTACCGCCATGCTGTCCCTGACCGCGGCCCGTGATCTCGTCGTCGTAGGTGGTCCCGCGACGCGGTTGGCGATGGCACGCGATTTCGGCGCCACGGCAACGGTATCCATCGACGAGTTCGACACCGTCGAGGCCCGGCACGCCGAGGTGCGCCGACTGCTCGGCGGTGCACAACCGGATCTACTGCTCGAGATGTCGGGTGGCCCGACAGCCTTCGGGGAGGGGCTGGAGCTCGCGGCCAAGGGGGCCCGATATGTGTTGATGGGTCAGGTCTCGAGCCGCACTGTCAGTATCGTGCCCAGCCGGATCACCATGAAGAACCTCGACGTGCTCGGCGCCTTCTCGGGATCGGTGGCGTACTACAAGCAGGCCCTCGACTTCATCGATATGTACCGCGAGCGATTCGAACTCGACCGGATCGTATCCGGGCGATTCTCCCTCGACGAGATCAACCGGGCGATGGCGGAGATGCTCGATATGACGCAAACCAAGCCCGTGGTGTTTCCCGGTAGAAGCCGCGGACCGAGCTCTTGACGGAATGTTTCTGCCCGGCGGCCGGCCGCCGGGCAGAAACATGAAACCACCGTCGGTCCGGTGCTCAGTGGTCCCTTTGTTCGCGTTCCCTGGATCGTGCGCTTCGGGTTCCACTCGCCAGAGCGACCGTCCTCAGGAACACCACCGGTTCGGTGCCGCTGTTGCGATAGCTGTAGGGGCGGTCACTGCGCAGGCGTGCTGATTCACCGGCCGTCATCGTGACTTCGACGCCGTCGGCGGCCACGCTCAGCCGGCCGGATGTGATGTGGAAAAGCTCGAACGATCCGGGAGGGTCGGGCAGGCCGTTGTAGACGTCGCCGGGCGCCAGCGTCCAGGTCCAGAGATCAGCGGTGCGTACCCCGGGTGTGGAGACCAGAAGGTGTGCCGAACTGCCCGCGGGCGTTGTCCATACCAGCGAATACCTTTCTGCCGGTATTCGCTCGACCGCGTGCTCGGTGGGTCCGGCTTCTCCGATGAGCTCGGTGAATTCGGTGCCGAGGCTGCGGGCGATCCGGGTGACGGCGACCAGACTGGGATTGGCTTGGCCGTGTTCGATCTGGGTGAGCAGGCGTCGGCTGACACCGGAAAGGTCGGCCAGGTGCTGAACGGTCATATCGCGATCGATCCGGATCGCCCGGATCCGTTCGCCCACCCTGAGGAGGAAGTCGCGGGTGAGAACACCTTCTTCGGTGGTGTTCCCGCCCGCGGCCTCGTCGATATCGCCGGCCATCGGAGTCAGACGGCGAAAAGCTGATCGATATTGCGGAAAGCCTTGAATTCCAGTGCGTTACCGGACGGGTCGAGGAAGAACATCGTCCACTGCTCGCCCGTTTCACCCTCGAACCGCACATAGGGCTCGATCACGAACTGGGTGTCGGCGGCGCGCAGCCGCCCGGCCAGTTCCTGGAACTCCTCGACCGACAGGACCAGGCCGAAGTGCGGGACCGGCACCTGGTGTCCGTCTACGGGGTTGGTGCCGCGGACGTTGGCGTCGGGATCGCCGCCGACCTCGTGGGTGACGACCTGATGACCGCGCACGTTCCAGTCGGTCCACTTCTCATCGGAGCGGCCGCGGGGAAAGCCGAGAACCTTTCCGTAGAAGTCGCGAGCGGCCTCGATATCGACGACGGGGATCGCAAGGTGGAACGGGGGGAGGGTGGTCGCGGTGGCTTCGTCTGTGGTCATGACGAGAACTATACTGCGCATTCAATGGGCAGGCAAATGCTCAACTGTGGGGTCGGTAATCGGTTGCCGCGCACGACCGGTCAGCGCGGCGGGCGACAGGAGCAGGTCGATTTCCGCCGGGCTCAGGAGTCCGGCGTCCGCGGCGAGCTCCGCCACGGTGCGGTCCGACGACAGTGCCCGAGCTGCCAGTTCTGTTGCGGCCTCGTATCCGATATGCGGGTTCAGGGCCGTGATCAGCCCGGCGGATCGCTCGACGTAGGTCCGCATACGTTCGACGTCCGCGGTGATACCGGGTACGCATCGCCGGGCCAGCACCGCGGCGGCATTCGACAGGTGTGTGGCCGATTCGAGGACCTTGTGGGCGATCAACGGCTCGAAGGCGTTGAGTTGCAACTGGCCTGCCTCGGCGGACATGGTGATCGCGATATCGTTGCCGATCACCTCGTAGGCCACTTGCGAGACGACTTCGGGAATGACCGGGTTGACCTTGCCCGGCATGATCGACGAGCCGGCCTGCACGGCCGGCAGGCGGATCTCACCGAAGCCGGCGCGCGGGCCGGAAGCCAGCAACCGCAGGTCATTGCACACTTTCGACAACTTCACGGCAGTTCGCTTCAGGGTTCCGGAGATCTGCACGAACGCGCCGACATCCTGTGTGGCCTCGACCAGATCGGTCGCGGTCGTGAGTGGATACCCGGTGAGGGCACGTAGCGTCGAGCACGCCATCTCGGCGTAACCGGGATGGGAATTGAGGCTGGTGCCGATAGCGGTTCCGCCCAGATTGATCTCGTCGATCAGACGAGCTGCCTCGTCGAGTCGCTGAATGTCCTCGCCGATCATCACGGCATAGGTACCGAACTCCTGGCCCAGGGTCATCGGCACCGCGTCTTGTAGCTGGGTTCTGCCCATCTTCAGGTGGTCGGCGAACTCGACAGCCTTGGCGGCGAACGCCGCGGCGAGATGAGCCAGGGCACCGCGCAACTCGCCGAGCACCGCGCGCGCCGCGAGCCGGACAGCCGTGGGATACACGTCGTTGGTGCTCTGCCCCAGGTTGACGTGTTCGATCGGATGGATGAACCCGTACTCGCCACGGCGGCGGCCCATGAGCTCCAACGCCCGGTTGGCGATCACCTCGTTGGCGTTCATATTCGTCGAGGTTCCCGCACCGCCCTGGACGACATCGACGACGAAATGCTCGTGCCACGCACCGTCGGCGATCTCCCGGCAGGCGGTGACGATGGCCTCGGCGATACCGGTGGGCAGCAGCCCCAGCCGTTTGTTGGTGTCCGCGGCGGCGGATTTCGTCAGCGCCAGTGCGCGGATCAGAGCGGGATAGTGCGATATCGGGGTACCGGTGATCGGGAAATTCTCCCGGGCCCGCAGAGTATGGATTCCCCAGTAGGCCTCGTCGGGCACCTCTCGCTCCCCGATGAGGTCATGTTCCGTCCTGGTCTTCGTCACGGGCCGACCACCGTGTCGAGGACGAGCATATGACCCGGATAGTGGGTCGCCGCGTATTCGAGTCCGGCCGCGGCGAGGGCGAGTTGTGGTGTGACACCGCAATTCCAGAACACCGGGACGCGATCCGCGTGGACCCCGGGAAACACCCCGTAGCTGGGCGTGCCGAGGTCGGTGATACCGATCGCCGAGGGATCGCCGATATGGATCGGCGCGCCGTGGCCGGTGGGCAGGGCCGCCGTCACGTCGACCGCCCTGTCCACGAAATCGGCACGAACGGGCCGCATACTGACGGCCACGGGACCGTCGAACCTCGTCGATCCAAGTGTGCGGAGGCTGCTGACATAGACCGGAGGCGCCGAGGTGGCGACCGGGATACCGGCTCGCCGCAGCGGCCCGTCGAGCGTATGACTGCAGCCCAGGGCGAAGGCGACCGAATCCTCCCGCCACCACGGGGTCAGATCGTGCGGTTCATCGACGATCCGGTCGTGCTGCCAGACGCGGTAGCGCGGAAGCATGGTGCGTATGTCGACTGTGCAGTCGTCGTAGGTGAGGTACGGATCGCCGGCCGCGGAGGAGGCCAGCAGCGGGCATACGGACGGATTCGCCCGGCAGTACTCGGTGAATTCTTCCGCGGCCGAGGACGGTACGACTACCAGGTTCGCCTGCTGGTGCCCGTCCAGCAGGCCCGCGGTGGGGCCCGTCCACCTGGTATCGGCGATCAATCCACGCAGTTCCGCGGGAGTCGCCGGCTCGAGAGCGACGGATTCGGTCATTGCCGGGTCTCCTTCGCCGGATCACGAACGGTCGTGAGTGCGGCGAGTGCGAGCACTACCGCCAGGATGAGCAGGAATCCGGGAGCGAGCAGGCTACCGGTCCGGTCGATCAGATAGGTCGCCAGGTATGGGGTCAATCCGCCGCCGATGATGGTGCCGATATTGAAGGCGAGCGAGAGACCGGTATAGCGGACGCGAGTCGGGAACTGTTCGGCGTAGGTCGGATAGGTGACCGATTGGACGATCGGCATCGGCAGGGCCAGCACCACCATCGCGCCGACCGCGATCGCGAAACTGCCCTGATCCATCGCGATCATCATGGGCAGCACCAGGATGGCGTAGCCGAGGAAGCCGCCGGTGATCACGCGCTTGCGGCCGACCCGGTCGGAGAGGGCGCCGAAATAGGGCATCAGTACGGCGACGAACAGGCTGATCGCGCCCATGATCCAGAACGTGTTCGATTTGGAGTAACCGAGATACGTGGTGAGGTAGATATTCATGAAGATCAAACCGACCCAATAGCCGGTGTTGGACCCGATGGAGAGGAGGATGACCTTCATCACGGCACCGCGGTGTTCGGTGAGTACCTCGCGCAGCGGCGCTTTGGCAGGTTTGTCGGTCTCGGTGGCGACAACGAACTCGTGCGAATCCTCGAGTTTCCGTCGCGCGATCAACGTGATGGCGATGAGCGGCAGAGCCAGAAGGAATGGGATACGCCAGCCGAAGTCCCGGAGCTGTTCCTCACTGAGCAGCATCGTGGTGAGACCGGCCACCAATGCCGCGGCCCCGCCACCGAGTGCCACGCCGACGGGGGTGAAGGCACCGAAGAAACCACGACGCCCCGCGGGGGCGGATTCCGAGAGGTATGTCGCCGAACCGGTGACCTCACCACCCGCGAAGAACCCCTGAGCCAAGCGCACCAGGAGCAGCGCCAGTGGCGCGAGAACGCCGATACTGTCCGCCGTCGGAAGGAGTCCGACGGCCGCGGTAGCGGTTCCCATACCGGCGACGGTTGTGATCAGGACGGGTTTACGTCCGATCCGGTCACCCAGCCGGCCGAGGACGAGTCCGCCCAGTGGCCGCATGAGAAACGCGCTGCCGAATACCGCCAGCGTCGACAACAGCGAGGCTGTTGGATCATCACTGGGAAAGAACAGGGGCCCGATGATGACGGCCAGGTATCCGTAGACGCCGAACTCGTAGTATTCGACAGCCGTACCGGCGGCAGCCGCGACCGCGGCCCGCCTGGGGCGCAAACGGTTCGGCTCCTCCTGGCCCGGGGGCGATGAGGCGGTGGCTACAGTGGTCATGGTAGCTCCAGAAGCGGTGGTTGAAGTCGATGTACAACACCGTGGTCGACTGTCCGGGCAGGATGTGATCGCCACGTTGGTGAATCGCTGTGAACAGGTTGCCTGCCATCGGCAGGACGGCAATCCTGCCGATGGCATCTCGGCCGCGGGGGTCCGCGATGCCTTCGGTTGTTCTTCGCGGGATGGTCGTGCGAAGCGGTGCTGCTGGTCTCCTTTTCCTGTCGAGCCGGAACGGTATGCGTGCTCACGGGGGTGCCGCGGCTATCCGCCGGCCATCGCGGAGAACGACACCCGGGCACCGGGCGGCGCCTGCGCGAGCAGATCGAGGTCGGGCTCGGTCACCACGCCGATGACCGGATAACCACCGGTGACCGGATGGTCGGCCAGGAAGACGATCGGCTGCCCCGACGGCGGGACCTGAATCGCCCCGAGCGGCATCCCCTCGCTGGGTAGGTTCACCACACCGATGGACAGCGCCGGCCCGGTCAACCGCACGCCGACCCGGTTGCTGTCGGCACCCACCGACCAGGTCGTCGACGTGAGTGTGCGCATATCCGCGGTGCTGAACAGTGAATCCCGTGGCCCCCAGCGGAATCCGAGGTCGATCACGCCGGTGGGAAGCGCGGTTCCGGTCAGTTCGAGCCGAGCGGACGGGGGATCGGATACGACGGCTCCGACCTGGAGTTCGTCCCCGGTTCGCAGTGCGGGCGGTCCGAGACCGGACAGCGAATCGGTGCTGCACGAGCCGAATACCTGCCGGCCGGCCAGGCCCCCGGCGATCGCGACATAGACCCGGACGCCCCAGGGCGGTCGCGCAATGGACAGCCGCTGCCCGGCGTGGAGGTAGAGCCGCTGCGGCTCGGCCACGATACTGCCGTCGACCCGAACCTCGGCGGGCGCGCCTGTCACCGACACATACCGGGGCGAGGAGGTGGCGACCGTAAGCCCGCCCATGACATTTTCCAGCAGGGGCGCACCCTCCGGGTTCCCGACCAAGCGATTGGCCAATGCTGCCGCGGCGCGGTCGGCCGGGCCGCATCCCCCGATGCCGAGGTGAGCGAGGCCGGCCCGGCCGGCGTCCTGCAGCGTCGTCAACGGGCCCGGGTCGACGACCCGCAGTCGCGTGGCTGTGTCAGGGGAACTCGGTGCGTAAGTCCGTGAGTCGAGCAGCGCGGTCATCGTGCCACCTCCTGGAAGATGATGCGGTCACCGACCGCCAGCCGGCTCGGGTGGTCCCACTCGATATTCCAGAGCACTTCATCCGTATGGCCGATGATGTGCCATCCTCCGGGGGTGCCGCCCGGGTAGACCACGGTTTGTGTGCCGGCGATGGCAACCGCTCCCGCGTCCACCCGGGGACGCGGTGACGACCGCCGCGGGATCGACAGTTGTTCGGCGGTTCCATCGATATAAGCGAACCCCGGGGCGAAGCCGAAGAACGCGACGCGATGGGTCGCACCGGTATGCGCCCGCACAATCCGCTCGTGGTCGAGGTGCAGGACATCGGCCACGTAGTCGAGATCCTCCCCGTCATAGACAACCGGCACCGTCACGATGTCGCCGTCGACACCATCTCCGGCCGTGGTCGGGTCGAATTCGCTGAGCAGCTCGTCGATCAGCGTGCGGATCCGCGGCATATCGTCGACCGAGTGGGCTGTCACCAGAATGGATGCTGCTGCCGGAACGAGGTCCTGTATCAGGGAAAACCAAGCGCGGTGGCGGCATTCGAGTACCAAGGGCGCGATATGCCCGGGCGGGACATCGATGAGCCAGCCACGGTCACCCGCACGGTGGATCGGCGTGGAAACGACCGCGTTCGAGATCATTCGGAACGTCCGATCGGTGCGAGGCGGAATCCGTTCTCCAGCAATGCTTTCTCGGTGGCGCGAGCCATCGTCACCGCTCCGGGGGTATCGCTGTGCACGCAGAGCGCGAGCGCGGTGGCCGCCGGCGGTGCCACCGTCACCCGATCGCCGTCGATCGAGGTCACCTCACGCTGGGTCACCATCGATACCGCACGGCGAGCGGCGATTTCGGCATCGGTCAGCAGCGCGCCGGGATGCTTCCGAGATACCAAACGTCCCTCGGACGTATAGCCGCGGTCTACGAAGACCTCGGCGATCGGCTCGATGCCCCGATCGACAGCGCGATCCCATACTTCGGTGCGGTACTGGCACAGCAGACGTAATGCGGGATCGACGATCGCCACCGCCTCGACAATCGCCGCCGCGTGCCCCACGTGATCGGCGGCGACGTTGTAGAGCGCCCCATGGGCCTTCACATAGGTCACCTCGGTTCCCGCGATCCGGGCGAACGCCTGCAGCGCGCCGATCTGGTACACGATCTCGTTGACGAGTGTCGCCTCGTCCACGTCGATGAAGCGGCGGCCGAATCCGGCGAGGTCCCGGTAGGACACCTGGGCGCCGATGGAGACGCCGCGCTCGGCGGCGAGAGACGTGGTACGCCGGAGGATATCCGGGTCGCCGGCATGGAACCCGCAGGCGATATTGGCCGCCGACACATGGCCCATGAGCTCTGCCTCGTCGAGGTTGCCCCACACCCCGAATCCCTCGCCGATATCGGTGTCGAGGTGTACCGACGGCGCGCTCATACGTTGCTTCCCCAGTACGTCCGCATATCCTCCGCGGAGTTCTCCCACGCGCGGTGCAGACCGGTCTGTCCGCCGTCGATATGGGCGACGATCTGCGTGGCCAATGCCGCGGCGTCGCCGTCGGCGAGTGCCGCGACCATCGCTTTGTGCTCACCCTGTACGCGGTCGTACGCGCAGGTGCCGTGCACGTAGAAGCGTGAGTAGGGTTCCAGTCGGTGATACATCTGCGCGATGAATTCGTAGCGCAGCGGAAGACCGGACAACCTATACATATCGAGATGGAACGCCAGATTGGTCCGTGACCAGCCGGCCGCACCGATATCGGAAACACTGTCCATCTCGGTTGCCATCGATTCGAAACGCGCGATATCCCGTCGCGATACTCGCTCGGTGACATGCTCCGCGAAGCTCGGTTCGATCAGGCGCCGCAGGTCGTAGATCTCGTCGATCTCATTGATGTCCAGGGCGGTCACGTAGGTGCCGCGACCCGGTTCCGATCGAAGTAACCCCTCACCCACGAGCGTGCGGATCGCTTCTCTCAGCGGTATGCGCGATACGCCGAAACGGTCGGCCAGTTCCTCTTGGACCAGGCGGTGCCCGGGCGGATAGACGCCCTCGACGATCGCGGTGCGCAGCCGGCCGGCGAGGTCGTCATTCGGACCGAGCGGGTGTGACGCAGGAGACATATACTCTGTATACACTGGATGCAGCGCGAGCGAAAGTGGGTGACCCGGGTTCGCGGCATCGTTTACGCGGACGTTCTCCGGCGTAACACGGTCCTTACGACGCGGGCTCGGTCCCGCTGACCGAAGTGCGGCCGCTGCCTTGTACCAGTGCGACGAAGCTGCCGACGGCAAGGGCGCCCAGGCAGAACGCGGGCACGAGCATGGCGTAGACCGGTGCACCGCCGAGGTGGGCGATCCAGGGCATGAGGTTCTGGGCGATGAACCCGCCGATACTGCCGATCGTCGAGATCAGGGCGATACCGCCGGCGGCACGCGCCCCGCTGAGTATTCGCGACGGCATCGGCCAGAAGCACGGGATCAGCAGCGATATGCACGGCGTTCCGATAACGATGGCGACGAATCGGAGGGCGTTGCCCTCGACCAGGGTGCTGCATCCGAAGCCCAGCAATCCGATACCGGCGAGCACCGCCATCCCGATCAGCGAGCGTCGTGGTCCCTCCAGACGTTTGGGCAGCCAGAGCAGCAATGCCGTGGTAACGAGCCAGGGGGTCGCGCTGAGCACACCGTTGGCCGTTCCGCCGACCCCGAATTCCCTGACCACTGTGGGGGTCCAATAGATCACCCCGTAGAGCGAGATCATGATGAGGGTGTAGACACCGGACAGGAACAGCACCCGGGGGTTTATCAACGCGGACAGCACATTGCCGTGGGACGACTGTTTCGGTTCGGATTCGTCGGCAAGTGTGCGCAGCAGCCATCCTCGCTCACGGTCGTTCAGGAAGTTCGCGGTGTGCGGGGTGTCGGGGAGCCAGCGCAGGACGACGAACATCATCGCGACGGCGGGGACTCCGGTGGCGAGGAAGATCCACTGCCAGCCGTGCAGGCCGAAGGTGCCGTCGAGTTCCAGCAGTGGCCCCCCGGTGAGGGCGCCGATAGCGTTGCCCAGCGAACTCCCGAGCGTGAGCACGGCAAGCGCGCGCACCCGATAGGCCAGGGGGAACCACAGGGTCAGATAGAACACGAGCCCGGGATACGCACCTGCTTCGGCGACTCCCAGGAGGAACCGTAGCGCCCCGAACATGGTTCCGGATTGCGCGAACCCCAGCGCCACGGTGACCAGTCCCCAGCTGCCCAGGATCCGGGCCAGCCAGAGCCGGGCGCCGAATCTGTTCTGTGCGAGCACGCTGGGTACTTCCAGCAGCAGATAACCGATGAAGAACAGGGACGACGCCAGCCCGTAGGCGGTCTCGGTGATGCCGAGATGGTCCACCATCTGTAGCTTGGCGAAACCGACGTTCTGCCGGTCCACGATAGCGATGAGGTATATCACCGTGACGAAAGGCATGAGACGCCAGAAAAGCCGTCTGACGACGCGTGCCTTTTCGGACGTGGAAAGGTCGGTATGCATAGGGACTCTTTCAGAGGGGCGGTCGAACGGCCGGCAGGATGCGACCGCCGCCGGCAACGATGACGGCAAGAATTGGTGAGGTGACCCGCGCCGGAGTCGGAGTTCCGCTGCGGGGGGAGTGGCGCGGGGCCGGAGTCGGCGATCAGCTCGGCCGGGGTCCCGTCCGTGGCACGTTCGGGGTCGGCGTCCTCGTCGTTGAAGACGCCGACTTCCGTGGCCCGTCTCTCACCGTTCGGATCAGTGAGCGACCTGGGCCGGCATTGCCGAACTGTCGGTTTCCCGCATGTCCACGTCGCGGGTTTCGGGTCCGAAGGTGGCCCCGAGGGCGACGAGGCAGCCGCCGATGACCGCGAGGATGGGTACCGCTGCTCGTTCGGAGAAGAGGTCGGACAGTCCGCTGATGTAGAAGGCGTAGAAGGCCGGGACAACGAGTGCCAGGCTGTAGCCGACCCCGTATCCGGTGGCGCGGATTTTGGCGGGGAAGCGTTCGGTCAGATATGCGGCGATGGGCCCGTAGAGCGAGATCGTGCTGATCTGAATAGTGAACGCGCACAGCGCGATCGCTACGGTATTCCGGGCGTCGAGGGTCGAGAGGACGAGGAAGGCCGCCGGCGTGATCACCGCTGCCGCGATTCCGGCCCCTATATAGAAGCGCCGCCGGCCTATTCGCTGCGACAGCACAGCGGCTCCGATGAAGGTGGCGACGGTGATCAGCGCGGAGATCATCATGATCGGTGTGATCGTGGTGCTGGGGACCTCGAGTTGCAGGCGCATGGTCGACGGGAGGACGGCGGTGCCCAGATTGGTGAGCAGCCAGGCGCCGCTCATGAGCACGAACACCTGCAGGAGTGTGGTCCGGTATTCGCCGCGTATCAGTTGCGTCAGCGGCGATCGCGTCGGCGCGGAATGCCGGCCAGTGTCGCTGTCGTCGTCGAACTCGGGTGATTCCTCGACATGGGTGAGGTAGTAGACGAATGTCGCGGCGGCGAGAACGCCTCCGAGTAGGAACGGTATGCGCCAACCCCATTGCACGTAGGCGGAGTCGATTCCGTTGGACGTCATCGTGTTGAGCAGGATCAGGGTGATGAGGGCGATCGTCGCGTTGGCGAGGGGGGAGGTGCAGGTGATCAGGCCACTCACCAGCCCGCGTTTGCGGGTGGGGCTCCATTCCATGGCGAGGGGGACGGCGGTGCTGTACTCGCCGCCGAGGAAGAACCCGCCCAGGAATCGGAGGCCGATCAGCATCGCGATCGCCCAGTGTCCGACGTGCTGGAAGCCGGGAAGGAGGGCGATCGCGCCGACCGAGATGCCGAATCCGGCGATGGCGACGAGGGTGGGCCGCCGTCTTCCGGCGCGGTCCGCCCATTGGCCGAAGAATGCCGACCCGAGGGGCCGCGCGATGAGGGTGGACGCGAAGACGAAGGCCGCGATGGCGGCTTCGGTCGCCGCGCTCGTCGTCTCGGATTGAAAGTAGATCATCGCCGGCGCCAGCGTGATGATCGGCAGGAATATATCGAATTGGTCGGCGTAATAGCCCAGTACACCACCGCGGATCGCCGACTTGCGTTGTGCGGCGTGGCCGGGCTCGACAGCGGTAGCGGGACGGCGTTGTGTCGTGGCCGGTTCGGTCATGGTCTGCTCCGTTGCTGGACCGAGGGAATGATGAGGTGGTGGGCGGCTACAGCAGTACGACGGATCGCAGTGCCGTTCCGGACCGAAGCTGCTCGAGCGCCGCGGGGACGTCGTCGAGGCCGATGCGTGCGCTGACGATCTTGTCGAGGTCGAGGGCGCCCGTGCGCCACATATCGATGACCTTCGGAAAGTCGCGGCGGATATCACTGGAACCGAAGACGGAACCGGCGATGCGCTTCTCGGTGGAATACAACTCGAACGGGGTGAAAGCGACCTCGGTGTCCTTGGGCCCGAGACCGGCGATGGCCAGCGTTCCGCCACGTCGCAGACTGTCGTAGGCCGCCCTGATCGTCGTGGCGGCACCCACTGCTTCGATCGCGAAGTCGAATCCGCCGGCGGGACCGGTGAGGGCGAGTGCGGTGTCGGGCAGTTCCTCGGGCGTGATGGCCGAGGTGGCGCCCAGAGCGAGGGCGAGAGTCCGCTTGGCCTCGACCGGGTCCACGGCCACGACACGGGAGGCGCCTTGTGCGACGGCCGCCTGGACCGCGGACAGGCCTACGCCGCCACAGCCGATGACGACGACCGAGGAACCGGGGGTGACACCGGCGGTATTGACGACCACCCCGACTCCGGTCGTGACGCCGCACCCGACGAGGGCGCCGATCTCGTAGGGTACGTCGCTGGGCAGCGGTACGAGATTGTGCTGGGTGACGATGACTTCTTCGGCGAACGCGCCGCATCCTGCCTGCGCCGCGACCGGTTCACCGTCGAGCAGGAACCGGGTGTGCGTGTATCCGGGTGTGCTGCTGAAGGTGCACAGTTGCGGTTGTCCGGAGGTGCATGCCCAGCAGTTCTGGCACTGCGGAACCCACGAGATGATGACGCGGTCTCCGGCGGCGAATTCGGTGACGTCGGCGCCGACCTCGACGACGTCGCCGGCGGCTTCGTGCCCGATCACGAGGGGAGTGGGCAAACCGAGCCGCCCGGACGCCGCGGAGAGATCGGAGTGGCAGACACCGGCCGCACGGATCCGGACCTTGACGAAGATACCTTCCACCGCGCCGGAATCGAGGTCGTCCCGGACGCTGATGTTATCGCTGCCGGGGGCGCTGAGTACTGCTGCACGCATGTTCGTTTGCTTTCTCGTCGGTGGGTGGGATCAGAGCCGGGGTGAGGGGGTGCGCCAGGGTTCGGGTCGCGGTGTGGTGGGTTCGAGATCGGTGTAGCCGCGTGCGGCGGCCACGCTCTTGCCGCACAGCTCGGAAACGGTGGTGCGGTGTTCGAGGAGGTAGCGGTCCAGTTCCTCGAGGGTTTCGGTGACGATCCGCGGCCCGTGGATCCAGAGCAGGGTCACCATTTCGACGGCGGAGGCGCCGCTGAGCAGGAAGCGGACGATATCGTCGGCGGTCCGGGCGCCGTTGGTGCCGATGAGTGGGACCGTGCCGTCGTAGGCGCGGAACGCCTTGCTCACGGTGTACAGGCTCATGGGCAGTGCCCATCGTCCGCTGTAGGCGCCCCACGAGCCGAGCAGTGGTTCGTGGGTGTGCACCGACGGGACGAATCCGTTGAAGCGCCCGGTCAGCGTGATGGCGTCGGCTCCCGCGTTGCGTGCCGCGTCGACGAGCCCGCCGATATCGGACGCCATACCCGGCAGTTTCACCAGCAGGGGAACGTCGAGCCCCGTGCGCACGGTGCGGACGAGGTGGCCGACGGCTTCGCTGTCGGTGAGTTGGCGGACTGCGTCGCGGGCGGCTTCGCGGCCGTGCGGAGCGCCGACATTGACCTCGACCGCGGGGACGACTTCGCTGAGGCCTCGGGCCAGCTCGCCGGCGGCGCGGGGGTCGGCGGCGGTGATGCTGCCGATCACCATACTGCCGGACGCCGCCGCGTACGCCTGGCCTGATTCGAGCATGGCGACCCAGTCGTCGAGTGATGCCTGGGCCAGTCCGCTGCGATTGAACAGTGCGGCGCCGGCCGGGACTTCCGGTGGGGCGACGGGCAGAAAATCCTCGGTCAGGAAGGCGTAGTCGGCGATATCGAGCTGGTCGCGCGCGGCTTGCGATTCGTTGATGGACTTGGCGACGACCGCCCCGGCCCCGGCGTCGACACAGGCGGAGATGCCTTCCAGTGTCATGGTCAGTTCGGAGGATCCGACCCAGACCGGGTTCTTGGTCGCGAGTCCGGCGACGGTGGTGCTCGAAGGGGTCATAGCGCTCTCATTTCCCGGGCCCGCAGTGCGAGTTGGGAGGCCGCGCCGCGCAACATCGCCACGTCCGATCCGATGACGATGTAGTCGAATCCCGATTCGATCGCGTGCAGCGTCTCCTCGGGGTTCGCGGCGAAGATACCGAGGGTGGTGCCGGCTTCCCGCGCGGCGGCGACGACGGTATCGATGACCGTACGCACCGGCGCCGAGGACTGGTCGCCGGGTGTTCCCGCGGAGACCGACAGGTCGAGAGTGCCGATGAAGGCGACGTCGAGTGCGGCGACGATATCGGCGACCGAGTCGTCGAAGTCCGCGGTTTCCAATTGCCCGATCGCCAGGGGCAGACGGGTGTGGCGCTCGAGGTAGTCGGTCAGCGGTAGGGCCCCGTACCGGGCAGCGGGTTGTGACAGGCTGATGCTGCGCGATCCGCCCGGGCCGTAGCGCAGAGCCCGCCGCAAACCGGAGGCAGTCGGCGCGGACCGCACCGTGGACAGCTGGATTCCGGCGGCTCCGGCCTCGATGAGCCGGTTGACCAGGCCGGTGTCCAGGGTCGGTATCCGCACGGTCATCGGGAGGTCGTTCGCGCGGGCGGCCGTGAGCGCGTGGCGTGCTTCGGCGTAGGTGAGCTGGCTGTGCTCGAGGTCGAGTACAGCGAAATCGAATCCCGCGAGGGCGATCAGGTCGACGACCTCGCCGCCGGGGATCTTCACGAACGTTCCGAGCTGGGGTTGCCGTGCGAGGCGCGAGCGGAGGTGTTCTCCGGGGGGATGCACGGTCACGAGACACCGGCCAGGGCCGCGGTGTTCTCGACGGTCATCGTTCGCAGGTCGGCGACCGAGACGCCGGCGGCGAGCAGGTCGCCGATGACACGCTCGTACCCCTCGACCGGCAACGGATTGCCTCGCTGGCCGAGATCGGAGCCGAAGATGGTGTTCTCCGGGCCGAGCAGCCGGATCAGCCGGACCAGTTCGGCGGGTTCCCAGTTGCAGAACGAGGAACGGTCGTCGTACATGCACAGGGAGTGCTCGACGGTCGCGCCCAGCGCGATCCAGTGGCGAACCAGGTCCTCGTCGGCTTCGATGACGAAATTGGGGTGGTTGACCAGGAGGCGGCCGATCCCGCGCTGTTTCGCTTCGGTGAGCACGGCGGTGACCTCGTTCGGCGCCATATGTCCGGTCGAGAGAATGAGGTCGTGTTCGGCGATGAGGTCGAGCACGTCGTGCACCGCGGGGATCAGTTTGCCGTTCTCGTCGAGAACCTCGATCGCGGCGCCGACGGTCAGCGCGTGGTCGGTGGTCGGGAATCGCAGTTCGTCGCTGTGGGCGCAGATATGGCGGTCGGAGCTGATCGTCGGGAACCAGACGATGCGGCCGCCGCGGTGGATCGCGAGTTCCACCGCCACGGGGTTGACGCCGCCGACGTAGTTGTTCAGTGCCACGCCACCGAGTACCGGGATGGGCATCGGGCCGCTGGACAGCACGGAGGACTCGATATCCGGCAGCATGCTGTGGTGGTGTGACTTCACGAGGATGGCGCGGAAACCGGCGGCGTGTGCCTGCTCCGCTGCTTCTTTGATGCCGATGCGGCGGGGAAACGGTGAGGGACCGGGGTGAACATGCAGGTCGCAGGCACCGTCGAGGACCTCGGCTACGTCGGCGTTCATGATGGAGTCGTCCTAACTCTGTCGGCAGAAGTTGTGTCGCTCTGAGGAGTGGCGGGGAAAGCGTCACCCGCGTGTCCGGAATAGTAGATGCGGTTGCCGATATCCGGGACCGCATCTCTACTTTGTGGGATCGCCGATGCAAAAGCAAGGCGTTTGACAAAAATTTTGTGACCGCCCACACTCGAGACGTCCCGATAAATTAGATACGATGCCCGCATATCGGAACAAATCCAATGCGCGGACCGAAGGGCGGCCATGACAGATGACGTAACGAGCAACCTCGACGCTACCGACGAGGACCTACCCAAAGCCGACTTGCAGGTCGTCGCCCGGGTAGCGACCCTCATGCGTCTGTTCAATCCCAGGCAGCCGACGCTCAAACCGACCCAGGCCGCGGAGGCGCTGGGCATGCGCCGGTCCACCATCCACCGATATCTCTCGTCCCTCGAACTGCACGGCTTCCTGAAGAAGACCGGTGACGGCGGGTACGAACTCGGGCCGCTGGTCGACCAGCTGGCCTCGCTCGGACTGGGTCGATGGCGTATCCAGGACGCCGCGGGTCCGATCATGGACGAACTCGCCGCGGCGACCCAGCACACCGCGGTACTCAGTGTCTGGGGCGGCAGCGAGCCCGTGATCACCCAGGTGCGCGAGGACTCCAGCCAAACCGTGCACGTATCGGTGCGCGTCGGGGCCACCCTGCCCGTCGACTCCGCCCAGGGGCTCATTTTTCTGGCATTCCTCAAAGACGGGCGCGCACGCCAGCGCGTCCTCTCCGGGCTCGGCGACGACCAGAAGCAGCAACTCCAGCGGAAATTGGCCGCGGTCGCGCAGCGCCGGATCGCCATGAACCAGAAAGTTGTCCAGGGCGTGCGCACCATCGCCGTGCCGATCCTGGGTTCCGACGGGAACATCCGCGCGACCTTGGCGGTCGTGGGAACCACCAGTTCCGTTCCCGACGATATCGAATCCGGGATCGCGCAGGCCCTGCGTGCGGCCGGACAGACCTTGACCGAACTCATCGCTGACGCGGACCCTGCCTCACCACCGGCGGCCCACCACGCACCGCCCGCGGTTCCGGCCGGCAACAGGAGAGAACATGCCCCAGAACTACAGTGAGCACGTCTACGGCAAGGTCGTGAATTTCTACGACCTCGAACAGGAGGACGTCCGCCCCGGTGTGGTGCGGTCCGGCTACGCGACCGACGAAGTCATGCTGGTCATGAACGTCCTGAAGAAGGATATGCAACTCCGGCCACACGTCCACGAAGACTTCGATCAGCTCGCCGTGGTCACGCGCGGAGAAGCGAACTACTACATCGGCGACGTGGCGCACCACATGGTCGAGGGCTCCGTTCTGCTGGTTCCCGCCGGCAGCTACCACTACATCGAGCCGCTGTCGGACGAAGTCCACAACCTCGACCTGTTCTGCCCACCGCGCGGCGACTACGCGCATCTGCTCGACTATCTGGCGCAGGGAGATCCGGCATGAGCACATCCACCGGCACCGCGATCCTCGAAACGGTCCGCGAGAACCACTACATCGGCGGCGTATGGACGCCCAGTGCCGTGGAGTCGTTCATCGATATCCACAGTGCACGGACCGGAACCGTTCTCGGCCGCGTCCCCGAAGGCGGGCACCCCGAGGTCGATTCGGCTGTCGCCGCCGCGCGGGCGGCCCAGCCGGCATGGGAAGCGCTGCCTCCCGCGGATCGGAAGGCCTTCCTGCACGCCGTCGCGGACGGTATCCGCGCGCGGGAGGAGATGATCGTCCGGCTCGTCGCGGACGAGATCGGCTGTATCGGCGGTACGGCGCGCGCGATGCAGATCGGTATGGCCGCACACACATTCGACGACGCCGCGGACAACCTCGACGCGGCACTCGCGCCGACACAACTGGGGAACTCCGACATCATCGTCGAGGCCCGGGGCGTGGTCGCCGCCATAACACCCTGGAACTTCCCGCTCTATCAGGCCGCGCTGAAGGTTGCTCCGGCGCTCGCCGTCGGTTGCACGGTGGTGCTCAAACCCAGTGAAGTCGCCGGTCTCACCGCCTATGTGCTCGCCGATATCATCGATGAAGCCGGGCTGCCCCCCGGGGTGTTCAACCTCGTCTCCGGTTACGGCCCGGTCGTGGGCGAACACCTGGCCGGTCACCGCGATGTGGATGCGGTGTCCTTCACCGGATCCGACCGGGCCGGTGCGCGCGTTGCCGAGGTCGCCGGAGCCGCCATCACACCGGTGACACTCGAACTCGGCGGTAAGAGCGCGCATGTGCTGCTCGACGACCACGATCTCGAAGCGGCCGTCCGCTACAGCGTCGGCAGCGCGTTCGGCAACAACGGCCAAGTCTGCGCGGCCCTGAGCCGGCTGATCGTGCCCCGTTCGATCCTGCCGGAGGTCGAACGACTGGTGGTCGCCGAAGCCGAGTCCTACCTTCCCGGCGACCCTCTCGACGCCGCCACCAAGCTGGGGCCGCTGGTCTCCCGGCAGCAGCACGACCGTCTCGTCTCCATCGTCACCCGGGCGAACGAGGACGGCAGCAAAGTTTTGCTCGGCGGAACCGCTCCCATTGCGGGCCTACCGGACGATCTCGCGGGCGGGTACTACTTCGCGCCGACCGTCTTCACCGATGTCGACCCCGCGTCCACGATAGGACAGGAAGAAGCCTTCGGCCCGGTACTCGCCATCCTCACCTACGACGGCGGAGACGACGACGCGGCGGCCATCGCCAACGGCACACCCTACGGCCTCAATGCGGCGGTGTGGTGCGAAGACGCCGACCGCGCAGCACGATTCGCCCGGAAAGTGAATGCCAGCACCGTCTACATCAACGCGGGGAAATTCAACCCATCCGCGCCCTTCGGCGGAACCAAGGGTTCCGGTTTCGGGCGTGAACGCGGTATTCACGGACTGCACGAGTATGTGCACACCAAGGCGATTCAGAGCTGACACCGGGACCAGGCCCGGTGGCACTGTCCGTTTGGTACGGATAGCGTCGTTGCATGCAGGACCACCTCGACGACCTCCGCTTCGCCCATGTCCTCCTGGACACCGCCGCCGCGGCGAGCATGGACCGCTTCAGAGCGCTCGACCTCGATGTCGAGACGAGGCCGGACATGGACCTGGTGCGCGACGCCGAGACGGAGGTGGAAAAGCTCATCCGTGGTCAGCTCCAGCGTTCCCGCCCTCGCGACGCGGTTCTCGGCGAGGGGGAGGGCCTGGAGGGCACCGGGCCCCGCTGCTGGGTGGTCGACGCCGTCGACGGCCTGGAGAACTTCGCGCGCGGTGTGCCGGTGTGGGCCACGCAGATCTCGCTGCTGGAGGCGTCGGCGGGCAGTTTACGGCCTGTCCTCGGTGTCGTCTCCGCCCCCGCGCTCGGTCGCCGGTGGTGGGCCGCGAAGGACCACGGCGCCTTCACCGGACGCAACCTCTCCTCGGCTTCGCGGCTGCGAGTCTCGCGGGTATCGAAGCTGGCGGACGCTTCGTTCGGGTACTCGTCCCTCGCGGGCTGGGAAGAGCAGGGCCGGCTGAACGGCTTCCTGGACTTGGCCCGCACGGTCTGGCGCACGCGCGCATACGGTGACTTCTGGCCCTACATGATGATCGCCGAAGGTGTGGTCGATATCTGCGCCGACCCGGAACTCTCACCGCTGGAGATGGCCGCGAACGCGGTTATCGTCACCGAGGCCGGTGGTACCTTCACCGGCCTCGATGGCAGCCCGGGCCCGCTCGGCGGCAGCGCGGCCGCGTCGAACGGCTTGCTACACGACGAGTTGCTCGGGTATTTGAACGAACGCTACTGACGTGTACGCGATCCCGCCGACCCGTGGCGGGCCGGTTCACGAGCGTCCCGGCCGAATCCGCTGCACCAGTTCGGAGCTGAGCCGGCGCACCAGCGCGCGCAAGCGTTCGTGCGTTGCCGACTCGGGGTCGGTGAGGCGCAGCTGGAGTAGTTCCTGACCGGCCGCGTGCAGAATTCGTGCGGTGTACTCGGGGTCTTCCAGATCCGGGTAGATGTCCAGCAGCAGGCCGACGAAGTACTTGCGGACCACGTCCTGCGATTCGGCCAGGCGTTCGTAGAGTTCCGGGGGAGCGCCCTGCGGTGGGAAAAGGAACAGTCGCCAGGTGGCAGGGTGTGCGTCGACGGCACGCAGCAGGCTGTCGAACGCATGCAGGGCCGGGCTGTCGCCGGTATCGCTGTCGTTCCCCGCGGATACGGCATCGGCGAACTGGAATGCCGCCCGCTGGGTTTCGCGGTTGATCAGGGCGACGAATAGACCAGGCAGATCCCCGAACTGCTGGTAGAGCAGTGAGCGATTGACGCCGGCCGCGTCCGCGATGCGGTTCGGGGTCGCCGCGTGGAAGCCCTCGGCGGTGATGATCGTATGCGCGATATCGAGAATCTGCTCGCGTCTCGCCTCGGCGGTCATGCGTCGTCGGTGCTGCGGCCCCATGCTTGACAGGATAACTAACACTCCGTGAGTATTAACTCACACACTGTTAGTTGGAGGGCGAGATGTCGACGACGTACTACCCGGAGCTGGCGCGGCGCGTACGTAGCCAGCGCGAACTACAGCCCGGTCTCTACGGAGATTTCGACTTCGGCAAGCAGCCCTACCGGCTCGCGACGGAGCCGGACGACTCGTCGTCCCTGCCGAAATGGGTCGCGCCGCGCGAACCGATCCTGGCCGATGAGCGTGTCACCGAGCTGATCACGACAGCGACGCTGCTGGGCGATACCGTCGCGGACCCGCTCGCCGCCCTCAGCGCGGAACGCAGCGTGACCGAACTGGTCACCATGGTCCGGCGAGCCTGCCGTGAGGGGATCGATGCCGTCCCCGAGGCGCCGCCGGAACTCGTATCGCTCATCGCCGCGATGGAAGCGACCCCGGAGTGGCTGGATATGGATCTTGTCCGTGCGGGGGCCGCGCAGTCACGTATCGCCGCGGCCCTGCTGGCGCCGTTCGTGATTCGGGGTGCGTTCATCGCCACATTCACCAACACTTACGCGGCACTCCCGATGGCGTTGACCGGCGCGCTGTCCGGGCGCCGTGCCGCCCGCCGCGTCAACGAGACGGCGAACTTCTTCGCGGTGACCACGCTGCCCGGCGCGCTGGACCGCTACGGTCCGGGCTTCGAGGCGGCGGCCATGGTGCGGTTGATGCATTCGATGGTCCGCTACAACGCCCTCACGCGTTCGGATCGCTGGGATCCGGACGTCTACGGGATACCGGTGCCGCAGGTGGATCAGATGCCCGCCGGCATGATCAACCTGTATCTTCTCTCCCTCCGGGTGCAGCGGCAGGGACGTACGGAATTCACCGACGACGAGCAGGCAGAGGTGGAGTTCGATCGCTACCGGTGCTTCCTGCTCGGCCTGCCCGAGGAGTTGCTGCCGACCACACCCGAGGGCATCATCCACGCCTTCCATGCCCGCGCGGCACTTCTGCGCGACGGTTTCGACGATGCCACCTGCGGCGAACTGATCCGGTCGACGATGGCGGCCTATCTCCGGCCGAACCGCACCCGATTCGACCGGATCGCCGACGCGGTCGAGCGGAGCTACAGCAAGGCCGGTTTCATCGCGGCGTTCTGCCACGGTAACCGGCACACCGCCCGGGCCATGGGCGTACCCATCGGGGCGGCCGATATGGCGCGGATCGCGCTGACGGCTCCCTTCATCATCGGGCGTCTGCTGATCGTCACAGGCGCGTACCGGATCTCGTGGCTGCGACCGGCCGTCGACCCCTACCTCACGAAGCTCGTGGAACGCCGGCTGGCGGAGTACGGCAATCCCGAGTTCGTCAGCGACGCCCGCACATACACTCCGGTCGCGGGCTGACCGCCGTCGGTGAGCAGACGAACGTCGGATCGGAAGCTATTGGTACACAGTAGTTCTGATCGGTGACGAATGGCCGGCCGGTAGTCTGTCCCGAAAACCCCGCACGGACAGCGCGCGGGCGCCGGGCTATGCTGCGGTGGCCGCGAACCGGGTCTCCGGAACGAGCGGCGGATGTCGCAGGGTCGTCACGCGCGGCACTGCCACGCGATCAACCGAGAGGATGTGGCCGGTAGCGTGAGTAGCTATCTGGTTGTCCAGCTGTACTGCACACCCGCGCAGGCAGACGCCGCCAGTAGAGCGGCGTCCGCCGAACTCGCGAAATTACCCGAATTCGACGGGGCGAGAACAGAACTGGCGACGACGGTCGAAGGCGAACACCGGCTGCACCTGGCCTGGGCCGAGGAACACCCGGGACAGGCTCCGGGCGAGCGCGCCTATTTCTCCCTCGAGATGACCTCACCGGTCGATGTACCGGAGTCCGTGTTGCGGAAAGCGGAGGACGAGATCATCGAGTGGATCGATACGACGTTCAACGACGAGGCGAACGATATCGCCGAAGTCCAGTGGGCGAGCTTCGCGGAAATCAGACAGGACGCCTGAATCGCCTGACTCGCAACGGCCGGAGTGCCTCACCGGCGAAGCCGATCGTGCCGTCCGGTGCCGGTATCTCGCCGGCCCCGGACGTCCCTGCCGATAACGCGGGACACTCACTGCGGGAAGAGAGTCAGAACTTCCGACATCACCTGGCGGGCGACGTCATCGGTGGCCGAGGTGACCTCCGCGACGGGTACACGTGGGACGAAAGCAGTGCTACCGGAAGGTAATTCAGGTCCGACCATGGCCGAGTAGATCGGGATACTGCTGTCGTACAGCGAGGTCGAGCGGAACACGGTGCGGTCACCGAACTTTTCCTCCGTGCCGCGGGTTGTCACCTGCTCGGGTACGCGGTACTCGTAGGCCACCGTGACGGTTTCGTCCCGGTACCGGAACAGGCATTGGGTCAGCCGGCGCTGATCTGTGTCGGCGGTGCCGGTCAGTTTCGCGCGAACCGCGCACGGGTCGGCGCCGAGCAGCACGGTGATGACCGTATCGGGTGAGGTGCCCTGGGGTGGCGACTGCCGCCAGCGGTCGACCATACCGGGCAGCAAACCGTCGGCGACCGCGCACGAATCACGGTTCGGAACCGATAGGCCGAGGTAGAAGGCTGCGCCCGCCGGGAAACGGACGGTGGCGCCGCAGGCGCGCGGGTCGCCGTCGCGGCCGGGGACCAGCAAGGCGCTCACATCACCCAGTTGTCTGCTGATACCGCGGCTCGGAGTGAGAGCGGGCAGCAGAGTCGTATGCCAGGTGAGGGTGGTCGCCTCGCCCGCGTTGCCGAGGCCGGCCCGGCACGAGTCGAGGCCGACCGTAACGCTCTGGATATCGCCGAGGCCGAGGTCGCCCAGGGTATCGCGGGGGAGTAGCGCGCAGACATCGATCTCACGGGTCGCCTGGGCGACGGCCGCCTGCTGCTGCGGGGTGTCGGCGGGTGCCGACCAGAATGCCGCCGGTGGCCGGGGCGCCGCCGGCGATCGGGTGTCATCGGTCCCGGTACCGTTACCGCAGCCCACCGCGGCGACCAGCACGGCTGCGACGAGCATGAGTGTGCGATTCATCGTCACCCCTGATCTCCCGGTATGAGCTGAACCCGATCGTTGCCGGCCTAGAGTCTGCGCGCACCGGCAACCACAGCGCAATTATCCCGATGTCCTCGGCCGGTCGGCCGGCTCCGGCCCCCTGCCTCGGAGCGGGCCGGTTTCTACAACCACCCGTTACGGCGGAACATCACGACCAGCCCGCCGCAGGTCAGCACCATTACCGCCAGCACGGTGGGGTAGCCCCAGACCTGTTTCAGTTCGGGCATATGTTCGAAGTTCATACCGTAGATGCCCGCGATCATGGTGGGAACCGCGGCCAGGGCGACCAGCGCGGAGATCTTGCGCATATCGGTGTTCTGCCGCACCGCGATACGAGCCAGTGTCGCGTTGATGAGCGCGGACAGCGCGTCGTCGAAATCGTGGACGCGTTCGGCGGCGGTGGTGTGGTGGTCGGTGACATCCCGCAGATAGCGGCGTACCTCTTTGTTCAGGCCGGATTCGGGCCGGGTGAGCATCTGTAGTGGCAGGGCCAGCGGTATCACCGAGCGGCGCAGTTCCACGATTTCGCGTTTGAGCTGATAGATCGATTCGATGGTGAGCCGGGAGCGTGGGGTGAACACCTCCTGCTCCATCTCCTCGACATCGGTCTCGATCTCCTGGACGACCTCGAGGTAGGTGTCGACGACGTGGTCGGCGATCGCGTGCAACACCGCACCGGGCCCGAGGTGTAGCCGTTCGGGGTCGGCTTCGAGTTCCGCGCGGACGGCCCGCAAGCCGGAATGCTCGCCGTGGCGGACCGCGATGACGAAATCGGCGCCGAGGAAGATCAGTATCTCTCCGGTCAGCACGATCTCGCTGGTGGTGTGCATATCGTGTTCGACATAGGCGACGGTCCGCAGGCCGAGCACCAGGGTGTTGTCGTAGCGTTCCAGTTTGGGGCGTTGCCGCCCCGTCACGGCGTCTTCGACCGCCAGCCGATGCAGCCCGAACACCGCGGCGACTTCATCCATCTGGTCGATATCGGGTTCGTGCAGGCCCAGCCAGACGAACCCGCCCTCGCCACTGTCGTTGTCGCGGACCCGGGCCAGGGCTTCGGCGAAACCGAACCGGCCTGCCAGTCGTTGCCCGTTACGGTAGATGCCGCAGTCCACGACGGCCCGTGCCGCCGGCACCGGGATCCGTTTCAAAGACACCTTCGGCCGGTTACTGCGACGATTCGGTTCGACCAACACTCCGCGAGCCTAGAAGCAATACCCGTTCAGCAGCCACCCCTCGGTGTCATGCGGAGGGCGGGGAGTGCTGCTCACCGTCGTCGGCCGGTTCTGGATCGTCCGTGGGTAGTTCGACGATGACGGTCAGGCCGCCGCCCGGCGTCGGTTCCGCGAGAACCGTTCCGCCCATGGCTTCCACGAACCCTCTGACAACCGACAGGCCGAGGCCGACACCGCTGGTGTTGTCGCGATCGCCGCGGTGCTGGAACGGTTCGAACAATCGGTCCTCGGTTCCCGGTGTGACACCGGGGCCGTGATCGACGACCGTGATGGACGTGTACCGGCCGTGCCGCTCCGCCACGACGCGCACGGGAGCCTGCCGCGACCCGTGCCGCAGCGCGTTATCGATCAGATTCGCCATGACCCGCTCCAACAGGCCGCCGTCGGCGAACACGTGCACATCAGCGACCTCTGTTCTCACCCGATCGACCTCGGCGCGCCGCGGGCCGCGGGCCCCCATACCCACGCTCACCAGTGCCCGGTGCACGACCTCGTCCAGGTACACACGCCGTAGCTGCGGAGTCACCACACCGACAGCGAGTCGCGAGGAATCGAGGAGGTTGCCGACCAGTGCGGTGAGCTGGTCCACCGACTCTTCGATGGCCTCGAGCAGTTCGGCGGTATCGTCGGCCGAGAATTCCACCTCGTCGCTGCGCAGGCTCGACACCGCGGCTTTCGCGCCCGCCAGGGGAGTGCGCAGATCGTGGCTGACCGCGGAGAGCAGCGCGCGACGCAACCGGTCGGCTTCGACGAGTGCGGCCGCCGCGCTTGCTTCCTCGGCCAGTTCCTCCTGCCGGACCAGTCCGGCGGCCTGGTTGGCGACCGCGTTGAGTACGGGCCGGTCGATCGCGGCCAGGGAGCGTCCGGCCAGGAGGAGCCGGCTCGCCGCATCACCGGCCTGGACGGAATTCTCCGCCTCGCCGGTCCGGGACGGCGGATCGATACCCACCGCCGCGACCACCTGCTCACCACGAATCAGGCTGACCGCGCGCAGGCCGTAGGTTTCCCGGATCTGCTCGAGCAAGTTGGTCAGATCCGCGCCGTAGAGCACCGCGCCGGAGAACAGGGTCAGTAGATCGGCCTGCTGGGTGGCCCGGCGTGCCTGCCTCGCTCTTTCGGCCGCGGCGTCGACCAGCGCGGCGACCGCCACCGCGACGAAGAGCAATACGACCACGGTGACGAAGCTGTCGGGCTGAGCGATCGTCAGGCTGTAGCGCGGATCGGCGAAGAACCAGTTCAGCAACAGACCGGACAGCATCGCCGAAACCGCGGCGGGCACGACGCCGCCGAGCAATGCCACGGTGACGACACCGACGAAGAACACCGCGCTCAACCCGCCCAGCTGGAGCGGGCCGTCCAACAGCAGGATGCTGATTCCACACACCAGCGCGGGCACCACGACAGCGGCGATCCACGCGTGAATCCGCCGCCGGGGCACGTTCAGTACCGACCGGGTGCCGCGATTCGCCTCCTCGTGGGTGACCAGATGAACATCGATCTTTCCCGACTGTTGCACCACGGCAGCCCCGATTCCCTCGTCGAGGATCCGTGCCCACCGGGAGCGCCGGGAGGTCCCCAGGACCAACTGTGTCGCGTTCACCTCCCGCGCGAATTCCAGCAGTGCGGACGGCACGTCGGTGCCGGTGATCGTATGCATCGACGCGCCCAGGTTGCCGGCCAGCTCGCGCAGCCGGGACAGCCGTTCGGCGGATACGCCGGCGAGGCCGTCCCCGCGTACGACATGGACGAGTACGAGCTCGGCACTCGCTTTGATCGCGATACGGCCGGCCCGGCGGATCACGGTTTCCGACTCCGGCCCGCCGGTCACCGCCACCACGACCCGTTCGCGTGCCTCCCACAGTTCGGTGATCTCGTGGTCGGATCGGTACTTCGCGAGGGCGGAATCCACCTGATCGGCCAGCCAGAGCAGGGCGAGCTCGCGCAGCGCGGTGAGATTTCCGGGACGGAAGTAGTTACGCAATGCCGCGTCGACCTTGTCGGCGGCGTAGATAGAACCATGAGAAAGCCTGCGGCGCAATGCTTCCGGAGTTATATCGACCAGTTCCACCTGGTTCGCCGCACGAACCACCGAATCCGGAACGGTCTCGCGTTGCCGGACCCCGGTTATCTGCTCGACGACGTCGTTGAGGCTCTCGAGGTGCTGAACGTTGACTGTCGATATCACCTCGATACCGGCCGAGAGCAGTTCTTCGACGTCCTGCCACCGCTTGTCGTTACCGCTGCCGGGCGTATTCGTATGGGCGAGTTCGTCGACCAGGACAACCGCCGGGGCGCGTCGCAAAACGGCCGCGATATCGATCTCGGAGAACCAGGTGCCGCGATATCGCACTGTCCGGGGTGGTATCTGCTCGATACCGTCGAGAAGTGCGGCGGTCGCGGACCGGCCGTGCGTTTCCACGATCGCGGCTACCACGTCGCGGCCACGGCCGAGCCGGCGATGCGCCTCGCCGAGCATCGCGTACGTTTTACCGACACCCGGCGCGGCGCCGAGGTAGATGCGCAGCTGTCCGCGCTTGCCCCCCTCGCCTGTCGATGGCACCGGCATCACCCCGGGGCGCCGGTGCCGCGCGTGACAACCGCCATCGTGATCCTTTCTGGCCGGAGCGCGCCGGCACGGCTCTCGGTTGTACGCACCGTAGCTCCGGCCCGCGATGCGGAAACCGCTCTTTACGGTGTATTGACGCTGCGAATACCTGCTCTGACGGCATTCTTGCACCCGATACCGGCCGGTCTGTCAGCGAAACGTCAATTCGGGGCCGCGAACCGCTAGAGGCCCGTAAAGACGCTGGGACGCACTTCCGGTAACGGCTTGACTCACCGGGTGCCTGCTCGACGAGGCGTGAGATGGAGGTTGGCCAGATGTCTGTCGTGGTGTTCACGGTGCTTACCGTCGCGGTGTTCGCGCTGCTGGGCCTGATCCAGCGGGGGGTGGAGAAGCTGTGATCGCGAATCTGATCGGCCTGCTGCTCGCCGTTTCCGTCGCGATCTACATGTTCGCGGCATTGCTCTTCCCCGAGAGGTTCTAGGTTGAATACGACAACAGCGGGGATCGTGTTCATCGCATCCCTGGTGGTAGCGCTCGTGCTCGTGCACGTACCTCTGGGCGATTACATGTATCGCGTCTACACCGGTACCAGGCATTCGCGAGCCGAACGCGTGATCTACCGGGTGATCGGCGCGCACCCGGAGGTCGAACAGAGCTGGGCGATATATGCCCGCAGCGTGCTCGCGTTCTCCGGGGTCAGCATCCTGTTCCTGTTCTTCTTGCAGCTGGTGCAGGGCAAACTGCCGCTGCACCTCGGCGACCCCGGTACGGAGATGACGCCGGCGCTGGCCTGGAACACCGCCGTCAGTTTCGTCACCAATACCAACTGGCAGAACTATTCCGGCGAATCCACCCAGGGGCACCTGGTGCAGATGGCCGGGCTCGCCGTGCAGAATTTCGTCTCCGCGGCGGTCGGTATGGCCGTCGCCGTGGCGCTCGTGCGCGGATTCGCCCGGACCCGCACCGGTGATCTGGGCAATTTCTGGGTGGATCTGGTGCGTGGCACCGTCCGCATACTGCTGCCGATCGCGTTCGTATTCGCGATCGTCCTCGTCGCCGGCGGCGTCATCCAGAATTTCCACCTGCACGACCGGATCGCACAGACGGTGACCGGTGGTCAACAGACCATCACCGGTGGACCGGTGGCGAGCCAGGAGGTCATCAAGGAACTCGGTACCAACGGCGGCGGCTTCTACAACGCCAACTCCGCTCATCCGTTCGAGAACCCCACCGCGTGGACGAACTGGGTCGAGATATTCCTGCTCATGGTGATCGCCTTCTCGCTGCCGCGCACCTTCGGCCGAATGGTCGGCGACCGCAGACAGGGCTACGCCGTCGCGGCGGTGATGGCCACCGTCGCGCTGGTCAGCGTGACGCTGACCAACTTCTTCCAGTTGCGTCACCACGGCACCGTGCCCACCGCGATCGGCGCGGCCACGGAGGGTGTGGAGCAGCGTTTCGGCGTCGCCGACTCCGCGACGTTCGCGGCCTCGACCACCTTGACCTCGACCGGCGCTGTCGACTCCTTCCACGACTCCTACACCAGCCTCGGCGGCATGATGACCATGTTCAACATGCAGCTGGGCGAGGTCGCGCCCGGCGGTGTCGGCTCCGGCCTGTACGGGATGCTCGTCCTGGCGGTGATCACGGTATTCGTCGCCGGGTTGATGGTCGGCCGGACGCCCGAATATCTGGGCAAGAAGATCACACCGCGCCAGATCAAACTCGCCGCCGCGTACTTCCTGATCAGCCCGCTCATCGTGCTGACCGGTACCGCCATCGCCATGGCGTTGCCCGGCCAGCGCGACGGCATGCTCAACTCCGGCCCGCACGGACTGTCCGAGGTGCTCTACGCATTCACCTCGGCGGCGAACAACAACGGTTCCGCGTTCGCGGGACTGACCGGCAACACCGAGTGGTACAACACCGCATTGGGTCTTGCCATGGTGTTCGGCCGGTTTCTCCCGATCATCTTCGTTCTCGCGCTGGCCGGTTCACTGGCCCGGCAGGGCACGACTCCCGCGTCGATCGGCACCCTGCCGACGCACCGGCCGCAGTTCGTCGGCATGGTCGTCGGTGTCACGGTGATCCTGGTCGCGCTCACCTTCCTGCCCGCGCTCGCGCTCGGGCCGCTCGCCGAGGGAATCCACTGAAATGACCAGCCACACAGAAGTTCCCGGCCGCGGCGATACTGCCGTGGATGCGGGGCCGAAAAGCCGGAACCGCGGAAACCGACGGCAGGGGCCCCGGGGCGCGCTCGATCCGAAAATGCTGCTGTCCTCGCTGCCGGACGCGATACGCAAACTCGACCCGCGCACCATGTGGCGCAATCCGGTCATGTTCGTCGTCGAGATCGGCGCGGTCTGGTCGACGGTACTGGCTGTCGCCGACCCCAGCTTCTTCGGCTGGGCGATCGTGGTGTGGTTATGGCTCACGGTCGTCTTCGCCAACCTCGCCGAAGCCGTCGCGGAAGGTCGTGGCAAGGCGCAGGCAGATACGCTGCGCAAGGCCAAAACCGATACCATCGCGCGCCGGCTGACCGACTGGACGCCGGGCGGTCCGGTCGTCGAGCACGAAGTCGCGGCCCCGGAGCTGCGGCGCGGCGATATCGTCGTGGTCGAGGCAGGGCAGGTCATTCCCGGGGACGGCGATGTCGTGGAGGGGATCGCCTCGGTGGACGAATCGGCTATCACCGGCGAATCGGCGCCGGTGATCCGCGAATCCGGCGGTGATCGCTCCGCGGTGACCGGCGGAACCACCGTATTGTCCGATCGGATCGTCGTCCGGATCACCCAGGAACCCGGTGCGAGTTTCATCGATAAGATGATCGCTCTCGTCGAGGGCGCGAGCAGGCAGAAGACACCGAACGAGATCGCGCTGAACATCCTGCTGGCCTCACTCACGATCATCTTCGTATTCGCCGTCGTCACGCTGCAACCGCTCGCGATCTTCACGAAGGCCGAAAACCCCGGAGTGCCGGATACTCTCGCCCTCGACGGTCACGGTGTGACCGGTATCGTCATGGTCTCGCTGCTGGTCTGCCTCATCCCGACCACCATCGGGGCGCTGCTGTCGGCCATCGGTATCGCGGGGATGGACCGGCTGGTGCAACGTAACGTCCTCGCCATGTCCGGGCGCGCGGTGGAAGCCGCCGGTGACGTGAACACCCTGCTCCTGGACAAGACCGGCACTATCACCCTGGGAAACCGTCAGGCCTCGGAATTCGTTCCCGCGCCCGGTGTTCCGGACGACGAACTCGCCGATGCGGCCCAGCTGTCCAGTCTTGCCGACGAGACACCCGAAGGCCGCTCCATCGTCGTGTACGCGAAACAAGCGTTCAACAAACGCGAACGCACCCCGGGCGAACTCGCCGGCGCCACCTGGGTCGAGTTCACCGCGCAGACCCGCATGTCCGGCGTCGACCTCTCCGACGGGCATCAGCTGCGTAAAGGCGCGGCCGGCGCCGTTATCGAATGGGTCCGCGGTCACGGCGGCAGTGTCCCGGACGATATCGGAGTCACCGTCGACGGCATCTCCGCGGCCGGTGGAACTCCGCTGGTGGTCGGGGAGATCGCGGACGGTAACGCCCGGCTGCTCGGTGTCATCCACCTCAAAGATGTGGTCAAACAGGGGATGCGGGAACGTTTCGACGAAATGCGCCGGATGGGCATCCGCACGATCATGATCACCGGCGACAATCCGCTGACCGCCAAGGCCATCGCGGACGAGGCCGGGGTCGACGATTTCCTGGCGGAGGCGACGCCGGAACACAAGCTCGAATTGATCAAGAAGGAACAGGACGGCGGGCGTCTGGTCGCGATGACCGGCGACGGTACCAACGACGCCCCCGCGCTGGCCCAGGCCGATGTGGGTGTCGCGATGAACACCGGCACATCCGCCGCCAAAGAGGCCGGCAATATGGTCGACCTCGACTCCGATCCGACCAAACTCATCGAAATCGTCGAAATCGGAAAGCAATTGCTCATCACCCGTGGTGCGCTCACCACATTCTCGATCGCCAACGATATCGCGAAATATTTCGCGATCATCCCGGCGTTGTTCATCGCGGTATTTCCGGGCCTGGACGCACTCAACATCATGCGTCTCGCCAGCCCGCAGTCGGCGATCCTGTCCGCGGTGATATTCAACGCACTCGTCATCATCGCGCTGATCCCGCTGTCGCTGCGCGGTGTCGACTACACGCCGGCCAATGCGTCGAAATTGCTGAGCCGCAATATGACGATCTACGGGCTCGGCGGCCTCATCGCGCCGTTCCTCGGCATCAAACTCATCGACCTCGTTGTCCAACTTCTCCCGGGGATGTCCTGATATGCGTTTATCGACCTGGGTCCGGCAGCATCTGGCCGCGCTACGCGCGCTGCTCGTGCTCACCGTGATCACCGGAATCGTCTATCCCGTAGCGGTTTTCGCTGTCGCGCAAGTCCCGGGCCTTCGGGACAAGGCGGATGGGTCGTTGATCGAAGCACGGGACACCGTGGTCGGCTCCGAATTGATCGGCCAGTCGTTCACCGGCACCGACGGCACGGCACTGGTGCAGTATTTCCAGAGTCGGCCGTCGGCGGCCGGGGACGGATACGACCCGCTGTCCACCTCCGCCTCCAATCTGGGGCCGGAAAGTATCGTCGACGCCCCGGACGATCCCGGTTTGCTGACCACTGTATGCACCCGGAGCAAGGAGATCGGGGAGCGGGAAGGAGTCGACGGGGGCCGGCCGTTCTGCACGGAAGGTGGTGTGGGATCGGTACTTTCGGTGGACGGGCCACGCGACGCCCGCGGTGAGGTGACCGCACCGACTCGGGTCGTCAGCGTCAACGAGGCGTGCCCGGCACGGCCGTTCCTGTCCGTGTACCACGGTGTACGGGTCGAATGCGCGGAACCGGGAGGGGACTACTCGCACGGGCGGATGGTGCCCATCCGCGGTGACGCCCCAGCCGACCCGCAGGTCCCCGCGGATGCGGTAACAGCCAGCGGCAGCGGTCTGGATCCCCATATCTCGCCGGAATACGCGGCAATCCAGGTACCGCGGATCGCGGAAGCACGCGGGATCACCGAGGCTCAGGTGCGCGAACTCGTCTCCGTGCACACCTCGGAGCGCCCCCTGGGATTCCTCGGCGAGCCGACCGTCCAGGTGGTGGAGCTGAATCTCGAGCTGGACAGCCGGTACCCGTTCCCGGCATAGCTCTCCGGTCCGGCCTGCCTGCGGCGGATCGTGTCGCGCGGAACGCAGTATCGCTCACACTGCCGGCCGGACCGCCGATGTCGGCGACGGGGCGGCGCGAGCACATCCGGCGCTACCGGGCGTCGGTTCCGAAGGCGAACCGCCGCGCCGACCGAGGTCGGCGCGGCGGTGTAACAGGTGATTCAGGCCGCGGGCAGCAGCGGGCCGATATAGGTGCCCGGGTGGGTGGCGCCGTCCTGGCGCTGCACGCTCACGCCCGCGGGCCACGGCGCCTGGAGCTGAGTGGTGGTATCCGGCGGGGTGACGGTGATCGTCGACGGGACCCAGCCGTCCGGGGGACCCGGCAGATAGGTGAGCACGCTGCTTACCGCGGCGCCCGGCGCCACCACCGCCGGCGCGAAGTTCACCTCCTGGCGGGGCAGCTGGTAGGTCGGGCCGAAGGTCGGATCGTCCGGGCCGGCCAGTTCGACGCCCGGGAATCCCTGTACAGCGCAGCTCTGCGCGGAGGTATTGGTCAGGATGAGCTCCAGCGTGGCCTGGCCGGGAGAGTCGGACGGCCGCTCACGGGTGCTCAGGCTCATCGTCTCCGCGGTGCAGAGGACCGGCTGGGCCGAGCTGGTCGCCGCCGGGATCATCACCGCCGCCAGCGCTGCCACCACGGCTCCGGCCGCTCCCGCGACCCGCCATTTTCCAGACGTCATGGTTCCCTTCGAAATTCGATACATCACCGATCTATTTGAACAGAAATTTCGTCCGGATGGGCGTGGACCGGGTCGCCACGGGGCGGCGGCCGGCACCACGCGTAATCCGCGGATCGCCGCCGAGGTACTATTTGATTACTTAGTAGAAACAACTATTCTTGTGTGGCGAATCAGCTATCACTTGTGATCGGACAGACGAAAGATGGACGCGATGGAGAACACCTCCACAACCGAGGAGCTCGGCACCCCCGCCGAAGTCGCGACCCTGTATCACCTGCTCACCCGGATCAACCGAACGCTGCGCACCCGCGGTCAGAGCCGGAATCTCAGCGCCGGTCTCGCCTCGGCGCTGTGGACGATCATCAACCACGCGCCGATCCGGCTGTCCGCTCTGGCCGAGCGGGAATCTGTCTCCGCACCGACGATTTCTCGTCTCGTGACCGTCCTCGAGGACCGGGGCTACATCGAGCGCACCCCCGACCCCGACGACGGGCGCGCCCGCCTGCTGGTCCCGACACCGGTCGGGATCGAATTGATCGCCCATACCCGGACCGAGAAAGCACTGTTGCTGTCCGCGGCCATCGAGAACCTCCCGCCGGAGGACCGGGAGACGGTCAGCCGAGGATTCACCATCCTGGCCGATGCGCTCGGGAAGACCTAGCCCCCGGATACGCGCCGACAATGGCGTCGCGCATTGCAGTCACTACTGGACCACCTGCTCGAAGGAACCACCCATGACCTCTGCCAGCGCACGATTATCTGCCGCCGATTCCGCGGATCCAGGTCCGAACTACAAGTGGATCGCGCTCTCCAACACCACCCTGGGCATGCTGATCGCCACGATCAACTCGTCCATCGTGCTGATCGCGCTGCCCGATATCTTCAAAGGGATCGGCCTCAACCCCCTCGAGTCGGGGAACACCAGCTATCTGCTGTGGATGATGATGGGATTCCTGGTCGTCACCGCTGTGCTCGTGGTCAGCTTCGGCCGCCTCGGGGATATGTTCGGCCGCGCCCGGATGTACAACATGGGCTTCGCCATCTTCACCATCTCCTCCATCTTCCTGGCGATCACCTGGTTCGACGGCTCCGAAGCGGCGATCTGGCTGATCGCCTGGCGGATCATCCAGGGCGTCGGTGGCGCCTTCCTCATGGCGAACAGCTCCGCCATCCTCACCGACGCGTTTCCGGCCCACCAGCGCGGACTCGCCATGGGTATCAACGGTGTCGCGGCTATCTCCGGCTCGTTCCTGGGTCTGCTGGTCGGCGGTGTGCTGGCGCCTATCCAGTGGCACTACATCTTCCTGGTGTCCGTCCCGTTCGGTGTCATCGGCACGGTGTGGGCCTATCTGAAACTCCGCGACACCGGGGTCCGCAAGAAGGCGAAGATGGACTGGTGGGGCAATCTGACGTTCGCGGTCGGGTTGGTCTCGATCCTGGTCGGCATCACCTACGGCATCCAGCCCTACGGCAGCTCCGATATGGGTTGGGGTAACCCCTGGGTGCTGGCCGCGATCATCGGCGGTGTCGTCGTGCTGGGCGTGTTCGTCTACATCGAAACGAAGGTCGACAGTCCGCTCTTCGAGTTGTCGCTGTTCCGGAACCGCTCGTTCGCGTTCGGTAACGCCGCCAACCTGATGGGGTCGATCGGCCGCGGCGGTCTGCAGTTCATCCTGATCATCTGGCTGCAGGGCATCTGGCTGCCGCAGCACGGCTTCGATTACTCCCGCACTCCGCTGTGGGCCGGTATCTACATGCTGCCCATGACAGTCGGCTTCCTGCTCAGCGCCCCGCTCTCCGGCGCGCTGTCGGACCGGCTCGGTGCCAAATGGTTCACCACATCCGGAATGCTCATCACCGCGGCGACCTTCGGTGCCCTGATCGCCCTCCCTGTCGACTTCGCCTACGGGATGTTCGCGCTGATCCTGCTGATCAACGGTATCGGCCAGGGCCTGTTCTCTTCACCGAACCGCGCCTTGGTGATGAACTCGTTGCCGGCCACCTCACGCGGGTCGGGCGCCGGTATGATGACGACATTCCAGAACGCGTCGATGGTGCTCTCGATCGGGTTGTTCTTCTCGCTGATGATCGCCGGTCTGAGCGCGCACCTGCCGACCGCGATGTTCGACGGCCTGACCGCGGGAGGTATGCCGGACGCATCCGCTCAGGGGATCGCCCAGCTGCCGACGGTCGCCATCCTGTTCGCGGCGTTCCTCGGCTACAACCCCATCGCGCAGGTCGGTGGTGACGCGCTGCACGGGCTGCCGCAGGCCGGTATCGATCACCTGACCGGTCTGGAGTTCTTCCCGCACCTGATCAGCGATCCGTTCTCCGACGGCCTCAGCGCCGCCTTCACCTTCGCGCTCGTCTGCTGCGTGCTCGGTGCGGTCTTCTCGTTCTTCACCGACGGTCGCGGGAAGGAGACGGCAACCGGGTCCGCCGACGGTGACGAGGCCCATGAGTCGGTCGGAGCAGAGCTGGCCGCGGTGGCCGCGTTCGCGTCGGGAGAGGCCCCGTCCGAACTGATCGACGAACCCGTACGACGCTGAGGATCGCCCCGTAGGCACCGCGCTACCGAGGTCGTGCTGTTCGAACGGCACAACCTCGGCGCCGGAGTCACCGCGGGGAGCTCGGCCGGTCGCGGCCCGCGTTGCGGGCAGTGCCCCGATGGGCGGGCACTGAGGTCGGGTCTTCCGGCCAAGCATGTTTGGGGTAGCGGCCGCGGAGGTCGGCGCGGACCCGGGGCCAGCCGGTGCGCCAGAAGGAGGCCAGATCCGCGGTGACCGCGACCGGGCGCTGGGCGGGGGAGAGCAGGTGCAGCAAAATCGGGACGCGGCCGCCGGCCAGGCGCGGTGCGTCTGCCCAGCCGAAGACTTCCTGCACTTTGACCGCGAGCACCGGCGGGTCGGTCGAGTAGTCGAGGCGCGGACGGCTCCCGGAGGGGACCTCCAGACGTTCCGGAGCCATATCGTCCATCCGGGCGGCTTCGGGCCAGGGGAGCAGGCGGCGCAGGGCTTGTCCGGTGTCGATGCGTTCGAGGTCGGTGCGGCGGCGGGCGGCGGCGAGTTCGGGCCCCAGCCAGGTATCGGCGGCAGCGAGCAGCGATTCGTCGTCCACAGGCGGCCACGGGTCGCCGAGGGTGCGGTGCAGGAAGTCGAGGCGCTGACGTAAAGCGATCGCCTCCGAATTCCAGGACAGCAGGCCGACACCGGTCGAGTCGAGCCCGCGTCGCACCGCGGCGCCGAGCAACCGGCGATCGGGTTCGCGAATCGGTTTCTCCGACAAGGTGATCGCACCCAGCCGTTCGATCCGCCGGGCGACCACATCGCCGTCGATCCAATCTATTTCGTCGGCGGTGGTCAGCAGGCTCGACGCGGCACGTCGCGCCAACTGTTCATCGGCGGCCGCGGCCAACCGTATATATCCCTCGGAACGACCCGGATCACGGGTCGCGACGCCGATCGCCAGCCACTCCGGGTCGCCTGTTCCGGAGCCGGGCGGCAGCGTCACCGCGGTGCCGCCGACCATGAGATAGCTGGACGAACCCGGTCCGCGCCGGCGCGCCAGACGTTCCGGATAAGCAAGTGCGACAACGAAAGCCGGATCATCGGTCCCCTCCGGCCCCTCGACCGATCGGGCCAGCCGCTCGACCTCCCGGCGCCAGCGTGCCGGCCGCTCGCGCCGCAGAACCCGTAGGCCTGCCGTGAGATCGACACCGGACATATGGGTGTCGTCGTCGAGGACGGCGACGACCTCCGCGGCCGCCTCTGCGCCGACCACGGCCGCGCCGTCGAGTAACGCGCGTGCCAACCGGGGGTGCAATCCGATCCGGGCGATACGCCGCCCACGGCCGGTCACCTCACCGTCTCCCGTCACGGCTCCCAGCCCGCGCAGTACCTCCCGGCCCGCGCTCAGCCCGCCGGACGGCGGAGGATCCCACCAGGTGAGACCGTGTCCATCGGCCGTACCCCAGCAGGCCAGTTCGAGCGCCAGCCGCGTCAGGTCCGCCGTCCGGATCTCCGGCTCCGGATAGGCGGGCAGTGTGGCGTGCTCATACTCCGGCCAGCACCGCCAGACCCGACCCGGAGCCTCACGCCCGGCCCGCCCGGCCCGCTGCTCTGCCACCGCCGCCGAGACGCGGACTGTCGCGAGCCCGGACAGTCCCCGCGCCCGATCGATGCGGGGGACCCTGGCCATACCGGAATCCACCACCGCCCGTACTCCCGGCACGGTCAGACTGGACTCCGCGACCGCGGTGGACAACACCACTCGCCGGCGAGATCCGGAACGTAATGCCGCATCCTGCCCCACCGTGGACAGCCGGCCGTGCAGCGGAACGACATCCGTGCCGTCCAGATCGGCCAGAAGTGCTGCCGTCCGGCGGATTTCGGCTGCCCCGGGCAGGAATACCAGTACATCGCCGTCGGTTCCGGCGAGTGCGGTTCGGGTTACGCGCGCGACCTGCGCTTCGATCCGCTCCCGCGGCAACGATGGAACATATGTCGTGTCCACGGGATGGGTGCGACCCTGGACCCGCACCACCGGCGCCGCCCGATCGCCACCCAGAATCTTCGAAAGACGTTCAGCCGCAAGAGTTGCCGACGTGGCGAGCACCTGCAGATCCGGCCTCAACCCGGCCCGTGCGTCCAGCAGCAACGCCAGCAGCAGATCCGCGTCGAGATGCCGCTCGTGGCATTCGTCCAGCAGGACGACGTCGACCCCCGCCAACTCGGGATCGTCCTGTAACCGCCGTACCAGCAGCCCCGAGGTAACGACCTCGATCCGGGTATTCCGCCCTACTCTCCGATCCCCGCGGACCGAGTAACCTACGGTTTCGCCCACCGTCTCGCCCAGTAGAGCAGCCATCCGCCCGGCCGCGGCCCGAGCCGCCAGCCGCCGCGGCTCGGCCACGAGCACCCGCCCCGCGACACCCGCCGCGAGCGCCAAGGGCACCAGGGTCGTTTTCCCGGTTCCCGGCGGCGCGACCAGCACAGCGGTCCCGCGTTCGGCCAGCGTTCCGGCGACATGTTCGAGAACGTCGCGAATGGGCAAATCGGGAAGCTCGGGAAGTTTCATCACCGACCATTTTGCTGCCTCGGCTTCGAGCGGCGATGCCGAGCGCCCCGGCGCCGTGGGGCCTACCGTCACTTCTCCACCGTGGCCCGCGGACCCGGGCGAATTTTCAGGTGTTCTCGGCGACCCGACCGGGTGCCTGTGAACGAACGCGGGTCCTCCGGGGAGCCGAAACCCCGCGGTCGGCGCGCCGTGGGGAGGTGTCGGTGGGCTTCGGTAGCGTCCTGTGTTGTGGAAATCGGGGAACATATCCAAGAGCTCGCGGATCGCATGGTGGTGCTGCGTGACGCCTACTATCAGGGCTCGCCGCTGGTCGCGGACGCCGAGTTCGACGCGCTCGAGGACGAGCTGCGTGGCCTGATCGAGGCGCACCCCGATCTCACGCCCGACCCGAATCCGCTGGATCAGGTCGGTGCGCCCGCGGTGCTGCACGCCCCGATCCGGCACTCCCGGCCGATGTTATCGCTCGAGAAGGCGACCACGTCCGAGCAGGTGGCGGCGTTCTTCGACCGCTTCCCCGGTCAGCCGGTGGTGGTGATGCCGAAGCTCGACGGCCTGTCGCTGTCGGTGGTCTTCGAGGACGGCCGGCTGGTGCGTGCCGTGACTCGCGGTGACGGCACCACCGGTGACGACGTGACCGTGCTGGTCCGCGCGCTGGTCGACGGTGTTCCGGAGCGGATCGACGTCCCCGGGCGGGTGGAGCTGCGTGGTGAGGCGGTGATGTTGCGTTCGACCTTCCTCGCCTACAACACCGCGCACCCGGACAAACCGCTGATCAACCCGCGCAACGCCGCCGCGGGCACACTGCGGGCCAAGGATCCGGCCACGGTAGCCCAGCGGCGGCTGCAGTTCTTCGGCTTCGACCTGGACACCTCGGACGGTGGCGCCGCCGTCGATCTCGAGGAGGGCCTGCGGGCGCTGGGGGTCGCGGGTGCGCAGATGCGGTTGTGCTCCGGCGCCGAGCAGGCTCAGGCGGCGATAACCGCGATCGAGCAGGGGCGCAACGACCTGGATTACGATATCGACGGTGCGGTGCTGCGGCTGGCCGACCGCGATGCCTACGCCGCCGCGGGGACCCGTTCCAGCAGTCCGCGCGGTGCGCTGGCGTTCAAATTCGCCGCCGAGGAGAAGACCACATTGCTCAACGATGTGGTCTGGGACGTCGGTAAAACGGGCAAGATCGTCCCGGTCGCCTGGCTGGAGCCGGTGTTCGTGGGCGGCACGACCGTCACGAAAGCGACGCTGGCCAACCAGCAGGTGATCCGCGCGCGCGATATCAAGGTCGGTGACACGGTGCTGGTGCGTCGCGCGGGCGATGTGATCCCGTTCGTGGCCGGCGTGCTCGACGCCTCCCGGCGTACGGGCGAGGAGCGCGAGATCGTGCCACCCACCGCCTGTCCCTCGTGCGCGCAACCGGTGACCGAACAGGGCAACAGCCGGGAGTTGTTCTGCACCAACGTCTCGTGCCCCGCGCAGACGGTGCGCAGGCTCATCCACTGGGCCTCGCGGGCGGCAGCCGATATCGACGCCATCGGGCAGGTGTGGATCGAACGCCTGGCCGAGGCGGGCATCCTGGAACGGCCGTCGGACTTCTATACGCTGACCAAGGAGCGTTTGCTCGAGTTCGACCGCATCGCCGAGGTTTCCGCCGCGCGCATGATCGATTCGATCGACGCCAGCCGCGAGGTCGGTCTGCGGCGCGCACTGATCGGCCTGGCGATCCCGATGGCCTCGGACGGCACCGCCGCCCGCCTGGCCCGCGCGGGGTTCGGTTCCCTGGAGGAGGTCGCCGACGCGGGGGAGGAACGACTGGTGGCGGTGGAGGATATCGGGCCGAAGGTCGCCGCATCCCTGGTCGAACACCTCACCCGCCTGCGCCCGGAACTGGAGCGGTTGCGACAGGCGGGTGTCTGCCTGGATGTGCGTGCGGAAGACCTGCCGCCGGTCGTCGCGGCCGGTGCGCCGCTGGACGGTAAGACGGTGGTGATCACCGGCGCTCTCAGCGACCCACGTTCCGGCGAGAAGGTCGCTCGCCCCACGTTCCAGCGCCTGTGTGAGAAGGCGGGCGCGACGGCGGCATCCTCGGTCTCGGCGAATACCGACCTGCTGATCACCGGTGCGGGGGTCGGCGACAGCAAGCTGGCCAAGGCGGAGAAACTCGGCGTCGAGGTCGTCGACCAGGGTGAGATCTGGAATCTGCTGATCTCCGCCAAAGTTGTCTAGATCAGCCGGAGTATGTCCGGTGGGCGGTCGAACAGGCGCTGTCGGCTGGGCCTGAACGCGACGCCAAGCCCGGCGCTGGGCAGCGGTGAGACGCGGCGCCGACTTCACCGACCGCGCTCCCGCGAGCCCGGTTCGGACCTGGCCGGTTTCGTCGGCCGGACGGTTCCGGAGGGGTCCGGCCTCAGATCTGGTCCGTTCCGCTGCCACGAGCGTCTACGGCCTGGACCGTTTTCCGGAAAGCATTTCGCAGAATGCCTTGGCCGACGGTCCCGACCACGGCTCCGAGTGCGCGGCCCTTGAGGTTCTTGCCCTCGCGCACCACCACGACGTCGACCTCGGTCCTACCGTCGGGGCGGGCGGTGAAGGTGTAGGTGTGGCCCGAGTGACCACCCCACAGGTTGGAGTCGGTCGTTGTCATGACGACGCGGCCGGGGTCGGACCAGTCGTAGTGCAGGCGTTCCCAGATACCGTGCGACCCCTCCGTGACGTCGGCGTCGGTGGGGCCACGGTTGTGCACCTCGAGGTATTCGTCGGTGCTGTTCCCGAACAGTTGCTCGCGCCCGGGGCCGAAGTCGGTGAGTGCCGCGACGAACTGTTCGGGTGTCGCGTCGGCCGTTTCGCTGAAGTGGAGAGTGGCCATGAGTACTCCTTGCGTCTGTGGATGATGTCGCCTGTGAACAGTGACTACGCGCTTCGGTTGGTATGCGCTATACCCCAGGACCGCGGGGAATCACAGTCGATGCAGGGTCGATATGATCGAGGCAGCATTGTCGCCACCTGCCTGCGCGAATGCCTCGATCGCCAGGACGAGGACAGCAACCCGTCGATTGTCGACGAGCTGGAGAAGCTGTTCCTCGCGCTTGCCTGGACCCGGCCGCCGGGCACCACGCAAGGAAAAGATCGAGAGAGGAGATGGACAGACGATGACCGACACCGCCGCCGGCCCGGCGCTTTCGACCACGCTGACCGGTACCACCTTCGACGACGCCGTAGCGCGCACCCGCGCGGCCCTGTCCGAACAGGGATTCGGTGTCCTGACCGAAATCGATATGCGCGCCACCCTCGAAACCAAACTCGGCCTCGAGATGGAGGATTACCTGATCCTCGGCGCCTGTAATCCACCCCTGGCCCACCGTGCCGTCGAAATCGACCGCCAGATCGGGCTCCTGCTGCCCTGTAACGTCGTCGTCCGCCGCGACCCGGACAACGATGCCGACGTATTCGTCGAGGCCATGAACCCGGACGTCATGGTTCAGGTCACCGGAGAACCAGCGCTGGCCCCCGTCGCCGGGGAAGCCGCGACCAAACTCCGGGCCGCCATCGATTCTTTGCACGCAACCGCACACTGACGAGGTGTGTCCGCGGAGCCATTCGTGACCTGATGTCCGGGGCAGCGGTGGCGGCCGTGGCGGTGGATCACCCACCGGGTGTGCGGGCGGGGCACCGGCATACTGGTCGTCATGTCATGGTCCGGCTTCGTCGACTCGGTGCTCGCCCGACATGTGACGTCGACGGCGGCGGTGGGTGTGCTCGTTGTCCTCACAGTGGTGGGTCTGGTGGCGCTGGCCGCGCGCCGGCAGCGGCGCCGGCTGCTCGCCGGGCTCGCGGCGGCAGTGGTTGCGACCGTGGCGACGGTGGCGCTCGCCGCTGTGCTCATCGAGAAGGTGTGGCGGCCCTTCCCCGAACCCCTGCCGCTGAGCGTTTACGCCTGGTCGGCGGCGGGGGTTCTCGCCGTCGCGTTGTTCGTCGGCCGGTGGTTCGTCCGGCGGCGAGACCGGCCGCGACCGGGCGCCGCGGCGGGGCTCCTCGGTGCGGTCGTGGTGGTGGTGCTCTGCGCCGCCGGCGGGATCAACGCGGTATACGACGCGTATCCGACGGTGCGCGCGGTCCTCGGTATCAGTGATTACCGGACTGTTCCGTTCGATGATTCGCTGGCACCCGAGCCGGGAGCCGGCGAAAGCCACACGCCGGCCGGAAGCTGGGTTCCCCCGGCCGATCTGCCGGAGACGGGCGCGGTGACGAAGGTCGGTATCCCGGGCACCGTCTCCCGGTTCTCCGCTCGCGAGGCGCGGATCTATCTGCCACCGGCGTACTTCGCCTCGCCGCGCCCCGACCTGCCCGTGCTCGTGCTCTTGGCCGGGCAGCCCGGCGGCACCGACGATTGGCTGGTCGGCGGCAGGCTCACGGAGATCATGGACGACTACGCCGCCGGGCACCGGGGACTGGCACCGATCGTCGTGCTCGCCGACGGCACCGGAAGTCAGCTGGCCAACCCGTTGTGCGTCGATTCGCATCTCGGAAATGTCGCGACCTATTTGACCGTCGATGTACCGGAATGGGTGCGATCCCATCTGCAGGTCGACCCGGATCCGCGAGCGTGGGCCGTGGGCGGTCTGTCCTACGGCGGCACCTGCTCCCTGCAACTCGCCACCACCCGTCCCGAGGTCTACCCGACATTCCTCGATATGTCGGGCCAGGCCGAACCGACGCTCGGCCACCGGAACACCACCGTCCGGGAGGTGTTCGGCGGCGACGCCGCCGCCTTCGCCCGCAACAACCCCGCCGACCTGCTGGCACATAACCGCTACCCCGACTCGGCGGGCGCGTTCGTGGTGGGCCTCGACGACACCGAATACCGTGGTGCCGTGGAGCGGCTGGCCGCGGCCGCGCGCGCCGCGGGAATGGATGTTCACCTCACCGAAGTGCCCGGCGCGCACAGCTTCGCCGTGTGGTCCGCCGGTCTCGAGAAGGAGCTGCCGTGGCTCGGCCACCGACTCGGCCTCGATCCCGCATGACGACCCGCATCGTCTCGTGGAGCGTTCGCGCCCCCGTGGCTCTCGGGCTGCTGGCGGTGATCTGGATCCTCGCCGCGACCACCGGTTCGCTGCTGCGGGGACCATCGCGCGAGCTGGCGGCGAACGTCGCCCTCGGAATCCCCACCTTCGCCGACGGTCGCGTGTGGACACTGTGGACCTCGGGGCTGTTCGCCTCCGGGTTCGGCGAATACGTGCTGTCGACCCTGTTCGTCCTCGCGGTCGCGGTGCCGGTCGAGCATCGTATCGGCAGCCGGCGGTTCGCGACCGCCGTGCTCATCTCCCAGGGAGCCGGGGCCGCGCTGGCGCTCGTCATCGCGCAGCTCGCGGCGGAGGTACCGAACTCGTGGGGTCTGGAACTGCACGGGCACCTGACCGTGGACCCTATTCCCTGGGTTCTCGGTGCGTTGCTCGCCGCCACCGCGGCCATGCACACGCTGTGGCGCCGGCGTATCCGCACCCTGCTGCTGGTTTTTCTCGTGACCACCGCGCTGTTCGCCGGGCACCTGCAGGATGTGACGAGGTTGTCCGTCGCGGTGGCGGGTCTGCTCCTCGGGCCGGTGTTGTTCGGCCGGGTCGCGCGCCGCCCGGCACTCGGCGGGACGATCCGGGAACGCCGAACCCTCGTCGCTCTCGTTGTCGCGGCAAGCGTCCTCGGCCCGATCCTCGCGGCATTCTCACCGCATGCCATCGGGCCGCTGTCGTCGCTGCGTGAGCTGTTCGACCAGGTGCCCTACAGTCCGCGTGAACTGGTCGGTGTCTGCGCCGACCCGGATCTGCACGACGACTGCCGCGAGGGGCTACAGGCACTGCGCCTGTCCGGTATCGGGCCGCTGACGATGAACCTCATGCCGTCGGTGCTGCTGCTCATCGGAGCCGAGGGGTTGCGTCGCGGCCGGCGCGCGGCCTGGCTGCTCTCGGTGGGCGGTCACGTCGTACTCGTCGGCGCCGCGGCTGCGAGTGTGGTCGTACGGATCAGCGAACAAGACGAGGTGCGTTCGCTGCTGTACGGCATCCACCGGCACAGCTCGGTGTATATGGAACTCGCTCCGCTGCTCGCGCTGATCGCGGTGCTCATGCTGCTGCTGGCGACGCGGCGGCTGTTCGACGTGCGTGCCGCCCACGGAACGTATCGGCGAGTATGGCTGGGAACCGTCGGGGCCGCCGGTATCGCGCTGGTGGCCTATATGGTGCTGGGGACGCTGCTCGCCGACGGATTCGACCGTGACCCCGGGGTGGTCACGCTGCTGCGCGACGCCCCACTGCGGCTGCTGCCCCCGGTGTATCTCCAACTCGTCGATCCGCCGGTGTTACCGCTGAGTTCGGCCGCGACGCTGCTGTTCGAGTGGATCGGCGTGGTCGTCTGGGTGGCGTTCTGCCTGTTGCTGCTGCGCAGCTTCCTCGGCCCGCCGGCGGGGTACGACCGCGGCGGCGAGCGCCGGGTGCGGGAGCTACTGCACACCCCTGGTGGTGGTTCCCTGTCGTGGATGAGCACATGGGCGGGCAACAGCTACTGGTTCAGCGCGGACGGCCGGCAGGCGGTGGCGTACCGGGTGCACTCCGGGGTCGCCCTGACCACGACAGACCCGATCGGTGATCGCTCCCACCGCGCCGAAGCGGTCGACGAATTCGCGGCCTTCTGCCTCGGCAACGGGTGGACCCCGTGTTTCTACTCCGTCGGGCAGGACACCGCGGCCGTCGCCCGCGAGCACGGCTGGAGTTGCCTGCAGGTGGCGGAGGAGACCCTTATCGACCTCGCCGACCTGGCCTTCAAAGGTAAGAAATTCCAGGACGTGCGGACCGCCTTGAACCGCGCGGGCAAAGACGGGATCGAGGCGAGATGGACGACATTCGCCGACGCCCCGCTCTCGGTGACCGAGCAGATCGTCGACATATCCGAGGAGTGGGCGGCCGATAAAGGCCTGCCCGAGATGGGTTTCACCCTGGGTGGGCTCGCCGAACTCCGCGACCCCGAGGTCCGGCTACTGCTCGCGGTCGACCACGACGATCACATCCATGCCGTCACCTCGTGGATGCCGGTGTTCCGGGACGGTGTCCCGGTCGGCCTGACCCTGGATTTCATGCGCCGCCGTTCCGACGGCTTCCGCGCGGCGATGGAGTTCCTCATCGCCTCGGCGGCATTGTCCGCGCGGGATGAGGGTCTCGAGTTCCTCAGCCTGTCCGGCGCGCCGCTGGCCTCCGCCGATGCCGACGGAACAGACCTCGATCGAGGCCCGCTCGACGCATTGCTCGATCTGCTGGGCCGCACCCTCGAACCGGTCTACGGATTCCGGTCGCTGCTCGCCTTCAAAGCGAAGTTCCAGCCCCGGCACCGGCCCATGTACATGGTGTTTCCCGATTCCGCGGCCCTGCCGACCATCGGGATCGCCGTCAGTCGCGCGTACCTACCCCACCTGTCGCTCGAGGAGAGCGGGCAGTTGCTGACCCAATTGCTGCGCCGCTGAATCAGGATGCGCCGCTGCCGCGCCGGGAGTGTGCTCTCCTTCGGCTCGCGGCCGCTATCGGCGCAGTGTTCGGCAGCTACGCCTTCACTTCTGGAGTTACCGGCAGGTAGCATAGCGGCAAGCTATCGACTGTGATCGCCATCACCTCCAAGGAGGGTTTCATGGTAACTGCCGCGAAGGTCGATGCCACCGAGGAGCAGGCCCGCCAGTTGGTCGAAGAATCCCGCGAGGCCGGATGGGTCAAACCCTCGTTCGCCAAGGAGTTGTTCCTCGGCCGTTTCCGGGTGGATCTGATCCACCCGTTTCCGCGCCCCAGCGCGGAAGACACCGCAAAGACCGATGCCTATCTGACGCGACTGCGGGACTACTGCGAAACGCTCGACGGCAGCGTGATCGAGGAACAGGACCGCATTCCGGAGGAGTACGTGCGGGGCCTCGCCGAACTCGGTTGTTTCGGTCTGAAGATTCCCGTCGAATACGGCGGCCAGGGCCTGTCGCAGGTCGGTTACAACAAGGCGCTGATGCTGGTCGGCGCGGTACACCCCAGCGTGGGCGCGCTGCTGTCCGCGCACCAGTCGATCGGTGTGCCCGAACCGCTGAAGCTGGCGGGTACGCCGGAGCAGAAGCAGAGATTCCTGCCGCGCTGCGCGAAGGGCGCGATAAGCGCCTTCCTGCTCACCGAGCCCGATGTCGGCTCCGATCCGGCCCGGATGGCCAGTACCGCGACACCCACGGCCGACGGTGAGGCCTACGAGATAAACGGCGTCAAACTGTGGACCACCAACGGTGTGGTCGCCGAACTACTGGTGGTGATGGCCCGGGTGCCGAAGAGCGAGGGTCACCGCGGTGGGATCTCCGCCTTCGTCGTCGAAGCCGACAGCCCGGGCATCACCGTGGAGCGGCGCAATTCGTTCATGGGTCTGCGCGGTCTCGAGAACGGCGTCACCCGGCTGTACAACGTCCGGGTCCCGGCGCAGAACCTGATCGGCCGCGAAGGTGACGGGCTGAAGATCGCCCTCACCACGCTCAATGCGGGCCGGCTCGCGATTCCGGCGTTGTGCACCGCGGCGGCCAAATGGTCGCTCAAGATCGCCCGCGAATGGAGTGCTGTCCGCGTGCAGTGGGGACGGCCGGTCGGCGAGCATTCCGCGGTGGGCGCCAAAGTGTCGTATATCGCCGCGACGACCTATGCCCTGGAAGCGGTGCTCGACCTCTCGGCAACCATGTACGACGAGAACCGCAACGATATCCGCATCGAGGCGGCACTGGCCAAGCTGTGGGCATCGGAGATGAGCTGCCGGATCGCCGACGAACTCGTGCAGGTCCGTGGCGGCCGCGGATACGAAACGGCGGCGTCGCTGCGGGCCCGGGGAGAACGTGCGGTCGGCGCGGAACAGTTGGTGCGCGATCTGCGTATCAACCGGATCTTCGAAGGATCCAGCGAGATCATGCGACTGCTCGTCGCCCGGGAGATGGCCGATGCGCATATGGCCGCCGCCGGAGCGCTGGTCGACCGGAACGCGGAGTTCGGTGAGAAGGCGAGGGCGGCGGTGGGAGCGGGCGGGTTCTACGCCAAATGGTTCCCGCAGCTTGCCGTCGGCCCGGGCACGGTACCGGCTGGATTCGGCGAATTCGGGCCGCTGGCCCGGCATCTGCGCTTCGTCGACCGGATGGCACGCAAACAGGCGCGCGCGCTGATGTACGGTATGGCGCGCTGGCAGGCGAAGCTCGAGTACCGGCAGGTGTTCCTGGGGCGCATTGTCGATATCGGCGCGGAGCTGTTCGCGATATCGGCGGTGTGCGTACGAGCCCGGGCCGAGGGGCGCGACGCCACGACCGACGGGACCGCCGCCGAGGAACTGGCCGACGTGTTCTGCCGGCAAGCGCGGGTCCGGGTACGGCAACTGTTCGACTCGTTGTGGGACAACACCGACGACGAGGATGTGTACGTGACCCGCCGCGTACTCGACGGCCGCTACCGCTGGCTGGAGGAGGGCGTTATCGACTCGAGCGAGGGCACCGGTCCGTGGATCGCCGAATGGCAGGCGGGCCCGTCCACCGAGGAGAACCTGCTGCGGCCGTGGCTGCGGGTGCGGGCACCCGGGTGATCCGTCGTGCGGGCTGCGACGCCGAGGTCAGCGCCGCCGTGATGGCCGGCGAATCGGGCTACTGCTGAGTTGTCGATGCCGGATCGCCCCGCTGCGAGGGACGTTCGCTGTTGTCGTGTGTGCCATCGGTCGCGAGCAGAACGATAACGATCAACAGCGCCATCACCGCCACGACAGCGAGTGCGACTTTCGGCTCACGTAGCTGATCGGCTTCGTCGCGGGCTATCTCCTCCGGCGATAGGCCATGGTCGAGCCCGGGCTCCGGTACGCGGCGGCCCGGCCCGGCTGTGCTCGGTCCGTCTGGGCTACGTTCGGTCCCGTCACCGCCGCATGAGGACTCGTCGTCGGACCCTTGACCCCTGGTCACGGCCGGTATGGTAATGCGCGCTCGGCCGCCGCGTCCTTCCCTGCGATGGGAGCCCGGGTATCGGCGATGGCCGTGCGGCCGGGCGGTTGTCCGCGACAGCCGGGCTCGCCGCCGCCCGACCGCCCCCGGAACCGGATAGGTCAGCTGTCCTACCGGGCTCGGCTCGGCGGCGGTGTATCCATCACGCTGGGCGGGCCGATGATATGAGCCCGGAATCCCGGATGGCTTCGGCCAGCGGCTCCAGCACGGCGGGGTCGTGTGGCGGCGGCAGGTAGATGATCGCGAGATCCAGGCCCTCGGCGGCGAGCGTGGCGGCCCAATCGATGACCTCCCCGTAGCCGAGTGCGGGATCCAGCCGCCGCTGCGCCGAGAGCGTGATCTCCTTCGGGTCGCGGCCGATATCGGCGCAGTGGCTTGCCAGCACATCGCGTTTGCGGGCGAAGTCCTCGGGGGTTCCGGCGACGAAGTTCCAGTGCTGGGCGTAGCGGGCGGTGATCCGGAGGGTGCGCTTCTCACCGTTGCCGCCGATGCAGATCGGCGGATGCGGGCGTTGCGGCCCCTTGGGTTCGTTGCGGGCACCGGACAACTGATAGAACTTGCCGTCGAAATCCGTTGTCTCCTGACTCAACAGGCCGATCAGGACCTGGCAGGCCTCTTCGAAACGGTCGAGGCGGTCGGTGACGTTGCCCAGCTCTATACCGTAGGCGCCCGATTCCTCCTCGTTCCAGCCCGCGCCGATCCCGAGTTCGAGGCGGCCGCCGGAGATGATGTCGAGGGCGGCGGCCATATTGGCCAGCACCGCGGGATGCCGGTAGTGCACACCGGTCACCATGGTGCCGAGCCGCAGCCTGCTCGTCGCCTGGGCCAACGCGGTCAGGGTCGTCCAGCCCTCCAGGCACGGCCCGGTGGAGTCGGAGAAGATCGGGTAGAAGTGGTCGAAGGTCCACCCCGACTCGTAGATCTCGATATCGTCGGCGGCACGCCAGACGGCCAGCATATCGGCCCAGGTGGTGTCCTGGGGTGAAGTCTTGAAGGCGAATCGCATGACGACAGGTTAGAAGTTGGAGTGCGCTCCAGGGCAACACGGATCCCGGCCTGTCGGCCGGGAAAATCTTTTCGTCAGCTTATGACAGATTCTGGGCGTCGCTCGACTGCCTTGCACCTAGGATGCCTCCGATGACGATTTCCGACCACCTACCGGGCCCGGCCTCGCACGGTTCACCGACCACGACCGACGGTCCGCGGATTCCGTTGTACGCACCGGAATTCGCGGACGATCCACACAGTGCCTATCGGGCGATGCGCAAACAGTACGGAGCCCTGGCTCCGGTGGAGGTGGCGCCGGGCGTGCCTGCCACGCTGGTGATCGGCTATTACACCGCGGTACGGATTTTCAACGACCCGGACCACTTTCCGGCCGATCCGCGAATCTGGCAGCGCGATATTCCCTCGGACTGCCCGGTCCTTCCGCTCATGCAGTGGCGGCCGAACGCACGGCGTAACGACGGCAGCGCACACGCGCGCTATCGGCACGCCATTGTCGCGGGGCTCGGCGAGGTCGATCCGTACCGGTTGCACGAGACCGTGGCACAGGTTGCTGTTCCGCTGATCAACTCGTTCTGCCGTGACGGTTCCGCGGACCTGATCCGGCAGTACGCGTTTCCGCTCACCTTCGCGGTGCTGAACGCGGTGCTGGGGTGCCCGACCGAGATCGCGCAGCGGGCCGCGGCCGGGATGGCCGCGATGTTCGAGGGGGTCGGTGCGGAGGTCGGAGCCAAGGAACTCATGGAGTCGCTGCTCGAGTTGGTCGAGCTCAAACGAGTCGAACCCGGCGACGATGTGACGACACGGATAATGCGGCATCCGAGCGAGCTGACCGAGCCCGAGATCGTGAATCAGGTGGCCACGCTCTACGGCGCGGGAATCGAACCGCTGCAGAACCTGATCGTCAATTCGCTGCGCCTGATGCTCACCGACGAACAGTTCGGGGACAGCGCGCTGGACGGAAGCATGTCCACCCGTGACGCTCTCGACGAAGTCTTGTTCAACGATCCGCCGATGGCCAACTTCTGTTTCACTTTCCCGAGGCAGCCGATCCTCATCGAGGGTGCCTGGTTGCCGGCCCACCAGCCTGTCGTCGTGAGCCTGGCCGCCTGCAACACCGATCCGGTGATCGGCACTAATCAGCTCGCGGGTAATCGCGCGCATCTGGCTTTCGGCGGTGGGCCGCATGTGTGTCCGGCGAGTTCACTGGCTTATCTGATCGCCCAGGATGCCATCGATCAGCTGCTCGACGGCCTGCCCGAGATCCGGCTCGGGGTGCCGGCCGCCGACCTGACCTGGCGGACGGGCGCGTTCCATCGTGCGTTGACCGATCTGCCCGTCGTCTTCCCGCCGTCCCCGCCGCTCTCGGTATAGCGGTCAAGTATTGCGCTGCCGGGCAATCGTGTTGAGCCAATCGTCGACCACCCGGTCGGCCAGGGTTTGATCGGCTCGCATGATACGGGTCAGCTCGAGCCCGCGGACGAGTGCCATGAGCGATTCGAACGCCGTCCGCGCCGCTTCGGGATCGGGGATACCCGCATGCTGATGGAAGAGCACGCGGAGTGCGGATCCGAGCCGCTGCTCGGCCGGTAGCAGCGCGGCGCGTAGTTGCGGGTCGGTGCGGGAGGCGGCCCACAGTTCGAGGGCGGCCTGAAACGATGGCCCGGCCATCGCCGACCGGATCGCGTGCACCATCCGGGGCAGGGCCCCGGGCCCGTCGCCGAGGTCTGCGACGAGTTCGCCGAGGTGACGCAGGCGCATATCGGCGATGTGGTGGATCGCGGCCACCAGCAACTCCGATTTCGAGCCGAAATGGTGCAGCAGCGCGCCCCGCGAGACCCCGGCTTCGTCCTGGATCCGTTGTGTGGTGGTGCCCGCGTAACCGTAATCCACCAGACATCTGATCGTCGCGTCGAGAAGTGCCTCATGGGTTCTCGCGTGCTGCTCTTTCCGCGTCGGGCGACCTGCGCGCCGCGGTCTGGGTGGCGCCGAGCCCCGCTGTTCGACGAGTTCGCCGGCGCCACCCGTCCGGGATCCTTCCCGGTTCACAGCGACCTGAGTTCACCGCTGGTGATCTGATCACGCAGGCGGAACTTCTGGAGCTTGCCCATCGCGTTCACCGGGAAGCTTTCGGCGATATACCAGGACTTGGGGGTCTTATGCGGCGCGAGACGTTCCCGCAGGTAATCGTGTAGCTCTTCCGAGGAAGGTGCCTGCTGTGCCGGGTCCGGCCGGACGACGGCGGCGATGTTCTCGCCCCATACCGGGTCGGGCAGGCCGAGCACGACCGCGTCGGTGATCGCGGGATGCGCGGCCAGGATCTCCTCGATCTCGCGCGGATAGATGTTCTCCCCACCGCGGATGATCATATCTTTCAGCCGCCCGGTGACCCGGACGTAGCCGCGTGCGTCCATCGTCCCGAGATCGCCGGTGTGCAGCCGGCCCTCGGTATCGACCGCCTGCGCGGTTTCGGCCGGCATGTCGAGGTAGCCGATCATCTGCTGGTATCCGCGCGCACAGATCTCGCCCTCCACACCGAGGGGCTGGACCGCACCGGTGCCGGGTTCGCGAATGGATACTTCGACGCCCGGGAGGGGCCGGCCCGCGGTGAACAGGTTGTCGTCGCGACTGTCCGACGGACTCGTCTGGCAGACGATCGGAGCGAGTTCGGTCTGGCCGTAGACCGCGCTGGTCGCGGCACCGCAGGCCTTCGCCCAGCCGTCGGCCAGCGCGGGCGGGACGGCGTCACCACCGGACATCACGACCCGCAGCGCCCCGAGGTCGAAGCCGGCGAGCCCGGGGTGCGCGAGCAGAGCGTGCAGCATCGCGGGCACGCCACCGAAGATCTCGGCCCGGTACTCCTGTATCGCGGTGAGCATCGTTGTGGGATCGAAGATCTCGCCGAGGACGAGTGTGGCCCGCTGGTGCACCGAGCCCAGCCCGGCCAAACCGCAACCCGCGGTGTGGAACAGCGGCAATGCGGTGGCGAAGATCGCGGACGGGGGTGCGCCGCAGCGCTCCCGGACGAAGGCGGCATTGGTGACCATCGCCCGGTGCGTGAGCACCGCCGGCTTCGCGCGTCCGGTGGTGCCGGAGGTGAACTGGATCTGGGTGGCGGACCGGGGATCGACGGCGGGTAACCGCGCACGTTTCCCGGTTCGGCGCACATCGTCGAGCCAGCCCTCGAACGCGACGGCCTCGCGCACCGCGGGCACTGCGGGCAGGACGGTTCGGATCAGTGCGGCCATATCGGTGCCGCGGAAGCTGTCGACGAAGAAGACACCGGCCGCGTGCGATCGCTCCAGCGCGTACTCGAGCTCGGGGCCGCGCAGAGCTGGGTTGGTCGTCACCAGCACCAGTCCGCCCAGTGCGGCGCCGTACTGGAGTACGAGCCATTCGGGGACATTGGGCGCCCACACCGCGATATGTTCGCCCGGCCGGAAACGGTCGAGCAGCCACGCCGCGGCATGCTCGGCGTCGTCGCGCAGCTGCGCGTAGGTCCAGGTGCGGGCCTCGCGTTCCGGAGCGACCGATACGAGGGCGAGCTTATCCGGCGCCTCGGCGGCCGCCTGCTGTAACAACTCGCCCACCGTTATTTCGAGAACGGGACGGCTGGTATCGACCGGCCACAGGGATTCGGTGAGCGACCTCATCGGTTCGTCTCCGCCGCCGCGGCCTTCTCCTCGAGTTCTCGTTTCATCCGGGCGATCTCGTCCTCGGTGGGGATTTCACCGCCACCGTCGGGGATGAAACGGCCGGTATCGCGCCATTCGACAGCGGCGCCGAAGCCGTGTTCCTGCGCGAAGTCGACGAACCAGCGGCCTTCCGGCGAGTGACGGGTGATTCCGTCGAACAGGACAGCGAGGTTCTGGGTGGATTGCAGACCCATATTGTCGTACGCCTGGTTGATCATCATTTTCTGCATGACCAGCTGGTTGGTCGGGACACCGGCCATCCGGTCGACGAGCTTCTCGACCGCGGAGTCGAGCCGGTCGGCGGGTACCGCGTCGATGACCAGCCCCCACTCCCGCGCCTGTATCCCGTCGATGGTGTCGCCGGTGAGCAGCATGCGTTTGGCGCGTTCGGCACCGAGACGATAGACCCACATTGCCGTCGTGGGGCAGCCCCACACGCGGGCCGGCATATATCCGATCCGCGCGTCCTCGGCCATCACCACCAGATCGCAGGAGAGCGCGATATCGCTTCCACCGGCCACGGCGTACCCGTGCACCTTCGCAACGGTCGGCTTGGCCGAACGCCAGAGGGAGAAGAAATGGTCGGTATTGGACTTCATCATCCGGAAGTCCTTGATCGGATCCCAGACCGTGCCCTGGTGCTCCTCGCCGCCCTCCGCGTAGAGCTTCAGATCGTAGCCCGCACAGAACGCGCGCCCCGCTCCTTGGATCACGATGACACGCACGGAATCGTCGGCGTTCGCCTCGGCGACGGCGTCGCCGATCTCGCGGGCCATTTCACCGGTGATCGCGTTCAGCCTGCCCGGGCGGTTCAAAGTGAGGTAGGCGCGATGGTCACGTACTTCGTACTCGACCGTATTTCCGGTGAAAGTCATGTCGGCGTCCCAATCTCGGCGGCGATAGTGTCGCAGACGCTTTCACAGTCCGATTGGACTGTCAATGGGTCCTCGCCACGGTATGCCGCCACGAACCCTCACCGAGGTCCGGCTACACGCAGGGGGCTTCGCTGCGGCCTGCTCGTCGGCCGGAACCCTGTGCGCCCAGCAGAATAGGCTCCGGTAATCGGTGAGAGCTCACAATCCCGGACACCTGTGGCAGGTCCCGGCGTCCCGGTACGGTGGCGAACGCACCCGGTCACGGTGCGGTGTTCCGGCCCGACAAATCTGGATGTAACCGATGAGTTCTACCGCCGAAAAACTTGCCGACCTGCGAAAAAAGCTCGAGGTCGCACAGGAACCGGCCGGCGAGGCGGGAGCCGCCAAGCGGGCGCGTAAGGGTATACCGTCCGCCCGCGACCGCATCGCTATGCTGCTGGACCCGGGCACCTTCGTCGAACTCGGTGCTCTAGTGCGCAACCCCGCCGACCCCGACGCCCTCTACGGTGACGGCGTGGTCACCGGGCGCGGTCTGGTCGACGGCCGGCCCGTCGCTGTGTTCTCGCATGATCAGACGGTGTACGGCGGCACCATCGGTGAGATGTTCGGCCGCAAGGTCGCCGCCATCATGGATCTGGCGGGGAAGATGGGCTGCCCGCTGGTCGGTATCAACGATTCCGGCGGGGCGCGCGTCCAGGAAGCCGTCACGTCGCTGCGCTGGTACGGCGAGCTGGCGACCATGATGGAACCGCTTTCCGGCGCGGTGCCGATGGTCTCGCTCATCCTGGGCAATTGCGCGGCCGGTGCGGTATACCAGCCCATCTGCACCGATGTCGTGGTCGCCACCGAGAGCGCGCATATGTTCGTCACCGGGCCCAAGATCATCGAGGACGCGCTCGGCGAGAAGGTCGATATGGAGGAGCTGGGCGGCGCCTACAACCAGGCCGCCTACGGCAATATCCACCACATCGCGAAGGACGAGGCGGCCGCCTTCGCGTGGGTCCGCAACTACCTGGGCTTCCTGCCGTCGAGTTGTACCGAGCTACCGCCGGTCGTGAATCCCGGCCTGGAGCCGGAGGTCACCGAGTCCGACCTGACGCTGAATACGCTCGTCCCCGATTCGGACAATGCTGTCTACGATATGCACGATGTCCTGCTGCGGATCTTCGACGACGGTGAGTTCCACGAGATCGGAGCGGCCGCCACCACGAATCTGATCACCGGTTTCGCCCGCGTCGACGGCAGGCCGGTGGGTGTGGTCGCCAACCAGCCGACAGTGCTGGCGGGCGCGCTCGACGCCAAAGCCGGTGACAAGGCCGCGCATTTCATCCATATCTGCAATGCCTACGAGATTCCGCTGGTGCTGGTGGTCGACACCCCCGGTTTCCTGCCCGGCGTCGACCAGGAGAAGGCCGGCGTCATCAAACGCGGCGGCCGATTCCTGTTCGCCTATGTGGAGGCCACCGTCCCGAAGGTGACAGTGGTGATCCGCAAGGCCTACGGCGGCGGGTGGGCAGTGATGGGTTCCAAAGCCCTCGGCTGCGACGCCTATCTGGCCTGGCCCACCGCACGCATCGCGGTCATGGGTGCCGAGAGCGCCGTCGGCCTGACCCAGCGCAAAACCCTCGACGCCACCCCCGAAGACCAGCGGGCCACGGTCCGCCGGCAGATGATCGACTTCTACAACGCGACCGTCGCGACCCCGTGGATCGCGGCCGAGCGCGGCTATATCGACAGCGTGATCGAACCGTCGGCCACCCGCCTGGAAATCCGGCGGGCCCTGAACCTGTTGCGCGATAAGAAGGTCGTCCGGTACCCGCGCAAGCATCATCTACTTCCGCTGTGAAACCCTGGTCGTCAACTATCGCCGAAGAACTCCTCGAGACTGCCCGCGGTCAACACCCGCTCCGTCCACACCTCGAGCTCCGTGCGATCACCGGCCTCCACCCGCTTAATCACCGCATCCGGCAGCGGACCGAACTTCAGGGCAAGTAGACGCAGCAATGTCCCGGCCTGCCCTTCTGCCCGGAGTTGTTCTGCCGTTGTCACCGCGACCTCCTTCGCCAGCGGACCCAGCTGATCGACCACACGCTGCAAATCCTGCGCGCTGGTCTCTGACACTTTACCAATGTAACCGAGCAGGCCATACAGATCATCGGCTCCGCTCGCCGACTCCTCCACTGCCCGCAACACCTCGATATGCGGCTGCAGATCCCGGTCCAGATGCGCATTCCCCTGCGCCAGACGATGCAGAATCCACATCATCAACACCGCGGGAGCCAGCTCCCGTTTGTACAGCCGGTCGATATCGACCCCGGCCAGGTCATCGACCAGGATCCGCAACCGCGGAACCAACCCACCCAACCGCGCCCGCACGTCCTCGTCTGTACCGATCCGATCCGCCAATTCCGTCGAGTAACTCCACCGCCACGAATTCGGCCCGGAATTGACCGACCACCACCGGAATCACCAGCGGGTAGTACTCGGCATTCGGATTCTCCTTCAGATACCTCGCCCAGATCGCCACCATGTATTCGAGCACCCGCAGCGGCATATGTTTATCCGGAATGCTCTGATGCTCGAGCAGCAGATGAACGAACCCGTCCCGACCGGCCAGCTTCGTCCGGAACAGCACATCACTGTCACGGTTCCGCAGATCCGGCAGCACATACGCCCCCGACGCCAGCACCATCGCATCCCAATCGATCAGTGCCACCAGCCACGCCGGCAGCACTGCCCGCAACTACCCAGCAGCCGCAACAGGATCCGACATAATCAGCCGGAACAGCGAATCATGCGGATTGCCCTGCTTAACAAGCATTTTCGGGAACCTACAGGCAAACAACCGACACACCCAAAACACCGGCCACGAGACACGCCGCCACGACGCAATCACGCCACCCCGCGAACTCCGGACGCCGACCGAATGCCACAGCCGTCCACCGGTCCCGGTGATCGCGACACCTCCTCAGCGCCGGATTCCGGTCATCTGGACCTCAACCCCGGATGGGCCGTGCTGTCCCGTCGGCGGAGCAGGGCCCAGGAGAGGGTGGCCGTTACGAGGCAACCGGCCGTGAGCGCGAGGACGAAGGGTGTCCAGCCGAAATGCTGGTAGGGGAAGCCGAGGAGCCAGCCGAGGATCGCCGAGCCCGCGTAATAGAAGAGTGAGTACAGGGCCGAAGCGGTGGCGCTGTGCTGCGGGCCCGCGATCTGCCCGACCCAGCCGGAGGCGACGGCGTGGGCGGCGAAGAAGGCGGTGGTGAAGAGCAGGAGTCCGGCCGCGAGTCCGACCAGGTTTCGCTGCAGGGTGAGGCAGGCACCGACGAGCATCAGTGCGACCGCGACACCGAGGGTTCTGCCGCGGCCGAAACGGCCGGCGGCGGATCCGGCGATCCGGGCGCCCACGGTGCCGCCGAGGTAGGCGAAGTAGAACAGGCCCACGGCGGCGGTGGACAGGCCGTACGGGGGGTCGGTGAGGTGGAACGAGAAGTAGTTGTACAGCGCTACGAGACTGCCCATGAGGACGAAGATCAGGGCGTACAGGCCGAGGGCCGGCCGGTGTGTCAGGCACAGGACGAGATCCGACATCCCCGTGGTGGTGCGGGCGGCGGCCGAATTGTCCCGGTGCGGAGCCGGGCGGGGGCGCGATTTCCAGCCGGCGAAGACGAAAATCGCGGCGAACAGCAACGATGTCACGGCGACGGCGAGCAGGGAGCCTCGCCATCCGAAGCCGGCGAGTCCGGCCCCGACCACCCGGCCGGACAGCCCACCGATCGTGGTTCCGGATACGTAGATTCCGGCCACGACGGGGACGTCGCCGGGGTTCACTCGTTCCACGATGTAGGCGACCGACAGGGCCGCCATCCCCGCGGCGCCGATCCCGAGCAGGACCCGGATCACCAGTAACGCCCCAAAGCTGGGTGCCGCGACGCTGAGAAAACTCATGACCGTCGTGATGGCCAGTGACGCGCAGATGATCGGAAATGTGCCGAATCGCTTGGCGAGTACCGCCCAGACCAGCACGGATGCCGCGAGGCCGAAGGTGGCGGCGGAGATCGTCAGCGATGCCTGCGATGTCGAAAGGTTCCAGCCTCGTTCGGCTTGGATGAGGGGCAGCACGCCCTGAGGAGCGTAGAGCTGGGCGAATGTGACGACGCCGGCCGCGAAAAGCGCCAGCAGCAGTAGCCGGTAGCGAGCCTCGCCGCGTCCGAGCATCGGGCCGGCGGCGATACCGGCGGTCCGTGGCTCGGAGGTATGGGTCAGGGTGCTCACGGCGGCCAAGGTAGAACGAGCACTGATCTCTGCACAATTGCATGGATGAACAGCGAGTTATGCTTATCGGCATGGAGCCGGGTGGCGGCGGGAAAGATATCGAGGAGATCCTCGAACACGGCGTGCAAGCATTGATGCCCGAACTCGCTGTTTTCGTCGGACTCGCGGACTGGTCGACGTTGACCGGCGCCGCCGAAGAGGTGCGAATCGGGCAGCCGACCGCGAGCCGGATGCTGGCCCGGCTCCAGCGGGAACTGGGATTGGAGTTGGTTCGGCGGGAAGGCCGCAATATTGTCCTCACACCCGTCGGGTTGCGGATGCTTCCCTTCGCCAGGCGTTGCCTGGAAGAATTTCAGCACGGAATTCTCGAAGCGCACGACGAACACGCACGATCGCGGGGCACGGTGACCCTCTCGTTCCTGCACACCCTCGGCGCGCGATTCGTCCCGGAGCTCATCGAAGAATTCCGCACCGGCTTCCCCGGGGTGGATTTCATCCTCATGCAGGACAACCGGGAGAACTGCCTACGGTCGCTCAGCCGCCGCGAAGTCGATCTCGCCTTCGTCTCCCCGGCCCCTTCCGAGGCGATGTACATATCCAAAACCATCGAGACCCAGGAGCTCCTACTGACCGTTCCGGCAGGCCACTGGGCCGCGAGCAGATCATCGGTCGACCTGTCGGAGATGCAGAAGGAAGACTTCGTCGTCTTCACCCCGGGGGTCGGTCTCCGCTCACTGGGAGACACGCTGTGCCGGCAAGCCGGTTTCACTCCGAAGGCCCGGTTCCAGGTCCAGGACACGACGACGGCGCGAGGTGTCGTCGCGGCGGGCCTCGGAGTGGCGATACTCCCGCATTCCGACCAGGAGGTGGCGGTGGGCAAGGGATGCCGCGAGATTCCGATATCGGGAGCCCGAGCGGAACGGCAGCTGGTCCTGTCCTGGTTGGCGGAACATCGGATCACCAGAGCGTCCCATGCTTTCCGGAGTTTTGTGCTGGCCCATTTCGGGGTTTCGGCCGAACGGGGCGAGACCACGGGTGCGCCTTCCCACATGTGGGGGCGTGGGCTGCCGGGGTCGTGAAAAAATCACAGCGAACAGCGGCAATGTCGAATCATGGTGCGTAAGAGGAAGAGCCGGCGGAAGCAGTGACTGATCCGAACAAGGAAGAACCCGCCGCGGCGGGGGACGACGAACAGCCGGATATCGATTTCCGGCTCTCGCTCGACGGCGACGAGACCGCAGTAGAGCCCGCGGGCGATACCGAGGCGGAGGCCGAGCCCGACGAGAGCCGGGATCAGGCGCTGGCCCGGGAGATCGGGGCGACCCTGGGCGAGGCCGGTCCGTCCGGCTGGAAGCAGCTGGACGCGGTCTTCGCGCTCACCACCACCACTGTGCGCGCCGAAGTGATCTATTCGGACGGCGAACGCTCCATGCGGACCGAGCCCTCCGGTGCGGTGCTCGACCGGGTTCGGGAACAGCGGGCCCTGGTGGCCGAGCTGGATGAGGAGCCGTGGTGGCGGATGCTGCTGCGCCTCAGCGCCGATGGTGATTTCGAGGTCGACTACGACTTCGGTGACGAGCCCTTCCCGGAAGGCCAGCTCTTCGAACCCGACGCCTACCGAGCGGACCTCGAGGAATACCCGCGTGAGGTTCTCCCGGTCTGGCTCGCGGCCTATATCGGCCATGGTGACCGGCAGACCCGCACACCGCAGGACGCCGCGATCGAGGCCCGGGCCGATCGGGAGGCCGAGATCTGGCCGGCGATGGCCGAGAACGAATTCCCGGACTTCCCGGAGATGTGGGCCCGCTGGGCCTGTATTTCCGCGGCGTTCGTCGCGGCGGGCTCCGACTGGGGGCCCCGCATCCTGCCGTCCCTGGGCTGGTTCGAGAGCTCCCGGCGTGGTGGCTCCACTCTTTACTCGCTGCCGGGTGGGCGTGCCGTGCTGTCCGGTGGTGTGTGGGAATCGCCCAATCTGGACGCGGCCTACAACGACGGCGCCGAGATGCCGGAGTTCTTCGCCGGCGCACCGGACTGGGTCGCGAACCCGGTTTTGAACCCGCGGTCGGCCACCGGACTGATGTCGTTCGTCTACTGGTGGGAGGCGGGTCGCTGGTATCGCGGGGAATCCCCGGATGCTTCCGAATGCGCGACTGCTGTGCCCGGTGTGTGGACCGCGGAAACGGTCGTCGATATCGTCGCCGGTCTGGCGGCGCAGCCGCCGAGCGCGGAACAGCGGGCCGCGGCGGCGGCGCTGGTCTCGGCCGCGGAGGTCGGGGTGGTGACACGGGATACCGTGGAGGCCCTCTTCGACGAAGAGGACGGTTTCGATATCGACGGGGCGCTGTACCAGCTGGGACTGGCCGGTGTCGTGGCGTCGATTCCGGCGGAGATGCCGGAGGCGGAAGCCCTGTTCCGGGTGCGCAGCTATATCGAGGGCCGGGGTCTCGACACCACCGGTTACCCGCTGGACGAGCTGATCGGCGACCGGTTCAGCTGTGGCTGGATGGTGTATGTGCCGGTGCCGCGCGGTGAGATCGCGATCGGCCGGGCCATTTTCTATATCGCCGACGACGGTGTGCTGGAGCATTCGTCCTCGTCGGTGGCGCCCACGACGTTCGTGAAGGGATTCGAGCAGCGTTACCACGAACGGCGCGGAGCGACGGTATGAGCCGGCAGCGACACGTCGTCGGCCTGGGTGTGCGGCGGGGCGGCGGCGGAGTCACTTGTCGCGCGAATTCTGATACCCCGGTGCGGAAGTGAGGCGGCGGTATGGCTGACAAACTGGAGTTCAACAGTAGTCGGGCGGCGGAGGTCGCGGGGAAAGTGGACGAGATCGGCGACCGGATCAGATCGGTGCTGTCGAGGATGTCGGCGGCAGAATCCGCGGGTTCGGGGTGCTGGGGTGGCGACGAGACCGGGCAGAAGTTCGCAAATGGTGAGAACGGCAATGGATACCTTGCGGGATCGAAGAATTGCCACAAGGTGCTCGATTCCGCATGGGAATTCCTCAGTGGAGAAAAGGGATACGCGCCTGAGTTCCGGGACGCCACTAAGGCGCTCCATGCGATGGAGCAACACAACAGAGCTCGATTCGGTGGAGGCCGGAAGTAGCTGCCTGGTCTGCCGGGCATACGGCCTGAACTCGCGGAATCAGGAGAGCTGAGATGACCAACCCCGATATTTCGATGGCGCAATTGGCGGATCTGTTCGATTCCGTGCAGGCGGGAATGAGCTCGATCGAGAAAATGCAGCGGGAGTGGGCGCTGTTGACGGCGACCGGGACAGCGGCGCGTGGACTGGTGACAGTGTCGATCAATGCCGAAGGCACGGTGATCGAGACCCGTTTCGCGGGCGAGATCGACGAACTGAGCTATTCCGAAATAGCCGACGCGGTGACCGAGGCGGCCCAGGCCGCGATGACGGAGATGCGGCAGAAAACAGCGGCATTGATGGCACCGGTGCAGGAGCCCGATGCCCGGATCGGCAGTCTCTCGGAGCTGGCGCCCGGCGCTCCGGATATCGTCGGTCTCGTTCCCGCGGCACCGCAGGTCTCCATTGCGGCACCCGGTTCGCCGGAGCGGCTTTCGGGCGAGGCCGAGGTCATGGAATTCACCGGCACCGAAAACATCGATCGTGATCCTCAGCCTTCCAAGGTGACCGAAAAACGGTGGTGACGTCCGTACTGTGGGCCGGGGTGGGTAATGGCTCATAATGTCGACATTCCGGGGTGGTTGCGCGGAATAGCCGAAGTTCTCAATTTCGGCGTCGAATTCCCGGAAGCGCGTGCAGGGGATATGGCTGTCCTCGCCCAGGAATCACTGCTGGGTCCCGCCGCGGATTTGCGCATGATTACCCCGTTCGTCCGGGAGACGATGGGCGATATCGCGGATATCTACCAGGGGGAGGCAACCGATCCGCTGCTGAAGCAGCTGGGGAAGCTGGCGGACGGGAAGTATTCGCTGGATGCCATGGCGGATGCCATGGCGGAATTCGGGGGTGCGGTCGACAGAAGCGCGGACGGTATTACGAAAACCCAGCTGATGCTGCTGGGTTTTGCCGCGTACACGCTGTATGCGTTGTGGCAGGCACGCGCCATATTGTCGGTGACGCTGTGGGGGCGGGCCGCATTGCCGGCTGTCGAGGCGGGAATCGTCAGTGTGGGGCGCGAGGTGGTGGCTGTCACCGCGGCCCGCGGGGCGCAGCGGGTGGGCGCGGAGGTCGCGCTGGCGAATACGGTCGGCAAGGCGTTTCCGCTGCTCTCCAGGTTCGGGGCGTTGGCACCTGCGGAGAATGTGCTCGGCAAGCAACTGGTGGGGTCGGCCCTGAAGGCGGGTGTGACCGGGGCGGGGATTGATATGGGCGCCGGGGCCCTCGCGGGCGCGGGATTCGATCCGGCGTCGGCGGTTGTGGCGGGTGCGGCGTGGGCCGGCGTGCCGTTGGCGGGTGGGCCGGCCGCCTATGCGATGTCGCGAATGCTGTCCGGGTGGACGGCATCGATGTTGACCAAGCGTCTGGTGACCGGGACGGTCGCCGGGACGGTGGGGATGATGGGCATGTGGGCGGGGGGAATCGTCGGCCAGGTGGGAGTGCAGGCGGCACGGACGGGGACTGTGGCGTTGAGCGGTGTCGATACCGCGCTCGACCCGCATTATCTGCTGGGGGGTGCGGCGCTGGGTGCGATGGGTGCGGCGCGCGCGGGGGCGGGCGGGGGTATGGCGGAAACGTCCGTAGGGTCGGGGACCCGGGGCGCGAACTGGGGGGAATCGACCGCGCAGACACGAAGTGAGGGGCGCGGGCTTGTTCGCGAAATCGTCAAAGAAACGCATCCGGACAAGTTTCCGGAGGGGCCTGAGCGGGCGACGGCGGCCGAATTTCACAAGAAGGTCACCGATGTACAGAACGACGCGAATTCGAACGGCAAATTCAACCAGTACCGCGAGGGCCATGTCGCCGAGCTGAAGCAGATTCGGCACGAATGGAATGTGTACCGTGAACAGTCCGGGGGACACTCCGTGCCGGACGGTACTGCGGCGCATCCGAAAACGGCGGGCAGTTCCGGCGGTGACGGTGCCACGACGAATCCCCGGGGCGGAAGTAGCGCCGCCGACGGTGGGGGTGTGGTCGCGCGGAGCGGGTCGGGCGAGGGTGCGGGCCCGCGGGCGGGAGCGATCGACGGTACCGCGAAGGCGCCTGCGGTACGGGGTGATTCGAGTGGCGGGCCGGTGGCGCGCCCGAACAACGGTGCGGTCGCACGGGACGCGGGATCACCGGGTGCCGGGGACGGTGGTCAGGTGGTAGCGGGGTCGCAGAATGCGACTGCGGCACAAGGGGAGTCGAAACCCGCGGAGGCGGGGCAGCAGGGTGTGCTATCACCGGATCAGATCGTCGAGCAGGCGGAGCAGGCGCGGGCCGCAGTGCGCCGCGGCGCGGAAACCGGGTTGCCCGCGCTGGAGAACCTGCAGGATGTATCGCCGGGTGTCGCGAAGGTCGATGTTCCCGGCATCTTCGAGGCTTGGGCGGAGCGCGGGGGCGACGGACAGCCACAGTGGCTGGGTGACCGTGAGGTAGTGGTCTATTTCCCGGATCGGAATCCGGGCGGATTCGAACAGGGGATCCTGCCCAAGGACGAGTCGGGTATTGCGTTCGGTTTCACCTCGCTGGATCAGGCGCTCGCCACCGGTGCCGAGCACGTGTATGTGGTGAAGACCCGAGGTGGCGGCTTCGTTCAGGAGCTCTCGCCGGGGCAAGGGGAGACGGTCATCTATCTGGGTGGCGTCCGGGACAACTTCGTGCAGGGACGTCACGATGTGGTGGGCGGTGCGGGGGAACGGGTCACCACGTATGTCGAGAACCCCGGATTCGATCCCAGCCGGTCCGCGCCGCCGGTCCCGGCATCGGAACCGACCGCGGCGCCCGCGCCGGAAGGTGGAACGGCCGTCGAGCCGATACCGGATGGGAAACCGCCGGCACCGGAGCCGGTGTCGCCGCAGCAGGTGGCACGCGGTATGGCCGCTACCGGGCTGGCGGAAGGAGTGAATCCGGCGCCGGCCGCGGTCGGGCCGGTGGATATGGCGAAGTTCCTGGCGGGCGCGGCGAATGCTCCGGAGAATGCGCCGATCACATTCCGGCCGAAGGGGGGCGTGGTTTTCCTTCCGGTACCGGAGGGCAGTGCGGCGACACCGTTCGTGAACGGTGTGGCCGCGGAAGTTGTGGTGGGGTTCGACTCGCCGCAGACGGCGGCCCGAGTGGCCGGGCCGGGTGTCCGGTTGTATGTGGCCGAAGTACCCGGTGGGTTCAGCCAGAGTCTCGCGGACGGTGGGCAGGCGATTCTGCTTCCCGGCGGATTCGCCGGCGAGTACATACTGGGCCGTTTCCAGCCGGCCACGGATGATCCGGAGTTTCCGGAGTATGTCGCGAATCCCGGTTACGGCCTGCCGGCCGCGGAACCCGTGACGCTGCCGGATCCGGAGCCGACGACCGAACAGGAGATCGACCGGGTTCGGCAGCTGGACCATCCGGCGGACGGCGCATTCCGGCGCGCGCAGCGGGCCGCGCTGGCGCAGGCGATGACGGCCGCACAACCGCGGCCCTCGGAAGCGGCGCTGCGACAGGGTATGCAGGCGCGGGGGTTGCCGGTGGATGCGGATCCGGCGCCGGCCGCTGTACCGGAACGGCCGGGATTCGATCCGGACGCGGTGCCCGCATCGTGGGCTGCGCCGGTGGTCGGTGGCGCGCCGGAGCAATGGCAGGGAACGGTGGACGGCCCTGTCGTGTACGTACCGCTGGCCGACGGTGGGAAGGGGGTGTTCGAGGAAGGTATGTCGGGGGAGTCGGGGATGGTGCACGGGTTCACCTCCCTGGATCAGGCGATGGAATTCGGGGCGGAGGCCGTGGCCGTCGTCGACGCGCCGGGCGGGTTCCTGCGGCAGACGTCGCCCGGGGAGGGGATTGTCGGCTTCCTGGACAGCGTGGCCGGCGGCTACGTGGTGGGCAAGCACGTGCTATCCGGAAACGGGCCGGACGCGGTATCGGTGTTCGTGGCGAATCCGGGGTACGTCGCGGGAAGGACACCGCGACAGAAACCGGCAGCGGAACCGGTGCGGCAGCCACCTCGAGCGGCGAGACAGACGAAGCCGAAACCGGTCGCGCCCGAACCGCCCATGGCGCCGACCGAGGACGAGATCCGCCGGGGGATGGCGGCCACCGGGCTGACGGTGGAGAAGAATCCCATGCCGGGGGCAGTGGATCGCTCGTCGGTGGATATGGCGCGGTTGCTGGCCGGGTTCGGTAAATCGGAGACGCCGCCGCGGTGGGTGGAGAGCGGGGTCTCGTATGTGGCGGTGGCGGAAGGGAACCCGGCCGCGCCGTTCGTAGAAGGTCTGCATCCGGAGACCGCGGGAGCCGACGGTGTGGTGATGGCTTTCGATTCGCCGGCCACCGCACGACGGTTCGCGGAGCGGACCGGTCTGCGGGTGCGGCTGTATGTGGTTCAGGGTCCGGGCCGGTTCGTGCAGCCGCTGCGTGAGGGCGGTGAGGCGCATCTGTGGATGGGGGGTATCGCTCCGCAATACTTCATGGGGCGTTACCAGAACGATATCGATGCACCGGATTTCGAGGGTTTGCCGGACGCACAGGAGTATGTGCCGAACCCGGGGTTCGACCCGAATCGGGTGACGCGACCGGAGCCGGACATGGCGCCGGAGCCGGACGCGGAGTCGGACACTGAACCGGACACTGAACCGGAGTCGACGGCGGAGGCGATCGATCGGGTGCGGCGGATACCGCACCCCGCGGATGCGGCGTGGCACCGGCAACAGGCGCGGGCCGCCGCCGCGGCGGCGGCCCCACCCTCGGTGCGGGAATCTGTGCCCGCGCCGGAGTCGACAGCGGAGGCGATCGACCGCGTGCGCCGGACACCGCACCCCGCGGACGCGGTGTGGGGCCGGAATCAAGCTCGGGAAGCCGAAGCGGCCGTGGCAGAACCTCCGACAGGGGCCGAGATCGATCAAGGCCGAGCCGCGACCGGGGTGAGTATCGAGACGGATCTGACGGCGGGTGCGGTGTCCACCGCAAGGGTGGACTCGACGGGCTTCCTGGCGGGCTTCGGGAAATCGGCGGCGCCGGTGCGGTGGGTCGATCAGGGTGTGGCGTACGTGCCGGTGCCGGAGACGAGCACGGTCGCGCCGTTTGTCACCGGTGTGGCGCCGACGGAATCAGGCGCGCTGATGGCGTTCGATTCGCCTGTGACGGCGCTGCGGGTGGCGGCGGCATCGGGTACGCGAGTGCGGGTGTATGTGGTTCAGGCGCCGGGACGGTTCGTCCAGGATCTGCCCGATGGAGGCCAGGCGCATCTGTTCCTCGGTGGTCTCGGTCCGCAGTACTTCATGGGTTTCTGGCAAGAGGACGACACCGCGCCCGCCTTCGACGGTCTACAGGCAGCCTCCGAGTACATCCCGAATACGGACTTCGACAGCGCGCCGGCGTCCCAACCCGCGGCGGGGCTCGCGCCGGCCGATGAGGACCGGCCCTCGGCGGACAGCGAGTCGACGAGCTCGGATGCGGCGACTGCGGCTGAGACCACACAGACGAACTCGGATATCGAATCACCGGATTCCAGTTCCGCCGCGACAGATTCCAGTTCCGGCCCCGTGGACTCGGGGACAGATACGGACGCACCCCGGCTCGCGGGGACCGGTGTGGATCGCGCGGCCCCGGCGGTCGTCATCGACCGCGAATCCACTGGGCCGACGACCATTTCGACGCCCGATCCAGCGGCGCTCGCCGCGCTCGGCGATCAGGCCGCGAGCCGGTCCGGCACGGTTCCAGCCCCCGGCGACGGCACCACCGGAACCGCTGCGGCCGCCGTCAGCGGGCGGGTGCCGAGGCCGGGCGCGAGTCCCGGACGACCGTCGGCCCACACCGTGCCCGGTATCGCGGGCCGGGCCGCACGCCGGGCGCGGTCACGGTCCGAACGGGAGCGGACGGTGCAGCACGCTCGCGAGACCGTTGCCGAGGCGATCACGCGGGAAGGGGCACGCCTCGCGGATCTGGTGCCCGGTGCGGGCCGGGTTCGCAATGTGGCGTCCGACGCGCGTGCCCGGGCCCGGGAGCTCACCGAGTTGTGGCCGCGGTTGAGCGAAGACGAGCAGGCGTCGTTCATCGCCGCGTATCCGGAAACAGTGCTGGGAGCGATCGGTCTGCCGGCTGCCGCTCGGGGGCTGGCGGGCCGTACGACACTGGACCGGAGGCGGATCGAACTCGGCGACGAACGCGAGAAGGACCATCCGGCCTTCCGGCAGGCGAACCCCGAGGCACCGGGCGCGAATCCCGCGGTGATCGCGACTCTGGAAGCCGAGATCGCGGTCGTCCAGCAGGTGACGGCCGCCCTGGCGGCCCCGGCCCCGGAATCGGATACCGATATTGATTCGGAGACGGTCGACGACGAACCGTTCGCCGATCCCGACGATCCTGTGGCAGTTGAGCCGGACTCCGACGACGGTGATCAGCCGCTACTGGTGGGGGCGTGCTCGACCTACGCCGCCTACGAGTTCGAATGGGCGAACTGGGATGCCGCGGGCCGGGTCGGCCCGGAGCCGGTGAAACCCCCGGCCGGTAACCCCTTGCGTGGTGATACCGCCGTCAATATTGCGAAGCATGTGCGCGGTGACTGGCATCGGAACCGGCGACACCACGCGAACTTGCCGGAGCTGATCCACAAGGTGATGACCACTCCGGGGTTGCGGTTGCTGGCGGTGATCGAATACGCCGACGGTTTCGGCCACACCATTGCCGTATTCCACGACCCGGAGCACGGGATCGTGGTCAAACACAGCTACAACAACGGAAGAGAGTACGTCCACACCGGCCTCGCCGAAGTCAGGGATTTCGTCCGCCTTTTCGGGTCCGAAGCACACCGGGTGACCTCGATTCAGTCGGTGGACGGTGCGCTCGAACATCCTCTCGCCGAGGGGCAGGAGCCGGGCGCGCTTCCTGGGTTGCATATGGCCCGGACCGACACCCTCGCCTTCGGTGCCCCGGCACCGGTCGTATCCACGCCGCGTCCCCCGACGGCGAAACGGAAACCTGCCCGCGGTGTGGCGAAGCCCCAGGTGCGACTCCGGCCGGCGCTGCCACGCGAAGACCCGGGTTACACCCCGCGGCAGTATGAGCGGGCGGTGAAGCGGTGGCGCACTATTCGAGGTTCGGCGAAAACGTCCGAAGAGGTCCGGTCCGCCTGGATGTGGACGGATCCGGAGACCCAACAGGATCTGCGCGCGGCGCTGCCCGGGGTACTCGCCGGCGCGGATGGTATTCCGCTGGATATTCGTCATGAGGCGTCGGGAATGGTGCTGCGCCGGGCGGGCGACCGGTCCGCCGCCGACCGGGATCCGAAACATGCACGGGCAGTGTCCTTCTGGACGGATCTGCGGGCGGCGGCGGAGCGGTGGGCTGCCCAGGCGCCGGGATATCCCGCGGTGTATATGCTCGGCCGCGCGGGCAAGGTGCTGGTGATCGGAGATCCGGCGAACGCGGCGGAAATCCGCGTGCACGTGGTGGATCGGCAGGCTCCTGATGCGGCCGCCGCGTTGCGCCGGGCGACGGCTGTCGCAGTGGGGGATGCGGCGGCGGCCGCCCGGCCAACCGCGGCGGTGGTGTGGTTCGGCGGGGATGCGCGGGCACTGGCCCGGGATACGGCGGGATTGGCGGAAACTTCTGGCACACCGGGCCATCCGGCGCCGGATATTGTTCTGGTGGATCACATATCCCCCGGGGCTTTCCAGCAGGTTCGACCGGCGACTCGGAGGAGCCTGGTTACGGCGGCGCGGGCGGATAAGACGCTGGCGCGGTATCGCGATCGGCTCACAGTGGCCGACCGGCATCCGGGATTCGCTGCCTGGCAGCTGGGAACACGGGGGGGCACTCCGGCGGTCGATTGTTTCCCGGAGGCCGCGCGGGTGGTGCTGGAGAGGGCTATCGATGCCCGGCTGCGCAACCCAGAGATCAACCCCGCCACCGATCCGGTGCTCGCCGATCTGCGGGAACGGCTGGCGATGGTGCAGCTGGTGGGTGTGGTGCAGCGCGGAGTGCACGGCGATCTGGGTGCGCATCTGCTCGGTGCGGACTGGTATCCGGACGGGTTCACCGGATTCGACACGCTGGCCGAGGCCGTCCCCGCCGAGGGGGGCACGATGCTCATCGCGGTCGCGTACGAGGGTTTCGAGCGTCGCGAAATGGTGGGCGCGCATGTGGTGCCCGCTTGGCGCGAGAATGGTCGGATCCTGGTCCAGGAGCCCGGCGAGGAACCGGAAGATTTCGATATATGGCGGCAAGGGCTGTCCGGTGTGGTGGGCTGGCACGGCCTTGCCGTCGAGCCCGACGGGACGGCCGCGGTCGAATTGGGCGAAGACGGCTGGACGCGGGGGGTGCCCGGTAAAGCCTTCTCGGTCGCGGCGATGGGTGCACGGCGGGACCGGGCCGGTCCGCCCACGGCCGAAATCGGGCCTGCGCTGACGCAGGTGCTGGCCGGCGCCGCGACCGAGGCTCGCGAGCTACGGCGCTCGATCCGCCTGCATCTGGCGGCGCGCGGACAACAGGCACCCGAGCAGTTGTGGTCGCCGGACCGGCGGATACGCCGCCGAGCCCGGGAGACGTGGGACGCCGATCTCACCGCTGCCCGGCGCTCGCTGGCCGAGGCGGCCGGGGTGCGGCCGGAGGTGCTGGCCGACGATATGCTCGCCGACCAGGAACTGGCGGATCTGCGGATGCGGGCCGGAGAATCGGCGGCGGTGGCGGCCGCGATGCGTGAATTCCGCTGGCGCGACGAGGTGAACCGGTTATTGCAGCGCCTGGACCGGATGACGGTGTGGGACCGGCGGGGCACCGAACTGGTGAACAAACTGCGCGCCGCGCGGATCCAGGTTCTGGGAGGCGAATCCGCCGCCGAATATCAGCGGTTGACGGCGCAGGCGGATCGCCTCGAAGAACTGGCCACCGAACTCCGGCAGGTGGCGGCGCACCTCGCTGCCCCCGTGAACCGGCCCAGCCGCACCGAATTCCAGCGCGTGGACAACGCCTACGACACTGCCCGGATGCGGCTGGGCGCCCGGCTGGCCACCGCAACCGACCCGGCGGATATGACGAGCGACGAGCTCGCGGCAGCACTCGAGCAGAAGTCCCCCGGGATGGACGCCGAGTTCCTGCAGCGGCGCGCCGAGCTGGCGAAGGAGTTCGCCGAGCTGCGTGACCGGCGACAAGAATTCCGGGAGCTGGACGAGGTCACCATGACCGCCACCATGCTGAACGGCCTCTTCGATAAGGTGCTGGCCGACGCGGTCCGGACTCCCGGCTCGCGGCCGCCGAACCGCCGCGGGATACTCGGCCCGGAACTCGTGCGAGCCCGGTTGGCCGCGACCACCATCCGGCTGCAGTACGCGCAGATCGCCCTACCCGATTCCAGCGCTCCGGACGTCGTGGGCGAGGACGGTGAACCCGCGCTCGGGCCCGCCGATCTGGAGCGCTGGCGGGAGCAGCGAGCAGAACTCACCGTCGCGGCAGGACAGATGTTCCGGACGCTGGAACTGCCCGAACCGAACTGGGATCGGCTGCGCACCGATTTCGGTGCTCTGCTGGCACAGTTGCGTTCCAAGGGCGCAGACCAGCAGATGACGGAGCAGCTGTGGGCACTGCTCTACCACGACACCGCGATCGATCAGCTGGAGCAGGCGGTGGCGGCGTCCGTCCGGATCCGGCAGCTCGACCGGTTGGACCGGACAGCGCGGCGCGCCCACTCCGAGAACGCCCAGGCGCAGTTTCGGTTCCGCGAGCTGCTGCAGAATCTGTCCGAGCGGGTGGACCCCCGGATCGCGAAGATACTCGGTAACGGGCCCGTGCGGTCCGACGACTCCTGGTTCGCCGGGGTCGAGACGCTGCGCCGGATACAGGCTCGGCCGGACAGTGGGGATGCCCGGCCGCCCGCGGAACTGGATCGGCTGCTCGACGCGGCCCGGGAACATCAGCGCTGGGCAGACACCATCCGGTACCTGGACACGGCGACCGAACGCCTGGATCAGGTGGCCGGTGCACTCCGGAAGGAAACCGATCGGGCCGCCGGCGAAGACTCGGCCGGTTCCGGCGCGGCCGGGTACGAAGACTTCGATTCCCAGCTCGCCGGGCTCGTCGCGGAACTCGAACAGATCCTGACCGATCGCGCCGATACCGGCCGGCCCAGTACGGCACCGACCGACGGTATGGGCCGGCATGTGGCCCCGCGGCGGCTGTCCACCACACCGCCACCGGCGGGTGTGGGCGATGCGACCGCGCCGCCGCGGCGACCGCGACCCGAGGCCGGGTATGCGCTGCGCGACGACACCCTGGCCGTCTGTCTGGCCGAGACCCTGTGGTTCGGCGCGAAAGCCCTGAAGCTGCCGATCGATCCGCCGTCCCGGTACAATCCGGCGAGCCGGCTGGAGAACCGCCACCCGCTCGAACTGTCGTCGGCGGCGCGGGGGGCGCGCTGGCGGACCCGCGGGTTCCGCTCGTTCGACGAGATGTACGCGTTCGTCGCCGCGGGCGGGTACGTGATCGGGTCCGTGGACGGCACCGGCCTCCTCGGTCACGTCTTCATCATGTACCTGGCCGACGGCGAGGTGTGGGTGCACGAGCGCGGTCGCGAGGATGAAGAGGATTCCCGGCTCGATATGTACCTGGCCGAAGACGGCGAGGCGTGGGCGGACGAGGGGGATCCCGGGAAACAACGGGATTTCCGGTTCGACGACTGGACGAAGCCGAAGGGCAAGCTGTACGGCGTCCTGTTCGACGCCGACCGTGAACCCGTGGATCCGCCGCAGCCGGATCAGGAGCCGCAGGTACCGGGCCGGGATTACCCCGCCCGACTGCTGGGGCGGCGCCCCCGCGAGGACAACGAATACGACGAGCCGCGGCCCGCGCCGCCACTCCCGGACGATCCCGACCGTGTGGGCATCGGCCCCGACCTGGCGCCCACTCTGGAGCGAGCGCGGTGGCAGTTCCCGGCCTGGCGGCGGACGCTGGTGGAACAACTCGACGATATGGTCAGGAAGGTCGAGGTCACCGCCGCCGACCTGCTCGATCCGGGGCTACCGACGCGCGCGGTGTGGCTCAGCCGGCGCGACCGTGCTCGCGACGCGGTGAACGCACTGATCGAGGAAGTGCCCGGCATCGATTCGTGGCGGGAGCATTTCACCCTGCCCGAGGATCTGTCCGACCACACACAGGTACTGCAGGCACTCGGCGACCTCCGGGCGTGGACCGAGCGACCGGATGCCGTCGCTGAGGCGGTCGACGAATTCGCCCGGCTGTACGAGACGATGAAACTGGTCGAGGACGCTGGACGGCTCGGCGACTGGGCCCGGCAGATCGAAGCGCTGAACGATTCTCTGCACCAGGCGCATGCGCGGTATACGCAGAACGCCGCGGCCGAGGAGGACTATCGGGCGCTGGTCGCACGGGCCGACCGGCTCGACGCCTTGGCGCTGGAGTTCGGTAACGCGAGGAAGTTGCCGTCGACGATGGAACGGGTGGGTGGCCGGTACATCGACATCGAGGACGACTACGGGTTGTCTGTCGACCACGTGTCCGGTCTTCCCGGCCGGTTGGCGATCCTGCGGTTGCACGGGGAGCTGGCCGCGGCACAGGAAGTTCTGTCGTTGCTCGTCGATGTCGATCCGGCCGATCTCACCGCCGCTGAGCTCGAAGATCACTTCCGGCCGACACAGCAGATACCGGCCGATTTGTCGCCCGCCGAGGCGTCCGCCGCGGCGATGCGAGCCGAATCTGCGCGTCGCTGCGCCGAATTGCGTGAACTCATCCGCGCATTCGATACTGCCTTGGAGAAGGTGGGGCGGGTCCAGGAAGCCGCGGCAGCGTTCGACCGGGGCTGGCTGGCCACACCGGGGCCGGGACCGGACGCGCGCTCCGCCGCGCGCGCCGAGCTGAACCGTTTCGGTGAAGATATGGTCTCCGAGCAGTACGGCCTGGCCGACTCGATAACCATGACAGCCGATGAGCTGGCCGGCGAAGACCGGATCGCGGTCGATACTTCAGGGATGAACCCGGCCGAGCCGGCCTGGTTGCGCGACCGGCAACACGAGGTGCGGCGCCGGCTGGCCGAACTGCTGGATATCGCTCCGGCCGAAGTGGATGCGCAGGAGGTACTTCTCCGTCGAGAGCCGGGAGAAGCGCATCAGCTGGCGCAAACGCTGTATTCGCTGGACGAGCTGACGAGACGTTCGGCGGAGTATCTCCTGGCCGAGAGCCGGGCCCGTGGGGTCACCGCACTCGACCGGGCACTCCGCTATGCCCGGGCCCAGCGCTCCGCGGCCGACGAGCGGTATCACCGCGCGCGAACCGGGTATCTCCATGCGCATCCGGAGCTCGCCGATCCCGAGTATCTCCAGATGCACTCGGAGCTCACCGATTTCGGCGAAGTCTCGGCGGCACTTACCGGGGAACAGCACCAATTGGACGCCCTGCATGCGCTGATCGACCTGCACACAACGGCCGGACAGCGGGACACCGGCGGTTCTCGGGCAACCGGCGCCGCGGCGGCCGGGCGGCGCCGGGACGCGCGGACGGAACTGCTCGCGGCGAGCGAACTCCTGCGGCACTGGACGGCGCTCACCGCACGGGTGCAGGCGCGGGCCGGGCAAGTCGACAGCCTGGCCGGGCGGCGGCGCCAGGTGCGGGGACAGCTCGATCTTCTCAGTAAGGACAGGGTGCTCCATGGCGGGCTGGCCCTGCGTCTGAATGATGGGGACCCGAATATCGTAGAGCGCCCCGCCGCGATCCGACGGATACGCGATGCGGCGATCCGTGCCCGGGTGGAGTATTTCACCGAGCATGAGGTGGACGAGTTCTCCGAGAACGTTCCGCGCTCGGTCGACCCGGGCACCGCGAAGATCGCGTTGCTGACGAACCTGGCCGAAGCCGCTGAGCGGTCTCTTGACCTGAGCGACGAGCTCACGCACCTCGACGGACAACTGGACCGGCTCTTGGCGCCCGGGGACGCCCGGGCGGTGTTCGGGGCGGCAGCGCTCAGCGGGGGGTCGAGCGGGGCGCCCTACCAGAAGCCCGGTACCGGAATGCTGGTCACATCGCGCGGCTCGGTGCCTCGCGAGCTGAACCAGTGCGGGGTCGCGCTGCGTTCGGCGGTGACACAGGTCTTCGACCGTATTGTCGCCGACCCCGGGGTATACAGCCCGCTGGGCGGGGTGTTCGTCAGCGGATTGGAGATAGCACTCGGCGACGTCCGTTCCCGCCGGTTTGCTGACGTGGCTACGGCGGTGACGCTGCTGCGGCAGCGGGGTGCGCAACGCGATAAGCGTGGGTTGACCCGTCCCATCGGTATGGTGATCTTCGATCCGACGGTGCAGGCGACCGACGACGACGGGGGCCTGGGGCACACATATCTTCTGGTGCGACGGCTCGACGAAAACGGTGACGAACGGCTCGAACGGCACGACAACGGCGTGGTGGAGCACGATTTCGAGGTGCCGGAGCCCGGTTCCGGCGGTCCGGTGTTCGTACTGTTCCTGGACGACGAGGGCAGGTCGATCGAAGACCCCGTCGCTGCCGGGGCGGTGCCCCTGCGCGAGGACAAGGAAAATTTCCGGGTCGGGGCGAGTCCGGGTGAGCCGGACCCCGGGGCGCCGGCGGATATCGATACCGGGCCGCCGGAGCTGGTCGCGATCCTGCGGGACGTTATGCAGGGGGTGGGCGCTCGACGGCTGGACTCGCTCTTCCTCGCGCCGGCCGAGATCGAGGGCGATATCGTCGAATCCGCTCGGTGGCGGGCCCGGGTGGCCACCGAGATCTGGGATAGGGCCGGCAAGGCGGGGATGCAGGATAAGCTGCTCGACGACTATCCCATGATGGAGCCGGTGATCAGGCCTCTGCTGGATCATCTGTCGCCGGACCGGGTCCGGAGGCCCTTGCGGAAGCGGGTCAGGCAAGCAGAACGTGCCGCTGCGGAGGCCATACCCGAGCCAACCGATCCGGCACGCGAGCCAACCGATCCGGTGATCCAGCATCTGAGATTCGCCGAGCTCGACCTCATCGAGAAACTGACCGACCTCACCACGCAGCAGGTGCGGAAGGACGGGCTGGAGGTCCAGCTGCGGTCAGCCGATTTCGTCCCCGACTCGATAGTCACCCGTTCGGGCCTGTCCCGGGGCCGATTCCAGACGCGGCTGTCGGTCGGCGACGTGGACACCGCCGATACGGTGGTCTGGTACCAGTCCAAGCGAGTGACCTCGATGGATCAACTGGGGTCGGTGGTCGATGACGCGGCGGCCGCGCTGCGCGACCGGCGGCCGGATAAGGGCACCGTCGCGATGATCCTGCTGGTCGATTACGACCTGCAGCCCGACGATCTGCCACCGAAGTCGCGCCGGCGCGTTCACGACGAACGGATGAAACACGACGTTACCGGACTGGTAGAACGTATCGCCGCCGCCAATACGGTGCAGGAAATGCGTCGCCGCACCCACACCCGGCCCCGGGTGGTTCTCGTCGGCCGCGGCGAAGGCGGGGACACCGTGGAGGAGGCAGTGCGCCGGTTCCCTGCTTTGCTCGAGCAATTCGACGGGATCCCGGATACCGGTAATGCGTGGCGTCTCGACAGCCGTCCGCGAGTGGGGCTGACCGGCGACGAGAAGTCCCGGGCAGACGCGTTTGTTCGCGATCTGGACGGTCTCGGCGCGAATCCCTCCGCTGCGCAGGTGGCGGAGCTACTGGAGCAGTACGCCGATATCCGGGGCGTCGTCGCCGACGCCGCGCCGGAACGGATCGCCGGGCTCGCCGGCGCACCACTGTTCCTGCGTCATATCGCCAATATGATTTTGCTGCACGAGCGTTCGCTGCGCGACGAAGTGGCGCCGGCCGCCGCCGGTGCGGAACCGGTGCGCACCACCGGACCCGATGCCTTGAACCGGCTGGCCCGGTCGGCGCACCGTCTGCCCGGTTCCCCCGAGATCACTGTGCTGTCCGTGGATTCGACCGCGTACGACGGTGCGGATTTCGTCGTGATCGGTGATATCGAGAACGCGAAGAGCATCAAGATCGATCTGGCCCATGGCCGGTCGAACCCGGTGTCATTCGACACTCTCTGCCAGGAGTCGATCGAGTCACTCCGGAAGAAGCTCCGCGAAGACCCGGCGGCGTCGGTGGCGACACTGATCTGGCGGGGTGGCGAAATCAGGACGCTGGCAGCACACCTCGCGGAAGTACTCGAAATGCGCGCCGCAGCCGCAGCCGACGGTGGTCCGCCGATGCCGGCGGTGACGTACGACACATTCGATGATGTGGGGAAGAGGGCCCCGGCAGCAGATCTCCCCCCGTCGCTGGTATCGGCTGCGTTGCGCGCCGCATTGAACGCTGTGTTCAACCGAATCGCGCTGGCGAATTCGGTGGCACCGCGATCCCTCGACGATCTGCTGGACCCGCGTTCCTCGGCGCGTGCCGAACTGGTCGAGAGTTATCTGGACGCGCGGAAACGGGTCGCAGCACACCTCGATTCCGCCGCCGCCCGGCCTGCCGAGGGGTTGCTGGTACAGCAGGTGGTCGCGGACCTCCGGGGAGAGACCGACCGGTCCGCAGAACAGCGTGAATTCCTGCGGCTGTACGACCGGCTGCGGGCGGTGAATCTGATCGAACGCGATGAGAGCCGGCTCGCGCGATTGATCACGCTGGAGCGGGTGCTCCGGGACTCGCAGGAACAAGCGGACCAGGGCGCGGATACAGAAGGCGAGTACGACCGGTACTCCTCGGCCGCGCAGCAGTTGGCCGATCTGGCGGAGCGGCTGATCTCGCTGGAAGATGTGGAGGCCGAGACGCCCCGCCCGGCAGAGGTGCGGGGCCGTGAGATCGAAATGGCCGCTTATGGCATCGAAACCGGCCGGCGGCGGCAGACCAGTACGACGTTGAAGGAGTTGTCCGACCAGTTCACCGCCAGCCGGCTCTTGCTGAGCCTCCGTCTCGGAGCGGACCCGGCGGCACTGAGCGCCGCCGACCTGGCAGATCTGGATACCACCGCGGTGCTATCGGCCGGCGCGACCCCCGAACTCGCGTGGGACCAGCTCCGCAATCATCTGGTGCAAGAGTTCGAAGACCTTCGCGCACTGCGCACTCGAGTGGCCCGCGTGGATGCCGAGGATACGAGCGCACAGTTGCTGCGGGGCCTGCTGGACGCCGGATTGGCAGATATCACGAGCGGGGCGCGCAGGCGATCCTCGGCGCGGCGGGTGGATTTGGGCGACAACCTGGCTCGGATGAGGGGCGAGAATGCAGCGGCGGTGCTGCTCCGGGAAGTGCCGGCCGGTTCGGGCCCGCATACCGAGATCAGCGCGCAGCTGGCGCAGATCGACGCGGTGGCCCGAGCATTGGAGCAGGCGCATCGGCGGCGGTCGGTGGCCAAACAGCGCCTCGCCGATGGGCGTCGCCGCCTCGCCGAGTTGTTCCCGGCCGACGCGGACGTCATGGGTTCGGGCCCGGATGTGCGGGAACGGTTGCGGATACTGCGCGCCGAGGCGCTGACGGAGAAATCCGCGTGGCAGGCGTCGAACACCTCGCGCAGGCGCCGCCCGGGCAGCCCCTTCCGGCCCGGACCGGCGATCCGATACAGATTGCTCGACCAGCTGTGCACGGACGCCGAGAACTATGACAGCGCAGCGGAGTTCTGTGACCGTCTGGACGCGCAAGCCCGGCAGCTCGACGAGCTGTCGGGGCAGCGGCGCACGGTCGACCGTCAACTGGTCGATTCGATAGCGCAAGTCACCAACACGCTCGACCGAGCCGGAGTAACGGTAGCCGAACTGGGCGATACCGCACAGCAACTGGACCGGGCCCGGCACCTGCGCACCGAACAGGCCGGGCGGCTGCTCGCACTCCTTCCGGCCAGCCGGCGGCCGCGCGTCCCGGCCGCGAAGCTGACCGCCGCCCGCGTGCGATCGCTGCCCCTGTCCATCGATCAGATGCCGGCATGGGTTGCCGCGCAACAATTTCTGGAACTGGACACATTGGTCGCCGATATGAGCGCGGTGACCGGACGCACCGAGACCCTGGCCCAGCTGGACGCCCAGCTGAACGAGGGACTGGCCGAACTCGTTGCGACGGCCCACGGTGCGGAGATCCTCGACCGCGTGCGGCGTCCCGCCCGCACCGCTGGGTTCCGGGCGGTTCCGCAGCGGAAACGCGCGACGAAGCTTCCGGTCCCCGGTATCGGCGACGGTGTGTCGATACCGGAGCCGCCGGCGGTGGCCGATCCGGCACGGGTGTCGCTGGATCTCCCGAAGATCTGCGCCGTGGACGCGTTGTGGTTCCTCCGGATACTCGGGATCGACGTGGACCCGCCCTCCATATTCGATACCACCATCTGGCTCAACGGTATCGACCCACTCGCGGTGGCGAAGGCGGCGAAGGCGAACTGGCGTCGGGGCGGGTTCCGCAATATCGAGGAGATGTATCAGCGGGCCGCCCGCGGCGAAGTGGTTCTGGGTGCGGTGAGCCACGGTGCGGCCGGGGCGCATGCGTTCGTGCTGTACAAGGGGCACGACGGGCAGGTCTGGGTCCACGAACGCAAGGGTCACGAAGTGATCGATAAGCCGTTCGCGCAGTGGAAAATACCGGCGGGCAGGCTGTACGGCATCGTGTTTCACGCCAACAGGAAGCCGGCGCGGCCGATCCGGCCGGGCGAGAAGCCGAAGGGACGCCCGGGCCACGATTTCCCCGGCACCCCGTTGGCCGGCGCACCCGGCGGGGACTCAGCCGATCGGGCCGCGGAATCCGCGGCCCGGCGGGAACTGTTATACCCCGCGCTCACCCGGGCCGGGTTGCTGGATGTGGGTGAATTGTTGCGGCTGCCCGGTATCGATGTGGATGCCCGCCGTAACCAGGTCATCCGCGGCGCCGCGTTCTGGGACGACGACGGGCTCGGCGCCACAGAGCGGGAAATCCTGCGAACGGAATACTCCGCGTACTTCGGTGCGTTCGAGTTCGTTCCGCCCGGTCGTCGGGACGCCCACAACAGGGAGCTGCTCCGCCGCGAATACGATGCACTGCGCCGGCGCGACCGGATGGACGAGCTGGGCGAGGGGGAGCAGGCCCGACTGCGGGAACTCGACGATCTGGTGCTTGCGCTGGACGAAGCGGACCGCCGAGCCGCCGACCTCGGGGTTCGGGCTCGTTTGCTCGCGTATCCGCGCAGCTCGGGCGCGGGTCTGCTGGTGCTCGAACTCGGCGACCGGCATGTTTCGGCCCAGCACACGAAGGTTTTCGTCCCGGAGGCGGCCGCGGATGCCGTGGAGCTGTCCGGCCAGGTACACACCGTTTCGGATCTGGTGCGGTGCGGATCGCGGTCGGGTCCCATCGTATCCGCGCTCCTGGTTGCCCGGTTGGGGCCCGTGGACAGCGCGGCGGCCGGTGCCGATCTCGCGGACTTGATCGTGTCGGGTGCCGCGGTCCAGGAATTCCGGGCACCCGATGAGAAACCGGTGACCGTCGAGGTGGTGTACCGCGGTGACGGACGCGCGATCTGGGAATCGGCGGCGGGCGCGGTGCCCGCTGGTGTACAGGGCCGGGAATTCGCCGTGGACGCTTCGGATTCAGTTGGCCGGCCGGGGCCGGACGCCTCGCGTCGACCGGGGCGTCGGGCCCGGTCCGCGCGCGACGCGGAGGGCGTCGGGCAGGTGCCGGGGATAACCGGGCCGGCCGAATTCGGGGGGCCACGGGAGCTGGGGCCGGAATTGGACCGGTTCCGGTATGCCGCCGCGCTGGAGAGTGGCATCGAACTGACGGTGGATGAGGTCCTCGAACACGAGGGCGCCCTGTCCGATGAAGCTGCTGTCCTGCCGGGCGTGGTGCGGGCTGCGGGGCTCGATCACGTGCAGGCCGCGCTGTGCCGGTCCTGGGCGCTGGTGGACGCGAATCGTGGGTCCGGTGAGGAACGGGCGAAGTGGGACACCGATCACCTGGTTTTGTGTGCGAAGGTGAACGACCTGATCCGGCGGGATGGCAGCCAGAACACCCTGATCGGAAAACAGGACCCCCAGTGGGACTCGGAGGCGTGGGGGGAGTGGATAGCGGCTGTCAAGTCCGGCGAGCGGAAAATCGATGAGGAACTGCTGTCGATCCTGTGGCTGGTTCGTGAAGCAGGTCTGGTCGACCGACAGCGTCGGGCGGCCATGCCCGCGCCTCCACCGTTGGTCGGGATGGCGAACTCGGATTACAAGAGCAGGGAGAAGCTGTATCACCTGAGCGGATATTCGGGCTCTATCGACGAATTCCGCCGGGAACTGCCGGCTTTCCAGGGCCAGCGGTCGCGGAAGGCGCGGCAGCTCGGATTGCTGATCGGGGCGTCGGTCGATCATTTGACACCGGTGCGGGTCGCCCAGCTCGCCGACCGGCTGGCCCGGCAGCACGACCTGGCCGAAACTGTCACCCTGGCGGTGGCAGTCCGGGAACTGGATGCTGATATCGCCGGCGCGGAGCAGGTGGCGGCAGCAACCGAGCGGATCGACTCGGTGACCCGGCTGAGCACCGCGATAGCGCACACCAGGGCGCAGATGCAGGTGGCCCTCGAGGATTTCGTCCGGCTTCGTGACAACAGCGGATCGAGTATGGCCGCGCACGGATTACAGCTCACCGCAGGCGTGGCCGACCTCGACCTCCTACGGGAGTTGCGGCAGACCGTGGGGGAGTGGACACCGCAGGGCATCGCCCAATCGGTTGCCGTTACCCGGATCCGTGCGGCACTGGACGAACTGGTGGTGCTTGCCGAGGAATGGTCCGAGCTGAAGCGTCGGTCGTGGCATCTGGGCGACCTCACGGTTCGCGTGCGCACGCTGTTCAACGAGCGGCTGCGGGTGACCGGTGAACGGGATACTGCCGCCACGACGCTGGCGGATTCCCCGGCTGTTGTGGAATTCCCCTGGATGACGGTGGAGGCGGGGCGCACAGACCGGGTGCGGGCCGAACGGGACCGGGTCGCGGCGGCGCTGCTCGCCGAACTCCACGAGAGTGTCGCCGACGTGACCGGGGAATCGCCGACCGAAACGGCTGCCGCGCACCTGCGTGCTGCGCTCGAGCATCGCGTCGATGTGCTGGCAAATACGGGATGGGCTGCGGCAGCCACCGCTTTCGTGCAACTGGATGGGCTGCTGAGCGCTTCGGAGACCATCGATATCACCACCGCGCAGCTGGCGCGGATAGATACGGCGTTATCGGCCGGCCTGGACAGCCAGCTGAGGGGGCTGGTGGAGCACGGCCGGCCCGCGGATCTGGCCGACTACCGCCGCCCCGGTTTCGCGAGTCCGGTGCCCATCGCCGGCGGCACACTGAATATCTGCCTGCCCGAGGCGACCGACGCCCTGTACGCCGCGCTCGGCCACCCCCCGCCGGAACGGTCGGATATCGTTATCGGCCCGAACGGGGTGGATCCCGCCGACGCACCGCGCATTGTCGGTTCCGACTGGGAACGCGGCGGCTGGGGTTCGTTCGACGAATTGCACGATCTGGTGCGCACTACCGGCGACGGGGTGGTCGCGGTGGTCGGGTACCAGGGCATGCACAATCCGGGCGCGGTGGGGTCGCATGCGGTGGCCGTATACCGGGCCGGGCATGTGGTCATGGTGAACGACAACGGCGAGGTGATGTCGTTCCGGGAGTGGCAGGGCCGGCAGGATCGTGTGGACAGCATCCACGGGATGCGGGTGCGTGCCAACGGGAAGCCGCGACGTAAGCTCGGGCGGGGCGGTCGGTCGTTCGCGGTGGCGGGCTTGGACTTCAAGAACGTTTTGATCGGCGCACGTCTGCCCGGATATATTCCTCCGCGGCTTGCGTTGACGGCTCTCGGATCGAGTCCCGAATCGCCATTGGCCTCGTTCGCCGAGCGTCAGTGGCGGAAGCTGTTGGGCGACGTGGAGACCGAGGTCGAGCGGGCGCGGGACGCGGGACAGTTCGATGACCGGGGACCCGCTGGGCCTGCTGCGCTGCGCCGGTTCCGGCTGCGACAGATCGAAGAACGCTGGAACAGAGCAACTCTCGATATCTACCGGGATATCCTGCTGCACACTCGGACCGACTTACTGGCCACCGAGGATCTGCCGTATTCGATGCGGGACCAGGTGAACCGCGCACTGCTGGCCCGGGAACTCGGTGAACTGCAGGACCTGAATCCGGCCGACCTGACCGCCTACCAGGCCGACCGCCTGACCGAACTCCAGGCCTGGGCCGACCGGTTGATCATCGCGGAACGCTGGACCACCCAGCTGCCCGGACATCCGCCGGTCCTGCTGATCGAGCTCAGCACGCCGGACGGGCGGGGAAACACCGTCCTCGTCGTCGGCGATCCGGACATCGCTGAGGAGATCCGGGTGTTGTCCGCGGCGCAACCGGCACCTCCCGGCCGCGACGCTGCCGCCGCAGTCGAACCGGCACCCGATGCACTGCAGCCGACCGGTTTCATCGGTGACCCGGACTTCGTCCGGATGATGGGCCTGCTGCCGTCCCAACAGGGGCACCTGTCCGTGGCTGCCGTGTTGTGGCACCGGCGGGACGGCGCCCCCGATACGGATGCTGTGGGCGCCCTGCTCACCGAGCGACCCGAGACCGTCCCGCCACCCCGGCTGATCTTCCTGGAGAACGATGTCCTGGCCGACGTGGACGAGGAGGGCGACGCGTATTCGCCACTGCCCGGCGATTCGCATCTGGTGGTGATCACCGCGCTGGAATGGGTCGGTATCCGCCTCGCGGATTTCCTCCCGCCTGCCGGGGCCGATGCCGCGACGGTGGCGGATATAGCGCGGGCCAACGATGAGATCTGGCGGACTCTGCCCTCGTATGTTCATATCGCCCTGCTGACGGAACACCCGGAGGTCCTGGCCGAGGCACCCGGCCTGCCCGTCTCCGTGCGCAATTTTGCCGGTCGGCTCACGCTCGGGGATGAAGGCGCGGGCGAACCGCACGAGCAGGAGCTCGTCGCGGCGATATCGAGGGTCTTGCGGGCGGACGAGCAGCAGGACACGTGGCTGCTGTCCCACACCGTGGACGTCGATCGGCCGGAATTGACCGTGGCCGTGGGGAAGAACCCGGATGCGGCCGGGCAGGCGCATTGGGTAGAGCTCGAAGCCACCGACCTCGAGACTGCGGCCGCGGACGCCCGGAAACTGTTCCGCGACCTGGACGAGGGCGATACCGCCCTGATCGCCACGCTGCGGGTGCCGGGGGAATATACCGACGCGGACGCGAAGGTTATGGCCGGCCGGATCGCCGCGCACAATGCTGTTCGGCGGCAACGTGATCCGCACGGCCACCGTCCGGTCACCGCTGTCGCCGAGATGGCGACAGCGACCCGTGCGGTAACGGATGTGCCCCGGCAGCCCGGGATGACCGCCGAACTCGACGCCGCCCCCACCGAATCCGGCCGGCAGATCCGGCGCCGGCTCGAGGCGTCCCGCGGAGAGCGCGCTGCCGTGGCCCGCCGGATCGCCGCGCTCGCCGCCGAGCTGCGCCCCGGCCCGAACCCGGCAACGGCCGACCCGTACGCATTCCTGCCCGGCCAGATATTCGCGACGCTGCGCGGCCTGGCCGCCGAACCCGCCCACGGGAACCGGGCGGCCACCCTGTCCGGACTGTCGAACCTCGCCCCGGATCTGGTGCTGGCCGACGCGCAGGTCCGGCGGTTCGAGGAATATCTCGAAGACAGCGATTTCACCTCCTGGAAGGCGGATCCCGCCGAGGCCGCCCGGGCGCTGATCGCCACAGAGGCTCGGCAGTTGCTCGCCGGGATCCAGTTGCTCCGCGATGTCGAGGACCTGCACGCCGAGATCACCGCCGGAATGGAGCCGGCCGAGCGTGCCGATGTCGCCGAACGTCTGGGACTGCCGCTGACCATGGACGATATCGTCCCCGCGGAGGCCGCACCCCGGTTGCGCGATATGGCCGCCGTCCTGCTCGCCGTGGCGCGACCGGGCGACGAGGACCGAGTCGGCCGCCTGATCGAGGCGATTCTGGATTTCATCGTCGCCGATATCGAGATCGCGCAGTACCGCAGCCAGGCCGGTGTCGGTGGCCTGGGTGCCCTGCGATACCAGCTGCGTAACGCCGATACCGCACGCCGCGCCGCCCGGCTGGATCTCCACGAACGCGGGGTGGACTTCGCCGGCCTGGACTCGGCGACCCTGCGCGCGGCCCGCGGTGAGCGCGCACGGTTGCACCGGAATCTGGCCGCGGCTCTCGGCGTACCGGACTCCCGGCTGAGCAGTCGGTTCTTGTCGGCGCGCCGGAAGACGCTCGCCAAGAATCAGACGCAGCTCCGCGACCTGATCAAGGAGTACGAAGCACAGCGGGATCTGGTCAGCGATATCGAGTCCTACCTGCGCGAGGACCGCCGCTACCGGAACGGTGTGGCACAGGTGCGCGAGATCGATGCGCTGGCCCGGAAACGTGACGCGGACAGTGATGCCGAGATCCGGGCCATACTGTCCGAGATCGCCGGACAATTCGAACGTGTCGTCCCGGACGCGGCCGCCCCGGAGAGCTCGCCGCCCGCCGGCCGCCCGAATTCGGTATCGGTCGCCGTCGGTCGATTGGTGGACTTCCGCCGTGAGCGCGGCGGACTCGACCACGTACCGGCCGGACTGGAACTGCTCACCACCAGTCCGCTGTCCGGGCTCACCCAGGAACCGGTGGCCGCGGCGGCCGATATCGAGTGGCAATCGTTCACCTCGCTGGCGGACCTGGTTTCCGAGGTGCGCAGCCTCGAAGGCGCGATCGCGGGGTCGATCACCTACCGCGACCGCGGCCGGGTCGGCGCAACCATGTTCACTTTGGAGGTCGACCGGGGGGAGCTGGTACTGCACGAATGGGACGGCGACCAGGTGGTCGTCCTGTACGGCGACGATGTGCCGGCACGGCTGCGCACACTCGATGAACTGAAGATTCTGCAGGTCCACGGTCTGGCGGCCGATAAGCACGGTCGGGCCGTGATACCGCTGGTGCCGCAGCAACGGATGGCGGTCGACGACGATCGCCCGCCGGCCGCCCTCACCGGACTGCCCCGCGACGACCGCGGGCCTCCGGGAGATTCCGATGAGCGGGATGCCCGCAATCTGTCGGCGCTGGAGAGCGAGCTGGACCGGTATCCGGACGAAGGCGACCCGGACCGGCACACGGAACTCTTCGTATACGAGAAAACCGTGGTCGAAACCGATACGCGGGCATTGGGCCGCGGTATCGGCCCGGTCCGGCTGCTGGATTTCAACCGCGCGAATATCGACACCCAGCGCGGCCGGTCTGTCCTCGAAATCGGTGATGCGGCCACCGCCGACATCGTGATCGGCTGGATGAGCGAAACCACGACCACGATGGGTGAACTGGCGCTCCGACCGGAACAGCTCCTCGACCGGATCAGCGATGCGCGCCGGCGCGGCACGGTCGCCGTGATCGCGGTATTCCGCCACGACGACGACCTCGACGCCGTGGGCCGCGCCCCGCACACCTTCGATCTCGTCGCCGCCGACGGAGAAGCCCTGAGCCAGGAGCTGCAACGGGTGGCGCGGTTGCGCTCTGGGGACCGGCCGCCCCGGTTCGAGATCGTCGGCCAGGGCGACGGAATAGATGCGGCGCGGGCCGCGCACCGGTCCATGGGCGAGGCGGTCGCCGACCTGCGCGAGTTGCCGGCCACCCGAGCCACCACCTTCGACCTGTCCCGGCACCCGGCCCCCACCGACGCCGTGCGCGCCGAAGCCGCAGCGCTGCGAGGCAGATTCGAGCAGCTGTCACCGATCGACGTGATGAACGGGTGGGCCGGCCTGACCGCGGCCCAGCAATCCGCGTTGCTCGCCGGCGCGCCCGCAACGCTGGTCGAATTGGACGGTATCGGGGCATCCGTACACGCCGTCGCCTGGCTACAGCTGCTCGCCGACGCGGTGCGGCAGCATCGCGAAGCAGGCTCCGGACCTGAGCTCGCGCGCGTGCAAGGATTGCTGGAATGTGTGAACCGGGCCGATCGCCTGCGCCCCCCGAACGTACCGGATGAGTCGAGTGCAGAACGGGAATCTGCCGGGCGGTGGGGTGTCCAGCCGCTGGCGTTGCCATTGCTCACCGGTCCCGCCGATCGGTCGTTCGTGGTACTCGGCAATCTGGTGTCACCGGACTCGTTGGATGTCGCGATCTCCGCGACCGAACCCACCCCGGAAGCCCTGCGCACCGGCCTGCAGATCGCGGCCACCGGCCTGGGTGAGTACGGAACGCGCGCCACCGCCGTCTGGCAGGGGACCGATCCGGCGCGGCTGGCCCGGGACCTGCGCCGGCTCGCCGAGGCACACATCGGTATACCGATCCGGCTCACGCCCGACAGTGCGGCCGCCGACCTGATCAACCAGGCGCTGGAGAACGAGCAGCTGGCCGACCTGGTGGACGCCTTCGAGTTCGACCTCACGGCCGGGGGAGCCGCTGACACCGCACCGGACGACTTTCTCGCATCCTTGCTGGGCGAATGGAATCCGCCGAGCGCCTGGGCGGACGAACTGGACATCGCGGATCCCGGCGCTTCGGCCGGCGAGCTGGGGATACCGCCCGGACTCGGCGACGAGACAGAGGCGAACGGGACCGCACCGGTCGCTGACGATTCCGACGCGGATAGGTCGGCCCCGAAGCTGATCGGCCGACAACTGGGCGATTCAGGTGACGCGGGTGGTGCCGGGCAGCGGCTCGGCGAGCTGGTGGCCACCGTCCCTGGTGATCAGCTGGACAGCCGGGCTCGGGAAGAACTGCGGACGCGGGCCACTGCGGCGCCGGACGGCCGAGAGCAGGACCCGCAGTTGCCGCACTGGCAGCGGGCGGCCGGGACGCTGGCCGAGGTGGAAGAGCATGCCAGCGCCCAGGGCCTCGGGCTGCAAGTCCTCTCAGCCCGTTTTGTCCCGGACGGGGAACCGGATGACGCGACGATTCAGGGGGAGGGCCGGGCGCAACTGGTGATCGCCGTCGGGGAGGACGCCGACTCCGCCGATCACCTGGCCGGCGCGGACACCGTGATTTGGCATATGCCCGGGCCGGCCATGGAACTGCTCGGCACCGTTGACGCCTGGGTCGGGAAGATCGCCCATCAGATCGAGCAGCAGAAGCAGCAGAACCCGGCCGAACGGGTGGCGCTGGTTCTGGTACTCGACGACGATCCGAGCACAACCGAGTCGGTCGGTAGCGATATCCGGCGAATCCGTACAGCCACCGACGCCGAAACACTGGTGGATCTGGTGACGTCGGTGAACGCGGCCTGCGAGGACCGCACCGGTGACCGGCCGCGAGTGATTCTCTCCGGCTACGACCTCGGAGCCGAGGTCGTGCGCACCGCAATCGAAATACCGGCGATGGCGCGGCAATTCGACGGTGAACCGCAGCTCGAGGACCCTTGGCTGAACAAGTTCGAAACGGAGCTGGCACGCCTCGAGCGGACTGTCACAGATGCCACGCGCGCGCAGCGGGAACCGGAACTGTGGGAGTTGCGGGATGTCCTGCGGTGGTTTGCGAAGGAGGCCCACGAGTACCCGGAGCCGAGCGCGCTCTCGCTCGGCTGGGATCAGCAGGCGGAAGTGGTGCTGGGTGATCCGGCGACCGCGAAGCGGATCGACATCCACGCGACCGTAGGGGTCGCGAACCCGATATCACTGCAGGAAAGTCTGGCCGACGCACTGCACAAGATGAAGGCGCATTCGGAGGATTCGGACGATCCGGAGGTCGCGACACTGGTGTGGCGGGGCACCGATCTGGCGGCCTTCCTCGACCGTCTCACCACGACGCTGGAAACACGGTCGGTGGATGGGGAAAGGGTCCCGCCGCTCGGGATCTCCGTCTATGGGGCCGACGAACCGTCGGCCCAGCATCCGGACCTCGGAAGAACCCTGGTGATCACGGCAATCCAGGAGGTCGAACGGCGGGCGCGCGCGAAGGCGACGCTGCGCAAGTCGGCCGGGGACCTGGTGGTCGACCCGGATGAGGTGATGCGCGCCGATTCGCCGGGGCGTGCGGAATGGCAGATGGTCGTCCGCGAACTGATACCGGAGGTAGCGGTGCGGCACGGTATCGCCGCTGACCGGTTCACCGACCCGATCACCGCCCCGCACGCTTACCAGGAAGTGGCGAACAACCTGGATACGCGGCTGTCGCAGGCCGATCAGTTGTCGCCCGAGGAAAGAGATGCGATCGGATACGATCGCATCCTCGTCACCGTTTTCCGGGCTCTGGACGCGGCGGAGAACATCGAACGGGCCGACACTCGCCTGGCGAACCTGGTGACCGTGGAACGGGCGCTGCGCGAATCCGCCACGCAGATGCGAGACCAGCTCGACACCCGGGACACCTACCTGCATTTTGCGGCGTCGGCGACGACGCTCGACGAGGTAGCGCGGCGAGTGATCTCCTCCCGGATCCCTCTCGAACTGAATGTGTCCGACGGAGTCGACGGTGTGCCGGCGGAAAAGAACCAGATGCGGCTGCACCTGCTGGACAATCTGTTCGGCAGCCTACTGGCCGAACTCGCCGATACGGCGGCGAAACAACCCGCGGCCCCGCGGATCGAGCTCGGCGCCACGATCTCCCGGGTACTGGCTGCCAGCGATACCGCGCAGCTCAGCCTCCTGCAGAAGGGCCTGCACACGGCCCACCGGCAGCGGCTGACCAGCAAACGGCGCTATCTCACCATGCTCGACGAGCTCACCCAGGACTTCCCCGCCGAGCGGGAGTACCTGGGCGTCGCGACGGATCCGATCGATCCGGATCGGGTCGCCGACCGTATCGGCGATGTAGTGGGAGAGGAACCGAACTGGCGTGCGCTGGTGCGGCAGCTGAACCAGCTGCGCGCCCTCGCCGAACAGCATCGCGCGTGGGCGGATCGGTTCGCGAGCTGGCGGGCGCTCACCGACGAGCTCGACACGGCGGCAGTCCGGTATGAATCCGCCACGATCCTGGATGAGTTCGATGCGGGAGCCGACTACCTCCGCCAACTCGACAGGGGGCTCGCGGCGGCGGCCCGGCTCACCGCGGAGCCGGAACCGGGTATCGGTACCCCGACGCCGGGCCGGGATGTGTTCGGGCGGTCGGCGCGGACGCCGGTATCGCAGGTCGGCGACGCCACCACGGCACCGAGCCGGGCGCAGAGCGCGCACCTGCTGAGCGATATACCGAAGATCTGCGCGCTGGAAATCGCGCATTTCGCGGAACTGCTCGGGTTCGAACTGCACGGAGAAATCCCCTCCCGGTTCGATCAGCAGATCCGGCTACGCGGCTACGACCCCGTCGAATACGCCGAACTTTTCGGCAGTCACTGGCACCACAAACCCTTCGACTCCCCCGAGCAGATTCGCGCGCTGGCCGCCGAGGGGAAGACCGTGATCGGTGCGGTCGCCCACCCACGGTTCGGCGCCCACGTCGTCATGTTCTATCAAGGCGACGACGACCGAGTCCGCGTTCACGAGCGCCGCGGGCACGAGGTGATCGACGAACTGTTCACCGATTGGAAACAACCGCAAGGCACCTGGTACGGCATGGTGTTCGACGACCGGCGCCGCCCGCTGCGGTCCCTGGCGCGTGGCGAGGTACCGAGCGGAAGTTATCCGGCCACTCCGCTGGCCGGCACCCAGGACAACGTGGGCCCGGAGGAGTCGGCGTCCGGCCCCGCAATCCCAGGGCGAGGTGGTGCCGGGGAACTGATGCGGGCAGCCGAGTTGTCCGCGGTGGTGCAGGCGGTCGGTGGTGCGGTACCCGAGATCTCCTTGTCCGAGGCGGATATCCGCACGTTGGCCGAGCGGATTCATGAGGCGTTCCGGGAGTTGTACCGCCGGCCGGACGGTAGCTATTGGTTGCAGCTGCGGACCCTGGACGGATCGCCCATCGCGTCGGATACCCCGGACCGTGAGCTGGTGGATCTCAGCCGGACCCGGTTCGAGAACCTGCCGCTGTACTGGCAGCGGCGGTATTCGGAGCAGGCCGAGGCAGCGCTGCGGGCCGCGGTGCAGGCCGAGGCCGACGGTGTGGATATGCGGGAACCCACCGCGGCCGAGTACCTGGCGGAGCAACTGCAGGCGCAGTGGGTCGACGAACAGGTTTTCGGGCTGCCCGCCGGAACGGGCACCGAGGTCGAATCCGAGCTGCTGCGACCCGTGACCGGGGTGACGGTCGACGAGGACCTTGCGGCGTCGCACCTGGCGCCGGTACTTTCCGCTGCCCGGCTGGCAGTGGAAGCGGTGGTACCGCCCTCCCGGGATCTGGCGAGCTGGCAGGAACGGCGGCCGGAGGTGGTCGGCCCGCTCGGGCGGTTGCTGCGCTGGCATGGTTGGACCGAGCCCGAGGTGCCGCACCGTGTCGCGGAATCGCTGATCACTCTGGTGGATGGGATCTTCGCGGCGGCACCGGGTGCCCGCGTGACCCTGCGGCCGCGGGTGCGCGGGGCGGCGGGCGGCCGGGTGCTGAGCGTGGACGTGCTCGTCGACGGTACTCGGGTCGGACTCGATCATCCTGTCCTAGCCGCGGCTCGGACCGCCGCCGGCGTGGCCGACGGGGTGGTTTCCCTGGTCGGCATGCGCGTTGCCGATGCCGATGGCCAGGAGCGCCTGATCGATGTTGTGCTCTCGGCCGATACCCCGGCGACCCCGAGCGGCCGGACCGTGCTGGAGGGGGCCCGCACGGCCCGTCTGGAGTTCTTCGAACGGCCCTCCGACGGGGTCGATGGCGCCGAGCCGGTGCGGGCCGAATTGTGGGTGGGTCAGGGGCCCGATCCGCGCCGCAAGGATCTGGGTAAGGTCCGCCGATGGCTCCGGGAAGCGATGGCCGCTGATGGGTGGCCGGAGGGCCAGATCGCCGATGCGGAGCGGGCAGTCTCGGAATGGGGCAGCAACGCCTTGGATCACACCGACGGTCCGGTACTGGTCGAAGCGACGTTCGGCCCGCGGCAGCTGTTGGTCCGGGTGTTCGATACCGCCGTAGAATTCGCGCCGCCACTGCCGCCGGGCGCGGAGTCTGCGGAGCGGGATCAGCTCGCCGAGTTCGAGGGTGAGCAGCCGCTGCAGGGCGCGGATCTGGATCGGTATCTGGAAACCCTCTCCGGTGGGTTCGATCTGGATGCCGATATAGATCTCTCGGCGGCCGACGACCTCGATCTTTCCGCTCTCGGCGTGGATCTGTCCGCCGCGGACGACTTGAATGCGGCGCAAGCCGAGGAACCGGATTCCGTCCCGCCCGGGCCGGGCGACGAGCGGGAGGTGCAACGTGGCCGTGGCCGGGCGATCGTGCAGGCGGATATGGACCGGTTCGGCGCGTATCCGCTGCGTGCGGGGGAACGGGACCCGTTCCGGAAGGCGGTATGGTTCAGCCTGTTCCGGCTGGAATCCGACGGCCCGCAGGAGCCGGAAGCACCTGTTTCGCCGGAACCCGGTGCCGAGCGAGCGGATGATGAGACCGGGCAGCGTCACGAGGAGTCGGCCGGAACGAATCCATCGGTAGACGGCTCTTCCGCGGGCACGGTGCCCCGCCCGACGCCGAAGCTCATGGCGGAGCGACTCGGCCTTCGCGGTGTACTCCCGGAACCGGCCTCCGGGCCGGACGATGCTGCCGGCTCGGACACTCGCGACGGAATCGAGGAGAGGGGTGCCGACGCCGGCGTGGGACCGGCCCTGGCTGCCGATAATTACACCCTCCTGGCGGAGCGGATCGATTCTGCCCTGCAATGGCTGTGCATCCATCAGGTCTATGCACTGCACCGCCTGCTGCCCACCGTTTCGAGACACCTCTACCCGCGTGGGCAGGCGAGGTGGCGGATCACCCTTGATTACTGGCCGAGTAAGCTTCCGGCCGCTGTGCGGGACGACCCTCGAATCAGTCCGCTGATACGTGCGTTCCGGTCGGCCCACCGCTTCGCGGAGCCGATCGAGAACACACCGGTGAGCAACGAGGGCGCCGGTCCGTCAGTGGTGGCCCTGGGGCCCTCCGCATACTTCATGTATTCGGAGTTCGGATCGCCGTTCACCGCCACCTCCGATGTCGTCGCGCGCGTGGCCGAACTGCTCGAGCCGCGACGGCTGGAGGCGTTGGCGGCGAGGGAACCGTCGGATATGCCGCGTCCGGGATACCGGCGATCGCGACTGCTCGACATCGCCGCTGAGCTGTCCCCTCTCGCCGGATCTCAGGGACCGGTCGGCGAGGCGATGAACGCCGCGGTGGCCGATGTATCGGATTGGTCGGCGCTGCAGGGGCCGGTGCCCGAGGATTATTGGTCCGGGTCGCTTTCGGTTGCGGTGGACTTCCCCGGCCCGTTCATCGGCTCGGACGACGGTACTGCGGGCGTTCGGCGTTCGGCGGGGTCGATGAGCGCGCTGCCGGCGGGTCGAAAGATATCGAAAGAGGATGCGGCGCAGGAGTTTGTCCGTCGACGCGATGCGTTGTCCGCCGAGCTGGGTGTGCCCTGGGACCAGGCGGCCGAGCGCCTGACCACCGCGCGCGCTGATCTGGCCCGGTGGCTGGGCATCGATACCGCCCACTATCCGATCAGGCCGACGCTGGTGCCCGAGATCTTCGCGCGGGTCGAGTCCGCGATGTCGAGCATGGATGAGGCCGAGTGGCAGCTTATTTCGACTCCGTGGCGGGTTGCCGAACTACGCACCTGCCTCCGGGAAGGATTCGAGCTCGGTGTGAGCGCCGGCCCGCCGGGCCACTCGCGCGACTACGCCGATCGGAAGGCGACCGACCTGTCAGCGTGGAAGTGGCGGGAATGGGAGGACGCGCTCGGCCGACTGTTCACGGTCCGGCGCAGTTCCGAAGGTATCGACTACGAGAATCCGGCTCGCCGGCTCGGTGAGCTGGCGGGTGACACGGACTTCGTCGCGCTGGCCCAGGTGGCGTACCTGATACCGCGGCTCGCGGAATTGGTTGACCTGACGGATCGGGCAGACCCGGATGCGACCGCCCGGCGACTGGACAGTGCGCTCGAAGAACTGTCCACCGCACGCACCCGCGCCGCCGAACTCGGCAGCGAGTGGCTGACCGACATCGATGATCGGCGGAGGCGAGAATCTCTGGCCGGGGAGGTACTTTCCGCGGTCACCGAGCTGAGCGCCGCGCGGGATGTCGCGAACCTGGGAGCGGTGTCGGAGCTGCTGCGAATGGAACCCGCACAGGTAACCGGGAATCAGGTTCGCGCGGTGTCGGACTGGCTCCAGTGGCTGCCCAATAGCGAGATGGAGCTGTCGGAACGGACCCGATTGATCATCCCGTGCGAGGCATTCCTGCACGCGCAGCAGACCATGCTCGAGCGCTCCCACCGGGAGCTCGACTGGGAGATCGACAGGCTCGAAACCCTACTGGGCGAGCTGGGCCCGTCGGCGGTATCCGCCGAGACTTTCGCCGGTCTCCGCGTCGCCAAGACGGCGGTGGCAGGCGCAGCAATAGCGTCGAAGGAAGCGGCGTTCAGCGACGAGTGGACGGCAAGAACCTACTTCGAGCGGGAATTCAACAGGTATGCGGAGAGCGAGTGGACCTCGGCGCCGCATGATCTGGTATTGGTGCGCGCCCTGCCCGCGCACTACCTCGGAACCGAGATATCCGGCGGTTCGCTGGATCCGGGCAGCGACCGGTGGTATCCAGCGGAGGAAGAATCATCGCGGCTCGCGGGAAAGCCGCTGCAGTACCTGCGGGTTCCCGCGAGTACCCGAATCGGGTGGGCTTCTGGCCAGAACTATCTCGTAGTGCACGACGCGCTCGACTGGGAACTCACCCACTCCTTCCTCGATGCCGCCGGACGGCGCCGCGTCTACGGGATCGCCGCGCGCTCCGAGACGACAGCACCGGAGACAACGGCCACGCCGCAGGGTGGAGAGACGGCGCGAGCGGCCGGACGGAGGAAGCCGGCGGGCCACGGCGTCACAACGGTCGGTGCGCAGCATCCCGCGCTGAACGAGCCACCGAAGGCCGGTGTGGCGCCGCCGTCGCCACCTGCCGTTCCCACCCCGAAAGATGTGTTCGGCCGGTCGACTCCGGTCCCGAACCCGGCCACGGAGGCCCAGGCGGCGGGTTCACCGAGCCGATCAGCGCGCCCTCCGGCCCCTCCGGGGCAGCAGGCGGCAGACGGGGCGTCGGAGTTCCACCCGCCTGCCGACGAGTGGCGCGCGCGACTGGCGCTCGAGATCAAACGGGCACGTGCCCGGGACACACAGGCGACGGCGGAGTTCATACGCGCCGACCAACGGGTGTCAGAGGCTGATCTGGCGGGCGCTGAGAGGATACAGAAAGAGGCGCGGGACGCCTCACTCCGGATACGAGCGGAACGTCTCACGGGCATGCTCGGTGCTGCTGTGACACAGCCGAAAGAGGCTGAGGCCGTGGTACAGCCGAAAAAGAAGGACGGTCGCTGTGTGCCGCTCATGCTCCAGGCCGCGAACGACTACTACTTCGCTATCCGCGAGCAGAACCGCGCGATGACCATCCCGGAGGTGGCTGTCGATGACGACGGCACCCCCGGCGCCGCACTGTCCTCGCTGGCCGGAGGGCACAATAAGCACCGAGGTTTCGGGGCCGCGGGCCACAAAGCGATCCAGGACCTTCTGCTGGGCGCGGAACCCGGTCGTCCGCCCACCCGAGCGCGGCGCGCGAGAAACCACGGCCGCGGCATGCTGGTGGTCGACGCCTACGTCCGTGCTGGAAGGGGCGCACCGCGCGCGCACGCCTATCTGGTGGTCAACCACGACGGCGAGCTGGTGGTTTTCGACCGGAGTCGCAACCTGGTCGGCCCGTTCCGGCCGGATCGGGCGGAGGGCGTCGTCGCCTACACCCACGGTGTGGAACTCGACGCTCGAGGCAACCCGGTCGACCCGCTGTTCGATGCCGAGGGGAACGAACTCGACCCGGACGGTAATCCGGTCGGCGCGCAAAGGACTCCGCCGGAGAACCGGCCGCCGCGGGTGGGAGATGTCACGGGGCCGGCGCCGGGGGACGGAGTCCGGCATCTGCGGGTGGTGCCCGAACTCGGGGCCGGCCCCGAGCCGGACGACGACGAGCAGGTTCTCGGCACCGAACTACTCGAGCTGCGGGCCGCGTTGCGGGCCCGTCGCACGCGGTTGTACGGGGCGCTGAGCTGGGCCCGGGACTCCGGACCGGGCACGCTGGTACTGATGCGCGCCGAGCGGGAACGGCTGGCGCTGAAGTTCTCCAACGATCTGGTCGAAGAGTTCCCCGATGACGCCGGTCTCGTGGATGTGGCGCGGCTGACCCCCGAGGTGGCGACCGCGGAGATCACCGCTCGGAGTCGCCGCGGTATCGCCCCCGACGACACCGCGCTCGCGGTGGAGAGATACGACCGCTGGATCGCCTACGAACGCGAATACCACATCATCGACCCCGTGCTGTCCCGGATCGACGAGCTCGAGCGGGCCCTGCGGTCGGAGGCAGCTCGCCGGGACGCGGCGGCGGCACGGTCGCATGAGGAGACCGAGGCCGCGCACCGCTATCAGCGGGCTGTGGAACAGCTACGGTACTTGGGCAGGCTGGCCGAACAGTTGGCCGATATCGCCCGGCAGCGCCTGGCGAATACGGCGCGGCTGGATGCCATAGCAGGCAGGGTGCAGCAGCTGTTCACCACGAACCGCTGGCCGCTCCGGGAACTGGGTATGGCACAGGGCCGGCTGGGAGCCGGCTGGGTGAAGGCGGTGCACGACCGGATCCGGGATCTCGAGTTGGTTCTGCCGGAGATGCTCGAAGCCTCCGGGTCCGGAGCCGGCGCGCAATGGCGACTTCTGCTCCGGCAGTTCGCCTTCCGCGACGGGCGGATATCGCTCGACGAACTGCGGGAACTGTCGGATTCGGCGGCGCAGCACCGGCCGCCCGAGTGGGATGTGTTGCAGCGGCAGATCCAGGAGCTGATCGGTCTACTCGAGCTGGACCCCGATGCCGTCGCCGCGGAATACCGCCGGCGGTCCGAACTGGAGACCGAACTCGACCTGGAGTTGTCGGACCTTTCGGCGCAGGTGCTGGTGCGGCCGGCTCTGCCCACCCCGCCATTGCCGGGAGCTCACGAACGGGCCGATCAAATCTGGTTGCGCGCCGGCGAATACCCCAGTGCCGGCGCGTTCTTCGCCGCATTGAGCGCGGAGGACCGCTGGACACTGGCCGAAGGGGGGCTTCCGAACGGTTCGTTGCCCCTCGCCGGGATTCCGGCGCGCTGGCGCAACCGGATCAACCGCTACGAACTGGTCCACCGGCAGGCCGCGGGCCACGACATCACTGCGCAGCTGGACGCTCTGGACGCGGCCGAACAGCGCGTGGCCCGGCTACCGGGGCACCCCCCGGTGCACCTGCTTACCCTGGATCAGCTGCTGATCGCGATCGGCGACGTCGATACCACCGAACAGGCGTCGGTCCTCGACCTGGGCATCAATGCGACCGTGCCCGACGGATTCCCGCTCGCCGCACAGCGCTTCACGGATCTGGTGGAGGAAGCGGGTCGAGAGCGCGGCGACGAGTACCCCGCGGTGGTGCTCTACGCCGGAGCTTCGTCGGACGGCCTGAACGACCAGCTGCTCGGGCTGATCGGCACGCGCGATCACTACGGCGTCTATGCCCGGCCGGGCGGGCTCGGCCCGCTGACCCCCGATCTCGATTTCGTCTCACCCGACGGCACCGCCGCCCCGGCGACAGCAGCATCCGGCAGCGACGGCACCACCGAATACCGCGGCCCCCACCGGACCCGGCTGCGCCCGCTGCTGGAGCACGCGCTCGAAGGGCAGCCGGCGGATTGCGCCACCGAGATCATCGCCGCCGCCACCGGCGTGGATCCTCGGTCGATTCCGGCCGCATCGACGCCCGGCCGGTCCGCCGACGAACTCAGCGGACCACTGGCCGGAGTGTGGTTCCCCGACGGATTCGACAGTGACCTCCTGGTTCGCTACAACTCGGAGTTGTGGACGCGGCGCGGACGCACGGCCGCGAACCGGACGGCATGGGACAAGGTCGCCGATCAGCTGGTGCGAATGCGCTTCCCCGGATCGGTGGCCGTCGTGGTGGACGAAGCCCCCGCCCTCACCGACACACCTGACGATATCGGGGCGCACGCCTACGAGCTGGAATACCAGGGCACGGACGAGCTCGACCGGCCGATCATCATCGAACGGCACCGGACTCGCGGTCTGGCCACGGCCGATGCGCTCGAGCGGCCGGAGACGACGAAGCACGAAAAGGCCTACGTGTGGGGTCTGGAGCGGCCCGGGGTGACTCACACCTACGCGATGTTCCGCTTCGCCGACGGCACGGCATGGCTGCCCCCGGAACACGGTCCCGCCGAATACCGCGAGGACAACGGTGAACCCGGGGCCGACAAACCCTCCACCCGGATAGGCCGGCCCCTCCCGGCGGAGCCCACTCACGGGGGCGGCGGAGCACGCCGCCCGGGTACCTCGAAGACGCCGACGGCGGCCTCGGACGACCCTGCGGATCGGGTGCGCACGGGTGCGCAGGTGCCGGACGCATCCGGCCCGAGCGATCGTGAGGTCCTGGGCCGCCAGTTGTTCACGCGGTACCGGAATGTGGTGCTGGGCCAGGTGGGTCCCCGTGCACTGGGTGACCGTTCCCTGCTGAAAGATGTGGTCCAACAGGCCTTCCAGTGGTTGGCGGCAGAGGCGTCCGATGCGGATGCCGACGCGGATCTGAGTGCTCGCGCGGCGGAGCTGGCCCGGGAAGCGTTGGACTACCAGCAGTTGCGCCGGGTCTTCCCCGAGTTCCGTGATCGGATCGTCGCAGCTGCGGCCAACGAACGAGAGGCCGCCGCACTGTCCCGCGCGCATTGCGATCAGTTCTGGGACGCGCTGGCGCCCTTGACCGCGGCCGAGAAACGGACGCTGCTGCTGTTGTACCGGGCAGGGTTGGCACGGACCGCCGTGGCCGAGGTGATGGGCCTCAAACTCGCCGTACTCAGCGATCTGCACCGCCGCGGATTCAGGCGGATGTCCGAGGCGATCCGCCCGGAATCGCGGGTCACCCTGAAAGAGATCGCCGACGCCGCCGGAGTAAGCATCTCCACCGCACATCTAGCCATCCGCGACCGCCGGGTCGGGTTGGCCCCCGAAACCCGCCGCCGGATACGTGAGATCGCTGCGGAACTCGGCTATCCGCTGGTCGGTCAGCAGATTCCCCGCCCGGATGGTGTTCCGCGGAGAGTGACGCTGGCCGATCTTTCGGAAGAATCGGGCATGATACGCGAGGACATCAGACTCATCCTCGCCGGTAAACGGCGGCCCCGCCCGGAGACCATGCGGCGGTTGCGGGAGGCCGCTGAGCGGATCGGGTTCGACCTCGATGGTGCCGACGGTGTGCGGGAGAAACCGCGGCCCACCCTCGCGGCAGTAGCTGCGCGTGCCGAGGTGAGCGTCACGTATGCCGGCGATGTATTGCGGAACGAACGAGCGGACCCGGAAGTGGTCCGGCGGGTGATGCAGGCTGTCGCCGAACTCGGTTACGCGGCGCCGAGCCCCAGCACCTTCATCCGCCGCGGCACGACGGGGCCGAGCGCGCCTCCACGGACGGCCCCGGCCTCTGCCGCGGGGAAGGCAGGTCCCGATTCACCCGATGGTTCGGTCCCTACTGGGCCGGGCCGCCCGCAGGCAGGCTTCGCCGGTATCCGGGACGACGGCGAGCCGGACCTCTTCCCGGTGGGTGGGGATGCAGTGGCGCAGATGCTGTCCGCCGACAGTGTGGCTCTTGCGATATCTGAGGGGGCGTTGGCATCCGCGGTAACGACGATCCAGGAGGCTCGGGGGCGGCGCCGGGAAGAACTGAGGTTGCTGGTCGAGCAGTTGCCGGTGCGACGCAGGAATGCTTTCGGCCTGTGGTTGCACGGACGTACACCGGCCGATATCGGCGCCGAACTCGGAATCATTCCGCCCGCGGCAGAATTGCGAGTACGACGAACCGTCCTGAAGCTGGCCGACCAGCTTTCCGAATCCCTGGTCAGCGTGATCGACTCCGAGATGGCAATGGGCAGGGTCGAGGTGGCCCGGGCCGTCGACCGTCCCGGCTTGGCATCGGCGATCGCGAACCTCGCAGACCCCGAGATGCGGCGCGTTGCGCGGGAGACCCTCTTGAGCGGCCGGTCGGCGGCGGTGGCTGCGAGTGCTATGCGCAGAACGCCGGAATGGATTGCCGAACAGCAGTATGCGGCGGTACGGCTGGTCGTTCCCGCCCTGCCGGTATTGGACGTAGCGGCCGCAGCGGTTGCCGCGACCACCGACGAGGTTTCCTTCGCGACGGTGCTGCGAGTCGTTCGAGGGTTCGACCGGGAAGCATTGGTAGCTACCGTGGACCGGTTGGCCGTACCCGCTGTGCGGGAGCTGGCCATAAAGTGCTTCCTGCTGGCGATGAGCCCCGACGATATCGTGGCAGCCGGTTATCCCGTGGGCGTCGTCAGAAGAATGGCGGATCGGCTCCGGGGTGAGTTGATCACGGCCTTGTCGGGTGACCGGAACCCCACACCACCTTTCAGCGTGGCCGACGACACAGGACAGGCATCCGATGCGGTGGGCCGGATACCGGAATTGCCTGATCGTGATCTGTCGGATGCGGAAAATACGGCGCTCGGCATGCTCGCGCTCGGCGAAACGAATCGGACCATCGCTGAGGCGCTGGCTGTTTCCGAGGACGAGGCACAGTCCTGTGTGGCGGGCCTTGTCGACGAGTTCGGTGCCGGCCGGCGGGATGTGCTGGTGGATGCCCTGCAGTTCCGCACGGTGCCCGCGACTCCGGCCGACCGGACGGGATTGCGTCGCCGGGTGGGTGTGCTGCGGGTGTTGTTGTCCGGGTTGGGGGTTAGCGAATCGGTGCGAGTACGGCTCGCCGTGGCGAGGGCCGGTGGTGGTGAGCTGGTGGAGATCCTCGACCGGTTGGCAGGGGCCGATTTACCCATCGCCGCAGCGGTGGAAGCGGTTCGGAACGGCCGTGAACTGAACGCCGAAGAGAATTTCGCGGTCGATGTGCTCGCCGCCGAGTTGCTCCGAATGTATCCGCCGCAGAATTCCGGGGTGTTGGACGCGCGCGAGGTAGACGTGCTCAGCCAGGTCGCGGAGGGCATGCGGAATCCCGATATCGGTGAGCGTCTGGGAGTGCCTCACGGAACCGTGAAGCAGGTCTTGTTGGGTATAGGTAAGAAGCTGGGTGTGGATGACCGGACCGCAATGGTGTCGGTAGCCCTCAGCGCGGGTCTGATTCCACTCGCCGGTACCTTCCGCCCCACCGGCACACTGACCGAGCGGGAAATCGAAGTCGTCGAACTGGACGCGCGGGGTATGTCGAGGGCCGCGATCGCCGAAGAGCTCGGTTGCTCGGTGGACACCGTGAAATCTCATCTGAAGAACAGCGGCAAGAAGCTCGGCGTCGGCCATCCGACCGGGCGCACCGTGGCCGCGGCACGTGCCGGCATTATCGCGGTGCCCCTCCGAACAGTCCCGGCCGGGGACGGAACCAGTCAGCAGTCGGGGCCGAACCCTGCCGACCTGACGATGCCGGCTCCGGAGGCGACTGCCGAGCCGGCGTTGGTGGGGCCGTGTGCGCCGTATTCGGTGTATCGGACGCAGTTCGAACTGTGGCGGGTCAACGGTGAGGTGGGTGAACCTCCAGAACGGCCTGAACCTCCGGCGGCCGACGCGCCGTTGCAGGGTGACCTGCTGTCCGATATCGGGTTGGTTCTGCGGGCGGATGTGCATCCGGATTTCGACCAGGTGACGTCGGTACCGGCGCTGGTGGATCGGGTTGTGCGGGCCCAGGGACACATGGTGGTGCACGGGGCTGTGCTGAACGGGGACGGTACGGGGCACGCGTTCACTGTGGTCGGCTCGGGCGAGCGTGACGTGGTGGTGTACGAGATGAAAGACGGGAAGGAGGAGATCCACCGGGGCGAGGTCGTGGCCCGGGCGTGGGCGCGCGGGTATCCGTATTCGTGGCGGGTGGTCTGGTTCGAGTTCTGTGACGGCAGGCCGGTGAATGGGCTTGAGCCGAAGGTACGCCCCGTGAATATCCCCGCCGCCTTCACCGGGGTCCGGTTCCGTGGCAGCCCGGGGGCGCTGCTGGAGCCGGGGATTGCATCCGCGCCCTCGGAAGTAGGAAATCGCTGGGAGAGAGGCAGACTCGAAAGAGGCGGCCCGCCTACCGTGGCTGCTGGCGACGGCCGGACAGCGGACCACGAAACGGTCGACTTTGTTTCGCTGTTGTCGAACCGGTTGTGGCCGGGTGTCGTCGCGGACCGGCTCATCTCCGGTCGTGACCGCGACGCATCCCGCGTGCGCGCGGAGATCGGCTCTTCGGCCGTGCTGGCCCGCTCCGGTTACCGGGTGGAGTGGCGCGACTCCCTCCGGATCGATGGCCGGCCGTTCGGGTATTACGCGCCGTCGGCCGGGGGAGTGCGGGCGCTGCGATCCTGGATCGAGCACACCGTCGCGGCCGGGGTGGCGGATCGGGTGGTGATCGATCTGGTCGACTCCATGGTGCTGCCGGACCAGCTGGCCGCTGCGTTGGGGAATGCCCCGATCCCGGCGCTGCGTGAGGTGATCGTGCTCGACGCGTACGGTGCGATCACGCATATCGCCGCGGAGTCCACCGGGGTGGAGGCGTCGGCCGGTAGCGCGAACTCGGGCGGCAACCGTGACCGCGAAGGGGACCGCTCCGGCGAGCGCGCGGACGAAGCCGGGGGGCACCGGGATTCCGGTGCCGGCGATCGCGGTGCCGGCGACGGCGACCCGCCCGCGGTCCCCTCGCCCGAACCCGAGGAGCCGGACGGTCAGCTGCCGCGCGAGCTGGTCGAATGGCGGCGGACGATGCAGCGCCGGGTGGAGCGGCTGCACGGGGAACTGTTGTCCGCGCGTCCAGCCTCCTCCCTCGCTGAGATCCGAGGGTTCTTCGAGGATATGCACTCGGTACTCGGCGGTCTTCTGGAGCACGAGTGGGGATTGCCGGCGGGACAGCTGACAGACGCAGCCGCGGGCACCGATCCGGTGCCTGACGGGCAGGCGATATCCGATGATGCGGCGGAGTTGCCGGCCGAGTTCGAGCGAGTGCGTGGTGAACTGGCGAAATTCGTGGAAGCCGACCTGCTCACCGGTCGGGTCGAGCGCCTCGACCGGTTGGAAGTCGCTTTGCGCGAACACTATTCGGAGCACACCCGATCACATCGGCTGCAGCTGTTGTCCGCGGAGGTGGACAGGCTGAAGCTGCTCGCGCAGGAATGGGAGCGGCTCGAGGATCAGCCGTTGTTCCCTGCGCAGGTATTCGGTGCAGCCGAACTGGGTTGGCATCCGGGCGAATTGCGACCGACCAGGAAGGTGGAAAAGGAGCTGCGGGGTCGGCTGGAGTCCACCGGCAACGTGCTGTCCTGGCTGCCCGGGATCGATCCCGCGACATCGAGCGAGGAACAGGTCGACCGACAACTCGAGCTGGAGCCGGATGCCACTCGACGGATCGTGATCGGGGATGCGGCGCTGTGGTACCGGCGGGTGCGTCCACTGGTGGAGCTGCTCGACATGCTCGACCGCCGAGCAGCCGACCTCCGCGAATGCGAAGAGCAACTGGATACCGTCCTGGCGGAGGCCTGCGCACGATGGCCTGCCGTGAAACCCGCGGAACGGCCCACCCCTGAAATGGGCGCCGAACTGGAGGCGCTGCGGTCGCGGACGGCGAAGCGGGTCGAGGCTTTGCATGAAGGGTTGCGACAGCTCGGTCACCCCTTCGGAGTTGCCCCCGAAGATCTGGACCAGGACACACTGGACAATCTGGAGTTGGGGCGTTCTGCGCGGGCGCGGGAGCTGGCGCGGCTACTCGGCTGGACACCGGAAGACGTGACCGAGGCACGCATCGAGGAATTCGCCGCGGATCTGGTCCCCGGCGGGAACCGTCCGCGGTGGATACAGCTGATCGCCGAACTCGCCGTTCTCGACCGGGTGCTGCTGCTGGGCCGGGAACTGTGGCACACCGACACCATCCGGGTGTGTGGGCTCGCACTGCTCGAGCACGCGCTCGCTGATGCGGATACCCAGCGCCGGATGGCACAGCACAGGGCAGCGGTGATACGCCGCGATGCGGCCGGGCTCTGGCCGCGCACGGTTCTTGCCGAGGCGATATCGGATTCCGATCGGTGGGGTAAGCGGCTCCGTGCCCTCCGCGACCGACGTAACCGGCTCAACTGGTTCGCAGAGCAGCAGCGCAGGACTGTCACTGAGCGCGCCGAGGTCGGCAAACGCCTCGTCGACTTGGCAGATGAACTGGACCAGGATCCGGACGAAATGCTCCGCTCGGACCCCGAATGGTCCTGGTTGGACCGAAAGGCCGAGAGACTGCAGTCGGACATCGACCGGGAGCTGATGGAAATAGCGGCCCTGGTCGAGGTACCACCTCCGGTCTCGCCTATGACGCTGCCGGCGGCACAGGAGGGCGATGAGCCCGATTTCGACTACGGTGCCGACCGGCCGCTGAGTCGAGCAACCGCAGTCCCTGGCCGGCGTGTTGAAACCCTGGTTACCGGCAAGCCTTTGTTGCCGCACCGGCGTTACGACTCCACAGAGCTGGGCCCGGCCCAGCGCACTCCCCTCGAACGATTGGACCTGCGGATCGAGCAGGCGGCTGCGCTCGAAAAAGCGCGCACGGCGCTGCGGGCCGCACTGCCTCAGGACCCTGGAATGGTCGCGGACGCCGTACTGGCCGGTCCGCGGCTCTTCGAGGGCCCTGCGGACAGCCGGCGCCGGGTCGGGGATCAGCTGCGCGAGGCCGAGGTCGCGGAGGCAACCGTCGAACAGCTCACCGATCTGGTCGGTGAATACCTCGATCTGTGCCGGGTGATCAGCCGGGCGGCGGAATTCGGTGCGGAACATATGCGGGAGACGGTCGAGGGCCATGCGGCCCGGATCGAGAGGAGCCGCGGGAAGACCGGGCCGGTGCATCCCCCGGCAGCGACCGTGCCGCCGGAGGTCCCCGATCATGATCTCTGCCCGTGGCTGACCGGTCTGGCCGTCAACGACTACTACCACGCCATCCGTAGGGGCAAGCCCGTTGTCCGGCTTCCGGAAGTGGAACTTCCGAAAGTGTTCGACGATGACGGCCGTGAGATCAAGGGCTTTCCGGCCGCCGCATTGTCCTGGAACGTGGGCGGGCACACCGACTTTCAAGGCAGCGGCGCGGCAGGCCACCTGGCCATCGCAGTAAAACTGCTGGGCACTCCGATTGTCGCGGAACCGACCGAGGAGGATCTGGCGATACGCCGCGCGAACAGCGGCCGGGGCATGGTGGTGATCGATACCTACGCCGACGGGGTGGAATCGCTGACCGGATTCCATGCCTACTTCGTGGTGAACCACAACGGTGTGCTGGTGAAGGTCGATCTCGCCGGAAATGTGTTCGGCGAATTCGACCCGGCAGGCGCAGTCGGCACGGTATTGCACAGTCACGGTATCGAACTCGACGCCCGAGGTAACCCGGTGAATCGCATCGATATCGATAAGGAGGGAACCGGCACGGTGCCGCCGCCCGGCCGGCCGAAACTAGGCGATATCGCGGGTCCGGCTGCCGGAGATCAGGGGCCTCGGCTGAGGCTGGTTCAGTTCCCGGCCGGTGAATCGGAGCTGGGCAGTGGACGTGACCGGGATCCCGAGCGTGGCAGTGCTGACGAGCGGGATGCGGAGTCCGGCGGCGGGGGTCAGGAGGGCTCCGGGGCCCGGGGCGAGGCCGAGCACGTTCTCGGGTGGAATTTGCTCGAGCTGCGGGTCGAATGGCAGGCACAGCAGATTCGCCGGCATATGGCGGGGCAGAAGGGACGTCCCGTGGCGTGGGGGTCGCGGATGGGCTCGGAAACGCTGGCTCGGTTGCTGTCCGAGCGGGAGGTCTTGGCGGGGGAGTTCGCCGGCTATGCGCGGGAGACTGTCAACCCCGGCCGTCAGGCAAAACCCGGGAGGTTCGCGCTGACTCCGGGGGATGTCAGCAAGAAGATCAACGAGTTGGTCCGCCGGGGAATGGACCCGGGGGCCGGCTACCGGGTGGAGGAACTCGACGAGCGGATTGCCCGTGAGCGCGAGTTGCTCGCCACCGAAGTCGTTGTGGATCGGATCGACGAACTCGAACGCAGGTTGCGGGTAGCAGCTGCCCGGCCGGATGATCAGCGGGCAGCTGAGGAGCTGGAGCGACTGCAGGAGATTGCGCGGCTGTTGGACGCGGCGGCGGACGATCTGCTCAGGAACCGGATCGAGCTGGACGACTGGTTCGGCGCGGTCGAGGCGATTTTCACCACTTACGGTTCGCTGTCGCGTGAGCTGGGTCTGGTCGGCCGGCATGGGGACGGCGATCCGGCGACTGTGCAGCGCCGACTGAAGCGGGGCTGGCTGGAAGCGGTCGAGCACCGGATCGAATACCTGCGATTCGCTGTCGGCAGTGGGTTCCGGGGACTCGCCTGGGATGGGTTCGAACTGGCAACGCTGTCGGTCGCGGAGTTGGCGGGCCTGTCCGACAGGTTGGCGCGGGACTTGTCTCCGGACAACCCGGCGCGAGATTTCCAGCACGCTGCGAAGCAGGATCTGCGCGAGCTTGTGCAGGAGCTGCTGACTTTCCTCGAAACCGGATTGGGTGAGCTGGCCGCGCATTACCGGAAGCTGGCGGCAGATGCCGACAAACACGAGCGGGTATTGGCCGATCTGTCGGCGCAGGTGCTGCTCCGGCCGAACCTGCCGGAACTGCCGCCGCCCGGTGCCCGTGAACGGGCCGACCGGATCTGGCTTCGCGGCGCCGAGCTCATTGCTGATGGCGAATTCTCTACTGTTGGTGAATTCTTTGCCTCGTTGAGTGCCGACGATCGGTGGGCCTTGGCCGAAGGGGGACTCTCGGACGCGGCGCCGGCCGATCTCGGCGGGATCCCGGCCCGGTGGCGCAACCGGATCAACCGCTACGAACTGGCCCACCGTACGGCAGCAGGCGGCGATGCCGCGGAACTGGTGCGCATTCTGGCAGCGGCCGAGCGGACTGCGGTGCGGCTGCCCGGACATCCCCCGGTGCATCTTCTGATGCTCGATTCGCCGGTGATCGCTTTCAATGATGTCGACATCAGCGAGTACGTCACCGGGCTGGAACTGGGATTCGCTGCGCCACTGGCAGATTGGGCTCTGGCGGCCGATCGATCCCTGCAGGATACCGGGGGGACGTACGAGGACTGGTTGGGGCCGGCCGCCGACCATTTCGAGATGACCGTGCTCGAGACCGCACGCCGAGGCGGGGACGAAAATCCGGCTCTCGTCCTACATCTCCCGGCCGACGAGGGCGAACGGGAACTGTTCGGTGCGACGCTCGACGGATTGCGGCGGACACGCAATAACTACCCGGCTTACCGGGGTTCAGCGGGTCTCGAGCGGCTGTGGGTACAGCGCGAATACTTCGAGCCACCAGATGAGAGCGGAGCGCTGCCCCCGCTGCACACGGTGATTCCCTCACCGGCCGCGGACACGCTCGCGCCGGGAGTGAGCAGGCTGCCTTCGGTCCCGGAGCCGGCCCCCACCATCTCCGACGGCAGCGCCGACTACCGCGGCCCGTATACGTCCCGGATTCGCCCGCTGCTGGAGCATGCGTTGGAAGGGCAGGCCGCGGACTGCGCTATCTACGAGATCGCCGAGGCCACGGGGCAGGATCCGCGTACGGTCGCGGTCCCGGGTGCTGACGAGCTGAGCAGCGCATTGAGCGGTGTGTGGATCAGGGGTGGGGTCAGCACCGATGAGCTGGATGAATCCCAACCGCCCGATCGCCGAGTCCCGGGGCGAACGGCGTGGGACAAGATCGCCGGCCGCCTGGTGGCTCTGGGACCCGGATCCAAGGCGTGGGTTGTCGACGAAACCCCCGGTCTGGCGACCTCGCAGGGCGGGGTGGGTGCGCACCTCACGGTGATGGAATTCCAGGGCATCGACAAGGTGGGCCGCCCGATCGTCAAGGAGCGGCAATTCCATACCGGGGAAGCGGTGGCGGATGCGCTCGAACGGCCGGAAACGACGATGGTCGAACAGGATTACGTGTGGGGCCGGCGTCGGATGGGGGTCGATTCCACCTATGTCTTCATCAAGGACCCCGATGGCGCCGATTGGGTGCCGGACGGTCAGCCGGCTGTATACGTCGAGAACAACGGTGAACCCGGCGCCGATAAGCCGGCCACCCTGATCGGTCGTGCCATTACGCCGCCCGGCTCGGATGAGCCCACACCGGCAGCCATTCGGCAGTCGCTGCACTTCGGTCCGGGTGATCCCGCGGCAGCAGGCCGGGTGACCGCCGAGAAGATCGACGACGCCCTCCCGGGGTGGCCCGGCGCCGCGCGGGCTGATGTGGCGAAAACAGTGGAGAGCGTGCTGGCCTTCGAGATGCCGGGTAGCGACACCACCGTGCTGATCGAACCGGCCGGGGCCGCGCTACGCGTGACCGTCGAGAGCGCAGGTCCCGCCATCGGTCCGCCGCCGGGATCGGTGGATGTTCTGGACGGCGGTCTGCGCGGCGGCACCGCGGACGAGGTCGTCGGCCCGGGGGCGACGACATGGTGGGTCGAACGGGGTCCGGGGGACCGGCCACGGCGCGTGGTGTGCGTTTTCGAGCTTCACGGACGAGCCCTGGCCGTCGCCGACCGGAAACGAGAGAGCGGCCCGGATCGAACCGCTGCGGTGTTGCCGCTCGGCGCGGCCGAGGTGGCATCGACGGAACCGACGCAGTGGGTCATCGATATCTTCGAACAGCAGATCGGTGTGCGCCGGGCGGCGGATCGGGCCGCGGTGGCGGCATTGACAGCGAAGCTGGTGGCACCGCACCGTGGCGATCCGGATGCCACCCTGAACGCGCGGGTTTCCTGGTCCGGGTTGCTGATACTGCAGGTCGCGACGGGCGGTACCGGGCCCGGGCCGGAGGTGGTGTTCCGGAGTGCGGATATACCGGACGGTGTGTTGGTCATCGGCGACGGCGACACCGCCGACACGGTGGTGGCCGAGGTATCTCGCCGGGCGCGCGCCGCGATGCGGTGGCACCGCTGGACCGATGAATCGCAGACCCGTGCGGCCGGCTTGGCGGTCGAGCTGAGGCTGCGTGCGGTGCTGGGCGGGAATCTGGATCGGATCGGCGCGATCGCGGCGCGAGTGGTCGGCGACGAGCCGGGTTCCCGCGCGGTGCGGGTCGAGCTCGGTCGCGAACCGGGTGTGCCGCCCGAGACCGTGGTGCTGGAACTTTCCGAACAGTCCGTGGAGTCCCCCGCTCGTGACCTCGCCGGCAGCAACTATGTCGAGATCGACGATTCGGCCCGTCGGTCCCGGGAATCGGGCTCCGGGGCGGCGAAACGGTTCTTCGATAACAATCAGTGGCTGGCCGCAGCGTTCCGGTCGGCCGGCACCGAATCTGTCGTCTATGTCAGCGACTTCCTCGACGGATCCGATGTGTTCTCGGCGGCCGAATGGTTCATCGCCGAGGGCGCGTGCACGGATCCGGCGGGCCGCACGCCCAGCGAGGTAGTCGCGCCGCATCTCGACGCACTGCTCGGGCCTGCCACCCCGAGCGACGTGACGGGTCGGCAGGAGGGCCCGATCGGGGAGGCTCTCGAGGATCATCCGGAAGCGTTCACCAGGGCCAGGATGCTGGTCGAGGCGCTGATCGACAAGGTGCCGGTGGGGGGTGCGACACCCGGCGTGATCGCCGTAGCGGTCGGGACGGGGGCGCGGGGCGTGGAGTTCCGGGCCGTGGTGGCCGACCGAGATCCGGAAGACCCGGTAGGTGAGCGGCGGGTCGAAGGTCTGGTCGAGGACGGGGTCGCGGAGCGTGCTGGTTCGGACTCTTGCGGTGAGTACACCATCACCTGGGCTGCGTTCCCGATCCGCACCGAATCCGCCTCCGGCAACCCTCGACCCGAGACCGACCTATCCGATCGAGCGTCCGGTCCGGCTGATTCACCGGACCCTGCCGCCGATGCTCTGGACTCGCACGAACCTGTCGCCGATCGACCCGAGGCTTCGGCGCCCGGTCGCCCAATGGCCGGGTGGTTGCAGTCGATCGCCGAATCGGTGGCCACGGCGCTGCCGTCGGCGGATACGTATCGGCAGGTGACGCAGAACGCCGCGGCCGTGCAGGTGGTGCACGAGCTGTATGAACTCGGAACCCGGGAGTCCGTGCTCACGGTGACCGCGACCGAAACCGGGCAGCCTGAGCTGGTCGCGGAGTTGTGGTTGGCCGGGACCGTGGTGGCAGCGGATGGATCGGCGGCCGATATACCGGCCGGGGAGCTGATCGCCCGGGCACTGACGGGATGGGCGAACCCCGGGCATATCGAGCATGCGACCGCCGAGATCGCCAGGTGCACACCCGGTATCGCCACGGTCGACGATGCCCGACTGATGATCACCGTGATCGGAACCCCTGGCGGACGCAGCGCCACCCTGGACATCGAAGGGGATTACCAGCGGTATCGGCTGGAGTTCCGGGAGACAACGGCGTCACCGGTGGTGTGGTCGATGGAATCGGCCGAAACGCTGTTCGGGGACGACGACGCTCGGGCCGGCCGGAGATTCTTCGGCGAGGGCGATCCTGAGCTCCGCGATACCCGCCGGCGGCTACTGGCGGCCTACCAGCAGGTGCGCCCGGCTCTGCTGTGGCTGCTGATGCAGTGCGCGACCACCGGCCGGTGGAGCGATCACCAAGTGCTTTGGGATATCCAGCGATACACCCGGCCACTGGCCGATACGCTCGATATCGGGCCCATCCTCACCGGACCCAGAATGGGCAGTTTCGAGGACCTCGCCGCCGCCGCGCCCGAGTATGCAGGCAAAAACCGCAATCCTGGAGAGGTTTTCGCCGCTGCCGGTCTCCCCGCGCCCGACGACACATCCGCGGAGACAGTCCAGGCGGTCGCCGCCCTGGTGCGGGTGCACCGGCTGCGGGCACTCATGCGCGCGTTGGAAACCGTGGCCCCGATGGAACAGTTGGGCGACCGGATTCGTGATGTGGACAATGCGCTGGATCTGGCGCAGCAACTGATGAACCTGCCGGATCTGCCCGAGGGCGTCCCGGGGCTGCTGGCCGGGCTGGAGTCGCCACCGGTGAGTAACCGGATCTGGCCTTCTCCGGAGGAGATGCGGTCCGGTCTGGTTTCGACGGGTCAGCCGACCGGTGAACAACATCCGACACCGCCCACAACACGGCCCTCCACCGGACCCGCGCCTTCGCCCGGCTGGGGTGACGACGGAATTCCCGGCCACGATGCCGGTGGCCGCCGAGGCCGCAAACCGGTGCGCCCGGGCCAGGACGCAGTCACGGACTTCGCAACGCTGCATATCGACGGCGGCGGCACCGGGCGGAACTCCGCTGGAGATGAGGGCGCGCAACCTGCGCCGTCTTCGGTCAACTCACCGAATTCGCAGACTCCGCGAACGATCGGGGTCCACGGCGATGGCAGCGCCGCCCGGCCCCCGGAAGTGGAGGAACCGGGACCGGTCGCCACCGACGGACCCACAACGGCGGACCCGAAACTGATCCGCGAGCGGCTCGACGACCTGACCGGTATTCGTTCGAAGCTCGCTGTCCGGCTGCGGTTGAGTCCGAACGAGCAGAATCCCGATTCTGCGGAGTTGGCGGCGGCCCGGCGCGCGGCCGATGCGGACTGGGTGGCGCTGGCGGGAGCGGTCGGGGTGGATCCGGCGGCACTCGCCGAACGGCGGGACCAGATCGCTCGCCGAATCGCCGACCTCATAACGCTCACAGCGGTCGTCGCTGAAATCGACGCCGTGGAGAATATGCTCGATGACCTGCTGTCGCGGAAATTCCAACAGGAATGGACAACTGTTCGCGGCACATGGTTCGGCCCGCATATCCTGCTGGAACCCGCATACGATTCATCACCCGCCAGGCTGTTCGTATTCGCGACTGGGCAGGGACCGCGGCATCGGCAGGCACTGGAACAACTGATCGCCGGAAATCCCGAATTCGCGAATGTGCTGGATCCGGATTCGGAGTACGAGGTTCGCGGATACGAACTATGGATTACTCCGGCCGGCGGGCAGATCCAGTATCAGAGTTTGCCGCTGATATCCGATATCGCGAGCAATGCCGAACTCGGTGCGTTGTTCCTGCAGCATTACCTCACCTCCGCCGGCCGGGGGTCCATGGGCTTCGGCACCTGGATGCAGTCGCTCGGCGGTTTCGACTCCTCCACTACGCTCGCCGACCTGGCCGCGCGGTTCCCGGCCGGCGACGACCCCGCCCCGGACAGCGCCCCTGAACTGGTACACCAGCTGCTCACTGGACCGAAACCCCACTTGGGGCGCCGCCGCGATTCGAGCCGGCCCCTCGCCCTCGTCGACAGGACGATCAAGGTGGGCGGCGTCTCCATCACGGTGCCGATGGCGCCGGGAGGTAAAGGGTACGTAGTTGCCCGGCACCGGGATCCCGGTGAGACCGACGCGGTGATCTCGGAGATATTCGCCGGATGGGACGCACGCCGCCCGGATGGGCTCGCGCGAAGGATCGCGAAAGCACTGAAGAGCGGCGAGGTGGCCCCGGCTGGCGGGAATCCGTCCGAGGTCGTTACAGACGACAGCCGGCAACGGTCGTTCGACGCGGAGGTCGCCGCCGCCCGCCGAATCCAGGCCGTGGCAGCGGAATCCGCCGATCCCGGCCACGCCGAGCGGCACAGCGTCATCCTGGACCGTCTCACCACCGCACCGCGGCCTCCCATCCGGCCGGCCCTGCCCCCAGCGCCGGACCCGGCGATCCGCCGTTCGCTGCTACCGAAGCCGGGTGACGGGGCAGTGTCGTGGGCGGGCCGCACCGAGCGGGGCATCCCGAGTGGGATGAGCGTTCCGGACCCCGACGAACTCTTGGACGGTGGTAAGCGGAGGGCGTTGGATTACGGGACGTACGGACGTCGCGGGATCGAGAAGCTCGCGCAGTTCCAGGCGACGGGGGGTGGCGCCGAGCGCGGGGACTCCGGCCGGTCGGAGCGGACCGACGAGTTCGCCTTCGATCGGCACAGCTGGCAGCAGGAGCGGCAGGCAGTGCTCGATGCGGTCGGGGATTCGGTGGCGGTCGAGCGGGATGCCGGTAGTTCCGATGACGGCCGGTCGGAGATCCGGCAGGCGATCGAAACACTGGCGCCCGGTTGGTGGACGGACGAAGGGATTTCCGCGGCGGCCGATACCGCGGTGACTGTGGTCGCTGACGCGGTGCGGCGTGGGCGGATATCGGCGACCGTGGAACGGGCCGAGTTCGGCGTGCGGGTGAGTGTGGAGATCGACGGGGATGTCGAGATGCCACCGGAGGTGGTGGGCGCGCTGGAGCGCGGCACCACCACCTGGCGGATCGAGACAGGGGCGAGAAGAAGTCACCTGGTATTCGATTTCGAATCCCTGGACGGCACCGTGTGGGTGGCGGAACGCCCCCTCGCCGACGACCCGGTGTCGACCAGGCAAGAGGTGCGGCCCGGGCTGCTGCGGCAGGAATCGCGTGACCCGGCCACCGCGGTCGGCGAAATTCTGGCGGAGTTCGGTGGCCCGCATCGGCAGACGGATCGGGCGGTAGTGGAGACAGCGGCCCGGGAGTTGCTGCCGGTGCGGACCGGCGCAGATTCCGGGCCGAACCAGGGCGGGTCGCTGATCGTGACGGTGACCCGCTCAGGGCTGGTCACCTTGACATTCCACAGCACCGATCCCACCGACCGGCTGCGGTCATACCACCGGATAACGGTCCGGTCGTCGGGCCGGCTCGACGACGGTAGGCCGGTCGGCCCCGGCGAGCCCGACGAGGCCGTGGCGGAGGACGTGTCTCGCCAGGTGCGGGGCAAGATGGAGCAGCGCGGCTGGACCGACCCGGAAGAACTCGACGCGGCGGCCACCGTGGTGCGCTGGAAGCTGCGTACCGAACTCGCCGGACATCGTGATCGGGTCGGCTCGGTGTGGTCGATGGTGCAGGGAATCCCGGATCAGCTGGTGGTGAAGGTTTTCCTGACAGCACACCACGACGCGACGATGAATACCGCGGTGGTCGAGCTGTACGAGCAGGCGGTGCACTCGGCGCCCGGTAGTGACTACGCGGAGATTCCGCTGGTTCGGTCGGCTCAGGGCGTAGAGCTGGACTCGGCTGCTGCCAGGAGGTTCTTCGAGAACCAGTGGCTGGTCGCCATGTTCCGGTCCGTCGCCGTGGAGCCGTCAGTTCTGGCGCATGATCTGCTCGCCGGCGCCGATGTGTTCTCGGGTGCGGAATGGTATATCGCCCCGGGGGCGTGCGCGGATCCGGCCGTGGTGTCGGGCAGGCTCCAGGAACTGGTCGGGCATGTGCTGCACGAAATTCCGGAAGCACGCTTGCGGGCAGAGCGGGTGATTCGGGGATTGGTCGAGAACCTGCCGGTGGGTGCGGAGTCCGACGGTGTGGTGTCGGCGGCGGTCGCGATGGGTGAGCAGGGCCTGGAGTTCCGGGTGACGGTGGCGGACCGGAATTCCACAGGTGCAGTAGGTGATTGGCGAGTCGAGAATCTGATCGGTACCGGGGATGCGGAGCGGGTGGGTGCAGAGCATTGGGGTGGCGGCACGATCACGTGGGCCGCATTTCCCCTAGCCGCCACCACTGTTTCCGAGGGTGATGGTCAGATCGGTGCCGGCGGACCGAACCATGGTTCCGGCCGGGCGGATTCGGGCGGCAGCGACTCCGCGCGGGACGGTGGAGGAACCTCACATCGAGACGGTGGGTCGTCGGCAGATCCTGCCGTGGTGGCCGGCGCCGGCATCGGTTCGTCGACGCAGCACGCGGCCGATGAGAGCGGAGAATCGGCGGCGGGGTATCCGAGTCCGACTCAGTGGTGTCCATCGGCCGATATCCGACGGGAAATCGTCTCCCGGGTGCGGGCATTCCAGAAGGAAGGGATGCAACGGGTACTTGCCGATCCGGCGTGCGCGCGAATGGTGATCGAGGAGCTGGGTCATCGATTCGTCGAGGAAGATGTTCGGATCAAGGTTAAGGGGCGCAGTGCCCATATCGCGACACCGCTGACCCGATTGTTTCCACCCGATCAGATCGCTTATCTGCGGTACTCGATGGAACGTTCGATTGCCTCGGGTTGTGTGCAGTTCAAAATAGGTCAATCGACGCTGGACCATATGCTGCGCCACCCGCAGCAGGTCCGGGCGTCGCTCGCCGCGGATTACGCTGACGGGGAACCCGAATACGCGGCCGGTTGGCTGGATGACGACTATGTCATGCACGCGCGGGACGGGTATCCGAGGGGCAGTGGGAAGCATGCGTTCATGCAGGCGGCTGTACGTTTCCTGAATGCCGGCTGGGACGGCCTCGATCCGGTGTGGCGTGATATCGCTGCGATCAAGGATGAACGGTCCGCCGACCGCGCCCCGATCCTCGACGCGGTACCACCGCAGCTGCGGGCGGAACTGGACCTGCCCGCTCATTTCGTCGACGACGGTGTGGCATCGGTCAAAGGTGATCCGTCGGTGGTCAGCGCAGCCACCAATATGACCAGTGTCCAGCAGGTGCTGTTGGGTTTCCTGGACAGTCTCGGTGATCACCGAGATGTGCTCGAAGGTATGTCCTGGGCCGATATTCAACGGGCGGTGATCTCGTCACCGCAGAAACTCAGTGTCATGGCGGGCCTCACTTTCGTCGCTCTCGGTGGGTTCACCGAGCCGCGGAATCCACCCCGGTTCGCGCTGACATTCGATGCGGAGACGAAGCAGCTCTCCTCGATCACGCTGACGGGTGAGGCGAAGTATGCCCGTGCCAAGACTCGACCGGGTTTCTGTCCCGGATTTCAGTCGCTCGAGTCGAGTGGTGGTCAGGCCGAGGCCACGGCACGACAGATGGAATCGATTGGGGAAATACTCGGCGGTGCGCCGAATCGGAGTATTTCCGGCTCCAACACCCTGTTCCAAGTCGGCGCCCTACTCCTGCCGTTGCTCGCGCGCGACTACCCGGATCTCGGACCTACTCGCCACTCGGTGGTCGGGCCCTATGAGGCCCCCAGGCATCGGCATCTCGGGTCGGGCGATGGTTCCGGGATGTCCGTGCAGGACGGCCCGGTGTGGTCGGGGCCGTACCGGAAGCAGGGGTTGCCGGAAGGTATCGTGGACTACCACACACCACCTAGTGGAGTGCCCGGCGCCGGCCGGTACGGGAAGCATCGCGGGATCGACAGTCCAGATATCGCGGAAGAGGGCGGCCCGTCGGCAGACGGGACGTCCGTACTAGTACAGACCAGTGTGGGGCGGATCGTCCTCGGACTGCTGGCCTCCGGTGAGCCGGACCAAATAATAGCGACGCAGCTCAGAGTTCCCATTGCTGACGCGTGTGCTCATGTGGACCGGGTCATCGACGAGTTCGGCGCGGGCGATCGGGCCGTGTTGGTGGATGTCCTGCGGTACCGCGGGATACCGGTTGCCGAGGAAGAAGTCGCGCAATTGCGGCTGCGCGCGGGGTTGACGAGGACCTTGATCTCAGGTGTGGGTGCGTGGCAGTCGGTGTGGGCGCGGCTGGCGTTACTGAAGGTGTCCGACGCTGTGTTGGCGGATATTGCCGGTCGGATGGGGGCGGTGTGGCAGCTCGTCACCGAATCGGTGGACGCGGTGCGTGATGGTCACCGTTTGAGCAGTGAAGGGCATTCCGCAATCGATGCATTGGCTGCCGAATTGGTTGCTGCGCATCCACAAGGAGGCAGTCGGCTGGACCGGGGGGCGGTCGAACTGCTGAGTATGGTGGCCGAAGGTATGACGACCGCGGCCATCGGTTCCGTCCTGAGGATTTCCATCGGCGCTACCAGATCACTCCTGAACGGCATCAGCTCCCAGTTCGGTACCGGTATCCGGGAGAAGATGGTGTGGGCGGCAATGCGCGCGCGTGAGCTTCCGGCCGCGGGGTCCGTCCCTGACGCGCGGGTAGAGCTGACCGAGCGTGATGTTCAGATGCTCGAACTCATCGGGAAAGGCTGGACGCATCCGCAGATCGCCGCACAGGTGCGTGTATCGGTACGCACGGTGGGGAATAGGGCCAATGAATTGCGCGGCAGGCTGGGCGGCACGACGAGGGCCGGACAAGTAGTGGTAGCGGCGCGGATGGGTAGGCTCGCGCTGAATCTACCCGGGGATGCCGCAGAGAATACTGTGTTCGGCAGCGATATCCGGGATGGCACAGTGGGTTCCCTGGATGGCCCGTCCCTTGGCGGAGGGAATCCGCTTCCTGATTCCGATCAGGGCTCGTTGGGTGGCTGGTTGGCGGCGGTCCGAGAGCACCACGGGGTGTCGAGAGAGGATCTAGCCGGTCGGATGGGCAGATCCCTCTCGGGAGTCAAGCTGGTCGAGTTGGGTCATCGGGCGGTCACCCCCGGGTATCTGCGGGAACTCCGCCAGGCTTTGCCAGAGGTTTCGGCTGATGAGTTGCTTGCCGCTGTTGATTTTTTCCTGCCGGATGCCGTGGATCTGATCGTCGAGCTCGAGGCCATAGGAGCCCACATAGAGCCAGCCGAGCTGGGCTTGGATGTCGAGACCAGTGCGCGGCTTCGGCTCGGCGACGTGCGCACCCGGTTCAAGGCGCTGGTGACTGCGCTGGTTCAGGGCGAGCTGCCGCGCAACCCGGTAGTTGTGCACAACCTGGTCGCCGAGGTGTTCCGGCGTGTCGGCGTCCGGGTGGGCGAGCTGGGTGCCGATGCGGCTGATGCACAGGGTTGGGTGGAGTCGCTGGTCGCTGAGGTGCTGGCGGATCATGAGCGTCTCGAGCGGTACAGGCAGCACAAGGAATTCCGGAAGGCGGTTGCTGCGGCGGCCGACGGCCGAGTACGAACGGTGTTGGTGAGTGCTGTCGACCGGGACTTCGTGGCTGCTGTCGCCGGTTTGGCCGATCCGAAGCATCGTCAGGTGTTGTTGATGCACTTCAAGGACGGCCGGTCGAAGGAGGAGGTCGCTGAGGCGACCGGGCTGACCGTGCCCGGATTCGACGAGTTGATTCCAGTGATACTGCGGGAGTTGGCCGTTGGGTTGGCGCCTGATCGCGCTGAGAGTCTCGGCGGAGCAGGATCGCCACCAGGGTCGACCTCGATGGACGTGCGGTCGGTACCTGCTGTCGCACGGTCGGCCGGATGGGCTGACCGGGACGGAATCCCTGGAGATGACGGCGGGGCCGGGTTCGGTCGTGCCCGCAAACCAGTGCGTCCAGTGCAGAACCTGGTCGACACAATCGCAGTGGCCAATATCGATGGTGGTGGTACCGGCCGGCGCGATGACGCGGAGCGATCGGCTTCGGAGCCGGTCGCTGCGGCTGAGGGTGTCGCCGCAGTGGAATCCGGACGCCTGACCGATATCGAGCGGCGGGTGCTGGGATTGCTGGCGGAGGGGGCCTCGGATGCGGTGATCGGGGAGAAGCTCGATATGCCGGTAGGGGAGGTGCGAGAGTCGGTCGCTGATCTGGTGGTGGCATTGGGCGCCGGTGAGCGAGCGGTATTGGTGGACGTGGCGCGCTTCCAGCGGGTGCCGGAGACCGAGGCGGAGTTCACCGAATTCTTGCAGCGGGTGGCGTTGGTGCGGGTATTGCAGGCGGGTCTGGGCGGGTGGAAATCGGCTGCGGCGCGGGTGGCAGTGGCGCGCTTGACCGATAGGCAGTTGCGGGTGGGGCTCGGAGCGCAGGGGATTCGGTGGGGGTTGGTTGCTCGGGCGATGAGTGCCGTGCAGGTCGGTCGTGAACTGGATTACCGCGAGCGTTTCGCGGTGGGCGAGTTGGCGACCGAGCTGGTGTTCGTGGATCGGCTCGTGGGTGGCAGCCGGCTCACCGAGCGTCAGGTTCAGGTGCTCAGTCTGGTCAGGGAAGGCAGAACGAACGACGAGATCGGCCGGGTGCTGGAAATATCCGGCGAGACCGTCAAGAGTCACCTGCGAACCATCCGCAAGAAATCCGGCACCGGGGCGCGTGCGGAGATGGTGCTCGCGGCGATCACGAGGGGGGACCTTCCCCTCGCCGGCGCACCGGAAGACTCCGGACAAGCGCCGGACCAGCCGCCTACGAGCGGGAAGCGGACGGCGGCCCAGGTGGTGAGGGCCGCCGGTGCCGGTGAGCTGACCCTCCCGCTATCGCAATCTCCCACCGTGCATCCGCCGGGAGACGGCACCGCTGACTATGTGGCGCCGGACGGTTCGACGCAGGAGCTGCGGCCGGTACTCCCGCGCCCTGTTCGTGAAGGCCCCGATCAGCAGTTCGCGTTCGTCGACAGTGGACGCCGGGAAGATCTGGGGCGGCTCGCTTCCCTCCTGCCCGACGACGTGCTCGATGAGACCGGGGTGGAGTACTGGGTGCACGTCGCGGCGGAACAGGAGGCGTTGTACAACATCAATCGCAACGCGTTCTGGTATATCCCGGGCGTACCGCTGCCGCGGCCGGGGGAACCGTTCGGTTCGGAATGGGCCAGCAACCGGGGGGAATGGTTCGATGCGTTGTTCTCCGGGAACTGGGAGAAGCTTCGCGAGGTGGAGTTCACCGAGAAGGATTTTCTCGAACTGCGCCGTATCCGGAATCGGGCACCACTGTATGTGACGGCCGCCCTGATCATTACGGCCGGATTGGCGATCGATCAGCTGGTGCACTTCCGTAAGTTCAGTTGGGATTCTGTGCTTTTCACGCAGCAGAGAATCATTCGCAAAGGGAAGACGGTCACCATCTGGAAGTTCCGTACCCTGCCGAAAGACGAACCACAGCGGTCCAGTAGCCGTGATGTCCTGGAGCGGATCGGCGCATTTCCGAAACTCTTGCGGAGAACGTCGGGGGATGAGCTGCCGCAACTTCTGGCGATCGCGTCGGGCCGGATGCAATACATGCAGGCTCGGCCGCTTCTGTACGACGATCACCGGAAAATGAACAGGGTACTCGGAAAAGCGAGATATGCGGCCTGGGGACCGAGGCTGAAGAACGACCTGTGGTCGGCGTTCCATTATCCGGGCTGCCGGGGTTTGGAAGCGCAGGGGCGCGATTATCTGCTGTCGCGGGATTCGAGTTCGTTCCTCTGGTCGAGGATCGGCAGCGGGCCCGCCGAAGAGTACATGTTGCCGATCATCGACCGGTATGTGCTGCGGACATTGCTCGAGGCAGGCTCCGAGCTGCCGCTGGATATCGGGAGCGACCTCGTGCAAGGGATCGCCGGCCTGATGCCCGGCGAATCCGGGGAGCAGTTGCTGGACATTGCCGATCAGTTTTTCGGCAACACGGCGCGACAGGTGCGCGCGGTGCTCCAGGGGACGGTGAGCCGGGCGGCGGCCTGGCTGCTGCCGACCGGCGGGAAAGACGCTGTCCCCGAGGAGGATGGGACCGCGCCGACCCGGCATCGCACCGCACCGGACCCGCATCCTCAGCTATTGCCTGATGGGCCGCCCGACCCCGCCGATGCCCTCGGCATGTCGCCGGAGCAGGCCAGAGATCTGGGGGGTGCGCCGGTCGAGGTCCGGCCGGAAGGCAAGCCGTGGCTCGGTTTCGCCGACGCTCCCGACACGGGTGATGACGCCAAGGCGATCAGCTCCGCCCCGGGGCCCGGCGGCTCGGTATCCGGCACCGGCTCGGCGGAGATGCGGCGGCGAGCGTGGGTGGCAGAAACCGGTCCGCGGATGTTCCGGGAGGTTCTGGCCACGCTCGGATACGCGGAGAATATGCCGGCCGGTCTGAATGCCCTCGAGCTGCTGGCCCGGGAAGTTACCGATGATGTGGGGGCGACGGCGGAGCATTACGGCTGGCGGGTGCCCGATGGCCGCGAGCTGGATGACTGGTTGCGGGAAATCGCTCGAAAAGCCCTGGACCGTCGGATAGGCGAGCGGGTGCGGAGTGCTGCCGTGGAACGGTTGCGGACCGGCCACTGGGGGGCCGAGGAGGACTCCGCCGACGTTCCACTGCTGGCTGCGGCTCTCGAATCAGCACCCCACGCGGTGATCCACGAGGCGCTGAACCAGCGTCTCGGCAGGCGGCCTCGCGAATGGTTGCGGCTGCGATATGGCCTGGGTTTGCCGCCGGTGGCGGCGATCCGCCGGTCCGGCCGGCGGGGTGTGGGTGAGGTAGCCGACAATCTGGACCGGTCCGCGGTCCAGGCCATGGCCTCGGCACTCGTCGGCGTGCATCCGTTGAATCTGGATCACCTACCGGAATCGGGAACAGAAGCGTACGAGTTGCTCGCCCTCCTCGTCCGGCGGCGGTTCCCGGCGGAGATGGTGGCTGCCGCGGACGGTGATCCGGGCCGGTTGCGGGAATCGATCGCCACCCTGACCGGACCTGTGGCGGAATACTGCACGCTGCGCTACCTGCACGGGCGGACAGCGCCTCAGATCATGGCGCTGATGGATATCGATGACGGGACCGAATCGGCCCTGAATATGCGTGTCGACGACGAACTGATGCTGTCGCTGGAGGGGGACCGGGAGCCGCCGGCGGTCGATATCGAGGGCTGGCTGGACGCGCTTCCGCCGACCGGAGCCGCGCGTGACCGGGTGACAGCAGCTGTCCGTTCCCGGCTTTCACCGTCACTGAATGAGGCTTTCACCGGAGATCCGGCGGATTTGGGTCGCGCGATCGATGAACTGGAGCCGCGGGCGCGGTCGCTGTGCTATCTGACGATTCTGCTGGGCAGCACATTGCTGGAGGCAAGTCGTGCCTTGATGATGACGCGGGCCGAGGCCCAGCGGATTCGTGCCGAAGCCTCCGCTCGGTTGGTGCAGTCGTTCGAGGCCACTGGCCTACCCCAACAGACGCAGAGCTATATCAACCAACGGCTCGAGGCCGCGCCGGCCGGGCGGGTGGCGGTGGGGCAGGTGGTCGAGTTCGATCCCACCTCGGGTGCCGAGCCCACGGCGACGGATCTGGCACGGGCGGCGGGGGTCACGCTCTGGACCGTGATCCTCGTGCTGAACCGGAAGGTAGTCGCCTCCGAGGTCCATGAGCGAGTGGTGGCGACGGCCGAGCGGATCGGTTTCGAGTTGAGCGCTGAGGTCAAGGAACCCCAGCGGTTGCCTCGGAAGGTGAATCTCTCCGAGGTCGCGGGCCGGGCTGGAGTACGAGTCAGCACGGTGGAGCGAATGGCGGCGGGAAATCCGGTGCCCGTCGCTGCCCGGGCGGCGGTCACGGCGGCTTTGGATGAGCTGGATTGCGAATTCCGGGACGGGCGCGTGGTACTGCGGGAACTCACTCCAGCGCTCTCTATGAGAGCGTTCGCCCGGATGGCCGGGGCGTCCTTCGGGACACTGCGGATTGCGCTCAACGGTGGAGTGGTCCGTGCCGATAGCCTCGAGAAGATCGCCGCCGCCGCGAGCCGGGAGAGACTGGTATTGCCGCCGGAAGTTCTCGCGCCGCCGCTGTCCGGGCCGTCGCAGATGGATCTGGCGCGTGCGGCTGGGGTGTCGATCAGGACTGTGTCCACGATGCTCCGGGGCGGGCGGGTGAGTGATGAGACGCGGCGTCGGGTGGTCGAGGCGGCGGAGCTGATCGGTTTCGAGTTGCCGGCCGGGGTGGGTGAGGCGCCGGCTTCCGCTGGTCCGTCGCAGATGGATTTGGCGCGTGCGGCTGGGGTGTCGATCAGGACTGTGTCCACGATGCTCCGTGGTAGGCGGGTGAGTGATGAGACGCGGCGTCGGGTGGTCGAGGCGGCGGAGCTGATCGGTTTCGAGTTGCCGGCCGGGGTGGGTGAGGTGCCGGCTTCTGCTGGTCCGTCGCGGGCGGATCTGGCGCGTGTGGCTGGGGTGTCGATTCAGACTGTGCACACGATGCTCCAGGGTGGGCGGGTGAGTGATGAGACGCGGCGTCGGGTGGTCGCGGCGGCGAAGCGGATCGGTTTCGAGTTGCCGGCCGGGCGGGTGGCGGTGGGGCAGGTGGTCGAGTTCGATCCCACCTCGGGTGCCGAGCCCACGGCGACGGATCTGGCACGGGCGGCGGGGGTCACGCTCTGGACCGTGATCCTCGTGCTGAACCGGAAGGTAGTCGCCTCCGAGGTCCATGAGCGAGTGGTGGCGACGGCCGAGCGGATCGGTTTCGAGTTGAGCGCTGAGGTCAAGGAACCCCAGCGGTTGCCTCGGAAGGTGAATCTCTCCGAGGTCGCGGGCCGGGCTGGAGTACGAGTCAGCACGGTGGAGCGAATGGCGGCGGGAAATCCGGTGCCCGTCGCTGCCCGGGCGGCGGTCACGGGGACTTTGGATGAGCTGGATTGCGAATTCCGGGACGGGCGCGTGGTACCGCGGGAACTCACTCCAGCGCTCACCATGAATGAATTCATCCAGAGTGCCGGGGTGACCTTCGAGACGCTGCGGATGGCGCTCAAAGGTGGAGAGGTCCATACCGCGAGCCTCGAGAAGATAGCCGTCGCCGCAAGACGTATGGGGCTGGTATTTCCGCCGGAAGTTCTCGCGCCGATGTACCGGCCGTTGCAGCTGGATCTGGCGCGTGCGGCTGGGGTGTCGATCAAGACTGTGTCCACGATGCTCCGTGGCAGGGGGGTGAATGATGAAACGCGGCGTCGGGTGGTCGAGGCGGCGGAGCTGATCGGTTTCGAGTTGCCGGCCGGGATGGGTGAGGTGCCGGCTTCTACTCGTCTGTCGTGGGCGGATCTGGCGCGTGCGGCTGGGGTGTCGTTCAGGACTGTGTCCACGATGCTCCGTGGTAGAGGGGTGAGTGATGAGACGCGGCGTTGGGTGGTCGAGGCGGCGGAGCTGATCGGTTTCGAGTTGCCGGCCGGGGTGGGTGAGACGCCGGCCGAGGAGCCCGATTCCGGGTGGTGGAGAAAACCGGCGGTGTGGGACGGCTCTGCACCGTATCGGTCCGGCGACCAGGAGAATCGCGGTCACCCGGCGGTCCAGCACGCCGGGGACAGCGTTGAGTTCGACTCGGCGGAGCCGGACCCTCGGCCGGCCGGGGGGCCGAAAGCGTCGAAACTGGCCGCCGATATCGAACGGATCGTCATCGAGGCGATGTCGACCGAAGCACCCGAGCAGACGTCGGCGCGCACAGGTTCGGCGGCTCGTGAGCGATATGCCTTGGGTTTGCAGGTGATCGATCTGTTGGGGGCCGGGTGGTCGGATTCTGAGATCGGGAAGTCGCTCGGGTTGCCTCCGGGGTCCGTGCGGGGCTTGGTGGAAAATATTGTGGAGGTGTGCGGGGCGGGGGATCGGGCGGTGTTGGTGGATGTGGCGCGGTCTGTGGGCGGGCCGCGGTCGGCGGGTGAATGGGAGAGCTTCGGGGCGCGGGTGGGGTTGGTGCGGTTGTTGCTGGCGGGTTTGCCGGTGTGGCAGTCGGCGCCGGCCCGGTTGCTGTTGTTGCGGATGAGTGATGCGCACGTGCAGGAAGTCGTGGGGTCGGTCGCGGGTGGTGCTGAGCTGATCATGGGTGCGGTCGAGACCGTACAGGCCGGTCGTGCGCTGGATTCCGGGCAGCAGTCCGCGGTGGGTGAGTTGGCGGCTGTGTTGCGGAGCAGGTTCACGCGTTCGGATCATGGTCGGCTGACTCTCCGCAAAGTCGAGATCATGTGCCTGGTCGCGGAGGGTTGGTTGTACAGGGACATTGCCTCCACTCTGGGTATGTCCGTGCCCACAGTCAAAGAACACGTGGCCCAGATCAGCCGGAGTGTCGGCGCGGATAGCCGATTGGGTCTGGTGGCGGCCCTGTTCCAGGGTGGCGATATTCCGTTTGCCGGCTGCACCCCCCGCCAGCGGCCCGAGCCGACGGAACAGGAAACCGCGGTTCTTGCTCTGGTGGCGCAAGGAATGGACGACGAAGAGATCTCCACGGAGCTGTCTCTACCGATAAGTTCTGTGCGAAGTTGCCTGCAGGGCGTGAGTCGTAGACTCGGCGTCAACGGTCGGGCGGCGCTGTGCTGGGTCATGATTCGCGCGGGTATCCTCGCGCCCCGGCTACCTGGCTGGTCGTTCAATGGACCGTCGGCTCGTCGTGCCGGAACCGAACCACAGCCGCTACGTTCGGCGATGCGGGAACTTCCCGGTGCGGGACCCGCATCTCGGGGTGGGAATGCCCCGGAACCCGGGCGTGCACCGCGGTTTTCGTGGATTCGCGAGGTGCCGGGCGGTGCGGTCGAGTTGGATCGTCCGGGGCGATTCGCGGAGGAGGGCGTCGCTGGGTGGGCGGTGCCGCGGCCTGTGCGCGGCGTGCCGGAGCAGTGGCGTGCGTTCGCCGATGGCGGTAACCGGGACGGCTGGGCCGGGGATTCCTCGGCCGTCGGCGTGCCGGACAACGGGCGGCCGAATGCGCTGATAGCGGGCCGGGAGGAACAGGACGTTCCGCAGGTCGGTGATGGTGCGGTTGCGCACGGTATCGCCGCTGTCCGATCCGCCCCGCGCCGAGCTGTCGACATCGTTGCAGCGGAGCCGGAGCTGGAAGGTACCGGCACCCAGGAGATCGCTTCTATCCGTCCCGGACTGCCCGACCCCACCGATCCGGCGTTCACCGACCCTGATGATCCGTCACGCAAACGGATCGAGCGATGGCTGGCGGCGGCCCGCGAGCTGCACGGGATGAGTCAGAGCGAGCTCATGCGGCGCAGCGGTGTGCGCGGCCTCTCCGATATCGAGAGTGGTAGGCGCCGCGTGACCGCACGGCATCTGATCGCTATCAGTGCGGTGCTGGGCATTTCGCGCGCCGAAATGCGGGCGGTGACCCTGGTATTGGCGCCCGATCTCGCCGATTACTTCAGGGTGTCGAGGCCGCGTTACCGGAATAAGCGGTACGCGGAGTTCGGTGATTGGCTGGCCGCTGTCCGGAAGTTCCGCAGGTTGGGTGTGGTGGAGCTGGCGGAGCTCATCGGGATCGATCAGTCGGTGGTTTCCAACGTGGAAAGCGGCAAACGCGATGCCAGCACCGGCTATCTACAGGCTTTTGCGCGCGCGATGGGCATTCGGCCGAAGACGATGGCGGCGGCTGCCCGGTATTTCGGGTCCCCGCGCGCCGATGAGCTTGCGGAGCTGATCACCGCGCACGAACCGGATCCGCCCCACCCGCTGGGTATGTCGTCGAAAGACTGGGTCCGGGCGGTTCGGCTCGATGCCCGGTTGACTCAGGAAGAGCTGGCCCGGCGGATGGGCCGGGTCCACTCGACTGTGGTCCGCGCGGAGGCCGGCGGCGCGTTGACCATGGATTTTCTGCGTCGGCTGCGGACCGCTGTCGACCTGCCTCCGGCCTTGGTTCGGGCCGCGGTGTACAAGTTCCTGGCGCCGAGGTTCGATAGGCCCAGAACGGATCGCTCGGAAAACGCGAAATTCAGGGAGCTGCTCGTCGCCGATGTGGACCGGCAGGATGAGATCGTGGCCGAGATCGCGGCCGAGCACGACCAGATCGCGATCGACGCCGCATACGCAGTCAGGAATCCCCCGATCCCCGTACCGGAGCTGATCGAGCGCTTCCGGGAGGCGCTCCGGAGTGCGATCCTCACGCACGTTCCGGCCGGCGTACCCTTTGCCACACATGCCAAGGTCGCGGTCCGCGATACGAAAACGCATGTCTTCTACGAGGCGAGACAGCGGAGACAGCGCTCTACTGTCGCACCGCCGCCGGGATGGGGTGGTCGGGCCGGCATCCCGGGAGATGGCGGAGTCGGGGACGGCCACACCCGCAAACCGGTGCGACGTGTACAGAACCTGGTCGACACGTTCGCCGTAGCCCACATCGATGGTGGCGGCGCCGAGCGCGGCGGCGAGACCACCTCTCCCCCTGGCGTCGACAGGGCCACGTTGCTATTGGTCGAGGCGGTCGCGGTCGCGGAACCGCAGCTGTTGCAGCGTTGCCGGGATCGGCTGGCCGAGGCCGACCCTGAGCGACTCCCGATATTCGACAGTTACTTTGTGCAGGGGCATACAGTCAAGGAGGTGGCGTCGGGGCTACGGCGGACGCGGACCGAGGCCGACCGGCAGATCTCCCAGATCGCTGCCCTGGTGGCCGAGATGCTGCCACCGGGCACTGCGGACCGCTACACCGACGGTGGTGTGCTGCGCCGGGCCACATTCGACGATGTCGTACGGGAAGGCGGGTTCCCGAAATCTTATCTTCGCAACAGGCCGGGAGCCCACAGCGAAGCTGGGGAAAAAATCCGGGCCGTGGCCCGGAGACTCGGGTACCGGTCGACCCACTCCGGTGTTGTCGTCGACTATTCGGGTTGCGCGCCGGGTCCGCGCTCTTCGCCGGTCCCGGCGGTCAACTCGGCACGCCAGGTCACCGTTGCCGCGCCGCGTTCCCTGCCCAGCGGTGATAAGACCACCCTTCTATTGGTCGAGGCCGTCGCGTCCGCGGAACCGCAGCTGTTGCCGCGCTGGCGGGATCGGCTGGCCGAGGTCGCTCCCGATCGACTGGGCGTTTTCGACAGTTACTTCGTGCAGGGACAGACAGCCGTCCAGGTGGCACAGGAGGAATTGCAGTCCTCGTCTACGGCCGACCGCTGGATCTCCCAGGTTGCCGCCCTGGTGGGCGAGATGCTGCCACCGCGCACTGCGGACCGGTACACCGACGGTGGTGTGCTGCGCCGGGCCACACTCGACGATGTCGCGCGGGAAAGCGAAGTCCCGAGACATCTGGTCGCGAAAATACTCGGTGATAATCCGGGAGGCGACAGCGTAACTCGGGACCGTGTGCGGGCCACTGTTCGCAAACTCGGGTACCGGTCGAGCCGATCTGGTGTTGTCGTCGACTATTCGGGTTGCGCGCCGGGTCGACACTCGTCACCGGTTCCGGCGGTGGGCGCAGCGAAGCGGGCTCCCGTGAAGCAGCGAGAGGTGGGCCGGGAAGAACTCCGCGACGCAGCGCGCGGGCATAGTGCGCCCGAGGTTGAATCGGAGCAAGTGGCGCAGCCGCTGCCCGACGGGCAGGCTCCAGATCGGCTTCGGTCGATGGAGGAGTGGTTGGTAGCTGTCCGGCGGTGGCGCGAGTGGACGCAGGTACAGCTGGCTGAGCTTCTGAATCGAAGCCAGCGCAAGGTAGCTGACTTCGAGAATGGTCGTCGGCCTGTTACTCCGCGGTATTTGCGTGATTTTGCTGTGGTGGCGGGTGTTTCGGTTGATGTGTTGCGGGTGGCGGTGGGGTGTCATGCGCCGGGGCTTGTGGATTACTTTGCTGAGTCGGTTCCGGATCCGGGTAGTGATCGGTTTCGGTCGATGGGTGAGTGGTTGCTTGCGGTTCGTAAGTATCGCTGGTGGTCGCAGGAGGAGTTGGCTGCCCGTCTGGGGTGGAGCATCAGCGCGGTACGCAACCTAGAGAATGGTCGTCGGCCTGCTTCTCCGAAGTATTTGCGTGATTTTGCTGTGGTGGCGGGTGTTTCGGTTGATGTGTTGCGGGTGGCGGTGGGGTGTCATGCGCCGGGGCTTGTGGATTATTTTGCTGAGTCGGTTCCGGATCCGGGTAGTGATCGGTTTCGGTCGATGGGTGAGTGGTTGCTTGCGGTTCGTAAGTATCGCTGGTGGTCGCAGGAGCAGTTGGCCGAGCGTCTGAATCGAAGCCAGCGCAAGGTAGATGACTTCGAGAATGGTCGTTGGCCTGTTACTCCGCGGTATTTGCGTGATTTTGCTGAGGTGGCGGGTGTTTCGGTTGAGGTGTTGCGTGTGGCGGTGGGGTGTCATGCGCCGGGGCTTGTGGATTATTTTGCTGAGTCGGTTCCGGATCCGGGGAGTGATCGGTTTCGGTCGATGGGTGAGTGGTTGCTTGCGGTTCGCAAGTATCACTGGTGGACGCGCGAGGAGTTGGCTGCCCGTCTGGGGTGGAGCAGCAGCGCGGTACGCAATTTCGAGATTGGTCGTCGGGCTGTTTCTCCGGAGTATTTGCGTGCTTTTTGTGAGGTGGCGGGTGTTTCGGATGAAGTGTTGTTGTGGGTGGCCAAGAAGTTCTCCCCCGCCGGGCGGAGCCGCAATGGCCGCAGTCGTAGTGCGACCACCGCGCAGGCGAAACCGCTCGACGGGGCCTCCCCGGCACCCGTAAGCACCGCCCCGAACCCGCACTCGGAGCGGGGTGCCGTGGCGGAGCCGGGATTGGTGGGTGCGTGCGCGTCGTATTCGGCGTACCGGACGCAGCTCGAGTTGTGGAACGCCAATGGCCGGGTGGGGGATCCGCCGGTCGAGCCCCAGGCGGAAGACCGGTTGCGAGGCGATTCGCTGGCCGCGTTGGCGACGGAAGTCGGGGCAGACCTCGAACCGGACAATCACCGGTCGCTGCTCGAGCTGGTGGACCATATGTGCGCGACCGAGGGACATGTGGTGGCGCAGGCGGCGGTGTTGCACGGGAACGGGCAGACCGGTCATGCCTTCACGCTGGTCAAGTCCGGTGGTGTGCTGGTGATGCACGAGATGGTGGCCGGCCGGCGGCGGGAGATCCGCGGTGAGGAAGCGGTGCGGGCGTGGGCGCAGGCCTGGGTGGACGCCGGATCCCGGCAGGTGGTGTGGTCGGAGTTCCGGGGCGGTGGTGCCGTACGTCCGCTGGAGCCAGGGCAAGCTCCACGCAATATTCCCGTTGCGCTCGCCGGGGTCCGGGTGTTCGGGAGCCCGCTACCGTCGGGGCCGGACGATGCGGGGGGAGCAGATGCGGCAGGTGAATCCGGAACGCGGTTTGTCGAATTCGATTTCGAGTCCGAACCCACCGAGGTGCTGCGGCGCGTCCAGGTAGTCCTCGCGGAGATACTCCACGCCGCGCTGCCCGCGGGGTGGTCGCCGGAGCAGGTCACGACGATCGGACGGATTCTGCGGGGCATGGTCGTGCTCACCGGCGGCGGAATCGGCCGCGGCCGGGTGATCTTGCGACCGAGCGCCGGACCCCGCGGGCGGGCAATGGGATTCGAGCTGGAGGCCGGCGACGCCCAGCTCGGCTCGGGATTCGTGGGACCGACCGGCCGGTGGGGCCTGGATATCGGGCGCCTCGCACACCATGCCGGTGAGTTGCGCGACCTCGTCGAGAACGCCGCCCGCCAGGTTTCCGGTGCGAACGATCCGGTCTTCGGGCGGGTACTGGAAGCGATAGCGGTCCAGCTCGATCCGACGGCGGACAACCGCGAGCTGCAGGTCGGGATGTCCCCGGGCGGGGACCGGGACGGTGTGCGGCGGCTGTGGGGCATGCTGAGCAGCCCGGTGGACGGAACGTTCCACGTGTCGCTCGGCGCCCCGGAACCCGGCCCGGCGGCCGCGCCGCTGAAGGTCACGCTGCCGATGCGTTCCGGACGGCACCGCGACACCGCGCGCGTGGGTGCGGTGCGGGTGGTGCGGGAACTGACGGCCGGATGGCCCGCGGACCGTGGCGCCGCGGCGGCCGAGGTCGCGGAAGACTTGTTCCGGTCGGTGGAAGAGGCGTGGAGTCATGAGCCGGCCGCCCTCTACGGGCTGGCGATGGTGGCCCGCGGTGCGCCGGGCAACCGGGTCGTCGAGTTCACGCTCCACAGTCGTGGGACCGATGAGTCGACCGAACACGTCGTAACCGAAGTTCCCGGCGCGACCGGGCCTGCGCCGGAGCCCGATCGAAGCGAAGTGGTGACGGCCGGGCCACCGGTGGAAACCACCCCTGCGGACCGGATCGTGGTCCGGTCGCCGGGCCGGCCCGACAGCGAGTTCGGGGTGGACCACGATACGGCCGACGCGGTCATAGCGAAGGTATGCGATCGGGGCGCAGACATGGTGCGCGACGACTGGACCGATCCGGCCGAACTCGACGCCGCCCAGATCGTGCTCGCCTGGCGGTTGCGGATGGTGCTCGCCGCGAATCCGGACCGGGTACGACTGCTGGAGGTGACGGTCACGGGAGAGCCCGGAGCCCGCACCCTGGTCGTCGGTGCGGGTGTCGCCGGTAGTCACGGACCGGACTTCACCGTCGCCGAACTCACCCAGGCCGGAGCACGCCCGGATTCCAGTGCGCCGATGGAGTTCTTCGGAAACGGGTGGCTGGTCGATATGTTCCGCTCGGCGGGCGTCGATCCCTCGGTCTACCTCGCGGACACCCTGTTCAGTGGAGCCGATGTGTATGCGCGCCGGGAATGGGCGATCGCCCCTGACGCGGCGAGCGATCGTCCGGCGATCCGGCGGTCGATCGATGCGTTGGTCCGACAGGTGGTGCGGGATGTACCGAATATCCTGGCCCGGGCCAGGAAACTGGTGGCCACCACGGTTGCCGTGCTGCCGGTGGGCCGCGGCCAGGACGGTGTGGTCACGGCGGCGCTTGCGATGGGTGCGCGCGGACTGGAATTCCGGGTGGCGGTGGCCGACAGGTCGCCGTGCACGCCGTCAGCCGAGAGGCGGGCTCAGCAGCTGATCGTTTCCACGGCCGCCACCCGGGCCGGTGTGGAGTCGTGGGGCGGGCGCACGATCACCGGGGGCACGATCACCTGGGCGGCATTCGATATCCCGCAGGAGGCCATCGCCGATGGCACCGGTCGCGATATCGGTCGCCACCCAGGTCGCCGGTCGACCGCGATCGACCCTGAAGGCGCCCTCTCCGATATCGATGCGGCACTGGCTGATTCGACGGTCGGGCCCACCCGGCACCGCGACGAACCGAACCCGCACGCTCGTCTATTGCCTGGTGGGCCGCCCGACCCCGCCGCATCCCTGGACCTGCCGCGCGGCCGGGCCAGAGACCTGGCGGGTGCGCCGATCGTATATCGGCCGGTGACGGATCAACCGTGGCTGGTTTACGCCGACGGTCCGGGAACGGGTGGGGACGCCAAGGCGATCGGTGCGGGTCCGGAGGAGGGTGCTGCGGCCGGCTCTCCAGATAGTGGGCTGTTACAGCAGCTCGCCGAGCAGATCCCCGGTCTCGGTGAATCCGCTTATCGTTCGATGGGTGCCTGGTTGGCCGCGGTACGAACGCGCCACGACCTGAACCAGAAGCAGCTTGCCGCTCGAATGGGCTGGGCTGCCTCCGTGGTATCCGCCGCGGAATCCGATATCCGCATCACTGTCGACTATTTGCGGGCTTTCGGGGAAGCACTGGGAATCTCCCGGGAAACATTGCGTCTGGTCACGCTGTGTTTCGCGCCCGAATCGGCCGATTACTTCCGTGCGTCGGTTCCGGATCTGGACGACCCCGACTATCAGTCGATGGGTGCGTGGTTGAAGGTCCGCCGAATTTGTGAGGGGCTGACGCAGCCGGAGCTGGCCGCTCAGGTAGGTGTGAGTATCTCGGTGGTCTCCCACACCGAGATCGATCGGCGGCCGGCGACTGGGTGGTATCTGAAGAAAGTCGCCGAGGCACTGGGTATTTCGCGGGCGACGATGTTGGAAGTGACCCTACGCTTCGCGCCGGAACTCGCCGATCACTTCGGGGACGTGCTGCCGCCGCCGAAGAAATCCCGGTACACCTCGTTGGGTCGCTGGCTGGTCGCAGTTCGCGACCACCACGGACTGAAGCAGCGCGAACTGGCCTCCCGGATAGGCCGAAATACGGAAACCATTCGGCTCGCCGAGAACGACTACCGCGTCACCGCTGATTACCTGGCGGCCATCGGTTCAGCACTCGATATCGGGCGGCCGGTCCTGCTGGCGGCAGCGCTGGAATTCGCCCCTGATCTCGCGGACCGGTTCCGCGTCGTAGATGGGGCGGCACCGGCCGATCACGCGAATGACTCCTTCATGCGGCACAAACGGTTCCGGCGTGCGGTACAAGAGGCGGCGCAGGGGTATGTGCGGGAGGTTTTGAGCGCGGCGAGTGATCCCGACTTCCGGGATGCGGTGCGCAATCTTCCGGACGGTTGGCGTCAGGTGCTGCTCCGGCGGTTCATGGGGAAAGGAGCAACCGTCGAGCATGTGGCCGGGGTGACCGGCGTCCATGCGGACGACGAGATGACAGACCTGATCCCGTATATCCTGCGCGAGCTCGCCGCCGACCTCACCGGGGAGCCGGTGGAGCCCGTCGACGACCTGCTGTCGTATCCGTCACGAGGCTCGGCGCTCGCACAATTGCTGGCGGGAGGTGGCGTCGGTCCCGAGAGCTCGAGGGATTGGCCCGGACCGGCGGTGTCCGCGTTGGAGCAGGCACGTGATGAACGGATCGACGAGCTTCGGCTTCTGGTGGAACAGTTACCGGATCGGGATCGGCGGACCTTCCTCCGCTGGTACTGCGGCGAAGAAATACCGCATATCGCGAAGTCCGACCGGATCACGACGGACCACGCGGCGAAGCGTCTGGGCTCGGTCGTCAGGCACCTGACCGGACAGCTGGACGCTGCCCTGGAAGGCGACGAAGTAGAGGCGGTGGTCGACCGGATCGTGGTGACCCGGTGCGTCGACCGGGATGGATTGGCCACCGCGATCGACGCGCTGCGGGATGCCGAGCAGCGGACCGACGCCCGGCGGATGTTCCTGACAGATCCCCCGGTCGCGGCGGATCAGGATTCGGACTGGGTGGCGCGGCGTCGCCGCGCGGCCCTGGGACTGGCTGCCACACTGCCCGACCTCGATACGCGAACCGCCGCGCTGGCGGCGGCGGTGGGTGAGTTGGATGCGCTGGCCGTGATCCGCGCGGTGCGCTGGTGGGATCGTCCCAGGTTGATCGAGGCGATAGACCAGCTCGACACCCCGGATCTGCGCCGGGCGGCCGCCGAACAGATGCTGTGGCGCCGGCCGACGAGCGATACCGCTGTGGGGAAGGAACGCGGCGCTGCGGCGCGGGCCGCGACGGCCGCCCAGATATCGGCGGATGTCATCCAGGTGTTGTCCGGCGTCGACAACCCGGCCGCGCATCGAGCGCCGACGGGTCCGGGCGCGGACCCTGGCGTATCGGCACCGGTGGCATGTTCCGATCGCGGTCGGCAGATCCTGGAACTGCTCGCCGCCGGCCGGGCGGACCGGCTGATCGGACGGCGGCTGGGGATCTCGGAAGCCGCCGCCGCCGGTCTTGTGCGCACCATCTCGAGCGAGCTCGGCACGGCCGATCGGGCGGTGCTGGTGGATGTTCTGCGGCACCGCGACCTACCGCAGACTGCCCACGAATTCGCGCGCCTACGGCAACGAGTGCAGCTGATGACGGTGTTTGTCGCGGGTATGAGGGCGCACGAGTCGGTATCGGCGCGGCTGGCGCTGGGACGGGTGAGTGACAGTGGGTTGCGGATCGCTTTGGGGCGGGTGGAAGACGAGTGGCCGCTCCTCGTCGACGCGATCCGGGCGGTCCGGGATGGTCGCGATCTGACCTCGCCGGAGGCCGGTGCAGTCCGGAAACTGATGGCCGAACTGGGGCCGCGATTCGCCGGCCGGTTGAGCGTCCCGGAGCTCGAAGCGCTGAGCCTGGTAGCCGAGGGAATGCCGAACCGCGAGATCGCCCGCACCTTGCAGCGGCCCCCGGCAACAGTCAACACCCAGATCCACCGGATTGCGCGGAAGCTCGGTACCACAACTGATCGCGCGGATCTGGTTCTCGCGGCGATAGGCGCGGCAGAGTTTCCGCTTGCGGGGGCCCGGCCCGGGACTGTGCGTCGTGGCTCGGGAAACCGGGTCGAAGTCCGGCTCTCGGCAATACGTGCCGGAACGCGATCCCTGACGCTTTCACCGACTGCAGTTCCCCGTCGCGGGCGTGGCAGGAATGCGAGCGGCGCGACCTCGGTGAACCCCGATACGGTGGCGGCGGAGATCGAACGCGCCCTCATGGAGGGGATGCGGATTGAAGCACCGGAGCAGAAGGCGCGCACTGGTTCATCGGCTCGTGAGCGAGATGCGCTGGGCTTGCGGGCGATTGATCTGTTGGGGTCTGGGTGGTCGGATCGGGAGATCGGGCGGTCGCTGGGGTTGTCCGCGGGGGCGGCGCGTGGGTTGGTGGGAAGTCTTGTGGAGGTGTGTGGGGCGGGGGATCGGGCGGTGTTGGTGGATGTGGCGCGTCATGTGAGCGCTCCGCGGTCTGTGGGTGAGTGGGAGCGTTTCGTGACTCGGGTGGGGTTGGTAAGGGTGCTGTTGGCGCGCTGGTCGGGTGTGGAGGTGTGGAAGTCGGCGCCTGCGCGGTTGGTGTTGTTGCGGATGAGTGATGCGCAGGTGCGGGAGGTCGTGGGCTCGGTTGCGGGTGGTGCCGGGGTGATCACGGGGGCGGTCGAGGCTGTGCGGGCCGGTCGTGAGCTGGATTCTGGGGAACAGTCTGCGGTGGGCGAGTTGGCGGACGTGTTGAGACGGGGCTTCACGCGTTCGAGTCCTGATCAGTTCACGGTCCGTGAAGTCGAGGTGCTGTGCCTGGTCGCGGAAGGTTTGTCGGATAAGGAGATAGCGTCCACTCTGGTCCTGCCCCTGAGAACGGTCATGACGCACCTGACCAACATCAGCCAGCGGGTCGACTCGCGTGGCCGAGTAAACATCGTGAGGGTCGCGATACACCGCCGCGATATTCCGTTGGCGGGCTCCGCTTTCCGCCTGCAGAGTGAGCCGACCGAACAGGAATCCGAGATTCTCGCTCGGGTGATGCAAGGGATGGAGAATAAAGCAATCGGCAGGGAGCTGGCGCTGTCGGTCGATTCTGTGAAATATCGTCTGCAGCTCCTGACTCGTAAGCTCGGTGTCAGCGGTCGGGCGGGGCAATTCGTGGTGATGATGCGCGCGGGTATATTCGCGCTCCAGCCACTTGGCGGGCCGTTTCGCGGACCGTCGGCTCGTGGTACCGGAACCGAACCGCAGCCGCCGACTGTCCGTCGGTTACCAGCGCCGGGTGAACAACGCGGGCAGCGGCCCGGTCCGGATGGTTCGGCACCATACCGGCCCGCGCGGTACGGACGGGCCAGGGTTCTGGGTACTGGCGCACCGCCGCCGGGATGGGGCGATCCTGACGGAATCCCGGGAGATGACGGGTACGGCCGTGCCCGCAAACCGGTGCGGCGGGTACAGGGTCTGATCGATACGCTCACCGTTGCGCATATCGATGGTGGTGGTACGGAGCCCGGCAGCGGTGTGGAACGTCCGTCTTCGGGGCCGACGCCGACACCGCCGGGCACGCCGCATGTGGATCCGGTGGCGGTGCCCGGCTTCACCGCCGATCCGATAACGCGATTGGTGTCGCCGCGGACAGGCCGGGCCGACGAGGGCGACGGGGCACTGCGGGAACCCGACGTGGTGACGGCGCTTCGGCGGCCGCACGGCCCGATGACCGACGCCGATCGAGACTTCAACGGGAACACGCTGCGATCGCTGGACTTGGAGAATGATTCGGCCCAGATCTTGGCTCGGGCCGGTTTCGAAGTGGTACAGAATCCTGAGGTTTCCGGCACCACGCGCACGCCCGACTACCTGGTCAACGGCGAGATATCCGACTGCCATGCACCGTCCGGGTCGATGTCCAGTTTGTTGAAACAAGTCAAGTCCAAGATCGCGAGTGGGCAGACCGAGCGCATTATCCTCAACCTGACCGACAGTGAGGCCAGGCCGGAAGATATTGCCACGGAATTGGGTCGCGCTGAGGGTTTCGAGAAGCTCCGCGAGGTTATCGGCCTCGTTCCGTCGCCCAACCATCGGTACCGGGTGGTGCGTATCCACCCGGTCGGCGAGGACGACGCCGGGGTGACAACGATCGCCGAGGTCGGCTATCGGCCCACGCCGAATCGGGTGCATTGGCGGGTGCTGGCGGCGATGGAAAGCTTGGCTGGTGCAGGACTCACGATGCCGCGTGTGGTCAACGATCGGAACAGCCAGCCCCAGATCCTGATCGGTGAAAGGCGTTACGAGTATTACGCGCCGTCGTCGGATGCCAAGAAGACCGCTGGTCTCGGCTGGTTGCCTCGCCTGAAGAAGTGGGCATCCCAGGGCGCCCGGCTAGTGCTCGACCTGTCCGGCGTCCGTGTCGGGCCAACGGAAATCGTTCGTCGGATCGGGTCGCTCGAGTATCTTTCCGGCTTGGGTGAATTGCTGGTGATCGGTCGTCGAGGTGAGGTGTTCCGGTTCGACGGGACCGTGGATGCCAGCGGTACTCGCCGAGGGGAGCGTCTGGCGAGGCCTGCTTTGTCCGCTCGTGCGGTGGGTGGGGTGAATGCTGCTGCTTCGTTGCTTTTCTCGCCTGGTGTGCGGAATGGTTTTGTGGAGGCAGTTCGGGATGGGTGGGCTGCGGTAGGGGGTTCTGGGCCGGCGGAGTTGGCGGGGTTTGTGGCCGATAGGGGTCGGGTGGATCCGGTGCGGGCGGCGTTGCTGGCCGGGGGGCGTTGGCGCACTGGTGGGTTCGCATCGGACGATGCGGCGGGTGTGTCGGATCAGTTCGATGCGATACGCGATCATGTGGCTGCCGAAGGTGGCGCGGTGATCGTGGTTTTCGAGTTCGAGGGTTTCGAGCGGCCGAGTACCGCGGGTTCGCGCGCGGTGACATTCAAACAGGGTGATGCGTGTCCGGTGGTGGTGCGTCAGAACGGTGTGGATATTCCTTATCGTTTGTGGCGGCGTCCCGAGCGGGTTGCTGGTGTGTACGCGATTGTGCTCACTGCGGGTGGGGTGGCTGAGGATCCGGTGGGTCCGGATACGGTTTCGGTCGGGGTTGCCGGTCGGGATATGCCGTTCTCCGATATCAGCTCGTGGGGCGGTGAGGACACCCAGGGTGATAGTTCGGGGGGCGAGTCGGTTACTGCGGCTGCCGAACCCCGCCCGGTGCTGCCCCTGCCGGGCTCGCGAGGAGCGGTCGGCGCACCGACGCCGAAGGATGTGTTCAGGCCGGCGTCGGCGAGCGGTGCCGGGTCAGCTACGGCGGGCGCGCCGACGCCGAAGTCCTTTGCGCAGCAACTGCGGAAAGCGGGGACTCCGCCGGGCACGCCGGATGTCGATCCGGTGGCGGTGCCCGGCTTCACCGCTGATCCGGCAATGCGGTTGGTGTCGCCGCGGGGGCGGACGGGTGAGGCCGATGAGGGCGACGGGGCACTGTCGGAACCCGACGTGGTGGCGGCGCTTCGGCGTCCACATGGTCCGATGACCGAGGCCGATCCGCACGTCGGCGAGAATGCGCTGCGAGCGCTGGACTTGGAGAACGATTCGGCCCAGATCTTGGCTCGGGCCGGTTTCGAAGTGGTACAGAACCCTGAGGTATCCGGCACTACGCGTAGGCCCGACTACCTGGTCAACGGCGAGATATTCGACTGCTACGCACCGTGGACCATGTCGATATCCCAGATGGTGAACAAAATCGAGTCCAAGCTCGCGAGTGGACAGACCGAGCGCATTATCCTCAACCTGACCGACAATGAGGCCAGGCCGGAAGACATTGCCGCAGGATTGGGTCGCGCTGAGGGGCTCGAGAAGCTCCGCGAGGTTATCGGCCTCGTTCCGTCGCCCAACCATCGGTACCGGGTGGTGCGTATCCACCCGGTCGGCGAGGACGACGCCGGGGTGACAACGATCGCCGAGGTCGATTATCGGCCCACGCCGAATCGGGTGCATTGGCGGGTGCTGGCAGCGATGGAAAGCTTGGCCGGTGCAGGACTCATGACGCCGCGTGTGGTCGGCCATCGGAATGATCGGCCCCAGATCCTCATCGATGAAAGACGTTACGTCTATTACGCGCCGTCGCCCGATTCCGGGAAGTCCGGTCTCGGCTGGGTGGGTCGCCTGACGAAGTGGGCATCCGAGGGGGCCCGGGTAGTGGTGGACCTGTCCGGTGCCCGGGTCAACCCGGCGGAAATCGCTGACCGGATCCGGACGAAGGAGCGTCTTTCCGGCTTGGGTGAATTGCTGGTGATCGGTCGTCGAGGTGAGGTGTTCCGGTTCGACGGGAGTGTGGATGCCAGCGGTGCTCGTCGGTGGGAGCGTCTGGCGAAGCCTGCCTTGTCTGCTCGTGCGGTGGGTGGCGTGAATGCTGCTGCTTCGCTGCTTTTCTCGCCTGGGGTGCGGAACGGTTTTGTGGATGCGGCTCGGGAGGCGTGGGCTGCGGTAGGGGGTTCTGGTCCGGCGGAGTTGGCGGGGTTTGTGGGCGGTAGGGATCGGGTGGATCCGGTGCGGGCGGCGTTGCTGGCCGGTGGTCGGTGGCGCACCAACGGTTTCGCGTCGGACGATCCGGTGGACGTGTTGGATCAGTTCGATGCAATGCGTGATCATGTGGCTGTCGAGGGCGGCGCGGTGATCGTGGTTTTCGAGTTCGAGGGTTTCGAGCGGCCGGGTGCTGTGGGTTCGCGCCCGGTGGTGTTCAAAGAGGGTGTTACGTGTCCGGTGGTGGTGCGGCAGAACGGTGTGGATATTCCGTATCGTTTGTGGCGGCGTCCGGAGCGGGTTGCTGGTGTGTACACGATTGTCCTCACTGCGGGTGGTGTGGCTGAGGATCCGGTGGGTCCGGATACCGTTTCGGTTGGGGTTGCCGGTCGGGATATGCCGTTCTCCGATATCAGTTCGTGGCGCCGGGGCAACGCCCAGGCAGGTGGTCTTGCGGGTGAGTCGGGTATTGCGGCTGCTGAACCCCGCCCGGTACTGCCCGGAGGTGGCTCGCGGAAAGCGGCTGCCGTGCGGACGCCGAAGGATGTGTTCGGGTCGGTGTCGGCGAGCGGTGCCGGGTCACCGGCGGCGGGCGCACCGACGCCGAATAACCTTGCGCAGCAATTGCGGAAGAAGCCGGCACCGCGGAGCAAGCCGCATGTCGATCCGAAGGCGATGCCCGGCTTCACCGCCGATCCGCCCATGCGGTTGGTGTCGCCGCGGTGGCAGGCGGGCGAGGCCGATGAGGGCGACGGGGCACTGCGGCAACCCGACCTGGTGGCGGCGCTTCGGCGCCCGCACGGCCCGATGGCCGAGGGCGCGTCGAATGACAGCGAGAACAGCGTAAGACAGCGAGACTTGGAAAACGATTCGGCACGGATCTTGGCCCGGGCCGGTTTCGAGGTGGTACAGAACCCTGAGATCCCCGGCGCCACGCGCAGGCCCGACTACCTGGTCAACGGCGAGATATTCGATTCCTACGCACCGTCGAGCTCCTTGGTGTCCACCATCTCGGCGGGTATCAAGCTCAAGCTCGTGAGACGGCGGATCCAGCGCATTGTCCTCAACCTGACCGACACTACGGCCAGTCCGGAAGACATTGCCGCCGAACTGCGTCGCCTTCGGGGTCTCGGGGGGCTCCGTGAGGTGATCACCCTCGTCCCGTTGCCCGGTCATCGATACCGGGTGGTGCGAATCTATCCGGCAGGCAATGGCGACGACGGGATGACAACGCTCGCTGAGGTCGACTATCGCCCCACACCGAAACGGCTGCACTGGCGGAAACTGGCGGCGATGGAGAGCTTGGCCGGTGCGGGCTTCACCGTGGCGCCGCTGGCCGGAATCGGAGATGACAAGTTTCGATTCCAGATCGATGGACGACAGTACGAGTATTACGCGCCGCCGTCCCATGCCCGGACTTCTGCCGATCTCGGCCAGCTGCCCTTGGGCAAGTGGGCGCGCCGGGGTGCCCGGGCGGTGATCGATGTATCCGGTCTCCGTGGCGGTCCCGAAGAGGTCGCTCGCCGGGTTCGAGAGAATCGCGATCAATCCGGCCTCGGTGAATTGCTGGTGATCGGTTACCGGGGCGAGGTGTTCCGGTTGGCCCCGAGTGCAGATCCCGGCGGTACTCCTCGATGGGAACGTCTGACCAGGGCTACATCGTCCTTCCGGCTGGTGGGTGGGGTGAATGCCGCAGCCGCCCAACTTCTCACGCCCGGCCCGCACAACAGCTTCCTGGAGGCGGTTCGGGATGCGTGGGCTGCGGTAGGGGGTTCTGGGCCGGCGGAGTTGGCGGGGTTTGTGGCCGATGGGGATCGGGTGGATCCGGTGCGGGCGGCGCTGTTGGCCGGTGGTCGGTGGCGCACCAACGGTTTCGCGTCGGACGATGCGGACGTGTCGGATGTGTTCGACGCGGTGCATGATCATGTGGCTGTCGAGGGCGGCGCGGTGATCGTGGTTTTCGAGTTCGAGGGTTTCGAGCGGCCGGGTGCTGTGGGTTCGCGCACGGTGGTGTTCAAACGGGGTGTTACGTGTCCGGTGGTGGTGGGCCAGAACGGTGTGGATATTCCGTATCGTTTGTGGCGGCGTCCGGAGCGGGTTGCTGGTGTGTACGCGATTGTGTTGACTGCGGGTGGGGTGGCTGAGGATCCGGTGGGTCCGGATACGGTTTCGATCGGTCTGGCCGGTCGGGATATGCCGTTCTCCGATATCAGTTCCTGGGGCGGTGGCGACGCTCGGGCAGACGGTCCGGGGAATGAGTCGGATACTGCGGCTGCTGAACCTGGCTGGGCGCTGCCCCCGCTGTCCCTCCGCGGCTCGCGGGAAGCGGTCGGCATCGACGTAGAGGCGGCCGATGCTGGGGATGATCCGGTTGTGCGGGGTCGGGTTCATGGAACCGCAGCTCGGAGGAGGAATGCCCCGGACCCCGGTCGCCGGTGGGAGAGTTCGTGGAGTCATGGGGCACCGGATTTCGGGGCCGGCTCGGATCGGCCGGGGCGGTTCGCGGAGGAGGGGGTCACGGGGTGGGCGGTGCCGCGGCCTGTTCGTGGTCTGCCGGATCAGTGGCGTGTGTTTGCTGATGGTGGTAATCGGGGTGACTCGTCCGGGGATGGTGAACCCGCCGCTGATACTGGCCGTGATGTGGTTGTGCCTGGGGCCCTGGCGGCCGGCGCACCAACTCCGAATACCTTTGCGCGGCAGCTGCGGCAGAGAGAGACACCGCCCGGCACAGAACAGGTCGATCCGATTGCGGTGCGCGGTTCCAAGGCCCACCGGAAAAGGCCTTTGGTATCGCCGCTGGTCCAGGCGGGTCAGGCCGAGGAAGTCGATGGTGTGCAGTGGAATTTGGAGGTGGTGGCGGCGCTTCGGCGGCCGCGCGGCTCGATGGCTGTGGCGCATCCGAACGCCCACGACGACAACGTGAGACGGCTGGACGTGACGAACGATTCGGCACAGATCTTGGCTCGAGCCGGTTTCGCGGTGGTACAGAAACCTGTGGTGCTCGGCGCCAACAGGCCGGACTACCTGATCGATGGTGAGGCCTTCGACTCCTATGTACTGTCGGGCGATTCGGCGCACGCTGTAGCGAAGCAGCTCAAGAACAAGCTCGCGGAACGGCAGACCGGACGCATCATCCTCAACCTGACCGACAGTGTGGTGCGCCTGGAAGATCTTGCCGCCGTATTCCGTCGCCGTCAGGGCCGCGGGAAGCTCCGTGAGGTGATCGCCCTCGTCCCGTCGCCGGATCACCGATACCGTGTGGTGCGAATCTATCCGGCAGTCGAAGGCGACGACTCGATGACGACGCTCGCTGAGGTCGGCTATCGCCCCACGCCGAAACGGGTGCACTGGCGGATACTGTCGGCGATGGAGAGCTTGGCCGGTGCGGGACTCACCGTGACGCCGCCGGCCGAAACCGGGGATAACAGGGACCGATTCCGGATCGATGGACAGCCCTACGAGTACCTGGGGCCAATGTCGAATGCGGTGACCTCCGCCGAACTCGCCCAGATGCCCATGAAGAGGTGGGCGAACCGGGGGGCGCGGGTGGTATTCGATATGTCCGGCGTCCGTGGCGGTCCTGAAGAAATCGTTGACCGGCTTCACGACAATCCCTATCTTTCCGGCCTCGGCGATGTGCTGGTGATCGGTGACCGGGGCGAAGTGTTCCGGTTGGACCCGAGCGCGGAGCCCGGCAGTCCTCGATGGTGGGAGCGTCTGGCCGGGCCTGCTTCGTCCGCTCGGGCGGTCGGTGGGGTGAATGCGGCGGCGGCGTTGCTTCTTTCGCCCGGGTCGAAGAACAGTTTCCTCGAGGCAGCTCGGGATGCGTGGGCGGCCGTCGGGGGTACTGCGCCGCCCGCGTTGGCGAGGTTTGTTGCCGGGGAGAAAGGGGTGGATCCGGTGCGGGCGGCGCTGCTGGCGGGTGGTCGCTGGCGCACCGACGGTTTCGCATCGGCGGACGGTCGGGACCCGATGGATGCAATGGACGCGGTACGTGATCATGTGGCCACCGAGGGCGGCGCGGTGATCATGGTCGTGGAATATGAGGGTTTCGAGCGGCCGGGCACTGTGGGCTCTCTCGCGGTGTCGGTGCAGCCGGGTGTTGATTGTCCGGTGGTGGTGCGCCGGAATGGTGTGGATACCCCGTACCGTTTGTGGCGACGTCCGGAGGGGGTTACCGGTGTGTACGCGGTTGTCATCACCAGGGCTGGGGTGGCCGAGGATCCGGTACTTCCGGGCACTGTGTCGGTCGGTGTGGCCGGTCGGGATATGCCGTTCTCCGATATCGGTTCCTGGGAGGTCGACGACAGCCGGACTCATGGTCAGGGGGTGGCGTCCGAGGGCGGTCCAGTAGGGGGCGTGGCGGAACTCGGTCGGCAACCGGCTGATAGGGCGGTCGATGGTGGGAGCTCGACAGCGCGTTCGGGGTCGCCACGGGGAGGGGCAGGTCAGGCAGAGGAGGGTGACGGGGCACGGCCGAAACCGGGCGTGGTGGCGGCGCTCCGGCGTCCGCGAGGCCCGATGACCGAGGCGGATTTGCACGATGGCGAGATAAATCTGCGGTCGCTGGACCTGGAGAACGATTCGGCACAGATCCTGGCTCGGGCCGGTTTCGACGTGGAACAGAACCCCACGGTGTCCGGTTCCGTCTTCAGACCCGATTACCGGATCGACGGCGAAATTTTCGACTGCTATGCACCATGGACCTATTCGATTCGCGCGCTCCTGGAGAGGATCGAGTCCAAGGTCGCGAGGGGACAGACCGAGCGGATCGTCCTCAACCTGACCGACAGCGAAGTAGGGCCGGAAGACATTGCCGCCGAATTGAGTGGCGCTGAGGGCTTCGAGAACCTCCGCGAGGTTATCGGCCTCGTCCCGTTGCACAACCATCGATACCGGGTGGTGGGTATCTACCCTGTCCGCGGGGACGACGCCTCGGTGACAACGATCGCCGAGGTGGACTATCGGCCCACACCGAGGCGCGTGCACTGGCGGCTGTTGGCGGCGATCGAGAGTTTGGCTGGTACAGGCCTCACCATGCTGCTCCGTCTGAAGCGCCACCGGTATGACCCGCCGCAGATCGAGATCGGCGACGAAACTTACGAGTACTACGCGCCGCGGCTCGATACCAGGACAGCCGCTGACCTCGGCGTGCCAGATCCATTGCGGGACTGGGTGCAGCGGCGTCCCCGATTAGTGCTCGATGTGTCCGGCCATCGTATGGACCTCGAAGAAATCTCTCGCTGGATCCGACGGAACAATCTTTCCGACCTGACCGAACTGCTGGTGATCGGTCGTCGAGGCGAGGTGTTCCGGTTCGACCGGGATGCGGACGGCCGTACTCGTCGATGGGAACGCCTGGCGAGAGCTGCTTCCTCCGATCGGGCAGTGGGTGGGGTGAATGCGGCGGCGGCGTTGCTTCTTTCGCCCGGGTCGAAGAACAGTTTCCTCGAGGCAGCTCGGGATGCGTGGGCGGCCGTCGGGGGTACTGCGCCGCATCAGCTGGCGGAGTTCGCTACCGGACCACGAGGAGTGGACCCGGTGCGGGCCGCACTTCTGGCCGGTGGTCGCTGGCGCACCCATGGTTTCGCATCGCCGGACGCGCCGGACGCGCCGGACGCGCCGGACGCGCCGGACGCAATGGACGCGGTACGCGATCATGTGGCCGCCGAGGGAGGGGCGGTGATCATGGTCGTGGAGTACGAGGGTTTCGAGCGGCCGGGCACTGTGGGCGCCCTCGCCGTGTCGGTGAAAGAGGGTGACGCCTGTCCGGTGGTCGTGCACCAGAATGGTGTGGATATCCCATATCGCCTGTGGCGGCGTCCGCAGCGGGTTACCGGTGTGTACGCGATTGTGCTCACCGAGGATGGGGTGGCCGAGGATCCGGTACTTCCGGACACTGTGTCGGTCGGTGTGGCCGGTCGGGATATGCCGTTCTCCGATATCGGTCCGTGGATCGATGACGACAGCCGGACTCATGGTCGTGTGTTTGCTGATGGGGATAACCGGGATGACTCGTCTGGGAGCTCTTCGGTGAGCGAACCCGGGTCATCGGCCGTCGCCGCGCCGACGTCGAATACCTCTGCACAACAGTTGCGGCGAGCGTGGGCGGAAGAAACGGGTCACCGTCGCCGTATCTTCTGGGGTGTTCTGACGTCGCTCGGATACCGTGCGGAAGCGCCGGTCGCGCAAAAGGTTTTGCAGATGCTGGCCAAGGCTGTGACCGATGATGTGGAGGCAACGGCGGAGCAGTACGGCTGGCGGGTCCCCGATGGCCGCGATCCGGATCATTGGCTGGCCGGAATTGCCGAAATAGCCCTCGCGCGCCGGGTGGTCGAACGTGTGCGGGGAGCGGCCGTGGAGCGGTTGCGGACCTACCGAGAGGAGACCGCCGAGGCCGCGCTGTTGGCTTCGCTGCTTGAATCGGCGTCGCATGCTGTGGTTGCCGAGGCGGTGCAGAAGCGTCTCGATGGTCGGTATCGCGAGTGGCTGCGGTTGCGGTTCGGGTTGGGTTTGCCGCCGGGGGCGGCGATGCGCCGGACACCCCGGCGGGGTGTGGTCGAAGTCGAGGGCCTCGATCGGTCCGCGGTCGAGGCGATGGCGGCGGCAGTCGCCGCTGTGTTTCCGTTGAGTCTGGATGATCTGCCGGAGTCGGGGACCGAAGCATATGAGTTGCTCGGTCTGCTGGTGTGGCGACGGTTCCCGGCGGATGTGGTGGCTGCTGTGGACGGTGATCTGGGAAGGTTGCGGGCGGCGATTGCTACCCTGACCGGCCGTGTCGCGGAGTATTGCGCACTGCGGTATCTGCAGGGGCGTTCCGGTCCGCAGATCATGGCGTTGATGGGTATCGATCATGGGGCGGAGTCGGCGCTGAAGGTGCGTGTCGACGATGAATTGATGCTGTCGCTGCAGGGGGTGTGTGCACAGCCGGTGGTCGATATCGAGGGTTGGTTGGACGCGCTCCCGACGTCCGGGAAGGGCCGTGACCGGGTGGTGGCAGCCGTTCGATCGCGGCTTTCACCGGCACTGAATGAGGTTTTCACCGGGGATTTGGCGGGCTTGGCGAACGCGATTGCGTCGTTGGAGCCGCAACCGCGGGCGCTGTGCTATTTGATGATTCTGCGGGGCGATTCGTTGTTGGAGGCGAGTCGTGCATTGATGGTCACGCGGGCCGATGCCCAGCGGATGCGCACGGGGGCCTCTACCCGGCTGGTGTCGTTGATCGAGGCAGTTGGCCGACCTCAGCGCCCACGGTGGAGCTATTACGGTTACGGTCGGCGGCTGGAGGCGGCCCCAGGCATACCGCCGGCGCCGGGGCAGGTGGTCGAGTTCGATCCCACTGCGGGGGTGGAGCCGACGGCGACTGATCTGGCGTTGGCGGCGGGTGTCGAGCTGCGGACGGTGATTCTGGTGATGAGTAGGAAGGCGGTCCATCCCGAGGTCCATGAGCGGGTGGTGGCGACGGCCGAGCGGATCGGGTTCGAGTTGCGTGAGGCGGTCAAGCAACCACAGCGGTTGCGTCGCCGGGTGAATTTTTATGTGGTCGCGCATCGGGCGGGAGTCGCACTCGATACGGTTCAGCGAATGGCAGCGGGAATGCCGGTGTCCGATGATTCCCGGTCGGCGATCACGGCGGCATTGGATGAGCTGGATTTCGAATTCCGGGACGGACGCGTCGTGCCGCGACAGGAATTCACTGTTCGAATCCCTTGGCAAGAGTTCGCCCGAAAGGCCAGGACGGGCCTCGCTCCGGTGCGGATCGCGCTCAACGGCGGAGCGGTCAATATCACGACCCTCAGAAAGATCGTTGCCACCGCGCGTCGGTACGGGCTCGTATTGCCGCCGGAGGTACTGGCACAGCTGGACCGGCCGCCGACGCCGACGGATCTGGCGCGTACGGCAGGGGTGTCGATCAGGACGGTGAACAGAGTCCTCTGGGGTGGTCGGGTGGGTGATGAGATGAAGCGTCGGGTGGTGGAGGCGGTTGTGGGGCCGAAGGCGCGGGAAATGCTGGGTAAGGTCGAACGTGCCCTCATGGAGGCGATGTCGAGCGAAGCGCTGGAGCAGACGTTGGCACGCACTGGTTCATCGGTTGGCGAGCGATATGCGTTGGCTTCGCGGGTGATTGATCTGTTGGGTTCTGGGTGGTCGGATTCTGAGATCGGGGAGTCGCTGGGGTTGTCCGCGGCGGCGGCGCGTGGGGTGGTGGGAAGGATTGTTGAGGTGTGTGGGGCGGGGGATCGGGCGGTGTTGGTGGATGTGGCGCGGCATGTGCCGCCGTCGGTGGATGGGTGGGAGAGCTTCGTGACGCGGGTGGGGTTGGTGCGGTTGTTGTTGGTGGGTTCGCCGGTGTGGGAGTCGGCGCCGGCGCGGTTGGTGTTGTTGGGGATGACTGATGCGCGGGTGCGGGAGGTTGTGGTGTCGGTTTCGGGTGGTGCCGAGCTGATCACGGGGGCGGTCGAGACCGTGCAGGGCGGTCGTGCGCTGGATGCTGGGGAACAGTCCGCGGTGGGTGAGTTGACGGCCGTGTTGCGGGGGATGTATACGGGTGCGGGTCGTCGTCTGACTCGCCGTAGAGTCGAGATTCTGTGCATGCTCGCGGAGGGTTTGTCGAACAAGGAGATAGGGGCCACTCTGTGGCTGTCCCAGAACTCGGTCAAGACGCACCTGGCCCATATCAGCCGGAGGTTCGGCGTGCGTGGCCGAGTAACTATGGCGAGGGCTGCGATACATGGCGGCGATATTCCGTTGGCGAGCTCCGCCCCCGGATTGCAGCGTGAGCCGACCGAACTCGAATCCGAGATTCTCGCTCTGATGGCGCAAGGACTGCAGAACAGAGAAATCGATACGGAGCTGGCGCTGCCGGTCGATACTGTGAAAACTTATCTGCGCCACATGAATCGTGAGCTCGGCGTCGGCGGTCGGGTTGCGCAAGTTTTGGCGATGATGCGCGCGGGTATATTTGCGCCCCGGCTACCGGGCGGGTCGTTCGGCGGAGTGTCGGCTCATGATATTGACACCGGACCGCAGTTGCCGACTGTCCCTCAGTTGCCGGTGCCGGGTGAACAACGTGGGCAGCGGCCGGGTCGGGATGGTTCGGCACCGTACCGGTCTGGTGCCCCGGAGGGTGGCGAGGATACGGCGCCGCGGCACCCTCGGGGCAGTGCTGGTTCGAGCGTGGATGAAGATCGGTCGCCGGCATCGGTTGATCGCACCGCAGTGGTGGAGGGCGGTGTCCTCAGTAAGAGGGAAATGGCGCGCCGGATGGGTGTTTCGGAAGCCTCTGTCCGGAAGCTGTTCCGCCGTGGCGGCGGCAAGCTCGAGTACGCGGTGTGGAGCAAGATGCTCGATACGGCCGAACGAGAAGGGCTCGCGCTGCCGCCCGAGACTGCCGAGGTGGATGTCGAGTGGCCTCTCGGCGTCATTGCCGAGACGGCCGGAGTCGCCCCGGAATCGGTGCGACGGGTGCGGGACGGGGAGCCGGTGGGCCCGTCGGTGTATCAGGGGATCGTGGAGGCCATCGGAATTGTCGCCCGCAGGTTGGTGGATCGTGTCCCGGCAAAGGTCAAGCCGCCGGGAATCGATGAGTTGGCGCAGGCAGCGGAGGTGTCCAGGGCAACGGTTCGCGCGTTCCTGCAATGTAAACCCGTGACGTATCGAACCCGGCGGAGCATTATCTCGGCGGCGGCGCGGATCGGGTTCGAGCTGTCGGCGCAAGTGTTGGCCGCACCGATCCAATGGCCGTGGTACGAGATCGCGCACCGGGCCGGGGTCGCTGTCCCCACTGTTCACCGGGTGCACGACGGGAAATGGGTACTGCCGGAGAAACGCCTGATGGTGATCGAGGCGATCCGCCGGTGGGATCGCGAACTCCTGCGGGAGATCTCGGTGGCGGGTCTGGCGGATACTGTGCGTGCGCGTTTCGAGGCGGTGGTGACCGAGCGGGTCGGTGCGGTGGCCGAAGATCCGGCGGTTGCGCGAGATCTGGTGCGGCAGGTGTTCCGTCGGTTGGAGGCCCGCATCGGTGAGTTGCGTGAAATAGCGGATATCGGCGCATGGGTGGCGTCGGTGCTGGAGGGGACACTGCGCACACCCGAAGGACCGTCGCGTCTCGAAGAGGGGTCGGGGCGGTTCGGGGAGGAGGGCGTTCCTGGGTGGGCGGTGCCGCGGGGCGTTCGTGGCTTGCCGGATCAGTGGCGTGTGTTTGCTGATGGTGGTAATCGGGGTGACTCGCCCGGGGATGGTGAACCCGCGGCTGCTACTGGCCGTGATGATGATGTGGTTGTGCCGGAGGAATCCGGTGCGGAGTCGGCTGAGCTGCGGCGGGCCTGGGGAGAGGGAGCGGGTCGCCGTGTGTTGCTGGATGTTCTGGCATCGCTCGGATATGCGGAGGAAGGGCCGGCTGGACGAGAGGCTTTGAAAGCTCTGGCCCGGGCTGTTACCGATGATGTGGGTGCGACGGCGGAGCGTGCGGGCTGGCGGGTGCCGGATGGTCGTGGCTTGGATGACTGGTTGGCTGAGATCGCTGGAAAGGTTCTCGAACGTCGGGTGGTCGAGCGTGTGTGGGGAGCGGCCGTGGAGCGGTTGCGGACCTACCGCCCGGAAAGCCAGGAGGGGATCGGTGACGCTGCACTGCTGGCTTCGCTGCTCGAATCGCCATCGCATGAGGTGGTGTACAACGCGCTGAATCACCGTCTCGATGGGCGGTCTCGCGAGTGGCTGCGGTTACGGTTCGGGTTGGGTTTGCCACCGGATGCGGCGAAGCGCCGGGCGAGCCGGCGCAGTGCGGCCGAGGGAAGCGGGGACCTCGATCGGTCCGCGGTCGAGGTGATGGCCGCGGCAGTCGTTGCCGTGCATCCGTTGAGTCTGGATCACCTGCCGGAGCCGGGGACCGAGGCGTACGAGTTGCTCGGTCTTTTGGTGCGGTGGCGGTTTCCGGCGGATGTGGTGGCTGCTGTGGATGGTGATCTGGGAAGGTTGCGGGCGGTGATGGCCTCCTTGACCGGCCGTGTGGCGGAGTATTGCGCGCTGCGGTATCTGCAGGGGCGTTCCGGGCCGCAGATCATGGCGTTGATGGGTATCGATCATGCGGCGGAGTCGGCGCTGAAGGTGCGTGTCGAGGATGAATTGATGCTGTCGGTGCAGGGGGAGCGTGAGCAGCCGGTGGTCGATATCGAGGGGTGGTTGGATGCGCTCCCGCCGGCCGGGCCGGATCGTGACCGGGTGGTGGGAGCCGTTCGTTCCCGGATTTCATCGGCATTGAATGAGGTATTCAGCGGAGATTTGGCGGACCTGGGTCGCGCGATCGCGTCGTTGGATCCGCAGCCGCGGGCGCTGTGCTATTTGATGATTCTGCGGGGCGTTCCGTTGTTGGAGGCGAGTCGTGCGTTGATGGTCACGCGGGCTGATGCCCAGCGGATGCGGACGGGGGCTTCTACCAGGTTGGTGCAGTTACTCGAGGCCGTTGGTCCGTCCGAGCAGGATCAGGGCGAACACCGTCGGCGGCTCGCGGCTGCCCCGGGTGCGCAGCTGCCGGGGGGGCAGGTGGTCGAGTTCGACCCGACTGCGGGTGTAGAGCCTACGGCGACCGATCTGGCGCGGGCGGCAGGTGTCGAGCTGCGGATCGTGATTTTGGTGATGAGTAGGAAGGCGGTCGCCCCCGAGAAGCATGAGCGGGTGGTGGCGACGGCCGCGCGGATCGGGTTCGAGTTGAGCGCGGAGGTCAAACAACCACAGCAGTTGCGTCGGCCGGTGAGTTTCTTCGGCCTTGCGAAGGTAGCCGGAGTAGGAATCGGCACGGTTGAGCGAATGGCTGCCGGAATGCCGGTGTCCGAGGCTTCCTGGGCGGCGATCGCAGCTGCATTGGATGAGCTGGATGTCGAATTTCGGAACGGACGAGCGATGCCCCGACAGGAATTCACTCCAGTACTCGTGTGGCGTGAATTCGCCCGAAACGCCGGGGTACATCGCAAGACGGTGCGGATTGCGCTCGACGGCGGAGCGGTCGACATTACGAGCCTGAGAAAGATCGCTGCCGCGGCCCGTCTGTATGGGCTGATATTGCCGCCGGAAGTCCTTGCGCCGCTGGAGCAGCCGATGCGGACGGATCGGATCGGGCTCGAGTTGCGTTCGGGGGGGAGGGAATCGCCGGCGGTGTCGGACGGCTCTGCACCATATCGGTCCGGCGACCGGCAGGAGTGCGGTAGCCCGCCGGCCCAGCGCGCTGAGGACAGCAGAAAGTCCCACTCGGCGGAGCCGGGCGCTCGGCCGGCCGGTGGCGCACCGCCGCTGATCTCTGATATCGGTTCGCGGGTCGGTGACGACGCCGGGCGCCGTGGTTCGGAGGGCGAGTCGGTCATCACTGCCGCTGGTGAACCCGAAGCTGGTAGGGGCCGTGATGGGGAGGGAGCATTGCCGGGGGTGGTGTGGTCTGAGCGAGACAGGAAGATTCTCGGTCTGATGGCGACCGGTGCCTCGGATTCTGCCATCGGGAGCGAGCTGGGGATATCCGGTGCAGAGGCGCAGACGCAGGTGGAGGAGTTGGTAGACAGGTGGGGCGCTCGGGATCGGGCCGTACTGGTGGATGTGGTGCGGTCCGTCCGGGTGCCGGATTCTCCGGCAGAGCTCGATGGCTTCCGGCAGCGGGTGGGGTTGACGGGGGTTTTGCTGGCTGGTCTGGAAGTGTGGGAGTCGGCGCCGGCGCGGTTGATGTTGGGTCGGACCAATGATTCGGTGTTGCACACTCTGCTGGTTCGTTTGGGGTCGGAGCGGGGGCTTGTCGACTCGGCGATAACAGGGGTGCGGGAGGGGCGGGACTTGACCTCCGGTGAATGTGCAGTGGTCCGCAAATTGGCAGATATGTTGTTGGATCGCCGTGTTCTTCAGCGTATCGGGCGGTTGGCCATCCGCGATATAGAAGTGCTCAGTCTGCAGGCGGAAGGGTATGAACACCGCGAGATCGGGGTGGCGCTGGGTATCACCGAAGACGGCGTGAAAAATCGAGTGACACGTATCCGGGCGGGTCTGGAAGTGTCCGGCCGTGAGGATCACCTGCTCGTGGCACTGCGTGACGGCGATATTCTCCTCGCTGGTTCTCCACGGCGGGAACAGTTCTCATTGGACGATAATCAAATTGAAGTTCTCGAGCGTGTAGCGCAGCATAAGTCGGTCGAGCTGATCGCTACAGAACTACGCATATCGCAGAGCGCGGTGAAGAAACGTCTGAGGAAGTCCGTCAGGGTGATCGGTACCGGTTACAGCCGGAGTAATGCGGTGGCTGCGGTACGTGCCGGCATCGTGTCGTTCGACTTTGATGAAATTATTGTGGGCACGGCGGTGGCCGCCCGCGAGCCGGCGGATCGGATAGCCGATGGTGGGAATGGTGGTGTGGCAGGTGGGCGTCTGACGGATATTGATCGGCGGGTGTTGGGTTTGTTGGGGGAGGGGGCTTCAGATGCGGTGATCGGGGGGGAGTTGGGGGTGTCGGTGGGTGAGGTGGGGGAGCTGGTTGGTGATTTGTTGGTGGAGTTGGGGGCTGGTGATCGTGCGGTGTTGGTGGATGTGGCGCGTTTTCGGGGGGTTCCGGAGTCGGATGCGGAGGTGGCGGAGTTTCGGCGGCGTGTGGTGTTGATGGGGGCGTTGTTGGCGGGTGGGCCGGCGTGGCAGTCGGCAGCGGCGCGGTTGGTGTTGGCTCGGTTGAGTGATGCGGAGTTGGAACATGGGGTGGTTCTTTCCGGGGATGAGTGGCGGTTGATCGAAACTCCGGTCGATATTGTCGGCCGGGATGCTGATGCGGTGGCTGGTTGGCGTTCTGCGGTGGAAAGGCTCCGGGATGGGTTGGAGCGGGTGTATGAGGGTGTGGCTGATTGCCGGTTGACGTTGATGGAGACGCGGGTGCTCGGTTTGGTGTTGGAGGGAAAGTCACAGTCTGAAATAGGTGTGGAGTTTGGGATAGGTACGACGAGCGTGAACGAGCACATCAGCTTTTCGGGCGGGAAACTGGCTGCCGATGTCAGTGGCGGCACGGGAATTGTGGTTGGGGCGATCCGTGAGGGTGTGTTTCCTCTCGCAGGCTCACCGGTTCCGATGCCCAGTGAGGTTTCGGCGGGTGTGTGGTTCGAGTTGAGTGATGAGGATATCGAGGTTCTGCGCCTGGTGGGAGCCGGCGAGAGCATCAGACAGATCGCGACGCGTATGGGTAAGTCCGAAACTACCGTGAACGATCGGCTGAATGCGATTCGCAGGAAGCTGGGTGGGGCTTTTCCGGGCCGGGCCGGCCTGGTGGTGGAGGCGATGCGTCTCGGTCGGTTGGATTGGCGGGTAGATGATGCGGTGGTTGTGGCGGGTGGTGTGCGGAGTTTTGCGGGGATGGTGGTGGCGCGGGTGCGGGCGGCGGTGAAGGACCCGGCGGTGGCGCAGTCTGTGGTCGAGGAGGTGTTCGGGCGTGCGGAGGCTGAGGTGGGTGGGTTGCGTGACGGGGTTGATATCTCGGTGTGGTTGGAGTCGTTGGTTGATGAGGTGGTGGAGCGTCGTGTGAGGTTCGAGCGGTATCAGCGGCATCGGCGGTTCCGTGTGGCGGTTGCGGAGGCAGCGGACGGTGCGGTGCGAGATGTGTTGGTAGGGGCCAGTGATGCGGAGTTTCTTGGGGCGGTGCGGGGTTGGGACGGGCAGCGGAAGCGGATGTTGCTGATGCTGTTTATGGAGGGTTGGTCTGCGAGGGTGGTTGCCGAGCGCGAGGTGCGTGACGAGGAGTCCGGCCACGTGCTGGACGAGAGTTCGGTGACAGCGCGGGTGCCGGGCATCTTGCGGGAGTTGGCGGACCGTGTGGCCGGCGATGTGCCCAGGGCTGCAGGAGATGCTGGAGGCGGTGAAGAGTCGACCGGGCAGACCGTACAAGACAACCCTGAGCGTGAAGGTCATAACCCGACTGAACGTGAAACGAAGACTCTGAGGCTGCTGGCGGCTGGTTTTTCGGATCGGGGGATAGCGGGGGCGTTGGAGATTTCTCCGGCCGAGACACGTGCGTTGGTTGACGGTTTGGTCGGTGAACTCGGTGCTGTTGATCGGGCGGTACTCGGAGATGTGCTGCGGTTTGTCGGGGTCCCGCAGACGGCGCGGGAATGGGCGGAGTTACGACTTCGGGTGGGGTTGATGGGGGTGTTGTTGTCTGGTTTGGAGGTGTGGGAGTCGGCGCCGGCGCGGCTGGCGTTGGCTCGGTTGGATGATTCGGTATTGCCCACTGTGTTGGGTCGTTTGGGGTCGGAGCGGGGGCTCGTCGACGAGGCGCTGCGGGGGCTGCGGGAGGGGCGTGCTTTGACCTCCGATGAGTGTGCGGTGGCCCGCACGCTGGCGGAGTTGTTGACGGGTCTGAGCCAAAGTTGGACTATCGGACGTTTGGATATCCGCGATATTGAAATCCTCAGTTTGGTCGCAGAAGGAAAGGGCAACCGGGCGATCGCGACGGTGCTGGGACTTTCTGTCGATGGTGTGAAGACTCGGCTGGTAAATATTGGACGGCGTCTGGGCGTGACCGGCCGGGGCGAGCAAGTGTTTGCTGCAATCCGCGCCGGGGACATCCTCCTTGCCGGCTTACCGCGGCAGGAAAAGGTCGACCTGGGCAATCGGGAAATCGAAGTCCTCGAGCGTTTCGCGCAGGGTAAACCGACCGCAGTGATCGCCGATGATCTGCTCATCACTCTGCATGCTGTGCGTTCTGGTCTGAAGGTGGCCAGCGAGGCGATCGGGACTGGTTCCAGTGCAAGCGATGGTGTGGCAGCGATACGGGCTGGGCTTGTGTGGTTCGACTTTGCTGACCATCTCGTCGGCACGGCGGTGGCTAGCGGTGGACCGTCGGTTGGTACCGCCGTCGGGGAGATCGAGGATGGTGAATCGGTGTCACTTGTTCCGCGACGGTTGAGTGATCTGGTGCTGCGGAGCCTCGATCACCGGGCAGGTATCCGGCAGTGGGCGTTGGGTCTGTTGGCGTCGGGGTCTTCAGATGCGGTGATCGCGGCCGAGCTGGGAGTTCCGGCGGGGGACGTGCGGGAGTTGGTTGATGATCTGGTGCGGGATTCGGGGACTGGTGAACGTGCGGTTCTGGTGGACCTGTTGTGGAAAACTTCTGGGCTGTTGTCGGATCCGGAGTGGTCGCGGTTGCGGGAGCGGGCGCGGTTGTTGGGGGTTTTGCGGTCTCGTGTGGGGGTGGGGAAGTCGGCGGCCGCGCGGTTGGTCGTTACGCGGCTCTCGGACACGGAGTTGCAGGAGGTTCTCGGTTCGCTGCCGGCTGCCGATCGAGCGCTGATCGAGGCGATGGAGGCGGCCCCGGCGTTCGTTGAGGGGGCGTCGCCGGAGCATGCCGCCGTTGAGCTATTGGTGGAGCTGTTGCATGCCGAGTATTCGCGTGTATCTGCGGGCCGGCTGACGCTCCGGGATGTCCGAGTGTTGAGTTCGGTCGCGGAAGGCGTAACGGATGATGAAGTCGCTGCCGAATTGGGTATGTCCCGGAAGGCCGTCATACGGTCGCTGGAACGGATGATCAAACGGCTCGATGTCGAGGATCGAGATCATCTGGTGCGGCTGGCGATCGCGCAGCGTGAGATTCTGCTTGCCGGCACGCCCGTTCGGCGGCCGCGTGATCTCACTGATTCCGACACCGAGATGCTCGGTTATCTCGGGCGTGGAATGAGTTACCCCGAGATCGGCCGGGAACTGGTCATCAAAGAGGCGTCCGTGGCGTCTCGGGTTATGCGCACCGGCCTCAAACTGGGTGTTTCCCGGCGAACTGGAGTCATGGTGGCTGCGAAACGTGCTGGGATAGTGTCGCTCGACGTTGCGGCTGGTTTCGTTCGATCGGCGGATGCCGGTGGACCGTCGGAGGGGATGAAACCAGGGATCGGTGGCCGGCCCGGCGGATCGGGTGGCGGGCGTGGATCGGCTGTCGGCGCTGCGGACACAGGGCCCGAGGTGGGCGCAACGGGTGAGGACGCCCGAGGGCGGCCTGATAGACCGCATGAGGTATCAGATCCGGTCATGAAAGGGATGTCGGATCAGGGTGCTGGTTCCCCGCCCGCTGAGCGCGAGGAGTCAGGTGCGGTTGATGAGGGACCGCCGGGCCAGGGCGGGGAGAGCGTTCGCAATGAGTGGGCAGAGACGATTGTGGCGGCGTGGGACCGGCCCGATTCTGGTTTGTCCGAAGTCGAGCCTGTAGTCCCCCTGTTGGCGCGCGGTATGTCGGATCGGGAGATCGGTGCGTCACTGGAGGATTCAGCGGCTGCGCGCGCTGCTGTAAGCGAGGTTGTCACCGACCTGGCTGCCGGTGATCGTACTGTGCTGGTGGATGTGTTGCGGTACCGCGGGATACCGGCGACGCAGCAGGAGGTGGTGGGGTTGCGGGCTCGGGTGGGCTTACTGAGAGCACTGAGTGCCGCTCTGGGGGTCGCGGAATCGGTGTCCGCGCGGTTGATGGTGTTGCGGATGACCGATGCTGAGTTGACGATGGTTTCCGATCGATTGACTGAGGTATGGGGTCTCGTGGTCACGGCTGTGAACCACGTTCGGACCGGGTGCGGGTTGAGCCCTGAGGAGAGCGCCGCAGTGGGTGCGCTGGCTCCGGAATTGGTGCAGGCGCATCCGGAGAGCGTCGGTGTGTTGAGTCACCGTGAGGCCCAGTTACTGAGTTTGGTAGCGGAAGGCGTGCGTAACGATCATATTGCTGCCGCGCTGAGTATTTCGCTGTCCTCGGTGACCACCCACCTTGCGCGGATCGGGAAGAAGCTCGCTGCTGTCGGTGATCGTGTCGGGATGGTGATGGCGGCGATCCGCTCGCGTGATCTGCCGCTGTCGGGTGATATCCACGTGCTGACAAAGCTGACACAGTTGACGGAGCACGATCTGCGGGTCCTGGATCTGGATGTACGTGGGCTGTCGAACGATGAGGTAGCGGCACAACTGGGTATACCCGTGGCCGATGTGGTGGGCGTTCTCGAGGATGCCGGGCGCAAGCTGGGTGTCGGCTACGCGGTATATCGCACAGTAGCTGCGGCACGCGCCGGGGTCGCCCCACTCGGACAGGCCGAGGGCCCTCCCGATGACTCAGCAGATCCCGGTGCGGGACACGAGGACGCGGAGATGGATCTTTTTCCGGTGGGTGGGGCGGAGCTCGCGGGTCTGCCGGCGGGTGGTGGTCAGGCCCTCGTCAGGTCTGCGGGGGTGCTGGGATCTGCGGTCGAGGTGGTGCGTACGGCGCGGGTGCAGCGTGCGGCGGAGTTGCGTCTGTTCATCGGGCAGTTGCCGGTGCGGCATCGGAATGTGTTCGGTCGATGGTTCCAAGGGCGCAGCGTGGCCGAGATCGCGGAGGAGCTCGATATCGAGTCGGGTACGGTCGACGGCCGGTTGCGGATATCTGTTCTGCGCGTGGCTGCGCAGCTTTCCGGGTCCGTGGCCGGAAGCGATGTCGATACCGATGTGACGGTAGACCGCATCGCGGTGGCTCGAAGTGTGGACCCTGGCCGTCTGCAGGAAGCGATCACACGTCTCGAGGATGCGCAGGTGCGCGAGGTCGCGGAGAAGGCATTCTCGGTCGGCCGGTCGTCTGCCGAGATCGCGGAGGAAATCGACAAGTCCGAGCACGAGGTGGTCGAGCAGCGGCGGCGGGCTGCGATCTTGTTGGCTGCCGAACTCCCGGAACTCGACGTAGCTGTCGCGGCGGGTGCGGTCGTGGCCGGCGAGGTTTCGGCTTCGGTGGTGGTGCGAGTGGTCCGTTGGTTCGACCGCCTCGCACTGGTGCGGGCTATCGATGGTTTGGAAACCGAAGTGCTGCGGCAGATAGCGACGAAGCGTTTGCTGCTCGGCATGTCTGTTCACGACGCGGCGACACAGATGGGTCAGCACGAGGCTACGATCGGCAGACTGTCCGAGCGTATCGCGGATGATGTGGTGGCGGTGCTGAGTCGCGACGTTTCGCCGGACAGTATCCCGCCCAGTTATGGTCCTGCTGACTGGCACATCCTCGCTGAACTGATGGGGGCGGTACCGACTTCATCCGGTCCGCGATTGCCCGATACCGACCGGATTGTGTGCGGGCGGCTGGCAGCGGGCTGCTCGGACCGGGAGATCGCGGAGGCGCTGGGTGTCGGAACGGCCGACGCATCCGGAGCGGTAAAGAATATGGTGCAGCGTTCCGGTGTCCGTGACCGGGCGGTTTTGATGGATGCGTTGCGGTTCAGAGGGACACCAGGGTCTCCTGCCGAGTTGCGGTTGTTACAACTGCGGGCGGTAATTATGGAGGTGTTGCGGTCCGGTTCTGAGGTGTGGGAGTCCGCCCCCGCGAGGTTGGTATCGGGTTGGCTGACCGATGCGGAGTTCGTGAGAGTCGTCGGACGCCTGGATGCTGTCGTCCGGGCATCGCTTGTCGAGGTGATCGGTGCCACGTGGGCCGGCCGGGCCCTGAATCCTCGGCAGGTGGACGCGGTCGAGCAGTTGAGAGAGGAATTGATCGGTGCGTACCCGTCGCGTGGCGGCGGGCTGAGTATCCGTCAGGTGCAGGTGGTGAGTTTGGTGGCGGAGGGGAAGACGAATCCTGAAATCGCGGCTGCCTTGGGGGTCGAGGTGTCCAGTGTGAAAGATCGTTTGATCGCGTCGAAGAGGGTTCTCGGTAGTACGGGCGATCGGGACGGGATGGCGGTAGCGGCGATCCGGGAGGGTCACTTGCCCTTGGCCGGTGCGGAACCACCTGGTGAGATCAGTGAGGACGGACGGTGTTCGGTGGTTGAACCCCTGACCGACGTCGAGCGTGCCGCGGCGGCTCTCGCCGGCGAAGGTAAGTCGGACGTAGAGATCGGCGCGATCTTGGTTATGCGGCCGAGAGCAGTGGCGGACACCCTGGAGACTGTCGGTGACAAGGTCGGTCGCCGCGGCGGACGGGCGGGAAAATCGGTGATGGCGATGCGGGTCGGTGAAAATTCACTGAACGGGACACGAGCCTAGCGTCGAAACCCTAGGAGTACGGGAGTGTCAGGGCGGCCCAACAGCACATGGAGATCCTCTTCGCGGTGGCACAGGGACCTGTGCCCCGGCGCGTGCGCGGTGATAGCGTCGAACTATGGATCCGATAAGGATTCGAACGATGTGCGATAGACCTGGTGCAGTCATTATCAGGCCAGCGGCGCGGGATGCGGGGTGAACCGGTGCCGGACCTGAGAGCGGAACGATGACGGTCACGGTTCTCCTCGGTGGCGACGTGATGTTGGGTCGCGGCGTCGACCAGATCCTGCCGAACCCGGGTAATCCGTCGCTGCAGGAACCATGCGTCCGAGACGCCCGACGGTACGTCGACCTGGCCGAACAGGTCAGCGGCCCGGTACCGCGGACCTGTGGCTACGACTGGCCGTGGGGCGAGGTCATCGGCCTGCTGGACACCCTCGCGCCCGATGTTCGACTGCTCAACCTGGAAACCACAATCACGACGGACAGCTCCTTCGCTCCGCGTAAGGCGGTGCACTACCGGATGCGGCCGGACAATCTCCCCGCACTCACGGCGATCGGCCCCGATGTTTGCGTACTGAGTAACAACCATTCCCTCGACTTCGGTATAACCGGGCTGCTGGATACCCTCACTGCGCTGGCCGAGGCGAATATCCGTACTGCCGGCGCGGGGCGGGATCTCGCCGCGGCGCAGCAGCCCGCTGTGGTGCCGTTGCCGGACGGGTCTCGGGTGGTGATCCACTCCGTCTCGACACTGTCCAGCGGAGTTTCGCCGGACTGGGCCGCGACCGTGGACCGGCCGGGAATCCGGGTTATCACGCACCCATCCGCGGAAAATGCCGACGAGCTCGCGGCGCAGACCTCGGTCCATCGGCAGTCCGGTGACCTGACGATCGTCTCCGTGCACTGGGGACCCAACTGGGGGTACGGAACCGGTCTGAGCGAGCAGCAATTCGCACACCACCTCGTCGACGCCGGTATCGATATTGTGCACGGCCATTCCGCGCACCATCCCCAGCCGATCGAGATCTACCGGGGCAAACCCATCCTGTACGGCTGCGGTGATGTGATCGACGATTACGAGGGGATCGGCGGCCACGAGTCCTACCGGCCCGACCTCCGGCTGCTGTATCTCGTAACCCTCGACCCTGCCGGCCCGGCCACGCTACGCATGCTGCCGCTGCGCATCCGTCGCCTGCGGCTGGAGCGCGCGGCCCACGCGGAGTGCGAGTGGTTACAAAACCGCCTCACCGAAATCAGCCGCCGATTCGGCACCCGGGTCGACGCCGGGCCCGACGATCTCTTGACCGCACATCCTCTTTGACCTCTCGCACGGCGCAGCCAAGGAGACTGTCGGACATCTCCATTCCGCCTCCGGGAAGCGCCCACAGACCGCTGTCAGCGCGCCGCTGTAGCAGAATGTGGCCGCTGTCGTCGCACACCACGGCGGAAGCAGCGACCACGAGACTGTTCGGCTGCGACGCGGCGGGGTCGTCGTAGAACTCGTTGCGCCCCATCGGATTACCCCTCCGGCGACCGGGATGTTGCCCAGACCGCGTTGAAACTGTCGGTGTAGGCTCGAACGTGCCACAGTCGGGGGTACGGCGCAGATGCCAGACGGGAGCACCGTAGGCGTTCACTCCCCACTGACGACGCGTGCAGGGCGTGCCTGGCGTAGAGCGGATTTTGCACGGCGGTCACGGATAGACCGTGCCGCAGTTGGCGGTGATGATCGCCAAGGGGCAATTCGTCTACCACGAAGCCGAAGCAGTCCTTGTGCCACATCTACGCACGCGGGATGGGTGGGTGAGCCGGGAGTGGCGCGCACTCGCCGAAGTGGTCGATGTGGTGATGGCCGGTGGTGCGGGGTCGGCGGTGGTGCCGAGTCCGTTCGGCCATGAAATCTCCGATCAGCTGAGCCCGTTATCGGCGATCGTCGCGTATAGCGGAAATAACCTCTGCGACAGAATCATTCACCAGACCGATGAATCGGAGCTTGCTTGCGGGGACAGCGACCGGTGGCGGGCCGGGGGTGATCGCGTAGCGTCCGTCGTCCTCGACATCGCGCCAGTGCAGGGGTATCGCGACCACCCCGCGGGGGCCGAAACGGGACACCCCTTGCGCGACCTTGATCCGGCCCTGGCCCGCGGTCGTGGCCCGGAGGAATCGGTTGGTCTGTTGTTCGACGGTGTCGGCGAGGGAATCGTGCACCTTCGAACGCCCGTAGGCGTAGTCGACCTCGACTCGATCGGACCCGCGAGCGAGCACCACATCGCCTTCGGTGCCCGCCTCGAGTTCGGGGATCTCGGCGATCAGAGCATCGGCGAGCTCACGCGGCGGGCATTCGGTGACGACGTACCCGCCACTGTGCCAGGCGGTTTCACCGGGTAACTGTTTGAGTAGATACCCATCCCCGTCGCGTCGTACCGCGAGCAACCGGATCTGGCTTTCCGCGTCCTCGTGGTCCTTACCCCAGCCGTGTAGTTCGATCCGGATATCCGGCTGGGCGACCACGTCCAGGACCCGGTCGAACCCCGCCTCCAGCGTGGGACGGACCTGCGCCCGTATCTCTCGCTGCTCCCGCTGGTAGTCGTCGTAGAGCGGGGTCCGGCTGGTGAAGACGAACGGGGCCGGCAGGAAATCGGCCTGCACCGATTTCCATGCGACGACGAACTCGAGATCGGTGAATTTCCAGGTTCGGGTCATTGCTCCACAACGGCCTTGGAGGTGGTCTGTGGCTCACCCAGCGCCTCTTCCAAATGCTCCTTGGAATTGAGGTAGGTGGCGCGCTTATGGTCTTTTTCCTGCCCGCCCTGATTGCCGGCACCGGCCCCGGCCGGGCCGGGCGATCCTGGCATACCCGCCATCGGGGCACCCATCCGTCCGAGCGAGGGGGCGGCCGCGGGGCCCGCGATACTTGCCCGCGGGAACAGCCGCGAGGTGTCCGGCCCCTTGAGGGGGGCCTGGGCGGCGGCGCTGGACTGGCCGGCCCCGATCCCGCCGCCGGTTCGCGGGGCGCCGCCGAGCCCGGATGTATTCGCGCGGGGGAGGTCTCCGGGTTTTGGTAGGCCACCGAGGCCGGGGGCGATACCGGCGGCCTGCTGGGCGGCTTGCTGGGCGGCCTGGGCGGCTTGCTGGGCCGCGGACTGTGCGCCGTCGAGCCCCTGCTGGGCCATGCCGGCGGCCTGGCCGAGACCGTCCGCCCCGGGGGCGGTGGGGGCCGTGGGGTCGGTGGGGGAAGTGGGGTCGGTTGCCGAGGGGACGGTCGGGCCGGCGCCGACGCTCGGTGCGGCGGGTCGGTCGTAGCCGGCCTGAAGGTTTGATCCCGGGCTCGCGGAGGGGGCGATTCCGCCTCCGGTGAGGCCGGTGGTGGAGTAGTTGGGCGCCCCGGCGCCAGGAGCGCTCGGGCCTGTTCCGCCGCCTGTCGGAGTATCCGCGCCGCCGCCCGGATTGTCCGAGCCTCCTTTGTTCTTCGAACCGGTCGTCGGAAGATCTTCCAAGGCGGGAATCCTCGTCGACGAGTTATGAATACCGTCGATGTAGAGGTTCTCCATGTTCTGGCGGTAGGTCTCCAGATCCCGCTCGTTCTGTGCGTCGTTCACCTCCTTGGCGTTGACGGCGGGCGGCGCCATCGGCTGTGCTTCGACGGGTAGCGAATCAATGTCGTAGCCGTAGGCTGCCGGCTTCGGCGGCTTCTCGGTTGGGGGCATGTGCTTCTTGGTTTTCGCCAGCCACCCCGCGGTATCGGCGAGGGTCTCGCTGAAGGCTTTCATCTGCTTGTGGAGATCATCGGCTTTCGTGCCGTAGCTTCTGACCGCTTTCTTGGCGTCGTCGGCTCCGGCACCCTTCCATGCCCCACGGGGCCGATCGACGAGTCTGCTGGTCAGTTCCCCCGTCGCTCCGTCCAATTCGCCGGCCATCCACTCCCACATTTTGGCCGTGTGGCCCACGGGATCGACCGCAGCCCCGGTCCTGAGGCCCAGCTTGTGCAGATCGGCCCACAACTGACTGTACGGATTCTCCGGGGAGGGAGTGACTCCCAGCTTCGAGTTCGTTACAGATGTCAAATAGTCGGAAGGTGTCTGGGCGCGGCCCGGGAAGTTCGAGGCGCCGTACAGTTGCGAGGCCGGGCCGAGCAGGTCAGCCGCTTTGCCGCCCGCCCGGCCGAACGCCGGATTCGTCTGTTTGTCCGGCGAATCCGCGGTGAGGTCGGTGAAATTGCGTCTGCCGCTTGCGATGGTCGCATCGACCTCGTCTTTGCCGTCCGCCTTCGATATCTTCGTTTCTTTTTCCGTCGGCGCGTCGGTGTCGAAGTTGGGGGCCTTGTTTCCCACAGTGACTTTATTCAAACTGCCGAGCATGTCGTCTCGGTTTGCCTTGGAGAAGCCGGCCGCCGAATCCCACTCGCTGTTGACGTACTGTCTCCCGGCGTCCTTGAAGGTTTCCATCATGGTAGCCAGCCTGTTCTTGTGGCTGCCCAGTACATCGCGCAATCCATCGCGCGTCTTGTTGAACTGAACCGCCAGGTCGCGGCCGGAGGGGAGCTGACTCAGGGCCTGGAGGTTGTCCATATCGTCGATCTTGGCCTGGAGCCCGGTGATTCTGCGGATCGCATCCGCGCATCCGTTCGCGGCGTCCAGGGCGGCATACGGCTCGAATTCGAGGTCCCCGTTGCGCGCCTGGTTCGCGAGTTTTGTCCATGGATCCTTGCCCGATCCCTTGACGACCGGATCGGCTCGATCGACAGGTATGTGTACACCGAGTTTGTCGTGATCCATTGCTGCCTCCGCCTCCTTCTCACGGCAACGATGAGGAGTAGTGCCCGAGTCCGGCCTCCTGCCGTCATCGCCGATCGGGTCAATCGTGGCATGACCCCGGCAGCGTGCCGGTCTGTCGCTTCCCATTCGTGGGTGGCCGGAATTCGGGCGAATCCCTGGTCCGCCGTAGAATCCCGGGCCGGTATACAGCGAAGAGGACAGGTCGATATGAACGAGGCGATGGACGCGCTCGAGGCGCGGGTGCACCGCCAGTTGAATATGATGCGCGACCTGGGTGACCAGCTCGCGGGGATCCGGGTGCGGGAAACCTCCCCGGACGGCACGGTGACCGCCGAGGTGGACGGTAACGGTTCGCTGTGCGATCTGGCGTTCACCGAGGCGATCTCGAAAATGTCGCCGAGTGAGTTCGAGGCGGTTGTGGTGGCCACCGCGGGGCGGGCGGCGCATCTAGCGATCGCCCGGCGTGGCGAGATGGTGACCGCGTTCAACCGTGAACTCGCCGAATCGCTACCCGGAGTCGAACCCGGACACTGAACGCGGCCCGGCGGCGTGTCAGTGGATCCGCAAGTCCGGGCAGGTGACTGCCTCTGTCCAGGGCTTCCCAGCGAGGGTAAGTCGTGATCCGTTGAGCTCCCTAGTATTTGGCTACCTTTGCTTCACGAACTCTTTCCTCGCCCGGCCCCGGGAGTTATTCGATGCCCTATCTTGTTGCCAATACAGAAGTCGTCCGCCGTTACGGCGACGCGTCGGCCACCATGGCGGTGGAAACCGCCATGGCCGGCGCCGCGGACCAAGTGGCGATGATGGCTGCCGCGATCCCGGTGTTCGGGTTGATCGGCCAGGATTTCCTGGCCGCCTTCGCGTTCGCGCAGGCCAACAACCTGCTGTCGGTCCAGGAACTCGCCGCCGTCCATGCCGGTAGCGCGCTGACCTCCTACGAAGGGGCCGCGGCCTACGACCTGAACGAGGACGTCACCGCCGCCGAGTTCGGAGCCCTCGGCGCACAATCATGAACGCCCCGATAGACCAGAGCGTGCTGGACCTGTTGCGGCACAGTGCGCTGGGCCCGGCACTGGACCGGCCGGTCAACGATGTGCTCTCGGATATGGGGTTGGGCCCGCTACCGCAACTCCCGGCCGAGTTCCCGTTGCCCGAGCTGCCACCGCTCCCGGCATTGGATCTGTCGTTGCTGGCCAAACCACTCACCGATCTGGCCTCCAGCTTCGGCACCGGCCAGCTGCCCGGCGGCGCCGGAGCCGATCCCACACAGGTGTTCTCCCAGGTCTCCGCGGTACTGCAGTCGGCACTGCAGATCGGGGCGTCGGCAGCCCAGGTAGCGATGTCCCTGTGGCAGGGGATGGGCGCGACCGAGGCCGGGAACAAGGCCGGCGAAGCGCAACGTGATGGTGCAGCGATATCGAGTCAGAGTGCCGAAACGTCGGTGGGCACCGCGACGGCCGCGACGTCCGTTTTCACCGGTGCCACCCTGATGTCGGCGATCGTCGCGAAATATATGGCCTCGCTGGCCGCCGCGACGCCCTTCCTGGCGACCGGCACCGGCCAGGTCTTTCTGCTGGCGATGACCACCGAAACCCTGGCCGAGGCGGCCGCTGTCACCGCAAAGACCCGCACCGAGCTCGGTATCGAGAGCGCGAAGATGATGGAGACGGGCCAGAAGGTGCCGGTCACCAACGCGCCGAAGGGCGTGGACCCGATGCAGATCGTGCAGCAGTTGGTGCAGGTCGTGCCGAGTCTGATGAACGCGGTATCCACCGGTGCCCAGTCGATCAGCCAGCTCCATGAGACGTTCCAGCCGGTGAAACCGATCGCGGATCAGGAGAAGACGGGCCCCGGGCGGGGCGCACCCTCCGCTGCCGGCGGTGCGCCGCTGGTCGGTGGGGCAAGAGCGGTTGGAGCCCCTGCGGCTGGGCAACCACTGGGAGCCTATCCAGGAACGCGGGCGACGGGTGGTCTCGGTGCGGGAGCCGCGGGGAGCCCCGCGAGTTCCCCGGCAAACGGCAACAACAGCAGCTCGTCGCGCCAGACGACCACCACGACCGGGGGAATGATGCCGATGGGGGGCGGCGGTATGGCCGGTGCGGGTATGGCCGGTGCGCGGGACGCCGCGACCGCTGACGGGATGCGCTCCCACTTGGTGAACGCGGAATTCGGCCAGGAGGTCGTCGGTGATATCGCGGGGGTGTCGCTGCCGGTGGTAGGCGCGGCCGAGCGAGTGTCCGAACCAGTGGACGGTATATCGCCGGACAAGAAGCTCGACCTCTGACAGGGAGATGGTCATGCATTTCGATCCGATTCAGGCACACCGGTCCAGCACCGATCTGGATGCGCTGGCCGGCCGGCTCGAGGACGTGCTGAAGGTGAATTCGCCCGCCCTCGCTGTCGCGCCGGTGGCGCTGGACGAGGTATCGATACGGGCCGCGGACACCCTCACCGGTATCGCGTCCTCATACGACGATGCCGCCGCCCGGGGTGTCCACGAGATCCGGAAACTGGCCGCGGCATTGCGTTCCCAGAGCGATCAGGTCCTGCGCATGGACGGCGATAACGCCAGTGGTTTCCCTGCCGGGAACTGACAGGCGGGACAGCAGATGATCGAACCGCCAGTAGTGGGATTCACGGGTGTGATCTGGGAATCGCGCCCCGCCGAGAAATTGGCGCACGACCTCACCACCGGGCCTGGTGTGCGTGCCACGGCGGACGCCGCGGCCGCATGGGGGCGGATCGCCGCGGCCTTCGGCACAGCGGTTGTCGACTACGACCGGATCATCGCCCGGATGCGGGAAGCGTGGGGTTCGACCGAGAGCGGTCCCGTTATCGATCGGTTCGCGACGCTGCGGCATTGGCTGGTGGACGTTGCCGCCGAGGCGGGCCGTAATGCTTCGTTGGCCGCTGGTCACGCGGTCGCCTATGAGGTAGCGGCGCTGGCCATGCCGCATACGGCTGATCTCGCGGCGCTTGCCGAGACGTTACGCGGGCTCGAACAAGCCGGCGCCGCACTCGGTGCGCCGCTGGTGGCCGCGGTGGCCGATGTGGACGCCGAACAGCATCTGGCGAAAGCCGATGCCGCGCGGGTTATGCAGGGGTATGAGGCCGCGGCGACCGAGCTGGCGGTACCTCCGCAACAGCCGCAACCCCCGACAATTGTTTCGGATACCGCCTTGGCCGCCGAGCGGCAGGCCGCCCAGCGTGAATCCGCGCCGGCCGCCCGCGGTGGTGTGCCTGCCCTTGCGGGCGGCCGATTCGCTGTGCCGTCGGTGCCGCGGGCGATGTCGCCGTATCAGATTCGCTCGGTGGCCCCGTCAGCGGTCGCTGCCGCGGAACCCGCGCCCCTCCAGTCGTCGCCGGCCGGAGCCCAATCGGACGCAGGACGTATGGTGCCCGGCGGAATGCCCGCCGGCGCTGGAGCCGGCGGCGGCGATCGGGCGATTCGGGCCGGAGCCGCCGAATCGGTTGGTGGCGACGAAATGCAGCTCGAGGCCGGTATCCAGGTGGCGCCGGCGGTGCTGGGTGGCCACGAGCCGCGGTCTGTCCCGGAAGCGGGTACATCATGACAACGCCTCGATCAAGGGGGCTGTTATGCCGGCGATGACGAATGACGGGGTGCTGGCCGCGAGCGGGTTGCTCGGGGTGCAGACACTGCCCTTGGTTCTCGGGGTGGGCCCGCAGCAGGATTCGGTGGCGGACTGGACTGCCGCGCAGGACGAGGCCCTGGCCGCGCTGCGCGGCGTGGGCCTCGTGGACAGTTACGACGAGGTGGAACCCGATCTCGCCGCGGCGCTGTATATCCTGTCGAACCCGGATCGTGAACTGGTGTCGCGCGTGTACACCGCGGAGGGCGCTCGGCGGGTATGCCTGGCGCGTCGCGGAGCCGGGCACGCGGTGGCCACCCGGATCGGCGACACCTTCGATATCCGGACCACCTGGGCCGACGACGACCCAGCCGCACTGACACGGCCGCTGCTGACCGTTCTCGGCGCCGGGGAACCGGCGCCGATCACGAGTTTCAGCGCCCCGTCCACGGACGTGCGGGAACGCCTCGACGCGGCAGCCGGCGCCGACGGTTACGCCCAGGTCCTGTACGAGCTCGGAATCGAGGAGCGGACGGCTATCGAGTTCGGCCTGGCCATCGCGACCTGTTCCACCCACGCCGAGATCGTTGCGTACGCCCACGGTGACGGGATACAGCAGCGGTCCGCCGGTGCGGTCGCGGTGTATGACACCGACCGCGGCCGGATCGTCGCCAGCCCCGGGGTCTCCCCGGACTCGAGTGTCTGGTCCACCTTCGCGCCGGGCACCGATCACCGCCTCGCCGAGGCGGTGTCCGCGCTCGTCGGCTCCCTGCCGGGAGGAGGCTGGATGCCTCGCTGAAATACGGAAAGACCCGACAGCGCCAGGGCGGCCGGAATCGCAATTCTCTCGATGCATCACCCCCTCTCGGCGCAGGCGTCCACAGCGCTATCTCTGTGACGTAATCGATGACACGTAATAAATGAAAGGACCCAGAAATGCCAACTCAAGGTATCGATGCTGATCCGGCAGCCTGCAAGGCTGCCGCCGGTGACCTTTTCCAGTCGATCGAGAATCTGCGGAAGTCCGTGGACCAGGTGCTCATGGCCAGCGAGGAAGTACGCAAAGGGTTCACGGGCGCCGCGGCCACTCAGTACCAGAAGGCCGCCGCGGATTGGCAGGACGAAGCCGTCCAGGTCAACAACAAGTTGGACGAGTTCACCAGGACGGTCGAAGACTCCACCCAGAAAATCCTCAATATGGATGAAGACGACTTCATCGGGGGCGGGGGCTACAGCAACGGCCAGAACACCTACACCGATAACGCGGCGTACACCAACCTCTGAGCCTGGTTGCCAAATCCGACATTTCGTACGAATACGCTCGAGGAGGAATCGAAAAATGAGCGACGGCAAGATTACGTATAGCAGCCCCGATATGGTGAGGTTGTTCGAAACTCTCAACACGGAGGCAGGAAATATCTTCCGGGAGATCGACGCGATCGAGGGCGCGAAGAACAATCTTCTGGTAGCAATGAACAGCGAGGGCGCGGCTTCCGGTATCGCACAGGCCCATAAGAAGCTCGTCGACGAGGCATTGGGCGATACGAAGGTAAAGCTCAACAACCTCGCCGCCGCTGTCGAGGAGGCGCTGGAAAGGGCGCTCGGCACCGATAAGCATATCGGTGACGGTTTCGCCTCCCTGGGCTGAATGGGAAGAAAGAACAGCCGGACAGTCTCATTTTTGTCGGCCCGGAACTGACGAACGTCTGCCGCCGGTGTTTTTCAGCGGTGGGTTCGTCGGTTCCGGGCGGTATATCACCGATCGGGTGGGCCGGGTCTTTCCGGTCCGAGCGGTCACGAGACCGCCACACGATGATCGGCTATTCACGTTCATCTTTGATGGATCGGACGATCGCGGCGATCCGGTCGTTGAGTAATGCAGTCAGGGCCGTGGTTCCGACTCCCACCGCGACCGGCGGATTCTCGGTGGTGATGGCGTATCTGCCATCGTCCACCAGGTCCCGCCAATGCAGCTCGTGACTTGCGATACCGCGGGGGCCGAACCGGGAGTACCCCTGGCTGAGGCGGATCCGCCCGACCCCTGCCACCGTCGCCGCGGAGAATCGCCGGGCGCGCTCCCGGTCCGGATCGTCGACAGGATCGCCGACGATCGACTGCTGATAGGAATAGTCCAGCCGCGATCCGTCGCGGGAGGCGAACACGAGTTCCCCGAGCCTTCCGGTGGCGCATTCCGGCAAAGCTTTCACCACGGCGTCTGCCAAGCCGCGCGCGCTGACTTCGACAATCGTGTAACCACCGCTGTGCCAAATGGTTTCACCCGGCAGTTGGGTCAGCAGATAGCCGCGGTCGCCGCGACGTGCCGCGAGTAGCCGAACCCGCGTGGTGGGATCGTCCGGGTTCCGGCGGTCCCAGCCGTGTGCGACGATCCGGATATCCGGTCGCGCCACCAGCTCGAGCACCTCGTCGATACTACGGCCGTGCCGATCCCGGGCCCGTTGCCGGGCTTCTGCTTTTTCCTGGAGATACTCGTCATTGCGGCTCGTGCGGCTGGTGAACTCGAACGGGCGCGGCACGAGGCCCTCCCGCAGCTCTTCCCAGAGCGCGACGAATTCGACATCTGTCAGGCACCACGTGCGGCTCATCGTTCCGGCGACGGCATCGTTTGCGGCTCCGGCGCCGGTTCGGCAACCGGCCGCACCGCGGCGGGCAACGGTCCTATCGCGTCGTCGAGATGATCGGTGGAATTCAGTGAACGTGACCGCTTGCGTTCCCCGTCGTCCTGGCCCTGGCCGCCACGGCCGGGTGTTCCCGCCGCGCCCGGTGTTCCGGCCGCGCCAGGCGTCGCCGATGTGGCCCGCACCGCGGCCACGGGAAACGCGTTCGTCCCGGGCAGGCCGGCGCGGGGAAACAACTTCGACTGTGGTGCCGTGTCTTTCGGGGCACCGGCGCTTCTGGCACCGGCCCCGACACCGGCACCGGCACCCGTTTTCGCGGTTCCGGAGTTCGCGGCGGTGGGTGTCGTCCGTGGACCGGCGCCACGGGTTTCCGATCGGTTCTCACCGCCGGGGGCCAATGCCTTGGCCGCATCCGCGGCCGTCTGCAATCCCTGCATCGCGGCACTTCCCGATGCGGAGGGATCTGCCGCTGTGTCCGCGGCAGAAGTTCCCGGGGCGACTGTGCCGGACGTCGGAAGCGACGATCCCCCCGGGAGACCGGAACTAATCGGGAAGTCGTTCGTGGATCCTCCGCCGCCACCGGATTCGTCGCCGGCGGGACGATACTCGGGAATGGGAAGTTTCGGCACCGTCACATCGGATTCCGACATGCCGCCGTTGTAGATCGTGCGCATCACCTCGATATAGGGTTCACGGGCACTTTCATCGGCGGAGGCCGGCTCATAGCCCCCAGGGGCCGCGGAGGTGGGCATCAACATCTTGGTCTGCTCCAGCCATCCCGCGGTGAACTGAAGATTACCGCCGAGCTGGTTCATGCTGCCGACCAGATTATCGGCATCCGTACCGTAACTCTGGCCGAGCGCCGTGATACCGCCTTTGGCGCCTTCCCCTTTCCAGTCTTCCGCGTATTCGATCAGCTTCGCCCGGACCAATCCGATCTGGTCACCCAACTGACCGGCCCAGAATCGCCAGAGTGCGGCCTTATCGGCAACATACGTCCCATCGATATCCTGACCCAGTTGATAGAAATCGGCGTAACTCAGACTCTCCGGTGTCTCCGTGCCGACGACTGAACTGTCGAGTTCCCCTTGATAACCGGCGAGTTCCTCGGGAGCGACGGTAACATCCGCATAGGAATCGCTGTATTCTAGGAAGGTCTTCAGCTCCTCCGAGTGGGAATCCTCGAGTGTGAACACCTCCGGTCCGATGTAGAGGTCGTCTTTGGTCGGAAGTTTGTCATTCCAGGCGCCCGGTTCGGTATTGTGTCCGATTTCATCCAGTGCGAGGGCCTTCGCCGAATCACCGTCTGCCCAGGCCATAGCCTTTCCGGCCATGATGAAAGTATCCTGAATGGTATTGACCACGTCGCGGTGCTGATCCAGCACATCCGACAATTCGGTTCCCCGGGAAAGCTTGATCGCCAGCGCTTCCCCGTACGCACGGCCACCGAGCCTGTACTTGCCACTCCGCTCGGTCACATCACTGTCGTCGACGATTGCGTTCTTGACGGCGATGATCCGGCCGACCACGGAACGGCACATCTCGGCACACGATTCCGCCACTCCGGGCGGCACCTGAATCACACCATTGTTCACCTGATCCTGGATGGCCTGCCAGGTCACCGAATCATCGGCCATCGGTACTGCCCCTTGTCGATTGTATTACCGATCTCGTGGTGGTAGGAAAAGTTCGCCCCGAGAATATTTTCCATATATTCGGGTCTCTCATATTTCGCTGATCCCCAAATGAGCTGTCACGCTCAGCGGCAGCCAATCGACCCGCCGCGCGGGCTTTCCCGGCTCGAACCTGATGAGCGGCTCGTCGTCCTCGATGTACTGCTCGAGCAGGCGCTTCCGCAGCGCTTGCCCTTTGGCTGTCGACGGCAGCCAATGCACGGTCGCACCATGCGTGACCCTGACATCGTGATATCGGCGCAGCATGTCGATATGCGCCTCGTACTCCACGACCTGCTCGGCAGTGTTGCCGCTGAGCGGATTCCCCTCGAGGTCGGACAACATGCCGAGGTCGTAGTCGGAACCCACCGGGCGCTGCCGGCCGTCGGCGTCGATATCGTAAACCGCTCCGGTGGAGTCGATCCTCCCGTTGTCCGCGGACCACTGCGCACGATCGCCCGCGCTGTCGTGCCATTCTTTTGCGCGCTGCATCCAACGCCCCTCCAGCTTCTGCCAATGAGCGTCCGGCACATTGTCGGGTCTTGCCGGCAGCACCGGGTCGAACAACGCGACGATGCCGAGATTGGCCGGATTCGCGCCGAGGAGTACATCCAGCCGATTGACCGACTTGTATTTGATGGTTTCCGGTTTCGGATGCACTGTGCCGGTTTCCGTCCAGCGAACGCCGTCCGGATTGGCGGCACGCACATCGATGATGAGGCGCCGGACCGTGGCCGCGTGGCGGATCTTCTCCTGATCTGCCCGGCTGATCCCGTAATGGTTCTCGACCTGCTCCGGAGTCAAGTCTCCCGTGGGCGGCTCCCGGCCGGCGATCTGGGCGAGATCGCGGCGTAGCCGGTCTTCGGTGATCACCGTGGACGGATGCTCCGGCAAACGACCGGTGGCACTTTCGGTTCCGGCGAGAATCCGATGGCAGTTCGCGCAATACGGGGCCGGGGTGGAGTCGAACTGGAACTGCGGGGCCTGAACAATCTGCCCCAGCATCTCGGGTCCATCGGGGAGACCGGCTTCGCGACGGTCCCACAACGCGAGATCGGTGGCTTTCACCTCGGCGTGCCGCAACGGCTGGTCGTAATGCGGGTGAGTATGTACGGGTACCGATTCGAATTCGTGCCGGGTTCTCCGGTCCATACTGCGCGAGTAGGTGCTTTCCCGGTGTGGCCCGTGTGAGTACGGCCCCTCGGCGCGCATCCGGTCCAGGTTCGCTTTCAAGGTGGGATGCAGCCGTGATTCGGGGATCACAGCATCGGCGTTGCCATTGGCGGCCTCATAAACCCGGCCGGTGAGCCGGTCGATTCCCACGGACATACAGGTGCCCTGCCGGTCACGGGAAAGCTGCCGTGGTTCCGGTAGCTGTTCCGCGTTGCGATACTGCTCGGCCCGTTCGCTGCCCAGCCGGGCGGTGTAGTCGGCGATCGGCTGCCCGGCGATATGGGTGATCAATCCGTTCCCATCCCTGAGCACCGCGGATTCGTCGACAACGCCCAGCACCTGCGCGGCGCTCCCGTCCGTCGGTGCCGGAATTCCCGACGGGGCGTCGATAGCCGACGCAGCGGTGGGCTCGGCCCAGACGTCGCCGTCGCCGTCGCCGTCGCCGTTATCGGCATCGTCGCCGTCGGCGAAACCTCCGACGGGCGGGGGAGGGGGTCCACCCGTATCACCGGGCCCGCCCGGGCCGACGAGCGGCTGCTCGCCGGAGGGCTCGGATTCGGGCGTTGCACTCCTTCTGTCGGCGGTCGGCGCTGCGTCGCTGTCGGTGGCACCGGCATGCACTCCGGCGTGGTATCCCGGCTGCACCGATGAGGTGCCGGCGCGGCTCGGCCCGGCGGATTCGGGCTGCGGCAGCGCGGTCGACAGATCGTCGCCGGCTTCGGGTTCGACATTCGACCGTGGCCGCGTGCCCGGGGAATCGGTACGGGACGACCCGCTACCGCTGGAAGTTCCGCGGGTTCGTCCGGTGCTGTCCGCGGCCGACGATGACCCGGACGTGGGCGCCGCCGCTGACGACGCGGACTGCGCTGACGGCGACGCCGCCGCTGACGCTGACGCCGCCGCTGACGCTGACGCCGCGGCGGGCGTTGAGGTCGCGGTGGGTGCTGACCCCGTCGCGGGTACTGACGCCGTCACGGGTGCCGACGGTGCGTGGCTGGATACTGGAGGATTCTGCGCTGGCGTTGCTACCGTGATATCGCTGCGGTCACCCTCGACATGGGCAGCGAGGCCCGTGGATACCTCGTCACCGCGGTGACCCGGAACATCGGCCGGGAGACCGGCGGAGTTTTCTGCCCGGATCGACTCATGCGCTGCGGCACCGGCTGTGGCGGGGTGTTCGACCCGGCCTTCCGGTTCCGGCGAGCCGTGCGCCGCGAGCGGAACCTCCCGCGAATTCTCGGCACCTATACCGGCTGTGGAAGCACCGGCATAATCCTTGTGGCCCATGTCCGGGCTGTCCGCCGCTGCGGCCGGGCCTTCGTGCGGTGCCTGATTCTTGCCGCGGCCTTCTGGCGAAGTGTCCGTCTGCGATGGCTCCAGGGATTCGGAAACAGATTCCGTATCCGATTGGACAGAAGCGAGCTCGGCCCGCGGGGCCGACTCGGCTTCCGCAGCTTCGAGCGGTTCGGCGGCACCGTGCTGCTGCTGGGACGGCAATACTTGCTTGTCCAGTGACCATCCCGCGGTACCGTCACCGGCGATGGCGTCGGCGTTCGAGTGGAATGTATTGGGCTGAAAGGCATTACCGGCCAAGGAACTTGCGAGCGCTCCGGTGAGCATGCGGGGGTCGAAGCCCCAGTTCCCGGTCAGCAGACCGGTGGAAGCCCACGACCCGGCGGTATCGGCGCCGGTATCGGCGAGCACGTCCAGACCCATCCTGCCCCACCGGTTGCCGGGTGTCCCGAACAGTTTCCCCAACCCCGCGTCCAGGCCTTTGGCCGCCGGAAACGCGATCAGCGCCGACAGCCCCGAGGACAGACCGGCCATACCGACTTGATCCCAGCTGATATCCGTGGTCATATCGCCGTCCGCGTCCATATGGCGATGGCCGGCGAGCTGTTGAAATCCCTGAATACCGAGTTCCTGAACCATCCCGAGGACGGATTCGAACGCCACCGTGAACGCCAGCTTCCGCAGCAGCGCAAGAGCGATGGAACGGATAGTGGCCTGGCTCGCTGCGACCAATGCCGGCGTCGCCGCCGATCCGTACCCGGTTGATATCGCTATGGTGATCTCGGTGGCCAGGATCGCCAGCGTCGAGATGATCTGGATCTTGGTGTATTCGACTTGGGTTCCGGCGCTTTCGACATTGTCGGCGAGCTCGGACAGCGCGGCGGCGATCGTATCGATCGAGTAGTCGCCGTCGAGGAGCGGCGCGAACTGCTTCGCTATCGCCTCGGCGCCCTCACCGGTATAGCAGTCGGCGACCTGGTCGATCACGCCCCGTAAGTCCGGAACGATATCGGTCAAGCCGCTCGCGGCGTCTCGCCAGTGGCCGGCGATCCGCCACAGCGCGTCCTCATCGGCGTCCGGCCATTCGTCAACGGCGACATAACTCAGCCACTGCAGGTAGCCGGGAATTTCGATCGTCACCGCCGTAATCCCCCTGTTCGCGCTATCGCGCGTGGATCACCAATCATTGTCCGCGACAGGGGAGTTCCCGCCCGCACGATATCTCCCACTGTTCCGGCCACCGCGCCGCGCCGGCGGCCGGATCGATACCGGCGGCGGGGTGACACGCAGATCGGCCAGGTTCGGCATTCCGGGCACGATCTCCGAGAGGTCCGGCCGCCGGGTGGAGTCGGAGTGCAGCGGCGCGAAGACCTCGGCCGCCCGCCGGGACACCTCCTGAGCCGCGGATTGGGTGGCCGCGGTGACCGCCTCTTCGATCTCGTCGTAGGTCAGCTCCGCGATATCGGGGGCGAACCTGGTTTCGATCACGACACCGTCGGCATTCACCGTGATGGTTACCCGGCCGTCACCGGCGGACGCCCGCGCGGTGAGCGCCGCGCGCTCCTGATGTGCGATCGCCAATGCCCGCATCTGTCGCTGGACGGTATCCAGCAGCTCGGTCAGGCGTTCCTTCGCAGCTTCGTTCGCCATATCGACAGTCCCTGATCAGGAGAACTCCGCGGCGGATCCCTGTTCGCTGTCCTCGAATAGTGCCGCACTGTCGTCGAGTCCGGTCGCATAGTCGTCCAGCAGCGTGGAGATCTCACCGACTACCTCGTCCAGACCGTCCCGGACCTCCAGATATCCGGGACCCTTGTCGTCACCGTGGGCAAACTGTGTGCCGATCTTGCCGGTGCCCCACGGTTCCCCTTCCGCCGCGGTGGACGAGCGTAGCGTGCTCAGCACCTCGTCTATCCGGCCGGCGACGCCGGCCATACCCGTGGCTGCTTCACGCATCCGTGCGGGATCGAATTCGATGTCGTTGCCCATGGCGAGTCCTCCCGTATCCTCCCGTGCGGGAGTTTACCTGGGCGGCAGTGAGATTGCGCAAACTTTCGGCCGCACACTCGCCGGCCCCACGCGTTGGCTGTGCGTGGGGCCGCGCGCAGCGGTGTAGCGGCCGCCGGTGAGATCAGGGTTCCGGTGTAGCCGGCCGGGCCTCTCCGGTTCCGGCGACACAGACGACCGGAATGCAGATGTTCTGCCGATCCGGGGGAAATACGCTGATACTGATCGCGTGCAGATTCCGACGATCGATCGAAATCTTGTTCTCCGCGCCATGGGCGCCGCAATTCTGGGTATTTCCACCGCGGTTTTCGCCCCTGTTACGGGTCCGGCCACGGCCGGGCCGCTCTATCCCGTTCCCGATCCCGATCCCTTCTACGCCAGTCCTGCCGATATCGCGGAGAAATCGCCGGGCGAGGTGCTGGCCGCGCGGGTAATGCCGCCACTGGCGATATTCCCCGCGACCACCGTGACGCTGGTGAAATTCCGATCGACCAATTCGCAAGGTCTGCCGATCGCGGCGACCTCGACGGTGCTCACTCCACCGGGGCGATCCCCTGGTGGGCCGTTGCTCTCATATCAGCACATCATCAACGGTCTCGGGCCCCGCTGCGCGGTCTCGCGGGTGCTCTACACCGCCGACCCGACCCTGCAGGTCCGCGAGGCCGTGGCATTGAACGCGGTGCTGGCCCGTGGCTGGAGTGTGGCGCTACCCGACCATCTCGGGCCGACCTTCGCCTACGGCGCGGCCCGGCTCGGCGGTCAGATCACGCTGGACGGCATCAGGGCGGTGCGGGCCGCCGGACTCGGATTACACGAAAGCCGCATCGCCATGGCCGGGTATTCCGGTGGCGGGATGGCGACAGCCTGGGCCGCCGCGCTCGCCCCGCGGTACGCACCCGAGCTCGAGATCGCCGGCGCCGCGGCGGGCGGGGTCCCGGCGAATCTGGTGCGGATGCTGCAAGCGCTCGATACCAACCCTCATCCGGCATTCGGACTGGTCATGGCCGCCGGGATCGGGCTCGAACGTGAGTATCCCGACCGGTTTCCGATCAGTGATTCGATGAACGCCCGGGGTCTCGTTACCCGTGGAGCCGTGGCAAACGGCTGTACCAACGAGATCTTGACCGCCGGGGCGGGACGCAGTGTGGCCGAATACGCGCAGAGCATGTCACTCGTCGATGACCCGGAGGCGCGGGCTGTCGTGGAGGAGAACAGTCTCGAACTGTTCGACGGAGTGCCGAATATGCCTGTATTCGAATGGCATTCGGCGTCCGACCCGTTGATTCCGGTGGATTCCATTGTCCGGACGAACCGGCGGTACTGCGATGCCGGTGTCCCGCTACACGCGGAGCGGACGCTATCACCGGAACATATGTCCGCGGCGGTGCTCGGTATCCCCTCGGTTCTGATCTGGCTCGAAGGCCGGTTCCGCGGCGATCCGGCACCGTCCAACTGCTGACGGAGTTCTCCGCGTTCACGCCCTGCCCGATACGGGGATGCGGGTCGTGCCCGGATCTTGTTGTCCGGACACGTCACGGTGCGTTACCAGCGCTGTGTCTGCGGGCAGTGGCCGGTGACCGAGGCCGATACGGTGACGGTCGCACCCGGCGCCGATTGCTCCCTGACCTCACCGGCACCCTGACGATCCCGTTCGCGCACGCGGCCGTCGACAGTGCCCTGCTGAGCGGGACCGGCTGAGGCATCGTCCGATTCGTATCGGTTCGGCGCATTCAGTCAGGGGTACTTCACAACCGATCGCGGGCCTGTTTGTGGGGATCTCGAACCGCGGTACGTATCGTCTGTGGAACCGGTGGATTTGGCCTATGGTCCGGTTGTCCGGCGACCCGTGCCGGGACCAGGTTTCATCGGCTGGAGGTGGCTTTGTCCGGCGCGTTCACCGGCTGGATCGATCTGATCGTCCGGCGGCGGTTCGTCGTCATCGGGGTGATCGTCGCGGGTTTGCTGGCGCTCGGCGGATACGGTCTCGGACTGGACGATCATCTCAGTGTCAGCGGCTGGGACGACCCGGGTTCGGAATCGGCACGTGCCCTCCAGTTGAAGGACGAGGCCTACGGCCGCAATCACGTCGCCGACGTGATCCTGCTGTTCCACGCCCCAGCGGGCGTGACCGTCGACGATCCACAATTCTCGGCGACCGTGACCGGCCACCTGAACAGCCTGCCGGAGCGGTTCCCGGATGAGATCGCCGGGATCAACGGCGCCTATTGGCCCACCGACACCGGACTCGCCCTGCCGGATATCTTCGGCACCGAGCAGCGGGATCACGCCTTCGCCTCGGTCGCGATCCACGGCGACGACGATACCGCGGTGCTGAGCAACTACCGGAAGGTCGCGGAGCAGCTCACGACCCCGGGTATCGATATGGAGGTGGCCGGCGGGCAACCAATCGCGCTCGCCCTCAACGACACCATGGCCCACGATCAGCGGCGGATGGAGCTGGTCGCGGTCCCCGCGGTAGCGGTGCTGCTGTTCTTCTTGTTCGGCGGTGTGGTGGCCGCCGCGCTGCCGCTCATCGTGGGCGGGCTGACCGTGCTCGGGGCCTGGGGAATCGTCCGGCTGCTCACCCACGTCATGGAGGTGAATTCGTTCGTCTCGCCGGTGGTATCGATGATCGGCCTCGGCCTGGCCATCGACTACGGGCTGTTCATCGTCAGCCGGTTCCGCGAGGAACTGGCCGCGGGGCACGATGTGCCGGACGCGGTACGCCGCTCGGTGGCCACCGCCGGCCGGACCGTCGTGTTCTCTGCGACCATCGTGGTTCTCGCGTCGAGCGCCATTCTGCTGTTCCCGCACGGGTTCCTGCGTTCGTTCGCGCTCGGCGCCATGGTGGCGGTGGCGCTGGCCGCCGCCGTCTCGGTCACCCTGCTGCCCGCCGTGCTCGCGGTGCTCGGCCGCGGGGTGGACCGGCTGGGATTCAATCGGTTCCATTCCCGCCGCGCGGATACCGACCAGCGGAACAATCCGTGGGGTCGTACCGCCGGGTGGGTTATGCGCCGGCCGCTGCTCGTCGCGGTTCCGGTGGTGGCGGTCCTGGTGCTGCTGATCGCCCCGGTACGCGATGTGGCGTTCGGCGGGATCTCGGAACGCTTCCTGCCGCCGGAGCATCCGACCCGCACCGCGCAGCAGCATTTCGACGAGATCTTCCCGCTGCGCCAGATCAACCCGGTCGATCTGGTGGTGATCACGCACGACACCAGAGATATCGACCGGGTGGTGGCCGGGGCGAACGGGGCACCCGGCCTGAACGCTCCGTTCCCGCCCGCCCTGCAGGCCCAATCGCATCTCGGCGTCTTCACCACCTCGACCGCCGTGCGGGACGCGCACGATGCCGACGAGACCCTCGACTATCTGCGGTCCATGCCGGCGCCGAAGGGGACGACGGTGCTGGTCGGCGGGCAGTCCGCTGTGGAGCGGGACAGCGTCGACGCGCTGCTGGACCGGATGCCGCTGATGATCGCGCTGGTCTTCCTGATCACCACCGTACTGATGGTGCTCGCCTTCCGGTCGGTGGTGCTGCCGCTGCAGGCGGGCCTACTCAACCTGCTCGGACTCGGCTCCACGCTGGGCATCCTCACGTGGATATTCGTGGCGGGGCACGGCGCCGGCCTGCTGGGTTTCACGCCGCAGCCGATCATGGCGCTTGTGCTGGTGCTGATCATCTCGGTGATCTATGGACTGTCCACCGACTACCAGATGTTTCTGCTGGCCCGCATCGTGGAGGCGCGGACCGCGGGTGCCTCGACCACCGAGGCGGTGCGCACCGGTATCGCGCGCACCGGCTGGATCATTACCGCCGCCGCCCTCGTCCTGCTGGTGGTGTGTGGTGCGTTCGCACTGTCCGACCTGGTCATGATGCAGTACATCGCGGTCGGCATGGTGGCGGCGCTGTTCATCGACGCCACGATCCTGCGGATGCTGCTGGTTCCCGCAGCCATGAAAATATCCGGCGCTGTTTCGTGGTGGGCTCCCTGGCCCGGGCGCCGGACGGCACGTCGCGAAAAGCCGCCGGGCGCTGTTGCCGAGGTCGCCGAACCGCGGGGTGGATCCTCGGAACCCGTCGGGGAAAGCGAGCAGCCGCTGGCCGAGGCGGGCCGACGGTAGGCATTGTCCTCGACCTCTTCTCGGGGCCTCGACCTCGTATCGGCGTGGGCAGCGGGCCCGGGCCTGTCCCGGTACGAGGTCGAGGTCGGTCAGCAGGTCGGGCGGGTTCCTAGTGCGCCGAGGTGCGCCGGAGTTTGGTGTTGACGAACTCGCCCGCTCCCCAACGTCCCAGTTCACGTCCGTAACCGGAGTGGTTGACACCACCGAAGGGCAGACCGGGCAGCGTCGTTCCGTGTTCGTTGATATAGGCCATTCCGACTTCGAGGCGATCGGCGATTTCCGCTGCCCGAGCGGTGTCGGTGCTCCAGACCGACCCACTCAGGCCGAAGTCGACGTCGTTGGCGAGGCGTACCGCTTCGTCGGCGGAAGAGACCTTGTAGACCATCGCGGCCGGACCGAAGATCTCCTCGGAATAGGCGTCCATCTCGGGGGTGATCCCGGTGAGAACGGCAGGTCGGAGGAATGCTCCGGCACCCTCGATGGGAGAGCCACCCGTGTGGAGTGTCGCTCCCTGCCGAACGGCGGTGCTGATCTGGTCGGCAACGGTGTCGCGTGCCGAAACGGATGACAACGGGCCCACATCGGTCGCGGGGTCGGCCGGATCTCCGACGACCGCGCGATCGAATTCACCGACCAGGCCTGCTACGAAGTCGTCGTAGAGGTCGTCGAGGACGATGAACCGTTTGGGTGAGTTGCACGCCTGGCCCGCATTCGCCAGCCGCGCCTGCGCGGCTGTCCGGACCGTTTTCGCCATATCGTCGGTGTCCAACAGGATGAACGGATCGGACCCGCCCAGTTCGAGGACGGATTTCTTGAGATTCTTCGCAGCTTCCGCCGCGACCGCGGCGCCGGCTCGTTCGCTACCTGTCAGAGACACTCCGCGGATCGCCGGATGTGCCAGGAGTTCGGCAACTTGATCGGAATTTGCGTACACATTGATATACGCGTCCTCGGGAACCGATGCATCGTGCAATATATCGGCCATGAGTTTCGACGAGGCGGCGCAGATGGAGGCGTGCTTGAGAATTACGGTATTGCCCAGCAGCAGGTTGGGCGCCGCGAAACGGGCCACCTGATAGTAGGGATAATTCCATGGCATGACGCCGACCAGCGGCCCGATCGGTAGTTTCTGAACCACCGATTCGTCGGCACCCTGAGGGTCGAGCTGTTCGGTCGTTACCAATTCGGGACCGTGCTCGGCGTACCAGCGGTAGATATCCGCGGCGAGCTGCACCTCCCCGGCCGCTTGCTTCGTGGGTTTGCCCATTTCCTTCGTGATGGCGGCAGCCAGTTCGACAGACCGTTTTTCGTAGAGATCGGCGGTGCGCGCGAGCGCGGCGGCGCGTTCGGCTACCGGAGTGAGTCGCCATGTGGCGAATGCCCGGGCGGAACGTTCGGCGATATCGGAAATCTGGTCGTCGGCCAATCCAGGGAATTCGTGTTCTGTAGTACCTGTGGCCGGATTCGTCGTCACATAAGTACTCATCCCACAATGCTACGGATGCCGGGATGGTGCAGGTGGTTCGTCCGGGTAGGTCTCGCTGCGTTCATCCGGTCGAGTGGCCGCCCGCCATTGTGGGAGTGCCGACTCGCACCGAGATCTGGTAGGACAGGACGGCCATCGTGAACACACCCACCGCCACAGCCGCCAATGCGCCGAACCCCTCGGTCGCGAAATCGGCGAACGCGTTCAGAACGGTGAAGATCAGCGCCGCGATACGCAGCGTCTGCAGCGGCCACAGCGGGCCCGTACGGCGATAGCGGATCATCGCCGGAGTCGCGGTGACGAAGGTCAGGCAGGCGCTGACGAAGAGAATGAGTTCGGCGATACCCATCCGGTCGATATCGAAATCGGTATCGGAGGTCCGGAGCGAGAGTCCGCCGGCCAGCATCGCGATGATCCCGCCGATCACGCCCGCCGCCGAGGCCGCCACCAGCATCCAGCCGAGGACCGGCACCCATCGTGGGCTGCGCAGGAAGCCGGGCACCAGACGCGGCAGGAACTGCTGGACCGAATACAACCGATCCACCCTGTGAACGGCCGAGTCGAGCAGTAGCCGGACACCGTGCACAGCGCTCGGGTCGGCACCGCCTTCCTCGGCGCGTACCAGCATGGCCCGCGCGGCACTCCGCCGCCTGGCGGGCAGCCCGCCGACCATCCCGGTCGCCGCGATCGCCGCGGCATTGGCGAGATATTCGTCCACCGTGGGCGCCCGCAGGACCCGCATCAGCCGGTTCGCGACCAGGATCACGAGCACCAGGACATACATGATCTCGGCCGCCGGCCCGTAGAAATAGTCGTTGTCGGCGGTGACGAATTTGCCGACTTCGTCGAGGAACAACCCGAACCCGATACCGCCGATCACCACGGCAACCGCCCGCGCGCTGAATCCCAGCAGCAGCCAGCCCACCAGCAGCGCCACCATCATCGCCGCACCGCCGTACAGGGCGTGCGCGATATGCAGGGAACCACCGCCTACCTGCGGATAATCGGTGATCGCGAGATACGTGCGGGTCACCAGGATGGTAATGATCGCGATAACCAGGAACGTTTCGGCGGACGCGCTGCCATAGGCGTTACGCACGATTCCGGTGCGGTGCCGCGCGGCGCGGGTCTCGGGCATCGCACCCACCGCGGGGTCTCCCGGAACGTGAACGAACATCGGACTGTCGCGCTGCCCGCCATCCCGAACCACTGCACGCCCCTGTCGTCGGACCTCGTCGTTCGCACGACCGCCATACGCGCCGGAAGCCGACCATAACCCGATATCCGGCGAAACTCGGGTAACCGATCGGCTCAGGGTCGGACAACATAGTGTCGGTGCCACGGCCCGGTTCAGACGACCCCCGGCGGTCTCGGGTTGCGGCCGCGCGCGGTGGCTACAGCGGCGAGAACCGCCGCGGCCAGGGCCACGGCCATCACGGTTGCCATGGGTGCAGGGCTGGTAGCGCCGGACAGGCCGACGATCGGCGAGACGGTAGCACCGAGCAGGAACTGCCCGCCGCCGAGCAACGCTGAGGTTGCGCCCGGTGCACTGCGTCCACGCTGTTGAGCGATGGTGACCACCGCGGGGAAGAAAACACCGAACGCGGTGAGCGACAACAGCAGACACAGCCAGGTCCAAATGATCGGACTGCCGACAGTGACCGCAACCGGCACCAGCAGTACCGGCCCGGCCAGAGCCGCGGCGGCACTCGCGCACAGCAGCGTTTCCGGGGGCCGGTGCCGGACGAGCCGACCGTAGGCGAGGCTGCCCAGCATGTTCCCGATCGCGTTGACGCCATAGACCAGGCTCGCCGCGGTGGCGGTGAGGTGGTAGATCTCCTGGAACACAAAGGTGGTACCGGCGATATAGGCGAAAACCGCGGCACCACCGAACGCCAACGCCGCCACCGGTGCCAGCACTGCGCCGCGGGCGGCCAGTGTGCCGATCGAGCGCAGCCCGGCCGCGATGCCGCCCGGGCGCCGCGCGGACGGCGGGACCGACTCCGGAATCCACCGCCACACGCCCACCGCCAGCAGCAATCCGACAACAGCGAGAACGAGAAACACACCGCGCCAGGGCATGATCAGCAAGAGCGCACCACCCGCCAGCGGTGCCAGCACCGGGGCCGCGGCGGTGATCGCACCCAACCGTGAGTACACACCCGCGATTTCGTGATCGTCGAAGATATCGGTGACCACCGCGCGGGCCACCACGATTCCCGCCGCGCCCGCGATGCCTTGGCCGAAACGCGCGATATCCAGGATCACCACGGTCGGTGCGAGCACGCACGCCACCGACAACGCGGCGAATCCGACCGTTCCCGACAGCAGCACCGGGCGTCGGCCGCTCGCGTCACTGAGTGGCCCCAGCATCAACTGGCCGACGATCATTCCGGCCAGGAATCCAGTCAGCGACACCTGGGCACCGGAGGTATCGGTACTCAGCGATCGGGCCATTTCCGGCAGCGCGGGCACGTACATATCCGTGGCCAATGGCGCTGCCCCGCTCAGCCCGGCCAGCACCGAGAGCAGCCGTCCCCGGCGCACCGCCAGGCTCGGGGCTGCCGCGCTGTCGGTGCGCCCGGTGGTCACAGTGCCGGCGCCGCACCGTCGTCGTGCGACAGCGCCGGTGGCGCATCGCCGGTGACCGTCGATGCGGCGACGGTGCCGAGAAGCCCGGCCGCGATCTCGAGAACCCCGCGTTCGGCATCGGTCAGCGAGTGACGCAGCGCGGCCGCCAGCCATGCGTTGCCGTCGTGCACGTGCTCGCGCAGGGCGTCCCGTCCGGCTTCGGTGATGACGATGTCCTGCTGCCGGGCATCGATCTCGCTGCGTGAGCGGCGGATTCGCCCGAGTTCGTCGAGCTCGTTCAGCACCCGGGTCAGCGACTGGACCTGTAGCCCTTCGATGGCCGCCAGCTTCGAAGCCGTCAGCGGGCCGCTGTGTGCGAGGTTCGCCAGAACCGACGCCGCTAGACGCGTCAACGGCCGGCCGGTACCGGGTTGCTCGGCTCGGAGACGGGAAGACAAGCGCGATACCGCCCACCGCACCGATTCGGCCAACAGCAGATCATCTGCACGGTACACGTCTTCAGCGGCCATACATACCAAGCTATAGCGTAGTAAATTGTGGTGTCAACAGGGGGTTATCGTCCTTATTGGTAATCGGATGCTTCGTTGTGTGTTCCTGGGTTCGATGCGGCTCCGCGCCTGCTGTAGGCCGCACGCGGCTGGCAAGTGTCGACGGGCCGGGAAATGTAATATCCGCCGGTCGACTATCCGCTGAACACTGCGTTCACGCCGGTTCGGTGGCGGAGCCGGAGAGGCGTGAACGGGCCAGTTCGGTGGCTCCGTGTTCGATGGTCATCCACAGTGCGGTGATGTCGTCGACGAGGCGTTCGCGGGTGACCGACAGGTCTCCACTGGCCCAGGACAGGATCGCTTGTGCTGTGCCGCCGATGACGAATGCGGGGGCGGTGGAGGCGAGGGAGTCCTGTTCGAGTGACACGTCGTGGGTTGTGCGGGCGTGTGCGATCACCGCGGCGGTAAGTCCGGCGATGACGGCGGTGCGCTTCTCGTGCGCCACCGGTGTGGTGGGGGCGCCGCCGAAGAGTACGAGTGCTTTACGTGGATCGTCGGCGAGAACGTCGACGACGGCGGTGATCGCGCCACGGGCCTGCTCCTGAACAGGTCGATCGAGTAGCGGGAGATAGCCGCCGACTGCCGCCTCGGTCACCTCCGTCGCGATCGATTCGATCACCGCGTCCGCGAGGGTGTCGAGACTGTCGAAACTTTCGTAGAAGTAGCGCTTGTTGAGTTTCGCCGCTCGGCACAGCGCCTCCACTGTCGCTGTGCGCCAGCGGTTCTCGGCCATTTCGGCGAGTGCGACGTCGACCAGGGCAGCGCGCCGGCGCAGGGTCCGCGTAAGGGCGGAATCTCCCGCGTACTTGCGTTCGGTGGTCGACATGCGGTCATCCTCCCATTCCCGGGACAGCCCCCGTTGACACAGCCCTCAACAATCTGGCACAGTCTCGTACCAAATAAACTGGTACAGAGTAGTGCCAGATTGGAGAGGGTGATGACAGCGCAACTGCAACAACAGACGTCCGCGCCGCGCGCGATGACGGACGAGCTGAAAGACCGAGCGGCGACGCATCCGGTTTCGGCACGCGCCCAGGCGTGGGATTACCTCGCAGGTCTCGGCGCGCGTGACGACCACGCAGCTTTGGCGGAGGTGTTCGCCGCCGGGGTCGCGCCCGAGGGGCCGGACGGAAAGATGGAGGGCCTGATTGTCGGGAAGCTTTTCGGGATCCCTGAAGCAAGGCTGGCGAACCCACTGATGCGGATCGACCCGACATGGCGGGGCAAAACCTTCGATCTGGCGGGCGGTGTCGGCTGGAACAGGCTTTCACCGATCGCCCGGTTCGTGATGCCGGTCGTCGCCGGTGGCTATCTCGGTCTACGCCGAGTCGGCGCGGAAATGGAGGGTTTCGATTTCGCTCATGCTCTCGCTCCGAGCTGGATCGAACCGGACAAGGTTGTGCGTGGCTTGGATTACGCAGTACCCGAGTACCGCAACCCCGGCGTTCGAACCTTTCCGATCGGGAGGACGCGCGACGAGATCGTGGAAATCATCCCCGGTGTATATCTGGGCCGGGCACTGCTCCGGATGAACAGCGGCGCGATCAGGCTGATCGCCTACTTCGCGCTGCGCGAGCCGATCGGCAGCCCGCTGTGATCGAGGTGCGCGGCGCCCGGGTATGCGTCACCGGCGGGGCGCGCGGGATCGGACGGGCGACTGCCGAGGAACTGATCGCTCGCGGCGCCCGGGTATGGATCGGCGACCGCGATCTACCCGCCGCCGAACAGACGGCTGCCGAAATCGGTGCTACCGCTCATATTCTCGATGTCACCGACGAGAACAGCTTCCGCGCCTTCCTGGCCACCGCGGAAGAAGACGGCCCGATCGATATGCTGGTCAACAACGCCGGTATCCAGCTCATGGGCGGTTTCGCGGACCAAGACCTGGCCGCGATGCACCGTGAACTCGCTGTGAATCTCGGGGCTGTACTCACCGGTGTGCACTTGGTGCTGCCCGGGATGCGCCGGCGCCGGCACGGGCATATCGTCAACCTCGCGTCCATGGCGGGCAAGATCACCACACCCGGGATCGCCACCTACTGCGCGTCCAAGTTCGGTGTCGTCGCCTTCTCCCGGGCGTTACGAGCCGAACTCGCAGGTTCGGGCGTCACCGTGACCGCGGTACTGCCCGCCGCGACCCATACCGACCTCATCTCCGGCGTCCGATTGCGGCTGCAGCCGACTCTGACACCGCGGCAGGTCGCGACCTCCATCGCCGACAGCGCCTCCCACGGCCGCGGCGAGGTGACCGTGCCCCGATGGCTCGCGCCTATGGGTCTGGTCGAAGAGCTGACTCCCACTCCGGTCCTGTGGTGGCTCAAACGCCTGGTGGGCGGCACCGAGTACGGCGGATACGACGCGGCAGAACGAAAGGGCTACCTGGACCGCGTTCAGCAACGGTGACGTGATCCTCGGTCGCCCGGTGACCCCGCAACCGCGCCCGCCGAAAAATCTTCGCGGACAGCGATTACTCCTCGGACGGTGCCCCGTCCTATCGGTTGAACGCGCTACCAACCCGGCGCGACCGACCAGAAGGATCCGAGATGACCACCGCCGACCTCACCGCCGACTTCTCCGACGACCTCACCTACCGTCCCGGCAAGATCCGCAACCGCGTGCTGTGGGCCCTGCAGATCCTGCTCGGTCTTTTCTTCATCATCGCCTCCGGCGGGCCCAAGCTCGTTATGCCGAACGCCCTGACGGACAACGCCCCCGAGAATCTGACCATCCCCTTCGGACTGCTCATCTTCATCGGAGTTGTCGAGGTCGCGGGTGGTATCGGCCTGATGGTGCCACGGCTCAGTGCCCTTGCTGCCGCGGGACTGTCGGTTCTCACCGTGCTCGCCGCCGCGACGCAGGCTTTTATCGCCGACAAGCCCGCGATGGCGATCTTCCCCCTGGTGCTCGCCGCGATCTTCGCCTGGATCGCCTACGAGCGCCGCGCCACCGTCACCGATCTGCGCGACTCGCTCTCGCGATGACAAATCCATAAGTACGACCGCGATCGGTGGCTCCCACCGATCGCGGTCGCGTGTTCTCGATCGATCGCCTGTCGGGTTGGCGGCAATCGATCCAGCGGCCATGCGGTCTGCGGTGGTCAGCAGCAGCAGTTGGGGTCGAGGACGGTACACAGTGCGGTGAGGGCATCGCGGCGGGCCTGGTGGAGCACGCTCATCCCGTGGCGTTCGGAGTCGATGAACCCGGCCTTGCGAAGCTGGGTGAGGTGGTGGCTGACAGTCGATTCCGATAACCCGACCGTCGCGGCCAGGTCGCCGCCGGTGCGGCGGGTGTCCGGGTCGGCGAGCAGCAGGGAGATGAGCTTGACCCGGATCGGGTCGGCCAGCGCCTTGAGCCGCAGTGCGACGTGCAGGGCGGCCTCGTCGTCGACCGGCCCGGCCGCCACGGGGGCGCAGCAGACAGGGGCGGTGATATCGAGGACGGGCAGTGCTTTCGGCATGTATCCGATTCTACCCGCGCTTATTGACTTATGTCGAAAAGGTGGCAGACTGGCCGCCGTCAGATATTCGATATATGTCACACAGGTGGTGATCATGATGTCTCGGATACAGCTCGCACTCAACGTCGACGATCTGGAAACCGCGGTCGGATTCTACTCGACCCTGTTCGGCACCGAACCGGCGAAGCGTAAGCCCGGCTACGCCAACTTCGCCGTCACCGAACCACCGTTGAAGCTGGTTCTCATCGAGAACCCCGGTCACGGCGGCAGTCTCAACCACCTCGGCGTCGAGGTCGAGTCCTCGGAGAAGGTCCGTTCGGAGATCGCCCGGTTGTCGGAGGCGGGGTTGTTCACCGAAGAGCAGATCGCGACGACGTGTTGTTTCGCCACGCAGGACAAGGTATGGGTGACCGGGCCCGGTGCGGAGCGGTGGGAGGTGTACACCGTGCTGGCCGATTCGGAGTCCTTCGGTACCGCCCCCGAGCTCTCCGACGATGAGGCCGTGCAGGCCTGCTGCGGCACCGACGGCCGCGGCGAAACCGATACCGTCTGCTGCACCCCGGCGTGAGCACGGTTGTGGAGGCGCCGGCCGCGCGGTTGCCGATACTGGACCGGCTGTTGCCCGTCTGGATCGGTATCGCGATGGCCGCGGGGCTGGCGCTCGGCAGACTCGTGCCCGGGCTGGGCGGGGCACTGTCGGCGGTCGAGGTCGACGGGATCTCCCTGCCGATCGCGGCCGGTCTGCTGATCATGATGTATCCGGTGCTGGCCAAGGTCCGCTACGACCGCCTCGGCACTGTCACCGGCGACCGGCGCCTGCTCGCGGGTTCGCTGCTGTTGAACTGGGTGATCGGTCCGGCGGTGATGTTCGCGCTGGCGTGGCTGCTGCTGCCGGATCTGCCCGAATACCGGACCGGGCTGATCATCGTCGGGCTCGCGCGCTGTATCGCGATGGTCATCATCTGGAACGACCTCGCCTGCGGAGACCGGGAAGCCGCCGCGGTGCTGGTCGCGATCAACTCGGTGTTCCAGGTGCTGATGTTCGCGGTCCTGGGCTGGTTCTACCTGTCGGTGCTGCCGGGGTGGCTGGGCCTCGAGCAGGCCACGATCGAGGCCTCACCGGTCGATATCGCGGTGTCGGTGCTCGTATTCCTCGGGATCCCGCTGGCCGCCGGGTATCTCACCCGCCGGATAGGGGAGAAGGCCCGCGGCCGGGCCTGGTATGAAACCCGTCTGCTGCCCAGGCTCGGGCCGTGGGCGCTCTACGGACTGCTGTTCACGATCGTGATCCTGTTCGCGCTCCAAGGCGAGCAGATCACCGGCCGCCCCCTCGATGTCGTGCGGATCGCGGTGCCACTGCTGATCTACTTCGCGCTGATGTGGGGCGGCGGTATCGCCCTCGGCGCCGCACTGCGGCTCGGATACGCACGGACCGTGACCATGGCGTTCACCGCCGCGGGCAACAACTTCGAACTCGCCATCGCCGTCGCGATCGCCACCTACGGCGCGACGTCCGGACAAGCCCTGGCCGGTGTGGTCGGGCCGTTGATCGAGGTCCCGGTCCTACTCGCCCTCGTCTACCTGTCCCTCGCCCTGCGCCGCCGGCTAGCCCCGGTGCCGGTGCACTGAAAGGCCTGCGCCCCATGTCCTCTGCTCCGAGCGTGCTGTTCGTATGCGTCCACAACGCCGGGCGCTCCCAGATGGCCGCCGCGTTCCTCACCCACCTCGCCGCGGACCGGGTTCAGGTCCGCTCCGCCGGTACCGCGCCCGCCGCCGCCGCGAACCCGGTCGCGGTCGAAGCGATGCGCGAGGCCGGGATCGATATCTCCGCCCGGACACCGACGGTCTTGACTGCCGGAACAGTCGAGGCCTCCGACGTGGTGATCACCATGGGTTGCGGCGACAGCTGCCCCCATTTCCCCGGAACCCGCTACCTGGACTGGCAACTCGACGACCCCGCCGGCGCCGATATCGCGACAGTGCGCCGGATCCGCGACGATATCGAGCACCGCGTCCGCGGTCTACTCGCCGAACTCGGTGTGGCCCCGGTGGGTTAGTCACGCAAAAGCGGTATCCATCAACGGAGCGTGCTCGCCCATTCCCGGAAGCTGCGCGGCTCGCGTCCGAGCAGCTTCCGGGCGGTTTCCTCCTGTTCCCGGAGAGCCGGGTTGTCGGGGTGGGCGGCGAATGCCGCGGTGGTGTACAGGGTCACCGCGATCGTGTCGGCCGGCCAGCCCTCTGCTCGCCAACGGTGCACCGCTTGCTCGGCCGTGAGCTCGATCATCGCCACCTCGGTATCCAGTGCGGCCCCGAGCTCGGTGAGACGCCCGGTGGCAGTGACTGTCGTACCGCTCACGTCGACGGTGCCGTGTACCCGGTCGTCGAACAGCAGATTCGCGGCGATCTCGGCGAGGTCGTCTTCGTGGATAAAGGCATACGGTGCGTCAGGAAGATACTCGGCGACCTCACGGCCCTCGCGGATCGCTGCCACGACCGCGGACCCCGGGATCGGGTATCCACCGGTCACCGCATGGGCCATCACGGCGGTGGGGCGCAGGCTCACCCGCCCGATCTGGTGCCGGTGCAAAGTCTGGTCGAACGCCGCCCACTGCCATGTCTCCTCCGAGACTCCGTCGTCGAAGTCCGACCCATGGGAGTCGAGGGTCACGACGCGCCGTACTCGGTTCCGCACCAGCGCCTCGGTCAGTTCGCGCAGCCCCGTGAGGGGTGTGCCGACCAGACCGGCCAGGAAGACACGCTCGACCCCGGCGGCCGCGGCCGCGAACGCGCTGGGATCGGTGACGGCACCGATGTGCAGGACCACATCATCGGGCCAACCAGAGGACTCGACGGCCGGCACGAGCACACGCACCCGCTCGCCGCGGTCGCGGAGCAAGTGCGCCGCGGCACGGACCACGGGGACGGTGGGGACAGCACCCGGCATTCGGGAAGCGGGCATGGCGGTGAGCAGGATCAACTCTCGGCTCCTCGGGGTAGCGGCGGTCGCTCCGGAAGCTACCGAGCGGCGAGCGAGCTCCTCTAGTAAAAGTCTCCCCACGCTTTGTCAAGCCCCGGTTCGGGCTCGATCAGCGGGCGAGTCAGCGAAGAAGTCGAACCGGTGGGGCGTCGGAGAGTGGGTCAGGCTTCGGCCGACCAGCGATGTTGGTGTTGTGCACCGAACAGGCCCACCATGTCTCGTTGCGTTTGAGCAGGACCCAGGTGCCTCGATTGGTGACGGAGAACTTCGCGGTGTGCAGTGTTTGCTCGACGTTGACCACTGCGTGTTCGGGTGTCAGGAGACGTACGGCGAGTAGCTCGAAGTGGGCACGGGCGTCCGGGCTGTCGGCGAGGCGTTTGCGATGGTAACCGTGCATTTCGTGCCAGCCGCGGAAGATCGCGCCCGCCGGGGTGATGAAGACGACGTCTTCGGTGAACGGCTGGTCGAAGGCCGCTGCGTCTTTGGCTTCCAGCGCGGATTCCAGTGTCCGGAACAGGGCTTCGATCTCGGCCACCGTGGCCGGGTCGGCGTCGGAGATTCCGGCTGTGGGACGGGCGCCGGACGAGGCGTGCTCATGAGAAGTCACTCGTCGCACGCTACGCGACCGCGTTCCCGCCTTTGGTTCCTCGTCGGACAACGCGGGACGGATCTCGGCGCCCACGAATCGGAGACAGGGGTGAGACAGCCCCGAAGTACCAATTGGTCTGTTTTTATGGAGTCCGGTGAGTGATCATGTACGCGTGGATCTTGATCGAATCAGTACCCGGGCGGCAGAACTCGCCGCAAGTTTCGAGGTGCGGGCGCCCCGCGTCGTGGCGGGAGAAGTGCCCGCATGGGTGACCGAGAGGCTGCGGTGCTCGGGCCGGAAGCGGCAGCCGGTTCTCACCGTCGGTGCCGGATTCGAGGACCTCTCGGCGACCGAGCAGGACGGTGCGCTCGCGAATGCGATCGTGGTGGGCGACCTCGTCCGGACCGGGCAGGCCAAGACCGCCCTGGCTTTCGGCCTGCCTTTCGTAGCCGTCGGTTACCCGTTGATCGTTGTCGCTGTCTTCCAAGGCATTCCGGTATGGGCGGTCGTGTCCGTGTTCGCGGCGCTCTATGTGTGCGGTCACCTGCTGACATTCGCGCTGCGAGCCCGACGGATTATCTACCGCGTCGACAACCGGGTGGCCGAGGTCATGGGGCGACCGGTCGTGGACGTGATGATCGACCACGATATCCGCAACCACCCCTTGCTTCCCGGTCTCGCGCGGCTCTTCCTCGCCGCATATAGTCCCACGGTGGCACAGCGCGTGCGGCGCCTGGACACCACCTTCGGGTCACACCGTATCGCCGGGTAGCTGAACCGGCTACTACATCTCCGGTGACTGTGGCCCGCCGCGTTCCGGTGGACCACAGCCGTTGTTAGGCAACCGGTGCCACCTCGAACACGAATCGCTGCATCCTCGCTGCGGGTATGCCACGACCACCGCGTGACCGTGTCTTTTAGGCTCTGCGCATGACTGTGTTGCGCTCGATCCTGCTGTTCGTCCTGGCGGCCGTCGCCGAAATCGGTGGGGCGTGGCTGGTCTGGCAGGGTGTGCGCGAACAGCGCGGCTGGGCCTGGATCGGTGCGGGTGTCATCGCGCTCGGCGTCTACGGGTTCGTCGCGACCCTGCAACCCGACGCCGACTTCGGCCGCATCCTCGCCGCCTACGGTGGAGTGTTCGTCGCCGGATCGCTGCTGTGGGGGATGGCGCTGGACGGGTTCCGGCCCGACCGCTGGGATATCACCGGTGCGGTGATCTGCTTGATCGGTGTCGCGGTCATCATGTACGCACCCCGGTCGGCCTGACCCCGGACGATCCCGTCGGTCTTGACGGGGTCGGTGGCAGATTCTGGTGCTGAAGTGGATCGCGATGGCCACGGCCTGCCGCCTCCGCGCCCTGGCCCGTGCCGGGGGCGGCGAGCCAGGCGCGCACGGGGTTCCGGCGGGCGTCGATATCGGGTGGGCGGCTCAGGGGAGGCCGTGCCGAGTGCCGTCGGCGACGGCATGGAGCTTGTCGGGGTTGGCCACGTTGTGGATGGTCGAGATGCGTCCTTCCGCGTCGAAGTCGAAGGTCAGCGTGGCGATCACGCGGTCCCGGCCACGGAAGATCACCCCCGGGCCGCCGTTGATCCAGGTGAGCTCGGCCCGCATCTGTCCAGGCTCGATGCCCTGGTAGGTCGCGGTCCCGAGCGTGGCGAACCAACCGGCCACGGTCTCGAGGCCGATGACCGGCTTCAGGGCCTGACGGACCTTTCCGCCGCCGTCGGTCCACAGCGTCACGTCCGGGGAGAGCAGTTCCATGAGCGTGTTGATATCGCCGCCCGTCGCCGCCGCGAAGAAACGCTCGGAGACCTCGCGTTGGCGGGCTCGGTCCGCGGTGAAACGAGGCCGCCGGGCCTGGACGTGCTCCCGCGCGCGGTGCGCGGCCTGCCGGACCGCCGGCTCCGAACGTTCCACCGCGTCCGCGATCTCCGCGTAGCTGAACGCGAAGACCTCCTTGAGTACGAAGACCGCCCGCTCCAGTGGACTCAACGTCTCCAGGACGACCAACAGGGCCATCGAGACCGAGTCCGCCGCCGCGACGCCGTCCGCGGTGTCGGGATCGGTGAGGATCGGTTCGGGCAGCCACGGCCCGACGTAGGTCTCGCGCTGGTGGCGGGTCGACCGAAGCCGCTCCATCGCCAGGTTCGAGACGATCCGGGTCAGGTAGGCCTTGGGGTCGGCGACCTGGGAACGGTCGGCCGCCGACCACTTGAGCCAGGTGTCTTGGACCACGTCCTCGGCGTCGGCGGCGGAGCCGAGGAGCCGGTAGGCGACCGAGAAGAGCAGGGTGCGGTACTGCTGGAAGGCCAGCTGGTCGGGGTCGGTCTGTCGCGGCTGGGTCACTTGGCGCTCCGTATCCGGGTGTAGCGGCCGCCGCGCGGCCAGAAGGCACCCGAGGCGGGCATCTTCTTCATGCGGGCGAAGGTCGACCACGGTGCGGCGGTAACCGTTTCCTTGTACTTCGCGGCTCGCTTGCCGGTCAACATGATCCGGCGCGGGCTGTCGTCGGGGTGGGTGAACTGTACGACGGCGTCGTTGCGGCCCAGGCTGACGGGCGTGTGGTAGTACCCGAAACGGAAGGGCTCGGGCTCCTTGCCGGCCAGCACCCGCAGAATCGAGACAGCCGCATGCACGCCGGTGGGCATGCCGCCCTGGCAGGTCCCGTGCATTATGCCGTAGCCCTGACGGATCGCCGCCGCGTCACCCACGGCATAGACATCCGGGTGCGAGACCGAACGCAGCGCGCTGTCGGTGACCACCCGGCCGCGCTCGTCGACGGTCAGGCCCGCGGCGGCAGCGAGCGGCGATACGCGAGTGCCGCTGGTCCACAGCACCGCGGCTGCGGGGATACCGGCGCCGTCCGCGAGTTCGACGCTGTCCGGCAGCACCTTGACCACTTCGACGCCGCTGCGCACCCGCACACCGAGCCGGGTGAGCGCCGCGTCCAGGTAGGCCTTGGCCTTCGGGTGCATGCCCGCGCCCGGCTCCCCCCGGCCCAGCAGCACCACCTCGAGCTCCGGGTGCCGCTCGGCGATCTCCGCGGCGGCCTCGACACCGGTGAGGCCGCTGCCGCCTACCACGACGGTCCCACCGTCGAGCCGGGTCAGCCGGTCGGCAAGGGCTGCGGCGTCCTCCGGGCTGTTGAGGGTATAGGCGTGGTCGTCCACGCCGGGGACGGTGACGGTATCCGCGATGCTGCCCAGGCCGTAGACCAGGGTGTCGTAGCGCAGGACCCGGTCGTCGTCGATCCGGACGGTTTTCGCCTCGGTATCGACGGCAGTGACCCAGCCGCGGACGAAGCCCGCCTCGGTGCCGTCGAGCAGCTCCGGGATGTTCATTTCGGCCGTCTGCTGACCGGTGGCGGTCATATGCAGTCGGAGCCGCTCGGTGAAGGTGTCGTAGGGGTTGACCAGCGTCACTCGCAGGTCGCCGCGCTTCCTGGTACGAGCCGCGAGCTGGATCGCGGCGGCGAGCCCGGCGTAACCGGCGCCCAGGACCAGGACCTCATGCTGCTGCTCTGCTGTTGTGTTCATCGCTCTGCTGTCTCTTTCGTGTCGGTCGTTCCCGCCGTGCGGACAACCACCAGACGCAAGCTGCCCTCCCGTTCGTGACACGGTGCCGATATGACCTGCATCACTGAACTTTCGACGGTGGTGGACCGGGTCCGTGACACCGGGCCAGTTCCTCTCTGCTCACCGATGGCACGAGTTCGCGGCACCGGTGCTCTGGTAATTTTGAACAAATACTTGGTAGCGGTACCTTCCGGTGGTCACGGTGATCGGCGGTATCGATGCTCGGCGGGTATTTCGACGCGCGGAGCAGGCGCTGTGGAGGAGTTGTGGGACGTGCGCAAGTGACACTCGAGCACGGCGGTGCAGAACGGACGAGTCCGGCTGCTGGGAAAGCCCACACCGACGATCCCGGTTCTCGGCGCGCCGAGATTCTCCAGACAGCCGCGACGCTGATCGCCGGTTCGGGGCTGCGTACATCGCTGCAGGAGATCGCCGACGCGTGCGGGATTCTGCCGGGTAGTTTGTACCACCACTTCACGTCGAAAGAAGCGATTCTCGTCGAATTGCTGCGCCGGTACCACGAGGATATGGACCGGGTCGCCGCGCAGGCTCAGGAACGGCTGAACGGCCCGGACAACCGGGCCGCGTTCGATCGGATCGCCGATCTCGGCTCGGCTATCGCGCGCTGCGCGGTGGCGCATCGAGCGGCGTTGCAGATGTCGTTCTACGAGGGGCCCAGCGCTCACCCGGACCTCATCGCCATGACCCGGCAACAGCCCACAGCGGTGCTGCAGGCGATGCTGGAGACATTGCGCGCCGCCAAATGGAGCGGCTACCTGAGCCCGGATGTCGATCTGCCGGTGCTGGCCGACCGGATCTGTCAATCGATGCTGCAGGTGGGCCTGGATGTCATCCGGCACAACGCTTCTGCCGATCGGGTGGCTGTTCTGCTGTGCCGGATCCTGCTCGAGGGCCTGGCGACGCGCCCGCCCACCGATGCCGAACTCGACGGTTCTGTCGCCTTCCGGGCTGCCGACGAGGTAGTGCGAACCTGGACCGACAATTCGGAGGAGGCCGGAGACAAAGCCGCGCATGTGCGTGCTGTCGCACGGGCGGAGTTCGGGCGGCGGGGATACGAGAGCACGACGGTGCGCGATATCGCGTCGGCGGCCGGTTTCGGGACGGGGACCGTGTACCGGCTCATCGGATCCAAAGAAGAACTGCTGGCCACGATCATGCGATCGTTCGGGGAGAAGGTCGCCCTCGGCTGGACGAGTGTGCTGCGGTCGGAGGGTTCGTCGATCGAGAAGCTCGACGCGCTGAGCTGGATCAACACCAATGCGCTGGATCGGTTCGGCGACGAGTTCCGCATTCAGCTGGCGTGGATGCGGCAGTCCCCGCCCGACACCCCGAATCCGGGCTGGTTGTTCACGACGCGGATTCGGCAGATGAAGGCTCTCCTCGCGGAAGGTGTCCGCGCGGGGGAGATCCGCATCGACGGCCCGTCGAAGGAGATGTCGGCGCGCTGTGTGATCGCCCTCGGCTGGTTTCCGGAGAACATAGTGCGCGAGCTCGGTACACGCGCCTCCCAGGTCCACATCCGGGACACCATGCTCCGGGGCGTGGTCCAGCGACCCGGCTGATCGCCGGTGGCTTGCCCGGTATGACGGGACCGGGGGCCGGCCGGATTCGGTCGGCTATCCGGCCGGACCGGGACGTCGTGCAGTTCGCGTGCGGGTCGCGCGCAGCGCGCTGCGGAACAGCGGCCCGACGACGCCCGGCAGATGGTCGGTATCGGGGATCGTGACGTGCGCGGCGCTGCCGAACACCGTAGTGAGGTCGGTGTCACCGGTGTGCGCTCCGATGGTGAGGCAGAGACAGCCGATACCTTCCCGCCGTGCTTCGGCCAGCGCGCGGCGGGCGTCCGCGGCGCCGTACGCGCGTTCGTAGCCGTGGTCGTAGGCCAGGCCGTCCGACAGAACCAACAGCAGGCGGCGCGAGGTCCCGCCATCGGTGCGCAGCACAGAGGTGCCGTGGCGGATAGCCGCGCCCAGGCGGGAGTACGCGGCGGGCACCAGACCGTGCAGGCGTTGCAGGACCCGTGTCCCGAGCCGATCGTCGAAACGTTTGACGGGTACGACGTGGACGGCGGACCGGCCCTGGGAGCGGAATGCGTACAGGGCGACCCGGTCGCCGAGCTCGTGCAGGGCCGATATGAGCGTCGCGGCGGCGGCCCGCTGCTGGTCGTGGACCGGTTTCCCGCCGCCGCCCGGTTCGGCGACCGATCCGGAGATATCGAGCAGGATCAGCACCGACAGGTCGCGCCGCCGGCGCAGCGTATCGAGATACACGGTCTCGTCCGGTGACGACCCCGACAGAACATCGACCCGTGCTTCGACGACAGCGTCGATATCGAGGTCGTCACCCTGTGGTTGCCGGCGGAAGAGCGCCGGGGCGGTCGCGATCCGGGCGAGTGGCTGCCGCAGACTCGTCCTGTCCCAGTGCGGCATCCACAGATCGGCGTTCGCGTCGGGCTCGGTCTCGACTACGGAACACCATTCCCGGCGATACCGGCGGCGGTGCACATCCCATTCGGGGTAGGTGTGTGGGCCGGCGGTATCCGCCGAATCCGGCGCCTCGGCGCTCGCACCGGAAGCGACAGCGCCGGCTCCGCGGGTACCCTGCCGGCCCAGATAGCCGGCCGATTCGGCTCCGGGTGAACCGTTTCCCCCGGCCTTGCGTGATGCGCCGAGTAACTTCTGGAGCCATTTGCCGAGCCGGCTCCCGCCGCCGATCGGGCTGCTGAACAGGTCGGGGAGATCGTCTTCGACGGTGTCGTCATCACTGCGCACCTCCAGATCGCTCGATCGCCGCGACCGTGGGCGATGTGCCGCCGCGGCGTCGGTCTGTTCCGCGGAACTGTGCGTCGACAATACGGATCGGGGGCGTACGACGCCGAAGATCGGTGGCGCGGCGGGTAGTTGTGCTCGTGTCGAGGCGATCTCGCGCGAGGTCTCGGCGGAATCGGACATCGCGGCGACGGCGCGGTCGGCCGATAGCAGCGCTTCGCGGGGGAGGACCGATTCGTTGGCGAACAGCGCGCGGTGACCTTCGACGGCGAGATACCGGGCCGCGAGGGACGTTCGACGGCCCAGGGAACGCATGATTCCCGGATCCAGGCCGCCGCCGGCGATGACCGACGCGTGCAGTGCCAGGGACTGTCGCTGCTGGGGCAGCGGCGCGGCCGGGTCGAGGTAGATGCAGTGGCCGTCGGTCCAGGTCGGCTCCCCGCTGGGCGCGTACGCGACCTGCAGCGACCGGCCCGCGATCGCCGATGCCAGGATCGCCAAACCGTCCGGGGAATCACCGGTTGTCTCGTCGTCGGTGGACATGCTGCCACTCCTGCCTCGGGACTCGGCCGGACACCTCGGCCGTGCGTTCACCAAATATCTGTTCCACGACAGGATTTCGGCGGCATTAGCCGCCCCACCCTTCACGTCACTGTCAGAGGGCGGTATCGAACTCGATATACAGTTCCGACAGACCGCGCATTACGAAGGTGGGCTCGTAGTCGTATCTGCGCTCCCCGGCCTTCCCGTGCTGTGATTCGTCGATACGCAGGTCGGCGATCCGGTCCAGGATGCGGTTGATCGAAATACGCGCTTCGGTCCGTGCGAGTGGCGCTCCCGGACACGAATGGGCACCACGGCCGAAAGCGATGTGCTCGCGCGCATTGCGGCGGTCCACATCGAACCTGTTGGGGTCCGGAAACTTTCGCGGATCGCGGTTGCTCGCACCGGGCAGCAGCATGATGGTGGTGCCCGCCTCGACCGGGCACTCCGCGATCTCGGTGGTCGTCCGTGCCATCCGGAAGTGACTCTTGACGGGGCTTTCGAGACGCAGCGTTTCCTCCAGAAAGGTGGGGATCAGGCCGCGCTCCGCCCGCACCCTGGCCTGCACGCCGGGATCATCGGCCAGATTACGTACCGCCGCGGTCAGGAGCTTCGTTGTGGTGTCCTGTCCGGCGGCGAACAGGAACGTCGCGAGTTTGACGACCTCCTCGACCTCGGGGACGGAGCCGTCCGCGTAGGTCGCCTGGGCGAGCGCGGTGAGTACATCGGCTCGTGGCCGTTCCCGTCGCGAGGTGATGTAGTTCCGGAATTTGTCGTCCAGCCATTCGAGTGGATTGTGCTCCATCGTCCCACCCAGTTCGCCGACCGTCTGGCCGGCCAGTACGGCGCGGAATTCGTCGTGATCAGCGGCCGGCACCCCGAGAAGGTCGGCGATGACGAGCGTGGCGAACGGTTTGGCGTAGCCGGACAGGAACTCGACCCGGCCCGCGCCGGTGAATGTATCGAGTTGCCGGTCGGCGAGTTTCAGCATGAACTCTTCGTTCTCGCTGAGACGTTTCGGGGTCAGCAGCTTGCTGAGCAGGCCCCGGGTGCGAACGTGCTGGTCGGCGTCCATCGTGACCACATGCTCGGCCATGGGGATGCCGTCGCGATGGAGTTCGAGCAGTTCGGTGATGTCGTCGCCTTCGGGGGTGAACGGCAGCGGCGCGAAAGGTCCCACGACGGCGTTGCACGAGGAGAAGGCGGGATCCTTGTAGGCGGCAAGAGCTTCGGCGTGGCCCGTGATCGTGACCACGCCGTTCGGTCCATCGGGGAGAACGGGCGATCTGTCTCGCAAATGGTCGAAATAGGGATAGGGATCGGGTATCAGGGACGCGTCGGTGAAATAGTCGACGGATTCGAAGTCGGACACGAGATTCTCCTGGAAGAGTCGGTGATACGTCTCGGGCACGTCCGTTATGACGCGACCCGCGCGCCGGCGGTGAACAACACCGGCAGGGCAGCCGGGGAGCGGAAGACCTGACCGCGGATATGGGGGTCCTCGGCAGCGGGGTCGAGCCGCAGTTCCGGTAGCCGGTCGAGCAGCAGATTGATCGCGACCCGCATCTCCAAGCGCGCGAGGTGCATACCGAGGCATACATGGGCGCCGTGGCCCCAGGAGATATTCGGTTTGGCCGGGCGGAAGATATCGAACGTATCCGGATCGTCGAAGCGGTCCTCCTCCCGGTTCGCCGCACCCAGCATCGGCATGACCGACGAGCCCGCGGGGATGGGCACCCCGCTGAGTTCGGTCTCCGCGGTCGCCACCCGGGTGATGGTGAGCAGCGGCGGTTCCCAGCGGACCGCTTCCTCGATCGCCTGCGGAACCAGCGAACGGTCCGCGCGGACCGCCTCGAGCTGGTCGGGATTGCTGAACAGGCCGAACAGGAGGTTGCCCAGGGACCGGTAGGTGGTCTCGACACCGGCCGGCAGCAGCAGTCGCAGGAAGGAGAAGATCTCCGGGTCCGACAGCCTTTCTCCGTCGATCTCCGCGACGGCGAGCCGGCTGATCAGATCGTCGCGTGGTTCGGCGCGCCGGGCCTCCAGGATCGGGGTGAAATATTCCTCGAGCGCGATAGACGCCGCTTTACCGCGTTCGGGGTTGATGGTGAAGCTCAGCAGCGATATCGACCATTTCTGGAACTGCTCGTAGTCTTCCCTGGGCAGGCCGAGCAGACCGGCGATGATCTGGGTCGGGAACGGGAAGGTGAATTGCTTTACCAGGTCCGCGTTGCCCGCGGCGGCGAAACGGTCGATGAGACCGTCGCCTACCTCGCGGACGAGACTGTCCTCCCATTTCTGAAGTGCCTTCTGCGCGAACGCTTTCGATACCAGTGCGCGGTGGCGTCCGTGTTCGGGTTCGTCCATGCCCAGCATGACGTGCTTGCCGAGCACATCGCCGAACGCCTGGATGATGATCGCGGACGAGAATGTTTCGTTGTCCCGCAGAATCGTGCGGATATCGTCGAAACGATAGGCGATGAACAGGGGTTTCGTGTCGTCGCCCGGCATCGTCGAGGTCTCGATACGCTGCACGGGATCTTCCCGGCGCAATCGTGCCAGTTCGGTGTAGGGGTCGCGGACATCGCCGGAGACGACATCGTCGAAAGCGCCGAAATCTTCCAGGTCGTCGAATAGTTGCATGAGCGTGGTCTCCTAGATTGCCGGATCCTGTTCCGTTCCACCGGCCGATGCGGCGGGTGACGGTTTCTGAAATCGCAGGACCAGTGATCGGATTCGCATCATGATCGGTTCGGGGAGCCTCTCGGCTCCGCGAATCATGGCGCGGGTGGTGAGATTCGCCTTCGGGGCGGAAGGCCGTAACCTCCCGAACCTCGGTAGACCCATGGCGATACGGGATATCTGGTGCATGGTCCGGGACGAGAGCAGCCTGTTCGATACCAGCAGTGCCGCAGCATCGATTCCGATCGCGCGCCGGACGTAGGGTCCGCGGTCGCCGAGCGCGGCGGCCAGACCGGCGGCGAATTTCGCGGGCGGGCTCGCGATCTTCATCGCCGCCCGGCCCCGGCGGTCGATGGTGGCGTGGTGCTGCCCATAGGGCCCGTCGAAATCACGGAAGGTGTATGCGCCGCTGTCGGTGATGATCTCGGTATCGAACACGCCGGTGACCAGTACCGTGACGCCCAGGCCGAATGGTGCGATCTCGCCCGCGAGCGCCTCGCCGCAGCGTTCCACGGCACCTTTCGCCGCGGAGTACGCCGCGATCGCGGGCATACCGCGGACACCGCCGGCACTCGAGATGAGTACGACGCGTCCGCGTCCCGCCGCCCGCATCGCGGGCAGCAGTGCCTGGGTCAACGCGACCGGACCGAACACATGGGTCGCGAACATACGCTCCCACAGATCCATCGGCGTCTCCTCGAGCATGCCGGCGGCGGCGATACCGGCGTTGTGTACCAGTGCGTCCGGCGCGCCGACCGCCTTCTGGATCGCGGTGGCCGCGGCGGTGATCGAGTCCGGATCGAGCAGGTCCAGCCGGACCCCGATCACCCGCGGATCGTCCACGTCGGCGCCCGTGGCCTCACGCAGGGCGGCGAGCCCGGTATCGACGGACCGGACAGCCGCGACCACTCGCCACCCCCGCGCGTACAGATACTGGGCGGACGCCAGTCCGAGGCCCCGGCTCGCGCCGGTGATGACGACACTGCGCTGTTCGCTCACTGTTGTGCTCCACATCGTCCGCCATCGGCCGGCGGCTCGACATCGGGCCGGCCGTCGGGCTGTGCGCTCATCCAGGTCGACCAGATGCCGGCCGAATACGGCCCCGGCTCCCCGCTCTCCTCGTAGAACCCCTGGGGGTCGTACACCTTGGCCTCTGGATAGGGCCAAGGACAGGCGACCGACGTCGCCACCCGGGTCCACTTGATAACGGCGAACCAGCCGCCGTACACGAAGTAGGACAGGTTCATCACCAGGAACATCACGAGCACCATGCCGAGGAACGGCCGCCCGGCGAATATCTCGGCTCGCTGCGCGAGTTTCTCGGCGACCGTCTTACCTGTGTCGTCGCGATAGATCAGGACGCCCGCCGGGATCATCACGAAGGTCACCGACAGCGATTCCCAGAGCAGCGGGAACTGGTAGGTCGAGCCGGCGAAGAGCGACCCGATCGGAATGACCTGTGAATAGATGTACATCCCGGTCCGCACGAGGGAGACCTCGAGGATCATGTCGAATACGAAGCCGATCGGCAGGATCAGCAGAGTGAGACTGATCAGCGGGTGTTTCCACACGAACGAATCCGGGGTCCGCCGGGCCTGTAATTTGCGCAGGACCCAGATCGCCGGGAAGTACGGGCCCAGGTAGAACAGCACGTAGCCGAAGACGACGAACGGTTCGACGGTGGGGGAGAGGGAGACCAGCGGCCAGTCCTCGGGCCAGTGCCAGAGTTCGGGGTTGTAGACCGCGAACGGCGCCCAGTTCATGATCGGGTCCTGCCAGACGATCATGGTGGTCATGAAGCCCATGAGCAGCACCGGATCGCGCGGATTGCGGCGGAACATCCGCACCCAGATCGCGATCACCAGCAGTACCGCGACGAGGGTTCCGATATGGATCACATCCATCCAGTGATCGAAACCGAACAACGGCTCCACCGGACGCGGTGCCCCGGTGACCTCGGGATTGCGGATACGGTCCGAGACCGCGCCCTGCCGGGCGTTCGCGGCGACCAGCGCGACGATCAGCAGCGCCAGTGCCAACAGGCTCCAGCGCAGGTAGTTCTTCTTCACCGGGGGTTCGGTACCGCCGGCGCGTGCCGGGTTTCCGGCCCCGGTCCGCTCGGATACCGATTCGTTCGCGGTCACGGCAGGTCCTCGCCGAATCGGTCGACCAGATGGGAATTGACACCGTCGGGGTCGAGGCGCCGGGCGACGAGGTAGCCGGCACCCATCCAGGCCCGCCGGGTGTACTTCCCGAGCGAGACCCGGGTGCCCGGGGCGCCGGAGGCGGCGGGCAGCATCTTCACTCGCTCGAGCGCCTCTTTGATCCCCCGCGGACTCAGCGGGTGGGCATCGGTCAGCGCCGCCAGCACGGTGCGCGCGACATCGTAATTGACCATCGGAACGCAGTACTGCGGCCGGCGCCCGAATCGTTTCTCGTATCGATCCAGGTAGGCCTGCCCGACCGGATTGTGCTCGTCGTACTGATCGACCCCGATCCAACCCGTGAAGGCCTTCCACATGATCGGATCGACCCAGGCGTTCTGGAAGGCAGTACTGGTGTACCGGTGCGGGTCCCAGTCGAGTGCCTCGAGCGCGGGATTGATGAAGACGATGCCGAAACCGAAGCCGCAGTGGATGAGCGCGTCGGGTGCGGCGCTGTGCAGTGTCTTCACCGCTTCGGAGATATCCTGCGCGGTCGGTGCGATCGGCGCTTCGGCGACGACGCGGATACCTTTCGCGTGGGCCGCGCGGCGGAAGTTACGGGAGTATGTTTCGCCGATCAGGGAGTTCTCGATGAGGATGCCGGCAGTCGAATAGCCCTTCTTCGCGAGGAGATCCGCCCAGAAGATCGGCTCGTCGGTCATCGATCCCTGAGGGAACGAGAAGGTCCATTCACCGAGCCAATCGTCTGTACCGGTCACCGATATGGCGGGAACACGGAACCGATCCTCGATCGCCTCTTTGACGGCGACGCAATTATCGGTGATATTCGGGCCGAAGACCAGTACGCAGCCTTCGTCGACGAGCTCACCGAAGCCATCGATCACCGCCTTGACGCTGCCCTTGGGTAATCCTTCGACTTCTTTGTAGACGATCTGAACGGGCCGGTCGATCACACCCGCCTGGAGTGCTTCGTCGAAGACCAGCTCGAACGGCCGGGAGAAGTCGTCGAACATTTCCGTGGGATAGGACTCCGGTAACCGGAAATCCATCAAATAGCCGATTTTGATCGGTTCCGCCGTGCTCTCGTAGGCCATGGCGTGCCTTCCTCTGGTCACTCGTAGCAGCAGGGCCGCAGTGCAACCTAATATTTGTTCTGAACAAATGACTGTGTTCGTCGTGGAAGTCGGCAAGTCCGGTTACGGCGCCAGTTCGGAGACGTAGGCCTCGATCAGTTCGCGTAATCCGCGCGCGGTCAAGGGATCATCGGTGAGCGGGCCGGCCACCGCCGCGTGCGCCGCCTCGCGGACCGGTAGCCCCTCGGTGATCAATCGCGCCGTGGCGATCAGGACACGGGTCGAAGCCACTTCGCGTAGTGCTCCGGTGTCGAGCCTGCGAATCGCCTGCCCCAGACGCACCAACTCGGCCGCGCGGCCCGGATCTACCCCCGATTCCGCGACGATGATCGACTTCTCGGTTTCCGGTTCCGGATAGTCGAACGAAATCGCCACCATTCGCTGCCGGGTGGAGTCCTTCAAATCCTTCAGCACGCTCTGATATCCGGGATTGTACGAAACCACCAGGCCGAACTCGGGTTTCGCGTCCAAGGTGATGCCCAGTCGTTCGATCGGCAGCTGCCTGCGGTGATCGGCGAGCGGATGCAGGACGACAGTGGTGTCCTGTCGTGCTTCGACCACTTCGTCGAGATAGCAGAGTGCGCCTTCCCGGACCGCCCGGGTCAGCGGCCCGTCGACCCATTCGGTTTCACCACCGCGCAGCAGATAGCGGCCGACCAGGTCGGCCGCGGTGAGGTCGTCGTGACATGCCACCGTCACGAGGGGCCGCCCCAGCCGGTGTGCCATTGCCTCCACGAAGCGGGTCTTACCGCAGCCGGTCGGGCCCTTCAGCATGATCGGCAACCCCTGGCGATAGGCCGCCCGGAAGACCGCCACCTCGTTGGCGACGGGGAGGTAGTAAGGCTCTGCTGTCTCCAACTCCATTGTTGTACTCAACGTCGGCACCCCATCACACGCATCACCACTTTCTCTCTGTGGGTCGTTCTGCCGACCTCCGGACGCTGGAAGGCCGGCATATCCGGCCGGCCGGGATGTGGCGCCGGTTGGGCGTTCCCCATATGCGACGCCTCCTGATCTGCTCCTGCGGCGGTCGGCCGTTCGGGCGCAGTGACACCGGGACCGGCCGGGGAGTGCGCGATGAGCGTAATGCTCCCACAGCGACTTTCGCGAGCTGCGAACCTAACGTTTGTTCAGAGCGTAGCCGGACCCGACGAGCGCGGTCAATGGTCGCCCGGATTCTGTCGATCCGCCGGTCGGGCAGGTGGTCACCGGTATGTCCGAATGTCCACTGTAGCTGGGGATCTTCAGTCACCCGGGTGGTTTCCACCGCACGCTACCAGCGTTGCTCTCCGATATTGACCAAAAATCTGTTCCGGACTACAGTTTTGCGAAATCGGGGCGTATGCGCACGGGCGACGCCGTGCCATGCGGTTGAGACAAGGAGCGCGGTATGGACATGAACGATTTCGTACTCGTCTCGGTCGACGATCATCTCGTCGAACCACCGGATATGTTCGATAAGCACATCCCGGCCAAGTACAAGGACGACGTGCCCAAACTTGTCCAGCGGGAGGACGGTACGGACGCCTGGGTTTTCGAAGGGCAGGAAGCCACCAACGTCGGCCTGAACGCGGTCGCGGGGCGTCCGCCGGACGAGTACGGTGCCGAGCCGACCAAACTCAGCGAGATCCGTGACGGGTGCTACAACATCCACGAGCGCATCCGCGATATGAACGTCAACGGCGTTGCCGCGGCGTTGAACTTTCCGTCGTATCCCCAGTTCTGCGGCCAGTATTTCGCACGCGCCCGGGACAAGGATCTGGGCCTGGCGGTACTGCGGGCGTACAACGACTGGCATATCGACGAGTGGTGTGGCGCCTACCCCGGGCGGATGATTCCCCAGGCGCTGCCGCCGATCTGGGACCCGGAGGCGATGGCCGCCGAAGTGCGGCGCGTGGCCGCCAAGGGATGCCATGCGGTCAGCTTCTCGGAGAACCCCACCAAACTGAACTATCCGTCGCTGCACGATCCGCACTGGGACCCGTTCTGGCAGGCGTGCAGTGATGAGAACACCGTGGTCAACTTGCATATCGGGTCGTCGTCGAGCGTGGTGATCACCTCGGTCGACGCTCCGATCGACACGATGATCACCCTGCAGCCGATGAGTATCGTGCAGGCAGCCGCGGATCTGATCTGGTCGCCCACACTGCGACGGTTCCCGGATCTCACCTTCGCCCTGTCCGAGGGCGGGATCGGCTGGGTGCCGTATTTTCTCGAACGGATCGACCGCGTGTACAAGATGCACCGGGCGTGGACCCATCAGAACTTCGGCGGCAAACTGCCCAGCGAGGTTTTCCTCGACCGTATCGCGCTGTGTTTCATCGACGACGGCTTCGGTGTCGAGAGCCGGCACAAGCTCAACCTCGACATGGTGAACTGGGAGTGCGACTACCCGCATTCCGATTCGACGTGGCCGCTGGCGCCGGAGACGCTGGCCGGCCAGCTCGACGGTGTACCGGACGACGAGATCAACAAGATCACCCACGAGAACGCACTACGGCTGTACTCCTTCGATATGTTCCAGCACGTGCGGAAGGAGGACGTCACGGTCGGCGCGTTGCGCGCCGAGGCCGCCGATGTCGATCTGGGGTTCCGGTCGTCCGAGCGTCTCAAGAAGACCGGCACCGACACTGTGACAGTGCTGAACCTGACCCAGCAATTGCCGACGGCCACGCCGTAGGTCCGTCCGGGACGGTGGCGGAGCGAAATCGGCGTTCGAGCCGGGCGGTATAGATCAGAGCCGGACCGGAAGCCCGGTCAGACCGTGGATCAGCGTGCTCACGCGGTGTGGGCCGGGCTCGCGGTCGAGCGTCATACCCGGGAATCGGTCCAGCAGGGTACGGAAGGCGATCTCGCCCTCCAGTCGAGCCAGCGGTGCGCCGAGACAATGGTGGATGCCGTAGCCGAAGGCGAGATGGCCGGACGCGTCTCGTTCGACGTCGAGCCGGTCGGCGTCGGCGAAGCGTTCGGGATCGCGGTTCGCGCCGATCAGCGATACGAGCACGTACTGGTCGGCCGGGATGATCGTGCCGGAGAACTCGACCGGCTCGGTGGTGAACCGGATGGTCGCCAGGTTGACCGGACTGTCGTAACGGAGGAACTCCTCGACCGCGTTCGGTATCAGGTCCGGGTCGCCGCGTAACAGGGCGTGCTGGTCCGGGTTCCGCAACAGCGCGAGCATACCGTTGCCGATCAGGTTGACCGTCGTCTCGTGACCGGCCACGAGCAGCAGAAATGCCATCGCCATCGTCTCGGAGTGGCTGAGCGAATCGCCGTCCTCGGCCGCGCGCACGATATCGGAGAGCATATCCTCGCCGGGGTGAGCGGACTTATCGGCGATGAGATCGGCGAAGAACGCCGCCATCGCGCCTGCCGCGGCGGCTCGTTCTTCGTCCGCCTCGCCGGAGAGCAACGTATTCGACCACGTGCGGAACTCGTCGCGGCGGCTCTGCGGGACGCCGAGAATCTCACAGATGACCGTCATCGGCAGCGGGAAGGCGAAATGGTCCAGCAGGTCGACCGTGGGCCCGGCCGCAGCCATGGCGTCGGCGAGTTCGGTCGCGATCTCCTCGATCCGTGGACGTAACCGGGAGATCGCGCGCATGGTGAAGGCTCGCCCGACCAGTTTGCGTAACCTCGTGTGGTCCGGCGGGTCGGCGTTGAGCATATGCCGTACAAGCGATTCGGTGATCACCCGAGCCTGGGGGACGTCGTTGTCCCGGGCGATGGATCCCGGGATTCGCTCGGCATCCTTGGTCATCCGCGCGTCGTTGAGGGCGGCCCGGGCGTCCGCGTACCGGGTGATCATCCAGAACCGGAGGCCGTTCGGGCCGGTCGCGCGGGCCACCGGTCGCTCAACCCGCAGATCGCGGTAGAGCGCGGCCGGGTCGTCGTAGAACGACCGGTCGAGATGCAGCGGCTCAACGTTATGGCTGGTGGTCATCGTCCATCCCTGGAAGTCGGTGGCGTGCGCCTCCAGGTTTGCACAGGGCGTCCGTTATCGGGAGAAACGAGCGGACCTTCACCATGGGCTGCACGGGGAGCGCTCGGATTTCTGTATATCGGCTGTTGCTCTGCCGAGCGCGGAGATGAGCCGCGGCCTGCTGGGGCGCAGAGTCCGTGCACAACGCACGAGCCCGGGCAGCGGTCGCCGCCCGAGCTCGTGGATGGGGTCCTAGCGTTTGGGTTCGAGAGTGGACTCGACCTCTGTTTTCTTATCGGCCTTGGCCTTCTTGTCGGCCCGCTTCTCCTTCAAGGACTTTCCGGACTTTTTCGATGTGGAACTGCGCGGAGACTTATCGGACATCGGCGCGTCCTTTTGCCGGGGGGACCCTCGCGGCCCCTTTGCCTCGACCGTACGCGACACCGGCGAGCATTCATCGGAACGCAGACCCGGGAATCCGTGGTGTCGCCGGGTACCGGAGCAGGGGATACGGACCGCGGCCGGCCCCGATGCGTTACCGAATGAGCCGGTCCGGCGGCGGCCGCGTGCCTATGTGGCCGCGAGTTGCCCGTCCACTGTCTCTTCACCGGCGAGGGTGGTGCGGTGCATCAGGCGCAGGGAGGTCGGAGCGAACGGCAGCGCGCGGTGCAGCATCCCGGTGTTGTCCCACACCACCAGATCTCCGACGCGCCAGGTCTGGCGGAGTGTGAATTCGGGCTGGGTCGACCAGTCCAGCAGCCGGTCGAGGAGCGCGCGTCCGCGGTCGGCGGGCCAGTCGATCACCTCGGCCGCGGTAGCGCCGAGCAATAGAGATTTCCGGCCGTTGCGGCGGGTCCATACGAGTGGATGCACCCGTTCGGGTACGCGTGCCCAGCCCGCGCGTTCGGCGTCGGTCGGATCGGGGTTGGCCAGTGACTGCGCGTGGGCGAAGCTGTGGCGTACCCGCAGTGTGGCGATTTCTCGTTTGTCGGAGTCGCTGAGCCTGTCGTAGGCGGCGTAGGTGCTCGCGAACTCGGTGTCCCCGCCGGCCGGGTCAATCTGCCGGGCGGTGAGCAAGGTTGCTTTCTGCGGGATCTCGGAAGTGGTGCCGTCGATATGCCAGTGGAAATTCCCCTGGCGATAGGAGGCCATGACGGCATTGGTCTTGGCCGGATTCATCGTGATCGTCTGGATCTCCGGAAGCCGGTGTTCGCCGGTGGGCTGGACGACGACCGTGCCGAGCATCCGGCTGAAGGCGAGCAGATCGTCGTCGCCGATGCCGATCTCCCGGTACACGAGCACGCCGTGGCGTTCCAGTGCCGCGCGGCATTCGCCGGCGGCGTGCGGCGTGAGCAGATCGTCCGGTTTCACCCCCGTGATCTCCAGTCCCACGGATTCGGTGATGTGCTGCGATACGCCGACCATACGTTCTCCCGGTGCCCCCGCTTCGATGATGTTTCCGATAGCAACGATACGTATGTAGCGGGTGAAATGGGTCGAATCGCTTGTCGAGCGGCAGTACGCGATCGGCCACAGGGGCGCCGGCGCGGCGGGCGGCCGGCAGGTTCAGAGAATCCAGTGGTAGCGGCTGGTGGGTACCAGGTCCAAGCCGGTATCCGCGCCGAAACGGGCCACGCTGGCCAGGAGTTCGGTGATTCGGCGATCGAGTTCGGCTCCGTCGCCGCGGCTGCCGTAGAAGACATGTGGGTCGGTCATCGCTGCCATGGGGAAATGCTCCTCGACGACGGCCGATACTTCGGGCGCCGCCGGGGTCAGCACTTCTTCGACCGTGTTCTGTATGTAGCCGACGGTGTTCTGAGTGCGAATAGCGATCGGGGTGTGCTCGATCTGCCAGTACCGCAGGTACTCGTCCCGGGGCATCGAGGCGGGCCTGCGGAGCAGGGCGATATTGACCAGGGCATCGGAGCGGATGCCGTCCGGAACCGGTATCGGGTCGAGGCGTACCCGCTCGGAGACGCGGTAGGCGTGGGGTGCGGGTTCGTCCGCGGCTTCGGCCACAATGCCGACGGCGGTGGCCGGGTCGCCGTCGGTCCACACCGAGACGAGCGCGGTGATCGGTTCGGCGGGGCCGAACCGCATCATCGCGGAGGCCACGTCGGCATCATCGAGGTTCACCTGGACCGCGGTCGCTCCACCCGCGGCCAGCGTTTCCCGAAACGCCGGAGCGGTGAGCCGGGTTCCGAGGCCGGTGCCGTGCAGGGCGAGGATCAGCTTGGTCATGGCCGCAAACTAGCACGTGTTCTGATTCGCCTATCGACCAATTAAGCAGTAGCGCTTAATGTGGGCGGATGCAGCCGGTGCCACACTCCGGGATCGCGCTGTTCCGGCTGGGACCATGGATCGCCGCACGCTGGAAACCGAACCGCAGAAAGGCCGATCGATGAGATTCACCTACGCCGAGACCATGACCGACCCGTCCTACTACGTGCCGTTGGCGCAGGCCGCCGAGGCCGCCGGGTACACCTCGATGGTGCTCGCCGACAGCATCGCCTACCCGCGCGACTCCGATTCCACCTACCCCTACACGCCGGACGGTAGCCGGGAGTTCCTGGAGGACAAGCCGTTTGTCGAAACCTTCGTCCTCGCCGGAGCACTGGCCGCGGCGACCACCACATTGCGCTTCACCCCGTTCGTGCTGAAGTTGCCGATCCGGCCGCCGGTGCTGGTGGCGAAACAGGCGGCGTCGGTGGCGGCGCTGAGCGGCGGCCGCCTCGGTCTGGGCGTGGGCGTCAGTCCGTGGCCGGACGATTTCGAGATCTTCGGTGTGCCGTTCGAGAAGCGCGGCCGCCGGATGGACGAATGCCTCGATATCGTCCGCGGCCTCACCGCCGGCGGGTATTTCGAGTTCCACGGCGAGTTCTACGATCTGCCGCCGATCAAGATCTCGCCGGTGCCCACCGAGCCGATTCCGCTGCTCATCGGCGGGCACAGCAAACCCGCGTTGCGTCGCGCGGCGCAGCGTGGTGACGGCTGGATGCACGCCGGCGGCGACCCGGCGGAACTCGACCGTCTGCTCACCGAGCTCACGGCGATGCGTGCCGAATACGGCACGCGCGAGGACTTCGAGGTGCACGTCATCTCGCTGGACGGTTTCACCGTGGACGGTGTGAAGCGGCTGGAGGACAAGGGAGTCACCGACGTCATCGTCGGCTTCCGCTATCCCTACGGCCGGGAGCCCGATACCGAGAGCCTGGACACCAAGATCGCCAACCTGTCCCGTTTCGCGGACAAGGTCATCGCCCGCACTCAGTAGCGGACAGCAGAGTGAAGGAATCGAAATGAGCAGCCTATCGGGCAAAGTGGCGCTGGTGACCGGTGCCTCGTCGGGGCTGGGCGCGGCGGTCGCGCGCCTGTTCGCCCAGCGCGGAGCCTCGGTCTTCGGGGTGGCACGCGACGAACAACGCCTGGCCGAGGTGTTCGGTGATGTGCCCGGTGGGCGGTTCGCCACCGCCGATATCGTCACGTCGGCGGCATGCCGGTCGATGGTCGAGCGGTGTGTAGCCGAATTCGGGCGCCTCGACGTGCTGGTCAATGTGGCCGGCTCGCACCGGATGCGCCGGACCGGTGAGGTCGCCGACGAGGACTGGGACGCCGATCTGGCGGTGAATCTCAACGCCCCGTTCTACCTTTGCCGCGCCGCGCTGCCCCATTTGCTGCGGGCCGGCGGCAACATCGTCAACGTCGCTTCCATCGCCGGGGTCGAGGGCCAGGCGTACTCGGCGGGCTACTGCGCCGCCAAGCACGGTCTGGTGGGTCTGACACGGGCACTGGCCGTGGAGTTCACCGCCGATCGTCTCCGCGTCAACGCTGTCTGTCCCGGTGGCATGCTCACCCCGCAGATCAGCGAGTTCTCCCTGCCCGACGGCGCCGACCCGAACCTGATCATGCGCGCTGCCGCCCCGCGGGGTATGAACGAGCCGGAGGAAGTCGCCACAGTGATCGCGTTTCTGGCCGGCGATGAAGCCTCGGCTATCCACGGTGCTGTCTATCTGGCCGATAACGGCAAGACCGCGGGGTAGCTTCCCGGGTTCACCGAAGTCGCTGCGGGCCGGGCGTGGCGTCGACGTTGGACGATGGCGCAGGTGGTTCGGCGTTTCACCGATGGATTCGGTCGCGTGGGTGCCGTTGAATCACTGCCATGAGCAACGACACTCGCCTGCTGACCGCCGCGGATCTCGAATTCCTCGGCCGCCCCCTGCACGGGTTCCTGTCCGTGGCCGGAGGTGCGCAGCCGCCGCAACCCCGGCCGGTGTGGTTCGAGGCCACCGCCGCGGGCACGATCGAGTTCTTCACCGAACCCGAGTCGGCGAAGATACGACGCCTGCGCCGCGACTCCCGCGCCTCGATCGTTGTCGCGGCCCCGGTGGGTGAACGAGAGCGCTGGGTGAGCGTCGCAGGCCGCTCCACAGTGGAACCCGACGGGGCACACGACCTGTGTTCCCGCCTCGCCGCTCGTTACTGGGATCTCGACGACCCGGCCCGGGCCGATACTCTCGCCGAGATACTGACCGGCGAGCTTCTCCGTGTCGTCATCCACCCGGACACAGTGCACCGCTATGCGCTGTGATCCGGGGTCCGGCCGGTAGTGGGTGAGGGTTCGCGGTCGTCACGCGCGAACCAACGCGCCGGTGCGCCGGAACTCGCTCGGACTGACCCCTCGGATCCGTTTGAACGCCACGCTGAACGCGAAGGGGTCGGAATAACCCACGGCGCGGGCGATCTCGGCGACGGTCGCCGACTCGCGCTCGGTGAGCAGGTCCGCCGCGAGGGTCATGCGCCAGACGGTGAGGTAGGTCAGCGGCGGTTCGCCGACCAGGTCGGCGAAGCGTTTCGCCAGCGTGGAACGCGATACTCCGGCCCGGTCGGCCAGCGAGCCGACCGTCCAGGGCGCCGCCGGTTCGTCGTGCAGCAGGCGCAGCGCGCCGCCGACCACGGGATCCCGCTGGGCGGCGTACCAGCCGGGCGGCTCGCTGCCGGGCCGGTCGAAGTAATCGCGCACCGAGCAGACCAGCAGCCAATCCAGGAGCCGGTCCAGGACTACCTGCTGGCCCGGGGTGTCGGTGGCGACCTCGGCGGCGAGGTGGTCCAGTACGGGGTCGGCCTCGCCACCGCAACCCACACGCAGCACGACGGGCAGCGCATCCAGGAGCCGGCGGCTGATCTCGCCGCACACCGGATACGCGCCGACGATGAACGTTGTGGCCCCGGCGGAGCCGCCGCTGTCGGTCCAGCCGCGGCGGTGCCGGGTTCCGCCCTGTTCGGGCGTCGCACAATGTTCACCGCATGCGATCGGCACGGCCCGCGTTCCGGGCGCGTCGACGAAAGTGAACGGTGCGGGACCTCGCACGATGATCGTTTCGCCGGGACGGAGCTGTTCGGGCGGGTGCCCCTCCGGCACGATCCAGCCCGGCGCCCCGAGGACGGTGCACAACGTCAGCGGGGCGCCGTCCACGAAGTGCAGCGCCCACGGCGGGGACAGGGTCGAGCTGCCGAACAACGAGCCCCGGGCCCGCATGCCGCGGAAGAGGTCACCGAACGCGTCCACCCCACAGAGATTAGACGATCACACAGGCAATCCGCCTCTTTACCCATGGATTCGTCCGATCCGGTGCCGTTGAATCACAGCCATGAGCAACGACACCGTCCTCGTCCTCGGCGCCACCGGTAAAACCGGCAGGCGGGTCGCCGCCCGATTGCGGCTGCACGGCACACCGGTTCGCGCCGCCTCCCGCTCCAGCGAGATCCGCTTCGACTGGGCCGACCCCGGCGGCTGGGATTCGACCCTGGACGGCATCACCGCCGTCTACGTGGTGCCTCCGCCGGTGCCCGGACCCGTGCACGAGTTCGTGGCGCGCGCCGAGGCCGCCGGCGTGCGGCGCTTGGTCCTGCTCTCCGGGCACGGCGCCGATACCTGGGGCGACTCCGCGTTCGGACTGGATATGCGCTCGGCCGAGGAGGCTGTGCGCGGTTCGGCGCTGGAGTGGACGGTACTGCGGCCGTCGAATTTCGACCAGAACTTCGACGAGGACCTCTTTCGGGCCCCGCTGGCGGCCGGCGAACTCGCGCTCCCGGCGGGCGCGGTGCCCGAACCCTTCATCGATCTGGAGGATGTCGCCGACGCCGCGGCCGCGGTGCTGACCGAGCCCGGCCGGCATGCCGGCCGGATCTACGAGCTGACCGGGCCGCGGGCGCTGACCTTCGCGGAGGCCGTCGAAATGATCTCCCGGGCATCCGGGCTGTCCATCGGCTACCGGCAGATTTCTCCCGCCGAATACACCGCGGCGTTGATCGAGCAGGGCTGGAGCGAGGACGCCGCACAGCACGTCGCGGATATGTTCGTGCTGATGGAACGCGGTGTGATCGCCGGGACGACCGACGGTATCGCCACCCTGCTGGGGCGCACGCCCCGCACCTTCGAGGACTATGTCGTGCGGGTCGCGGCCGCGGGAACCTGGCGCCGCTGAACCCATCCCGGCGCCGTCCACGACAGTGACCACCCCGACGAAAGATCGGCCGGTCACGGACGCTCACCCGGGAGCCGATGATTCGACGATCTCACCGGGTGCGCGTACCGGGGCAGTGAGCATTGCGCCGAGCATGGTGACGATTTCCTCGGGGAAGTCGGAAGGGGCCGCCGCGGTATGGGTTTTGCGCTCCCATTCCGCCAGCAGTGCGAACATCGCCGTCGCGACCGCGCCGATCCGGCGGCGCTGCGCCGCGGGGTCGGCGGTCGGGATCGCGCGGGCGAGTAGCCCGAGGACTTGCGGCCAGACCGTCCCCTGGGTTCCGTCGAGGTCGGTCGGCAGATACGGGGCGGCCGCCTGGAGGAACCGGGCGTAGTAGTCACTGTCTACTGAGGTCAGCGGTTTCACGAGAATCCACAGGAGGGCCTCGACGTCGCGGCGCGCATCGTCGTCGAGGGCCGCCAGCATTTCGGCGCGTTCACGCTCCATGGGGCCGAGGCGGCGTTCGACCACGGCACGGATCAGCTCGTGCCGGGTCCCGAAGTGGTAGTTGACCGCGGAATTGTTGCGCTGTCCGGCCGCGATCGCGATATCGCGCAGCGGCACCCGCACTCCGGCCTCGGCGATCAGCTGCTCAGCGGCGTCGAGGATATCGGCCCGCGCCCGGTCACCACGGCTCATATCGAAACAGCATAGGGCGGGCCGCGGCATGGATCCTGTGCGCTGATCCCATCGCATACGCGATTCGGCGGCGACGGGCGTTGTCGATGCCGAGGCGGACACGGCGCGCTCGATAACTCCGGCCGCGGTCGGGCAGAGGATTCGGATGGCGGCCTCACGATGACCATGCCATCCGGTAGCCGAGACCGGGCCGGGTCCGACGAGGGATCGGTTCCGCGCGGGTGCTCCGGCAATCGGTCCCCGGAGTGTTTCGAAAGGCCGTTATCGATATTGAATAGGGAATTATCGGACAGTCGAAAAGTGCGATTCGATGATTTCGCGAAAGATCACACCGGTGTAATTATGGGTATATGTGAGAAAACCCATATTTTATGATCCAGTTCACCTGGAGTTCACCTTATGGATTGGTCTCGTTAAGATAACTGGACAGTAACGTTAAGATTACGGAATTACCAATGTTGGGAACGGCGCAACGGTGTCGTTGGTAAATGCAGACCCGACAGGAGTGAGAAACTATGGGTTCAGTGGATCTGGGCAGCCTCGGCACCCTTCTTAGTGCATTCGGAAGCATCTTCAGTGGTTTCGGTGACCTGTCGAGTCTCTCGGCCGAATAAGATGTAGTAAACGCAGTCCAATGCTGCTTGGGCGGTCCGCTGGATATTATCCAGCGGACCGTCTCCTTTTCTGTGTCGGCCCAGTCTCTGAGGCTGTATGCCCTGTACCTGCATCGATGGTTCCGCTGTGATCTCAATGAGATAGGGGGAGAGCGGCTTTGCGGTTCTTGTGAAGATGACGAAAACCCGGTTCGGCCCGGTGCGCTTCTATGCGGTTGTGGAGCTGTTCTAGAGTGGCTTTCGCATCAGCGGTATCCGTGAACCATTGGGTCCGATCGTAATTCGATCAGCCCCGGTATCTCGACCTCGAGATATTCGGTTCTTGCTCGTTCCGCCCCACTCCTAGGGTTTCGGTAGTCGATGCTACGCAATTCCCTTCGTGCCGTATGGGTTCGAAATTCTCTGTACCGAACGGGTTTATGGGATCCGCTTCTCCGAGCGGCTATCCGAACGCCGCCGCCCGATCCCGGTTATATGCATTCATGAATTGCGCCGCGCCCCCGCTTTTTTCGATCGTGTCAGTGTGTTGTTCCGGCGCGGAGGTGTGGGTGATCTCCGTGCCGTCCTGAATTTGCCCGGCCCGGCGGCGGTGGCCCATACGTGAGGATCTGAGCAGTCCATCGGCGGCGACGATCGACGTGGACGGGTCGGTCTGCCCGATACCGCTGCGGGATGCGCCCAATATCGTGATGGGCGGTGCGGAACCGGGTCCGGTAGATCGGCCGGTCCGGTAGCCGGTGGCTCGCACGGAATCCGGCATGCGGCGGTCGTGGGTCACCAGGGCCGCTCCGGTGGAGGTGCCCTGCAGTACCACGGCGTCGCGGGGATTTCATTCGAGTTGTTCGGCCGATGCGGCGACCGATCAGGCGACGCCGCTTCCCGGCAACGGGAAGTAAGCCGTCCAGGGTTCTGGAAAAATTGCGGCCGATCAGCACGAACGAGGATAGGGAAGGTCGGCGGGACCGAGCAGTGAGCGATCAGGGCAACCGCCGCGGGGACGACAGTATGAGGGGCGGACGTCCCCACCAGGACTGGTGAGGAGCCGGTATGGCGCGAGAGATAGAGGTGGATGCCGACGGGCTGCGGTCGGCAGCGGAATTGCTCGGCGATATCGGGGACAGTTTGACCTCCATCGGGGCGAGAGCAAACGCGGTGATGGACAATATGACCGGCGCCTGTGGCGACGATCATTTCGGGCACGAGTTCACCGATGGGCCGGACGGTTATCGGGCCCGGTGCCACAAGGCGGCCGCCGGCAGTGACGATATGGGGAAGGCCTTCAACGTCTTCGCGGAAGATACCGGCGACACCGGTGCGGCGCGAGCATGGGACAACACCGAGGATGCTTCGGCCGACAACCTCCGGCGGGTGGTCTGAGCTCATGTCCGATGGCAGTTCTCGTTCCGCCGCGGACGCGATGGAGAGTTTCCGGCGGGAGATGGACCTGGTCGCGGAGTTGCAGCGGCAACGTACGCAGCTCACCGCCTCGGCGTCGGTGCGTGACAAGCGGGTCACCGTGACGGTCAATGCCAACGGATTGGTGATCGCCACCGAATTCTCGCCCGATATCGGCGATCTGACCTTCGACGAAATCGCGACCGCGGTGACCGAGGCCGTCCACCAGGCGGCGGCCGAGATGGTCCGGCGGACCGAGGAGTTGATGCGGCCGCTGCGCGAAGTGCGCGCGGGTAAGCCGAAACTATCGGAGTTGGTGGACGGTATACCCGATTTCGAAAGTGTGGTCCCCGTCGAGCCACAGGTCTCGACTGCCGCGCCCAACGCTGCCGAGCGGGTATCCGCGCAGAACGCGGACGCCGGGAACGATCCGGTGCTGGTTTTCGACGACGTCGTGGAGCTCGCAGATCATCGGGAGGCGGGCGCACGCGGCCCCAAGGCCACCGAGTCGACCTGGTGATTTGTGTTGGAACACGGTGATTGCTGACTCCGAGTGGGCCGGGGCGGCCGTTCGGAGACGGTTGTGTTCGGTGTGGGTGGCGGTGATCTGAGGTGGCGATCACGTTTCCGCCCCCTGAGCTGTCCTGGTTGGGCTGGGTTGCGGGCTCCGAAATACCCATCGGCAACGAGGATCTCGCGGAGGTCATGCGTGAGGGCTTCGCCGGGCTGAAGAAGCAGATCCTCGCTGAGGAGCTGCCGCGTATCGAAGAGGCGATCAGCAAGGTCGAATCGGCCTATCCGAAAGGTTACGGCGCAGACCCGATCCTCCAGGGGCTCAACGAATTACACGACCGCGCAAAGAAGATGGCCAAGGATTTCGGTGATCTCGCGGAGGGGATCCACGATTTCGGTGGTGAGATCGTGTCGGCGAAGTTGAATGCGAATATCGCTTTGGGCTGGTTGGCTGCCGAACTGGCGTGGGCTGCGGTGATGGGTCCGGGTGGGTGGGGTGCCAGGTTCGCCGCGATCGCTGCGGCGCGGCGAACTTTCCAGTTGATCGGTGAGAGGGTTTTGCTGGGGATCGGCCGGGCGTTGGGGAGCCATCTTGCCAATGCCGCGCTGCGCACCGCTGTTGTGCACGGGGGTTACGAAGTGCTCCAGGAGGGCTTCGTGGAGGTGTTCCAGGGCACCGCCCAGGAGTTGTGGGTGCAGAACAAGTTGATCGAGAAGGGGTATCAGGACGGTTTCGACGGGAAAGCGTTGTGGGATAACGCCTGGATTTCCGGTGTAGCGGGTGGGGTCGGCGGTGCGGCGGGGTATTCGATGCACAACGTTGTGCGGCGTCTGCCCTGGGGTCCGGACCGGTTGGGTGGTTTGGGGCGGGGTGCCATTGTCGGGGCGGGTGCGGGTCTGGCGGGTGCTGTCGCGGCGTATATCGCGACGGGTGCGAGTAGTGGTGATTGGACGTTGGACCCGCGGATGCTCACCGGTGGTGTGCTGGGCGGTATCGGGCCCAGCATGATCTACGGGTGGCGGGGCGGGTCGGACTATTCGGGTGCGCCGATGACACAGGACGATTACCGGCGCGTGGTGATCGGTCGGCAGGGGGGCGCGCCGGGACCGGGCGGCGACGGCACCGCACCCGGTGCGGGGGACAGCGGCCCGGGTTCCCCCTCCGGTCCGGCTTCTGACACGACGGACGGTGGAGATTCGGGGAGCTCATCGGCTGCGCGGCCGGCCGGTACGGGGTCGGATGACGGGGCGGCGCGGGCCGCAGGCCCAGCGCCGCAGCCGCGGGGAACGTCTGGCGCTTCGGCAGCTCCGAACGGCATTACCGGCCAGAATGATTCCGGAGCAGCGCCGCGTAGCGGCGATGACAGGGTTGTCGGTGTGACGCCGCCGGAAGGTACGGATGGTGCCGGACGAACGGGTGCCGATCCGGTGAGTGGGTCTCCGGCCGGTCCGGCGAACAGTGCGGAACCCGGATCTACGGCCGGTGCCGGGGTTACTACCTCGCCGGGGTCCGTTTCCGGAGCCGATGCGCAGAACGCGGCCGGTGTGGCGGACGGTGTCACCGGAACTTCGGCTGATACCGGGACTGCGGGGACCAGCGGCGATACTCCCACTGCCGACGGTGGGACCGGTGGGACTATGACTGCCGGAGCACCGGATTCCGCGGCCGGCGCCGGAGTACGCGAGCCCGGTAGCGCCTCTGACGGGGACGCCTTCTCCGGCACCGGCCCGCCTGCCGCCGGCACTTCCGCGACTCCGTCGGCGACTTCCGGGCCGGGCGGGATATCCGGTCGTTCCGAGGCTCCCGCAGCCGGAGGACCTGCGGCTGCGCGCGTGACGAATACGCAACGCCGAACCGGCGGAACTCTCGGTGAGAGTTCGTCGGCGGCCCGGCTGTCTTCGGATGCCGGCGCTGCGGCCGAAGGAGCCGGGGGCGGGCCGGTCGCGGGAGACGCCGATACCGGCGGCGACGCACGCGGTGGTATCAGGGCGGGTCGCACGGATTCCGGGGCTTCCGGTAGCCGTACCTCTCGGGATTCCGCCGGAGTATCCGATCCCTCGCCCGATACCGGCGTCGACGAGGGAGTATCGAATGCGGCGCCGGATACCGCGACGCCGGATCCCGGCCGAGTCGAAAGTGATCCGGATACCGCGACACCGGATTCTGTTCAGCCCGAAGGTAATCCAGAGCCCGGCGGTGCGCCGAACGCGAGTGCCGACGGCGGCGGAGGCCGTCACGGCGGCGACAGTGGAACCCGCGCCGGTGACGAGCCGGGCGATAGCGGCGACGGTGAAGGCCGCAGCCCGGGTGACAGTGGCTCGGGCGGCGACACACCGACTCGGACAGCTGACGGTGACCGAACGGGCGATGATTCGGGACAGTGGGACGCCCCCGACCTCCAGACGAATCAGTGTGGTCCGAAAACGCTGGCTGCCGCCGCGAACCGCCATCCCGGCAGCGGGATCCGGCCGGTGGGCCCGGTCGGTCTGGGGGGTATGAAGGTACAAGATCTGCAGAATGCCGCGGGTGGGCAGCTGGTGCGGTCGGGTTCGACCCGGGGTGTGACCCCCCGGCAGGAATCCTGGCGCCTGCAGATTGCGGCGCACGCCGAAGGCGAACGTCTGGCCGGTATCGGGCACGATATGCAGAAGCAGGCCACGAAGCGGGCCCGGCAGCGGAATCGGCGGGTGAATGCCGCCGAACAGCGTTTGCGGCAGGCCCGGAGCCGGCTGGCCGAAGGCAGGGCCATCGATCCACGGCTCGAGCGGCAACTGACGCGGGCCGCGCAGGAGCAGGGTGTGTCGGTGGCAGACGTGCTGACACATCGTATCGAGACGATGACCGGCACGTCCGATACCCGGCTGGCGCGGGAGCGGGACGAAGCCCAGCAGGTGGCCGAGCGTTTCGAACGACAAGGTGATGCCGAGCGGACTCGGTTGGAGGAACTGGCCGCCCGGCGTAAACAGGTCCCCAAGCGGGAGTGGAAACAGATCCCCGGCCGGCAGCGGCTCCAGGAAGAACTGGAGGAGCTGGGCGACGGTGGCACCCTGATCGTTGTCGACCAGCTCGGCACCACCGACGAGCACGGTGTGAACGGGCATTCGTTCCTGCTGTACTCCGAGGCCGGGGTCCCCATCGCCGAGGACCCCGACGTGGGTGTGCCGCGACGATTCGATTTCGCCGAACGTGGCGATATCGAGCGGACCTGGGTCATCATGATCCGTGCCGACGGTTCGCAGGTGAATCCGCTGGCCGCGGGCGCCGGTGCGAACGACCCCACGAGCGACGAAGAATACGACTATCTGTTCCGCCAAGAGCAACGCCGCAATCTGGCGCTGCTCCGGCGTGGCCTCGCTGATCTCCGGGAGGAGTACACCCGGGCGCGCGGCGAGATGGCGGATGCCGCGACACGCTCTCGTATCCGCTCGGAGGATCTGGACGCGCTACTGGATCCGGACAGTTACCTCACCACGCTCGACGAGCTCGGTGATCTGGCGCTCGACGATACGGCGACACCCGAAGACAACCGGGCAGTTCTCGAGGCGCGTCACGAACTGCGGGCGGCGGTCCGTCGATATCACGATCTCGACCGGATGGTGGCAACGTTCGGCGAGTTGATGCAGTCGGATCCGGACGCGGGACCGGAACGTTCGATGCTGGTGCTCGCGCATGCGACGGCGGTAGCGGGCTGGCTGGCCGCGCTCGACGATGTTCGAGTGGTGGCCGAACAGGTGCCGGACGCGAATCCGAGCCGGCTGCTGGTGAGCGACTTTATCGGCGGCGAGTTGGAGCGGCTGCGGGCGATCGGCGCCGATACACCGGATCTGACCGCGGTCGCACGCCGGTTACAGGTGCTGGAAGACCGGATGCGCAGCGCCGAAGAACAATTGAACGCGGCCCCGGTGCCCACGCCGTACGGTCCGTCGAGCGAACGGGCGCGCCTGGTCGCGGGTGCGACGCAGTTGTTGCAGCGGGCGGTGGCCGATCTCGCCGCGGATCGTGCCGCGGCCCGGGACGCCGTGGTGGCACTCGCGGCCGATACGCCCGGTGCGTCGGCCGACCGTTTGCTCTCGGCGGAGTTGTTCGGCGAAGAGCTGAATCTGTTCAGGCATTTCGAACGCCGGACCGGCGGCGACGCTACCGCCGACACTGGGGCGCCGGCTGCCGCGGTACGTCACTACCACGAGCTTTCGACGATGCTTGCGCAGGCTACGGTGCTGCTGGACGAACTGCGTGACCGCACCCAGCACGCACCCGGGTGGATCGCCGCCGCCGCGCAGCACGCTGTCGCGCTCACGGAATGGATGGGGGCCGCCGGGGCCCGCGACCCGGAAACCGGTGCGGCCGACTCGGCGCGCGTATCGGGGGCGTGGGAAAAGGTCGCCGTGACGCGCGAGCAGTTGAGTCGCGATCATCTGGACCTCGGCACACCCGTTGACTCCGCGGTGGCCGGGGTGAGCGAGCGGGGCCCGGGCGACGACGGGAATCGCCATGCGATGGCCGGTGGTGAAGTCACGGTCGACGGTGTGCCCGTCCGATTCGCGATCATGGCCGAGGGCGTGCCGGAATCCACGGACGAGTCGCGGCCGTCCACGGATAGCCATCGGGCGTCGGCGGTCGCGGCCGAAGCGGCGCGGGCAAGTCTGCAGGAAGGGTTGCGGGCGGCCCCGGAAGCGGGGACGCCGGTCGACCGTGCGGCCCTGGTCCGGAACGCGATCGAAACGGCGCAGGCCGGGGTGATGGAGCTGACCCGGAGCGAATACTCCGAAACCCTCGCGCGGGCAGAAGAATCGCTCACGGAGAATCCCGACGCCGAGGGCGTTCGGATGCCCCCGCAGACCGGTATCACGGTGGTCGTGGTGGAGCAGGGGCAATCCGGGCAGCCCGGACGTTTCACCACCGGTCGGGTCGGACACGGACAGGTCGACAAGCTCGATACGGCCGATCCGGCCGGTTCGCGAAAGGTGACCTCCGATGATTCGCCGCAGCGCGACGTACTCGGCTATCACCCACCCGGTGCCGACCGGCCGGTTTCCGGTGCGGGTCTCGCGTACAACATGGACGAGGGCGAGCTTTCGGAGACCGATGTGCTGTTCGTCCGTGCCGGCGGGCGGGGTGACAGTGCGGGGCGGCCGGCGCATAGCGCGCAAATTTTCGCACAGCATCCCGGCGACCCGGAAGGGGCGCTGTCGGTTCTGGCCGACGAGGCGCGGGAAGCGGGCGAGACCGGGAGCATCACGGGTCTCGCGGTGCTGGGCGCCGAACTGCCTGGACCGGCGGCCCCGGATGCCGGGGAAGGGCCGGGCCGCGGGAACCTCGGGGATGAGGCGCGGGTTCGCACGGGACTGGAAGATCTGGTCGCCCGCCATATCGCCCGCGCGGAGATGGAGGCCGCCGCGAACCGGGTGCGTGCGGCGCGGGAGCAGGACCGCCGAGACCTCGAGACTCGTCTCCTGGAGCAGTACACACGAACTGAGCAGGCCTACCACCGGGCCCTCGAGGCCGGTGATGCAACCGAAATCTTCGCTGCGCAGGACGAATTCAGGGAAGGCCGCACCGAGTACGAAACCGTTGTGGCCGATAACGGACCGTCCGATGATGCACCCGGGCGGGCCGAGCTGGCGGCCCGGGCGCAGGCCCGGACAGCCATCGCACGCTGGCGCACGCTCGACCGGAATGTCGGCCGGTTCACGGATTTCCTGGCGAACCGGGCACGCGCGGAGCTCTCGCCACGGCAACAGCAGAACCTGGCGGATTTCGCCGCGGCCACGGCGGAGCTGAACCGGGCACAGACAGCTGCGGACGGTGACGAATCTCCGGTGGGCGCCGAGCAGCGCCTGGCGGACGCCACCGCTCGCGCGCGGGCCGCCGCGCAGGTGCTCGCCGACGATCCGGTGACCCGGCCCGCCGGTGAAGTGCCCGGACCGTGGGGCCGGGTCCGGCCGGCCGACGGGGCATCGGACCTCGCCGCCGTCGACGGCCGTACCCGCCCGGCCGATCGTGCGGATATCGATCTGGGCTCGATCGCCGGAACGAGTGACAAAGGGGCGGTGCAGGCGCGGAACGACGACGCCATGGCCGCGGCCGTCGTGGATACCGCGGCCGGTCCGGTACGGATCGCGGTAGTGACCGGCCGTGTACCCGGCTCACCGGATATCGACGGTGAAGCCGGTTCACTGGTCAACCGCATCACGGAGGCCGCCGCGACCGCGGCCCGCGACAGCCTCGCCCGGTCGGCCGGCGAGTCGGAATCCGGCGACGGGCTCACCGACGCGGAGGCCGAGGACGCGATGCGGCGGGCGATCGACGAGGCACAGACAACGGTTGTCGAGCTGACCGAGCGGGCCGAGGTCGAACTGCGGGCCGCGATCGACGAGGCCCGGGCCGTGGTTGCGGAACTGGAGGCCGCGGGCGATCGCGCGGACGAGGGCGCAGTGCGGGCGGCCCGGGCGCGTGTCGACGAACTGGTCGAGCAGGCCGAGGAATTCGCGCGCACGCCGCCCGGGCTCACATTCTCGGGCGTGATGGTGCAGTCCGGACCGGGCCGATGCACCGCCGGTTCGGTGGGCAGCAACCGCGTCCAGCTACTCAGGCGTGGCCGCGAGTCCGAAACGGTGACCGAGGATCACACGCCGGTGCGGATGCTCATGGAGACCGAGGGCTGGAGCCGGCGTCGCGCTCTGCGGGCACCGGACGCGCGTGCGGTGTCGTATTCGCTGGGCCGCGACGCCGGTCCGCCGCCGCCGGACGCCGCCACCGGCGACCACGTCGTCTCAGTCGCCGTGGCCGACGGCGATATCGTGCTGGTGGACAGCGACGGACTGTGGGGAGCGGACTCGTCGCCGGACGATCTGGGGACCGTCCTGCACGACGGCGGACCGACCGACCCGCATGCGATCGTGCAGCGTTTGATGGATCGAGCGCTGATGGACGGCGGCAACACCATCACCGTGCTGGCCGTCTCCTGCGCGCCGGGCGAACCACCGCCGCGGCGGCTGCCCGTACCACCGGCGGTACTGCCGGCGCGGTCGCTCGGCCGGTACCGCGTGATCGCCGAGGAATACGAGTACGTCCTGACCACCCTGCGGGAACTGGCGGCACAGGAGATGTTCGCCGACGCGGACGCACTGACCGACCCGGACCGCTACCGCGATCATCTGCAGGAGCTGGCACGGCTGGGGACACCGGACCGGACACTCGCCGGCCTCGGGGTGGCGACCCGCACCTTCCACCACCTGCGTCAGCGGGCCGAAGAACTGCGCGGCGGGTTGGACGAGGCGGCGTCGGGCCGACCGCCGTTCTGGTCGGACGACGATATCGATCACCTTGCCGCGCTCTCGGATTGGGCGCCGGCGGTGGGCGATCTATTGGACGCCCAGCTGAGCGAGATCGCCTCCCGGCCCGAGCCGTCGGGCGACCCCGACGCGGTCCCGCCGGAGCCGAGCGCCGCCCTGGTGGCCGCGACGACGGAATACGTCACCGCGACTGGGCGATTGGACTCCGTCGAGCAGTGGCTGGCCGATGCCCGCACCACCGACAGCGGAACCGAGGTGCCCCCCGGGCTGCGCACGCCCTACCGGATGCAGCGGATCGAGCTGCGAAGTGCCGAGCGGGCCCTGGCCGCGGCGGCCGGGGAGATATCCGCCGATATCGCGGCGCTGCAAGGCGCCGACTACCGAGACCACTTCCAGGTCCTGGCCGAGCACACGGCAATGCTGGAAGGCGAGCAGGCGACCGCGCACGCTCGGGCCGTCGAAATAGTGCGTTACTCCACCGAGCGCTACCACCGGGCGGCCCAGAGCATCAGGGCCCTCGAGCGGCGGATAGCCGCCCATGATGGTGGCCTGGATTCGGTGCGGGCGCAGCCACGCGCCGCGCTGCCCGACACCGATCCCGGTTATACGCCCGAGCAGTACGAGCGTGCGATGCGGCGCTGGCGGGTCATTCAGACCGCGGCATCCCCCGAGCAGATGGGCATCGAGTGGTCGTGGACCGACAGCCGGACGCAGGAGGCGATGCGTGTGGCGGTGCCGGAACTCGTCGCCGAGCTCGACGGTATCCCGGTGCCCGTGCGCGACGAGGCGATGCGGCTGGCGTTGCGCCGGGCACAGGACCGGCAGGCCACACAGCCCGACGAGACCGGGCTCGCCGACTTCTGGGCCGATCTGGCGACCGCGGCGGAGCGCTGGTCGGCGCAGCTGCCCGGCCATCCGCAGGTGAATCTGCTGGGTCGCTCCGGCACCCTGATGGTGGTCGGCGATCTGGAAGCGGCCGAGGAGATCCGTTTCCACACGGTGAATCAATATGCCGCCGACGACGTCGCGGCGATGCGCCGGGCGACGGCGGCCGCGGTATCCGATGCGGGTGCGGCCCCCCGCCCGACCGCCACCGTGGTGTGGATCGGCACCGACGGGCATGCGCTGGCCCAGGATATGGCGCGAATCCTGGGAACCCGGTCCTCGGGAACTGTTGCCGATATATTGCTGACACGGCACGACTCCGAAACCGCGGCGCAACTGGATACCGGCCGGCCGACGCCCCTCGCGGACCTCCTGCGGGAGGCGCAGACCGACGACGCGCTGGCCGGCTACCGGGATCGCCTGGTCGTGGCGGAGCCGGATCAGGGAATGGCCGCCTGGCAGCCGGCACACAGGGTAGGCGACCTGGTCACCAACTGTTTCCCCGAGACGGCGCGGTTCGCGTCGCAGCGGGCGATCGACGTCCGGCTCGCGATGACCGATATCGACCACGACAACGATCCGGTACTCGCCGATCGCCGCGAGGGGCTCGCAAGGGTGGAGCTGGTGGGTAACCCGGCGAACGGAATGCCGGGTGATCTCGGAGAGCTGCTGGTGGGCGCGGGCTGGGATGACGAGGGGTTCGCGAACTTCGACGCAATGGCCGCGGCCGTTCCCGCCGAAGGCGGCACCATGATCGCGACTGTCGCGTTCGACGGTTTCCAGCAACGCGGCGTCGTCGGTGCGCACGCGGTGGCGATCTACCGGGAGAACGGGCGGCTACTGGTCAAGGAACCCGGCCTTCGGCCGAAGGATTTCGACGAGTGGCGGCAGAGTCTTTCCGGGGTGGTCAGCTGGCACGGGATCGTTATCGAGGCGGATGGGACCGCGGCGGTTCCGGTCGACGAAGACCAGGAGTGGGAGGACCGTGCCGGTACGGCTTTCCCGGTGGCGTCGATCGGTGCGCGCCGTGACCGTGCCGGCCCCGATCTCGGCCAGAACCTGCTGAATATGGCCGGTGCGGAACGAGATCCGGTGCCGAACCCGATGGATGCGGTATGGCTGCAATTCGAGAGCCGGGGCCTCGAGGTACCGGACGGTGTGCGGTCACCGGATTCTGCGGCCCGCCGCCAGTGGAACGCGGAGCTGGATACCGCCCGCGCACGGCTCGCGGAGCTGGCCCGTATCCGTCCCGAAGTGCTCGGCGACGATGTACTCGTCGATCAGGAACTGGCGGATCTGCGGGACCGGCCCGCCAAGTCCGAACAATTGGTGCGCGCGGAAGCAGAGTTCCGGTTTCGGCACCGGGTGACGCGGCTGTTGCACCAGGCCGAACGCGCCGCTGTGCGTGCCGAACGTGTATCGCGGCTCGGCGAGAAGCTGGCCGCGACCCGGCGGCGATTGCTGGCCGGTGGTTCCGCAGCCGAGTACAGCCGGTTGGTCACGCGGACAGAGCGCCTCGAGGAATTGGCCGGGGAACTGGCGCGTACCAACGTGCGGGCACCTGGAGTCGAGCGCCTGAGCCGGTCGGAATTCGAGAAGCTCACCCTGGATTACCGGCTCGCGCGGATGGAATTGCGACTCCGGTTGGGTGACGGTACCGACCCCGGGACGCTGACTCCCGACGAACTGGCCGCGAAACTCGAGGCGGTCACCGCCGGTAAGGACGCCAGGGCAACGCGGGAACTCGACGAAGCTGCGGCCACATTCCGTGCGCTGCGCGACCGCCGGGAACGCTATCTGCGGCTCGACGAGGTTGCGACAACCAGCAGGATGCTGAACGACCTGTTCGACAGCATGCTGGCCGACGCGACCGGCCACGGCAACCGGGGCGGGCCCCGGCACCGCGGCACCCTGAAGCCGGAACTGGTTGCCGCGCGGCGCGCGGCGATCGCCACCGGTCTGCGGAATGCCGAGAAACCACTACCCGATCCGGGGGAACCGCCGACGGCCGACGGGAAAACACCGGGGCCGGCGGATCTGGCGGCGTGGCGAGCGGAACGTACGCGCCTGGAAGGTGAGGTCGCCGAGAAGCTGTCGCATCTGGATGTGGCGATGCCCTCCCGCCGCGAGCTACGGGAGGACTTCCCAGCACTGCTGGCCCAGGTGGAGCGGCAGGGCGCGGATGCCGAAACGCGTGAACTGCTCTGGGCGCTGCGCCGGTACGACGGGGCGATCCGGCAGCTGGAACAATTCGTCGCGGCGAACCGCCGCAAGCGGCTGATCGGTGAGCTGTCGGAGACCGTGCGGTCGGTGCGCGGGAAGGCGGCGTGCGCGCAGATCCGGTACACCGACGCACTGCACAACCAGCGCGGGCAAATCTCCCCCGCAACCGTGCAGAGTATTGCTACGGCGCTCGAGGGAGAGGCGGATCCGTTGGCTGCCGCGATCTCCGCGGGAACGCTCGCTCTGGCTCCCGAAGCAGTCGATCCCATACTGCTGGAACAGATCATCGGCACAGTCCGTGCTCATCGCGCCTGGTCTTCCGCGCTGCGCCGCCTCGAGGACGAGGTGGCCGAACTGGACGAGGCGGCCGCGGCGGCCCGCCGCGCCGTCGGCTGGGAAGAACCCGCAACAGTCGCGGCGCTCGACCGGGCACTGGACGAGAAGCTGGCCCGCGTGGTGGCCGAGACGGCGGATCGGGCGAACCGTATCGAGGCCGCTGTGCCGCCGGCGCCGGGAACCGTTGCCGAACCGGCCACGCCCGGCCGGCGCAGCCCGGCGACTACTGCACAGGAAACGTTGCCCGCGGTCGGCGACGGCACCATAACCGATGTGCCCGAGGTGGTCTCCGAAGCCGCTGCGCTGCCGGCCCTGTGCGCCGCCGAGGTGTTGTGGTTCGCCGCCCATGTGCTCGGTCTCCCGGTGGATGCGCCCTCGCTGTATACGGCCGTCACCCGGCTGCAGCATCTTCCGGCGACAGAGGTCTCCGAACGCGCGCACGCGAAATTCCAGCAGGGCGGAAACCTCTCCTACGACGAGATGTATGTACTCGCCGAAGCCGGCGGATACGTACTGGGCGCCGCCGACGGCGAGGTCGATGCCCATTTGTTCATCGTTTACCGGGACACCGACGGTGTGGTCCGGGTGCATGAGCGTGGAACAGACGGCGAGAACGATTTCGAGTTCGATAAGTGGCCGCGGCCCGAGGGAGATGAACATTTCGGCATCGTCTTCGGTAGCAATAAGCAACCGGTGTCGCGGCTGCGTCCCGGTGATGATCCGCAGGTTCCGGGAGTCGATTATCCCGAAAAGCCGTTCGGCCGAAGCTCTTCCGACGAGGCAGCGGACGGTGCTGCCGGGCAGCAGCCGGTGCCGGTCGGCCCGGATGTCAGAGGAACAGGTTCGGCGCCCATTCCTGCGGCGCGTCCGCGGATGCGGTGGGCTGCCGAGCGGCGCACGCTGCTCACGCAACTCGAGAGTCGGATAGGGTCTGGACCCGACGGCAGCGGTATCGCGACAGCCGGCCTCGACCAGGCCCTCGGCTCGGATCTGCTCGATCGGAGCTCGCAGCTGCGCGCCGAACGCGACCGGGCCCGGGACGAACTCAACGAACTGCTCGCCGCACTACCCGAGGCGCAATCGGCTTCCGATTCCTCGAGGTTGCCCGAGGACCTGTCCGACCCCGTGCAGGTGCAGCAGATCCTGGGCGACCTGTCGAGTCGGGAGCAGCCGCCGGAATCGGTCGTCGCGGCGATCCACACGTTCTCCTGGTGGAACGACACCGTGAACCTCGTCGCGCGGATTCAGCGGTTGGACCGTTGGATCGATGGCGCCGGATCCCTCGACCAGGCGCTGTACCGAGCTAACGGCTGGTCCCGCATACCGGAATCTCCATTGCCGGAGCAGCGCAGAGCCGTCGGGGAACGGCTGGCCGCGGGGGCAGAACTCCGGCGTCGGTCGCTGGTCAAGGCACAGTTGGCGGCCGCCGCCCGCCGTATCATCGGCCTGGCGAATCGCCGGGTCGAAGTGCTGGCACGACTGGCCGAACTGGACGCCGAGCAGGAGGGCTCGCCGGCCGATCCGTCCCGCGAATTGCTCGACGCAACAGCTCAACTCAGGGATCTGGAAGCCCAGCTGGACACCCTCGTGACGCCGGCGGGTCCGGAGTCGGTAGCGGAAGCTCCCGGCGACGGGGCGGTGCCGCGTGCCCGGCCCGGTACCCGCGAACCGGTGATTCCGCCCGGTTCGATATCACTGGACGACCTGAATCTGGGCGCATTCACCGTGGTGGCCGATATCGCCCGGACTTTCGACCGCCCTGTCGGCGAGCTGCACGAGACCGGCGATATGGGCGGCGTGCGGGTGAGTGAGGTGGAGAAGGCCCTCGGCGGCGGCGAGTCGGTCCAGATGCGCAATATCGGTGAAGTTGTCGACAAACTGCGGGAGGAGGGGCAATGGCTGATCGAGAAAGCGAATCAGCCGCCGCGGGCGAAACCCGGGCGCGTCCTGCGCCGGTTGGGTCCGCCGCCAGGACAGCCGCAGGTGTACAAGGTCCTCCGCCTCGGTGCGGTGATCATCGACCCGACGGTTACTGCCACCACCGGTGCGGGCGAGCTCAGGCCCATCTACTGGATCGAGTGGCGCCGCGACAAGGACGGTCGTGAGCATATCGACCTGCACGATCTCGGTACCGTCTTCCCGGACTTCGAGGTACCGCCCGACAGCGCGGACACCCCGGTGTACGTCCTGAATCTGGGCTCGGACGGCTGGCCGAGGCAGCCTGCGGGAGGCTTCTTCCGGTCGCGGTCGCTGTACGAAGATTCGGACTTCCTGGTCGGCGCGCGCGATGCGGATCCGGAATCCGGTGAGCCGACCGGAATCGATGCCGGTTCGCCCGAACTGCAGTCGATATTGCGTAATGCGGTGCACCGCGCTGGAGCCGACAGTCTCGGTACGGCCCTGGACTTCGACGCGCTGGGGGGTGGACTCGAAAGGTCCAGAGCTGTCGCCCGGTTCGTCACCGATATGTGGGATCGTGTGACCGAGCTCGGACATAAGCAGGAACTGCTCGAGCACTATCCGGAAATGGTTCCCGCCCTGCTCCGTGTGCTGCCGGGCGAGCTGCCGCCACATATCGCGAAAGATATGCTGCGGGAACAGCTGCGAGACCAGATCGACAGGGCCCAGGACGGTGGGCCCGATCCGCTGCCGGGGTGGCTGAGTTCATGGGTCGAGCGTCTGCGGAACGCCGAGGAATCCCTGGTCGACACGATGGGGCAGATGCTGGAGCTGGAGTCCGGCATGAACGACGGATCACCGGTGCGCTTCCTCGACGCGACCTACCTACCCGATCCGGTGTCGGAGATGGACCCGTCCACGCAGGGCCGGATCCAGATCCGTTGGAAGATAGGCAATTCCGCCGCCGCCAGCACGGTGGTCCGGTACCGGTCGCGCACCGGTGCGGGCGATTCGCAGCTGGCGTCGGTGGCCGCCGACGCCGTGAAAGAGCTGCGTAAGCAGCAGTCTCGTACACCTGGCACGGTCGCGATGGTCGTCCACGTCGACTTCGATCTCCGTGACCCCGCCGAGTCGCCGCCCGCCCAGCAGGATGTGATCAATCGCCGGGCGAACCGCGATATCGTCGATTACGCCGAACAGCTGATCATCGCGAATGCCGTTCGCTCCTTCCGCGGCGCGGAAAAGCTGCCCCGCAACATATTGGTGGGCCGGGGTGAGGGCGCCGACACGGTCGAAGCCGTGGGCATGGAACCGGCTATGCGCGCCGAATACTTCGGTGAACCGGATACCGACCGTCCGTGGCAGTCGTTCACCGGCCGCACCCGGGCGAGCCGGCAGGAAACCGAACCGGGACAAGTCGATGCCGCGTTGCGCGCCTTGGACGAACTCGGCCCGAAACCGTCGATCGCGCGAGTCACGAGACTTATGGAGGATCGGCCCGATGATTTCGAGGTGCTGGCGGATGCGGCACCCGAGCGGATCGGTAACCTGCGGGGTGCGTCCTGGGATGCGCGTCATCTGGCGAATACCGTGCTGCTGTCCGAGGCAGCCCGGCGCCGCGCGCACGCGCGCAATGTAGGCAGCGCGCACGCGCGCAATGTGGCCGGCCGGGCGCCCGCGGGCGGTGGTGATCCCGCTGAAGTATCGCGCGCGCTGACCCGTATTTCCCGTTCGGCGCACACGCTGGGTGGCGACGGGCAGATCAGGATGCTGTCGCTGGACCTACCCGTCTTCCAAGGGACCGGCGCGGATTTCGTCGCGATCGGCGATCTCGAGACGGCGGACCGGATCGTCGTTCATATCGCGATGGGTGACGGGCATGAAGGATCATTCGACACGATCTCCCGGGAGGCGTTCGATCGGCATCGGGAACGGCTCGACGGTGGCGAGTCGGTGGCGACCCTCATCTGGCGTGGCCCGGACGTCGCGACCCTCACCGCTCATCTGGAGGGGGTGTTCGAGCCGCGGATGTACGCGGCGGGGAACGAGGGTCCGGGTATGCCGCATATCAACTGGACGGTGCACGATAACCGGTCTGTGCTCGGAACCGGTCTCGTGCGGATGGCTGCCCGGGCAGCGGCGAACCGTGCTGTGCTGCGGGCTGAGCTCGCCCAGGAGGTCGGCCCGCGAGAGTTGACCCAGGCGCTGAATCCGTCCTCGGAGCTTCGACGGGAATGGGACGAGCAGTTCCGGGCCGCGGCCGCGGAGCTCACCGCGCATTCCGGCATCCCGGAAGGCCTGGCCGAAGACGACCTGCTGGTGAACCAGGTGGTCGCGGATCTGACCGCGAAAGCGGAGACGACCACGGCCGAAGATGAATTCCTGCGCATCTACTCTCTGCGTAGTGGCGCCGCCCTGGTGCAGCGCTACGAAACGCAGATCGATGGGCTCATCGCACTGGAACGGGTGCTGCGCGATACCCGCGACGAGGCCGATCGCGAAATCGGCCTCGAGGACGAGCACAAGAAATTCGCCGCAGTCGCGAAAGATCTGGACCGTCTGGCGCGCCGGTTCCTCGAGCAGGCGCGAAACAACCGTCAGGTGCCGGAACCCGGTCAGCTCCGTGGTCGCGATGTGCGAATGGATGACCACGGTCTGGATCCCGGCCGCAGGCGCCAGATCAGTACGGCCCGCGCCCGGCTGGCGGACGAGCTGGATTCCAGCCGGGCGCGTTTGAAAGCAGAAATCGGTGCCGACCCCGACGGGCTGAGCGATAGGGTACTGCGCTCGTTGGACCACGGGCTCGAGGAACGCGATCATGCGACCGATGCGGAAAGGAAGCAGCTCGCTCGCACCCGCCTCGTCCGGAGCTTCGAGGAGTCCCGGCATCTGCAGCGCCTGCTCGACCGTGTCGACGGCGACGCTGTCACCGAACACTTGCACGGCGCGCTACTGGACGCGCGCCTGACCGATATCGCCGAGACCGCCCGCGCGCGCCGGCCGTCACCCCGGCCGAAACTGGGCGAGAATCTGCTGACGTTGCGGGCAGCGCACAAGGCTGCCCTCGCTCTCCCGGACACCTTCGGTACACATACCGAAACAGCGGCCCAGCTGCGTCGGATCGACGCGGCGGCCGCGGCCCTGCGGGCGGCGCACAACAGATGGCGGGCGGCCGGGCTCGAGGTGGCGGACCTTCGCCGCGCCCTGGCGAGGCAGTTTCCGACCGATGCCGTTCGGCTCGGCTGGACATCGGATCCAGCGGAGGTACGGGCGCTGCGTGCAGAGGCGGTTCCCGAGGGTGTCGACGGCACGGCCCGCGATACACTGCTCGGCAATCTGATGCGGGCGGCCGAGACCCAGGTTGGTGCCCGGAATACGCTCGATGAGCTCGTGGAGCCGGCTAAGCAACTCGACAACAACGCACAGGTACGCCGTGATCTCTACACGATGATCGTCCAGCAGCAGTCCGCAGTCGAACTGCTGCTCGATCCGCCAGAGGTCTCCTGGGAACAGCTCGGTGACATCAGCGAGCACGCCGCTCGTGCACGACAATTGCGCACCGAGCAGGCCGAGGCGCTGCTCGATTTGTTACCGGCGTCGCCAGTTGCCGAAGCGGAAGAGCTGACGGCGGATCAGGTCCGGCGGCTGTCCAGCGGCACCGATCAGGTCGAGGTTTACGAGGCCGCGCAAGTTTTTCTCCGCAGGAACGAGCTGGTCGCGGCTGTCGAGGAGGCCGAGATCTACCGCGGCGAACTCGCCGAAGCCGATCGGGAGCTGAACGACTATCTGGATGGGTTCACCGAGAGATTCTCCCGTGACGGATCCGATGGCTCGGCCCGGCCGCGCCGGGCGCCCCACGACGGCATCATGGACCTGTTGCCGCCGGTAACGACCACACGCGGGGAGTTGCCTGATATCGGCGACGGACAGTCGACGCGGCCGCTGTCCGCGAGGACTCCGGAAGACCTGTTGGCCGCCCTCCGCAAGATCTGCGCGGTCGACTCGCTCTGGTTCCTGAAACTACTCGGTGTCAAGGTGGACGCGCCCTCCCTTTTCGACCCCGCCTTTCTCCTGGACGGGATGATGCCGAAAGCGGTGGCGAAAGCGGCGCACGCGAATTGGGAACCGGGCGGGTTCCCCGATATGAAGGCCATGTGGCGTCGCGCCGACGCCGGGGAGATTGTGTTCGGTGCGGTGAGTTACGGCGATGCCGGTGCGCACGCGTTCGTGCTGTACAAGGGCCCCGACCAACAGGTCTGGGTGCACGAACGCAAGGGCAACAAGGTAATCGACAAGCCGTTCGCGAAGTGGGCACAGCCGACAGGAAAACTGTTCGGCATCGTATTCGGCAAGGACGGCAAGCCGGTTCGGCCCCTCGCCCGCGGCGCGGAACCCACCGGAAGGGAGGGCCGCGATTTCCCGGCGACCGCTCTCTCCGGCGACCCCGATCCGCCCGACGCGATGATGCCGGCTTTCCGGCGGGAAAGACTGCGGGTCGCGTTGGCGCGGGCCGGTCTGCGCGAACCGGGAGAGCTGCTACCGCGGCACGGAGCCGAAACTCCGGCCATGGAGGCGCAGGTGCGGGGGGCCACGGCGTTCTGGGACGGCACAGGTCACGACGAGGGCGGCCGGTTCGAGCGGGAAGCCCTGCGGATCGAACACCCGGATATCTTCGGTGCGCTCGAAGTGATCCCGCCCTACCACCGCGATAAGCACAACCGCCGGCTGTTCGCGGCGAGGCTTCGGGAACTGCGGGCACTGGATATTCGCACTCCGGCCCAGCAGGCCAGGTTGGATGAGCTGACTGCTGCCGAGGCTGCCTTGGCCGAAGCCGACGTGCTCGCCGGAAGGCTCGGGGTCCCGGCTCGGTTGCTGGCCTTCCCCGGGGCGGCGTCGGCCGGTCTGCTGGTCATCGAATTCGGTGATTCGAAGGTGGCCGCGGAACATGTGGCCTGGTTCGTCCCCGAGTCGGCGGGCGACCGGAGCGCGCTGGTCGGCCAGGTTCGTGATGCCGGGGCGATGGCGGAAAGCGCTGCCGAGCCGCGGGCCGCCGTTCTGGTCGCGCGATTGGGTTCCGCGGCGCAGGAGGCAGCGGGCGCGGCCGAGGATGTGGTGCGGCGGGTCGTGACCACGCGGGTCGCGCGGGAATCCCGGTCGCCGTCGGAAATGCGGCCGACGTTGGAGGTCGTCTACCGGGGTGACGGCCGGGAGATCTGGGACGCCGCGGCGCAGCGGTTGCTCGGATTCGCCAGTGGAAGAGAAGAACTCACCGGCGAGCATCCGGACCTGCCGCCGACTCCCGTGGGCGAGATCTATGAGCTCGGAGCGGGCGATTCGACGCGTCGCGCCGGGCACTGGTGGGGTCGTGTCAAGGATCGAGTCACGGGGGGCGGCAGGTGGGGCCGTAGGCGGTCGGTGGCCGCTGATTCGGCGCCACGGCTCGGGATCGATCTGGAACGGCTGCGGTATGTCGCGCGGGTGAAGGACCCCGCACAGGAGGGTATTCCCGACCCCGCCGAAACACTGGAATCGGTACTTTCGCTCACGACCGGTGAGGTGCGCGCCGCCGGACTGGATATTCTCGAGACCGCTCTGGTCCGTTCCTGGGTGCTCACGCGGCAGGGAAAACACCCGGCGGCTGATGAGACCCATCGCGTGTTGCTCACGAGACTGCAGGTACTGCAAGAGGACGCGCGTCGGCTGCGGGAATATGAGGCGGACGCCTGGGCACTGCGCGCGGGTGGTGAGCTGTTGCCCTTGAAACTCACCGCTATTCGCGCGGCGGCCGCCGCGATGGACAACAGACTGGCCGACGCCCTGGAGTTCGTCCGCGCCGCACGGCTGACCGCGGATACGGCTGACCCGCCCACCCCGGTAGGGCCGGCGCTGACCCGGCTGGCGCATTCCGCGTCCCGATGGCGGATCGAACAGGGCGTCCACCGCAGCGGGGTGGGTTCCGACTCCACGGCTGGTCCCACTGGCGTCCGGGCTCGGGCCGCCCAGGCGCTGCAGCGGCAAAAGGCCGCGGCGCTTTTGGCGCCGCGGGTCGGTATCTCCGTGGAGAATCTGACCCCGGCCCGGGTCAGCGCCGTGGCCGAGACTCTGCGCCGTCAGCACGACCAGCCGTTTGCCATCGGGCAAGCGGAACTCATCCGCACAATCGACAGCGATATGGCGGCGGGCGCGCTTGCCGACGGTGCGACGGGGCAGCTCGACGCGATCGGGAGATTGCAGTCGGCCGCGGTGCAGACCCAGGTCCAGTGGGAGGTGGCCGGCGAACAATTCCACCGGGCCCAGGACAAGGCGCGGGAGAACTGGGCCGGTGGAGGGGTCTTGTTCGAGTACGACCCGGACAACCTCGCCGGTCTCCGCAAAGCCTGGCAGCACGTGCAGAACTCGGCGATACGTCCTGATAACTCATATCTGCACGGCCGCAGGATCGAGGCCCTGGACCAGTTGATCGCGCTCGCCGAGGAACGCGAAAAATTGGCGGCGCGGGCCACCCTGGTGCGCGGGCTGGCGGCGCGTATGGAAACGCTCGCCTCCGAACGCTTCCGGTTGGCGCGAGACGGCGCGACGGAGCAGCTGGCGCGGATCGACGAGGCGCTGGCAACCGGGCTCGGCTCACAGCTCGACACCATGCTGGCGTCGGACCGGCGGCCCGGCGACCTGGTCCCATACCAGCCGCCGGATTCCGGGGCCGGATCATCGCGGCGGGGCGCCGTCAACCTGTGCTTGAAGAATGCCGTGGAGGCCGTATACGCAGCCATCAACCGTACTCCGCCGGAATCGCTCGCCCGGGCGCTCGACCAACTGCAGGGTGTCCGGGCCGCCGACGCTCCCGGTATCGTCGGCTCGGACTGGGAACCCGGCGGCTGGTCTTCGCTCGACGAACTCCGTTACCGGGTGTACGAGACCGGCGATGCGGTGGTGGCCGTGGTCGGACACATCGGTTACGACAGCCCGGACGAGGTGGGTTCCCACGCGGTGGCCGTATACCGCGCCGGCGGCCGGGTGATGGTGAACGACGACGGCGAAGTGCTGACGTTCGCGGAATGGGCCGCCCGGTACGAGGGCCGGATCGACAGTATCTCCGGCATGGTGGTGCATCCGGACGGGACCCCCGGCCGCCGGCTCGGGCCGAACGGCACGTCGATCGCGGTGGCGGGACTGGATTTCAAGAACGTCCTGGTCGGTGCGCGCCTGCCCGGGTATATCGAGCCACGACAGGCCTTGCCGGCCATCGATCGTGACCTCAGCGAGATGCGGCGCCGATTCGAGCAGAGGATGCCGACGGAGCAAGACCGGCAGAGTCTCAACGGTCTGCGGGATCTGTGGGAAGTACTGAAGATCCGGGTGGACATGGACCTCGGGGATGAACTCACCACGAGCCTCGACAACAATGAGCCCACCATCCGGCGGAGGCGGTTGCAGCTTCTCGAGAAGCATTGGAACAGTGAAATGGCCCGGCGCTCCCAGCCGAGGCTCCTGCAGATCCTGACCGAAACCTTGAAGGATTCGGATCTGCCCGATTCGATCAGCGATCAGCTGAACCGGACGCGACTGGCTCGGGCTCGCGCCATCATCGAAGAGGTAGCCGACCGGACTCTAATCGAACCGGCTCCGCCGAACCCGGGCTGGGTCGCGTGGGCGGCCGAAACAGCCTTATGGGCGGACCGTTTGGCCGTCGCCGAGCGCTGGGCCAGCCACCTGCCCGGAAACCCCGCAGTCCAGCTGACCGAGCTCGGCATTCCGGATCCCGGGAATGATATCGAGGCTCGTGGTCCCAGCACCCTGGTGCTCGGCGATGCCGATGCGGCCCACAACATCCGGGTCATCGCCGTACCGCACCGGCCCACGCCCCGGCATGCGGGTCTCACACCGGACGCCGCCCTCGCCCGCGCCATGAGCATGCTCGCCCGGTCCGACGGGGAACAGGTCGCGGTGGTGCTGTGCTACGGCCTGGAGCCGGACAGTGCCCAGGATGCCGCGCAGCGACTGGGCTTGGACGTGGACAGAGTCGAACTCGTCTCGCCCGCCGGGCGCCACGACAGCCCGGACTCGGTGCGGGACAGCGCCCTGTCACCGCTGCCGGACGATCCCGAGTGGATTGTGGCCACCGCAATGCGATGGGAGGGAATGCGCGATATCCAGGAGCTGTTGCCCGTTCCCGGGTCGGGTGTGGAGGAACATCGGCAGCTGGCTCGGACCAACGAATCGCGATGGCGGAACTGGCCTCCGTATGTGCAGGCGGTATTGCTGGCAGAACATCCGGACGTACTGGTCCAGGCCCCCGGACTCCCGCTGTCCGTAGCTGCTCGGGCCGCCGAGACCGCGCCGCAGAGCTTCGGAAAACCGTCCGCGGACCGCGCCGCGATCCAGGAGGAAACCCGGTGGGCGGCCGAGCGGGCACCGTCGGCGGCTGTGCTGTCGAGCCGCGTCACCGGCGACGGCACGGAAACAACGATGGCGTTCGGTGATCCCGATACGGCATCCCGGGTGCACTGGGCGGTTGTCGAGGAGACCGAGCTGCACGCGGCGATGTCGGCAGCGGTGGATATCTTCGACGCCGAGGTAGAGCCCGGCGACGCCATGATCGTGATCGTGCGCGGTACCGGCGAGAACCCGGTCTCGACCGCCGAAGAGCGGGCGCATGCCGACGCCGCGGAGCTGGCTCGGCGCATCGCGGCGCACAATTCGGCCCGGGCGCAACGGGATTCGGTGCGGCGCAGGCCGGAAACCCATCTGGTCCACGACGACAGGGCGTCGATGGCGGTCGCGCTGGTTTCCTCGGCGGAGGCGGTGGACGCCGATATCGACACGGCGCCACACGAAGCCGACCGGAGGATCGCTCGGCACCTGCATGATGCGCGGGCGGCGCGGGAGCGTGCGGTCGCGCGGATCGAGGAATTGCTCCGCGTGTTCGGCGCCACGGACCCGCGGGTGGCGGCCGCCGCGTCGGCCACGCCTGTCGAACTCCTGGAAATCGTCGGCGAGCTTGCCAGGACGACCGACGACCCGGAATACGTGGCCGCATTGGTGGGTCTGTTCGAGGCGGCGCCGGACCTGATCTCGGCCGATGCCCAGGTGCGCGGCTTCGTACAGCATCTGGCCGGTCACCCGGCATCGGGTCCGGTCTCCGAGATCGACGCGGCGGGCGAACTGATCGTGGCGCACGCCGGGCGGGTCCGGGCCGTCACCGGGATCCTGGCCGATGTGGAGGCACTTTTCGACGAGTTGACCGGCGGGATGGACAAATTCCACTGGGACGAAGTGGCGCGGGTGGTGGGAATGCCGTTGACGCTCGACGATATGGTTCCCGAGCGGCTGCGAGCGATTGTGTCCGCGCTGATCGGGCACGCGATCCGGCAGGGGCGTGCCGATCGGATCGCCTCGCTGCTCGGGAAGATCCCGGATCTTATGATCGGCGAGGCGCGGATGCAGCAGTTCCGCAGGATCGCCGGCGAAGATGCTCTCGATCCGGTGCTGGAATCCGTGCGCACGGCCGAAGCCGAGCTCGGTCGAGCCCGGTACGACCTCTGGCAGAGTGGGATCCACCCCGACTCTCTGACGGCGCGGTCGCTGCGCGAAGAACGCGCGCTTCGGGCGGCGCTGCATCGCCAGGTGGCCGGTCGACTCGGTATTCCGCCTTCGAAATTGACCGGCGAGAACCGGAGGAGGGCGCTGGGCGCGCATATCAGCAGCGACCCATCGGACAAGCAGGTCAGAGACCTGCTGAGACGGCACGACCGTCAGCTGTCGCGAGTGTCCGGAATCGAGCGGTATGAGCGGGCTGATCGTAAGCGCCGTTGGTTGCTGGCCCAGATCGATGAACTCGAGCGGCTCGTCGGCCGCGGCGCCACGTCCCTCGAACTGCAAGCACGTTTGTCGGAGATCGCCACGGTCGCAGAATCGGACCAGTACGCCGAGATCGATCCCGGTGCGGCCGTGCCGATCCACGCAACGATTACCGGTTCGCCTCTGGGGGCCTTCCATTCGGTGGATCGGTTCACCGACTTCCGGATTCGGCGCGGCGGGCTCGAGCGCAAACCCGCGGGTGTCGCGGATCTTGCCCGGGTCGGACTGGCCGGCGCGAACGAGGAGCAGGTCGCCGCCGCAGCCGATGCCGAATGGCAGCATTTCGACTCACTGGACCACCTCGTCGCCCACGTGAGCAAATACGGCGGCGCGGCCGCCGGCGCGATGACCTTCCGGCACGGGCGCCGGGTCGGGGCGCTCATGTTCGAGGTCGAGCTCGACCGGGCCGGGCACCTGTGGTGGTACGAGCGGGAACGTGAAGGTGAAAATGCCACGGTATTGCGTGACGGTGAGGTGTGGGACCGGATAGCGGAATTGAAAGGCGAAGACAACCTGGAGATCCTGCGGGTCAACGGGATCGTGGCCGATGAAGACGGCAACGCCGTCATCCCCCACGTCGCCGGAGAACGGATGGCGACAGGCGACGACAAGCCGGCAGCGCTGTTCACGGGAACGTATCGGGACGACCGGGGGCCGCCCGGGGATTCCGGGGAACGGAACGAACGGAACCGGGTCGGCCTGGACGGCGACCTGAATCGCCGTAACGTCCGGCCGGAATCATCGCGCCGACTGGAACTCCAGGCGATGGCCGAAGCCCTCGATCACGTCGATGCCCGGGCCGCCCGCGGCCGGATCCCGGCAGTCCGGCTGCTCGCCTACAAGGCGAACGACACCGGTTCCGACGATATCGACGACACGCAAACCGGCACCGCCGACCGGCAAATCGACGTGGCCGAATCCGGCGGCGACGCCGCGAGCGGTCGGATGATCATCCAGATCGGGGATCCGGCCACCGCCGATATCGTGATCGGCCATATCGCCGAAACGGCGAACAGTGCGGGTCAGCTGGTGGGCCGGGCCGGCTCGGCGGCCGATCTGGCGGCCCGGCAGGGGACCCGCGGCACCGTGGCGATGATCGTGGTGTTGCCTTACGACGACGATCTCGACGTCACGGGCCGAGCCGCGAATGCGGTGAGCGACGGTGAGGCGCTGCATCGCGAACTGCGCAAGGTAGCCCGCCTGCGGACGGTGCAGCCCAGATACGAGATCAGCGGTCAGGGTGACGGCCGGGCGGGGGCGCGGGCTGTGCGCGACGCGATGGCCGAGCCGGTCGCGGATTTCCACGAAATGCCCGCGGAACGGACGATGCGGTTCGACCTCGCGGGTTATGGGACGCTGTCCGAGGCTGTCCGGGCGCGGGCCGCGGTATTGCGGGAGCTGTTCGAAGCGCCCGATCTGACCGCTGCCGAGATCACGAGGATGTGGTCGGAACTCTCCCACGCGGACAAGGTGGCGCTCATCGGCGGCGCTCCGGATCTGATCGCCGGACTGGACGGGGTCGGGGAAAGTAACCGTGCGAGCGCGCTGCTGTGCCTGCTGGCGGAGCAATCGCGGCAGGCGACCGCGTCCGGCGACGCGGTGGAAGCGACCCGGCTGGCGGCGCTGCTCGAATGCCTGAACCGCGCCGACCGAACCGTGCCGAGAGCGGGTATCTCCGAAGATGATGCCCAGTTGGGCACGCGGCCTCTCGCGCTGCCCATATCGGAGGATGCCGCACGCTCCTTTGTGCTGGTCGGCAATCTGGAAACCCCCGGCCGGACAACGGTCTTCGTCACCGATACGGCGCCGACCCCCGAAGCGCTGCGCGCCGGCCTGCATCCCTCCGCGGTGTCGGGCCAATCGGATAGGGGCGCGGCAGCGGCCTGGCAGGGCACGGATCCGGAAGTGCTGGCGGGGGATCTGCGCCGTCTGGCCCGGTCTCAGCCCGGTACAGACCTGCGGCTCGTCGTCGACCCCGGCGCCGCCGCACTGGTGCGCGCGGCGCTGGCCGATGAACAGTTGGCATCGCAGCGGGCCCGTTTCGATGTCATCGGGCTCGAGGACGAGAGCCCGTGGGTAGCGGAGGCCAGTCCCGCCGATCGGAATCCGGACCTCGCCTTCGAAGCGGTGCAGGCGGCACGGCGCACCGAAACCCCGCCGTACCGCCGGCCCCTCCTTCCGCGGGTGCCGGACCTACGTGGTTCGGAGACCGCCCGCGATCTGTGGAACCCGCTGTTCGGCGACGCGACAGCCGGCGATCCGGACTCCTTCCTCGCCAATTGGGACATGCTGAGTTACGACCGCCGCTGGGACCGGGTCGAGGGCATACCGGAGAAACTCGCCGAACAGGAGGGTGTCCCGGCGCGCTGGCGCAACCGCGCGAACCGGATGATCCTGGCCCGCGCCCTCGCCGAGCTGGAGGTGAAAGAGGCCGCCGGGACCCTCACCGCCGCCGATCGCACCGCACTCGCGACCCTGCGGGCACGGCTGGCGGAGCTACGGGAAGCCGAAATCATCGCGGCGACGCTGCCCGGCCATCCGCCGGTCCACGTTCTCGCTCTCGGCCTCGGCGATACCGGCCGGCCGGGGCGGCCGGCCATCGCCATCGGCGATATCGATACCGCCCGGGGGATCAGAGTGACCGTCGCGGGCCGGGCGGAGTCCGAATCGGGACCCGAACCAATGGTGGAGGCGCTGGTTGCCGCGTCCAAAGGGTTCCGCGCTCACGGCAGGAACGCGATCGTTGTTTACCGGGGCGCCGACACCACGGACGCCGAATCGGGTCGTGCGCTGGTCGACGATATCGCCGCGCTCATGGAGCCCCAGCTCCACTACCGCAGCGTCGTGCTCGGCACGGCTATGGCCGAGATCGAAGTCGCGGCCTTGCCCGGAGGCCGGGGGATCGTTGCCGCGGCCGAACGTCAGGCAGGCGACCTGGAGAGGTATCTCGATATCCATTGGCAGCCGTCCGGGTTCTCCGCACCCGGCGGCGTCGCCGACTACCGGGCCCCGGACACCCACGAGCTCCCGCAGCTCGACCACCTGCTCGAAGGCGACGACGCCAACTGCACCACCCACCTGATCAACGCCCAGGCCGAACGCTGGCCGCGTCTCGGTCTGGCGCGGGCCGCGGACGTCGGCGCCGCGGGGCGCACCGGTTCCGAACTGTCGGCGGGCCTGAAAGCGGGCTGGCACCCCACGGCCTTCGAAGCCGATGGCCAGGCAACCGCCCACGACAAGATCGCCGACGAGCTGCTCACCTACGGGGTGGGGGCGACGGCGGTGGTGGTCGACGAGTACGGGGTGTTCGACCCGGACCGCCCCGACGCTGTCGGCGCCCACGCCCGGGAGATGTTCGTCGATACCGATCTGACGGTGAAATGGCGGGACCCGGTCAAGCGCAACCCGGTGGACCGCCACGCCGTGCAGCGCCCCGATACGACCGAGGACGAATACCCGCACACCCGGGGTGTCGCCCAGTCGGCAGGACATACCACCTACGCGATTTTCCGCCGTCCCGACGGAACCGCCGTCGAGACCTACGACCCGGAAACCGATGCGCGCGCACCCAAACCGCTCACCTGGATCGGCAAGCACGACCCCAGCGACCCCGATGCGCGCGGTGCGTCCACCGGTGGCAGGGCGTCGCGGGCACCCAGTCCGGCGGATGTGGCGAAACGGTTGGGCCGAAAAGGGGTGCGAGCACCAGTATCCGAACCCGCGAACCCGAGCGACTCGCTTCCGGGGGACCCGGCGAATTCACCCCCGGCCGCAATCGGCGTCGAGAACTTCGATGTCCTGTACACGCGCACGAAGTACGCCCTCAAATGGCTGTGTATCCATCAGTTGTATGCGCGGCACGGCCTGGTTCCGTATGTCGGTGCGGTCGGCGCGGACGATGCGATCGACCTGGTCATCTACCTCGGGCATCCCGGCACCCTTCCGGCCGCTGTGCAGAACGATCCGGAGCTCGCGCCCCTGATGCGCGCCTTCTTTCAAATCAATCCCGGGGATGGGTCGCACGTGTTCAACACCGGGGTCATGGTGTACAACGACGGCACGGGACCCGCCTCGGTGGCGATGTCACCCACGGAATATCTGACGTTCCGCGAATTCGGGTCGCCGTTCACCGCCTCCCCCGAAACCGCTGCCATGGTCGCCGCAAGGCTGAACCCGGGTGCCCTGGAGGGACTCGCGGCGGCCCAGGACGACGGCCCGCGCGCAACGACGCTGCGGGCGGTCGCGGCGGAATTGCGCGGATTCCTCACTTCCTCGGGGCCGGTCGCGGAGGCGATGAGACCGGGTGCCACACCGGTCGATTGGTCGGCGCTCGCCGCCGACTCACTCACGGGATCCGAGACCGATGAGGTCCGCTCGATGCGGATCGATTATCCCGAATCGAAGTGGAATGAGCTGGGGCTGCGACCTTCGCACGGGAAGCTGCCCGGAGGACTCAGGTGGAGTCCGCGAACCACCGCCCTGCCGGGGCACGAAGCGCTGACGGGGGGCGGCGACCCCGAGGTAAGCGATGTGGCCCCCTGGATCCGTCCTCGACCGGCGCCACATCCTGCCGTGGGAACCACGCCGGCGTATGCCCCACTGCGGGCGGGTATCGACGAGCCGCGACTGGAGCCCGGCCGGCAGCGCTGGCGTCTGGCGACGGACGAGGAGCTGTTCGAGGTGCGGGCGGAACTGGCCGCCCTGATCCAGGCGATTTTCGATTCGCTGCCGGCGACCGAACGCGCCCCTGGCGACGACTGGAGGATATTCGACACCCTGGTGCAGTACCGGTCCGATCCTGATCAGGACGAGCTGAGGGGCAGCGTGATCCTCCGTCGTGAAGTCCTGGCGAAGGTGCTGACGATATTGCGAAGTAAAGGCGTATCCCCGCGCGACCGCGATTACCTGGCAGCCGCCTTCCGGAAGTTCTGCTACCTCGACAGCTGGGTGTGGAAACTGGATCGCGAGGGGAGTTGGCAGCTCGGGGACGTGCTGAGCGGGGCGGTGGCCCGTATCCGGCAGGAACGCGCCGCGGGGGTTCCTGCCGGCGCCGGGCTCGCGGCCATTGACCCACCACCTGAGAACACCGGCGTAGCGCTGGCCGCCCAGGCGGTGAACGACTACTGCTTCGGTGAAATTCATCCCTACCGGTTGATCAACCTATCGGAGGTGGCGATCGACTCTGCGGACACGCCGGCCGCCACACTTGCCCGCGCGGTGAACGGTGAAGCCGAGCTGTGCGGCTATGGGGTGGCCGGTCACAAGTCGGTCCGAGCCCGGGCACTGGCTTCGGGCCGGGTCGAATCGATCGAACGCCGCCCGCTCCTGGTGATCGACACCTACATCGACGACGGTTCGGGGATTCCCCGCTCGCACCCGTATCTCGTTGTCTTCCGAGAGGGCATCGTTCTCGAGGTCGACTACAGCACCGGGGTGGTCCGCGAGTTCGTCCCCGCCCGGGCCGCGAGCAGGGTCGCCTACACCGAGGTCTGCGAATTCGGCCCGCCCGAAGCGCGGAATGATGCTGGGCGGCAACCGATCGCCCGGCCCGACCCCCATCCCGAAACCCTGCGTTTCGACGAGTTCGAGGCGCTGGACCGTCCGGTTGAACGGGGTCGCGCCACCGCCGGACGGCCCTCGCGCCCGGCGAGAAATCTGCCGGACCAGGTGTGGGCGTGGCACCACGACCACGACGGTGACGGCCAGTATCAGGGCGAGGATCACCCTGCCCGGAAGGTCCCGAACGCGGGCCCGCGCCCCGAGGTGGCTCCACCCGCGGCACATTCCGGCGACCACTCGCCGCGCAGCGAGGAACCGGCCGCGGACGGAGCGAGCGGCTGGGCGTTGGAGGATCCGCTCGACGCGATCTTCTCGCTCTTCGAATCGTGGACACCCGAGACCGGCGCTGATGCCGCGGGTGATGTGTCGGCGGATGAGGAGCCGGAGGACCCCAGCGAGCCGGTGGCCGACACCCTCGAATTTGTTGATGCGGTGACCGCGACGGAGCCCGGTCGTCTGGCGGAACTGTCCTGGGCGCTGCAAATCGCCGATCATGAGCGCGACCGGGTGCATCTGCGCAGGGCGAGCTACGACGCGGTCGATGACGGACCTGCCAAGTGGGCGGCCCTGGACGAGGCGCTTCACAGGGCGAGCTCCGACGGACCTGGTGAGATCGCGGCTCTCGACGAGGCGATGCAGCGGCATGCGCGGCTGCTCGACCTGCGCCGTGCGCATCTCGCGGCCGTATTGGAGCATAAGTTCCGGACGATTCGGGCCGATGTGGCGGACGCCGCGGATATTGCGCGGGCCGCGCAGCGGGTTGCCGACCTGGACCGGCAGTTGACATCGGCACTGGCGGAGCTGGGAATTCGGCCGAAGGACATCGGGCCACAGAACGGCCCCAGTGTGGCGGCCACGGTTGCGGATCTGGTCGGCGAGGAGGCGGTGCGGCGGCCGGAGTCGGGCTACCAGCCGACCGGTATGGCGCTTGACTGGGCGTCCGGCCCGAACGAGCCGTATCCGACAGTCGAATTGCTGATCGCTGATCTGGTCGAGCGCGGGCCGGGCGCCACGGCATCGGTCGTGGAGATCGGCCGTGGGTGGCCGGATATACGCCGGTTCGTGGTGACCAACCACAACCATCTGCTGTTGCGGATCGATCGCGCCGCCGGTGTGATCGAGGAATTCGCGCCGGAACCGGACCCTGATGGGTATCGACGCTATAGCGCCATGCTGTATGTCGATGGGCGTCCGGTGCGGGCCGCCGAGAGTGCCGATTCGGTGCCGTTGTTCTCGTCGGTCCCGGGTGCCGAGTCGGAGATGCGGAATCGTCAGGGGTTGCGGTTGTATGCCGCCACCCTGGATCAGATGGGCCGCAACGGCCAGCTGGACAGCGAACTGCAGGGCCTGCACACCATGGTGCAGCAACGGGTGCGGGCGCTGGTGGCCCATTTTGCGGAGAGTAAGCACTTTCGCAGGCTGACCGATAGGTATTCCGGATTGGAGGATATCGGACCGGCGCATCTGGCGCGGCTGCGTGAACTGGTGCCGCCCGGGCCGTTGGCGGACAGCCTGACCGCACTGGCCGAGCGGGCCGCCCGGATCGCGGCACTGGCCGCCGAAGTGGACCGGTTGGACAGGACGTTGGCCGCGGCCATGCCCGCGTATGAGATCGAGTCGATGTATCGCAAGTGCTGCGGGCCATCGGCGTCGCTGGAGCTTGCGGCGTTGTCCGGCAACCCGGGTATGCGCCCCATCGCCACGGATGCGCGAGTGCTGCCCGGTACCTCCGGCTCTGAAATCGCGAGTGCGGCAGGCGCGTACCCACGTCAGTTCCCCGGTGCTGTTCGCCAGGTGAAGGCGGTACTGACCGAGCTGGGGCATGGTGCGAGCGTGCAGCTGGTCGAAAACTACGGCAGGCCCGGCGGGCATACCTACACGGCGACCAACTACCACGGCATCCTGGTATTGGTGGACGACTTTGCTGCGGTGGTCCGCGAGTTCGACGGGTCACCGCAAGGCGCGGAGATGGAATACGTCGAAGGCGTGGTGTTCGCCGGCGTCAATGCCATGCATCCGATGGATGACGACATTCGGGCGCGGCTCGCCGGCCTGGACCAGCAGCATCAGCGTCAGGCCCGGATGGCGGACGAGATGAGCGACGCCGCCGAAGCGCTGGCCCGGACGTTGGGGGTCCGTCCCCAACTATTCAAACGCGACGGAGTCCTGATATTCGACGAAGTCGGAACGTACCGGGAGATCGAGCGCCTGCGCCGGGTAACCACCGATCCGCAACCGAGGGACCGTATCGACGAGTTCGAGGCGGCGGTCAGTGAAGTGCTACAAACCCTGTCGACGGTGGACAGGCTAGGGCGAGAGATGCACGACCTGTTGTATGGGACGGGTCGAGATCATGCGCCGCCGTTGGCCGAAACCGCTGCCGCGCAGCCGGAAGCGACGCCGTACTCGGGGTTCCGGCAACCCGTTCCGCACCACGGGCGGTTGTGGGAACTGACGAGGACGCAGCGGGCCGCCGAACTCGCACGTGGCGAACTGCTGCGCCGGCAGCAACGACTGCTCGCCGAACTCGACGGTGGCGATAACGCGCAATTACAGGCCGATATCCGCCAGACAGTACAGCGCCACGCGCGGGTCCGTGAGCTCAGTCGCAGCTACCTTGCCGCGTTGCTGCGGCGGGTCCATCTTCTCGAGAACGCACCCGAATCGCTGGAAGCCGCACAGGCTGCCATCCAGGGCGCGGTCACGGTCAAGGATCTCGACGATCAGCTGGTGGCCGCGTTGGCGGAACTCGGCATCAGGCCCGACAGGGTGCGGATCGAGTCGGATTCCGAAGATGTCGCGACTATGCACAACCTGGCCGATCTGGTCGCCGGCGATACCGTGTTGCGGCCGGGAGACGACGGGTTCGGCGTGAGGCCGGCGGAACTGCCCGCTGCTGCGGGTGGGCCAGTGGTGCCGTACGCGAGCCAATCCGCGGTGGTCGCGGAATTGGTCGAGAGGGGTTTCGGCGCAACGGCTTTGATGGTCACCTCGGGAGGCGACTGGCGCCCGTACGTGCTCACCAACTACGAGGGCACGATCATCATGATCGACCACACCAGAGATGTGGTCCGGGCACTCTCGCGTGATTTCGTCGAGAACCCGGCCGGTGTGGAAGCAGTCGAGGCGATCGTATTCGGCGGCGGAGCGGTTCGAACCGAACAGCCGAATGATGTGGGGAGGCAACAGGTCGCCCGGCTCGCCCCCCATTCCGAGACCGCGCGGTTCGACGAGTTCGAGGCACTGGACCGTCCGGCTGAACGGGGTAGAGCCACCGCTGGACAGCCTCCCCGCCCGGCGAGAAATCTGCCGGACCAGGTGTGGGCGTGGCACCACGACCACGATGGTGACGCTCAGTATCAGGGCGGGGATCACCCTGCCGGGAAGGCCTCGAACGCGAACCCGCGATCGGAGGGGCCGGGCAAAGACGCGGGCGGAGAATTCAGCAGGCTGCTGGCTGCTGCGCGTGCCGGCGACGAGCAGGCGATCGCGCAGCTGCGGAGCCAGATCGGCCGAGAGGTCCTATGGCAATTGTTCACTTCGCGGGGGTATCGCGGACGCCCGGCGTTTGTGGAAAAAATCTGTGCGGACGCACTGCGGGTGATCCGCCGCCCGGACTGGGCCCTCCCCGAGGCGACGAATTATGCCGGTTGGCTGCGTGGATTCGCCCGGGACGCAGTGGATACCGAGGTGTTCCGGCAGATTGCCGCGCGGATCGCGCAGCGGTTGCGCGGATACGGCGCGGGAGATGCCCCGCACGGACACCGCGTCCTGGTCGAGGCGAGCGACGCGGCATTGCTCAATCTGCGGGAACTACCCGCCCCGCAGCGGCTGTGGTTGTGGCGGCGGTTTTTCCTGGGACTCGAACCGGCGGAAGCCGCCAGGGCCAAACCTTTCGCCCGGCACAGCAGGCAGATGCTGGTCGGGTTGGAAAAGAGGGTCGTCGCCGAAGTGGTGCGGCGGGTATCGCGCGCCTCCGGTCTGGCGGTGTCCCAGGCACCCGACACAGACTCGGTGAGTCCAGTGCCGGACGATCTGACCTTCGGCCAGTTCCGGGCCCTGATCACAGAGCTTGCCGATCTGGTCGGGGTGCGGCCGGACCAGCTGGACGAGAGAGTCCGAAGCGCCATCGTCGTTGCGAATTCGGAGCTGCAGGCACTGCACGAGGCCGGGTGGCAGCAGGCGGCCCGCAGCGGGCAGGTCGCGCAGGTCATCTCGTGGCTGAGGCAGCAGATCCAATCGGGCAATGACAGCACCGAGGCGCATATGCGCACGGAATTGGCGGATCTGGTGGACCGGACGCGGGCTCGTATCGACGCGTCCGCGGCCGCCGCGTCGACGCGCTCGGTCGAGCTTACGGACTGGTTCCTCGCGCTGGATCAGCGAGAGCTGGATCGCAAGCCCAGGCTGGAGGAGATAGCGGGTCTGGTCGGCATGAGCCGTCAGGTGGTCGGCCGAGTTGTGTCCGGGGAGAGATCAGCGCCGGGGCTTGTGCAGCAGGTTCTCATCGCAGCACGGTGGCTGGGATACGAAGTCCCCGAGAGCATGCGGAACGTCGTCGTCGACGACGCGTACGCGGCCCGCCGGTTCATTCCACCGCATTTCGACGCGGACCAGTTCGTGCAGGGGCGGTTCGTCCAGTGGTCCGAGGAGGAGATCCGAGCGCTGCAGTTCGAACTGGCCGGCCTGCTCGACGTGCAGGTGGGCATGCTCGATCGGGCGCGCGTATCCGCGGAGTCTACCCGGGTCGCTACACAACCCCGAACGCCGGAGAACGTCCGGTTGGCCGAACTGGCCGAACGATTCCTGGGTTTCGGCGCATGGGAGCTCAACCAGAAGCCCACCTCGAAGGAGGTGGCCGCGCTGTCCGGGGTAAATATCTCAACGGCGAAACAGGTGCTGTCGGGCAAAGGTCGGAGATCGACGGACGCGGGGCAGCGGGTGCTGGTGGCGGCACTGTGGTTGGGATACGAACTGCCGGGCGATCTACCGCGGGCGATCGATCCGGAGTTCGCGGCGCGGCGGTTCGTCCCGGGGCATTTCGTGGACGGACGATTCGTGCGGGGGACGTTCACCGAACAACCTTCGAGGTTCCAGGTGAACGATCAGGCGGATGCGGCCGGTCGCGCGTTCCGGCGGGAGCTCGAAGGGGTCGCAACAGGTCCCGGCACGAGCGGGGTGCCGGAGGTTCAACCCGTGTCGGAGCGTGTGAGGGAGTTCGGTGAACTGTATCGGCGCGATCTGGCCGTGCAGCGGGCGCTCGATGATCTGCTCGATCTGGCCGGACGGGCGGGCGTTCCGATGGACAGCGGCGATCCGGCGTCGATGGCGAACGCGCTGCGGGAATATCGAACAGATAAGTCCAGGATCGCCGATCCGGCGGGGGAATGGTCACTGGCGAAGCTCGAGGATTCACTGCGGCGATACCGGCGCCTGCATGAGACGGCCGGCCGCTTACACGCGCTGAACGGTGAACGAGTGCGCGCGGAGCTGCGGCTGGCGAATTATCAGAACCAAATGCAGGAACTGGCGGAGCAACACGGTATCGATCCGGAGAACCTGCCGTCGAACCCACCGGCAGCGGTGGCAGATCTGTCCGTGCAGATCACATCGACAGATGAGCGGATCAGGAGCATCAGCCGCTCGATCGAAGGGGGTAAGAAACGGTCGGATTCGTTGCCCGAATGGCCGATCAGCCATTTCGAAGGGCCCGCTGCGGTGGCAACAGTGGCGGCGATCACGGGAAACCCCGATATTCGACCGTTGACTCGGAACGTGAGCGATAGCGGAGCGCAGGTTTTCGAAATTGCCGCGGCGCTCGGCGCCGCGCCGCACGATTTCAGGGGACATGCCGAGATCGTCGAGATGCTGGAATCGGCGGATTCGAATGCCGCGGTGGTGGTGGTCGTCGACGATTACGGAGATCGCCTGGACAGTTACGTCGTGGCGAAAAACGGCGGTTCGATCCAAAAAATCGGCATTCTCGGTGATTCCATCGAGAAGTTCGAATCGCCGGATCGGTCCGACATCCTTTCGGTTCGTGGCTTCGTATTCGGCGGGGATCACTCTCGAGTCCGCCCGTTGACCGACGCGGCGTGGGCAGAACTCGAAACCCTTGTCAGCCGTTATCGGCGAGCGATGCGAGATGGGCAGGAGTCCCAGCAGGTCGCGGAGATCACTGGGGAAGCCGCTACGATAATGGCCACCGGCGAGATCCCCCCGGCCGGTTCGGCGTCCACTCCGGAATCCGACGGCGGGAGTGATCCGGCGGATTGGCAGCGCTGGGCGCTACGGGGAAATTTCACAGGCCGTTTGGTTTTCGAAATGCCCAGCCCGACATACTACGGGCATTCTCGAATCGTGGTCACGGAGTCCACCGTCGACTGGTACGCAGAAGAACTGTTCGGCCGCCGCAATTGCCACTATCTGGCTGCTGCGCTGCACAGTATGACCGGCTGGGAGACGGTGGTTTTCGAAATCCGTGACGACGGCGAGTGGGTGCCGACGCACAGTGCGGTTCGTATGCCGGACGGCCGCATTCTCGATATCTTCGGGGCCTTCGAGGCGAGCTCGGTCGAGGCCAGATACGGCGAGACGGGCCAGGTCCGGACTCGAATGGTCGCCGGTGATCTCGTACCCGGCGATGTGATGCTCGGAGTGGACCACCTGCGTGGCAATCCGCTCTGGTGGGCCGCGGATTCATTGGCATTCGTGGCGGCGATCAGCCATTTCGCCCGCCATCTGCTGCGCACCAATGGCTTCGCGGAAATCGCCGATGCAGTGCTGCGCGGCGAGCAGCCGGCCCACGATTCTTCGCAGAATGCCGTGGAGCCCGCGGAGCAGGGGCCGGAGTCTTCCCCGGCGGCCGACGGGACACGCCCGTGGCGACGCGAGTTCCTGGCTGTCCGGCGTCGGCTGTACGACTCCGCCCTGGACCGCGGTGACCGGTACGTTCTGGCCGAAGCGAGCGCACTGTCGATATGGCACGCGGTAGAAGCGCTGCCGGTTCGGATGCGGGATACAGCACGGTTGCACTTCGGTACGGGCCTGACAACCACCGAAAGTGCGGAGCAATTGGGCGTGACGCCCGAGCGAGCCGCGGAAACCCTGCGGACCGCGGCACGAACGGTCGCCGAGGAGGTGCGCGAGCGGCTGCACCCCATCGATACCGGTAGCCGTCCGGGCTTTCTGTCCCTACGGGCGGTGGCCGAGTACGCCGGACTCGATACCGGCGTGGTGAATCGGGTGGTACGCGATCGGCCCGGGGTATCGGACCACGATCGGCAACGGGTGCGGCAGGCAATCGCGGAGATCGGCACCGGCGCAGATCAGGCCGAGTCGGTGGAAAGTGTGTCCGTCGAAGTAGTGGCGAGGCATCTCGGGATCACCGTCACCGCCGTGGCCCGCGCTGTCGATGCGCATCCGTGGGCAAGCGACGAGGTCCGGACCCGAGTCCGGAAGGCTGTTCTGGAATTGGGCGGTGTGCCCCCCGAAAGTCTCTCGGCACCACCGAGCGCAGTGACGACCGCCGAGTTCGGAAGACGTCCACCGACGGCCGGCACCCCTGCGGATGGTGAGCGTAGTTGGACTCCGCCGCGGTCGGTGGATCTTATGCGCAACCAGTGTGCGGTGCTGGTGTTGGCCGAGTTGGCGGCGTCCGGGGTGCGGGTCGGTGATCTCGGTGAGGTTGGTTTGGCCGGAGTGCCTCCGAAGGTGTTCCGGAAGGCGTTGCGCGCGCGGCTTGTCGCGGTCCGCAGGGGTCCGGCGAATGCCGATCCGTACGCGGCGGTGAAGCGGCGGTTGGAGGCTGCGGGGCATGGTGCGCAGACGGTCATCGTCGAGGAGTACGACGACCGGCATCATGACGTTGTCGATGGAAAGCAGGTGGGAGCGCACACTTTCCGGTTGGTGAACGCGAACGGCCGAATCAAAGTGATCGATCCGGGGCGTAAGCGATATCACAGGTATCCGCCGCTGACGGATCGGGTCGTGGTCGGTAGGTGGGCGGCGGAATTCGACGCGAACAGGCAGCCGGTGGAGAAACTGACACCGGAGATGGAGAACGACCCGCTGCCGAGCGTGAACATCGGTATGGATGAGGAGGCCGAGCCGGGGTCGAGTCCGGATGATGGCATGGGGCCGGAGAAGATTCCGCCGAAGCCGGGTCCGGCGGAGCCCTACGAGTCGATGTCGCCCGAGGAGTGGCGCCGTCATCTGCTCGCGCAGCGAGGGATGGCCGAGGCGCTGCACCGGGAGGGGTATTCGGTGCGGCTCGCGCCGGTGCTGCGGATCGACGGCCGGTCCTTCTTGCGATACGCGCCGTCGAAGTCGAACGGTGGCGTGCGCGCCATCCGGTCCTGGCTCGAGCACACCGCGGCCGCGGGGAACGCTGACCGGGTGGTGATCGATCTCCTCGATTCGACGGTGGACCCGCGGAAGCTGGCAGACTCATTGCTGATCCCCCCGGTCATCGGAGTGAAGGATATTCTGGTTGTCGCGGCATCCGGCAACGTGACCCGTATCTACCCGGCGGTATCGGCCCGCGATGGGGTGGGGAACGAGTCGGCCGGCAGCGCGGATGATGCCGGGCGCGGCGACCGAGAAGCCGATTCGGGGGAGGACAGCGGCGATACCGCGGACTCGGCCGGTAACGGTTACGGTGCCGGTGACGGCCCCGCACCCGTTCCGGGAGACCCGGGTGAACCGGACGGCGAGCTGCCGCCCCGCCTGGTGCGGTGGCGGCGCACACTCGAGCGCCGGTTGCAGCGGTTGCAGGCCGAATTGCTGAACAAATACGACGACTACGTCCACCCGGCGTCCGCCTCGGACCTTCGTGACGAGTTGGCTTCGCGTCAGCCGGAGCCCGGCAGTGAGGAGCCGAAGTCGTCGAACCGGACGGATTCGGGACCACCGCAGCAGGATCCGGCCCAGCTGCGACACGATATCGCTTTGCTGGAGGAGGTGGAGACCCTTCGACGACGGTATGAGCAGCTGGGCCGCGTAGAGGAATCGCTGCGCGAACTCTATGCGGACATCCAGGATTCTTCGGAAGAAATCGGTCCGCTGACCGCCGCCGTCATCCGGTTGAATACGCAGGTGGCTGAGTTGGACGACCTCCGCGATCGGCCACTTCTGGTGCGGGAGCCGGGTGATCCGACTCCGGAGCCGGCAATCGAGCGCGATTTGCGTGAGGACCTCGAGTGGGCGGAAATCCGGCTCGCCGCGCTGCTACCGGGAGTAGACCCCGAAACGCTGACACGCGAAGGGGCCGCCGCACACCTGGTGCGGGCGGAGGACGACCTCGCCCGGCGAACGGAAATCGAGGGTCTTGCGGAAGAGTTCCTCCGACTTCGCGCACTGCCCGAGTTCATCGCTCTGGCGGAAGCCCGGGAAGCCAGGATCCGTGCCGGTGAAGCGGAACTGGATGCGCTGTTGGCCGCGGCGGTGGAGTTGGCGCCGCCCGGCTCGGGCTCGCCGAACGGACACAGTGTGGAGTTGGGCGTCGAGCTAATGGCCCTACGGTTGCGCGAGTCCGGATCGCGCGACATGGTCCGGGTTGTTCTCGGTTCCAAGGGCACCGCGTTCGGTATCGGTGGCGACGGCGTGGACAGCGCGACCGTGGAGAACCTGCGGTTCCGGCGTGCCGCCCGCGCGGTCGAACTCGCGAGCCTGTGGAAGGAGCATGTGGCGGAGGCATTCACGCCGGAATATATCCGGCAGCTCGCTGAGTCGAGATCAGAAGATGACACGTCACGCGCGGCGGAACTGATCGCTGATATGTACGTTCTCGACGACGTCTTGCCCCTGGCCACGGAACTGATCCTGGCCGATGAGATCCGGCTCCGCGGCCTGGGAGTTCTGGAAGTAGCGCTGGCCGAAAGGGATACACGACTGCGTGCGGCGCGTCGGCGACTCGCCGAACTGCGGTCGGCGAAGCCGGGACTGTGGTCGCGGGAAGAGCTGTCGGCCGCCGAAGTCGAAGTGCGCCGCCGACTGCGACATCGAACCGAGCTGCTCCGGCAGCGCAATATGCTCCGAGTGCTGGCAGAACGGATGCGAGGGACCGATATCGCGCGTCGGGATGCCGAGCAGCAGCTCATCGATCAGCAAGCCGAGGGCATCGATTTGCAGACTGTACTGGCATCCGACCGCAGGCTGGCCGAACTCGGCAGGGAGGCGGATCAGCTCACCTACGATCTCGACCTGCAGATCACTGCGGCCCTGGCGCTGGCAGAGAAACCACCGCCAACGGTATCCGGCGAAGCGGCTCGTGGTGGCAGCCCGGATATGACCCTGTATCCGGAAGCCGAAGGGCTTTCCGATTACTCGAAGCCGGGCTCGTTCGACCGCGGCGACCGGCAGTGGAAACGACCTGCCGCCTCACCCGCTCGGCGGGCACGAACGCAGGTGCATCAGGTGCGGGTCCGCGATTCGGTCAGTGCGGCGATACGAGCCGCTGTGTCCGAGGATGCTGGAGCGATCGTGGATACCCTGCTGGGATATCCACGATCACTCGAGCACCCTGGGGCGCTGCCGGAGTTCACGCGGACGGTTCTTCAGGAGCACGGGGTCTCCTGGGCCCGGGCCGACGAGATCGCCGCCGAAGTCACCGAATACCACCGGCTGGACCGGGAGGTCGAGCAGCAGAACGGTTCCGGCGCGGCGGAGTTCCGGCGTGACCTCGCCGACGCGGTCGCCGGGATCCGGCGGAACACCAAGGATGCACCGGCTGGACACTCATCCGCTCCGATGAAAGCCGACGAGGCCGACATCGGAAGGTGCGTGCAACTGACCGCGCTGGCCGTCAACGACTACTACCAGTGGGTTCGGGGCGTGGAGCGGCCTGTGCTGACGTTGCCCGGCGTGGAGGCCGGTATAGACGGGACCCCGGGTGCGGCCCTGTCGTGGACCTTCGGCGGGCGTTCGAAGTCCCGCGGTGACGGCGTGGCGGGTCACCGGGCTATAGCGGATCTGCTCGGGGGCGCCGTGGCCGGGGAGTCGGTGACCCAGGAACACCGGCGCGCCGCCGGCCGCGGGATGGTGGTGACCGACACCTACCGGGACGGAGTGGTATCGCTGACCGGCGCGCATGCCTACCTCGTGGTGAACCACGAGGGTGTGCTGGTGAAAATCGACCTCAGCGGCGATGTGATCGGCGTATTCGATCCGGCCGAAGCCGAGGGAACTGTGCTCCACAGTCACGGCATTCTGCTGGACGCCACCGGTAAGCCGGTGGAGCCGATCGTCACCGATCTGGACGAGGAAACCGTACCGGATCCCGGCCACAGGCGACTCGAACGGGATATCGCGGGCGCACCCGGGTCGGGAGGCGGCGAGAACGGTTCGGGGAACCCCGGGGCAGCCGCCTCAGGACGTGCAGCCGACCCGGCGGCGGTAGCGCTTGTCTCGGGGGTCGATACCGGACAGTTGCGGGTGGTGCGGGAGGGGGTCGCGGCGGCGCACGAGGCGGCGGGGCAGCAGGATTCCGGGAGTGTGGACCGGTCGCAGCTGGGCGCAATGCTCGCCCTGCTGGATGAGCTGAACGGGCTGGTGGCCCACCCGGATTCGGCGGTGGATCCGATACGGACCCGGATCCTGGTGCGTCACCTCGAGGGGGCGAAAGAATGGGTGGCGGCGGCACACGACCTCGAGAGCGTGGCCCGGACACCGGCGCAGCTGCGCGCGGCCGCCGCAGCACAGCTGCGTGACGCACGCGAGCGTTCCCAGAGCGCGGATGAGCGAGTCGGTGATCTCGCGGACCACCTGGATCGACCAGCTGATCCTCGGGAACAGGAAGGCGATCGAGCCCTGCTGCGCGCCGTCGATACCGAGCGATTGGCGTCGGCGCCCGCGGAAATCGGCGCCGAGCTGACCGCCGTGGAAGACACCGACGACCCCAGGCGGTGGCGGCTGGACGCGATGGCGCGGCGGTTGGCCGAGTTGGCCGAGATTATCGAGCAGCCGGACAATACCCCGGGGCAGACGCGGTTGCGGCTGCTGGTGCACCACTTCCACGCGGTATCGGAACGGTTGGATGCGATGCGGAGCGAGGTCGCCGCGAGGCGGGTGTTGCAGCAGGTTCCGGACAACCCCGAGGGGCATCGGCGGGCATCGGCTCGAGCGCGGGAAGAATACCGGCGAGCCGACGAAATAGTCCGCGCGCTCATCATCGCGTCGCAACCGAGGCATCCCAGCAGCGGATACCCGCCGCGCGCCGATCACCAGGATGCCCCCGGTTCCCGTGTGACCACAGTCGCCGAGGCCGTCGCCCGCTTCCCCGATCTGTTCGACGCGCCACGAAGGTTGCGGGCGCTGCGTCGCGCATTCGGTCCGGAGACCCCGTTCGATCTCCTCATCGCCCTGCGGACCCGCTCGCACCAGTTGAACGGTGTGGTGCCGCTGGACCTGTCGTACGAGAATTTGCTGGACTTCCTCGAGACCGCCTTCGCTCCCGGCGCGTCGTATTCGGATTGGGGCGAGATCTACCGCCTGCAGAACACTCCCGATGAGTCCGAGGGACGCTCGACCGCCGATCGGGAAAATCTTATCCGGGCGCTCGGCGCCATCATGGTCAGCCGGCCCGACGGCGCGCAGACCGCGATGGTGAAGGCCGTTACCGGGCACGAAGAATTGACCCCCGATGAGCTGTATCAGCGCGTCCGGCTCGCCGGATCGACGAAAGACTTCAGGTTCTTCCGGGCGGGCGCGCCGCGCGGCCCCGGCTTCCGCGTCTACCTTCACGCCCGTCCGGAGGCGGCAACCGGACTGATGCACGATATCGTCAACGAGATCGTCGACCGGCCGGATGAATTCAGCGGTATCGAAAGCGCGAAAATCTTCGTCGGGGAGAACTGGCGCAGCGACAGTATCGTCGTCTACGTCGACGGACTCGAAGACGCCCTCCGCCTGGTTCCGTGGCTGCGCCGCTACCAGGAGCTGCATCCGGACGTGTTCGAGTGGTCTGTCCCGGCCATGACTCACCAGGTCCTCCCCGGCGTGGGGTTGGGTGCAGAACCGGAGGGCCGCAACAGCTTCGGCAATCGGCGCGCCCTGGCTCTCCTAGCGGCTTTCAAGGCGACCACCCCCGGAGACCCCGTGGCGCTCCAGCGGGTACTCGACAAGCTCGACGATCACGGAATCGATCCGCGGCACCCCTGGCTGAACAAGGGATCGAAGGGTTGGCGCGACCATCAGCAAATGAATCTGTGGACGGCCGCGGCGGCCGACGAACTCTCGAGCCAGGAAGACAGCGAAGAAGCCGCACAGGCCGCGACCGATCGACAGGTCGCCGATACGCCGCTCCACCCGAAATCCAGTACCGGTCGCGCCCGAGAAGGCGTTTCCGCAGAGGTGGAAGACGGACCTGTTTCGCCGGATACCGCGGAAGGTGGTTCGGCACCGCCCGAACACGAATCCGGCGCACCGGCTATCGCCTCCGCGGACGACGCCGAGACCAGCCGGGCCGATGAGCAGCCGCAGGTCCGCACACTCGATCCGGCGACCCCGGACGCCGACCGGATCGCGTTGCGCAACATGATCGACGATACGGTGCCCACATGGCCGGTCGCGGCCCGCGCCGCAGTCGCCGACAGCGTCGGCGTGGTTGTCGCCGACGCGGTCCGGCGCGGTGCCACCACGGTGACCGTCGAACCCGTCGGCACCGATGTGCGGGTGACAGTCGACAACGACACAGATCGTGACGTACCGCCGGAGCTGGCCCGCGCATTGGAGAGCGACGCCACGACGTGGCGGATCGAGACCACGCCGCACACTCGCCGGGTCGTGGGCGATTTCGAATGCCGGGACGGCGCGGTGCGGGTGACCGAACGCGCGACCGGGGCCGACCCGGTCGCGAAAACCCAGGTACTGCGGCTGGAGATGATGCGGCAGGCCTCGATCGACCCGAGCCGGACGGCCGGCGAAGTTTTCGGGTTCCACGGTGGGCCGCATCGTGCGGCGGACCGGTCGGTGGTCGAGGCCGCGGCGGAACGGCTGGTGCAGGCCGCGGGCCCGGACGAGACCGTGACCGTCACGGTCACCCGCGGCGGGCTGACCACACTGGAGGTCACCGGCGCTGCCCGGACGGTGCCGGGCGACCGGATCGTCATCCGGTCGTCGGGTGTGCTCGACGGTGGACTGGTGATCGGTGCGATGCAAACTGCCGACGAGGCGGTTTGGGAGGTGGTCCGGCGGGCCCGGGACGAAATGGTCCAGCACGGCTGGACCGAACCCGATCAACTCGCCGCGGCAGAGGCCGTGGTGTCGTGGCGACTGCGTGCCGCGCTGGACGGCAACCTCGACCGGATCCGCCGGATGGAAGCCGCGGTGACCGGGGACCCGGGCAGCTTCGTTCTGACTGTCGCCCTCGGGGAATCCCGCGACCGCGCACCGGATGTACCGGTGCTCGAACTGTTCGAATCCACGATCCGATGGGACCCGGCCAGTCCGGGGACCCTGCAACTCGTCGACAATCAGGAGCAGGCCGGTTCAGCGCCGATGCGGTTCTTCGGTAACCGTTGGCTGGTCGAATTGTTCCGGGCTGCCGGGTCCGAACCGACCATCTACGCGAGTGATCCCTTCGACGGTGTCGATCTGTATGCGCAGGCCGAATGGCTGGTCGAATCGGATACGGACCCGAAGACGGCGGTTCAGCGGATCGAGGCGCTGGTCGAGCATGTGACAAGGGATGTGCCGCATGCCGGGGACCGGGCACGGGAGCTGGTCCGTGCTCTGATCGACAATCTGCCGGTGGGTGGCGCCAGGGACGGGGCGGTCACCGCGGCCGTCGCGATGGGGCCGCGCGGTCTGGAATTCCGGGTGGCGATAGCGGACCGGTATCCGCAGGCCGACGCGCCGTCGGGCGTCGAAGATCGCATCGTTCCCGGCGCAGACCGTGCAGGGGCGGGCAGCTGGGGTGGCGGCATGATCACCTGGGCAGCGTTCGATCTGTCCTCGGATGGGGGCGCTGGGACCGGGCTCTCCGATGAGAACGGTGAACCGCGGGAGCGGCCGGGCGGTGCGGATCCGACTCCACCGGCGGGACTCGACAAGCCACTCGGGCCGCGGCCGGCAAGTGCCACCACATCACCGCCGGCAAAACCAGGACTCACCTTCGATAGGCAGCAGCCCTGGAAGGCGTTCCACCATCCGGACGGTGATCCGGCGGCTACCTGGGGTGATGGGGAGTCACGGGGTCCGTCGGCACCAGCCGGCCCGGTTCGACCCGTCGAGGCCGCGGCCGCGCCGCCCGATGCGCCGGTCGAGAACTCCGGCAGGGTACCTGTGGCAGGCGGGCCTGGATCGAAGGCGCTGATCTGGTCCGTTGTCGGTCCGCAAATTCTCGACGATGTCCTGGCGATGCTCGGGTACGAGGATGTCGCGCCGGCCGGGCGAGAGCCCCTCGAAAAGCTGGCTCGGGCAGCTACCGACGATATTCGGGCCACCGCCTGGTATTACCGCTGGACCGCGCCCGCAGGCCGTACCGTGCACGACTGGTTATCCGAGAAAGCACGGGAAGCAGTCGAACGCCGAATTATCGAGAATATCCGTGCAGCAGCTTCAGACCTGCTGAGCACATATGAGTGGGAGGAATCGGCGCACGCCGATGCTGCACCACTGCTGATCCACGCGCTCGCCGGGGCTTCCTTCGCCGTCGTTCAGGAGGCGGTTCACAGCCTCGGAAGGAATTGGCGTGAATGGCTGCGACAGGGGCATGGCATGGGGCTGCCCCGGCAAGCTTTCCGTGGGTCGAGCGCGGCCATCGAGGCCGAGAACCCGGAACGGCGCGCGGTAGAGGCGCTGGCGGAAGCGGTTGTCGCGAAGTCTCCGATCTCGCTGAAGAGATTGCCGCCGCCGGGAACTCTGGACTTCGATCTGCTGAAATTCATCGTGAAGCAGCGCTTCCCTGACGGAGTAATCGCCGCCGCGGACGGTGATTTGGCAACGCTGAACTGGGCAATGTCCAGACAGACCGGGGCCGTTGCCGAGTACAGCGCTCTGCGGTATCTGCGTAATCGGACACCGCAGCAGATCATGGCGGAAATGCGCATCTATGAGATGACGGAATCCACGCTGCGCCGTCGAGCCGAGGACGAGCTGAAGCTCGCACTGGTCACCCGGGGGGAACCGCCGGCGGTCGATATAGATGGCTGGTTGGCGGAGCTACCACCGACCGGACCCGACCGCGACGAGCTGGTCGCGTCTGTCGGTGCGCGGCTTCCACCGGCGCTCGCACGACTTTTCACCGGCAATGTGGTGGAGCTTGCTCGCGCGGTGGATCTGCTGGATCCGCGTCAGCGAGCGGTGAGCTACGAAACGATCCTGGTCGGAACCTCCTCGAACGAGGCGGGCCACAGGATGCTGATTCCCCCGGCTCAGATCTTGTTCGATAAAGGTGCGGCACGGTTGGCCGAGTTACTCGGGCATCCCTCTGAGACAGTGCCTACAGCAACCGATCTGGCGCGAGCCGCCGGCGTCGACCTGCGTGAAGTCATTCTCGTCCTGAACAACAAACCGGTCGACGCAGACTCGTACGAAAAAGTGCTGGCGGCCGCGCCCGGGATCGGGTTCGAGCTCGGTCCGGACATCACCCATACGCCGATAGTCGGCCTGGGGGCCGTCGCGGAACGCGCCGGAGTCGGGACCACCTCCGTTTTTCGAATGGCCAAAGGAGAATCGGTCAGCCGGGCCGCCCGGGAACGGATCACTGCGGCTATGCGTGAGCTCGGAGCCGTGTTCCGGGACGGCCGTGTCGTACCGGAGAACGAACTCGCCGGCGAAGTCAATTGGAAGGAAATGGCGCTTCTGGCCGGGACGAAGGTAGATAGTTTGCGCATCGCGCTCAACGGCGGTCCGGTGCGCGTCGCGACGTTGCGGAAGATCGCCGCGGCTGCGCTGCACAAGGGTTTGACGCTCCCACCGGAAGTGCTCGAGCCGCTGTACCGGCCCGGGCGTTCCGTTCTGGCTCAGGAGGCGGGATTATCGATCTGGGTCGTATCCCGCTTCCTCGACGGACTGCCGGTGAGCGACGAGTCGAAGCGCAAGATTGTTGTGGCAGCACGATTCATCGGCTACCCGCTACCGGCCTGGTTGGCGGGGCTTCCGGCGCCTTCGTCACCCAGCCAAGCCGACCTGGCTCGGACGGCAGGCGTGGATAAGGCATTAGTGAGCCGGGCACTCCGTGGCCGGCCTGTCAGCGCCGAGGCCAGACAGAAGATCGTGGCCGCGGCGCGGGAGATCGACTTCGAGCTCCCCCTGGTACTGGTTCCCTCAGCGGAACGTGTTCGGCTGCTCGTGGAGGAATCGCAGGTAGCCGAGGGGGTGATATGGGACCTGTACCGAGAGCCGGACCTGGATGTGGACATGGAGATTCGAGCACAGGTGGTGGCGGCCGCCCGGCGGGCCGGGCTACCGCCACCGGCGGCCGCATTCGAGCTCCTGACACAGGTGGACGGAATCTCGCAAGCGAAGATCGATACGTTGCTGGACGGGCGGCGTGTGGAATTCGCGGTGTGGCAGCAGATCGTCGAGGAGGCCCGCAGATTCGGTGTCGTATTGCCGGAACCGGTCCGGTGGGCAGCGATCCGGTGGCCGCTTGTCGATATCGCCCGCGCGGCCGATGTCCCGGTCGGCGCCGTGCGGGCACTGCGAGACCAGGGCCGGCTGGAACCGGACTTGCGTGACCATCTCGTTCGCACCATCCGCGCCGGCTTCCCGGCATTGGCCCATCGGATTCCGCCGGCGCCACCCGCGGGTATGAGCCGAGACGATGTCGCTCGTGATGCGGGTATTTCCTCGAACACGATGCGGAAGATGTTCGGTTCGAAACCCCATCGGGCGTCCTACGCGTCCTGGGAGAAAGTTCTCGATGCGGCATATCGGCGCGGGTTCGACCTTCCGGAAGAGATCTTCCATGTGCGGATCTGGTGGCCGGTCGGGGAGATAGCCGATGTCGCGGGTGTTTCGGTGGTAACCGTCCGTGCGGTCCGGGCCGGGCGATGGGTGAAACCGGAGGCATACGCCAGAGTTCTGGCCGCAATGCGGCACAGAACTCCACGGTTGGTCGAATATGTTCCACCCCCTGCGCCTGAACCGACTCTGCCACCGAAGCCGCCCCGCAGGGCGGATGTGGCGTGGCGAGCGGGTGTGCGTAAGCAGACCGTCACCCATTTCCTCGCACTCGGCGCGGTCCACTACCGGACCCGCCGCGCGATTATCGCGGCGGCGGAGGAGCTCGGATTCGACCTCACCGCCGAGGTGCTGGCAGGCCCGATCATCTGGCCCACGGCCGAGATCGCGCGAGTGGCCCGGGTGAGTCAGGCGACCGTGCGGAAGGTGCACGCCGGTGAGTGGGTACCGGCCGAACTGCGCGACAGGGTTGTCGACGCGATCGATCTCTTCGTTCCTGAACTCCGGAACAGTGTGCCGCTCGCACCTCCTGCACCGGCCCTGGATACGACGGTCAACAAGACGGCGCTGGCAGAAGCCGCGGGTGTCACCGTGGAGGCGGTGGACAATGTGTGCAACGGGCGGTCCGTCGAATACCGGACCTGGCGTGCGATCGTGCTCGCCGCCGAATCGTTCGACTGGGACCTCCCGGAGTCGGCATCGAACGCGACCATTGTGTGGCCGACGCAGGAGATCGCGACGGCAGCCGGTGTGTCGCCCGAAACTGTGGTCCGGGTGCGCGAGGGGCAGCCGGTGAAGCCCGGCGTCCGGGGGCGGGTGATCGCGGCTCTCCGCCGGATCGCCCCGGAGCTGGAGGCGGAGGTGGCTCCGGCGCCGGTAGAAAAGGTCACCAAGACCGAGCTCGCGCGGGAGGCCGGGGTATCGATCGAAGCCGTCGATAATCTGCTGGCCGGCGGACTGGTGGAGTATCGGGTGTGGCGCGCGATCATGGCCACGGCCGAACGACTCGGGTTCGAGATGCCGGAGCAAGCATCGCGGGCGACCATCCGCTGGCCGACGGGCGAGATCGCGGCCGACGCGAATACCTCTCGCCCGACAGTGCGCAATGTGATTGCGGGCAAGGCGGTCGCACCTGCTATCCGCGGCCGCGTACTCGCAGCCATCGGTCGAATCGCTCCCGAACTGTTGACGCGGCTCGGTACCGGTGGCAGCCCGTCTTCGGGATCGGTTTCCGGCAGTACAGCGGGCAGTGACGTTCGGGACGGTGCCGCGGAGTATCCGCATTCGATCCGTCGTGGTACCGAGCACGGTCCGGAGCAGCCGCCGAATCAGACCGATTCCTGGGCAGTCACCACCGATAACGGCAATGTACCGGGACCGGGCCCGGGAGTCACCGTGGCCGAGGGCCACGAGGCGGTGATTGTGCCCGAGGCCCTTCGGGTCGCCGGTCAGCTCGGTCTGCCTCCGGGGCAGATCACCGCGGCAACTGTGTTGAATGCGATCAATCCGATCCAGAACGTGCTGCGTGGTCGCGATGGGGCGCCGCGTCCTGTCGTCGGTGAGATCGATGAACCCGGGTTGTGGGATTGGCTCGGGGAACGGGTCGCGGTGGCGTGGGAGCTGCATGATGCGCAGCGGCGGGGCGTCCCGGCGTTGCGGGTGGCGGACCTGAACTATCAGGCAGGACAGCTGGATTCTGCGCTGCCCCGGCTGCTGGGTGTCGAGGCGACTCGCCCGGCCGCTGTGGAGCCCGGCTCGTCGGGTCCGGTGTCGGGGAGTGTCGCCGGGAACGAGCAGCTGCGGCCGCCGGTAGGGGAGGCCGTCGGTGGTGCGGAGCCGGGCACGGATCTCCTGCACGAGATCCGCGGGCTCGCCGCGGAAACCGGGACCCCACAGCTCGCCGAGTTCGTTACAACGGTATCCCGCTTCCTCGATGCCGCGTTCGCCGCGAGTCATCTTCCCAGGCCGGCGCAGCCGGAACCACCCGTCGAGCTGTCGGTGGCCGAGCGTGAGCAGGCGGCGGCTGCCTATCGCGCGGCGGGTGCGGGGAAAACCGCCGAATCTATTTTCGAGCCCCGTAACCCTGCTGACGCTTTTGCGAAGCGGCTTAATATCACCAACTGGTGGCACGGACTGCCGCTGGAGCAGCGGCGCGCGGTTGTCCGAGATGCCCCGGATGTTGTGGCACGCCATGGTATGGCGGTGTCGGCCGTGTCTCCCGAATCCTCGAATATGGCATGTGAACTGGTACTGCGTCAGGTGGTAGCAGATCTGTCCGCGCGTCCCGCGACCGAACTGAGTCCCGCCGAAGTCCAGTTGCTGGATTACGCCCGTCGTCTCTGGGATGAACTCGTGCGGGCCGAGCAGCGGGCGGCACCAGGTTTCGCGGTGACATTATTGCGGTTCGACCCGCAGAACCTGATCAGCGTGGTCGGGTATGCGCTCGCTGATACCGGGATCGGGCACAGCCGGTTGTGGACTCTGCGTGTCGGCCCCGACGACTTCACCTGGGCGGACCGTATTGTCGAACCCGGCCCCGGTCCCGGTGTCACGGCCGCGCATCCGGGCCGGCGGGAAGGCGGTGGCTCCGACAACGAATTCGACCTTTCTCTGGGGCCCCGTGGGATCGGCGGCATCCGATTGACCGAGAGCGAACGGGCCGGCATGGCAACCCGGTCGCGGGAACGTTTCGCTCAGTGGCTGACCGGCAAGCATGAATGGCGTACCCCCGGAGGAGCGGAAACGGCGGCGGCCCTGGTTGAAAAGCAGCTGCGTACGGCGCTGGCAGCCAGTACAGGGGAGGTCCGGTTGGTCGCCCGGGTGAGCCCGGACATGTACGGCGAACGCAGCCTCGTCACCGAGGTAATCGACAACACCCCGGATTCGGTAGACGATCCGGCCTCCACCGCGGAGTACGAGACCGGCGTGATCCGGTTGGACACCGCGAAATCGACCTGGTTCCTCTTCGGCGAGTCGATGCTCGGCCCGTTGCTGCCACCGGGTACCGCGGGCTACGAGGAACTTGGCGCGCAGAGGGTGCGTAACCGCGGCTCCGACCCCGAATTCTATTGTGGCCGAATGGCTCTGCATCGCCTCGGGGTCACGGCCGAGGAGGCTCCGGGCTTCCAGCAGAATCATCCACCGCCGTACCCGGAACCGTTGCCGTGGCCGCAGGGCACGGTCGGCGCGATCACCCTCGACCCGACCCTGGGCGGCGGGGAGTCTCCCTACGCCGCCGCGGTGGCCGCACCGGCGGAGCTGTACCGCGCGGTGGGTCTCGGCCTCGCACTGAACGAACCGATGAACCTCGAGCACGTCGGATTCGTCGATACCGGCGAATCGGCCTGGGTTCAAGAGGCGGGAGGCAGCGAGATGGCCTCGGAAGGTGTTCATCTGCTGCGGGTACTGCGCGCCGCCAAAGACGCGGTAGCCGGCATCCACGAGACCTTGCTTCCCGCTCCCGCCGCCGATTCGAGCAGCGTGAATCTCCCCGCCGATGCTCTTGTCCACGTGACCCTCGATCTCGCGGACCATACCTTCCGTGCTCAGCTCGACCCGGCCGCGGCCCAGGAATACGGGCTGCCAACCGAACCGATCCGGGGCCGCTGGCGCGTCCGTGACGGTCTCGTCCTCGCCGTCGCCTGGCTCTCGCGGGCCGGTCAGTTGAATACACGTCAGGACTCGGGTCCGGAAATCCCCGACCGGCATCCCGCTACCGGCTCTGACCTGCGCCCCGACGCGGCGGCACGGTCGAGATGAACGGTGGCGGCGCCCCGCGGGCCCACAGCCGCGACCGCCTGAAGAATTCTCCCGCCGAAGCCGCACCGCCGCGGGCCGCGGGCCCGTTGGCTCCTCCGGTCGATCCGCACAACGCGGTGAACGAATAGCAGACTCGGCGTCACTACCGATAGTCAAGAGCGGCCTTCGAGATCACCGGCACTCTCGTCGCGGAAGGCGATGACGCCGGCGTCCGGACGGAAGGGGGCGGTGTCGTCCATGGCATCGGTAGGCGCTACGTGATGAAGAACGCCACCTGGGAACGTATCTCATAGCCGGCTGGTGGACTGCCGGCTTCGCCTTTCGGCGAGCGTTTCCCGTGGGTGGCGGGAATCGGAGCGGAAGGGGGACGGTCCGCCATAGGCTTGCGGGTAAACGATGAGTGGGTGAGGTGCGATGGCAAGAGCAGCGTCGAGGGGTGGCTTGATCTCGGTGGAGACCACCGAACAGGGCCTGCCGATCAAAATCGATATCGAACCGGACGAATTGCGCCGGGCGCCCGAGGAGCTGGCCCGGGAGATCTCGAGATTGTGCAGGCGGGCGGCGAACAGGGCCGGCCTGGCTCGCCGGACCGAACTGGAGGCCGCCGGAATGAGTAGTGACATGCTCGCGCTGACCGGCCTGCCGACGGCGGAGGATATCGCGCGCGAGGAGTACGTCGAGGAATCGGAGCATGATTACGAACCGCAGAGCTGGCTGAGGTCGGTATGAGCGCGCGGGTGTCGATGCGCTAGACCTCGGTGAGCTGCCCGTCGGCAAGATGCCAGCGGCGGGTGGCTCGTACGGAATCCAGCATGCGGCGGTCGTGGGTCACCAGAAGTAGCGTTCCGGTGAATGATTCGATGGCTTGTTCCAGCTGTTCGATAGCGGGCAGGTCCAGGTGGTTGGTCGGCTCGTCGAGGACCAGCAGGTTCACGCCCCGGGCCTGGAGCAAGGCGAGTGCGGCGCGGGTGCGTTCGCCGGGCGACAGGGTGTCGCAGGCACGGTTGACGTGCGGGCCGCGGAGACCGAATTTGGCGAGCAGAGTGCGGACCTCGGCATCGGGCCAGTCGGGCATTGCCGTGCCGAAGGTGGCGGCGAGGGCGGCGGTGCCGCGGAACAGGCCGCGCGTCTGGTCGACCTCGCCGATCCGCACGCCCGAACCGAGGGCCGCGGTGCCGGTATCGGGGGTGAGTTTGCCGAGCAACAGGGCGAGCAGGGTGGATTTACCGGAACCGTTGGCGCCGGCCAGGACGATCCGGTCGGCCCAGTCGATCTGGGTGGTCACCGGGCCGAGTGTGAAATCGCCGCGTGTGACAGTGGCATTGTTCGCCGTCGCGACGACCGAACCGCTGCGCGGAGCCGTCGCGATCTGCATACGCAGTTCCCATTCTTTGCGTGGTTCCTCGACCACGTCCAGCCGTTCGATGCGCCGTTGCGTCTGGCGGGCCTTGGCGGCTTGTTTCTCGGTGGCTTCGGCCCGGGTTTTGCGGGTGATCTTGTCGGAGTCGTTCTTGGTCTTGCGGCGCGCGTTGCGGACGCCCGTTTCCAGCCAGTTGCGCTGCATCAGCGCCCGGGCTTCGAGACCGGCTCTGGTATCGGCGAATTCCTCGTAAGCTTCGCGGGCATGTCTGCGCGCGATCTCGCGTTCGGCCAGGTAGGAGTCGTAGCCCCCGTCGTAGAAGCTGACCTGCTGCTGGGCGAGGTCGAGTTCGAGAACGCTGGTGACAGTGCGGGTCAGGAACTCCCGGTCGTGGCTGATGATCATCAGCGGCACCCTGATACCGGTGACGAATCGTTCGAGGCGGTCGAGCCCGTCGAGGTCGAGATCGTTGGTGGGTTCGTCCAGTAGCAGGATGTCGAACCGCGACAGCAGGACCGATGCGAGGCCGGCGCGCGCGGCCTGTCCGCCGGACAGGCCCGTCATCGGGGTGGTCAGTCCGCCGGCGAGACCGTCGGTGAGGCCGAGATCGGCGGCGACCTCCTCGGCGCGCTGATCGAGATCGGCGCCGCCGAGGGCGAGCCAGCGTTCGAGCGCGGGGGAGTAGTCGTCGGCACCGCCGTCGGCGAGGCGTTCGGCCGCCGCGTCCATGACCTGCTGGGCGTGCGCGACGCCGGTTCGGCGGGCGAGGAATTCGAGCACGGTCTCGCCGTCGATACGTTCCGGCTCCTGGGTCAGGTAGCCGACGGTGGCATCGGGCGGGCTCAGCGTGATCGTGCCTTCGTCCGGGGCTCCGTCGGCGAGTATTCGCAACAGAGTCGATTTCCCGGCACCGTTCACACCGACGAGGCCGATCACATCGCCGGGAGCGAGAGTGAAATCGAGGTCGGCGAACAGGGTGCGTTCGGCGTGCCCGGCCGATAGACCGCTGGCCTGCAATGTTGCGCTCACCAGGGGTATTCTGCCTCCCCGGCCGCAACGCCGGGATTTGCCCCTGCCCGGATTCGACACAGCGGCCGGGGCCGGCTCGGTGAATCGCGGCGAGGCCCGGACCGACACCCCGGTGGTCCGGCGCGCGGAGACCGGTGCGCGGCGGGATAACCTGAATCTGTCTCTCGGTGGAATCGCACTCTCGCACCTGCGGGAAGGTGACTCACACCGAAGTGACATCCTTGTCGTCGTGAACGGTCAGGTAGAAGGGACACCCTGGTGACCATGTCGAGTTCTCCGGCGAACGACGGCGACGGTGCGCCGCCGCCCGCATGGGCCGATCGCGCGGCCGATCGGTCCCGCGCGGTGCAGCGATCGCGGGCGCGCAGCGTGGAACAAGCGCAGGCCATCGTGGCGGCAGCGCGCCGGCTGCTGCAGGCGGACGGAGCGGCCCTCACCACCCAGGAGCTCGCGAAGGAAGCAGGCATCGCGCTGCAGACCTTCTATCGGCATTTTCCCAGTAAGGACGAACTGCTCCTGGCGGTGTTCGAGGACGTTATCAGCGAACGGACGGCAGAGCTCGAGGTCGCCGCGCGTGAACTGCCCGACCCGGTCGCGCGGCTGCATTTCTATATCACCCGCGTGCTCCGGTCGGTGGGCGAGAACGCCGATTTCGGCCCACGGTTCGTCACCGCGGAGCACTGGCGGCTGCATCAGTTGTTCCCGGCGGAGATGGCGCGAGCCAACCAGCCGTTCGCGGTGCTGATCGAACGTGAACTCCGCGAGGCCGAAGCGGCGGGCCTGCTCCGGCCGAACGACCCCGCGGGTGATGCGTGGTTCGTGATGAAACTGGTGATGTCGGTGTTCCACCACTATGCGTACACACCCACCCGGGACAGCGGCGACGCCGCGGAGCGGCTGTGGACCTTCTGTCTGGCCGCCTTCGGCGGGTTGACCCCGGCGGCGGCCGGGACGGCGGAGGACACGTGATGCGACCACTACCGTCTATCGGCGGGTCCGCTCCGCTCCGGTAACCGAGCCCACCGGATACCAGACCGTACTGCTGAGGTCCGGTATCAGGGCCTGTCGGCGGCGACCTGTTCACGCACCCGGAACTTCTGCACCTTGCCGCTGGCGGTGCGTGGGAAGTCGTCGACGTGGTGCAACTCCTCGGGCCATTTCTGCCGTGCCAGCCCGGCCGCCGCGAAATGCTCGCGAACATCTGCCAGGGTCGGCATGGCCGAACCCTCTCGGAGGCGCAGCACCGCCGCGGGCTGCTCACCGAAACGCTCATGGGGTGCGGCCACGACGACGGCCTCGGCGATCGCGGGCATCGAGAGCAGGGTTTCCTCGACCTCCAGTGCGCTGATGTTCTCGCCGCCCCGGATGATGATGTCGGATTTGCGGTCGGTGATGCTCAGATAGCCGTCCGCGTCGATCTCTCCGATATCTCCGGTGCGATACCAGCCGTCCTCGTCGAAGGCAGCGGCGGTGAGCGAGTCGTCGGTGTACCCCAGGCACAGATCCGGTCCGCGGCTGTAGATTTCGCCGTCCTCGCTCAGCTTGATCTCCACTCCCGGACGTGCGGCACCATCGGTGAACAGCCGTTTCGCCGCGTCCGAGGTGTGGTGGGAGCCGGTGATCGACGGATGTTCCGTGCTGCCGTAGGAGCGGGTCACGATGATTCCGAGATCGGTGAGCCGCTGTGCCACCGCGGTGGGGACGGTCGATCCGCCCAGGCCGATATGCGAGATATAGCGGAGGTGGCGGGGGTGGAAATCGGGATGGTCGAGCAGGCTGGTGACGAAGTACGGAGGTCCGCCGCCGATTGCGACGCCGTCGCTGTCCATCAATCCGATGACTCGGCCCGGATCCCAGGCGTCGAGCAGATGGATGGGAGAACACTGGAGGACCGGGAGCAGGAACGCGCCCAGCATGCCGATGAAATGCCCGACCGGTAGCGCGGTGAGCTGCGCCGGTTGATCGGCCGGGTAGTTGGCCAGCAGCTGGCGTGTTTCGAAGGCCAGGCTGCGATGGCTGTGGACGACGCCCTTCGGGCTGCGGGTGGTGCCGGAGGTGAACGCGATCAGGGCGGGCTCGGCGGGGTCGTGCCGCGCCGGCTCGGTGAGCGGATCGGCGGCGAGCAATTCGTCGAAATCGACACCCACGACCCCCACGACGGGCACCTCGGTGGTGAGTTCGGGGTGATACTTCATCCGTCCGAATTCCGCGGCGGTGATGAAAACCCGTGGCCGTGTCACCGACAGGATGTAACCGAGTTCGCTGGGGCCGTAGAAATGGACGACCGGTACGACTATCGCGCCCAGCAGTGCCGACGCCCAGAACGTGGCCGCGGCCTCCTGCCAGTTGGGCAACTGGAAGACCACGATATCGCCCGGCCCGACGCCGCGTTCGCGTAGTCCGGCGGCGAGCCGCCGGGCGGTCGTTTCCACTTCGCCCACTGTCACGCGGTACGGCCGGATCTCCGAATGCACGCAGAATTCCAGTTCCCGAGCTTTTTCAAGGCCCTCGGCCAGTATGGTCCCGAGTGTTTCGTCCGTCCACCAACCCTCCTGCTCGTATCGGCGGCGGAGCTCGTCGGGGATCCGGCGTGGACGTGGTGTAAAGGCTGCTGTCGCATCCATCCCGATCACTGACATCACAGTTCTCCCTTGACTTCTCCTCGACGACGGCGCGGTCCGGGAACGTGTCACCGGCCTGCCGTGGCGACCCGGCGGAGTGCGGCCCGGACGGGTGCCCGGGTCGTCGGCGCTCATCTCCGGGCTGTGGAGCGGAAGCGCGGCCCCTCGTCTTTCTCGGTTGCCGGATCCGCCGCATCCGCGAGAGCGCCGATGTCATTATGTAGAACGTGACTTCCCCTCGAAGGAGAATTGGATTATCGGCGGGTCTCTCGCTGATGCTCGGGGTGTCCGCCGGTCTGCCGTTGTCGGTACGCGGGGTCACCGGTTCTCGCCGGGAGTGGGACGGTCGGCGCAGCGGGTGGGCGGGCCTTCCGGCGGCTGCCTGCCGGGTGCCTCGCATTGCCCTCGCGGGTTTTTCGGGAGGCTGCGGCGGTGCCTGGACATGTTGCCGTCGCACACTTTCGACGCGCAATGTGCTGGTCAGCACGGTGAATGAAGTTGAGTACTCGCCGATTCCAGAGTTTTACTCCCTCAAACGAGAGTCATGTTCTACCTTTATGTGGAGTCGCATTCTGCGATCGCTCTCGGGAGGTACGTGTGGACGACGAGGCCTTGGACGGTGTGCGGGTGGTCGAACTCGCGCAATGGGTATTCGTTCCCGTCACGGGTGCACTGCTGGCCGACTGGGGCGCCGACGTCGTCCGGGTCGAACGCCCGGACGGCGATCCCTACCGCAATCTGGCGACGCAGGGCATCGGCAGTGACAGCTCGGGCGTGAATCTGTCCGTGGCACTGGCCAATCGGGGAAAGCGTTCGGTATCGATCGATCTGCACGACGAACAGGGGCTCGAGCTGCTGGACCGGCTCCTGGAGACGGCGGATGTCTTCCTGACGAATCTGCGCCCCGGTGCACTGCGCCGCCTCGGTCTCGACGCCGAGACGCTCACCCGGCGGTACCCGCGTCTGGTGTACGCGAGCGGCCACGGTTTCGGTGCGCGCGGCCCGGACGCCGACAAGCCCGGCTACGATTCCTCCGCCTTCTGGGCGCAGGGCGGGGTCGCGCATATTCTCACCCCGCCGGAGCGGGAGCATCCGATCAGCCAGCGCGGCGCGATGGGGGACCGCAACGGCGCGATGGCCCTGGCGTTCGGGATCGCGACCGCGCTGGTGCGCCAGCAGCGTTCCGGCCGGGGCGCGGTGGTCGACGTATCGTTGCTCGCCACCGCGATGTGGATGCTGTCCTCGGATGTGCTGTCGGCGCTGGCCGGTGGTACCCCTCGCGCGGCAACGGGCCGAGGCAGTGCGGTCAACCCACTCGTGGGCGCCTACCGGACGAAGGACGGCCGGCACATTCAGCTGGTCTTCCTGCAGGCCGACCGATACTGGGCACCTTTCTGCCGCCTCCTCGGGCGGGACGACTTGATCGAGGACCCGCGGTTCGTGGATATGGCCGCGCGCCGCAACCACCTGGACGCCTGTGTGGCAGAACTCGATTCGGAGTTCGGTAACCGGACATTCGACGAGTGGAAGGAACTGCTGGCGGGTCTGGACGCGCCGTGGGCACCCATGCAGTCCGTCGACGAACTACTCGACGATCCCCAAGTTCTCGCCAACGACTATCTCGGCACGGTCGAGTTGGCGGACGGCCGGTCCTATCCCTTGCCGACCGGGCCCGTGCAGATCGATCGACGCCCGCCGGCGCTGCGGCGCGCCCCCGAACACGGCGAACACACCGAGGAGATTCTGCTCTCGCTCGGCTACTCGTGGGATCAGATCGGTGAGCTGAAGGATGCGGGGGTGGTTCTGTGACCGAGCGGCCCCTCCCGGTTCCGGACGAGGTGTCCGGTTCGTATTGGACCCATGCGAACCGGCATGTGCTCGCGCTGGCCCGGTGTCTCCGATGTCGTCGGTTCGCGATTCCGCCCGGCCTCACCTGCCCGCATTGCCACACGGTGGAACCGGCGTACGAGTTCGAGCCGGTGAGCGGCCGGGGCACGGTGCGATCGTGGACGGTGGTCCGGCGGGCGTCCCTGCTCGGATTCGCCGGCGAGGTGCCCTACCTGCTCGTGGATGTCGAACTCGCGGCCCAGGCCGAGCTCCGGATGATCGGGCGTCTGCTGGACGGCCCGGATGCCGTGGTGCGGGCAGGCGATCCGGTGGAGGTGGCGTTCGAGGATGTGACCGCCGAGGTTTCGGTTCCGGCATTCGTCTTGGCGGGCCGGTCATGACGGGGCGGTTCCGGGCGAACGGCGAGGTCGCACTCGTGGGGTTCGCGCACAGTGCCGTGCGCAAGCATGCCGACCGCCCGCTCGGTGTGTCGGCCGTCGAGGTCGCCCGCTCGGCGATCGCGGACGCGGGATTGACACCCGAGGTGATCGACGGGTTCGTCACCTCGGCCCTGTTCCCGACCTCGGGCGCGCACGCGGTGAGCGAGGGTGTGAGTACGGTATCGGCGCAGTGGCTGGCCGGGCGGATCTCGCCGGAACCGCGATACGTGGCCGGCTTCCAGGGAATCGGCCAGCTGCCGGGCGCTGTCGCGCTGGGGGTGAACGCGATAGTCAGCGGCGCCGCGGATTACGTTCTGCTGCACCGGGCCCTGCACAACCCCGCCGGTGGCTACCACGACAACCCGGTCCGGTCCGTTTCCGGGGACCACCAGTGGACCGCACCGCAGGGTTTCGGAGGGCCGCTGCCGATGATCGCGCTGCCGTACAACGAATATCTGCAGCGCTACGGGGCCGACCCGGAGGCCATGGCGAGCGTGGTGGTCGAGGCCCGTAAGAACGGGGCCCGGATCCCGTGGTCGTACTGGTATGACCGGCCGCTGACGCCGGAAGAGTATTCGGCCGCACCGATGATCAGCGATCCGGTGCGGCGGGTCGACTGCGATATCCCCGTCGACGGCGTGGCCGCGTTCGTGCTCACCTCCGCCGACCGGGCCCGCGACCTTCCGCACCGTCCCGTCTACGTGGCCGGCTATGCCCAGAGCGGTCCGCCGCCGCAGCGGCTGCCGCTGCACTGGCCGTTGGACGACATCATGGCGGGCGGAGTCGACACGGTCCGGCGGCTGTGGGAAGCAACGGGTTTCGGTATACAGGACATCGACCTGCCCCAGCTCTACGACGGCTTCTCGCCGTTCGTCTACTTCTGGCTGGAAGCGCTGGGCCTGTGCCCGGTGGGCGAGGCCCACAGCTTCGTCCGGGACGGCGGTATCGACAGCGACCTCCCCGGCGGGCTCCCCGCGCTCTCCGGCGGGGGCGCCCTCGGCAACGGCCGTATGCACGGCGTGCCGCAGATGCTCGAGTGCTATCTGCAGCTGTCCGGGCGGGCGGGATCGCGCCAGCGCGACAAGGCGACGGTCGGTCTCGCATGCCAGTCCTCGCCGCATTTCGGTGGCGCGGTCGTCTACAGCACCGAACCCCGTCGAGCGGGAGGACCAGCACGATGACATCGCACAACAGACCCCGTCGTGGTCGCGAGGAGGCACTCCGGTGGCAGAGTTGATCAGTGAGCGCCGATCCTATGTAGCAGGTACCTGGGGCTCGGGAAAAGACCTTCTCGCCGTGGAGAATCCGGCGGACGAGTCGCATCTCGTGGACGTGGTGGCCACCACGCCCGACGAGTTCGAGCGCGCGATTGTGGAGGCGCGCCGATCCTTCGACAGCGGTATCTGGGCACAGGCCCCTGCCGCTGAACGGGTGCAGGCGGTGACGGCGTTTCTCGACCATATCGAATCCGCGCGGGACGCACTGATAGCGACGATGGTGGCCGAGGCGGGACAGCCGACGTCCTTCGCTGAACGCTCGCAGTTCCTCGGTGGGCTGGGCGTCGCGCGCGGGACGGTCGAGCTGTACCGCTCGATGCCGGACGAGGAAGCCAATCCGGTGCCGGTGGACGAGGCGATCCGCGGCCGGGTGGCGCTGAGTATCCGGCGGTACGAACCGGTCGGCGTCGTCGCGGCGATCACTCCGTACAACGCGGCGCTGATCATGGCGCTGCAGAAGGTGGTACCGGCGCTGCTGACCGGTAACTCCGTCATCTTGCGACCCAGCCCGCTGACCCCGGTATCGTCGCTGATCCTCGGGTCGGCGGCCGAAGCCGCCGGGCTGCCGCACGGGGTGTTCAGCGTGGTCGTGGAAGCCGGTGCCGCCGGAGCGGAGCTGCTCACCGGCCACCCCGCGGTCGATATGGTGTCGTTCACCGGATCCACGGCAGTCGGTAAGCAGATCTTGGCTCAAGCAGCGCCGACGGTGAAGCAGGTGGCGCTGGAGCTGGGTGGCAAATCGGCGCAGATATACCTCGACGACGCCCTCGGCAAGGTGGCAGCCGGTGCCGCGGCCGTGGTCGCCGGAACGGCGGGCCAAGCCTGTGTGGCGGCCACCCGGATGCTGGTGCCGCAGAACCGCAAGGCCGAAGTCCTGGAGCAGGTGTCGAAAACCTATTCGGCGCTTGTTGTCGGCGCCCCCACCGACCCCGCCACCATGATCGGCCCGGTGATATCGGCCGCGGCCCGGGAACGCTGTGAGCGTTTCGTCGACCTCGCCGTCGAGCACGGGGCCACGGTGATGGAGGGCGGGGCCCGCCCGGAGAGTCTCGACCGCGGCTATTACGTCCGGCCCACGGTGCTCGATGTACCGGACAATGCGAATCCGGCCGCTCAGGAGGAGATTTTCGGGCCGATTCTTACGGTGCTCGGCTATCGCGATATCGACGAGGCCGTTGCCATTGCCAACGACAGCCGCTACGGGCTGTCCGCGCAGGTCTACGGATCCGATCCGGCCGCCGCGACGGCCGTCGCCCGCCGGCTGCGCACCGGCGCGGTCAACGTCAATACCGCGCTGTTCAGCGCCTACGCCCCCAGCGGTGGATACAAGCAGAGCGGCCTCGGCCGCGAGCGCGGCCCGGACGGCATCCGCGCCTTCCAGGAAGTCAAACATCTGGCCATCGGCGAACTCCGGTGACATCCCTCGATCCGAAGGAGCACATCGTGTCTACTGAACCGAACCTCGACTGGCTGATCTCGGTCGACGACCATATCCTCGAGCCAGGGCACCTCTGGCTGGACCGCGTACCCCGGGCCGACCGGGACCGTGCCCCCCATATCGAAATCGACGACAGCGGTATGGACGCCTGGGTCTACGACGGCAAGAGGTTCCCCAGTTCGGGCTTGTCGGCAGTGGCGGGTAAGTCGAAAGAGGAATTCAGCCCCAAACCGCTTTCCTACAGTGAGATGAGGCCGGGCTGCTACGACCCGGTGGCCCGCATCGAGGATATGAACCGCTCGGGAATCCTTGCTTCCCTGTGCTTTCCGACTGTCCCCCGATTCTGCGGTCAAATGTTCATGGAGGGCAGCGACCGTGAGTTCGGGCTGGTCTGCTTGAAGGCCTACAACGACTGGATCATCGAGGAATGGTGTGGCGCCGCGCCCGGCCGCTATATCCCGCTGGTGCTGATCCCGCTGTGGGATCCGGCGCTGGCGGTCGCGGAACTGGAGCGCTGCGCCGCCAAGGGCGCCACCACGTTCGCCTTCTCGGAAAACCCCGCACCGCTGGGTCTTCCGACAATCCACGACGCGAACGGCTACTGGGACCCGGTGATGGCCGCGGCCAATGACCTGGAAATGGTCGTCTCGATGCATGTCGGTTCGTCCTCGACAGTTCCGCAGATCGCCCCCGACTCCCCGTTCCTGGCCAACCTCGCCTGGGGTGCCACCCGGACCTCGGGTGCCATGCTGTCGTGGCTGTTCAGCGGCATGTTCCAGCGGTACCCGAAACTGAAGATCGCCCTGTCGGAGGGGGAGATCGGCTGGATGCCGTACTTCCTCGAGCGGGCCGAACAGGTCCTGGACAAACAGCGCCACTGGGTGAAGAAGGGGATGAAATTCGGCGATCACGAAGTGAGCCGCAATGTCGACCTCGACACCCTCGATATCCGCGCCACCTTCCGGAACCATATCTTCGGCTGCTTCATCGAGGACACGCACGGAATCGCCAGCCTGGCCGAAATCGGCGAGGACAACATCATGTGCGAAACCGATTACCCGCACTCCGATTCGACCTGGCCGAACTGCATCGAGACAGCGAAGAAGATGGTGGCCGGCCTGACGCCGGAAGTCCAGTACAAGGTTCTGCGCGGCAACGCCGAGCGGCTCTACCGCTTCACGCCCGCCGAACCGCCGGTCGTCGCCGGAGTCTGAGATATGGCCGGATGGACTGTCGAGGTCGACCGCACGGCGTGCCTGGGTTGCGGGGTGTGCGTGTCCTACGCCCCGAAAAGTTTCGAACAGGACGATGAGGGCCAGGCGGTCTTCCTCGACCCACCGGCCGATCCGGAGCCGGATATCCGGATGGCCGTCGACGGCTGTCCGACCGGCGCGCTGCGGTTGTCCGCGGACGACCGTGACCGGGCCGACTACGAGAAGAAAGCGTGAAACACGTGCTGCTGGAAGGTAAGAACGCGATCGTCACCGGTGCCGGGTCGGGAGTCGGCGCGGCGTCGGCCCTGCGTTTCGCCGCGGAGGGCGCACGGGTGGTGTGCGCCGATATCCGGGTGGAACAGGCGAAGGAAACGGTGGCCCGGATCGAGGAGGCCGGCGGGACGGGGATCGCCGTCGCCTGCGATGTCGCCCGCGAGCAGGAGATCACCGATCTGATCGCCACCACGGTGGATCGGCTGGGGCGCCTGGACATTCTCTTCAACAATGTCGGAATCCCGACCCCGCGCCTGGGCGCCGTCCTCGAGGATCACTCGGCCGACGACTTCCAGCGCCTGGTCGCGGTCAATGTGGGCAGCGTGTTCTTCGGCTGTAAACATGCGGTCCGGCAATTCAAGCGGCAGACGGGTGGGGGAGTCATCCTCAACACCGGTTCGGTCGCAGGCCTGGTCGCCTGGGGCGGTGCCGTGTACGCGGCGACGAAAGGCGCGGTGCACCAGCTCACCCGGTCGGTGGCCATCGAGGGTGCGCCGTTCGGGATCCGCGCGAACGCGCTGTGCCCGGCCGGTATGCCGTATACGCAGTTCATGGCCACGGGTGGGCTGGGCGACGATCCGGAGTCGGTCCAGCGGGCGGCGCGCAGCACCGCCGCCAATCATCCACTGGGCAACCCGATCACCGCGGAGGACTGTGCCGAGGCCGCCGTATTCCTGGTATCCGATCGCGCCGCCAACATCACCGGGGTCCTGCTGCCGGTCGATGGCGGCTACGTGGCGAAGTGAGTTGAGATGACCCCGACGAGCCCGTTGGCGGCGCTGGACCGCGGCCGGATCCGAGAACTGTTCGATCTGCGCAGTGCCTATCTCGTCCAGACCGGCGGTGACTTCGATGCCGATCCCTATCCCGCATGGCACCGGCTGCGGGCGGAGGCCGAGGTCCACCCCGGTGTGGTGCACGAGCTGACCGGATATTCCCGGCCGGCGATGTTCGCCGGGCTGCCGGAACCGGACCGCCCGCACTATTCCGCGTTCAGTTTCGCGGCCTGCGATACCGCATACCGGAATCCGGATATCTTCGCTTCGTCGCCGGTGCCGGTGGATCCGAACGAAGGATTTCTGCAACCGCTCAACAGCATGCTCGCGATGGGTGGTTTCCAGCACCGTCGTTACCGGTCGCTGGTGCAGCCGTCGTTCATGCCGGCCAACGCGCAATGGTGGATACGCAACTGGATCGACGACGTCGTGCACCATCTCATCGACGGCTTCGCCGGCGAGGGACGGGCCGAACTCAATGTCGACTTCTGCGCCGCAATACCTGTTCTCACCATTACCGGCAGCTTCGGTGTGCCGGTATCGCAGGCACTGGAAATACGTGCGGCCCTGGCAACCCGGCGCTTCGATGTCGTGGTCGATATGCTGCGCCCGGTGGTGGCCGACCGCCGCGACGAGCCGCGCGACGATCTCATCAGTGTGCTGGTCGAAGCAGAGTTGCAGGCCGAGGACGGAACCCGGCACCGGCTCACCGACGCCGAAATCTATTCCTTCGCTGTCCTGCTGCTGACCGCCGGGTCCGGCACCACCTGGAAACAGATGGGAATAACCCTCACCGCTCTGCTGCAACGTCCCGAGGTGTTGCAGGCGGTGACAGCGGATCGGGCTCTGCTCCGCCCGGCTATCGAGGAAGCCCTGCGGTGGCAGGCGACCGATCCGATGTTCGCGCGATACGTCACGGAGGATACCGAGCTTCAGGGCGTGCACCTGCCGGAAGGCGCGGTCCTGCACCTGTGTGTGGCCGCCGCGAACCGCGACCCGGCGCGCTGGGACGACCCCGACGAGTACGACATCACCCGGCGTCTGCGGCCCTCGTTCGCGTTCGGAAGCGGCGCGCACGCCTGCCTCGGTATGCATGTCGCGCGCGCCGAGATGGCCACCGGAATCGGCGCCCTGCTCGACCGGCTGCCGAACCTGCGGCTCGACCCGGACGCGGAACCGCCCCGGTTCATCGGAATGTACGAGCGCGGCGCCACCGAAATACCGGTCCGCTTCGGCTAGGGCCGGCCGAGAGTCCCGAGAAGGAAATGCCATGGAACAGCCCACCTACCGCAAGCCGGATATTTCGCTGCGCGGCGCCGAGCACGTACAGCGCTACCGGGAAACCGACGGACGAATCGGATACGAGTGGAACGGCGTTCCGATCCTGCTGTTGACCACCACCGGGCGCAAGACCGGGCAACCGCGGACCTCGGCGCTCATCTACGGAACGGACGGCGACGACTATCTCGTGGTCGCCTCCGCGGGGGGAGCCGATAGTCATCCGGCCTGGTACCTGAATCTCCAGGCCGAACCCGAAGCCGGGATACAGGTCAAGGACGACCACATCCCGGTGATCGCACATACCGCCGGACCCGGGGAACGTGACCGGCTCTGGCGGATTGTCACCGGCTACTGGCCGAATTACGACGCCTACCAGGCACGCACCAGCCGCACGATTCCGATCGTGGTGCTGCGGCCGTCCGGTCGGTGAAAAGTAGAGATGAAGGTGAGCAATGGAGCAAGCACCTGTCTTTCCCAAACGCGGCGATGTCGAGGCCACCGCTGAACGGCTACGCCCGTGGCTGGCGGATCGACTCGGCGTCGCTGATATCGAGATCGATGATCTCTCCTACCCGAAGGGCGCCGGGGTATCCAACGAAACAATCCTGTTCCGGGCGCGCGACGGCCGGACCGTGGACCATCTGGTGCTGCGGATCGCGCCGGGAGCCGAGCACCAGATGTTCTACGATCCCCGATTCCGGGTGCAATACGACATTGTGGTCGCGCTGCGCCGGCACGGGACGGTCCGCGTTCCGGATGTGCTGTGGCTGGAGGATGATCCGGCCGTGCTGGGCCGGCCGTTTTATCTCATGCGCAGAATGCGCGGAAATGTGCCGGTGAGTATGCCGGTGTACAACTCCACCGGCTGGCTGGTGGACGCCACCCCCGCGCAACGACGGACACTGTGGACCGACGCCGTGCACCAACTGGCCGCGATCCACCGGGTGCCCACCGACGTGGTGTCCTTCGTCGACCGTCCGGAAGACGGAGCAACGGGCGACGAACAGCAGCTCACCTACTGGCGGAATTTCGCCGCCTGGGCCCTGGAAGACGAAGTCCCGGAGACAATCCTGCAGCTGTTCGGGTGGCTGGACGACAACCGGCCCCGAGATCCCGTTGCCGGTCTGTCCTGGGGGGACGCCCGGATGGGCAACATCATGTTCGACGACAACTTCCGCGTGGTCGGCGTAATGGATTGGGAGCAGGTATCCCTCGCGGGACCGGTGGCCGATCTGGCGTGGTGGCTGATGTTCGACGAAGCGCACAGCCACGGGGTGGGAGTGCCCCGCCTGGCCGGCCTCGGCACCCGCGACGAAACGATCGAGCTCTGGGAAGAACTGACCGGACTGCCCAGCGGCGACCTGCCGTGGCACGAGGCGTTCGCGAGCCTCAAGGCCGGTTTGCTCAGTCTGCGCAGCCGCCGGATGCGCCACCAGTTGCCGAGCACCGAGCACGAACGGTTCTCGTTCCTGCGCCGGGCCTGCGAAATGACCGGAGTGGCAACACAAAAGGAGCTGTTATGAACGTGACGGCCGGCTCGGCGCCCTTCGACGAGAAGGAGGTGCTGTCCCCCGGCTGGCTCGCCGGGATGCTGTCCACCCGATATCCGGGAGCGGTCCCGATGCGGGTCGAGGTGGTGGAGCGGATCGAGACAGTCGCCACCAAGCTGCGTTTCCGCCTCGAATATGCCGAGGACACCGACGCCCCGACCGCCCTGTGCGCGAAGGGGTACTTCAATCCCGCGCTGCGCCGGGCGACCCGCGCGGAAGCCGACTTCTACCGGCTGGCCGCCGACCAGCTACCGGTTCGCACCCCGCCGTGGCTGCATGCGGCCGTCGACGACGAATCCGGCCACCCGTTGATCGTGTTACACGACCTGGTGGCGCGGGGTGCCCGGTTTCTGGACCCCCTGGTCGGCTACACCGCCGAAGAAGCCGCGGCGACGCTGGACCAGCTGGCGGCGCTGCACGCCGCGACCCGGGACGGTGAGCATGCGGCCTGGCGGAAGCTGTTCCCGCCACGGTTGACCGGTTTGACCCGGGTGCTGGGCCGCGAAGCGCTGCAACGGCTACTCGATGACGGCCGGGCGGCGGGAGTTCCGGCCCAGGTTCGCGACGCGGACCGCTTGACGGCAGCTATGACGGCGATGGAGGCGTTGAGCGCGGAGCATCCGTCCTGTCTGATCCACGGCGACCTGCACGCGGGCAATATCTACCAGCTGGCAGACGGTAGCCCGGGCTTGATCGATTGGCAGGTGGTCCAATTCGGCAACTGGGCGCAGGACGTCGGCTACCACCTGGCGACGGTGCTCGACCCGGACGAACTCGCCCGCAACGAACGCAATCTGGTAGCCCACTATCTCGACCGGCTGGCCGCGCACGGAGGAACGGCCCCCGGCTGGGATCAAGCGTGGTGGCTGTACCGGGCGTACCTGCCCTACGGCCTGTTCCTCTGGTCCATCACGCGGGCCGTGGATCGCCCGATCATCGAGCACCTCGCCGGCCGGTTGGCCAGGGCGGTAGCCCGGCACGGAAGTCTCGATCTGCTCGACGTCTGATTTTTTCCTCTCGGTCCGGAATGCCGGGCGCACCACAATTCAACGATGAATCGCACCGAAACCGGTACCGGACGAAAGGAACACAGCCGTGCCGCATTCGAGATTGGACCAGTTGCCCGTGGGCGGCGGTGGTCGCTGGCCCGCGTGCGGAGCGGGATTCCGCTCCGCACAGTGGGGAGATATGGAAATCGGCTACACCACCACCGTGGGAGAGCGTGATTGCACCGAGCTCTACAAAGTAGCCGGATTACCCGGCGGGGTATGCCAGTGCCCGCACTACGGATACATTTTCACCGGGACAATTCGTGCCACGTACCCGAACACCGATATACCGGACGAGGTCGCGACCGCGGGCGAGGCGTATTTCTTTCCGGCCGGTCATATCCTGATCTATGAGGAAACCACCGAGGCGCTCGAACTGAACCCGGCCTTCGCGCTCCAGCAGACGATGGACGCGATCGAGCGAGTGGCGAGCAGAATCGCACGATAACCGGGCACCCCAGGGACCCGGCAGCTTGTTTTCGATGCGCCAGTGGCGGCGGTCCCAGGTGGCTTGGCGCCCGGAGTCACCGGCGGCGCTCCGTGGCAGAGTTATGTGCATCGACCGTGGACTGATGTGGCTGATCGAGGACGGGGTCGGACTCGTCGGCGAGGCGGGTCAGGCGGGTTACCTCGGCCTCGGTGAGATTCTCGGCGACTTCGGCCGCGGCGATGTTGGCGCGCAGGTGTCCCGGATTCGCCGTGCCTGGAATGACGACCATGGCAGGGGAACGGCGCAGCAGCCAGGCCAGCGCGACCTGGGCCGGTGCCGCGCCGAGGCGTTCCGCGGGAGTGGCCAGCTCCTCGTAGCCCGTGAGCCGTCCGGAGGCCAGCGGGAAGTAGGGGACGAACATGATGCCCTGTGCTTCGCAGTCGGCGAGGACCCGTACGCCGCTGCGGTCGAGCAAGTTGAAACGGTTCTGCACGGCGGCGATGGGCGTGATCCGCTGGGCACGGGCCAGCGTCTCCGGGGATGCGCCGGACAGGCCGATGCGGCGGATGAGTCCCTGATCGCGTAGTTCGGCGAGTACTCCGAGCGAATCCTCCAGGGGCACCTGGCTCTGAGCTCCCGGGGTGTCGCCGCCGAGCCGCAGGTAGGTCAGCTCGCTGACTTCCGTCCGCAGGTCGGCAAGCGCCTCGTGGACCTGCTTGCGGACCGTGTCCGGATGGTCGGTGATGATCCAGGACCCGTCCGGTCCGCGTCCGGCGCCCACCTTGTTGCCGATGATCACCCCTTCGGGGATCGGCCGCAGTGCCTCCCCGATCAGCTGGTTCACCGTACGCGGCCCGTAGGCATTCGCGGTGTCGAAGAACGTCACTCCCAGTTCGACTGCCAGGCGGAGCACGTGCCGTGCCGACTCGGGGTCCTCCGGTAGCCCCCACACATTCGGCCCGGCGAGCTGCATAGCGCCGTATCCGACACGGTTCATCGGCTTCTCCAAACGTATCACTGCTACAAGATTATGCGTATCACTGTCGTATCAGTGATACGCGACATTCTGTAGCATTGCAACGATGGACGACGAGAAAGCCAGGACCCGCCGGCGGATCCTCGAGGTGGCGACCGGCATCCTGGAGCGGGAGGGCGCCGAGGCGGTTTCCACCCGCTCGGTCGCCGCAGCGGCCGGGATCCGCGCCGCATCGCTGTACCAGTTCTTCGGCGACAAGGACGGCCTCCTCGCCGCCTTGGCCATTCACGCCTTCGACCTCTACCTGGCCGAGAAGCAGGCCCTGGCGCACACCGGCGACCCGGTCGGCGATATGCGCCATGCCTGGGATATGCACGTCGACTTCGGCCTGCGCCACCCCGCGCTCTACGTCCTGATGTACGGCACCGACCGCCCCGGTCGCCGCCCGCCCGCCGCTGACGAGGCCCGCGAACTCCTGCTGAAATTCCTTGACCGCACGGCCGCCGCGGGCCGTCTCCGGATCCCGCCGGCATCGGCCGCCCGCCTGCTGCTGGCTTCCATCACGGGCGTCACCTTGTCGCTGATCGGCGCTCCTCCCGAGGACCGAGACCCAGAGGTCTCCGCGAGAATGCGCGATACCCTCATCGACTCTCTTGCCGCCGGCCATCCGAAACCCTCGGACGTGGATCCGGGTCTCGGGCCCCGGGCTCTCGCCCTCGACGCCGCTCTCGGCGCCGCGGACGAGGACGAGCTCCCGCTCCGTCCGGCCGAGACCGCCCTTCTCCGTGAGTGGCTCAACCAGCTCGCCCGATGAACCGGCCTGGGTGTGTCCCTGCCGAGCACCTCCGGGTGCCGAAATCGGCCTGGGCCCATGGTGGTCCGCATTCGAGCACCTCGGAGACTCCGCGCGCGATATCCGCCTCGGTGACGATCTGCGACTGGATGCCCCTTTCCGTCGCGGATCGGTAGTGCGCCGATATCGCGCTGCCGCATGCTGCTGGGCGGCCGTGTCCATAAGGTCGTGAACCTCATTCTGTACAACGAAGTACAAAACCGGGTAGAGTTGCGCACGTGGCCAGACCGAGAAACTTCGACGAAGTGGCGGTTCTCGATGCATCCGTCAAACAGTTCCGCACCCACGGTTTCGCAGATACCTCCACGGAGCAGCTGTGCGAGGCGGCTGGAGTGCGCCGAAGCAGCCTCTACAACACCTTTGTCTCGAAGGATGAGCTGTTCATCCGATCATTGGAGCGCAGTGTTTCGGTGGCCCGGGAGCAGCAGGAGGCAGTCTTGACGGATCCCGGACTGTCCGGTGAAGAGCGCCTGGTAGCTCTCTTCGCTCTCGTTCTGGACGAGGAAATCGAAGCCAGGGCCGACGGACACGCCGCAGGTTGCATGATCGTGGCTTCGCGAATGGCGCCCGACATCGGAGATCGTGAACCCCGGGTGCAGCGGATCCTCGACCGATTCCACGATGACCAGAACTCCCTCGTGGCCGCCGCTGTCAGGGCGGGACGGCTCGACGGCACTCTACGGGCGGACGTCTCCCCGCATGACGCCGCTCTCATGGTCGCATCGGCAATCTTCGGGATCCGCGTCCTCGCGCAGGCCGGCACCACCCCCGCCGAGCTACGGCGGGTTGCGAACCTCAACCTCGACTCATTGCGGACGTAAGCCTTGGCGGACAACTCGTCCATTTTTCCGGCGACTTTATGTACTTTCAAATACAAAACTAGCTTCGATCACCGAAGGAAAACCGATGAAGAAACACCTGTACCTACTCATGCTGACCATGATCATTGTGGTCTCCAGTGAGCTACAGGTTCCGGCGATGATGCCGGAGATGGCGCAGGATCTCGGAGTCGACACCGGAAAGATCGGGTTGCTCGTCTCGCTCTTCGCACTCGGCATGGCGCTCGGCGGGCCGGTAATCGCCTATGCGCTACGGCACCGGCCCCCCAAACATGCACTACTCACCGTAGTCGCCGCCTACGCGGTCCCCGAGATGCTGGTGCCTGCGGTGCACGGTTACTGGTGGGTGGTGCTGATGCGCATCGTGACCGGTTGCCTCGCGGGAGCGGCCGTGGGGCTGTCGATCGTCTACGCCACCAGGCTTGCACCGAGCACGGACAAAATCGGCGAGGCCGTTTCGATTGTGCTCAGCGGCATCATGGTCGGCACCGTCATCGGGCTTCCCGTTTCGCATTTCATCGCCGGCCGCTGGAACTGGCAGGCCACCTTCTACATCCTCGGCGCCGCGGCCCTGGCTGTTTTCGTGGTAAGTCTGCTCACCCTGGCCCCGAGAAGCGCAGCCAGTGCCGACGATAATGCACAGGACCTGCGCAATCTTCGCCTGCCCCGACTGTGGTCGCGCTACCTTGTGAGCTTCCTGACCATCGGAGCCGCCTATGCGGCGTTCTCCTACTTCACTCCACTCCTCGAAGCGAGCGCCGGATTCAGCGCCGATGCGACGACGCTGATACTCCTCGCGTACGGTCTCTGCTCACTCGTCGGCAACTTGATCGCCGGAAAGCTGGCAGACAAGCATGCGGTCGGGGTCCTGCGGTTCGGCCACGGGTTGCTGGTCGTCTCACTGGGGGTGCTCGCACTCGCGGGACAGTTCCAGCCCTTGGTCCTCACCATGGTGCTCATCGTGGGGCTCGCCGGGGTAACGATGAATCCGCCGCTGGTCACTCGCGTCGTGGAAGTCGGCGGCAACGGAAATCTTGTCAGTACCTTCCATACGTCGGTGATCACTCTGGGTATCACCGCCGGGACTGCGGTGAGCGCATTCGTGATCAGTATCTTCGGCGACGACCCCGCCACTGCCATGTGGACGGGCAGCGCGTTTGCGCTGCTGGCAGCAGCCGTGCTTGCGTTGCAGGTAAATCGCACCGATCCCCGTTCCGCGACGGCAGCGGGTGAAAAGTCGGGTAATGCCCTACAGCCAGAAGAGCTTTGCACGCAGGGGGCTGAACTCCCTGCAACGTCCGACATCCTGTAACGCTCGGCGACGACTGCGTGAATGGTCACCGCTTCCGAAACGCGCGCTGTGCGGCGCCGGAGCCCTACCCTCGATCACATGCCACTCGTTGCCGGCGTCGACTCCTCCACGCAGTCCTGCAAGATCGTCGTTCGCGACGCCGAGACCGGTGCGCTGATCCGGCACGGCCGCGCGCCCCATCCGGCCGGGACCGAAATCGACCCGAGGCACTGGTGGTCCGCATTCGAGCATGCCGTGAGTGCGGCCGGTGGACTCGACGATGTCGATGCCGTTTCGGTCGGCGCCCAGCAGCACGGCATGGTCTGCCTCGCCGAGGACGGCAGCTGTGTCCGGCCCGCGCTGCTGTGGAACGACACCCGCTCGGCCGCAGCGGCCGAACAGCTCGTCGCCGAATTGGGTGGCGCTCGGGCCTGGGCGGACGAAGTGGGTGTCGTACCGCTCGCGGCGATCACCGTGGCGAAACTGCGCTGGCTCGCCGATAACGAACCCGCCGCGGCCGACCGGACGGCGGGCGTCTGCCTGCCGCACGATTGGCTCACCTGGCGGCTCGCCGGCGCAGACGGGCTCGACACCCTCGTCACCGATCGGGGCGATGCGAGCGGTACCGGTTACTACTCGACGGCGACCGACAGCTACCGGCCCGACCTGCTCGAACTCGCCTTCGGTACCCGGCGTCCGGTACTGCCCCGAGTCGCCGCACCGAACGAGAACACGGGTGCTGCCGGGATATTCGCCCCGGGCGCGGTGCTCGGTCCCGGGACCGGCGACAACGCGGCCGCCGCGCTGGCACTGGACGCCCGTGAGGGCGATGTGATCGTCTCGATCGGAACGTCGGGAGTGGTATCGGCGGTGAGCTCGACCGTCGCCGGTGATGCGTCCGGCGAAGTGGCGGCATTCGCCGATGCGACGGGACGGCAACTGCCGCTGGTATGCACCCTCAACGGCGCGCCGGTGCTCGATGCGGTGGCCGGACTGCTGAGCGTCGACAATGAACGCTTCGCCGAGCTCGCCCTGAACGGCACCAGCGACGGCCTGGTGCTCGTGCCGTATCTGAGTGGTGAACGCACCCCCAACCGGCCCGGCGCCACCGGCGCACTGCACGGATTGCGACTGACCAACGCGACTTCGGGGCATCTCGCGCGCGCCGCGGTCGAGGGTCTGCTGTGCGGGCTCGCGGACGGTATCGATCGGCTCCGCGATCAGGGCGTGCGTACCGACCGGGTACTGCTCGTCGGCGGTGGTGCGCGGTCACGGGCCGTCCGCGAGCTCGCTCCGGCGATTTTCGCGCTACCGGTATCGGTACCCGAACCCGGTGAGTATGTCGCCGACGGCGCGGCACGTCAGGCGGCCTGGGCGCTGTCGGGAACCACCACACCGCCGGACTGGCCGCGCCCGGCGGCAGTGGATCTCGAGGCCGAACCGGCCCCGGACATCCGGGAAAGGTATGCCGCCGTGCGCGATCTCACCGAGGGGTCAGGGCCATTCGGCTAATACCTCGACCGTCGCGCGTGCGCCGTGCTGGTGCAGCGATCGCAACGCGGCCCGATACGCCTCGACGAACCGCGGTTCCTCGACGAGATCACCGAATACGGTGCGATCGCTGAGAAACGCCGTGGGCTCCGTGCGCTGGGCCCGGGCGAGCGCGACGAGATCATCGCGTAACGGATCGACGATATCGATCGGTTCGCCCTGTTCGTCGACGCCCTCGGCGTAACGTGCCCAGCTGGCGACCACGGCCGCGGCGCAACTGATATCACCACCGGTCCGTAGCTGGCTTCGGACGACCGGCAGCAGCCATTTCGGGATCCGGTCGGAGGAATCGGCGCACAGCCGGGCGAGAGTGTCGCGGATCGCCGGGTTGGCGAACCGTTCGATCAGCGTGCGCTTGTACTCGCCGAGGTCGACACCGGGTACCGGGCGTAATGTCGGCGTCGCCTCGGTATCCATGTAGCGCAACAGGAACCGCACGAACACCGGGTCTTGTGCGACCTCGTGCACCAGCCGATATCCGCTGAGATAGCCGAAATAGCACATCGCCTGATGGCTCGCGTTGAGCAAGCGCAGCTTCATCAGCTCGTACGGGGCGACAGCGTCGACGGGCTGGACACCGGCCTTCTCGTAGGCCGGCCGGCCGAGGGGGAAGTCGTCTTCCAGTACCCATTGGGTGAACGGTTCGGTCACCACTGGCCACCGGTCGTCGACGGAACTGCGGTGCGTCACTTCGGCCGCCGTCTCGGCGGTGGTGGCCGGGGTGATCCTGTCGACCATCGAATCGGGGAACGCGCCGGTCCGGTCGATCCAGTCCGCCAGATCCGGATCACGCAGCCGGGCGAACGCGGTGAAAGTGCTCCGGGCGACGTGCCCGTTCCCTTCGATGTTGTCGCACGACATGATCGTGAACGGCGCGAGTCCACGCTCCCGGCGCCGCGCCAGCGCCTCGACGATCAGTCCGAACGCGGTCGCGGGGACAGCGCCGGGGGCGAGATCGGCGACGATCGCCGGATTGTGCGCATCGAATTCACCGGTGGCCGCCGAGAAGTTGTAGCCACCCTCGGTGATCGTCAGCGATACGATGCGGGTGTGTTCGTCGGCGAGCTTGCCGAGCACAGCTTCGGGATCATCCGGCGCGTAGAGATATTCCACGATCGAACCGATCACCCGGGTCTGCCAGGTGCCGTCGGGGTGGGTCACCGACAGCGTGTAGAGACAGTCCTGTTCGTGCATGACATCGCGCATCCGCCGGTCGGACGGGAGCACGCCGACACCACAGATTCCCCATTCGCGCGCCTCACCGAGTTCGAGCAGCCGGTCCACATACATCGCCTGGTGGGCGCGGTGGAACCCTCCGACACCGAAATGCACGATTCCGGTCTCGATACCGGAGCGGTCGTAGGACGGGACGGATACGACTTCGGGCAATTTCCCGATCGTGCCGGCTCGCAACCGTACCGGTTTCTCCCGCGCTGACTGTGTGTGCATCCGCTTCCTTCCCATTGGCCCGGGGGGACCGGGCGGCTCAATTGTCCGGCGCTCCAACTGTTGTGCACGTCACATGCCGATGCTACCTTTGGGTGAGCAATCGCTCATAGTCTGATCATCTGCTCACAGAGTATCGACGCGCAGCGCCATCCGTGCAGAGGCCTGCCCGGTCCGGCTATCGACCGATCAGCTCAGCGAGGAGTGCACGTGACCACCGAGCCACCCCGTCCGGCCGCATCCGAAGATGTCCGGCTGGCCCTGCGTGCCGCGACCATGTACCACTTGGAAGGCGCTACCCAGGCCGAGATCGCCGCGAAACTCGGAGTGTCGCGGCCGACGGTGGGCCGCCTTATCGCACGGGCCCGCGCGCAGGGGCTCGTCCGTATCGAGATCGGCGTCCCCGACGATCTGAGCGCGACCGTTTACACCGAGCTCGAACGCGAACTCGAGCAGATCTTCGATCTGACCGAAGCCGTTGTCATCAGCGACGTACCCGATGGATTGCCCTTCGGCTACCAGGCGCTCGGCCGGGCAGCGGCCGGTGTTCTCGCGCGGCGGCTGCACCCGCGGGACACCCTCGGATTCACCTGGGGCCCGGAAACTGTCGCGATGGCTCAGGCGCTCGGCCCGCGGTCCGCGCGCTGCGCCACCGTCGTCCAGCTGGACGGTTCGATGACGACAACGAACTATCAGACGGGGGTCGATTACACGCTCGGCACCTGCGCGAGCCTGCTGCAGGCCGACCCGTTGCGCCTGCACGCGCCGCTGTACGCGGACGCGGCGACTGTTACGGCACTGCAGAACGATTCGCTGATGGGCCGCGCTCTGGACGCGGGCCGGCGGGCCGATGTGATGATCTTCGGTATCGGCCACGTCTCGACTGGGACGACCCTTTTCGAAGGCAGTTATCTCGATACGGCGATGCTGGACGAACTACGCAGGCTCGGCGCGGTCGGTGAGGTCGGTGGGCGTTTCTACTCCCGGGACGGCGCCGATATCGAAAGTTCGCTCACCGCACGGACGGTCTCGGTTCCCCTCGACGCCGTCCGTACCTGCCCGACAACCGTTCTGGTGTCCGGCGGCGAACCCAAGCACGAGGCCATTCTCGGTGCACTCAACGCGGATCTGGCCAATGTCGTGGTCACCGATGCCGACACCGCGCGGTGGCTGGTCGAACAGAAGGAGGCACCGGCCCGATGAGGTTTCGCTCGAAATATCTCGCCGCCACGATCGCGGCGATGACCGCGCTCACCCTGTCCGGATGCGCCGGCGCCGGTTCCTTCGGCGGCGGCGGAACCGACGCGGTGACCATCGCGATCGTCTCGAACTCGCAGATGCAGGACGCCATCGCCCTGTCCGACCGGTTCGAACGCGAGAACCCCGGTATCGAACTGAAGTTCGTCTCGCTGTCGGAGAACGAGGCGCGAGCCAAGATCACCGCCTCGGTCGCGACCGGCGGCGGCGAATTCGACGTCGTGATGATCAGCAACTACGAGACGCCACAATGGGCCGAAAACGGCTGGCTCACCAACCTTTCCGATTATGCCGCACAGACTCCGGGGTACGATGAAAAAGATTTCATTCCGTCGTTGCGCCGCTCGCTTTCCTATCAGGGGAGCATGTATTCGGTCCCGTTCTACGGTGAGTCCTCGTTTCTCATGTATCGCAAGGACCTCTTCGAGCGGGCGGGGCTGAAGATGCCGGCCGAGCCGACCTGGGACGAGGTGGCCGGATTCGCGGCGGCACTCGACGCACCCGGTGATACTTCCGGTATATGCCTGCGCGGTAAGCCCGGCTGGGGTGAGCTGCTCGCCCCACTCGATACGGTGATCAACGCGTTCGGTGGACGCTGGTACGACGAGGACTGGAACGCGCAGCTGACCAGCCCGGAGACCGCACGGGCGGTCCAGTTCTACGTCGATCTGGTCCGCCGCCACGGTCAGCCCGGAGCCGCGACGAGCGGCTTCAGCGAGTGCGCGACGCAGCTGGCCCAGGGCCGCACCGCCATGTGGTACGACTCGACCGCCGCGGTATCGGTGCTCGAGGATCCGTCGTCGAGCAAGGTGGTCGGCGATATCGGCTACGTCCCGGCGCCGGCCGCGGCGAAATCGGATAACGGCTGGCTGTACTCGTGGTCACTGGGAATTCCCAAGACCAGCGATAAGGCCGATGAGGCCTGGAAATTCGTGTCGTGGATGACCGATAAGAGGTATCTCGAGATGGTCGGCACGGAGCTCGGATGGGAACGCGTACCGCCGGGCAGTCGGTTGTCGACCTACGAGATTCCCGAGTACAAGAAAGCGGCCGCGGCCTACGGTCCGCCGACCCTGTCGGCGATGGAGAAGGCCGACCCCGAGAAACCGACCGTCGCGCCGGTTCCCTACACCGGCGTGCAGTTCCTGACGATTCCCGAGTTCCAGGATCTCGGCACCCGGGTGAGTCAGCAGATCAGCGCCGCGATCGCGGGGCGGATCAGCGTCGGTGAAGCGCTCGAACAGGCGCAGCAGTATGCCGAGGTCGTCGGCGAGACCTACCGGGAGGCGCAGTAGCCATGTCGAGTACTACCACCACCGCGGAGGCGCCGGCGGCGGATCCGGGGCCCGCGGGTCCGGTATCGCGAGCCGGGTACCGCCAGATCTCCCGGGCGGAAGGCTGGCGGCGGCGCGGTCCGCTACTGCCCGCCCTGATCTTCATGATCGTCGTCACCCAGATCCCGTTCCTGGTGACCCTGTACTACTCGACGCAGTCCTGGAATATGGTGCGGCCGGGTTCGCAGCAATTCAACGGGTTGAACAATTATGTCGATGTCTTCAGGGACAGCCAGTTCCGTACCGTCGCGCTGAATACGGTCGTGATGATTGCCGGCACCGTGGTCATCTCGGTGATCCTCGGGCTGCTGCTGGCCCTGCTGCTGGACCGGAAGTTCTTCGGGCGCGGTATCGTGCGCACCCTGCTGATCACACCGTTCCTGGTGACACCCGTCGCCGCGGCGTTGATCTGGAAGACGACCATGTTCGATCCCGTCTTCGGTTTGGTGAATTTCGTTCTACAGCCGTTCGGGGTCGGTGAGATCGACTGGATCAGCCGGTTCCCACTTCCGGCGGTGATGGTGAATCTGGTCTGGCAGTGGACACCGTTCATGATGTTGCTGATTCTCGCCGGATTGCAGTCGATGCCACGCGATACCGTCGAAGCCGCCCGGGTGGACGGCGCCGGATCATTCGCGATATTTCGGGAACTGACCTTGCCGCATCTGCGCCGGTTCATCGAACTGGGTGCTGTTCTCGGCGCGATCTACCTCGTCAACACCTTCGACGCGGTGTACATGATGACCTCCGGCGGACCGGGCGTGGCCAGTGCCAACCTGCCGTACTACATCTACCAGCGCGCGTTCCTCGGCTTCGATATAGGGCAGGCCGCCGCGATGGGTGTGATCACCGTGGTCGCGACCATCATCGTCTCGACACTGGCGCTACGCCTGATCTTCAAGAGCTTCACCGGGAACGAAGAGGCGGCCTGATGAATTCCGCTACGACCGCACGAATCGATGAGGCCGCGCCGGTCGGGGCCAAGCGTCGCCGGGGCCGTGACTCTCTGTGGGCTGTGCTGGCCTGGGTGATCGCCATCGGATTCTTCTTCCCGGTCCTCTGGATGGTGCTCACCGCCTTCAAAGAAGAAGGCGATGCCTATACCGACCCGCCGAAACTGTTCTTCACCCCCACACTGCAGCAGTTCCGCGATGTCCTCGACAGCGGTGTCGGTACGACGTTACTGAATTCCGCTTTCGCGACAGGTATTTCGACGCTGCTGGTTCTGCTGCTCGGGATACCCGCGGCATTCACCCTGTCCCTGCGGCCGGTGCGCAACACCCGGGACGCGCTGTTCTTCTTCATCAGCACCAAAATGCTCCCGGTGGTCGCGGCGATCATTCCGCTGTACGTCATCGTCGGGAATATCGGCATGCTCGACAATATCTGGACGCTGGTGATCCTCTATACCGCGATGAATCTGCCGATCGCGGTCTGGATGATGCGATCGTTCTTCCTCGAGGTTCCCGGCGAACTCCTCGAGGCCGCGAGCATGGACGGCGCCGGGCTGTGGACCTCGGTCCGGGAGGTGATCCTGCCGGTGGTCTCGCCCGGTATCGCCGCGACGGCGCTGATCTGCGTCATCTTCTCGTGGAACGAGTTCTTCTTCGCGGTGAACCTCACGGCTGTGCAGGCGCAGACGATCCCGGTGTTCCTGGTCGGTTTCATCACCGGCCAGGGCCTGTACTGGGCACAGCTCTCGGCGGCGGCGGTGCTGACCGCGTTACCGGTGGTGCTGGCCGGGTGGATCGCACAGAACAAGCTGGTACGCGGCCTGTCGTTCGGCGCGATCAAATGATTTCCCCGCATTCTTTTCGCCTTTCGCAGAATCAGGAGTAATCGTCATGGCCGAGATTTCGTACCGAAACGCGTCGTGCGTCTATGAGGGCGCCGACCAGCTCGCGGTCGATTCACTGAATCTCGATATCGGTGACGGGGAATTCGTCGTCCTCGTCGGCCCGTCCGGGTCCGGTAAGAGCACCGCGCTGCGCATGCTCGCCGGGCTCGAGGAGATCGACGGTGGAAGTATCACGATCGACGGCAAGGATATGACAGGCGTGCCGTCGAAGGATCGCGATATCGCGATGGTGTTCCAGAACTACGCGTTGTATCCGAACAAGACGGTCGGTGAGAACATGGGATTCGCGCTGAAAATGCGCGGGGTGCCGCATGCGGAACGCAAACGTAAGGTCGCCGAAACCGCGAAGCTGCTCGACCTCACCGAATATCTGGATCGCAAACCGGCCAAGCTGTCCGGCGGGCAGCGTCAGCGAGTGGCCATGGGACGCGCCATTGTCCGTGAACCACGGGTGTTCTGTATGGATGAGCCGCTCAGCAATCTGGACGCGAAGCTACGGGTCCAGACCCGTACCCAGATCGCGGCGTTGCAACGGCGGCTCGGCACGACGACTGTCTACGTCACCCACGATCAGGTCGAGGCGATGACGATGGGGGACCGGGTCGCGGTGCTGAAATCCGGCCGGCTCCAGCAGTTCAGTTCGCCGACCGAACTGTACGACCGCCCCGCGAACGCTTTTGTCGCCGGATTCATCGGCTCGCCCGCGATGAATCTGTTCACCGCACGCATCACCGCCGGCGGTGTGGAAGCCGGGGAAACCACGCTCGCGCTGCCCCGGGATTCGATGAACGAGCTGGCGGCGTCCGGGCTCGATACGGTGACCGTCGGTGTGCGACCGGAACAGCTCGAGTTGCGCAGAGACGGCAGCGGATTCGGTGTGGTTGTCGAGCTGGTCGAGGAATTGGGCAGCGAGTCCTATGTCTATGCGCGGGATACCGCCGGTTCGATCCGCGGGCTCGACGGAACACCGGTGACCTTCGTCGCCCGGTCGGCGACCAGGTCGCCGGCCGAACTCGGCGAGAAGGCGACTATGGCCGTACGTCCGGACGGGGTCGTCCACCTGTTCCACCCGGTATCCGGCGAGCGTATCGACGGATAGCACACGCCCTATCCGGTGCGGCGTGCTCGCGGATCAGGTGAGGGTCTCGTTTGCCCACTCGTGCAGGATCGGCGCGAGAAGCGGCCAGCGGACAAAGAGTCCGGCCGCCCTACCGTCGGCGCGCGCCGCCTGACGTTCGCGCCATTCGGTATCGCCCCACGGCGGCTCGACCAGCTTTGCGGCAGGTAGCCGCTCGGCCACTTGTTCCGACGTCTCGCGCCGGTGGTGTATATCGCTGATACCACTGCGGAATACCAGGGTGGGGGCGACGATGGCCGCGGCATCCGCATTCGGCAATCCCGGAACCAACTCGTCGTCACGCGGGCAGTACGCGGCCAGCCACTGTTCCATCGTGGCGATGAACTTCCCCGGGTCCTGGTCGAGGAAGCGCTGGCGGTTACCCGGATTCTTCGCGATGACCTCGGCCCACTCCGGCAGTGCGGCCACCGCCTCCATACCGCCGGTCCACGCCGCTTCGATCGATCCGGAGCAGTAGTGATTGCCGATGGAGATCAGGCCGTACACCCCGCCGGATATCCACAACACCGACAGTGCGGTACATACCTCGGGATGTCGCGCGGCCGTCAGCATCGACACCCGGGCACCACCCGATCCGCCGACGATGATCGCGGGGGCCATATCGAGCTGGGCCAGCAGGCCGGCCAGAATATCGGCTTGCATCGTGGATTCGGACGTTCCGGTGAAGCATACGTCGGACTCACCGGTGTTGGGCCGGTCCCAGATCAGCACCTGATTGCCGTATTCGGCGAGCGCGGTGGCGAATTCGCGGATCCCGGGAGATTCCCTGTCGAAACGGCCGCCGGGTGTGATCACCCACGGTCGTCCGCTGCCGATTATCTCGTAGCCGATCGTGAGACCGTGCACGGCTGTTGTGGCCATCGAGTGCCTCGATTCTGAACCGCTGCGATCCGCTGCACCACAACGCTGCCGGGCGACTGCCGCGGTGTCACGCAGGGGCTGGACGACTGCGGATCACGTGGTGGATCAGACAGCGGTCTCGCTGTGAAGTGTCCTGAGTAGGGTACGTAATCATTACAAGTATGGCAATACTTGTAATGGACGACAGTTGCTGATTACACTCGCGTTCGTCAAAAGAAGTGGCCTGCGTCACGATCGCGGCATCGCCGGATCATGCAGTGCCCGTTCCCGATCCCCCTTTCACCAGCGAGGAGGCCCCAGGTCGCAAGGGGCGCGCTTCAGCGGCACATTCGCATCCAGAGCCTGCTCGGGTAGCTATGACAGGAGCAATAAGGAATGGTGAATTGGCGAACGGTGTCACGATCCGTGGGCGTGGCAGTGTCATTGGTGATGGTGACCGCCGGCTGCAGTGGTGGGGGCTCGGCCGGAAGCGAAGGTGGCTCGGCTACACCCGTGCGCGGCGGAGAACTGGTGATGGCCGTGAACACCGAGGGACAATCCATGGATCCCGCCTGGTGCGCGACACTCGCGTACGACCGGTGCGCACCGGTATTCGGTACGCTGCTGCGTTACGACACCGCGAATGAGCAGTACATACCGGGCATGGCGGAGTCATTCGATTCCGTCGACGGCAAAACCTGGACACTCAGGCTGCGCCCAGGCGTGAAATTCAGTGACGGCACGGACTTCGACGCCGCTGCAGTGGCATTCAACTGGGAGCGGGTCAAAGCCCCGGCGACACTTTCTCCGGCGGCCCGAATCGCCGAACCGCTCTCGTGGAGGGTGGTGGATCCACTGACCTTGGAGGTCACCCAGGAGAGCATCAACTTCCAATTGCCCCGGGCTCTCACACAGGGCCTGGGCATGATCGGATCGCCGACCGCGATCACGCAGCTGGGCAAGGACTTCGGCAATGCGCCGATCGGAGCGGGCCCGTTCGTGCTGAAGAAGTGGACTCGCAACTCGCAGGCCGAGTTCACGGCGAACGCGAATTACTGGGATCCGGGTCTGCCGTATGTCGACAGTTTCGTGCTGAAGGTGATCGGCCAGGACGATCAGCGTCTCAACGCGTTGCGCACGCGACAGATCAACATCAACTGGTCGCTGCTCAGCAAGGATGCCAAAACCATCGAAGCCGAGGGCTACACGGTCCATTCGCTACCGCTCATCGGCGGCACCGGTCTGAAATTCAACTTCGAGGACCCGGACCTGAAGGACCCCCAGCTGCGACTGGCGCTGCAGAAGGCCTTCGACAGCGCACAGATCAACAGCGCGCTGTATCCGGGTGACAAGCCGGTCGACGCGTTCTTGTACCCGGGTAATCCCTACCGTGACGACTCGCGCGGGAAATTCCCGGAGAAGGACCTGGCGGGTGCGCAGAAACTGTTCGACGCGTATCTGGCGAAGACCGGCAAGACGGGCCTGACATTGCGATTGAGCGCTTACGCGGGTATTCCCGCACTCGATCAGGTGGCACAGATGCTGCAGTCGCAACTCCAGCAGATCAAGGGCCTCGAGGTCGGCATCGAGCAGGTGGATAATTCGACGTTGCACGGCAAGTTCCGGTCCGGTGCGTACCAACTGGGATTGGGCGCCACGCTGTCGGAACAGATGGGTGCGATCTACGAAGTATTCCATTCCGGTGGGTCGGACAACACTACGCGCTACTCGAATCCGAAGGTCGATCAGGCGCTCGAAACGAGCCGGACATCCAACGATCCCGAAGTGGTCGCCGAGTCGTACAGGGTGGTCAACGGGGAGATTTCGAAGGATGCGCCGCTGCGAACCTGGCGATACCAGACGGGCTATATCTATACGCCCAAAAATGTCAAGGGCCTGGTTGTTGTCGGCACGTATGGGGGCGCCGGGGTGCAGCTCGATCGGGCATGGATCGACAAATAGCACCCCGGGCGATATGCGGCGGGCACCACTGTGCGCCGCGGCCGGGAACGAGCGGCGTCGGCCTGTCGCATGAACGGAGGTGAGCAAGGCATGAATGGGAAACTGCTCCGGCGATATCTGGTTCCGGTGGCATACTTGACCCTGCTGATCGTGATGGTCAGTGTGGCGGTCTTCCTGCTCCTGGAACTGATTCCCGGTGATCCGGTCGACGGCTTGGTTCCCGCCGGTGCGACGGACGAGATGCGCGAGCTCGCCCGGCACGCCTACGGATTGGACGATCCGCTGCTGGAGCGCTACTTCGCGTGGATCGGCGGAGTGCTGCAGGGCGATTTCGGCCGCTCGTTCACGACACAGACACCGGTGCTGACCTCGATCCTCGAGCGGGCGCCGGTGTCACTGGAGTTGGCAGTGCTCGCGATGGTGGTGGCGCTGGCGGTGTCGATCCCTGTCGGCGTCTGGTCGGCCTACCGGCCCGGAGGTCTGCTCGACCGGATCGCGACAGCGTTCACCTCGGCGACCTTGGCGACGCCGTCCTTCGTCCTCGGCATCCTGCTCGTCTTCGTTTTCGGCGTGCAATTCGGCCTGCTGCCGATTCTGGGATGGGTGCCGTTCGCCGAGGACCCGGTGCAACATATCGAATATCTCGTGCTGCCTGTCCTGACCTTGGCTGCCGGTGAATGCGTTCTGCTGACCCGAATCCTCAAGGGCGATATGATGGCGACCCTCCAGCAGGACCATGTGCTCTCGGCCCGTGCTCGGGGATTACCCACCTGGCGCATCCTCGTGTTCCACGCCCTGCGGCAGTCGTCCTTTTCCCTGATCACTGTGTCCGGCGTGGTGATCGGGAGACTCATCGGTGGCACGATCATCGTGGAGTCGATCTTTTCCCTGCCGGGAGTGGGCACATTGGTGATCAACGCGATCCTCTCGCGCGACTTCATCGTGGTGCAGGCCGTCGTGCTGCTGAGCGCACTGATCTACCTGCTGATCAACACCATCGTCGACCTGGCATATCCCTGGCTCGACCCGAGAGTGCGGCAGGTGAAGACATCATGACCGATCTCATCCGGCAGGGCGACGGCAGCGACGGCCGAGCGGTCGTGGAACAGCCGTCGCGCACAGCGTCACCGGCGCGTGCCCGATCGCGCCGGCGACGACGCCGGGACTATGGCGCCCTGATCGGTGCGGTATGGATCGTGCTCGTGGTCGCCGCCGCGGTGACTGCCGATTGGCTACCGCTGCCCGACCCGAACGAGATCACCGATGATTTCAGTGCGAGCCCCGGGTCGGGATCGCATCTGCTGGGAACCGATGCGCTGGGGCGAGACATCCTTTCCCGCTGTGTCTTCGGCGCGAGGGTGTCGATCTCGGTGGCGATCGGGGGTACTGCCATAGCGATGGTTATCGGCGTCGCGCTCGGCATGGTCGCCGGCTACTTCCGGGGCGCCATCGACCGGACGATCTCCTTACTGGTCAATTTCCTGCTCGCTTTCCCCGCGCTGATCTTCCTCATCGCGTTGGTCGCGGCCAGGGGGCCGGGCCTGCCGACGTTGGTCATGGGCTTGGCACTGCTCGGCGTTCCGAACTTCGCTCGTGTCGCCCGCGCGAACACCATCGCCTTCGCCGATCGCGAATTCGTGACCGCGGCGAAGGCGCTCGGAGCCGGACCGCTACGAATCCTGACGCGCGAGCTACTCGTCAACGTCATGCTCCCCGTCATCTCACTCGCCCTGGTGGTGATGGCGACGCTTGTGGTGGCCGAGGGGAGTCTGAGCTTCCTGGGGTTGGGTGTCCCACCGCCCACGCCGAGCTGGGGCGGGATGCTCTCCGCCGGCCGCGAATCGCTGAGTGAATATCCGCACCTGGTGCTGATTCCCTCGGTCTTCTTCTTCCTCACGGTGTTCTCGTTCAACAGCCTCGGTGATCGGATGCGTGGCCGGATAGGCAGAGAGTCGTCGATATGAGTGACAAGGTCGAAGTGCGGGCCCGTCCGGATGATCCGGAATCGGGCACGTTGCGAGAGACGCTGTTGGAAGTACGTGATCTCCGGGTCTGGTTCGATACCCCTCGGGGATACGTGCGCGCGGTGGACGGCGTCGATCTACGGCTGCCGCCAGGTGAGACGCTCGGTGTCGTGGGGGAGTCGGGGTCGGGCAAGTCGGTGCTGTCACGCGCGATCATGAAGATCCTCGCGCCCAGCGCCGAGATGCTGCCCGGTAGCGAAATCCTGTTGAACGGTGTCGATCTGGCTACGGTATCGCCGAAGCGGAACAAACATCTCTGGGGCGTCGATCTCGCCATGGTGTTCCAGGACCCCATGACCTCGCTCACGCCGGTGCAGACAATCGGTAAACAGCTGACCGAGACTGTGCGCTACCACCTCGGTCTGGACCGCCGAACGGCGCGCGACGAGGTGATCCGGCTACTGACGATGGTGGGTATTCCGGATCCTGCCAAGCGCTTCGACCAGTATCCGCACAACCTGTCCGGCGGTATGCGGCAACGAGTCACCATCGCACTCGCGATCTCGTGCTCACCCAAGTTGCTCATCGCCGACGAGCCGACGACCGCATTGGATGTCACGGTGCAGCATCAGATCCTGAATCTTCTGCGGGACCTTCAAGAACGGTCGAATATGGGCATGATCCTGATCACCCACGATCTCGGTGTCGTGGCGGGCCGGGCCGATTCGATCGCGGTCATGTACGCGGGGAAATTGGTCGAGAAGGCGCCGACGCGCGAGTTGTTCGTTCATATGCGCCATCCGTACACCCGCGCCCTGATCGAGGCCATCCCGCGGCTCGGCCACCCGAGCCACACGTACCTGCCGTCGATTCCCGGCAGGCCACCCACCGTCGTCGACCCGCCACCGGGTTGCGGGTTCGCGCCCCGATGTCCGTCCGCTCAGGCGAAGTGCCTGACCGAGTCACCGAGGTTGGAAACCGCAGCCGATTCCCCGGCGCATTCCGCCGCGTGTTTCTTCCCGCTCGGTACACCGGCCGGTGAGGCAGCGCGGCGGAACAATGCTGTCGCCGGTGTGACCGCGGCCGGCACCCGTATCGATTCGCGGGATGTGGCGTGATGGGTATCGGAGCGGGAACCGCACACCTTCGCGCCGGTGACGATATCGTGCTGCGCGTACGCAACCTCGTTGTCGAGTACGCCGGAACGGGCAGCGAGCGAGTTCTCGCCGTATCCGATATCAGTTTCGACGTACGGCGGGGCGAGACCGTCGGCCTGGTCGGCGAATCGGGATGCGGCAAATCGAGCGTGGCAAAGTCGATCATGCAGCTGCCCGCGCCGACGTCGGGATCGGTGCAGGTGGACGGAGTCGAGCTCGTCGGACTCCGGGGCTCCGCATTGCGCCGGCAACGGCGCAAACTGCAGATGATCTTCCAGGATCCGATCTCCTCACTGAATCCGATGCGCACGGTCGCGGACATCATCGCGGAGGGATTGCGGATTCACGGGGGTGCGAACAAGAAGGATATCGAGGCGCGAACCCATTCCATGATCGAACGCGTCGGGCTCGACCCGCAGACCGCGGCGCACCGGCGGCCCCACGAGTTCTCCGGCGGTCAATGTCAGCGGATTTCGATCGCGCGGTCGATGGTCCTCGAACCGGAGCTGGTGATCTGTGACGAACCGGTCTCCGCGCTGGACGTCTCGGTGCAGGCGCAGATCATCAATCTGCTCGAGGAGATGAAGAATCGTAACCAGCTCACGCTGGTTTTCATCGCCCACGACCTGGCCGTGGTGAAGAACCTCAGCGACCGCGTTGTGGTCATGTACCTCGGGAAGGTGTGCGAAGTGGCCGGCTCCGACGAGCTTTTCACCTCGCCGCTGCATCCGTACACCCGCGCGCTGATCGACTCCATCCCGGAGCCGGACCCGGACGCGCCGGTACGGGACGTGGTGCTGACGGGTGACCCCCCATCACCCTCGAATCCGCCGAGCGGCTGCCGCTTCCGCACCAGATGCTCTTTCGCACAGGACATCTGTGCGTCCGAGGAACCGGTGGTTCGCGAAATACGATCCGGACATTTCGCGGCGTGCCATTTTCCCTTGGAGCACGCGTAACCGTCGGTGCCATCGTCGAGTCGGCCACCAGATGGGCGCTGCGATCACCGCCGGCGGCAGTCCTATTGCTACCTGTGCTCGATCATGCCGCGTCCGTCCCGGTTCCGCGAGGCCGATCGGGTGCCGATAAAGCGAGGTCCGGTGGGGGGAACCAGCTCGGGCCCGCCGGCGCCGCGTAAGGCGGGTGCTCCTTGCGCCGCAGGTCGTGCGCATGTGGCTGTGGGCCGGTCGTACGGGTCAACGGGTAATTCGACATCCCCTGGTGGGTGACTGTTCACCTTCTCGGGGATCATCACGACACTTTCATCTAGATGAATGTGGGGCGTGACCACATCAGCTCCGCTTCGCCGACTTCCGGTCGGCACTACCTACAACCTCCGCGATATCGGTGATTACCAGGTGGAAGACAGCGCACGGACCAGCTGGGGCCGGCTGTTCCGATCCGACGCCGCCCGATTCACCGATGGCGCCGATATCGCCGCTCTCGGTCTGCGGACCGTGATCGACCTGCGCGACGACGCCGAGCGGGCGGCTCTACCCACCGGGCTCGATGCGTTCGTTCCGAATGTTCTCCACCGGCCGCTGGACCCCCGCGCGCTGCTGTCCGCAGTGTCCGACGCCGCCGAGGACCCGCTCGGCGAACTCTATGTGGCGCTCTTGCGTGAACGGGGTGCCGAGCTGACGACGATCGTCGCCGACCTGGCTCGGCCGGATGCGCTGCCCGCTCTCGTGCACTGTGCCGCGGGCAAGGACCGGACCGGCGTCGTGATCGCGCTCGTGCTCTCCGCCATCGGGGTGGCCGACGAGGTCGTCGCCCTCGACTACGCACTCACCGCCGATTACCTGACCGCCGATTTCTTCGCCGCGATACCGGCGGAATCGGGCGCCGCCGACCCGGCCGACCAGGCACTACACGGCGCTCGCCCCGAATCCATGATCGCGATGCTGCGTGTGCTCACCGCCGAATACGGCGGCGCCCGCGCCTACCTCACCGGTCACGGTGTGCCGGACGAGGCGATCGATCAGCTCCGCAACACCCTCACCCACTGATCTCGAGGAGACATCCATGAAGATTGTGCAGATTTCCGATACCCACCTGACCGCCTCCGGCGGTCCCACCACAGCCGCTTTCCGGCTGCTGGCACAGCATCTCAACGAGGAGGTCCGCCCCGACCTGGTCGTGCACTCCGGCGATATCCAGGTCCTGCATCCGGACGATGCCGCCGACCGTGCCCACTCGCGCGAGCTGCTCGAACTGATCAATGCCCCGTTGCTGGTGGTTCCGGGCAACCATGACATCGGCATGCCCGGTCTCAACGCCTGGGCCGGGCTCAGTGTGACCGATGAGCGCGTGGCCGCTCACGAGACCGCGTTCGGTCCGGGCCACTGGCGCCATGACACCGACGAGGCGATCCTGCTCGGGATCAACAGCGAACTGCTGGGTTCCGGACTGCAGCTGGAGGCCGACCAGTGGCGCTGGCTCGAAGAAACCCTCGTCGATCTGCCCGCGGGTCGGCCGGTGCTGCTGTTCCTGCACAAGCCGCTGTGGGCGGTCACCGACGAACCGGTCGACCATCAGGTCGATATCGGGCCCGTCTCCCGCGACCGGCTACTCGGGCTGCTGGCGCAGATCGAGTTGCGCGCTGTGGGCTGCGGACATCTGCACCGCTACCGGCAGACCCAGCGGGACAACGCGATCGAGGTGTGGGCACCCGCCACCGCGTTCCTCGCGTCCGGCGAGGGCGGCCTCCCGGAAGCGCGGGAGGAGTTGGGCTACGTCGAATACACCGTGGCCGGCGGCGAGGTAACCGCCGAGTTCCGGCTGGTGCCGGGAATGCCGCAGCTCACCACCGATGACGTTCCCGAGATCGCCCAGGCGATCGAGGCCATGACGGCTGCCGCGGTCTGATGGCGACACTCGAACTCGACGGGATCGTCCGCCGTTTCGGTGACACCACCGCGGTCGCCGACGTCTCGCTGACCACCGAACGCAACGAATTCCTCGTGCTGCTCGGCCCCAGCGGCTGCGGTAAGACCACCCTGCTGCGCATGATCGCCGGACTCCTCCCGCCCAGCGAGGGTCGCATCCTGGTCGACGGCAAGGATGTCACCACGCTGCCACCGCGAGAGCGTGACCTGGCGATGGTGTTCCAGAACTATGCCCTCTACCCGCATCTGACCGTCGAGCGGAACCTCGGCTTCGGGCTGAGTGTCCGCAAGACCGGCAAGCAGGAGATCCGCCGTCGCGTCGACGAGGTGGCGGAGCTGCTCGACCTCGGCCACCTGCTGCGCCGGCGCCCGAAGGAGCTGTCCGGTGGGCAGCGGCAGCGGGTGGCGCTGGGGCGCGCGATGGTGCGCGAACCGATGGCCTTCCTCATGGACGAGCCGCTGTCCAACCTCGACGCGAAACTGCGCTCGAGCACCCGGACCCGGCTCATCTCGCTGCATCGCAGGCTGGATACCACATTCGTCTACGTCACCCACGATCAGGTCGACGCGATGACCATGGCCACCAAGGTCGCGGTGCTGAACGAGGGCCGGGTCGAACAGTTCGGTACCCCGGTGGAGATCTACGACGAACCAGCGTCGGCGTTCGTCGCCGGGTTCATGGGCGCGCCGCCGATGAACCTGCTGCCTGCCGAGCTGGGCACCGGGCTCGACGATCAACTCGTATTACATGCTCCCGGAATCGAAGTCGAGCTTCCGTACCGAGCCGGTGGCGACTCCGGCGTCCGCGAGGTGCTGCTGGGTGTGCGCCCGGAACATCTCGTCCCGGTGCCCGCCGATCACGACGGGCCCACCCTGCGGGGGCGGGTCGATATCGTCGAGAACCTCGGCAACGAGGAGATCGCCCAGGTCGAGATCGGCGACCTGCGGGTGAGTGTTCGCGGCGCCCGGCCGATCCACCTCGCGCCCGGCGATACCACCACCCTGGCGGTGCGTCCCGAGTATGTCCACCTCTTCGCGCGGCAGAGCGGCCGGCGCCTCGCCTGGGAGCCCGAACGGGTTCCCGCCCTCGTTTCCTGAAAGTGATCCCCATGAAGTTTCCACGCGTCCTACCGGTTCTGGTGGTCGCGCTCGCCGCCGCTCTTTCCGGCTGTGCCACCATCCCCACGACCTCGGATACGGGGCCCGGCGCGGCTACCGAGATCATCCCCGAACTGGCCCCCGGCCAGCAGGTTTCGATCCGCTGGGAGAGCTACAACCTCGCCAGCGCCGGTATCTTCGGCGACACCACGCGGGGTCTGGTGGCGGAATTCGAGCGCCTGCATCCGAATATCGATGTGGAGGCGGTGCCGCCGCAGGGCTCGTCGAACGAGATCGCGCAGAGCGTGCAACGCCAGGTCATCGCCGGTAGCCCGCCCGATGTCGCCCAGCTGACCTTCGCCGACCTCCGTTATACCGCCAGTGATCTCGGCGCCGAGCCGCTCGATGCCCTCGTCGGCCGCGACGAGGTGCAGAGACTGCTCACCGACGGTCCGCACCCCTACGCTCCCCGGGCCGCCGTGCTCGGCGATGTCGACGGCACTACCTACGGCATCCCGTACGTCTTCTCGACGCCGATGCTTTTCATCAACGCCGACCTCTTCCGCAAGGCCGGACTCGATCCCGCGAACCCGCCGAAAACCTGGGACGAGGTCGCGGCCGCAGCCCAGGCCATAGCCAAGGTGCCCGGCACCAGCGGTGGTGCCTACCTCAGTTGCCTCGATGCCGCATCGGGCGGCGACTGGTGCCTCACCGGGATCGTCCGATCCGCGGGTGGCCGGCTGTTGTCCGAGGACGGAAAGTCCCTCACCTGGACCGATCCCGAATCGGTCGCCGCGTTCGACGGTATGCAGAAAATCGCCCAGGCCGGTCCGAACGCACTGCCGAATCTCAGTGGATCCGACGCGCAGGACGCGTTCCTGCGCGGCAACCTCGGCATGCTGCTGACCTCTGCCGCCCTCCAGAACGCGATACTCGAATCCTCCGCGGGCAAATGGCAGGCGGCCGCAGCACCCATGCCGGGCTTCGGCAGCACCCCGTCCGTGCCCACCAACTCCGGGTCGGCGTTGTTCGTCATGACCGGCGACCCGGCGAAGCAGCGCGCTGCCTGGGAACTGATCAAGTTCCTGACCAGTGCCGAAAGCGAGACCACGATCACTTCGAATATCGGGTACGTCCCCCTGCGTGCCTCCTTGATCGACGACCCCGACTATCTTCAGGCCTTCGCCGACGAGCATCCCGGCTTCGTCCGGCCCAATGTCGCCCAACTCGACCGGCTCGAACCCTGGGTCTCCTATCCCGGGCCGAACTACCAGCAGATCCGCACATTGCTGAGTAAAGCCACCGACGAGATCGTGTTCCGCGGTGCCGACCCACAGCAGACCTTGTCCGCCGCGCAGACCAGCGCCCAAGCCCTCATGCCGAAATGACCGCCGTCCTCGATCGGCCGGCTCCCGGACGCTTCGTGGAACCGGCCCCGCCGCCGAAGCGGAGCGAACCGCGTCCGGTGGCCCGCCGCCCGCTGCCGCGCCGGCTCGCCGGCGTGGTGACGCCCTATCTCTATCTGGTGCCGGCCCTGGCCGGACTGGTGGTCTGGGTGTATTCGCCACTCGTCCAGACCATCCAATTGTCGTTCTACGACTGGAATCTGGTGCCCACCTCACCCGCCCGCCCGGCGGGCTGGTCGAACTACTCCGAGGCGTTCAACCTGCCGCAGCTCGGCCAGGCCACGCTCAACACCCTGCTCTACCTCCTCGCGTTGCTGCCCTTCACCATCGTCATCCCGGTGGTGGTCGTGCTCCTGTCACAACGCGTGCACGGCCGGGCCCGCGCCTTCTACCGGACCGCGATCTTCGCGCCGTATCTCATCGCCCCGATCGTCACCGCCATCGTGTGGCGCTGGCTGCTCGACCCCAACGGCGGGCTGGTCAACCAGGTACTCGGGCTGTTCGGCGTCGCGCCGATCTCGTTCCTGCGCGACCCGAAATGGGCGATGTGGTCGATCGTGGTGATCGTCGGCTGGCAGCTGCTCGGGTTCGCCGTCCTCGTCGTCTCCGCGGGCATGTCCGGCATCTCCGACGACTATGCCGCCGCCGCGCGCACCGACGGCGCCACCGAACGTCAGATCACCCGGCGCATCACGCTGCCGCTGCTGTCACCGACGCTGCTGTTCATGGCGACACTGACCATCCTGTCCGCCGCTCAGCTGATGTTCCCGATGATCCAAACCCTCACCCAGGGTGGGCCCGGCGATTCCACCACCAACCTCTACTACCTCCTCTACGACACCGCATTCGGCTCGTTCGACGTCGGCCTCGCCTCCGCCGCCAGCGTGCTGTTCTTCCTCGGCTTCGGGCTCATCGCCTGGGGTGCGGTGTGGCTGATGGACCGCTGGAGCTTCCATGACGACTGACCCGACCACGTCCGAAACTGTTGCCCGCACTCGCCGATTCGATGTCTTCGGCGGTCACCTGGTCCTGGCCGCGATCGCCGTGTTCAGTCTCGTGCCGATCATCTGGATGTATGTCACCGCATTGCGCCCGCGCGACGATGTGCTGGGCCAGTCCGTGTTACCTACCGGGGTCAGCCTGGACAATCTGCGGGCCGCCGCCGACCTGCTGCCGCTCGGGGGCCTGATCGGCAATACCGCGCTCATGGCCGTCGGGGTCGCGGCCTGTCAGCTGTTCACCGCGCTGCTCGCCTCGTATGCCTTCGGGCGCTGGCGGTTTCGCGGTGAACGGCTGCTGTTCCTGATCTTCGTGGCCACCTGGCTGGTCCCGTTCCAGGTCACGATGTTGCCCAACTATGTACTGCTGTCCGACCTGGGCTGGTTGAACACCCTCACCGGGGTGATCGTCCCCCAGATCACCGCGCCGTTCGCAGTGCTGCTGCTGCGCCAGCATATGCGCTCGTTCCCGCGCGAACTGCTCGATGCCGCCCGTATGGACGGCCGGTCCCACTGGAACACACTGTGGACCGTCGTCGTGCCCTCGCTCCGCGGACCCCTCGCGGCGCTGGCCATTCTGCTGTTCGTCACCGCGTGGAACGAGTACTTCTGGCCGCTGCTCGTACTGTCGGATCCATCCTCGGTCGTGCAGATCGGGTTGCGCAGCCTCATCACCGAAGCCGGCACCGACTATGGTGCGATGATGGCCGCCGCCGGGGCCCTGTGCCTGCCCATCCTCGCCGTCTACATCCTGCTGCAACGCCAGGTCGTCAACGCCTTCGTCCGTTCCGGGCTGAAATGACCGGTACACGCAACGGCAGACAGGGCCGGATCCCGCTCTACCGTCAAGTGGAAACCGAACTGCTGCGCCGGATCCGGGACCGCGAACTCACCCCCGGCCGGCGGCTCCCGACCGAAACCGAGCTCGCTGCCGAATGGGGAGTCAACCGCCTCACCATAAGACAGGCCATCGGCGAACTCGCCCGCGCCGGACATGTTCTCGTCCGGCAGGGGTCGGGGACCTATGTGGCCGAGCCCCCGGTCGTGGTCGAGCTCGGCCTGCCCCCGATGCCGTCCACGGACGCCGACGCGGGCAGTACCGCGTCGATCGCCGACTTCGTTCAGCAGGACCAGACCGAGACCCTGATCGATATCACCGACCGGGATACTGCCCGGGACGCCGCTGAAGCGCTCGGCGCCGGGGGCCCCTTCGTCCGGGTCGACACCCTGGTCCGAACGGGCGACCAGCCGTTCATGGTGTGCAGCTACTGGCTCGAGGCGCGCCGGTTCCCGGACTTCGCCGGATCGGTCACCGAGCGGGTGGCGCTGTTCCAGATCCTGCAGGAACGCTACGATCTCCGGCTCCGCCACTCGTGGCGGGGGCTCACCGCGACCGTCGCGAGCACGGCCGACGCCGAACTGCTCGACGTCCCCGCGGGAAGCCCGGTGATGCTGCGTGACGGCGTCAACGTCGACGACGACCTCCGCCCGACCATGTACCTACGCCGCAGGCTTCGCGGCGACCGGATCCGGTTCACCATGCGTTACGACAGCGCGTAGGTCGTGTCCCGCACGTGATCGCGGCCCACTGGTGCGTCCGGCCGCCCGACCCCGGCCCGATCGGTTACCGTCCGGCCGTGACGAAGCGGCGCAGTTCCTCGGCGATATCCGGGCCGCCAGGGGTATAGATGATCTCGCCGTAGCCACGCTCCGCGACTCCCCGCAGCTGCCGCGCTATCTTGTCCGCTTCGCCGACAAGGGTTTTGACATCGTCGTAGGTGGGATCACCGCCCTGCGTGGCGGTGTCGTCCACGGCAATTTGATCGAGGTGGTGGCGATCACGCTCGATAGCGCTCGACTCGGTCCCGGTGCCCGGGAGGGTGTTCGAGCCGGTCTCACGGATATGTGTTCATTTGCTGTCGAGTTCTCCGCGCACCGTGGCGGCGATGCGGGTGAGCGCGGTGCCGAGGTGGCGTTGCTGAGCGGCGGTGAGGGGGTCGAACACGAGTCGCTTCACCTGTGCGGCATGCTCCGGCGCGCTCGCTGTGAGCTTGTGCCGGCCGGTGTCGGTGAGCGTGGCGAAGGTGTACCGGCCGTCGGTCGGGTCGGGTCGGCGGACGACCCAGTCGCGGGCCTCGAAGCGGTCCATCACCTTCGACAGGCGGGGCTGGGTGCTGTCGCAGTCCCTGGCCAGGTCGCTGAGCCGCATCGTGGCCTCCTCGGCCATGGACAGCCGGGCCAGCACGCCGTACTCGAAGTTGGAGATGCCGGAATCACGTTGTAACTGGCGGTCGAGCGCCGCGGGAAGGGCGATGACGACGGTGAGCAGCGCCTGCCACAGGTTCTGCTGATCGTCGTCGAGCCACGGTGGCTGATTTGTCATAAGGCTCATCGTACTTGCCCGGGCAACTGCTAGTACTTGCCTAGGAAAGTAATCCCGCGCTAGTATTCACTTGCCTAGGAAAGTAAAAATGCTTTCTCAGGCAAGTGAAGGAGCTGGTCTCAGATGACCCCGAACCACAGCGCACCGGCCGCGGCATACGACGACCTCCTCGCCAGGGTCCTGCCATGGGCGCGCAAGCGGCGGTCGTGGAGCCCTTCCGACGGGCCGACCCCCTTGGCATCGGTAACAACACACAGAAGGACAGTGTCATGAAAGCAGTGCGTTTCCACGAGTTCGGCGGCAGCGAGGTCCTGCGCTACGAGGACGTCGAGCGTCCGGTCCCGGGTATCGGGCAGGTACTGGTGCGGGTGGCGGCCACCTCGTTCAACCCGGTCGACGACCATATCCGCGCCGGTGGCCTGGCCGAGATGATCCCGATCAGCCTCCCGTACGTGCCGGGGATCGACCTCGCGGGCACCGTCGCCGAGCTCGGTGCGGAGGTGACAGGTGTCGAGGTCGGCGACCGGGTCGTGGCGATGCTGCCCCTGGACTCCGCCGGCGCCGCCGCCGAGTTCGCGCTCGTTCCGGCCGCGTCCCTGGCCCCGGCGCCCCGGTCGATCGATTTGATCGAAGCCGCCGCGTTGCCACTGACCGGCCTGGCGGCCTGGCAGACGCTGTTCGAGCTCGCCGAACTGAAACCCGGGCAGACCGTACTGGTCAACGGAGCGGGAGGCGGGGTCGGCAGCCTCGTCGTGCAGCTCGCCGCCGGCGCGGGAGCACATGTCACCGCGGTCGATACGCCGCAGAACGCCGACCGCCTTCGGGGCTACGGCGCGGAACGGGTGGTCGGCCCACTCGACCTCGCCGCGGGCCCCGCCGCCGTCGGCGGCCCGTTCCAGGTAGTGGTGAACCATGTACGCGTATCCCCGCCGGAGCTCGCGCAATTGACGGACTACGTCGCCGACGGCGGGGCCGCCGCCAGCTCCGCGGGCCCGATTCCCGAGGATCCGGCCCGCGGAGTGCGCAGCGCGAGCCTGTGGGTCCGCAGCGACGGAGCCCAGCTGACCGAGCTGGTCGCCAAGGTGGACTCCGGTGATCTCCGGCTCCACGTCGCCGCCCGCCGCCAGGCGTCCGAACTGGCCGCCGTGCATGCCGACGCAGGTGCCGGGCTGCTGCCCGGAAAGACTGTCGTGCTCGCGCCCTGACCCGGCCGGGCCGCTCGCCGTTCGTTCTCGGACCGGCGGGCGGCTCGTCCGAGCCGCGCGCACTCGAGACAGCGGTTATCGACGGGAAGGTTCGCCGGTCCGGTGCTGCGCGCGGATCTATCGAGCGGCGTCCGCGCCCTGGATCAGAGAACTTGGCGCAGAAATTGCCGGGTTCTGGGATTCTGCGGATTATCGAAGAATTGATCCGGGCTCGCGTCTTCGACGATCTTTCCGTCGCTCATGAAAACGATTCGATCGGCGGCCGCCTTGGCGAAACCCATTTCGTGGCTGACGACGACCATGGTCATACCCTCGTCCCGAAGGCGGACCATCACGTCGAGCACTTCTTTGACCATTTCGGGGTCGAGTGCGGAGGTGGGCTCGTCGAACAGCATGACCTCCGGTTTCATGGCGAGAGCCCGGGCGATGGCTACTCGTTGCTGTTGCCCACCCGACAACTGCGAAGGGTAGTTGTCACCCTTATCTCCCAGCCCGACCAGTTCGAGGAGTTCCCGGGCCTGCCTGCGCGCGAGGTCTTTCGGGGTGCCCAGTACATGCCGCGGCCCCGAGGCGACGTTGTCCAGGGCGGTCATCATGGGGAAGAGATTGAAACTCTGGAACACCATACCGGTGTGATGGCGCTGTTTCGCGAGCTGAGCTTCCGGGAGGGGCCGGCGCCGATCGTCGTCGGTGAATCCGATCATTTCGCCGCAGACGCGTATTGTGCCTGCCTCGATGGTTTCGAGGCAGTTCAGCGTCCGGAGGAGTGTGCTCTTTCCGCTCCCGGACGGCCCCAGTAGGAGGACCACTTCCCCCTTGCCCACCGAGAAGTCGATCCCGTCCAGTACGACCAGGTCGTTGTACGCCTTCGTCATATTCCGGACTTCGACCATCAGCGGAGCTTTCTCCGTCACCGTGGTCATCGATTCACCGCCTCTGCCTCGAGCGCACTCTCGGCCGGAATCTTGGATTCGCCGGTGCTCTTGTGTTTGTAGTTGCGGTCGTAGCCTCGCCCGACGCGGGCTTCGAGCATCCGCTGGATCAATCCCCACAGCGTGGTCAGCACCAGGAAGTACAGCGCGGCCGCACATAAGCCTTCGAGTACCCGGAAATTGACCTGCACGAGGAATTGTGTTCGCCGCAGCAGTTCCTGAACCGAGATCACCGATACCAATGTCGTTGTTTTCAGCAGGCCGTTGAAGCTGTTACCGAGGGGCGGAATCATCACGCGGAGCGCCTGCGGTAGTACGACGACTCGGAACACCTTGAAAGGTGACATTCCGAGAGCCCGCGCGGCTTCGGTCTGCCCGGCGGGGACGGACATGATCCCCGACCGCACGATCTCGGAGAGATAGGCCGCTTCGTTGAGCACCAATCCGAGCAGCGCGGCCTGGATAACCCCGAGCTTGATCCCGACCTGCGGCAATCCGGTGTAGATGATGACGAGCTGGACCAGCAGGGGAGTGCCGCGCATCAACCAGACGTAGAACCCGGATACCGCGCGCAGCGGCAGGAATCGTGACGATCGTGCCGCGGCGACCACCACCGCGAGAACGAGACCGAGGATCATGCTCACGACGGTGAGCCATATCGTGACCCACGCGCCTTTCAGTAATTGCTCGCTGGTCAGAATGGAGAAGAATGCGTCCCAGGACCACATGGGGATGCCTTTCGGATAGGGCTGTGGATCAGCTGTCCAGCGGACCTTTGCTCACGGCGATACTGCCCTCGTAGCCGGTGACGCCGTACTGGCCGAACAGATCCGGGAGGTAACCGTCGGCGCGCATCTCGGTGAGAACGCGTGCCACCTCGGCCGCCGCCTTGCTGCCCTTGGCGAAGCCCATGGCCAAGGGGGCTTCGTTGATACCACCGACCGCGGTCTCGAAGCGGCCGTCCTTCTGATAGAAGGACGTGACCGACTCCACGATCGACGTTCCGTCGATCTGGCCGGCGGACAATGCCTGGTAGGCGTCGGCGTTCGTTTTGAAGGTCTGGACGTTCAACGCGGGTTTGCCTTCGCGGGCGAACCGGTCGGCGAGCGCGGTGAGGGTATCGAACTCGTATCCGGGCGCTTCGACCCCGATGGTCTTGCCGGCCAGGTCGTCGACCTTGGAGATCGACTCCGGATTGCCCGACGGAACGGAGATGGATACGGCCTGGACCTCGTAGGGCACGAGGTCGATCGTCTCCGCGCGTTCGGGTGTGTAGAACATCCCGGTATCGATCATGTCCCACCGGCCGCTCTGGACGCCCGGGATCTGCGCGTCGAACTCGATGTTCACGAACTTCGGCGCGAGGCACAGCCGCTTGGCGATCTCCTTGCCCAGATCGACCCGCATACCGGTGACCTCGCCGTCGGCATCGACGTATTGCATGGGCGGGAGGGTGGCGTTGGTTGCCATGGTCAGCGCGCCCTCTTGTGCGAGGTCGGCGGCGCCGAGCGTCGGTGAGCAGTTCGTCGGGGCGGCAACCTCCTCGGACGAGCTGCATCCTGTGAGGCCGGCGGCAACGACTACCGCTGCCGTGAATCCGATTATCTTGCGCATTGACGAGCCTTTCGAGATGAACTGCACCGCAGCCTGGTGTCGGAAAGTCGAAATCGATTCGCCAGGGTGTGGGATCGATTGCATTGAGAGTGGCAAAAGCTTGAGGGGCCGTCAATGTGGTTAACGCGTCCGGCACCGAAGTAATCAACTGTTAACGCGCGGGCGGATCGCTCGACGAATTCACGTGGGATCCGTCACGGGGGCGGCACGATTCACGTTCGATCAGCCGCGCGCCGATCCGGTAGGTGCGGCCGTCCGGTTCGGCCGCGTCGTTGATCTGCTGGAACAACAGATCCATCGCCACGTTCGCCAGCTGGGCGGCGCCGTTGTCCACGACGGTGATCGCCGGTTGCCACATTGCCAGCCACGGCATGTCCTCATGGCAGACCAGGGACAATTCGCCCGGTATGGAGACACCGCGCCCCGAGAGTGTCGGCAGAATTCCGAAAACCGCCTCGTGGTTGGCCGCGTACAGCGCGGTCATCGGAGCGGGCCCATCGAGCAGGGAGTTCACTGCCTCCGCGCCGAACTCGGTGGTGAAAGGTCCTTTACGCACCAGGTCGTCGTCGACCTCGATTCCCGCCTCCGCGAGCGCGAGACGGTAACCCTCGAAACGTTCCCGGCCCGAGGTCGCGTCCGCGGTGCCGCCTATGTAGCCGATATGGCGATGTCCCAGCGCCAGCAGATGCGCGGTAGCGTCCCGGGCGCCGTCGATATCGTCGGCGAGCACGGTGGGGGCCCTGCTGCCGTGTACCGATCTGATGAGGTTCACCACCGCTCGTCCCTGCGACAGCAACCCGTTCGAGGCCTTCGCGCTACGACCGCTCCCGATGACGATCGCCGCGTCCACCGCGTGGTCGCCGAGCATCGCCAGCACGTCGTTCTCCCGGTCGGGATCCGCGTCGGTGATGCACAGAATCACTTGGAACCCGTCGGCGGAAGCTCTTTTCTGCACCACCTCCGCGACCGTGTGGAATGTCGCGTTGAGCAGGTTGTTCATCACCAGCCCGATCAGATGCGATCGGTTCGACCGCAGCGCGCTCGCGGCGCGGTTCGGCCGGTATCCGAGCGTGCGAGCGGCGGTTTCCACCGCGGCCCGGGTCTCGGCCGAGATCAACCCGGATCCGCTCAACGCGCGTGATGCGGTACTGCGCGATACGCCCGCGGCGATCGCCACATCGATCAAAGTGACCGCCATCGATCCCTCATATCTCTGTTCCGTGTCCGGCCAACCGATATTCGACACCGCCGGCGTTACAACCAGATTTCCGGCTTGACGGCGATGCTTCCTGACGGCAGTGTATGCAATCGATCCCATCATGTCGGCAAAACGACTATCTCCGATGGATTTCTGCTCGAAAGGCATCAGCATATGAATCGCGATGACGTCTCGTGGTCCGGATACTGGCCCGCGGCTCCTACACCGTTCACACCGTCGGGTGCCCTCGACACGGACGCGCTGGGGTCGCTGATGAACCTGTACGCCGGCATGGGGGTGAACGGGGTACTCGTCAACGGCAGTACCGGGGAATGGTTCAGTCAGACCGACGATGAGCGCCGGACCGTGGCAGAGGCGGCGATCGACGCGGTCGCCGGTCGATTCCCCGTCATCATCGGCATCAGCGCGTACACGGCACAGCAGTCCTCGGCGCTGGCCGTGCATGCCGCGTCGGCGGGCGCCGACGGCGTACTCGCCACACCGCCGCCCTACGTCCACACCTCGCCGGACGAGACGGCACAGTTCTTCGCCACCGTCTCCACCGCGACCTCGTTGCCGTTCATGGTCTACAACTGGCCGCGCGGTGTCTCCGTCGATATCGGCATCAGCCCGGGGCTGTTCTCCCGGCTGGCCGACCTCGACAACGTGGTCGCGATCAAGGACAGCACCGGGAACTGGCTGTCGATGCTGGACACTGTCGAAGAAGTGGCCGGGAAGGTCCGGGTGTTCGGCAGTTTTCTGCACCGGCGCGGACTGGCGACGCTGCTCGAACTCGGTGGGGACGGCAATATCGACGGCGGCGGCGTCGGCGCGCCGTTCGCTGTGCCGTTCTATCGCGCGGTGGCGGCGCGCGACGCCGAAGCCGCTCGAACCTGGGCCGATAGGTATCGCGCCCTCTCCGGACGCCTCATCGACGGCGACTACAGCGGCGTGTTCGCCTCGCCCATCCCGCAACTGAAAGCGGTGATGAACCTGCTGGGCCAGCCGGGTGGCGCGGTGCGTGAACCGCTGCTCCCGGTCACGGATCCGAGCATCCTGTCGGCACTTCAGGACATCATCGACGAATCCGGGATAGCGGAGGCATCGGCGCAGTCCCTGGGGGCCGGCCGTGCACGCTGAGGTCGACGCACTTGTTATCGGCGCCGGAATAGTAGGAGCCACAACCGCATTGGCGCTGACCCGGGCTGGACTCCGAGTGGCGGTAGTGGACCGTACGACACCGAATACGGCAGGGTCGGGCACCACCGCGGGTAATCTGCACATCCAGACCATCCACGCGCGCCGGCCCGGCCAGGGCGTCGCCGTCGACGTCGAACGACTGCTTCCGCTGCAGAAGGCGACCAGTGCCCTGTGGGATGCGCTCGGGGAATCCGTTCCCGATCTCGGTCTGGTCCGCTGCGGCGGATTCATGGTCGCCGAGACCGAGGAACAAATGCGCCGGCTGCGGAGCAAGCATGAGTGGGAGCGCGACGCCGGGATACCGACCGAGGTGCTGACGGGGGACGAAGCGCGCCGCGCGCTACCGCTCCTGGGCCCGGCAATCGAGGGTGCCACCTGGTGCGACTGGGACGGTTTCGCCGAACCCGATCTTGCCGCCCCGGCGGTGCTGCGGCAAGCGGTCGTCGAAGGTGCGGCCGTGCATTCGAATACGCCGGTGACCTCCCTCCACCGAGGCAATGAGGGATGGGAGGCCGGCACACCTGCCGGGAGCTGGTACACACCCGTCGTGATCGACGCCGCCGGGCCGTGGATGGCCGATATCGCCGCGTTGGCCGGTGTCCGACTCGACCTGGCACCGATGTCACTGCAGATGCATGCCCTGGCCGCCGCGCCGAAACGCCTCGAGGTGCTGGTTCAGCACGTCGGTGAAGGTATGTCGATCAAACAGGACCGCCGCGATCGTCTCGTGCTCGGGGGCGGCTGGCCCGCGGGACCGTTCCACCCGAGCGGTACCGCGCCGCTCCTGGAGGACAGCACGACCGGCAACCTCGCCCAGGTAGCCCGGTTGCTGCCGGACCTGTCCGGCAGTCGACTTCTCGAGGCGTGGACCGGCCCCGTCGTCACGACGCCCGACGAAATGCCCGTCATCGGTGAACTCGACGGCGCACCCGGGATTTTCGTCGCGGGTGGTACCTATTCGTTCACCTTCGCGCCGCTGTGGGCCGAACTGCTCACGGCGATGGCGCTCGGGAAACCGGCCCGGCTCGACGTATCGGCCTTCTCTCCCTCCCGCCTCGTTCACTTTCCGACGCAGTAAAGGACGTCTCTCATGGCACAGGTCACGATGTTCGTCAACGGGCAGGCAATGTCCGGTGGCACTCTCAACGACGCGCTGCACAACGCACGATTCCTCGGCAGGGTGGTGACCGCACCCAAGTACCGGTTCTACTCGGTCCGAGACGAATTCCCCGGCCTGCACCCCGTGGCCGAGGGTGGCACCGCGGTGCCGGGTGAACTGTACGAGGTCGAATACGACGTCCTGCGTGAGGAACTGCTGCCCCGCGAACCCGCCGAACTCGAACTCGGCGTTATCGAACTGGCGGACGGCCGCGGTTCGCTGTCCATGCGTATGCGGGAGAGCGCACTCGCAGCAGCCGATATCACCGATATCAGCGATCGCGGCGGATGGCTGGCATATCTGGAGGGCATACGATGAAGGTCGTGCGCGGAGGCACTGTCGTAGAGTCGAATTGGTCGGCGCCGGCCGACCTGGTGATCGACAACGGCAAGGTACTGGCCGTTGTCGCGCCGGGTGCTCCGGTGGCGGAGACCGCCGAAATCATCGATGCCACCGGCAAACTCGTCATGCCCGGAGGAGTGGATCCCCACTGCCACGTCGGCTTCACCTCCGGTGAGTTCACTTCGCTGGATTCCTACCGCGAATGCACCACCGCCGCGGTTTTCGGCGGGACCACCACGATTATCGACTTCGCCATTCCACGTCCGGGTCAGCGGCCGCTCGACGCGGCCGAGAAGCAGCGCGCCAAAGCGGGCGAGGGATTGTGTGACTCGGCCCTGCATGCCTGTGTCGTCGAATGGGACGAGACAACGGCCGGGCAACTGGCGATCATGGCCGATGCCGGAATTCGCACGGTGAAAATGTTCACCACCTACGCCGGCGAGACGATGGCGAACGAACATACGATCCTGAACACGATGCAGACCACCCGTGACCTCGGTGGCATGGTCGTGATCCATTGTGAATCCGACGCCATCGTCACCGATGCGCAGAACCTCGCGGCGGCAACCGCCGGTATCGACGCTTCTCATATGTCGCGGACACGCCCCGAGATCGCCGAGACCGCGTCCGTCGCGGCGATCCTCGCCATCGCGGAATCGCAGGGTGCACCGGTCTACTTCGTGCATCAATCCTGCGCGGCCGCGGTGGAAATGGTGGTCGACGCACGCAAACGCGGACTGATCGCCTTCACCGAAGCCGTCGCGCACCATCTCACGCTCGACGACACCGCTTACGGAGGCGTGGAACCGGAACGTTTCGTCTGCTGTCCGCCGCTGCGCTCCGCCGATATCGTCGAGGGTCTCGGCCGGCAGCTGTTCACCGGGAACATCACCACCATCGGGTCCGATCACTGCTGCTACGACACTGCGCAGAAACAATCGCACCGGCACGATGTGCGGCATATGCCCAATGGCCTACCCGGCGTCGAAACCCGGCTTCCGGTGATCTTCTCCCACTACGTCGACGGTATGGGTCTGGCACCGAGCAGGTTCGTCGAACTGACCGCGACGAATCCCGCGCGTACCAACGGCCTCTTCCCGCGGAAGGGGTCACTGATGCCGGGGTCCGATGCCGATATCGCGATCTGGGACCCCGAATTCGAGTGGACGGTCACGATCGACGAGCTGCATATGGCCACCGACTACACGCCCTATGAGGGTCGGCGTCTGCGAGGTAAGCCGGTCACTGTCCTGGTCGGCGGGTCGGTTGTCGTCGACAAAGGGCGACTGGTCGACGCGACGCCGCGCGGGCGGCATCTGCGGGCGGACGCCTTGGACTTCAGTGGTGCCTTCCACATGTGAGCCGCAGGTTCCCACCGTCGTCGCCGGAAATTCGCCGCGGCGAGCGTCGAGAATTCTGCTGCCCGAATTCGCCTGGCGGCGGGTGACGGTCTCAGGCGCCCGGAGCATCCTGTCCCGGAACGGTGGGCAGCCGGCCACCGAATCCGAGTTCGGCCAGCAGGTTTTCGCTCTCCGCCCACAGGGTGGTTGCGGCCGTGTCGTCCTGTGCGGCTGCCGACGGAACTTCCTCGGTCTTGCGGTGGAAGTACCGCCCGCCGTCACGGCCGCCTTCGGGGTCGGTGGCCAGCCACACCAGAGTTTCGGCGGGTTCGTCCGGCGATACGGTGTCGGCGGCGGCCATATGAGCCTGCAGCGCGTCGGGCCCGTGTGATGCGAAATTGCTGGCCACCACACCGGGATGCATTGCCTGGGCGATGATTCCGTCCGGTCCGGCGCGTCGCGCCAACTCGCGGGTGAACAGGATATTGGCCAGTTTCGCGTTGCCGTAGGCGACGACCGGGTTGTCCTGGTCGAGGCTCTGCAAGTCGGCCGTATCGAGTTCACCGATCATGCGGTGGGCGTTGGACGATACGGCGATCACTCGCACCGATCCATGCGGTCGGCCCGCGGCGGTGTCCGCGAGCAGCGGCATCAATTTCCGTGTCAGCAGGAAGGGCGCGAGGTGGTTGGCGGCGAACGTCGCCTCGGTGCCCTCGGCGGTGATGATCCGCCTGCTCCGGACACCGCCCGCGTTGTTGACCAGTACGTCGAGGCGAGGGGTGAGTGCCGCCACCTCGTCCGCTACCCGCTCGACCTCCGACATCAGCGTGAAGTCACCACGCACCATGACGAAATCACCGCCGCCGCGGGCAGCCTCGGTGATCTGGACGGTGGCGGCGGCACTGCGCTGCCGATCCCGGCCGACTCCGATTACCTGCCATCCACGCACCACGAGCCCGCGGGCGGTCGAACGGCCGATCCCCGAGCTGGCTCCGGTGACGACGGCAACGGGCTTGTCCGGATCGAATCGCAAAACTTCACTCCTGGTTCTCAGCGTGGCCGGAGGCCGTCGAGCAGTAGGTGAACGGTGAAATGGACCTTCCGATCCAGTTGCTCGCTGGTGGGTGTCGAACCGCTCACGATCGCGCGGACCGAGCCGCCCACCACCATGCTCATGAACGCATTGGCGGCGAGGCCGGTATCGGTAGGGGCGATATCACCGGCAGCGATCGCCCGATCCAGCAGTCCGGCGACGAACTCGATCAACGGCCTGGCGCTCTGCTCGACGTTGGCTTTGAATATTGTGGGGAAGCGGTACCCCTCGGCGTTGATGACTCGCTGCAGGCGCAGGCCGTCGGGTGTCATCACCTGGCCGATACGCAGCCGCCCGATCGCTTCCAGCGTTTCGGCGAGGTCGCCGCGGTCCAGATCCTCGAGCACATCGCGCGGCACGATCTGTCGTTCGATCGCACGTTGTACCGCGGTGAGGAACAGCGCGGCCTTATCGGGGTAGCGGGCGTAGACCGTACGTTTGGTCATGCCGACCCGTTTGGCGATCATCTCGACCGTCGTCATCTCGAAGCCGTTCTCCAGGAACAGCTTCAGCGCGGTATCGAGTAGCTCGCGGTGGCGTGCCTCGGCCTGCTCGCGGGTAGGGCGGCCCGCCCCGCGGCGGGTGGGTGAAATCGCGTCCGTCACGTCGCCTCGCTGGAATTGCCTCTTGCCTCAACACGTAATCCGGGCTCAGTATGGGGATGTCCAATTAATGATACGCACGAGTTGCTATTATTGGAACTTCGAACCGAAGGGGCGCCGTGAAGTCACCGACGGAGCAACTGACTCGGCTGGTAGCCGCCGAGGACCGCTTCCACCACTCCCATTCCGAACTGCGCGAGACGCAGATCGCGGCACTGAACGAGCAGTTCCAGGAGCGCCGGGACCGCATCAAGCTGCTGGGTCACCGCGCCCGTGAAGCCGGTACCACGGAAATTCGCGACCGCGCCGATATGGTGCCACTCCTGTTCCCGCATACGGCCTACAAGAGCTATCCCGAGAGCTTCCTGACCGGGCAGCGCTGGGATCGGCTCGGCACCTGGCTGGGCACCGTCTCGCCGTACCCGATCAGCCCGATCGAGACCTCGGACATTACCGATATCGACGACTGGATCGCGCGGCTGCAGGCCGCCGGGCACTACGTTTCCTGTTCCAGCGGCACGACCGGTAAGTCGGCGATGCTGCTCGCCTCGGACAAGGATATGCACTGGTCGCGCATCGATACCGTCAATGTCTTCGCCTGGGGTTCCGGGGTCGCGCCCGCGCAGGACCGTCGCAGGATCGGTGTGGGGGCCACCGCCGCCGTGCCGAAGAACATCATCATCGGCGAGGCGCAGGCGGCGGCATTCTGCGATCCGGCCAAAGCGGCCTTCCGGCTACCCATTCCGCCGCTCACCGTCGGTTCGCTGACCAAGATGGTCGTGCTGCGCAAGAAAATCGCCGAGGGCACCGCACGGCCCGAGGAGCTGGCCGATTTCGAGCGGACTTCGGTGGAACGGCAGGTTGCCCTCGACAAGGCGATGGCCATCGCCGCCGACCACTTCATCGAACACCGCGCCGATAAGCTGCTGGTCTCGGGTTTGTGGAATGCCCTGTACAAGGTCGCCGAGCTCGTTCGCGAACGCGGCTACTCGGCGAAGGACTTCCACCCCGATAACTGCATCTATGTCGGCGGTGGACTGAAACGCGCACAACTACCGCCGAACTACCGGGAATTCGTCCACGAGACGTTCAATATCCCGGACAACCGCGACTTCCAGAACTACTCGATGCAGGAGCTCAACTCCGGGATGCCCAAATGCCAGGTGGGGGACCGGTATCACGTGCCGCCGTGGATCGTGCCCTTCGTCCTCGACGAGAAGGGCGAGGAGCTGCTGCCGCACGACACCGGTGAGGTCGAGGGCCGCGCCGCGTTCTTCGACCTCTCGCTCGACGGTCGCTGGGGCGGCGTCATATCCGGCGATAAGATCTCGCTCGATTTCGACCCCTGCGCCTGCGGCTGCGCGGGACCGTCGGTGCGCAACAACATCGTTCGGTACGCGGATATCCAGGGTGATGACAAGATCGGCTGCGCGGGAACCGTCGATGCGTATGTGCGGGGTCTGTCATGACCATGACCGAACCCGTCGTCTCCGCGCCGTTCTTCCTGCGTGGCGAGTCGGTGGAGGGCCGGCAGGCCACACACCGCTCACGTGATCTCGGTGTCGTTTTCGCCACGCCCACGATCGACTTGGACCGTGCGGTGTATCCACGGACCGAGGTGCCGCCGCTACTGGATGTTCCGCTCACGGAGATCATCGACTTCCTGGTCGAGACCGGCCTGCGGATCCGCGATCCGGAGAACCCCTTCGTGCGGGAGTGCATCGAGCGGATGGCCGCCACGCACGTCCTACCGCGGGCGGTGCTGCACCAGCAGGTGCACGGCGCGACCGGCTACCTCGACAAACGACTGCTGGAAACCGTGGTCGAACAGAATTTCCCGGATCCCCGGGCACTGGATGAATGGGTGCCCAAACAGGACTTCACTGGCCGCAGGAGCTTCGTCCGTGCCTTCGCGCCCCGGCTGGTCCACGTGCTGCCCGGCAATTCCCCGGGGGTAGCGGTGAAATCCATCGCTCAGGGGGCATTGGTCAAAGCCGTCAACCTGTTCAAGATGCCGTCGAGTGACCCGTTCACAACGGTTGCCATCCTGCGGACAATGGCGGGGATAGATCCGGGCCACCCCGTCGTGAAGTCCATGTCCGCGGTCTACTGGCGTGGCGGCGACGAATCGGTGGAGCGAGTGCTCTACCGGCCACAGTATTTCGACAAGATCGTCGCCTGGGGCGGCGGCGATGCGATCGACAATGTCGTCAAATATCTGGGCCCGGGCCTCCAGCTGGTGTCCTTCGATCCCAAGACATCGATCTCCATGGTCGGCAGGGAGGCGTTCGCGTCCGGCGCGGCCCTGGACGACGCCGCGCAGCGGGCCGCGTCCGATGTCATGATCCTGAATCAGGAGGCATGTGTCGCCAGCCGTATCGTCTATGTCGAGGCGGATTACGCCGCCGCCGACCGCTTCTGCGAGCGGTTGCACGCGCATATTGCCGAGAAGGCGGCCGCTTCGGGTGATGCCCGGCCGCTCGATCCGGATCTCCGCGAGGAGATCGACGCGCTGGCCATGCTCGACGACGAGTTCCGGGTCTGGGGCCGGACGGACGGGAAGGGGCTGGTGATCCGTTCGGACGAGCCGGTCGACTTCCACCCGATCAACAAAACGGTCGACGTGGTTCGGGTGAACTCGCTCGACGACGCGATGAAATACGTCAACGTGGCGACGCAGACCGTCGGCTTCTACCCCTTCGAGCGGATGCCGGATTATCGCGACCGGCTGGCCGCCGGCGGTGCGCAACGCATTGTCCGGCTGGGCGATGCCGGCCCCAGCACTATCGGCAATCCGCACGATGCGATGTATCCGCTGCACCGTTTCGTGCACTGGATGGCACACGAGGACGGGCAACATCCCTGAACGCGTCCGGTCCGGTCGGAGTGATCACCGGCCGGGCCCGGGTCACTCCGCGAGCGGTCCGCGGCGATCCAGATGCAGCTAGGTGTAGCCGGTGACGCGAACCGCGGATACTGCCGAAAAGATGCGGCTCCGGTTCAGCGGCGATGCGCGATGATCAGGCTTTTCCGGGCGGCGTCGGCGAAGCGGTCGATCGGGGTGTCGCCGAGCGGCGGCAGGTCGCGTCCGTAGCTGTGCGCGAGTTCGTAAACGTCGTAGGCCTCGGAATCCCAGCCGTGCCGGCGCAGCCACGAATCCGGGTCCTCGGCGACGCCGCCGCTGCGCCACAGCTCGGACATCTCGGCCGCGTCGGAGGAGCCGGTGAGCGCCTGGTTCATCAGGGCTACCGCGTCCACGTGCAGGAATTCGATCGCCAGCCGGCTACCGGCGGCGGCTCGAGCGCTGACTGCGGCCAGCAGCTGATCGTTCTGCTCCGGATTCAGATAGGGGAGCAGGCCCTCGATCAGCCACGCGGACGGGATCTCCGGATCGAATCCCGCGTCGGCCAGCGCCCCCGTCCACGGCCCGCGCAGATCGGTGGCCACGGGGACCCGCCCGCCGGTCGGTCGCGCGCCGCGCCGGTCCAGCACGTGTTGTTTGAAGGTGAGAACTTCGGCGCTGTCGAGCTCGTACACCGTGGTATCCGCCGGCAGCCCGAGCCGGAACGCGCGGGTATCGAGCCCGGCCGCGACGATCACCAGCTGCCTGATCGTGCCTGCGCTCTCGCGGAGGGCGTCGTCGAAGAAGCGGGTGCGGATCGGGGCGTAATCGGCGAACGAGCCCGATGCCCCCGCGGAGTCCGCGGGGGCGGTATTGCCCGTGAATATCTCGGGACCGCCCGCGGCGACGAAATCGGCGGCATACGGATCGGTGAACAGGCGTTCGTCGCGTCGGCTCTCGGCCGCGCGGGCCGCGGCGACCATCAGCGCCGTGCGGCCCACCCCGGCCGGTAGCGAATTGTCGTCGGGTGAACGGCTGGAGGATTCTGAGGCGTTCGGGGTCACCGCCTCAGCCTAGGAGTTGACCGCGGGGTAGAGGGGGAGGCGCGAGCGCCTGCCGCGGGCCGGCGCGCGGTGAGCAGGCCGGCGCTCGTCGAGATGTCCCGGGAAGCCCGACCGGCGTTCACCGCCGCACCCACCCCCGGGTGTTCAGAGCGCGAAGCGTCCGGCGAAGCTGCGCAGCGGCAGGTCCGCGCTGGTGATGATTCCGGGCCGGGCGGCGACGACCGATTTGATCGCATTGAGGGCCGGCATGCCGGTGACGGTCATGCCGATGGAGGCGAAGTTCGACGGATCGGACAGGTCGAATCCCTTGCGGGGGAAGATCATATGTTTGCTGTAGATGTTCGGGTCGCCGGTGACCTGGGTGATATAGCAGCCCTTGATATTCCACGCCGGGTCGGTATGCGGGGTCATCTGCCATTCGAGGTGGGATTCCACCCGCGGTACACCGTCGACCATGCCCTGGTATTTGATGTAGTTGGCACCGAGCGAGCCCTTGGGCAGGAAGTACCAGCCCAGATCGACATCCTTGGTGCAGGCGCCGAGTTCGTAGCTGAACGTCACCTCGTCGAGTTCGAGGTCGAAGGCATCGGCCATGAGATATACCGAGTCGGCGAATACGGCGGTGTATTTGTGGAGTGAATCCGGGATGGTGGGGTCGTCGACCGGGCGACCGTAGCCGACGGCTTTCCAGGTATCGACGGAATGGTGGCACGAGACGTCGACGGATTCGGTGACCGTGATGTTCTCGATCTCGGCGACGTCCGCGGTGTGCACGATGCCGAGGATCTGGGCCAGGCCGGGGTTCATACCGGTGCCGTAGAAGGTCGAGTTCCCGCGTTCGCAGGCGGCCTGGATGATCTCGCTGACCTTCCGGCCGGACGGATGGGGATGGTTGGTATCGCGGTGGAAGCCGGTGATCCAGTCGGCCGTCGTCACCACATCGATCCCTGCCTCGAGAACTTTCTCGTACAGGTCTTCGTCGGGAAACACCCCGTGGAAGGTGAGAACATCGGGCCGGGCGGCGAGGATCTCCTCGATCGAGCCGGTGGCGACCACCCCGATCGGGTCGATGCCGACGATCTCACCGGCGTCCCGGTCGATCTTGTCCGGCGAATAGCAGTGCAGCCCGACGAGTTCGAGATCGGGATGGTTGCGGATACGGCCGATCGTCTCGGTGCCGAGATTACCTGTCGCGACCTGGAAAACCCGGATCTTCTCGGAGCTGCTCATCGCGTGGGGCCTTTCTGTCATTGGCTCGGATCGTTACTGCGCGTGCAGGCTCGGCCGCGCTCGGGTGTCGGCCGGGAACGGCTACGGTGCGGGCCGAACGGCGCCGCTGTGCGGGTTGCGCGGGTCCGCACCGGCCGGAACGCCGCCGGGATAGAACTGCTCGGCCCATTTCCGCAACGCCGTGAACCCCTCGAACTCCTTGCGTGACAGTGCCGGTGGGTCCGAATAGCGCTGGTGTGACCAGATTTCGATATCGGCGTCGAACTGTTCGATGACGAAATCGGCCATGGTTTTGCCGTACCGGCTGATTTCCGGGCTGTCGTCACCGGGTTGTCGTCCGATCCACACGGTGAACCGGACATCGCAGGTGCGGTCGTCCACCGGTGTCACGGCCGGCATGGTGCGATTGTCGATCATGCCCCAGCTCTTGGTCACCGAACATCCCAATCCGGCGTTGATGGACTCGACCCCGCTGTTGATCTGGTCCTCGGCCACGCTCTCGTCGAAGGCGATGGTGAAGTCGACGTAGGACACCGGGCCGGAGAAATCGTGCCGGGTGAATTCCGGGACGAACGGTGTCTTGTGCACGAATTTGAAATGCGCGAAATCGACGCCGTTCTCCATGACGTATTGCGGATGCAGCTCCAGCCCGGTTCGGTACAGGGTGGCCGCGGGCACCGGCGGGTAGTAATCGGCCGCGGTCTTACCGTCGTCGAACGCGGCGAACAGATCCGGGATATCGAAGTAGGGAGCACGTCCCTCGATGTCGTACCAGATCCACACGGCTTCGTTGCGCTCGACGACCGGGTAGCTGCGGATCCGGCGGCCCTTGTTCGGATGCTTCTCGTACGGGATGCACACATTGCGGCCCTCCCGGTTCCATTCCCAGCCGTGGAACGGGCAGACGAGATTCTCGCCCTCGACATGGCCGCCGTACCCGAGGTGGGCTCCGAGATGCTCACAGTAGGCGTCGAACACCGCGACCCGGCCCGACGCCGATCGCCAGGCGACCATCTCGCGGCCGAAGTACTTCATCTTGTGCACGGCCCCGACCGTGATCTCGGCGCACCAGGCCACTTGAAACCAGCCCGTCGGTTCCATCGACAGTGGTGGTTTTGCCATCTCGATCCTCCAGGCTTCCGAGGCGCGTTGCCGATTCCGTGGCGGCCTTCACTTGGTGGGCCGGCCGCAAGGCGATCCCGAGCATAGAACCCTCTGTGAAAGAAAACAAGAGCCCTCTGTGAAACTGGGCCGATCCGGCCGGGACCAGTACACTCGGCTCTCGTGACTGATGCGGTGATCGGCCGGCGACGCGCGAACAAGCGCGGTATCGCCTCCCGCGAGAGCATGCTCGAGGCGGCGATAACCTCGCTGGCCACCGGCGATCCGGCCGCGGTATCGGGCAACCGGATCGCCCGCGATATCGGCTCGACCTGGGGGGTGATCAAGTATCAGTTCGGCGATATCGACGGCCTGTGGGCTGCGGTCCTGCGCCACACAGCCGATAAACGCGGCGACCTGCCCGCCGGTCTCAAACCCGACGGGACGTTGCAGGAACGAGTGTCCGCGCTGATCCGCACGATGGCCAAGGGGCTACGCGAACCGGAATCACTGGCAATCGAAACCCTCCGCGCGGCACTACCTCGCGACCACGCCGAACTCGAACGCGACTACCCGCGCACCGCCGCCGAACTGTCCTCCTGGAAACCCCAGTGGGACAAGACCTGCGAACGAGCGTTCGCGGATCTGCGGGTGGACCCGATCAAGATCCGGCAGATGGCCGCACTCATTCCGGCCGCGATGCGCGGTATCACCTCGGAACGAACGCTGGGCACCTACGGCGACCTGGACGACGCACTCGACGGCCTGATCGGCGCACTGGTCGCCTATCTCGAGAACTGAGCGCAGTCGCGAGGGTTGCGAAATACTGCCTTTTATCGCCCACGAAGCCGTCGTGTTCGGTGCGAAAATTATCCGGACGTCGCTGTCGGGCAAATTCTGATTACGTGATGCCGCTCTTTTTGCGTGATTCCGCCCGATCGTCACAATCAGAGGGTTGTTTCTCGGCTATGCGCTGGAAATCAATGACGTTGTGGTTCGCCGATATTTCCTGGCGTCCGGTTCGTTATGTACGGATGGATAGGGCTAACAATTCCGATACACCGGATCGAGCGCCGTCTAGCCGATGTGGTGCGGGGGGTGTCGTGGGTGGACGTGGCCGGAGCGGATCCCGGCGCGGACGGCGGGCGGATGGTTTCCTGTAGTGCCGGGTTGGAGCGCTGATCGCCGGTCCGTAGGTGGTGGGCGAGTGTATATCGGAGTCGGTCGGCGATGAGTGATTCCTCAACGGATTCACCTGCGGATCACGCAAAATCTGTTCGCGCTACCGTTATTGGCTGAAAGGGGTCCTGACGATACCGATCCGAGGTGCTAATCTGCACACGTGGATCTTCCGGGAAAGGTGAGATCCCAGCGGGACGGTAGCTCTGCCGGATAGAGAATTCCGTCGACCGTCGTCGACGTTTGCGGAGCTGCGTCGTTTTTGTGGTTTCTTTACCGGAGAACAATCCGAATATTTCCTCGGAGGAAGAGAGAAACGTCATGAGTGCGGTAATCGGGCTCGGCTCCGCGGCGGCAGTGGCTGCCTTCAGTTTGCTGGGCGCGCTGGGTGCGCTGATCATCTGAGAACAGGTGGCGCTGCCGCCCGTGCTGTCCGATCGTGGCGGGCCGGGCAGGCTCTCCGGCAGCGCCGACCCTCGGGAATCGGCGAGTATCTCCGTCTCCGAACCACGTGACCAGGGTTCCGGAGGCGGTTTCTTTGTGTTCAGCCGTCATAATCCGCTGGTGGGAGGGTGCCGCCGAGCGTGGATGGGATAGGTTCACCGGTGGGCTCCCGTCGTCGGCACCGTTGCTCGCCGGCCGGTGCGGTGGGCCCAGGACGCGAATCGGGACGGTGGACATGGGTATCGACGTGCGCACCCTCAGCGCGGCGGAACTGGCCGCGGGGGCAGCCGGCGAATCGATCCTGGACCCGTCCGCACTGCTCGAGCCCGTACTGTTGGTCGATCTCGACGGCGCCGGTCGGGCGACAGCGGTCGAAGCCGCCGCTCGCGTATCGGCGCTGGGGGGACCGGCGGTGGGATTCTGCTCCGGGCCGGTGTCACCGGAACTCGCGCCGCTGACCGCGGCACTGGATCTGACCTATGCGGTGGGACCGGACCCCGCGGATCGGGCGGTCGTCCCGGCCGAAAACGCCGATCGCTCGATCACCGAGTTCGTCGAGTGTGTGGGGCGGTATCCGCAGGCATCGTATTTCGCCGCCCAGGTGCTGCGGGCTTCGGAAAGTCTCCCGGTGCCCGCGGCGATCGATATGGAGTCGTTCGCCTATTCCACACTCCAGGGCGGTGTGGAGTTCGGCGGCTGGCTCGGTGAACGACGCCGTCTCGGGCGGCCGCTGCCGCCGCCCCCCGAGGCGGACCCGGTCCTGCTCGCGGCCGACGGAGATACCCTGCGGATAACGCTCAACCGGCCGGAACGCCGTAACGCCTACGGCACAGCTCTGCGTGACGCCCTCGTCGACGCCCTGCGGACCGCGCTGGCCGCCGATACCTTCGGCACGATCGTGCTCGACGGTGCCGGTCCGTCGTTCTGCTCCGGCGGGGATCTCGACGAGTTCGGCCACGCCCCCGATATCGCGACCGCTCATCTGATCCGGACGCGTGGCGGAGCGGCCCGGCTGATAGCACGGCTGGCCGATCGCACCGAGGTCCGGTTGCACGGGCACTGTGTCGGGGCCGGGATCGAGATTTCCGCCTTCGCCGATCGTGTGGTCGCCGCCCCGGATACGACGATCCGGCTGCCCGAAGTGGGTATGGGGCTGATTCCCGGCGCCGGAGGCACCGTGAGCGTGCCCCGCCGCATCGGTCGATGGCGGGCGCTGCACCTGTTCGTCACCGGTATACCGCTCGGTGCGCAACGTGCGCTCGAGTGGGGACTCGTCGATGAGATCACCGGGTCGTCGCAACGGTAGGCGTACGTATACGGCTGCTGGACAGTTATTTCCGCTTCTGATGCGAATCGAGATCGGCCGACTGCCGGTCGAATACGACCTGTCCGCCGATGAGCGTGGTACGGACGGCGCCGGCCGCCGGCCGGGCGAGCATCCGCGCGACGGGCTGATCCAGGAGCACCAGATCGGCGGTCGTACCCGGCGCGACGGTACGGGCCGGGCCGCCCGGATCGTGCAACGGCGCCAGGTACCGGGCGAGCGCCGCCGGTGCCCGCAGTGTCTCGGTGGCTCCCACCACGGCACCGCCGGGTGCTCGGCGCGCGACGGCGGCCGTGATCACCTGCCAGGGATCGAGCGGTCCGTACGGTGCGTCACTGGACAGTGTCAGCCGTACGCCGCCGTCGCACAGGCTCCGGCAGCGATAGAGATCGGGAAGATCCGCGGGGTCGACCCGGCGTAGATAATCGTCGCCGCGGTCGGCGAGGAATCCCGGCTGGGTCACGACTGTGATTCCGAGGCGCCGGAGGGCGTCGATCGACTCGGCGGGAACCAGTGCGCCGTGCTCGATCCGATCGCCCGGCACGGTACCGGTCTCGTCGAACACGGCGAGCAGGATCAGCAGCGCTTCACGGCTGACACAGTGCACGGCGACCGGACGTCCGAGATCGTGTGCGCGGGCGACCGTGGCCGTCAGGCTATCGATCTCCGGGAGGCCGGAATCCGCCAAGACGATCTTGTACGCGCCCGTGCCGACTCCCGGATCGACCAGGCGACCGAGCGGAACACCGAGCAGGTTCAGTCGCTGGGGGAGTGTCCCGGACGTTGCCGCCTCGATGAGTCCTTCGAGCGCATCATCGGTCAGGTCCGGTGTGGCATCGGTGATTCCGGTGACCCCGTAGCGGGCGAGCTGTGCGCCCACCTCCGCGAGATCCGGTGGGCCGGTATCCGGTAATCGCGATCGCAGCCAGGTATCCGCCCGCCAGACGCGGCCCGTGGCGTGGCCGGCACCGTCGCGTTCCACCCCGGGTTCCGTTGCGGTGTCCAGGCCGGCCAGCCGGGCGGCAATCGAGTTGAGAACCCACAGCGCACCGCTGCGATGCTGGATGCGGACCGGGCGTTCACGGCACAGGGCATCGAGCGCGGCCGAGTCGAGCAGCCCGGCAACCGTTTCCGTGTACCCGACACCGCGGATCCACCCGTCGCCCGGTGCCGCGGCGAGCGCGCTCGCCAGATCGCCGGGCGTATTCACCCGCGGCGGACCGCAGCGGATCGAGTTCGCCTCCGCCGCCAGCGCGTACAGGTGCAGGTGATGATCGTGCAGACCGGGTAGCAACGCGCCGCCACCCGCGTCGAGCACCGGGAGACCGGTGGTGATCAGATCGTTCCCGACCGCGACGACGCTGCCGTCGCGGATCAGGACGTCGGTGCGGGGCACGCCGGTTACTTCGGCGTCACGGATCAGCAGACCACTCATCGGGGCCGTACACCGAGTTCGGCGAGGACGGCGGCGGTATCCCGGCCACTGTCCGGCGCGGTACCGATCGCCTCGCGCCGGCTCGGCGCGACGATGACCGATTCGCCGGCTGCCACCGTCACCGATCCGGGGTCGATCGTCGCGGCGACGACCGCGGACATGGCGATATCCCAGAGCCGGCCGGAGCCGTCGGCAGGGGCGGACATCGCCAGTACCGCCGCCGTCAGACCCGTCATCGGGTCGGCTATCGCGTCCCCCACGAATACCGGTGTGCTCCCGTCGGGGCGAGCGACGAGCCCCGCGGTCGCCGCGATATCGTCCCCGAACCCGATTCGGTTCGACTGCCGTCCGTGTGCGGTGATCGAAATCCAGGTACCGCCGGAATCGGCGAAGGCCTCCGCGTCCAATCCGAACCCGGTCAGTGCGCGGGGCCGGGATGCCTCGATCACGATATCGGCCGAATCGACGAGTTCGCGTAGCGCGCGCCGCTGGCCACTGTCACCCGGATCGAGGACCACGGATTCGTGGCCGCCGTGCAGGAGCCGATAGAACTCGGGATCCCCGCGGCGGGCCCCGTCGGGGCGGGTGGGCGTCTCGACCTTGATCACCCGGGCGCCGGCCAGCCCGAGCAGGTGGGCACACAGGGGGCCCGCCCACAGCGCGCTGAAATCGACCACTCGCAGTCCGGCCACCGGGCGTGCGTTCAGGGGTTCCGGAACCGCCGCCGGCCCCGCGGTGATCGGTCCGGCGGCGAGCCCCAGGAGCTCCGCGCGTTCGGCCAGTTCCGCGCCGGGACGTGTGCGCAACCAGTCGGTCACCGCGGGCCATGGATCGTCGCCGATATCGCCGCCCACCAGGGCGCCGAGCAGGGCGGCGTCGTCGGGACGCGCACAGCTGACGGCAGCCCATCCGTCCGCGGTGGGCAGTAGGCGGCAGTGCCGGCCAGGCGATATCGTGCCGCCGCGTTCGAAGGCAGTGAACGCGGCGCGTTCCGACAGCAGCCGGGCACCGTCGAGCCGGACCCGGCCGCCGGTCACCGCGGCGATCCGGTCGGTATGCCGCCGCGCGACTGTCGCCGCCGAGCCGGGCGGTATCAGCGCCGGGCCGTCCGGGAATCCGGTGAGGGCCGGTACGCCGCTCTCGGCCCAGTCACGCACCCGGCGCGAGTTTGCTCCCGCGGCCTCGGACACCGGGCCGATGCTACGCCGGACCGGTGATCACGCGCACGAATTCGTCCCGTTATCGGGCTGGGCGCGGCCCGGCCCGGGAGCCGCGGTGGTGCGCGATCCGGGACACGAGGCGGCCGGTGTCCCGGAGGCCCTGCCTATGCTGATCATGATCGATCGGTACGTTCCCGCCGCCGGTGGCCGTACATATCTCCCGGGCTCCGCGCGGCCCGCCGTACACGAGGAGAGCGCCCGTGAGCTACTACCTGAACGACGAAGAAGCGCTCCTGGTGCGAACTGTGCGCGAATTCATCGATCGTGAGGTGAAACCGTCGGTCCAGGAAGTCGAGCACGCGAACCGGTACCCCGAGGACTGGATCGAGCAGATGAAGCGGATCGGCATCTACGGCCTGGCCGTTCCGGAGGAATTCGGCGGGACACCGGTGTCGATGCCCTGCTACGTCCAGATCACCGAGGAACTGGCCCGCGGCTGGATGTCGCTGTCCGGCGCGATGGGCGGTCACACCGTTGTCGCGAAATTGATCGGCCTGTTCGGGACAGCGGAGCAGCAGCGGCGCTACCTCCCGCGGCTGGCCACCGGTGAGATCCGCGCGACCATGGCGCTGACCGAGCCCGGGGGCGGTTCGGATCTGCAGGCCATGACCACCCACGCCAGATCCGACGGCGACGATCTGGTCATCAACGGGGCCAAGACCTGGATCACCAATGCGCGCAGGTCCGGAGTAATCGCCCTGCTCTGTAAAACGGACCCCGCCGCGACCCCGCGGCACCGCGGTATATCCATCGTGCTCGTCGAACACGGCCCCGGGCTGACCGTATCGCGCGATCTGCCCAAACTCGGCTACAAGGGAGTCGAGAGCTGCGAACTGTCGTTCGACGACTACCGGATCCCGGCGGACGCCGTCCTCGGCGGTGTGCCGGGCAAGGGCTTCGCGCAGATGATGAAGGGGCTGGAGACCGGCCGGATCCAGGTCGCGTCCCGGGCGCTGGGGGTCGGCGCGGCCGCCCTCGAGGATTCGCTCGCGTACGCGCAGCAGCGGGAGAGCTTCGGCGAACCGATCTGGAAGCACCAGTCGGTCGGCAACTATCTGGCGGATATGGCCACGAAACTCACCGCGGCCCGTCAGCTCACCCGGCACGCGGCCGAGATGTACGACCGCGGGGAGCGTTGCGATATGGAGGCCGGTATGGCCAAGCTGTACGCCTCGGAGGTCGCGATGGAGATCGCGCTCAACGCGGTCCGCATCCACGGCGGGTACGGATATTCCACGGAGTACGACGTCGAGCGCTACTTCCGGGACGCGCCGCTGATGATCGTCGGTGAGGGCACCAACGAGATCCAGCGCAATGTGATCGCCGCGCAACTCGTGGCCCGTGGCGGCCTGTGAAACATGCGGGTGTTCCAGGGAATCGACGAGGCGGCGGCCGCGGCCGGCACCCATCTCGGCGAGCAATCGGGTCCGCCGGTGCCGTTCACGGGGTGAGGGGCGCGGAATTCGTTGGGGTGGTGTCCTTCAACCCGACCCCGGAGGCACCGAGCTGCCGCGCGCCGTCGACCAGGGCGGCGATCACCCGTGCCGCGTGTTCGTAGCTCAGGCCGTGTGGCGGGCGGATATTGGATACGCAGTTGCGTTCGGCGTCGCTGCGGCCGGGGCGCGGACGGTGGGTCAGGTACACGCCCAGGCTGTCCGCGACGGACAACCCGGGCCGCTCACCGATGACGACGAGCAGGGTGGTGACGCCGAGCTGTTCCCCGAGGTGGTCGCCGAGAGCGACGCGTGCCTGGGTGGCGACAACCGGTGGCGCGAGGGTGAGGCCGGGCAGGGCGGCGGCGATCGCACGGACCAGACCGGGCCCGTGGGCGGCCACTGCCCGCGCCGACAATCCGTCGAACACTGCGATACCGAGATCGGCGCCGAGCCGGGGCAACCGGGTGGCGGCTGCGGGTTGCCGGCCGAGATCGGGGCGCCGCAGATAGGTGGCGCGATCCGGGGCGGCGGAGGCCGCGGTGAGCGGTTCGCCGAGCCCGAGCTCACCGAGTTGCCGGGTGAGTGCCGGGACGTCCAGCTGCGTGTGCACGGCGTCGCGCGCGGCGGCGTGCGCCGCGACGAACTCGAGATGCTCGCGGGTGGGCAGCCCGGAACCGGCCCGGCCCAGGCCGATCCGGGCCTGGGTGTGCCGGCGCAGCGCGTCCCAGGGGTCGCCGGTCATGCTAGGGCTCGCAGGGGTGACGCCGACAGGTCGATTTCCAGGACACGGCCGGTGTCGTCGGCCAGGCCCTGGTTCTGCAGCCAGCGTTCGAATTCTGGTGCGGGACGAAGCTTTCCGGCCGCGCGAGCGTAGAGCGCGTCGTGGAACGACAGCGATTGGTAGCCCAGCATGATGTCGTCGGCGCCCGGGACCGTGATCACGAAAGCTGTTCCGGCGAGAACGAGTAGCGACAACAAGGTATCCATATCGTCCTGGTCGGCCTCGGCGTGATTGGTGTAGCAGACATCGACACCCATCGGCAGACCCAGCAGCTTGCCGCAGAACTGATCCTCGAGACCGGCCCGGATGATCTGCTTGCCGTCGTAGAGGTATTCGGGGCCGATGAACCCCACCACGGTGTTGACCAGAAGCGGATCCAGTTCCCGGGCGACCGCGTAGGCGCGGGCCTCGAGGGTTTGCTGGTCGACCGGGCGGCCGCCGGTGCCCAGGTGGGCACCGGACGACAACGCCGAACCCTGACCGGTTTCGAGGTACATCACATTGTTGCCGACGGTGCCGCGGCGCAGGGCCCGGCCCGCTTCGTTGCCTTCGCGCAGCAATCCCAGGCCGACACCGAAGGCGCTGTTCGCGCCCTCGGTCCCGGCGACCGATTGGAACACCAGATCTACCGGGGCGCCGCGCTCGATCAGGTCGAGCGTCGTGGTGATATGGGTGAGCACGCAGGACTGGACCGGGATATCGAAGCGCTGCCGGATCTCGTCGAGCAGAGACAGCAGTTCGGCGGCCCGGCCCGGCGAATCACCGGCGGGGTTGATCCCCATCACGGCGTCGCCGCACCCCAGCAGCAATCCGTCCAGCACGGCCGCGGCCACACCGTGCGGGGCGTCGACCGGATGATTCGGTTGCAGCCGGGTGGCCAGGCGGCCGGGCAGCCCGATCGTGGTCCGGAAGCCGCTGGTGACGGTGAGCGCCGCGGAGACCGCGATCAGATCCTGGTTGCGCATGATCTTCGAGACCGCCGCGACCATCTCAGGAGTGAGGCCCGGCCCGAGCGCGCCGAGCCGTTCGGCGTGATCGTCCACAGCCGCGCCGGCCAGCAGGTGATCGCGCAGCCCGCCCACGGTGAGATGGGCGATCGGTGCGAACGCCGCGGTGTCGTGGGTATCGAGGATCAGGCGGGTGACCTCGTCGGTTTCGTAGGGAACGAGGGCTTCGGTGAGGAATGTGACGAGGGGGACCTCGGCCAGCGCCCACTGGGCGGCGGCCCGTTCGGCGTCCGAGTGGGCCGCGCAGCCGGCGAGCTCGTCACCGGACCGTAGCGGCGTGGCTTTCGCCATCAGGTCCACCAGTCCGTGGAATTCGTAGGACACGCCCGCGAGCTGCTGCCGGTATCTCGTCATCGCACCGCCACCTCCGTCGATGCGTCCGCCGTCACGTCGAGAAAGTAGCCGGTATCGCCGGCGGCGAGGGCCGGCGGTGGACGCACCTTCACGATATTGCCGTGGACACCGGCCGTCGACACGACCACGCCCCGATCGCGCAAATCGTTCACCACCGGTACCGCCGTCGCGGTGCGGGTCACCACGGTCGCCACCACGGATGTCACCGGTGATGAGGAGGCGTAACCGGTTTCGGTCCGGTGCCGCGGCCACGCCGGTGGATTCGTCACCGCGGCGGCTACCGGAACCACACCCACCAGGCATGGGCCGGGGCGCGCATTATCCGGGCCACCTGGCCACTTGTCATGCGACGCGCCACTGGTAGGGTCGGCTTTGTTCTGACACGGGGTGCTCCGCGAGTGCGGGGCTGAGATCACACCCGAGAACCTGTCCAGGTAATGCTGACGAAGGGATGTCCAGGTTTTGCTCGCGCACACCACTGATACCGGCAGATTCACCGAACACCTCTGGGACCGGACGAAGGATCTGCGCGCGGCCATCGACGACCTCGAGTTCCTCCGGCTGCTCGGCGACGGCACCCTGCCGCCCGAGGTTTTCCGCACCTACATCGAGCAGGATTCGCTGTATCTCGCGGGATATTCGAAGGTGCTGGCCATCTTGTCGGCCAAATCCCCCGATGCGCAGGCCGCGCAGTTCTGGGCGAGTTCGGCGGCCTCGGCGGTCTCCGTCGAATCGGCACTGCACGACGACCTGCTCAGCGGGGGCAGGCTTCCCGAGCGGGAGGGCGAGCCGGAGCATTCGGCGGCGTGCCTGGGATACACGTCCTATCTGATCGCGACCGCTGCCACCGAGTCGTACGCCGTCGGTGCGGCGGCCGCGCTGCCGTGCTTCTGGATCTACGCCGAGGTCGGGCGTGACCTGGCCACCCGCGCGGCCGCGGTCCTCGCCGCCGACCCCGACCACCCGTACGCGCAGTGGGTGACCACATACGGAGCCGACGAGTTCCAGGAGTCGGCCGCCGCGGCCCGGTTGTGGGTCGACGCGGCGGCCGAGGTCGCGAGCCCGCGGGAGCGTGCGGCGATGGAGACGGCGTTCACCATCGCCACCCGGTACGAGCTGATGTTCTGGGATACCGCCCTGAACCCGCAGCCGTGGCCCGCCTCGTGAGCGGCGGCCTACGCCGGGCCGTGAGTGTGGCCGTCGCGGTTGTGGCGGCACTGTCCGCGCTCACGGCCTGCACCCCGGGGCCCGGCGACGGCGAGACCATTCGGTTCGCCCTCGACTGGACACCGAACACCAACCACACCGGCCTGTTCGTGGCGCAGCAGCGCGGCTATTTCGGCGATGCCGGCCTGGACGTGGAGGTGCTGCCGTACAACAACACCGCCGTCGATACCGTTGTCGACGCGGGGAACGCCGAATTCGGTGTCAGCACACAGAGTTCGTCGACCTTCTCGCGGGCATCCGGTGGTCACACACTGTCCGTGCTCGCGCCGCTGCAGCGCTGGGCGACCGGAATCGGCGTAAAGGCCGACCGCGCCGATATCACCAGCCCCGCGGATCTGGACGGAAAGACCTACGCCGGCTTCGGAGATCCCGGCGAGGTCGAGACATTGCAGCAGGTGATCCGGAACGACGGTGGTACGGGAGATTTCGAATCGGTCACCCTGGGAACCTCGGCGTACGAGGCCGTCTACTCCGGCGAGGCGGATTTCACCGTCTCCTATCTGGGCTGGGAAGGTATCGAGGCCGAGCACAACAACAGGCCGATGAAGTACTTCCGGTACAGCGACTTCGGCTTTCCCGAGTCGTACGCCATCGTGATCGACGCCAACCAGGACTGGCTGGCGGCGAATCCCGACCGCGCGGCGAAATTCGTGCAGGCGCTGCAACGCGGGTACCAGTTCGCCGCGGACAATCCGGATGCCGCCGCGCAGGATCTCCTCGACGCCAACCCCGGAGCGTTCAACGACGAGTCGCTGGTGTTCGAGAGTCAGCGCATGCTGGCCGAACAGTTCATGAAGGGTCCCGGCGGCCGGGTAGGCGGCCAGACCCGGGAGCAGTGGGCAGCGAATTCCGGCTTCCTGTACGACAAGGGTTTGCTGACCGGTCCCGACGGTGCACCGCTTGCCGAGGAACCCGACTGGTCGACGTATTTCACCAATGACTATCTCGCGTCCACATAGCGACTCCGTGCGCGATAACCCGCAATCCACCGAGCGGATCCCGCCAGCCGGCCGAACCGCGGGGATCGGCTGGGCCGTGCCGTCCGTCGTGACAGTGGCAGTACTCATCGCGCTCTGGCAGGTCTATGTCGAGATCAGCGGTATCCGTCCGCAACTGCTTCCGGCACCGTCGCGTGTGGTGATGCAGGGGTGGGCGCACCGCGACGAGATCGGCACCCATGCCGCCGCGACCCTGCAGGTGACCCTGATCGGTTTCGCCGTATCGCTGAGCCTGGCCTGGCTACTGGCCGTCGTGGTCGACTTCTCGCCCTGGCTGCGGCGTGCGTTCGTACCGCTGTTCGTGGCCTCCCAGACCCTGCCGATCATCGCGATAGCGCCGCTCATGATCATCTGGTTCGGTTTCGGGCTGCTGCCGAAAGTCCTCGTCGTCGCGCTGGTCACCTTCTTCCCGATGGCGATCGGCCTGATCGAGGGTTTCGCCGCGGCGGACCGCGAGGCCGGCGCCCTGTTGCGCAGTATGGGAGCTTCCCGTGTCCAGGTGTTCCGGTATGTGCGCTTACCGTCCGCGATACCCCGGTTCTTCACCGCGTTGCGGATCGGGATCACCTACGCCGTCGTCGGCGCCGTATTCGCCGAGTACGTCGGTGCCCGCCAGGGCCTCGGTATCTATATGAGCCTGCAGAAGAATTCGTTCCGCACCGATCTGGTGCTGGCAGCGGTATTCGTGACCGCGCTCATCAGTATCGCGCTCTATCTGCTGACATTCGCGATCGAACGTATCGTCGCGCCCTGGTCGCGGGCGGAGAGCAGGAGCCGTCATGGCTGACGCACGCGGTAACCGGATCGTCGTCGCCGACCTCACCAAATCGTTTCCGCAGCCCGGCCGGGGCCGTGCGGACAGGCAAGTTCTCGGCGGTCTGTCGTTCACCGCGGAGCCCGGCGAGTTCGTATCCCTCATCGGGCCGAGCGGATGCGGAAAGAGCACTCTGTTCAATATGCTCGCCGGCCTGGAATCCCCCGATTCGGGCAGTATCCGTTTCGGTACGAGCGACGGTGGGCCGGTGGCCGCGCACTGCGCCTATATGCCGCAGAAGGATCTGTTGTTCCCGTGGCGGACCGTCCTCGACAACACCATCCTCGGTTTGCAGGTACACGGTCTCGCGAAACCGGAGGCGCGCCGCCGGGCCCTCGAACTGTTCCCGGTTTTCGGGTTGTCCGGATTCGAGGACGCCCGCCCGTTCCAGCTGTCCGGTGGTATGCGGCAGCGTGCGGCACTGCTGCGGACCGTCGTCCAGGAACGTGAACTACTACTGCTGGACGAGCCTTTCGGCGCGCTCGATTCGCTGACGCGCACCGAGATGCAGTCGTGGCTGCAGAACGTCTGGCAGCGGTACCGGTGGATGGTACTGATGATCACCCATGACATCCGCGAGGCGGTGTACCTGTCGGACCGGGTGATCGTGCTGTCCGCCCGCCCTGCCACGGTGCGCCACGAGGTACGTGTCGACCTTCCGCGCCCCCGGGAGGTGTCGATGATCACCGCTCCCGAGTTCGTCGCGCTGGAACAGGAACTGCTCGACGTACTGAATTAGGGTCGCCCTGCCCGGCCTCCGAGGGAGTGCCCGGCCGGCCGGTTACCGGGTCAGACCGGCGCCGGCCGCGCCGGCCGTGAGTGCGTCCAGGCCGAACGCGTCGACGGGACCGAGCGCGCCGGTACCGAGCAGACCGCCGTCGAGCGCGGACTGCGCACCCCACGCCAGGATTGCCGCGGTGAAGCTGTAGGGGTCGACTCCGGCGAGGGTCACCGACGCCAGGACGCGGCCGGCGTCATCGGATACTTCGGCGACGGCCCAGGTGCGGGTGCGGGCGCGCGATGCGGGAGTCGGGCCGCCGGTCGATCCCTTGACGACACGGTTCAGCGCGCTCTCGGCCAGTCGCCGCACCGGTTCCACCCGCGCGACCGCTCCGGTGACCATCGAGGTGACCTGCAGCCCGTGCGCTGCCACGCCGGGCAGTCCGAGGTAGACGTCGGCGGCACGCAGCTGCGGGTACGAACGGGTGAGGGCGAGATGTTCCGATCCCGGAATCGATGCGCCGGTATGCGTCTTCCCGCCGACGTCGAAGGTGCGTGTCCGGGCGGCGGTACGTTCGGGGACGATCCGGCCGCCGCGCAGCGCGAAACCCTCCTCGAACAACATGCCCGCCATGGACGCGCGCGTACCGCCGCTGGTCCCCGGGTCGGCGATGAAGTAGCCGATATCCGCGCGGACGGCCTCCGGCGCCTCGCGCAGCGCCAGGCCGGCGGCCAGATTGCCCGGCACGTAGTCGAATCCGAACGCGGTCAGCAGCCCCACGCCCGCCTTGCGTGCCGCGTCGTCGTGGTCGAACACCGTGCGGATGAACGGGCCCTCCCCGGTGGAGTCGAAATAGTGCGCCCCCGACGCCAGCGCCGCTGCCAGGGCCGGGCCGCCGTATCGCAGGAACGGCCCTACCGTGGTGACCAGTACATCGCCTCGTCCCAGGAGCGCTTCGACCGACCCGGGGTCGGTCACATCGGCCACCGCGGTGTCCGCGCCACCGATTTCCGTGGCCAGTTTCTCGACCGAGGTGGCGTTGCGGGCGGCCAGCACGGGCGCGGCACCGCGGGCGATCAGGGTCTCGGCGATCAAGCGGCCGGTGTACCCGGTGGCTCCGAACAACACGATCTTCGGCATCGGCTGGTACTTCCCGTTTCTGCTCGTCGGTCAGGGAGGTCGTAGCCGACGATACGGCGGCGGAGGTCGTCCCGATTATGCGGCCGCCACCCACCCGTCGACCCGAGTCCGGGTGTCGGCCCTTTATGACAGGATTCGGGCGTGGGTGACTTCTTCGAACGAATCGTCGACCTCGATGTGACCTCGGCCGAGGCGAGCACGCTGGCCGAGCACATGGTGGACTGGATGGTGTCGCGGCGGTGGCTGCTCCGCGAGACTTCGCGCGACGCGATGTACAGCCTCCAGGTCGACAAGGGCTATGTGCCGGGGCCCGACTGGCCGCAGATCACCCAGAACTGGGGCGCCGATTGGATCCCCGCCCCGGTCGCCGTCATCGTCGGCCGCCACGATCACTACGCCGGACAGGGTTGTATCGAACCGGCCTCGGCGGTATGCCCACGGTGCCGGGCCACCACCGTGATCATCGACTACCCGCAGGAATGGGACGCCGATCCCGTCGTATGGCAGCCGTTCTCGGACGCGATCGACGCCTGGAAACAAACGGGCACCGGCGAGGCGAACTGCCCCTCCTGCGCATTACCGAGTCCCATTACCACCTGGCAATGGGCAGACGGCTTCGCCCTGGGCGCCTTGGCCTTCGACTTCTGGGGTTGGCCGCCCCTCACCGAGGATTTCGTCACCGAGTTCGCCGCCCGCCTCGGCCACCGGATCGAGCACCACACCGGTAAGTTCTGAACCGGGGTTTCCGGTAGTCGGCCGAGCGCGGCGCCGGCGCCCCGAGACCCGGCGTCGATGCGGTGATCAGGCCGGCGGCGGGGCGAACCCGATCCGATGCCGGATGCGGCGGCGGCTCACTCGGGTAGCGGGTGGGTTTCGAAGAAATCCCAGATCAGCTGCGTGGCGTCGATGGAGGTGGTGTTGCTGCCGACGAAAGGCTCCGGAAACGGGACCGCTGTGTTTCCGGGCCAGACGTGGCCGCCGCCCTGGATGGAATACAACTCGACGTCGGCGCCCGCGGGGCAGGGGTAGCTTTCGCGGTAGACGTCGGGTGCCACCTGCTGCCGGTCCGGAGCGGTTTCGCAGCCGTTGCGCCGCGCCCACCCGGCCATGATCTCCGGAACGCCGGCGGGTCCCGGACCGTTGACCGAGGGGCCGTCACGCTCGGTCCCTACCGAGGAGCCGGTGCCGTCGGGAGAGGGTAATAGTTTCGCGTTGGGTCCCGCGCCGCCGGTGTAGGCGATGATCGGGTCCGCGGTGCCGTGGAACGCGATGACCGGGACCGGGCGGGACGTGTTGCACCAGGCGAAATCCTGCACTCCGGCAACGGGTGCGATGGCGGCTATCCGGTCGGAGAGCCGGCACCCCAGTGAGGACGTGGTGAACGCGCCCATCGACAGTCCGGTGACGAAGATTCGGCGGGAGTCGACGCACAAGGTCGATTCGACGTGGTCGATCAATCCTGTGAGCCAATCGATATCGGCGCTGTGTGGCTGGAAGTCCCAGCGGGGGAATCCGGGCTCGTCGATCTGTGGTGTGACGGTGATGAATCCATGGGTGGCGCCGTAGTCGCCCAGTCCGCTGGCGGCGCGCGCGATCGCCGCGGGTTCCAGGTAGCCGTGCAGGTCGAGCACGACAGGGTGGGGTCCGGGCGTGCCGGCCGGGATATCCCGGATATAGGTGCCGGCCCGCCCGGCTGTCGCGAAGTGCTCGACGGTATTCCCGGGCGCCGCCGGTGTCGCGGTGCATCCTTGTGACGGTTGAGCGGAGACGCCTTCGGCGCCGGCGACACCGGCGCCGGATGGTGTGAGCACGGCGAAGAACGCGGCCGCGATTGCCAGCGAACAAACGGATCTTGTCAGCCCGGATTTCGCGGCGGTTATGCCCGATAGGGCGGAAACGATATTCCCCTTCATAGAAATCAGCGTCTCACAATCGTGATTCCCGGCGCCGGTATTCGGTCGAAGTGCAACCTCCTGCCGTTTCGACCTGGCTCGAATCGGCCACCTGCAAGAAGGCGACTCCGGCCGTATCGAATCGGTGTACCTCGGGTCGCTGCGACGCGCCCCGCGTCGCGTACGGGATCCGTGCATTGCCGCAGTTAGGCTGAGCGCGCGACGGACCGCTGCCGATTCGAACCGGATGAAGGCGAGAAATCATGCGCGTCGATGCCGAGCCGGTCCCGCACCGGCGCCCACGGGTCCGCTCCCTTCTGCCCGTGATGGTGACAATGCTGGTGAGCGTGATGGCCGCGATGGCGCTCGTCTCCCCGGCCTCCGCGACCACGGCACGGCTCGACGTGGCCTGCGGTGCCCCGCTGGCCCCCGGCGCGGTGGACGACATCGTCCGGCTTTCGGATACCACCACCCTGGCCGGCACATCGATGCAGCGTCTGGAACAGGCGGTCGCACAGCACCAGCGGATCACCGAGATCCTGGTGGCGCACCGTGATCGGCGGGGATTGTTCGCTCTCGGGCTCGACGCCGTCGAACGATCCGCCGTTATGCCATTACAACGTGATCCGGCCGCTTTCGACGATCCGGAGTTCGCGCATCGGGTAAGTCTGGACCTACTTCTGCGTTTCCTGCGCAATATCCATGCCGAATTCACCGGGACCGCGACCGAACCCCAGTGGGCACATTATTTCGCCCTCACCCGTGACTGCGGATTATCACCCGGCCGGGTGGCGATGGCCGGGTACAACGCCCACCTCACCGTCGATCTGGCCGATGCGGTCGCCGCGGTGCGGGCCACCCCGGCGAACGCGCCGGACTACTTCCGGATCGTGGATGCCATCGCAAGCCAGGGCTCGCTCATCGTCGAAGCGACGAAGAACAGCTACGGCGCCGACCTCGGGCCGCTGTGGCGATTCTATTTTGTGGGAGAGGGTCTCGATGCGGTCTTGGGCGCCGGCGTGGGTTCCGGTGCGCTGCTTCGCTTGGCTGATGCCGGGGCGAACACCGTGATCTTCGCGAACGGCCTGGCACTGCAGGATCCCGCGCTCGCACCGGCCACTCGTGCCGAGATCGATGCGCTGTGGCGCAGCGCCGACGCCGCTTTCGTCGTCTTGTCGGCGAACGGCGGGCTCTGAGATCCGGCTGGACTGTGCTGCGGTCAGCCGATCGCCGCGGCCAGCCCTCGCCGGACGGCTTCGGGTGCCAGGGCTCGCGCCGAATCGAAGGCGGCGCGACGGTGCCGGCGGTTCATGAAATTCCAGCCCAGCCCGCGCATATCGGCGGGGCCCGGCGTTATCGGGACGACAGTCCGGCCGCTCCCGCGGACCTCGGCGATTTCGCGACGTAGCCCCTCCGACATCGGATTCCGCAGCAGTTTCTGCTCGACCACCCCGCCGAGTCCGGGCGCGCGGGCACCGCCGAACGAGGCCATCGAGGCGATAACGTAGATCTCGTCCGCCTCGTCCGCACCGATCAGATCGATCGATGCCGTGGACGCAGCGCCGCCGTCCACGAAATAACGCCCGTCGATCCGTACCGGCGGCATCCATCCCGGGACTGCCCACGACGCGCGCAGCGCCTCGTCCAGAGTCGCCGGGGGTGCGCCGGGTGCGCCGAATGCCACGCGTTCGCCGCGGCGCGGATCGTAGGCGACCAGACGCGCGCCCGGATGGGGGAGCGGGCCGGCGGGACTCGCGACGGAGTCCGCCAGGCGCTGGAGCCAGGCCGTGTCGCCACGGCCCCGGGGAAATATGCCGGCGGCGCGGGTGTGCCCGCCCCGGTGGCGCAGGAATCCGGCCGGTGCCAGGGGTACGGGCAGTGGTATCGGCGGGATACTCCGCGGTGCCGCGGCGATATGATGCCGGAGGACGGGGTCCGTGGCGCGACCGGTATGCATATCCACCAAGTCGTCGGCACTGTATCCGCCGGCGAGCAGGGTCACCAGTTCGGCTCCGGCGGAGGTGCCCTGCAGAATTTCGGCGTCGCGGGGATCCCAGTCCAGATGGTCGGCCAGCGCGGCGAGCGCCGCCACCGACCAGGCCCCGCCGATCGTGCCGCCGCAGCCGATGACGAGGGCCCGCCGTGTCATGACGGCGCACCTTCGAGGTGCGCCTGCCACTTTCTGAGTCCGCGGGTTGCCATCATCGTGTTCCTCCGGATCGGCGGGTAGTGCGTCTGGAAGGCTGTTCACTTCAGGAATGGCATGTCATCCCGACGACCCTAAGGTGTGCGGCGCCGACTACACCGGATACGACACGGAACGCCCTGTCGATCCGGTCCGAGACCACGGGAGTCAGCGGTCTCGTCGATCAGTTGTGCGCGGCGAGCGGGACCCGCGAACCGAGCAGTTCGAGAGCATTCTCGCGCATCACCTTCCGGGTGTCCTCGTAGGAGAATTCCGGGAATTGCGGGATATCGGCGGTGAAGGTGGTGGGATCGGCGAGGCCCTCGCCGTGGGGCCAGTCGGAGCCGAACAGGACCTTGTCCACGCCGATGGTCTCGGCGAGCAGCTTGACGTCGTCCTCGTAGTAGGGCGCGATCCAGACGTTGTTCCTCAGCTGCTCCACCGGATCTTCGGTGAAATGGTAGGGCGCGGTATTCGCGGCCTTCTTCAATCGCTTGATCAACCGGTAGACGAAGTACGAGCCGTTCTCGATGCTGACCACCTTGAGCTTCGGGTGGCGGGTGAAAACCTGGTGCACGATCATCGAGGCCATCGTGTCGTGGATCGCGCGATCGTCGAGCAGGACGTTGTCGAGCGGGTCTTTCTTTCCGAACCCCTCGAATGTCGCCTTGCCGCCCCATAGTGCGGCGATGGCGAGGTAGCCGCTGTCGGACAAGTGGAAACCCACCGGCACACCGGCTTCGGCGAGGCGGGCCCACACCGGGTCGTGCAGCGGATCGCCCAGCGAGCGTGGTTTGACCACCCCCGGAACGGGTGCGGGGCGAACCAGCACCATCTTCGCTCCACGCTCCAGCACGAATTCGACCTCGGCGACGGCTGCTTCCGGATCGGCGAGGGAAATGATCGGCGCCGAGATGAACCGGCCGTCGGGGCGATCGAAGCCCCAATCCTCGTCGAGCCACAGGTTGAACGCGTGCAGGGATGCCATCGTGGCGGGGATATCGTGCTTGAGTGCTTCCTCGACGCCGCAGGCGAAGGTCGGCAGCATGAACACCGTTTCCAGCTTCTGCCGGTCCAGGACCTTCATCCGGGCCTCGCGGTTCTGATACTCCGGATGATCCGGCAGCCGGTCCAGTTTCATCAGCGAACCCGGGTCTACCCCCTCGGGGATCTCGCCGCGGAACAGGAGATCGAGGCAGCCCGGCTCGACGATCGGATCGAATGTGGGGTTCGGGACGAAGTGGTTGACCTTCTCGCCCATCACCGCCAGCGTGCGTCTGCCGCTGGTGACCATCTGCACACCGCGGGTCCTGAACTCCTTCGGGAGATGGCGGGTGAAGGCGTCCAGCGGTTCGTAGTAGTGGTTGTCGACATCGATGGCGAGATAGTCCAGTTCGGTCATTATCGTGTCCTTCGGCTGATCTATTCGGTGGCGGTGTGCGCGGTGGCCGCCTCGATCTGGGAGCGGAACGCCGCCAGTTTCTGCGGCGCGCTGCTCTGGTGGTGGCTGAGCGCCTTGATGCTGACATCGTGATCGGCCGACGCCGAGCGCAGCGCGCCGACGGTCGCCTTCTCCCGCGGTACGTGCGCGAAGGGGTCGAACGAGTACCACTTCATGGCGTTGAGGTGGGTCATCTGCTGGATCTCGTGGTCGGTCACGTTTTCCGCCTCGAACACCGAGTCCAGCTCTTCCGGCGCACCCGGCCACATCGAATCGCTGTGGGGGTAGTCCATTTCCCAGGCGATATTGCCGATTCCGATCTCGTGGCGCAGCCGGACCCCGATCGGGTCGCTGATGAAGCAGGTCAGGAAGTGCTCGCGGAACACCTCGCTGGGCAGCTTGCCGCCGAAGTCCTGCATCGTCCAGGTGGAATGCATCTCGAAGGTCCGGTCGACGCGCTCCAGGAAGTAGGGGATCCAGCCGGTGCCGCCCTCGGAGAGGCCGATCTTGAGATCGGGGTATTCCTTGACCGGGCGTGACCAGAGCAGGTCGGCCGCCGCGGAGACGATGTTCATCGGCTGCAGCGTGATCATCACATCCGGCGGGGAGTCCGTGGCCGGGATGGAGAGCTTGCCCGACGAGCCGATGTGCACGTTGAGCACGGTCTCGGTGTCCACCAGTGCTTTCCACAGTGGGTTCCAATAGGCGTCGTGGAAACTGGGATAGCCCAGTGCGGCCGGGTTCTCGGTGAAGGTGAGCGAATGCACGCCCTTCTTCGACACCCGGCGTACTTCCTCGGCGCACAACTCGGCGTCCCAGATCACGGGAAGTGCCATGGGGATGAAGCGGCCGGGGTAGGCACCGCACCATTCGTCGATATGCCAGTCGTTGTACGCCCGCACCAGGGCCAGGGAGAAGTCCGAGTCCTCGGTGGCGAACAGGCGGGCGGCGAAACCGGGGAAGGACGGGAAGTTCATCTGCGCCAGCACCCCGCCGGCGTTCATATCCTTGACCCGTTCGTCCACGTTGTAGCAGCCGGGGCGGATCTCGTCGAGGCCCTCCGGCTCCAGCCCGTACTCCTCCTTCGGCCGTCCGGCGACGGCGTTGAGCGCCACGTTCGGGATCACCCGATCCCGGAACTTCCACATATCCGCGCCGTTCTCCATCCGGACCAGGCGCGGCGCGTCGTCGGCGTACTTCGCGGGCAGGTGGTTGGCGAACATATCGGGCGGTTCGATGATGTGGTCGTCGACGCTGATGAGGATCATATCGTTCTTGTCCACGAGGTACTCCCTTCGAGCCCTTTACTGTAAATAAAACTATAACGCTGCCGACGTGGCGGTGACCGGTGGTTCGGCGGCGCTCGGGTCCGGGTTCTCGATCGGCAGGCCCATGAATCGGCGGGCATTGTCGCCCAGGAAGTCCCAGGTCCGCCGGTTGTCCATACCCTCGGCGTATTTCCAATAGGCCTTCGGCTCGGGCAGCCCCTCCGGATGCGGGTAGTCCGAGCCGAACATCACCTTGTCCCAGCCGACTGTCGCGACCACATCGGCGACCGAACCCTCCCAGAAAGGGCTCACCCAGATATTGCGGCGGAACACCTCGAGTGGGTCCTCCGGGAAGTTCTGCGGCATCTTCTTGGTCAGATCCCGCAGATCGTGGAACAGTGGGTGGATCCATGAGCTGCCGTTCTCCACGCTGGCGATCCGCAGGCGGGGGAACCGGGTCAGGGTGCCGTGGCAGATGAGGCTGCCGATCATGTCCGAGATCTCCCGGTGCCCGAGCACCAGCCAGCGGAACGAGCTCATGGCCATGAAGCTCTCGGTGGTGGGCGGCTCCCATTTGTTCACGTACTCGTCCAGCGGCGGCTGACTGGCGTGCAGCACGATCGGCAGGTCCGCGTCCTGGACATCGCGCCAGAACGGGTCGAATTCGGGCAGGGCGGGTGACCGCCAGCCGTTCACGCCCTTCACCGGCGCGGGCTTGATCAGCGCCACCTTCGCACCGTTGTCCAGGATGTACCGGAGCTCGCGCCGGGCGCCGTCGACCTCGGCGCAGTTGATGATCGGGGTGCTGAAGATCCGGTCCTGGTACGCGTAGCTCCAATGCTCCATCATCCACCGGTTCAGTGCGTGGATGATGGCCATGGTCAGCTCGGGGTCGTCGGCGGCGGAGTGCTCGACCAGGCTGGCGAGCGTGGGGTAGTTGAGCGTTTCACGGACGCCCTGGCGGTCGAGTTCCGCGATCCGGTCCGCCGGGTTGCGGGTGGCGGCCGGGGCCTCGATCGCGGAGCCCTGCATCTCGCGCAGAGTCAGGCCCTCGGTGTTCTCGCCGGCGAAGAACTTCTCGTGCGCGCCGGGGGCGGCGACCCGGTCGAAGGTGGGGTTCGGGATGAAGTCGGTGATCCGGCCGTTGATCGCGAGCCGGGTGCGCCGTCCGATCTGGACGTACTGCACCGCCCGGCGGTACTTGTCCGGCAGGTACCTGGTGAGTGCGTCGGCCGTCTCGTACATATGCGAGTCGGCGTCGAAGATCGGGATACCCGGTGCTCGGTTCATATCGATGTTCTCCTGAACGGCTATTTGGCGACGAACCTGGTGGCGTCGAGAATCAGGACGACCCGGTCGTCCACGTCCGCGGGGGGCTCGCATCCGGTGTCTCCGTAGCGCTCGCCCAGTTCCGCGTAGAACTTTCCGTCTTCGTCCCCCTGTACGGTCACCAGCCAGCCGCGGGTCTCCAGGCAGCGCGTCGGCGCGTCCGGATCGGTGAGGAGGAACGAGTAGTTCGGGTTGGCCTGCAGGCTGGTGAATTTCCTTCTCGGGATCGTATGGCTCATGCGCAGGTGGGCGCCGTCCCAGGTGAAGCGCATGGGGGACTGATCCGGTGACCCGTCGGGGGTCACGGTCGCGAGGATGCCGACGAGGGGGCGGTGCAGCAGATCCTCGAGGCCGCCGGGAATTTTCGAGCTCATGAGTCCACCTCGCAGCGAGCAGGTAGAAATGGTTACCGTTGATATTACCGTAAGCTACCATTCCATTGGCTGATGTGACACGGGCAGGCGCCCCCGTGCATCTATACTGTAAGGCTATCGGTAAAAGCGAGGACCACGATGCAGCGAATGATCGCACCGGAGATATCGACCTGGCCGGACGCGGACTTCCGGCTCGTCGGCGGTGCCTGCGGTGACTGCGGGGCGACGGTCTTCCCGGTACAGGAATTGTGCCCGCGGTGCAGCCGGCCGTCGGTCGAGGCCGTGCACCTGCCGGCCGAGGGTGTCCTGGTGGCCTGGACCACCCAGGGATTTCTGCCCGGCGCGCCCTACCTGGGCGACGAGACCGCGAAAACGTTCGTCCCGTTCGGCGTCGGACTGGTGCAGCTCGGCGACGTCATCCGGGTGGAGGGCAGGCTCACCGAGAACGACCCGCGGAAGCTGGAATTCGGTATGCGAGTCGTCCTGACCACTGTTCCGCTCGGCACCGACGCCGACGGTAACGACGTACTCACCTTCGCCTTCCAGCCGCTGGAGACGACCAGGAGTTTCACATGACCAATGATGTCGCGATCGTCGGTGTCGGCCTGCATCCGTTCGGCCGCTTCGAGGGTAAAACGGCGATGCAGATGGGCGCCGACGCGATCCGGGCCGCACTGGGCGATGCCGGACTGGAGTGGAAGGATATCCAGTTCGCGGTGGGCGGCAGCTGGGAAGTGGCCAATCCGGACGCGATCGTGAGCCTGATGGGGCTCACCGGCCTGCCCTTCACCAATGTGTTCAACGCCTGCGCCACCTCGGCCAGCGCGACCGAGGCGTGCGCCGACGCGATCAGGCTCGGCAAATACGATATCGGGATCGCGATCGGCCTGGACAAGCATCCGCGCGGCGCTTTCACCGTCGATCCCACTCTCGTCGGTATGCCGAAGTGGTACGGCGAGAACGGCCAATATCTGACCACACAGTTCTTCGGTATGAAGGCCAACCGCTACCTGCACGATCACGGAATCTCCCAGCGCACCCTGGCCAAGGTGGCGGCGAAAAACTACCGCAACGGCGTGCTGAACCCGAACGCGTTCCGCCGCAAGCCGATCGCGGAGGACGACATCCTGGCAGCGCCGATGCTCAACTACCCGCTGACCCATTACATGTTCTGTGCGCCGGACGAGGGTGCCGCCGCGGTGATCATGTGCCGGGCCGATCTGGCGCACCGCTTCGCCGCAAAGCCGGTGTACGTGCGCGCGGTCGAGATCCGGACACGTAAATACGGTGCGTACGAGGTGAACACGACCTACGCACCGGTGCGGGAGGATGCCTCGCCGTCGGTGTACGCCGCGCGCGCCGCGTTCGATGCGGCCGGGATCGAGCCGTCCGATATCGACGTAGCCCAGTTACAGGACACCGACGCCGGCGCCGAGGTGATCCATATGGCGGAGACCGGGTTGTGTGGGCACGGCGACCAGGAGAAGCTGATCGCCGAGGGCGCCACCGAGATCGCCGGCTCGATACCGGTGAACACCGACGGCGGGCTCATCGCGAACGGCGAGCCGATCGGCGCCTCGGGAATGCGGCAGCTGCACGAGCTGGTGCTGCAACTGCGCGGCACCGCGGGCGAGCGGCAGGTGCCGAACGAACCGAAAGCGGGTTTGGCGCTGCTCTACGGTGCGCCCGGTACTGCCGGGGCGACGATCGTCACCACCTGATGGGCTCCGGGGATACCGGCCGCGAGCCGGCGGGACCGACAGACGGGAGTGTGCCGTGGGTGTTTTCCGGCCGGGTTCGACGGCGATCATCGGGGCGGGCATCGCCGGCCTCACCGCGGGCAAGATGCTCGCCGACTACGGGGTGCCCTACACCTGCTTCGAGGCGTCCGACCGAATCGGTGGCAACTGGGCGTTCGGAAATCCGAACGGGCATTCCAGCGCCTACCGATCGCTGCATATCGACACCTCCAAGTACCAGCTGTCGTTTCGTGATTTCCCGATGCCCGACGAGTATCCGGACTTCCCGCACCACAGCCTGATCAAGCGGTACCTGGACGATTACGCGGAGTCCTTCGATCTGCTCCACCGGATCCGCTTCGAGACCTCGGTGGTGCGTGCCGAGCCGCGGCCGGGTGGCGGCTGGACCCTGCATCTCGGCACCGGGGAGCAGTACGAGACCGAGTTCCTGATCGTCGCGAACGGGCATCACTGGGATCCGCGTTTCCCCGAGTTCCCCGGGCATTTCGACGGGCAGGTCATGCACTCGCACGCCTACATCGATCCCGCCGACCCACTCGATCTGTCGAACAAGCGAATCCTGGTGGTCGGCCTGGGCAACAGTGCCGCCGATATCACCGTGGAACTGTCCTCGCGGGCGTTGCGCAACATGGTCTATCTGTCCACACGCTCCGGCTCCTGGATCGTGCCGAAATACATGGCGGGGCAACCGCTCGACAAGTACGCGGCGATGATGCAGTACATCCCGAAACCGCTGTTCCGTCCGCTGGTCAATACCTTCGCCGAGTTCATCTCCGGTGATCCGGGCCGGTTGGGCCTGCCCCGGCCCCGGCACCGTTTCCTGGACGCTCACGGCACCCAGTCGGTGGAGCTCCCGTTGCGGCTCGGGTCCGGTGATGTGATCCCGAAGCCGGATATCGACCGGCTGGACGGGGCCACCGTGCGGTTCGCGGACGGGACGACCGCCGCGATCGATGTGATCGTCTACGCCACCGGTTACAACATCACGTTCCCGTTCTTCGCCCCCGAGCTCGTGAGCGCGCCGGGGAATCGGATCCGCCTCTACAAACGCATCTTCCGGCCCGGCACGCCCGATCTCGCCTTCGCGGGGTTCGCGCAATCGGTGCCGACGCTGTTCCCGTTCGTCGAATGCCAGGCCCGGCTCATCGCGGCCTACGCCGCGGGGGAGTACCTTCCGCCCGCGCCCGAGGTGATGGAGCGCGTTATCGCCGCGGACGAGGAGTACCACCTCGGGCGTGTGCTGGACCGGCCGCGGCACACCCAGCAGATCGATTTCTACCGGTACGAGCGGCAGCTGCGGGCCGAGGAATTACCCGCGGGCCGGGAGCGAGCCCGGCGCGCGGCAGCCTGATGGTGCCCGCTCCGTAGTTTCGGGTACCTATCGGTCACGGCGGTGTGGGAACGGCCGATGGCGCCTCGGGCCGGGGGCCGCCGTTTGCTCCGGAACCTATACGGAAATACTGACTGTAAGGTTAACTATAATCAGATCTCGCAGCAGGTCGATAAGGCTGGAACTCGTATCCGCCGATTCGCCACCGGCTGCGATGAGCCGACCACTGCGCTGAGAGGACAAGAATGACCAACGCGCGAGGCTGGAAGGAAACGCTCGAGGATCTCGACGGCCGCCGGGAACGGTCGGCGGCCATGGGCGGTCCCGAGCGGGTGGCCAAACATCGGGCGAAGGGCAAGCTGACGGCGCGGGAGCGGATCACGTACCTGCTCGATCCCGGGACGTTCCAGGAGTTCGGCGCCCTGGTCGGTGGTGAGGTCGCCGCCGACGCCGTCGTCACCGGCTCGGGCCTGATCGACGGCGCACCGGTCATGGTGGGCGCGGAGGACTTCACCACCGTGGCGGGAACCATCGCGCCGGGCAGTAACGCCAAGCGCTATCGCCTGGCCGAACTCGCCGTACGCAACAAGGTTCCGCTGGTGATGCTGCTGGAGGGCGCGGGGTTCCGGCCCACCGGCGCGCACTACGGGCGGACCCCCACCGATCTGCTCGCCCAGGCCCAGTGTTCGGGCCGGGTGCCGATGGTCACCGGGGTGCTCGGCGCCTCGGCGGGCCACGGTGCGCTCATCGCCCCGGTATCGGATTTCTCGATCATGAGCCGGCAGGGCGCCATTTTCACCGCCGGACCGCCGGTGGTGCGGGAGTCGACGGGTGAGGACATCAGCAAGGAGGACCTCGGCGGCCCCGGTGTCGCGGTGCCGAGCGGCCTGATCCACAATCTGGCCGATAACGACGAGGACGCGCTCGACGATATCCGCCGGTACCTGTCCTATTTCCCGTCCAGCGCGTGGTCGTATCCGCCCGCGCTGCTCTCCGACGATTCCACCGAGCCGCGGCCGACCCCGGAACTGCTGGACATCATCTCGCGGGACAACCGCAACACCTACGACATCCGGGCCGTACTCGACGCCGTGTTCGACACCCCCGACTGGTTCGAGGTCCAGCCCGGCTACGGCGCCGCGATCGTCTGCGCCCTGGCCCATCTCGGGGGGCACCCGGTGGCGGTGGTCGCCAACCAGCCGCAGGTGCTGGCCGGCTCGATCGATACCGCGGCCGCCGACAAGGCCGCGCATTTCATCTCGGTGGCGGATTCCTTCCATCTGCCGCTGGTGTTCCTCGCCGACAATCCCGGCATGCTGCCCGGCAGTGAATCCGAACGCGAGGGTGTGCTGCGCGCGGGCGCCCGGATGTTCGTCGCCCAGACCACGGCGACCACGCTCAAACTGCATGTCACGCTGCGTAAGGCGTACGGATTCGGTTCGATGGTCATGTCGCTCATCGGTTTCGACAACCAGACCGCGGCCTTCGCCTACCCCGGTGCGACCATGGGCGCGATGAGCGCGGCGGCCCTGGGGCTGGCCTCGGGAGCGGAGGAGGATGTCGCGGCGCAATTACGGGAGATGGAACTACTGGCGTCTTACCACTCCGCCGAACATATGGGTTTCGACGAGCTCATCCGCCCGGACGAGACACGCGACGCCCTGCTCACCGCCCTGCGGCGCGGGATCTTCGCACGCCAGGAAGTAGCGCAGCCGGTGACGCGCTCCGCGATCGTCCCGTGAGCCGGGTGCGTATTCGGGGTGAACAGACCCCGAATACGGTGCCGGACCACACCCGGCCCGCCCGCGCAGAGATTCGTGGTGTGGCTATGGCACAGTTTCCGGCAACGACAGGCGCCTACGACGAAGGAAGCACGATGGCCGACCACTGACCTCGGACAACCGATGCCGCCGACCCGGAGGTCGGGTCGTGACCGGCCCCCCGGACGCGAGGGGTTCGCGCTCGGTGGTGGCTTCGAACTCGTGTTTCGGTGGGAAGTTCCGGGGGAGCCGGATCCTGGCCGCGAATATTGCCCGGGAAATGCCGCTGATCTGGTTATCTGCCCCAGGGCACGGCTTTGACGTACCCGCCGGCGTCGACACGCAACTGGCTTCCGGTGATGTAGCGGGAATCGTCGCCGGCGAGGAAGACGATCAGGTTCGATACGTCCTGGGCTTCGATATAGGGGACCGGCATCCCCTGCATCGCGGGGAACGCCGCTTCCGCCTCCTCGCGGGTGGGGGCTTCCTTATCGGGCCGGAACACCTGATACATCCCTTCGTTGTGCAACATATCGGTGTTCACATTCGTCGGATGCACCGCGTTGACCCGGATCATCTTGCGGGCCAGCTGGTTCGACAGGTCGTTGACATAATGCGCGACGACCTGTTTGGCGAAGCTGTAGGCGGAGCCACCCGGTCCCTGTTTCGTGGAGCTGCCCAACTGCGCCGCGAGTGACCCGGTCGCGATGATCGAGGCTCCGGCCCCGAGGTGCGGCAGGCTCGCCTGTACGAGGTTGAATACACCGACGAGATCGGTGTCGATGGTGTCGGACCAGGACTGTATCGATTGGTTCTTGCCCAGGGGCGCGATTCCGGCGTTGGCGACCACGACGTCCAGCCGGCCCAGCGCCTCGACTCCGCGCGCCACCGCGCTCCATACCGCGCTGCGCTCCCGGACGTCGACGATCACCGGATGTGCTCGGACACCCTCCTTTTCGATCAGCCGGGCGGTCTCCTCCAGATCATCCGGCCGGGCCAGCGGGTAGGTGTTCCCCTCGAGATCCGCGCAGATATCGAGCGCGATAACGCTCGCGCCCGCGGCGGCGAGGTTCACCGCGTGTGACCGTCCCTGCCCGCGCGCGGCGCCCGACACCACCGCGACCTTGCCATCCAGTTTTCCCACCAGAGTTGTCCTTCCGATTGTGCCGAGATTCGTTCGTCAGCGGCCGGCCGGGGCCCGATGGCCGATGGTCTTCGTCTCGAGGTATTGCTGGAAGCCCTCCAGCCCGCATTGGCGGCCGACGCCGCTGTTCTTGTAGCCGCCGAACGGGGCGTCGGCGCCGTAGAACATGCCGCCGTTGACCCCGATCGCCCCGGCCCGGATCCGGTGCGCGATCCCCATCCCGCGCTCGGTCGAGGCGGACAGCACCGCACCGGCGAGGCCGTAGGCGCTGTCGTTGGCGAGGCGTACCGCCTCGTCGTCGTCGGAGAAGGGGGTCAGCGCCAGGACCGGGCCGAAGATCTCGTCCTGCGCGATGGACAGGCTCGGATCCTCGCAGACGAACACGGTCGGCTCGACGTAGTGACCACCGGTCAGATGTGCCGGCAGATCCTTCGGTTCGCCGCCGCCGGTGATCAGGCGGGCACCGTCGCGGACCGCCCGCTCGTAGGCGTCGAGCACCTTCGTGCGCTGTGCCGCGCTGATCAACGGCCCCACGATGGTTTCCGGCAGCGCCGGATCGCCCACCGGAACCCCGGTGAACGCCGCGGCGACGCCGGTGACCATATCGTCGAAAATCGACCGGTGCACCAGCATGCGGGTGGTCGCGGCACAGGCCTGCCCGGCGTGTACACAGGCACCGGCCGCACTGCGCAGGGCGGCCCGGGGGTCTGCATCGTCGAGCACGATGAGCGCGGATTTGCCGCCCAGTTCGAGAAAGGTCCGTTTCATGGTGTCCGCGCCCCGCCGCATGAGCATGCGGCCGACCGCGGTCGAACCCGTGAACGAGATCAGGTCGACTCGCGGATCGGTGGCGAGTAGTTCGGCGACCTCGTTCGACGGGGTCGGCACGACATTGACCACACCGGCGGGAAAATCGGTGCGCTCGGCGATGAGCCGCCCGAGCCGGGTCGCGTTCCACGGCGTGTTCGGGTCCGGTTTCAGCACTACTGTATTGCCTGCGGCGAGCGCTGGTCCCAGTTTGTTGAGTACGACCTCGACCGGGAAGTTCGACGGGCAGATCGCGGCGACCACGCCCACCGGCTCCTGGACGACCGTGCGGATGTTGCGGTCGCCGAACAGGCCACCGCCCGCGAGTTCACGCTCCCAGGGGAATTCGTCGATCAGACGGGCCGGGTAGCGCAGCGCTTCGGCCAGCGGCCAGTCCAGCTGGGCGATCCGCGTGGTGGCGACCGGGCAGCCGGCCTCGGCGACGAGTTCGTCGCGCAGGGCTTCGCTCTCGGATTCGAGTGCCTGCTGCAGTTGTTCCAGGCACCGCTGCCGCAGGGCCCGGTTCGTGGACCAGCCGGTCTCGTCGAAGGCGCGCCGGGCGGCGGCGATCGCGCGCAGCATATCCTCGGTACCCGCTGCGGCCGTGCTGCCGAGCACCTGCCCGGTGGCCGGGCTGACATTGTCGAATGTTTCGCCCGAGACGGCCGGTACCAGCTCCGCGTCGATGAGCATCCGGGATTCGGAGCGTTCACCCGCCCGGCGCCCCAGTTCAAGGCTGGGGGCATTGCTCTGCCCGTCGACCTCGCTCATATCTGCCTCCTGCTCGGTGCCCTTCGCAAGCCGCCGGGAACGATCGTACGGTATAAGTAACCGTAGATATTACGGTATGTCGAACTGGATTGCCCTGTGTGCACGGATTGCCGGTGTGGAATGCTCCGCGAACTGGGGATTCATTCGTGGTTACGGTCCGAGGCGCATACGACTGCGTCGACGCTGAATGCGGTCGCCATCGGGTAATGCTCTGCTTCCGACCCGCACCGGCGTCGACCTCTTGCAGAGCGACGATGTCGGGCTCGGCTGCCCGTAATTGTTCTGCAACGACCTTCTTTCGGTGGTGCCAATCGGCGAGCAGCGGCGACAGGACATTGAAAGTTGCCACGCGCACTGAACCCACTGATATCTCGCGGCCGGTGTTCGGCTTCGGATCGATCACGATGGAGATGGTCCCAGGCGTGCGTGGTTACGGGGTGTGACCGAGTGCGTGTGAACCGCCCTTCCGGTGTCGTTCCGAGTGCTACTGTTGCCATTACTGGATATATCTCTGTTCGTGGGTTGCCCCGCCGGGCCGCGCGGCGGCGAGCTCGGGCTGATCGCGAGTGAGGAGCGTCGATGTCGCAGGTCGTCGGGTTTGTCGGAGCGGGCCGGATGGGGGAGCCGATGGTGTACCGGCTGGTCGCCGCGGGCCATCGAGTGCGGGTGTACGCCCGGCGGGATTCGGTGCGGGAGCGACTACGGGCCCGCGGGGCGACGGTGGTGGATTCGATCGCCGAGGCCGTCTCGTCCGCCGATATCGCGATCCTCTGCCTGTTCTCCGACGCTCAGCTCGTCGAGGTCCTGGGCGGGCCCGACGGGGTGTTCGCCGCGGCGCGGCGGGATACCATCGTCGTCTCACACACCACCGGTACTGTCACCACCGTGACCGGCCTGGCCGCCGGAAACCCCGGCGGACCGACGCTGCTGGACGGGCCGGTGAGCGGTTCCGCCGACGATATCGCCGCCGGGAAACTCACCGTACTGCTCGGCGGCGCCGCGGCGGCGGTCGCGCGGGCCCGGCCGGTACTCGAATCCTATGCGAGCACCATCATCACGACCGGTGCGCTCGGCACGGCACTGAGCGTCAAACTCGTGAACAATGCCCTGTTCGCGGCGAATGCCCAGATGGCCGCGGCCGCACTGGAACTGGGCAAGCGGCTGGGCATCGGGGAAGAACAGTTGCTGGACGCGCTGGCCGTATCCAGCGGCCGTAGCTTCGCGGCCGGTTCGATCGGCCGGACCGGCGGGCTGGTGAAGTTCGAACAGGTGGTGGCCCCGTTCCTGCGCAAGGACGTGGCCGCCTGCCGGTCTGCGACGGCCGACCTCGGAATCGATTTCGGCCGGCTCGGCGCCGTTATCGACGGCGGTCCCTTCGACCTCAGCTAGCCCAGCGGAAAGTGCGGACCATGAACAGCAAGACCCCGGATACGTCCGCGGAATTGAACGAGGCGGGCATATCGGCGGCCGGCGGCAGTGATCCGGCCGCTCTCCTGGAGAGCCAGCGGCGGGCGTTTCTGCGTGAGGGCCCGCCGAGCGCCGCGGTCCGCCGGGACCGTATCGACCGATTGATCGCCATGGTTCTGGACAACACCGACGCCTATGTCGACGCACTCGTCGCAGACTTCGGTACCCGCTCCCGAACCGGCATCCTGTTCGCCGAGATCATGGGCATGCTCACCGCCATCGAATACGTTCGCTCGCATCTGACCCGCTGGATGCGACCGCGGCGACCCGACCGGCTGGCCCGCCTGTACGGAATCCGCGCGGAGGTTCAGCCGTGCCCGCTGGGGGTGGTCGGCATCGTCGGACCCTGGAACTTCCCGCTCAACCTGGTGATCCTGCCCGCCGCGACCGCGTTCGCCGCCGGGAACCGCGTGATGATCAAGATGTCGGAGATCACCGCGCACACCGCGGAACTCACGCGGCGGCTGGCTGCGCAGTATTTCGACGAATCCGAACTGGCAGTCGTCACCGGCGGGCCGGAGGTGGGGGCGGCCTTCACCGAAATGCCGTTCGACCATCTGTTCTTCACCGGCTCCACCCGGGTGGGCCGGCTGGTGCAGCAAGCCGCGTCGCGGAATCTGGTTCCGGTCACGCTGGAGCTCGGGGGCAAGAACCCGGTGGTCGTGGCTGCCGATGCCGATCTCGACCGGGCCGCGGACCGGATCGCCCGGGCACGGATGGTCAACGGCGGTCAGGTCTGCGTCTGCCCGGATTATGTGCTGGTGCCACAGGAGCGGATGGATCCCTTCGTCGACGCCCTGGCCGGTGCCTGGCGGCGGATGTTTCCCTCGATACTCGATAACGACGACTACACCGCCGTCGTGAATTCGGCGAACTACGAGCGGATCGTCGGGCTGATCGACGATGCCCGGGAACTCGGCGCCCGCGTGGAGCCGATCGCTCCCGCGGCGGAAGCTCTGCCCGACCCGGGCCTGCGCAAGATCGCGCCGACGATCGTCCGGGACGTGACCGACGAGATGGCCATCGCCTCGGAAGAAGTATTCGGCCCGGTCCTGACTGTGCTGCCCTACCGGGAGCTGAGTGAGGTCGTCGACTACATCAACCGGCGCCCCGCGCCGTTGGTCGCCTACTGGTACGGGCCGGACCGGGCCGATTTCCGCACCTTTGTCGCCGGCACCCGCAGCGGCGGCGTGGCGCGCAATGAATTCGCCATCCATATGTTCCCGGACAACGCGCCGTTCGGCGGCGTCGGCGAGAGCGGGATGGGGGCTTACCACGGTAAAGCCGGGTTCGACACTTTCAGCCATCACCGCACGGTGGTCGGCACCGATCTGCCCGTACCGATCACCAGTCTGGCCGCGCCGCCCTTCGGCCGGTGGACCGCGCGTCTCGTCGGTCTCGCGTTGCGCACCGCGCGCCGTCGCGCCCACCGCCGGTTGCGTGCGGCCCCGGTCGGCGGCGCACCCGCCGCACCGCCGCACACTCTGCCGGCGGCCGGGCCCACCGCCGGCGGTCCAGCCGAGTCCTCCCGGATCTGATCCGGCCCGCGCCACCGCGCAACAGACGAACGAGGAGTCACCGTTGTCCCCTTCTCCCGCGACCGGATCCGAACCGCTGTTCACGCTCGTATCCGCCACCGATACCGCTGCCGCCGTGATCCCCGACCGGGAACTGATCGTGCAGGGCGAGCACCGTCGCACCTATGCGCAGGTCGCCGACCGGTCCCGGCGACTGGCGGCCTATCTGCACGCCCAGGGGCTGGGCTGTCACACCGAACGGCCCGACCTGGCCGGGCATGAGGTCGGCCAGGACCTGCTGGGCATCTACGCCTACAACGGGCCCGAGTTCGTCGAGAGCATGATCGGCGCCTTCCGGGCACGGGTGGCGCCGTTCAATGTCAACTACCGATACGTCAAGAACGAACTGCAGTATCTGCTGGCCGATTCGGGCGCCACCGCGCTGGTCTACCATGCCGCGTTCGCGCCGATACTCGCCGAAGTACTGCCGGAGCTGCCCGGGCTGCGGGTGCTGATCCAGATCGCGGACTCGTCCGGTAACGAGCTGCTCGACGGCGCTGTCGACTACGAAACGGTGCTCGCCGCCACCGAACCGGAACCACTACCGGTCGAACCCTCACCGGACGATCTCTACGTGCTCTACACGGGCGGCACCACCGGGATGCCGAAGGGTGTGCTGTGGCGCCAGCACGATATCTATATGGGCGCCTGCGGTGGCAGGGACGCGAACACCGGCGCCACCGTCGCCTCCTACGCGGAAATCGCGGAACGGACGCGGGCCAATCCCGGTATGAAACTGCTGCTGATCCCGCCGCTGATCCACGGCGCCGCGCAGTGGGCGGTGCTCACTGCCATGACCAGCGGGCAGACGATCGTGATGTCCCCGGTCACCGACCGGATCGACCCCGGCGAGATCGTGCGCACGATCGAGCGGGAGAAGGTGTCGGTCGTCATCGTGGTCGGCGATGCGATGGCGCGCCCGGTGCTGGCCGCCGTGGAGGCCGGCACCGCGGAGATGTCCTCGCTGGTGGCGCTCGCCAACGGCGGCGCGGTGCTCAGTCCGGCGGTCAAAGAGCGCTGGATCGCCGCGGTGCCCGGGCTGGCCGTGCTCGACGGTGTCGGTTCCTCGGAGACCGGATCGCAGATGCATCATGTGTCCGCGGCGGGTTTCGTATCGACCGGGAAGTTCTCGGCGGGCGCCGATACCCGGGTGGTCGCCGAGGATCGCGGCGCCGTGCTCGAGCCCGGCCACGACGGTATCGGCTGGCTCGCGCAGCGCCGGTTCACCCCACTCGGCTACAAGGGTGACGCGAAGAAGACCGCGGCGACCTTCCCGATGATCGACGGCGTGCGCTACGTGCTGCCCGGCGACCGCGCCCGCCTCCTCGTCGACGGTTCGATCGAATTGCTCGGCCGCGACGCCGTCACCATCAACTCCGGCGGCGAGAAGATCTTCGCCGAGGAAGTGGAGGTCGCGATCTCCTCGCATCCGGCCGTGGCCGATGTGCTGGTGGCGGGCCGCCCCAGCGAGCGCTGGGGTCAGGAGGTGGTGGCTGTGGTCGAGCTCGTCGAGGGTGCCACCGCGGATTTCGACGAGCTCGTGGCCCACGCGGCGAAATCCCTCGCACGGTACAAACTTCCGAAAGCGGTCGTGTTCCGGCCCGAAATCGCGCGGAGTCCGGCCGGTAAAGCTGATTACCGCTGGGCCCGTGAACAGGTGGCGGGGCAGTCCTGACCACCGCCGCGACTCAGGCCGGCGGCCCCTGCCGCCGGGCGTTCTTGACCAGACCGCCGCCGATGATCAACCGCTGGATTTCGCTGGTGCCCTCGTACAGGCGCAGCAGCCGGACATCGCGGTAGATCCGCTCGACCGGTACATCGCGCATATAGCCGGTACCGCCGTGGACCTGGACCGCGAGATCGGCGACCTTGCCCACCATTTCGGTGCAGTACAGTTTCGCCACCGACGGCGCCGTGCGCCGATCCTCGCCGGAAACCCAGCTCCGGGCGGCGTCGCGGACCAGCGCCCGCCCGGCCATCACACCGGTCTGCATATCGGCCAGCATGGCCTGCACCAGCTGGAATTCGCCGATCGGCGTACCGCCCTGGGTGGCGGTGGCGGCGTAGGAGACCGATTCGTCGAGCGCGCGCTGGGCGGCGCCGACCGCGAGGGCAGCGATATGGACGCGGCCGCGGGCCAGCGAGGTCATGGCGGCGCGGTAACCGACGTCCTCGCTGCCGCCGACGAGTGCCTCGGACCCGACCCGCACATCCTGGAATCGCACCTCCGCGGTCCAGGCACCTTCCTGCCCCATCTTGCGGTCCTTGGGCCCGACTTCGCCCCCCGGAGCATCGGCCGGGACGAGGAAAACGGCGATCCCCGGGCCTTTCTCGTCGGCCGGCCGGGTGCGGGCGAAGACCACGAACAGGTCCGCGACCGGGGCATTGGTGATGAACCGCTTCTCCCCGTCGATCACCCAGTCCGCGCCGTCACGCCGCGCCGTCGTCCGCAGGGCCGCCGGGTTGGATCCGGCTCCCGATTCGGTGAGCGCGAACGACGCCACTACGGCGCCCGAGGCGATGGGTTCGAGCCAGCGTGATTTCTGTTCCTCGGTGCCGAAACCGACCAGCACCTGACCGGCGATTCCGTTGTTGGTGCCGAACATCGACCGTAGTGCGAGGGTGGTGTAGCCGAACTCCATGGCCAGTTCGACATCCTGCGCCAGATTCAGGCCGAGCCCGCCCCATTCCTGCGGGATCGCGTAGCCGAACAACCCCATGGCCTTGGCCTGTTCGACGATATCGGCGGGCATCCGGTTCTCCTCGGCGATATCGCGTTCCCGCTTCATGACGACGCCGCGGACGAAGGTCCGGGTCTGGGCCAGGATTTCCCGGAAATCTTCGTCGGTGACCGGTTCGGCTCCGGTGGGCGTGCTCGTCATGGCGGGCCTCCTCGTACCGGCTGGTGCGCCGGTGTCGTCTCGCGTTCGCGGATCCGCGATGCGCTCGGTGTCTGCGGACCGAGGGCTCATCTGTTGTCGCGCGGGCGGTTCACCCCGGCATATCCGGTATCCGGGACTCCCGGGGCGATCATTTTACTTTGTCGGTAGCGCGCTCTGCAGACCGCCGACGTCGGTGATGGTCCAGTTGTTGTTGCGGTCGATGGTCACCGAGTACGTGACGGTGGATGGTGCCCCGTCGGGGGTCTGGACGCTGGTGGAGTTGACGGTGAGGTAGGCGTTGACCTTGTATACGCCACCGGATTCGGAGATCACTGTCGCGGACTGCGGGGTTGCTTCGGATGTCCATTGCAGCGGTAGAAGGATCTGTTCGAGTTGTGGGGCGGTGGCGTCGAACTTGGCGGACAACTCGGGGCTGGTGCCGGCCCCGAGGCGGGTGAGCCAGCCTTTGATGTCATGGAAGTCGATCGTCGAGGCACCGAGGGCATACGTCATGGCGATGCTCTCGGCCTGCCGGTTGTCGGCCGCGACTGTATCGCGGTGGTTCAGTTCTGATCGTGCCGACCAATACAGGGACCCGAATGTCAGCGTACCGGCGAGGAACAGAGCCAGCGAAAATGCGGTGAGCACGGTCGAGCGCCGAATCGAGAGCGTGACCGCCTTCCACGCCTGATTCTCGGGCTCGGATTCGTCCGACGTGCTTGTCGCGACGGTCTTCTTGTCAGGATCTGTCGCTTTTTCGTCTGTTGCCGTGGCCATGATTCTGTCCTCCTGGCGGGTCGACATCGGTCGTGAGCGCGGTTACTTGGTGGTGATCCGGAAGTGCAAGGTGCCGTCCGGGTCGATTCCGTGCAGGGATTGCTCGATCAGCGCGCTGATATCGAGCTGGGGTGCTCGGTCCAGGGAATCGGTGACGACGGGCTGAAGGACCGGCGCCAAGGGGGCAACGTTCGGCCCGATCTTGTTCAGGAAATCGGTCAGCCTACCCAGGAACGGTGTCAGTCCGTCACCGGTGAAATAGTCGGAAACCGGGCGACTTTCGACGAGTGCGGAAGCTTGCTGGACGACGTTGCTGAGCGATGTGCCGAATTCACCGAGTTCCGGTCCACTGGTACTCAGCGACGGTCCGAGCCACTCGATGTTGCCGCCCAGAGCTTGGATATCGGCGAACAGCTGCCGCATGGTGCCGGTACGGCTGAGTAAGGTGGCCGCCAGCAACGTGGTCGAGCGTTGCAGGGTCTGCACGGCCGCATCGGTACCCGACAACGCCCGGTCGAAGGTATCGACAAGATGTGCGATGGTTTGCGGTTGTAGTTGATCCAGCAATTCGACGAAGCGGGCCGACAGAGCTGTGATGGTCACCGGGACATACACGAGTTCGGCCGGAATGCTCTGCCCGTCGGCGAGGTATGGGCCGGCGCCGTCGAGCGGTGCGAATTCGATATAGGGCTCGCCGAGCGCCGAGAGTTGCTCGACGCGCACTGTGCTGGAGGCCGGGATGTGATAGCGCTCGTCGATACGCAGCCGCACCAGCACATCTTCGGCCTGTTTGCGAACTTGCTCTGTACGACCGACTTGTATGCCGTTGAGCAGCACCGGCGCGTTGACACCCAGACCACCGGAGTTGGGCAGGTGCAGGTCGACGGTGAGGTAGTTGCGGCGCGGGTCGAGGTGCAGCACGCCGATCGTCATGTATCCGATACCGAGCACAAGGACCGCGGCGATCGCGGAGAGTGACAAAGTCGCTCGCATGTTCATCGCACAGCTCCGACCATCCGCAAGGTGTCGACTATCCGTTCGGTCTGCTGCTGCGGCGACAGGGTAACCGCTGGTGAATCGACGGTGACGCCGACGAGATTCAGCTTCGGACCGCGGTCCGTGAAAGGAATGATCTTGTTCTGGATGACTTCGACGAGCTTCTTGACGTTGGAGGGTGAGCCCGTATCGAGGGGGTGGGTTCCGAACAGCATCGGCACAAAAGCCTGCAGGGCGCGGCTGCTGGATTGCAGCGCCGGACCGAGCCAGAGCGCGCTCGGCGCCAAAGGCCCGAGGGCGGTGAGCACGTAGACGACGCCGATGGTGGTGTTGATCACGTCGGTGGTGTGCTGGACCCCATCGGGGGTGAGGAGCTGGTCGAATGCGGGTGCGTTGTGCAACAGACCGTCATCGACAGTCGATCGCAGGCCCCGCACCAGGTGGTGGATCGAATCGGTGTCGGCGGCCAGATCCTCCAGGTTCGCGCCCAGACCGTCAGAGATGCGGGCGGTGTCCTGCGGGTCGGCCGGCATGATCGTGTTGATCCGGTGCACGATGTCCTGGAAGTCGGTCACGGCGCCGCTACCGACGAAGATGGACAACCGAGACAGGATGTCCTCGATCGGCGGAGACTGTTTCGTATCGGAGAGTGGAATCGTCGAGCCCGGCGACAACTGCCCCGTATCGGGTTGCGCGGGCTCGGTGAGTGCTATGTGCACATCACCCAGCGGTGTTTCCTGCCGCAGTTCGGCGGTGGTGCCCGCCGGTAAGCGGACCGGCTCGCGGATCGTGACGTCGGCGACGACGAACCCGCGGCGGCCCGGCTGCCTCGGGATATCTGCCGCGGCGTCGACCACGGTGAGTCTGTTCAGATGTCCGACGGGCACGCCGTCCGCGATGACTTCGGCTCCTTGCGGCAGATTCAGCACATCGGCGAACTCGATGCGCAGGTGGTAGGACGGTTCACTGGTTCCGGTGCCGGGCACGGTGATATCGGCCGGCTGAAAACCGCATCCGGTGGCCGCAAGTGCCAGGGCGCCCGCGAATATCGCGTGTGCGCCGATTCTCCAGTGCGCCACGAGTCTCCTCATCGTGCACTCACCGCCCCGAGAATTGCCGGAAGACTCGGAATCGTGACCGCGCCGTTCTCGGCTGTTTGACATCGCTGGCCAGTGATGAGTTCCATCGCCGCGCACACCCCGGTTGTGTTCGACGGCGGGAGAGCCAGTTTCGGCGGTGCGTAGCCGATGGATATTCGGCCGGTGGTTGTATCGATGGACTCGGCAAATCCTGCCGCGATCGCAGGAGTCATGCGAATGACATCGGACAGTGATCCGACTCCGGCTGCCAGCGATTGCGGAAGGTTCGGAATCGAGTCGATCTCGCGCAGGGCGGGAGACCCGAACATCATCACCACGTCGTTGAGCTGGGGGAGTACATCGACCAGATTCGCTACGACACGAACGATTTCGGGAAACTCGAGCGTATTGATATCGACGAAAGTCTGGGTCAGCCCGGTTATGGTGGTCTGCACGGTCGGCCAGCCGCCGCGGGCACGGTGGGTGAGCTCGGTGAGAGCGTCCAGTAGCTTGCCGATATGGCCGATGGCCGCGTCCGGAGCCGACAGCGCCTTGCCGAGTTGCAGAACCAGGGTATTGATCCGGTCGCCGGATCCGGCGGTGGCGCGGTCCAGTGCTTCGAGACCGGCGCCCGCCTGTCCGGGTTGTCCGGAACCATTGAGCTGATGTCCGAGTTCGGCAAGGGCGTCCAGGGTTTCAGAGAGGCTTTTGGGAGTGAGTGTGCTGGTGATGCATTTGCTCGAGTCCCAGCCCGGCCCCTGGGGTTCGGCGCCGACGAGGGTGAGTTTGCGGTCGGCGATAATAGTGTCACTGACGGTGACAGCGCCGACGTCCGGTGGCAGCTTGCGGTCGGCGGGTACGGTGAAGTCCACTCGCGCTGTGGCTCCGTCAGGGGTGATATCGGTGACCCGGCCGACGGGAACCCCCATGATGGCGACAGCACTGCCCTCGTACAGGCCGACCGCATCGGGCATCTGCGCGCAATAGGTGCGCATCTCGGGCCCGGGCCGGGCGAACTGCCACCCGGCCATGCCTGCCCCCACAAAGGTGACCATCACGAGGGCCGACATGAACCCGCGCGATCCCAGAGCCCGTTTCAGCATCAACACGTCCCTCCTGGAACCGGTACGCAGAAACTGGCTGCCTGGATTGTTGCGGCCGACTGGTCGACCACCACGCCCTCGCCCGGCGGCAGGAAAGGAAGCAGTCGCTGCTCCGCGGAGCGCAGAGAGTCCAAGAGTGTGCCCAGCATGTCGCCGAGCTGCTGCAACTGCGGAATCGCCTCGGCGAATGGTTGTGCCCGCTGTTTCAGCGTGTCGTCCCATGCCCGGCCCAGCGGGCCGAGGGCGCCCAACACCGTGGCCAGGTCGTCAAGGGTCTGCTGGGCTTGGAATTTGTTGTTCTGGATGATGTTTTCCAGGCCTCGCAGCGTCGTCACCAGCTGCACGAGCACATCGGAATTGGCGTTCAATGCGGTCAGGTACTCATCGGCCACCGCCAGCGTATCGGAGATATCGGCGTTCTGCCTGTTCATGACGTCGACAAGGCTGTCGGCCGCCTCGATGACGACACGAATCGAATCGGGGCTCTCACCAAGGGATTCCGCCATCGCGGCGAGATCGCGACGAAACGCTGTGCCGTCGATCTGCCGCACCGGCTGTACGGCATCTTGGAACGTCCGAGTGAGGTTATAGGGTAGTCCCACTCGGTCTTGTGGAATCACCGTGGCACCCAGCGGTTTCGTTCCCGCAGGCTCGACCGCCACGTAGTAGCCGCCGACGATTGTCAGCATACGGAGATCGAGGCCGGTCCGATCGCCCAGGAATACCTCGTCTTCGACGGTGAACTCCATCCGGACCCGGTCGGGCAGCAGCGTCAGCGAATCCACCTTTCCCACCACTATCCCGGCCAGCCGGACATCGTCGCCCGGCCTGATAGCGCCGGCCTCGGCCATATCGGCGGAATACATGTGCCCACTGCTCGTTCGCGTGATGTGGACCGCGCCGATCGCGCCGAGCAGAACCAGCACACCGCATATTCCGGCTATACCCCAGCGCAGTTCGGCATCGCGTTCGGACTTCGCGGTGAATACCGAGCCCAGTGGCGCGACCAGTAGCCGTCGGACGCGGGTTAACGATGGCATAGTGTGATCCTTTGTCCGGCAATGAGGATCTGCAGGGGCGCAGGTGCCTGTGCAGATCCGTGGGTACAGGTCATCGCCGCTTCGGGGCCGGTCGGTGGCAGGGTCGCCGCGATCCGCTGGATCAGTCCCGGCAGCCGGCCGAATACTGCCGCGGCATCCTGCGGCGACGGAAACGCCTGCCGTAAGAGGGCGTCCAAGTCCTTGTCGGGTTCGCCGGTGATCCCCAGCGTCTCCAGCGTGTCCCGCACAGGCTTCAGTACCGGGGGAATGGTGATCGCGAAATCGACCAGTCCCGGAAGTTTTTCGGTGATCGCGGTGAACAGGCTGGTCAGGTTGGTCAGCAGCTGCATCGAGTTTCCGGATCTGCCTCCCAGGTGCGCCGCGACCTCTGCCAGGTTGGTCACCAATGCCGACAACACCGCTTGCCGGTCCGAGGCGTACCGGCTCAGTTTCTCGATGGCATCCAATGCGGGACCTATACCGCTCCCGTTGCCTTGGATCAAGGCCAGCAGGCTGGTCGCGAAGTGGTTCAGATCATCCGGCGACAGTTCCTTCAGCACCGGCTGCAATCCTTTGAAAAGTCGCGTGATATCGAAGGAGGGCACCGTTTCCGACGGCTCGAACACCGCCTCCGGTTCGCGTCGCGTGCTCGGCCGCTCGGGCTGCTGGATTTCCAGGTAGCGGAAGCCGGTGAGGTTCTGATACCGGATCGCCGCTGTGCTGTCGACGAATACCGGGCGATCTCGGATCACCGTGAAGCGGACCCGGGCGAGGTTCCCCGCCAACTCGACCTCACCCACCTTGCCGACCGCTACCCCGTACATCCGCACGTCATCACCCGTGCGCAAGCCGTTGGCGTCGGTGAACAACGCGGTGTAGGTATCGGTCGTGCCGGCTACCGGCCGCTCGAGTACGCGAAACACTCCGATCAACGCGATGACGATGACGGCTACGGCGGCCGATACTCGAAGTAGGAGCGACCGTGTCGACATCAGCGACCTCCCGGTGTGGGATGCGGCCCGGATAACGTCGACAACGGCCCGGCCAGTGCCGGCACGACCTCGAGATCGACGGTGGCGTTGAGTACCGGGCCATTCGGTGTGTCGGTGAACGCGGCGCCGAGGCGATCGAGCAGATCGCTCAGTTGCTGGTCCGAACGTTGCGGCGTGCTGACCGATGTCGACAAGCGGTCCAGCATCGCGGTCATGATGGGAATGAACTCGGCGAAATAGTTTTGGCCGGTGCTCAGGGTCTGCGCGGTGGCCGGCAGCAGTTGACTCTGGATATCGGCGAATAGCCGACCGTACTTGTCCATATGCTCTGGGTTCGAGAGGTATTCGTTCGTATAGGCCGAGTACAAGACCTCCACTCCGCCGGAGACCAGCGCCGGCACACCTTCCAGCGTCGACCCGAGTCGGTGGAACAGCAGTGACAGGGGTATCTCCTGGGTATCGGTGAACGATCGCACCGTGGTGCCGATGGCCTGCAATATCGGGCTCAGCGCCCGAACATCGCGGGCCGCCTTCGCCAGCAGCGCCGCCAGCTTCGGTGTCAGTACACCGGTGGTGAGGCCACCGGTCGATTCCAGCAGCGCCGCCAGTGTCGCGTCTCGTAGACGGCCGGCGTTGTGGCCGGTCAGGTCGATCGTGGCTCCGTCGGTGAGCACAGCGCCGGCGCCACCCGAGTGGAGATCGACAGCGCTGATACCGAACAGATTGCCCATCGCAAAATCGACGCTCACCCCGTCGGTCAGCCCGAACAGCTGCGCACTCCGCAAGCTCAGCGAAATGCGCTGCCTTCCCGAACCGAGACGGTCGATCGAGGACACAGAACCGACACGTACCCCGTCCAGCCGCACATCCGTACCCGCTGACACGCCCGCACCGACCTGCGTGGTCAGCAAAGCGACCTGAATCTGCCCGGCCGGTGTACCGCTCGGGACCATTCGGTGCACCACGACAGCGATGAGAACAACTGCGACAGCCAGCACACCGAGAATGCGGGCGCGCCGAGGACTGATCTCGGTACCGGGCAGAGAATAGGCAGGCACGGCATCATCCTGTGAATGTGATCGGAGACTGGAACCCCCAGAGCGCGATGGTCGCGACCATGTCCGATGCGATGATCGAGACGAGACTCGCCCGCACCGCCCGGCCCGACGCTGTCCCCACCCCTTCGGGCCCACCGGTGGCGAAATACCCCTGATAGCAGTGAATCAACACGACAGCTATCGCGAACACGACCACCTTGATGGTGGCCGCAACCACATCCCAGCCCAGTACGAACTGATCGAAATAGTGGTTATAGGTGCCCGACGGTGTGCCGTGAACCGTTGTCACGATCAGTTCGCAGGAGAAGTAGGACAGGATCAGTGATACGACGAAAGCCGGTGCCACGGAAACGATTCCGGCAATGATCCGGGTGGTGACCACGAACGGAACCGATCGGACACCGAGCGATTCGATCGCGTCGATCTCTTCCGAGATTCGCATCGACCCGATCTCCGCGGTCATCCGGCACCCGACCTGCGCGGCGAAACCGACCCCCGCCGCAATCGGCGCCAATTCCCGTGTCACACCGAACGCCGACATCAGGCCGCTGAGCTCTCCCAGCGACAGAAGATTCAGCGCACTGTACGCCTCGATGCCGATCGAGGCGCCCATCGCCGCCCCCATCAGCAGCATCAGCGGTACCACCCCGCCGCCGACGATCACCGAGCCACGTCCCCACGTCATATCCGTGATCACCATGACCGTCTGCCGGCGGTAATGTACCAGCGTGTACGGCACCGCCGAGACCGCCTGCCACACGAAGCCGAGCGCGAACCCGCTCGACTCGATCGGGGCCCACGGACGCAGCCGGCGACGTAACCGGCCGACCCACCGCAGTCCCGGCGGAATATAGGGGGAGGCCGTCATCACGCCATCCTCAGCGGGAAGAACATGGTCACCACCTGTGTGATCACAGTGTTGAAGACGGTGACCACGGCAACCGACATCACCACCGCGGCATTCACACCGTCGGCGACCCCGCGGGGACCGCCCTGGGCCTCGAGACCTCGCTGGCACGCGATGACCACCACCGAGAACCCGAACAGAAATGCCTTGACCAGCGACACCCAGATATCGATCGGAGTGGTGAAGGCGCCGAACGACGTCCAGTAGCTGCCCGGGGTGACGTCCAGCGCGGTGACGGCGACGAAGAATCCCGAGCCGATGCCGACCACCACGATGAGAACGTTGAGCAGAGGCGCCACCAGCATCATCGCCGCGATCCGCGGGACGACCAGCCGCTGGACGGGGTCCAAGCCCATGACCCGCATCGCGTCGACTTCCTCACGCACCGTCCTCGCCCCGAGGTCGGCCGCGATCGCCGCGGCTCCGGCACCTCCGAGCATGAGCGCGCTCGCCATCGGGGCGCCCTGCTTGATCACCCCCAGCCCGCCGGCCGCGCCGATCATGGAATCCGCACCCAACTGCGACACGATATTTCCGACCTGCGCGGACACGATCACACCGAACGGAATCGCCATCAACACGCTCGGAACCGCGGTCACTTTGATCAAAAACCATGACTGCGAGAGAGTTTCGCGCGTCTGAAACTGTCCCCGGGCCGCATCGACGATGCCGATGCGGATCGCGTGCACACCCATCCGCAGGCATCGGCCCAATGTGGCGATGCTCGAAACAAGTGTCTCGGAGAAATTTCGGCGTAATACAGTCAGTGCCGCCGTCTCGGATGGACCGCGCGGCTCGACCACCGCGGCACCGTGACCATCCATCGGGCCGGTAGGAGTTCGCACCATTGGTCACCCTTCCATCGACCGGTGATGTAGCTCGGGGCGAACCGGCCGTCGATGCAGCAACCGCGTGCATATCCGCGGGAACGGCGCGCTGGACGGCCGCTGGAGCAACGGCGTCACGTTTGCCGAGTTGTGCATGACGAACAGTTCGGATCTCGCATCACCGCTCGCCGATCTTCGCAAGGAAGAGATCCATCCTCTAGGTGGCGGATACGTCGCTGTCGATCCATCGATCCTCCGAAAAGTGCTGGTCGATAGGTTCCCGCTATCGGCGGCTACTGCACGTCGACTAGTCGTCACTAGGCAACAGTATTAGCAACTATAAGCATTACAGTGTACTGTCGTACAGTAATTTCGGATTCTGAAATACTATCCCAAGGGCAGTTGGACTACGGAGGTTTGGATGAAGCGGGCACGTTCGAGCGAGGGCTTCACCAACTCGGTATCAGCCGACTACGTAGTCGTGGGGTCGGGCAGCGCGGGCGCGATCGTCGCTCGGCGGCTGGCCGACACCGGAGCCACCGTTACCCTGATCGAGTCGGGTCGCAGGCTTCGAGGGCCACTCGTCACGATCCCCGGAATGTGCGGGGCGATCCACGCGATGACGTTGTTGCAACGTCGTGTCACATGGCCCGCGTACACGATTCCGCAGCGACACATGAGCGGCCGCAAACTTCCCCAGTCCCATGGCCGTGCCCTCGGTGGTGGGAGTGTGATCAACGGGATGGCGTTCGTGCGCGGAAACCGGCAGAACTACGACGACTGGGCAAGTGGCGGTGCCGCCGGCTGGGGATTCCCCGATGTGCTCCCTTCATTCCGGCGGCTGGAAAGTTTCGAGGACGGGCCGAGTGACCTGCGTGGCGGGACCGGTCCGATCGCGGTGGAGCGGACCACCGGACTGGCGCCGGTAACCGAGAGCTTCATGTCCGCGTTGTCGGCGACCACGGGAGCCGAGGCGAACGACGACTACAACGGGGTTCGGCAAGCCGGCGTCGCCGCACTACAGCAAAGCGCCAGGGCGGGCCGGAGGGTGGGCACCGACCGTGGGTACCTATGGGATGCGCCCCCCAACCTCCAGGTGGTAAGCGGCGTGACCGCAACCCGGGTCCTCGTGGAGAACGGCCGCGCCGTCGGCGTGGAACTGGTCTCGGCCGGTAACCGGCGTCCGGTCGAGCCTGCCCGGGCCGGCCGTGAAGTCATCGTCAGCGCCGGATCGCTGGGTTCGCCGCGCCTGTTGATGCTCTCCGGAATCGGTCACGCGGCGCACCTGCGTGAGCACGGGATCGAAGTTGTCGCCGACCTGCCGGTGGGCGATAACTTGCACGACCATCTATTCGTCCCGATGTCCTACCTCGCCCCCAGCGGACGCAGGGCATCTCCGGTGAGTTTCGCCAGAGCGATGGTGCGTGAATATGTGCGCCCGCGGTCGACGTATCTGGCGCACACACTGTTCGAAGCCGTAGCTTTCGTGGACAGCGGCGTGCGGCCCCGCGGCGATGTTCCCGACCTACAGATGTTCATCCTCCCGATGAGCTATCCGGAAAACCAGGACGAGCCGGGACTCCACTTGGCCGCTGACCCGTCACCGTCGTTGACGCTCCTGCCCACCATGCTCTATCCCGAGAGCCGGGGAACGGTACGGCTCGCGTCGACCGACCCGTTCGCCGCCCCACTGATCGACCCGAACTATTTGGCCGAACCGCGGGACCTCGCGACATTGATCGCCGGCATGGAGCTTGTCCGGGAAACGGTCGCACACGGCGTCCTCGCCCGGAAGGTAGGCCCTGAGGTATTGCCCGGTTCCGGTAAGACCGGCGCGGATCTCGCGGATTTCGTGCGACGCAACGCGTCAGGCGTATACCACCCGGTCGGGACCTGCCGGATGGGCACCGGCAGTGATGCGGTGGTCGACCCGCAACTGTGTGTGCGCGGCGTCGACGGACTGCGGGTGGCCGACGCTTCGATCATGCCGCATATCGTCGGCGGCAATACGAACGCCGCGGCGATGATGATCGGTGAGCGCGCGGCCGAGCTGATAACGGGCTGTCGATGACGTGCTCCGGCGCGCCAGCGAGCAGAATTTTTGCCGCCCCTCCTGGAAGCTGCGGAGTACATCGACCTCAGGGATGGTCGATCGTTCCGGTCTGTCGCAGCGGGTTCGGCACGACCGGCTGCGGTGCTCCACTGAGTTTTCGAAGTGTGGCGATGCAGGTATGTAGCTCGGCGAGCGAAACTCCAGCGGCCCCGGCGCGAAAGAACTCGTGCAGCTTGCCCAACGACTGCTGTTGTGTCGCAATACCCCGCGAGGTCACTTCGAGTTTGATGACTCGGCGGTCGGTAGGGGATGGCGTCCGCCGCAACAGCCCCGCGGCGACAAGCTTCTCCACATCGGAGGTGATCGTGCTCGGCAGCACATTCAGGTATTCGATCAAGAGACCCGGGCGGTCGAGGCCGGCATGGACCAGGAAGATGATGCCGAGTGCGCGTTCGGATATCCGGCGTTTTCGCGCCACCGGAAGAGTCAGGTTCGAGATCATCCGCCGGACATCGGTGACGGCACTGAGGAAGTCGACGATATCAGCGTCGTCGGCAGCGCCAATGGTGTCGGTCACGACGCCCTACATTACTACATTCGCCTAAATATACGTTTTCTGAACTATTTTGGGTTACTCTTCACATCGAGGCGAAAGCCGTTTGCATGCCCATGGGGGGCTCGAGGATCAGCATGGAGTGTCATGAAATCATCCGAACCAATCCGAGTTCCGGCAAAAGCCGACAGCTACGTCACCCCACCGGGCGTCACCCGGTTGTGGTCATGGAAGGCACTCGCGTGCTGGGCTGTCGCCGCGGTGGTGGCCGTCTTCGTGTTCGTGACCGCCGAGAAGCACGGACCGGTTGCACCGGACAACCGCAATCCGGGCGGAGCGGACGCACCACTGCCTGTCGAGCCACTGTGGTCAGGGATCGACTGGCTCACTGTGGGACAGGTTTTGGGTGTCGTCCTGTTCATTGCCACCGTGATCGCCTGTGTCCGGGGCTGGCGGCGCCATCCGGGACACCCGGTGATCTTGATGGTCATCGCCACCAGCACGCTGTTGTGGGTCGACCCGTACAACAACTGGGCCATCGGCTTGGTCTACAACCCGAACCTCTGGCACTTTCCACGAGAGTGGCCGTGGCTCAACCTTTCTCCGGTGATCGAGCCGTTGACCTCGTTCGTCTACGCGCCCTACATACTGCTCCCGTACTTCCTGGTGATGCCTGTACTGCGCGCTGTTCAGCGGCGTCGTGGACCGGACTCCTTCGCCTGGCGTCACCCCTTGATCTCCTTGGCGGTGCTGACGTTCGTCTGTGGCGCGATCTGGGACATACTCCTGGAAATATTCCTGGTGCAAACCCAGTTCCTGACCTACACGCATGTCGTCGAGTTCGGCTCGATCAATGCCGGAAAGAACACGCAGTTTCCGATGCTGTGGGCGAGCGTGCTGATCACGATCGTGATGATTCCGGCGTCGCTGCTGCTCTATCGAGACGATACCGGGCGTTCACAGGCGGAGAAGATCGCCCGGCGGTTGAGGTTCCATGACCGGCGTCCCAAACTGGCCACCTTCTTGGTGATGGCGATCACTCTGAGCGTCATGATGTTCAGTTTCAGTTCGGCGTTCTGGGTCTTGCGTGCGACCGGCGCCGCGTCCACTGTCGCTTGTCCGTGGCCGTACCCGACGGCGAAGACGTGGGATCCGCACGGGTATTACGAATCCGAAGGTGCTCCAGGACCGTTCTCTGCCGGCGCTGGAAGCACCTGGCAGATCGGACAACCCGATGGCCGGCCCACCCACATCGACCAGGACTCCCAACGCTGCAACCCCGGCCACTGACGCTGTTCCCCGATGCCCGGCATTTACACGTGATCCGTCACTGTGTATGCAGCGCGGATTGTGCTGCGGACCCGTCGAACAGCCGCTGTAGCAGCTGATTCGGGTGCCGGATCGACACCGTGCGTGTGCGCCGGCCGGAGGTGTTCAGCGGGCCGGTCCGGTGGCTGTGTCGGCGTCGCGACCACGGTCGGCGAGCAGCTTCCGCAGGGCGGCGATATCGACCTTGCCCGTGGTGCCGCGTGGTATATCGGCATCGGAATCCAGCAGTAGCCAGATGGTGGGCACCTTGAACGAACTCAGTATCTCCTTGGTCGCGGCGCGCAGCCCCTCGATGCCCGGGTGACCCGTGACGATCAGGGCGGCGGCCACCCGGCCGCCGTCGCCGCGGTCGATATCGGTGACGAAAGCGCTGGAGACGTCCGGCAGCGACCGCAGCGCCTTCTCGACTTCACCGGGATAGACGGCGGCGCCGTTGATCTTGAACATATCGTCGCGGCGCCCATGGTAGAAGAGGAAACCGGCCTCGTCGAACCGCCCGAGATCGCCGGTGGAGTAGTAGCCGTCGGCGGTGAACAGCTCCTCGCGGGTGCGGCCGCAGATACCGCGCAGAATATGCGGTCCGCGCAGCTGGATCTCACCGATCGTCCCGGCGGGCACCGGGTTTCCCGCGATATCGGTGATGCGCACATCCATCCCATCGAACGGCCGGCCGCAGCTGCCGTGCGCGGACTCGGGCATATCGGTGTCGGCAGGGTAGCCGCAGTAGGGCCCGAAGGATTCGGTCATCCCGAAGAGGTTCGCGCGGGCACCGGGCCGCGCACGCTGCGCGGGCGGTAGCAGCGCCTCGAGGCTGCCGGGCCGCAGTGCGGACAGATCGGTGCCGAGGGTTTCCGCCCGGCCGGCGAGGGCCTCGGCCTGGTCGGGCCAGCCCCGGAACAGCGTGACCCGTTCGCGTTCGAGTAGTTCCAGGGTTGATTCCGGCCCGGGTATCTCCTCGGTGACGAGGGTGGCGCCCGCCGCGAGCGCGGAGAGCACACCGCCACCGAATCCGCCGACCCAGAAGAACGGCATCGGCAGATAGAGCCGGGTCTCGGGGGCGATACAGCGGGCGGTGAGCCCGGATCGCACGGCGGCCAGCGCGTTACCGTGCGAATGGACCACGCCTTTGGGCAGGCCACGGCTACCGGAGGTGAACATGATGAGCATCGGGTCGGCCGGGCAGACGGTAGCGGCGAGTGCTTCGGCGACCGCGCACGCGTCCGGTGTCACCGTGAGCTGTGCGTCGGGCGGTGCCTGGGTGTGCTGTGCGCCGGCGGGTCCATATGCGGGCCGAGTGCCGGTGAGCGCCGGTGCGGGGCCGGAGTTTGCGGGCGCCTGCTGGGCCGCGGGAATGTGGGAGGGCGGCAGCGCCACGAGTTCGGTGGCGGCCTCGACGGTGTATATCTTTCGCAGCGCGGGCAATTCGGGTTCGCGGATCGGTGCCGTGTCGAGTGAGTCGCCGAGTACGGACCGCAGCCCGTCGCGATAGCGGTGGCCGCGGAATTCCTCGGCGGCGATCAGTATCTCGACGGCGGCAACGCGCAACTGGGCGATCAGTTCCGGCGGTTTCAGCAAGGTGCTCATCGGGACCAGGACGGCGCCGATCCGGGTGAGTGCGAGTGCGATCCGCACCCACCCGACACTGTTGGGGGCCACCAGACCCACCCGGGTTCCCTTCGAGACGCCGGCCGCGACGAACGCGGCGGCCAGCCGGCGCGTGGTGGCGTCCAGGTCGGCGTAGGTCGTCCGCGTGTGCGGGTCGATCACCGCCGGGTGCTCTCCGCGCTCGACGGCGTGCCGGCGCAACAGTGCGTCGATGGTGTCGGTCACCGTGGTGTGTTCAGGCATCGAAGATCTTTCCGAGTCGCTGGATATCCACTTTGCCGCCGGCCAGCAGCGGAATCTCGGCGGGCCGCAGTGCGACGAACCGCCGGGGGACCTTGTAGGCCGAGAGCTCCTGCCGGAGTCGTTCGCGCAGTGCGGTTTCGTCGATGGTCGCGTCGGGGGTGACGAGTACGGCCGCCACGATCTGCCCACGGTCGGAGTCGGGCAGGCCGAGCACATGCGCGGTCGTGCCGGTGACCTTCGCGATGGCCTTCTCCACCTCCGCGGGGGAGACATTGGCGCCCGCGGTCTTGATCATGGAACCGCGCCTGCCGAGGAAGTAGACGAATCCTTCGTCGTCCACCCGGACCAGATCACCGGTGGGGAACCAGCCGTCGGCGTCGAAGCATTCCTCCCGGGCGCGTCCGTAATAGCCCTGCATCACATAAGGTCCACGGATATACAGTTCGCCGACCTCACCGATCGCCGCATCGGCGCCTGTGTCCGGATCCACGATCCGGGTGTCGAATCCGGGCGCCGGCCTGCCGAAGGAGCCGCGCCGGTGTTCCGGCTGATCGGAATCGTCGCCGCTGAGCAACACCACGCTGCCCGCTTCGGTCATCCCGAGCATGTTGTGCCGCAGCTCCGGGTCGGCGGGGCGCGCCTCGGCCGGCATGATCGCGTACAGGTTGCCGCGGCGCATCGAGGTCAGATCGCGTCCGGCGAAGCTCGGGTGCCGGGGGAGGTGCGCGACACCGCCCGCGAAACCATTGGTGACCGTCGGCTTTTCGGCCTCCAGCAGATCGAGCGTCGAACTCGCGTCAGCGGCGTTGGAACACACCAGGGTAGAACCGGCGAGCAGGGTCGCCAGCAGCGCGAAACCGAAGCCGCCGATCCAGAACAGCGGTGAATTGCAGAACAGCCTGTCGGCGGCGGTGAGGCGGCGGATCTCGTTGAGATTGCGCTGATGGCCGAGCAGAGCGCCGTGGGTGTGCACGACGCCCTTAGGGGCGCTGGTCGAACCGGAGGTGTAGATGATCGCCAGCGGATCGGCGGCACCGACGTCGCGCTCCATTGCCGCGAGCAGCTTTTCGTCGACGGTGTCGGCGAGCCGGTCGAGTCGGCCGATATCACGGAGGCGCTGCCCGGCGGTGTCGTGGCTGATCGCGATATGGCGGAGTTGCGGGAAGCGCGGGCACAGCAACCGGTCCCCGGCGTGCGGCGGACCACCCTCGAACGCGCCGGGCAGCAGTTCGGCCAGCCGCGAAACATAGTCGTTGGCACGGTAACCATCGATAGCCAGCAGTATTCGAACATCGCTGCGCACCAGTTGTTCGCCCAGCTCTCGCGTGGTGGCGAAGGTGGAGAAGGGCACCACCACCGCCCCGATCCGGGCGGCGGCGAAGGCGCCGATCACGAAATCCGCGCCATTGGGGTAGAGCAGTCCGATATGCGTACCCTTGCCGGCGCCGAGGGCAATGAGCGCACGGGCGAGCCGGGCGGAGCGGGCCTGCGCCTCGGCGTAGCCGATCCGCTCGTGATCACAGATCAGCAGGGGATGCTCGCCGCGGTCGCTCGCCTGCCGGTGAAGCAGCGGGGCCAGGGTGCTGTCGTCAGCCGGCATGGTCGCCGCCGAGGTCTACCTGCCGGTGCGCGGTGGGGTCGGTGTGCCGGTGCCCAGTGGGGTCGGCGGACGCGCGCCCGGCGTGCTCGGGCCCGGGGAGGGCGACCGGCCCGCGTCCTGCACGGTCGGCGATATCGCGCCGTGTGATGTTGGAGGGCTCATGCCCGGTGAGGCCGGGGTGCGGAACTCCGGCGGAGCGGACCGGCTCCTCGCCCGCGGCGCGAGCGGTCTCGCCTCCGGCATCGTGTACCCGCCCGCTCACCGCCGCGGTCCCGTCGAAGTGGCTCCGGACCGCGCGTAAGTCCGGCTTGCCCGAAGGAGTTCGGGGAATCGCGTCTACCACAGCCAATTCCGTGGGAATCTCGTAGCGCGCCAGCCGGCCGCGCAGGAACGCGGTCAACTCACCGGCCGAAGCGGCAGCCCGCTCACGGAGTTCCACCATGGCCACCGGTGTCGCACCGAGCCGCGCGTCCGGCCGGCCGACCACCGCGGCACCGCGCACCGCCGGATGGTTTTCCAGGGCACCGCGCACATCCTCGGGCATGATCTTGAAACCGCCCCGGATGATCGCCTGATCCGCCCGGCCCAGGATCCACAGGAAGCCGTCCGCGTCGATCCGCGCCATATCGGTGGTGCGCATCCAGTCCGCCCCGGGCCCCAGCTGACCGGGGATCACTTCGAGGATTCCCGGCTCGCCGGCGTCGAGAACGGCGCCGTGTTCGTCGACCACCCGGAGCCGGGCGCCGCCACTGGCTCGGCCGACACTGCCCCGTTTCGCGGTCCAGTACCGCTGGTGATCGGGCAGGGTCCAGCCGGCCACTCCACCGCCGAATTCGGTGGCGGCGTACGAGGTCAGCACCGGTATGCCGAATTTCTCGTAGAAGGCGTCGGCGTCGTCGGCCGACAGCGGTGCGGTCCCGGAAGTGACGACGCGGATACCGGCGAGATCCTCTCGCCGGAGATCCGAATGCAGCACCATCCGCAGTGCCGCCGGTACCAGCGAGACCGCACCCGGCCGGTGCGCGCGCACCGCCCGCACCCAGGATTTCAGCTCGAACCGGGGCAACAGGACGAACGGCCGGGCCTCGGCGACGCACTGCAGCACCCGGAACACACCGCCGATATGCACCAGGGGCGCGTTGACAATGGCCACACCCTTCCGCGGCCGCACCGGTGCCTCGGACGCGGCGGGATCGATGCCCATAACGCTGCGGGCCAGCATGTCGTAGGTGATGTCCACCCGCTTCGGCGGTCCGGTGGTGCCGCTGGTCAACATGCGGACAGCCACCCCCGGCCGGCCGGTGCCGGTGTCCGGGGCGGTAGCCGTGGCACGGACCTCGGGCAGCGCATCGGGGCCCGGAATCGAGACGACCGTAGTCTCCGTGCCGGGTGTCACCAGCGAATCGAGGTCGTCGGTTGCACCGATGAGCAGCGGCAGCCGTAGGGCGGCGATATCGTCGCGGGTCCGGTCGTCCCCACGCGACGGGTTGATCACCACCACCGTGCCGCCGGAGAGCAGTACCGCCAGCAGCGCGGCCACATGTTCGGGCCGGTTCCGCAAGAGGATCCCGACGGGGCTCGGCCCCGCCTCCGGCTCCATGACGGCCCCGATACGCTGTGCCAGCCCACCGATGCGCTCCCAGGAGTACCAGTGCTCATCGAATTCCAGTGCGGGTGAATCCGGTTGCAATGCCAGGACATCGGCTATCCGGCGGCTCAACGGATGGGTGTGTACTCCGATATCGGTCATCAGCGGATCCTCGGTTCGGTCGCGGTGGGCGATCCGGCGGCCAATTCGGATTTGCCGATCGGATTGCCCAGGCGGGTGTAGATGAGCCCGTGGTCGAGTGCCGCCCGGTAGGGCTTGTCGAGTGATTCCCAGATCGCCTTGACGGTGCCCTGGGTGGCCGCGGGCGGTTTGGCGGCGATGGTCGCGGCGATATCGTGGGCGCGGGCCCACAGATGCTCGCGGGCGACGACCTCCGATACCAGGCCGATCCGCAGCGCGGTCCGCGCGGCGACCCGTTCGTCATTGCCCATCAATGCCATCCGCAGGGTCTCCCCGAGACCGATCCGGCGCATGAGCCCGACCGGTTCCAGCGCCGAGACCAGGCCCGCGGAAACGTGCGAGTCGAAGAAGGTCGCCTCTTCCGAGCAGATCACGACATCGGATTCGTTGACGAAGTAGAACGCCCCCGCCGTGCACATCCCGTGTACCGCGCACACCACCGGCTTCCACATCTTCTGCCATTTGGGACTGAGCAGCTCACCGGGATCCTCGTGATGCCAGACACTGGCCGGTTGCCCGTAGGGGGCTTTGACATCGAGTCCGGCACTGAAAGCGCGGTCCCCGGCCGCGCGGATGACCACGGCGTTGACCGAATCGTCGAGTTTCACAATGTGCCAGGCACGTTCGACTTCCTCGCACATCGTCCGGTTGAACGCGTTCAGGCGTTCGGGTCGATTCAAGGTGAGTGTCGCGACGTGGTCGGCGGGATCGATATCGAGCAGAATCGTTTCGAATTCGCCGCTGTCGTTGTGCGTCGGCGGGCCGGTATTCGTCCCACGGGATGTATCGGTCCGATCGTTCGTCGGACCGGGATTCGAGGGCCCGGGTTCCCGGGGTGCGGAGCTCATCGGCACTGCCAGTCCGGTGTGCGCTTCTCGATGAACGCTTTGGGACCCTCGAGCGCGTCCTCGGTGCGGGTGACGCGTTCCCGGAACGATTCGGCGAGCATCTCCGCTTCGTGCAACGGGATGTTCAACCCTTTGACGATCGCCAGCCGGGTCCCCCGGACTGCCAGCGGCGCATTGGAATTGACGATCCCCGCGATCTCGTGGGCGCGTTCGAGCAGCCGATCGTGCTCGACGACCTCGGTGATCATCCCCAGTTCGTAGGCGCGCTGGACGCTCATTCGCTCGTGCTTACCCATCAGGGCCATCCGTAGTGCGACTGTGCGCGGCAGCACCCGGGCCAGGCGGACGACCTCACGTCCGGCGACCAGGCCGATACTGACGTGCGGATCGAAGAAACTCGCCCGGTCCGAGGCGATGACGATATCGCCCGTGGTCACCCAATCCAGTCCGGCTCCGCAGCACACTCCGTTGACCGCGGTGAGTACCGGTTTGGTCATGGTCCGGAAAGGGGGTGTGCCTTCCTGGGGCGCCTCCCACTGTTCGTAACTGGACAGATAGGGCCGTTTGTTGATCACCTTGCCGTCGCCGGGTATGGCCTTGACGTCGGCGCCGGTGCAGAATGCGCGCCCGGCCCCGGTGACGATGAGCAACCACACCTTGTCGTCGTTCTCGGCCTCGTCGTAGGCGGCGCGCAGCTCGGTGATCATATGCGGGCTGAGCGCGTTGAGAGCGTCGGGCCGATTCAGCGTGATGGTGGCCGTATGTCCGTCGACGACATAGTCGATGGTGTCGAACGGCATGGTCGCCTCCTGGGCGGGCGGGGGACAGGGTGCATACTGATATAGATACAGTAGACAATACCGTTGATATTCTGCCAAGGTTTGTGCAGACCTATCGGCGACGAAAGCAGGGTTCGATGGCCGCGAACGAGATCTCCGACCCCGAGGCCGTGGGTGCCACCACGGCCCCTCTCCGCTTCGGCGAGAAACCTCTCGCGCAGACGGTGGCCGCCGCCGGCGCACTGCGCCGCCTCGCCGGATTGCTCATATCGCTCGAACATCCCCACCCGGCCCTCGACACGATGATCGAGCATCTCGACCGGTGGGAGCGGGAACTCGCCGTCGCGGCGCCCCCGGACCTCGCGCCCCGGGTGGGGCCGGATGCGGGCGATACCCAGCGTGTCTATCTGGATCACGCCTTCGATATCGGCGCCTACAACCCCTGCTTTCCCGAATACCGTTTCGACCTGCTCGGCCCCGATCGCGCGGCCGGCCGGATCACCTTCCCGCTGGTGCACGAGGGGCCACCCGGACTCGTGCACGGTGGTTTCCTCGGCGTGTTCTTCGACGCTGTGGTCCAGCATCACAGCTGCGCGGTCGGCGTCACCGGGAAAACACGGTCGATGAACATCTCCTACCGCCGTCCGACGCCGATCCTGGTGGAGTTGCGCTTCGAGATCGAACGGGTCGTGCACGAAACCGGAATCCGGTCGACGGCCCGGCTGCTGCGCGACGACGCCCCGCTGTGCACGGCGGAGGTGGAGACCGTCGCCGCCTCGGCGGCGAAACTGACCGGAACCCGCTTCGGCCGACGCCGCGTGCGCGACTGACTCCGGCACCACATGCGAACAGAAGAGGACCCTCGATGACCAGCTCCACCGCCGCCGACGGCCGAGTCCACTACGACGTGGACCCCGGTGGCCGGATCGCCACCATCACCCTCGACAACCCCGCGCGCCGCAATTCCTACAACGCGGCCATGCGTGACGAACTGGCCCGGCACCTGGATCGCGCGGCCGAAGACGACGACATCACCGTGGTGCTGCTCCGCGGCACCGAAGGGGTCTTCAGTACCGGTGCCGATATGAACAACGCTTACGGCTGGTACGGCGAACCCGCGGGCAGCGGCAACGGCAAACCGGCGAAAAGCCGCCCGAGCCAGCGCCGCAGGCTCACCGTGGACCGGAAATCGTTCGGCTTCTACCACAACCTCATGGGCTATCCGAAGGTCACCGTGGGCGAGATCAGCGGTTACGCCCTCGGTGGCGGCTTCGAAATGGCGCTGATGACCGATATCTCGGTGATCGCCCGCGACACCAGAATCGGCATGCCGGCCACCCGCTTCCTCGGACCGGCCCTCGGCAGCCTGCACATGTTCTTCCACCGCCTGGGCCCCGTACTCGCCCGGCGACTGCTGCTGACCGGCGACATCATCGAAGCGGGCGCGGTCGAACACCTGGGGGTCTTCACCGAATCCTGCGCCCCCGCCGCGGTCACCGCCCGCGCCCGCTACTGGGCCGAGAAGGCGTCGAAAATGCCGGCCGACGGCGTGGTCATGGCCAAGGAGGCGTTCCGCCTGGTCGAACAGAGCCAGGCGTATCAGGGCGAAGAGGTCGCGAGCTACCTGTTCCACGCCTTCGGAACGAACCTGCAGTTCGCCCCCGGGGAATTCAACTTCGTCAAAACTCGCGCCGAACACGGCACCCGGGAAGCTTTCCGCCTGCGCGACGAACATTTCCACGTCCCGGAACCCGATCTCCCATGAGTTTCTTTGTTACCCGGGGGAGGAGAGCGACGCGCCGTTACCGCTCGGCGAGACGGATGGCGTCGGGAACAATGGACGAGTGGAGGATCCGAGAATCAGGGTAGCCGCCTATGTCCTGCGATACCGCGACGGTCCTGAACTGCTGGTATTCGACCATATCGGCGTTCCCCGGGCAGGCACCCAGATACCGGCCGGCGGCGTCCGTCCAGGCGAGGATCTCGAAGACGCCCTGCGACGTGAGATAGCTGAGGAGACGGGATTGTTCGAGGTGGAGGTGGTCGGACAATTGGGCGTCGACCACCGCCCGCACCCGCATTCGAACCGGGCCCGCCGCACCACCTACTTCCAGCTGCGCACCTCGGCCGACACGGCCGACACCTGGACGCACCGGGTGGTGGGTGCGGGCGAAGACGAGGGTTTGGATTTCGCCTGCTATTTCGTGCCGCTACCACTGGATAGGCCATTGGCGGATCACCAGGACGCTTGGCTGAACCAGATCAGTAGTTGACTGGCCGCTTCCGGATCGAGCCCGGCCGGTGACCGATGCCGCCACTTCTTTCGGCGAATTGCCGCATTGGATGGCCTACATCGGTCTTGCGGTGCTGGCCTATCGATTGGCGTCGATCAGCAGACCGACTTGGTCGAGGATGCACCGCAGGCCGTATTCGAAGTTGTGTTCATCCGGTGCACCCGATTTGCGGCCTTTGGACATCGCCTGGGAGAGCAGCGGTGTCTTCTCCGGGTCGACCTGGATCTCTTCGTAATAGGCGCGGGCCGAATCGTCGAGTTCCTTGTTCTTGTCGTAGAGCCGTTGCAGGACAACCGAACCCCGGATGTGCAGGTTCACCGCCGAATAGGTGTCGAATGCCTGGTCGACGGTCAGCCCGGCCTCGACCAGCGCCGCCACCGCGCGTTCCATCCCGCGGGCGCCGAGGCGGGCGGCGGGTGCGCTGAGGGATGACCGGATGAGGACCAGATCGCACAGGATCGGGTTGCCGAGGAAGGCGTAGCGCATGGTCCGGGCGTGATGGGTCAGCGAGTCACGCCAGTTGGCCGGATCGATGAAGGGGGTATCGAAAACGTGCCGGCTCAGCGCCCGGTCGGTCATGGCGTTGAGCAGGTCGTCCTTCTTGCGGAAGTACCAGTAGATACTGGTGACCCCCACATCGAGGTGCTTGCCCAGCATCGGCATGCTCAACCCGTCGATCGATACCTGCTCGGCGAGTGCGAAGGCACCGTCGATGATGTCCTCCGGATTCAGCGAACCACGTTCGCGCCGTCGGCGCTTCACCCCGGTAGCTTTTCGGTTCACAACGGATCTCGTTTCTTCCGGAGGTGTCAGGCGCCCGCACCGCGCGTGGCGGTGTACACCGGATCGCGCTTCTCGCTGAACGCGGCGAACGCCTCGAGCACATCGGGGCAGGACAGATTGATCCGCTGCGCGTGACCTTCGTTGAGCAGCGCCTCACGCATGGTGCGGTCGGCGCCGTCGTTCAAGAGGGATTTGGTCTGGGTGAGGGCGGTGGGCGGTCCGGCCGCCAGCCGTGCCGCCGCTTCGTCCACGAATTCGTCGATAGCGTCCTCGGAGCGTATCCAGGTGACCAGTCCGAGCGATTCGGCTTCCGCGGCATCGATGGTGTCCGCGAACATCGCGAGCCGTTTGGCCTGCTGGAGTCCGACCAGTCTGGGCAGCAGCCAGGAGCCGCCGCAATCCAGCGAGAGAGCGCGGCGGGTGAAGATCTGGCAGAACTTCGCTCCCGGGGTGGCGACGACGAAATCGCAGCCGAGCGCCAGATTCCAGCCGGCGCCGACCGCGACACCCCGCACCTTCGCGATTGTGGGTACCGGCAGATCGTGCAACTGCAGCACCGCCTCGTTGATCGCGCGGATCTCCGTGGCGGGGTCGGGGAATTCGTCCATCCCGGACGCGTCGGCGATATCGGCGCCGGAACAGAACGCACCGCCCGCCCCGGTGAGAACAACCGCACGGACCTCACCGCCGTACGTGACCTCACGGAGTTCGTCGCGCAGCGCGGACCACATCGCGCGGGTGATCGCATTCTTGCGGTGCGGCCGGTTGAACGTCAGCGTTCGCACGCCCCCGCTCTGGTGACTGAGCAGTACGGGTTCGTCGGTCACGGTCTGGTCCTTTCCACTACTGCCCTGGCGGTGACCGCGGGGCTTATCGCACCTCGATCGCGCAGTGCGGCGAGGGGTCGGTGTCGCATCCGGCTTCGGCCAGCACCGCGTCGGTGTGCTGCCGAGCGCGGGAATCGCGCCCATCGACAGGTCGAAGAGGTACAGGCCGGCCATGGCGGGGTTCTCGAAGTGGTTGTGCCGCTGCGTGGTTCAAGCGGCGACATCGAAGGTCACCGGGAGTGCATTCGGCGATCGGAAGGGCTGGCCGAAGATATGTGGATCGCCGGAGTCTCGCAGTTCGAATCCGGTCAGCCGGGTGAGCAGACGGTCCAGCGCGACCCGGGTCTCCATCCGCGCCAGGTGCAGGCCGAGGCAGGTGTGGGCGCCCGCGGTGAAGGTGATGTGCGGGATACGGCGCCGGTGGATATCGAATTCCTCCGGGCGTTCCCACCGATTCTCGTCCCGGTTGGCCGAGCCCAGGCACAGGTCCAGGACCGCGCCGCGGGGGATCGCGACGCCGTCCAGTTCGGTGTCCTCGGTGACATAGCGTTGCACCAGGGTGAGTGGCGTCTCGTAGCGCAATCCCTCCTCGATCGCCGGGGGCAGCAGGCGGCGATCGGCCTGCACGGCCGCGAACTGCTCGGGATGCTTCAGCAACAGGTAGAGCAGATTGCCGGCGGACCGATAGGTGGTTTCCAGGCCCGCCGGCAGCAGAAGGCGCAGGAACGAGTAGATCGCCTCGTCGGTGAGTTTCTCACCGTCGATCTCCGCGGTCACCAGATCGCTGATGATGTCGTCGGTCGGGGCACTGCGGCGCTGTTCGATATGCCCGAGGAAATACTCCTGCAGATCCTCCGACGCCTGGAGCGCGCGCCCCACGTTCCCGGCGTAGCTGATGATCGACACCGCGGCCTTGCGGAAGAACGGCAGATCCTCCTCGGGCAGGCCGAGCAGGCGGGCGATGACCCGGGTGGGGAATTCGAAGGTGAAATCGCGGACGAGATCGGCATGGCCGCGCTGGGCGAACTCGTCGATGAGCGCGTCGCAGATCGGCTGGACGATTTCGGGTTCCCAGGTGAGCAGGGATTGCGGTTTGAACGCCGCCGATACGAGACCCCGGTGCGCTCTGTGCCGGGCGCCGTCCATCGCGAGGATGGTCGGCCCCATGAATACACCGATAGTGGAGTCGTAGAGCCCGGTGCTGAACACCTGGCTGTTGCGCAGGGCGGAATTGACCGCGTCGTAGGAGAACGCGGCATAGGTGTCCGCGGGCCGCAGCGACTCCGGGGTTCTGGAGTAGTCCATCACCGTGCCGTGCGAAACACCGGCCTCGGCGCGCCGGGCGGCGAAGTGCGGGTAGGGGTCGCGTAGGTCGAGGGTGTCCCCGACTGGGGTCGATTCGTCCTGAACAGGGCTGTCCACAGCTCACCTCTAGCATCGTCGGGACCTTGCGGAATCCGCGAACTCCAACATACTGTAATGCATACAGTAAATGGAATCATTCGCATCGGCAATCTTCGTCGATGCGGCGACCTCCCTCGGTGGTCCGGTGAGGGTCCCGGAAATCGCCGCCGGGCCGGTGGGATTCGAGGCGGCGGTTTCGGGAGTTGTCTCAGAGTTGTATCGGCGCACCGGCCGCCATCGGGGCCACGAAACCGCCGTCCACGTGCACGTCCTGACCATTGATCCAGCGGGCCGCCGGGGAAGCCAGGAAATCGATCACCGGGACGATATCGTCGACGCTCGCGTGCCGCCCGACCGTCGCCTTGACCATATCGAGGACATCTTTGCCCATACTGGTCTCGAAATCGGTGAGGATCGGGGTCTCGGTAGGCCCCGGGCTCACTGTATTGATCCGGACCCCGTACTTCTGCCACGCGGCCGGTGCCAGGCGTTTGGCGTAGATGATCGCGGCCTGCTTCGACGTGCTGTACACCGGGTAGGCGGGATCCTGGGCGTCTTGCCAGCTCCGGACCGTTTCGAGATCGGTCGCGCCGAGCAGGCCCGCAAGTTCTTCGATCCGTTGCTGCCAGCCGAGCGCCGCGACCGACGCCACGGTCACGATCGCGCCACCCTCGCGCAGGCGCGGGAGCATCCCCTGGGTCATCAGCCGCATGCCGAGGTAGTTCACCGCCAGCACATCGTGCGCCGGGGCGGTGCCGGGCACGCCCGCGACGTAGGCCAAGACATCCCATCCCGCACCGATGCGCTCCAGTAAATCGTCGATCGCCGTGGCATCGCGCAGATCGCACAGTTCGTATCGGGAGGCCGGTGTATCGCTCGGGCGCAGGTCCACCGCGAGGACGAAATCGCCCTGCCGGTGGTAGTGCGCCGCGGTTGCCGCGCCGATTCCCGACCCGGCGCCGACAACCACGATCTTGCGTTGCTCAGAGGACATGACTACCACCGCTCTACTGCCCGGTACGGCTTATTGAATGCTTGACAGTAAGCCTGACTATAAATCACTCTGGTGGGCGACACAACGCGCCGGACCGGCCCCTGGGCGATGGGTCCGACCAGGAGTAACACGCAGATACGGAACGGAAGAACCGCATATGAGCATGCCGATCGTCGATGATGCCGCGAAGGTACTTGCGGACCCGGCCGCCTACGCCGACGATGCCCGATTGCACGCCGCGCTGAGTTCGCTCCGGGCGAATGCCCCGGTATCACTGGTCGACGTGCCGTCCTACAAACCGTTCTGGGCGATCACCAAGCACGCCGACGTCATGGCCGTAGAGCGGGCGAACCGGGTGTTCACGAACTGGCCGCGGCCGGTGCTGATGCCCGCCGCCTCGGACGAGATGCAGGCCGCGGTCGGCATCAGGACGTTGATCCATATGGACGATCCGCAGCACCGGATCGTGCGGTCGATCGCCGCGGACTGGTTCAGCCCCAAATCCATGCGGGCCATGGGAGAGCGCATCGAACAGCTCGCCGTACGCTACGTCGACCGGATGCGCGATACGGGCGGTGAATGCGATTTCGTCCAAGAGGTCGCGGTCAATTATCCGCTGTACGTGATCATGTCGCTGCTCGGCGTCCCCGAATCCGATTTTCCGTTGATGCTGAAACTCACCCAGGAATTGATCGGCAGCGACGACGACGAGTACAAGCGCACGATGTCGGATACCGAGACGATGAACGCGCTGGCGGAAATGTTCGCCTACTTCAAATCGCTGACCGACGCGCGGCGGGAGAACCCGACCGACGATCTCGCCTCGGCCATCGCCAACGCGACGATCGACGGCGAACAGCTGTCGGATATCGACACCATGTCCTACTACGCGATCATCGCCACCGCCGGGCACGACACCACCAGCGCCACGATCGCGGGCGGAATGCGCGCGCTGATCGAACATCCCGGACAGCGTGAGGAACTGCGCGCGCATCTCGACCTCATGCCGCAGGCCACCGAGGAGATGATCCGCTGGGTCACCCCGGTGAAAGCGTTCATGCGGACGGCTGCGCGGGACACCACCGTCAACGGCGTGCCGATCGGGGAGGGGGAATCGCTGCTGCTGTCCTATGTCTCCGCGAACCGGGACGAGGAGGTCTTCGACGATCCCTTCCGGTTCGATATCCACCGCGAACCCAACAAACATGTGGCATTCGGGTTCGGTATCCATTTCTGTCTGGGTGCCGCGCTGGCCCGGATGGAGGTCGGGAAATTCTTCACCGAACTGCTGCCGCGGCTGAAATCGGCCGAACTGGCCGGTGAACCCGAACTGATCGCGACGACATTCGTCGGCGGCCTCAAACATCTGCCGATCCGGTTCTCGCTCACCTGATTACCGCGCCGGTGCCCGTCCGCTCGGCGTGAGCATCGTTCGGCTGGTTCGATCACGAAGATCCGGGAAGGTCATCGACCCCGGAATTCCGGGGCCCGGCGGTCCTGGAACGCGGCCAGCCCCTCCTTGAAGTCCGCGGTACGACAGGCGAGTTCGAGAGTCAGCAGTTCGTGGGACAACGCCTGGGACAGGCTCGCGTCCTGGTTGTCGTGGATGGCCTGTTTGCTCAGTCCCAGTGCCACAGTGGGCGCGGCGGCGAGCCGGCTCACCAGCTCCGCGCTGTGCCGGTCGAGATCGCCGGGTTCGGCAGCCTGGTGGATGAGCCCCCAGTCGGCTGCCTCGCTGCCGCCGATCTTCTCGCCGAGTAGCAGCATGCGTTTGGCGCGGGCGAGGCCCACGAGTCGCGGCAGCAGCCAGGTCGAGCCGGTATCGGGGCTGAATCCGCGGCTCAGGAACGGCTCCCAGAACATCGCGTCGCTCGCGGCGACGGTGAAATCGGCGGCCAGGGCGAGGTTGCACCCCATCCCGGCCGCCCATCCGCGCACGGTGCACACCACGGGGAGGTGGATGGTGTGGACGAGTTCGATCAGCCGGTTGGCGGTATGGGGGATGCGGCGTATCAGGTCGCCGGTGCGGGGTCGGCGGCTGTCGCTGTTGGTGGCCACCCAGTCCACTCCGGAACAGAAATCCGGGCCGGCGCCCTCGATATGCACCACCCGCAGGCTTTCGTCGGTCGCCGCGTCGGTGAGCGCGTCGATCAGTTCCGCGACCATCCCCGGCGCCAGCGCATTCCGCCGCGCCGGCCGGTCGATGGTCAGCCGCAGCACCGGACCGTCCTGGTCGCGCCGGACTGTTCCGTCCGGCGGTGGGTCCTGGATGTTGTCGCTCACTGTTCAGCCCGCTCTTCCTGGGTGTCCGGCCTGTTCATCGAAACTACCGTTGACCATACCGTAACTCGAACCATACTTGGCTCGGCGAATTGCTCCGACGATGGGCGGCGGAGCACTCGGGGTCGAGGGGGCGGTGGCTGTGTCGCGTCCGGGTTCGGCATCACCGCCGTCGTGATCTCGCTTCCGGCAGCCCTTCGGTGCTGGCTCATCGGGTATTCGGTAAACCTTGCACCAAGCCGTACTGATAGCTATACAGTAGATGCAACTATTTGGTGTGCGACAGATCGCGCGGCAGTGGAGGTGGTCTGTGGACGGATCCGCCCGCCCTCGGCTCGATCGGGTCGTGGGTTCGGTATCGGCGCCGATCGGCAGACCCGTTCCCGGCTCGGCGCGCCCCCAGTCGGTCGGCGCGACTTCCGGGACGAAATGAGAGGACCTGCTATGACCACCCTCGTCTCCGACGGCGCACCTGTGCGGCGGTCGGCCCTCGTTTCCGGAGGCCCGCGGTGACCGAATGGAGTATCGGAGCCGTATTCGATGCGGTGGCGGCGGCGGCCGCGGACCGCACCATGACCATCTGTGGTGATCGCAGGACAACTTTCACCGACTCCGCGCTGCTGACCCGCCGGTTTGCCAATTTCCTGGCGTCCCGCGGGCTCGGCGCCCACACTCCGCGTGACGGGCTGGATCGCTGGGAGTGCGGCCAGGACCGGGTGGCGCTCATCATGCGCAACGACCGGTACCTCGACGTGATGATCGGCTGTATGAAGGCGCGCACGGTGCCGGTGAACATCAACTATCACTACACCGAGCACGAAATCGCCGATCTGCTCGCCTATATCCGGCCGAGCGCCATCGTCTACCACCGCTCGTTCGGGCCGGTAGTAGCGGCCGCCGCGCCCGACGGCGTAGATCTCCTCGTATCGGTGGACGACGGCAGCGATATCGACGAGCGGCCGGGTGCCGTGCGGTTCGAGGAGGCGGTGGCCTCCGGTGACCCCGACCGGGTGATCGAGACTTCGCCGGACGATGTGGTGATGCTGTGCACCGGCGGTACGACCGGGCGCCCGAAGGGTGTGCTGTGGCGGCAGAGCGATATGTACGTATCGTCGATGAACGGCGCCGATCACGAATCGCTCGAGCCATTGGGACAACTCGTCGCGGCGACCGGGTATGTATGGTTCGCCGTCTCACCGCTGTCCCATGCCGCCGGTATCTGGACATCGTTCGCCGGTCTGCTCGCCGGGCAGACGATTCTGCTCTACGACGACCGGATGAAGTTCGACGCCCGCACCGCCCTGACGGCCGCGCAGCGGGAACGGGCCGCGCTGATGACCATTGTCGGCGACGCCTACGCCGGGCCGCTGGTCCGGGAACTGCGGGCGCGGCGCTACGATCTCGCCTCGCTCATGGCGATCGGAACGGGTGGAGCCGCAACGAATCCGGTCCATCGGCACGAGCTGCTCGAGTTGCTTCCGCATGCCACCGTGGTCGAAGGGTACGGCTCCTCGGAAACCGGCGGTATGGGCTACGGCCGCAGTAGTAAAGGCGCGGAGGTCGACACTTTCGCGCCGATGCCGGGCGGAACCGCGGTCTCACTGGACCGCAGCCGCTTCTTGGAGCCCGGGGACACCGAGATCGGGTGGGCGGCACGCACCGGCCGCGTTCCGCTCGGTTACTTCGACGACCGGGAGGCGACGATGCGCACGTTTCCGGTGATCGACGGCCGGCGCCTGGCTATTCCCGGCGATCGGGCCACGGTAGCCGCCGATGGGAGCCTGCGTCTGCTCGGCCGGGATTCGCTGGTGGTCAACACCGGCGGCGAGAAGGTCTTCGTCGAAGAGGTGGAGGAGGTGCTGCGGGCCCAGGCCGGTGTGCACGACGCGCTCGTCGTCGGACGGCAGAGCCCGCGGTGGGGACAGGAAGTCGTGGCCCTGGTGTGCATCAGCGACGGCCTGGAAATCACCGAGCTGGTCCTGCGGGAAGCCTGCCGGCTGCGCCTGGCCGGATTCAAAGTGCCCAAAGAGATCATCTTCGTCACCGAGATCAGACGGCTCGGCAACGGCAAACCGGATTATCGCTGGGCATCGCAACGCGTCACCGTGCAGGTCGTGGAAGAAAACGAGGTCTGAAAATGCACAAGGTCATCGACTGCCTGGTCAATGTGCATTTCGGCGAGCAGGAACAGCCCGCATGGATGCTGAAGGTCCGTGACGACTACTTCAAGGGCCCGGAATCGCTGTACGAGCAGGTGGAACTCGGGGCGCTGCTCGACGAGATGGACGAACAGGGCGTCGAGAAAGCCGTCCTGATGTATTCGATGAAGAAGCCTTCGGCCACCGCGCTGAAATTCGTCGAGGCCCAGCCGGAACGGTTCGCTCTCGCGCTCAACGGGGTGGATCTGTTGCACCCGGTATCTTCCCTCCGGGAACTCGAAGCATTGGTGAAAGATCTTCCCGTCGCCTACACAACCATGGGACCAAGTTTCTGGGGTGACGGGCAGTATCCGCCCACGGATGCTCTCTATTATCCGCTGTACTACAAATGCGCGGAAATGGATCTGCCGCTGTGTATGAACACCGGGCTGCCCGGCCCGCCGATTCCCGGTGAGGTGCAGAACCCGATCTACCTCGATCGCGTCTGTTATCGCTTCCCCGAATTGCGGCTGTGCATGATCCACGGTGCCGACCCATGGTGGGACATCGCGATCCGGCTGCTCCTGAAATACCGCAATCTGCGGCTGATGACCTCGGCATGGTCACCGAAACGCCTGCCCGAGAGCCTGCTCCACTTCATGCGGACCCGGGGCAAGGACAAGGTGATCTTCGGTTCCGACTGGCCGGTGCTCACCATGCGCCGGGTGGTCCCGGAAGCCCGGGCCCTCGACCTTTCCGCCGACGTCCTCGGCAACTACCTCTACCAGAACGCGCAGGATTTCTTTTTCGGCGATCGATCCGCCGACGACTGAGTCGCGCCAGATCAAGGAGCACGCACAATGGATCGCTACGAATTGCGCCGGCAGGACTACAGCCTTTCCGGGGACCAGTCCGAATTACAGGCCGTCTATGCGAAATTCTTCAGAACCCGATGCCCGCTGGAGGTTGTGCGGGCCGCCGAACCCACCGGTTTCGACAAGAACCTGTGGGAGCAGCTGTGCGGTACCGGCGCGACCACGATGGCGCTGCCCGAATCCGCGGGCGGCGACGGTGCGACGCTCGTCGATCTGGTCCTCGTCGCGGAGGAACTCGGTCGCGTCCTCGCCCCGGTCCCGTGGATCGACCACGTCTGTGCGTCACGCTTGCTGGCGCGGTTGGGTGCGCTGGACGGTGACGCAGCGGTCGTGGAAGGCCGGCAGCTGGTCGGGCTGGAATCGCGGATCGGGGCGCCGGCCGGTGTCCGACTGATACCCGCCGGGGCGATAGCCGACCATATCGTGATCCGCGAGGGCGACGAGATCGTGCGCCTGAGCTTCGATACCCGCCCCGCCCGCGTCGAGAACATCGGCCAGCTGCCGATGGCGTGGATCGATCCGGCCGCCGCCGACCGGCGCACCGTGCTGGCCGCCGGCGCCGAGGCGATCGCCCACCACGACAGGGCACTCGACGAATGGCGGTTGCTGACCGCGGCGGGCCTGGTGGGCCTGGTCGAGGAAACACTGCGTATCGCGGCGGAATTCGCCACCACCCGGTACACGATGGGGGTCCCGATCTCCACGCTGCAGGGTATTTCGCATCCGCTGGCCAATATCGCCATCACGGTGCAGGCAGCGCGCAACCTGGCCCGGCGCGCGGCCTGGTTCCTCGAATACGAGCCCGATGTACAACCGGCCCTCGCGCCGGCGGCCTTCGTGTACATGGCCGAGGAAGCACCCCGGGCCGCCACCATGGCGGTCCATGTCCAGGGCGGACTCGGTGTCGCGGCGGAATCGGCGGCCAGTGCGTATCTGCTGCGCGCGAAGGGGTGGCCGCTGGCAGCGGGCGATGCCGCCACGAGCGCGGTACGCGCCGCCGAACTCTACGCCGCGGCCCAGAGCTAGAACGGAGTACATCGATGGATTTCTCAGTGGTCGAACTGTCCGATGACGACCTGGCCTTTCGCGATAACGCGCGGGCGTTTCTCGACACCCACGTGACCGACGAAGTCCGGCGCCGAGATCGCGAGACCGGTGACAACTTCGATGAAGGCGTCCACCTGGCGATGGGCGCCGAGGGCTGGCTGGCCGCGGAACTGAACAAGCCGGGCGAGGGCGGACTGAACCGGTTGCGGCGCCGCATCTGGGATCTGGAGAAGCGGCGCGCCCGGGTGCCGTGGGTGACCTGGGGTACCACCGCGATCGTGCTCGGTTCGGTGCGCGACTACGGTTCGCCCGAACTGAAGGAAGAGGTCCTGCCCAGGGTTGCCGGCGGCGAGGTACGACTGTGCCTGGGGTATACCGAACCCGAGGGCGGATCCGATGTGGCGACGTGTAAGACCCGTGCGGTGCGCGACGGGGATCAATGGGTGATCAACGGCTCGAAGATGTTCACCACCGGCGCGCACAACTGCCAGTACGTCTTCCTGATCACCAATACCGACCCGGAAGCCCGGAAACACAAGAGCCTGACCATGTTCCTGGTTCCACTCGATACCCCCGGTATCGAGATCCAGGGCATCCGCACCGTCGACGGCGACCGCACCAATATCGTCTACTACAGCGATGTCCGGGTCGACGACAAGTACCGCCTCGGCGAGGTGAACGACGGCTGGTCGGTGCTGATGGGCCCGCTCAACACCGAGCACGGCGTCGTGGACGCCGCGGGCGACGGATTGCAGGACGTGTCGATCATGACCCACCAGGGCGCCATGATGGCCGTAGCGGTCGACCGGATCGCCGGGCTGGCCGCGCAGCCGGGTCCGGACGGGCGCCGTCTGCTCGACGACTCCTCCGTGGCGTACCGGCTGGGGCGCAGTGCCGCCCGGATGGAGGCGGCACTGGCCGCGCCGCATATGTTCGGCCGGGTCGCCATCGCGCAGGCGATGCGCGATATCTCACCGGATCTGATGGACCTGCTCGGCCCGGCCGCGGCGCTACCCGTGGAGACCGAGGGCGCCGCCGACGACGGGGGAGCGGAATACATCTACCGCTGGGCTCCGCTGTGCGGTATCTACGGCGGCACCCTCGAGGTCTTCCGGAACATGATCGCCCAGCACGTACTCGGACTGGGGAGGCCCAACTACTCGTTACCGGCCAAACCGAAATCCGCCTGACGGGGTCCGCGGGAAACGACGAAGGAGCGTGCGAACATGCCTCGACGCCGAGCCGGCTCAGCGGTTGCGGACGGCGACGACTCCCTGGACGAATCCGGCCGGCCGGTGACGGCCGTATCGGCGGAGACGAAGGGCGACAATGGCCCCCGGTGAATCAGGAACAGAATGCGGTGTGCTCGTGTTACGGGCGGACCGGTGAGGGCCGAGGAGGCGGGTCTGCTCGCGGGTCCGCCGCCGCAGATCGCCGAACGGATCGTCGAGGTCGACGGAATCCCGATGTCCGCGCTGTGCGCGGAAGTAGACCGGCCACGGGCGATCGTGGTCGCCGTGCACGGCGGGGCGACCACCGCCCGATACTTCGACTTCCCCGGGTTGCCGCGGCTTTCGTTGTTGCGGCTCGGCGCCCGGCTGGGTTTCAGTGTGCTGGCTCTGGACCGCCCGGGATACGGTGCGTCGGAACCGTACGGGAGCGTTTTCGACCCGCCCGCTCACCGGGCCGACGCGACCTACCGGACGATCGATGCGCTTCTCGGTTCGGGCTCCCGGGGCGCCGGTGTTTTCCTGATGGCCCATTCCGCGGGCTGCGATCTGGCCATGAACATGGTCGCCGACCCGCGAGGTGATTCCCTGCTCGGTGTCGAACTGGCCGGTACCGGCCGGCGTAAACACCCCGAAGCGCTGCGCCGGATCGACGAGGTCCGCCGGACCGGTCGCGGCGCTGCCGTGCGCGCACTGCTGTGGCATCCGGAGAACGTCTACCCGGCGGAACTCGCCGGCGGGCGGGCGATCTCGTCGGTGTCACCGCCGTACGAGAGCGTGGTCGTGCGGGACTGGCCGGCGGATTTCCCCGGGCTGGCCGCGCGGGCCCGGGTTCCGGTGCGATTCACCTATGCCGAATACGAACGGGTGTGGCGCTGTGACCCGGAGGCGCTCGCCGAGATCACGGGCTTCTTCACCGCCTCTCCGCGCTTCCTCATCCACCGGCAGCCCGGCACCGGGCACAACATCAGCGTGAGTTTCGCCGCCGAGTCCTACCACCGCGGTGTGTTCTCGTTCGTCAACTCTCTCGTAGACATCGGAGGTGTCCAGTGAAGGTCCCCTTCACCTGGAAGGTCACCGGCTGGTTCATGGTCGGCTGGTCGGCCGAGTTCCCCCTCGGCGAGGTGCGCCCCCTGCGCTACTTCGGTGAGGATCTGGTCGCCTACCGCGACGAAGCCGGCGAATTGCATATCCTCACCGGTCACTGCCGCCACCTCGGCGCGCATATCGGCCACGGCGGCAAGGTGGTCGGTGATTGCGTCGAATGTCCGTTCCACGGCTGGCGGTGGGGTCCGGACGGGCGCAACCGCAAGATACCCGGAGAGGACCGGGTCAATCGCGGCCTGCGGTTGCGGGTCTACCCGGTGCACGAGCAGAACGGCTGCGTATTCATGTGGCACCAGCCCGACGGGGAGGAACCGCGGTGGGAGATGCCGGATATCCTCCGCATGTTCCCCGAGCTGGGCAGCGCCCCGGAGGGTTACTACCGCCCTTACCCGGAATTCTCCCGCAAGACCGAGCAGGAGCCGGTACATCCGCAGGTCGTCCTGGAGAACGGCCCGGACAGCCTGCATTTCGAATACGTCCACGGCGCCACCGTGACCCCGCGGATGCTGGACTACAGCGCCGAGGGCCACACCTGGTCGTTCCTCACCGGCTGGCCCGACGCCCGCAGCGACGACCCGGACAAGATGGCGCTGAAGATCCACGCCCAGATGTTCGGCCTCGGCGGCTCCATCAGCGCATTCGAGGGGTCGTCGAACCACCGGCTCATCTTCGCGACCACACCCGTCGACGACGAATGCTCGGACCTGTTCTACTCCATCTGGTGGCCCAGGAAACCGGGCGACGAATCCGATGTTCCGCCGCCCGAGGTCCGGGAACGGGTGGAGCGCCAGTTCCTGGTCACGGTGTGGGAGGACCTGAGTATCTGGCGGTACCAGAAGTACGTCGAACATCCGCCGCTCTCACCCAAGGATGCTAAACCGTATCTGTCGCTGCGTAAGTGGGCACAGCAGTTCTACGATATTCCGCCCGTGGAAGCCGGGAGCCGGGCATGAAGCCGGGCAATGGCCGAGGAGTCGATCGTGGGTAGGCGTGTGTTGAGTGATCTGGTGGACCCGGCCCGCACCGCACTGGTCACCCAGGAGTGCCAGGGTGCGGTGGTCGGACCGGACGCGGGTTTGGCCGCGCTCGCCGGCGAGGCGCGCCGGGAGGCGCTACCCAATATCGCCGCGCTGCTGCCGGCCGCCCGCGACGCGGGCGTTCGCGTGGTGCACTGCCTGGTCACGCGCCGGTCCGACGGCCTGGGCTCGAACCACAACGCGAAACTGTTCGCGCTCGGCCGCCGCGGCGTCGAGGTGACCCCGGGCAGTTCCGGTGCGCAGTTGCTCCCCGAATTCGGGCCCGACCCGGCCGATCTGGTGCTGACGCGCGGCCACGGCCTCGGGCCCATGGGTGGCACCGACCTCGACGCGGTCCTGCGTAACCTCGGCGTTTCGACGATCGTCGCTGTGGGCGTCTCACTGAACGTGGCCATTCCGAACCTCGTCATGGATGCGGTGAACGCGGCTTACGAGGTGGTCCTGCCCCGGGACGCGGTGGCCGGGGTACCGGCGGAATACGGCGCGGCGGTGATCGACAACACCCTGTCGCTGCTGGCGACTGTCACCACGACCCAGGAACTTCTCGATACCTGGAAGGCCTGACCGCTCCATTCCTTCGAGGTGCGGGTCAAAGGATCGCTCCCGCGTCCTTGGCGGTGATGATCTCGTCCCAGTCCATGCCCAGTTCCAGCAGGATGGTTTCGGTGTGCTCGCCGTAGGCCGGGGCCCGGGCCGGGGCGGCGGGAGTCTCGTCGAACTGCACCGGGGCGGCAACAGTCCGATAGTCGTTGCCGGCGTCGTCACGCACGGACATCAGATAGCCGTTGGCCGCGACCTGAGGGTCGTCGAGGACCTCCTGGGGGCTGGCGATCGTCGACCATACGCCCGGTTCGTCGGCCAGCGCCTGCTGCCATTCGGCCAGGTCCCTTTCGGCGAAGATCTTGCGCAATTCCATGGTGGCGGCCTCTTGGTTCAGCACGAGGTTCGCCAGCGGAACGAATCGTTCGTCGGTGCCGAGATCGGGTCGGCCGATCCGTTCGCAGAATCCCTTCCAGTAGCGGTCGGTCTGCAGGAACATCAGCTGGACCCAGCGGTCGTCGCGAGTGCGATACCGGTTCACCGCGGGGTTGAGGGCCGAACCAGCCGGCCCGGCGGGGATCCGATCGATCCCGTAGTAGTCCGCAGCCGAAATATCCGGTGCCACAGCCCACATGCCCTGGGCGAGTAGCGAACTGTCCACGATCGGTGCGTGCCCGGTGCGTTCGCGGTGGAACAGCGCTGCCGTGACACCGCCCGCCAATGTGATGCCGCCCTGCAGATCGCCGAATGCGGGCCCCTGGGAGGTCGGATATTCGGCGTCCGCCGGGCTCAGTGCGTACGCGACCCCGGCGCGGGCGAGGTAGCTGGAAGCGTCGAATCCGCCGCGGTCCCGCTCCGGGCCGCGGGTGCCGTGCCCGCTGCCCCGGGCGATGATCAGCGCGGGATTCATCTCGCGCAGCCGCGCTACCGTGAGACCGGCGCGCTCCAGCGGGCCCGGCAGCCAGTTGGTGAGGAAAACGTCGGCCTGGGCGAGCAGCTTCGCCAAGATATCCCGGCCGAGATCGGATTTGATGTCCACGCCGATGCTGCGCTTGCCATGATTGCCGACCTCCATCATGAAGCTGGCCCGCACCGGGGAATCGTCGACGGTCAGCCCGCCGACGACCAGATTCCGGCACGGGTCGCCACCACAGGTGTCCTCGATCTTGATCACGTCGGCACCCCAGTCCGCCAACGCCGCACCCGCACTGGGTACATAGGTCCACGAGGCCAGTTCGACCACCCTGACGCCGTTGAGCAGGCCAGTCATCGGCGCTCCCTTCCTGAACGATCAGCTGTCTTGAAGTACTATACGGTAATCATTACAGTTGAGTGCACAGGATTACGTTTCCGAGATGGAACTGCAGCGGCACACGTGCGGCGGGGTGCTTGTCGGCGCCACCGGCCGTATCGACCTCCGATGATGTGGCATCCGGCGTGCAGTCATTCCGGATGTCGATACTGTATGTAATACTGTTGAAAAATTTGTACGGTGCAAACCGCTACACCCCGCGGGTGTGGCTCGAGCAGAGGTTGAGAGATATGGCCGAACCCGTCATCGTCGGCGCCGTCAGGACAGCGATCGGGCGATCGTTCAAGGGCGCGCTGGCGAACGTGCCGACCGAAACCCTCGCGACCACTGTGCTTCCGGAGGTGGTCCGCCGGGCCGGTCTGGATCCCGGCGCGGTCGACGATGTGGTGTTCGCCGAATTGAACTACGGCGGCGGCGATCTGGCACGGCACGCCGCCGTGGCCTGCGGGATGGAGACCGTCCCGGGGCAGGCGGTCAACCGGCACTGCGCGGGCAGTCTCACCGCGATCGCCAACGCCTCGGCGCATATCCGCTCCGATATGGAGCGGGTACTGGTCGCGGGCGGTGTGCAGTCGCTGTCCACCGCGCCCCTGATGAAGTGGCGGGTACCGGATTCGGGACCGGAGATGGAGTTCGTCGAACCCTGGATGCCGCCGTCGCATCCGGAGACTCCCGACGCCCCGACCATGGATATGTCGGTCACGGTGGGCTGGAATACCGCGAAAGCGGTCGGTATCAGCCGGGCGGAGATGGACGCCTGGGCGTTGCGGTCACATCAGCGTGCCTGTGACGCCATCGAAGCCGGGAAATTCCTCGACGAGATCGTACCGCTGAAGGTCACCCGGGCCGACGGCACGATGATCGACTTCGCCGTGGACGAACACCCGCGCCGCGATACCACGCTGGAGCGTCTGGCCGCGCTGCCGGTGCTGCATCCCGAGATCGAGGGCTTCTCGATCACTGCCGGGAACAGCAGCGGGATCAACGACGCCGGTGCCGCGGTGGCGCTGGTCGGTGACGATTACGCCGCCGCCGAGGGCCTCGATGTCATGGCGACAGTACGTGCGTGGGCGAATGTCGGTGTGGCGCCACGGGATACCGGTCTCGGTGCGGTGAAGGTGATCGGCAAAGTACTGGAGCGGGCCGGACTGAGCGTTTCGGATGTGGCGCTGTGGGAGATCAACGAGGCCTTCGCATCGACCCCTATCGCGGCCTGCCGGGAATACGGGATGGACGAGGCGCGGGTGAACTTCTCCGGCAGCGGATGCAGCCTGGGGCACCCGATCTCGGCCAGCGGCGCCCGCATGGTGACCACGCTGGTCTACGAACTGCGACGTCGCGGCGGCGGTATCGGTGTCGCCGCGATGTGCGCGGGTGGCGGAATGGGCGGTGCCCTGGTGGTCGAGGTCTGATGCCGCCACCGCTTCGCCGGGTGCACGGGGCATCCGGACACAACACAACCCTGTCCAATTCATGACGAGTAGTAGGTGACCGGTGTCGGACGAAGTTCTGGTGGAGCGCCGCGGGCGCACGCTGGTGATCACGATCAATCGACCGGACGCGCGTAACGCCGTCGATCTGGCGGTGAGCCAGGGTCTGGCCGATGCGATGGACGAACTCGACGACAGCCCCGAACTGTCGGTCGCCGTACTCACCGGCAGTGGTGGGAATTTCTGCGCCGGTATGGATCTGAAGGCCTTCGCGGCCGGTGAGTACCCCTATATTCCCGGCCGGGGGATGGGATTCACCGAGCGGCCACCGCGTAAGCCGATCATCTCCGCGGTGGAGGGTTTCGCCCTGGCCGGTGGCACCGAACTGGTCCTTGCCACCGACCTGGTGGTCGCTTCGCGGACCGCGCAGTTCGGTATCCCCGAGGTCAAGAGAGGTCTGGTGGCCGGGGGTGGCGGACTGCTGCGGCTACAGCAGCGCATTCCCTATCAGAAGGCGCTCGAACTCGCCCTCACCGGTGAGAACTTCACCGCTGAACAGGGCGCGACGCTGGGGTTCGTGAACGTGCTCGCCGAACCCGGTGAAGCGCTGACCGAAGCCCTCCGGCTCGCCGACCGGATTACTGCCAACGGCCCACTGGCGGTCGCGGTGACCAAGGAGATTCTCGTCAGGTCCCGGTACTGGAGCGAGGACGAGATGTGGCAGAAGCAGATGGAGCTTCTCGGACCGGTATTCGGTTCGAAGGACGCGCAAGAGGGTGCCCGGGCGTTCGCGGAGAAGCGAACTCCCGAATGGACCGGAACCTGACCGGTACACCGGATCCCGGCCTGTCGATCACGAAAAATAAGGAGAACTCCGTGTCGTTCGAGGGAGAAGTCGTTCTGGTGACCGGTGGTGCCGGCGGGCTCGGTGCCGCTACCGTGCGCCGGTTGCACGGTGCCGGCGCTGCGGTCGTCATCGCCGACGTCGCCGACGAGAAAGCCCAGGAGCTCGCGGACGAGCTCGGCAACAAGGCCGTCTACGTCCGGACCGATGTCCTCGACGAGGATGCGGTGAACGTGGCACTGGACGCCGCCGCGGAGCTGGGCGAACTGCGATACTCGGTGATCGCACACGGCGGTTTCGGTGTTCTGGAGAAGGTCGTGAACCGTGACGGCAGCGCGCACACCCTGAAGGGTTTCACCGACACCATCGCGCTGTACCTCACCGGAACGTACAACGTCCTGCGGCTGACCGCGGCGCGGATGGCGAAACTCGAACCGAAGGCGAACGGCGAACGCGGCTCGATCGTGATGACGAGTTCGATCGCCGGGTACGAAGGACAGATCGGCCAATCGGCGTATTCGGCGGCCAAAGGTGGAGTGATCGCCTTGACCCTTACCGGCGCCCGCGATCTGAGCTCGGTCGGGGTCCGGCTCAACAGCATCGCCCCCGGCACCATGCTGACTCCGATCATGGAGCTGATCGGGGAGGACGGCCTGTCGAAATTCGCCTCGACAGTGCCGTTCCCGAAACGGCTCGGTACGCCGGACGAATACGCGAATCTGGCCCAGCATCTGCTGGAGAACCCCTATATGAACGGGGAAGTCGTGCGGATCGACGGCGCGCAGCGTTTTCAGCCTCGCTGAGCCGGCGGCGCGCCCCTGGACGGCGGGGCAGTCCAGGCGCCCGACCGTGGCCCGGTCCGGGTGTGGTGGTCGTAAAGCCTTGTGCCACAGGGCTGGGTTCGACGGGAGTGAGCCCGCGGGCGGTGCGGCATACCGACCGCCCGCGGGACGTGAGATCAGCTCGAGAGGTCGCGCGTTACTTCGCCGCCGCCGCGCGTGTGCGCGGCTTACCGGATTTCGTGGCCCTCGTCCGTGTGGTGCGGCGCGCCGGTTTCGCATCACTCGCCCCCGGGAGCAGCCGGGACGCGTGGTCGAGGATGGAATCCAGCCCGTACTCGAAGTTCCGGTCGTCGGGTGCGCCCGAGTGGTACCCCTTGGCGGCCGCCTGGGCCAGCAGCGGAGTGGTGTCCGGATCGATGATCACGTTCTCGTAGTACGCGGTCGAATCGGGACTGAGTTCGCGATTCTTGTCCGAGAGCCGTTGCAGGACAACCAAACCGTGCACGTGCAGCTGGACCCTGGAATACGTCTCGACCGCATCCTCCAGGGAGAATCCCGCCTCGACGAGACTGGCGATGACGCGTTCTGTCTGCTTCCCACCGAGCCGCGCCGCCTGCTTGCTGAGGGCCGACCTGATCAGAATCAGATCGCACAGGATGGGATTGCCGAGGAAGGTCTGCCGCATGGTCTGTGCGTGCTTGCGCAGCGTCTCCCGCCAGTCCTCGGCCTCGATGAACGGTGTTTCGAACGCATACTGCCGTAGCGCTCGATCTGTCATCGCGTTGAGCAACTCTTCCTTTTTCCGGAAGTACCAGTAGATGCTCGTGACGCCGACGCCCAGATGCTTCCCCAGCAGCGGCATACTCAGATTATCGATCGAAATCTCTTCGGCGAGTTCGAATGCGCCCGCGACGATATCGTCCGGGTTGAGAGAGCCACGCTCGCGTCTCGGGCGCTTCGTCGCGGTTCCCTGCTTCGCCATTTCGAACCCCATTTCCTCGGCTGCTGTGATTTCGGCGCAGTCGCACTCCAGGGTTCCGCACCGGCTACACAGCCATACATCCTCCGCAGCGCGCGTCTTTGCCGAAACTGTCACCGTTGACGTTACCACAGGGTATTCTGTCGACCCTTCCGCCGCGGTCGGCGCGGGCTGTGCGCCGGCCGCGGATCGGAATGCGGCCGCGGCCGGTGGACCTCGTCGCATTCGAGGTCCGGCCGGTTTCAGCGGATCAAGGGATCGCGCGGCATACCGAGTATCCGTTCGGCGATCTGGTTGCGGGTAACTTCCGACGTCCCCCCGGCGATCGCCATTCCGCGCGCCCCGAAAATCATCAGCGAAACCGCCGAACCGCGACCATCCGTGAGTGCCGTCTCCTCGCCCAGCAGCGCGGCTGAGATCGCCCCCCACTCGGCCATATGCTCGGCGAGGACGAGTTTGGTGATATTCCCCTCGGGCCCGGGGCCGGCGCCTTCTATGCTGCGCGCGGCCCGCCGCAGATTCAGTAAGCGCAAGGCATGATCCTCGGCCACATAACGACCGGCCCGGGCCCTGATTCCGGCCGGTGGATCCGGGTGGTCGCCGACCTGGGACACGAGTGTGCCCGCCGGTACCGTGCCCGCACCGGATCCGCCGCCGATGCTGACCCGTTCGTTGCCGAGTGTGGCCCGGGCGACAGTCCATCCGGTTCCCGGTTCGCCGACCACATCCTCATCGGGAACGAACACGTCGTCGAAGAACACCTCGTTGAATTCGGCGCCACCGTTGATCATGCGCAGCGGCCGCACGGTCACGCCGTCCGCGTGCATATCGATGATCATGGTGGTGATACCGGCGTGTTTGGCCGCGGCGGGGTCTGTCCGGACCGTAGCCAGTCCACGCCGGCAGTAATGGGCACCGCTGGTCCAGACTTTCTGCCCGGTAACGCGCCAGCCGCCTTCGACCCGGATCGCCTTGGTTTTGATCCCCGCGGCATCCGAACCGGCCGCCGGTTCGGAGAACAACTGGCACCACACTTCTTCGCGACGCAGGGCACGGTCGACGAAACGCTCGATCTGCGAGGCGGTTCCGTGCTGGATGAGAGTCAAGATCACCCACCCGGTGATCGAATAGTCGGGGCGTTCGACCTTCGCGGCACGGAATTCCTGGTCGATCACCACTTGCTCGACCGCGGTGGCCGCCCGGCCCCACGGTTTCGGCCAGTGCGGCATCACGTAACCGGTGGCGATCAGCCGGTCCAGTTGTGCCCGGTCGTCTCCGGCCGCGGCGATCCCGGCGGCATCCTCACGGATCCGGCTGCGCAACGCCTCTGCCTCCGGCGGCAGGTCGAGGCTGTTGACCCGGGTGACGCCGGCCGAGGTCAGTGTGAACACGGTGCCGGCCGGGCCGTCGCCGCCGGCGACGGCTCTGGTGGTCAGTGCGCGGCGGAGATGCAGATGCGCGTCGTGCTCCCAGGTGAATCCGATACCGCCGTGCACCTGGATGTTGAGTTCCGCGTTGCGGACATACGCGGGGAAGGCGAGCGTCGCGGCCGCGGCGGCGATCAGCTGGAACTGTTGTTCGTCCTCGGCTTCCGCCCGGGCGGCGTCCCACACGACTGCGACCGCGGACTCGGCAGCCACGAGCATATTCGCGCAGTGATGTTTGATCGCTTGGAAAGTAGCGATGGTACGGCCGAACTGCTCACGAACTTTCGCGTATTCGACAGCACTGTCCACACAATCACCGGCCCCGCCCACTGCTTCGGCCGCCAGCAGTGTGCGGGCCCGGGCCACCGCCCCCGGTCCGGCCCCGCGCAGCACGTCCTCGTCGGTGAGAGCGACGTTGTCCAGGTGTACCCGCCCGGATCTGCGGGTCGGGTCCAGGTTCGGCGGCACCTCCACTGTCACACCGTCACGATCGGTCTCGAGGACGAGCACATCCGCGCCGGCAGTCAGTACCAGAAGATCGGCGGTACCCGCGCCCAGCACCACTCCGGCATTACCGTCGGCTCGCCCGTCCGACAGCGTGATCTTCCCGCCGAGACCGATACCCGCGGTCAGGGAGCCGTTCACGAGACCCGGCAGGAACCGCGCCTGCTGCCCGGCATCACCGGACGCCGACAGGATCGACGATGCGATCACGGTCGGGACGAACGGCCCCGGCGCCACCGCGCGGCCGAGTTCCTCGACAACCACAACAAGTTCGGGGAACCCGGAGCCCGACCCACCGAATTCCTCGCCGATATGCAGCCCCAGCCATCCCAGCTCGGCGAAATCGGACCAGAACTGCGGCCGGTTCTCCTCCTCGGCCTCCAGCAGTGCGCGTGCCGCGGCGCGGGCCTTGCCGGCCGAGAGAAATGAGCGGGCTACCGACGCCAGCTCGCGGTGGACGTCGGTTACTGCAATGCCCATCGGATTCCTCCTGGGGGGTGGAGCTGTTGTACTCGTCCGAGTCCGAACCGCGACCCGTGCCCGGGGTAAGCACAATTCGATTACTGAATTCAATACAGTAATTTACTCCGGAAATACCGGGGGCTGTATCGGAGCTTCTGCCGGCGATGGCAGGCCGGCGGGCAACAGGACCCGGTATATTCCCGACGCCGGTGCGCAGACAAGAGAGGTGGACCGTCATGCTGTCGACTCCCTGGTCGCGGGAGACGGGGTTACGTGCCCCGATCGTCAACGCCCCGATGGGTGGTGTCGCCGGTGGCCGCCTGGCATCGGCCGTGACGGTCGCTGGTGGGCTCGGGATGATCGGGATGGGGAGCGCCGGTTCGGTAGCGCGGTTGGCCGGCGAACTGGAATCGCTCGGGAAGACCTCCGGGCCGTTCGGAATCGGATTGGTCGATTGGGTGCTGGCACGGGAGGCCGGATTACTCGACGCGGCGGTTGCCGCGCGACCGGCCCTGATCTCGGTCGGTTTCACCGAGGATTTCGGGTGGGTCGACAGACTGCACCGGCACGGTATCCAGGCAGCGACCCAGGTCTACGACGCCGAGCACGCGCGCCGTGCCCGGGATGCCGGGGTGGATGTGATCGTCGCCAGGGGAGCGGAAGGCGGCGGTCACGGGACACGGCCATGGGCACATTGCCGCTGCTGGATGCCGTCCTGGACGCTGTCGATGTGCCGGTGCTCGCGGCCGGCGGGATCTCTTCCGGGCGGACGCTGGCCGCCGTGCTCGCCGCGGGCGCGGCCGGTGCCTGGCTGGGCACCCGGCTGTCGATATGCACCGAAGCCCTCACGCCGGACCGCGCCCGAACGGCGTTGACGGAAGCTTCCGGAACCGGAACCGTGACCACACGCGTCTTCGATATCGGCCAAGGCCTGCCATGGCCGGCCCGCTTTCCCGCACGCGTCCTGCGCAACGATTTCACCGAGCGGTGGGAGCAACGTGAGGTCGACCTGGCCGGTGCGCCGCGGGCCCGGGACGAGTTGGCGGCGGCGGTTTCCGCCGACGATCCGGCCCTCGCCCCGATCGATGCGGGCCAAGGCGTCGGATTCCTGACCGAGAGCAGTCCGGCCGGCCGGGTCGTGGCGGAGATGTGCGCGATCGCTGAGCGATCGCTGCGGGCCTGGGCGTCACCCGAAAGCCGGTAGAACGGGCACCGTCTTCGATCGGGGATCCGGAAAACGCCGTCGCCCCAAAGGGACCGGAGTCTCGGCCGGTTTCACCGTGAATTCGCTGCAGGGCTTGAGGGTGCCGCAGCGGCATGGTTTTTCATGTAGTTACCGCACAGCTTCTCAACCCCGGAAAGGCCGGAACGCATGACCGACCAGAAGGATTCCCCCGAAACCATCGTGTCCGCCGAAGTGCTGGCAGATGCCGAGCAGACAGCGGCACGGCCGACAGTGCTCGACCAGATGGGCGGCCCGATGGGGTTCGTCTACTCGACCGTCCCGGTCGTCGTCTTCGTGGCGGCCAACGCGTTCCTGTCGCTGCCGATAACGGTGGGTATCTCGATCGCGGTCGGTATCGCGCTGACCGTGTTCCGCTTGATCCGGGGCGAACGTTTCGCCTCGGCGATCGGTGGACTACTGGGAATCGCGGCCGCCGTGGGCATCGTGATGGTGACCGGATCCGCGAAGGACTTCTTCGTGATCGGGATCTGGGCGGCGCTCGCGGGTTTCGTCGTGACCTTCGCCTCGGTGCTGGCCCGGCGGCCACTGACCGGCGTGATCTGGAACGCAGTACACGGTGGCGAATTCGCCTGGCGCGCCGACAAAGTGGTGTTGCGCGTACACGATATCGCGACCCTCGCCGCGGCGATCGTGTTCGGTGCCCGGTTCCTCGTCAAAGAGTGGCTGTATCTCGCCGATTCCACGACCTGGCTCGCCGTCGCCAAGATCGCGATGGGTACTCCGCTGACGGTCCTGGCCGCACTGCTCGTCGTCTGGGCGTTCCGGCGGACCACCCGGCGTCTGGTCACTCAGCCCGTGCAGTGATCCGCACCGCCGCCGGTAAGTCGTTCCACCTCCAGCCGGAGTGTGCGGAATTCGGCGGCCAGCGCGTCCAGGGTGTAGTGCGCGTTGAGGCCGCTCGGATTCGGAAGTACCCAGACTTCGGTCGTGCCGAGCCCGTCGGGCCGGCGTCCCACGGTGATACCCGGATGCCCGAACGCGGTGCGGTACGCGCCGATACCCAGAACGGCGAGAGCCCGCGGGCGATACCGCGCGACCCGGTCGACGAGTGCGCGGCCGCCGTCCCGCAGCTCGTCCGCGGAAAGTTCGGCCGCCTTCGCGGTCGTGCGCGGTACGACATTCGTGATGCCCAGGCCGAGCGTAAGCAGTTCCTCCTGTTCGTCGGGACGGAACAGCCGTGGTGTGAACCCCGATCGGAACAGCGCGGGCCAGAAGCGGTTTCCGGGCCGGGCGAAATGGTGGCCGGTCGCCCCCGACCACAGCCCCGGATTGATCCCGCAGAACAGCACGCGCAGATCGGGCGCCACCACATCGGGAATGGTCTTCCCCTCGGCGGCGGCCAGATCGGCCGGTGTGGGACGGTACGCAGCGGAACGTGCCATCCGACCAGTCTGCCGGAGTCCGTGGCCGCGATCCCGGCCGATCAGCCGAACCCCAGGCTCTTATCGGCCTCAGCGGGCAGCGCCGGTGGCGGCGGTACGGGCTGGACGGTGCCCGGGGCCGGTAGTGCCGTATCGGCGCCCAGCCCCTTCTCCGCCGCCGCGGTCCGGATCGCGTCCACGACCAGAAGCAGCGCGGCCCGTCGCGCCGTATTGGTGCGGTAGGCCAGCGACACCGTCCGGGTGAGCGGATCGCCGAGCGCGACGATATCCACCCCCGGTGGGCGCAGTGCGAGACCCAGATCGGACACCAGGGTCACGCCCAGCCCGGCCGCCACCATCGCCATCGCCGTCGCCTGCTCCTCGACCTCGTGGTCGATCCGTGGTTTCACCCCCGCGGACTGGAACGCCAGCCGGCTCGCGTGCCCGAAATGGGACCGGGCGGGCGCGAGGATCCACGGGTGCTCGGCGAGCTCGGTCAGCGTCACACTGGCCGCCGGCATCGAACCGGCGGGGACGGCGGCGTAGATCCGTTCCACCGCGATGATGGCGCGCTCCAGGCCGCGGTCCCAGGTCATCGGATAGTTCGAGTAGTCGAGGACGAAGGAGAGGTCGAGTGCGCCGTCCCGGACGGCCGCGGCAGTCGACTCCGGGGCGAGTTCGCGCGTGCGCACCAGGATGCCCGGATGGTTACTGGCGAGGGCGGTGAGCGCGTCGGGGAGCAGTCCGGACGCCACCGATGCCCACACACCGGCGGTGAGTTTCGCCGTCACCGTTTCGCCGGCCTCTTCGAGAGCCTGTGTCGCGCGTTCGACCGAGGCGAGGATCTCCTCGGCGTGCTCGGCGAGCAGTACTCCGAGGTCGGTGAGCTGCACCCGGCGTCCCCGCCGTTCGAACAGCCGGGTGCCGACATCACGTTCCAGTTGCGCGAGCTGCTGCGATACGGCCGACGCGGTGTAATGCAGCGCGTTCGCGGCTGCCGTAATCGTGCCGCGCCGGTGCAACTCGCGCAGCATTCGCAGCCGGGCCAGCGAAAGGTCCATAACACCGAGCCTATTCCTTGTGCAGGAACGCTGAACACTCCCGTGAACGAACCGTAAATAGACGCGCGGACCGGTGCGAATGCAATCTGATTGGACCGGACTCGAGCCATCGGCCGGGGGCGACGAGGCCCGGGACGGATGAGAACGCGACAGGGCGTTGCCGTGGGTGATGGCGACCGGCACGAGCATGAAGAGGAGGTGGTTCGTCGTGACGATGATGCAGAACCCGGCCGGGGGCGCCCCGCAGGTGACCACGCAGGCTGCTGCGCCCATCCCGGCGGCAGTACCCGTTGCCCCCGCGATCCGGCGCCCTGAGCCGTATATGCGCCTGCACTGGACGGACTCCCTCACGGGTGCGGTCGGTTATCTGGTCGTGCACACCATGCGCGCCGGTCTGGCCACCGGCGGCACCCGGATGCGCGCCGGGTGCACGCTGGGCGAGGTCGAGGATCTGGCCCGGGGTATGGCCAACAAAACGGCCACCTTCGATCTTCCGGTCGGCGGCGCCAAGGGCGGGATCGATTTCGATCCCAAAGATCCGCGCGCCGTCGAGGTGCTGGAGCGGTTCTGCGAGGCCATGCGCCCGTGGATCGACTCGCACTGGGTTACCGCCGAGGATCTGGGGGTCCCGCAGCACCTGATCGACGAAGTCTTCGAGAAGCTCGGCCTGGGGCAGAGCTACCACGCCGCGATCAGCCGCGCCGATGATCCGGCCGCCACGCTGGAGCGGGTCCGCAACGGGCTGAACGCGGCGGTCGAGGGCGGGTTCCTGCTGGGCGATGTGATCGGCGGCTACGGTGTCGCGCACGCCTGCCTCGCGGCCGCGGTCTGGTGGGGCCAGGCGCCCGCCGAGGCGACCGTCGCGATCCAGGGCATCGGCACCATGGGCGGGGCGGCGGCCTACTACCTGCACGAGGCCGGGATGAAGGTCACCACCGTGGCCGATGCCGCGGGCACTCTGTACTGTGCCGACGGACTGGACGTCCCGGCACTGCTGGATCTGCGGAACAGCTACGGCGAGGTAGACCGCACCCGGCTGCCCGCGGGCGTTCAGGAGCTGCCGCGCAACGCGATCCTGTCCTCCGACGTCGATATCCTGGTTCCGGCGGCGATCTCCTACGCGATCACGCCGGACAACTCGTTCGATGTCCGCGCCCGCGTCGTCGTCGAGGCCGCGAACGCCGCCACCACACCGGAGGCGGAGGCCATGCTCGCCGCCCGCGGTATCCCGGTGCTGCCGGATTTCGTCGCGAACGCCGGCGCCGTGGCCTGGGCCTGGTGGCTCCTGCTCGGCGAGGTCGACGACACTCCGGAGAACTCCTTCGACCGGCTGCGCACCATCATGCACAGCAAGGTCGCCGAATTGCTGGCCGCGTGGGCCGACGGGGGCTCCACCCCGCGCGAGACCGGTCACCGCTGGGCCGACGAGCCGTTGCCGGTCGCCGGCCCGGTCGTGATCCCCTGATCGCCCGCAATTCATGATCTGTCACAGGACGGGTCCGGCTTCGGCCGGACCCGTCCTGTCGTGATTGCGTCCGAATCGGCACCCGGATCTCGCCGACTACTCGCGGTGACCGGCGCGCGAACGGCCACTGACGTCGATAGACGACTTCGCGACCTGGATATCCGGCAGCGCCCTCCACACCGTTTCGTGCGTGACTCTCCGACACTGCGCGGATATCGGTATACGACCGCCGGGGAGCTACTGTTGCCGCTGATCCGGAAACACCCGGTTCGCGATACGGGTGCGGCGCCGGTAGCGCTGGTATTCCACGGTCGAGTCGACGCTGACAAGGAGACGGTATGAGCCGGGATCTGACGCAGTTGGAGTTGCTGGTCGAGCTGGAGCCGGTGGTGGCCGAGAATCTCGACCGGCACCTGGCCACGGCCACCGCCTGGAATCCCCACGACTACGTGCCGTGGGACGAGGGCCGGAATTTCGCCGCCATGGGCGGAATCGATTGGGACCCGGAGCAATCGCGGTTATCGGAGGTCGCCAGGGTCGCGATGATCACCAATCTGCTGACCGAGGACAATTTGCCCTCGTATCACCGGACGATCAGTGAGCACTTCTCACAGGACGGTGCCTGGGGGACGTGGGTCGGCCGGTGGACCGCCGAGGAGAACCGGCACGGTATCGCCATGCGCGACTATCTGGTCGTCACCCGGGGAGTCGATCCGGTTGCCCTGGAACAGGATCGGATGGTGCATATGACGCGCGGTGTGCACGCACCGGACTATTTCCACGGCATGCTCGATCAGGTCGCCTATGTCACCTTCCAGGAATTGGCGACCAGGATCAGCCATCGCTGCACGGGCAAGGTATGCGATGACCCCGTCGCCGACCGGATGCTCAAGCGGATCGCCGCCGACGAGAACCTGCATATGCTGTTCTACCGCAATGTGGCCGGTGCGGCGTTCGATATCGCTCCCGATCAGGCGATGGAATCGGTCACCAAGATCGTGACGGATTTCGCCATGCCCGGTCACGGTATGCCGAACTGGCGCCGCAACGGGGTGCTGATGGTGAAGCACGGTATCTACGATCTGCGTCAGCATCTCGACGAGGTGCTCTGGCCGGTATTGCGGATCTGGAATGTCTTCGACCGCACCGATTTCACCGCGCGCGGTGAACGCGCCCGTGAGGAACTGGGCAAGTATCTCGAGAAATTGGCCGAAGATGTGAAACGGTTCGAGGAACAGCGCGCTCGTCTGCTCGAGCGGGCGGCCGCCCGGGCCGCGGCAGTGGGCTGACCGCCGACGACCTGCGATGGGCCGACCGCCGCGTTTACGTACCCGCCGGGCCCGGTGCGATCACCCGCCTGCGACCGACGGGATGATCATGAGCTCGGTCCCGGCGGTCAGGGGCGTGTCCAGGCCGTCCAGGGTGCGGCATTCGTCGCCGTCGATATAGAAGTTCACGTAGCGGCGCAGCGTGCCGGCCTCGTCGCGGAGGCGGCGTTCCAAAGCAGGCGACCGCTCGCGCAGAGTATCCAGGACGTTGCGGAGCGTGGCCCCGTCGACATCGATCTCCTTCTCACCGTCGACATAGGTGCGCAGCATGGACGGCAGATGTACGCGTGCCACGGCGCTATCCGATGACTCGTGCGCGCACGCACAAAACGTCCGGCAGCTTATCGGCCACGAGTTGCCAATGTTCGCCTTCGTCGGGGCTGCAATAGACCTCGCCGTTGCGGGTGCCGAAGTAGATTCCCGCCGGGTCGGCGTCGTCCGCGCACATGGAATCGCGCATAACAGCCGCCCAGAACGGCTCCTCCGGGAGCCCGTCGGTATGCGCGGACCATGTTTCGCCGCCGTCCTCGCTGCGGTACACCGCGCAGCGGGCTTCCGGCGGGAACCGGAACCGTTCCATATCCGCGACCAGCGGGAACGTGTAGATCACGCCCGGCCGCCGGGGATGCGCGACGATCGGGAAACCGAAGTTGGAAGCAGGAAGTCCGCCGTCGATGGATTGCCAGCTCGTGCCGTCGTCGGTGCTGCGGAAAACCCCACCGTGGTTCTGCAGGTACATGGTGCTGGGCGTTCCGGCGTCCCTCGCGACCTTGTGCACGCACTGCCCCCACTCCGGCAGTTCACCCGGCATGAAATCGGCGGTGACGCCCTTGCTCGTCGGTTTCCACGATGCCCCGCCATCGGCGGTCTGGTAGACGCCACCGGTCGAGATCGCGACCGCGATCCGCTGGGAGTCGGCCGGATGGGGGAGGACCGTATGTAATGCCAGCCCGCCCCCACCGGGCATCCATTCGGTCCGGTGCGGATGATCCCACAGGCCTCTGACCAGTTCGAATGTCCGGCCTCGGTCGGAGGAGCGGAACAGCGCCGCCGGTTCGACGCCCGCGTACACCACATCCGGCTCCGCGTCGGTCGCCGGGGCGATCTGCCAGACCCCCTGCAGTGCGGCGTCGGTATCCGCCGGGAAGGCGAGCGGTGCGTCGTCCGGTTCGCTCCATGTTTCGCCGAGATCGTCGCTGGCCACCATCGTCGGGCCGAAATGGCTGTCCAGCACGCTCGCGAGTATGCGGGGCGTCTCGTGTCGTGTGTCGATGGCGAGCGCTTTGACATCGGCCACCGCGAATTGCGGCGCGCTCACGGTCCAGCTCGACCGACCATTCTTGCTACGCGCGAGGAACAACCCTTTACGTGTGCCGATACCGAGCAATACGTCCATTGCCGAGCCTCCATGCCGTCACCGCCACGCGGACGTGTGTGAGCGTACTCCGCAGGTAGGACAGGGTCCGTCAGGACGCGTGCAGCGAATGCCCGGGGAGGCATGGTGAGGTCCGGAGAGGTCCCGGACCCGCTGATATCGCCCGTGAGAACTCCGGTGCGGAGGTCCACGAGCCCTGACGGGAGAAGATCGGCCGCCGAAACACCTTCGGGCACTGGGGATCTGCGCGATCGGTTCAGGATCATGCACCGCCTCCGGTCGAGCTGCTTCGGTAACGAGCCATTTCACCGGCTGATGTCCGCCTTGTCAATGGAATCTTTATAAGCTTTGCAAAATTACTGGTTTCGAGCCCCCGATCGACCTCGGCGGGGTTCGTGATGCGGTGAATCGCCGGGGCGCAACATATTCGGGGCTGCCGCTGTACACGACCTCGGCCGGTTCCGTGGCCGGAATGTTGTATATGTCACAGCATGATAACGGCTGAGGTTGCCGGGCAAACGCTTGTGACCTGGCATTACAGGATCGCCGGAACTCTTCGGCCAACGGTGGGGTGGTTATTGACATATGCCACACCGTGTATCTAATTTTGGCCGCGCCCTGGGGAAACCCCCACGGGCACTTCGCTCGCCGAGCCCCCGGCCACTGCGCCTGGGTGGGGCCGAGGCGTGTCGGCGCTGGTCGTGCGGAGTCGTATGCGCAGTTTGTTCGGAGGTCGGTCTTGACCGCAATTTCACGACGCCGCTTCCTCGGCGGATCCGCGGCGGCAGCCGGTATCGCCCTGACCGGGACGGCAATCGCCCAGGCAGACAGCGGTATCCGTGCCCCTCGCAGGCGGACGCCGCTGGTGCGCGAAGACCATCGGGTGATCATCATCGGATCGGGCTTCGGCGGCGGTACAGCCGCTTTGCGATTGGCTCAGGCCGGCGTCCCGGTTCTGTTGCTGGAGCGGGGAAGGCGTTGGGCGACCGGCCCGAACGCGAATACCTTTCCCGACCCGACGAGCCCTGACAAACGGATGCTCTGGCACGGTTCGATGCCCGAATTGTTCGGAAAGCCAGTCGAGTTCGATCCCTACGTCGGTCTCATCGACGCGGTGGCCGGCGAGAATATGACCGCCCTGTGCGCGGCCGGGCTGGGCGGCGGCTCCCTGATCTACCAGGGCATGTCGTTGCAGCCGTCGGAGGACGTATTCAACACGCATTTCCCGCAGGAACTCGACTGGGGGCTGATGAACCGCGTGCACTATCCGCGGGTAGCGCGGATGTTGCAGTTGGCGGTGGCGCCCGACGAGTTGATCGCGCATCCGAACTACACCGCCGCCCGCGTTTTCGCCCGGAAGGCCCGTGCTGCCGGGCTGCCGGTCTCGAAGATCCCGATGCCCATCGATTGGAACTACGCGCTCGCCGAAACTCGCGGTGAGGTGAAGGCTTCCTACACGAATGGATCCGGCGCACTCGGGGTCAACAACGGTGGTAAGCACTCCGTGGATGTCACCTATCTCGCCGAGGCGGAGGCCACCGGCCTGGTCGACGTGCAGGTCATGCACAACGTGACCGGAATCGAACGCGGTGCCGACGGCCGCTGGATCGTGCATGCCGACCGGACCGACGAATCGGCGCGGGTACTCGAGCAGAAGATCCTGACCGCGGGAACTCTGGTGATGGCCGCGGGCAGTCTCAACACCACAGACCTGCTGGTCCGGGCCGCGTCCAAGGGGGCGATACCGGATATGCCCGACGCCCTCGGTTCCGGATGGGGCACCAACGCGGACCGGATCTACACCTGGACCTGCCTGTCCGAGGGGTTCGGCGCCCAGCAGGGCGGGCCGGTCGTCTACGGCAGTCTCAATTGGGACAACCCCGCCACGGCGCATACCGTGATCCAGGCGTCGATTCCGCCCGTCGGAATGGATGTCCACACCACGATGCTCGTCGGTTACGGGGTCAGCGACGCGCGTGGGCACTTCGTCTACGATTCGGCCACCGATGCCACGAAGCTGACCTGGCCGGCCGACGGCGATGCCGGGATCCAGTACCGGCAGATCGAGAAAGCCGTGCACAAAGTGGCAGGTCAGGCCTCGATCGTCAATGACACCAACCGGGCCTTCCCGTCCACCTGGCACGGTCTGGGTGGGGCCTGTATGGGGTCGGTCTGCGATCTGGACGGGCGCGTTCTGGGGCAGCGGGGGTTGTACGTTCTCGACGGAGCCCTGCTGCCGGGCAACGCCGCGGCGTGCAATCCGTCGATGACCATCGCGGCAGTGGCCGAACGCGCCATGGACAATCTCGTCGCCCAGGACGTCGGATCGGTGATCTGACGTACTGACGGATCGGCCGCGCCCGCCGACGCGGGGGTGGATGTCGGTGATGCGGGCCCCCGATGAACCCGACCGCGATCTCCGGGCACCCGCCGCTACGTGATCGCTCGATATTCGAACTGCCGGATTTTGCGACTCCTACCTATCGACCCCGGGGATAACCAGGAATACGCTGGAGTCCCATCCACCATGATGTGGTCTATTCCACAGTTGGGGATTCTCGAGTCTCGGCCGCTTCCGCGTCGCCGGTGCAGCGGCAGTCGGGGCAAGTCAGGAGTGCGCATGAAAGGCGGAGCAAGAATTGCGATAGGGGTGGGGGTCGGTTATCTGCTCGGGCGTACACGCAAGATGCGCTGGGCGCTGGCACTGGCCGGTGCGGCGATGTCGAAGCGCTCTTCGGGAGTCGCGGGGGAGCTGCTCGAACAAGGAGCCGCATCCCTGAAATCTCCGGAGCTGACCAAGATCACCGAAACCGTGCGCGGTGAACTGGTGGATGCGGTGCGCTCCGCCGCCGTGACCGCGGCGAGTAATCGGGTCGATGCGCTGAACGCTCGGTTGCAGCGGCCTCCCGCCGCACTCGGCGACGGAGATGACGTAGACCGCGGAAGCGCTGCCGAGGCCGATGCCGAACCTCCCGGGGACGAAGAGCGGGAGTCGGTCGAAGACGATCTCGACGAGTACCCCGAAGAGGAAAAGGGCCGAGACGATACCGGGGAGTCCCCGCCGCGGACGCGTGCACGCCGGGAAGAGACGGGGAAGGGGAGCCGGGCCGGTCCGCGAACCTCCCGTCGATCCACCGCCGCTACCGAAAGCGCCTCCGCCGCACCGAATCGACGGCGTGCCCGGGCCGGTGCCGAGGACGCACCGGTGCGGCGTACGAGAAAGTAGGAGTCATGGCGGCCGCGAAAGCTCTGCGCGACACAGTGTCCGGCGTCGGCCGGGCGGCCTCCGGCGGTGCCGGGCGGGCCGCGGGATCGGCGACGGCGGCAGGTTCGGCGGCCCGGCAGAAAACCGGGGACGCCGTCCCCACGCCCACCGATATGCTCCGGCAGTCGGTGCAGAATCTCGGGGTTACCCTGGCCGAACGCGCTGTGTCCGGACTGTCGGGCAAAGTGTCGGGGGCAGCCGGCCGGCTCGATCAGTACGCCGGGGGTGATGGGGGGAATCTTCTCTCCGCGGTGACGGGGGCGGAGAAGCTGGCGGAGGGGGCGTCCCCGGTGAAGGCGGCGTTCAGTGCCGGTATGACGAAACTCGGTCACTCGGTCAAGGACACGGTCTCGGCGGCCAAGGAATCGCTCACCGGTGGCGGGGGCAAGGGGGCCGGAGCGAAGAAGCCGAAGGTCACCAATATCGTCGAACATATCGATGTCGGTGTGCCGATCGATATCGTCTACGACCAGTGGACCCAGTTCGCGGACTACCCGAAGTTCATGAAGAAGGTCGAACAGGTCGAGCAGGTCTCCGACGAGAAGGTCTCGTGGACCGGCCATGTGTTCTGGTCCCGGCGGACCTGGGAATCCACAATCCTCGAACAGGTGCCTTTCGAACGGATCGTCTGGCGATCGAAAGGGGCCAAGGGCTATATCGACGGGGCCGTGACATTCCACGAGATCGGGCCCGATCTGACGCGGATCATCGTGGTGCTCGAATATCACCCCAACGGCTTCTTCGAGAAGACCGCCAACATATGGCGCGCGGCCGGTCGCCGCTGCCGGTTGGAACTCAAATTGTTCGAGCGGTATCTGATGACCGAGGCCGTTCTCCGGCCCGACGATATCGTGGGCTGGCACGGGGAGATCCACGACGGTGAGGTCGTCGAGGACGACGAAACCGCTCGGCAGCGAGCCGACGAGGGCGCCGATGAGGCGCTGGAGGACGACGGCGAACCGGCGGAGGGGGAGCACGAGGAATCCGGCGAAACCGACGAGGAATACGAGGACGAGGAGGCAGACGAAGCCGACGCATCGGACGATGCGCAGGACCGGGCCGGCGAATCCGCGGGACGGCGCCGCTCGACCAGACCTCGCGCCGCGTCGCCACGGCGTACGCGTGAGAGGCGAGGAGCGCGGTCATGACGATCGAACCCGCCGGTGGCGCCGGAGCCGGCACCCTGGCCCGGCCGAATTCGTCCGGACTCGCCGAGGTAGTCGACACCATTTTGGACAAAGGACTGGTCGTCGACGCGTTCGTCCGGGTTTCGCTGGTCGGAATCGAACTGCTGACCATAGACGCCCGGGTCGTGGTCGCCAGCGTCGATACCTACCTGCGTTTCGCCGAGGCCGTGGACCGCCTCGAGATCTCCGGGAGCGAACCCAAGGGGCTCACCGATCTGGTCGGCGATATCACGGAAGGCGCGGCCGAGCACAAGACCAAGGGCGCGATCGAAGCCGCGGGACAGAAGGTCCAGGACTTCCTCGGGGACGTACAGGAGAAACAGCGGACGACCGGGCGGTCTTCGGGGCGGGAGGACGACTGATGTCCGCCGGCGGAGTGCGGGAGAACGGCCATGCGGAGCGCACCGCCGTATACGTCTACGGCATCGTGACCGCCGATGTCGAACCCGAACCGCACGCCCGCGGTATCGGCGATCCCCCCGCCGGTGTGGCCATCGTGCGCCACGGCGATATCGCCGCCCTGATCAGCGAGGTTCCACGCGATCGCCCGCTCGGCACACCTGACGACCTCACCGCGCACGCGCGGTTACTGGACGGGACAGCGGCGGTGGCCCCGGTGCTGCCGCTGCGGTTCGGTGGCGTCGTATCCGACTCGGACGCGGTGGACAACGATCTGCTCGCCCCCAATTACGACGAATTCCGGACCGCCCTGACCGAGCTCGAGGGCCGCGCGCAGTTCGTGATCCGGGGACGCTACGCCGAGGACGCGATCCTGCGCGAGGTGCTGGACGAGAACGCCGACGCGGAACGCTTACGAACGGAGATCCGCGACAAACCCGAAGACGCGACCAGGGACGCGCGGATCGCGCTGGGGGAGATCGTGAATCAGGCGATCGAGGCCAAACGCGCCCAGGACACGCGCCGGGTGGTCGCGGCACTCGGGGAGGTCGACGCGACGGTGCGGGAGCGGCAGCCCACGCACGAAGAAGACGCCGCTCACCTCGCTGTGCTCATCGATCTGTCCCGAGAGGACGCGCTGGAGCGGGCGCTGACCGATCTGGGCGAAGAATGGGACGGACGGGTCCGGCTCACTCTGCTGGGGCCGATGGCGCCCTACGACTTCGTCACCGCACGTGAGCCCACGGGGTGAGGTCATGGGATTGCTCTCCGCGATCGTTTCGTTGCCGCTGGCCCCGGTCCGCGGTGTGATCTGGCTGGGTGAAGTGATCCAGGACCAGGTCGAACAGGAGCTGCGCAGCCCCGCCGCCATCCGGCGGGAGATCGAGGAGATCGAGGAGGCGGCCGAGGCCGGGCGGATCTCCGAGGACGAGCGCGACCAGGCGCTGCGGGAGGTCATCGCCCGGATGAATCGGCCGCCCGGGGCGATACCGGCCGAGGAAGGGAGTGATCAGCGTGAACCGTAGAACAACCGCGGGCGACTCCGGAGACGTCGGGACCGAATCGGCCGGGCAGCCGTTGACCGCCACGGCCGCCGCGGCCGCGGCGATCGAACAGCTGGTGGAACTGACCTCGAAATCGGTGGAAGGTGTCACCTCGATGGAGCCGATCGAGGACGGCCGCCTGGTGGAGATCGAGGTTCTCGAGGACCACCGCATTCCGTCGTCGTCGGATATGCTCGCGCTCTACGAAGTGGAGATCGACTTCGACGGTAATCTGCTCGCCTACCGGAGAACGGCCCGCTACGCCCGCGGCAGCACCGATATCGGTGGGAGTGGCCGGCGATGACGGTCGTCGGCGGCGGCGGCTCGTATGCGCCGCAACCCTACGGCGGCGGCCATCAGTCGTCGAACCTCGCCGATATTCTCGAGCGGGTACTCGACAAGGGCTTGGTGATCGCAGGCGATATCCAGGTCAACCTCCTCGATATCGAATTGCTCACCATCAAACTGCGATTGGTGGTCGCCTCGCTGGAGACGGCCAAGGCGGTGGGCATCGACTGGTGGGAGACCGATCCGTGGCTGAACAGCAAAGCCCGGTCGGTGGAACGGCCGCAGCGCACACTGGAACTCGAGAACCGCGAATTACGCGACCGTATCGCGGAACTCGAGGCGAGAGACGAACGCCGTGAAGCCCTCGAAGCCCGGCGGGAGCACCGGGAAGGCGAGCAGTCGTGACCGACGGAGTCTGGCTGTACGCGGTGACGCTCGCCGCGGACGCCGCGGCCGGCTTCGACGAGACCAAAGGTGTGGCAGGGGAAACCGTGCGGGTCGTGGCCGAGGATCCGCTGGCCGCGATCGTCGGTTCGGTACCGCTCGAGGTGTTCGGGGAAGCGCCGCTGCGCCGGAATCTGGAGGATCTGGACTGGCTGGCGGCGACGGCCCGGGCGCACGATGTCGTGGTCGCCGCCGTGGTGGGCCGCGCTGCCGCCGTTCCGCTACGCCTGGCCACCGTTTTCCTCGACGACGAGCGGGTGCGCGAGCTGCTGCGCGATCAGCGGCCGGCCCTGGAGGCGGCACTGGTTCTGGTGAGTGGCCGGACCGAGTGGGGTGTGAAAGTCTATGGCGACCGGGGCGCCCTCACCGCGGCGGTGGCCGAGGCGCGGGCCGCGGGTGAAGGGAGCGCGCGGGGTGCGGGGACGGCCTACCTGGCTCGCCGGCGTGCGCAGTTGTCCGCCCAGGAAACCGTGGAAAACGATGCGGCGCAACGTGCGGAGACGATCCACTCTCGATTGACCCGCCGGGCCGCGGCCGGACGGCGTCAGGCGACGACAGATCCGGCGTTGAGCGGGCGACGCGACTGGATGGTACTCAACGGCACCTACCTGGTGGACAACGACCGATCCGGGGATTTCGCCGCGACAGTGGAGGCCCTCGGTAACGAATTCCCCGGTATCCGGCTCGAGCTCACGGGCCCGTGGCCACCGTATTCGTTCGCGGGCGTGGAACGTGAGCCGTTGTGAGTACCGCCGACGGCGAGCGCCGTGTCGCACTCGTCGACCTGCTGGACCGGGTACTCGCCGGGGGTGTGGTCGTCTCCGGGGATATCAAGCTCGCCATCGCGGACGTGGATCTCGTCCAGATTTCGCTGCGAGCTCTGATCTCTTCGATCAGTGCGCTGTCCGCTCCTCCACCGGAGCCGCCGCGATGACCGAATTCGAAGGCCTGTCGCCGCGGATCGACACCGATCCCGAATCGGTCGAACGCGGTCTGGTCACGCTTGTCCTCACCCTGGTGGAACTGCTGCGGCAACTGATGGAACGCCAAGCCCTGCGGCGAGTGGACGACGGAAATCTCAGTGACGCACAGGTCGAACGTATCGGCACCACGTTGATGCTGCTCGAACAGCGTATGGACGAGCTACGCGAGCATTTCGGACTCACACCCGAAGATCTCAATATCGACCTCGGCCCCCTCGGCCCCCTGCTTCCGGAGAACCCGTCCGGCCGCGGCGCGTGACACCACCGCATAGCCGTCCCGCACGCTGAAGCGGGGGACATCTGCCTACCAATGAGAAAGGCTCCACACCCACTGGGTGCGGAGCCTCGAACTCACGCGTCTCAGATGGCGCGGACGTCCTGAGCCTGCGGGCCCTTCTGGCCCTGGCCGATCTCGAACTCCACGCGCTGACCCTCATCGAGGGACTTGAAACCCGAGCCACTGATGGCCGAGTAATGCACGAAGACGTCAGGACCGCCTCCGTCTTGGGCGATGAAGCCGAAGCCCTTTTCGCCGTTGAACCACTTCACACTGCCTTGCGCCATGCTTTACAACTTCATTTCTGTAGGTGAGCCGAGTAGATCACTTCGATTGGCCCGGTCTCGAACACCATCCTGCCACACCCGGGGCGATCCGCGCGCAGGGTTATATCGTCGAATCGTCGTCTACCTGCGAAAAGTCGTCGGTGTTAACAGAATATCCCCGGTCGTGAGTTCGCCCACACCGGTGATCCGGTGGGAAATCAGCAGGTCACGTGCACGTCGGCGGCCGAGTCGAAGGAGACGTGTACGTGGTCGTAGTGATTTTCCGTCGGGCTCCCGCGGTCCTCCATATACGACCAGCCGCTGCCGTCGTTGTACCGCTGCTGCCAGATCACGTAGGTCACGCCGAAGCGCTCCTTGTTGGCCAGCACGAAATCGGCGATCGCGTCACCACGTGCCGGATCGGATGTCATGAAGTCCAGCGCCAGACCGGCACCGTGATCGCCGTCGTACCGGCCGTTGGCGCCACCGATATCGCCGACCCCGAAGGTCTGGTCGATCAGGTTGCCGACCTCGGCCACCTGCGGTTGTGCCCCGGCGAGTTCCGTCGAGCACGGGATCGGGGGCGGCGGTGGGGGCGCGAGGCGCTTCGCGTATCTGGCGGGCTCCTGGGGCCGGTCGACCGCGGCGACGGCTATCGGTGCTCCGGGTGCCGCCGGCTCCTGCCGCGGGGCCTTGTCCATGCCCGCTGCCGGTACTGCCGGCGAGTCGACCGCCGTGGCGGCGGGTTCCGCATCCGGGCCGGGCCGGGCCGTCACCGACAGGGCGATCACCGCTGTTGCCGCGATCGCGCTTCCGGCCAATGGGGCGATCTTCTTGGCGCGTGCCGGTTTGCGGTGTTGACCTGGCATTATCGTGACCACTCATTACGCTCGGAGACAAGATCACCGTTAGATTACGAAAGGGTCGCGGTGAAGTCACGGTAGCTGGCTCACATGGGTCACGTGCTCCGGCCGGGCGGGATCGGTGAACGGCGTGCCCGCGGGAGACTGCCGGAAGAATTCCGGCCCGCCGGGACGGTTCGAGGAGAGACAATCGTCGGGCCGTCGGAAGGTCCGCACAATCGTCGGGCCGTCGGAAGGTCCGCACAATCGTCTCTCAGGCGCCGGCAGATCCATAGGGAGAACCATGTTTGTTCCGTTCAGTGTCTCCGATTTCCTCGACCGCGCCGAAACCGTGTACGGGGACCGGATCGGTGTGATCGACGAACCCGCCCAGCCGGCGCCGGACCAGGGCGCACTGACATATGCCCAGGTCGCCGACTTCGCCCGGAGGCAGGCCGCCCGGCTGGACGCACTCGGTATCGGAGCCGGTGAACGGGTCGCGATCGTCAGCCACAACTCGAGCCGGTTGCTGACCTCGTTCTTCGGGGTGAGCGGTTGGGGCCGGGTACTGGTTCCGGTCAATTTCCGCCTGCGCCCGGACGAGGTGCGCTACATCGTCGAGGATTCCGGCGCCCGGGTTCTGTATGTGGATCCGGAGCTCGCGGATTCGCTCGGTGCGGTCGAATGCGAACACAAATTCGTGCTGGGCTCCGATGCCGACCTCTACGCTGCCCCGGGCACAACGCCGCGGGCGTGGGAACCGGACGAATCCGCTACCGCCACCATCAATTACACGTCCGGGACCACCGCGCGCCCGAAGGGTGTGCAGATCACTCATCGGAGCATCTGGGTCAACGCCGTCACCTTCGGACTGCACGCCACGATCAGCGACCGCGATGTGTACCTGCACACTCTGCCCATGTTCCACGCGAACGGCTGGGGCCAGCCCTTCGCGATGACCGGTGTCGGAGCCCGGCATATTGTGTTGCGCAAGATCGACGGCGCCGAGATTTTGCGCAGGGTCCGCGATCACGGCGTCACGGTGATGTGCGCGGCGCCCGCGGTCGCGGCCGCGGTGCTCGACGCCGCGCAGACATGGGAGGGCGAGATCCCCGGGCGCGACAGGGTGCGGATCATCATGGCCGGTGCCCCGCCGCCGACGAAGACCGTCGCTCGCGTCGAACAGGAACTCGGCTGGGAGTTCATCCAGATCTACGGTCTGACCGAAACTTCTCCGCTGCTGACCGTCAACCGCGCGCGGGCGGAATGGGACGGCCTCGACCCCGAGGCGAGGGCGGCGGAGCTGACCCGCGCCGGCGCACCGGCCCTGGGCGTCCGATTGCAGGTCGAGGAGGCCGCGGAGGGCGCGGGGGAGGTGCTGGCCCGGTCCAACGTAGTGATGGAGGGTTACTGGGGCCGGCCCGAGGAAAGCGCGGCGGCACTGGCCGGCGGCTGGTTCCATACCGGTGACGGCGGCGCCCTCGGCGACGACGGCTACCTGACAATCGCCGACCGCAAGAAGGATGTGATCATCACCGGCGGCGAGAACGTCTCCTCGATCGAGGTCGAGGACTGTCTGTTCTCCCATCCCGCAGTCGCCGAGGTCGCTGTGATCGCGGTGCCGAGCGAGAAATGGGGCGAGACGATCAAAGCGCTGGTCGTACTGAGCCCGGATACCGAACCGGGCAGCGTGACCGAATCGGAGTTGATCGCCTGGTGCAAACAGCGGCTGGCCGGTTACAAGGCACCGACCTCGGTGGAATTCCGCGACGAGCTGGCCCGGACCGCTACCGGCAAGCTGCAGAAGTTCAAACTCCGCGCACCGTACTGGAGTGGACGCGGGCGCCAGGTCAACTGATATCCGCTGCCGTCACGGCTTGGCGTAATCGGCGACACCCTGCCAGTCGATCATGACGCAGGGTTCCTCGCCGACGGTCCAGGCGTCGTGTCCCGGTGGAACGATCATGAAATCGCCGGGGCCGTATTCCTGTTTCTCGCCGTCGTCCATGACCACCGTGAGATGACCCGATACGCAGTAGCCCATATGGGGCGCCTGGCAGCTGTCGGTTCCGGCGATCGGTTTGACATGTTCCGACCACCGCCAGCCGGGTTCGAAAACCGCTCGGCCGACGGGGCCGCCGTCCATATTGACCAGGTCGAGTTTGCCTTTGCCCGCGTCGAACGGGCGGGTTTCCTCGGGTGAATCGAAATTCTTGCGTACCAAACCGGACATGACCGTTCTCCTCGGTACTGCGGTCCCCGTTTTCCGATGGATGGGAATCTCCTCGGGCGCCTCACTGCGACCGAATCCGGGCACGCAGCCGATCGCTGATATGCCCTCGCGCAGCACCTGTTCTCCGAGATCGGTAAGCGTCGAGTTTCGCTGCGCTGTGTCGACGTGATCCCCACCCACCTGCGGCGCTGTCGATACCGGCGCACCAGAAAGAATCGAATATGAGCTGGATCACACTTTACTTCGGTGGGTGCGGCGGCGGCAAGGTCGGGCACTCGGCCGGCCGAGGCGAGGGGGATCGGTTCGAACATCGGAGGTTCGTCCTCCGGGAACAGCTCGGATCGAAATCACCGAAGTACCCGGTCACAGCCGATTCTCCGGAGGTGAAGCAGCCGGTGGCGGCGACGCACGCCGGATCTTCGACAGGATCCGGTCGACGAGTTCTTCGAGCCGGTCTCGGTGGGTTCCCGCCCAGTAGACCCGGTCGCAGCCGGTGCAGCGTCGGAAGGTGTTGTGTTCATGGCGGGTGAGGGGAGGGAGCCTGTCGATAACGTCGGCCTTGGCCACATCGGCCAGCGGTGCGCCGCAGCGGAGGCATCGGGTGAGCGGGGTCAGGCAGTTGGACAGGTCCAGCCGGTCGATCACCTCCACCACCTGATCGACCGGGAGGCCGGCGCGTACGAAGAGCCCGTGGGTGACTATACGGCGGGCGAGCAATCCGCGGTCCCTGGTGAGCAGGATGCGGTGGTCATCCACGGCGATTTCGGCGAGTTCTGCGTCCTCTGCGTCGAATTCGCAGCGGACATCGAGTCCCATCAGCCGTAGCAGCCGCGCGGCGCCGCCGAGATTCACATCGACGAGCAGGCGCGGTTCACGGAGCGGATGGGGTCGTACTCGGGTCAGCGCGGCGATATCGAGGCTCTCGAATACGGGATAGGCGGCGAGCCGGTCGCCCGGGCGGGGCCGATGCCCGAAGCCGACGGATTCCCCGTTTACCAGCAGTAGGTCGATTTCGGTGTGCGGTACGCCTGCCGCCTCGACGACGTCCTTCACCGTCTGATGGGACCGTACCGGCCGACGGAGCACCGAAAACCGGGACCGTGGGGGCAGAAAGTCGTTCAGTTCGGCGTACACGCGTAGCTCGAGGGTGTTCCGTCCGTCCGCGATATCGTCGGTATGAGTGCTCATGATCGAACTCCGTGGCTAATGCCGACTCCGCTCGAAACCCTTCCGACCTGGCAGTCTACTCGCGACTTTCCAATGCCCGGCGGGCGCTGGAAAACGCAATCCGCACCGTCTACCAGGCCAGCCGGCTTGTCCCGGGACTGTTCCGAGATCGCTGAGAAACTGAAGAAGACGGCAGGAGAAGTAGGCGAGAGACAATCCTGGTGCGACGATCGAACCGTCGAGGTAGGCCAGCACGACGGCGGCCGGATATCCGCCACCGGGCAGCTCCTACTGGTCGGTGGCTGCCGGCGAGGGCGTGAATCGGCGCCATTCGCGCGCCTTTTCGCCGGTGAGGTCGGGGACGGGAGGGACGACAGGCCGGTATTCCTCTGCGGTCGTGTTCGATGCGGCGGCTTCGATCACCGTGCTGTGTGGTGGCGAATCGAGTGATCGCCGCGAGGTCGGGGATGTAGCCGTCGGTGGTGTCAACGGTGAGGGTGGGCACGCTCATGGTGACCGGCACGAAGGCGTGGGTACCGGCGTCGCGGGCCGCGATCACCGCGCGGTCGTTGTGCGCGTGGCGGTGAGCGTCGGTTTCGGCGCGGTGGGTGATGCGGTGGTGGGTCACCGGAGTCTGTAGGTGAAACGGAAAGGTTTGGTTCGGGCGTGCGCCGATCAGGGCTGCGTCTTATCGTCGCTCTGTCAATTCTCCGTCTCGGGTGCTGCAGCTGTCCATCCGTCACCGGAGACCGAGGGTCCGGTGACGCCCCATTCCGATTCGCCGTCGACGGAGTCGCGGTAGTACTCACCGGCGGTGGAGGGGGGTCGCCCTCGACCACTGGTTCCTCGGCGTCGAGTAGCGCTTGTTCCTAGGCGTCCTCGTCAGGGTCTCCGGGTTCTGCTGTCACGGGTCGGCCCTCCATTGTCTCGGATTGGGATGGTGGGGTACTGACGCTCGTCGCCGCTGCGAAAACTCCGGCGGCCACGGCGACAAACACCGCAGCGGCGACCACAATAGTCTTTGCATTCGGCCTGTTCACAGGATCGCCTCCTTTCGCTACCACTACTAGAGGCGCCCGTCGATTCGTAATGCTGGGTGCACCCAGTTCGGGGATCGGCGTTCCTTGAAGGCGCGGAAGCCCTCGATCGATTCGGGCGCGCCCAGACCGGATTGCATTCCGATGCGGTCGTAGAGGCCGATGTAGTTGTCCAGACTGGCCTTGACCACCGTGCGGGCACTCGGCGCGGTGCGGCAACACTGTGCGAGCACTTCGCGGGCAGCCTCGGGTAGGTCGTCGTGTGGAACGACGCGGGCGACCATGCCCCAGTCCAGCGCCTCCTGGGCCGACAGGGTGCGGCCGGTGAACATCAGGTCGCGGGTCCGGACCGGTCCGATGAGCCGGGCCAGCATGTGGCTGTAGTACGTGTCGGCGATTCCGCGGTACAGCTCGGGCACCCGGAAAGTGGCCTTGTCGCTGACGACGGCCATATCGGCGCACAGGGCGATTTGGAGGCCGCCGCCCTGGCACAACCCGTTGACGGCGGCCACCACCGGTTTGGCCGACTGGCGCAGGGTATCGAAGGGTAGTGCGTCCATGCCCAGTGCACGGCCGAAGGTCATCCAGTTGTCGTCACCGCCACCGCCCATATCGCCGCCGGGAGCGAAGACATCACCTGTACCGGTGATCAACAATCCCGCCAGATCGGCATCGGAAGCCACGTGGGTGACCGCGTACTTGATGCCGAAGTACATCGCCGGCGTCATGGCGTTGCGCGCCTCCGGCCGGTCGAGGATACAGACCCCGAACGGGCCCTCGCGGTCGAACCGGAGGAACTTCGTGCCCAGCCAGTCGCCTTCCGGAGGTCTCGGATGTTGTGTTGTTTCAGGGGGTTCGGTCATTGATTTCCTTCGCAGCGGAACTGTCTTGCCGGCGGCGGGTGCCGGGTACGCAGCTCTACGGGATTTTGGTGAGGACGTTCTCGGCGAACCGTTCGATCGGTTCCCGGTAGCGTTCGGCGGGCAGTTCGTGGCCGTGGTGGGCACGGGAAGCGGTATCGCCGGTCGTCGCCCACGGCCTGCACATCACCGCGGTCACGCCGAGATCCTCGGCGCGGGTGAACGTCTCGACCGTCGGCTGGTCGCGCAGGGCCAGCATGATCTCGAAAGGCTCGTGATCGCGTCCGTACTCGCGGCGCATGGCATTGAGCTCGGTGACTTTCTGTGCGGCGTCTTCCCAGGTGTAGGCGTTACCCACCCACCCGTCGCACAGCCGTGCTGCCCGGCGCAGCGCCGCGTGGGACTCGCCGCCACACATGATCGGCACGGGATTACGCGGGTGCGGCTCCAGCATCAATTCCGGCACCTGGTAGTGCTTTCCACACCACGACACCCAGCCGCCCTGCCATAGCGCGGGCAGCGCCCGAATCATCTCGTCGAGTCGTTTGCCCCGGTTGGTGAAGTCCTGGCCCATCACTTCGAACTCTTCACGCATCCATCCCGCGCCGACGGTCAGCGCTACCCGATCCGCCGAGAGAACCGCCGCGGTGGCGACCTGTTTGGCGACCTCGAGCAATGGGCGAGCCGGAGCGATGTACACGGCATTGGTGAACCGGATTCGCTGGGTCACCGCGGCCATCGCGCCGATGAGTACCCACGAGTCGGGCCAGGCGGTCTCCGGTGTCCACATCGGCTTACCGGTGGGCGAGGGATACGGAGACGTCAGGTGCCGGGGATAGATCATGTGGTCGGAGACCGCGATTCCGTCGAAGCCCGCCTCATCGAGCATGCGCGCGACGGGGACGGCTTCGGTGGTGTGCATGAACGCTGTGCCGGTCCAGATCTGCATTCTCGTCCTCAGCCAGGGGAATCGGTGGGGCGGCCGGTGAACCAGATGTTCTCCTCGCGCAGCGCCCGGCTGCGCCAACCGTCGCTGGTGAGTACCAGGTCGTGGTGGTAATAACCGCCACACGCGCTTACTTCTGTCGAACCCGGGAGTTGCATCGGGTTGTAGAACATGGCGCGCACGGTCGCGGTCCCGGGACCGCGCGCGAGCACTTCGATGTTGGTGATGTAGTGCATGCTCCACGGCAACGCACCGAAATTCGCGGCGAACCAGTCGACGACCTCGTCGCGGCTGCCGACAGCGGCTCCGGCCGACGAGTAGTCGATGTGGGCGTCGGCGGTGAACACCGAGCGGTACAGCTCCCAGTCCTTGGTGTCGACGGCGCGGGCGTACTGATACAACAGCGCGGCGATCTGGGCATCACCGGCGATCGCACCGGCGTCCTGCGCGTTCGTCACTTCGGTTCTCTCCTGTTCGTCCTGCGAGTAGTGCGCCGCCCCGAACACACTGCGTCCGATGATCCGACGCACGTCGCGGCACCGTGCCGGGACCGGTTCCTGACGGCCATGGACGGTTCACTCCTTCCGACCTGCGCGGTAAATGGCCCTCTACTCATGAGAGAATGGCCTTCTCCAACCTAGGTGATCACACAGGACGGCTGGGGGGTTTCGCGAAATCGCGTAATCGACGAGAGGGAGGGGGAGAGTCGGCGGCCGGGTCGGCATGGTCCACCACTGGAACACGCGTATGCACGAAGGCTTGGAAGGTGCCGCGGGCCGAGTACGCTGACCAACGCCCGGAATCAACCCTCGACGCTCATCTCGGGGGAGGGCTGCCGGACCGCTGCGGCGGTCGATGATCGATATTCCACGCTGTGCAGGTCGCGACAACCGAGGGATGCCGATATGCCTGATGGAAAGCCGAATATTCTCGTTATCTGGGGTGACGACATCGGAATCACCAACCTGAGTTGCTACAGCGACGGTCTCATGGGCTATCGCACCCCGAATATCGATCGGATCGCCGACGAGGGGATGCGGTTCACCGATTCCTACGGCGAGCAGAGCTGCACCGCGGGCCGGGCCGCATTCATCAGCGGACAGAGCGTGTACCGCACCGGTATGAGCAAGGTCGGTATGCCGGGAGCCGATATCGGCTGGGCCGCCGAAGACCCGACCATCGCAGAATTGCTGAAACCGCTCGGCTACGCGACGGGCCAATTCGGCAAGAATCACTTCGGGGATCTGAACAAGTACCTGCCGACCGTGCACGGCTTCGACGAGTTCTTCGGCAACCTCTATCACCTCAACGCCGAAGAGGAACCCGAAAGCTACGACTACCCGCACGCCGACCGCTTCCCCCGGCTGCACGAATTCGCACTGCCCCGCGGCGTACTCCGGTGTAAGGCGACCCCCGAGGTCTCCACCGAACCCGACGATCCGAGGTTCGGGCCGGTCGGCAAGCAGAGCATTGTGGACACCGGTCCGCTGAATACAAAACGTATGGAGACCATCGACGACGATATCGCCGACGCGACGGTCGATTACATCAAGCGCCAGCACGCGGAAGGAAATCCGTTCTTCGTCTGGTGCAATTTCACCCATATGCACCTCTACACCCACGTGAAGCCCGAGAGCCGCGGCCAGGCCGGGCTGTGGCAGTCGTCCTACCACGACGCCATGATCGACCACGACAACAATGTCGGAACCGTGCTCGATGTGCTCGACGAACTCGGTATCGCCGAGGACACCATCGTCATCTACTCCACCGATAACGGCCCGCACCGCAACACTTGGCCGGATGCGGGTATGACTCCGTTCCGGAGTGAGAAGGACACCAACTGGGAGGGTGCGTTCCGGGTCCCGGAATTGATCCGCTGGCCGGGAAAGATCAAGGCCGGTTCGGTGTCCAACGACATCATCCAGCATCACGATTGGCTCCCGACGCTGCTGGCCGCGGCGGGCGAGCCGGATATCGCCGGCAAACTGAAGAAGGGGCACGTCGCCGGTGCCGACGGCAAGACCGAGTACAAGGTCCATATCGACGGTTTCAATCTGCTGCCGTACCTCACCGGCGAGGAAGAGACGAGCCCGCGGCGCGGTTTCTTCTATTTCTCCGATGACGGCGATCTGGTCGCCATGCGGTTCGAGAACTGGAAAGCGGTCTTCCTGGAGCAGCGGTGCCCGGGGACCCTGAAGGTGTGGGCCGAACCGTTCGTCCATCTACGTGTGCCCAAGCTCTTCAATCTGCGCACCGATCCGTTCGAATTCGCCGATGTCACCTCGAATACCTACTACGAGTGGCTGTTACGCCACGACTACTTCATCCTCTATATGAGCGCGATGGCATCGCAGTTCCTGGAGACGTTCCGGGAATTCCCGCCGCGGCACGAACCCGCCAGCTTCAATGTCGACCATGCGGTCGAGAAGCTCCAGAAGTTCCTGGCCAAGGACTGAGGCGTGCTCGATACCTGGACCGACGGCCGGACGAAGTCGGCGATCGTCGACTTCGTCGGCCGGGTCACGACCGACGGGCCGGATTATGTCGAGCCGGACGCCCGCGTAGCCGTTTTCGACAACGACGGCACGCTGTGGTGTGAAAAACCCATGTACATCCAGCTGGACTTCCTGCTGCGCCGCTTCAAGGAACAGGCCGAGGCGGACCCGTCGTTACGGGACAAGCAGCCCTACCGGGCCGCCTACACCGGAGACCTGACTTGGCTGGGCGACGCCGTGACCAAGCACTATCAGGGTGACGACAGCGATCTCCAACCGCTGATGGCCGCGATCCTGGCCGCGCATCCGGCGATCACGGTCGAGCAGCACGCCGCCAGGATCGCGGCGTTCTTCGACGAGGCGCGGCATCCGACGCTCGGGCGGCCGTACACGGCATGCGGGTATGTGCCGATGGTCGAATTGCTGCGATATCTGGAAGCGAACGAATTCACCTGTTACATCGTCTCCGGCGGTGGACGCGATTTCATGCGGCCCGTTTCAGGGCCGATGTACGGGATTCCCCCGGAGCGGGTGGTCGGCAGCACCGTTGGTCTCGTCTACGAGAACACCGACGTGTACACGACCGCCGAAATGGAGTTCGTCGACGACGGGCCCGGCAAACCCGTCCGGCTGTGGAGCCGGATCGGGCGCCGGCCGATCTTCGCGGCCGGTAATTCGAACGGCGATATCGAAATGCTGGAGTTCACCGCCGCGTCCGAGCACCCCTCGATGCAACTGCTGGTTCTGCACGATGATGCCGAACGCGAATTCGACTACACCGCGGGCGCGGAGAAAATATTGGACCGGGCGGCCGCCGCGGGCTGGACCGTGGCCGGTATCAAAAACGATTGGACCACGGTTTTCGGTGACTGACACTCGCATATCCGAACTCGCGGTCGCCGCGGATTCGGTCTGGATCCCGGCCCGGACCGCAACTGTCGGAGCCGATAACGAATATCCGGAGGAAGGACCGTCCAAGGAAGTCACCACCGACGGTTTCTGGATGCAGAAGTTCCAGGTGACCAACGCCCGGTTCGCCGAATTCGTCGCCGCCACCGGCTACATCACGGTCGCCGAGCGGCCGCTGAATCCCGACGATTTCCCAGGAGCACCGCCGGAGAATCTGCAACCGGGTTCGATGGTGTTCCGCCGGACGGCCGGCCCGGTGGACCTGAAGCATATGAGTCAGTGGTGGACCTGGACGCCGGGCGCATGCTGGAACCACCCCCGCGGACCACGCTCGTCGCTGCGTAATCGCGAGAACCATCCCGTGGTGCATATCGCGTTCGAAGACGCCGAGGCCTATGCGGACTGGGCGGGACTCGCCTTGCCGACCGAGACCGAATGGGAGGTGGCGGCCCGCGGCGGACTCGACCACGCGACCTACACGTGGGGCGACGAACCCGAACCGGCGGGCCGGAAGCTGGCCAACTACTGGCACGGTGAATTCCCGTACCTCCCGGACACCGGATACGGGCAGACCACCCCGGTGGGCAACTTCCCGGCCAACGGCTACGGCCTGTTCGATATGGCCGGCAACGTCTGGGAGTGGACCACCGACTACTACGGCGAGGACCGCGCCACCACACCGTGCTGCGCCGAGGGATCCTACGACCGCTCCCAGCCGCAGTTCCCCATCCCGCGACGAGTGGTCAAGGGCGGATCGTTCCTGTGCGCGGACAGCTACTGCATGCGTTACCGGCCCTCGGCCCGCCGGCCCCAGATGGTCGATACGGGTATGAGCCATATCGGCTTCCGCTGCGTGCTGCGCTGACCACGAGGGTTACACAAGTGCAGCTGGTCGTAGCCGGGCGATGATGCCGTCGAGGTCGACGGCGAAAATATCGGGCCGGAAGACGTGGCCGCCGGGTACCTCGTGCCATTCGTGCGGGATGCCTGCGTCGCCGAGGCGGGCGCGGAACTCTCGTTGGCCGGCGAGCACTTCGGTCTCGTTGACGCTGCCGAACCAGTTGATCGGGTCCGGACTGGTGCCCGCGACCAGGAAGATCCGTTTGTTCACGTAGCTGCCGATACGCTCGACCGGGTTGTCGGCGCTGACCCTGGCCTGGTTCCACACCGGCGCGCCGTAGATCGTTCCGCCGGCCAGGTCCGAGGTTGCCGAGGACAGGTTTGCCCAGTGCACGACCAGGCCGGAGTCGCGCCGCAGGCTCGCCGGGCCGGAATGGCTGCTGACCGAGGCGAAGTGGCCGTAGTACTTGGCGGTGTACTTCAGCGCACCGAAGCCGCCCATCGAGAACCCGGCGACGGCACGGCCGTCGTACTCGGCGTACGTCCGGAAATTCGCTTCGATCCAGGGGATCAGTTGGGCGATATGGAACGTCTCCCAGTTGCGTGGGCCGACGAACGAGCTGACCGGGTTGGAATACCAGCCCGCGCGCCCGCCGTCGGGCATTACGACGATGATCGGTTTTCCGGCGGTGAGGTCGCGGATACCCAGGAATTCGAAACTGCGGAAATCCTGGTCGCCGCCGCCGTGGAACAAGTAGAGGACGGGATAGGTGCGCCCACTGGTGCGGTAGTCGTCGGGAAGTAAGACGTTGATTCCGGGGTTCCAGCCGATCGCGCTGGTCTGGAACCGGTAATACCACATGCGGGGGTCGTCCTCGTTGCGGTCCACGATCGATAGTCCGAACCCGTTGCCGCGCCCGGCGAATACGACCAGGACCTCTCCGGTATCGACGACGCCGGGATCGTCGATGCCGTTGACAGCGGCGATCAGCGGAGAGAACGAGGCGTCGCCGTAGAAGCGCGACGCCAGCTCCGGCAACGTGTCTCCCGCGACAACCTTGTATCTCGTGAGGTCGGGGATGATCAGTTGCCGACCGATATCGGGGTCGGTGATCCCGCTTGCCGCGGCGATCAGTCGAGATAGTTCCGGGTCGCCGTAGAAGCGTGACGCCAGCTCCGGCACCGTGTCCCCGGCGAGGAATTCGTATCTCGTGAAGTCGGGAATTACCAGCTGTTGCCCGATATCGACGACGTCGGCATCGGCGATCCGGCCGACGGTCTCGACGACATCGGGGTCGGTGATTCCGCTTGCTGTGGCGATGAGGCGGTATAGTTCCGCGTCGCCGTAGAAGCGCAATGCCAAGGCCGGCAGCGTTTCCCCGGCGACAACGGTGTGTGTTGTGACCATACGATCCACCCGTTCAATAGCAGATGGCTCTAGTGTCCAACTCTGGGGATTCGTTGTCCATACTCGGCCGCATATGGTTGTCGAGCGGAAACCGTTGCAGGAGAACGAACGGCCGTCCCGCACGGCCTTCGACTGCCGCTTCGAACGGCTCGGCGCCGGACTCGACGGACGACCGGCCGCGCTACCAGGATTCGCTGTACCGCAGTGGTGAGTGCGCGCCCGGGCGGACGTCGGGTACCAGAACGGTGGTGTGCCAGCGGTCTTCTTCCCACAGATTTGCGGGGAGGTCCGTGTGTAGCCGGTGTTCCAGGGGTTGGGCCAGCGCGATGACCAGGGTGGTGCGTTCGACCAGGCGGCGGCGCTCCCAGGTCATCGGGCCCGAAACTTCCAGCACGCCGGGGCCCGGTCCGATGGTCGCGGGGATGTCGACGGCCAGTGGCTCCGCGGTCCAGGTGGTGGGGTAGTCGTAGTACCGGGCGATATAGGTGCGGGGTGCGGACTCGGTGCCGAACGACAGCGCGGACAGCGCCCAATCGACGCTGGGGAGACCGAAGAGGTCCCAGAACTGTGCCGACAGCCAGGAGTGGATCGGCAGGGCGATCGTCCGGTCGTTCCGGGGGATCGCCGGGGAATCCATGTGCAGCAGGGTGATTTCGTTGTTGCGTATGCGCATACCCGAGGTCGCTGGGTCGGTCATCAGGCGGTTGTGACGGTGTGGCCGTACGGGACGGCGTCGAGCAGTGTGACCGCGATTTCGGTGCCGTTGGGTACCTGGTAGCGGCGTTGGTCGCCGCGGCGGGCCCCGGTGAGCGCGGCGCCCAGAGGGGAGTCGGGGGAGTAGACCTCGAGATCGGCGTGTTCGGCGTCGCGGCTGCCGAGGAGGAATGTCTCGGTATCGTCGGTGCCGTCGTAGCGGACGGTGAGCACCATGCCGGGCTCCGCGATTCCGTCATCCGGCGGATCTTCGCCGAATACGGCGTTGCTCAGCAGGTTCCGGATATGCGCGATACGGGCCGTGCGCTGGTGCCGGGCGGCGAGCCGATCTTGCGTGTCGGCGGTTTCGGGGTCACCGGCGGTCTCGGCGGCGAGCAGTTCGGTGAGCTCGGCCTCGAGTTGTTCGCGGGCGTGCGTTGTCAGCCAGATGGGCGGGCTGCTGGTCATAACCGTCCTACAGGTTTCGATAGGGAAAGCGGATGCCGGGTGGCGGGTGGCGGGGCGGGATCAGCGCCGCCGACCCGACGGCAGAGAGCTCCGTGGAGCCGGGTTCTGACGACACCGGCTCCACGGATGGGGAAAAGGCCGAGAGCTCAGCCGGATGCCGGGGCCGCCACCCGGCCTCGTGCTGCTCGTTCGCGGTCGAGCCGACTCGTTACGCGCGCCATGCTCACCTCCACGTCGAACGATGCGCTGTCCCAGCCATGATGACGCGGTAATCAGCGGCGCGCATGTCCGTGCGGCACAGTCCGGGCCCAACCAGTTGTTCGATTTCTACAACGGTGGTCAATCGTCGCCGAAGGCCGCGAGATCGATCGTCATCGCCAGCCGGGTGCGGGCATCGTCGAGCTCCAGCACGGCGACTTCGCGCATTTTCCGCAGCCGATTGCGGACGGTATTCGGGTGGACGCCGAGCTGGCCGGCGGCTTCGGCGAGATCGCCTTGGTTGTCGAGCCACGCGCGTAACGTCGCGACGTAAGTGGTGGCGTGCGTCGCGTCGTATCGGCGCAGCTCCGCGACCGGCCCGCGGGCCGGTATCCGGCCGGTCCGCGCGGCAGCACGCAACCGCTGCAGCAGGATCTGGCCCCAGGATTCGTCATAGGCCGGGGAGGCGATATCGGTCGCGCCTTGTTCGTGCAGCGCCAGGCATTCGTCCGCCTCCTGCCGCGAGGCCGGCAGATCGGTGGCCGTGGCCGGTCCGCCGATACCGGCCGACAGTGTGACGCGGGCGGGGAGGGCGGCCCGCAGCGCCGCTACCCAGTCGCGTGCGGTCCGGACCTGTTCGCCGGGCAGGATCGTGTAGACGGTGTTATCGGACAGTGTGCTGCGGCCCGGGCGTGACCAGCCGAAACCGAAGGTGGCCTGTTCGAAGGCAAGCAGTAACCCGGCATGGCGTTCCGCCGAGATCTGGGCACGCACCGCGACCACTCGCAACGGGGCCGGCGCCAACCCGAGGCGGCCGACCACGGTCGCCGCGTCCGGGCTGCCTTCGAGTAGCCGGATCACCAGTTCGGATTCCACCTGGCGTTCCAAATCCGCGCTGGCCCGCGACCGCAGCAGATGCAGCGCCACGGTCCGGGCGCCGTCGGCCAGCGCGGCACGGCGGGCGCTCGGCAACGGCTCGGCGCAGGCCACCCATACCGAGCCGAGCAGTTCCCGGCCCACGCGCACCGCAACCACCATTCGTCCGTCGAGGCCGTGCGCGGTATCCGGTTCGACGAACAGCGGTTCGTCGGACCTCAGCAGGTGCGCGTGCACACCGCGCGATTCGAAGTGTTCCCGCAGCCCGGCCGGCTGCTGCCGGTACAACGCCGTCTCCGCCAGCGCTCGGTCGGCATTGCCGTGCAGGGTGGAGTGGGCCATCACGCGCGATAGCGGATCCTCGATGGTCACCGCCCCGTCGACCGCGTCCGCGAGACTGTCCGCCAGCGCGAAAAGGTCCGTGGGACCGCGTCCGGACGCGGTTTCCCGCCCTTCCAGCACCAGCCCGAAGACCACTCCCGCGAGCTGGCTCCACGACACCGCGGGGTCGATCAGCAGCACCGCGACCCCGCCGCCGGGCCCGATCGCGGCCGTCTCCCGTTCGGCGTCGGCGCCCCCGCGTACCAGCACGGCGACCGCCTTCGCCGCCCGAGCCCCGAGCACCGCCTCGTTCACGGACCCGGCGCCGACGGCGAGGAAGATATCGCCGGGTGCGGCCTCCGACCCGGTCGCGTCGAGCATCGCGACACTGCGGATCATGGTCGCCCGCGACACCGGACAGCAGCGCAACCGCACGCCGTACCCGCCGAGCACGTTGACGAGATGATCCAACCGCACCATGAGCGACTCCTCAGGCTGTCATCACCGCACGCCGGACGGTTTCGCGGAGCAGCGTGCGGCGCCGGTCGTGCGCCTCCCGCGGCTCCTCGCCGGTGGCGGCATAGACGTTGCTGACGGGCGACCAGGCCATGGACATGGAGATCACCAGCGCCATCACGTCGAATGGGTCGCCGGGACATACGAGGCCCGCTGTCTGAGCCTCGGCGATGGCGCGGAGTTTGTGATCGTCGAGCCGGTCGGCATCGTCGACCAGATGGCCGGCTGGCCGGCGCTCCAGGCGCGCCCAGGTGGCCAGCCGGATGAGGTCGGGGCGGCGGAGGTACTCGTCGTACAACCGCACGGCCCAGTCCGCGAGATCGGTCGCGTCGATGGGGACGACGTTCACGATTCGTTCCAGCGAATCGGCGAAGATGGCGTCGAACAGGCCTTCCTTACTGCCGAAATAGCCGTAGAGCTGTGCCTTGTTCGTGCGGGCGTCGGCGACGACCCGTTCGATACGGGCCCCGGCGATACCGTGCGCGGCGAACTCCCGGTTCGCCGCCTCGAGGATGCGCTCGCGGGTGGCGGCGCCGCGGGCGGTCAGCGGCCGATCGGTCATACCATCCAACTTACAACAGAACAGTCTGTTTACCTCTGGCCGATCGGCGGTTATGCTCAATAGACAGAACAGTCTGTTTAGGGAGCTGGTATGAGAACGACGGTCGGATGGCAGGCGGACAGCGCCATGACGTTACGGCGGGCAACTGTCCCGCGCCGGGACCTGCGGCCCGACGATCTCGCGGTGCGGGTGGACTACTGCGGCGTATGCCACAGCGATCTCCATGCCGTCCGTGAGCATCACGGCGCTGCGGACCCGGTGCTCGTGCCGGGACACGAGTTCACCGGCGTGGTAACCGAGGTCGGCAGTGATGTCTCCGGATTCGGTGTGGGCGATTCGGTAGCGGTCGGCAATATCGTCGACTCCTGCGGTGCCTGCGCCATGTGCCGAGCCGGTCAGGAGAACTTCTGCCGCGAATTCCCCACGCTCACCTACGGCGGTACCGATAGGCGGGACGGGTCGACCACCTTGGGGGCCTACTCCCGCGGATACCTCGTCCGCGAGCGGTTCGCCTACCACCTGCCCGCCGGACTCGACCCCGCCGGAGCGGCTCCCCTGCTGTGCGCCGGAATCACGGTCTGGGAGCCGATGCGAGCCCTCGGCATCGGGCCGGGTAGCCGCGTCGCGGTGGTCGGGCTCGGTGGCCTGGGGCATCTGGCGGTCAAGTTGTCCGTCGCGCTGGGCGCGGAGACCGTGGTGGTCAGCAGATCCCGGGACAAAGCGGCCGACGCCCGCCGGCTCGGCGCGCACGAGTTCCTGGTCTCGGCGAATGAGACCGAAATGGACGCCGCCAGAGACAGTTTCGACGTCGTTATCGATACGATTTCGGTTCCACACGACCTCGGGCCCTACCTTCGGCTGGTCGCTCTGGACGGCACTCTCAGTCAGGTCGGGTACCTGGGACCGGTCACCGTGCAGACCACCGATCTGCTCATCGGACGCAAGAAACTCGGCTCGGGAGGTAGTGGTGGCCGCCCGGCCACCGCCGCGCTACTGGAATTCTGCGCCCGCCACGACATCACAGCTGATATCGAAGTCCTGCCGTCGGCACAAGTGAACGAAGCCCTCGATCGGCTCGAACGTAACGACGTCCGCTACCGCTTCGTGCTCGACCTGTCCGACCTGGCCTGACCGAGTAGCGAGTCGCCGAATCTCACCGCATCGCCCGGCGTATCCGGCTCAGGCGACCGGTGCCGATCGTTCGAGACCGGGGATCTCGCCGTTGCGGAAGGCGTCGACGAAAAGCTCGTGGTCTTCGCGAGTGCGGCGGGCATAGGCCTGACCGAAAGCGACCATATCCCGCACGAATTGTTCCTCGTCGGAGCCGATGGCCGCGATGATCGCGTCCTCGCTCTGGAATTCGACGAGGGTTTGCTCGGAGTCGGCGTCGGAGACGCAGTGCATACCCGCGGTGGCCTGGCCGAGGTATTCGATCACCGGCTGCATCTCCATCGGCTCGGTGAGGTCGGACCAGTCGAGATCGTCGACATACGGGGAGAGTTCGGAGACCACGAAGCCTTCCCCGTCGATCTCGGTATAGCCGAGCCAGGGGTCGGCGTGGGCCTGTAGCGCGCGCTGGGAGACCGCGGTGCGGTGCCCGTGGTGGTGGAAGTAGTCGCGGATCCGCTCGTCGCGCACGATCCGGCTGGGCGCGGCCACGTTCCCCTGTTTCATGGACAGGATCACGTCGTTCTCCAGCGCCTCGGTCTGGCCCTCCACCAGAATGTTGTATGCGGGCAGGCCTGCCGAACCGATCCCGAAACCCTTGCGGCCAACGATGTCCTTGACCTCGTAGGTGATGCTCCGGAAACGCTTGTGCTCCGGGATCGTTTCGAGGTATCGGGTGAACGCGTCCAGTACGAGTGCGCGCTCCTCGTCGCCCACCGGTCGGACATCCTTGCCGGGGCGGAACCGCCGTTCGTAGTTCTCGACAACCGTGGTGTTCGCCAGCAGGGCGGTGCGGGTGTTCATCCGGGCATCGAGCAGCACATCGTGCACCGGGCCCTCGGTGTTGCGCAGATGCAGTTTGAAATCCTGCTCGTCGCGGGTGCCGGCGTGGAAGTCGCGCACCATACGCACGTAGGAACGCACATAGGTCGCGATCAACGCCTCGATATCGGCATCGGAAACGGCCTTCCGGCGGGCCAGTAGCGCCACGCTCGCGCAGAACCGTTTGATATCCCAGGTGAACGAGCCCAGGTAGGCCTCGTCGAAATCGTTGACGTCGAAGACGAATTGACCCGCCGAATCCATATAGGTGCCGAAATTCTCCGCGTGCAGATCGCCCTGAATCCAGATCCTGCCGGTCCGCTCATCGGCCCACCGGTCTTCGGCGGTGGCCATATCGTTGTAGAACAGGCAGGCGGACCCGCGGTAGAAGGCGAACGGGTTGTCCGCCATTTTGCGGAATTTCTTGCGGAACGCGCTCGGGTCGGCGGCGATCATATCCCCGAAAGCGCCGGCGAAGACCTCGACGATCTCGGCCTTACGGTCGTGTGCACTGCGCTCGTTCATCCCGTTCTGCGTACCCACGGTGTCGGCTCGGTCCTCTCGTCCGGAAGTTTTCTCCGCCGGGCGCCCGGACCGGGCAGCGGAGGCGGTGGGTTCGATCGTGCCAGAACCACGCCCGCCGCGTCCGCACTGCCTCGAACACGGATGTGGTCCCGGTGGATCTGCCGCTATCGCCGGTATGCCGAGCCCGGGTGGTCGGCGGACAGCAGCGGACCGTCACCGCCCAGCTTCTCCCGCAAGGTGGAGGTCTCGGTGCACTCCGGAACCCGCCCGCGGCGGCGTAACTCCGGCACCACGTGACGGGAGAAATCGGCGAAGGTCCCCGGTGTGGTCACGTAGGCGATATTGAAGCCGTCGATATCGGCCTCGTCGACCCAGCGTTCCAGCTCATCGGCGACTTCCCCGGGTGACCCGGCGACAACAGGCCCCCGCCCACCGATCCCGAGCGAGGTGGCGAGGTCCCGCGGTGTCCAGGTGCGAGTCGGGTCCGAGGTGAAGGAAGTCAGCGCCGAGCGGTTGGCTTCCGTTTCGACATGCTGCAACGGCTCGTCCGGGTCGGCCTGGGACAGGTCCACTCCGGTCCACCCGCCGAACAGGGCCAGCGCTCCCTCCACGCTCACGAACTCTTCGTAGGACCGCAGTTCGGCCAGCGCTTGTTCCCGGGTTTCGGCCACGATCGGGGTGAGCATGGTGAACACCTTGATCGACCGGGGATCGCGGCCGAGTTCGGCCGCTGCCTCGCGTAGCGCGCGCACCGGTCGCTTCACCACCTCGGGGTTCGGGCCCGAAACGAATACCGCTTCCGCGTGCGCGGCGGCGAACCGGACCCCGCGCGGGGAAGCGCCGGCCTGGAACAGGGTGGGAGTGCGTTGTGGCGACGGTTCGCAGAGGAAGGGCCCCGGCACCGTGAAGTAGCGACCTTTGTGCTCGATATCGTGGACCTTCGCCGGATCCGTGAACACACCGCGGTCCGGATCCCGCTGCACCGCATCGTGTTCCCACGACGACTCCCACAGCTTGTAGCAGACCTCGAGATACTCCTCGGCGATCTCGTATCGTTCGTCGTGCGGAATCTGGCTGTCCAGTCCCAGGTTCGCCGCGGCACTGGCCAGATACGAGGTGACGATATTCCACGCGACCCGCCCGCCGGTGAGGTGGTCGAGTGTGGTGAGCCGCCGGGCCAGTGCGTACGGCTGCTCGTAGGTCAGCGAGATCGTGACCCCGAAGCCCAGCCGTTCGGTGACCGCGGCCATCGCCGAGACCGCCAGGGTGGGATCGTTCACCGGGAACTGCGCGGCATCGGTGACCGCCGCGTCGCGGGAGCCGCCGTACACGTCGTAGGCGCCGAGTACATCGGCGAGGAACAGTGCGTCGAAGCCGCCGTCCTCCAGCGAGCGGGCGAGCTCGGTCCAGTAGCCGAGTTCGTTGTAGCGGTGGCCCTGGTCGGCGGGATGTTTCCACAGTCCGGGTGACTGATGGCCGACACAGGCCATATCGAAGGCGTTGAGATATATGCGTTTCATCAGACCTCGCTGAGATCGTCGCGATAGGTTTCGCGGGCCGCCACGGCCGCTACGGCCGTGAGCGCGGACACCACGATGAAATAGCCGACGATGAGCCACGGCCGTCCACCGCCGGCGACCAGCAGAGCGGCCGCGATGAGCGGGGCGAATCCGCCGGAGAGCACCGCTCCGATGTGATAGCCGAGCGAGGTTCCGCTGTAGCGGACCCGGGTATCGAACAGTTCCGCGAACCAGGCGGCCTGCGGGCCGTACATGGCGTCGTGCAGGACGTTGACACCGAAAACGATGGCCAGGACTATCGCGAGTTCCGACCCGCTGTCGACTGCCAGGAAGAACAAGGCGAGGGCGACCGGCCCGCCCACGGCGCCGAACAGGTACAGCGGCCGGCGGCCGACCCGGTCCGACAGCCATGACCACAGCGGGGTGCTGAGGAGTCCGAGTGCGGAGGCGATCAACACGCCGACGAGCCCCACCTGGCTGTCCTTGCCGAATTCGTCCTGGAGGTAGGTCAGGGAGTAGGTGGTCAGCAGGACGAACAGCCCGATCTGGGAGAGCCGTAAACCGGTGGTCAGCAGCACATTCCGTGGTTGGGTGCGCAGCACCTCGACAACAGGGAGCCGCGCCACCTCGTCCCGTTCGCGCAGCCGGTCGAAGATCTGCGCGTCGGTCAGCCGGAGCCGGATCAGCAAACCGACCACCACCAGCACGATGCTCAGCAGGAACGGGATCCGCCATCCCCAGTCGAGGAAGGCTTGTTCACCGGATACGGCGCGCACCACATAGAAGACTCCGGTCGCCAACAGCATTCCCGCCGGCGATCCGAGCTGGGTGAAGCTGCCGTACCATCCGCGCTTTCCGGCCGGCGCGTGTTCGACCGACAGCAGCGCCGCGCCACCCCATTCGGCGCCGACCGCCAGGCCCTGCAGCACCCGCAGTGTCGCGAGCAGCGCCGGGGCCACCAGTCCGACCTGGGCGTAGGTGGGCAACACACCGATCGCGGTGGTGGTCGCGCCCATCAGCAGCAACGCGACCACCAGCACGGTTTTGCGACCGATCCGGTCACCGAGATGTCCCGAGATGATCGCGCCGACGGGGCGGGCGCCGAAACCGGCCGCGTAGGTGGCGAAGGTGGCCAGGGTGCCCGCGGTGGAGGAGACATTCGGGAAGAAAAGGGGTTTGAACACCAGTGCGGCGGCTGTCGCGTAGAGGTAGAAGTCGTACCACTCGATGGTGGTGCCGATCATGCTCCCGAACGCCACGGTCCGCGGTGACGGCCGAGCACCCGGTGGGGCCTCGGGACTGCTGATCGCGATACTCACCGGCGGGAACTTAGCGGTCGAACGTGTGCATGCAGAGGTTTGTTCTCGTCGTGATCACAATTGGGGCCGGCCGCGGGACCGGAGCTACCACCGGTTTCTGTCCCGCGCGACGGTATGCCACGATTGCCGGCGCCACCGGAGTGGCAGCAGCGAAGGACTCACCGAACCGCGATCGGAGCGTTATGGTCACGAGCACACCCGATGCCCGGCCCATCGTGTCCACGGAACCGGAATCGTTCGCGTGGACCGTGCTGACCCGCCGGCACCCGGCCATCATCGACCAGGTCGGTGCAGCGCACCCCTACCCGCCCGAGATCCGGCGCCGGCTGGATGCTCTTCGCGAGCAGATCACCGGAACCGTGCAGCCGCTGCCCGACGGCACTACCGGGAAAGCGGAATGGGACCGGTGGGGGAGCGAAATATACGGGCACCGGTGGCTCGATATTCCGTTCCTCTGGGCCGAAAGCTACTTCTACCACCTGCTGCTGGACGCGGTGGGCTACTTCGGCCCGGGTCCGTGGCAGGGCATCGATCCGTTCACCCGCAAGCGCGCCGAGCTCGCGGATTCCGCGCTGGACACCGAACTTTCCGCGGCACCCGAACAGGACGCCGGAGCACCCGGGCAGCGCACTGCCGCCCTGGTTCGTGCGGCGCTGTGGGGCAACCGGGCAGACCTGGGCTTCCGTTTGTCCGGTTCGTCCGCGGCCGCGCACGACGCACCCGGCAGCATTCTGGAAGATCACACTGCCGCGGTCGCCGACCATCTCGATGCCCATTCGGCCGGAACCATCACCCTGATCGCGGACAATGCCGGTCGGGAGCTGATCCCCGACCTGCTCCTCATCGATCACCTTCTGCAGTTGCACCCGGCCCTCACCGTCGAACTGCATCTCAAGCCGCGGCCGTACTACGTCTCCGACGCCACCACCGCCGACCTGCTGGCCACCCTCGAACGCCTCGCGCGGATCCCCGGCCGAGCCCGTACCGCGGCTGCTCGGCTCAACGCGGCGCTGAGGACCGACCGGCTGCGGGTGCGGGCGCACGAGTTCTACTGCGCACCGTTGTCCTTTCATCACCTGCCCGGCGATCTGCGCGCCGATCTCGCGGGCGCCGATACGGTGATCCTGAAAGGGGACCTCAACTACCGCCGACTTGTGGGTGACTGCCACCGGCCCGCCACGACACCCTTCACCACAGTCACCGAGTACTTTCCCACCCGGGTGATCGCACTGCGGACCCTCAAATGCGATGTCGCCGTCGGCATCGACGCGCGTGTACTGAGCACCCTCGAGAGCACTGAACCAGGTTGGCGGACAAGCGGGTCCCACGGTGTGGTGCAGATGTACCCGGCGGCATGAGGATGCCGCCGCCGCGAGTGCCGGAACAAGGATGCATCCGGTTTCGGTGGTCGCCGGCTGATCCCGGTGTCAGCGGGAGATCACCGAAACCGAGTTGCCGGCTGTGTTCAGTACGTAGGCATCACCGGTGGCCGGATCCACCTCTACCGCCCCGGGCTTCGCTCCCTTGGGCGGTTCATCGGGAATGACAGTGAGCGTGGCGGTATCGACGACCGTTACGTCATCGGTGAACTCGCTGGTGATGTAGGCAGTATCGGAATGCGGATCGACCGCGAGCTCGTCTTGCTCCGGTGGGAGGCGAAGGGTCGCGGTAATGGTGTTCGTGGTGGTGTCGATCTTCGACAGCGTTCCCTCCCTGCACAGGAGGTAAAGGGTGTGGGTGGCCGAATCGACCACCATGTCGTCGGGGTATATATCGGTTGCGACGGTGGCGACGACGGCGAGAGTTCTTGTATCGATCACGGTGAGCGATTGCCCGTGATAATTGGCGATGTAGGCGTGGTGCGTTTCCGGATCGACCAGGGCACCACCCGGGCTCGTATCGGCCGGGACTACCTTGGATTCATGGGTGTTCGGCTCGATCACTGTCACAGTGGTGTGATCGACTCCCGTCGCGAAGGCGCGATGCGTGACCGGGTCGGCCACGACCTGCTGGGCGGTCTCACCCACGCTGGAGTCGCCGCCGCTGAGCGGGACGGTCCGCTTCACGGTGTCGGTGTTCGTGTCGATCACCGACACCGTGTCATCGAGCCGGTTGGTCACGTAGGCGGTATTCGTCGCCGTGTCGACGGCCACATCCCACGGCTGATATCCGACCTGGATGCTGTGCGTGACGGTCCGGCTCGCGAGGTCCACCACCGATACCGTGCTGTCGCCCTTGTTGGCAACGTAGAGTTTTCCCGCGGCCGCGTGGGCCGCCAGAGCCGCCGGCTCGGGTCCGACGCGGATGGTGCCGGTGACAATGTCGGTCGTCGTATCGAGCACCGAAACGGTGTGGTCGCCGGTGTTGCTGACATAGGCGTTGGGGCTGCCCGGGACGAACGCGATCTCTGCCGGCTGGGCGCCGACCGGAATCGTCGCGGCGACGGTGGGCGGAGCGGGGAGGTCATCTGTCCGCGGGCCCGAGGCGGCTTCGGATCCGGTATCGCGCAGGAGCAAGACTCCCAGCGCGACAACCAGAGTCAGTACAGCGAATACCACGGCCGCGGCAATACCGGCCCGGTATGAGCGCTTGCCCGCAGAGCCTGCGGGCCCGGGCGGACGGGGATTCGGCGTGCTCGGGCGTGCGTCGATTCCGTCCTGCGGAACCGACGCCGCAGCAGCGGCCGCGGTCGCCGCTGTGGCGAGTTCCGGGTCTGGTTTCGAGGCCCCGGCCCGGGGGGGGCCGACAGTCCGGGACGGCCTGTCGGCGCCGACACCGCGATACCGGCCGCCGTGGACGGGGCGGGTACATCGGGCGAGGCTGCGGCCGGCGGAAGACTGTCGATCGCCCTACGCGCCGCGTCCGCGAGCTCACCGCACGACGAGTACCGTTCCGCGGGTTGTTTGGCCAGTGCGGTGGCGATGACGGTATCGATCGCCGCCGGCAGTTCCGGGCGCAGCGCGCGGGGTGACGGCGGCGGATCGTTCAGGTGGGCCGCCATCACGGCGGCATGCGCGTCCCGTGGGAAAGGGGGCTGCCCGGTGAGTAGTTGGTGGAGGGTGCAGCCGAGGGAGTAGACGTCGGTGCGGTGGTCGGTGGGCTGAGCGAGGAATCGTTCCGGGGCCGCGTACGCGAAAGTCACCGCGAGCGTGGACGCCGTCACCGATTCGTCGAGTGCGCGGGCGATACCGAAATCGGTCAGTACCGCCCGGCGGTTCCGCCGCGGGCCCGGGCCGATCAGTAGGTTCGCCGGTTTCACATCGCGGTGCAGCACCCCCTCGGCGTGGGCGGTGTCCAAAGCATCGGCGGCATCGGTGACCAGGTCCACCGCCAGGGCCGGGGACAACCCATCGGGGTCCGCGGCCAGCAGGGTGTTGGCGTCTCCACCGCTGACGTACTGCATCGACAGCCACAGCACGGGATCATCGGGGCCGCTACGGTCGTAGACGGGAACGATATTGGGGTGGTCGAATCGTGCGGCCAGGGTGACTTCACGCTCGAACGCGATACGGGCCTTCGGGTCGGTCGCCAATGCGTCGTTGAGCACCTTCAACGCCACGCGGCGTTCCAGCCGCGGATGCTGCGCGAGGTATACCACGCCCATTCCACCGGACCCGAGCGTGCGGTCGATGACGAACCCGGCGAACACGTCCCCCGACTGCAAAACCACCTCGGCTCCCGATGCTGGGCGCTACCCGAACTGTCGCTATCGAATAACTATGTGACATAAGCGAATATAACGCACGCGGCATCTTTCCGGCGTGCCGGCAGCCGGGGGAGGCGCGGGTTTCGAGACGCTCGCTGTCGAGCGCAGCGATCCTCACGGCATCCGGGCGGCCGCTCCGAGTCCCACGTCGACGACGGTTCCGGTGACGTAGCGCCCGGACTCGCCGACGAGATGGCCGACCGCGTCGGCGATGGCTTCCGGTGGGCACCAAGGGATTCGCATGGGACTCATGCGCGCGTAGCGGTCTTCGACCTCGTCCCGGGAGGGATTCTCGAGGTCGGGGGCGAACAGGGAATAGAGGGCGGGATTGTGCAGCATCGGGGTGTCCACGTTGGTGGGGCACACCACGTTCGCGGTGATACCGCGTTCCGCGTATTCGAGGGCGACGGATTTTACGAAGCCGATCACTCCCCATTTCGACGCCGAGTAGTGAGCGAGGTTCGGAGTCCCCTGCCTGCCGCTCATCGACGAGATGGCAACGATCCTGCCCGACTCGGTGGCGGTCATATGCGGGAGCGCCGCCCGGACGCAGTGGAACGTTCCGGTGAGATTCGTCGCGATCATATCCGCCCACATGGCGTCCGTAAGCTGAGTGACCCGCGCGAATCCGACGATTCCCGCACAGGTGACGAGAATGTCGATACCGCCCGACTGTTCCGCAACGGAGTCGGCGAAGGCTGTTACGGCGGTGGCGTCCCGGACGTCGAGTACGGTTGCGTGGCAGCGCCCGCCGTCCGCTTCGATCAGGCGGGCGGTTTCGGTGAGATCGTCTTCGGTTGCCAGCGAGTAAGGAGCGGTGTCGCTGGGTGCGCACATATCCGAAAGCCATACGGTGGCCCCGCGCCGGGCGAGCGCGTGAGCAACGGCGCGACCCTGTCCCCGCGCGGCGCCCGTGACGATCGCCGTGCGGCCGCCGAGATCATCTCTGGTTGCGTTGTCCGGCATCATCGTCTCCCACAATCGTTTCGACCATTTGCTTGACCTGGGCTTTGGCGATCTTCCCGCCCGGGGCGAACGGCATATGCTCGAGAACTCGCAGCCGTTCCGGTAGGTATTCCCGGGTGATTCCTCGTTCCCGAAGCCAGGAGTTCAGTTCGTCGAGTGTCAGGTGATCGGCTTCCGGCGCGAGTGTGACCGCCGCGCAGAGCCGCTCGCCGAAGATCGGATCGGGCACGCCTACCGCCGCGACCATCTCCACCGCGGGGTGTTCGCGGATGAAATCCTCTACTTCGAGTGCGGAGATATTCTTTCCACCGCGAATGATCAGGTCCGCCAGGCGGCCGACCACTCGCAGGCGGTCGGTATCGTCGACTTCCACGATATCGCCGAGCAGGATCCAGCCGTCACCGGTGAAAAGTTCGGCGTTCGCGGTGTCGTCGTTCCAGTAACCGGGGGACATGAGCGGTCCGTGTACGGCCGGTTGTCCACGGCGGATACCCGGTGCTCGGGTGTCCGTTCCGTCGTCGAGGATTCGTACGTTCATCTCCTCGATGAGGCGGCCACCGGTGCCCAGGCGGGTCTCGTCGTCGTCGTGGATCGTGGTGGCGCTGGCCGCTCCGGTCTCGTTGGAACCGTAGAACTGCAGGACCAGGGCCCCGGTGGTGTCTTCGAAACGCTTCGCCTCGGCGTAGGGCACGGCCTCACCGCCGGTGAACATGACCTTCAATGCGCCGGCGCGGGACAGCTCCCGGTCCGGTGTCTGCAGCATCATCCGGAACTGGGTGCTCACACAGGCGAGGATTGTGGCGCGGTGCTCGGTCATCAGATCGATCGCGACCGCCGGGTCGAACCGGTTCATCACCAGCGCCGGCCGGCCGAGGAGCGCGGGCAGGAAATGCGAGGTCCACAGTCCGAACCCGAACGGGGCGGGGACGAACGCGGCGACCACCTCCTGTGCGCTCATCTCGGCGTTCCGGCACGCGATCGCGGCGAAAGTGCTCCACCGGCGCTGGGTCTGCATAACGAGTTTCGGCCGGCCGGTGGTACCGGAGGTGCTGTTGAGCAGGCATACATCGTCGACGGAGAAACCGGGGAGGTCAGGTGGGTGGTTCCCCGTCCGATCGGCGGTGCCGTCGGTGACGACGTGAGTGCCGTCGACGAGTACCAGATGCGCTGGGGCGGCATTCCGTATCCGTAGTTCGCGCAGCAGATCCGATACCGGTACGCCCCGGTTGTCGCCGGTGGTGACGAGCACGGTGGAGCCGGAGGCCGACATCAGATGGGCGACTTCGGCCGGCCCGGAACGCGCTCCGACCGCGACGGCCAGGACACCTGCCCGATAGGCACCGACGAGCGTGGCGTGAAACTCCACGGTATCGGGGAGATACACCGTGACCGCGGGAATATCGCCGAGGGACAGCAGTGCCGCGCGGACGCGGTCGGCGAGACGGTCGTATTCGGCCCATGTGGTGGTTCCGGCCGGGCTGATGTAGGCGGGTTCGTCCGGGCGGGTGTCCGACCAATGGCGGACGAGGTCGCCGACGGAGTAGCCCGTGTAGGCCTCGGGGTCCGCGGTGAATCCTGGGGCGGTGGAGATATCCGCCAGCGGTACGTGTTCCATCAGAGAGCTTCCTCGAGCATCCCCATGGACGCTCGGTACGCGGTATCGAGTTCGTCGGTGTTCTCCTTCGGCTCGGAGAGGGAGCCTCGGATCATCACGTATCCGCGGTCGACGATCCGGGACACCCGGTGCAGTGCCGGTTCGGCGACGAGCACCGTGATCCCCGAATCGGCGAGGTCGCGAATATGGTCGAGCAGTTCCGCGGCGATCTTGGGCGACAGCCCGGTGGTCATCTCGTCGAGCAGCAGCGCTCGAGGTGGAACCAGCAGGGCGCGGGCGAGCAGCAGCATCTGCTGCTCGCCGCCGGAAAGTACTCCGGCGAGTTGTTTCGACCGGGTCCGCAGGATCGGGAACCGGTCGTATGCCGTATCGATGACATCGTTGCGGGCGCCCAGCAGGCGTGCCCCGATCTCCAGGTTCTCCCGCACGGTGAGGCGCGGGAACAGTTGCCGGCCCTGCGGGACGAATGCGACTCCGGCGCGCAACCTCTTCTGGGCCGGAACACCGCTGAGGTCGTTATCGCCGACGGTAACGACACCGGTTGCCGGTGTGCTGCCGAACAACGCGGAGAGCAGGCTCGACTTGCCGGCACCGTTCGGCCCGACCACCGCCGTGACCTCCCCGGCCCGCGCTTCGAGCGCTACGTCCCGGACCGCGACGGCCTTTCCGTATCGGACAGTGAGTCCGTGGACAGTGATCATTGAGCGTTCCTCGAAGTAGATACATCCGGCCGGCGGAGGCCGTAGCGAAGGCGGAGGTATCGCATCATCGAGCCTCCTGGGTGGTACCGAAGTACACCGACCGCATCTCCGCACTGCGCATACAGTCCTGCGGGGTCCCGGTGAAAGCCACCGCGCCGTCGGCCAGCAGTACCACCGAATCGGCGAGCTCGGCGATCAGATCGACATTGTGATCCACCAGGACCACCGAATGTCCCGCCTCCCGGACCCGGCGAACAGCATGGGAGATCGCCGCGATCCCCTCGGTATCGGACCCGGCGAAGGGCTCGTCCAACAGCAGCACCCGGGGTTCGGCGGCCATGGCGCGGGCGATTTCGACCAGACGCTGGGAACCGAGCCCGAGACTGCCGGTGGGGACGCGCGCGGTGGTGACCCCGTACTCCTCGGCCACCGCCGCCGCTTTGTCGAGCACCGCACGGGGTGTGCCCGCGAGACCACGGAGGAGGGCGCGCAGGGAAGCACCGTACGAACCGATCGAACGGCCCACGATACCGGGCACGATGTTCTCGACCGGGGTCAGTTCCAGCGCCAGCTGCGGGTGCTGGAAGGTCCGGGCGAGTCCCGCTCTCGCCCGGACCGCGGCTCCGGCGGGTAGATCACGGCCGTCCACGCGCACCGTGCCCGCGTTCGGGGATTGGGTGCCGACGATGCAGTCGACGAGGGTGGTTTTCCCCGCACCGTTGGGGCCGACCAAGCCGAGCACCCGGCCGGCGGGCAGATCGAAGCTCACATCGTCGACGGCTGTCACGCCCCCGTAGTGTTTGGTCAACCCTGTCACGGACAGCAGGGCCGTGGAAGTTTCGGTCGCCACTGTTGTCACCTCCTGTCCAGGTTCCGGGACGGTATGAGCCGCAGCAGAAGCCGGTGCGCCCAGCCGATGACGCCGCCCGGGGCGAGTAAGAGGATCACCAGCACGACCACCGCCAGCAGGAGCTCACCGGAGCCCTGGTAACCGGGCATGTTCAAGGTGACACCGACGACGATCAGCGCTCCGAGCGGAGCGCCCCAGGCCGATCCGCGACCACCGATGATAGGCATGAAGATCGCGAGAAACACCAGCTCCAGGCCGAACGTCTCCGGAGTCACCGCTTGTACCGACACGGTGAACAGGGCACCACCGGTGGCGGCGATCGCCGCGCCGACGGCCAGTGCCACAACGGTCAGATGAGTCGGGGAGATACCGGCCGATCGCACCGCCGGCGCGTTCTCCCGCGCGGCGGAAAGTGAAAGCCCCCAGGCGGATCTGCGCAGCCGGTCGATCAATACCGCGACCGCGCAGACGAAAAGGATCGCGGCCACCACCTGGGCGTAGCGCGGGGGTTCCCATCCGAACAGCGACGGCACCGGAATACCGGAGATGCCCGAGGCGCCACCGGTGATGGTGGTCGCGTCGCCCAGCCAGTGCTCGAACGCGATGGCGAAGAGCAATGTCACCGCGGCGAGGTAGAAGCCCGACAGTTTCCTGGTCGATATCGCGAGAACCAGAGCGACCGCGGCGGCGATCAGCATGCCGGCGAGCCAGCCCCACCACGGTGACAGCCCCTTTTCCACCGACAGATAGGCGACCGCGTACGCACCGATGGCCGCATAGGCGCTGTACGCCATGGACAGTGAGCCGGCCAGGACGAAGGGCAGATACATACCCAGCGCGACCAGCGCATAGGTGGCGGCCAGGAAAACAAGGTCCTGCCGGTAGAGGCTGGGCCCCATCCAGAGCAGCACCGCGACGACGACAGCGAGGCAGATACCCAGCTCACCGAGCACGGTCCGCGCGGCGGGTCCGGTGGTTGCGGTGACAGCCATCAGACACGCACCTTTCGTTGGAACAGGCCTTCGGGCCGGAACGCGAAGAACACGAGGGCGACGAGGAAGATGGCGATCGAACTGCCGGTCGCACCGAAATAGAAACTGCCGAACACCTGGACCCAGCCGAGCGCGAGTCCGCCGATCAGCGGCGCCCACGGCTTCCCGGTACCGCCGACGACCAGCGCGAGGAATCCGGTGAGTGTCCAGGACAATCCGCTGGTGAACTGGGCACCGGACTTGGCCGCGAAAACAATTCCGGCGATCCCGGCGACTGCTCCGGAGATACCGAACGCCCACAGCCGGACACGGTTGACGTTCACGCCGATCATCCGGGCCGCCTCGTGGTTGTCGCCGACCGCGCGCAGGAGCTGTCCGGTGGCGGTGGTCCGCAACCAGAGCACGGTGGCCAGCAGGACCACCACGGTGACCAGGATGATGGTGGCTGTCGTGCCCTGAATCGAGACCGACCGGATACGGAAGTCCGGTAGCGGGAACAGATTCGCTACCGATACCGGGGTCCGGCCGAAGATCGTGCCGGCCAGTTGCTGAATGGCGAACAGGGTCGCGGTGACAGCGACCAGGGCCGGAAGTTCCGCACCGCCGGATCGGCGTTGCACCGGCCGGACCACCACGATTTCGGTCAGCAGCGATACTCCCACTGCCGCGGCGATTCCCAGCACGGCACCGAACAGAATCGGGACACCCCAGTGGGCGGACGCGTAGCCGGCGAGCAGCGCGGCGGCCATCGCGTACGGACCGGCGGCGAAATTGAAGAACGAAGCCCCCACGACGACCAGATAGATCGACAGCCCGACCAGGGCGAAGAAGCATCCGATCTCGGCGGCGGCAAGCCACAGTTGGAGATCAGTCATCGATCGGATCCCTTCGGTGTGCAATCCGGCTGGTATTCCGGCCAGGGTCCGGTCGGGACATTGCGGGCACCGAACTCGATGAGCACCAGCCCACACGCCGAATCCGGGGCGATATGTTCGTCCGGCGAGAACGACAGGGTGAGTGGTTCCTGACCGAAACTCGCCGGAATGTCACGGACCTGCTGCATCGCCTCGTTGAGACGATGCGGATCGGTATGGGTCCCCGCGATCTCGATCGCCCGCGCGAGCAACATCACCGAGTCGTATGCCTGAGCGTCGTAAGCGGTCAGGGAGTAGTCCGGCCCCTTGATGGTTCGCAGCCAGTTCTGCAGCTGGGCGGTCCGGGGATTGTCGTCGCTGAGGCTGCCCATGTAGACGAGGTTGTCGAGGGAGCCGGGTGCGGCCAGCTTCCACGATTGGGGCTGGTTGCCGATCGACGCCAGTGAGAAGCGCTGAAGTTCGGGCGCCAAACGATGCACCGTGTTCTGCGCGAGGAGTTCGAAGTTGCCGCCGACGCTCGCGACGAGCACCACGTCCGGATCGCTGTCCAGAAGCCGGCTCACACCCGCGGTGAGATCGGCGGTATCGACGGCGGCCTTCTGGGTGCCGACGATATCGATGCATTCACGGAGCTTCGGGTACAGCGTGTCGAGAATCCCGGCGATCGCCGGACTCGAATCGGCGAGTACGCCGAGCCGTTTCTTGCCCTGCGCCGCGAAGGCACCGCAATAGACGTCGGCGTACTGGGCCAAGGGGTTGGGGACCATATAGGCGAACTCGTTCCCGGGCGGTCCGGCCACCGCGTCGGTCAGCGCGGTGGGAGCGATGGTGACGACCTCGGTGGACTGCGAAATCTGTTTGGCCTGCAGCGCGGACCCGCTGCCCGTCGCCAGGATGACGGCGGAGGCACCTTGATCGACCAGTTTGCGGATGATGGAGGGCGTATTCGTGGGACTGCTCTCGTCGTTCTCCACCACCAGGCGGACCTCTTTGCCGCTGATCCCGCCCGCGGCGTTGAGCCGGTCCACGGTGGCACGGACGGTGTCACCGGCGATCGTCGAATAGGAGGCTCCCGGGCCGGTCGAATCCTCGTCCATACCGATAACGATGTAATCGTCCACCGGCTCCCGCACCTGGGCACATCCCGCCGGCATCAACGCCGCGGCCAGTACCCAGGAAAGTATCCGGGCACGTCTCATCAGACCACCACCAATCAAGCACGCGCTTGGTCAAAGCCAAGCGATTGATTGAGAGTGTGTCCTGTACCACTGCGCCTGTCAACGGGTTGCCAGGCGCTCCGGCCACCGCAAACGTGACTACGGCTCGTTGAGCAGGGATTTCGACAGTTCGGCGAGCTGATGTTCGATACGATCGAGCCGATCGGTGATGATCCGAGTGCCACCGGCGGGGGCGCTGTTCGCGCGAGTATCCGGTGCCGCGCCGCCGTCGACAAAAGCGGCGACCACAGTGTCGGTGACCTCGTCGCGCCGCTCGGCCAGGTGTTCCCGGTGGTAGCGGATCGACCACCACACGCCTTCGCGAAGCATCCGCGCGAATTCGACCGGGTCGAGCCCGGCGCGGAGTTCTCCGTCCGCGCTCGCCCGGGTCGCGGCATCGATCCAGAAGGTATGTGCCTCACGAACCGCATCAGCGATCGTGTCCGGTGCGCCCGGCCCGTGGTAGGTCTTCTCGTTCTGGTAGATCTCGGTCGCGTACGGATGCGCCTCGGCGATCTCGATCGACGAATAGACAAGTGCGCGTAGTTCATCGCGCATCCCGGTCACATGGGGGAGTACCGATCGGTACCGGGCGTTCAGGTCGGTCAGGAAGTCGTTCAGGATCGCGAACGCGATCGCGTCCTTGGACGGAAAGTGATGGTAGAGGCTGCCGGACAATATGCCGACCCCCTCGGCGATATCCCGAACGCTGGTCCCCGCCACCCCGTGCTCGACGAAGAGCCCCGCGGCAACGCGTTTGATCTGGTCTCGGCGGTTCACCACCCGCTCATACATACCCGCCCGCAACGACGCCTGTCGAGCGACCACGCGTGCCGACGTGGACGGGGCCATCATCTCCGGCACCACGCCCGCCTGCATCGACCCGATCAACATCCCCCGAATGCCTGCGATGAGGCCCAGCGGATCGTGCTGCTCATTACCAGCGCACAAGATCGTCCGGTTTCAACTTTCCCTCGGCCGCCCCATGGGATTCAGCGTAGTTCTCGTTCCATGTCTTTTCCAATTTGGACTGATAGCGATCGAAAACATTCGGTTCGTCGACGAGATCGTATTGCACAATTTGACGACGTGTTTCCTCCCGCGTGTCCCTGCCGTCGAGTATCTGCTCGTAGGCAATCGTTTGGTCTGAACTTTCACCGCCGCCCTCGGGGCCGATATCGAGGCCGCCGTTATCTTGGATCTCCTTTCGCACCTGAGCGCTGACCAATCCGGATTCCGCTTCCGCTTCGAGTCTGGTGTACAGGTTGCGCCTCAGCCAGTCCATATACTTTTCCCCGGGCTTCGGTGGGTCGGTCTCGGGGTTGATGCTGCCGGGGTAGGCATGTCCTATCTCGTGCGCGAGGACGGCAATGGTCCACCTGGGGTCTTTCTGTATCTGTTTGTCGAGGATGATCGTCTTGGAATCCCGGTCGCAATAGCCGAGCACAGTGTCTTCCTTCACGTCGCGGTACCCGATACGCCATCCGTCCTCACGGAGACGTGCTAGCTCTTTCGTCATGAAGGGAGACATGGCGATGTAGTCCGCGACCTTCGGATCGAGCGGATCGACAGCGCTCATGTTGTCGATCCCGACCCAAATGCCGGCGCCTGCCAGCGCGACCCCACCCAGTACAGGTGGGTGAGCGATAACCAACCTGCGGACACCGCGCTGTTCGGCGAGGGCCCATTCCCGCGAATCGCGTGTGGTCCCAGCGAATCCCCGGTAGATCCTGGAGGTATGCGATCCCGCGGCCCCGAGCGTTGCCGCCAATCGCGCCTTCCCCCTACCCAAGGCGGCGCCGACGCTGAACGGTTTCATCCGACATCCCTCAATCGGTTCCGGCGTTGAACCCGCGCCGAGAGTTGAACCGCGCGTTCAGCGATGTGCATACATGTCTGTCGATGATAGCCACGCGTTCTGGGGGTGGGATCGGTGAGCGCGTCCGCCGGCGCTCCAGGGTTCGGCCGGAGCGATCACCGGGATCTGTATTTCGCGGCGCCGGGGCCGCTACGGTGAGCTGCCGACCGGGGTTCTCGTGCGGATGGACCGCCCAACGGCGTGCAGGTGGCCCACGGACTGCGCGTAGGAGTCGATGAGGCCGGTCTCGCAGTACGGCACCCCGATATCGGCGCAGTACGCGGCGACCATCGGCTGGGCGCGGCGAAGGTTGGGTCGGGGCATGGAGGGGAACAGGTGGTGTTCGATCTGGTAGTTGAGACCGCCGAACGCGGTGTCGACGAGGGGCCCGCCGCGGACATTGCGCGAGGTGAGTACCTGTCGCCGCAGGTAGTCGGTGTTGTCGCCGGCCGGGAGGACGTCCATGCCCTTGTGGTTGGGCGCGAAGGTACATCCCATGTACAGCCCGAACAGGCCCTGGTGCACCACGATGAAAACGATCGCCTGGAGCGGCGGCAGTACCAGGAAGACGATCGCGAGATACCCGGCGCCATGGGCGAGCAGCGTCGCGGCTTCCAGCCGGCGCCGGGGGATGGTCCGTTGGATGAGCGCCCGGACACCCGCGAAGTGCAGGCTCCAACCTTCCAGGAGCAGTAGCGGAAAGAACAGCCAGCCCTGATAGCGGAAGATCAGCCGGCGAAACCCGCGACCCGCTCGTGCGCGCAGACTCGAATGCGCCAGCACGCCCATGATGTCGGGATCGGCGTCCTCGGTGTTGGGGTGGGCGTGGTGGCGGTTGTGGTTGCTCGTCCACCAGCCGATACTGACCCCGATCGCGAGGTTCCCGAAAACCAGCCCCAGCAGGTAGTCGGTACCGCGGCGCCCGGAGATCTGCCGGTGCCCGGCATCGTGACCGAGGAAGGCGAACTGGGCGAAGACCGCGGCCAGGAAGGCGGCCGTGCCGAGCTGCCACCACGAGTCGCCGATCACTACGAAGGCGGTCCAACCGGCGACCAGCGCGAGCAGGACGGCCGCACTCTTCCAGGCGTAGTACCGCAACCGCCGGTCCAGCAGGCCCGCATCGCGCACCTGCCGTAACAAGACGGAATAGTCGGTGGTGCGCTTCGTGCGGGTGGCCTGCGGTTTCTCGATGGGCTCGGCGGGAACGTCGTACTCGGCGGCTTTTGCCGTCATGTGGTAACCGATCTCTGCACAGGTGTCGTTTCGCCGGTGGATCATCTACGACCGCCGCCGGCCGACCGTCACGGTCGACTGATGTGCTCAGCGTACCCGCGGCGGGCCCGTCCTCCGGCGACCCGGTTCGCAATCAGCAGGGAATCGAGCAGGCCCCCGCCGGTGTGAGGCCTGGACGCTACCTCATTGTTCCGCTCGGGGTGGCAGCCGGGGTAGCAGGTCCTCGATTCCGAGGGCATTGAAGTATCCGAAGAAGAGGAACTGGGTGAACCAGGTGGACATCTGCCGGGATGAGTGGGTGGTGCCGTTCTCGAGCCACCAGGCGGCCATGCCGAGGAAGAGTTCGGCCGCGAAGGTTACGACCATTTCCTCGGGCATACGCCGTCCATCCGGCCGCGGCACGGCATCGATCCGCTCCTGCACGAGACCACCCAGGAGACTTCTGGCCCGGATCAGAAACCGCCGGCTGCGGGGGTAGGCGAGTAGCGGCCGGTACAACCGGTCGTGCTGGGCGATATGGTCGAACAACAATGCACCGCTCGCGATCCGTGCGTCCATATCGAGGGTGCCATCCGTGATCGGGGACAGGTCGCCGGTGCTCCGCGCGGCATGCACCAGGATATCCGCGGCGAGGTCGTCCTTGTCTTCGTAGTAACGGTAGAACGTGGCCCGGTTGATCATGGCGCGATCAGCGATATCGCCGACCGTCACCTTCTGATACCCCTGCTCGCCGGCAAGGCCCAGTAGTGCGGAGCGGAGATGCCCCCGGGTGCGCCGCACCCGGATATCGGGCTGACCTTCGGGTTCCTGGCTCATGCGACAACTCCGCTCTCCTGTTGTCTATGCGACATACGGTGAATTCTGCCGGATGACTTCGATCCCGGGCCGTTCTTACGCTCATACGTACAGAGTGGAAAACGACCAGGGAAAGCGAGGGCCCGGTGTTCGAGGAAAACTCTCCGGCCGACCGGCCGGAAATCAGCGGAGACAGCGCATTGAATGCCGAATATATGCGTGCGGCGGCGGGAGCGCCGTACGGCGGCGCGACGATGGGTGAGGTGCTCTACGTGGCGCGCGAGGTAGCGGCGGGGAGCGGGAGCCGTGACAGCTATATCGCCGCCTGGACGGATTTGGGCAGGCGAGTCGCCGATTCGGCTGACGATGCGCTGCGATCCGGGCGCCGTGCCACCGCACTGAGCGCCTATCTACGTGCGTACAACTATTTACGGGCCGCGGAATATTTTTTCCCGGCTCAGCTGCTGGAAGAGAGACGTGAAAGGTACGCGGACAGCGTCGCACAATTCGATGCCGCACTCCCGTTGATGCCTTTCCCGGCGGAAAAGATCGAAGTGCCCTATCGGGACGGTGTCTTTATTCCCGGCTATTTCTTCCGTGCCGCCGGCGTCGAAAAGCCCCGGGCGACCGTCGTCGTATGTGGCGGGCAGGACGGAGCCGGTGAGGAAATGTATTTCCTGGCCGGCGTCCCGGAGGCCTCGGCCCGTGGCTTGAATGTGCTCACCTTCCATGGTCCGGGCCAGCGCGGGCTGCAGCTCTACCATCCGGACCTCGGTTTCCGTCCGGAGTCCGAGGAGCCCATCGCCGCCGTGATCGACTATGCGTCGACCCGGCCGGAGGTGGACGGGGATCGCATAGGTCTGTATGGAATGAGTTTCGGGGGGTATCTGGCCCCGCGTGCCGCGGCCTACGATCGGCGTATCAACGCCCTGGCGTGCAACGCGCCGATACTCGACCTGCTGCAGATCATCATGGGCACGACCGCCGAGAACACTCCTGACGGTGCCGAGGGAGAGCTGCGCGCCGCGCCGTGGAGTACGCGGGCGTATGTGGAGAACTATCTGATGTGGCACCACGGGGTATCCGGACCCGTTGAGTTCGCCGATCACGCGGCACGTTTCACACTGGACGGGATGGTCGGCGATATCGCCTGTCCCGTATTGAGTCTGGCGGCGGCCGGTGAGACGAAAGTGGCGATGGACCAGGCTCGGCGCTTCCACGATATGGTGAAATCCACCAAGCGATTTGCCGAATTGACCGCTCGACAGGGCGCGGACGGCCACTGTGGTGTGGGAAACGTTCCGCATACCTCTGGGCTGGTCTACGACTGGTTCGCCGAAACCCTCGGCACCCGGGTTCTCAGCCGGTGACCGAAGCCATCCACTCTCGTACTGCGGCCTGGTATTCGCCGGTGTTACGGGCGAGGTTCACCGAATGTCCGCTACCGGGCAGGACGAATGTCCGCAGGCGGGCGGCAGGGGAGAAATGCGGGGTTTCGGCGGCCTGCAGGGTGGCGGTGTCGGCGCAGACACTGGAGCACAATACGTCGGCGCTGCCGTTGACCACGAGCACCGGAGCGGTGATATCCGTGGACATCGGCGGCAGCGTGGAGGTGAGCCCGTCCGGATATTCGGTCGCGGCGAACACATCCTTGGTGGCTTCGTCGACGGCAACGACTCGGGGATCGGATGTCTCGGCTCCGTGGAAGGACCGTTCCCGCGTGCCCGGGCGGGTGGTCAGATATCCGGTGTCGTAGCCACGGCCCGCGAACGCGGGATCCCGGTCGGCCGGCTGATAGGTGCTGATGACCCCGAGCGCACCGGGGACGTTCAGGCCGTGCGAATACCCCGTGAGCAGTACACCGTCGACATCGTGGTGGGTGGTCGCCTCCAGTACCGCGACACCGGAACTGAGCGAATGCCCGCCGGTGACAACCGTATCGAAAGCGGGTGTACCCGCCAGGCCGCCGCGGAGGGCGCCGACGATCTCGTGCAGCGCCTGTGCGTCACCGGTTGCGTTGACCTCGGTGCTGCTGGGCCGGGAGCTCGCGCCGGTTCCGAGCCGGTCGATCACCAGCGTCGCGTATCCCGCGGCGTTCATCGCGCGCCGGAAGTTGTATGTCTCCGGGGCGTACGGGAAATCCCAGTAGGTGTGGTTGTAGTTGGAACCGGGCATCAGAACCATGACCGCATCGGCCCGCGCGCCGGTGGGCCGGCACAGCGTTGTCGCCAAGGTGCCGCCACCGCTCAGCGGAAACGGAATCGACTCGCAGCGCGCGGGATCGGGCTCGTCAGCGTGTGCCACTCCCGGTGCGAGGCCCGCGATAACGGCCACCACGGTGGCCAATACGCGTACGGCGGTCGGCGCACGTCGCGTCCGGCGCGGGCCGCTGAGCGGAATCCTTTGTGCAGTCATCGGATCGGGACCCTAATAGGGGGTGTGGTGGCGCGCAACGCGTGTCGCGTCAACCGGGATCGGACGGGTTTCGGGACAGCGTATCGCTTTTTCGCCCGGGAACGGCCGCCGACCGCGTGCCCGGCTAGAATCGCGCGGGTGAGCAGGCGCGCTGTGCATTTCGTCGGAAGTTTTCCGGCTGAGAGTACCGAGGCGGCGATGACGGCCATGCTGGATGCCGCGGGCCCCCGGATGCGCACCGTGCCCACCGGGGAGACGCGCCGTTACGAGTTCTATATCCGTCCGATCCTGGAGGATCTCGTCGCGCAGGGCGCCCTGGAGGTGGTACGCCCCAGGGAATGGCAGACGAGCCGGGACCGCACCCGCCATCGGGTGCCCCGGGGTAGATCGCTGACCGCGGATACCATCGATCTCGGGTATCTGAAGGAAACCGAGGAGGCGCTACCCGTTTTCACCGAGTTGTGCCGCACCCGCCGGTTGTCCGGGCGGGCGTTGCAGATCGGGATGCCCACCGGTTTCACGCTCGCTTTCATCGCTCTCGGCACGGCCGGTGTGCTGCGCTATCGCGGTGCCTTCACCGGCGCCACCGTCCGCGACATCGCCGCCATCCACGAACTGGCCGGGACCGACGTCGTGATCCAGCTCGAGGCCACCGCGGAACTGGTGTTGACGGCGGGAGCGCAGCCGGCTCACCGGGCTGTCGACCGGGCGCTCGGTCTGGCCCGTGGAATAGCGGCGACGGCCGCCGCCGCGCCCGCGGGCACCCGGTTCGGCGTGCACCTGTGCCTGGGCAGTCTGCGCAACAAGGCGCGCGGCACCCTGCGTGATACCCGGCCGCTGGTGGATCTGGCCAACGCGATCGTGCGGCAGTGGCCGCCGGGCCGGCCCCTGGAGTTCGTGCACGCCCCGCTCGCCGCGGGAGATGTGCCGCCGCCGGTGCAGCCGGAATTCTATGCGCCCCTAAGTAGTCTGGCGCTGGGCGTGGGCACTGCGTTCTATGCCGGGTTGGTGCACGATGTACCCACGGAACAAGAACAGCTGCACGTGCTGTCGCTCGTCGAGCACGCGCTCGGGCGCCCGCTGGACGGCGTCGCCTCCGCTTGCGGGCTGGGCCGGCGCCCCCGCGCCGTTGCCGATGCGCTGATGGCGCGCGCCGAACGTCTCGCGGCGGGAGAACCGGAGGCGTGAGTCCGAACCGTATGGTCGCCGACCGCGGCGGCAGGCAAACGGAGGTGCCGTGGCGGATATGAAACGCGTACCGGAGGGTGTGTCCCCATTGGAGCCGCGCTCGGCCCGGGTGTTCGACTACCTACTGGGTGGGAAGGACAACTACGAGGTCGACCGGGAGTTCGCGCACCGCATTCTGGCGGTCGCGCCGGAAACCAGATCGCTTGCGTGGTTCAGCCGCAACTTCCTCCTGGAATCGGTCCGGATCGCCCGGGCGGCCGGGGTGCGGCAGTTCGTGGACCTGGGCTCGGGTATTCCGACCTCACCGAATGTGCATGAGGTGGCGCACGAGACGGATCCCGGGGCGCGGGTCGCCTACGTCGACAACGACCCGGTGGTGTTCGTGCACTGCAACGCGCTCATGGGGAATCATCCCGCGGTCACCGCGCTGCACGCCGATGTACGCCACCCGGAGGTGCTGCTCGAACGGCTCGAATCCGAATCGGGTATCGATTTCGCGCAACCGGTGGCGATCATGATGGTCGGTGTGCTCCATTTCGTGATGGATGACGAGAACCCGGCCGAACTCGTCGCCCGCTATCGCGATGCCATGGCGCCGGGCAGCTATCTGGCCTTCACACACGGCGCCGATATCAGCCATCCGGAGATCATCGCGCGCACCTCCGCGGATGCCATGGACACCTCCGCGCAGGTCAGATACCGATCCCAGGCGGATGTGACCTCGTTCCTGGACGGTTTCGAGCAACTGGAACCGGGTGTTGTCCCGCTGCAGCAGTGGCTCGACGACAGCCTGCCGGAGACCAAACTCGTGCTCTACGGAGCAGTCGGCCGCAAGACCTGATTTCGCGTATCCGAGCACGTACCGCGCTGCTACGGATGTGTCGCGACAACGTTTGTATATCGGCCTGTTCGATCCTCGGTGCGGTGGGTATGCATGGTCCGCACACCGTGACCCGGCCAGGAAGGAGCCTCCGTCTCACCGTCGATCCCGCATGTTCACGGTTGCGGGAGGTGGGTCGCCGCGCCGGCCTTCGTGCCGACGGGCAGCGCCGGCGAACTGCTCGCGGGCGCCCATCGTTGCGTACCGGAGGAGACGAGCATGAGCTTGCGAACCCTGGTCCTGGCGGCCCTGATCGCCGCCGCCGGCTCCGGCGTGGTGCCGGCGGCCGCGCAACCGATCCCGGAACCGGGTGTCCCCGCCGCCCCAGCCGAGACTGTGCCCGCCCGCAGTTCGATCTCGCTGCGCGGCCCCGACGGCATTCGATGGGGTACGGCGAACGAGAACGAAACGCGCAGCGCGTTATCGATGGCCAAGCTCTACCTGGCCGATTACGCACTGCGCCACGGTGACGGTTCGGCCGAGGACCGCGTTCACGCCGAACGGATGGTCCGGGTTTCCGACGATGCCGCCGCCGATGCGGTAGCCGCCAAATATCCGCAAGCCATCGGTTCGACAGCCATGGAATACGGCCTGGAACGAACCGCGTCTACCGGTAGTTGGCACACCGCCACCACCAGTGCGGCCGATCTCGTCGATTTCCTGGCCACGAAACAGGCCACCGACCCCGGCTCACCGATCCTCGGCTGGATGGCCACCGCACCGCCGGTCGCCGCCGACGGCACCCAGCAGAACTGGGGCACCGCCCGGCTGCCCGGTGTCCAGGGCAGCAAATGGGGCTGGTCGGATCTGCCGCCACAGGAAGTAGCGTCCGCGTCCTTCGGCAGTGGCTTCACGGTGGCGGCCCATACGCGCGGCAGCCCGGACGACCAGACCGCCGACGTCGCGCGGGCTCTGGTGGACGTGATCAGCCGGATGGCCGGTATCCCGCGGGCGGCCGCGGGCGGTGACGCCGCTCATCGGTAGAGCCCGAGTAGTGAGCGGGCCGCCGCGTCGACGATATCGTCGGCGGTCACCTGCATGGTGCCGTCCAGCCAGGCGGTGACCAGTTCGGCCATACCGCCGATGAAGAGCAGGCCCGCGGTTTCGTCCGCGGTTTCGCTCCGGCCGGGCGAGCCGAGGAATTCGCGCGCCTCGAGTGCCGACTGATGGGCGAGGTGGCGCAGGAGTTGTGTCCGGCGCCGGCGCAGTTCGGGGACGGCCACGGATTCCACGATGGCCACCCGGCCCTTGCGGGGGTCGTCGACCAGGAGCTGCACGAACGAGTGGACCGACGCGCGCACCCGTGCTTCCGGGTCCGTGCCGGCGTTGTCGGCGGCGCGCCGGCTGATCTCCTCGATTTCGGCGGCGATCCGGTCCATCACGGCCGCGAGCAAAGCGTCGAGACCGGTGAAGCTCTCGTAGAAATAGCGCTCACTGAGCCCGGCATCGGCGCAGATGGCGGTCATCGTGGTCCGTATTTCCGGGTCCGCCCATACCGTGAGGGCGGCCTCGAGCAGCCGCGCCCGGCGGTCGGCGGCGCGATCGGCCGCGCTCACGCCCCGGTAGACCCCTGATTGCACGGCCACGTCCCCAGCATGCCACAGCGGATCCGCGATCCAAGGTTGACAGGAGACACTTCCTGAATCAGTCTGGACGTGACAAACGCCACACGACATGAGGTGAGCCATGAAGGCCGAGGCCCTGGAACCACGCGAGGAAACGGCAGCGGACGAGGCTGCGCAACCGCGGCCGATTCCGGTCCAGCATCGTGACGACCGGGGCCTGCCCGTGATCGGTCAGGTCTTCGAATACGCCAAGGATCCGGTCGCGCTGTGCCGGGGTCGCTGGGAGCGCTACGGTCCGGTCGCGCCGTTCCGCGCACTCGGTAAGAACGCGGTGATGCTGCTCGGGCCCGACGCCTGCGGTGAGGCCTTCCAGAACAAGGACAAGGCGCTGGCCAACGGGCCGGCCTGGTCCGAGCTGGTCGGGCCGTTCTTCAATCGCGGACTCATGCTCATCGACTTCGAGGAGCATCACGGGCACCGGCGGATCATGCAGCAGGCGTTCACCCGGCCGCGGCTCGAGGCCTACACTCGTCGCCTGCACCCCGCCATCGAACAGGGTGTGGCGGGCTGGGAGCCGGGTAAGGAGTTCCCGTCGTACTGGAAACTCAAGCAGCTCACCCTCGATATCGCCGCGGACCTGTTCATGGGCGGTGCCCAGGACACCAGCCAGGCCGAGATGGACCGGGTCAACAAGGCGTTCATCGCCTGTGTCCAGGCTGCCGCCGGTATCGTGCGCGCCAATATCCCGTTCACCCGATGGGGTCGCGCCTATCGCGGCCGGAAGGTCCTCGAGGATTTCCTGCGCCATTATCTGCCCGCCAAACGCGCGGAGCAGACCGACGATATCTTCTCGGTGCTCTGCCACGTCGAAACCGAGGACGGCGAACGGTTCTCCGACGACGACGTGGTGAACCATATGATCTTCCTGATGATGGCGGCGCACGACACCTCCACCATCACCACCTCGGCCATCCTGCAATATCTCGGACAGCATCCGGAGTGGCAGCAGCGCTGCCGCGACGAAGCGCTCGCGCTCGGCCCCGAGCCGTCGATGGCGGAGCTGGAGGGTCTCGTCTCGATCGATCTGGTGATGCGGGAGGCGCTCCGGTTACGGGCCCCTGTCCCGGTACTGGTGCGGTACGCGGTGAAGGACACGGTGATCCAGGGTGTGCACATCCCCGCCGGTACCGATCTGATCGTGGGCGTCCAGTTCACTCATCTCATGGAGGATTACTGGACGGATCCGACGGCCTTCGACCCGGACCGCTTCGGCCCCGAGCGCCGCGAGGACAAATCGCACCGATTCGCCTGGGAGCCGTTCGGCGGTGGCGTGCACAAATGTATCGGCCTGTACTTCGGCGGCCTCGAGGTGAAGGCGATCATGCACCGGCTGCTGCGCGAATACCACTGGACCCTCGACCCGGCCTATGTGCCGCCGATGGACTACCACTCGCTGCCGTTCCCCAAGGACGGCCTGCCGATCACCTTGCTCCAGAACTGAACTACGGCGGGGAGCCGGCACAGGGGAGCACCGGCCCGCGGCTCACCGCATATCCGGGATGGGCGGGCTCAGCTGCTCGGATGGTGGTCCGATGCGGGCCGGTGGCGTGTCCGCAGGTCGCGGGTGAGCTGGTGCGCGGCTCGTAGCAGTAGTGCGCCGAGTTCCGGTCGCCGGTCGGGCGAGAACCTGGTCTCGACGCCGGTGAGGCTGAGGGCCCAGGCTGGGGAGTCGCGATGGTCGAAGACCGCCGCACCCAGACCCCAGCTGCCTTCGACCAGAAGGGCGGGGTTGGTGGCGTAGCCGTCGGTGCGGGTGCGGGTGATACGTTCTCGCACCGCGCCGGCGGCATGGGCGGTGCCGTGATCGGTGGTGAGGTCCGCACGGTCCAGGTACTCGTCGATATCGCGGTCGGGGAGATGGGCCAGGATCACCAGACCGGCCGAGGCGACACCCAGGGGGAACCGGATTCCCGGATGCAGTACATGCGAGCGCAGCGGGAAACTGCCTTCCTCGGACGCGACGCAGACGGTCTCGTCGCCCCGCCGGGCCGACAGGAACGCGCTCTCGCCGGTATCGCGGGCCAGTTCGCGCAGGATGGCACGGGCGCTCCCGGTGATGTCGTAGCGGTCCGCGGCCAGGGCGCCGAGCAGGTAGATCTCCGGCCCGAGGCTCCAGCGGCCGGTCGCGTTGTCGCGGTCGACGAAACCTTCCCGCGCCAGCATCGTCAGCATCCGATGGGCAGTCGGCCGGGCCACGTGCGCCTCGCGGGCGAGATCGGAGGTGGAAGCGCCCGCCGGTTCGTGGTCACCGATCGCGCGGACCAGTGCTGTCGCGCGTCCGATGACGTGGGGCTTGTCGGCCATGGACCGATCATACGTTCATTCAGTGGACACTGTATTCCCGCATGTATCGCTCAGTGACCAATTTGCGATGGCGAATGCCGGATGAGTTGCCAGTTGACCGGGTGCCTTGTTTGAGTCGTCGTCAGGAGTCGAGCGTCCATCCAATGGGCGAGAAGGGCTCTGCTCGGAGCTGCGGAGAGGTTGGGTATGGCCACGAAGGTTGTCGGGACAGCGGCGGAAGCCGTTGTCGATATCAGGGACGGCGCCGCGATCGCCGTCGGTGGATTCGGGTTGTGTGGAATCCCCGACGCGTTGATCTCGGCATTGGCCGATACAGGTATCGGCGACCTCGAGGTCTTCTCGAACAACTGCGGGATCGACGATCACGGTTTGGGAATCCTGCTGGGTCTGGGCCGTATCCGCCGGGTCACCGCGTCGTATGTGGGAGAGAACAAGGAGTTCGCGCGGCAGTATCTGGCCGGCGAGCTCGAGGTGGAACTCGCCCCGCAGGGCACGCTGGCCGAACGGCTGCGCGCCGGGGGCGCCGGGATTCCCGCATTCTTCACCCCCGCGGGCGTCGGCAGCCCGATCGCGGACGGCGGGCTGCCCTGGCGGTACCACCCGGACGGTTCGGTGGCGATCGCGTCCCCGCCCAAGGAGACTCGTGAATTCGGCGGTAAGCGCTACGTCCTGGAGACCGGTATCGTCGCGGATTTCGCTCTGGTGCACGCGGCGCTGGGCGATACCGACGGCAACCTCGTCTTCGACAAGGCGGCGATGAATTTCAATCCGCTGGCGGCGATGGCGGGCCGGGTGACCATCGCGCAGGTCGAACGGCTGGTGGAGCCGGGCACGATCGATCCGGCACAGGTCCATCTGCCCGGGATTTTCGTCCAGCAGATCGTCGAGACCGGACCACAGCAGACCCGGATCGAGAAGCGCACCACCCGCGAGACGACAGGAGCGAACGCATGACCGGTACCGAGTCCCGGGTCGGCTGGACCCGGCAGGACATCGCGCGCCGCGCCGCCGCGGAGCTCCGTGACGGCGACTATGTGAATCTCGGAATCGGTCTCCCCACGCTGATTCCCGGATATCTGGATCCGTCGGTGCGGGTGACGCTGCATTCGGAGAACGGCATCCTGGGCACGGGGCCCTACCCGGCCGAGGACGCGGTCGACGCCAATCTGATCAACGCGGGAAAGGAGACCGTCACGGTCGAACCCGGGGCCGCGTTCTTCGATTCGGCCCTGTCCTTCGGCATGATCCGCGGCGGGCATATCGGCACCGCGGTTCTCGGCGGTATGCAGGTCTCGCGCACCGGGGACCTCGCGAACTGGATGGTGCCCGGCAAGATGGTCAAGGGGATGGGCGGCGCGATGGACCTGGTCCACGGCGCGGAACGGGTCATCGTGGTCATGGAACACACCGACCGCCAGGGCGGTCCCAAGATCGTCGAGAAGTGCACGTTGCCGCTCACCGGGCAGGCGGTCGTGCACCGCGTCATCACCGATCTCGCGGTGATCGATATCGCCGGTGACGGCACCCTGGTGCTGTGCGAAACGGCTCCGGGGGTGAGCATCGAGGAGGTGCGGGCCGCCACCGGCGTTCCGTTGACTGTGAGCGGAGAGCTGATCACCCACTGACCTCCGGAAGCGTCGACCGCCCTGTACCGCAGACCGCGGTGCGGGGCGGTCGCAATCCATCCGGGTGTCGCCGGTCATATCCTTGACCCATTCCAGATAACGGACGAGACTTTTCTGTGTGCATACGGCCATGGAATTCCAGCAGCTGCTGCGGGGAGTTTCACTGCGCGTGACCGCTCCGCGGGTCGCGGTGCTGAGCGCGGTGCACGACAACCCGCACGCCGATACGGATACGATCATCCGCGTCGTACGGTCCCGCCTGTCGGCGGTGTCCCATCAGGCGGTGTACGACTCGTTGCGTACGCTCACCGCCGCCGGCCTGATCCGATGTATCCAGCCCTCCGGTTCGGTGGCTCGTTACGAGACGCGCGTCGGCGACAACCACCATCACGTCGTCTGCCGGGCGTGTGGGTCCATCGCCGACGTCGATTGCGCCGTCGGCGAATCTCCGTGCCTGACCGCTTCGCACGACCACGGCTTCACGATCGACGAGGCCGAGGTCATCTACTGGGGCCTGTGCCCCGCCTGCGCCACAGCACAGCGTTATTGATCGCAGCCCGCACCATTCGTCAGGAAGGAATATCGTGACCTCCGATAGCCGTCCACCTGAGACCGGGACTTCGAGCACCAGCGAAAGCGAGAACCCGGCGATCCCGTCTCCGACCGCGCAGACCGATCGCCGGCCCCACACCAACAAGGATTGGTGGCCGGACCAGGTCGATGTCTCGGTCCTGCACGCCCACTCCTCCAAGGCCAACCCGCTGGGTGAGGATTTCGACTACGCGAAAGAATTCGCGAAACTCGACGTCGACGAGCTGAAAGCCGATGTCGCGGCGGTTCTCACCGATTCGCAGGACTGGTGGCCCGCCGACTACGGAAACTACGGTGGCCTGTTCATCCGGATGAGCTGGCACGCCGCGGGTACCTACCGGATCGCCGACGGCCGCGGCGGCGGTGGTCAGGGAGCCCAGCGTTACGCGCCGTTGAACAGTTGGCCGGACAACGCCAGCCTGGACAAGGCCCGCCGGCTGCTGTGGCCGGTCAAACAGAAGCACGGCAACAAGATCTCCTGGGCCGATCTGCTGGTGTTCGCCGGTAACGTCGCCCTCGACGAGATGGGGTTCCGGACATTCGGCTTCGGCTTCGGCCGCCCCGATATCTGGGAGCCCGAGGAGATCTACTGGGGTCCCGAGGACACCTGGCTCGGCGACGAGCGCTACAGCGGTGACCGGGAACTGGCGAACCCGCTCGCCAACGTCCAGATGGGCCTGATCTACGTGAACCCGGAGGGCCCCAACGGCCGGCCCGATCCGGTGGACGCCGCGCGCGATATCCGCGAGACCTTCGCCCGGATGGCCATGAACGATATCGAGACCGCCGCGCTGATCGTCGGCGGGCACAGTTTCGGCAAAACGCACGGTGCCGGCAATCCGGACTTGATCGGCCCCGAACCCGAAGCGGCCCCGATCGAACAGCAGGGGCTGGGCTGGAAGAGTTCCCACGGGACCGGCGTGGGCAAGGACGCCATCACCGGCGGCCCGGAAGTCGTCTGGACCGCCACCCCCACCCAGTGGAGCAACGGTTTCCTGCAGAATCTGTACGGCTACGAATGGGAGCTCACCAAGAGCCCGGCTGGAGCCTGGCAGTGGAAAGCGGCCGACGGGGCGGGGGAGGGCACGATCCCGGATCCCTTCGACGGCCCGGCGCGGGCCCCCAGCATGCTGACCACCGATCTGGCCCTGCGGGAAGATCCGGTCTACCGCGAGATCACCAGCCGCTGGCTGGATCACCCCGAGGAACTCGCCGAAGCGTTCGCCAAAGCCTGGTACAAGCTGCTGCACCGCGATCTGGGGCCGGTCAGCCGCTATCTCGGACCCTGGGTCCCCGAACCGCAGCTGTGGCAAGATCCGGTACCCGCGGTCGATCACCCGTTGATCGACGATGCGGATATCGCGGCCCTGAAGAGCAAGGTCCTGGAATCCGGGCTGTCGATACCGCAACTGGTCAAAACGGCCTGGGCGTCGGCGGCGAGCTTCCGCAGTACCGATAAACGCGGCGGTGCCAACGGCGCCCGGATCCGGCTCGAGCCCCAGAAGAGCTGGGAGGTCAACGAACCGGCCGAGCTCGCGGCAGTGCTACCGGCGCTCGAACAGATCCAGCAGGACTTCAACGGTTCGGCTTCCGGCGGTAAGAAGGTTTCGCTGTCCGACGTGATCGTGCTGGCCGGGGCGGCGGCGGTCGAGAAGGCGGCGAAGGACGCCGGTCACGACATCACGGTGCCGTTCACGCCCGGACGGACCGACGCGACGCAGGAAACCACCGATGTGGAATCGTTCGCGGTACTCGAACCGCGGGCGGACGGATTCCGCAACTATGTGCGGGCCGGGGAGAAAGCCCCGCTCGAGCGCCTTCTGGTGGACCGGGCCTACATGCTCGATCTGACGGCTCCGGAACTGACGGTACTGCTCGGCGGTCTGCGCGTTCTGGGCGCCAATTACGGCGGCACCGCACACGGCGTATTCACCGACCGGCCGGGGGTGCTGACCAACGATTTCTTCGTCAACCTCCTCGACCAGCGCACCGAGTGGAAGGCGTCGGAATCGGCGGAGAACGTCTACGAGGGGGTCGACCGGCGCACCGGAAAGCCCATCTGGACGGCCACCGCCAATGATCTGATCTTCGGGTCGCATTCGGTACTGCGCGCGGTGGCCGAGGTGTACGCACAGCAGGACGCCGGGACGAAGTTCGTCCAGGACTTCGTCGCCGCGTGGGTCAAGGTGGCCGATAACGATCGGTTCGATCTCGGCTGATCCCGGCCGATCCGGGACACGGGACCGGCGCCTGCGGAGTGGGGCGCCGGTCCCGCCATATCCTCTACTGGGATCAGGTGGGCAGCAGCCGGCGAACTCCGCCGCACCGAGCTGGGCGAGGTGAGAGGCACCCGATATGGCCGTACATTCCGAAATGCCGATCGTCGTGGGCATCGATGGTTCCTCGACGTCACGGGATGCCCTGCGCTGGGCTGCCCGCCGCGCCGCCCTGCATCGCTGCCCGCTGGAACTCGTCCACGCGATCGGTGCCCCGGTCACCTTCGGGCCCGAGGTCAGCGTTGTCGGCCTGGACAACCAGGGGCTGCGCGCAGACGGTGAGGCATTACTCGCAGCCGCCGAGCAAACTGCCAGGGAGTCTGCGGCCGATCTCGATATTGTCACCACCGTCGCGGATCTGGGGCCCGCTACCGTGCTGATCGACCGTTCGCCGGACGCGCGGATGATCGTGGTGGGAACCCGTGGGCTCGGCACCGTCGGCCGTCTTCTGCTCGGCTCGGTGAGTACCTCGCTGGCCCGCCACGCACGCTGTCCCGTGGCGGTGATCCCCGACGCCGCGGATCCGGCGCGCGATCTTTCGCGGCTGCCCGTGGTGGTCGGCGTCGACGGGTCGCCCCGCGGGCAGGAAGCTGTCGATATCGCCTTCGAGGAAGCAGCCCGCGGCGGTGTCGGCGTGCTCGCGGTAACCACCTGGTCGGAGTTCTTCCGCTACACCTCCCGCGAGGACATGCAGGAACAGGCACGCGTGGTCCAGGCGGAGAGCCTCGCCGGGCGGTGCGAACGCTATCCCGAGGTGCCGGTCACCCATTCGGTGGCCGAGGATCGGCCCGCGAGCCGGCTGCTGGCGGAGGCGGAGAACGCTCAGCTCATCGTGGTCGGCAGCCATGGACGAGGCGGGTTCGCGGGAATGACGCTCGGCTCGGTCGGACAGGCGGTGCTGCACGGTACCCGGATTCCGCTCATCATCGCCCGCGCCCGCGACTGACGCTCGTTCACCGGGCCAGGGGTGCGTCCGGCGAGCCTCCGGTCAGCCACTGTCGAACCCTGCCGAATCCCGACTTCTTGCGCTGTGGCCGGTGGTCCGGATCGAACCAGCGGGGCAGCGGTTCTCGTGCGGCGAGCCATGCCTGCGGCACCCCGGCGATCGAATCGGGGCCGCTGCCGGTGTGCGCGGCGACGATCCCGCCGACGATGGCGCTGGTGGTGTCGATATCGCCGTCGGCGGTGATGCACGTGGTGATCGCGGCCGGATAGTCGGTGAGATGCGTTGCCGCGGCCCATATCGTGAACGGCACCGTGTTCTGCGCGGTCACCCGGGAGCCATTACCCAGTTCCGCCGCGGCCTGCTCGACGGAGACGCCGAGCAGGGTGCGGGCGTGCCGGATCAGCCGGCCCGTTTCACCGTCGTCGAGGCGGTCGGCGACGGCGGTGATGAAATCCCATGGTGTAGGCCGTGTTCCGGTGCGGCGGGCCTGTGCGGCCTCCCCGGCCGCGAGTGCCACCGCGACGGCACCGCTGATCCCTTCCGGATGCATATGGGTGACCTCGGCCGACCGGACCGCTTCCACGGCAATACGTTCCGGGTCGCCGGAGAAGTAGGCGCCCAGCGGCGCCACCCGCATGGCGGCGCCGTTACCGCAGGAACCCTGGTGGTCGTAGGCGGCTCCGGACGCCTCCCGCCAGTGCACACCCTCCTGGATCCGGCGCAGCGTGCCGACCGAGATGAACCCGTAGTCACGACGCGGATCGAACCGCCGGGCGAAGGCGGGTGCCAGCCGGCCGGGGTCGATCGTGCCGTGGCCGAGGAGTTCGGCGACCACGCTGCAGGCCATTTCGGTATCGTCGGTCCATCCCCACGGTCCCGGTGTGAGATTCCCGGCCCGGAGATCCGGAATCGAGCGGCGCATCACGGGGAATTCCGCCCCGAGCGCATCCCCCACAGAAAGCCCGTCGAGTGAATCGAGCATCAGGTCGATATGCATCGTTCCCGAGCATAGCCGTGCCGATACCGTTGGAGATGAGGTCCGGCGTGGCCCGGGCTTTCAGGGGATCGGTGCGGAGATGTACCGGATGGCCGGTTTTCCGGGGCGGACAACGAGTTCGGTGCCCGGATCCCCGTCACGGAGCAACCCTTCGACGGCGGCGGCCACCTCGTCCGCATCCAGCATCGGGATTCCCGCGGCGCGGAATCGCTCCCGCCCGCCCGCGGTGAGCGGCGTGTCCACCAGGCCGGGGCATACCGCGCTCAGGCGGATACCTTCCTGTGCGAGCCGGCCGTGCAGCGCGCGTACCAGCCCGATGACCGCATGTTTGGTCATTGTGTAGATCGGGTCCTGCGGCACACCCGCGATTCCCGCATGCGACGCGGTGATCACAATGGAACCGCTGCCCTGCCGCCGCATGACCGGGAGAGCGGCGCGCAGACCCCAGACGACTGCGTGCTGGTTGACGCCGACGACGGCATGGTAGCGGTCGAGGTCGAGTTCCGCGGGGTCCTTGTCCACAGAGTTGATCCCGGCGTTGAGGACGAGCAGATCGAGCCGCTCTCCGGCCGTGGCGATCGCGACCCGGGACAGGGCCGGATCTGCCAGATCCCCGACGACCGCATCGCCGCCCAGTTCCGCCGCGACCTGCTCGACCAGCGGATTGCGGTCGACCAGGACGCAGCGCACACCCCGCGCGGACAGTCGGCGGGCCGTATGCTCGCCGATCCCGCCCGCGGCTCCTGTGATCACTGCGGTTTCCGTCATCGTCTGCTCCTCGCCCAGCGCGCCTGTTCCCTGATGAGAATAAGCTTCGCGAAACGAAGAATGCAATTCTGACGCCATGATCCGCTACCGGGCCGTGACACCCTAGCGGCGCAATTCTCGAGGAATCCGGGTGACCCCGCCGTGCGGAAGGACGGCCGGCGCACTCGGGAGCGGGGTACGAGGATCATCCGCCGGATGTACTCAGATCGTGCACGGTGCGTTGCCGGCAGCAGTGCCGGGAATCAGGCCCGGCCGGGTCTCGGGTACCGGATCCCAGCGTCCGCCGGTGCCCGCGTAATCCCATCGCGGCCCCCGGTCGACCAGGACGGCGACGGCTTCGAGCAGCCGGTCGATATCGGCGTGCGTCGTTCCCAGGCCGATACTCGCGCGCAGCGCGGCATCGACGCCGAGACGGGCGAGTAGTGGATGGGCGCAGAACCTGCCGTCGCGCACGCCGATTCCGTATTCGGCGGAGAGATACGCTGCCACCCGGCCGGCTTCGAATCCGTCCACGGTGAACGCGACGATGCCGACACTGTCGGCGCTGTCGGTCCACACCCGCAGGCACCGGACACCCGGGATATCGGCCAGACCATCGCGGAGCCGGTGCGTGAGCGCCCGCTCGTATTCTTCGGCGCGGTCACCGAGTTCGGTGAGAACTTCACACGCGGTGGCAAGGGCCGCCGCGCCGAGCACATTCGGTGACCCCGCCTCATGACGCTGCGGTGCCGCCGCCCACACCGTGTTCGTGACCGTGACGTCGGTAACCGCGCCACCGCCGGATAGATAGGGCTCCGCCGTATCGAGCCAGTCCCGGCGCCCGGCCAGTACCCCGGCGCCGAACGGTGCGTACAGCTTGTGCCCGGACAACACCAGGTAATCGATACCGGTGGCGCAGAGGTCGATCCGCCGGTGCGGAGCCAGCTGTGCCGCATCCACCAGAATCCGTGCGCCGCACTGGTGCGCCAGGGAGGCGAGGCGGTCCAGCGGCAGCACCTCACCGGTCACATTGGATGCCCCCGTCACGGCCAGCAGCGCGGCCGGTTTCGCACACAATTCGGCCGTCAGCCGGCGCAGTGTTTCTTCGACGGTATCGGCCGCGTGCACCACGCGGCGACCACGTCGCTGCCAGGGCAGCAGGTTCGCGTGGTGTTCGATATCGAGCACCACCGTATCGCCGGGAACGCATCCGGCCAGCAGATTCACCGCGTCGGTGGTGTTGCGAGTGAACACCACCACCTGATCGTCGGCGCAGTGCAGGAATCGGCCGACCGTCGCGCGCGCCGCCTCGTAGCACTGAGTGGACACCCGTGAGGCGTACCCGGCCCCACGATGGACACTCGCGTAATAGGGCAGCAGTTCGGCAATACGGTCGGTGACCTGTACCAACGCCGGAGCGCTGGCCGCGTAGTCGAAATTGGCGTAGGTCCGGGTCCCGCCCTGTACCAGGGGAACTCGGAGATCGGAGCCGGAGACAAGGGCGAGGGCGCCGGTCCGGTCGAGTACAGCGGTCATCACGCAATCCCATCGATTCAGGGACTCCGGCGGTGATCGAACGAACGGAGTCCGCGCTTGCCGCGCTCGGTCGAGCGTCGGCCAGGTCGTCACCCGGGGCACCCCACCGCGGAGGAGGGTTGCCGGCCAGCAAGCCGGGGCTCGATGCTGGCACTCATGACCTGGCCCGAGATTTTCAGACGCCCGCGGGGTTTGTCAACCCGCATCGGTGCGGCGGCCGTGCGGAAGGGGGACAGCGAACTGTCACTCGGCTCGAGCCCTGATGATGTCCAGAGGTGGATGGTCCGACCCGTTGTCGGAGACGGTGGATGCGTAGCTCATGTGTTGCTGATGAGCGTCACGAATGGGCTTTGTGCAGGGGCCTATGCGGGCCGCGGAGCTATTCTCTGTGGTAACTGGATCTAGGCTGGGAAACTCCAGCGGAATCGAGAGGACTCGTTATGAGCGCGTGGTTCAACGATCTGGCCTGGCACATCTTCACGTTGTCGGCCTGGTGATCGGTTGCCCAGCTGTCCTGCACCTCGGCGTCCCTGCGGGCAGATTGCGAGCAATCATTCGCGTAATTCCGGGTGCACCGGACGGACGGTGCTCTCGGCGGCCTATTGCGCGCGTCGCCGATCGACGAGAACGACAGTACTCGCGTAATACTCGGCTTCGGCCACACCGGGATGGTGGATTCACGGTCGGCGGAAGTAGTTGAGGATCATCCGGATGAGGTTGGTGAGGAAGATATCGCGGGGAATATCGGGCTGGTCGAGGATATAGCGGACGGTCAGATGTTCCACGGTCCGGACGAGCATCCAGGCGGCCGTCGGGATATCCGTGTCCTCGTGGGGCCGGTATCCGCGCAGGGTGAGCGCGGCGCGGGTGAGGTCCGCGATCTGGTCTTCGAAGTTGACGACCGTATGCCCGACACTGAGCCGGGGAGTCTGTTCGACCACCGCGCGCAGGAGTTCGGGCTGATTTCCCAGCGCGTCCAGTAGCGCGGAGATCGACTGCTGCAGCGCGACTTCCGGCGGCTCCGTCATATATTTCAGCACCTGCGCGCGGACCCTCTCGGATACCTCGCCGTTGTAACGGTCGATGGCGGCACCGATCACGGCATCCTTATTGGGAAAGTACTGGTAGAGCGAACCGGGACTGATTCCGGCGGCCGCCGCTATGCGGTTGGTCGAGGCGCCCTCGTACCCGTATGAGATCAGCACGGACTGACCGGCGTCGATGATGCGCTGGACCATTTGCCGCGAGCGTTGCTGGCGCGGTGTCCGGCGGAGGTTGGCGCGAGGTGCGGGAGGCATATCAGAATGCGAATTGAACGCGAGTAATTATTCGTGTCAGCATTCGCCCATGCTGCCACAGGAGCCGAAAACGAACCCTCCGGACCGGGGCACCGAATCCTTCGATGAAGGGAATCGGCACCGTTTCGACTACTATTTCCGCCCCGGTATGCCCCTGCGGCCCCCGCCGCCCCGGGTGGCGCCGTCCGGGTTGTGGTTCGAAACCCGCAAGCGGATGCTCTCACCCTGGATCGATGTCCGGCGGGTTCCGCTGGACACCCCGCAGGCTCGGCTGATGGCCGACCACCTCTGGCAGGGCGACGAACTGATGGACGGTGTGGTCGCCGCGTTCGCGCGGGTGGGTACCGCGGCGGGACGGAGCATGCTCGATCAGGCCCTCGCGCACGGCATCGATACGGTGGACCAGCCACCAGTGGAGCTGATCGCGCTCTTCGATCACCTCGACAATCCGCCGGACTGGCTGGACCCGCAGCGGTGGGAGCGTGGCCGGCGGCTGTGGCTGAACGCCTCGATGTCCGGGAAGACGGCGATGTTGATCCAGGATTTCATGGGCACCTTCGTCGGCGCGGAGGTCGCCTCCGCGACCGGCGCCACGGGACGCTATGTCCACGATCCCTACCTGCGGAATCTGGAGACCGCGAACTGGTTCCGGAGTATGACGGTGGCCGGGGCGCTGGAGCGGTGGTCGCCGACCTTCCAGGACACGGTGCGAGTCCGCCTCATGCACGCACAGGTGCGATCTGGGCTGAAAAAGGCGTGGGGGCCGGAGCATTTCGCGCGGCACGGCAACCCGATCTCCAATGCCACCATGATGGGCGCGGCGGTGACCTTCGGGCTGACGCCGCTGTGCTTCGACCATGTGCACGGCCGGCGTATCGATGACGACCGGCTGGACGATGTCATGCACTACTGGGCCGGTATCGCGCATGTTTTCGGAGTGACCGGTGAATTGATCCCCGCCACAGCACTCGACGGCATGAAAATGGTCGACTACATGGTCGCCAACGCGGGGACCGCACCCGAGTGGACGGCAAAGATGGCCGGCGCCGCGACCTCCGGATTCGCCGGGGAAGGGCCGGTCGCGCGGGCCAAGGTCGCCGCGACAGCGCCCGTCGCGGGGATGATGGCCTATTACAGCAGCAACGTTCTCGTCCGGGAACTGCTGGCGGCCACCCCACTGCGCACGGTGCCGTTGCAGCCCTGGAAATCGGCCACTGCGCTGGTATCGACCGCCGAGGTCCGGGCACGTGCGCTGGGCGACCGGCTACCGGGTGCGCGGGCCCGGCTGGAACGGAAAGCCCGCCGGGACGATCCGATGTGGCGGTGGCAGTCGCGTATCGCGAAAGCGGCGGCCGCGCGCGCCGGAATCCGCGATACGCCCTACAACCATCACGACGGTTCCGCGGGCGGACAGCTGTCCCGTCGCCTGCGGTGAGAGGTAAGCGCAACCGACGGCGCCCCGAACCGGCGAAGGTTCTGATCGTCGAGTTGCGCCGGTCCGGTATCGAACTCGTCGTCCCACCGGCGCTGACGGTGCTCGAAGCCCTGGAGCGCCGCGGCATCGGGGTACCGTCGATGTGTCGTGCGGGACTGTGCGGGGCCTGCGAACACCGGCCGCTCGCGGTCGAACGAGCGCCGGGAGGTCGCGACCACCGGCCCGATCAGGTACCCACGCCGATACGACTGTGTGTGACCACGGTGGGGTCGGTCACCCGTCTCGTCCTCGACCTGTAAAAGCATCCCTTGGTGCCGTGTTCCGGACGTATCGGAGCAGCGACGCGTAATTGCTGTACCGGCGTGTGTCTGTGATTGGAGAAAATCACCAATCTGTCACCGGTGTGTTCTTGCGGCAGTACCGCTGAGTTACGTTGGGGCGCGGTACCCGTCGCCGTTTTTCAGCCCCGACAGGAGCGGTAGTGAGCACCGAAGATTCGAACCAGCCGGCCATCGCCGTCATCGGCAGCGGGTTCAGCGGAATAGGTTTGGCGATACGTCTCGTCCAAGCGGGATTCACCAATCTGACCGTCTATGAACGGGCCGAAAGTATCGGCGGAGTGTGGCGTGACAATATCTATCCGGGTGCGGCCTGCGATGCGCCGTCACGTCTCTACTCGTATTCTTTCGCGCCGAATCCCGACTGGTCGCGGCGTTTCGCGCCGCAGCCGGAAATTCTGGATTATCTGCGACGCTGCGCCGCCGAGTACGGAATAGGCCAGTATGTCCGTACATCGACGGAGGTCGTCGCGGCGGAATTCGATGAGAATCGGTATCGCTGGGAGCTCGAGCTGGCTTCCGGCGCGACCGTGCATGCCGACGTGGTGGTGTCGGCGTGCGGGCAATTGAGCCGCCCCGCGTACCCCCGGCTACCCGGTCTCGAGGAATTCGGTGGTACCGCATTCCATTCTGCCTGCTGGGATCACGACTACGACCCCACGGGTCGCGATATCGCGGTGATCGGCAACGGCGCCAGCGCCATCCAATTTGTTCCGCATCTGGTGGAAAAGGCCCGCAGCGTCACCGTTTTCCAGCGGCAACCGCACTGGATCAGCCCGAAACCGGACGGTGAGTACTCCGCGCTGCGGCGCCGGTTGAACAGGTGGCTGCCGATACTGCATAAACTGCCGCGGCTGGGCATTTTCCTCTGGTTCGAAGGTGTGCTCAATCCGATGCTGGTCTCGCGCTGGGGCCGCCGGGCAATGGCCGCGCCGATCCGCCTGTGGTGCCGCTGGAATCTACGGCGGATCACCGACCCCGATTTGCGCCGCACCCTGCTGCCGGGCTACGAACTCGGCTGTAATCGTATTCTCACGTCGAACGAGTACTACGACGCGTTGAACCGGGAAGGGACCCGGGTCGTGACGAGCCCGATCACCTCGGTTCGGCCCACCGCTGTCGAGACCGAGAACGGCCGGTGTTTCGAGGTGGATACCGTTATCTACGCGACGGGTTTTCGTTCGCACGATTTCGTGGCACCCATGCGTATCACGGGGCTCGCCGGCGGCGAACTCGATACCGTGTGGCACGCCGGGCCACGAGCCTACCTGGGGCTCACGGTGCCGGGTTTCCCGAACTTCTTCTTGATGTACGGCCCCAACACCAATGTCGGATCCGGCTCGATCGTCCATATGCTGGAGAGCCAGATGAACTACATCGTCGGCGCCGTCGGCGAAATCAGCCGGGTGCGCTATCTCGATGTCCGGCCCGAGGCCCTCGAGAGTTTCGATACCGCGACTCAGGAGAGTCTGGCCGATACGGTATGGAATACCGGTGGCTGCCACAGTTGGTACGTGGCCGATACCGCCAGGGGGCCACTGAATACCAACAACTGGCCGGGGTCGATGCTGGGATACCGGCGTAGGACCAAACGATTCGATATCGAGAACTACCGGACGGTTCCTCGCCCGGCTGCTACTACCCGCGATGGAACAGTCTGATACCGATAACCCGGCGCGGAGCGTCTCCGGCCGCGACGACGAGACGTGTAGCCCGGCTGCCGGAGCTCGCGGCGGAAGAGGCTGTAGAGCAACGTGTTCTACGTGCCGTCGATGCGTTGCGGGTTTGGCCACCGCTTCGAGCCGGGCGGTTTCCGCCGTCTCGGCCGGTATGTGATGCCATCGGCGTTCCGTATATGGCACACGGCGCCGGGAGTCCGGCCGGGTTCGGTATGAGCCGCCAACGGCGACGGCCCCTATTGCCGAGCGGTGCGCTCGGCAATAGGGGCCGGAAATGGGCCGGTGCCGGTCGGCCTCGCGAAATCGCGCCGCGCGGCCGGGCCCGGCGAACCCGTGCTCGGCTGTGAGCCGATGCGGCGGTGTCGCTACGGTGCCCGTATCGACCGGATCTACCCGATGGGCTGCTCTTCGATCGGCTGGTCCCCGAGTGGCGGTTCCTCGGTGGGCTGCTCTTCGGTCGGCAGGCCGTCGGCAGGCGGTTCCTCGGTCGGCTGTTGCACGGCAGGCGGTTCCTCGGTGGGCTGTCCCTCGGCCGGTGGTTCGTCGACCGGATGGGTGGCGCACGCGAGGATCTTCACGCCCTTTTCCTCGGCGATCCGGTCGGCGTCCGCCTGGCTGGGCAGCACCGCGACCGAAGCGTCTTCGAACATGCAGGCCACCTGGCCTTCCAGAACTTCCAGGGGAACGGTCAGCGGCCCCTCCGCGGGTGGTGTCGTCCCTCCCTCGGCCGGCGGCGGGGTTTCGCCCTCGGCGGGCGGTGCGGGTTCGGTGCTCGGCGCGACCCCTTCCTCCGTGGAGGGCGCGGGTACGGCCGGGGTTGTTGTTTCCTCGCTTCCGGTGCTCGGCCCGGGTTCGACCGGCGCCTCGGTGGTCGGGGCGGGTACCGGGGTGGTCACTTCCGGTGGCTGCGCCGACGCGATGGGCGCGACCGATCCGGCGGCTGCCACCGCGATCGCGAACGTCGCGAGCCTGCGGGAGGTTATCGGCATCATAAATCCTTGCTGTTGTGTTACCAGAATTTCGAGATCTCGATTACCGATCGGTCTCCGAAGTGTATGCGTGGAATAATTGGAAATGTCGATTCCCGGCCTATTGACATAAAATCTTTCGATACGTCTGGGCCGCTGCACAATCGAAAAAGTTCCGCCCAGCGGAAAAGGAATCCGGTTATCCACTGCGATTCGTTCGGTGGTGGGACCCGTTACGTATCGAATGGAAAATATCGGGACGGATCATTCGAGAATTTCACAATCGGGTTTCTGCCGGCTCCGTGGATCCGGTGAGCAATTCGAGGAATCGTTGCTGCTGCCGGCGCCCGCGGCGGGCAGCTCGGGCGCGCCCGTCGCGGCCGAACCGGGCGTCCGCACTGCGGACGATGTTGACCGGAAACCGGGCCAGCAGGTACCAGGGCGGCATATACGGCCACAAGCCCAGCTGCCGCACCGCGCGGGGGCCGAGAAATGTCGTCGCGATGGACAGATGCTGGGCGCGGGCGAACTGGCCGCGCAGGCCCACCATGTTCGGGTACGACCAGGTGAGTGGATCGCGGGCCATCGGAATCGCGAGTCGCCGGCTCGTCTCGTCGGGATTCATGATCGCGGTGAGGCTGTGGTACAGAATGCGGACCCCGTCGCGGAATCCGTCGGGCAGCCATTGGTCTTCGACCCCGATGAGCCATCCGACGTACCGGGCCAGATGCGCGGCGGCGTCGAGGTCGGCGCGACTCGTGAGCATTCCCATGGCCATCCCACCGACGAACGGTGCCAGCAGTGCACCGACCAGGGTGGCGGCCATATCGGTCTGGTTTATGGGCAGGCCCCAGTCTTCGGTACGCCAGTCGGGCATGCCGAGAAGATGTCTGCGGACCATCGAGTGGATCAGCCGCACCCGCAGGGTCGAACGGTATCCGGGACCGAACCGCGACATCCCCTCCTCGCTGGAGACGTCCATTGCCCATTGCAGGGTTTCGGCGAATCTGGTGGCGGGCCCTTTCTCCAGAGCTCCCGTGCGCAGCAGGGTCTTGTTGAAACCCGAGGCGAGATATCCGCCGAGGAACGAAACATCGCGTGCGAGGTAGAGCCCGTCGGCGCCGCCCATACGATAGACCTGCGCGCCACGCCGGAGTGCGTTCTCGTCGAGCCATTCCGGCGGAGTCTCGACGTGGTCGAAGAAGGTGACCAACGGTCCGGGGGCATTCGGCACCGACGCGATGCCCGAGGTGAGCGCCTGTTCGAAGAGCGGCCGGGTGGCGCCGGTGCCGGTAGCGCACATCCAGGCGGCGAGATCGTCCATGGCGGGGTCGGCGACGAGTAGTGACCGTCCCAGCGCCTGCCATCGTCCGGTATCGGGTTTGCGGATGCCCAGGAGAAGGGCGAACGGCCGGAGGCCGGGTACCCCGCGCGGTGTGGCGGGATGGCGGGTGGGAACGATCTGGGTCATCTGTCCCGTCCTTCGAGCAAGCCTGCTGTGCCGGAACGCCGAGGCGGTGGTACGGCGGGTTGCCATACCCCGAGTGCCCCTCGGTGGAGTCACCTGGAAGGCCTCCCGATGCTGCCGTCGAACTGGTTCACCGACCCTGCGCGGCGTGTGTAACGAACATACGAACGCCGTTGCATGGTGTCAATATGTTTGTAAAGTAACACTGGCCCGGCGGTGATCAGGGCTTATCTGTTATCGCTCATAACCCGCCATCGGAGCCGACAGCCGGGATATGCGGTCCCGGCCGGGAGGCCGTGGGAACGGGCCCTTTGTGGCAGGGCACAAATCACTGGGTGGTCCGCCGAGCGATCGTCCGAACGGTTCGTATCGACTGCGCAACGGTGTACCCGGGGGTGGTGGATTGTATCGCCTCTCGGCATACCGCCGTTGGTAGATTGAAATCATGGTGAGGCAGGGCGACGCGGTCGACGAGAAGATCATGGATGCTGCGCTGGTGCGGTTGCTGCAGGTCGGTATCCGGCGGGCCAGCCTGGACGATATCGCCCGCCGGTCCGGGCTCAACCGGGTGACCATCTATCGACGTTTCGCCGGCAAGGACAATCTCATCGAAGCCGTGATCATGCGTGAAATCGAGCGCATGCTCGCCGAGGTGGGCCGGATATCCGCCGAAGGGACCGATGTCGACGACCAGATCGCGCGGACCGCGCTGTACGTATTACAGCAGGCCCGCTCCCACCCGCTGCTGACCCAGCTCATCGAGGTCTCACCCGAGGAAGCGATGGAGTTCTACACCGTGCGCGGTGAGGAGATGGTGAGTTCGGCGATCGGCTATATCGTGACGATGCTGGAGCAGGGGCAGGCCGCGGGCACGATCGATGAATACGATCCGCAACCGGTGGCCGAAATATTGGCACGTCTGGCGCACTCGCTGCTGCTCACCCCGCTGGGTGGCGTCGATTTCCGGGACGAGGATCAAGCCTCGTCTTTCGTGCGGATGGCGGTGGTGCCCCTGGTCCGGCACGGTGCGGCCGCCGGGGCGCGTTCGGCGCCGGAGTCGCCCGCCGGGAAGCGGTCATATACACGTTGACCGGCCGGTATGCGGACCCTGGCCGGCGGGGGATCAGTGTGCCGGTGGCCGGAGTACGGCCTGTGCGTGGATGAAGAGCCGGCGTTCGAGGCATCGGCCGTCCAGTTCGACAGCGGCCGAACCGGTCCGGTCGACCGATATCACCCGGCCGGATATCTCCACCGGCGCCACGGTGCGGCCCGGTCGTCCACCGAAATGCGTGAATTCGGCTTCGTAACGGGATACCGCGGCGGGATCGCCGAGACAGGACGAGAGGTACCCGGCAGTCAGCGCCAGCCGCATCATGCCGCTGGGTGGGCCGGTCCCGGAACCCGGATTCGGGCGCGCCGCCGGGGTGGAACGCGGATATCCGAGTGCGGCGTAGCTGTCCAACTCGGTCCGGTCCAGGCGAAAAGTCCGCCGCGGCAGCGGAATCCCAGGGGGAGCGGGGTCGCGGTGGACCGATACCTCCGGTACGGCGTGCGGGACCGCGGCCGTTTCCCGCGCGGCGGACAGCCGGGCCGCTGACAGGGCGGCCGCGGCGGTGGGTATACAAACATGCAGGAAGCTGGAGCCGGATTGCACGATTTCGCCATCGTGGCCGGTCAGCACCAGATGCGCTTCGACCATGGCGTATTCGGAGGTCGTTCGTACCGAGCGGATCTGGACATCGGTGGTGACGATATCGCCGGCGACCAGCAGACGCCGGATATCGAGGGTCTGCCGGGTATGCAGCAGCGGACTGTGCCGCACGCCGGGTGCGAGGATCCGGATGGCGTCGTCCTGGGCCCGCAGCATGGCGAGCGTGGCGAAAGTAGGCGGCGCCACCAGCGCGGGATAGCCGTAGTCCCGCGCCGCCGTCTCGTGGCGATGGATCGGATGCTCGTTGTGGGTGAGGTCGGCGAATATCCGGATACGTTCCCGGGTAACGATATACGGGCTGGTTCCGCGAACACGGCACCGGTCGGCGGGCGACGCGGCCGAATTGCGGGCCCGGGGGGCCGTACCGTTGCGCTGGACTGTCCGGGTGGGCCTCGGTAGTCCGTTGACGATCTGCATCATGTCTCCTCGGTGGTCGACGCCGGTGTCGCGTGCCGAGTGCGTGGAACTGGTTTGTGGCACCGTGCGAAGGTAGTGCCGGATTGCGGTGGTGCCGTACTCAGACGGCCTTCTGTGCCAGGACCGCACCGGACCGGGCCCGCATCTGCGCGGCCGGGAGCGGAACCGACGGTCCCGGGTATCCGCCGCCTTCGTAGGCGCCGACCACGATGGCCGCCTGCAATTTCGACAACCCGGATACGGTCGCCGGGTCGTGGCCGGTGATCTGGTGGACCCGCCGGAATCGGTAGTCCACGGTATTCGGGTGGACATGCAACTGCCGGGCCGTGCTCTTACGACTGCCGTGGCACCGGATGTACAGCAGCAGGGCGTCGATCAGATCAGGATGACCGTCCAGTGACGAGGCGATCTTGGCGAGGCTCTCCCGGGCCGGTCCGGGCCGGGTTACCTGGTATTCGAGCGCGATACCGTCGAATCGGTAGATACCGTGCGGGTATCCCAGCCGCCGGACCACATCCAGCATCTCGTGCGCTTCGTCGACGGAGTCCCCGACTCGCTCGCGCGTGCAGTGCAATACGGCGGCGGTGACTTCCGCGCGCATCACGCGGCGAAGCCGGCCGATGATCCGGGCCACGCGGGTCTCGGTATCGCCGTCCACGGGGACGGCGAGCGTACCGCCGTGTTCGGTGACCAGGGACAGCGTGCCGGCTCCGGCTTCGCCGGCGAGGCAGGATTCGATCCGGTCGGTGGATATCCGCCGGGCCGGTGGCGAATCGATCGTGGATCCAGCGGTCGCCGTGAACTCCAGCGCTACTACGGCGACGACCTCCGCGGCGGGTCTCGTACCTCCGGTCTCCGCGGAATGATTCCGTGCCGTGGGGGAGTGGCTCCGGCTATGAGGTGCGGTGCCGTGGTAGGCGGCGGTCGCGGTGGCGAGGATGAACTCGCGGACGCGGCCCAGTCTCCGGCTGTATGCCGCGATATGCCCCGGGGGTAGCCCGGCGGTTCGCAATTCCTCGACGGTTACCGCGATGGCCCCGCGGGCCGCGGCGGTGACAGTGTCGGCCGTTTCCTCCCGCATGACGGCTGCCTCGACGGCTCGGTGGAGATCGGCGACCAGCGCATCGGTCTTCTCGCCGGTTCCCAGGGTCGGTTCGAGCAGGTAGAGCAGCAGGGCGATAACCGGACCGTTGATCGGATGGTTGTCGACTCCGCGGACGGGGGCGGGGTGGTGGCGATCCGGCTGGTGCGCCGGCCGCGTGAGCGGGCCGGGTATTCCCGGCCGCGGCGGCGGGCTGCTGCGCAGGGGGCGCGCGAGTGGTGCATTCACCAGGTGAGGGGTTGCGATAGTCATGATCACATCTGCTCCGGTGTGCTGAGGCCGAACGGCCTGCGAGTAGATCAGCGGTAGCGTTGATGTAACAATGTATCAGAAGTGGGTTCATTGATATAGATATCGCGGGAATTCCACCGCGTTGCCCATCGGCCGATCCGTACGAATTGCCCTGCCGCCGAGGCGGAATCTGCGGGCGATGAGCGCGGACCGCAGCAGCCAGCTGTCCTGTGGCCGCATGGGGTCGAGTCCGATGAGCTGGTGCATACGCTCGAGGCGATGGCGCACGGTGTTCACGTGCAGCCCCAATCGCCGCGCCGTACGCCGTGGCTGAAACCCGGTCTCGAGGTGGTGCCCCAGGGTGTCCAGTAGATGTGGATGGGCCGCGAGCGGTTCCAGGAGGGCACCGAGATGATCGAAGGCCGGGCCCGGCCGGGTGATCTGGTACTCCAGCGCCAGATCCTCCCACTGGTACATACCCGGTTGGCGACCCAGCCGCACCGCGACCTCCAGTAGATCGTGGGCGAGTTCGGCTGCGGCCGGAATCTTTTCGGTCTCGGCGTGTACCACGGTCGCCAGCAGGTCGGCATCTGCGGCATCGGACAGTTGGGTCAGCAGCTCGTCGGCGCTGCGCGCGTGCCGGCCCATTCCCGGTATCAGAATTGTGTTCCGCTCCGGTCCCAACTGCGCGGGCAGCGGATCTGGTCCGTCGAGTAGGAGTTCGGCGCGTATACGCTCGATGATTTCGCTGTCTTCCGGCGTAACACGGTGCCGCCGAGGCGGCTTCACCGTGCGTGTCGTCACCGCGATGACACCGTACCGGTCGGTGTAGGCGTACCCGGCGATCCGGGCGGCGGCCGCGGCCCGCGGCGGGGACAGCAGCGATCGGGCGAGTTCTTCGCTGGCATACTGCTGCCGGCTGTACCGCCGGTCATCGGTATCGTTGCCGGCGTATCGTGTCGGTCCGCTCATCCGGGATGCTCCGCTCTCGTGGTCGTGGCAGCGAACGGGACCGTTGTGTGTGGTACTAGGGGGCCGGTTCGCCGGATCGGTTGCTGGTACCCGGATGACCGCCGGGCGCGGCCGGTTCGCCGGAGACCGGTTTCGACAGGTCCACCACCGGAGCTGCCGGGGTTTTGTCCATCAGGCCGAAATTGCCGGGATCGATCTTCTCGGCGTTGATATCGGCCATGAACGACTGGATATCCTCGGGTATCAGCGGTTCGTCACCGAGTAGGTGCCGGGTAACCAGCGTGCGCGGGTTCACGGTGCGTAGCCGCCGCAGTTCGGTCAGTGGAGCCCGGAGTTCGTCGATCTCGGGGCCGAAATCGCGCTTCAGGTCCGCGGTCGCGCCGGTGGCGTAGTCACGGGCCTGCCGCAGCGCCCGGGCCGTCCATTGCGCGGCTCCGGGAAGCCGTTCCGGGCCGAGGATTACGAGCGCTGCGACGAGGAGAACCAGGATCTCGCCCCATCCGATGCTGCTGAACACAGGGCGAGCGTAGCGCTCGGAATTCGCCTGAATTACAAAGCAACGTAACTTTGTTCACTGTCACATAAAGAACGCCGGTAATAGTCGTGCCTCGTGGACAATCCGGTATTCCGGCCGCCGGACCGTTATTTGGATCATGGTCCAGCTACCCGATCGATAGCGGCTGGGGTTGCTCACAGAATCGGCACGAGCTCTGGGCGCTGTGCCGATCGGTGTCGTTAACTCGTGGATGAGTTCGCCGGGGAACACGTAGTTTTCGGCGGCTCCGGCGTCCGGAACGCCGATGCGACGGCCGGTCTCGGCCGTCGGTTCCCGGGCCGGTGCGCGCACAACTGTTGTGACAGCGTCCGGCCCCAGTCGGTACGAATCGAGGCAATCGGTGGTCAATTACGGCTTCTTCGAAGAATGGGATCCGGCGGGAGGTGTACTCACCACGTGGACAGCCACGCGCGAGTCGCGCGAGGCAGCTCGTCGAGCGCCGGTTCATCCCGCCGCGCCCTCGTACCAGCAGCAGGTCTACCTCCGCGCCGCGCACCGCGAGGCGAACGCGGAGTTCCGCGCGTCCCGGTTGTGCATGATCGCGTTCGATCTCCCCGGATCGCCCGACCATCGCGCCATGACCCGGACGGTGAACGCGTTTCTACGCCGCCACGATACGTTCGCCAGTCACTTCGTGCGCCGCGCGGACGGGTCGTTCGCCCGGCACGTCACCGATCCCCGGACGATCGAATTCCTGCCGGTGCGTCACGGCGAGGTCGACGGGAGTGCGACGGTGCGGGCACATGTACAGCAGGAAACCCCGGGACCGACCCGATGGGATTGCTTCACCTTCGGAATCATCGAGCGCGCGGATACATTCACGGTCTACGCGGCGATCGACCATCTGCACACCGACGGTGTCGCCCAGGCGCTGACCTTTGTCGATCTGCTGACCATCTATTCCGCGGAATGCGCGGACCATTCGCCCGCGCTACCGGAGGTATCCGGCCATATCGCCTACTGCGCGCGGGACCGGAGGGTGAACGAAGCCCTCGGGAAGAACTCGCCAGGGGTGCGTGAATGGCGCAATATCCTGTATCGGCACGGTGGTGAGATCCCGTCGTTCCCGCTGGATACCGGGGTGGGGCCGGGCGGTTACACCCACGGGGCACAGGTGACCGCGACTCTGCTGCCGGAATCCCGCGCCGTCGAGTTCGACGAACTGTGCGCGAAGCAGGGCGGGAGGTTCCTGGCCGGAATCTTCGCGGTGGCGGCATGTGTGGAAAAGGAACTCGCCGGCCGGTCGCGATATCTCGGCCTGACACCGGTGAACACCCGGCACACCGACGGCGAAGCGGCGTCCGTGGGGTGGTACACGAACCTTGTCCCGGTTGCTTTTCCCGTGGGCCCGGCCGACGATTTCGCGTCCCTGGTGAGCGCCGCCCAGCGGGCCATGGACCAGGCCAGACAGCTGTCCGACGTATCGCTGCACCGGGTGCTGGAGCTCGCGGCCGACGATACGAATATCGCCGCCGCCCCGGGATGTTCGACTCCGATGCTGTCGTATCTGGACATCCGGCGGATTTCGGGCGCGGCGATGTTCACGGCCGTCAACGGCGGGATCTATGCCAACCCGCTCAGTCCGCGTGAGGTCTACATCTGGGTGAACCGATTCGCGGAGGCCACGCGGATCACCGTGCTGTTTCCCGATACCGATCGGGCCCGGGAGTCGGTCGGACGGTATCTCGCGGTATTTCGGCGGGTAGTTGACACCGTTTGTGCCACAGGAGAGTGCGGACTCGCCGTGGAAACTGTGCCGTGATCGTTTCGACGGTGTCGGGCGGTACTGCCCGGCCGGCTGGCCGCCGGGCCCGCGTAGCCCGGGGACCGCTGTTCGCCTGCATGCTCGCCGTCGTGGTCCAGGTGCTGGATCTGACAATGCTGGCCTCGGCGCTGCCGGCGATCGCTCGTGACGTCCCGCTGCCGGCGATGCAGCAGGTCCTCGTGGTCTCTGGCTACAGTCTGGCCTTCGGCTGCACGCTCATCGCCGGGGCATACCTCGGTGACCGATACGGGCGCCGGCGGGCGTATCTGACCGGTATGGCGGGTTTCGCCCTCTGCGCGGCCTGGTGCGCCGCGGCCGGCGGTGGCGCCGAACTGATCGCCGGACGGTGTGCGCAGGGCCTGTGTGGTGCGCTGGTGGCGGCACAGACCCTGGCGATCATCACCACATCGTTCGACGGGCGGCGCCGGATGACCGCGTTCGCCGCCCACAGTGCGACCGCCGCGGCCGCCGCCGTGGCGGGCCCCGTCCTGGGGGGCGTACTCGTCGATTCGGATCCCATGAGTATCGGATGGCGCTCGCTGTTCCTGACCGAGATGTCGATCGCGCTGGTCGCGGTGGCCGTTGCCGGGCGATTCCTGCCACGGGACCGGCCCACCGCCGCGCGACGACTGGATACCGTCGGCGCGGTCCTCTGCGTCGCCTTGATCGCGGTGCTTCTTTACCTCGTGATACCGGTCGGCGGAACGCGATCTGTGCTCGAGTGGTCGCTGGCCGGGACGGTCGCGGCGGTGCTCCTGCCGGTTGTCGTGCGTCGCGGCCGCGGTGCGGGCAGTGCACCGGCTTTTCCGGCGGGCCTCTTCGCCCGGCGTGAATTCGCCCTCGGTGCTGTCGCGGTAGTGGGTTTCTCGGCGATATTCGCCGGGATGCCGGTCACTGTGTCGAAGACCGTTCAGCTCGGCCTGGGCTTCACCGCACAACAAGCCGGATTGCTACTGCTACCGAGCGCCGCCGGTGCGGTCGTGGGCGCGCTCACCGCACCGATCCTGGTGAACCGGGGCAGGAACGCGACGCTCACCGCCGGGATGATCCTTTTCGGATTCGCCACGGCCACGGTCGCGCTGCTGATCGATCCGGGTGCCGGGCGGATCGACGTGCCCGCACTGGTGGTGCCCCTGACCGCCGCGGGGATCGGTCTCGGCTGGTTCGCGGCGCCGCTGCCCGCCCTGTTGATGGCGGGGATCGGCCCCGCGGATACGGGCCCGGCCTCGGGCCTGGTGCCCACACTGCAGCAGCTGGGGAGCGCCCTGGGGCCGGTGGTCCTGCTCACCCGGCTCGACCCCGGAATGCCAGGGAACATCACATATGCCTACCTTGCCGCGCTCGGCACCGCCCTGTGGATCGTAGTCGCCGCCGCCGCTGTCCTGTCGGTGGTGGTCCTCGCGCTGCCCCGGGGGCGATGATGTCCTCTCCGCGGATCGCCCCTCCCACCGGCACACCGGATGTCCGGCGTCCCCGGACTTCCGGGGTGCCGCCGTTCGCGACGGTTCCGGTGGCCATCCCGGCGTTCGTGGCTGGGGTGGTGTTCCTGCTGCGGGTGGACCGATACGGCCATTTCGGTGACGAACTGTATTTCCTGGCGGCCGGCCGGCATCTCGCTGCCGGATACGTCGATCAGGGCCCGGTCGTCGCGGTCATCGCCCGTGCGGTCGATCTGCTCGCCCCTGGGTCGCTGGTGGTATTGCGCACTCCGGCGGTCCTCGCGACTGTCACGGCCATCGTGATCACTGCTGCCGTGGCGCGCGAGTTCGGCGGTGACACCCGTGCGCAGGTGCTCGCGGCGCTCGCGTACGCGACCTCTCCGTTCGCGCTGTCCCAGGCCGCCTCGCTGTCGACCTTCGCGCTCGACAGCACATGTTCGGCCCTGGTGGTGTGGCTGCTGGTGCGGTGGACCCGGATTCGGGACGACCGGCTGATCCCGGTGGCGTTCTGCGCGGCGGCACTGGACCTGCAGATCAAATGGCTGGCGATCGTGGTTCTGATCGGACTCGCCGCCGGTATCGCATCCCTCGGTCCACGCGACCTGCTGCGCAACCGGGTGTTCTGGGTGTCCGGTGCGGGGGCGGCGGTGACGGTGCTGCCGGCGATCGTCTGGCAGGCCGGGCACGGATGGCCGCAGTGGGCGATGGGGGAGGCGATACGCGCGGAACAGCAATTGGCGACCGGGGGTCGCGCAGCCCTGCTCGGACACCAGTTCGTACAGGCGGGTGCCCTCGGCTCGATTCTCCTGGCCGCGGCGACAGCGGGTTTCCTGCGATACGAGGGTTTGCGCCGCTACCGGTTCGTCGCGGTGGCGGCCGCGGTGGCGCTGCTGTTCGTCTTTGTGACCGCCACTCGCCCCTACTACACCGCCGCCGTGCTACCGGCCGTGTTCGCCGCCGGCGCCGTCGCGGTAACGGCCTCGTCGTGGCGGTGGTGGCGCCGGCTGCATCTGGGTCTCGGTGCGGTCTCCGCGGTGATCGCACTTGCCGCGGTGGTCGCCCTACCACGGCCCGCGGATTCCCTGCGAGAACCCAGCGATTCGGCCACACAGGTCTACAGCCGGATGCGGATATACGGGACGAGCGGTTGGCCGGAGCTGACGGTGACGGTGACCGGCGCCTATCGGGCGCTCCCCGCGGACGTAGCGCGTCGGACGGTGATCGTCACCGATTCGTATTGGCAGGCCTCGGGGCTCGAGCACTTCGCGGGCGAGGAACTGCCGCCGATCTACAGCCCGAATCGGGGATACGCCTATTTCGGCCGGCCACCCGATGCGACCGGCAACGTGCTGTACGTCGGCCCATGGCGGGGCGGGACGGGGCTGTGCGCACACTTCCGGACAGCCACGGCTGTGGCAGCGGCCGATGATCCGCTCGGCTTTCCCGGTATCAGCCGGTCGGTAACCGTCGCACTGTGCACGGAACCTCTTCGACCGTGGCACGAAATCTGGACGCGCACAGAAACTCTGGCGCTCGATATGGGTGTCGCGTGAGCACGCGGCACAGCGTATTCCTCCCCGAAGGAGTAATGATGACCCGGTACGTACCGGATACAACGGAGTTCGCCTCGCGGACCACGGAGTCCGTGCCGAGGAAACGACGGTTCAGCGCCGGGCGGAGGTGGATCCCCGGGGCTTCGGGCGGTGGCCCGCGCACGATCGCACGATGGTTCGCCGCGTTGCTGCTCATGACGATTGTGCCGGTCGTCGGCACGGGCCAGGGTGCGTCGGCTCCGGCCGATTCCGGAGATCACCCCGGAGGTTCGCATATCGTCGGCATCGAGCCGGACCCCGACGGGGTCCTGGATGTCCAGGTGTATTCGGCGGCCATGGATACCGTCCTCGGGGTCAAGGTTATCCGCGCGCGCGATACCGCCACCCCGGCGCCGACCCTGTACCTGCTGAACGGGGCCGCCGGCGGACACGGTGACAGCAGCTGGCACCAGAAGACCGATATCCGGGGATTCTTCGCCCACGAACAGGTGAATGTCGTGATACCACTGGGCGGTTCGGGCAGCTATTTCACCGATTGGCTGACCGACGACCCGGTGCTCGGCCGCCAGCAGTGGACGACCTTCCTGACGCAGGAGCTGCCGCCACTCATGGACGAGGCGTTCAACGGAACCGGCGTGAACGCCGCCGCGGGTATATCGATGGCGGCGACATCTGTCTTCCAGCTCGCCCTGGCAGCCCCGCGGCGCTATGTGGCGATCGGTTCGTACAGCGGCTGTATTCGCACCTCGGACCCGATGGGCCGGGCGATGGTTCGCGCGGTGGTCAGCCGCTGGGGCGGCGATGCGACCAATATGTGGGGGCCGTGGCAGAGCCCGGCGTGGACGGCCAATGATCCCTACCTTCATGCCGGCAAATTGCGCGGAGTCACCCTGTACGTCTCGACCGGCACCGGATTGCCGGGGCCGCTGGAAACTGTGCGGGGGCCGGGGATCAACGGTGATCTCGGCAAACTCGTGGATCAGTCGGTGGTGGGCGGTCTGCTCGAGGCTGTCACCAACCAGTGCGCGTACTCATTGCGAGACCGGCTGAACGAACTGCGAATCCCCGCGGTGTTCGATCTACGGCCGAACGGGACGCATTCGTGGGGTTACTGGGAACAGGACCTGCACAAGTCGTGGCCGCTGTTCCGGGACGCGTTGGCACGCGGCCGTTGACGGGCGGCCGGCGGTCGTACGGCACCTGTGGGCGATTGACCCTATGTAACGGGATCGGTATCATTGGTGCATACCCTTTCGGGTTTCGATATTCCCCATTCCGGTATTCCGATATTGCCCGGCCGCATTCGACCGTGCCGCCGATCCCGTACGCCCCGTCGATTATTCGAAGGAACAGATATGGCTGTGATCGTTCCCGTCCGGCATCCCGAACTACCCCGCAAGCTCCCGGCGATGCGTGCCCTCGCCGCCATGGTCGGTGTCTCCGGACCGACACCGGCGCAATGGAAGGAGCTCGGCGAATCGCTGACGATCGGCGATCCGCCGATGGACGCCGTAGTCGACTGGATGTACCGGGACGGGCTGGAGGTCACCTGGCCACTGTTCGACGAGGCGCTGCGGGAAGGAATCGCCGAAATGCGCGGCGCGCCCCGGCCGCTACGGGATTTCTTCGTGCGGGTGGAGTCCCCACCGCGGTGGCTGGATCCGGAACAGTTGCGCCGGGGCGCGCGGGTATACCGGCTGGGCGGGGTCGACGGTGTCTATATCGCCCGCGATGTCTCGTTTCTCGGTGGCTACCTGGCCTCCGGATTCAACAAGACACTGCTGCGGACCGGGGCGCTGGAGAAGGGCCCCGCGAAACGGTTCGCCGAAACGGCCCAGTGGGCGTTGAACGTCACCGCGGAGAACGGGTTACAGCCCGGCGGTATCGGCTACCGGTCCACGATCCAGGTACGGCTGATCCACGCGCTGGTGCGGCGGCAGGTCGCGGCCATGCCCGACTGGCAGGGGTCCGACTGGGGACTGCCCATCAACCAGACAGATATGGCCGCGACGCTGGTGGGAGCCTTGATCGCGCCGCTGGTCGGATCCGTGCCGATGGGAATCGTGCCACCGCGGCGGGATCTGGACGCCGCCGCGCATCTGGTTCGCTACGTCGGCCGGCTCATCGGTGTGCAGGACAGTTTCCTGCCCACCGACTTCCCCGGCGCTGTGCGGGTGCTTTACCACACGCTCGCAGCGATCACCGACCCGGACGAGACGACGCCCCAGCTCGCGGTGCCCATGGCCGATGACCCGCTGAACTGGCACTACCGGAATTTCCCGGCGCTGCGCGGGCGGATCGCCCGAGCCCAGCACCTCTCCATCGCCAGTGCGCTGCTGGGCCCGAAGGCGATGCGCAGGCTCGGACTTCCGGCGTATATGCCGCCGTGGTACCCGCTGTTGCGGCTACCGGTGAATCTGGTCCGGTCGGGGCTGATCCGGCTGCCGGGTGGCGCGGACCGGGCAGCAGCCCGCGGCCGCCGGGCCCAAGAGGCGTTCCAGTGGACGCTCACCGGGTCGGATGCGGTGGTGATCGGCGACTCGGTCAGGGGGTTCAGATGAAGGAGCACGTTCTATGCCGAAACGGACGGCACTCGTACACAACACTTTCCGCGGCAGTCCGCCGGCGCGACCCGCCGGTGCCGCCCGGCGGGTGGGTACCCGCTGATGGGCAGGCATTCACGCCGACGGCGCCGGGCGCTGCCCCGGATCTCGGTGGTGACCCTCACCAGCCTGATCCCGACCGGCGTCTTCGCTGTGGCCGGTCCCGCGGACCAGGCGGTCGGGGCGCCCGAGGATGACCTCGCCCGGGGGGTGAAAGGGGTGGCCGGGAATCCGGTCGCCACACCCCGGACCCGGGTGGCTCCGGTGCCTTTCGTACCGCTGAAGGAAGCGAAACCGGCACCCCCGCCCCCGCCACCGATCGTGGCCGTCTCGGCCGCCGGAGTACAGGACATACCGGCGGTGGCGGTGGCCGCGTACCGCAACAGTGCCGAGGTGCTCGGCGCCGAGGATCCCGCCTGTGGCCTGCCGTGGACCTTGCTCGCCGGAATCGGACGAATCGAGTCCGGGCACGCATTCGGTACGCTGGACGACGGCGCCGGAAATCCGGTTCAGCCGATCTACGGTCCCGTGCTGGACGGGAGTCTGGACGGAAACGAAATAATCACCGATACCGACGACGGCCTCCTCGACGGTATGACGACCCACGATCGTGCGGTGGGCCCGATGCAATTCATTCCGGAAACCTGGCAGAACTACGCCTCGGACGGAAACGGTGACGGGGTGACGGACCCGCAGAATATCTTCGATGCCGCTCTGGCCGCGGGCCGGTATCTCTGTGACGGCGGTTCCGAGCTCGATCATCGCGAACAGCGTGAGCGGGCGATCCTGCGCTACAACAACTCCATGGCCTATGCGGTCTCGGTAATGGCCTGGGAACAGTCCTATCGCGAGGGCTCCGATCCCACGCAGGTGAGCTGAGCGCCCTCCGGCCGCACGAATTCAGGTCAACCGTGATACACGCATATCGGGGGCGCGGGAATACTCTTCCTTTTCCGGCGGGCAAGGAACCGACGGTCTTGTCGCCGCCGATCGATGCGGATATTCGGGGGTGGTGAACAGTGAATACAAAGAAGTGATAGATCGGCTTATATACCGTCACAAACTATCTCGACGAAGAAAATATCCACGATACGATCTGACACGTCTTATCGGATAGCCGCGCGAAAGGTTGAGTGATTTATGCGTGCTATGACAAAAGTGGGTGCAGCCGGAATGATTTTCGGTGGCCTGGTATTCGGTGCGATACCGGCGCAGGCTGATCCGGGCACAGTCCTCGAGCCCGCGGCACCCGTCGCGGAGCCGGCGGCGATCGCCGATCCGCTGTCTTCGCTGAGTGCCACCGGATCCGGTGCGGTCAGCGCCGGATCGTCGGTGCTCTCCTGTGTCGCGTCGACCGTTTCGGCCGGTCCGTGGTGTCTGCCGGGGTAGCATTCGCGCGGGTGTCGGTTCGGACGCGATAATTCGGGCCGGTAACAACCGCTTTCGCGGTGCGGCGGCGGTTCGGGAGTGATCCCGGACCGCCGCCGCTTTCGTTGTTGTGAACCTGTCACAGCGGTTCGGGTACTCGGTAGGCAATTCTCCGATCGCGTCCCGAAAGTGGCTGTGGTGCCCTGTTCTACAGGTACCGTATGTGACGGGCACCGTAACGCGCGGCGGGTGCCTTTTCTCGCTCGGCGGTTTCGAAATATTGGAACAGGCACCGATCGGGGCCGCCGAGCGAGATATCCGCTGCCACTTCGAATAGTCCGCTTCCCGGATCGTCGCATTCGCGCATATCCGACCTCGTCGGACCCGGGCCCTCACTGCTGGGGTGGCGGCCGGAATTGTTCTGTTCCCCGCTCTCCGTGAATATTTGGGTAGCCGCTTGGTAAGCGGTTGCGGAAATCCACGTCACTGTCTGTGACATCACATCAATAGCGAAACTTCCGTTGACCACATGTATCGAATCTAGATACGTTGTTGCCCACCTGATCGGAAGCCTGATGCCAAAAAGGACGTGATCCAATGGCCGAATCCGAAGTCTCCCGCCGTAGTTTCGTGAAAGGTGCTGCGGCCGGCTCGATCGCCGTCGCCGCCGTGACAGCCACAAACAGCGGTTTGGTAGGCCTCACCAATGCCCACGCCGCACCCGACAAGAAAAAAGTAGCTGTGCTGGGTGGCGGTATCGCCGGTCTGACCACGGCGCACGAATTGGTCGAGCGCGGGTTCGAAGTCACCGTGTACGAACGTCGTGCCTGGGGTGGTAAAGCCCGCAGTATCGACACACCGCTGCCGGTGGCCGGCGGCCGCAAACCACTGCCGGGCGAGCACGGCTTCCGATTCTTCCCCGGCTACTACCAGGCCATCCCCGATACGATGAGCCGAATTCCCTTCGAGGGAAACGAACGTGGGGTGCAGGACAATCTCGTCGAGGCGCTCACCGCGACCGGCGCGCAGGCATCCCCCGACATAACCATCCCGTTCGCGCTGGATTTCGACGCGATCGGGCTGGCGGCGAACCCGGAGAAGATCATCCGGACACTGCTCGGCGGAATGATCTGGCTGCCGAAGCTGCCGATCCCCGATCTCGTCGTGCTGCTCCGGTCACTGCTCGTCTTCTTCACCAGTAGTGACGAGCGCCGGCTCGGCCAGTGGGAGCACACTTCCTTCAAGGACTTCGTCCTGATGGACGGCTCGAACCCCACCTACAACCTGCTCATCTCCACCGTCACCCGCGCCCTGGTGGCGGCCAAAGAGGAGAAGGCCAGCGCCCGGACGATCTGCAACCAGGCCGAGGGATTCCTCGCCGCCATCCTGCACCGCACCGACGGCCGGTTCCCGGACCAGGTCCTGAACGGGCCGACGAACGAGCGGTGGTTCAACCCGTGGCTGGCCTATCTGGAGAGCCAGGGTGTCAAGTTCCAGATGGGTACGGAAATCAAATCGCTGGAAGTCGCCGACGGGAAGATCAGGGCGGCGAAGGCGACCACCGAATCCGGTGACACCGATATCGAGGCCGACTGGTTCGTGCTCGCCTTCGCCCCGGAGCAGGTGCCGCAGTACCTGAGCCCGGAGATCATGGCGCTGGATCCGGATCTGGAGCGGATCAAGAAGCTCGAGGTGGACTGGATGAACGGTATCCAGTTCTACCTGAATACGGATAACCGGTTCTTCCGGGGCCACGTCGGCTGGATCGACTCGCCCTGGCGCCTCACCGGTATCCAGCAGGGCCAGTTCTGGACCACCGACTTTGCCGACACCTATGGCGACGGCAATGCCAAAGACTGCCTGTCGCTGTGCATCTCGGACTGGGAGGTGCCGGGCCAGGTCGTGCGCAAGCCCGCCATGGAGTGCAGCCCGGAGGAAATCGCCAAGGAGGTCTGGCATCAGGTCACGAAGGCGGCCCAGGGCGAGCCGTTGGTCCCCGATCTGACGGACCGTCAGCTGCACTCGTGGTTCCTCGATCCGGGATACCGGTACGATCCGGCCGCGGGCAAGGGTACCAACGAGGACTACTTGATGATCAACACCAAGAGCTCCTGGGAAAATCGTCCCACCGGGCCCACCAAGGTTCCGAACCTGTTCCTGGCCGGCGATTATCTGAAGACCGAGGTCGACCTCGCGACGATGGAAGGTGCGTGCGAGGGCGGACGGCACGCGGCGAACGCCATCCTCGACGCGGCCGGCTCGGATGCGGAGAAGGCAGTAATTCTGCCGCACCCGACTCTGAAGGAGTTCGAAGGGGCCCGGAAGCTCGACGCCAAGCGGTTCGCGGCCGGTCTGCCCAACCTGCTGGATTTCAAGCGGTAATCCGTTCCATTTCAGTTCGGGTCCGGCCGGCCCGGGTCCCCTCGCCGGGCCGGCCGGACCCCTTCGATAGTGATTGGAGGCAGCCATGGGTTCGATGAGCCCCGCACACTGGCTGATAGTGGTCCTGGTCTTCGCGCTGTTCTTCGGTGCCAAGCGGCTACCGGATGCCGCCCGCAGCCTGGGACGCTCGATGCGAATCTTCAAGACCGAAGTACAGGAGATGCATCCGAAGCCGGACGCGGATACGCCCGCCTCCGACGGTGCGACGGTGCGGCACCTGCCCGCGGGCGAGCAGTCCGTGCAGGTGTCCGAGGCGAAACTGGTCCTGCGGGATTCGGCGCGAGCCTGACAATTCCGGCGATATGCCGGGGTGCGGTGCCGCCGGAAGATCCGGCGGCACTGACACTTCTGCGGCCGTGCCGTGACCACCTGGCGCGATAACACCACCCGAGGCGAGGTAATGGGAATTTTCGTGGAGCTCCTTCGCGGCAGGCGACGGTCGAACTCCGACGGCACGATGCCGCTGGTCGAGCATCTGCGCGAACTGCGCGGCCGACTGTTGAAATCGCTGGCCGTGGTCGCCGTGACAACACTGATCGGCTTCTATTGGTACAGCCACTCGGTCCTCGGCGTGCCGAGCCTCGGCGATATGCTGCGCGGACCGTATTGTTCGCTGCCGCCGAATGTGCGCGCGGCGATCACACCGGACGGTACCTGCCGGTTGTTGGCCACCGCGCCGTTCGAGCAGTTCGTCCTGCGCCTGAAAGTGGGTCTCACCGCCGGCGTCGTCCTGGCCTCGCCCGTCTGGCTGTATCAGCTGTGGTCGTTCGTCACACCGGCCCTGCGCGATTCCGAGCGGCGGTATTCGGTGGGCTTCACCGTGGTGGGCAGCGCCCTGTTCGCCTGCGGTGCGGTGCTGGCCTACCTGGTGGTGTCGCACGCCCTGGGCTTCTTGCTCGCGATCGGCGACAACGCGCAGATCACGGCGCTGAGCGGCGCCGAGTATTTCGGCTTCGTGATCCAGTTGCTGGTGATCTTCGGTGTCAGCTTCGAAACTCCGCTGCTCATCGTCGGACTGAACCTGATCGGCGTACTCGACTACGCGAGGCTCGCGGCCTGGCGGCGTGGAATCATCTTCGGGCTCTTCGTTTTCGCGGCCGTGGTCACCCCACAGGACCCGCTTTCGATGCTGGCCCTCGCCCTCTCGCTCACGGTGCTGTTCGAGCTGGCCGTCCAGTTCGCCCGATTCAACGATAAGCGCCGGGCCCGGCGGGCCGAGCACGCACTACCCGATGATGTCGCCTCCGAAATACCTGAACCCGAACCGGAACCGGTGCACGGGGGCGACGCCGGATAGCTACTGCCGGGCTCCGGCGGCGCCGGCCGCCGGAGCTTATTCGGTGTCGGCCGCATAGCCCCGCACTACCAGCGCGGACCGCAGGTACCACAGGCCCGGCGCTTCGTTCGTGTCCAGCCCGGTCAGCTCACCGATCCGCTTGAGCCGGTAGTCCACCGTATTCGGGTGGATATGCAGAGCCCGGGCGGTTCGCTGGCGATTGAGGTTGTTGGCTATATGAATCTGCAGCGTGCGGGTCAGCTCGGGGTGCTCGTCGAGCGGATCCAGCAGTGACCCGAGTTGGTCCCGGCCGGGTCCCGGCCGGGTGAGCTGATATTCCAGGGCGAGATCATCGAAGCGGTAGACCGCGGCGGGAAGGCGCAGCCGGCGGATCAGGTCCACGATTTCCCACGCCTGCTCGGCCACCGCGGGCAGCTGATCCCTCGACGCCCGTGCGTGTACGGCGACCACCGGTATTTCCCGCTCCCGGGTGAGCCGGCCGGCCACCGCGTCGATATCGCCGTCGGTGAGTGCCTCGCCGGGTACGAGGACGGTGGCGCCGTCCTCGGTGCCGAGCGCGAGCGCCTGCGGGGAGATCGCGGCGACGAGCTCAGCGGGCACAGCCCGGGAAGGTCCGCCGGACAGGAGTTCGCGGCGGGTATGGCGGTCCGGCACTGGGATATCCAGTGCCAGTACGTGGTACGAGTCGGCGACCACCACTCCCATTTCCCGGGCGACCGAAGCGGCGCTGCGCCCGGACAGGAGCGTGGCGGCCAGGGTGCGAGGTACCGGGCAGGTGGTTTCACCGGCGCCGGGGTCGGTAGGCGTGGTGTCCGTGGGGTACGGCTTGTCGTCGACCGGCATCACTGATCACCTGCCTCCCACGGCGGCTCCGATCGGCTGACCGGAATCGAGCGGCCCGCCGGTATCCACGTCCCGGAGCCCGGGAGTTTCCCGGTTCATCAGGCGGAACGTTTTTGCTCGTGCCGCCGGCTGTCCGGAGCTGTCGGACTCGTAGCCGTAGGCGATGAGGCCGGACTGCAGATACCACAGACCGGTTTGCTGAACCGGATCGAATCCGGTGAGTTCCTGAATCCGCCGCAAGCGGTAATCGACTGTGTTGCGGTGTAATTCGAGAATATGCGCGGTCGCTTGTCTTCGCAGGCGGTTGCGGATATAGAGCAGCAGCGTATCGAGCAGCTCCGGATGGTCGTAGAGGGGCGCCACCCGGGCGGACAGCCGGGTGCGCGCGGGACTCGGCCGTGTCAGCTGGTATTCGAGCGCCAGGTCGCGGAACCGGTAGAGGCCGGGCCGGTATCGCAGGCGCTGCGCGAGATCGAGGAGTTCGTGGGCGGTATCCGCCACCTCGGTGATCCGCGTGCGTTCGGCCGGCGCGACGATCGCGATGAGCGGGATATCCGCCGCCGCGGTGAGATCGGCGACGAGAGCGTCGGGGTCGGTTCCGGAATCGGTGGGAACGAGGACGGTGCCACCGTGCACGCCCAGCGCGGCGAGCACCGAGGGGTCGTGGTCCCGGGCGAGAACGAGACGCATCCGGTGCAGCGCGCGGTGCGTCCCTTCATCGGACACCGGTTCATCGGCTGCGGCGCCTTCCCGCGTCTCGGGGTCGTGGCGGTGCAGGGTCAGCGCGAGGACCGAATAGTTCTCGCAGATCCGGGCTCCTGGGAGGAGCGCCTCGATACGACCCTCGGCCGTCGCGGCGGCGAGGGACCGCAGTGCGGGCACCGGGCTGTCCGCGCCGGCCGCCAGCGGTCGCATGAGACCGCTGGAGACGGCACGCGCGATCGCCTCGTGGGCGCGTACGAACCGGCGGACCGTGGGCAGTAATTCCTCGGTGGACCGCACCGAGTCGGTGGCGACGAGCTGGGCGAGGGATTCGTCGACCGCCGACCGCACTGCCCGGTGGAACGCTTCGGCGGTGCCGCCGTGGCGTATCCAGTCCGCGGCCAGCTCGTGAAGACGGGTCAGGTCCGGTGATCCGGCCGGCGCCGCATGCTGGTCCGTGGAGGTCTCGGCGAGCAACCGTGTGCAGGCCCGGACGATCTCCGGTCTGTTGTCGGAGATGTGCACCGGACGGCCCGGTTGTTCGCTACCGGGGTCTGCACCGGCGGGCCCGGCAGTACGGATCGGCCCGCCCGGCCGATTCTCGGTATCGCTGGGTCGGTGAACGTCGGCGGTGACGGTCATATCGGGCTCCATTCGGCAGGTGGTCCGCGCGGTGGTGGGAAACGAACCGGGGGATCCGGGGCCGTATCGGCTCGGTGTGACGCGAGAGCGGCGCCGGGTCGGTAAGCGCAGGGAGGAGGTGTCGAGCAGGGCGCGAACGATGGTAGGACGGGCGGACAGCCATACGATAGCGTGAATGTAACAATGCATCAAGAATGGGTTCGCTGTTGACCTTACGTATCGAGTAGGGATACATTGATGCATGAAAGTTCGAGCTGTTCGCGGCTTCGGGCCGAGCCCCGGGCCGCCCCGCGACCTCTGCGCACCGGTGTCACCGGAATTCGCTGCGCCGCCGATCTTTGACGCAATGAAACAGCGTAGGTATTTTTGATACATGTTGCGCGCATTCGACGAGGTCGACGAAACGATCCTGGACGCGGCACTACAGCGGATCCTGCAGGTGGGGATCCGGCGGAGCAGCCTCGACGATATCGCGCGTCGCTCCGGGCTCAACCGGGTCACGATCTATCGCCGCTTCGCCGGTAAGGACAATTTGGTCGACGCTGTTCTCGCCCGGGAGATCCAGCGAGTCCTGGCGGAGGCCACGGCGATCGCCACCACCACACGCGGTGTCGACGCGCAGATCGAGGAGACGGTCCTCTACATCCTGCGGCTCACCAGAACACATCCACTGGTGACCCAGCTGATCGAGGTGGCGCCGGAGGAGGCACTGAGCTTCTACACCGTCCGCGGTGAGGAGCTGGTATCCCAGGGCATCAAGTTCATCGTCAGCATTCTGGACGCCGCCCAGGAACGCGGCGAGATCGACAGCTACGACACCAGGCCCGTGGCCGAACTGGTGGCCCGCTTCGCCCATTCGCTGATGCTGACGCCTACCGCCGGTGCCGATTTCGGCGACGAGGAGTCGGCGCGCACCTTTGTCCGTGCCACGATTCTTCCGCTGATGCGGCACGGTCTGGGATCGTCCCGGCGGCAGCCGGCAACGCGGCGCCGCGCACCGAGGACCCCACCGCGCCGCCGGTAGGGTCCTCGGACACGGGAAGTCGCGTACCGGGTACTCAGAATTTGTAGACGTGCTCGGCGGCGTTTGCCATAACGCACCAGTTGGCGAAATCGTGCTGGTAGGTCACCGGCCGGCTGTCCCACAGGCCGACCACCACGAGCGAGACCGGTTCGTAGATCATCGGGCAGGCGGCCGGTTCGGCGGTGAGTTCGGCGAAATCCCCGCCGGCCGCTTCCAGTTCGGCGCATGCGTCCGCCGGTTCGGGATGCGTTCCCGCTTCTTTCGGTGCGCAGAGCAGGGTCGTCGTGCGGAACTCCGGTTTACCCGAGCGCGCGACCGCGGCCAGTGTCAACACCGAGACCCGGGAATCGCCGGCTTCCGGGACCGGAGTGTCCGACGGTGCGGTGTTGGTCCGGGAAGGGGTTCGGGGTGACGAGCTATCGGGCGCTTGCGTGCTCGGTGCGGGCTCTGTCGTGGGTTCCTGCGCCTGAGCCGGTGCCAGCGCGAACCATATCCCGCACAGAAGGACTGCCGCCGCGGCGATACGGCCTGATTTCGACATTTCGCGAGCCTTCCTCGAAGATCCGGCGGCAATGAAAACTCACAAAAATAATGCCTGCCGAGAGGTGTAATAAGAGAAATGATACGCCCGCGGTGCGTTCAGGAGTTTCCTCCCGGGTCGTCCGCGACGGCGACGATAAGTTTGATTCCGCGCGGATATTCCGCAGGGATATTCGGAATGACAGTGTCGATGAGGTGCAGCGGAACCCGGGTGGCCGGGCCCCGCCGGGTCGTGTCCGTGACGCCGGCAGGGCCCGGCCCGGTAATACGCCGTATCACACTGTCCGGCGCTGGTTCACGGAGTCAGGACCCCGCGCTCCCGGTGAGGCCCGTGACGAGGTCGAGCACGGTGTCGAGGCCCGATTCGAGAATATCCGTACTACTGTCGAGCATTCCCGATCCGGTGCTCGGCAACACTCCCGAATCGGTGACACCCGGGCTGGTGCCGGAATTGTCGGGCACCGTTGTCGGTGCGGCTTGTGCGGGAGCCGCGCCCAGGGCCAGCGTGCCCGCGATCGCGGCGGAGGCGAGAATTCCGGAAAATGCGCGCATAATGCTTTCTTTCTGGTCGGAAACTTCTTGCTCGGATAGGTTATCCCGGCTCTTTTCGGTGTCCATGGAATTGGTGGCGATACACCACAACACCGCGTATCCATTCGTGCCGGAATACGGCGTCACGCAAGAACGTTTCCGTATACCTCGAGATATGCGCTGTCGGCGTCAGGCCGGGACCGGCGGCCGCTGCCGCGCCCGGTCGAGCCGGTGGGTGGGGTCGGGGACGGGTACCGCGGCGACGAGTGCCCGGGTGTGTGGCTCGCGAGGGGCGGTGAACACGGCATCGACCGGGCCCGTTTCGATCACCGAGCCGGACCGCAGTACCGCGACCCGGTCCGCGACCTGGTGGACCACGGCCAGGTCATGGCTGATGAACAGGCAGGCGAATCCCAGATCGCGCTGGATCTCGGTGAACAGGGCGAGTACATCCGCCTGGACGGATACGTCGAGGGCGCTGGTGGGCTCGTCGGCGATGAGCAGCCGGGGCCGTAGTGCCAGCGCGCGGGCCAGTGCGACCCGTTGCCGCTGGCCACCCGAAAGCTGGTGGGGGAAGCGGCCGGCGAAGTTCGTGGGCAGGCGTACCGCGTCGAGCAGTTCGAGTACCCGCTGTCGTCGCTGGGCCGCCGAGCCCGCCCGGTGGACGTCGAGTGGTTCGCGGATACTGGCGGCGATGGTGAGCCGGGGGTCGAGGGAGGTCGCGGGATCCTGCTGGACGACCGCGATATCGCGGCGTAGTTCGCGAAGCCGCCGGTCCGGGATCGCCGCCAGATCATGGCCTTCGAAGAGTATCCGGCCACTGCTGAGGCGTTCCAGTCCGATCGCGACCCGGCCGAGCGTGGTCTTACCGGAACCGGATTCGCCGACGAGGCCGAGTACTTCACCACGGCTTACCGTCAGGCTGACCGATTCGAGTGCACGGAAGGCCGGCCGGCCGTGCCGGGCCGGGTAAGTGACAGCGGCCGAATCGAATTCGAGCACGACCGGGGTGCCGGATTCGGATCGCGGTATCGCCGAAGGATGATCGGGGAGCCGGGGTACCGCCGCCAGCAGGGCTCGGGTGTACGGGTGGGTCGGGGTATCGAACAGCGAATGCGTGGCACCGGTTTCGGCGACCGCACCGGCGCGCATCACCACCACACGGTCGGAGTACTGGGCGACCACGCCCATATTGTGGGTGATGAGCAGGACACCCATACCGGCGCGGCCGCGGATCCGGTCGAGCAGGGCCAGGATTTCCGCCTGCACCGTGACATCGAGCGCGGTGGTCGGCTCGTCGGCGATGAGCAGGTCGGGATCGCCCGCCAGCGCCAGCGCGATGGCGACCCGCTGCTTCTGCCCGCCGGACAGCTGATGCGGGAAGTAGTCCACTCGCCGGTGCGGATCGGGGATCTCGACCTGGGTGAGCAGGTCGACGGCCGCTGCCCGGGCCGCGGCCTTCGAGATCTTGCGATGTGCGCGGATGGCCTCGCGCAGCTGCCAGCCCACCCGGCGCACCGGGTTCAGGGCATTCTGCGGCTCCTGGAAGATCAGCGCGACTCTTCTGCCACGCACCCGGTTCAACTCCTGATCGGTAGCGCCGAGGAGTTCGGTCCCGTCCAGGCGTATCGATCCCGCGGCGGTGGCGCCGTCGGGGAGGAGGCCGAGGACCGCGCGTGCGGTGACGGATTTGCCGGAGCCGGATTCGCCGACCAGGGCCACGAACTCGCCGGGATCGACCTCGAACGAGATCCCGTCGACAGCGGTGCGTGAGCGACCGAAATCTATCCGCAGATCACTGACGGACAGGAGTGGAGTGGGCACGGTGAGCTCCTTGTTCGGGGTAGGTCATCGGCGCCGCGACCGTGCGGCCAGGGCTTGTGAGATCAGCAGAAGACCGAGAACCAGGACGACGACGACGGCCAGCGGGCCGGCCACGAAGAACGGTGAATGGTAGGCACTCTGCGCGCCTTCTTTGATGAGGGAACCGAGCGAGGGGGCCGGTGGGACGACACCGAGGCCGAGGAAGCTCATGGCGCCTTCGACGAACACACCGACCGACATCGCCAGCGCGAGTTGCACGGTCAGCGGTTCGAGGCAGTTGGGCAGGACATGCCGTCGCAGAATCCAGTTCTCGCCCGCCCCCAGCGCGCGGGCCGCCTCGACATAGGGCAGCTGTCGGACCGTGAGAATCGAGGTGCGGGTAAGCCGGCCGAATACCGGTATCTCGGCGAGTGCGATCACTGTGCCGATCGTGACGACGCCCGGTCCGGCGATCATGGTCAGCGCGATCGCCAGAATAATCGCCGGAAAGGACAGGACCAGGTCGAACAGGCGCTGGATCGCGGTATCGAACCGGTCGAACCGGGACGCGGCCAGGCCGAGCAGCGCGCCGATCATCGCGCCCATGGGGACCGCGAGGAAGATCACGAGCAGATCGATCCGGATCCCGTAGAAGGTCCGGGACAGGATATCGCGACCGACCGAATCGGTGCCGAACGGATGCGCGGCGCTCGGGTCGGCCAGGGTTGCGCCCGCGAACTGCCGGTCCGGGGCGTACGGCGCCAGCCAGGGCGCGAGTAGCCCGGCGAGGACCACGATCGCCACCAGGATCACTCCGGTCAGGCCGCGGCCGGTACGCAGCGCGGCCCAGCGATCGTCCCGGTCGCCGCCGCCCGCCGCGGCCTTCGCCACGGTGTCGACTTCGGGGTTCATACCGTGCCTCCCAGCCGGATTCGTGGATCGAGCCATGCGTTGATCAGGTCGGTGGTGAGCTGGATGACCACGAAAAGCGCGACCGAGAACAGCAGCATCACCTGAACCACCGGATAGTCGCGGCTCGCGATCGCGCGTTCGATGAGATGCCCGAGCCCCGGCCAGGCGAAAATCGCCTCCACGAGGACGGCGCCGCCGAGCAGATGGCCGATCTGGATACCCAGCACGGTGACCGTCGCGGGAAGTGCGTTCGGCAGAGCCTGGGTGAGCACGATGCGCCGGCGAGGTATTCCGAGCGCCCGCGCGGTGGTGACATACGGTTCGGCGAGCTGGCTGCGCAGCGATTCGGTGAGAAACCGGGTCAGCGCTGCCGCGATGGGCAGGGCCAGGCAGATCGCGGGCAGGATCAGATATTGCGCGCTGATCTCCAGATCGTCGAGCAGCCCCCGGCGTGGGATACCCCCGGCAGGCAGCACCATCCAGACCACGCCGAACAGCACCACCAGAATTGTGCCCGTCACGAAGTTGGGGATCGCCACGGCGATGGTGCCGAATGCGGTCACCGCGCTGTTGAGCCAGCGGCGGTCGAGCGTCACCGATACGATGCTCGCGATCAGCGCGATGACCACCGCCAGCAGGAGTGCCGCTCCCGCGAGGACCAGCGTATTGCCCAGCGAGTCGAGCAGGAGGCTGCCGATATCGCCGCCCAGGATCAGCGACCGTCCGAGATCCAGGGTGACGATATCGCCGATCCAGGCGAAGTACTGACCGAACTGGGATCCGGTGAGACCGAGTTCCTCTCGCAGGGTTGCCAGTGCCTCCGGTGAGGTATCGGGACCGGCCAGAATCAACGCGGGATCACCCGGCACCAGCCGCAGCAGCGCGAAGACGACCACCGAACCGACGGCCAGGACGAGTAGTGCGGAGGGTATCCGCCGCAGACCGTATCGCAGCATCTTTTCTCAGCTCCCCAGGTAGGCGTCGCTCAGATCGAGCTCCGACTTCTTCGACCAGCGCACGCCCTGCACCCGGCCCGAGAGGGCGAGTTCGTTCTCGTTGTGCAGTAGTTCGATCACGAAGGCGTTGTCGAGCAGTTCGTTGTTCAGTACCCGGTACGCGGCCTTGGCTTCGGGTCCTGCGGGATCGACGGTCCGCCAGGCTGTTTCGACCGCTCGGCGATAGTCCGCGTCGACGAAGTTCGAGGTGTTCTTGTGCGCGTTGAACGGAAAGGCACTGGTCGGCAACGTGACCGGGGTGTACTGGCTGTAGGTGTGGAGGGTGAGCCACAAGCCGGGAAAAGTACCGCCGATGAGGTGTTCGAGAGTGGACGCGAGGTCGAGAGGCTCGAGTCTGGTCTCGAGTCCGGCGGCCTCGAGATCGGCCTGCACGATCTGCGCCACGGCCTCGGTATCGACCGACCCTGTGGTGTAACTGATCGGAATCACCGGAATCTCACCGACTTCGGCGACCAGCGCCTTCGCCCGATCGATATCGTGGTCGTAGGTGGAGTTCAGGGCGGCGTCGTAGGCCGGCGATTGTTCGGGCCACGGCAGGCTGGCAGCGGTCCCGTGGCCCTGATAGATATCGGCCAGAATACGGTCACGGTCCACCGCGTAGGCGATCGCCCGGCGTAACCGGATATCGCTCAACCCCGGTGCCCGCACATTCGCGCCGATGTACCAGTTGGTCGCCACACCGGTCTGCTCCACGATCCGCACGCCGGGACGGCCGGCGAGGGCATCGGCGTCGCGTGGCGCGATTCTGAGCAGCAGATCCAGTTGTCCGGAGCGCAGTTGGGAGATCTGCGTCTGGGCGTCGGGGACGATGACGTATTCGACGCCGTCCAGGTGCGGCCTTCCGCCCCAATAGTTCTTGTCGGCCTCGAATGTGATGGACGCGCCGGGCTTCCAGCCGGTGAACCGGAAGGCGCCGGTTCCGTTGTACCCCGTACCCGCGTCGAACTCGGCCATCGTATTCCGGTCGATGATCGGCACCAGGACGAGGAGGTCGAGGATATTACCGGCGGGCCGGTCGAGTTCCAGGGTGACGGCGTGCGGGTCGCTGGTGTCGTAGCCGGTGATCAGGCCGGCCGTCCGGGCGAGCTGGCCGGCGCGGGCCGGGTCGGCGTAGGTGGTGAGGCTGAACCGGACATCCTCGGAGGTGAAAGGCCGGCCGTCGTGGAAGGTGACATCGTCGCGCAGCGCGAGTTCGACGGTCCGGCCGTCCGGCGAGATCCGCCACGATTCCGCCAGTGCCGGTTGCGGTTCGAGCCCGTCCGCGGGGTAGCGGATCAGGGTGTCGTAGACCAGGCCGGTGACCGTGGCCTGCGCCGGCGAACCCGCATAGATGCTGCTGGGGGTGAGGTCGCCACTGTCACCGATCCGGAGCACACCGCCTTCGGTGACCTCCGTGCCGGATCCGGAGGCCTGCTCGACCGCCGATTTACACCCCGCCAGGGCCAGAGCCGCGGCGAAACACAGCGCCAATACCGATATGGTCCGGCGTCGTAGTGGGTCGGAGCGGCTGAACACGGGGTGGTCCTTTCGGGGCCGTGCGGACCGGTCACGCGGATCGCGCGGGACCGGTCCGATCGACGGGCGGGTGAATCAGGCGCCGAAACCGGGGAAACGGCCGGCGGGATCGACGATCGAGAAATGGGAGGCGTCGCCGGTGCGGATCCGGCTGGTGTCGTTGTCGACCGAGACCGGTATATCGCCGGCCAGCGTCACCCGGTGCACACTGCGCTTGTGGTCGCCGTAATCGGCGATCCCGTAGTGCTGGGTCGCCCGGTTGTCCCAGATCACCAGATCGCCCGGGGTCCAGGACCAGCGCAGTGTGTTCTCCAGGCGCACGATCCGGTCCTGCAGGACCTGGAACAGGGCGGCCGACTCCGAGGTCTTGAGTCCCACGAAATTCTTGACGAAATGACCGAGCAGCAGCGACTTCTCGCCGGTCTCCGGGTGCACCCGGACCACCGGATGTTCGGTCTCGAACACGATGCGGGTGAAGTTCTGCATATGCTCCTGCCGGGCGAGCCCGCGCGACCGGGCGTCGGCGTGGACACCCGCGTAGTCGTATTCGTTGCTGTGAACGGCCCACAGCTTTTCCACCAGCGCCTTGAGCGGCTCGGGCAGCTGAGCGTAGGCGGCGGTCGTCGACGCCCAGGTCGTGGCACCGCCATAGGGCGGGATATCGACGGCACGCAGGATGGAGGCCTTCGGAATGCGGTCGATGAAGGTGACATCGGTATGCCAGCTGTTCGCGGCCCCTTCGATCACCAGCGTCCGGTTGTCCTCGGAGGTGAGGGTCGGATGGGTGGTGGTCGGCGTGCCCAGTGTCGAGGCGAACTGGTACTGCACATCGTCGTCGACATGGTGCTGGCCGCGGAAGACGATCACATTGTTGGCGGCCAGCGCGTAGCGAATGGCGAACGCGGTCTCGGCGCCGATATCGCCGGATACCCGGACGCCCTCGATGAGTGCGCCGATGTTCTCACCCAGTTTGGTCACGGTGATACCGCCGGCGGCGTAGATATCGGCTGCGGTGGCGGGGCGGGTCTCGGTGGTGGTCACGGTTCTCCTCGTGGATCGAACTGGACGGTGAGCGAGTGGTGCGCACCGCAACGGGAAATCGGGGGCCTGGAACAAGTTCGGGTGGTCCGTCCACGAGAAAAATAATCGGATGACATTAATTTGCGAATGGATGCGATCGCCGTGCGTTCATTTGTTTACAGATCGCTGCCGTGCAGCTGGACAGCGGTGACCTGGGATTCCTGCACCCGAATGCCGGACCGCCGCGGCTTCGGCTCGGTATGGTTGGCATCCATGACCGCCAGACGCGGCCGCTACAGCGCCGGTGAGGGCACCCGGATACTCCTGATCGAAACCGCCGAGCGCCTGTTCGCCCGGCGCGGTTACGAGGCCGTCGCCCTCTCTGAGATCCGCAGCGCCGCAGGACAACACAACGCATCGGTGATCAGCTACTACTTCGGTTCCAAGGAGAACCTGCTGCGCGCGGTATTCGACCACCGGCTACCGACGATCAGTACCGACCGCACGGATCTGGTCGACCGGCTGACCGCATCGGGCCGCACGCTGACCATCCGCGAGGTGCTGTGGGTTCTGGTACAGCCGCTGGCCAACACCCTGCACGAGGGAAACCACTATGTGGGCTTGCTGGATCGGCTGCTGGAATCCGATATCCTCGACCGGGCGTTCAGCTCCGCGGACCCCGAGATGACCGCCGGCGGAATGGCGGTCGACAGTGCCCTGTATGCGGCCCTGTCCGAACTGCCGGAGACTGTCCGGCGCCAGCGCATCCGCATGGTGTACGAGAGTGTGCTGCGAACGCTGGCCCGCTACGGGCGGACCGGCGCCGCACCGGATCAGGCGACCCTCGCGACCCTCATCGACGCCTGGGACGGTTTACTGCGCGCGCCGCTGTCCGCCGAAGCCCGTATGGTGCACAGCGGCACGAGCGTATAGCTACACCGCCCACGGTCCCGCGCCGATTCCCGCAGGCCCGGCCCGAGCCGACAGGCGAACCGGCTTCCCGGTGGCGGGTATCGTCTGCACCGGCAGGTGGTTACTGTCTGTCATGAGTGGCGCGGAGTGCGGCGGACGCATCCGCGCGGAGTGTGTTCGACCGGGTTCACGATCGTAGGCGCCGTGCCGATCGGCCTGATCGGGTGCGACGTCGCAGCCAGTTTGGCATCATCACCGAGGACGAGCTGAGAGGATCTGCATGGGACGCGATGTCACGCAGTACGAATTGCTGGTGGAGTTGGAGCCGGTGGTCGCCGAGAATCTGGATCGGCACCTGGCCACCGCCAAGGCCTGGAACCCGCATGACTACGTGCCGTGGGACGAGGGCCGCAACTTCGCAGCATTGGGCGGAGTCGACTGGGATCCCGAGCAGTCACGGCTGTCCGAGGTCGCCAAGGTCGCGATGATCACCAACCTGCTGACCGAGGACAATCTGCCCTCGTATCACCGGACGATCAGCGAGCACTTCTCGCAGGACGGTGCCTGGGGGACGTGGGTGGGCCGGTGGACCGCGGAGGAGGGCCGGCACGCGATCGCCATGCGCGACTATCTCGTCGTCACTCGCGGTGTGGATCCGGTAGCCCTGGAGAACGACCGGATGGTGCATATGACCCGGGGTGTGCACGCACCGGATGATTTCCACGGTGTCCTCGATCAGGTCGCGTATGTGACGTTCCAGGAGCTGGCCACCAGGATCAGCCACCGTTGCACGGGCAAGGTCTGCGGTGATCCCATCGCCGACGCGATGCTCAAGCGGATCGCCACCGACGAGAACCTCCATATGATCTTCTACCGCAATCTGGCCGCCGCCGCCTTCGATCTCGCACCCGATCAGGCGATGGAATCGGTCACCAAGATCATCAAGGATTTCGCCATGCCGGGCAAGGGTATGCCCAACTGGCGCCGCAACGGGGTGCTGATGGTGAAACACGGGATCTACGATCTGCGTCAGCATCTCGACGAGGTGCTGTGGCCGGTGTTGCGGATCTGGAATGTTTTCGACCGCACCGATTTCACTGCCCGCGGCGAGCGCGCCCGGGAAGAGCTGGCCGAGTATCTCGAGAAGCTCGCCAAGGATGTCCAGCGGTTCGAGGAGCAGCGCGCGCGGTTGGTCGCCCGCGAAGCCGCCAAGGCGGAGAAAGCCGCCCTCGCCGCGCACTGAACCGAACGCGTCGGGTCGAGGCCGGGAAGTCCGGGCACGTTGTACCGGCGTGCCCGGTCTCACGCGTGGCAGCGCGGTGTGTGGATCTCCGGGCGCCGGGTATACGCGCTGCGAGGGCAGGAGGCGCGATGATGCGAGAGCTCCGCCTTCGCCGACCGTAGTACCTGCTTCGAAGGAGGCACGGTGAACCAGCGAGATATTGTGCACGCGCTGCTCGACCGGGCGGGAACCACCTACGCCGCGGAAGCGGGGATCCGGCTGGACGACAAGCCGGCGCCACTGTTCCAGCTGCTGATGCTGACCGAACTGCTCAGTGCCCGGATCTCGGCCGATATCGCGATCGCCGCGACAACGGAGCTGGTGGGCAGCGGTTACCGGACCGCGCGGCGGGTGGCGGACGCGGACTGGCAGGAACTGGTCGACGCGCTCGGCCGCGGGCACTACCGCCGGTACGACGAGAGCACCGCCACCCAGCTCGGCGAAATCGCCGGTAAGGCACTCGAGAAATACGACGGCGACCTGCGGAAACTGGCCGAGGAAGCCGATCACGACGTCGAGCGGGCCGGTGAACTGATCCAGCAGTTCAAAGGTATCGGCCCGACCGGCAGCGAGGTATTCCTGCGCGAGGTCCAGGACGTGTGGACCTGGGTGCGCCCGCATTTCGACGACCGCGCGGTGCACGGCGCCGAACGGGTCGCGCTGCCGGGCGATCCCGGAAAACTGGCCGGTCTGGCGCCCGGCGACCATGCGGCGGAGTTCGCGGCCGCGCTGGTACGGGTCGGAATCGATGACGAGCTGGCGCAAGAGGTGCGCTCGGCGTCGGGTTGATCCTCGAACCGGGCCCCGGTTCCACACAGTCGGCCCGCGCGGCTCATTGCCCGTTCTCGGCTCGGCTGCCGGAGTCACGGGGTCGTCTGTCGGGTCCGCGACGGAGATGGGCCCGTCAGGTGACCCGGTAAGCGGTATAGCGGACTTTGCCGGCGTCCCGGATCGCGGACGCCACGAAAATGGAGTGTTCCAGCTCGGCGAGGCGTGGATCCGATGTTTCGAGCTGTACGCCGAGACGGAAGTAGTACTCGGAAGGGGCGACCTGATCACCGCGCAACAACGCCGCCAGCACCTCCGGGCTGCCACTGCGCACGCCGAACGTACGGATATGGATATACGCGCCGTCGTCCGTGCGCGCCGAATACCGGGTGTCGATCTCGATGGCGCCGTCGGGCCGGACCACCTGCCAGTCGGCGCCGCCCGGCAGGATATGCGCGTCGAACAGACCGGTCACCCGGCCGCCCGCGATCGGTACGACCCTGCGGTGCCCGGCGCGGGTCACGCCGTGATCCTCCAGCGGGCCGAGTAGGACCTCCACCTCGAATGCCGGCTCCAGTCCGGGTACGGGCGGGGTGCTCATGACGACCACACCGGAAGATCGATACGCGACGGCGCGGGAGTGTCGTGGGAGATCTCCTGGGTGGCGCGATGCAGGGTCACGGCCGATACGGCCGGCTCCCCGGACCCCGGGTTACGGGCATACCGGGGGTGGGCACCCGAGCTGATCTGCACGCTGATCCGGTGGCCGGACCCGAACCGGTGGAAGGTGGGCCACAGCCGCACTTCGACCTCCCGGAAACCGTCGGCGTCCGGTTCCGGGTCGGTGGCGGCGGAGCCGATACTGCCGATGCGGCGGATCCCGTCGCAGACGGTCATCGACCGGCCGTCCGGGTGCACGTCGCAGATCCGGACGAAAAGGTCCGCGCTGGGTTGTGACGACCGGAATCGGATGCGGGCCACCGGTTCTCCGGCGACCGTCACCGGTGCGCCGAGCGGTTCGTCCCGGAATACCGTGACATCGTCGCGACGCTCGTGTGCGGTGTTGTCGACCGGACCCGAATTCGGCTGGAGACTCGGCCCGCCGAGGGCCGGGGTGGGATCGGCGGGATCGTAGATGTAGCGCGTGGTTCCACCTTCCGGAAGTTCGGTGGCCAACCCGCCCTCGGACTGCAGATACCGGACGTCGGTCACCGTGCCGGGCGGCGGCCACGATTGCAGGTCGTGCCAGTGTTCGGCGCCGGTGAGATAAGCGCGTACGGGCGCCACCCGCGTACTCGGCGCGCCGGTGAAGTGCTCTCGCAGGAATGAGACCGACTCGTTGATCGTCGGTGCTCCCATACCCCGGGATATATGACCCCAGGGGCCGAGGGTGAGCCGCGGGGACCGCCCGGCCTCGACCAGTTGCGCGTAGTTGCGCAGCTGCCACGGCAGGAAGATGTCGTACCAGCCGGTGATCATGAAAACCGGCGCGGTGACATCGGGGACCGACGCGGTATGCGACTGCTGCGTCCAGTACTGGTCGGTGAGCCGTTCGTGCGCGACCCAATCCTGGTACCAGTGCACCCGGCGGCCGTTCGCGATGCGATCACCGTCGGCCAGCGGCAGCGCGTCGAAGGCCTTCCGTAGCTTGCCGTCGGGCCGCAACTGCCCCAGTGCCAGCGCGAGCAGCTGCCGGTGGATCATCCGGTCCATCATTTGGGTCCAGCCGAGCGCGTTACGCAGCGAGAACGCGGCATTGTCCCAGGTGATGGCGCCGAAGTCGGGCATTGTGACGAGTAGGCAGAGGGCGTCGGGCGCGTTCGCCGGATCCTCGTTCTGCAGTTTCCCGGCCACCGCCCACTGGGTGAAACCCATATAGCTGGGCCCGTACGTGACCACCGAGCCGGTGCACCAGGGCTGTTTCCGGACCCAGCGGTGCGTGGCGATCCCGTCGCGTTGCTCATCGATCTGCGGAGTGAACACACCGTCGGACCCCCAGGTTCCGCGGCAGCTCTGGAACAGCACCGGAAACCCCTCGCGGGCCAGCGCGCGAGCCTGGTTGGCAACCGGGCCGCTTCTGCCGTACGGGCCGCGGATCACGATCGTGGGCAGCTGTGGATCGGTATCGCCGAGCGGCGTGATCAGATCGGCGAGGAGTTCGGCCCCGTCGTCCATCGGGACCCGCAGATTCTTGCGGATCGCTATATCGTGCGGGCCCGGAACGACTCCCTGCAGGACTCGCGCCTGTATCCATCGGGATAGGCGCTGACGGAGCATGTTCATACGGTTTCCTCGGTGGTGCGAAGTGCCTGGAGAGCCTCCCGCAGGCGTTCGAGCGCGGGGAGGGCGGCGGCCAGCGCGGCGCGGTCCGCCTCGCTGAGGGTGGCGGCGGCGTCGGTGACGAGTGCGCTGCTGGCCAGGTCGAAGCGGGCGAAGAGGTCGTGGGCCCGCGCGGTGGTGCGGATTTCGATATGACGCCGGTCGGCGGATCGGGTGCTGCGTTCGATCAATCCGCCCGCTGCCATCGTGGTGAGCAGATTGCTGACAGTAGAGCGGCTCAGGCCGAGTTGTTCGGCCAGTTCGCCCGAAGCGACGACGGTGTCCGGTGGCAGCGCCCGGATGATCTCGATCTGCGCGTCCGGGATTTCCGGCAGGTGTTCGGTGGCCCGGGCGGCGGCGAGCAGTGTCCGGCGCAGCGGGGAGATCACCGACGCCAGCCGCGCCGCATCCAGATCCGTCACGAAGCGGCCTCCAGCGGGTCCAGGGAGCGGTTCGCGGCCGGCGGCGACAGCGAGGGCCGGGTATTGAGCGCGTCGGGGTGGAATCCGGCGGCCTTCTTGTACCCGGTGGCGATCTCGGTGAGCTCTTCCGGCGAGACGACATCGTGGATATGCGCGAACCCGTCCGGTGCTCGTTCGTGGGCGAGGACCATGACCTGCTCGGGTCCCTGGCGCCGGTTGCTCAGCACGAGTGCCGTCGTGGCGGGCCGGCGGTCGTTCTCGTAGGCCGCGAGCGCCGCGTCGGTGGAGTGTGCGGTGGCGAGATGATAGGCGAGGGTGCGCGCGTCGAGGATGGCCTGGGAAGCACCGTTGGAACCGTTCGGGTACATCGGATGCGCGGCATCGCCGAGCAGGGTGGTCCGGCCGTAGGTCCACCGGTCGATCGGGTCCCGGTCGACCATCGGATATTCCAGGATCTCGTCGGCGGCGGCGAGGAGTCCGGGCACGTCCAGCCACGGGAACCGCCAGTCCCGGAACAGTTCGACGATCGGAGCCGGGTCGACCGCACGATTCCAATCGGCATCCCCGGCACCCGGGCCGGTGGTCCGGCGTTCGGCGATGAAATTGACCGTATCGCCGATCGGGTAGGCGACGAACTTCTGCTGCGCGTCACCCGCCATGATCATCGTGCGGCCGTCGAGGAAGCCGGGGGACCGCGCGGTACCGCGCCACAGCGTCAGCCCGTTCCACACCGGCGCCCCTTCGTCCGGCTGGTGCCGGCGGCGCAGCGCCGAATGGATACCATCGGCCCCGATGATCAGTTCCGCGTGCACGGCCACCTCACCGGCTGCCGTGTGGAAGCGGGCGATACCGGACGGTTCGGCGGCGACGAGCCGGTGCCCGGTGCGGACGGCGTCCGCCCCCAGCCGCTCCCGGACAGCGGCGAGCAACTCCATCTGCAACCCGCCTCGATGGACCGATAACTGCGGCCAGTGGTAGCCGGCGGCGAGACCCCGTGGCTCGGACCAGATCTCCTGGCCGTGCCTGTTGTAGTAGGCGAGCGTTCCGGGTGCCACACCCAAGGCGGCCATGCGCTCGCCGAAGCCCAGTTCGGTCAGTTCACGCACCGCGTGCGGGAGGAGGTTGATGCCGACGCCGAGGGGGCGCAGAGTGTCGACGCGCTCGTATACCGCGATATCCCGGAACCCGGCGGCATGCAGACTCAACGCCGCGGTGAGCCCGCCGATACCCGCACCGGCGATCACAATTCCCATGGCGCGTTAGTTTTGCAACAAAACTATTTCCCGTCAACAAACGATTCGGCGGTCAGTCGGAGATCCGCTCCTGGTAGACCGCCGCGAGATCGCGCAATGCCTGCGCGCAATCGCCGGTGTAGCTGGAACCGTGCATCACGGCGAGCGTCTTCGGCTCCAGCGCCGCGAGCCGGAGCAGTGTCGCGGGTACGGCGGGGCCGAGCGAGGTCGCATGGAACGCATCCTCGGCGACCGTCGCAGGTCCGACGAGATCGCTGTCGGTGAGCGCCGGACCGTCACCGAGCTGGGTCATCAGATCGCCGCAGAAGAGCACTCCGGTGCTCTCTTCGTACAAGACCCGCGCTTCCCAGTTGTGCGGTGCGTGGGGAGTGTCGAAATGGCGAACCCGCCGATCGCCCAGATCGATCTCCTCGCCGTCGGCGAGCCGGCGCGGCATCCGGTCGGCCAGATCGTCGAGCGACACCAGACAGCCCACTTCACCGTGGGCGACCTGTGCGTCCGGGGCGGCCTCGAGGAAGAGGTTCATCGCCCCGCATTCATCGGCTTCCACATGACCGAAGGTGATCCACCGCAGCTGCTCGACCGGCCTGATCCGCGCGACAGCCGCGGATACCGCGGGAAACAGGGCCCGCATACCGGTATGGAACAGCAGCGGTTCCTCGGCATCCACGAAGAACTGATTGAAGGTGAAGCCGGTGGGGCCCACATCCGGGACGTAGGTGGAGAAGCGGTAGATCCCGTCGGCGATCTCGTCGGTTCGGATGTCCATCGGAGATTCCTGGTGGTTGGAGGATCCCCCCGGTCGTCGTTGCACAGCGCGCAGTCGAATACCGAGTGCCCAGTTTACTGCCCCGGGTCCGCCATGGAAATGCCCCGGATACGAGCCCGGCACATCGACCGCTCACGCACGCGGCCGGCTGGTACCGTCTCCGCATCCGATACCTTCCGGTTCAGCGGCCTTCGAATCGGTGGGAGGTCCGCCGGCCTGCGTCCTGGTGTCGAACCCGGGCAACCACCCGGAGACCAGCGGGACCATGGACTGGGTCAACGGTCCGATGGCGAGGGCGTAGACCACCGTGCCGATTCCCACCCCACCGCCGAGCAGCCAGCCGGTGGCCAGTACCGATACCTCGATAGTCGTCCGCACCACGCGTATCGACAGCCCGGTGCGCTGCACCAGCCCGGTCATCAGCCCGTCCCGTGGTCCCGGCCCGAGTCCCGCACCGATATAGAGCACCCCGGCCAGCGCATTGAGCACCACGGCGAGCACCATCGCGCCCACCCGCAGCGGTATCGAATGCCACTGCGGCAGCAACCACAACCCCATATCGGTCGCGACCCCGACCAGAACGATATTGCACACCGTCCCGAAACCTGGTCGCTGTCGCAGCGGAACCCACGCGAGGAGTACGAGGGCACCGATGAGGATGGTGACCGTGCCGAAGCTCAGCGGGAGATGGCGTGTCACGCCTTGATGGAGAACGCCCCATGGATTCAAACCCATTGCGGCACGGATCATCACGGCCATCGAGAATCCGTACAGCCAGAGACCGGCGAACAATGCGAAGAGGCGTCGGGTCATGGGACGAGCATGCAGGGCAGTGGATTCCCGGTACAGGGCCACCACGCGACAACTGGACCCCGTACCAGATCCTCCGCTCGCCGGTCACGACGATGATGCAGTGGAATACGCGCACCCCGTACACCGTGGGTGGCTCACCGGTCACTCGGTCGTTCGGCTGCCTCGGCGGGTACGCGCACCGCGACCTCGCCGCCGAGTGTATGACCTCCCGCGAGCCGGAGGTGGTCACCGCTCCAGAAACGGCCCGGGTCGTACCAGTCGGGGCTACGGTTCTCCGGTAGCAATCCCATCCCTTGGTAGGTGGCGGCCACGATTTCCGCGCAATACGCGTTCTCCACCTCACGGGCATCCGGCCGGCGAGACTTGCGGCGGGGCAACTGGATCCGGCCGCGGAACCAGCGCCCGGCGAGTGCGGCGGTGGACGGGAACGGGGTGCCGTCGAGCCGGGCGACGGTGCGCAGCACACCGTCCTCCATCTCGCGGGTGGCCGGTGGATCGAGCTGGCGCAGCCAGGCCCGCTGCCCGTAGCGGTTGGCCCACACCAGAACCGCGTCACGAAGATTGTGCAGCTGGGCGCCGCGGTGTGCGGTGCCCGACCACATATCCGGTAGCGACCGGCCCAGTTCGGCGTGCCAGATCAGCGGGGGGAGATCATCGATCGTCACGGCCATACCGACATGGTTGACCGGGCTGTTGGTCGTCATCCGGATCATCCGGTCGGCCGTGGAATGCCCACGGAACAGCCAGATATCGCCTGTTCTGGTGATCTCGACAGCCCGGTCGAGATCGATATCCGTACCCGCCATACAAGTAGCCTATGCGGTATGACGTGGTGGAAGGTGCTGGGTTTGGCGGGCGCGGCCGGTGTGGTGGCCACCGGTGTGGTGGTGGTGCGCGCGGAGCGCCGCCGTCGCGCCTACACGCCGGACGAGGTCCGCGAGCAGTTGCATACCCGGTTCGCGCAGGCGGCGGCCGCGTCGGAGGGTGCCGAGGTGGCCGAACCGGAACCGCGGCGCACCCGTATCCGGGCGTGGGCGCGGCGGGTTCTGCGGCGCGGGCGACCTGCTCCAGCGGGGGAGTGATCCACATCACAGCCTGAACCTGTCAGGGATCGCGTCGCCGCGCCGTTCAGAGTGCACGCGAACCAGACAGGAGCAACGTCATGAAGCATCGCATCGTGATTCTCGGGGCCGGATACGCCGGCGCCTACGCCGCCGGATTGCTCGCCCGGCGGCTGCACCGCGACGAGGTCGAGATCACCGTCGTCAACGGTGAACCCGATTTCGTCGAACGGATGCGCCTGCACCAGCTCGCGGCGGGCCACGAATTGCGCCGGCACGAGTTGACGGAGCTGTTCGCGGGTACCGGTATCCGGCTGAACATTGCACATGTCGACGCCGTGGACCCGCGCGAGCGGACCGTCACGGTAACAGCCGGTGACGGTATCGACCGGCTCGAATACGACACCCTCGTCTACGCCCTCGGCAGTACCGCCGCCGCGCATGACGTGCCGGGCGTCGCCGAGCACGCCTTCCACGTCGCCGGACGTCCGTCGGCGCTGCGGCTGCGCCGGCGGCTGGACGATCTCGAGGGGAACGGGACCGTGCTGGTTGTCGGCGGCAATCTCACCGCCATCGAAGCCGCCACCGAACTCGCCGAATCCCGGCCGGGCCTGCGGGTCACCCTCGCCACCAGCGGTGAACTCGGCGGCTGGCTGGGATCTGCCGCCAGTCGGCATCTGTGGCGGGCATTCGACCGGTTCGGGATCGCGGTGCACGAGCACACCACCGTCGAAAAGGTGGAGGCCAAGAGTGCGGTCGCGGCCGACGGCACCGTTTTCCCCGCGGACGCTACCGTCTGGGCTGCCGGCTTCGCCGTGCACCCGGTGGCCGCCGCGAGCGGTCTCGCCGTGCAGGAGAACGGCCGGATCAGGGTGGACCGGATGATGCGGTCGGTCTCGCATCCGGACGTCTACGCCGCCGGAGACAGCGCGTTCGTGATCGGTGACAGCGGCCGGCCGCTGCCCATGTCGTGCGCTTCGGCGGGATTCACCGCCAAGCAGGCCGCGGCCGCGATTCTCGGCGATCTCACCGGCCGTCCGGTCTCGCGTACCGCGCTGTCCTACGTCGGCAATCACATCAGCCTCGGCCGCAAGGATGCGCTCTTCCAGTTGGTCGACAGTGACGAGCGGTCCCGGCCCGGGGCCCTGCGGGGCCGTCCGGCCGCTGGCGTGAAGGCCGCCATTCTGGCGGCGGGACCGTGGAGCCTGCGCCATCCGACCTATGGCCTGCCCGCCCGCAGGCTTCGTGTGGCAGGTGTGCCGGACCGGAGTGGCGAGCGGGTCGCGGCATAAAGTGACGACCGTGGACACCACCACCGTGGAACGCTTCGAGGCCGGCCGCCCGCGGCTGGCCTCGCTGGCATACCGGCTGCTCGGCTCGGCCGCCGACGCCGAGGACGTCGTCCAGGACGCGTTCGTGCGCTGGCAGGCCGCCGACCGGGACCGTATCGAGGTCCCCGAAGCATGGCTCACCAAGGTGGTGACGAATCTGTCGCTCGACCGGCTGCGCTCGGCGCGCGCCCGGCACGAACGCGCGGCCGGCGCCTGGCTACCGGAACCGTTACTCGACGGCGACCCCATGCTGGGCCCGGCCGATACCGTCGAACAGCGCGAATCGGTGACTCTGGCGGTGCTGCGCTTGATGGAGCAGCTGTCCCCGGTCGAACGGGCCGTTTACGTTCTGCGCGAAGCGTTTTCCTACACCCACGCCGAGATAGGTGAAATCCTCGACATCACCGAATCCGCGAGCCAGCAGCATACGCACCGGGCCCGGCAGCGCGTCTCCGCCGGGCGCAACGCCCGCGCCACCGACCGTGCCTCGGCCCGCCGGATCGTCGAGGCATTCGTCGCCGCCGCCGCCTCGGGGCGGACCGAACATCTGGTGGCGCTGCTGACCGAGGACGCCACCGCGATCTCCGACGGCGCCGGACTGGCCGCCAAGCTGCAGGTTCTGACGACACCCCGCCGGATCGCGACCGTCCTGCGCGCGGGTTTCAAGCCGACCGCGGCGAAACGCCGGCTGGTCGGCGGTCCGATGTCGGTCTACGCCGGCCTCGTCAACGGTGCTCCGGCGATGATCGCCGCGACCGCGGACCGGGTGGTGGGCGTGGTGGTCCTGGAGGTCCGCGACGACAAGATCGCGGCCGTCTGCGGTATGGGCGCGCATCGGCTCGACCGGCTCGCCGAGCAGTGGCGGCGAATCGAGCACCCCGCGCCGATCATCGAAACCTGGTGAGCGGCCGGCCGATTCCGCCGCGGCCGTAAGATCAGGCCGCGCAGGGCTGTGCTCGCCCGGTGCACGAATGGTTCGGCCGGCAGCACACCGTCCGGGACTCGATATTCGGTTCACCGAGCAGCAGGGCGTCCACGCAGTGTCGCCGTTCGGCGTGGTACATCGAAATTCCGGCCCGCGGCGGGGACGATGGCACCGTGTCCCGTGATTCGACTTCCCCCGATATGAAACCACGCAGCCGTGATGTGACCGACGGCCTGGAACGAACCGCCGCCCGCGGGATGTTGCGGGCCGTCGGTATGGGTGACGACGACTGGGCGAAAGCGCAGATCGGCGTGGCGTCCTCGTGGAACGAGATCACGCCGTGCAATCTGTCGCTGGACCGGCTGGCAGGCGCCTGCAAGGACGGCGTTTTCGCGGCCGGTGGTTTCCCCATGCAGTTCGGCACCATCTCGGTTTCCGACGGTATCTCGATGGGTCACGAGGGGATGCATTTCTCCCTGGTCTCGCGCGAGGTGATCGCGGACAGCGTGGAGACAGTGATGCAGGCCGAACGGCTCGACGGCTCGGTTCTGCTGGCCGGCTGCGATAAATCGCTGCCCGGGATGCTGATGGCGGCGGCCCGGCTGAACCTGGCCAGTGTCTTCCTCTACGCCGGTTCGATTCTGCCGGGAATCGCGAAACTGTCCGACGGCAGCGAACGCGAGGTGACCATCATCGACGCGTTCGAAGCGGTGGGGGCCTGTTCGCGCGGACTGATGAGCCGGGCGGATGTGGACGCGATCGAGCGGGCGATCTGCCCGGGCGAGGGCGCCTGCGGAGGTATGTACACCGCCAACACGATGGCCAGCGCGGCGGAGGCGCTGGGGATGTCGCTACCCGGTAGTGCGGCGCCGCCGGCCACGGATCGCCGGCGCGATGGATACGCACGCCGCAGCGGGGCAGCGGTGATCGAATTGATCCGGCGGGGGATCACCACCGCGGACATTCTCACGAAGGAGGCGTTCGAGAACGCCATCGCGGTGGTGATGGCGTTCGGCGGGTCCACCAACGCAGTACTGCATCTGCTGGCGATCGCGCACGAGGCGGGGGTCGCGTTGAGCCTGGACGATTTCGCGAGGGTCGGCCGGCGCGTCCCGCATCTGGCCGATGTCAAACCGTTCGGCAGGCACGTGATGACCGATATCGACCGGGTGGGTGGTGTCCCGGTACTGATGAAAACCCTGCTGGATGCCGGTCTGCTGCACGGCGACTGCCTCACCGTGACCGGCCGGACGGTGGCGGAAAATCTGGCCGATATAGCGCCGCCGGACCCGGACGGCAAGGTGGTGCGGGTGCTGTCGGCGCCGATCCACCCGACCGGCGGGATCACGATCCTGCACGGTTCGCTCGCGCCCGGCGGTGCCGTGGTCAAATCCGCGGGCTTCGAATCCGATGTGTTCGAAGGCACCGCACGGGTTTTCGACCGCGAGCGGGCCGCCATGGACGCCCTCGAGGACGGGACGATCACCGCGGGGGACGTCGTGGTCATCCGCTACGAAGGACCCAAAGGGGGTCCGGGGATGCGCGAGATGCTGGCGATCACCGCGGCCATCAAGGGCGCCGGACTCGGTAAGGACGTGCTGCTGCTCACCGACGGGCGATTCTCCGGCGGCACCACCGGCCTCTGTGTAGGCCATGTGGCTCCGGAAGCGGTGGATGCCGGTCCCATCGCCTTCGTACGCGACGGTGACCGCATCCGCCTCGATGTCGGTGCGGGCACCCTCGACCTACTGGTCGAGCCAGGGGACCTCACCCACCGCCGCGAGGGCTGGGAACCACTGCCCCAGCGCTATACGCGCGGGGTGCTCGCCAAGTATTCGCGGCTGGTGGGGTCGGCGTCCGAGGGCGCTGTCTGCGACTGACCGCCTACCAGTCGACGTTGATCGGTCCCGGGCTCCACAGCCCGCCGTGCGGCTCCCGGGTGACCGCCGGTGTGGCCGCGCGGGCCGACGGGTCGATCGGTGTGAGGCGCTGGAGCTGGCCCCAGTCGTGGCTCCAGTCGTCCTTCAGATACGTGGCGATGGTCTGGGAGCGCAGCAGCTGACGGCTCCAGCCCAGCGGGCCGCCACCGTCGTGGCTCTGCCATACGGATGTGGTCTGTGCGGCCGGCCGGTCGGGCAGGATACGCCAACCGGGGGCCTGCGCGATACCGTCCTTGTGGTCGTACGGCCGCTGACACGGGAACTGCAGCCCCACCGCCCAGTCCAGCAGTACCGGCTGGTCCGATCCGATCACCTTGTCCAGCGATTCCGTCTGCGGGATACGGGGCGGTGTGAGCGCCAGCCACTGCGAGGGGTCCAGCGTCTGGTCCTTGGCCACGATGCGCACCACATCGGCCTGTTCGGGGATCTCGTCCAACGGCACCCGGAGATTGCGCCACGACGGTGCCGGGCCGATATCGATCGGCATCACCGATCCGAGTGTCCGCGCGCTGGTCGCCGATTCCGCGGTGCCGTATTCGATATCCACGGGTTGCCCGGGCATCACCGAACCGTCCTGGGTGACCGCGCGGAATCGGCCCGCCGCGGTGATCGCCATGATGCCGGCGCGGTCCGCGGGGTCGGGTAGCCGGTACCAGCCGGTGGTGAGCTCGGCCGCTTCCTGCTGCCCGGCGGTGCCGAGCACCGGTGTGGCCGGCGACAACCCGAACGGCAGGGGAGCGCCCCCGGTTTGCGTCCGCTGGCTGCCGTCGGAGGTCTCGTCGTCGATCGAGTCGGCGATACTGCCGTCGTCGGAGGATTCGTCATCGTCGTCCGGGGAGGTGACGGTGCCGACGCCGCTGGGTGCGAAGCCGGCGGAATCTCCACGGAAGGTGTCGCCCGCGTCGCCGGACAGCGGCGTGAGCATGGCGGCGTTCGGGTCGGTCTCGACCAGTACATCGTTGGCCAGCCCACACGGTTTGCCGAGGACCGCGTCGATATTGGAACGGGCGAGCGAGAACGCGGGATATTGGCTGACCGCGGCCGTGGCGAACGAACCCACCTGGAACACCACGATCAACGCGGCGGCCACCGTCAGCGGTGGAATCTTCGCCAGCCGCCAGGCGCGCGGTGACACCCGGTGCGGCGTTCCCGGTTCCGGCGCCCGGACATGCCACCAGGCGGCGAGCAACAGGCACAGCACCGCGATCGTCAAGAAGATCTGGCTCATACCGATCCCCCCGATCTTCGGGGCCTCGTTCCACCACGGGATTCCGTGCCCGGAGGCGTAGAACCATTTGTTGACGCCGGTGAAGATCTGCGCCATCGCGATCGCGACCACGGCCGCGAACAGGGCCCGATAGCGCGGGGCCCGCATCACCCGCGGACCCACCGCCACGGCCGTGACGACGGCCACCGCACCGGCCAGTCCGGCGAAGACGCCGTTGTGATGAGTGAACTTGGTCGGGACGGTCGCCATCAGCAGCATCGCGCCGAAGGTGATCCCCAGCAGACGTTTGGCCGGCCCCGAGGCGACGAACGGGATGCGGCCGCCCTTGCGCAGCATCACGAACGCGCACACCAGCAGGCCGAGCCACATGGCGACCACACCGAACCTGCGGCCGATCGAGCCGTCTGCGGTGGGGGTGAACAGCCGCTGATAGGCGACATAGTCGTCGTACCAGGGAATCGATGGGCCTACTTCGTTGTGCACGCGCGTCATCTCGAACATCGCCGACAGCGGCTGGACGCCGAACGCGAATACCAGTACGAGTGTTCCGGCCGCGGCCAAGGGAGCGAGGAGGGCGCCGTAGGGCAGCGCGCGGGCGATCCAGGTCTGTGCCGTGCCTCCGCCTCGCCGGCCCGTATCGGCAGCCGACATACTGCGCGCTCGCGCGATGCCGAACCGCACCACCGACCGTGCCCCGGCCGCCAGCGGGGCGAAACAGATCACGCCCGAGGGTGCCGCGGTGAGGCTGAACGCGGCGATCAGGATGGCGATCGCGTAGGGCAGCAGCTGCCTGGTCGCGATGGCACGCTCGACGAAGCACCAGGTGAGCAGTACGGCGACCGCGATCACCGGTTCCGGGCGCAGCCCGTTGTTATAGGGCAGCCAGATCGCGAGGAACCCCAGCGCACCGGTCCAGACGACGACCTTGTCGTGGCGCAGTACGACGCCGAGACGCGGGATGACCTCCCGGCTCAAGGCCAGCCACGCGAGGAAGGCGGCCAGCAGCGTGGGCAGCCGTACCCACGGACTGGCGACACTGAGCTCGGTCATATGGGCGATCACGTCGTAGGGGGGTGTGCCGACCGGGTTCTCGGGTACGCCGAAGAACCGGAAATAGTTGGCCATGTACCCGGAGACGAGCGAGGTGCGGGCCATACCGAACTGGTAGCCGTCGTCGGAGGTTGTGGAGCCGATGAAATGCCAGACCGCCAGGGTCCCGAGGACTACCGCGTCGATGGCTGTGACGGTGCGCCAGCGCTGCGGCAGCAGGCTCCTCATGCGCCGGCCGGTCATACGGTCCAGCCGGAACAGGGCAGCCAGCGAGATCAGGGCGAATATCACCGCCAGGACACAGGCGGCGCGTTTGGCCAGGGTCGGCGTGACCGAGAATCGGCTGTCGACCTCCGCGGACACCATGGTGCCGCCCGAACTGGGCAGGTCGCTGAAAATGCCGACCATCTGCGGACGGAAATCGCCCTGTAGGACCACGGGCTGGTTATCGGATCCGGTCAGTTCCGCGGTGGTCGACGAATTGTCGGAATGCACCGTGAGGGTGGAGTCGCCGAGTTGGTCGAGCGGCAGGCTGAACATCGACTGACTGCGCAGCACCACCTCGAGCCGCGCCGGCTGACCGCGCTCGGCGGGCTGTACCCGCGCCACGAAGCCGTACTCCTCCAGATCGGGGGCGTCGGCCGGCATGGTCGCGGCAGCCAGGCCGCCGTTCTCGGCGAGCTGCTCCAGGGCGGCTCCGGGAACGGTCGCGTCGAAACTCTGCGGGGCGTACGACACCAGCGGTGCGGCGATGCTGCGGGTCGAGCCCTCCTGGGGCCAGGAGAGGGTTGTCTTGTCCACATGCACCGGCAGCAGCGGTACAGCCAGAGCGAACACCGTAGCGAGAAGCCCGGCCACCAACGCGACGGCTTTCGCCCATTGTCCGCGTGCGGGCCGGGTGGCCCGAGATTGCTCGTCCGGGGGCGTCTGGTCCGCCCTCACCATGGTGTCCGTCACGGGGGGCGATGGTAACGTGACTCATTCGTAATCGGGAAAGTCGGGCAAACCATCCTCGCCTGTGCAGCTCTGCCGAATCCGCTCCGCAAACTGCGTGAGCAGGCGTGTTGTCTCCCGGAGTCCGGGAACCGCGTTCAACGGTCCGGTGCGCGCCTCTACCTGTGAAAACGCTGAGTTTCGGTTGGCGGGCCGGTCGCACTTCGTCCGGCCCGCACACCGGAAGAATGGAAATCGCATTCCGGCTATATCAAGCTTCCTTGATTGGTAACGTGATTATCGCTCAATGGAAACCGTCTTTTCGGTGTGGCCCGGAACGACCGGCTGGGCGCCCGCGACCATCCGGGATTCCAGCGGTCGGTCGCACCGTGTCACCGGAGGCGGTAGTGATCGAAGGAGTTCGCCCGTGCGTCGTGATGATCCGGTCTACTGGGATCCCTTCGACCGCGCAATCGCCCGCGACCCGTATCCGGTCTACCGGCGCCTGCGGGCCGAGGCACCCCTCTACTACAACGACAAGCACGATTTCTACGTACTGAGCCGTTACGACGATATCGACCGTGCCCTGCTCGACTGGCAGACCTTCTCATCGTCGCGCGGCCCGATCCTGGAGATCATCAAGGCGGGAGTCGAGATCCCGCCGGGCACCCTGCTGATGGAGGACCCGCCGGCTCACGATATCCACCGCGCGCTGCTGGCCCGGGTGTTCACCCCGCGGCGGGTACTCTCCCTGGAGCCACAGATCCGGGACCTGTGCGTCCGCTCGCTCGATCGCCTCACCGGCACCGGCAGTTTCGATCTCATGTCCGAGTTCGCCAACGAGGTGCCGATGCGGGTCATCGGGATGCTGCTCGGTATTCCGGAATCCGACCAGCAGGGGGTCCGCGATCGGGCCGACGCGAACCTGCGCACCGAGCCGGGGCAGCAGATGCAGGTCTCGGACCAGGCGATCCCGAACGCGGATCATTTCGCCGAATACATCGACTGGCGGGCCGAACACCCGTCCGACGATCTGATGACCGAGCTGCTGCACGCGGAATTCGAAGACACCCAGGGGGTGACGCGCACCCTGACCCGTCAGGAGATCCTGACCTACATCTCGGTAGTGGCCGGGGCCGGAAACGAGACCACCGCGCGGCTCATCGGCTGGCTGGGATCGCTACTGGCCCGTTTCCCCGATCAACGTGCCGAACTGGCGGCCGACCCGCGGCTGATCCCGAACGCGATCGAGGAAACCCTGCGTTTCGAACCGACCGGCCACGCCCTGGCCCGCTACGTCACCGCCGACGTGGAACTGCACGGCACCACCGTCCCGGCCGGAAGTGCCATGATGCTGCTGGTCGCGTCCGCCAACCGGGACCCCGAGCGCTGGACGGACCCGGACCGTTTCGATATCCACCGCAAGATGACCAACCTGCGGACATTCGGCTTCGGTACCCACTTCTGCCTGGGCGCGGCCCTGGCCCGGCTCGAAGCGCGGGTGGCGCTGGAGGAATTCCTGCGCCGCTTCCCGGCCTGGGATGTGGACTGGGATGCGCTGGAACTGTCGTCCACCTCGACGATGCGCGGGTGGGAAACTTTGCCGGTCACCGTCGGTTAGCTCACCGCACACCCAGTGCGCTATCGCAGTTCCACTGCCTCCCGAGGAGAGAGAAAATGGGAAAGCTCGACGGTAAAGTCGCGTTCATCACCGGCGCCGCACGCGGCCAGGGCCGCAGCCACGCGATCCGGCTGGCGTCCGAAGGGGCCGATGTGATCGCGGTGGATATCTGCGCACAGCTGGGCTCGGTGCGATACCCGATGGGTACGGCCCAAGAGCTCGACGAGACCGTCGCCGAGGTCGAGAAACTGGGCCGGCGAATCGTCGCACGGCAGGCCGACGTTCGCGAGATATCCGAGCTGAAGCAGGCGTTCCAGGACGGTACCGCCGAACTCGGTCCGGTCGATATAGTGCTGGCGAACGCCGGGATCGGGGCCGGTGGCGCCGGAGTGGACGAGGACCAGGAATGGGACGACGTCGTCGGAGTCAACCTCAAAGGTGTATGGAATACCGGTCGTGTCGCGATCCCGTCGATGCTCGAACGCGGTCAGGGCGGCTCGATCGTGCTGACCAGTTCCACCGGCGGCATGATCGGTGTCGGTATCCCGACGGCCGGATTCCTGGGTTACACCGCGGCCAAACACGGCGTGATCGGCTTGATGCGCTCCTGGGCGAACTTCCTGGCACCGCACAATATCCGGGTGAACAGCGTCGCCCCGACCGCCGTGCGCACTCCGATGGCCGGGGACGGCAACCTGACGGCCATTATGGAACGGGCCCCGGAACTGGCACGGGCGCTGTCCAACGCGATGCCCGTGGATCTGGTCGAACCGCTGGACGTCTCCAACGCGATCGCCTGGCTGGTGTCCGACGACGCCCGCTACGTCACCGGCACGGTCGTCCCCGTCGACGCGGGACAGCTGAACAAGCGGTAGGTCGTCCGGTAGGGAATGCCGAACGCGTCACGGCGGGACGGACAGCGGCGTAGGCTTCGCGTCTGATCGACTCGGATTTTGGAGCTCGCCATGGCCGGTAATTCGCAATTGACCGCACGAGGGATGACCGCCGGCGATCAGCTCGCGCGCCACGCCCGCAAGATCCCGGATACCGCCGCACTGCGGTTCGGCGGAATCTCCCGGAGCTACCGCGCACTGGATGAACGGGTGTCCCGGCTGGCCGCTGCATTGCGGGCCCGCGGGGTCGGCGCGGGTGATCGTGTCGCCGTCCTCGGCCTCAACTCGATGGAGGTGGTGGAGGCTTTTCTCGCGCCGATGCGCCTCGGGGCGATCTGCGTGCCGATCAATTTCCGGCTGACCGCGCCGGAGATCGCGTATCTGCTGGAGGATTCCGGAGCCGTCGCGGCAGTGGTGGATTCGCGGTTCGCGAATGTCTTTTCCGATGCGCGGCGGCAGGCCACGGGGTTGCGGGCCTGTCTGGTGATCGGCGCGGAGAGCGAGCACGGCGACGAGTACGAGACGGCGCTGGGGGCCGTGGAACCGGTAGGCGGCGAGATCACCGTCGACGAGAACGCGGCGGCCTACATCATGTACACGTCCGGGACCACCGGACGACCCAAGGGCGCGGTGCTGACGCATACCAACCTGCTGCTCCATGCCTTCAGCGTGATCCTGCACCAGGGAGTATCCGGCGACGACCGGGTAGCGCTCAACGGCGCGCCCCTGTTCCACGTGGCCGGACTGTCCAGCTATCTGATGTGCCTGCTACCCGGTGGCACGTTCGTGATCACACCGTCGGGCGGATTCGATCCCGCGGCTTCGGTCGAACTATTGGCCCGGGAACGTGTTTCGAGTTGTTTCTACGTTCCGGCTCAGTGGCAGGCGATCTGCGCGCTGCCGGATATCGGGCGCTACGATCTGTCCGCCCTGCGGCATATCTCGTGGGGTGCGGCGCCTGCGTCGACGACCCTGTTGCGCACGATGATCGAGACCTTCCCGCAGGCTTCGGTGTCCACGGCGTTCGGGCAGACCGAATGCAGCCCGGTCACCTGCACGCTGCGCGGTGAGGATGCCATCCGCAAGATCGGCTCGGTCGGCACGCCCATCCTGAATGTGGAGGTCCGGGTCGTCGACGAGGAGATGAACGAGGTGACTCCCGGAGAGGTCGGGGAAATCGTCTATCGGGGACCCACTGTGATGCGGGAGTACTGGAACAAACCGGAGGCGACGGCGGAGGCCTTCGCCGGTGGCTGGTTCCACTCCGGAGATCTGGTGCGTCAGGACGAGGACGGGTACCTCTATGTCGTCGACCGCAAAAAGGACATGATCATTTCCGGCGGGGAGAACATCTACTGCGCCGAGGTGGAGAATGTGCTGGCCGCCCACCCGGGAATCGCGGATGCCGCGTTGATCGGTGTGCCGCATCCGACCTGGGGTGAGGCACCGCTCGCGGTGATCGTGCCGGCCGACCCGTCGGTGCCGCCGACCGCCGAGGGAGTCGAGGCCTTCGCCCGGACCCGGCTGGCCGGATACAAATGCCCCAAGGATATCGTGGTGGTCCCGGAACTGCCGCGCAATCCCAGTGGGAAGGTGTTGAAAACCGAACTCCGAGAGTCTTATTCGCGCAGCGGGTCGATCGCGTCCGGATCCTGATCGGTGGCGGTGGCCGGTGCACCGGGCGGCGTGGACCGCTCGCTGTACGGTCGCGCGATAGCGATAGAGCTGGTCGGGGCCAGGTGGTGATGTATGTGTCGGGCGTATGGAATCACGGTGATCGCAACGCCGGTCCGTTGCGATGGATGCCACGCAATTACTGGTTGTGGCGGTGAATCCGACCGCCGGCCGCTGATCCGGCGGTCCACCCACCGCGCGTTGTATCCGGCCCCGCGGCCGGGGTTCGGCTATTCTTGGCCCCTTGTATGTCCGGTGGCCTTGCGCAGCCCCGTTCCGGCGGGTGTGCGGTCGACGAGGGGAATCACGTGAATCTATGGAGTTACGTGCAGGGGCGAGGCGAGACCCTGACGTTCCTCACGTACCAGCATGCGTCCCTGGCTTTTCAGACGGTGCTGGTCGGGACCGTGGTCGCCGTTCTCATCGCGGTCGCGGTGTACCGGATGCCGCTGCTGTCCGCGTTGTCGCTGACCTCGAGCCGGGTCGCGCTGACGATCCCCTCGCTGGCGCTGCTTGCGCTGCTGCTGGTCCCGTTCGGGCTCGGCGTGGTGCCGTCGTTTCTCATGCTGGCGTTCTTCGCGGCCCTGCCGGTGATCGGCAATGCGATCGTCGGGCTGCGGTCGGTTCCGGCCTCGGTGATCGAATCCGCTGAGGGAATCGGCTTTTCGCGCTGGCGCATTCTGCTGACGGTCGAACTGCCCATCGCGTGGCCGGTGATCCTCACCGGTATCCGGGTGTCCACCCAGATGATCGTCGGCGTCGCCGCCATCGTCGCCTACGTTCTCGGCCCGGGCCTGGGATCACTGATCTTCAACGGGTTGTCCCGGCTCGGCGGAGCGAACGCCTTGGAGATGGCGCTCACGGGAACCATCCTCATCGTCGTCATCGCGTTGGTGTTCGACGCGCTGCTCGTCCTGCTCGGACGTCTCACGATCGCGAAGGGACTGTCATGACGCGGTGTCCGCGCCTCCGCTACGGCCTCCGGGCACCGCATGAACCAGCTCCGAAGGAGGCATCGTGATGCGATACCTCCGCCTTCGCTACGGCCTCCGCCGACAGCACGAATCCGCTTCCGAGGAGGCACTGTGAACGAGGATGTGAACGGCCGGACCGCGACGGCGACAGCGCAGCGCGCTGTGACCGGGGCGTCGATCACGTTGGACTCGGTCGTCAAACGCTATCGGGGCCAGGAGAATCCGGCAGTGGCCCGGCTCGATCTCGAGATCGAAGCCGGCGAGATCGTCGCCTTCGTCGGACCGTCCGGGTGCGGTAAGACGACCACATTGAAGATGATCAACCGGCTGATCGAACCGACCGAGGGCCGGATCCTCATCGGCGGCCGCGATGTCACCCGGGAGGACCCGGACAAACTGCGGCAGTCGATCGGGTACGTGATCCAATCGGGTGGGCTGTTCCCGCACTGGACGGTAGCCCGGAATATCGGTGCCATACCCCGGGTGCTGGGCTGGGACAAGAAACGGATCGCCGAGCGCACCGAGTATCTGCTCGATCTGGTCGGCCTCGACCCGGCGGAATTCGCCGACCGGCTGCCGAAGGATATGTCCGGGGGACAGCAGCAGCGGGTCGGTGTGGCGCGGGCGCTGGCCGCCGATCCGCCGGTGCTGCTCATGGACGAGCCGTTCGGGGCGGTGGATCCGATCACCCGGGCGCGTCTGCAGGACAGCCTGCTGTCGATTCAGCACGAACTCGGTAAGACGATCGTGATCGTCACCCATGACTTCGAGGAGGCGACCAAGCTCGGGGACAAGGTACTCATTCTGTCCGAGGGCGGTCATATCGAACAGTACGCGCGCCCGGAGGAGATCCTGACCGACCCGGCCACGCCGTTCGTCGAGGAGTTCGTCGGATCCGGGGCGAAGCTGGCGTATCTGACCGTTTCGCGGGTGCGCGATGTCGACTGCGACGAGGTGGTCACCGCGCGGGTCGGTGAGCCGGCGCCGGCCGTGATCGACCGTGCGAAGGCCGCCGGGCATACCTGGGTCGTCGTGGTCGACAAGGCGGGACGGCCGCGGTCGTGGCCCACACTCGCGGAGTTGGGCACCAAACCCGAGGTTTCCGATTTCCTGGACCGGCGGTTGCCCGTCGTCGCGCGCTCCTCGACACTCAACGACGCGCTCGACGCCATGCTGGCGACCAGCCAGGGCGCCGCACTCGTCACCGACGGGCGCGGCGCGGTCGTCGGTTCGCTCAGTATCGGCTCGGTGACGGAGGTGATCCGGGACAAGCTCGCCGACGTACGCGACGAGGAATCGGACGTTTCCTACGTGACCTATGTCGACGGGACCGATCCGGCGCCGACCCCCGTAATCGCGGCGGACGACGAAGTACCGGATGCGGCCGCCGGTGACGTACCGGGCGGCACCGGGGACGCAGGGCTGCCCGACGCGACCGGCACCGGAGAACACGGATCGGCCGGCCCGTCATGAACCGAGTGCGCCGCCTACCGCTCGATGTCTGGTTCGAACCGCTCATCATCCTGGTCATCGGCATCGGATACTTCCTGTGGTACCGGTCGGCGACCTTCACCGCGACCGAAGAGGCGTCGCTGAGCTGGGCGAACCTGCAGACCACGATTCTGGAGCACATCAAACTGACGGTGGTGGCGACGGTGATCGTGGTCGTCGTCGCGATTCCGCTGGGGATCGCGCTGACCCGTCCCGGTATCAAACGGTTCGAACCCCTCGCCGTCAATATCGCCAATATCGGCCAGGCCGCGCCCGCGGTCGGCCTGCTGGTCCTGTTCACCTTCTGGCTGGGAACGGGGTTCCGTACGGCGATCGTCGGGCTCGTGGTGTACGCGGTACTGCCGATCCTGCAGAACACGATCGTCGGTTTGCGGCAGGTGGATCAGCGGACGATCGAGGCCTCGCGCGGTATCGGTTTCTCGGGCGCCCGGACGCTGTTCCAGGTCGAGCTGCCGCTGGCCGTGCCGGTGATCCTCAACGGTGTGCGCACGGCGCTGGTCATCCTGGTCGGGACCGCGACGCTGAGCACCTTCATCGGCGCGACCAGCCTGGGCACGCTGATCACCACCGGGGTCACCCTCTTCCTGCCGAAGCTGCTGGTCTCCGGCGCCATCCTGGTCGGGCTGCTGGCGCTGATCATCGATTGGCTGGGCAGACTCGTCGAACTCGCCGCGACCCCACGAGGTATCTCATGAGATCGCCACGAACCCGGCTGGCCACCGCGATTTCCGTATTCGCCGTGACACTGTCGATGCTCACCGGATGTGGCCTGGTGAGTTCGTCCGGAACGTTCCACGACGCGAGCCTGCCCGGTGGTGACCGGCCGCTGGACGGTGCGCAGCTCACCGTCACGTCCAAGAGTTTCACCGAAGGTGTTCTGCTGGGCAAGATCACCGCCACCTATCTGGCCGCGGCGGGCGCCCAGGTCACCGACCTGACCGGCGCCCCGGGCTCGGCGTCCTCACGACAGGCCCAGCTGAACGGCGACGCCGATATTCTCTGGGAGTACACCGGTACCGGGTGGGTCACCTACCACAACCAGACCGAGACGATCGCGGATCCGCAACAACTATGGCAACGGGTCCACGATATCGAGAAAAGCGAGTACGACCTGGAGTGGCTGCCACCGGCCAATTTCAACGACACCTACGCTTTCGGCGCGTCCACCCCGACCGCTGAACGCCTGGGAGTGAAATCGCTGTCCGATGTGGCCGCGCTCCCGGTCGCCGACCGGACTTTCTGTGTGGACGACGAATTCTTCAGCCGCTCCGACGGTTTCCTGCCGATGCTGGAGAAATACGGGATCCCGTACAACGATCCGAACGGGGTTCCGGCCGGGAATGTCACGCGGATGGACGCCGGTGTGGTGTACACGGCGACGGCCGAGGGCGCCCCGTGCAATTTCGGGATGATCTACACGACCGACGGCCGGGTGAAGAATCTGAACCTGGTGGTTCTCGACGACGATCTGAAGTTCTTCCTCCCCTACAGCGGTACGGCGGTCGTGCGCGGCGCGATCATCGAGCAGTATCCCGAGGTGCGGCCGCTGCTCGGGACGATCTCCGAACGCCTCACCGACGATCTGATGCAGGAGCTCAACGGCCGGGTCGATATCGACGGTGAGGATCCTGCCGATGTCGCCTACGACTGGTTGAAGAGCGAGCAGCTCATCGAGTAGATCCGTATTCGCCGGGCCGAAACTTGACCGAGGCGAGCCCTCGCGTAGTACCTTTTTCAATCAAGTGATTGAACGAGGACGGGATCGGACGCGCAGTGGGTACAGCGGATCGGTTGTTCGGCATTCTCCGGCCGGAGCTTCCGGTGGTGGATTACGACGAATGGAGCCGGGGGACCAGAGCGGAGAAGATCCGTCCGATGGCCCGGCACTGGGCCGAGGTCGGCTTCGGGACACCGCCGCCACTGCACCTGTTCTATGTCGTCAAGATCGCCCTCTACATCCTCGGCGGAATGCTGTTCGCGCTGACCACCGCGGGAATCGACGGTTTCACCGCAGTCGGGTCGTGGTGGTCGGAGCCGATCGTCTTCCAGAAGGTCGTGCTCTTCACGATGCTGTTCGAAGTGGTGGGGCTCGGCTGCGGTTTCGGGCCGTTGAACAACCGGTTCTTCCCGCCGATGGGGTCGATCCTGTACTGGTTGCGCCCGGGCACCATCAGGCTGCCACCCTGGCCGCGCCGGGTGCCGTTCACGCGCGGCACGGCCCGGACCCCGTTCGACGTGGTGTTGTATGCGGCCCTGCTGATCCTGCTGCTGGTGGCGCTGTTCTCGGACGGTACCGGGCCGGTGCCCGAACTGGGCACGTCGGTCGGACTGCTGCCGGTCTGGGAGATCGCGGCGGTGCTCGGCGTGCTGGCCGTGCTCGGACTGCGCGACAAGGTCATTTTCCTGGCGGCGCGCGGTGAGGTGTACGGGGCGCTCGCGGTCACTTTCCTCTTCGGCGGTGCGGATACGCTCGTCGCCGCCAAGGTGGTTTTCGTCGTCATCTGGGTCGGCGCGGCGGTATCGAAGCTGAACAAGCACTTTCCGTTTGTGGTGTCCACGATGATGTCCAACAGCCCCGTGGTCCGGCCGCGGGCCGTCAAACGGCTGTTTTTCGAGCGGTTCCCCGACGATCTGCGGCCCGGGCGGCTTTCCCGGCTGTTCGCCCACAGCGGTACGGCCATCGAGATGTGCGCGGGGGTCGTGTTGTTCTTCAGCCACGGCGGTATCCCGACGGCTGTGGCCGCCACCGCGCTCATCTGCTTCCACCTGGTGATCCTCACGGCGATTCCGATGGGAGTGCCGCTGGAGTGGAATGTCTTCATGATCTTCGGACTGCTGACGCTGTTCGTCGCGCACGCGGATGTGGGTATCGGCGATATCGGCAATCCGGTACCGGTGGTGATTCTGCTGGTGGTACTCGCCGGGATCGTGGCGATCGGGAATGTGTTCCCGCGCAAGGTCTCCTTCCTGCCCGGTATGCGGTACTACGCCGGTAACTGGGACACCACGCTGTGGTGCATCAAACCGTCGGCCGATGCGAAGATCCGGGCCGGTATCGTCGCCGTGGCCACCATGCCCGCCGCCCAGCTCGAGCGGTACTACGGGAGCAGGGAGGCCGCACAGATACCGCTGTATCTGGGATACGCCTTCCGCGCGTTCAATACGCACGGCAAGGCGTTGTTCACCCTGGCGCATCGTGCGATGGCGGGTCATAACGAGGACGACTATCTGCTCACCGACGGCGAACGTATCTGCTCCACGGCCCTCGGCTGGAATTTCGGTGACGGCCACCTGCACAACGAGCAGTTGATCAGCGCACTGCAGCAACGCTGCGGATTCGAGCCCGGCGAGGTGCGGGTGGTGCTGCTGGACGCGCAGCCCCTGCACCGGCAGCGGCAGAGCTACCGGCTGGTGGATGCCGCGACCGGCGAATTCGAACGCGGATATGTGCGGGTCGCCGATATGGTCGTGCGTCAGCCGTGGGACGACGATCTGCCCGTGCATATCGCCGAGAACCCGGCGTGATCGCGGAGTGCCGCGGCCGTCAGGGCATATGCGCGAGCCGGAGCCGGCGTACCGCTTCGTCCAGCGTCTCGGGTTTCTTGCAGAAGGTGAACCGGACGAGGTGGCGCCACGGGCCGGGGTCATCGGTGAAAACACTCACCGGTACCGCGGCCACCCCCAGCCGCTTCGGTAGCTCGCGGCAGAACCGGATACCGTCGTCCGCGCCGAGCGGGCGGATATCGGCGCAGACGAAATAGCTTCCGGCACTCGGATGTACCCGGAACCCGGTATCGGCGAGCGCGGCGGACAGGCGCAGCCGTTCACCGGCGAGGTTCTCGCGCAGGCCCGCGACCCAGTCCAGTTCATGAGTGAGCGCGTGGGCGACAGCGGGCTGGAACGGACCGCCGCCGACAAAGGTGAGGAACTGTTTGGCGGCCAGCACACCGTCGATCAACGCGGCGGGACCGCATACCCAGCCGATCTTCCAGCCGGTGACGCTGAAGGTTTTCGCGGCGCTCGAGACGACCAGGGTCCGCTCCGCCATTCCGGGCAGAGTGGCGATGCTGATGTGTTCGGCACCGTCGTACACCAGATGCTCGTATACCTCGTCGGCCAGCACGATCAGATCGTGTTCGCAGGCGATTTCGGCGATCGCGGCCAGATCCGCACGATCCAGGACGGTGCCCGTCGGGTTGTGCGGTGAGTTGAGTATCAGCATCCGGGTGGCGGGGGTTATCGCGGCCCGGAGGCTGTCGTGGTCGAGGACGAAACGGTCGCCCTGAGCGGTGAGGCGGGCGGTGCGCCGGTGTGCGCCGGCCAGTGCCACCGCCGCGGGATACGAGTCGTAGAAGGGTTCGATCAGCACGACCTCCGCACCCGGTTCGACCAGCCCCAGGACGGCGGCGCTGACCGCTTCGGTGGCGCCGACGGTGACCAGCACCTCGGTATCGGGGTCGTACGGGGTTCCGTAGCGGCGGGCGCGGTCCGCCGCGATCGCGTGACGTAGCACCGGCATCCCGCGCCCCGGCGGGTACTGGTTGCCGCCGTCGGCGATGGCACGGCGGGCCACCTCGCGCATGGCCGCGGGGCCGTCGCTGTCCGGGAAACCCTGCCCGAGGTTGACCGCGTCGTACCGGACCGCGAGTTCGGTCATTTCGGCGAAGATCGTGGCGGCGAACGGCCGCAACCGGGTGACGGTGGGAGGCTCGGCAGGCATGAGACGAGCGTAGACGCCGGGATTTCACCGGCGGGCGCAGCGCACGGTCGCCGGATGGGGTCTTCGACCGCGGGACGCGCGGGATAACGCGCGCGGCGGTTCCGGTCGATACAGTCGGACGTGATGCGAATCGATCGGAAAGTCCTCGTTCTGTCGACGATCCTCGGTCTGGCGCTGGCCGGTTGCTCCTCCGGGCCGCCCGAACCGGAAACCACGGCGGGCCGTTTCGCCGAGGCGCTGAACAATGACGATCCCGCCGCGGCGGCGGCGCTCACCGACGACCCCGCCCGCGCGGAACAGGCTCTCGGCACCCTCTACGACGGTCTGGGCAAGGAGGTGACGTTCACGGTCACCGGAACCGAGGACGATACGTTCACCCTCGACGCGACCTGGAAGCTGGGGAACCAGGGCCTGAAGGAATGGAAGTACACAACCACCGGCACCGCCGCGGAAACCGATTCGGGCCGTCGCGTCCACTGGAATCCGGCGACGATCGCCCCGGGGCTCGAGCAAGGGCAGTTGTCCTACACGCCGAGGTATCCGGAACCCGCCCGTGTCCTCGACGCCGCGGGCGGTGAACTGATGTCGGAGCAGGTGGTGACCTTGGTCCAGTTGGCGCCGGGCGCCGATACCGCCGCCACGGCGAGCCTGCTGGCCCCGCTCGCACCGGGGATCACCGCCGCCTCGCTGAACGCGGACCTCGCGGGCGCGCGGGGCGCGCCGGTCACCGCCATCAGCCTGCGGGAAACCGATATCGCGCCGATCCGTGATGCCCTGACCGCGACTCCGGGTGTCACGCTCGCACCGCAGAAGCGGCTGCTGACAGACGATCGGGCGATCTCGGCGCAGACCATGTCCGGACTGGCCGAACTCTGGCAGCAGCAGGCCGACGCGGCGGCGGGCTGGGTGGTGGAGGCACGGACTCCCGAGGGCACGACACGGGTCGCCGGCGAGGACCCCGGGCAGACGACCGATATCCGGACCACCATCGACGCGGGGCTGCAGCGCGCGACCGAAAGCGCGCTCGATCCGATCGGTCAGCCCGCGGCGATGGTCGCGATACGGCCGTCCACCGGCGAAATCGTGGCCGCCGGGCAGAACGCCGCCGGTGACGCCGAAGGCCCGATCGCGCTCACCGGTCTGTATCCCCCTGGTTCCACATTCAAGACGGTGACGACGGCGGCGGTCCTGGACGCCGGAACCGCCACCCCCGATACCGTGCTGCCGTGTCCCGGTGTCGCCGATATCCAGGGCCGGCGTATCCCCAACGACGACAATTTCGATCTGGGGCAGGTGCCGCTGCATACGGCCTTCGCCCGGTCCTGCAATACGACAATGGCCGGGCTCGCCGTCGATCTGCCGCCGGAGGCGCTGTCGACCACCGCCGAACGCCTCGGCCTCGGTGTCGACTATGTGACGCCCGGCCTGACGACGGTCACGGGCAGTGTGCCGGTGGCCCAAACCCCGGCCCAGCGGGTGGAGACCGCCATCGGCCAGGGCGAAGTGACGGCGTCGCCGTTCGGAATGGCGATGGTGGCCACCTCGATCGCGCACGGTTCGGCACCACTGCCGGTACTGGTCGCGGGCTCTCCCGGGAAGGCCGATCGCACACCGCAACCACTGCCCGCCACGGTGACCGATCAGCTGAAAACCATGATGCGGGAGACCGTCACCGGGGGCACTGCCACTCAGCTGGCCGATATCCCCGATCTGCTCGGTAAAACCGGCACCGCGGAGTACGGCGACAACACCCATGCGCACGGCTGGTTCGTGGGAATCCGCGGCGATCTCGCCTTCGCGGTTTTCGTCGCCGACGCGGGTAGTTCGGGACCGGCGGTCGAAGCCGCCGGCCGGATGCTACGGGGTTCGTGACACCCCGGGGCGTCAGATTCGCTCGCGGACCGCGTCGAGCAGCAGTTCCACGGCGAATACGACGACCTGGTCCAGGATCTCGGCGGGTGCACCGTCGAAGACGCGATGCCGCGTACTGACCGCACCGTCGACTGATACGGCGAACCACACCGAACCCGGCTCGTGCCCGTCCTGTGGCGCGGGGCCGCCCGCTCCTGTCACTCCGACGGCGATCGTCGCCTCGAACAGTGTGCGGACTCCTTCGGCCATCGCGGCGGCCGCCGCGGCGCAGACCACCGGCCCGTCGGGAACGCCGAGTACCTGGTGCTTCACGTCCCTGCTGTAGGCGACGATCGCGCCGCGGAACCACTCACTCGAATTGCTCGCGGCGCCGAGCGCGGCGGCGAGCTGGCCGGAGGTCAGGGATTCCGCGACCGCCACCCGGATACCGGTGCTGCCGGCGATCTCGGCCAGCTCTTCGGCGGCGTCGTGTGCCCGCCCGAGGACAGCGGGGACGAGCAACTCCCCGGACTCAGGCTTTGCCGGCACCGGTGGACCCGAGCCCCGACGACACCGGCATCGCGTACACGGACCCGGACCCGGCAGATGAACTCGCCGGCGCGACGGGCACTCGGTCGTACGACATGGATGCCATCGTAGCCAAGCGCGCGTGTCCGGCGGACCCTCTCGCTTCACCGATGCCGATCTGCCGCCGCTCGGGCAACCTCTGGCGGCATGCGGACGGAGAGCCGGAACCGTCGACCGCAGGCGCCGGGGATCGAGGACTGCCGGGTCGCACGGTCGTGCGCGCCGGACGGTGTCGCGGCCGCGGCGGCCTGCTATACACGGCGTATGCCGGAGAAATCCGGGCACCCACACGGTGCCTTCGACGCCCTGGTGGCCGCCGCCGACGCGCCGGTCTATGTGGTGACCCTCGCAGCCGGTGAGGAGCGAGCCGGGTGCCTGGTGGGCTTCGCGTCGCAGGTCGCGATCGAACCCGCCCGGTTCCTGGTCTGTCTGTCCAAGGCGAATCACACCTACCGTGTCGCGCGGCGGACGGATTTTGTCGCGGTGCACCTGGTCGACACGGCCACGGAATCCCTCGCGGCTCTGTTCGGCGGGGAGACAGGGGACGAAACCGATAAATTCGCGCGATGTGCCTGGCGGGCCGGTCCGCACGGTGTGCCTGTCCTTCGTGATGCCGCGGCCTGGTTCTGTGGCCGGATCCTCGCCCGCCACGATTTCGGCGATCATGCCGGACTGGTTCTGGCGCCCGAGGAGGGCGAGGCGGGGCAACCCCAACCTACGGCGCTGCGCTACCACCACGTCGCCGATCTGAAACCTGGTCATCCGGCCTGACGGTCCGTCCTGGTACCGGCAGGCCGGTGGAACCTTCGAACCGGAACAGGAACTTCGCCGGCGAACCTGTTTACCCGGTCGGTTGGTGGCTACTCGCGCCCCGGACCGGCTGGATAGGGCAGGTCGGTCGCCCGATGAGAGGAGTCCGGTCGTGAGCGGAACCGACAAGATCAGCAATAAGGCCGAGGACATCGCAGGTAAGGCGAAGGAGAAGGTCGGCGAGGCCACCGGCGACGAAGACAAGAAGAACGAAGGTAAGGCCGATCAGGTCAAATCGAATCTGAAGGATGCCGGTGAGAAGGTGAAGGACGCCTTCCGCGACTGATCGGGCCACGCGCGGCGCTCGAGATCGGCGGTGGCGCCGTTCGACCTCGGCGCCGGCGCGGTCCGGGCGCTGATCCGGCAGGTGCCCGGCGCCATGATCCGGATGGGTTCGACGGAAACCGGTGGGGCTGGTAGAGCTGTTCGCTGCCCGGCACTGTGGCGAACAGGTCATGCCCGCACCTGGCGGCCCACCGGGTCGAATGGCCTTGGGACAGGCTCGATTTGCCGCGGGGGCGGGAAGACGCGTATCCGAGTCGAATTCATGCTACTTTTCGTTACAGTTAGCCCCGCGGGTGTGGAGGTCCAGTGCCGTACGGTGCGTACGAATTGATCGAGTGGTCGGCCGCTCCGGGCAGCGAAGGTGGAGGCGCGGCCTTGGACCAGGTCGCGCTCATGACAGGGTCCGCCGGGGTTATCGCGCTGGTGCTCATGTGGGTGGGCTACCTCCACCGGACCCGCCGCATCACCTGGTTGCAGCGCCTGGCCGACCGGCTCGGCAGCGCGTTCGACCAGCCCGGCTGGGTGGCGCTGCCGCTGGCATTGTTCCTGGCCACCATCCTGACGGCGCTGCTCGGTTTCATCTGGGATGTGAGCCTGCATATCGGCAACGGCCGTGACGAGGGGCCGCTGGCCAACCCGGCGCACTACTTCATCCTCGCGGGCCTGTTCTTCCTGTTCACCGCCGGGATGGCGGCGATCGTGCTGCCGCTGGACGAGAAACCCGGCGTGGCCGCGGTGCGGATCACTCGCACCTGGTACGCGCCCGTCGGTGGAATCCTGCTGGCCGGCTCCGGACTGTATGCCCTGATCGGATTCCCGCTCGACGATATATGGCACCGGATATTCGGTCAGGACGTCACTCTGTGGGGGCCGACGCATCTCATGCTGATCGGCGGGGCCGGATTATCGCTGGTGGGTGTGCTGCTGCTCGAGTTCGAAGGGCGGCACAACCGGCCGCCCACGGACCGGCCGCGACCGTGGCGGATGTGGTTGATGCGTACCTTCGCGTTCGGCGGCCTGCTCATCGGACTCTCGGTGTTCCAGGTGGAATACGACTTCGGCGTGGAGCAGTTCCGGCTGGTATTGCAGCCCATGCTGATAGTCGCCGCGGCGACGGTCTCGCTGGTGGCCGCGCGCCTGACATCGGGCGCGGGCAGCACGCTGGTGGTGGTCGCGTTCGCGGCCGCGGTACGGGCCGTGGTGGCGGTGCTCGTCGGGGGTCCGATCATCGACGCGCCGCGGAATGTTTTCCCGCTCTATCTCGGTATCGCGGTCGTGGTGGAACTACTCGCCCTGCTGCCGCTCGCGCGCCGCCGGATCCTCTGGGGCGCGCTGGCCGGCCTGGCGGCCGCGACCATCGGGCTCTGGCTCGAATCGCTGTGGGTGGCGGCAATGTTCGTCGACCCGTGGCCCGCGGCGATGTGGCCGGAACTGCTGGCGACAGCGGTGCCCACCGGTATCGCGGGCGGTGTGGTCGGCGCGATGCTGGCGACCGTACTGCTGGGTGAACCCCTCCCGCGCCCGGCGGTGCGCCGGACGCTGATGGTGACCGCGGTGCTCGTGGTGGCCGCGACCACCACGAGTGGCCTGATGATCGAGGTTCCCCGGGACGCCCGGGCCGAAGTACACCTGAGCGACGCTCCCGCCGCCGGCGGCCGCATGGTGTACGCCGATATCCGGATCACGCCCGAAGATCTGGTCGGTACCGACCCGGAATGGGTGCAGATCTTGTCCTGGCAGGGCGGTGTCGGCAGCGACAGCCCGGGACGCGGCCTGGTGGTGGACCAACTGCGGCGGGTGGGACCCGGTCACTACGAATCGACGAAACCCGTTCCGGTGCACGGTACCTGGAAGACGGTGCTGCGTATCCAGGACGGGCGCACCTACACCGCGCTGCCGATCTTCATGGCCGCCGATCCCGGAATCGGTGCCGAGGAGGTCCCGGCGGCGGAAACCTTCACCCGCCCGTTCGTCGCCGAGATCTCGGTGTTGCAGCGCGAGCGGTCGTTCGATCATCCGGCCTGGCTATTCGGCGCGGCATCGCTGGTCGTCCTGGTCTGCAGTCTGGCCCTGATCACCGCGCTGTCCTGGGGTGCCGCCCGGATCAACGACCGCTATCCGCACAGTGAGCGGGCGGGGGAGCGGGCCCGGGCGACAGTGCCATGAGCGACCGGTACGACGGTGTGGTGGTGCTGGCCGACCATTCGATCCTGTTGGCGATCCCCGCCTTCCTGCCGGCCTTTCTCATCGCCGCCGTCGTGATCGGTATCGCCGTGCGTGATCGCCGCGGCGGTGACGACCCGGAGCCGCCGTCCCACGACCACGAACCCGGCTCCGATACCGACGAGGAGAGTTGATGCCCCTACCGCGCCGCTGTTTCCCCGCACTACTGGTCGCGGGCCTGCTCGCCGCCGGCTGCGCGGCCGCCGACCCGGAGCAGACGGATACGGGAGTGTCGGCCGGCGTGACCGATACGGCGCAGAGCGTCGCTCTGGCCGTGCGAATCGCCGGCGGGTCGGTGACGCCCGTGGACACCAGACTCGATGCGCGAGTGGGCCAGCCGATCGAGCTGACCGTCGACAGCGATACCGACGACGAACTGCACGTGCATTCGCACCCGGACCACATCTTCCCGGTGGTAGCGGGAGAGAGCCAGCGCTTCCAGTTCACTGTCGATATCCCGGGCCGGGTCGATATCGAACTGCACCACACCGGGATCACGGTGGCGACAGTCCTCGTCCGCGAGTGACGCCGCTCGCCCATGGGCTCGGCGGTGCCGCGGATCTGCCGATTCCCCTGACCTACGCGCTGATCGGCGCGGCCTGGGCGCTCACCTTCTCGTTCGCGGTCGTCGCCTTCGCCTGGCGGGAACCACGGTTGGATCCGGGGTCACGTGGTGTGCCGGTGCCGCCGGTGGTGCGGGCGATCGTGGATGCCGCGGTGGTCCGCGCCGGAGTGTCGGTGCTGACGGTCGCGGCCGTGGCCGTTGTGCTGGCGATCGGTGTGTTCGGTCCGTCCGACCCCGCGGCGAATCCGGTTCCCGGTGTCGTCTACGTGTTCGTATGGGTCGGGGTGATGGTGGCCTCGCTCGTCGCCGGTCCGGTGTGGAAGCTGCTGTCCCCGGTACGGGCGGTGCACCGCGCTGTCTGTCGCTTGCTCGGGCGTTCTCCGGCCACCGGACCTTTCCGGTATCCGGATTCGTGGGGGCGGTGGCCGGCGGCGCTCGGGTTGTTCAGCTTCGTCTGGCTGGAATTGGCCTCGCCCGATCCCGGCTCGGTCACCGCGGTAACCGTATGGCTGGCCGGATATCTGGTCCTCGGCCTGGGCGGTCTCCTGGTTTTCGGCTCCGATTGGGCCGAAAAGGCCGATCCACTCGAGGTCTTCAGCAGCCTGCTGGGCCGGTTGAGCCCGCTCGGGCGCGCTGCGGACGGTACGTTCGTCCTGCGCTCCCCGCTGTCGAATCTCGCCGGGACACCGGTGGGTCCGGGTTCGGTGGCCGTGGCGGCCACGCTGCTGGGATCCACCGCGTTCGACAGCTTCTCGCTCTTCCCGTGGTGGCGCGGTCTGTTGGCGGATGTGCACGGTACCGCCGCCCGAACAGCGGTCACCACCGCCGGCCTGCTCGTTTTCATCGTGATCGTCGGGGCGAGCTTCCGGTTCGCGGCCGCGGCGACAGGCGGTCTGCCGCGGGCCGAACGGCTCCGGTTGCCGACCCGGCTGTCCTACACATTGACTCCGATCATCGCCGGGTACGTGATCGCGCACTACCTGACATTCCTGGTCGAGAAGGGCCAGGCCACGGTGATCCTGTTCGCCGACCCGTTCGGCGCCGGCCGGAACCTGTTCGGCCTGGCCGGCCGTGATGTCGCCTACCTGCTGTCCACGCATCCGGCGCTGCTGGGCACCATCAAAGTCCTCGCCGTCGTCACCGGCCATATCCTCGCGGTCGCCGCGGCCCACGACCGCTGCCTGCGCCTGCTACCGCGCGCGCATCGTCTCACGGGCCAGCTCGCGCTCATGCTGCTCATGGTCGGCTATACGTTCACCGGGCTCTACTTGCTCTTCGACGCGTAGATCGGCTACGTCGCAGTGGGTTCGCGGCGCGGCGGTCGGCTCATCCGCTGAGGCGATCGCCGGCGACGAGACCGGTGATCGAGAGATCCCTGTGGGAGATCCCCGCGGCCCGCGTGCGTACCGGGCCGATCGCCTCCACGACATTGACGCACGTCAGGTGATCGGCCGGATGCAGGCCTTCGGTGCAGCGGAATCGGACGTTGGCCGTGCCCTTCGCGGAGTCCGTGGTGGTGGTGAGCCGGTAGCGCAACGGCGCCCGGTCCGTGGTGGCCGCCTTCCAGATGGACCGATAACTCAGCGACGGCCCGAGTTCGCGTTCGACGATCACCTTCTCGACCGTGCCGTCGTCGCCGGTGACCACGTCGACCGTCCGGCTCGGTACAGCCGCATCACCGGCTGTACCGGCGAACGCGACCTCGTCGAGAACCCGGAGACCGGCCGTGTAGTAGCCGTCCACTGCGCCCGCGCAGGCCGCCGCGGCCGCGGTATCGGCGGCTCCGATACCGGTTTCTCCTACCGCGCCCCAGGGATAGACGCCGGTACCCGTGAGGTCCAGTTCCTCCACGAGCTCCACGCGGCGGATACCGCGGGTGACCTCCGTCAATGACCGGATGAGGCGGGCCGGAATCGTGGCCTGGAACGCACCGGTCGCGTGGAAAGTGGAATCTCCGGCGGTACAGGCCTCGTGGAGTTCCGGGGCCGGGACGTCGCCGTCGAAGGGCGCTGTCGAGATCACGTCGTAGCCGGCCCGCAACAGCTGAGGGAGTACGGCTTCCGGTGCTCCGGCGGTGATCTCGGTGAACGACGGTACATAGACGACGCATGTGGTGCCCGCGGGCGGAGTCGGCGAATCCGGGATACGGGCAGCCAGTTCGAGGCCGGGCCGGGCGCCGATCCGGTCGGCGATCCGGTCACCGAGGAGGCCGGCTCCCAGCACCGCGACGGTGAGGGCGGGTGAACTCATTCGGACTCCAGGAGATAGTGCGGGGTCGGGTCCGGCATCAGGACACCGGGCGGTGCGGTGCACAACGGTGCCACTACGCCGAGCATCGCCGCGACCGATGTATCGGTTACAGCGGTCCGGTCCGCGCTGTAGGCCTCGTCGTTCATTTCGTCGCGCATCTCGATACCACCGGGGTCGACGTAGATGCTGATCACCTGACCACTCGCGAGGCTACTCGGGTGGTCCGGGCTCCGGTGGGCGTTTCCGTGACCCACAAGCCGTCCTCGTTCGTCGTGAACAGGCGGTCGGGCACACGCGTCCGGGCCGGCCGGTTCTTTTCCGCGAGAACATGTGTGGCCCCACGCTGTCGCGCGGGGCCACACATACTGTTCGGTGATCGGGTATCGCTAGACCTCGGCCACACAGGTGACGAGCTGACGTTCGTCGTAGGTGTAGTAGCTGGTCGTCTCGGTGGGACAACCGGCTTCATCGGTGGTGCCGGTGAGGATCTTCACCACCCGTACGAGGTCGGGTGTGCCCGGTGTGCACGGGCTGTGGGCGGGGCTGTCGCTGCCCGACGGCATCGTGATGCACTCGCCCTCGACCCAGTCGATATCGAGGCACAATGCGCCCTGCTCCACGCCGCCACGTGTCACGTAATAGGTCTGGTCGACATCGGATGCGCAGCCGTCCTGGGTGGGGGCCTTGGCAACCACTTTGTAATTGGACTCCGGGGACCCGCATGCCGCATGGTCGATTTCGGCGGCCGACATCGTCCCGGACAGGGTGACGCACTCACCGATCTCGGCGTCGAACGAGACGTCGCCGCCCTCGTCGGTACCGGCCTGTCCCGGAACGGTGGACACGGGTGCCGAGTCCGTATCCGTGTCCGTGGCCAGCGACGAGTCGATGGCGGAGCACCCCGAGAGTGCGAGTACGGCGCAACCCGCCACTACGACGCCCGTTATCAGGCCACGGAATCGGAACCCGGGCATACGTCTGGACATGACAAATCCTCCATGGAAAAGGTGATCGTTGCATTGATGGGTGGCGATGGTTCGCGAACAGTGCGATGCGGTGCGCGCGCATACGGCCGGAGACGGTTGCTCGATGCCCCCCGACGTCCGGACCGGCTCGCGTGCAGCAGCGAACTCGACGCCGGATCCGAGACCTCGGCCGCAGCTTCCCACGTCGGTTTCCACTCCTCATTGCCAATACCCGATCAAGATCATATCGGGGCCGGCGCGCGCCACGGCGCCGGGCGATCCCCGCCGGTGGCAATCGCCGTCCCCCGAGTGCGAGTATTGGCCATATGATCGGAACCAAGCGGGTGCGATTACGGCCGGTGGCTCAGGGCGCCGCGGTCACACAGCTCGAACTATTCTTCGATCTGGTGCTGGTGTTCGCGCTCACCAAGGTCACCGATCTGGCCGCCGACGACACCAGCGCCGTGAACATGTTGCGGGCACTACTGGTCCTCGCGGTGATGTGGTGGGTGTGGATCGCCTACAGCTGGCTCGGCAATGTGGTGCGTGCCGACGAAGGCCTGGCCCGGGTCGCGATGTTCGCGGCCATGGGTGCCGCGTTCATCGCCGCGCTGACCATCCCGGAGGCGTTCCAGGATCTGCCGGGCGGCTGGTCGGGGCCGTTGGTCTTCGCCATCGCATACCTGGTAGCCAGGCTCGTGCATCTGACGATGTTCTGGCTGGCCAGTGCGCAGGACCGGCAACTGCGTGCGCAGGTGATCCGCTGGGGACTCGGGTCGATCACCGTCGGCACCGCGCTGCTCGTGGTCGCGGCGACCACCTCGGGTGCCGCGCAGATCTGGCTGTGGATCGCCGCGATCGCGGGCGATATGGTGTGGACCCTGCTGTCGGGTGAGGGCTGGCGGGTGAACTCCGCGAAGCATTTCTCCGAACGCTACGGCCTGATCGTCATCGTGGCGCTCGGCGAATCCATCGTATCGATCGGGATCGGGGTGGCGGCCTTGCCCATCTCCTGGCCGATCGCGGTCGGCTCCCTTCTCGGGCTCGCGATATCGGGTCTGCTGTGGTGGGCGTATTTCGATGTCGCCGCGCTGTCGGTGGAGCACGCGCTGGCCGCGGCCACCGGCGATCGGCAGATCAAGATCGCGCGGAATTGCTATACATACTGGCATTTTCCGATGATCGCGGGCGTTATCGCGTTGTCGCTGGGGCTGAAGAAGGTGCTGTATTACGTCGGCGACAGTTCCCATCACACATTGAGCGACGCCCTGTACGGGATCCCGCTGTTCGCCCTGTACGGCGGGGTGGTTCTGTATCTGATCGGTCTGGTCGGTTTCAAGGCGTACGCGACGGGCGAGGTCACCGTATCGCGGGTGGTCGTGATAGTGCTGCTGGCCGCGTCGACCCCGCTGGCCGCGGCGTTGCCCGCATTGGCCTCCCTGGCCATTCTGTGCGGGGTGCTGGTGCTGCTGATCGTGTGGGAGACCATCCGGTTCGCTCAGCCCCGGGATCAGATCAGGCACGCCGAGAACCACCACTCGTAGGGTCGGCGCGCTCACTGCGACGCCGGGACACTCGGCGGTACCACCGGCGCCTCACCGGCCCGCCGGTGCCGAGCCTGCCCGGGCGGCAGCCGGCGCCCCATCGCGCAGGGAGGGAGCGGGCCTTGTGCGTGTCGCCGACGGCGGCGCGGACGAAGTGCGACCGGGAGTATCTTTCCCAGAGGGCTGCCGGCGCCCGCGACAGCCGCTCGCCGGTTCCCCGCCCGTGCCGCGAACGAGTGAAGGAGTCTGCTGTGCCGAGCGAATTGGACCTGTCCACGGACGAGCTGCTGTCCACGACCCGCGCTGTTCGCAAACGGCTCGATCTGGAGCGTGACGTACCGATCGAGATCATCCGTGAATGTATCGAGCTGGCGGTCCAGGCGCCGAGCGGGTCCAACAAACAGGGCTGGCACTGGGTCGTCGTCACCGATCCGGGGCAGCGCCGGTCGCTGGGTGAGCTCTATCGCAAAGCGTTCGAGGAGTATGCCGCGTCCGAGTACTTCCCCGGTAATCAGATGATCGGGGACGCCGAACAGGACGCGACCCGCCGGAGGGTCGCGGGGTCGGCGCAGTACCTGGCCGAGAAGATGGGCGAGGTACCGGTCCTGGTCCTGCCGTGCCTGGCCGGACGTGTCGACAATGCGCCCAGTGCGCAGAGCGCGTCCTACTGGGGGTCGCTGTTCCCCGCGGCATGGAGCTTCTGTCTGGCGGCGCGCTCCCGGGGGCTCGGAACATCGTGGACCACACTGCATTTGAAGTACGAGCGGGAGGCCGCCGATATTCTCGGCATACCGTACGAGAAGGTGTCCCAGGGTGCGCTGCTGCCTGTCGCGTATACGAAGGGGACCGATTTCAAACCCGCTGCCCGAGCCGATCTCGACCGGATCGTGCATATCGGCCGGTGGTAGCTCGTCCTGGCAACGGTATCCGTCGTGAGTCATTGCGGTATCGGTGAATGCACCTGGGTAAGAGTGTATTTCGGTGGCCTCCCGGGACGGTGACGGGTCACGGCGATCGGGGCGGCCGGGTGTAGGTCACGTTTCGATCACGCCGGATCGGGTACTTCTCCTGAGTCGAGCCGATCAGCGAGCCGATTGGGAACACCCGAGGAGCCCACGATGAACGAAACGACCGCAGCCGTTCCCGGCGAACGCGCCGCCGCAGGCCGCGCCCCCCGTCCCGGGCGTGGCAGCGACAGCTACGACAACCTCGAACCCCGGTTCGAGAAGCTCGCCGCACTGGCACCCGATGACCCGCGACGGCAGGAGATACGGGCGGAGATCGTACATCTGGGCCTGCCGCTGGCCGAGCACATCGCGCGCAGGTTCAACGGTCGCGGGGAGGCGTTCGACGATCTGCTCCAGATCGCCCGGGTGGGACTGGTACAGGCCGTGGATCGCTTCGATATGACGCGGGGCAGTTCGTTCCTGTCGTTCGCCGTCCCCACGATCATGGGTGAGGTGCGCCGCCACTTCCGGGATCACACCTGGGCCGTGCGAGTGCCGCGCGGCACCAAGGAACTTCATCTGCGTATCGGCCCCGCCTCCGAAGCGTTGTACCAGCGCCTCGGCAGGGTGCCGACCGCACGGGAGATCGCCGCGGAACTCGGGGCCGAACTGACCGAGGTCACCCAGGCACTGATCGCCGGTAACGGCCACACCGGCAATTCCCTCGATGCCGCGGTCCGTGAGCACGACGACGACACTCCGCCGCCCGCCGTGCTCACCCGGCTGGGCCGTGAAGAACCCTGCTATCAGTTGCTCGAGGACGCCATCACAGTCCGGCCGCTGATCGACCGGTTGCCGCGCCGGGAGCGTCAGATTCTCGTCTGGCGATTCTTCGGCGGCCTGACCCAGAACCAGATCGCCGCACGGCTCGGGATCTCCCAGATGCAGGTTTCCCGGATCCTGGCCCGCACGCTGAGTGCGCTGCGCGAGCAGGCACTCGGTGACACCGGGCAGCTGTTCGCCGCCGCCTGATACCGGCGCAGATACCCGCTGTCACCGGTGCAGCGGGATCTCGACGACGAACCGGGCGCCCCGGGGCCGCGCGCCCTCGACGCGGATCTCCCCGCCGTGGCGTGTGACGACATCGCGAACGATGGCGAGGCCCAGGCCCGCGCCGCCGTCGTCACGACTGCGGGCGTCGTCGAGGCGGACGAAACGCTGGAATATCCGGTCCCGATCGGCTTCCGGGACACCGCGCCCGTCATCGGTGACCAGCACGACGGCCCGGCCGACCACCCGGTCGAGGCTCACCCGGACCGCTGTGGCGGCGTGCCGCTGGGCGTTGTCGACGAGATTGCCCAATACCCGCGCGAGCTGCGTGGTGCTACCGGTGACCAGAACTTGCTCGCCGGGCAGAACGGATTCGACCGGAATTCGGTCGCCCACGCGCCGGCCGAGTTCTTCGTCGATCAGCGACGTCAGGTCCACGGTATCGGCCCGGGGTTGCTCGCCGGCGTCGAGCCGGGCCAACAGCAGCAGATCGGCCGCGAGATGTTCCAGTCGCACGGTATCGCCCAGTAGGCCGTCCAGCTCGAGCAGGCCGGGATGTGCCTGGGTGACTTCGAGCTGGGTCCGCAAGCTGGCGATGGGACTGCGTAGTTCGTGTGCGGCGTCGGCGATGAACCGGCGCTGTCGTTGCGATGTCTGTTCCAATGCCGCCAGCGTGTCGTTGGTGGTCGCGGCGAGTCTGGCGATCTCGTCGCGGGTGGCCGGTTCGGGTACCCGGCGGGACAGATCACCGTGCATGATCTCGGCGAGTTCGCTGCGAATGGCCTCGACCGGACGCAGTGCGCGCCGGGTGACCAGCCAGGTCACGGCTGCTACCACCGCGAGAAGTGGCAGCAATCCGAGCAACATGGCCTCGCGCGCCTCGGCGACGGCACTGTCGGCCGTTTCGAGCGAAGCGCCCGCATAGACCGTGACCGGACGCCCGTCGGGGGCGGAGCCGGCGAGTGCCGCAACCCGGAAGTTCTCCGGGGCGGACGAATCGTCCACTGCCAGCTGCACATTCCCGAGGATCGGGTCGGCACTCGACGATGTGGCGGTGTTGCCGCCTACTGTGCCGGCCGCGGTATTCGCTGCGCTGCCGGTGGATTCGCCTGTATCGTGCGCCCCGCTCGCCGCGTTGTCGGAGTCGTCCTCGTTCTCGTCGTCGTCATCCTCGTCGTCGTCGGCACCGCTATCCGTTGTCGCCGAATACTGACCGAAGTTCGCCATCGGCTCCCGGCCGAGCAGATCGCCCTCGGCGGCGAGTACCCGGCCGTCGGCCGACACGATCTGTACCGGTTCATCGTCGGAATCGGGGAACCGGAGCGCGGTGAGTTCGGTTCCCTGTTCCAGCTGTCCGGCGATCTGGCGTGCCGTGTGCTCGGCCTGGACACTGGCACTGTCGACCAGGCTGTGACGTAACGAGGTGAGTACCATCAGCCCGGCCGCCGTCAGCGCCACCGCGACGACCGCGGTGGCCACCGTAGTGGTGCGGGCCCGGACCGAACGCCACCACGATCGTCCGCGGCGTTCGCGCTCAGCCACAGTCACTAGCCAGCCGATAACCGGCGCCGCGAACGGTCAGGATGCTGCGGCGGCCGAAAGGCGCGTCGATTTTGCGGCGCAGCGTACTGATGTACACCTCGACGATATTCGGGTCGCCGTCGTAGGCGAAATCCCAGACGTGGCTCAGGATATCGGCTTTGGACACCACTTCACCCGCCCGCACCGCCAGCTGTTCCAGGACCGCGAATTCCTTGGCGGTGAGGGTGACCGCGTGCTCGCCGCGGCGGCAGGTGTGGGTGGCCGGGTCCACGACGAGATCGCCGGCGCGCAGAATCCGGGCGCCGCCGCGGGTGCGCCGGCGCAGGAGCGCGTTGATCCGGGCGACCAGCACCACATATGAGAACGGTTTGCGGAGATAGTCGTCCGCACCGGTGTCCAGGCCCTCGGCTTCGTCGTACTCGCCGTCCTTGGCGGTCAGCATCAGTACCGGGGTTTCGTGGCCCGCGGCGCGCAGTGTGGAGCACACCCGGTAGCCGTTCATTCCGGGCAGCATGATGTCGAGGACGATCAGGTCGTAGTCGGTGCTGGTGGCGTGATGGAGTCCGGTGACGCCGTCGTGTACGACATCCACGGCGAAACCCTCCGCGGACAAGCCCTTCGACAAGGTATGAGCGAGGCGTTTCTCGTCCTCCACGATCAGCAGGCGCATCCACCCAGAGTGTCAGAAGAATGCTGAAACGATCTTCAGGTGGCTTCAGGTCGTCTTCAGCGTCGCCTTGCCACAGTGGTGACACATCCCGAACATCCACGTACACAGGAGGTCTCACCATGGGAACAATTCTTCGTAACGCCGTCGCGGGTTTGCGCTGGCTTCTCGTCGGCGCCGCGGTCGCCGCGGTTGTCGCCGGTGCCTGTCTCGCCGTCGCCGCGGTTTCGGTCGGTCCGGATGCCGTCGAGAGAAGTGTCGCCGGGGGCAGTTCGGCGGGGGAGTGGATGCTCGTCTCGGCTCCCGGAATCGACCGGCAGCGGGCCATGGATACCGCGACGGCCGCGGTTCCCGGCGGCGGCCGCGCGATATCGGCGGAACTCGATACCGAGCATCGGACGACCGTCTGGGAGGTGGAGGTCGTCACGCCCGCCGGCGCGGAGTACGAGGTGTCGGTGGACGCGAATACCGGGGATGTCCTCGGTACGGCCGAACACGACTGATCGAGTGGAACGGTGCGTACCCCGGTGCGGGCAGGCGGGCGGAGCGATTCGATTTACCGTCGCGGGGAATGCTCGCGCGCGTCATATGAGTCGCCATCCGGCGTACCGTTCAATGGCGGCATGGTTGTACTTCCGGGTCGAATGCCCGGAGGCGCGGCCGCGAAGGAGCGGAGAGGACCGAAATGTACAGCAAGCTCATGGGATTCATGTTCTTGATGTTCGGCGCGATGATGTTGATGTAGCCGGGTGCCACGGTCGGTCGATATCGATGATGGTTTATGTCTCATCGATCTCGGTATCCGGCTCGGGGCAGGCGGCGGCCGGTCGGCGCAACCCGACCGGCCGCGGCGTATCCGCCGTACCCACTCCTGATCGAGCGGGGGTTGCGATTCACGACCTACTGGGCTCCCTCAGGTGTTCATCGAAGAACGCGGTGATCCGCCGCCAGGCATCCTCCGCCTCCGGTTCCGAATAGGCCAGTCCGGCCGTGCGCTCCACGACACGCAGCGGCGCCGGCGTCGGCCAGTTGTTCATGAACGAGTGCCCCACCTCCGGATACTCGCGCACATCGTGCGGCACATCGCCCGCGGTGAGTACCTGCTCGAGCTGCTCGGCAGCTCCGGGGAGCATCCGGTCGCGAGCCCCGTAGCTGGCCACGGTCGGGCACGCGTTCCGCAATTCATCGATCCCGCGTGGTGAGACACCGTAATTGGGAGCGGTGGCGTCGAATACTCCGCGCGGAGCCAGCAACAAGCAGAATCCGCCACCCATACAGAACCCGGCCGAAGCCACCCGGCCGGTGCACCGCCGGTCGGCGGCGAGGTGGTCGCGGGCGGCGACGAGATCGTCGATCGCATCGCCGCGCCCTTCGGCGAGGGAGCGGAACGTGCGCACAACGCACCCGATCCGCAGGCCGCGCCGGAAGAGCGCGGGAGCGAGGGCCAGATAGCCGTTCGCCGCGAATCGGTCGGTGATGCGGCGGATATCGTCGCTCAGTCCGAACGCATCGTGTACGACCACGACGGCCGGCCAGGGCCCATCGGAGTCGGGTACCGCGAGGTAGCCGGGCAGCGGGCCGCGCGGCGCGGGGAATTCGATCATCGGCACGGGGCGCTCCTCGAGGGGCAGGGTCGTCGGTACCCGATGGTTGCATACATCCGCGCGGGATCGCCCGGTCGGCCTTCCGGGGAATCGTCGAGGGCGGATCCCGTGATCGATCCCCCTGGCGGTTACGCTCCACGGGTGGCTGACGAGCGGTCGATGCGGGAGCGGATGCTGGCCGGGGATCTGTACCTGGCCGACGATCCGGAGCTCCGCGAACTGAGCCTGCGGGCGATGGAACTGATGGAGGCGTACAACCGGACCTCTGCCCGGACGCCGGAGAGGCGGCGGGAAATCCTGACCGAGCTGCTCGGTTCGGTGGGGGAGGACATCGACATCCGTCCCCCGTTACGCGTGGACTACGGTAACCGGATCAGTATCGGGTCGGGCAGTTTCGCCAACTTCGGGCTCGTGGCCCTGGATGTGGCGGAGATCGTTATCGGCGAAGATGTCCAGATCGGCCCCAACGTCCAACTGCTGACACCCACCCATCCGCTGGACCCGGGGCCGCGACGCGCGAAATGGGAAGCCGCCGAGCCCATCACGATCGGTGACAATGTGTGGCTCGGCGGCGGAGTGATCGTGCTCGGCGGGGTCTCGATCGGAGAGAACACGGTGGTGGGGGCCGGGGCCGTGGTCACTCGTGATCTGCCCCCGAATGTTGTCGCGGTGGGTAATCCCGCCCGCGTCGTCCGCGAACTGGATCCGGGCGCCTGACGCGCCTACCTGCGCGGAACAGGAGGTACGCGTCAGGCGCCGGACGTTCCTACATCTGCGGAAGTTGCTCGCCCTGGACCACTTGAATATCGAGGTCGAGCTTCACCGTGGTACCGACGGCGGCCACACCGGCACGCACCATCGCGTTGTAGTCGATCGCGAAATCATCGCGGCGCAGCACCGTCTCGGCGTGGAAGGCCGCGCGCACCCCGCCCCACGGGTCCGGCCCGAAGCCGCCGTAGGTCACATCGAGATCGACCGGGCGACGCTGTCCGTGCAGGTTCAGCTCACCGGCCATCACCCACGTATCGCTACCCGTGCGGCGTAGCCCGTTGCCGGTGAAGGAGATCAGCGGATAACGCTCGGCATCGAGGAAATCGGCGGAACGCAGGTGGTCGTCCCGCATTCCGATACCGGTATCGATACTCGACGCCTTGATCTCGGCGTACCCGCGGGAACGCTCGAACGATTCGGCGATATCGATCCGGCCGCCCACTTCGGCGAACCGGGCTTTGATACTCGATATGCCGAGGTGGCGGGCGGTGGCGATCACCGTCGAGTGCACGGGGTCGATCGTCCACGGCCCCGGGGGCGGCACCGCGACCGCCTCGGCCACCGCGACCAGCGTGATATCGCCGAGCGAACCCGTACCCGTGGAAGAGATCTGGGCGGTCCGCGCCAGCGGCTGGAATCCCGGTGCGGTGAGTACCGCGGTGTGCAGACCCGGTGGCAGTGACCCGGTGGCCACCGTCCCGGTCCCGTCAGCGACCGCGCGTCCGATCTGGCGGCCGGTGCTGTCGGTGACGGTCAGTACCGCCTCCGGTACCGGCCAGTTGTCGGCGTTGCGGATACGAGCGGTCAGCCCGGTCATGAGTACTCCTTCCCAAGCGTTGCATCCGGTCGGCGGAGCCCGGAGCGCAGGCGTAGGGACCGCATCATGAATTTTCCTCGGTTTCGTAGCCGAGCCGCACGTCGAAGTCCGCTTCCGCCCCGTTCACCGAGACCTGCCCGGTGACCGGAGGATAGCCGCGGGCAACGACCGTGTACTGCCCCTCGGGCAGATCGGTCACGACGTAGCGGCCGTTTTCATCCGTTCGCACCGTGGCGTTCACCTCACCGGCGGCGTCGAGCACGGTGATCTGGACATCTTCCAGCAGTCGTCCGCTCTCGGCCCGTGCCGACCCGGTGAGCACCGCCATCGGCGCCAGTTCTATATCGTGGCGCAGCAGGCCGCTGTCCGGGACTGTCAGGGCGGTTGCGCTGGGTCGCATATGGTCGGCGACCGCGACCAGCGTGTAGCTGCCCGGAACCACGCCGTGGCAGAGGTAGGCGCCTTTGACGTCGGAGGCGGCCGATGCCACGACCTCCCCGCGCTGATCGGTCACGGTGACGGTCGCGCCGGCCAGGGGCTCCCCGGTCGGGGCGCAGCGGACGATACCCGACAGTTCGCCGAGACCGTTGAGGACGAGATCCGCGCGGATGGGATGGTCGGTGACGGTCACATTGACCGCGGTCGGCCCATGCCCTGCCGCCGAGGCGATCAGCACATAGTTCCCGGACCCGGGCGCGGTGATCGAATAGCCGCCGTCGGAGGTCCCGATCGCCCGGGCGACCTGCTGTCCACGCGCATCGATCAGGGTGAGTGCGGCGCCGGGGACGGGCCGGCCGTCGTCCCGGGTGATGCGGCCGTCGACCGAGGCCCGCACGGGTTCGCCCGCGGCGAATCCGGCAGCCGACAGGTTCTTGGCCGTGGGCGCGGCGGCCGCGTACACGCCGTGTCCGTTCTGCGCGACCGGGACCGGCCCGGCCGCCGCACCGACAGCCACCGGCGTCCGGTCGGGTCGCGGTGCCACATCCGGATCCGCTGCGTCCGCGCCGGCGCGGGCGGCGGGTTCGGCGACGGCATAGGCCGCGGTGTCGAGTTCGGCGAGATCGTCCGGGATTTCGGTTTTCGGCTCCATATCGGTGGCCGTGGCGGGATCGACAGGCTGCTCGATATCGATCGTCCGCCGCAGCGGCCGATTCGGCAGCAGAACCGCGGCGATGAACGCCACCACTGTTGCCCCCGCCGCGATCAGGAAGATCCGACCGGTGGCGTCGCCGTAGGCGAAGCGCACGATCTCGGCGATCGGAGCGGGCAGGGCCTTGATATCGAGGTTGCCGCTACCGGACGAGGTGGTGTTGATCCCCATCTCGGCGAAGCGAGCGGTGGACAGATCGCTGACGCGGGTGGCCAGTACCGAACCGAGTACCGAGACTCCGATGGCACCGCCGAAGGTGCGGAAGAACGCGACGCTGCTGGAGGCGGCGCCGATATTGTGCACGCTGACGGTGTTCTGCACGGCCAGCACGAGATTCTGCATCATCATGCCGACACCGGCGCCGGTGATGGTGATGAAACCACCGATGAGCCACATATTGGTGGCGTGGTCGACGGTCGACAGCAGCGAGAAGCCGATGACCAGCAGTGCGGCGCCGGAGACCACGAACGGCTTCCATTTGCCGAACCGGGTGATCAGCGCGCCGGAGGAGACCGAGGCGACCAGCATTCCGGCGACCATCGGCGAGGACAGCAAGCCGGCGGCCGTGGGGGAGTACCCGCGTGCAGTCTGCAGGTACTGGCCGAGGAAGGTGGTGGCGCCGAACATGCCCACACCGACGGCGATCGAGGCGATGATGGCCAATGCGGTAGTGCGCTCGGTGACGATCTTCAGCGGGATGACCGGATTCTTCACCTTGGCTTCGACCAGCACGGTAGCGAGCAGCAACAGCACGCCGCCGCCCACGTAGAGCGCGGACTCGGTGGACCACCAGTCGTAGTAGCCGGCTTTACCGGCGAACGAGACCCAGATCAGCAGTACGGACACCCCGGCGGTCAGCAGGGTGGCGCCGAGCCAGTCGATGGAGACGTTGTCCTTGCGAACGGTGGGCAGTTTCAGCGTGTGCTGCAGAAGGAACAGGGCGATCACCGCGAGCGGGATGCAGATGTAGAAGCACCAGCGCCAGCCCAGCGCGCTGTCGACGATAACGCCGCCGAGGATCGGCCCACCGGTCATGGAGACCGCCATCACCGCACCCATATAGCCGGAGTAGCGACCGCGTTCGCGGGGCGGAACGATACTGCCGATGATCGCGACCACCAGCGCGGTCAGGCCACCCATCCCGACGCCCTGCAGTGCGCGGGCGGCGAGCAGCAGGCCGACGTTGTGTGCGAGGCCGGCGATCACCGATCCGACGACGAAGATGACGATGGCCGATTGGACCAGGGTCTTCTTGTTGAACAGATCGGCGAGTTTGCCCCAGATCGGCGTCGACGCTGCGTTGGTGAGCAGGGCCGTCGTGATCACCCAGGCATACGCCGTCTGTGAAGCTTCCAGGTCGGCGATGATGGTGGGTAGGGCGTTGGCGACGATGGTGGTGCTGAGCAGCGCGGTGAACAGCGCGGCCAGCAGACCGGTCATCGCTTCCAGGATCTGGCGATGGCTCATGGCGAGCGGATCGCGGGAGGCTGGCGCCTCGGTGTCAGACATCGGTTCTCTCTTTCGAAACCTGCGGGTTCTCGTCCGCTGGGGCACAGCGAGCGCGAGAGTTGAGGGAATTACGGAGCCGGCGTACGGCCAGGAACGCCTGTTCGGCGTCGTCTTCGGACCAGTCGTTCAGGGTTTCCTGCAAGTGCCGGGTGTGGATCTCCCGTGCTCGGTACAGGAGGTCCCGGCCCTCGCCGGTGAGCTGAACGAGGGCCGCGCGACCGTCGCTGGGGTCGGCCTGCCGGCTGATATATCCGGCGCCGACCAATTCTGTTATGTGCCGGCTCATCGCCGACTGGGTGATGCGGAGGTCGGCCGCGAGGTCGACCTGCCGGCAGGGACCGGCCACATCGAGGGTGGTGAGTACGCCGAGCCCGCCGGGTGGGAGCTGACCTGCGTCGGAGAAGGCCAGGGCGATCCGGAGAGCGCGACCGATATGGAACATCTCACCGAGGAGGTTCTGCGCTGTATCCGATGAGATGGGCACGGGGACTCCAAGAGGTGGATAGTTTCTTTCGCTAATCAACTTTAGAGCAGTTGCTTTCGCTAATCAAATAAATGGGGGCCTGCCGGGCAGAGCGGTAGTGTGGCGTTTTGCACATCGAGGAGGTGGCGGCAGGCCGCCGGACAGCCGCCCGCGATCAGCTCGCAGGCCTTCCGGAGAAGGAAGAATAGTACGTCGCCCGAGCGGGGTGATCGCCGGGGCGGCGCAAGAGTGCCGCCGGACACCTCGGATCCCGGCCGGCTCTTCGCCGAACGTGTGCGTCAGATGAGAGCTCTTCTCTCCGAAGCGGTTCGGGCCGGTGTGATCGGTATCGACAGCCCATCGGACGGGGTGCTCGCCGCTGCGTGATCTGCCTGGGCCGGTTTCCGGAGAATATCGTCCGCGATCAACCGGACGGCCCGTTCGCCGGGCGGCCGGTCGAGCTAGCATCGTCGATCATGGTGCCCGAATCGGCGGATCCGGTACGGCCGGATTTCGAGATCCTGGTGATCGGTGCCGGGCAGTCGGGGCTGTCGGCCGGGTATCACCTGCGGCGGCGCGGGCTGGTTCCCGGGCGCGATTTTCTCATCGTCGATCACGCTCCCGGGCCCGGTGGCGCATGGCAGTTCCGCTGGCCGTCGCTGACCCTGAGCACCGTCAACCGGGTGCACGATCTGCCGGGGATGTCGTTCACCGAGAATCTGCCGCCCGCGACCGCCGGGACCGGCGGCGCCGAAGTTCCCGCCGCGACAGCGGTGCCGTACTACTACGGGCGATACGAGGAGCAGTTCGAGCTGCGTGTGCGCAGGCCCGTAACAGTGCGCGTGGTCTGCGATCGCAGCGAACGCGACGGGCTGCTGCACGCCGAAACCGATACCGCCGGCACCCTCCGCGTCCGCGGACTGATCAACGGCACCGGGACCTGGGAACACCCCTTCGTACCGCACTATCGCGGAGCCGAAGTCTTCACCGGCCGCCAGCTGCACACCCGTGACTACCGGGAACCGGAAGAGTTCGCCGGACAGCACGTCGTGGTGGTCGGCGGCGGTATCTCCGCCGTGCAGTTGCTCGACGAGATCTCCCGGGTGACGACCACCACCTGGGTGACCCGGTCCGAACCCGAGTTCCGGGAGGTGCCGTTCGACGAAGGCGCGGGCCGGCGTGCGGTGGCGATCGTCGAGGACCGGGTGCGGCACGGGTTGCCGCCGGGGTCGGTGGTGTCGGTGACCGGCTTGCCGCTGACCGATGGTCTCCGCGCGGCCCGCGATCGGGGCGTACTGCGCCGGCGCCCGATGTTCGACCATATCGAGCCCGGCGGAGTGCGCTGGGCCGACGGTGATTTCCAGCCGGCGCAGGTGATCCTGTGGGCCACGGGGTTTCGCAGCGCCCTGGACCATCTGGCACCGCTGCGGTTACGGGGCCCGGGTGGTGGTATCACCATGACCGGCCGATCCGCGACACAGGTCGCGGTCGATCCGCGGATACACCTGATCGGGTACGGACCCTCGGCCAGCACCATCGGTGCGAACCGGGCGGGCCGCACGGCCGCGGCCGAACTCACCTCCCACCTGGGACTCGAGCCGGACGCCCACCCGGATTAGGCCGCGCGGATACCGTCCGGCGGCGCCCGGCCACCGGCCGGCACCGCAAGGGCAGGCCGTTCTCGATTACCGGCCGCCCGATGTGATCGGCCGGCGGGCCGGCACGGGATGGCCGGGTGTTCTCTTTTCGGCCGCGGTGTCGGATTTGCGGGTGCGCCGATCGTCTAATGGGTGAAGGAGGTGTTCGAGCATGAAATACGTGCTGATGTTCTGCGAGACCGAGCAGTGGGAAAAGGCGTGGGAGGCCATGGACGCGTCCGCCCGCGAACAGGGGATCGGCCAGGTCCAGGCCTGGTTGGCCGGGCACAGCGACAAGATCCTGCACAACCGCAAACTCACCGGGGGCGATACCGCGACCACGGTCCGGCTCGAGGGTGACAGCGGGCCCATCATCACCGACGGGCCGTTCGTCGAGGGCAAGGAGATAGTCAGCGGCTATGTCGAGGTGGAGGTCGCCGATCTCGACGAGGCGATCGCCATGGCCCGGACCTGGCCCGGGTGCCCGCTGGTGGAGATCCGCCCGGTCCTGATGTGACCGGCGCCGACCCCGGCCGGGTCCTGGCCGGAGTACTCCGGGAGCACGGCAGCCGGCTGGCGTCGGCGCTCATGGCACTGCTCGGGGATTTCGCCGCCGCGGAGGATCTGGTATCCGACGCGGTGGAGAAGGCGTTGCGCACCTGGCCGCGGGACGGTATTCCGGACGACCCGCAGGCGTGGCTGTTCACCGTGGCACGCCGCCGCGGCCTGGACCTGCTGCGCCGGGAAACCAACTATCGCGACAAGCTCCGGGAGTTGCGCCGGCCGGGCCGGGCGGAAGCCGATGACCGGCTGCGGCTGATGTTCATCTGCTGCCACCCCGCGCTCTCCCGCGAGGCACAGGTGGCCTTGACCCTGCGCATGGTGTGCGGACTGGACACCGGGCAGCTGGCCAAGGCGTTCCTGGTATCCGAAAGTGCTGTCGCACAACGGATAACCCGTGCCAAGCGGAAGATATCGCAGGCCGGTATCCCGTACCGGACCCCGTCGGACAGCGAGCTCGCCGAACGTCTCCATGAGGTACTCGCCGTCATCTACCTGCTGTTCAACGAGGGGTATCTGGCGACCGGGGTCCCCGGTGATCTCGATCTCGCCGCCGATGCCGAATGGCTGGCGGGTCTGCTCGACAGGCTGCTGCCGGGCGAACCGGAGGTGATGGGCCTGCTGGCACTGATCCGGCTGCATCGCGCGCGTGCGGCGGCGCGCTTCGACGGTGCCGGTCGTATCGTGCTGCTGCGCGATCAGGACCGTTCACGCTGGGATCATGCCCTGATCGGACGTGCGATCGAGTTGCTGGTCGCGGCCGCGCGGATCCGGCAGCCCGGCCCGTACCAGGTGCAGGCGGCGATCGTCGCCTGCCATGCCGAGGCGGCGGACTGGGCGACGACCGACTGGCCGCAGATCGTCGTCCTCTACGAGCTGCTGTCGGCGATGGCTCCCTCCCCGGTGATCCGGCTGCACCAGGCTATAGCCCGAGCGCAGGTGGAAGGCCCGGAATCGGCGCTGACCACCGTGGACGAACTCACCGGACAGCTCGCCGGTTATCACCTGCTGCACGCGACCCGGGCAGAACTGCTCCGGCAGCTCGGCCGCAGCGAGGAGGCGGCCGGCGCGGACCGCCGGGCACTGGCGCTGACCCGTAACCCGGCCGAACAAGCACTGCTGGAACAACGCCTGCGCGGCAATCCCGCGTCACACCGACGATGACCGGCGGTACTATCGGCTCGCCGCCTATCGCCGGCATGGATCAGTGCCGGTGGCACGGGCTTGCCACGGACGGGCGGCAATTCGAAGGGGGCCGGGGTGCGCGACTACTGCCACGAGCCGCGCACCGGCGACGTCATCGGCGTCTCTCGATCGCGCGGACGATATCGTGCACCGACGAATCCGCGGCGAGGCGACTGTCGAGAACGGTATTGATCACACCGCGGAGCAGCGCGTAGGGCTGCCAGCCGCTCGGCGCGATGGTGCGCGGTGCGCGCCGGGCGATCCCGTCGGCGATGGTCCGCGCGGCCTGCGCGGCAGTGATCCGCACGCTCAACGGCCAGGGCAGCAGTTCGTTGATCCGACGGCCGAGATCGTCGGCATCGAGCATGGCATGGGTCATCGGGGTTTCGACGAGACCGAAATAGGCGATTCCGGCAGTGGCGCCGGAAGCGGCCAGTTCCACCCGCAGTGCCCGGCCCAGCTGTTCGACGGCGGCCTTGCTGATCATGTACGGGGAACCGCCCATACCCGGGGCGAACGCGGCACAGGAGGACACCACGACCACATGACCGCCGGTGCGCACGATGTGGTCGAGCGCCGGATGCACGGTATTGAACACACCGGTGAGGTTGATATCCAGCACCCGATCGAAATCGCCCGGTTCCATGGTGCGCAGCGTCGCCGGTACCGGTGTCACCCCGGCATTGGCCACCACGATATCCAGCCGGCCGAACCGCTCGGTGATCTCGGCGATCGCCTTCTCCATCCGGCCCCGGTCGGTGACATCGGCGCCGATCCCGTGCGCCCGGGACCCCAGCTCGGCCGCGGCCCGCTGTGCGGCGGCCTCGTCGATATCGACCGCCACGATCGTGGCGCCGCGCCGGTACAGGATCGAGACGAGTTCGCGGCCGATGCCCTGGCCCGCCCCGGTGACGAGCACCACCTTGCCCCGCACGTTGTACACCGGTGCGGTCAGGCGGTCCAGTGGACCGGGTAGCGGTGCTCTCATCGGGTCACCTCATAGGACTCGGCATCGAACTGCCTGGTACGGCGGCGATATTCGAAACTCCAGCTCGGATAGAGCCCGGCGTTCTGCCCGTCGGGGGTGGTGTAGTAACTCTGGCAGCCACCCGTCAACCACACCGTATCGGCGCTGCGCCGGGCCATCTCCTCGACGAAGGCATCCTGCGTTTCCCGGCGGACCTCGACGCGGCGGGCGCCACGGTCGCGCAGGGTGGTCAGGGCATCGACGATATACGCGATCTGCGATTCGAGCATGAATATCGCGGACTGGTTACCGGCCGCGCCGAACGGGCCGAGGGTGCAGAAGAAGTTCGGGAACCCCGCCATCGCGGTGCCCAGGTAGGTCTGCGGTTCCTTGTGGTAATGGTCGGCGATCGAGAGATCGTCACGGCCGACGATCCGCTCGAAGGCCGTCGGGATGGGGGTGAACCCGGTGCCGTAGATGATGGTGTCCACCGGGATCTCCACACCCTCCCGAGTGACGACGGACCGGGGCCGGACCTCGGCGATTCCATCGGTGACAACCTCGACGTTGTCCTGATCCAACGCCGGCAGATACGCGTCGGAGAAGATGGCGCGCTTACAGCCGATGACGTAGTCGGGGGTGGCTTTCTTGCGCAGCTGCGGATCGCGGATCTGGCGGCGCAACTGGAGGCGGCCGAGCATCTCGTAGGGGTGCCGGAAACGATTGTCGACGAAGCCGACCAGCCCGAACCCTTCGATCAGGGTGTACCAGGTGCCGCGGATCGCCTTCTGCGCCAGCGGGAGACGGCGCAGCAGACTGCGCTCGAGACCGAGCGTCGGCCGGTCCATCCGCGGCACGATCCACGGCGCCGACCGCTGGAACACCGTGAGCGCGGCCACCTTCGGCTGGATCTCGGGTACGAACTGCACCGCGGATGCTCCGGTGCCGATCACCGCGACGCGTTCACCGGTCAGATCGTGGTCGTGGTCCCAGTGCAGCGAATGGAAGGACTTGCCCTCGAAGGTCTCGATACCGGGCAGGGCGGGGTACTTGGCCTCGGCGAAAACCCCGGCCGCGGAGACGAAGAAATCTGCGGTAAGAGAGCCGCGGGAGGTCTCGATCCGCCACAGCGCGTTCTGCTCGTCCCACCGCGCGCCGGTGAGTTCGGTGTTCAACCGGATATGGCGCACCACATCGTGTTCGGTGGCGACGGTGCGGATGTACTCGAGGATCTCGCGCTGCCGCCCGTACATCCGGGACCAGTCCGGATTCGGTGCGAAGGAGTAGCTGTACAGCTGGGACGGCACATCGCAGGCGCAACCCGGGTAGGTGTTGGCCTGCCAGGTACCGCCGAGATCAGCGGCGCGTTCGAGCAGGACGATATCGTCGAAACCGGCCTGTCGCAGGGCGATCGCCAGCCCGATACCGCCGAACCCGGCACCCATGACAACGACGTTGTGGTGCTCGATCATCGAGTCTCCCTCGGGATAGATATCAGCGGTCGGCGGAGGCCGCAGCGTTTGCGGAGGTATCGCGTCATCGGCGGATCCTCGCGGATTCCGCGCGCACCCGCCGGGTGGTGCCCTCGGCGATGGTTTTGGTGACCAGGCGGTTGACCGGGCTCGCCGCGGCGAGCAACGGCTGTAGCAGCGGATTGCCCTCCAGCGCGAATGTCCAGACCAACCGGGTGCCTGTGGCCAGGGGCAGCAGCGTGAGATCTTCCGCGAAACGGCGCAGACCCGGAATCGAGGCGTTGTCGGCGGTGAAGGTCATCCGCGAATTCTCGTCCCAGCGGTAGAAACGCTCCTCGAGGCACAGAAAGCCGCCCAGGGTCACCTCGCGAGTGGTGCCGATACCGAACGGGCGTGGTGCGGTCCACCGGGCATCGGTGACGACCGGCGCCCACGACACCAGGGCGTCGTCGGCGGTCAGAGCGTCCCAGACCTGCTGTGCCGAGGCCCGGATATCGACGATATGGGTGTAGCGCCGGGCCGCGGTATCGAGGAATGTGTCGTCGGCGGCGACGAGCGGGAATCGGGTACGCATGGTGCTGCAGGCCTTTCGCATTCAGAGATCGAGAACCAACGGCCCGCCCGCGGACCGGGACACACAGACGAGCATGTGATCGGGGCGTTCGGTATCGGGCAGCGAGCGGTCGCGGTGGTCGATATCCCCGGCCAGGACCTTGGTCTTGCAGGTACCGCAGAACCCTTGGCGGCAGGAGAAGGCGGTATCGGGCCGCACCCGGCGGATCGCGTCGAGCGCGGTTTCCGCGGCGTCCACCCGCACGTGCAGGCCGGAGGAAGCCAGCGTGAGGTCGAATTCGTGGCCGTCGATCACCGGTGGTGCCGAGAAACGTTCGGTGTGCAGCGATCCGCTCGGATTCACCGTGAAATGGCAACGCTGGGCGGCTTCCAGAACCGGCGGGGGCCCGCAGACATAGACTGCCGACCCCGGCGGCGCTCCGGCCAGTATCCCGGGAATATCGGGTGTGCCGTACTCGTCGTCCGGCCGGATCTCGGCGCCGTCGGGCAACTCGTCGAGGAAGGGCATGGTCGCCCGGGAGCGGCCCAGATAGACCAGCCGCCCCCGGGCGCCGGCGACCTGTGCCATCGGCAGGATCGGTGTGATGCCGATCCCGGCGGCGACGAACAGGTACCGCGGGGCGGAGTCCACGAAGGTGAAGGCGTTGCGGGGCCCCCGGATCCGGAGTGCGACACCGGGCCGGAGTTCGTGGACCTCCAGCGATCCGCCGCCACCGCCGGGAAGCCGCCGCACGGCGATGCGATACCGGGAGAGGTCCCGCGGATCGCCGCACAGCGAATACTGGCGCTGCCGGCCCGAGGGCAGGAATACGTCGATATGCGAACCGGGGCGCCAGGCGGGCAGTTGCTGTCCGTCGGTGCGGACCAGCGTCAGCGAGACCACATCCTCGGCCTCGGTACGCACCGTCTCGATCGTGACGTCCAGGTCGAACCCGCTGCGCCGCACCGGGCTGGGCGGCGAGAGGGCCGGATTGGTGAAAATCTTTTTGTAGACGTCCACGGCGGCCCCGAGCAGGCGCAGGCCCGGCGAGGGAGCCTTCTCGGTGGTGTTCATCCGCGGGCCGCGGGGGAGTGCGCGAGATAGCGCAGGGCGTTGTCCATCGATCCCAGTTGTGAGGGATGGAAGCTCGGCCGCAGGTACCGTGGCATCTCGGTGAAGAACGTCGTGAAGCTCGGAATGACGCCCCGCAGGGTAGCGCTGATGAACTGCTGACCCCAGAAGCGGCCCTTGGCCGGGCTCGGATCCTTGCGGTAGAGGTAGGCGGTGGAGATGACGAACAGCGGCAACAGCATCCCACTGGCGAGCAGGCCGGTGCGGAGCCGGCGCGCGTAACCGCCGTCGACATGCATATAGGCGTCGAATACCACGCTCCGGTGCTCGACCTCCTCGGCACCGTGCCAGCGCACCAGATCCAGCATCGTCGGGTGCATACCGAGTTCCGCGAGGACTTCCGATTCGAGCAGCCACTCACCGATCACCGCGGTGAAATGCTCCATTCCGGCGAAGAGTCCCAAGCGTTCCTTGAGCCACTCCTGTTCGGCCCGGCCGGCCAGTCCGTGATCGCCCAGCACCCGGTCGACGAGCCAGCCGATTTTCGCGACATAGGACTCGACGTCCAAGCCGATCGACTGCAGATGGTTGCGGGCACCCTCGTGACTGCCGGCGTGCATGGACTCCTGGCCGATGAAACCGGTTACCTCTTCGCGGAGTCGCTCGTCGGAGATGAACGGCAACGCCTCGGCCAGGCAGGTGGCCATGGCGCGTTCCCCTTCGGGCAGCACCAGGTGCATGACGTTGGTGACATGGGTCGCCAGGACTTCCCCCGGGATGTAGTGCATCGGCACGGTCGAGAAATCGAAGTGGACGTCCCGCGCGTGGATCGCGTGCGCTTCTTCCCGGTAGGGGCGGGTCGGTGCGCTGTCATCAGCCATACCCTGACCGTACAATGCAACATATTCCCTTGCAATGTGGTTGCAACGAAATCTATCGATTTGTTGCAACAGGCGGCTTCGCTGCTAGCGTGGTCGCGTGTCCGCCCCCGCCCCTACCTCGAAAGACCCGTTTCCCGACGAGATCGAGGAGCGCATCCTCGACGCGGCGCGTCTGCAGTTCGAACGTCTGGGCGTCAAGAAGACGACCATCGGGGATATCGCCCGCCAGGCGGCCGTCGACCGCGGCACCATCTATCGGCGCATCGGGTCGCGTGACGATCTGGTGCGTGCGGTCACCGCGCGGGAAGTGCGCAACCTGCTCGACGAACTGGAGGCCATTCCCGCCCGGCACGAGAAGATCGACGCGGTGATCGTGGATCTCTTCGTCACGGTGATCACGCGCTGGCGTGAGCATCGGCTGGTCAACCGTGTCCTGGCCGTCGAACCGGGCCGGTTGCTGCCGCAGCTGACGATCGAGGGTGGAGCGTTCTTCACGATGGCGATCACCGCGACGACAACCCTTCTGGGCCGGGCTTTCCGGGAGCGGCGGCTGCCGGATATTCCCGACCTCGGCATTCGTGTCGAAGTGGCCGCCCGGGTGGTCCACTCGCTGATCCTGCAGCCCGTCGGTGCTGTCGGTCTCGAAACCGAGGACCGGCTGGCCGAATTCGCGTACTCACATATCGCGCCGTTGATCACCGGCCGGGCTTCGGCCGCCTGATCGCCTGCCGGAACGGTGGCTGTTCCGGGCCGGGTATCGGGCGCTCGAGTCCGGTGAGCGGATAGCTGCCGGTATTGCGCGACAGCGTCTACTATGGGGTGTAGTAGACGCTGTCGATGCCGCAACAGCCGGAATCCGGCCGGGAGGTTCATCATGGAGACGATCACCGTCGAGCGCACCGTCGCCGCGCCCGCTTCCGCGGTCTTCGAATGGATCAGCAACGCGCACAACTACACTCGAATTCCGCTGGTCCTGTACGAGCGGTTGCGTGTGCCCGGTGCCGAGGCGCCCTACGGGCGCGGCGCGGTACGTTTCCTGGTCTGGGTCGTGGGGATCTTCTGGGAGCGGATTACCGCGTATGATCCGCCCCGCTCGTTCGAATATCACGTCTATCGCAGCATTCCACCGTCCCGGCACGAGATGGGCCGGGTGGATTTCACCGAGACCGCCGCTGGTACCCGGGTGGTGTGGACGACAACCGTCGAACTGCGTTTTCCGCTCATCGGTCCCCTGCTGACGCGGCGGGTAGCGCGCCCGCTGCTGACCTATGCGTTCCGGCGAGTACTCGAGACGGCGGCAGCCGAACTCGCCGGAAAACCGGGTACCGCACGTGGCGAACGGTGATCGGAATTCCGCCGGAATGGGGAATCCGTTCCGGCGGATACGTCGCCCGTGCCGGCCCGGGTGGTTTGTTCGCCCGTCCGCACCATCGAGATGCGGACGGGGCGTTCCTTCACCGGCTCGCGTATACGACGAGGAGATCACGCATGGCGCGGATTTCTCGATTCGCCTCGCTCAGGGCCGTCCGGAGGCGGAGGTTCTCGTCGAGGAGATCGTCGAGGTTACCGTTCGAATCCATTGCCGTATCGGCGGATCGGACGTGAACCAGTTCCGCGGCGGGTGCCGTTTCGGGTTCGGGAACCAGACGCGGGCTCTCATCGGCGCCGGTATCGGTCGCCTGGGACCCGGTGTTCTCGGGAGCCGTTTCCTGCTCGGGCCGCGCGGTCGGTTCCTGCTCCGGTTCCACCGCCGGGGTCACGGTAGCGGCCGCCGCGGCGACGGGAGTATCGCCGGTCCGGGTACGGCGCCGGCGTTTCTGTGGTGCCGGAGCGGGGTCCGGAGTTGCGGCGGGCTCGGGAAGCCCCGCGGCCTTGACCCAATTGGCGAGTGTGTTCGTCGACGGCTGCCCCCCTTCGCGTTCGGAGACGGCAGTGCACGCCGCGTTGAGTGTTTTGCCCTGGGTGACAAGTTTTTTCACCCGGTTGACGAGTTTGGTCTGATCCCGCTTCGAGTAACGCACTGCCATCCCTTTGCCTCCTGAACTCCGAGCACTTGCTGGAGAATTGAACCATTGCGCAGTCGTTCTCGTCCCGGCGGGGCAACGATATCGAGGAGGAAAGGCAGGCGAGGGATCTGTATCGTCGTGCGATTGCCTTTGTGGGCAATGATTTACGAGGGTGATCGCGGGGCGGAATGCTCCGATTCGCGATAGTGGGTCCCGCCGGAACGGTGCGGAGCAGTAAGACCGCGGCCGCGGCCAGGCCTGCTCGGCGACTTCCGACCGACCTACTGGCGAGACGAGCATTTCTGCCCGCCTCGCCGGTCCATACTGTCAGCAGCCCGTGGGCACCGGATCACCGCGGAAGCGAGCCTCCACGAAGTTCCACGCGTCACCGAAACCCGCCACTGCCGCGGTCATATGCTCGGCGATATCGTAGGTGGTCAGTTTCACCGGTGCGCCGGCGGCGCAGGCGCGGCCGGCGTATTCGGCCACCCCGTCGTATGGCGTGAGAGTGTCGAATCGGCCGTGCCAGAGATAGGTGGGCATCGCCGGATAATCGTCGAAATATCGCAGACTGTTCTCGTGCAACACCTCGCGCGCCTCCGGACTGTCCATCAGGCTTTTCGAGGCCGCCATCTGCTCGGCACTGCGGAAAGCGCCGTGGAACAGCAGGAACCGGCGGCACGCGTCATGGGTGAATTCGCGGAACCACAGGCCGTTCTCGTTGAGCTGATCCGAGATCGGCAGCCGATGCGGGTATTCGCGTTCGAGGCCCATGGCGGCGGCGAAGGCGAGACCGAAACCCGGGTGCGGTGCGAAACCGAGTCCCAGCGCCATCTCTTCCAGATCCGCCGGGATCCCGCCCGCGACCACGGCGTCGATCTTCAGTTCCGGGGCGTAGGACGGCTGCAGTGCCGCGGCCCATCCGGTGGCGAGCCCACCTCCGGAGTATCCGGCGACAGCGACCGGTGCGTCCGCCAAGCCCAGTTCGGCGACCCGCTGGACAGCGCGCACGCTGTCGAGAGTCACCATCCCGCTGAGCCGGCCGGCGGCGTAGGCGACATTGGGCCCCAGATAGTCGGGTACCGAGATCGCCCAGCCGCGGCCGATCGGCAGCATCGCCCCGACAGCGTCCTGGAGCTCGCCGTTGAACAGGGAACGCGAAGGATTGCATCGGGTGCCGAGCGAATTGATCAACGCCTGGTAGGAGACCAGTGGCGGGTGGGCGACACCGATCGGCATGAGGACGGTCGTCATACCCATGATCGGCTCGCCCTGGGAGTTGGTCGACCGGAACGCGACCTGGTGCCCCTCGGTGCCGACGTAGAGGCCGGTATCGATTTTCCGGGTACGAACCACGTCGCCGGGCCGGAGGTCGCCCAGGTTGTCGGGTGCGGTGTAGAAGGGGTCCGGATCGGGCTGGGGATACAGCGGTTCGGCTTTCGCCTCGACGCCGAACAACCCCACCGATACGAGGGACAGCAGCAAGATCAGGAATCGGGTGGAAACTCTGAACACGATCTTCTTTCGGACAGCAGGAAGCGACCCGGCGGTGATGGACGCGGCACTCGTAGTGCCGTGGTGCCAGTCGCCGAGGGGTGAAAGGCGAAACTCGCGCGGTCGACGGCGGCCGCCGCGGCACGGCCGGCCGGTGTGACCCGGAGGCAGTGAGCGTGGTGATCGCTCGAACGAACTGTCTCCGTTGGCTTGTGGCCGTGGCTCAGTTCCGCGCGTGGCGGCTTACTTTACGACGCGCACTGATCCTAGCGGTCGGCTCGAGCCGCGTACACGGATGATTCTGCGGGACCTCACAAGGAACGATCGGAGCCTTCTCCACGGGTCACAAGTCCGTGCCCTCGGCGGCCGGTGGAGGTGGCCGGCGGCGCTTGCGATGCCGGCTCGGGCGGAGCGCTTCCGCCGACGCCCGGTCAGCGGATCGGGCCGTAGGAGTAATCGTCGAGCGGGAACCGCACGGCCTCACGGTGGGCGTTGACGGTACTGGTGGGCCGCAGTAGTGCCGCTTCGCCGTGCTGGTTGAAATAGTAGCTGCGGGCGGTGGTGCAGTCGCCGCCGTAGAACACCGAGGAATCGAGCTTCTCGGTCACCCGCTCCAGGAATTCGGTATTGGCGCGTTCGGTGACCTCGAAGGTCGTCTCGTTCCGGCGGAACAACTCGCCGAAGAGCCGTCCCATATGTTTCATCTGCGCCTCGATGGTGGTGAAGTACGACAAACCGCTGTAGGAATACGGGCTGTTGAGGCTCAGAAAATTGGGGAATTTCGGCACAGTTATTCCCTCATAGGCCTGGAATCGGTTCTCGCGCCAGAATTTTCCGAGGTTCACGCCGTCGCGGCCGATGATCTCGAGGGCCGGGAAGTTGACGTCCCAGAGGTTGAACCCGGTGGCCAGGACGAGGGTGTCGGCAGCGGTTTTCGTACCGTCCGCGGTGACGATCCCGTCGGATTCGACGCGTTCGATCGCGTTGGTCTCCAACCGGACGTGGGGTTTGTTGAACGTCACGAAGTAGTGGTTGGAGAACGTGGGTCGTTTGCAGCCGAAATCGTAGTGGGGCGTCAACTGCTCCCGGAGACGTTCGTCGTGGACCTGGGCGCGCAGATGTGCCTTTGCCAGCAGGGCGGCCGCCTTGTTCAAGGGTCGTGCCTGCTTGTAGTGCAGAACTCCGATGACCATGAGGGCTTCGAGCATGGTCGTATTGGCCATGCGGGCGGCCTTCTGGGTGAGCGGTACGCGCGCGAAGAGCCGCTGCACCGCGGACGGTATCGGCATATCGATCTTGGGAACAACCCAGATCGGTGTGCGCTGGAATACGGTGAGTTCACCGGCCCGGGAGGCGATCTCGGGAACCAGTTGCACACCGGTGGCGCCGGTGCCGATGATCGCGACCCGGCGGCCGGTGAGATCGTAGGTGTCGTCCCACGCCGTGGTGTGGATTATCTTGCCCGCGAAGGAGTCGATCCCGGGGAAGGCCGGCGTGTAGGGCTGGGACAGGAAACCCGTCGCGGTCAGCAGATAGCGCGCGGTGAGTGTTTCCCCGCCCGCGAGCGTGACCACCCAGCACTGCTGCCCGGCATCCCAGTGGGCGCTCTCGACCGTCGTATCGAAACGCATCCGGTCGCGCAAGCGGTACTTGTCCGCGACATGGTCGGCGTATTTCTTCAGTTCGGCACCGGGTGCGAACAGCCGCGACCAGAACGGATTGGGTTCGAAGGAGTACGAGTAGGTCACCGAGGCGATATCGACGGCGAGGCCCGGATAGCGGTTGACGAACCAGGTTCCGCCCAGATCGGACTCGCGTTCGAGGATGACGAAATTGCCGAGGCCGAGGCGGTCGAGCTGGATACCGGCCCCCATTCCGCCGAATCCCGCACCGATCACGACGGCGTCGTATCGAGGTGCCACGTCGAACCTCCCAGCGATCTGAACCACTCGTCACAGAATGACACATCATTCCGTTCCTGATGACAGTATCATCGAGCGCGTGACGAAGCCATCGACGCGGGCCGAACGCCGGAAGGCGGAGCTGCGACAGGAGATCATCGATACCGCCTTCGTCTGTTTCGCGGAGAAGGGCTATCACTCGACCGGTATCGCCGATATCGCGGCTGCGCTGGGAATCGGGCACGGCACCTTCTACCGGTACTTCAGCAATAAGCGCGACATCATCGACCATGTGATCGACGATCTGGCCGCCCGCATCGTCGGCGCCCTGGGCACCGACAACGCTCCCGACGCCGCGAGCACACTGGACGAGTACCGGGAACAGATCGAACGAATCGGCGTCGCGCTCACCGGGATCCTGATCGAGGACCGTCGCGTGGCACAGTTGCTGCTCTTCCACGCCACCGGTATCGACGACGAGCTCACCCGGCGCCTCTACGGTCTGCTCGATACCGCCGATGCCCTGACCACCGGATACCTCGAACACGGGGTGGAGCGCGGCTATCTGCGCGCGGATCTCGATACCCGCAACACCGCGCGCGCGGTCACCGGGATGTTGCTCGCCGGGGTCGTGCACGGACTGCGTGATCCGGACGAGAACTCCATCACAGCCTTGAACGAGGCGATTCGCCGATTGCTGGTCGACGGGGTCGCGAAGGGCTGACGGGCGGTACGAACGCGCCGCGATCGCCGAGCGATCGCCGGGTGAACGCATACAGTGGAGTTCATGTCGCCGATGGACGAATGGCATCCGTCCACCGTCGGTGACTGGAGCGACGAACGCCGTAGAGCCCGGTGGCGCGAGACGCGTATCGGCTACCGGTGGAAGGCGTTGCGTCGCACCAGGCTGGCGTTGTTGCGGGTTGCCGTACTACTGATGATCGCACTTGTCGCGTTCGCGCAGTACTGGGAGCACGATGTGGCGCCGGAACGCGCGCGGCTGGCACGGACCGAACCCGCGCTGTTGCCGGTCGCCGCGCCGTTCGATCCCGCTGATCGGGATACCGCTGTTGTCGATCTGGTCGGTCTGGGTGGTTTGAACGCCAGCGCCACCGCTGCCGCATTGCCTTCACTGCGGGAGATGGGCGGGGTCTGGGCGATCCGTTATGACAACCGCGGTATCGATACCCAGGTGATCGCCGATCTGGTCGTTCGTGCCGCGGTCATGTCGGGTGTACGCAATATCGTGCTGACGGGACACAGTATGGGCGGGGTGATCGCGCTGGAGGTGGCCCGGCATATCCACACCGGAAGCGACCGGCGGCTGGTCGGGGTGCTCCTGGATTGCACGCCGCTCGACCTGGACGCTGTCCGGCCCGAAAGCCGCGGTCTCGGTGAGGATATGGTCCGCTGGATGGGCTGGTTGCCCGGTGCGCGGGAGAGTCGCGGGCTGCGGACCGCGGTGGAGACCTATTCCCGCCGTGAGTCGTTCCTCGACGACAGCGGTGTGCCCGGTATCCGGTTCGCCGAGTTCCGCCGTGCGGTCGAGCAGGTCTTGCGGGACAAGATATTCAACGACGATGCCGCGAGCAACGGCCTTATCGAAGCGCAGTTCCTGGCGATCGTGGCCGGTGGCGCGACCAACGATCTGCGTGCGCTGTCCCGTGCGGAGCGTGGCAAACCCCGCCCCGCCATCGTCTTCATCCGGCCGCACGACGCGACCCGGGACCGTGTCGTCGACGTCGCGTACACCCATCAGGTCCTGGTCGATCAGGTCGGCGGTATCGACGGGAATCTGCTCGTGGTGAAGCCGTACGGTACCGGGCACGCGAATCCGCGCCAGCGCCCGTCCGAATACAACAAGGTGATCGCGCAGCAGGTGCTGCCGTTCGTCGAACGATACGAGGACCAGATCATGGCGGCGTCGGGCGCGGCGGCGCCGGCGCCGCCGCGGTGAGGTCCGAGCCGGGTGTGCCGGTGAGATAGCGCTGAATCGTCGGCCCGAGCCAGTCGACGACCTCCTGACGCGACAACTCCGCGAGTGGCGGAAAGGCCAGGATGAATCGGCACAGGGCCATGCCCAGGATCTGTGAGGCCGCCAGGCCGGCGCGGGTCGGCCCCTCGCGGGGGTCGATACCCGCGGCCGCGACCACCGGCGCGAGCTGGGTTGCGAAGATATCCCGCATCCGTTCGGCGACGGCTTCGTTGGTGACTCCGGCCCGCAGCAGAATGAGCAGGCCTTCGTCGCGCTCCCAGCGCTCGAGGAAGTGGGCGACCAGCGCGTTGCCGATCTCCTCCCGGGGGTGGTCCATGAGGGCGGGTAGCTCCAGATCGAATTCGGCCGCGGCCGCGAACAGCCGTTCCTTGTTGCCGTAGTACCGCATCACCATGGCCGGGTCGATCCCGGCGTCGGCCGCGATGGATCGGATGGTGGCGCGGTCGTAGCCGTCGGCAGCGAATCGTTCGCGCGCCGCGGCGAGGATGCCGGCCTTCGTTTCGCCCGAAGTCCTTCTCATGTCAACAAGTGTAGGCCAACAGTCGTTGACTTCGTGTCCGGGGCGGATTATCGTCGATGCCAACAAGTGTTGACCTCGCGGAGAGCAGGTAACGGGCAATGACGAACGCAATCGCAGACGTCCTGGTGGTCGGGGCCGGTCCGGTCGGTCTGAGTGCCGCGGTCGTACTGCGGCAGCTCGGCCACCAGGTGGTGATCGTCGACAGCCAGAGCGCGGGCGCCAACACTTCGCGCGCCGCGGCAGTGCACTCACGCACCCTCGAACTGCTCGAGCCCTACGGGGTGACCACGAGTCTGGTGCGGCGCGGCGTGCACGCCTCGACCTTCACGGTCCGTGACCGCGACAGGGTCCTGATGGAGGTCGGCTTCGAAGCTCTGCCGACCGCCTATCCCTACACTCTGATGATCTCGCAGGCCGATACCGAACAGTTCCTGTTGCGGCGGCTCACCGACCTCGGTACTTCGGTGCTCCGCCCGGCGACAGTGCGCGCCGTCGCCCAGGAAGCGGATCTGGTCACCGCGACACTCTCCGACGGCACACAGCTGCGGGCCCGGTATCTCATCGGCGCCGACGGGATGCGCAGCCTCGTGCGTGACCGGGCCGGAATCGGATTCGCGGGCGGTAGCTACGCCGAATCGTTCACTCTCGCCGACGTGCACATCTCCGGCGGCGTGCCGAGCGAAGAGGTCATCCTGTACTTCTCGCCGGCCGGTCTGGTGGTCATCGCGCCGCTGCCCGACAACAGGTACCGCATCGTTGCCACGGTCGACGAGGCGCCGCATGAACCGGATACCGCCTTCGTACAGCGGCTACTGGACGACCGCGGCCCGCGGTCGGAGCGCGCCGTGGTCTCGGATGTCGTGTGGGGGTCCCGTTTCCGCGTGCACCACCGCATCGCCGACAGCTTCCGAAACGGCCGGATCCTGCTGGCCGGCGATTCCGCTCACGTCCATTCGCCGGCCGGGGGCCAGGGAATGAATCTGGGTATCGAAGACGCGGTGACCACCGGCCGGGTCCTCGCGCGGGTATTCGCCGGAGAACCGGACAGCCTGCTGGACGAGCACGTGGCAGCCCGTCGCCGGGCCGCGCGGACCGTCGTCTCCACCACGAGCCGGTTGACCGATCTGGGAACGGCTCCCGCCGCGACGCGGCCGATCCGCAACACCGCTCTCGGCCTGGTGGGGAAGGTGCCCGCGGTACGCCGCCGGGTCGCCCTCCGCCTGTCCGGCCTCGACCGCCGCTGAGGCGGGTACCTTTTCCCGTCAGGGACGCACCGAGGCATACTTCGCGGCCGGCGAAATCTCCGCCCAGCCGATCATGTACCGGCGACTGCGCTGACCGAGGATTCATCGGGGCCGGGCCGGGTGAGCGGTAGCCATACGGTGAAACACGTATCACCCGGGCGTGATTCGACCCGGATATCCCCGCCGTGCTTGTGCACCACGATCCGGAACGAGATATCCAGGCCGAGGCCCGTGCCCTCACCGACCGGTTTGGTGGTGAAGAACGGTTCGAAGATGCGGCCTTGCGCATCCTCCGGAATACCGGGGCCGGTGTCGGCGATCTCGACGACCGCGCAATCGTCCTCGTGCCGGGTGCGGACGGTGAGAGTTCCGCGGCCGGCCATCGAGTACACGGCGTTATCGATCAGGTTGGTCCACACCTGATTCAGTTCCGCGGCGTAGCAGGGCACCGCGGGCAGGGCGCGGTCGTAATCCTTGACCACCTCGATCGTGTCGCCGATCTTGCGGCTGAGCATCACCAGCGTGCTGTCGAGCAATTCGTGCAGATCCACTACCTGGAACGGGGCCCGGTCCATCTGCGAATACTGTTTGGCCGCGCCCACCAGGGTGGAGATACGGGTGGTCGAATCCGCGATCTCGTTCATCAGGAGTTCGGTTTCGATGGTGTAGTTCAGCCATCGAAACGCGCCCTCGACCACCTGGGGTGGGCAGCCTTCGAGGGTGGCGGATACCCGCTCCAGCCAATCGGTGTCGAACCCGGCCTGCACGAAATTCGGGGCGATATCCCAGCCGTCCCGGATGCCGTGATCGTCGAGCCAGTCGCCGAGCACATCCTCGCGGTCGGCGGCCTCGAGCGGGGACAGCTCCGGCGCCTTGGCGACCTGCGCGGCCGCCTCCTCCTGTAACCGCACCAGTGTTTCCAGGACAGCGGTATCGAACTTGCCCTGGGCCATCATCGCCAGCTTGTGCCGCATCCCGGCCACCCGATCGCGCAGGCCGGAGGTCGCCCGTACCGCGGCCGCGGCCGGGTTGTTGAGTTCGTGGGTCAGCCCCGCCGACAGTGAGCCGAGTGCGAGCAGTCGTTCCCGCTGGGCGATCCGGGCATTGGTGTTGCGGTTACCGAAGAATGCCCCTTCCAGCAGATGAACGGCCATCGGGAACCAGTCGTGCATCATGCGGGCGAAGATCTGCGCGTCGAGTACGAAGAACCGCGAGGGCCTGGTGACATACAGCGAAGAGGCGTAATGGGTTTCGGCGCGTTCACCGAGGTACGCCGTCCAGGCACCGGCATACGATCCGCGGTGGCCGGTGTGCACCATTTCGATCTCCCGGCCCGCCGAGAGCTTGGTGAGGCGTACTTCGCCGTCCATCAGCACGTAGAAACATGTCGCCGGATCGCCTTCGCGGTATACGGGCCCGGGGTCGAGATATTCGATACGGCCGTCGGCGCACAGCCACGCCAGCTGGTCGTCGTCGAGCTTCTCGAACAGGAACAGTGTCCGCAGTTCGGCGGGATCGCAGATACTCATCCCTCACCCTCCTATGCCAGGTACCTGTGTACGAGCATGACCGCCATGGCGCCTTCACCGACCGCGGACGCGACCCGCTTGGCGGATTCGGCGTGGACATCGCCGGCGACGAACACCCCGGGCACGCTGGTCTCCAGATGATGGGGCGGGCGGGGCAGCTCCCAGCCCACCGGCCGGTCACCATCCACGAGCAGATCGGGGCCGGCCAGTACGTAACCGCCGGCGTCGCGGTGCACCACCCCGTCGAGCCATTCCGTCTGCGGTGCGGCCCCGATGAACAGGAAAAGCCGCTCGGCGGGAGTTTTCTCCTCGACACCCGTCCGGTTGTCGCGCAGGACGACGGTGTGCAGATGGTCGGCGCCGTCCACCGCGACGACCTCGGTCTCGGTGTGTACCCGAATGCTGGGAACCTGGGCTATCTGCTGGACCAGGTAGTGGGACATGGATTTCTCCAGCGATTCGGCCCGGACCACGAGATGGACCGTGCGGGCGTTCCGGGACAGGAACATCGCCGCCTGACCGGCCGAGTTCGCGCCGCCGACGATATAGACGTCGTGGCCGGCGCATTCCGCGGCTTCGGTCATCGCCGAGCCGTAGTAGACGCCACGGCCGGTGTAGTCGTCCACGCCGTGCCCGGTATGGCGGCGGTAATCGACACCGGTGGCGATGATGACCGTATGCCCGGACAGGGCGCCGCCGTCGGCGAAGCGCACGGTCCGGGCCGAACCGTTCACTTCGAGCCCGGTGACCTCCCGCGTGGTGATCACCTCGGCACCGAACTTCGCGGCCTGACGGCGGGCCCGGTCGGCCAGTTGCGCGCCGGACAGGCCGTCCGGGAATCCGAGGTAGTTCTCGATCCGTGAACTCTGCCCCGCCTGACCCCCGGTGGCGGTGCGCTCGACCAGGAGCGTTCGCAGTCCCTCCGAGGCGCCGTACACGGCGGCGCCCAGCCCGGCGGGTCCGCCGCCGACAACGATCAGATCGTAGAAATCGCCGGCCGGTTCGGTGCTCAATCCGACGCTCTCCGCGAGTTCGCCGTCGCTGGGCTGGACGAGCGCCCGGCCGCTCTCGGTGATCACCACCGGACATCGGCGCGGATCGGCACCGGCGGCCTCCAGCAGTCGCGCGCCCTCGGGTTCCTCGGCCAGGAACCAGCGGTACGGAAGCTGGTTCCGCGCCAGGAACTCCCTGACCTGGGAGGACCGGGGCGACCATCGGTTGCCGATGACCTTGGTTCCGTGCACCGGCCGGTGATCACTACTTCGCCACGCGTCGAGGAGCGTGTCCAGGACGGGATAGAGCTTCTCCTCCGGCGGGTCCCAGGGTTTGAGCAGATAGTGGTCGAGATCCACGACATTGATCGCATCGATCGCGGCGCTCGTATCGGCGTATGCGGTGAGCAATACGCGCCGGGCGTGCGGATGCAGGTCCATGGCCTGTTCTAGGAACTCGATGCCGTCCATACCCGGCATGCGGAAGTCGGCGATGAGCACCGCCACCGGCTGCCCGCGCAGCTTCAGCTCCCGCAGTGCTTCGAGTGCCTGCGGCCCGGATTCGGCGCGCAGGATGCGATAGTCGGCGCCGTAGCGGCGGCGCAGGTCGCGGACGACCGCCCGCGACACTCCGGGGTCGTCGTCGACGCTCAGAATGGCGGGCTTGGAGACAGTCGGGGAGCTCACTGGTCGAGTATGCCCGCAGACGCGGTGTCGTGGGAGGTCGCGGGCACCGCCGGACACCCGGCCGAGGTCCATGTCACGGATACGGCCGCCGCGTTTTGTTGCCGATCGATTGCCCAGGAGTTATGAAACCGCCATCCACGGCTGGTGGACTGTGATGGCAGTGCGCACCCAGGTGTTTGCACGCCGATGTGCCGGGTAGTTGCCGGTGATGTAGCCGATCGGCACTCCGCACCGGGTGCCCGGCAGTCGACGACACCGGGCAACGCCACTCGGTTCGCCGATCACGTATCGGACGAGAAGCGAGGAGGAGATATGGCTCAGCAGGTGGGAGATCTGATCGGAGACGCCGTCTACGACGTGGGCGGCGACAAGATCGGCAAGGTGAAGCGGGTCTACGTCGACAATGTTTCCGGCGCGGCGACCTGGGCATCGGTGAGCACCGGGTTCTTCCGCGACGATTCGCTGGTACCGCTGGCTGGTGCGCAGCTGTATCAGGACTCGGGCGAGCTGCAGGTCCGTGTCCACAAGGAAGCGGTGCGCACCGCGCCGCATCTGGAACATGACGGCCTGATCAGTCAGGAATCCGAGGACGAGCTGTTCGTCCACTACGGGTTCGATCCCGGCGGCGCCGGCCGCGACGACTACGGGCGGCACGCAGCGCAGCCCGGTGGCGGCGCGATGGCCGCGGGCGGTGCGGCGGCGGGCGCGGGCGGTATGCCGGAACCACGGACGGAGCCCGAGCCCATTGTGCGGCGCCCGGAACAGGAGCGGAACATCGGCAGTGAACGGCAGGAGGCCGGATGGGACGAGGAGTCCGTTTCGGTCGAGCGGGTCCGTTCGTCGGCCGACGGGGTCGAAGAAGAACAAACCTTCTCCGACACGGTCCGCAGGGGACAGACGAGCACGGAGGACATCGACCGCGACGACAACCGCCGCTGATTCTCTCCGAAGAGGAGATCCCGGGTGGTCGACCCGGGATCTCCTTCTTTCGATGTGTCATCGACCCCGGTGAGCAGAGTGACGCGGTGACCGGTGCGGCGCCTCCTACCTCATGCGTACTGTTCGGAGTCCCCGGAACCGGGTAGAGCCGGCTCCGCGCCGGCGGGCAGCGCATCGGTACCCGAACCCGCCGGTTCCACGGCCGGCAGCAGGCGGGGCAACAATGTCGAGCCCGCCGTGGCACCCGCCGCGGCGGCACTCGCGATCGTCCAGGCGATCGGGCCCAGCGGAGTGCAACCGAAGTACGTGCCGACCCCGGGCGTCATCACGACGAACCCGAGTACAGCACCGCTGGCCGCGGTGGTGAGCCAGACCAGCGGGCTACGGTAACCGGCGACCAGGGTCTGCCCGAGCTGGGTGCCGATCAGCGCGACCAATCCGATGGTGTCGGCGCGCCGCTGGGTCCCGGTGTAGCGGCCGACGACCCACGCGGCCGACGCACCGGTGGCCGTGGCGACACCTCGGACGGCGATAGTGCGGATCAGATCCGTGCCCAGCCGGGCCGGTGGGATCGCGGCGAGTTGCCGGGCCCGCTGCTCGACCCACTCCGGGCTGTCCTGCGGTTCCGGTTGTTCCTGATCACCGGCCAGCGCGAGCGCCAGGGCCGGGAACATATCGGTCAGCAGGTTGACCAGCAGGAACTGGCGTGTGCCGAGTGGGGCCCGGCCGCCGACAGCGGTCCCGAACAGTGTGTACGCGATCTCGCCCGCATTGCCGCCGACCAGTACCGCGACGGCGTCGGCGACCCGCTGCCACATACTGCGACCCTCGACCAGCGCGTGCAGGAGCGCTCGTGGATCCGGTTCGGTGAGCACCAGATCGGCGGCGTTGCGCGCGGCGGCCGAACCGTGTGCCGCTATCCCGATCCCGATATCGGCGGTGCGGATCGCGGCGGCATCGTTGCTGCCGTCCCCGGTCATACCCACCACGTGGCCGCGGCGGCCCAGGGCCGCGACGATACGTACCTTCTGCTCGGGGTCGACCCTCGCGAAAACCGAGCTGCGCTCGATCAGATCGGTTTGCTCGCTGTCGTCCAGATCGTCGAGATCCGCGCCGGTGGTGACGGTCTCCACGGTGATACCGAGCTGACGAGCGACCGCGGCCGCTGTCACCGGGTGATCGCCCGTGATCATCCGGACGCCGACCCCGTTGTCCTGCAGGGCTCGTACGAGATAGGGGGTCTGCGGCCGGGGCGTATCGGCGATACCCAGAAAACCGAGCAGGGTGAGTTCCTCGACCGCTTCTTCCATATCGTCGGGGTGTTCCGGGAGATCGCGGCGGGCCACTACGAGTACCCGCAGGCCCTGCTCGGCCAGATCGTGGACCATCGCACCGGCGCGGTCGCGAAGTCCGTCCGAGAGCGCGGGATCGGGTTTCGTGCCGGTGCGCACTCTGGTGCAGCGGGGCAGTACGACCTCCGGTGCGCCTTTGACGAGCAACCGCAGTTTATGGGCGGTCTGTCCGAAAGCCGCGGCGTATCCACGGTTGGATTCGAACGGGATCTCGTCGAGCGGATCCCAGCTGTGCGCATCGGAACCCAGGGTTTCCGCGGCGGCGTCGAGCACGGCGCGGTCCGTGGCGTGCAATACCGGACCCTCATCGGGTTCCGGGCAGGCGCGGGCGGCGGCCCGCAGCAACCGCCGGGCGCTGCCGGAATCGCTATCGGGCTCCCATTGCTCGTCGAGATCCGCGAGGGCGGTCAGCCGCAGCCTGCCTTCGGTGAGGGTGCCGGTTTTGTCGAAACATAATTCGTCCACCCGTCCGAGCGCCTCCACCGCACGGTTGGCGCGGACGAGGACGCCGTAGCGGGACAACCGCCGGGCCGCGGCGAGCTGGGCCACGGTGGCCACCAGCGGTAATCCCTCCGGTACCGCGGCCACCGCCACGCCCACCCCGTCGGCGATCGCGGCGCGCAGGGTGCGCCCCCGGAGACCGCCCAGGGCGGCGACGATACCGCCGCCGGTCAGCGTCAACGGCAGCGCGCGATCGGTGAGCGAGCGCAGTTGCGCTTGCACCCCGCCCTTCTCGGGCGGTACGGCGCCCGCCGTTGCCCGCCCGGCCTGGGTATCGGTGCCGACCGCGATGATCACCGCCACGGCGGAGCCGCTGACCACGGTGGTGCCCTCGAAAACGAGGCAGGCGCGGTCGCCCAGGGCCGCGCCGGGCGTCGCTTCGACGGCCTTCGGCACCGTCACCGATTCACCGGTGAGCCCCGATTCGTCCATTTCCAGATCGTCGGCGCGCAACAGACGAGCGTCGGCGGGAACCACCTCGCCGGCGCGGACGACGACAACGTCGCCGACCCGCAGCCGGTCGGCCGGGAGAGCGGTGGCGGACGGCTCGCCGGCATCGATATCCGGCCGGCCGATCACCTGGCCGGTGAGTCGTTCGCCTTCGAGGAGTTCGTGCAATTCGTTCTCGGCGGCTTGGCGCTGGCGTGCGGAGATCATCGCGTTGACCGTCAGCACCGAGGACAACAGCAGGGCATCGGAGGGAGAACCGAGGATCGCGGTGGCGGCCGCGCCCACACCGAGAACCGGGGTCAGCGGATCGGCCAGTTCCCGGCGCATATGCCCGAGGTAGGCGCGCAGCGGTGCCGTCGCAGTCGAGACACGGCCGCGGTCGGCGTGTTCGCCAGTTCCCCTGCTGCCGGGGTCTTCCGGCTCCGGTAGCCGGGACAGCACCTCATCGGGTTCGAGGGCGTGCCAGGGCAGGAGCGGGGCGGGCACGGCGGCGGATACATTCCGGCCGGAACGCGCACCGGTCAGCGCACCGTTGAGCAGACCCGCGAAGTTCGCGGCGATCATGGGCGCGGTGCGTGAGCGGGCGGCCGGCGCCGCGGCCAGGAGCAATCCGGTGAGACTGCACGCCGACAGTGCCAGGGTGCGACCGCGTTCGCTGACCTCCCGCGCGGGCCCGACAGCGGCCAGGGTTCGCTGTACCTGCCGCAGGTCCCGGCACAGGAGGTCCGCCGACCACGGCACATGGATACCGTCGCCTTCGCAGCCGACGATGCCGATCGCCACATCGGCGTGGTCGAGTGCTTTGTGCGCACGCATGCTGAGAACCGCGACCACGTGGCCGTCACGCTGCAATCGCTCCACGTGCGCGCTGAGCGAACCCCGGGCGGAGACGAACTCGTCGGCGAGCCCGCGTAATTCGCCGGCATCGCGGTGACCGGCGAGTAGTACGCGCAGACCGGCGCGCCGGGCGGTGTTCAGGACACCGTGCGCTCGCGGGTCCAGTTCGCGGCCCACCAGCACGCTGCCGACGGTGCGGTCGCCTTCGCGCAGTTCGCGGTGCACCGGGCGGGTCGTCGTATCGCCGCGGTCCGGGGTTCCGGACTGCGGATGCACGAGGCGGGGCGGGTGTCCGTCGCGGCCGGGCTCCGTGCTGTTGTCGTTCTGGTCCCACAGCAGTCGCTGCGCGGTGCTCCAGACACGCGCGGCCGACCAGTTCTCATCGGTGGTCTCCGCCTCGAGAACTACCCGGCGGTTCGTTGCCAGCGCTTCCGCGTCGACGACCAAGGCCGTCAATCGGTCGAAGCGCCGCCAGGCGGCGGGGTGCAGGGTCAGGACACCGGCGGCGGCGAGTGTGGTGGCCACCGTGGCGGCGAAGACCTCACGGCCGGAGCGGGCCGCCTTGGGTGCGCCCAGCAACAGCGCATCCGGAACGTCGCCGACCCGGCCCAGCCCGGCGAGCGCCGCGGCACCGGCCAGTGAGGCGGCCGCTGTCTCGTCCGCGACGCGTTCGACAGGTCCGCGGGGCAGGTCGGCGGGCCGGGTGTGGCGGGGCAACGGTTTGTCGACCCCGAAATGCTCGGCGTCGACGATATCGGCCTGCCACTCCCGCCACTGGGCCTGCCGGGCGACCGCCTCGGTGAGGGCGAACCCGCGCTGGACGGTATCGGCCAGCAGATTGGTCACTCCACCGGCCGCGCCCTCGCCGAGAGCCGCGCCCGCGGCGTTCGCGACGGCCAGAAGGAGATCGGCGCGGGTGCCACCGAGTCTGTCCTCCAGATGGCCGCGCAGCCGCGGCTGGGCGTCGGTGAACGCCGCGACGGCGCGGACCCCGTGCATCAGGCCGCGCAGTGGCGGAACCGTTCCGGCGGCGGAGATCGCGATCGCGCAGATATCGCCGGCCACTTCGATGGCGGCCGCGAGCACCGGTTCCCGGTCGGCCGGGAACTCCGCCGCCCGGCTCCAGCCGCCCCCCGCGACCTCCGATTCCCGTTCGACCTCTTCGATGACCGCCAGCAGCCGGTCCAGATCGGCACCGGTGGACAGCGCGGTGACGACGCGCCCGGTGACCGCGTTGACCCGCCACCACTCGACCCCGCGCAAACGGCCCAGACGCTGGTCCAGGCCCCGCGTGACCGCCCCGCGGTGCTTATCGTCGAGACCGTGGACCTCGATCGTCGCCGTATCCTCGGAGACCGCGACCCGGCGCTGGGCGCGCCGGTCACGCGGATCGAGCAGAGTGGCCAGGTCGTCGCGCAGGCTGCTGTTCTGGTCCGGGAGCAGCGGCGCGATCCCGGTAGCCACCGCGCCGGCCACCTTCTCCGCGGTCCGCAGCGGTTTCCCGGCCACCTGGACGCCCGTATCGACCGCGCGTTGCGTCCCGGCGCGCACCGCCTCGGTGACAGCGGCGACAGGTGCGGTGATCAAGCGAGGAGACAGCACGGTGGGGGACATACCGGACGCGCTACCCGGCGTCCGCGAATGCAAACGCGTCGAACACGGTTTCGGTGCCCGGTCCGCGCCGTGTAACGGGGCGATTTCCGATGCGCGCGTGCATACGGATGGTGGACCCATTCGGCGCTAGCCTGCGGAGGAAGGGCGAACGAACACCGGCGCGATCCGCGTACGGCAGCGCAATGCCGAAGTGAGGAGTATCCGATGCGTTGTGTCGTGTTCGGAGCCACGGGCTACCTCGGTGGGCGCCTGGTACCCGAACTGTTGCGAGCGGGCCATACAGTGCGGGTGTTCGCGCGGACGCCGGGCAAGCTGGCGGATACCCCCTGGCATGACCGAGTGGAGATCGTGCGTGGAGACGCGACAGTCGAGCGTGATGTCGGCGCGGCCCTCGCCGATCAGCAGGTCCTGTACTACCTGGTGCATTCGCTGACACGGCCGGATTTCGACGAGGTCGATCGGCGGGCCGCCACCATTGTGGCGCGGTCGGCCGAATCGGCCGGTGTGCAGCGGATCGTATACCTCGGTGGAATCGCTCCGGCGGGGCAACAGCTGTCCCGGCACCTGTCCTCGCGCGCCGAGGTGGGGCGCATCCTGCTCGACGGTGCGGTTCCCGTCCTGGTGTTGCGGGCGGCGGTGGTGATCGGTTCCGGTTCGGCCAGTTTCGAAATGCTCCGCTACCTCACCGAGCGGTTGCCGGTGATGGTGACGCCGCGCTGGGTGCGCTCCCGTATCCAGCCGATCGCCGTGCGTGATGTCCTGCACTATCTGACACGGGCCGCGGACCTGCCCGCCACGGTGGCCGGCGTCTTCGATATCGGGGGACCGGATGTGGTCACCTACGAACAGATGATGCGCGGGTACGCAGCCGTGGCCGAGTTGCCGCGACGGCTGATCCTGCCGGTACCGGTGCTGACACTGTGGTTGTCGGCGCAATGGGTGAATCTGGTGACACCGGTACCGAAGGCGATCGCTGTCCCGCTGATGGAATCGCTGGTGAACGATGTCGTATGCGGTGAGCACGATATCGCGCGCTATATCCCCGACCCGGATCCGGGCCCGACCGGATATCGCCGGGCTGTCGAACTCGCGCTGACCAGGATCCGGGATCGGGATGTGCCGACCCGCTGGTCGGACGCGGGTCCGTGGGAGCCGGAGCCCTCGGAACCCCTGCCCACCGATCCGGAATGGTCGGGCGGCTCCCTGTATCAGGATGTGCGGGAACGCCCGACGTCCGCCGATCCGGCCGCGCTGTGGGCGGTTATCGAGGCCATCGGCGGAGAACACGGCTGGTACTCATTCCCGCTGGCCTGGTCGCTGCGCGGCTGGCTGGACCGGCTGGCCGGCGGGGCCGGCCTGCGCCGGGGCCGTCGTGATCCGCATCGGCTGCACGAAGGCGAGGCGCTGGACTGGTGGCGCGTGGAGCGGATCGAACGGCCCTCGCTGCTGAGATTGCGGGCCGAGATGAGGTTGCCCGGGAACGCGTGGCTCGAACTGTGCGTGGACAGCGCGGAAAGCGGTGCCGTGTACCGGCAGCGGGCGGTTTTCGAACCTCGCGGGCTGGCCGGGCATCTGTACTGGAAGTCGATCGCACCGTTTCACGCGGTGATCTTCGGTGGTATGACGCGCAATATCACCGGGGCGGCGGAGGCCGCGAACGGCGATAGGGGCGACGAGCTGTCGTAGTCCCTCGATACCCTCGCGGCATGTCGCTGGCATGGTTGCGTTCCCACGCGGTGTCCTGGTCGCTGCCCCGCACGCGGGTTTCGCTCGGCGCTGCCCTGGCCGATATGGAATTCGTCCAGGCCGACCCTATCCGGGCGCCGGCGCGGGCCCAGGATTTGATCCTGCGTCAGCGCGTCCGCGGCTACCGGGCCGGTGATCTGGACCGGCGATACCGGGAACTGGGTATCGACGAGGACATCCTCTACGCCTACGGGTACACGGTTCCACGCCTGCGCCCCCTGCTGCACCCACGTCATCACCCGCGCGGAACGAACGGAACCTACCCGCACGACGCCCGTTCGGCCGATGTACTGGATTTCGTCCGGGAACGCGGGGTGGTGCACCCGCGGGAGGTGCAGTCCCATTTCGGTCATCGTGGTGTGGTGAACGCCTGGGGCGGCACATCATCCGCGACCACCGTGCTGCTCGAGGAGATGCATCGTTACGGCCTGCTGCGGGTGGCCGACCGGGTATCCGGAATCCGGCGGTACGAGGTGGCCCGGGCCCCGGTGGAATCAGCCCTGGACCCCGCCGTACGCGCCCGGGCCCTCGCACTGCGTATCGCGCGGACGCTCGCCCCCGCGACGGAATCGACCCTCGCCGCGACAATCAACCGCGTGGTGCGCCCGGTCGGCGGTATCACCGGTTCGGCGACCATCCGGGAACTCCGCGCCCGTGGTGAGCTCTGTGCGGTCACCGTCGACGGTATGCGATATCTGTGGCCGGCCGATCTGGAACCCACGGATCGGGAACCACCGGCGCGGGTGCGCATACTGGCACCGTTCGATCCGCTGGTGTGGGACCGGAAACGGTTCGGGCGAATCTGGGGCTGGGATTACCGTTTCGAGGCCTACACCCCGGTCGCGAAACGAGTCCGCGGCTACTACGCGATGCCACTGCTGTGGCGCGACCGGGTGATCGGCTGGGCGACCTGCGCGCGTGCGGGCAGCGAGGTCGAGGTGGGATACGTGGACGGTGCACCGAGAGGGCGAGCTTTCGCGACCGCCCTGGACGCCGAAATAGGCCGGCTGCGGGATTTCCTCGGACCGGGGTAGCGAGTCGTATCCGCAAGGTACCCAGGGCATACCGGACGACTCGCGGTTGCCCGGGTCCGGACGATCGAAGCCGTCGCGGTCAGGTGATCGCCAGGTAACCGGCCAGTCCCAGCCCGCAGATCGCGACGCCGATCCGCATGGCGGCCGGTGGCAGCCGGGACACGAGTGAGGGGCCGAACCAGCCTCCGGCGAAGGCACCGAGCCCCATGGCGGCCGCGGCGAGCCAGTGGACCGGGCCGAAGACGGCGAAGCCGATCGCGGCGACGAGGTTGGCGACCCCGGTCAGCACGCTCTTCAGGATGCTGGCGCGCCAGACCGTCTCGGAGGTACAGACCATGATGAGTGCCAGGAACATCACCCCGACTCCCGCCCCGAAGTACCCGCCGTAGAGTGCCACGACCGCGGTGGCCAGCGGGTAGAGCCGGGGGAATGTCCGGTTGCCGGCGAGTTTGCGGAGCTTGGGCTGTAGCAGCAGACTACCGGCCGCGAGAGCTATGAGCACGGGGACGATCGCGTCGAACACCTCGGCAGGAGTGGTGAGCAGCAGGGCAGCGCCACCGAGCCCGCCGAGAGCGGCGCAGACCGCGTGCAGGATCAGTGCCCGGGCGTTATCGGCGACGGCCGCGCCGGCCTTGGCGGTGGAGCCCGCACCGACGGCGACCATGGCGACGGTATTGGTCACGTTGGCGGAGACCGGCGACAGCCCGGCGGCGAGGAGGGCTGGGTAGGAGATCAGCGAGGCGATACCCGTGACGTAGCCGACGAGCCCGGCGAAGAAACCGGCGACCGTGACAAGGCCGAAGGTGAGCACGGTCAAGGTGTAGGTCTCCTGGGGAACGGGTCCGGCGATCGTGCCGCCGCGCGGGCTGGGCGTCGTTGCCCCGGTCGCTCGACGGACCGGTATACGTGTCCGTGCCGACCAGCCGGAGCATAACGGTCGTACGGATTTGTTCCTCGAAGGACTGCGGGTACCGGTGGGGCAGGTGTCATGTACCGACGCGGTCGCCCGACGCTATTTGCGACGAAGTTGAAAAATGTCTCATTTCGGGGTTGATCTCGGAGGCGAAGTGCGGAATACCTATTAGGTGAGTTGCGATGTCGCGACAGCGCGCGGCACGGGATCGAAGGAGACAACTGTGCGCACATTCACCGGTAAGGATCAGGTTCTCGGCGCAGTGGGGGAGACCCTGGGCACGAGCGACTGGGTAGAGGTCACCCAGCGGATGGTCGATCAGTTCGCGGAGGCCACCGGCGACCACCAGTGGATCCACGTCGATCCGGAGCGGGCGAAGCGGGAGAGCCCGTTCGGGGGCCCGATCGCGCACGGTTACCTGACTCTGTCCCTACTGCCGCTCCTCGGATCGCAGATCTTCGGTTTCGAGAACTCGAAGCTCGGAATCAATTACGGCTCCAACAAGGTCCGGTTCCCGAGTCCGGTTCCGGTGGGCGCGAAGGTCCGCTCGACCGCTGTCCTCGCCGACGCGAGCGAGGTGTCCGGTGGCGCGTTGCAGCTGGTGGTGCAGCACACCGTGGAGATCGAGGGCGGGACCAAACCGGCGCTGATCGCCGAGGCGGTGAGCCGGGTCGTGTTCTGACCCGGCCCGGCCGCGGCTCAGCGGTCGGCGTCGGTGAAGCGGATGACCCCGCGAATATTGCGGCCCTCGAGCATATCGGCGACCCCCTCGTTGATCTGCTCGAGGGAGTATTCGCGGGTGATCATATCGCCGAGTCCGAGGTCGCCCAGTTTGTAGAGCGCGAGGACCTCCGGGATCAGCAGCTGCGGATTCCCGCCGCCGAACAGCGTGCCGCACAGGCTCTTCTGCTGGAAGGTCAGGGCCGACAGGTTCATCCGAGGATTGGTTTCCGCGGCATCGCCGGTGGCCGCGAGAACGCAGCTGCCGGCCTTGGCGGTGATCCGCATCCATTTGGCCAGGTCTTTACCGTCGCAGCGGCCGACTGCCACGATCACCGTCCGGCACATCTGGCCGCCGGTGACCTCCTCGATGGCGCCGATCGCGGTATCGATATCGGAATAGGTATGGGTGGCGCCGAACTTCGCGGCCTGTGTGCATTTGGCCTCGACCGGATCGACGGCGAAGATACGCCGGGCTCCCGAGATCACCGCTGCCTGGACCGCGGCGGTGCCGACCGCGCCGGCGCCGATCACCGCGACATCTTCGCCGGGCCGGACGGTGGCCGTATTGACCACGGCGCCGTAACCGGTGGTGACACTGCAGCTGGCGAGGCAGGCGATATCGAACGGGATGCTCGGGTCGATCTTGACCACCGAACTCTTGTGCACCACCGCGTACGGGGCGAAGGCGCCGATCAGTGAGGTGGGGTGGACATTGTGGCCGCGGGCGCGGATCCGGAAGGTGCCGTCGGAGACCGCGCCGCGGGTGAGTAGGTCCTGTCCGCGATCGCATAGGTTGTGATGCCCGGATAGGCAGGATTGGCACATACCGCAGGCCGGGATGAACGAGAAGACCACGTGATCACCCACGGCGAGATGATCCACGCCGACGCCCACTTCGACGATCACACCGGCACCCTCGTGCCCGCCGAGAATCGGGAACTCGGCGGTGGGGACGTCGCCGCTGGACAGTCGCTGGTCGAACTGGCACAGTCCGGCCGTTTCGACGCGGACCTTCACCTCACCCAGCTGCGGATCGCCGATCTCGATCTCCTCGACCGACCACGGCTGCGCGTAATCCCAGATCAATGCACCCTTGGACTTCATCGGCTTCCCTAACTGTCGTGACGGTGTCGCACGTGGTTCACGGCAGTACCCAGGTTGCCTGATAATGCCGTTCTCGGAAAGTGTTATATCGAATTTCCTCGGGTTTTCCCCAGCGGCCCCGTCCCGGGCGGCGTGCCGCGGCGCCCGGGACGCCGGCCGCGGCCGGCCGGTGTCAGTACTGCGCCGAACCCAGATCCACCGAGATACTGGTGGCGGTGACGAACCGGGATTCGTCACCGGCCAGCCAGAGCACCGCCTCCGAGATGTCCTCCGGCATGGCGATCCCCTCGGGTAGCAACGGAGTGTTCATCCCGGCCAGCAGACCGTTGGTCTCGCCCGCACGCGTGAGGGCGCCGACCATATCGCCCGAACCCATCGGCGTGGCCACCGGACCGGGTGCGACGCTGTTGACCCGGATGGAATGTTTGCCGAGTTCGGCGGCGAATGCGCGGGCCATACCCGTCACGGCATGTTTGCTGGCGGTGTAGTGGACCATGAACGGCTGCATCGACACCCCCGAGGCCGAGCTGATCAGGATGATCGAACCGCCCCGCTCACCCTCGACGATTCGGTGCGCGCCCGCCATCACGGTGTTCCAGGTGCCGGTGACGTTGGTGTCGAGGACTGCCCGGAACGATTCGGGGGTAATGGTGTCCCACGGTTCGGGGATACAGATTCCGGCGTTGGCAACGATCACATCGAGGCGGCCGAACCGGGCGACCCCCTCGTCGACGGCGGCGCGTAACGCGGGGAGCTCGCGCGTATCCGCGACAGCGGCGAAGATCTTGCCCCCGGAGCCCTCCACCAGGCGGACCGTTTCGTCGAGATCGTCCGGAGTCGCGGAGTCGTAGGGCACCGCGTCGGGCAGCGGCCCGCACAGGTCGACCGCGATGATATCGGCGCCCTCCGCGGCCAGCCGCAGCGCGTGGGCGCGGCCCTGGCCGCGCGCCGCCCCGGTGACGAAAGCTACTTTGCCGGATAGTCGACCGCTCACTTGTACTACTCCTGTCGTATCGGAAACCTCCGGCCATTGTGGGCCGATCGGTCCCCGGCGCGCACGGGCGACCCCGGGGGCCGGGCTCGGCAGCCCGGTCACCGAACCGGGTCCCGGGGCCCGGCCGGTCTACTCCGACAGTGCTTTGAGGGCGAGTTCGGCCAGCTCCGGCCGGCAGATCAGCAGATCGGGCAGGTACGGGTCGGTCCGGTTGTAGCGCAACGGGGAACCGTCCAGCCGGGAGACGTGCAGTCCGGTCGCGGCCGCGACAGCGACCGGCGCACAGGAATCCCACTCGTATTGCCCGCCCGAGTGGGCGTAGATATCGGCGTCGCCGCGCACGACCGCCATCGCCTTCGCCCCGGCCGATCCCATCGGCACCTCGGTCGCCGACAACCGGGCTACCAGCTGCCGGACTTCGGGAGAGGGGCGAGTACGCGACAGGGCGATTCGTACGGTGCCCGGTGGCGGCGGGGGTGCGAGCACAGGAGGGCGGCCGGTATGCAGAACCAGGCCGGCGGCGGGTAATGCCACGGCACCCGCGACGGGTTCGCCGTCGACGGCGAGGGCCACGTGGACCGCCCAGTCGGTGCGCGCCGGTTCACCGTATTCGCGGGTACCGTCGAGCGGATCGACGATCCACACGCGCGACCGGGTGGTGCGCTCCCCGTTATCGGGCGATTCCTCCGACAGCACAGCGTCGGCCGGCCGCTCCCGGGCCAATCGCTCGAGGAGCAGCTGGTTGGACCGCTGGTCACCGACCCTTCCGCCGAGTTCCCGGATGGACAGGAGAAGATCACCCGCTTCTCCGGCCAGGGTCGCGGCGAGTGTGTGGTCGTCCATGGTGGATCCCTTCTGGCGGGCCGAAGCGTCCGAATCCATATACCACGGTGGGTCGGGTGTTCTCGTCGCGCGGTTCGCCGGTGCACCCGGCCGGCGGCGGCACCGGGCCGTGTCCGGCCGCGAATCGGCGGCCGGTACCGGGCCCGGGCGTGGTCAGTAGGCCATGAAGAGGATCTGGTCCCGGGTGTAGTCGTGGCCGGGGTGGTTCTCGGTCAGGTGTTTGCGTACGGCATCGACGAGTTCGTCTTCGGTCGCGCCGGTGAGGTGTTCGCCGCACGGGCAGTTCAACTGGGTCTTCATCGGTTGTCCTTTCGTCAAGGGGGGAGACAACGGGATCAGCGTAATAGCCGGGGCGGCGCGACGCCGACCGATCGGGACCGGCCCATCCGACGCCTGCGCGCGCCGAGACCGTCGGTGCTGGTGGACAGGCCGGCGGGTGGATAAAACCGATCCGCGCTGATCCGTACACGGGCCGACCGCCGCGGTGGTACCCGGATTTCGGCCGGATAGAAAAACGCTCAGGCGAGACGTACCGGCATCCGCTTGATGCCGTGTACGAAATCGCTGTGCACGTACTCCGGTTCGCCGAGCACCACCTCGGGCACCCGGGTCAGCAGTTCCCCGAACAGCAGGCGCAACTGCATCCTGGCCAGCCACGACCCCAGACAGAAATGCGCCCCGCCACCGCCGAATCCGGAATGCGGATTCTGTGTGCGGGTGATATCGAAGATCTGCGGATCGTCGAGTGCGGTCGCGTCGCGGTTGGCGGAACAGTAGAACAGCACCAGCTTTTCGCCGGCCCGTATCCGGGTGCCCGCCACCTCGGTATCCGTTACCGCGTGCCGGGCGAAATGGATGACCGGTGTCGCCCAGCGGACGAATTCCTCGACCGCCCCGCCGATACGGGCATCGAAGTCCTCGAGTAGCCATTCGCGCTGTGCCGGACGCTCCACCAGCGCCTTGAACGCATGGGATGTGGTCTGTTTGGTGGTGTCGTTCCCGGCGGAGGCCAGTAGCACCATGAACGCGCCGACTTCCTCGTCGGTGAGCCGGTGGCCGTCCACCTCGGCGGCCACGATGGCCGACATGAGGTCGTCCCGGGGATCCTCGCGCCGGCGGCGGGCCAGATCGGTGCCCGCCCGGTGCAGGATCCCGAACTGCGTCATGAAGAATGTCGCGCGTTCCTCGAGGCCGGCGTATTCCTCGTCGCTGGAACCGAACATCGCTTCGGCCGCATAGGCGACCGCGTCCTGATCGGCGGGGTCGATACCGATCATGTCCGAAATCGTGCGCATCGGAAGTTTGCGGGAGAGGCTCTCGACCAGATCGACCGGTTCACCCGAGGACAACTGTGCGACGAATTCGCCGACGATCTCGGCGGCATTGGCCCGGATCTGGGATTCGATGCGGCGCACCTGTTTCGGTGTGAACGCCGAACTGATCAGCCGCCGGTACCGGGTGTGCTGCGGCGGATCCATGGTGAGAAAGAATGTCGTCGGCCGCTGCACTTCGATGGGCATCGGGTCCATGCTGATCCCGAGCGTCGAGGTGAACAGTTCGGGATGACGGCTGATATGAGCGATATCGTGGTGCCGGGTCACCGCCCAATAACCGGGTTCCTCGTGCGGAAACACCGCGGGCGGCGGTGCGTGCCAGGTGAGCCCGGGTTCGGCCCGCAACTGAGCGAACACCTCGTCACGGGTCCGGAAATCCCGGGTCCAGAATTCGGGTTGCGAGATATCGAGCCGGTGGTAGCGGCGTGATTCGGCGGGCGCGCTGTCGATAGGGCTCATGAGCGACTCCGAGCTCGGCGATTCCATGGTGCGCGCGTCAGGGAACAGGCCGGCCGCGCGCGAGTTGTAGGAATACTCTAGAACGCTGTTCCCTTCTGGGCGGCGGCTTCCGGAGAATCGAGATTCGCCCGCCGCACGCGCTGTAAGAGGTCGTCGAGCGGCGCCTCGTCCGGAGCGTGCGGCAGAACCGTGACCGCGCGGTCGAAACGTGCCTCGTATTCGGCCATGAGCCGGGCCACCGCATCCGCCGCGGGATCCTCCCGGGCCGCGGCACCCAGAGCGTGGTAGCGATCAGGGTCCGGTACCCGGATGGGCAGCCGGCCGGTGGTGTAGAGCTCATAGCCCTGCCACAGCAGTCGCAGGGTGTGGCGGGCCTGTTTGGCCCGGCGGTCCGGCGTCCGGCCGCCGGCGAGCAGCCGCCGGAACTGGCTGGTGGCGTACCCGACGAACGCGTCGCGCACCCGGTCCGCGGACAGGAAGCAGCGCCGGAGCTCCACGAGTTCGCGGCCGAAAGTGGATGTCGCGGTGTAGTCGTCCAGCCACAGGATCTCGGTCGCGGTGGGATTGCACGACAGCATGAGCCGCATGGCCTTGCCGATTTCGTGGTAGGTCGCGTCGGCGCCGTCGCGTCCCTGCCGGGTCAGCCGCGTGGGCGGGTGCAGGCCCAGCAGGTTGCGGGTCGGTTCCACGAAGATTCCGGCGTAGTCGATATCGCTGGTGGGTCCGGCCAGGCCGTACGCCGTCGAACCGACGACTCCTTCCAGCAGAAGCTGATCGGTGCTCTCCATCGCGCGGTCCTCCTGTTCCCCGGGGCATGCGGGGCTGTCGCGGGTATGCCATCCGGCCGGGTCCGCCTCATCATCTTTGTTGCGCGGGTGCGGCGGCGAGCGAATTATCCGGGGGAGCACAGCGAATCCCGGCGCGAACTGCGAGAACACGGTGGGGAAGAAGAATCTTTCGGCAGATCTGCTCGGACAGCGATGAATTCGCCACCGGATCCCCGTCACATCGGTCGAGCCCTATTTGTCGATGCCGAGCCCGGCCACAACCCGATAGTGAGAAGCCGATGCCAGATTCGCCGTTCCCCTCGCCGGACCCCGGGCGCCGCCCGGCCGGGGTCGATACCTCGCGGGCGAGTATCGCCCGGGTCCAGGACGCCAGCCTCGGAGGTAAGGACAATTTCGAGGCCGACCGCCGCGCACTCGATGCGGTCCTGGAGATCGCGCCCGGAATGCGTGAGGTCTCGCGCCGGAATCGGGCCTGGCGGCGCCGGGTCGTCCGCTATCTGGCCGGAGTTGTGGGTGTGGAGCAATTCCTGGATGCCGGAGCCGGATTGCCCACGATGGGTAACACTCACGAGATCGCTCAGCTGGTGAATCCGTGGGCTCGGGTCGTCTACCTGGACAACGACCCGATGTGCAGCGCGCACGGCCGGGTGCTGCTGGAGACGAACGAGGACACCGTCTACCTTCCCGGCGATCTCACCGATCCCGCTGTGCTGACGGGTGATTCGGTGGTCTGGCGGTACCTGGATCGCGAACGTCCGGTGGCGGTGATCTTGGGCGCGGTGCTTCATCACATCCCGGACGCGGCGGATCCGGCGGGCATTGTGGCCCGCTGCGTGGAGGCGCTGAGTCCCGGCTCTTATGTGGCGATTTCGCATTTCTGGGACCCGGCCGACGGATCGCCCGATCATGAGCTCGCGCGGGAAGTGGAGCGGCGTTTCGTGGAGAAGGGGCTGGGGTCCGGCTGGTACCGGAGCCGGGAGGAGATCGTCGGCTATTTCACCGGTCTGGAGCTGGTCGAGCCGGGCGTGGTGTCGTTGCACGATTGGTGGCCGTCGGGGCCGGTATGCGCGCCGGGCACTGCCGAGGAACGGTTGATCCTGGGTGGTGTCGGCCGGAAAGGCGGCGGTCCGGCCGTGGGGTCGGCGCGCCGGTAGGGCACCGGGCCGCGCGGCGGTTTCTCGGCGATTCCCATCGGAAATCATATTCTCGTGTTCGGAGAATTATCTTATACTTCGGGCTGGACCGGCTACCCGTCGGCGTATGACGGACCTCGACCGAGGGTGGCGTGAACCCGCTGGAACTGGATAGATGCCGTGAGCTCTTCGAACGAATTGTGGACAGTGGCAGATGCGCCCGATCAGTCGGGCCGCACCGCGGTGGTGACCGGATCGAACACCGGTATCGGGCTGGAAGTGGCGCGCGGCCTGGCCCGTCGGGGTGCGACCGTGGTACTGGCCTGTCGTAACGACACCGCGGCCGCGCGAGCGAAGCAGGATATCGAGGATTCGGTACCGGGCGCGGATATCCGCACAGCGCATATCGATATCGGGAGCCTGACCTCGATCGCCGAATGCGCCCGCCGGTTGCACGCCGAACTGCCCGGAATCGACCTGCTGATCAACAACGCGGGTGTCGTGGCCGGTACCCGCACGCTGACCGCCGACGGGTTCGAAAGCGATTTCGGGATCAACTTCCTGGGGCATTTCGCGCTGACCGCACAATTGATCGATCTGATCACCGCCGCACCGGCCGGCCGGGTGGTCAGCGTCGGGAGTCTCAGCCACGGCCGCCGCAACGCGGCACTGGATTTCGACGATCTGCAATCCGAACACAGCTTCGGCCGGTTGAGTACCTACTCGCGGTCGAAGATGGCCTCCACAACGTTCATGGTCGAACTGCAGCGCCGCCTCGGGGCGGCCGGCGCCCGGGCGCTGTCGGTGGGCGCGCATCCCGGTGGCGTGCGGTCGACCATCCTGCGGGGTGAGAGCCTGCTCGTCCGGATCGCCTACAGCGATGTGGTGATGACCCTGGCGCGCCTGGTCACCCAGACCCCGGAGCAGGGGGCACAACCCATCCTGCGGGCCGCGCTCGATCCCGCGGTGGCCGGTGGCGGCTTCTACGGGCCCGCGAAACGCTGGGGGCTGGTGGGGCCACCGGTCGCGGTGCCCGCCTCGCCCCTGACTCAGGATCCGGAGACCGGGCGTCGGTTGTGGGCTGTGGCCGAGGAGCTGACCGGCATGGAATTCGCTGTCGGAGCTGGTGACCGAGCACCGCGCCGGGACGTATCGGCTGATCGTGGCCACGTCGCGGCGGCCCCGGAAGCGGCCGGTGACGGCGCGTAGCGGGTAGTGCGGGGCCGCGAACAGCCCTCGTGTGGCCGCGACGAGGCGTCCGCGGCGGATTCAGCGCCGCCGGATCAGCCCCTCCTGCATGGTGGTCGCGCACAGCCGGCCGGAGCGGTCGAGGATCTCGCCGTGTGCGAGTCCGCGGGCCCCGCCCGACCACCGGCCGTACTGATCGTGCAGGAACCAGTCGTCGACCCGGAGCGGGGCATGGAACCAGATGGAGTGGTTGACGGTCGCGACCTGGAGATCCTGATCCCGCAGGGCCTCTCCGTGCGGTCCGGTGGTCGCCGAGAGCAGCAGCAGATCGCTCAGGTACATCAGGCAGGCCGCTTGTTCGAGCTGCGTGTCGGGTAGCGGTTGCCGGGTGCGCAGCCACACCCGTTGCCGGGCCGATGATGCCTCACCTCGCATGGCGTGCGCGCGGGCCGGTGGATCCGGGAACCGGGCGTCGATACCGAGGGCGTCGAGGAACGTCGTGGTCCATTGCAGGGCGGCGGGGTGGCCCGCGAAAACCGCGTCGAGGTCGGGTACCTCGTCGGGTCCCGGTGTATCGAGAGTGGCGATCTGGTGGGTGAGGCCCTCTTCGGGGCGGTGGAACGACGCGAGCATCGTGAAGATCACCCTGTCGTTCTGGATCGCCTCCACCCGGCGAGTCGAGAACGAGCCACCGTCGCGTACCGGTTCGACCGCGAACTCGGTGGGTACCGTGGTGTCCCCGGGCAACAGGAAGTAGGTCTGTGCGGAATGGATCGGGCGATCCGCCGGTGCGGTGTGGCCGGCTGCCAGTACCGCCTGGCCCGCGACCTCGCCGCCGTAGCTGCGCCGCGAGGGTCCGTCGTGGATACGCCCCCGGAACCGGTACTCTCCGACGCGTTCGAGGGTGAGCCGATCGGCCACCGACTCCGCGGCTCGCACGGCTTCCGGGCTCATGGCCACCTCCAGTGGTGCGACGTGCGGCCATGAGCCGCGGGTGTTCGAGCAACCGTCGAGACCATTATGGTGTGCCGCCGCCGGGAGTCCCGCGGTGCCCCTGGAAACGGAACCGGCGGCGGCGCCCGCTCGGGGTCTGCCGCCGCCGGGCCCACCGGTTCACTTGGGGGCGAATCGCATACCGGCGTCGAGCCGCAGGCACTGACCGTTGAGCATCGGGTTGTCCACGATGGCGCAGGCCAGTTTCGCGTATTCCTCCGGCCGCCCCATTCGCTTCGGGAACGCGTTACCCGCGACCAGCGGGGTGACCATCTCTTCCGGTACGCCGGCCAGGATTCCGGTGTCGAACAACGAGGGTGCGATGGCGAGGACCCGCACGCCGACAGAGCCCAGGTCGCGTGCCATGGTCAGGGCCATCCCGGCGATCCCGGCCTTGGCCGCGGTGTAGGCGACCTGCCCGATCTGTCCTTCGAAGGCCGCGATGGAGGCGGTGTTGACGATAACGCCACGCTCGCCGTCGGCATTCGGCTCGCCCTGGCTCATATGCCATGCCTGCAACCGGTTGAGATTGAATGTGGAGATCAGGTTGAGGTTGATGATCTGAGTGAACGATTCCAGATCGTGCGGCCCGGTTTTGGACAGTGTGCGCTTGGCGATCCCGCCGCCGGCGGTGTTGACCGCGATATCGAGCCCACCCAGCTGTTCGACAGCTTCGGCGAGTACCGATTCGACGCCGGCGTGATCGGTGACGTCGGCTTCGAAGAAGGAACCCCCGAGATCAGCGGCGACCTTACTGCCCTCACTGGCTGTCCGGTCGACGACGACGACCTTCGCCCCGCGCGCGGCGAGCTGTTCGGCGCTGGCCCGGCCCATGCCAGAGGCGCCTCCGACCACGATTGCCCGTGCTCCCTGAATCTCCATATGTCCTGTCTTCCTCGGTTTCGGGTCGGCCCGCGATCGTCGATGGGGCCCGGCTTACGTTTATAGCTGCCCAGCGGGGCTATGCCGAGTGTTTCGTAGAAGTGTCGGTGAAAGTGCTGGTCACCCGCTCAGCTACCCACGGCCTGATCCAGCGGGTATCGGCCGCCCGCCCGCGACCGGTCGGCGTAGTGGAAGCCGGTCACCAGATCGTCGGCGACCTGGATGAGTACATCGCGACCCTCAACCGCACCGACCCATTCCACCGGCAGTGCGGACAGCCCGTGCCCGGCACCGAGGAGGTTTCCGGCGACGGCCCCGGTGGAATCGGAATCGCCGGAATGGTTCACGGCCAGCAACAGCGCGCCGCGCACATCGCCGGACCGCTGCGCGTACAGGGCGCAGTACACGGCGACGGCGAGACATTCCTCGGCGATCCATCCCTCGCCGACCTGTTCCACGCCTTCCGGAGTCGCGGGACCGGAATCGGCCAGCGCGACAGCGTGATCCAGTGCCGCGGTGGCCTCCTCGCCGCCCGGAATCGCACGGAGCCGGGCCGTGACATCGTCGAGAGCGGTACGGAGTGCGGTGCCCCCGACGAGGTGGTCGACGAGGGCAGCGAACGCACCGGCGGCCAGGTATCCGGTCGGATGGCCGTGGGTCAGCTGGCCACATCGGGCGGCGAGGTCGAATGCGTCGCCGGGACCCGCCCCGGTGAGGCCGAACGGAGCCGAGCGCATAACCGTCCCGCAGCCCTTGGAGTGCGCGTTCACCGGGCCGGGTTCGCCGAACGGCCGCGGTGGCATATACCCGGCGGCCTGGCGTCGAAGGCCGGTCATACAGGCGTTGCCCGGCGCCCGAACCGCGTAGAGGAACTTCAGCCCGGCCAGCCATCCGTCGGGATCGGGCGAGGGTTCCGGATTCTGCTGGGTCGCCAGCCAGCGCAGGTATGCGTGACGGAGTACCGGAACGGCATCGGTGCCGGGCGGGCAGCGCAGCAACCCTTCGGCCGTGAACAGGGTCATCTGCGTGTCATCCGTGATGTCCGCCGGCCCGCCCGGCACCGGGCCGGGGAGGAAATCGGTGATACCGGCAGGGCCGTATCCCTCCCGGATATTCGCCAATGACCGGAATTCGATCGGCCAGCCCAGAGCATCCCCGACCGCACCACCCACCAGCGTTCCCCGAAGTTTGTCCACCAGCGTCTCGTAATCGTGCACGGTCAGCGATCCTCTCAGCCGAACTGTTCCGGCACAACGGGTTTCGCGGCACCAGGGGATCCGGCGGTCGTGGACAGCCGAGCTCGAGGCAGTCGGCGCGACCTCGGCCGCACGGCGCGCCGCCACTCCGCGTCGGGCGCGCTGGCCGGGCTCAGAAGCGCGCGAAGTTCAGGCCGTGGCCTGGAGATGCTGTGCCGACCTGCCCACCTCCGCGGGACCGGTCCCGACGAGCCGGCGTTTGAACTCCGCTTGCTCCCGCTGCCCGCGTTCCTCGGCGCGGTCCCGGGCCGTGGAGCTGAATCTGGTGGCCGCGCTACGCGCGAGGTTCACCGGCAGTCGGAGCATCGGATACCACGGCGGCATGTACGGCCAGAGGCCGAGTTTGCGCATGGCGCCCGGGCCGAGATACATGCTGGAGATAGAGAGATGCTGAGCCCGGGCGATCCGGCCGCGCAGCCAGGGCATATTCGGATAGTTCCAGGTCAGTGGGTCGTTTGCCATCGGCAGGGCGAGCTGGCGGGTGGTGTCGTCCGGATTGGTGATGGCGGTCATCGTGTGATAGAGGATGCGCACACTGTCGCGGTATCCGGTGGGTAGCCACTCGTCGGCGACCCCCATGAGCCAGCCCACGTACCGGGCGAGGTGGGCGGCGGCCTCCCGGTCGCCGCGCGAGGGCACGATGCCGATGGCCAGGCCGCCGATGAACGGTGCGATGAGCGCGCCGACCAGGGTGGCGGCCATATCCGTCTGGTTGATCGGCAGCCCCCAGGCCTGCTCGTCCCAGTCCGGCATGGCGGCGACGTGGCGGCGGACCAGCGAATGAACGAAACGTACGTGCAGGGTGGACCGGTAGCCGGGGCCGAACTTCTCCATCCCGTTCTGCACATCGATCGCCCATTGCATGGTTTCGGCGAAACGCTGGGCGGGGCCCTTCTCGAGGGCGCCGGTGCGCAGCAGCGTCTTGTTGAAACCGGACGCGAGGTAGCCACCGAGGAAGGAGACGTCGCGGGCTAGGTAGAGGCCGTCGTAGCCGCCGCGCCGCAGTGCCTGCTCGCCGCGGCGCACCAGTTCGGGGTCCAGCCAGGCCGGGGGAGTTTCCACAGCGGTGAAGAAGTCCCGCAGCGGTTGCGGTGCGTCCGGAACGGAGTCGATACCGCGGGCCAGGGCCTGCTCGAAGAGCGGCCGGGTGGTATCCATCCCGGTCGCGATCATCCAGTCGACCAGTGTGTCCATCGGCTCGTCGCCGACGAGTAGTGATCGGCCCATGGCCTCCCAGCGGGCGGCGTCGGGGGCGCCGATACCCATCATCATGGCGAACGGTTTCAGCCCGGGGACGGCGACCGGGCCGCCGGGGTGTCGCGTGGGGACGGCGAAACCAGTGTTGTCGGAACCCATGAAACGAATGTATTGATTGCGTTACATTGTGTCAATGACGGGCTCGACGAGGTCTTGGAGAAGAACATGAACGATTCCCGCCGGTATGTCGTAATAGGCGGTGGGCTGGCCGGGCTCGCCGCGGCCGTATGGCTGGCGGAGGCCGGGAAGCAGGTGACACTGCTCGAGCGGCGGGCCCGGCTCGGCGGACGGACCCAGGCCATGCGGGTTCCGGAGGTCGGGGATATCCCGGACAACGGTCAGCACGTGGTGGCCAGCGGCTACCGCAGCCTGTTCCGGTACCTCGACAGCGTGGGCACCCGCGAACATGTGGAGTTCCCGGGCGGCGGGACACTGCGCTGGCCCGGCGGACGGGCAGTGCGGCTGCACACCAAGGGTTTTCGTGCTTTCCGGACGCTACTCGGCGCGCATCCCGATGCGGGAGTCCTCGAGCGGCTGCGGGCGCTGCGGGCCACCGCGCGGCTCGGCCGCCAGGCGCTGTTCCAGCCCGCCGACCTGGCCGATATCACCACCGAGCAGTGGTTCGAGCGCGTCGGTATGCCCACCAAAGCCCGCGAGGCGCTGTGGGATTGGCTGGCGCTGGGGATCGCGGCCGAACCGGTGCAGCGCGAATCGGCCAAAGTATTCGCCGATGTGCTGGCCACCGGTATCCGGATCGGGGCGCAGGACCGGGTCGGGGTCACCATCGGCTATCCCACCGTTGACCTGGACACCCTCTACATCACCGGCGCCGAACGGGCATTCGAGAAATACGGCGTGGACGTGCGTTACCGGACGGTGGCCCGCCGGATCGTTGTCACCGACGGCCTGGTGACCGGGGTGCAGCTCATGGACGGCACCGAGATCCCGGCCGATGCGGTCGTGTGCGCCGTACCCAATTCCCGGATCCACGGTCTGCTCGACGATCTGCCCGAGCACGCCGAAATCTACGCCGCCGCCGATAAACTGGGTGTTACGCCGATCGTCAGCACCAACCTGTACCTGGACCGCCCGTTGCAGACGAAATCGGCCATGGAGGCCCTGATCGGTGGGACGGGCGTGATCGACGAGGTATTCGACCGGCAGCGGATGCATCGCCGAACTCCGGACGGCGCCTGGCTCTACTGCCTCACCACCAGTGGCGCCTACGAGCAGATCCACAAGAGCAACGACGAGATCGTCGAGGAACAGCTGGCGCTGATCCGCCGCTACTATCCGGAAGCCGAGGCGGCCGAACTGGTCCACGCGCAGGTCGTGAAAATGCCCAAGGCGACCTTTTCGCAGGTTGTGGGCACCGACGGTCTGCGCCCGGATCAGCGGACCTCGGTGCCGAATCTGATGCTGGCCGGTGATTGGACCCGGACCGACTGGTCGGCCACGATGGAGAGCGCCGCACAGAGCGCGGAGCGGGCGGTACAGGCGCTCCTCGAGTACGCCTCGAACGCCGGGCGGCGATGAGACAATGAAACGCGGTCTATAATTCCGCCGCATGTTCCGTAGCTATGACGAGGTCGACGAACGGATTCTCGACGCCACCCTGAATCGGATTCTGCAGGTCGGCGTCCGGCGGAGCAGTCTGGACGATATCGCGCGCCGCTGCGGGATAAACCGGGTGACCATCTATCGCCGCTTCTCCAGCAAGGACGCCTTGATCGAAGCGGCCCTGTCCCGGGAGATCGGGCGGATACTCGCGGAGGCGACGACGATCGCGTCCACGACCGAGGGAACCGATGCCCAGATCGAGGAGACCGTACTGTTCGTCCTCCGGCTCACCCGGACCCATCCGCTGGTCACCCGGTTGCTCGCGGTGGCGCCGGAGGAGGCGCTGGGGTTCTACACGGTCCGCGGTCAGGAGATGGTGTCTCAGGGGATCGAATACATCGCCGGTGTGCTGACGGCCGGGCAGGAGCTGGGTGTGCTGGCCCGTTACGATCCGCGGCCGATAGCGGAACTGGTTGCCCGGATGGCACATTCGCTGATGCTGACGCCGACCGCGGGCGTGGATTTCGACGACGAGGATACGGCTCGGTCCTTCATCCGGACCGTTATCGTGCCGCTGATGAAATACGGCATCCGGTCCGGGTGTGACGCGGAAGCCGATACTTCGGCGGAGTGCGCGAGATCGACAACGACGAAGGCCGACAAGGAGTCAGAGCCGTGGTGAAGATAACCCGGACCACCGAGGTGTCCGGCAGCATTGTGGTGGATACGGATCCGGATACCGCATACGACGCGGTGAGTGATGTGACGCAGATGGGCCGGTGGAGTCCGGAGAACACCGGTGCGGTGGTCGCCGAACCCGGCCGGCCCGCGTATCCGGGTATGACGTTCGTGGGGGCGAATCGGCGTGGTCCGATGCGGTGGCATACCGAATGCACGGTGACCGTGGCCGAACGGCCGAGCCGGTTCGCTTTCCGGGTACGCCGGTGGGGGCTGTGGAAACCGATGCTGCGGGTGGCTGTGGCCACCTGGGAGTACCGCTTCGAAGAAGTTTCCGGCGGAACCCGGATCACCGAGATCTGGTACGACGACCGGACCCGCTGGCCGGATACTCCCGCCCTGTGGTTCGACCGGGTGGCCACCGGCCGGCGGGGGTTCGCCGAATTCCAGGAAGGCAATATCCGCCGGACGCTGGATCGGCTGAAAGTGGAACTCGAAAGCGCTCGCTGAATGACCGTACCCGCTCGTACCTGCGCTGGACAGTTGTCCAGGTCACTATGGGTGAACCAGGTAAATTACTGCTGAGCTGGTGTGATAAGGCTCCTCGAGATCGATTGGACGCAGTTGGGCAATCGACCGATAGGTTCTTGACACTCTGTGTGACATGTATCTACTTTTGAGCCCGCTCGCGGAACCCGTCGCGGGCACTCCGCTTGTCGGCTGTCCCGGCCGCTGCGCGCGCCGGCGGTGCAGCGACGGCGCGCCCACGCGCGGAGTCGTGTGCACAGCAGGTACGGAGGTCGGTCTTGTCCGCAATTTCTCGGCGCACTTTCCTGGGGGGTGCCGCCGCGGCGGCAGGTATCGCGGCGGCAGGTTCGGGAGTCGCCGCGGCGGACAGCACACTTCGGCTCCCGCGCCGGCGAACCCCGGTGGTACGTGAGCAACACCGGGTGATCGTGATCGGGTCGGGCTTCGGCGGTGGGATCGCCGCACTGCGCCTGGCCCAGGCCGGCGTTCCGGTCCTGCTGCTCGAGCGCGGGAAACGGTGGGCCACCGGACCGAACGCGAACACTTTCGGCAACCCGCTCGAGCCCGATAAACGGCTCCTGTGGCACGGCTCCGATCCGCAGTTGTTCGGCAAGCCTGCCGTTTTCGACCCCTACACGGGCTTGCTCGATGCGGTGGCCGGCGAGAACATGACCGCGCTGTGCGCCGCCGGCCTCGGCGGCGGTTCGCTGCTCTACCAAGGGATGTCGCTCCAGCCCACCGAGGCGGTTTTCAACACCCATTTCCCGCAGGAACTCGACTGGCGGTCGATGGACCGGGTCCACTATCCACGCGTCGCGTCCATGCTGCAGCTGGCGGTCGCCCCGGATGAGCTGATCGCGCATCCGAACTACAAGGCAGCCCGGGTATTCGCGCGTAATGCTTCGGCAGCCGGTCTGCCGGTATCCAAGATTCCGATGCCCATCGACTGGAACTACGCGCTCGCCGAGACGCGCGGTGAGATGAAGGCCGCCTACTCCAACGGGGCGGGAGCATTCGGCGTGAACAACGGCGGAAAGCATTCGGTCGACGTCACCTACATCGCGGCGGCCGAAGCCACCGGACTGGTCGACGTGCGGGTCATGCACAACGTGACCGAGGTGGAGCGCGGCGCGGACGGACGCTGGATCGTGCACGTGGACAAGACCGACGAGAACGCGCGCGTGCTGGAGCAGAAGGTGCTCAGCGCCGAAGCGCTCATCATGGCAGCGGGCAGTCTCAATACGACCGAGCTGCTCATGCGGGCAGCCGGAAAGGGCCTGATCCCGGATATGTCCGACGGCCTGGGCACCGGATGGGGCACGAATGCCGACCGGATCTATACCTGGACGAACCTGGCCGAGGATTTCGGCGCCGAGCAGGGTGGACCGGTCGTCTACGGCAGCCTGAACTGGAACGATCCCGCCACGGCGCATACCGTGATCCAGGCATCGATACCGCCGCTGGGGACGGATGCCCGGACGACGATGCTGGTCGGATACGGCGTCAGTGATGCGCGCGGCCGCTTCGTCTACGATTCGGCCACCGACAGTGCCCGGTTGTCCTGGCCCGCCGACGGTGACGCGGCGATCCAGTACGGGCAGATCGAGAAAACCGTGCACAAGGTGGCCGGTCCGGCGTCCGTGGTGGGAGATACCAACCGGGCCTTCCCGTCCACCTGGCATCCGCTCGGCGGCGCGTGCATGGGTTCGGTCTGTGATCTCGAGGGGCGGGTGCTGGGACAGCGCGGACTTTATGTTCTGGACGGTGCCCTGCTCCCCGGAAATGCCGCCGCCTGCAACCCCTCGATGACCATCGCCGCTGTTGCCGAGCGAGCCATGGACAAGCTGGTCGCGCAGGATGTGGGGTCGATTATCTGACGGTGTTCCGGTCGTGGATGCGGGACCCTGCAATAGCGCGGATTTGCCACACGTCGAGTAGAACGTGTTCTAATCTGGTTGTCCCGCACCGAACCGGGATCGTTGGTTCGACCCCCTCTACCGGAGTGATAGCCGTGCCTGTAGCCCTGACTGCCGACCAGACGGCGTTGGCCGAAACCGTCACCGGATTCGCCGACCGATACGCGGGCCGGGAATACACACGCAAGAACACCGATCGCCTGAAACAGGGCCTCCGACCGGAGTTCTGGCCGGACCTGGTCGCGCTCGGGCTCACCGGCGTGCATCTGCCGGAAACAGTGGGCGGTCAGGGCGGAACGCTCGACGACCTGGCCGTCGTACTCGCCGAGTCTGGCCGTGCACTGCTGCCCGGCCCGTTGCTGCCGACGGTTGTCGCGAGCACGGTGCTGCGCGAAGCAGTGGGGGAGGACTCCGCAGCCGAAGCCGTGTTGCGGCGATTCGCCGACGGCGCCACCGGTGCGCTGATCGGGCCGGAACATGCCGTCGTCACCGGAATCGCGGACGATCGCACCGGATCGGGACTCAGCGGCGAAACCGGTCTGATTCTCGGCGCCGCGTCCGCCGAACTCTTCCTGGTGGCAGCGGCCGCGGGCGCGGAGACCCGGTGGTTCCTGGTCGAACGCGATGCCGCGGGTGTCGAGGTGGAGGCGAAAGACGGCGCAGATCTGGGCCGCGATATCGGCGTGGTCCGCTTCCGGGACGTATCCGTGGCCGTACCGGTCGAACTCGATACGGATCGGGCGGTCGCTGTCGCGGTCGCGTTCCTGGCGGTGGAGGCGTCCGGGGTCATCCGCTGGTGCTGCGATACCGCGACCGAATACGTCAAATCGCGCGTACAGTTCGGCCGGCCGATCGGCGCCTTCCAGGCGGTGCAGCATCGCACCGCCCAGCTGCTGATCACCAGTGAGCTGGCCACGGCGGCCGCCTGGGACGCTGTTCGCGGTCTCGGTGACGAGGCCGGGCAGCGGACCCACGCCGTCGCTGGTGCGGTGCTCAGCACCCTCGGAAACGCGGTGCACGCCGCGGTGGAATGCCTCGCCCTGCACGGTGCCATCGGCTTCACCTGGGAGCACGATCTGCACCTGTACTGGCGGCGCGCGATGGCCCTGGCGGGTCTGGCCGGTCCCGTGGAGTCGTGGGAACTGCGGCTCGGTGAGGCCGCTCTGCACGGTCCCCGTAATTTCGCCGTCCCGCTGCCGGAAACGGATTCGTCCTTCCGCGAATGGGTTTCGGAGATCCTGGACCGGGCGGCGCAACTGGACAATACGAACCCGTCGAAGATCGGGGACGACGATTCGGTGAATACCGGCCCCCGGCGCGCCCTGCTCGCCGAGAGTGGTCTGGTATCGCCGCCGATGGCCCAGCCCTATGGGATCGAGGCGGGTCCGCTGGAACAACTGATCCTGCAGGACGAATACGACCGGCACGGGATCGCCCAGCCGTCGATGGGAATCGGGCAGTGGGTGGTGCCGATCGTGCTGCACCGCGGCACACCTGACCAGCTCGCCCGGCTGGCCGGACCGGCGCTGCGTGGTGAGGAGATCTGGTGTCAGCTGTTCAGCGAACCGGAGGCGGGGTCCGATGTGGCGTCGCTGAGCCTGCGGGCGACCCGGGTGGACGGCGGCTGGCGGCTGCAGGGACAGAAGATCTGGACCACTCTCGCGCACCGTTCCGATTGGGGGCTGCTGCTGGCGCGCACCGACCCGGACGCGGGCCGGCATGCCGGGCTGACCATGTTCCTGGTCGATATGCACGCCGACGGTGTCCAGGTGCGGCCGATCGTGCAGGCCAGCGGTGACGCCGAATTCAACGAGGTGTTCTTCGACGATGCGTTCGTCCCGGACGAGATGGTGCTCGGTGAGCCCGGTCAGGGCTGGGCGCTGACCCTGGAAACGCTGGCGCAGGAACGCTTGTTCATCGGCGGGGTGCGGGATCCGGGCCACAACAAGCGGATTCGCGGCATTATCGAACGCGGTGAGTACGCCGGTACCCGGGACGACGCGGTGCGTACTCTCGGCCGGATCAGTGCGCGGGGCGCCGCGATCTCGGCGATGAATCTGCGAGAAACGATCCGGCGGCTGGACGGCCACAGTGTCGGGCCGGCCACCAGTGTCGCCAAGGCCGCCGCGTCCATCTTGCATACCGACGCCGCGGCCGCGGCGCTCGGACTCATCGGCCCCGCGGCCGCGCTCGGGGAAGCGGTATCGGAGCCGGTGCACCACGAACTCGATATCCCGACCTGGGTCATCGGCGGCGGAACCCTCGAAATCCAGCTCAACACCATCTCGACGTTCGTGCTGGGACTTCCGCGGAAGTAGTACCGGAAGCGCTTGTCAGCCGGTCTGTGTGGCGTATCCCTCACTGCCCGAGCGATAACTGATGGCATGCGCCGTCTGTTAGTGTCGGTTTCGTGACCGAGCGACTACCCGCGATCTTGCGCGCGAACCTGCGCCTGCCCGTTATCGCCGCCCCGCTGTTCATCGTGTCCGGCCCCGAACTGGTCGTGGCCCAGGCGAGGGCCGGCATCATCGGATCCTTCCCGGCGCTCAACGCGCGCACCACGGATCAACTGCGCGAATGGCTCACTCGGATCACCACCGAACTCGGTGCGGCTCCCGATGCCGCCCCCTATGCGGTGAACCTGATCGCGCACAAGAGCAACGGCCGCCTGCTCGAGGATCTGGCGATCCTGGAGGAGTTCCGGGTTCCGATCGTGATCACCTCGCTCGGTGCCCGCCCCGAATTGAACGAGCGCATCCACGCCTACGGGGGTGTGGTGCTGCACGATGTGATCAACAACGTCCACGCACGCAAGGCGATCGAGAAGGGAGCCGACGGACTGGTCGCGGTGGCGGCCGGCGCCGGCGGCCACGGCGGGACCATCTCGCCTTTCGCGCTGATCCGTGAGATCCGCGAATGGTTCGACGGCCCGGTGGCGCTCTCGGGTGCGATCGCGCACGGCGACAGCGTGCTGGCCGCCCTGGCCGCCGGAGCCGATTTCGCCTATATCGGTTCGATGTTCATCGCCACCGACGAAGCCGACGCGGAACCCGAGTACAAGAAGATGATCGTGACCGGCAGCGCCGACGATATCGTCTACACCGACTACTTCACCGGGGTGAAGGGTAATTATCTGCGCCCGAGTATCACCGCCGCGGGTCTCGACCCGGACGCGCTGGGGGCGCAAGATGAGACGGGGTCGCTGGAGTTCCTGAGCTCCGACGAGCCTAAGGCGTGGCGCGATATCTGGGGTGCCGGGCACGGTATCGGCTCCGTGGACGAGGTGCGCCCGACCGCCGCTGTGGTGGATCGCCTCCTCGACGAGTACCGCGGCGCCCGGGCACGGGTCGCGGCACTGGGCTGACCGGGGCCGGTCCGCACCACGGGCTCAGTGGTCCGCCGCGGCGGTGTTGGCGCGGGCGAGGAAGTCGTCGAGTTGTTCGGCGGTCATCAGGCCACCGAAGGTGAGCGCGAGGCGTCCGATCGGTATCGATCCGACCATGCGCGCCATATCGATACCCAGATCGGCACCGGCCGCGGCGCCGGAATCTCCGAGCAGCGGTTGTAGCCGCTCGCCCAGTTCCGGTCCGGCGACCGGGTGCGCCAGGACCTCGGCGAGGCTCGATTCCCGGGTCAGTGCCACGGCGACCCGGTCACCGCTGATCGTTACCTCGGCCTGTGCCCGCAGGTCGCGGCTGGAGGCACCGATATACAGCCTGTATTCGCCGCCCTCCACGACCCGGCGGCCGATGCGGTCGTCCCAATAGGCGAATTCATCGCGCGGAATCGTCACGGTGACCTCCTGCGCGGCACCGGGTTCCAGTTCCACTGTGGCGAATCCACACAGCTCCCGGGGTGCGCGCAGCACCGCGGACGATGCCAGGCCGCGGTATACCTGCACGACCTCTCGGCCCGGTCGTGTGCCGGTATTGGTCACCCGGACCGTGATCGTGACGGTCTCCTGCCCGGCGACCGCACGCGCGTCGGCGTACTCGAATGTCGTATAGGACAGGCCGTGGCCGAACGGGTAGGTCACCTCGAGTTCGCGCCGGTCGTACCAGCGGTAGCCGACGAAAATCCCCTCGCCGTACCGGATATGCCCGTGCTCGCCCGGGAAATTGTCGTAGGCGGGCACATCGGTGAGGCGGGTCGGGACCGTTTCGGTGAGCCTGCCGGACGGATCGGCGACGCCGAACAGTAGATCCGCGATCGCGCCACCGGCCGCCTGCCCGAGGAGGGCCGCGTCGAGGACGGCATCGGCGGCGCCGGCGATCGGAGCCAGGCGCAGCACACCGCCGTGTGCCAGCACGACGACCACGCGTGACTGCACCGCGCGCACAGCGTGCAGGAGTTCGATCTGGTCGGCCGGTAGTTCGATATGGTCCCGGTCGAACCCCTCCGACTCCTGTGCGGCGGCCAGGCCCAGGAACAGGACGGCGGTATCGGCGCCCTCGGCGGCCTCGACTGCCTGCGCACGCAGTTCCGGTGCCGCCGATTCGTTCGCGGTATCGAACCCCCGGGCATGAGTGACGGTCGCGGACCCGGCGAGCGCCCGGATCTCGTCCAGCGCGATATCCACCCGGGTGGCGTTGACATGGGACGATCCACCGCCTTGATAGCGGGGTTCGGTGGCGAATTCCCCGATCACCGCGATACTCCCGGTCGGTGCGAGCGGGAGCAGGCCGTTGTCGTTCTTCAACAGAACGGCGCAGCGGGCGGCGACCGCGCGGGCCATCGCGTGATGCTCGTCGATATCCCACTCGGTATCGGGGCGCGCCTCGCCGGCGGCATGAATCGCCAGGGCCGCCGTCCGGCGAGCCGCCTCGGACAGGGCGCCGGCGGGAAGGGTTCCGTCACCCGCCGCGGCGACAACGCGCTGGTCACCGGCGTTGTCCGGGCCGGGCATCGCCAGATCCAGTCCGGCCGCCACCGCGGCGACCCGGTCGTCGACCGCACCCCAGTCGCTCACCACCACCCCGTCGAAACCCCATTCGCCGCGCAGCACGTCGGTGAGCAACCAGCGGTTCTGCGAGGCATACACGCCGTTGATCTTGTTGTACGAGCACATCACGGTCCACGGCGCCGCGTCCGTGACAACCCGCTGGAAGGCGCGCAGATAGATCTCCCGCAGTGGCCGCGGATCGATATCCGAACTGGACCGCATCCGGTCGAACTCGGCGTTGTTGGCCGCGAAATGTTTCAGCGAGGCGCCGACACCCTGCTCTTGCAGTCCACGTACCCAGCCGGTCGCCAGGGCCGCGGTGAGATGCGGATCCTCGGAGTAGTACTCGAAGTTCCGGCCGCAGCGCGGGTCTCGTTTGATGTTGATTCCGGGCCCCAGCACGATCTGCACCCCGGCCGCCTGTGCTTCCCGGCCGACCGCCGCGCCGACCCGGGCGGCGATCTCGGGATCCCAGCTCTGACTCAATCCGACCGCCGGTGGAAAACACGTGGCCGGGATACTCGGTCCGATCCCCAGCGCATCACCACTGTGGGCCGGATCCTGGTGTCGCAGGCCGTGGGGCCCGTCGGACAACGAGATCGACGGGATATCCCCGGCCGGTTCGGTGGACCAGAAGTCCCGTCCGCTGCCCAGCCCGGCGCGCTGTTCGTCCGAGAGCCCGGTGATCAGGTCGTCGGCGGTGGTGTGGACCGGGTCCGGCATACGGCTCCTCCTGGTTGTTTCGGCACTGGTGTCGAACATAGTCGGTGGCGGACCCGCAACCGGGTGATACACGGGCCACCCGGCTCGACCGGCGGCTCAGGATCGCGCGGAACCGTAGTCCAGGTGCACCACACCATTGGCGTAGACGTCGTGTGCTTTGAGCTCGAGCTTGGTGGCATCGACCCCGTCGGCGAAGAGTTTCTCGCCCTTGCCCAGCGCGATCGGGTAGACGAACAGATGCAGATCGTCGACGAGCCCGTCCGCGAACAGACCCCGGACCAAGGTGCCGCTACCGCTGATGTAGATGGTGCCGTCGGTATCGTTCTTCAGCTCGCGGATCGCCCTGGGATCGTAGCTGCCGAGCCGGCGGCTGTTGGCCCACTCGGCCTGCGGCTCATGCTTCCCTACGACATATTTGACCGTGTCGTTGAAGAAGGGCGCGCCCGGGTCGTCCTCGGCGGTGCGGGTGGACCAGGCCGGGGCGAACATTTCGAAGGTGGAGCGACCGAGCAGGATGGCCTTCGCGGCACCGGTGATCGCGGCGAGTGTCTCGCCCATCTGCGGGTCGAATCCGAACTCGAAGGTCCACGACGGATCCTCGTAGACCCCGTCGAGGGAAATGAATTCGTGGACGGCGATGGTTCCCATGATTTTGTCCTTCCATCAGCCCTCGGGCTGTGATCCCAGGGCTTCCGGGTCTGTCCGGCGGCTCCGAGGATCGTTATCGGTCTTGCTGGGGTAGACGCGGGAGCCCGGAATTTCTCATCGGTCCGCGCCGGCAATATCCGCGCGCGGGACCGTCCGCATCATCGGAAAGGCAGTGGCGGGGCTCCCGATCGGTTTCGCCGGCCGCACGGCCACGATGCTATCGGGTGACCTCCGACTTCGCGGAGCCGAAGGTGTGGCCGACGCGGCGAGCAGGGTAAACGCATGGTGGGGGCAGCGGCAACGCCGCACGCGAAGTCCTGCGCGGCGCAACCGGTTCGATCGTGCGTACAGTGTGACCAGGAATTCAGTGTTAACGCCACGGGGCCGTGGGGAAATCAGTGTGAGGACGCGGCGCCGTTCCGGTTCCGCGCAGGAAACAAGGGAAACAGGACTTTCCGAATGGGTCACCCGCAACCACCCAATCCGTACCAGAACCAGCCTGGTCAGCCAGTCCCTCCGGGGCAGCCGTATCCGGGCCAGCCCATGCCGGGCCAGCCGATGGGTGGGCAAGCCATACCGGGCCAGCCGTACCCCGGTCAGCCCATGCCGGGGCAGCCGTATCCCGGTCAGCCCCAGTACGGTCAGCAGCCGTACCCCCCGGGGCAGCCGCAATTCGGGGGGCCGGGCGGCTACGGTCAGCCGCCACGCTCGTCCGGAGGGAGCGGCGGCAAGATCGCGCTCATCATCGGCGGTGTGGCCGTCGTCCTGATCGCGGTCGGGGTGGGCGCCTATTTCGTCTTCGGTGGTAGCGGGTCGGCCGTGGGCGGCGGCTACGACGACCCGAACGGGGTAGCGCAGGCCTGGGTGGACCAGCAGGGCGATCCGAAAGATCTGGTGTGCCAGGCGGGCCTGGACCAGATCGAACAGTACGAGAACCAGAACCCCGCCGCGGCCCCCAGCGGTGTGCCCTCGGATATGCCGGAGCCGGAGACGTCGCTCGAGAGCGTGGACGTGCCCTCGGGCAGCGATACCGGGACATTCACCATGACGATGACCATGGAAATGCTCGGTGAACAGACCACCTCGAAAGCGACCTACGATTTGGTCAAGGAGGACGGCGGCTGGAAGGTCTGCGGGATCCTCACCCCCGATATCGACGTCGACACACCCGGCTTCTGACCCGGGTACTGCCCGCGACCTGTGCTCGGGAACGAGAACCGTTCCCGAGCACAGCGGGCGTACGGCAGTCGCGTTGCGGCGCACCCCGCAGCGCCGCAACTGCGCATTCGTACACCGCGTCCGGCGGAATGGGGCGCGCCGCGGACTGTCGGCGGGCCCCGATATCGACTGGCCCGTATCAGCCGCGGCGGACGGTCGATTCGCCGGACGAGTGCGGGATGCGAGAGATTCGGCGGAGTGGGCCGGATTCGCGAACCGTATCGGTCCCGGGTCGCGCAATGGTCATGGCCGGCCGTTCACCCTCGATCTCCTACGCTCATACGAAAGACGGCGCCTCCGCTCGGTCGCGACGGCACCGCCGTGCCCTGACGTTACGGGGCATATCGGCCCCGGCCGAGGGGCAGACGCGACAGGAAACGATCCATTTGCGACATTCGGCCCGAACCGGCCGCGCGCGACTTAATAGACCGCTCGGTTTCACAGGCGGGTCGTAGCTCCGTATTCTGCGGGCGTGGATGTGGGCATTTTTGTGGTGGACGGTGTAGCCGATTTCGGTCTGGGTGCACTACTCGGTGCGTTCAGCACGGTCAACGCCCTCCGCAAAGAGCTGGAACATCCGCCCGCCGCGTGGAATGTGCGCACGGTATCGCTCGGTGAGTCCGTGCGCTCCGCGAGCGGGAACCTCGTGCCCACCACCCCCGTACACGAGATCACCCGGCCGTTCGACACACTCGCGGTGGCCGCAGTGGATGTGCTGGACCCCGGACCACTGGTCGAACTCGTCTCGGCTCCCGCGCACGCAGAGGTTCTCGACACTATCCGGTATGCGCGCGACCAGGGCGTACATCTCGCGGCAGCGTGTACCGCGACGTTCTTCCTGGCCGAATCCGGGGTTCTCGAGGGAACGCCGGCGACGACGAGTTGGTGGCTGGGGGCGAGCTTCCGCGGCCGCTATCCCGGGGTGGAACTGGACGAGAGCCGCATCGTCTGCCACGCCGACGGGATCACCACAGCCGGTGCCTCGTTATCGCATATGGATATGGCCCTGTCCCTGGTCTACCGGACGAGTCCGGTACTGGCGGAACGCGCGATGCGCTACCTCACGGTCGCTGACCGGCCCAGTCAGGCGGCCTACATCATCCCGGAAGTGGTCGCCCGGGGTAATCCGCTGATAGTCGGCTATGAGCGGTGGGTACGCGAACATATCTCCGACCAGTTCCTGATCACGACCGCCGCACGGGAACTCGGTGTCACCGAGCGCAGCCTGCAGCGGGCCACCCGCGCGGCGCTCGGAATGTCGCCCAAGGATTTCGCCGACGATATCCGGTTGGACAAGGCCACCCGATTGCTCCGGACGACCGGCCTCACGGTGGAGTCCGTGGCACGGGAGGTCGGCTACGTCAACGCGAGCGCATTGCGGGCGCTCGCCCGCAGGCGCCGCGGGGTATCGCTGGCCGAGATCCGGGCCACCCGCGCCCCGTGGTGATCGTTCAGGTACCGAACCCGGTGCCGGTACTACGTTCGATCCTTACACTGGTCGCATGTTTGTTCGACGGCTGACCGCCGCTGCTCTGCTCGTAGCCGCCGCGGCCCTGGGAGTTTCCGCCTGTACCGCCACCGGTTCGGGCGCGACGAGCGAATGCGAGGTCAGCGGCTGCACGGTGACCTTCGACCGGGGCGTGAACGCGAAGGTCAGCGTTTTGGGAGTAGATGCCGAACTCGCCGGGGTCGAGGGGGAGACCGCGCGGATCAAGGTCGCGGGTCAGGAGGTCGTCGTACCGATGGGGTCGACCGAACAGGCGCAGGGCCTGGACCTGACAGTTCGCGAGATCACCCAGGACAAGGTCGTCGTGCAGTTGTCCACCGGGCTCTGACCGCCGATATATCGGGCCGGGCCGTCGGGCTGCATTGTCGGTCGCGGTAGCCGGCGCCGGCTCGGCGTGCCCGAGGCGCCCGGCGCCGTGCGGGGATATGACGCAGCATCACGGGTCTTCGGCTGCCCACCCTGATTCTTGCACGGGCGTCTCGGACCAGTGGGGCTCGGCGCGACCGTAGTCCTTCGCCGGGAACGGGTAGTCGGGAAATTCGGCCAGAGCGGGTGCCGCGGTGGTGACTGCGCCGTGCGTCACGGTGGTACGGGGGCCCGGGACCGCCGGCACGGGGTGATCGGGCGTGCGGCCGCGTTCGGACAGCAGCCACATGGCGGTCCGGGCCAGCGATACCCGGACATCGCGGCCGAATCCGTCCGCAGTCCGGGCGGTGAGCGCGTCGACGATACCGGCCGCGAGCAGATATCCGGAGGCATGGTCGAGCGCCTGGGCGGGTAGTGCCCCGGGTATCGCGGAGGCCCCTTCGATCACCGCGATCCCCGTGGCGGCCTGCACGATACTGTCGAAACCGCGGCGGCCCGCCCACGGACCGGAGAATCCCCAGGCACTCACCCGGGCATGTACCAGGCCGGGCCGGCCGGCCAAACCCAGTTGTTCCAGCGCCCCCGGGCGGTATCCGGTGACCAGGACGTCGGCGGAATCCAGTAACCCCTCCCACGAGGCGTTCGGCGTCCGCAGGTCCAGCACTGTGGATTGCTTCCCCTGGCCGGTATCGGTGTACTGCCACGGAATCTCCGGTAGGTGCGGTGGATCGACCCGTACGACTTCCGCGCCGAGCAGAGCAAGCGCCCGCGTCGCTACCGGACCCGCGATCACCCGGGTCAGATCCAGTACCCGCACACCCTGCAGCGGCTGGTACGGGGTACCGGAGACCGGCAAGGTGTAGCGTCGGCGGTCCGTGCGTTCGACCACAGCCACGAGCGGCCCGGATGCGGCCGAACCGGACTGGGGATGTGCCCGCCACTGTGCCTCGTCGCGGACCTGGACCGCGATCGCCCCCCGCGCCGCCGCCAGTTCTTCCAGATCCGCGGCGCGAATCATGGCGATCTGGGACTCGGCCTGGTCCACGGGTGCGTCGGCGGGTAATTCGAGCGCGGCCAGGAGGCGGGCGCGGTGGTGCGGATAGTTCGCGTGCGTGCGTACCCAGCCGTCGAAGGTGGGGAAGAATCCGGAGAGATCGGCGAAGCCGCCGACGGGCACGCCGTCGATTCGCAGCAGTCGATCGCTGGTGAACGAGGCCGCGATACGTTCGGGTTCGAGGTGGTGCCGGATGGGAGCTGTGCCCGCGGCGGCGCGGTAACGGTCGGTTGCCGCCCGGAATGCCTGCACGGATCCGGCGGCCAGACCCCAAACCGGCAGGGTCGCGGCGAGATAATTTCCGGGGTCGGGCCAGTCCACCGGGCCCGATCCGGCGATACCCGCGCCGTCCTCGTAATCACGAACAAGCCGTGCGCCGACGTCCACTGCACCGAGCGTACTGGCCGGAGTAGCGGGCGATCCTCGAGTTACCCGTCGGCACAGCGATTTTCATCACATTGTCACCGCGAGTGCACCCGGTCAGCCGGTGATCCGGGCGGTGGAACGGCCCGGATCGTGGTGGACACGCCACCACCAGCCCGCCCACGACACCAGAACACATACCGCCACGAGTATGCGCACCTCGTTCAGCATGCTCTCCGGGTAGATGACGCCGGTCAGATAGTGGTCGATGAACCCCTCCGGGGGCAGCCCCTGCTGTCCGGCATGCTGCCGGGCCCAGTTCTCGGCATAGGTGAGCGGGCAGTCGAAGCCGATCAGCACCGTTCCGAAACCCCAGGCCGCCGCCCCGCCGTGCAGCCAGATCGTGCGCGGCAGACGCCAGGCAACAAAACCACCCGCCACCACGTAGCCGATGAACAGCACGTGCGTGGCGGCTGTCAGATCGGCGAGCAGCTGGTACCACACCCTTCCAGGGTATGTCCTGTTTGCCTTGATGGCTCCGGATTTACCAGGCTGATGCCTGGTAGTCCTTCAGGAAGCAGCCGTACAGATCGTCGCCGGCCTCACCGCGCACGATCGGGTCGTAGACCCGGGCGGCACCGTCCACCAGGTCCAGCGGGGCGTGGAACCCCTCATCGGCCAGCCGGACCTTCGTGTAGTGCGGCCGCTCGTCGGTGATCCAGCCGGTATCCACCGCGGTCATCAGGATGCGATCGGTCTCGAACATCTCTTTGGCGCTGGTGCGGGTGAGCATGTTCAGCGCCGCCTTGGCCATATTGGTGTGCGGATGCCCGGGGCCCTTGTAGCCGCGGGAGAACTGGCCCTCCATCGCCGAGACGTTCACCACGTATTTGCGGCGGGCCGCGGCGGCGGCGAGTGCCGGTCGCAGCCGGGACACCAGGATGAACGGCGCGACCGAATTGCACAGCTGTACTTCGAGCAGTTCGGTCGGGTCGACCTCGCCGACGGTATGCACCCAGCTGTTGGTGTGGGCGATATCGGGAACCAGTCCGCCGGCATCGATCGCGATACCGCGCTCGATCCGATCCGGTGTCGCCGAACCGGCCACCAGGGCCAGCTCGGCAACGTCGGCGCCGGTGAGATCGGGTGTGAGCGAGGCGGTGAGGGCGGTCGGATGGGCCCGGGTCGTCTGGCCGAAGGTCACCATTTCGGGGAGTTCCCCGACGGGCAGCGGATCGGATTCGGCCGCGGCCAGTGCACTGTAGGAACCGGGGGAGCGGCGGACCGTCTGTGCCGCGTTGTTGATCAGGATATCGAGTGGGCCCGCGGCCGCGATATCGTCGGCCAGCGCCACCACCTGCGCGGGGTCACGCAGGTCGATACCGACGATACGTAGCCGGTGCAGCCAGTCGGCGCTGTCGGGCTGGGCGGCGAAGCGGCGGATCGCGTCGTTCGGGAAACGGGTGGTGATTGTGGTGTGCGCGCCGTCGCGCAGCAACCGCAACGCGATATACATTCCGATCTTGGCGCGGCCGCCGGTGAGCAGGGCGCGGCGGCCGGAAAGATCCGTGCGGGCGTCGCGGCGGCCGTGGCTCATCGTCGCGCATTCGGGGCACAGCTGGTGGTAGAACGCGTCGACGCGGGTGTACTTCTGCTTGCAGATGTAGCAGCCACGGGCCCGTAGCAATGTTCCGGCCGAGGCGCCGGTGGTTGCCGAGCTGATCGGAATACCCGCGGTTTCGTCGTCGATCCGGTTCGGCGACCCGGTCGCCGTGGCCGCGACCACCGCGCGATCGGCGGCCGTTTTGGCCTGCCGGGCGGCTGTGCGGCGCTGACGTTTGAGCTCTTTGAACATGCCGCCGACGGCGCGCTGAACGATCATCGAATCCGGGTGGCCGGGGTCCAGCTGTCCGGCGTGTTCGAGTACGCGCAGGCAGGTGGCGAGGTCGTTCGGATCGATACTGGTCTCGGCCATCGGTGCGGGGGATTTCCTTCGTGAGCTGGGCAAGCGTGCCCACCATTGTGGCAAGTGGCGGGAGCGAGCCCACCGCCGGGCGGCGGGGTCACCAGCAACCGCTCGTTGACATAGCGCCAATAGTGCGAGAAAGTCGATCCCGGACGATCCGGCGCCCGTGGTGCCGGTCCGGGTGATCACGAAATCGAGGATGCGGATATGGCACGCCCCGTGTGGAGCGACGACGAGGTCGAGGCGGTACGGGAACTCGCGCACAGCTACTTCGAGAAGGAAGTGGTGCCGCACGAGGAGAAGTTCGTCGAACAGGGCCATCCGGACAAAGGGCTGTACCGCCGGGCCGGTGAACTCGGCCTGCTCTGCCCCGCGGTCGCGGAGGAATTCGGTGGCGGCGGCGGAACCTTCGCCCACGAAGCGGCCATCATCGAGGAGCAGGTGCGGGCCGGTGACGGTGCCCTCGGTATCCCGGTGCACAGTTCGATCATCGCGCCGTATCTGGCCGAATTCGGGTCCGATGAGCTGAAGAAGCGCATTTTGCCCAAGGCGTGCAGCGGCGAGATGGTGCTGTCGATCGGCATGACCGAACCGGGCACCGGTTCGGATCTGCAGGCGATCAAAACCCGCGCGGTCCGCGAGGGCGACGAGTATGTGATCACCGGTTCGAAGATCTTCATCTCCAACGGCTGGCTGTGCGACGGCATCATCATCGCCGCGAAAACCGACCCCGAGAAGGGCGCAGCCGGTGTCTCGCTGCTGTTCGCCGAGGTCAGCGACGATACTCCCGGTTTCACCCGGGGGCGGATCCTGTCCAAGATCGGTGGTAAGGGCCAGGACACCGCGGAGTTGTTCTTCGACGGCCTGCGGGTCCCGGCAGCCAATCTGCTGGGCGGCGCCGAAGGCCAGGGCTTCTACCAGATGATGCAATTGCTGGCGCAGGAGCGGCTCGTCACCGCGATCATGGCGGTGGCGATGATGGAACGCGCGGTCGATTTGACCGTCGAGTACACCAAGGGCCGGGAGGCCTTCGGCAAGCCCCTGTTCGCTATGCAGAACACCAAGTTCGAACTGGCCGAATGCGCGACTATCGCGCGGACCAACCGTGTCTTCCTGGACGACTGCATCGCCCGCCATCTGAAGGGCGAACTCGATATCCAGTCGGCGGCAATGGCCAAGTACTGGTCCACCGATCAGCTCGGCGTTGTCGTGGACCGCTGCCTGCAGCTCTTCGGCGGCTACGGGTACATGACCGAATACCCGATCTCGCAGCTCTACACGGGCGCACGCGTACTGCGCATCCTCGCGGGCAGCAACGAGGTGATGAAAGATCTCATCGCACGTGGGCTCTGACCTCGAACGCGCCACCGGCCCGGGCGCGGCGGATGAGGCCGGTGGCGGGGCCGCGGCGCCGGTGCGGCGACGCCGGCTCGAACCCGACGAGCGCCGGGCCCAGATCCTGGCCGAGGCGATCGATATGTTCGGCGAACGCCCTTACGCGGCGGTGTCCACCGCGGAACTGGCGCAACGAGCCGGGGTGGCCCGCGGGCTGATCAATCACTATTTCGGCAATAAGCGCGATCTGTATCTCGCGGTGGTGCGCCGGATGGTGACCCTGCCCCGGGCCGACGAACTCGCGGTACCGGTGGGCAGTACGCGGGAACGGATCGATGCCAGTGTCCGGTGGTTGCTGGACACTATCTCCGAACACGGCAGCACCTGGGTGAAGGTGACCAGTCACGAAGGGGTCGGCGACGATCCCGAGGTGCAGCAGATTCTCGATGCCGCCGACGACGCGGCGGCGCAGCGCCTACTGGCGATGATCGGTCTGTCCGGCAACGAGGCGGCCGAGCCGCGCCGGGCGATGGTGCGCGCCTACGGAGGTCTGGTGAAGGTCGCGGGACGCGAATGGCTCACCCGGGGCACGATGACCCGCGAGCAGGTCCACGCGCTCCTCGCCGATGTGCTGACCACCCTCGTCACCGAATCTCTGCCCCGGGTACACCGGGAGAATTGACGGGCACTACCGGGCTCGTTATGGGATATCACTGCGCGCCGGGCCGATACCTGTGATCTGAACATCTGCCGTTTCCCGGGACTTTCGCAACGATCCGGCATATATTCGGCGAAATGCCGGACGGGATCCTCTGCTCCCGGATCTTCCGGCAGCAGTTCGAAGGGGATCGTGCATGGCGTATTCGCAGCGCTGGGGTGAGCGGCGCTGGCCGGAAGTACCACAGGACCGGGACGACCAGCCGCCACGACCCGGCCGCCGGCGGTTCGATGAGCCCGACGAACTCGACGACATCGACGAGGCGATTTACGCTGATCGGCCGATCGTCAATCCGTACTCGATCGTGGCGCTGGTAGCGGCCCTGCTCCTGTTGTTTCCGGTAGCGATCGTCTTCGGGCTGATCGCGTTCACCCACCCCCGCGGCCGGCTGATGGCATTCTGCGCGTTCGTGCTGGGCATGCTCGAGACCGCACTGCTGGTGGCGTTGATCCTGCTGCCCCACGACCGGGTCTCGGAGGTGTTCTCGCAGGTCGGCGATGCGGTGGGCGCGGTCGCGGGCTCCGAGACCGCGGCGGGAGATCCCAGTGCCCCGGTGACGCCCGGCGCGGTGCAGAGCGCCGCTGTATCGATCCCCGCACCGTCCACCGGGCCGGCTTCGCCGCAACCCACGGCGCCGGGTACCACGCCGCAGCTCGCCGCCCCCGCCGCCGCCGCCGAGCTGGATAGGCCCTGCCCCGAACCGGCCTTGGTGGGCGCGGCCGCCGCCGGCGACACGCTGGTGTGCCTGGCAGACACCGCATCGGTGACCGGCTACCGATGGGCCGGCCCGCACCGGATCGCCGGCGATATCGGGGAAGAGGGGGATACCTGTGTGGCCGGCGGAGGCGCGACGGCACGCACGCCGGCGGGTTATGCGCTGGTCTGCGAGGGCGGCGTATGGGTGCTGTGGACCTCGTGATCGCGGGAGCTATCCGGCCGGGTCCGGTTTGCGAGCGCGACTGGGCTGTACCCGCGGTGGCTCGTTCGGCATCTTCGGGTATTGCGGCGGCCAGGGCGCATCCATGAGACCGGCGGCCATATCGCGGTCGGACATCTCGAGCAGCGGCAGGATGGATTGCGGTGGGCGATCCACCCATGGATCGCCGGATTCGGCCAGCCGCGCCGGTACGGTCGCGATGGTCAGCTCCTCGGGAACGATCGTCGCCAGATCGGACCACCGCACCGGGGTGGATACCTGCGCGCCGACCTTGGGTCGCACGCACCACGCCCCGAAGACGGTTTTGTGCGGCGCATTCTGGTTGTAGTCCACGAACACTCGCCGTCCCCGTTCCTCTTTCCACCAGTGGGCGGTGATGTCGTCCGGATACCGGCGTTCCAGCTCGCGGGCCAGCGCGACCGCCGCGGCGCGTACCTGGTAACCGTCCCACCGGGGTTCGAGTGCGATATAGAGGTGCAGGCCGCGGGACCCCGATGTTTTCACCCAGCTGTCGATACCCAGCTCGCCGCACAGTGCCCGGGTACGCAGCGCTGCCGTGCGCAGTTCGTCGAAGCCGATACCGGGCGACGGGTCGAGATCGATCCGCAGTTCGTCGGCGATCCGCAGATCCGCGGCGTGGTTCGGCCAGATATGGAAACCCAGGCAGCCCTGGTTCACCGCCCACAGGACATGGGCCATATCGTGCGCGACCAGAGCGTCGCTGGTGGTGCCGTTCGGGGTGGATACCTCGACGGTTCGCAGCCAGTCCGGTGCCGTTTTCGGGACCCGCTTCTGGAACCAGGATTTGCCCGAGGCGCCGTCTGGGTAGCGTTCCAGCAGTAGCGGCCGCCCCTCGTTGACGCGCAGGAACGCCTCGGCGACGTTCTGATAGTAGTGGACGAGATCCAGTTTCGTTTCGCCGCGGCGGGAGAAGTACACCTTGCCGGGGTTGCTGATGGTCAGCACCCGGCCGGCCGCTTCGATCTCGATCGAATCGCTCATTTCACCACCGGGTTCCCGAAGATCTCGTGCAGTTCCGCGGGAGCGACTTCCTCGAGCTGGGCGTAGGTACACGATTCGGGTGTGCGGTCGGGTCGGAACCGGACGAGCCGCGCGCCGTGCCGGAACCGGCCGGACTGCACATGCTCGTACCGGACCTCGGCGATCAGCTCCGTGCGCACCGCCTCCCAGGAAAGATCCTTGCCCGCGCTCCAGCGGCTGACCCCGCCCGGCATCGATCCGCCCGATGACGCCTGTGCCGCGGCATCGGCCCATTCCCGCCACGGATGGTTCTCCAGGGCGCGCTCGCGGTAGGGCTCGAGCTCGCCGACCAATTCTTTGCGGCGCGCGGCGGAGAAACTGCTGGCCACCCCCACATGATGGAGAATCCCGTGGTCGTCGAACAGGCCGAGCAGCAGTGAGCCGACCCCGGCGCCGTCTTTGTGCCACCGGAACCCCGCGACCACGCAGTCCGCTGTGCGCTCGTGTTTGACTTTGAGCATGACGCGCTTGTTCTGCTGATACGGCTGGTCGTCGGCCTTGACCATCACGCCGTCGAAACCGGCGCCCTCGAACCGGGTGAACCAGTCGAGGGCCACCGCCGGGTCGCCGGTGAGCGGTGTCAGGTGGACCCGGCCCGGTGCGGTGTCCAGAATCGACTCGAGCAATCCACGGCGCTCGGTGAACGGCGCGGAGGTGAGATCGCGGTCGGCGAGCGCGAGCAGGTCGAAGGCGACGAAACTGGCCGGGGTCTCGGCGGCGAGTTTCGCGACCCGTGACGCCGCCGGATGCAGGCGCTGCTGGAGAACGTCGAAATCGAGTCCGTGTTCGGTGACGACGACGATCTCCCCGTCCACCACACACCGGGCCGGAAGCGCGGCTTTCAGCAACTCGGCGACCTCGGGGAAGTACCGGGTCAGCGGCCGGTCGTTGCGGGATCCGAGTTCCACCTCGTCGCCGTCGCGGAAAACCACACAGCGGAAACCGTCCCATTTGGGTTCGTAGCTGAGCCCGGGGCCGGGCGGGATATCGGGTGCGGCTTTGGCCAGCATGGGCCGGACGGGTGGCAGCACCGGCAGATCCACGTGGTCCTCCTCGGGTCGGTCCTCACCCGTATCGACGCCGTGGCCGGCGCCGATTCATCGCCCCCGATAGTAGGAGCCGAGATCGCCGGACCGTCGGACCCGCCGCGTCAGCCCGCGATCCAGCCCTGTTCGGCGGCGAAGTCGGTGAGCCGTTCCCGGATCACCACGATCTCCCCGGCGGTGAGCGCCGGGGAGGCGTCCAGGAGCAGTTCGGTGATCTGCCGGGTGTATTCGCCGGCGGTGAGGCGGGCGCCTTCCCGGTCGGCGGGTTCGTGCCGGGCACCGTTGCCGCGCGGCGATCGGAGATTGATCGCCTTCGGGCCACGGTCGCCCTCGGTGATATCGAATTCGAACACTCGGCCCTGGCGGAGTTCGTCCTCGCCGAGGCCGATATCGTTGACATGGACGAATACATCGGGCCCACCGTCCTCGGGCCGGATGAAACCGAATCCACGTGATCCGTCGAACGACACCAATTTCCCGCTGGCCACCACACCGCTCCTCGCCGCAGTTACGCGGTCACTCTATATCCCGTTTTTCCTCGCCGTCGGCGATAAGCGCCTTTTGCAGGGAGTTGAATACGGTCAGCCCCTGTCCGACCATACCGTTGAGCAGTTCACCGACCCCGTCCGGTCCGTTGAGGACGGTCAGATTCGCGTTGGACAGCCCGCGCGCGGCCTGTTCCACGATGAGCGGCAGTTGTTCGATCAGCATCTGGTCGAGTGCGATCCGATTGTGCGAGGCGGCCGCCTCGGCCTGGATCCGGGTGCGGTCCGCTTCGGCCTCGGCCAGGATACGCACCCGATCGGCTTCGGCCTGCGCCGGTTTCACCACTTCGGCTTGCAGTTGCTGTTCGCGCAGTTCGGCTTCTCTCCGCGCCTGGGCGGCTTGGGCGCCGAGCACTTCCTGCTGGGCGAGCGCCGCGGCCAGCGGCCCGGCCGCGGCCGCTTCCGCCTCGGCCTTATCGATATCGCGCTGGTAACTCGCCTTGAGGATCGATGTCTCGCGCGAGTACTCGGCCTGTTTGCGCAGCGATTCCTGTTCGGCCTCGGCGGACCGCTGCGCAGCCTGCGATTCCGCGATCTGGGCGTCCCGGTGCACGGCGGCGTTGTGCGGAGCGGCGAGCGCCGAGATATAGCCGAGGTCGCCGTCGTCGATGGACTGGATCTGGAACGAGTCCACCCACAGCCCGATATTGCTCATCTCCACCTTCGAGGCCACCAGCACCTCGTCGGCCAGGCGCTGGCGTTCCCGGATGATCTCCTCGACGGTCATCGAACCGACGATGGAACGCAGATGACCGGAGAAGATGCGCCCGGTCAGCACCGACATCTCCTGCTCCTGTTCGGACAGGAAGCGTTGCGCCGCGTTCACGATCGAGGCGGTGTCGTTGGCGACCTTGAACGCGATCACCGCACGCACCTGCAGCACGATGGCCTGTTTCGTAACGCAGCGTTCGGTGATCTCGGCTTCGAACATGGCCAGGGACAGATACCGGACCTTGCGGAAGAACGGCATCACCCAGGTGCCGCGGCCGATGATCACCCGGAACGGTGTGGCATCGCGGCTCTTGGCACCGCTGACCAGCATCGCCTCATCGGGATCCGGTACGTGATAACCCAGCACGAAATGACTCCTCGCGTCGATATTGCTACGGCGCCGGGTCCGGGAGCGGGATCCAGGGCACCACATCGGCGATACGGCCGGAATCGACCCCCACCACGAGCACGGTGCTACCGGCCGGGATGGCTTCGGCAGCGCGTGCGATGTACCCCTCGGTTCCCCCTCGTACGGCCACCAGAACCTCTCCCAGCGTTCCGGGGCCGCGGATCGGCGAGCTCAGCTTACCCGTCGACCCGACCACTTCGTCGTGCAATTTCCCGAACCTCCTTGCCCGGCCACGGCTTCCGCCGGCGCGAGCTACCGGTACAGCGTGCGGTACGCGCCCAGCATGGCGACCAGGTGATCGACGATCTCCTCGCGAGTGGCCCGCAGCGAACCGTTCAACCACGCGGAGAACATCCCCGCGTTCCCGCTGGCCATGGTGACTGCCGCGAGGCGGCGCTGCACCGGATCGTCGATCCGGGCGAACAGATGATCCTGGATGAGCCTGGTGAAGGCGGGCATCACCGATATCGTGGTCTGGCCGAGACCGGTGCTGGAATAGGGTTCGACCAGGAACAGGCGTGATTTCCGGGGATCGGCGAGCACCTTGTCCACCAGTGCCTCCGAGAGCGCCCGGTCCCGGGAGGAATCGTCGGCGACCGCGAAAGCGGTCATCGGCTCCAGGAAATCGTCGGCGGTCTGCCGGTACAGCACATCGAGCAATTCGTCGCGACTGGCGAAACTTTCGTAGAAGTACCGGTCGGTCAGGTTCGCCCGGCGGCATACCGCGCGCATGGTGACTCCGGCCGCACCGGCTTCACCGATGAGGTCCAGCGCGGCTTCGAGCAGGGCACCGCGCCGGGCCTGCTTGCGCTCCGAAAGCGTGGTACCACCCCAGATCCGGGGCCCGCCGTCATCCGATCGCTGGTTCGCACGCACTCGTCCACAGTAGTGGCCGGGTCCGCACCACCGCGCCGGTGGTGGGGCCGCGCCCGGCCGGGCGGTCAGGGGCCGGTCGCGCTTTCCGGCCGCCGGGCGATCAGGACCGCACGGCTGCGGTCGAGATCGATCCGATCCCGGGGTGGCGCACCGTCGCTGTCCTCGTCGCGGAGCATCGACCGGGCCGCGCGATCATCCAGTTCGCGGCGCTTGGTTCCGTACCAGAACGCGGTGATCTCCTCGACTCCGGCCGCGGCGAGCCGGGTCGACGTCCGGGTCGCTCGAGCCTGCCCGGTTTTCGGGAAGCGCGAATGGACCCACCGTATCGCCGCCGCGGCACCGAGCAGCAGCATAAAAGCCGGGGCACCGAGGAAGAGTAGTTCCACGAATTCACGATAGCGGTCTGCCACGGACTCGGCGCCCGACCGGCGCGGGCCGCCGCATCGGAACGGTGGCGGGACTTTGGGCCGGGGCCGGGCGCCGCGTATCGACCCGAGTCCGGCAAATCGGTGGCGGCTATCGTGAACCGTATGGTCCTGCTCGCTGCGCTGCTGGTCGCTGGGTTCGCCACGGTGACCGGATTCGTGCTCGCCGGTGATGCCCTGACCGGGTTGGACCGGCCCGTATACGAATGGGTGCTCGACCGGCGGGAGGAGCCCTTCACAACCACCGCGACGGTGATCACCCACGCCGGGGGCTCGCTGATGATGTGGGTGCTGGCGTTACTGGCATGCGGACTACTGGCGTGGCGTCGTGAAACGGGGGATCTGGCCCTCGTCGCGGGTGTGGGCCTGTCCTCGGCGGTCCTGGTTCGGGTGTTCAAACATCTGGTCGGCAGGCCGCGGCCACCGGTCGGTGACCGGTTGGTCGAGGTCGGCGAGCCTGCGTTCCCCTCCGGGCACAGCGCCGGCGCGGCGGCCGTGGTCGGTGTGCTCGCCGTGCTCTTCTACCTGCGGTCCCGTCACCGGATCGCGGCCCGGATCTGCGGGGTGTGCGCGGTCTTGTTCGTGACCTCGGTGGGGTTGTCCCGGATCTACCTCGGTGTGCACTGGACCACGGATGTACTCGCCGGCTGGGCACTCGGCGCACTGCTGGTGGTTCTCGGTGTGCTGATACGCCGCCGGCTGGGCGGCCCTGGTGCGTGGAAGGCAGGGCGGTCACCCGCGGAAGCTGCGCATCCGGCGGCCTCCGCCACGTCGGGCGCCTCGCTGGGCTGATCTGCCTCAGGTATCCCGTTCCAGCGCCAAGCCCGCCGCGCGCCACCCTGCGACCCCGCCGTCGAGGCTGTACGCGGTATGCCCCGTCCGCTGGGCTGTGGCGGCGAACTGCCGCGAGATATCTCCGGTCGGGCAGGTGAAGACCACCGGGTGCGCCCGGGAGAACGGTGTTCCGTGCGCGAACAGATCCGTGAGCCGGTCGTCGGGAATATTGATCGCGCCCGGTACATGCCCGACGCGGTACGCCATCGCGCCGCGCGTATCGACGATGACAGGACGCTGCGCCCGGGTCATCTCGGCGAGCTCGCCCGGGCCGATCAGCGCCGCCGCGGCGATTTCCGCGGGGCTCGGTGCCCGGCTCGCGGTATCACGGCCGAACAGTTCGGGACGCCGCTGTTTGATGTACGACAGGTAGGGCTCCAGCCGATCGCAGACGATGACCACCGCGACGAGTGGCGATCCGTCGTGGCGTGGGCGCGCGAGGACTTCGCGCGCGGCGGCGTAGGCGGCGCCGCTGGTGGGCCCGGCCAGAATCCCGCAACCGGTGGCGAGCTCCAATGTGGCGTCGATCGCGGACCCGGATTCGACGGTGACGATCTCGTCGTAGAAATCCGGCTGGAAAAGTCCCACCTCCCACATCTCCCGTTCGGAGCGGATACCGGGGATGAAATCACCCCGTTCGGAAACAACCGCCACTGTCCGCAGGTCGGGATGGTATTTGCGCAGGTAGCTGCCCGCGCCCCGGCTGGACCCGGTGGTGCCCAAACCGCCGAACAAGTAGTCGATACGGTCGATTCCGGCCACTGCGAGGTCCTCATGTATCTCCCGGCCGGTGCCGTCGTGGTGCGCGTCGATATTCTTCTCGCTCGTGTACTGCGAGAGATGCCGGAATCGGTCCGGCTCGGCGGCCAGCGCGCGTTCGATCGCGGAGTAGACATCGTTCGGAGTCGTCGGATCGGGGCACTCGGACAGCCCGGGCAGCTCGACGATATCGGTACCGAACAGGCGCAGCAGATCGCGTACCTCCCCGACCTTGATCCGGTTGGTCATGGCCCGCAGGCCGATCCCGTGTACGGCCCCGAGTATGCGCAGCGCCTTGGCCGTGTTTCCGCTGGACGCCTCGATGAGGGTCCGGTCCTGGGCGCGCAGGGTGTCGAGCTCGTCGCGCAACATCCCCCACGCGACCCGGTCCTTCACCGAGCCGAAGGGATTGTGCGATTCCAGTTTCGCGTACAGATCGACGCCGTCGAGCCCGTGCGCGGCCGGATCCAGGCGCAGTAGGGGAGTGTCACCGATCAGTTCGGTGATGTGCTGGTAGATCGTCACGGAACCTCGGGGGATGCTGATCGGGTAGCGGGAAGAATCGGGCGGTAGTCGTCGTCCGGGACGGCCGGGAAACATCCGTCGCGGAAGTCGATCGCCACCTTTTGCGCCGGGGGATGCATCGCGGCCGGACCGGCCGATAGGTCCATGTGATAACCGGCGGTGTTCGGGAACACGATCAGATCGCCGGGCCGAGGGCACCACGGTAGCCATATCTTGTGGGCCGTGACGAGATCGCGTTCGAGACAGAGCCGGCCGGCCAGATAGACACCGATCGGGTCGCCCGGTGGTGCCGGCCGGGGCCCCGGCAGCAGCAACGGATCGGCCATCACCTCTTGATCGGCCGGTGTCACCGTATCCCGGCTGAGATCGAGATGGACGAGCACACTGCCGTCCGCGGCCTCCTTCACGAATTCCACCCGGGCGAGGGTGATCCCGGCGTTATCGGTCAGAGCCTTGCCGGGTTCGAGCCAGATCTCCAGCAGGTTGTCCGTGGCTACCCGGCCGATACTGCGCCCGTCCTGGCGCTCGAGGGGAGCGGCGAGCAGTTCCGCCAGCATCTCGTCGGCCGCGACGGTGTCGGCGTACTTGTGGAATACCGGTGTGCCGCGCACCGAGGCGCCGTCCACGTGGTATCCGAAGGTATTGGTTCCCCAGCTCATCCGGGGACCGCGTCCGACGAGCCCGTCCCGCAGCCGTTGTACATAGTCGTCGAATCGGTCCGCGTCGGCGGTGAAAACCTGCCGCAGCCCGCCACCGATATTCAGTACCGAGGGCAGAAGATCCCGGGCGTAGGCCTGTTCGAGAAGTTCGAAGCAGATATCGGCCGCGCGTACACGTTCCGCTGTATCACCGGTATCGAGATGAAAGGCCAGACCGCGGAAATCGAGCCGGTCACGGTGGTCGCCGAGCACAGCGAACGCCTGATCCACCGCGTCCACCGGAATTCCGAATCGGCTGACCTGGGATCCGGGGAAACCGCTGACCCGCAGCAGCACCGGGATCCGCGCGTCCTCGGTGAGCCCGGCCAAGGTCTGCAGTTCCCATTGATTGTCGACATTGACCGTGACGCCGCTGCCCGCCAGAACGCGCAGGAACGCCTCCCCTTTCGGGCCCGTCACCTCTATCCGGCCGGGCGGGAACCCGGCCCGGCGGGCCGACTCCAGCTCGCCGGCCGACGCCACGTCCACGGATGCACCCAGGGCCGCGGCGGTGCGGACGAACGCCTGGGAACGATTGACCTTGTGTGCGTAGCAGATTCGATACTCCACCCGCGCCGCATCGAGAACACCGGTCAACCGGGTGAGATTGCTGCCGAACACCTCCGGAAACAGCATATGCAGCGGAGTCCCGAACCGGTCGACGACGTGCTCGAGCGCTGTCCGGTCGGCCAGGAAGGCGCGGACCGTCGGGTCCCAGCGCGCCGGCAACCCGGGCGGCTCACCGGCTCCCGTGGGAGTGGCCCGGCCGGTGGCGATCGGAGGATATCGCCCCGCGCTCATCGCGCCGGCCTCGTGCCGGGGGGATCGGGTCGTTCGCTCATCGGGTTGTACCCGCCGTCGCGCAGCGCTTCGAACGCCCGGACCCGATTGCGCGGGCTCCGGAATTCCGCCACCACCCGTTTGCTGTCCAGATCGATATCGGCCACCGGGATCGCCATGGATTCCAGCACCCCGCCGATTGTGCGAACACAGTGCTTGCAGGTCATATCGGGTACATAGAAAACCCGGTCCTCGGCGGCGACGGGTCCGTCGCTGGGGCCGTCGGCGTGTGCCGGCGCGGCCACCGCTTCGCACCGGCTCGTGAAATCGGTGAACGCCTCGACGAACCGCTGGACCACCAGCGGCAGCAGGCTGTAATTCACACCGCCGGACCGATACGAGGCCGTGGCCGGGCACGACGGTCGTTCGCCCGTGGGAAGCAACGCGTACTGGCGGGATATCAGGTCGAGGTCGTCGTGATAATGGGCAATGGCTTCCGGGACCGACAAGCCCTCCTCGGTGGTTGCCCGCCGCATGATCCGGTGGGCGTCGGTAATGGTCGCGTCCTTCATCGCACGCAGGGTCGCGATTGTCCGGGCCGAATACCGGATCGCGCCCGCGTCGGTCACCCGCAGCGTCACCGGGATCATGCCGCGCCGGTAGGTGGAGGCCTGCAGTTCCCAGAACCAGCGGGTCGCGACTGCGGTGAAGATTCCGGAATCGCGGAGCCCGCGAGCGAATTCGGACGCGGTCCGATACGGGGTCCGGCCCGCGAGCAGGGCGTGCTGGGCCAGCGCCCGTCCGGCGGATTCGATACCGACCCGGAAGATATCGATCGGCTCGTGATCGGTGGTGGTCGCTGCCAGCACCGCGCGTGCACCGGGCCCGAGGCCGGCGATACGTTCGGCCAGACCTTCTTCGGCTGCGAGCTCCTCCCAGAGCAGGAGCACGGATTCCCGGGTGGCGATCGGCACCAGCGGGCCGAGTCCGTCCGCTCGATAGAAACCGGTGTTGGGAATTCCGGCGCTGTCGGTCCAGGTCATGCGGTGGGTGGCGGAGGTGACCTCATCGGCTCGGCAGGGACGCATGAACTGTTCCAGATACAGGCGCTGGGAGACGGTGAGGTGGCTGTCCGGTTCAGGACGCAGTTCGGTCGCCGTGTATTCGAAACACCGGACCTGGCGCGGTAGAGAGGTACCGAACAGGCCGGGCCGGGCGAGCCGGGACAGGATCTGCGCGGTGGCCCGCCGGTCGTAGCGGGCTGTGGGGGCGCCCTCGGCGGTGGTTCCGGTCTCGGCGGTCATACGAACTCCTCGGCCAGGGCACGGACGCGGTCGGTGAAGTGGTCGATATCGGCGAGACCGGTGTAGATATGCGTACTTACCCGCACCGATCCGGTTTCGGCGTCAGCCGCGGCCGGAACGCAATGTGTTCCGGTGCGGACCAGGAAGCCGTATTCGGCGAGAACGAAACCCAGGTCGGCCGCCGAGATTCCGTCGAGCGTGAACGAGACGATCCCGTATCCCGTATCGCCGGCGCCGTGGCCGGGGCCGGGTAGGAAATCCACACCGGGCACATCGCGTAGTCCATCGAGCAGCCGCCGAGTGAGTATCCGGTTGTGGGCGGCGACCGCGGGCATACCGTAGGAGTCGAGGGCCTCGAGGGCCGTGCCGAGCGCGAGGATGCCCGGGATGTTCGGGGTTCCGCCCTCCAGCAGCCCCGGCATCCGCCCGGTTTCGAAGCCGTCGGTGGTGAGCCGAGCATCGGTCGCTCCGCCCGGCAGGAACGGACGTAGGTCGGGGTGCACGCGGCGATGGCAGTAGAGGACGCCGGTGCCGGGTGCCGCGAACATTTTGTGCCCCGCGAAAACCGCGAAATCGGCGCCCAGTGCCGCGACGTCGACGGGTAGGTGGCCACCGCTCTGGCTGCAGTCGTAGCAGACCAGCACCCGGTCGGGTATCCGGTCGCGGAGATCGTCCAGCGCGGTCAGGCCGCCGAAAACATGGTGTAGATGGCTGACGGTGAGGAGTCTGGTGCGCGGCCCGATCTTATCGGCGATATCGGCGCTGTCGGCCCGGCCGGACGGTGTCATCCGGTAGGGGACGAGTTCGATCCTGCGGCCGAATCGGGCGAGCGTATCCCGTAACAGGTACCAGGGGAGAACATTCGCGGCGTGATCCGCCGGACTGTACAGAATCTCGTCGCCGTCGCGGAGCGCCGTGAGACCCCAGGAGAGCGCGACGGCGTTGAGTGCGGCGGTCGCCCCGGCGGTGAAGACTATTTCCCCGGGGTCGCCGGCGCCGATGAAGCGCGCGGTCCGGGCGCGTACCGCGGCGATCTGCTGTGTGAGTGCCGTGGCCCACGGGTAGGTGCCGCGGGCGGCATTGGCCGTCGCGGACGCGTGGTAATTCCGTACGGTATCGATCACCGACCGGGGTTTCTGGGTGGTGGCCGCACTGTCGAGGTAGACCTCCCCGGCCTCGGCAAGTGCGGGAAAGGAATCGCGTACCTGCGGCGGGAACAGACCGGCCGGTGGGAATTCCGGCGATCGGGTGACCACCGGAGCCGGGTGGTCCGGCCGAGATGGCGAGAATTCCATCGTGACCGCTCCTTCCGCCGATTCGCCGGACTGCGGACAACGATACCCATCGTCCGGGCTCCCGCCCAGTGTGCTTGGCCCACAATCAGTTTGGCCACCGCCCGGATCGCATGCCGAGGTTCCCCGGATATGTCGGTGGGTTGTATTACGGTGCCCGTATGCCCCTCACTCCGGAAGAACGTCAGTCGTTTCTGGCCGAACCGCATATCGGTGCGCTGTCGGTATCCGCGGGCCTGGACCGTGGGCCGCTCACCGTGCCGATCTGGTATCAGTACACACCGGGCGGCGAGTTGTGGGTGCTCACCGGCCCGGAATCGGAGAAAATGCGGCGGATCCGGTCGGCGGGGCGATTCAGCCTGATGGTGGAGCGGGTACAGCCGTCGGTTCGCTATGTGAGCGTGGAAGGGCCGGTCACCGGTATCGGACCGGTATCGGATGCCCGGCATCGCGAGATGGTCGCACGCTATCTCCCGGCGGAACAGATAGAGGGCTACCTCGCCTATGCCGCTGCCGAACTCGGTGAGCACGTCATGGTTTCCATGCGCCCGCAACGATGGCTCTCGGCGGATCTGGGCTGATCGGGTTCAGTACCCGCGCTGCAGGTATCCCACCAGCTGCTCGCGCTCGGTCGTGAGCTCCGACAGCGCGCTCTTGACCACATCGCCGATGCTGACGATGCCGGCCAGGCGTCCGTTGTCGACCACCGGGAGATGGCGCACCCGGTGTTCGGTCATGATCCCGCGGAGCCCGTCGACGCGATCGTCCGGTGTGCAGGTCCGGACCGTGGTCGTCATTATCCGTGCGACGGGCGATTCGAGCAGGGAGGTGCCGTACCGGTGCAGGGCGCGGACGATATCGCGTTCGGAGACGATTCCGGCGATTTCGTTGCCGTCGGGTGAGACGACGGCGGCACCGATGTTCTGTTCCGCCAATAGTGCCAGCAGGGCACGGATATCCGTGTCCTGCGCGACGGTCACGACGGCGCTGCCCTTGGTATTGAGGATCTCGGCGATTCGCATGGTCACCATCCACATGAGCGCGGGATTACAGAATCCCGCGTTCGACCCCCGAATACCAGCACGAATCGGCATCGACCGAGCACCGGAATATCGGCTCGGGCAACACCGGCCGCTCGCCGGTCATTCGTCGTCGAGTCCCGCGGAAAGGTAGGCGGCGGCCGCGAGCCACTGCCGGCACTGCGGCCCGTGTACATCATGGATGTGCAGGATGGCGCGGGCCTGGCGGTAGGTGAGTACCGGTGGTTCCGCGCTGCAATCGGAGCCGGCCTCGGGTGCCGCGACCCGGTGTGGTGGTTCCGCGTGAAGTCCCAGGGGGCGGGGGCCGGGGACGCTGCCGACGGCGTTCCGGGGGGGACTTCGGAATGGCTGGATCATTCGATTGCCCCTCACGTGCGATATTGCGGGGAGCGATGGTCCAGTCCCTGAAATCGACTGGGAAAGCATTGCGTATCGCTCCTTACGGTGGTCCGAGTCTAGGCTGCCGTAGCTTGCAAATGCAAGTACATCTGTAAACAACAGACGAAAAAACATCTGTGGCGTTACGCGCCCGGCTCTCCCGGCCGTCGCAGTGGCACTGGGTTTCTCGGGCCGGCCGGGCCGGACACGCGGCACCTGCCGATTCCCGGTCACGGCTTTCGTGCCACACCTCCGTATGCCGGGATCGGCTGGATGTCTTCGGCGCCGGAGGTTTCGGGTCGCCACCGGGGCACCGATACGAAGCCGGGCTCCAGCAGTTCGAGTCCGTCGAAGACGGCCCGAATCTCGGCTTGTGGCCGGGGCGTATACGGACCGCCGCCGGTATCGCTGTAACCGGCGCACAGCCGGACATAGGCGTCGGTGTCATCGGTTCCGTCCCAGAGGATCAGATAACTCCCGGCGGGTGTCGCACGCAGGACGGTGTGCACGATCCGCAGCATCTCGTCGGAGGACTGTGCGTGGCCGAGGACGCCCATGAACATCACCGCCAGCGGCCGGGTGAAATCCAGGATGTGGCGGGCGTCGGCGACTACGAGTTCCGGGTGCCGGTAGTCGGAGTCGATATAGGTGGTGACGCCCTCGTCGGTACTGCTGGTCAGCAGCATACGGGCATGCGCGAGTACGAGAGGGTCGTTGTCGACATAGACGATCTTGGATTCGGGTGCGACGCCCTGTGCGACCTCGTGCGTGTTCTGCATGGTGGGCAAACCGGTGCCGATATCGAGGAACTGGCGGATTCCCTCCGTCTCCGCCAGAAATCGGACGGCCCGGATGAGGAACCGCCGTGACTGGGTGGCCATAGCGGTGATCCCGGGGTAGATGGCGATACCCGCGTCACCGGCGATCCGGTCGGCTTCGTAGTAATCGGTACCGCCCATCCAGTAGTTCCAGATGCGCGCGTAGTGGGGGATATCGGTTCGGATGGCGCGATGGTGATCATCGGACACGGCGGGCTCCTCGGCGGTGCGTGGTCGGAAGCGTGCCGGAGGTGCGCCGCGGCCGGCTCCCGGGGCGTGGTGGAACCGATCTCGTCTTGTGACGGTACAAGACTCGCCGGTCCGCACTCGGGGCGACGCGCGGCCCGGGCCGACAGGCGGTTATCGCCCGCGGTGTGGCCCGAACCGGCGCGGCAATCCGGGTCGCCGGGGCTCCGGCGTGGTATGCGGAATCCGTGAACGCGCATCGGCGAACTTCGTGCTATCGTCCTGATGTCGGTGCAGATGCAAGAACACCTGCGAGTGCATCTGTAAGGACCGGCGTATGCGACTGTGGTGTCAGTGACCATGAGCAAGGAGTGGGTCCTATGTCGGAAATGATCAATCAGGTGATCGGAGATTGGCGGAAGAGCACCTTCAGCAATCCGAGCGGGAACTGTGTCGAGTTCGCCGAAGCCGCCGGTAACCAGGTGGCCGTGCGTAATTCGCGCTTCCCCGACGGGGGTGTCCTCTTCTATACGCGCCCCGAGATCGAGGCGTTCCTGCGGGGCGCGAAAGCGGGAGAGTTCGACGATCTGGCCGTCTGAGAGGTAGCATGGGCCGTCGGCGTGGTGCGCCGCGGAATTCACTGTGGCGCACCGTGGGTTAACCCGAAAGCGGAGACGACTCCATGATCGCAGAGCCCGGGAATCGTGGCGGCAGGCAATCCGTCGAGGCGGAACGTGGCCCCACTGTTCTACGTATCGCATTGGGTGGGCAGTTACGTAAACTGCGTGAGAGCAAAAGGATCACCCGCGAGGCCGCGGGTGACGCGATCCGCGGTTCCCATGCCAAGATCAGTCGGCTCGAGCTGGGCCGCACAAGCTTCAAAGAGCGGGATATCCGGGATCTGCTGACGCTCTACGGCGTCACCGACCCCGAGGAAAGAGAGAGTTTCCTCGATCTCGCGCGTAAAGCCAACGAACCGGGATGGTGGCATCGCTTCGGCGATCTGTTGCCCTCCTGGTTCGGTACGTATCTGGGCCTGGAACAGGCCGCGAGCAAGATTCGCACCTACGAATCCCATTTGGTCCCCGGTCTTCTGCAGACCCCGGACTACGCGCGGGCCGTGGTGACTCTCGGCTACGAGGACGCCGATACCGATCGGCGAGTGGCCTTCCGGCAGCGCCGCCAAGAGATTCTGCACCGGGCGGATCCGCCCATTGTCTGGGCGGTTATCGATGAGGCGGCTCTGCATCGGCCCGTCGGAGGCGCCGAAGTACACCGCGCGCAGATGGAACATCTGCTCGAGCTGACCCGGCTTCCCAATGTGACCATTCAGGTGGTCCCGTTCTCCGCCGGTGAACATCCCGCGGCGGGAAGCTCATTCACCATTCTCCGGTTCGCCGAGGCGGAATTGCCCGATATCGTCTATCTGGAACAGCTTACGAGTGCGCTGTATCTGGATCGGCGTGAGGATTTGGCGCTGTACCTCTCGGTGATGGACCGATTGAGTGTGCAGGCCGCTACTCCGGAGGCATCGCGGGCGATTATCGCCGACTACACGAAGGGTCTGTCGTAGCAGGCCCGTAGCGTGGATCCGAACAGTGCGGATCCGAATTATTTGGAATTCGAGAGAGATCACACCGCCCCGGCGCCGAGCCGCCGAGACGGTGGAATTCGCCGCGTCAGGCCTTGATGAAGGTCGAGGCCACGCGCCAGAACGTATCCGGTTGCAGCGCGCGGAAATCCCAGTCGTCGGCCAGTGCGTGGACCGTGGTGACGATCTGGTCGATATCGAAATCGTCACGTGTTGCGGCGCCGGTGGATTCGATTGCGTCGATGACGAATTCGACCGCGGTCTCACGCGTCGAACCGGTGCGCGGGTGGCTGCCGCGGACGCCGAATGTACTCATATCAATACCGTTCGCCGGCTTGCCGATCGGGGCGGGATCCATTCGGGCTGAACTACTACCGAATCTGTTCGGATCCGCTGGGCTGTCCCGCAGCTGTGGCAGTAAACCACTGGCGAATGTTGTCGTCGGCTCACTCACGCGGCCTCCCCTTGTTATCCCCTGTATAGCGGTGTGGGATGAGTCTAGGTCGGGAGTGCTTTCAAATGCAAGTACATCTGCACGATCGATTCTTTGTGTCCGAACGGTTTTCGGGCGGTCTCGTCAGGTCCTCAGGGCGGCAACCGCGGCTTCGATCGGCGTACTGCCCGAGACGAGTTCCAGCGTCCGAGCAGCGGTGTGTGGCGCGTCGAGTAGTGCGAGAGTCACGGCGGCCACATCGGTGCGGGGGATTTCGCCGCGGTCCAGCCGCGGTGGTGCGAGCGTGACCGATCCGGTGCCGGGTTCGTCGGTCAGGCGGCCCGGACGGAGGATGGTCCAGTCCAGGTCGCGGCTGCGCAGATCGTCCTCGGCCTGCGTTTTGGCCTCTATATAGGCGGCCCAGACTTCATCGGTACCCGGTGCCGGGGGTAAGCCGGTGCCCATGGCCGAGATCTGCAGGAAGCGGCGGGTTCCCACCCGTTCGGCCGCCTCGGCGAGTAGTACCGACCCGTCACGATCGACGGTGTACTTCCGGGTCGCGCCGCTACCCGGACCGGCTCCGGCCGCGAAAACCACTGCGTCCGAGCCCTGGACGGTCGCGGCGAGGTCGGTCACCACTGCCTGTTCCAGGTCGAGGACCACGGGTTCGGCGCCGGTGGCGTAGACCTCGGGCGCGTGTGCCGGGTTACGGATCAGGGCAATGGCGCTGTGTCCACGGCCGGTGAGCTGTGCGGCGAGCAGCAGGGCGATCTTGCCGTGTCCGCCGGCGATGACGATACGCATATCGGGCTCCTCTCGTTTCTCAGCGTTCGGGTCCGCCGGGATTGCAGGCAGCGTCGACGGTCGCGTCGTAGCCCACGGGCGGTCGCCAGGGTTCCAGGTTCCAGGTCGGTTTATCGGGTGCGATGAGCCGTGCCCACTCCCAGTGGCAGCGGAACTGGTCCCACATTCCGGGTGTTTCGGCCGCCGGATCCAGGGTGCGGATCTCCTGCCATGCGCGCAGGTCTGCTCGGGGGAATGTGGTGTCGCGGCCGGCGCGGGTGGGATGAACCATGAGACGCGGACCGTCGATATTGGATGTCCATTCCAGATGGTCTATCAACGGCACACCGGCATACGGGTCGATTACCGGGGTGACGGGGCTCGTGGTCGTCCGCAGGGAGGATGTGACCGGGAGATCCGCCGTTGTGCCGGGTTCCGCCGATGTATCCGGTGCCGGTGGATCGGCTGTGCCGCAACCGGCGATCAGTACCGCGGACAGGAGGGCGAGCGCACCGGCCGCACGGGATGCGGATTCGGTCGGCATACACGCTCCTGCGTCGGGTTCCGGCGACCTGGGGCGGTGCCGGTTACCCCGAGCTTAGAGGGAACGGTCGATATCGTGCGGCTGCCCGGGTGCGTGTGGCGCCGCTGGGGGGATGCAGTGGGGGGTGTGGCTCCGATCAGCGCCACAGGCTGTGACACGGCAGCCGCCGCAGGCCGGGCCTGATCTTGCTGTCCACTGTCACCGTGAGTCCGGCGTAGACTGCCGCCGAGGTGAACTCCCAGGCTTCGGTATTGGTTGCCGCGTACTCCAGGACGAGGGAATTGTCCGGGGCGGGTCCGTCGAAGTAGACCGTTACCCGGCGTGTGAGGTTCTCGCGAGTACTGTTGTCGCGATCGGCCGTGGGCGATGTCGTGGCGTCCACTGTCGAGCCTCCTTCCGGGCAGCGTCACCGTTGACGCCGTTGTGTGTAACTCTAAGTCCGCACCATGGGTGAGAACATGTTCCGGAATCGGGTCTGGGCGATTCACAGCCCGCCGTCGATCGTCTCGGGCTGGGTCACGAATGAGGGGGCGGCCGCGTGGGTGCCGGCAGTCACGTTTGTGTTGTATGACCGGCACGTGGCCGGACCGTTGCCGCAGTGGTAACGCTGAGCTGCACGGATACGCGAATCTCGTTCACGCCACAGGTGATTCGTTTGGTCCCCTGTGCCGCTCCCATGCGAAACTCGAATAATGGGTGCTTCTGGGATGCGATCGGCGTTGGAGACGGCTGCCTCGACCGGATCGGGGTTCCCGGCACGTGCCGGGGTGGAAGGAGGCCCGACGGTGCTGCGGATGGTGCTCGGGGGCCGGTTGCGCCGGTTGCGGGAAGCCAGCGGGCTCTCCCGGGAGCAGGCGGGTGACCATATCCGCGGATCGGATTCGAAGATCAGCCGACTGGAACTCGGGCGCACCAGTATTCGCGAACGTGATCTGGTCGATCTGCTCGGGCTCTACGGGGTCACCGATCCCGAGGAACTCGCGGCGTTCCAGGAGTTGGCCCGGCAGGCCAACACCTCGGGGTGGTGGCATCGGGACAACGATTGGCTCCCGAAGTGGTTCGATATGTACTTGGGCCTCGAGCAGGCCGCGCAGGTGATCCGCTGTTACGAACCGCGCACGGTACCCGAACTGCTACAGACCCCGGATTATGCGCGGGCGCTGCTGACTCTCGCGCATCCGGCGGAAGCCGAGGAGGCCATCGAACGGCGGGTGGCGTTGCGGATGCGCCGGCAGCATATTCTGACCCGGGCGCACCCCCCACATCTCTGGCTGATCGTCGAGGAGGCGGCGCTGACCCGCCGGATCGGCGGTTCGCGAATCTGGTCGGCACAGATCGACCAGTTGCTGGCCACGGCCCGGCAGCCGCATGTCACGGTGCAGGTGCTGGCCGACCATGTCGGTGGTCCGGCATTGGCCGACGGCGCCTTTACCTATCTGCGGTTCGCGGAGGCGGATCTGCCCGATATCGTCTATCTGCAACAGCTCACCGGCGCCCTGTACCTGGACAAACAGGCCGATCTGGACGCTTATCGGTCGGTGGCGAACCAATTGTCGGTGCATGCCGCGCCGCCCGAACACACGCCGGGCCTGCTCGCGGCGCTGCGGCGCCGGCAGCCGCGGATCCTGGACCAGCCGCTGCGCCGCGAGTCCGGTCGCGGCGGTCACTGAATCCCGTGGATCGTGCCGCCGTGGAGGCGTAGCGGTGCAGCCCGGCACGTCGTCGGACCCGAGTGTTCCCCGTGCCGTTACCTCTTTGTGATCGAACCCAATAGGTAGTCGGTCTCCTGATGAACTGTCCGGACTAACCGTGGAAGGGGCCATCGCGCCCGAACTCGAGGTTACTGTCCAGTAGTTATGGTGGTCAGTAAGGCAGCCGGTTCCGGGAGCGCAGACCTGGAGGCCGAGCTCGTGGCACATTTCCGGTGCCCCGGACCGGATTCGGAAGCGGCCGATATGGTCACCACCGTCCGGCACTGTTTCTCGGCGGCAGTACAGGATCTCGGCACGCGGCCCGCCGCGGCGCAGGCCGCGATCAGTGCCGCGGCCGCGCGGTGGGCACGTGAAGGTATCGCACTGGAGTCGGTGCTCGCGGCCTGTCACGACAGCGCGCGGGGCGCTTTCGAATATCTCGCCGCGCGAACGGCCGAAGCGGTCGCGCGGGGAGAGGCGGTGGCCGATGCCGCCCGGCTGCTGGTACGGGTCGTGGAGGTCGTGACCACAGCGGCGGCTACTGCGTACCTGGATGAGCATCGGGTCGTCGCGCGCGAGCATCAGACCTCGGCGCAGACTTTGGTCGCGGCACTGCTGAGTGGGCACGGAGTCAGTGCGCTCGCCAGGAAGTCCGGTCTCCGGGTCGCTCCCGCGTATCAGGTGGTGGCACTGGCCATCCCACCGAATTCGGAGGAATACGGGGGTGGCCCCGATGCGGTCTCGGCCGCCCGCCGGAAACTGCGCCGGGTACAGGCGGCGCTCGGGCAGCCGCTCGGGTCCCGCTCACTGTCACTGCTGCGTGCCGACGGTGGCACGGTGCTGATTCCGTTGGAATCGGCGCACGAGAGCGGGGCCGGCCCCGGCGCCGGGGTGATGAGCGCGGACGTCCTGCAACTGGTGGCCGAGGCCGCGGAGGTTCCGCCGACCGCGGCCGTTGCCGCGGGTCCGACCGCGAAGATCCCGGAACTGGCCGGCCGCGCGCACGAGGTGCTGGACCGCCTGTGCGCGGGCGGCCGGCCACCCGGCCTGTACCGGATCAGCGAGGGCGCGGCACTCGAGCCGGACGGTTTCGCGGCAGATGCGATGCGGCTGCGGCGGCTGCCGCTGGTGGCCCCCGGGATGCGATCACGTCCGGGCAAACCGGGGGCCGCGTGACGGTGGATACGAGCGTTTCGGCGAGGTGTGACATGAGATCCCGGCTGACTGTTCTGACCGCACTGGCAGTGATGGGCATCGCTGCCACCACCACTCCGGCGAGTGCGGCGCCACCCGGTGTGACGCCCGGCGCTCCGGCCCCGCCGGCGACAAGCGATACTCAGCAGGCAGGTCCGCGGCTGCTGCGGGTGGAAGTCGTCGGGGATCGCCGGATCCGGTTACATATCCGCTCGGTGGCGATGCGCCGGGAAATCGCGATCGACACGCTGATCGGCACCGGTCCGGCGCCGCGGCCCACTCTGTATCTGCTGGACGGGGTGGACGGCGGCCCCACCTCGGGCTGGCTGACCGAGGGCGGCGCGGCGGAATTCTTCGCCGACAAACCGGTCGATGTCGTGCTCACCACCGGCGGTACGGCGAGTATGTACGCGGACTGGATCCGGACGGACGCCGCCCTCGGACTCAACCGATGGGAAACATTCCTCACCGAGGAACTGCCGCCTATCGTCGAAAAGTACCTGGGATCCACCGGGGTACGGGCCATTGCCGGTGTATCCATGGGCGCGCAGGCGGCGATGATGCTGACCCAGCGGCATCAGGGTTTCTATCGGGGCGTCGCCGGGATGAGCGGATGCTATTCCACCGCTGATCAGCTCGGCCGAGCGGTCACCGTGATGACAGTGGCCTCGCGGGGTGGCAATCCGGAGAACCTGTTCGGGCCGCCGGCCTCACCGGAATGGCTCGAGCACGACAGCCTGCTGGGCGCGGAGCGGTTGCGCGGGACCGAGATCTACCTATCGGTGGCCAACGGTACGCCGAGTGGTGCCGCGTTGATGTCGATCGGCGACAGCCCGGAGATCATGGCCGTGCTACTCGGCGGTGGATCGTTACTCGAGCAGGGCGCACGGCTGTGTACGGAGCGGCTCGCCACCCGGCTGACCGATTTGGATATTCCCGCGGTGGTCGATTATCTGCCCGAGGGTATGCATTCGTGGCCCGATTTCGAGGTGCAATTACACCGTAGCTGGCCGACGCTCAGCAGAGCTCTCGAAATTACGGGAATACCCTGACCGGCTCTGGATTTTCTCACAATGGAATACGGCGCCAGGGTAATTCCCGGGAGTCGTGAGGTATGCAGACCGTAAGAATGTGGAAGACCGCGCCTGCGAAGGATTTTGCGGCACAAGGGCAGGGCTGTCCCTATTACCCCGTGTGCTCGGGCAATTCAGTTCGTCACGGCCCGAATACCGTGACGAATCCCGGTATCTGGCCGGGGGTGAGCGTCGCCGTCACCGGCACCCCCGCGGCGGCGAAACTGGCTGCCGCGCGGCCGATATGGTTCTCGGACGTGACCACCACGACGTCGCGGGCGCCCAGGGAATGGATGAGTGGTGCGCTGCGCTGGGCGTTCTGCACGGTATCGGCGGCCGCGGGTTCCTGATGTACCCGATACGCCGGGAGCCCGTGGCCGATGAGCCAGTCGGCCATCGCGGCGGCCTCGGTGATGCCGTTTCGTGGGTTACCGCCGGTGACGATAACCGGCGACTGCGGTGCGACCAGCGCTTGCACGTAACCGGCGCGCAGCCGATCGACCAGTTCGGGACGCATGGAGCCATCGGGGAGGAGTCCGTAGCCGAGGATCACGATAGCGGTTCCGGGCCCGTGGACCCGGACCAGCGGGCTGGACAAGAGGTCGGTGAGGCCGGCGGCCACCTGGTCCGGGGGAGGGGGCGCGGCACCGGCCTGTCCGCAGAGGCCCGCGGTGATCACGGCGGCGGTGAGGGCGGTGGTGAGTCCCGTGCGTAGCGACCGGGTTCGGCTGTTACGACGGTGGCGTCTATGGGGACGGGTGTGGCCGGAATAGGAATCGGGCATCGGTGCTCCGAAGGGTGTGGGGCCGAATCGGCCGGGTGTCGAAGATCGGCAACTACATATTCCGCCAGAAATGCGTGATCGATTCGTGATCTGTTGATCTACTGGATAATCCACGGAGTTTTGCAGGGCTTGTTGGTGCATGCACGATGCGGTCCGGCGTGGCGGCACGAACTTTATGAATCCGAGATCCTGATACCGCTGTGACCGGAACCAGGGGCTTTTTCGGGGCTTGGTGATCTCTCCAGTTCTGCGGAGTGAATCATCGGAAAACCGATACGGCGTCCTACCCTCGGTACAGCTTTCCGTGCCGCGAAACATACTTCGCGGCACGGGAATCGGAAGGCAATTTTCGGTAGGAAGGGTCCCGGATGATTCGACCATCTCGGGCCGGCCGGATGCGGCGGGAAGCTGTGATCCGGTAGCAGGCGGGCGCGTACGCGGTGGGACAGTCCGACTCCGCTGTTTCGCTCAGTACGCGCACGGTCGCTGATCCGGCGTTCGGGAGATCTGGTCCTGTTCGTACCGGCCCGGCGGCAGTGAGCCCACCGTGTGGCGTCACCGCACATCCGCCACCGGTGGGTTCACGGGGCGAGCGCGTGGCGCCCTATCGGGACTGCCGGCACCGAACCGCGTCCGGGCCGGCAGTCCCGCACATCAGGTTCGGGTTACGAAATCGGCGGCCTGGGCCCCGATGAACACGCTCGGCGCATGAGTGTGGCCGCGCACCAGTACGGGCATGATCGACGCGTCCGCCACCCGCAGCCCCTGGACACCGCGTACCCGCAGTTGCGGGTCCACCACGCTCCGGTCGTCCGAGCCCATCCGGCACGTGCCGGCGGGATGGTAGAGCGTGTGCGAATACCCGTCGAGCGCCGCGGTGCGGGTCTGCTCCGATGATCCGTCCCCGGGCGCGTCCGGTGGATAGCACAGGGCGCCGAGGACGTCCTTCATGGCTTCGGTATCCGCGATTTCGGCGCAGTAACGCAATCCGGCCATCATCGCGGTGCGGTCGGCGCCGCCGGGGTCGGAGAGATACTTCGGGTCGATCACGGCTTTGGCGAGCGGATCCTTCGAGGCCAGAGTGACAGTGCCGCGGCTTTGCGGGCGCAGCAGGACAGTCGCCAGGATGACACCGTGCGCGGTCGGGTCGACCAGGCCCTCATGGTAGAAGGGCGCGGGCGCGTAGACGAGTTCGAGGTCCGGGTATTCGAGCTCGGGGGCGCTGCGCACGAAACCGTAGGCTTCGCCGACGTTCGAGGTGAGCATCCCGCGGTGCCGCAGGAGATAGTTGGCCAGCTGGCCCAGCTTCTCGGCGTCGAACAGGGAATCGGCGGCGACGGAGTAGCCGAGCCCCGCGACGAGATGGTCCTGCAGGTTGGCACCTACTTCGGGGGCATGGTGGTGCACCTCGATGCCGTGCCGTTCGAGTTCGCCGCGATCGCCGATCCCGGACAGCATGAGCAACTGCGGGGTGTTGATCGCCCCACCGCAGAGGATCACTTCCTTGGTGGCCTTCACCTGCTCGAGGCGTCCGGCCCGGGAGAACTCGACGCCCACGGCGCGGTCGCCGTCGAACAACACCCGGGTGGCGGTGGCTTCGGCGTACACACTGAGGTTGCGGCGTTTCATCGCGGGACGCAGGTAGGCGTCCGCCGTGCTCCAGCGGCGCCCCCGGTGCTGCGTCACCATGGTCTGGGTGAATCCCTGCGGTTCCGGGAGATTGGCGGTTTCGACAGGGAATCCGCGTTCGGCGACCGCCCGCAGGTAGGTGGCTGTGGACGCGCGCGGACTGCGCTGACGGGAGATATGCAGTGGCCCGCCCGTGCCGTGATCCTCGCCCGCCGGACCCTCGACGTCCTCGATGGTGCGGAACTGTTCGACTGCCCTGGCGAAACCCCATTCGGGCCCGGCGGCCGCGGCCCACTCCTCGTAATCGGCCCGGAAACCGCGGACCCACATCTGGGCGTTGAGCGAGGACGATCCGCCGAAGGTCTTACCGCGCGGCCAGTAGATCTGCCGGTTGCCGAGTTCGGGTTGTGGTTCGGTCAGATAGTCCCAGTCGTAGGGGCCGCGGAAGAGTTTCGAGAAGCCGGCCGGGATCCGGATGAACTTGTCCTTATCGGCCGGGCCGGCCTCCAGCAGGAGCACCGAACGTCCCGGATCCGCGCTGAGCCGGTCGGCGAGCACCGCGCCCGCCGAACCCGACCCGACTATTACGTAGTCCGCACTGACTTCTGTCACCTTCGCACCTTTCGACATCGTGTCCGGCAAACATACGAGAGTCGGACCAGGCGTGGGGCGTGTTGGTGGCGGCGGCCCGGAGCGGGTCCGGTCCCGCGGAGGAGTTCGGGTGTCGACGAGGGAATTGTGATTCGCGCTGCCGGTGGATCGAGGACGGGGTATAACCGGCCCATGAGTTACCCGGTGGACCTCGGGGTGCTGCAGGCCGGTGCGATCGTCGCGATCATTCTCGGTGTGGCCCTGCTGATCTCGGCGCTGGCCGCGCTGCGCAAGAAGGGGCCGCGGGCATCGATCGCACGTGGTGGGAGCGGCTTCGTACTGCTGCTCGCGGCGGCGCTGGTGTTGTGGACCGCAACCCTCGTGCAGACCTATCTGGGTCTGACGGGGGAAGTCCGTGCCGCTCACGTGGTGGTATCCGAGGTCGCCGATGCGGAGCACCAGCTCGAGGTCGAATTGACCCTGTACGACGACGAGGGTGGCACCACCGAACGCAGTACCCATCGGGTGGAGGGCGACCTGTGGGTGCTCCAAGCGCAGATCGTCGAACTGGAACCCTGGGTGAACGCGCTCGGCTTCCATTCGGGCTACAAGGTGTCACGCCTGTACGGTCAGCGCCTCGACGGCGTCGCCACCCGGCAGAACCACATATTCCTCAACGGCGGTGATCGCGATTTCTTCCGGGAAATGACCGAAGACCGCTGGTTCACCTCACCGTTCGTCCGTTCCGCGTACGGCAACGCGGTGATCGCGATGCCGGGGGAGTACGACGTCTACATATCCCGGGACGCGATCAAGACACGTCCGGTGCGGTAACCGGCCGCCGGGTGCGGTCCGCGTCGATCGCGGAGCGGCACAGCACGTTCAGTTCCTCGACCACCGTGTCCAGCGCGGCGGGATTGCGTTCGGTCCGCGCGACGATGAGGGCGCCCTCCAAAGCGCTGACCACGAGTAGGGCGACCGAGCGGGCGCGTCGCGGGGTGGCGCCGTCTTGGACGAGTTTCCTGGTAACCAGGTCGCGCCACGTATCGAAGGCGACCCCCGCGGCGGTGACGGCACCGGGTTCGTTGCCCAGCGCCGCCGCGGCGATAGGGCAGCCGACCGCGTAATCGCCCCGGTCGAGCCCGCGGGCGAGGGCGTCGGCGAGGGCCCGCAGTGCCGCCGCGGTCTCCGGGGTGTCCAGCGCTCGGGTGAGCTCGCCGGTGATCCGTTCCCCGGCGACCTGCGTGGCTTCGGTGATCAGTTGCGCCCGGCCGCCGGGGAAGTGGTGGTAGACCGAGCCGCGGGGCGCGCCGCTGGCGTTGAGCACATCGGCGAACGAGACCGCCGCGACGCCCCTGCGGCGGATGAGCGAGATCGCGCTGCGGATCATCGCCGCGCGCGGCCCGTCCGGATCCTTACGTCGTGGCATCGCAGCACTCCATGTTGCCTCTCATTCCTATGTATGTTGTCATACTTATATTCGTCTCACCACCCGAACATCGGCACAATTCGCAGGAGGACCCGTGACCGGGATCGACGCGCCACCTCATCCGTTCGATACCGCCATCGCGACCGAGTACGTCGATGCGCATCGTCTCACCGGCCGGACCTGCCCCGATTACGCGAATATGGTCGGCCCGTTCGGCGGTGTCACCGCGGCGGCGTTGCTGCGGGCGGTCGAAGAGCATCCGGAGCGGCTGGGTGACCCGCTGGCGCTCACCGTCAACTACGCGGGTCCGATAGCTGACGGGCCGTTCGAGATCACCGCGCGACCCGTACGTACCAACCGCACGAATCAGCATTGGCAGCTGCAACTCGTGCAGGACGGGGTGATCACCACCACCGCGACGGCCGTATTCGGGATCCGCCGCGATACCTGGTCGGATCTGGAACTCACGATGCCGGCGGTGCCGGGCCCCGAACAGGCCGAACCGCAGGAGTTCCCGGATTTCATCGCCTGGGGTCGCAATTACGACCTGCGTTTCGTCGCCGGTGCTGTCCCGGACGTCGCGCCGGCCGAACCGCAGCCCGGCAATCCGGATTCGGTGAGCACCCTGTGGCTACGCGACCGGCCGGCGCGACCCCTGGATTTCGCGTCGCTCACCGCGATGTCGGATGCTTTCTATCCGCGTGTTTTCCTGCGCCGGGGTCAGTACGTCCCCGCGGGAACCATCTCACTCAGCGTGTACTACCACGCCACAACAGCCGAACTGGCCGCCCAGGGCTCGGAGTATCTGCTGGGCAGCGCCCGCGCGAACCGTTTCGCACACGGCCATTTCGACCAGAACGCCCATCTCTGGGGTCACGACGGGACGCTGCTGGCGACGAGTCATCAGCTCGTCTACTTCAAGGGCTGAGGGTACGTCCCGGCGGCCGGTTCAGCCGGCGGCCGGGTCGGTGACGGCGATGATCGGCAGCCGTAGTGCCGCCGGCGCGGACTCCGGTACCACCGGGGCTTTCGGGGCCACCGGAGCGATCCGGCGATACGGTGTGTCCTGCGGGGGCCGGGTATCGCGCTCGCCCTTGTTCGGCCAGTAGGCGGCGGCTCGTTCGGCTTGAGCGGTGATGGTCAGCGAAGGATTCACGCCCAGATTCGCCGATACTGCCGCGCCGTCGACCACACTCAAGGTCGGGTAGCCGAAAACCCGATGGTAGGCGTCGATCACGCCGGATTCGGAGTCGGCGCCGATGGCGGCTCCGCCGAGGAAATGTGCGGTGAGCGGGATATTGAAGACTTCGCCCCAGGTCCCGCCCGCGGTTCCGCCGATCTGTTCGGCGACCCGGCGGGTGGCCTCGTTACCGGCCGGGATCCACGTCGGATTCGGTTGCCCGTGCCCCTGCCGGCTGGTCAGCTTCCGGCCGAACACACCCCGTGTGGTGTAGGTGGTGATGGAGTTGTCGAGATGCTGCATCACGAGCGAGATGATGGTGCGCTCGCTCCAATTGCGGACGCTGAGGAAACTGATCAGCAGGAGCGGGTGGCGCAGCGCGGTCCCCAGAAACCGCAGCCAGCGGGGGATCCGGCCACCACCGTCGACCATGAGCGTCTGCAGCAGACCCATCGCGTTCGACCCCTTGCCGTAGCGGACGGGTTCGATATGGGTGTCGGGGGTCGGGTGGATCGATGAGGTGATCGCGACGCCGCGGGTGAAATCCTGCCCCGGGGCGAGTTTCTTGGTGGCGGCGCCGACAATCGATTCGGAGTTGGTCCGGGTGAGCAGTCCGAGCCGGTCGGACAGCTCCGGCAGCACCCGGCGATCCCGCATGGCGTGCAGCAGCCGCTGGGTCCCCAGTGTTCCCGCGGCGACCACTACCTGACGTGCGGTGTAGGTGGTGCGCTGTTTACGAACCCACGCGCCGGTCCGTTCGGCCGAGACGACCCAGCTCCCGTCGGCCTGCGGGCGCAGTTCGGTGACCGTGGTCATCGGCACGACGTGTGCCCCGGCCTGTTCGGCGAGGTACAGATAGTTCTTGACCAGTGTGTTCTTCGCACCGTATTTGCAGCCGACCATACAGTCGCCACATTCGACGCAGCCGGTGCGGGCGGGCCCGGCACCGCCGAAATACGGGTCGTCCACCGTTTCCCCGGCTTCGCCGAAGAACACCCCGACCGGTGTTCGGACGAAGGTATCGCCCACGCCCATATCCTCGGCGACCTGACGGAACACCTCGTCCGCGGGGGTCATATGGGGGTTCTGCACCACCCCGAGCATTCGCTTCGCCTGCTCGTAGTAGGGCGTGAGCTCGGCGCGCCAATCGGTGATATCGCGCCACTGCGGATCCTGGAAGAAAGGCTCCGGCGGGACGTAGAGGGTGTTCGCATAGTTGAGCGATCCGCCGCCGACTCCCGCACCGCCGAGAATGAGCACATTGCGCAACGGGTGGATGCGCTGGATTCCGTAGCAGCCCAGTTTCGGGGCCCACAGGAACTTGCGGAGGTCCCAGCTGGTCTTGGGGAGTTGGTCGTCGGTATATCGGCGGCCCGCCTCGAGCACTCCGACGCTGTAGCCCTTCTCGACCAGCCGCAGCGCGGTGACACTGCCACCGAATCCGGAGCCGACGACGAGTACATCGAAATCCGTGGCCGCCTCGGACATGGGCCTACTCCTTGGTTCGGAAGGTCAGCAGTGACTCGCGGTAACATTAACACAGGGTTGCGGAAGCGGTGATCTCTGTTGTTGACACTGCTCTCGAAACTGGTCAGGCTGGGCCGGTGACAACACCTCGTGCCCGCGCCCGCGCCCAGACCATGTCCGATATCGTTCGTATCGCGCGCGAACATCTTGCCACCGACGGTGCGTCCGCCCTCTCACTCCGCGCCGTGGCACGCGATCTCGGAGTTGTCTCCTCGGCCGTGTACCGCTACGTCCGCAGTCGTGACGAACTGCTGACCCTGCTCGTGGTCGAGGGGTACGACGCCCTCGGCGACGCCGTCGACACCGCGCTGGCCGAGGCGGACGACGATCCGATCGACCGGCTGCGGATCACCGCCCGGGCCGTACGCACCTGGGCACTGGCCGAACCGGCCTGGTACGGACTACTGTTCGGCACCCCGGTACCCGGTTACGCCGCGCCGGCCGACCGTACCGTCACCCCGGGAACACGGGTGATCGTCACCCTGGTCCGGATCATCGCCGAGGCGTACCGGCGGCAGCTACTGACGCGCCCTGCCGTGGAACCCCCGGTACCGCCCGCCCTGGCCGGCGATTTCACCCGTATCCGCGACGAACTCGGCCTCGAGCTACCGGATTGGGCCCTCGCCCGGGCACTGACCGTCTGGTGTGCCCTGTTCGGTGCCGTGAGTTTCGACGTCTTCGATATGTACGGCGCCGGCACCTTCACCGACCGGGCGCAGGTGTTCGAAGCGCATATCGCGGCCCTGGAGTCGCTTCTCGGGTGCTGAGCGGCACCTACTTCTCGGCGGTCTCGGCATCCTTGTCGACGTCCAGTGGTTCGTCACCGTCTTCCGGATCCCCGCCCGACCGGGCGACGGTCACATCGATCTGTTCGCTGATGTACCGGACCACCACCGCCATCACTGCGACCACCGGAACCGCCAGGAACGCACCGGTGATCCCATACAGCGTGCCGCCTCCGGTGACGGCCAGCAGCACCACCACCGCGTGTAGTTTCATGGTCCGGCTCTGCAGTACCGGCTGCAGCACATTGCCCTCGAGCTGCTGGACCGCGATGATGATCGCGAGCACGATCAGCGCTGTGGTGAATCCGTTCCCGACCAGCGCCACCAGAACCGCCAGCGCCCCGGCGACGAAGGCGCCCACCATCGGGATGAAACCACCGAGGAAAGTCAATGCGGTCAGCACGCCCCACAGCGGCACCCCGAGAATCACCAGCCCGAGGCCGATGAAGAAGGCGTCGATGAAACTGACCACCGCCTGGGTGCGGATGAACCCGCCGAGAACCTGCCACACCCGCACCAGCACTTCCTCGAAATGCTGCCCGCTGCGCCCGCCCACGAACTTGTGCAGCCACGGCAGGAATTTGGGGCCGTCCTTGATGAAGAAGAACGAGAGCACCAGTACCAGGAAGATGGTGATCAGCACCGAGGTCGCCGTGCTGACTCCGGTGAACACCCCGGTGGCGATCTGCTCGGCGCTGGACTGCACCCGGGAGACCACCGCGTCCACCGCCGAATCCAGCTGTTCGTCGCGGATATTCAGCGGCGGCCCCTGCAGCCAGTCCCGCACGGTGTTGATACCGGTGGTGGCTTTGTCGGAGAGTTCGGGCACCTGATCCACCACCGAGGGCACGATCAACGCGATCCCGCCCGACAGCACCCCGATGAAGCCGATCAGGGTCAACGACGCCGCGGCTGCCGGCGGTAGACCCACTTTCATCAGCAACCCGGTGGGCGGCCACAGCACGGTGGCGACGACGATCGCCAACAGCACCGGCAGCAGCACCACCCACAATCTCGCCGCCAGGAACCCCAGAACCCATGCCCCGGCCGCGATGGCCACTACGCACAGTGCCCATTTCGCCAGCCACAGGACCCCGGAGCCCATCACGTCTCCCCGGTCCAGCCGGGGGGTCGTGGATATGCCGGCGCTGTCGTCGCGGATCTCTTTCTCCCCGTTCACCCGGCCAGTCTCGCACGGCCCGCCCCCTCCAGCAGTGCACCGGCCCGGCGGACGTTCGGTGGTGGCGGGTCAGCGCGGCACAGTCACCGGATCGGTGCAACTGGAGGTGCCGTCCACGATCGAGCACGCGGCAGGCATCCGGGTCGGGCGGTAGTTTCCGGGCACACCCCCGTGACGCGTGATCGCGGCGTAGGCGGCGACCGCGTCGGTGGGCCGCCGGGTGAGGGACGGATCGCCGAGTACGTCGACGGTGTAGAGCCCGAATCGCGGGGTGTAGGAACCCCATTCGTAATTGTCCGTCAGGCTCCAATAGTTGTAGCCCATGACGTTCATCCCGTCGGCCGCGGCGCGTTGCAGCCAATAGACGGTGTCGCGGAGCAGATCGGCACGGGTGTAGCCGTCGGCTCTTGGCCGGCCGTTCTCGGTCGGCATCCCGTTCTCCACGATGTACAGCGGTTTCCCCGGAAAACGGCGCGAGTAGTGGTCGAGCGCGTAATAGATCCCCTCGGACTGCAGGGACAGGGTCCACAGCTTGCCGGGGTCGGGGAACTGGGTGAGCACGCTGTGCGGGGAGAACCCGTAGTAGTAATCGATCCCGACATAGTCGAGTCTCGCGCCGACGCGGTCGACGAACGCGCCGTTGACGGCATCTTCGGCGGCCGGGATGTACGCGACGTTGCTGCTGACCATCGCCCCTGGCTGCACCCGGTGGATATGGTCGTAGACGGCATCGTGGGCGAGCGCCATCCGTTCCTGCATCGCCGGAAGATCGGCCGGCCCGATACCGCCGTGGCGCACTTCGTTCATCAGGTAGGCCGCGGGCTCGTTGAAGGTGATCCACAGCGGATCGGCGGCCGCGTACCGGTCGACAACCGTCCGGGCGTTCGCCAGCCAGTCGTCGACCATCCCGGCCCGCCGCCACCCACCGCGATCGACCTGCCATCCCGGATACACCCAATGATCGAGGGTCAGCATCGGCCGCATACCCGCCGCGCGGATAGCCTCGATCACATTGTCGTAGAACCGGAGCCCGTTCTCGTCCCAGGTATCCGGCCGAGGCTGGATCCGCGCCCACTCGATACCTATCCGGTACACCCGTACACCGAGTTCCGCGGCGAGCGCGATATCGGATCGGTACCGCGAGTAGAACTCGACGGAGTCGCGGTAGGGATCTTCGGTTTTTCCCGCGGCAATGTATCGGCTCCAGTTGCTGTCGGGTGCCCCTCCTTCGGATTGGAATCCGGAGGAGGCGACGCCCCACAGGAATTCGCGTCCGAGGGATGCGACCTCCAGTGGGGGAGCGGGGCGAGCGGCGGCCGTGGCCGGTCTCAGCGCGAGAGCGCCGGTGGCCAGCGCGCTGGTGGTCAGAAATCTGCGACGGTTCAGCGGACCCATCGACTCGGCCTCCTGTCTCTGCACAGCCACGGCCGGCCCGAAACGGTGCCGGTCCGACGCAACAGCCTAACGGCAGCAACCCCTCAGCAGGGCACGCACAGCCGGTGCGCAGACGGCGGCACGCCGGGGGAGATCGGTGAAAAGCCCTCGGAAACAGACAACTTCGGATATCGGCAACGGGAAACCCGGACGATTGAGATCAGTTCTCACCGAAGGATCGACCGCAGAGCGAATGTGAATAACGCTGATACGTTGATATGCGCATCTAACCATGTATGTTCAATCCCAGCATTCGGCCGGTCCGGACGATGTTGTCATCCACAGTTCCCCGGTCGGTGTCCACCGGAACAACAAGGGCAGGCATAAGCCTGCTCGGCGCGGGCTGCCATCGGTTGATGTGCTGCGGGAAGCAGCGGGCCACCAGGTCGGTCATGATCGCCGGGGCCGTGGAGGCACCGGGGAGGCGCCGAGCAGTCCGGCGATGGTGCCGTCCGCACCTGCGACCGTTTCGGTGCCGAAAGTCAGGACGCCGATCTTGTGCGGGTCCGGTTCGACGAGTTGGGCTCGTTCTTGTCTGCGAAGGAGTGATCGAAGAGTCGGTCATAGGACCGGCCACCGATGAGATAGCTGCGGGCCGACCCTTCCATATTCAATGTATCGCGGACCGGGGGCCTTGCGGCAAGACCCGGGTCATGCCGCAGAATCTCCAGCCGACACCAGAACCTGCTGGTGGAGCGGCGGCCGGAAGTGGGCCTTGGCAGACGAGAGGGTTTCATGATCGACGTGATCGTCGCCGGCGGTGGACCGACCGGAATGATGCTGGCCAGTGAATTGCGGCTGCACGGCGTGGAGACGCTCGTGCTGGAGAAGGAGAACCAGCCGACCGGGCATGTCCGGTCGCTCGGCCTGCACGTGCGCAGTATCGAGGTGATGGATCAGCGCGGTCTGCTGGAGCGGTTTCTAGCGCTCGGCAAGCAGTACCCGCTGGGCGGTGTCTTCGCCGGTATCAGCAAGCCGCGGCCAGGTGGGCTGGACACCGCGCATCCGTACATCCTCGGTATCCCGCAACCGGTCACCGAACGTCTGCTGACCGAGCACGCCATCGAACTGGGCGTCGAGATCAGGCGTGGCTGCGAACTGATCGGACTGAGCCAGAACGCGGACAGTGTGACTGCCGAACTGGCCGACGGCACACGGCTGAACTCGCGCTACCTCGTCGGTTGCGACGGCGGCCGCAGCACAGTGCGCAAGCTGTCGGGTGTCGGCTTCCCCGGCGAGCCTGCTCGGGTCGAATCGCTGCTGGGCGAGATGGAGGTAACCGCCGCGCCGGAGACACTGGCCGCCGTCGTGGCGGAGGTCCGCGAGACGCACAAAGGGTTCGGTGCCGGGCCCTCCGGGGACGGGCTGTACCGCGTGGTAGTCCCCGCCGCGGGGCTAACCGAGGACAGGGTGGTCCCGCCGACCCTGGAGGAGTTCAAGCAGCAGCTGCGGGCGTTTGCCGGCACCGATTTCGGTGTGCACTCACCGCGTTGGCTTTCCCGATTCGGTGACGCCACCAGGCTGGCCGAACGCTACCGGGTCGGCCGGGTGTTGCTGGCCGGCGACTCGGCACATGTGCACCCACCGCTGGGTGGACAGGGGCTCAACCTCGGGATCCAGGACGCGTTCAATCTGGGCTGGAAGCTGGCCGCCGAGGTCAACGGCTGGGCGCCGGAGGGTCTGCTGGACAGCTACCACACCGAACGGCACCCGGTAGCCGACGAAGTGCTGAACAACACCCGCGTGCAATCCGAGCTGATATCCACCGAGCCGGGCCCCCGGTCCGTGCGCCGGCTGTTATCGGAACTGATGGACCTCGAAGAGGTGAACCGGTATCTGACCGAGAAGATCACCGCAATCGGGGTCCGGTACGACCTCGGCGAGAACCACGAAATGGTCGGCCGCAGACTGCGGGACATCGGGCTGACGCGGGGGCGACTCTACGAGCTCATGCACGGCGGCCGTGGTCTGTTGCTCGACCGGACCGGCCGGCTCTCGGTGGCGGGCTGGACGGACCGAGTCGATCACGTCGTCGACGTCAGTGCGGAACTGGACGTGCCCGCGGTGCTGTTGCGTCCGGACGGCTACATGGCGTGGGTCGGCGACAGTCAGCAGGATCTGGTGAGGGGGCTGTCGAGGTGGTTCGGGGCTGCCGTGAACTGAGCGTGCGGTCGCGCCTCTCGGGGTCGCCGTAGTATCGGCCGAATTTCGGGCGGATATGGCGTAGCTGCTGGTCAGTGTCGCATCGCATAACGAACATATTCGTCAGGAACTTGTTCGTAACGAACGTGTTCGTTACGCTTGGATTTGTGAGTGAGCATCGAGTTGTCCGTAGTCGCCGGGAGCGCCCCAGCAAGCCGGCGTTGACCCGTGATCGTGTTGTCGCCGCTGCGGTGGCGGTGATGGAATCGGAGGGCTTGGAGAAACTGACTCTGCGTCGGCTGGCGACCGAGCTCGATACCGGCCCGGCGTCGCTGTATGTGTATTTCCGCAACGTGGCCGATCTGCATGCGGCGGTGCTGGACGAATTGCTCGCCGGTGTCGATCTCGGTCCGGTCAGCGCACCCGGGGATTGGCGTGACCGCCTCGAAGCGGTCCTGTCTTCCTATGTCGATCTCCTGATGCAGCACCCGCCGTTGGCCCGGTCGGCCCTGCTGACCCGCCCGTCGGGGCCCTGCTATCTCGACCTCGTGGAGGCGCTGGTGACGCTGCTGCGTGAAGGCGGCGTCGAAGCGGACAAGGCGGCCTGGGCGGTGGATCTGCTGATGCAGGTCGCCACCGCCACGGGTGCTGAACAGGCCACTCGCCGAGAGAGCCCCCGTGACGGCGACGAATGGGACGCACTGGTCGCCGCAATCGAGAATGCCGACGTGGGGCGCTACCCGCAGATCCGCGACCTGGGACAGCTGCTGCTGTCCGGGACCGGCACCACTCGCATGCGCTGGGCCCTTTCGGTCTTGCTCAACGGGATCCTGGCCACCGCGCTACCGGTGCCGGCTCCTGCTTCACCATCCGAAATCGACACCAGCGAAGGAGAGCGATCATGAACACCGTCAACGAAACCACCCCCCCCGACTCGATCCCTGTTCTCATCATCGGCGGCAGCCTGGCGGGTCTGTCCGCAGCGGTGTTTTCGGCTTGGCGCGGTGTGCCCGTCGTGGTCGTCGACAAGCATCGCGGCAGCTCGCCGCATCCCCGGGCGATCGGCTTCACCACCCGCACGGTGGAACACTTCCGGCAGGTCGGGATCGAGGTTCCGCCATCGCTGCAGGGCATGAAGCCACCGCGGCGGGCGCGAGTGGAGAGCCTGACCGGCAGGTGGATCGAGGAATACCCGTGGACTCCGGGCGGGAAGGGCTCCTACGGAGCCGAGGACTCACCCGTGCACGCGATCGCGATCACCCAGGACCGGCTCGAACCCCTCCTGCGTGACCGGGCCGCCGAGTTGGGCGCGGACCTGCGACTGGGCACCGAACTACTCGACTTCGCACAGGACGACGACGGCGTGACCGCCACACTGCGCCACCGCGACGACGGCCACGAATACCGTCTGCGCGCCCGGTACATGGTGGCCGCGGACGGCGCCACCAGTGCGGTGCGCGAGGTGTTGGGCATCGGCCGCCACGGCGCGGGTCCACTGTCGGTGCAGCGCAGCATCCTGTTCCGCGCCCCCTTGGACGAGTACCTGAAGCACGGCGTGGTCCAGTTCGAGATCGAGCAGCCCGACCTGACGGCATTCCTGACCACCTATTCGGACGGCCGGTGGGTGCTGATGCTCAGCGACGATATCGACCGCGACACCGATGAGCAGATCCGGGTGGTGCAGCAGGCGATCGGACGCACCGACATCCCCATCGAGTTGGTGACCACCGGCCGCTGGGACCTGGCCGGGCTGATCGCCGACCGTTTCTCCGACGGCCGGGTGTTCCTCGCCGGCGACGCCGCCCACCAATTGCCGCCCAACCGTGGCGGTTTCGGCGCCAACACCGGTATCGACGACGTGCACAACCTGGCCTGGAAACTCGCCGCGGTGCTCTCGGGTGAATCCCGCCCGGCGCTGCTGGACACCTACGACGCCGAACGACGGCCGATTGCGGACCTGCGCCATGATCAGCTCTTCGCCCGCGCCGACTACAAGGCCTACCTGGCGGCCCCCACCACCGACGTACCGGTACTCGACGACGCTGCGATCGAACTCGGCCAGCTCTACCGCTCGGCCGCGGTCCTCGGCGCGGACGCCGACCTGCCGCCGGCACGGCGACCCGACGAGTGGGCCGGTCAGCCCGGCACCCGTGCACCGCACCTGGCCCTCACCGAGGGCGACCGCAGCTCGACGCTGGACCTGTTCGGCCGTGGATGGGTCGTGGTGTCCGAGGACGCCCGTTGGCGCGCGGCCGCCGCCACCGCCTCCCAGCAGCTCGATGCCACGGTCGGGTTCGTCGAGATCGGCACCGATGTCAAAACAGTGGAATCGGACGTCTTCGACACCGCCTACGGACTCTCCGGCACCGGGGCCTCGCTGGTTCGCCCCGACGGCTACATCGCCTGGCGCGAGGTCGCGGTCCCCGAAGACCCTGCCACGGCGCTGACCCAAGCCCTGGCACAGGTAGACGATACGACCCGCCGACCCTCGGCGGCGAGCCTGTGATGAGCACGCTCGACCAGCGCCTGACCCGCCTGGAGGACCTCGCCACGGTCCGTGATCGACCGCGCAGAGCTCCCGCGGTGGCGGCGCCCGAGGTCAGAAGAGGGTGTCGCAGACGCGCAGCGGCCGGCACGGGCGATGGAGCACGATTCGCCGACGCTGCTGTTCCGGCCGGCGGGTGAGTAATTGTTGTCGGCCGAGGTGATTCGTCCAGCACCGCAATCGGTCTCGGCGGTGTTCACCACGGCACCGGGCCGGTCTCGTTGAAGTATCCGCCGGTGGGCCCGTTCTCCTCGAGGGTGGCCAGGTGCACGACGATGCGAGCGCCATCCGCGGCAGTGCGGGTCACACCGGGGAGATCCTTGGTGAAGTCGGTCGCACAGGGGCCGGGATCGGCAGCGTTGACCAGGATGGCTTCGGGGGCGAGGTGTTTGGCGTATTGGACGGTGATGTGGTTGAGAGCAGACTTCGACGGCGCGTAGCCGAGATTGGCTTGCAGTCCGGTGAAGTAGTCCTGCGGGTCGGTCATGCGGGTCATCGAGCCGAGACCGGATGTGACATTGACGATGCGAGCCCGTGGAGAACGGCGCAGTAGGGGCAGTATCGCCTCGGTGACGGCGACGGCGCCGAAGACGTTGGTGGCGAACACTGCACGAAGGGAGTCGAGATCGACCGATCCAGGCAGCTGGCCCAGGCGGGCGCCGGAAATGCCGGCGTTGTTCACCAGCACGTCCAAGCGGCCGTACTCCGCATCGATCCACGCGGCCGCCGCAGCCGGATCATCACCGCTGGTGACATCCAGCTGGACAGCTTGCGCGTCGATGCCATCGTCACACAACCGGGCGGCAGCGTGTTTACCCTGGTCGAGGTCGCGAGTACCCACCACGACCGTCATGCCGAGGCGTCCCAGTCCACCAGCGATCTCGTATCCGATTCCGCGATTGGCACCGGTGATCAGTGCGATCGATGCACGTTCTGTGTCCATGTCCCCAGCTCAGCACCGGATGGCCGTTGACACCAGGACCGAGTTGTTCTGGGTCGATACCCTGAAGGAATGGATCTGCTCGAGACTCGGGACCTGGTCTATTTTGTGGCCGTCGCCGAGGAGCTGCATTTCGGGAGGGCCGCCCAGAAAGTGGGAATCGCCCAGCCGGCGTTGTCCCGCGCGATCGCGCGCCTGGAACGGCGCCTAGGGGTGACCCTGCTGTACCGCACCAGCCGGAAGGTCGAACTCACCGCGGCCGGAAAAACGCTGTGGCGGGAGGGAGCCCGCGCGCTCGATGCGGTAGCCGGTGCCGCATTGCGCACTCGGCGCGCCGGCGTAGACGCACGCTTGGTGGTGGCCATGAAGGCTGGAACCGATGCTGGGTTGATCGACCGGATCCTGTGCGGCTTCCGTTCCGATCCGGCCGCGGTGCCTGTCGAGGTTGTTCACAGTGTCGACCAGCGGATCGTCATGCTGCGCGACGGTCGCGCCGACGTGGCGCTGCTGCACCGCCCGAACAACGACCTCACCGGGCTACAGACCCTCGACCTGATCACCGAAACTCAGATCGCGGTCCTCGCACCCGACCATCCGCTGGCATCGCGGGCTGCCCTGTCCATGTCCGACCTTATCGGCGAACCGATCGCCCGCTGGCCGGAAACAGCTTCCGGACCGGGAACCGATAACAGACCCTTGATCCGCGATATAGGCCAGTTCACCCACCTCACCGCCACCCGCCGCGCAATAGCGCTACTTCCCGCCTCCGCTGCGGGTCAGATCCCACGCAGCCTGCCCTGTCTGCCCGTCTCGGACGCCGAACCGACCACCTCGGTCCTTGCTTGGCTACCGGAAACCGATTCGCCGGCCCTGGACGCATTTCTGCACCACGCCCGCGACATCGCATCCACAGCCGATCACGACCAGACATCCCAGGGCGCCGACGACGTCGCCCAGATCGCCGGAACCTCGGGCGTCTCACGCAAAACCATCTACCGCTAGGTGCGGGGGAGGGGGTCTCCGCGAGCCGGTACCGAACGGAATCCCGAGACGTCCGGTGCGCTGGGGTAGGGGAGCGGCCGCAGTCAGGGGGCGGTTATGACGAGAAGGGAAGCGATGGGTGCGCAGCGAACCTCGGCCCGGTAGGTGGCGCGCCGAGCATGTGATGGCCGGCCCGGTTCCTGAATGAAAGTAATGGCCTTACGGTCATATGCGCATCTAAATATATTCAACTCCCTCACACTGACCCATCACCCAAGAGCCCAAATACCAGCAAAGAAGGAGGGATCCGCCTCCCTTCACCCCTCGTTCGTAGTACTCGTGGTCGTCATATCGGCTATCCGCTGGACGATATTCGGGTACCGCATCGTATGGGCTCCGCCGTTGAGATCGATCGCGGCTCCGGTCATCCAACCGGCGGCGTCGGAGGTCAGGAAGGCGATCGTCTGCCCGATGTCCTCGGGTGTTCCCGCGCGGCCCAATGGTGTGTTCTCGACATATTCGTCGACGAGCCCCGGAACGAGTGTCGCGCCCTGAGTGAGAGGCGTGTGTACGAAGCCCGGATTGACCGCGTTGACGCGGATCCCGCGTGGCGCCAGTTCCATGGCCGCGACCTCGGCGAGCATGAGGACCCCGGCTTTCGCGGAGCAGTACGCGCTCATCGCCACACCGGGCTGGCGTCCGTTGAGCGAGGCGACCAACACGATGGAACCGCCGTCACGCAGGCTCCGCGCGGCCTCCTTGACCGAGAGGAACGCTCCGGTTAGGCAGACGTCCACGGTGGCTTGCCAGTCGGCGAGCGAGAGCTCGGCAATGGTTCCGGGGCGGGAGATGCCGGCGCAGTCGACTACAGCGCCGATCGGGCCGTACTCGGCGTTGATCGTGTCGAAGAGCGTGCGCATCGCGATCTCGTCGGTGACCTGCACCCGGTAGCCGGTGGCCGGTGCGCCGAGTTCGGCGGCGCGGGCGTTCGCGGCGGCGCCGTCGAGGTCGGCGATGATCACCGTATCGCCGCGGTCCGCCATGAGCTGGGCGGTGGCCCAGCCGATTCCGGAGGCGCCTCCGATGATGACCGCGACCTGTGTGGATGTGCTCATATCGATTCCTCCGTGATTGGACTCGTCCGGGCCGAGCCGGCCCGGACACTTATCTATACGGCTGTCTAGCACCTTCCTTCGGGATTGGCTAGCATGCAGCCATGCCGGAGGTCGAGGTGTACACAGCGCGCGTCGGGGAGTTCGATTTCGAGGTGCGGGTTCACCCGGGCAGGACTGTGGGCGGTGCCGATGTGCTTTTGCTGCACGGATTTCCGCAGAGCGCGGCGTCCTGGGAATTGGTATCGGACCGGCTGGGCGCACACGGAGTGCGTTCCTTCGCTCCCGAACAGCGCGGGTATTCACCGGGGGCTCGCCCGGGCGATATCGCGTCGTATCGTCTCCCCGAACTCCGCGCCGATATAGTCGGTCTCTGCGATGCGCTGGGGTTGGACCGGGTCCACCTGGTCGGCCACGATTGGGGCGCGATCGTGGCCTGGGATGTCGCGGCCCGGTATCCAGCCCGAGTGGCGTCGCTGACCGCGGTTTCCGTGCCGCATCCGGCGGCTTTCGCCTGGGCGCGGGAACACGATCCCGTACAGGCGGAGAGATCGGGATATATGTCGTTCTTCCAGCAGCCGGACGCGCCGGAGGAGTTGCTGCTGGCCGACGGATGCGCGGGTTTACGTGCGGGCTTCGGGGACGCGATACCGGCCGATCTGGTTGCGCGGCATATCGCCCGGCTGAGCGAGCCGGGGGCGATGACGGCGGCCTTGAACTGGTATCGGGCCGCCGGGGACTCCTGGAGTGCGGTACCCGATGTGCGGGTGCCGACGACTTTTGTGTGGAGTGATGCGGATCTGGCCGTCGCGCGGTCGGGGGTCGATGCCACCGCGGAGCATGTGACCGCGGACTACCGCCTGGTCGTTCTGGAAGGCGTGAGCCACTGGATTCCGGAGGAAGCGCCGGAATCGCTGGCACAAATCATTCTCGGGCGTATCGGCTCGCCGTGATCTCGTGACCGGACCCCGTGTGCGGGTCAGTGAGCATTTCTTCGATGAGGTCGGCGGCGCGCTGCGTTCCGCCCTCGGCGCGGGCGTCGGCGCGCAGCCGTGCCGACCTCGCGGCGACTTCGGGGTCGGATACCAGCTCGAGTAACGCGGTGCGCAGGGTTTCGGGTGTTGCGTCGCCGGTGTCGATGCGCTGGGCGACACCGAGTTCGACGAGCCGGTCGGCGTTGCCGAACTGTTCCGCGGCTTGCGGGACGGCGATCATCGGCATACCGGTGAACAGTCCTTCGCTGCTACCACCCATGCCGGCGTGGGTGACGAACGCGTCGGCCTGTTCGAGGATCGCGAGTTGCGGCACCCAGGAGTGCACCTCGACGTTGTCCGGGATATCGCCCAGTTCCGCACGGTCGGTGTATTTCCCGATCTGGAGCACCACGTGCCAGCCGGGAAGGTTTCCGAATGCTGCCAGGCAGCGGCGGTAGAACTCGGGCTGCCGGGTGTAGGCGGAGCCGAGGGAGATGAGGAGCACGTTGCCGGCGCCGTCGGGCCGGGTCCAGGTGTCTCGGGCGGCACGTTCGCCGAAGCAGGGTCCGACGAAGGTGACGGCGCCGGTGTCGACCTGTTCGGCGTGTGGTTGCATCGCGCGGGGTATGAGGGCCAGTACGCGGGCGGGTCTGCCGGAGAAGGTATCGACGTCGGTGGTCGTAGCGCCGGTGTCGGTCAGCCATTGGGCGAAGCGTTCGCGGTAGGTGTCGGCGCCGGGTAGTTGCCATAGTTGTGCGGCGATTTCGCTGTCGTAGCCGGACCAGGCGACGTAGGTCGGGGACAGTTGCAGGAGGGGCCGGTTCTGGGTTTCGGCGAGGGCGCGTGCGGCGTAGGCGCCTATGTCGTACAGGTAGAGGTCGGCAGGGTCGTGGTCGTATGCGGCCCGGAGTTGCGGTAAAGCCTGTATCGCGTTGTCCAGGAACAGGCTCATGGCGGCGATGGGGTCGTCGGGCCAGGTGTTGTCCTCGGTGGGCAGGGTGGAATCACAGGGGACGAGTTCGGCGCCGGTGGCGGTGATGAGGTCGGCGACGGCGGGTGTGTTGGCGTAGGTGACCCGGTGGCCGCGGGCCACGAGTTCGCGGATGATCTCGAGGCTGGGCAGGATATGGCTGACGGCGGGGACTCCGGCCATCGCGATATGGGCTGGGCGAGTGGACATGGGTGCCTCGTTTCAGGTCTACGGCGAGTGGCTCGCGGCCCGTATGCGGTGTGGGCTCGGGCGGACAGGTTTCGGTCGGGTGTGGTGCCGGCCTGTGTCAGCGGTAGATCTGAGGGAAGTACATTGGGCGAGTGTAGTTCGCCGGACGGTTGGGCGTCGGCAGGACCGGGGTCGACCGCGACACGCGGCAATTACCAAATGAGCAATTGTGAGCTGCGTGGATTGTCCGTAGCGGAATCCGCGGCGCGGCTGCGGCTGTGAGCTTGCGCGGACGCCGGTCGTCACATGAGCACATAGAGTGGCCTCTGCAGACCAGCTTGTTTTGTCCATACCGGCGCAACATGACCCGATGGCGGGGGGCGATGCCGCGGCCCGGTAACGGTATCGGGGTGGCGGCGCACCGGTTCACCGCCCAGTTCCCAGAACTGGCGGCCTCTGCTTATCTCTGTCGCGGTCGGCGTTCCGGAGTATTCGGTTCGTATTCACATAGGTGCGGGGCCCGGTGACTCTTACGAGTTCATCCGGGCCCCGCGGGAGCGTGCGGGGTCGCGGCCCCGCGAATGCTCGCTACGACTACATCTGGCGCACCTGCTGGCGCACCTGGTGCAGTTGCAGTTCCCACTGCATCGCGCGGTCCTGGGCCCGGTTGGACTGTTCCTCGGCCTGCTGGGCGAGCTGAGCGGCCTGATCGGACTGGTCCTGCGCCGACTGACAGCGCTGGTTGGCCTGGTTGGCTTCGCTCTGCGCCTGCTGGGCCTGGCTCTGGGCCCGGTCGGCTTCGCTCTGGGCCTGCTGAGCTTGGTTCTGGGCTTGCATTGCCTGCTGGCGGGCCTGTTGGGCCTGCTGGGCGGCCTGGTTGGCCTGGCTCTGCGCAACCTGGGACTGGTGCTGGACCTGCCGGGCCTGCTGTTGCACCTGCCGGGCGAGGTTCTGTGCCTGTTGGGCGTACTGCCGTGAGCTCTGTGCTTCTTGCCGGATCTCGTCCAGGCCTCGTCGCAACATCTCGAAGCTCTGGACTTCCTGACTGCTGCCGTTGCTGGTGCGGGTAGCAGCAGTACTGGTGTCTTGCGCCATCTGAGCATCCTTCCAAAGGGGGGTTTGAAACGGACTGACTCGTGGAGCGCTCATATCCTCGCACAATCCGGCCGCGGTGAACCCCTCGGATTTCGGCTGCTTTCGGCGGAATATCCGCTGGTCGGGCCGCCACTCGCGGTTATCGGACTCGACCACGGCGCGGGGGCGGCCGATGGGTGCGCCCCCGGTGCCGGGCGATGCCGGATCGAGATCGCACCGTCACGCTTGCCGGGCACACTCGGCATCCTCGAACCGGCATGACCCGGGGACTGGTGAGCTCGCGTAATCGACTGTCGGGAGTTCGCTGTGCCGACCATGGCGAAAGCATGCTGAGGATTGAGATATCTGTCCCGTTGCGCGACGCGGTGTTTCGTGTCCTGTGCTGAGGGAGTTGGCCCATTGCTGACGCTGTGACCTGGGGCGATCCGTCCTCGATGGCAGAACGAGTGCGTGACTTGACCGGTGCGGTGGTCGGTCCGACTTTCCCGTTGTGCAGCGCGGCATTTTATGTCCTCTGCGGCAGGTCAATAGCGTCGAATTCATGGAGTGGAATTTCGAGTCGGCCGAAGGGCTCGTAGCTGCCTTACGTGCCGGTGCGGTGACCTCGGTGGAACTGACCGACGAGGCGATTGCCCGTATCGAGCGGGACGATAAGGCGATCAACGCGATATGTGTGCCGGACTTCGATAATGCGCGAGTCGCCGCGCGCGCTGCCGACCGGGCGCGCGCCCGCGGCGAGGACCGGCCACTGCTCGGCATTCCGGTGACGGTCAAGGAGTCCTACGATATCGCCGGGCTGCCCACCACCTGGGGCATGCCGGCGCAGCGGGACTATGTGCCCGCCGAGGACGCGGTACAGGTGTCGCGGCTGAAGGCGGCCGGCGCGGTGGTGCTGGGTAAGACCAATGTGCCGTTGATGCTGCGAGATATCCAGAGTTTCAACGAGATCTACGGCACCACCAGCAATCCGTGGGATCATGGCCGCACGTCGGGTGGGTCGTCCGGCGGTTCGGCGGCGGCCCTGGCGTCCGGATTCGGTGCGCTGTCCATCGGCTCCGATCTCGCCGGCTCGCTGCGCACGCCCGCGCATTTCTGCGGTGTCTACGCGCATAAACCGACACTCGGGCTGGCGCCGACCCGCGGTATGGTCGCGCCGCCCGCACCGGCGTTGCCGGTCGACCTCGATCTCGCTGTTGCCGGTCCGATGGCGCGCACCGCCCGCGACCTCACGCTGCTGCTGGACGTGATGGCCGGACCGGACCCGCTGACCCACGGCGTCGCCTACGACATCGCACTGCCGCCCGCGCGCCATGAGCGGCTGGCGGACTTCCGTGTCCTGATCATGGAGGACCATCCGCTCATTCCGACCGGTTCGGCGGTGCGGGCGGGCGTGAACCGGGTCGCCGAGGCGCTCGTCGACGAGGGCGCCCGCGTCGAACGGCGCAGTCCGCTGCTGCCCGATCCTGCCGAAGCGGCGACGCTGTACATGCTGCTGATGTTGTCGAACGCCGCCGCAAGTCTTCCCGTCGACGTATACGAACAACTGCGGGTCCAGGCCGCCGCCCTGAGTGCGGACGACGGGGGTCTGGATGCGGCACGGCTGCGCGGCATGGTGCTGCGCCACCGCGACTGGGTCGAGGCGAACAACCGTCGTGAACTCCACCGCCGCGGCTGGCGGCGGCTTTTCGCCGAGTTCGATGCCGTGGTGTGCCCCATCACGCCCACTCCCGCCTTCCCGCACGACCACAGCGGCGGTCTGGATGATCGGCATATCGACATCGACGGCGTCGAGTACCCGTACTTCGACCAGCTGGTCTGGGCCGGTGTGGCCACGATGCCCGGTTTGCCTGCCACCGCTGTCCCCGCGGGCCGGTCGTCCGAGGGGCTGCCGGTGGGAGTGCAGCTCATCGGTCCGATGTTCGAGGACCGCACTCCGCTGCGGCTGGCCGAACTGCTCGAGCAGAAGATCGGCGGCTTCCAGGCACCGAAGTAGGGCGTACTCAGCGTGTCCGTCGGGACGGGGTTGATTCAGAGGCCGAGTTTGGTGACGGCGTTATCGGCGAGGGGGTCGGCGGTTCTGATGTAGCGGTGGACCGTGCGGGGGTTGCTCCACCGGCCCTGGCGCATGATCTCCCGGTCCGCGGCGCCGCCGAGCGCGGCCTGGGTGGCGAACCCGGCGCGCAGGGAGTGGCCGGAGAACAGTGCCGGGTCGAGTCCGGCCCGGGCGGCGTAGCGTTTGACGATTTCGGCGACGGCCCGCCCGGACAGGGCGGTATCGCCGAGTCCGCCGTGCCGGTTGATCGCGGGGAACAAGGGCTGGTCCGGGTCGAGCCGGGGGTCCGGGAGGTAGCCGTGGCAGCGATGGATATGGGTGTCGCCCCGGGGGATTTCGTCGATCCAGGCGCGGATGTTGCGCGGGTTCTCGGTGTGTGCTGCCAGCAGCCGCAGCCACTCGGCGCAGGCGCAGACGGGGCAGGTGTGTGCTTGTTTGCCGCGGGGGAGTGCGACGTGTTGTTCGGTTATGCCGGTCGGGTCGGTTTTGGTGGTGGGTAATTGGACGAGCAGTAGTGGCTCGCCGGTGCTGTGGTCGGTGCCGAATTGGATATCGGTGATGCGCAGCCCGGCGAGTTCGCTGCGGCGCAGTGCGCCGGCGAATCCGAGCAGGAGCAGCAGGGTGTCGCGGCGGCGGGCGGGTTCGCCGGGCCAGCCGGGTGCGGGTAGGCCGGTGAGTAATTCGCCGAGGGTGTGCAGCAGGATCGGTCGTTTCCGTTCGGGCCTGGTGCGGCGGGTGCGGCGGATACCGCGGAGGGTGAGCCGGACGACGTCGCTGCGAGTGGGCGCCGGGAGTCCGTTGGCGGCGTGGACGGCGGCTATGGCTGCGGATTTACGTTCCAGGGTGGCGGGGCTGTAGGCGTGGCGTCCGTCGGCGGTGCGGGCGTCGGCGGCGGCCGCGAGGTAGACGGCGACGTCGAGGGGGTCGGCGGGGAGGGCCTGGCGGTGTTCGCCGGCGCACCAGGCTGCCCAGGCGATCCAGTCGGTTCGGTAGGCGCGCAGTGTGTTGGGGGATTGGGAGGCGGTGAGGTAGCGGCCGAGTGCGGTGGCTTGTTCGCTGTCGAACCGTTCGCGCACGCTGCGCAGGGCGGCGGTGTCGACGAGGACGCTGGTGACGCCGCGGCGGAGTTCGGTGCGGACGGTGTCGGGCAGATCCACGGTGCGTTCGGCCACGGGCGCTCTCCTCGGTAATTAAGTCACACAATTCGTTTGGTTTGGCGCGACGTAACGAAACGTATTGTTCCGGAACGTATCTACCGCCAGCCTACTTCCCTAACCTCCGATAATGTTCACTTATCGGAGGTTAGAAATCCGGTGCCGGCACCGATAGGTAAATACCCACCCCGCCTTTTCGTTTCGTGTCGTTACGTTTGAAACGACGAAACCAACGCTACGATTCTCGGGTGCCGAGCACTTGTAACTACCCCGGATGCACTCAACCGATCCCACGCCCCACGGGCCCGGGCCGGCCGTCGGAATACTGCGAACGCCCCGACCACACTCGGTGGCGCGCCTGGCGGGAACGGCAACGGCTACAGCAGGACTCCGAACCCCCGGCGGATTCCGTCACCGTGACGCAGACCGGCCCGGTAACAGCGGCACGGCTCCGTGCGGACGAACTTCTCACTCAATTCCGCAGTTTGGCGGAGCAACTGGGTACCACGCTCACCGCGGCGGTAGGTGAAATGTCCACCCTCGCCGACCCCTCGGTCGCCGAGGCACAGGTCCAGGCCGTTCAAGCAGACGCCGCACGCCGGATCGCCGAAGCCGAAATGGCTGCCGCCGCCGCGGAACAGGCTCGTCGCGAGGCACAGGAGGCGCGACTGCGCGCGGAGGAAGCCGCGGACGACGCGGTGGCAACCGCGGAAACCGCGGATGCCCGGATCGCGGAGGCCCAGGCGGACACCGCCACCGCGGAAGCCGCGCGCGACGACGCATTGCGCGAGGTGGAGAAGATCACCACCCGGGCCGCGGACGAGGTGTTCGCGGCCCGGTGCGCGGCCGACGAAGAGATCCGTTCCGCGCGGCGTGAAACCACCGAGGAAATCGAACGGATTCGCGCCCAGTGCACCGAGGAGATCGCCGGTGCGCGCCGCGCCGCGCAGTCCGATATAGAACGGGCCGAACGCGATTGCGCGCAACAGGTGAAGGCGGCCGTTGCCGATCGTGATCTGGCCCTGCAGCGTGCGGCCGATACCGAACGTGCCCTGGAGCGAGCTGAACGGTCGGCAGCGGAACGCGCGGAGACCGCCCGCGAGGCACGGTCGGAACTGCAACGGCTACGAACCGACTACGACTCCATACGCAGCGAACTCGCCGAAACCCGGCAGTCGGCAGCCGCGGACCTGGTGTCCGCCCGCACCGAGGCGGATTCCCGGGTGGATAAGGCACGTACGGAGGCGGCGGAGCGTATCGAAGCACTCGATCAAGCGCGCGCCCAGATCCTGATGCGCGCCGAACGCGCCGAACGGCAACTCGATGCGTTGATGGAGGCAAGGAACATTCGCGATTCAGCGATCGGTGAGCAGTCTTCTCCGATAGCTACGGCCACCGGGGAGTAGACGACGGTCTCCGTCCGGCTCGGTCCGGGTCGAATGCTGGGGCATCGGACGGACCCCGGAGAAGGTGTCATGGCCGCCCCCGGCGCACCGTACTCGGCCGGGCGCTCGAAGAGGTTCTGCGCGCTACCGTGACCGTATGGCCCAGGATCCGCTGCCGCAATTGCGCCGGTTGTGCACCGCACTGCCGGAGACCTCCGAACGGCTCAGCCACGGTGAGCCCACCTGGTTCATTCGCGGTAAGAAAACCTTTGTCACCTACTCCGACCATCATCACGACGATCGGCTGGGTTTCTGGTGCGCGGCCCCGCCGGGGGCGCAGGAGGCGATGGTCGCGGCCGAACCGGACCGGTTCTTCCGTCCGCCGTATGTCGGGCACCGTGGCTGGCTGGGTGTGTATCTGGATGTCCCGGTCGACTGGTCGGAGATCGGCGAAATCGTCATCGAGGCCTATCGCACTGTTGCGCCCAAGACTTTGGTGGCCCGCCTGGACGGCTGATGCGATTCGCTGACGCCCCGTTCTGACCACGCTCTCCCGTGATCACGGTTCACCGATCCCTTGCAGCAGATTCATGAGTTGCCGGCGTTCGGCCGCGCTGAGCCGACCCGTTATCACGGTTTCGGCGTCGCGCCACGCGGCTCGCACCGGCTCGACTGCCTGTTCTCCTTTTGTGGACAGGCGCAGTCGAATGACTCGCCGGTCGGAATCGTCGTGGGTCCGCTCCACGAAGCCGGAACGCTCCATTCGGCTGATGGTCTTGGCGATCGTGGGCTGCTCGATTCCCATGCGCTCTACCAGCGCGGCCTGCGTCGACCCGGGGTTCTCGTGGAGGTCGACCACGATGAGCTCTTGGCCGGGATGCAGCCCTAACCGGGCAAGCCGATGCGTCAGATCGGCCCGATGTGCACGTGCGACGAGTGCGAGGGCGTAGCCGATGGGACCTATGCCGCGAGCGATGTCGCGGCCTGATCCTGGTCGAGGCAGTTCCATAGTCGACTATTATACAGTCGGCTATCATATAGTCGGCTATGTAATGTATTTCGAAGATCGGAGATACCGTGGCACATCTGCTGCATATCGACTCCAGTGCCAGGAGGGCGTCCTTCTCCCGCGAAGTCGCCGGAGTGTTCGCCGCCGAGTGGCGCATCGGACACCCCGGTGGGGACTACACCTACCGGGATCTGGGTGCCGATCCCGTACCGCCGGTCGACGAGGCTCGCACCGAGATCGCGATCCAGGCATCCGCAACAGGGATCCGCAAGCTGGCCGATATGTCCAGCGCGGTGCGAACCCCGGCGCAGGAGAGAAGCTGGGCGGTGAGCCGGCCGCTGATCGAGGAACTACTGGCGGCAGACGTGCTGCTGATCGCGAGCCCGATGTACAACTTCTCACTTCCCTCGACACTCAAGGCGTGGATCGACCAGATTTCCTTCCCCTGGCTGCCGCTGGCCGGGCGGACCGCGGTCGTGGTCACCGCCAGGGGTGGCTCGTACGCGCCGGAAACACCACGTGCGGCCCACGACCATCAGGAGCCCTACCTGCGGGCCTACTTCGAGACACTCGGTATCGCGGATCTGCATTTCATCCATACGGAACTGACCAACGCACGACACGTCCCGTTCCTGGCCGAGTTCGAACACGCGCATCAGGCGTCGCGGGCCGCCGCGTTGGAAGCCGCTGCCGCGCTCGCCACCTCGATCGGACGACCACTGCAACCGTCGAGCTGAGCCGACTCCTGCGACAACTTTCGAGCGGGCGCTCACGAGCCCGGGAAACACTGGAAATCGGAGAAAAATGGATACAGGAATGAAGGGCCGCGTGGTCCTGGTGACCGGAGCCTCCAAAGGCATCGGCGCTGCCACTGCTCGCGCGTTCGGGGCCGAGCAGGCCCGGGTGGCGATCACCTACCACACCGACCGCGCGGGCGCGGAGATGGTGGCCTCGTCGGTCGAGGCGACCGGCGGAGAGGCAATGGTCGTGCCGTTGCGGCTCGCCGATGCCGCCACCGCTGCCGCGGCGGTGGGCGCGGTCACCGAGCACTGGGGCGATATCGACGTTCTCGTCGCCAACGCGGTCGACTGGGGTGGGGACGCCCCGCCCGACCCCAGCGTTCGGTTCGAGGATGTGCCACTCGACCACTGGCACAGGATGATCGGCGCCAACCTGATCGGCACCGTGGCGGTTCTCCGATCGGTGCTGCCGGGAATGCGCAGGAACGGCTGGGGGCGCATAGTACTGATCTCCTCCAGCGTGGCCGAGGAAGGGATCCCCGGACCCGGCCCCTACGGCACGGCCAAATCCAGCCTGTACGGCCTATCCCGCAGTCTCGCCTGGGAAGGCGGCCGGGACGGCATTCTCGTCAACGTCGTCGCCCCCGGGTTCACCCTCACCGAAACCAGAGCGGCGTTTCCCGACGCCGTGATCGCCGAGCTGGCCGCGGGCACCCCGACACGGCGACTGTCCGATCCCGACGATGTCGCCCGCCTGATCGTGTTCCTGGGATCTGACAGCAACCGCAACCTCACCGGAGAAGTCCTCCGAGAGGGATCCTCCGCCGCACGCGCCGCACACGCAGGCGGCTAGCGCGTCGGGAGCAGCCGAAACCGCCTCTCGCCGCGAGGCGGTCACATGCGCAGGGGTAGCCCGGCCTCCATCCGCGCGACGCGGTCGGCGTGCACGATATGCGAGCGTTCGAGCAACGCGACCAGTTCCGTTTCGCCTTCCCGGATGCGTCGCCGGTATTTGGCCGGCAGGCCGGTGATGGTTTTCTCTTCTTCCAGCATCTGAGCGTAGGTGCGTTCGCGGAGGCGCTGGTCGGCTTCGTAGCCGAGATCGAGGTAGCGGGTGGCGTGGCGGCGCGCGTTGGCGACCGCGGTCTGCGCGCGGCCGGCCGGGCTGAGCAGCGAGGCGGCGACCGTGATCAGCAGGATCAGCACGATCAGGGCCAGTGACAGGCCGGTGGAGATTTCGGTGACCGGCACCGGGTCGCCGTGGTTGATGAACGGGACATTGTTCTCGTGCAGAGCGTGCAGAACGAGTTTGACCCCGATGAGGGCCAGGACCGCGGCCAGGCCGAAGCTGAGGTAGATCAGGCGGTCCAGCAGGCCTTCGAGCAGGAAGAACAGTTGACGCAGGCCGAGCAGGGAGAACGCGGTCGCGGTGAACACGATGAACACGTTCTGGGTGAGCCCGAATATGGCGGGTATGGAATCGAGGGCGAACAGGACGTCGGTGCCGCCGATGGCGACCATGGCAAGCAGCATCGGCGTCATATGCCGGCGGCCGTCGACCACGGTGAAGAGTTTGTCGCCGTCGTAGTTGTCGCTGGTGCGCAGGAACCGGCGGGCCAGCCGCAGCACGAAATTGTCGGCGGCATGGCTGTCCTCACCTTCCGGTTTGAGCATATTGCCGGCGGTGATCAGCAGCGCGGCACCGAATATGTAGAAGACCCAGGCGAACCTGCTGATGAGTGTGGCGCCGACGAAGATGAATCCGGTGCGCACCACCAGGGAGAACACGATCCCGACGAGCAGTACCTTCTGCTGCGCGGCACTGGGTACCCGGAAGGTCGTCATGAGGATGAGGAAGACGAACAGGTTGTCGACCGAGAGCGCTTTTTCGGTGATGTACCCGGCGAAGTACTCGACTCCCATGGTGGTCCCGCCGAACCCCCAGACCGCGAACCCGAACGCCACCGCGACGCCGATATAGGCGGCGGACCAGACAGCGGCTTCTTTGAGGGACGGGGTGTGCGCACTGCGGACGTGGAAGAAGAAGTCGAACAGCAACAGCCCGGCGATCAGGGCGAGGGTGCACACCCACACCAGTGCGGGAACGGTCACGACGGCCCTCCTGACTGGTGCCCCCGATATACGTCTCGGTGCGACCTTAGTGCCGGATCCGCTCGCCGGGACGTTACTGCGCGGGCGGTGTCGCCGCGCCGCCGCCGGGTTCGGTGTGGGCGGCAGCGCGTATGGTGACCCGGTTCGCGGCCGGATCGTAGGCCGGCAGCGGCGGCGCCCCGTCGGATTCGTCTTCGCGATGCATCAGGCTGTGCCTGCGCTGTTCGAATTCGATATGTTTCGACCCTTGGAACACCGCGGCGACTTCTTCGAAACCGGTGGCGGCGACCGGGCGTGTGCGGCGGGCCGGGTTGCCGCGATTCCAGGGCAGCAGGCGCACGCCGGTCAGTCGGTTGACGAGGACCTCGGCGAAGGCGAGCCCGATCAACAGGCAGACCAGCCCGGGCAGAGTCATCGCCCACACAATTCCCACGGATGGATTGTAGGCCGCCGCGGGAGGTCGGTCTCCGGGCCCGACAGGCGGTGGTGAACGGGTATTGACGGCAACCATTGGGCAATCGATGGAGTGTACCCATATCATTCAGCTATGCCGACCTACGAGGAAGCGGGTGCTACTCCGGTGTTCGGTCCTGGAGTGCGCCAGACTGTGCTGGCGATGGGGGTCTGCTCGGTGGTGATCGGGGTCGCCACGGTCACCTGGCCCGATAAATCGCTGGGAGCGGTGGGCAATCTGTTCATGTTCTCGCTCCTCTGCAGTGCTGTCTCGTTGGCGACGGTGGCCTTCGGTAGTCGTCTGGGTCGTTTTCCGCGGGCTCTGCTGCTGCTCGCGGCGGTGGTATCGCTGGTGACGGCGACCCTGTGCTTCCGGGCGGGTAACTGGACACTGCTGCTGGCGATGTGGCTGGGGCTGGCGTGGTCGGTGCGGGGAGTCGCTCACGCGGTGGCCGGTGTGTGGGACGACGACGAGGTGACCGGCCGCGGGAAGCAGGAGCTGTTCGGTCTGGTGACGTTGACGGCCGGTTTGGTGATCGCGATCGCCCCGTTCGACAGTATCGAGATGCTGGCCGCGGTGGCGGGCTGCGGTATGACGGTGTTCGGCGCTCTGGAGGTGTGGACGGCGCTGCGGTCACCGCTGGCGGTGCGGTCCGCGGACTCGGAGGTACTGACTCCGGACCAGCACCTGACCTCGGTGATCGCCAGTGCGGGAGGTTCCGGGGGACGCGCCTCCGACTGAACCGCCGGATCGCTCCCGGTTTCGCTACCCTGTGCTGCTATGGCGACCATTACGAGCCAGCGGATCATGCGTTTGCGTGCCCTTATCGACCATCCCAATACCGGGTCGGACGAGCGCGCGACGGCCCAGCGCATGCTGGATCGGATGCTGGCCCGCAGTGGTGGATCGCCGGTCGGTGACCGCACCTACGGGGACCGTTATCACCGGGTCGGCAAACATGCGGATCTCCCGGCGGTGGCGGAGATGATCCGGGCCGATATCACGCTCGGGCGGATCATGTTCGCCCCGCAGACTCGGGTGGGGGAGCCCGCGGTCCGGGACCCTCTCGGTGACGCGCCGGTGCAGATCGAGATCACGGTCGACCTGCCGCATCACAGCTGCATCGACATCACCATCGACAACGTTCCGCGTGACTGGGGCTGGGTGGTCGAGGACGGTATCGAGCGGGTCAGCCCACAATTACAGGAATTGGCCACCGAGCTGGCCGACCTGATGAACGGATACAATTTCGACGGCAGCGATATCGCCAAGCGGTTCTTCGGCCGTGTCCGCATCCCGGAGCTCACCCTGGTCTGGTAATGCCCGGGCCGGGCACGGAGGTGGGAGACCGCGGCTACGAGCCGTCCAGCGAGGGGGCAGGCGGCCATGCCGGCGCCGGCTCTCCAGAGTTCTCGACCGGTGTGAGGAACCTGCCGTCCGGGCGGTCTGTGCGGTATACCGTCACATCCGAACCGTACATCTCGGTGACCTCGTGGATTCGGTGCCGCACCACCGACAGCGGGCTGTGTTTGGAATCTACAGAGACCTCGCCGGAAGTTACGTCTGCGACCACCCCGGAATGTGTGACGACGGAGTCGGAGTTCCGGTAGATCACCACATCACCCGGAACCGCCGAACCGGTATCGGATATTCTGCGGAACCCGTTGTCCGACAGGATCGTGTCGACCCAACTGCCTCCCAGCCACCCGGCTGCGCCGTCGCGGCTGAATGTGTACCCGTGACAGTTGTAGTGGGGGTTGATCGGTGTGAGTGGTTCGAGCCGATCGAGCCGGACACCGTTGTCGATGTTCATCTGGAACAGTTCGATCAGACCGGCCCGGCTGCGGAAGGTCCGTGGGTCGAAGGGGGGAGGCACGTTTGCTGTTGCCTCCGAAATACTTCTCGGCGGGATCACCGTTCCGGCATCGGTCGTATGGGCACGCAACATGATCGGGTCGGTTGCCCATCCCGTTCTGGCGACGTGTGCGGTTATCTCATCGGGTGCCGCGTGTTCGGCGGTGGTTTCGCGTCCCGTGGCTACAGCCGGACGAATCCGGTCCAGTTCGACTCCGCACTGCTCTTCTGAGAACCGGACTCGTTCGAGGTGGTTCTGTACTTCGTGCGGAAATTCGCGGTGTGTTTTGCTGATCTGCGGGGCGGCCTTGTAAACGACAGTGTCGGCGATGCGCCCGGCCGCCTGTAGCATTTTTGCGATGATCTCGCCGCCAGGCCCGCCCATCGAGGTTTTCCTGTCGCTGTGACCGTGGATCGACCGCATCGGTTCGGCGGGGTGGTTTCCGTCGGTGGAGCAGACGCCGCCGCGACTGATGTGGACCGTGAGTAGGGCGAGAGCGCTGCGGGGAAGCAGTGCGCCCGATCGATGTCGGCCATCGCACCTCTTCCGCTCTCGGACCGCACCCGGACGCGGGTACTGTACCGAACACTCCGGAAGGCGTGGCCCTCACGTTGTGAGCGTCGCTGGCCGGGTTGCGCCCCTAGCTCTGCCGCGATTCTTTCTCGGCTCGGGCGATCTCCGTGTAGGCCGCGGTGAGTTCGGCGAGTACGCCGTCAGCGGGCGCCGGATGGCGGTGGAGGTGGATTTCGCGGAGTTCGGCCATGAAGCGTTCGCCGAGTTCGGGGCCGCCGTCGGCGAGGAGTTGTGCCCGTATCGCGAGTTCCGGGGAGGTGGGCAGCCACCGCGCGCCCCACGCGCCGAGTTCGGTGATCAGTGGTACCAGTTGGATCGCGGCTTCGGTGAGGTGGTATTCGACTTTTTGCCGGTGGCTGGGGTCGTCGTCGCGGCTCAGTAGTCCGGCGTCGACGAGTTTGGTGAGCCGTGCGGCGAGCATATTGGAGGCGATGCCCTCCATGGAGGCGCCGAGTAGTTCCCGGAAGTGGGTGTTCGCGCTGAACATGATGTCGCGTAGCACGATCAGGCTCCAGCGGTCGCCGAGTAATTCCATGGTCATGTTGATGGGGCACCCGGATTTTCCGGGTTCGACGGGTAACAGTGCCGGCGAAACTGGTTGCGTCATGAGATCAGTCTAGGTAGGTTCACAACTGGTTGCATATTGAAATCAGAAAGGGACGTCGATGACCCAGCTTGTGCGAGTGCAGAATTTCACCGTCTCCGGCGACGGCTACGGAGCCGGTGTCGGCCAGAGCCTCGACCGGCCGTTCGGCCACGCCGATCCGGGGATCATGTTCACCTGGGCCGGCGCCACCGCCAGTTGGCCGAACCGCACCGACCCCGGTGGGACCCGCGGCCTCGACGACTATTTCACCCGCGATTTCACCCGCAATATCGGCGCGGAGATCATGGGCCGCAACAAATTCGGACCGCAGCGCGGTCCGTGGGAGAACGAGGACTGGCAGGGCTGGTGGGGCGACGAGCCGCCGTTCCATACACCGGTCTTCGTACTCACCCACCACCCGCGGCCGTCCTTCACCCTGGGCGATACGACCTTCCACTTCCTGGACGCCACTCCGGAAAAAGCACTGGAGCAGGCGTTCGCCGCCGCGGACGGCCGGGACGTGCGGATCGGCGGCGGCGTGAGCACCGTGCGCGAATTCCTGGCCGCGGACCTGATCGACACCCTGCACATCGCTGTCGCGCCGAACGAACTCGGGTCCGGCGAGCGCCTCTGGGAGCGCCCGGAAGAGCTGCTCGACCGGTTCCATCTGGACAAGGTGCCCAGCCCGAGCGGTGTCGTCCACCATCTGTTCTGGCGCCGGTGACGAGACACCCCCCGACAGCCGTATGCCCGGGCGCCGCATCGACGCCCGGGCATACGAGACCACTACCCGGCGTACCGGGTGAACGGGATCAGGCCAGGTCGAACCGGTCCGCGTTCATCACCTTGTTCCATGCCGACACGAAGTCGCGCACGAACTTCTCCTTCGCGTCGTCGGCCGCGTACACCTCGGCCACGGCACGCAGTTCGGAGTTCGAGCCGAACACCAGGTCGTAACGGGTGCCGGTCCATTTGACCTCGCCGGTCGCGGTATCGCGAGCTTCGAAGGTCTCCTGGGACTCGTCGGTGGACTTCCATTCCACGCCCATATCGAGCAGGTTGACGAAGAAATCGTTGGTCAGTGTGCCGACCTTGTCGGTGAACACACCCTGCTTCGACTGCTTGTAGTTCGCGCCCAGCACCCGCAGACCGCCGACCAGCACGGTCAACTCCGGCGCGGTGACGCCGAGGAGGTTCGCGCGGTCGATCAGCAGGTGCTCCGACGGCAGCCGGTGGTCCTTGCCGATGTAGTTGCGGAAACCGTCGGCCCGCGGTTCGAGCACCGCGAAGGAGTCGACATCGGTCTGCTCCTGGACGGCGTCGTTGCGGCCCGGGGTGACCGGGACGGTGATCTGCACGCCGGCTTCCTTCGCGGCCTGTTCGACACCGGCGGCGCCGGCGATCACGATCAGGTCGGCCAGCGAGACCTTCTTGCCGCCGGACTGGGCCGCGTTGAACGACTCCTGCACCTTCTCCAGCGCGTTCAGCACCGTGGCCAGCTGCTCGGGCTCGTTGATATCCCAGCTCTTCTGCGGTTCCAGGCGGATCCGGGCACCGTTGGCGCCGCCACGCTTATCGCTGGAGCGGAACGTCGAGGCCGACGCCCAGGCGGTGGACACCAGCTGCGGGACGGTGAGACCGGCGGCCAGCACCTGCTCCTTGAGGGCCGCGATATCGGCTTCGCCGACGACCTCGAAGTCGACCGCGGGGATCGGGTCCTGCCAGATCAGCACCTCGGACGGGACTTCCGCGCCGAGGTAGCGGTCGACCGGGCCCATATCGCGGTGGGTGAGCTTGTACCAGGCGCGGGCGAAGGCGTCCGCGAACTGGTCCGGGTTGTCCTTGAACCGGCGCGAGATCGGCTCGAACTCGGGGTCGAAGCGCAGCGCGAGGTCGGTGGTGAGCATCATCGGCTTCTTCTTCTTGGCCGGATCATGCGCGTCGGGGATGATCTCCTCGGCGTCCTTGGCCACCCACTGGTTGGCTCCGGCGGGGCTCTTGGTGAGTTCCCATTCGTAGCCGAAGAGGATTTCGAAGAAGTCGTTGGTCCACTGAGCCGGTTTGGTGGTCCAGGTGACCTCCAGCCCGCTGGTGATGGCGTCGCCGGCTTTACCGGAGGCGTACGCGCTCTTCCAGCCCAGGCCCTGCTGTTCGATGGCCCCGGCTTCGGGTTCGGCGCCGACCAGGTCGGCGTCACCGGCACCGTGGGTCTTGCCGAAGGTGTGCCCGCCGGCGATCAACGCGATGGTTTCCTCGTGGTCCATCGCCATCCGGCTGAAGGTTTCCTTGATGTCCACGGCCGCGGCCAGCGGATCGGGGTTCCCGTTCGGGCCTTCCGGGTTGACGTAGATCAGGCCCATCTGGACGGCACCCAGGGGGTTCTCCAGATCGCGTTCACCGGTGTAGCGCTCGTCGTCCAGCCACACCGACTCCGGGCCCCAGTAGACGTCCTCGTCCGGCTCCCACACGTCGGCGCGGCCGCCGGCGAAACCGAAGGTCTGGAAGCCCATGGATTCCAGGGCGACGTTCCCGGCGAAGATCATCAGGTCGGCCCAGGACAGTTTCTTGCCGTACTTCTTCTTGACCGGCCACAGCAGCCGGCGGGCCTTGTCCAGGTTGCCGTTGTCGGGCCAGCTGTTCAGCGGCGCGAACCGCTGCTGGCCGCCACCGCCGCCACCGCGGCCGTCGATGGTGCGGTAGGTGCCGGCGCTGTGCCAGGCCATCCGGATCATCAGGGGGCCGTAGTGGCCGAAGTCGGCGGGCCACCAGTCCTGCGAGGTGGTCAGCACCTCGGTGATGTCCTTGCGGACCTCGTTGAGGTCGAGGGTTTTGAATGCGGCCGCGTAGTCGAAGTCCGGTTCCATCGGGTCCGACGCGGGGGCGTTCTTCCGCAGGATCTTCAGGTTGAGCTGGTTGGGCCACCAGTCACGGTTGCCGGCACCCGTGGTGGGGTGTTTGGCCGCGAACGGGCACTGGCCTGTGGTGGTCTCGGACACTGCATTCCTTCCGGTAACAGGGGTCATTTCGGGCTGGGAGATGACGAACAGGCGGGGCACAGGCCCCAGTAGATGACCTCGGCTTCGTCGATGGTGAAACCGTGGTCGTCGGAGGCGGTCAGGCAGGGTGCCGGTCCGGCGGCGCAATCGACATCGGCGATCTCGCCGCAGGACCGGCACACGAGATGGTGATGGTTGTCGGCGACCCGGGTTTCGTAGCGGGCCACCGATCCGGTGGGCTGGATGCGCCGCAGCAGGCCGGCTGTCGTCAGTGCGCGCAGCACGTCGTACACGGCTTGATGCGAAACCGCGCCCAGGGTTTCGCGCACCTGACCGATGATCGTGTCGGTATCGGAATGGGGCTGGTCGTGCACCACGTTCAGTACCGCGAGCCGGGGTGCGGTCACACGCAGCGCGGCATCGCGCAGCATGTTCTCGAACTCGGCGGTCGTGGTCACGCCAGGAAGCCTACCGCTTTTCTGGAATCAATCAAGTCTCGGTATTTATCCAGATAAGCTCCGGATCCGGCGGCGGACCGGTACGATCCGCGCAGCATCCAGCAGGGCAGAACCATCCCGTTCGGGAGGGGGCGGGCTACCGGGGTTCGCTCGACCCCGCCGCGGCCGTTCACGAGTACGTCGAGAAATACGGTGATATCCGTGCGGGGCCGAGCCCGAATCGACGACTGTCCATGAACTGAACAGGTAACCCACAGCGCGCGATTTCGAACGCGCCACCTCCGGGCAGAACAGGCAATGCTGGAATGCCCATTGCGCCTGTCGCTGAAACTTGCTTATCATTGCCTTCTCAAGCTGGTCGTCGAGATCGCAACCGCGTTCCGGCGACTGCCGGTCCGATTGCCGAAACGGCAGATCGGCAAGACAGACGAATCCTCCAATTGTCGGGGTTGCGGGGAATCCACAATGCGAATTCGGCGACAGTGTCGTCGGCTGATTCCGGGTGGAACTGACTGGTAAATCGATGCGCCACATCCCAGAAGGCGATCCAGTGCAACCAATGACTTCCGATAGAGTCTGCTTCCCGCCCGCTGCGCCTGTCCTCGAATCGAGGCCGGGTCGGCGCGCTGACCTGCAAATACCTAACCACGAGGGTGTGCGTTACGCCCCGGACGGAGGTGTCGGGTCAGTCGTGCGGCCGCCATGGAACCGCCGGGTTCGGCGGAAACACCTCAATCCGTAAGCAGGGCGGAACCTGATGACCATCCGAGGCCACCTGGCTTCCCCCTGGTCGGCGCATGCCCGTAATCGGACGGTACCCCACAGGGCGTTACACAAAATCCATAACCGTCAGGTCTCAATTTCCGAACGTAATTTATTACGGGTTCACCACAAACTGCCACGCTCGCCCAAAACCGCCATAAAAAGGTATCAATTCGGTCTGATCGACGTTTCATGACAATTTTGCGAAATCTAATTCGTCTACGCGGGGTTATCCAATTTTGCGACCAGTGGGCGGCCGAAATATCGGCTGTCTTCTGAGATACGAAATCAGGGAGGTCAGGTCAGGTGACCCAGTCCGAGCGCAACCTCGACAGCAACCAGGAAGAGCCGGTGCCCGTACGGTACGGTTCGGTCGAATTCGCCGGTCACCCGGTTCCCGGTAACGGTTCACGCGCACACAACGGGTCCGCGCCGGCCGACCCGCGGGCGGGCGAAGCACTCCCGCTTTCCGCGGCCCAGCGGGGGATCTGGTTCGCCCAGCACCTGGCAGGATCCTCACCGATATCGGTGGCCCAATACGTCGAGGTCGACGGCGAACTGGACACAGACGCCCTCGTCACGGCGTGCGCGACCGCCGGCCGCGAGTTCGGGTCCGCGCATGTGCGCCTGATCGAGGTCGACGGCGAACCGTATCAGCTGGTCGACGAAAGCCTCCCGTCGCCGGTATCGGTGGTGGATCTGCGCGACCGGGCGGACCCGGTCGCCGCCGCCCACAACCTGATGGTCGAGGACTATTCCGCGCCGCTGGACCTGCTGCACGACCGGCTCATGAAATGTGTTGTGTTCCAGGTCGGCTCGCACCACTACCTGTGGTACCAGCGCGCCCACCATATTGTGCTCGACGGTTTCGCGGCGGTCACGATGCTGCAGCGGATCACCGAGTTGTACAACGCCGCGGTCGCGGGGGAGCGGGCGCCGGCGTCGACAGCGAAGGATCTCGGCGAGATCATCGAGCAGGATCTGGCGTACCGGGGCTCGACACGCTTCGACAACGACCGCAACTACTGGACCGAACATATCGCCGGCGCGCCACCCGTTGTCAGCCTCGCCGGGCGGGTCGCCAAACCGACCATCCACCCGGCGCTCGTCAGCGCGGCCCTACCGGAGGAGACCGCGCGACTGCTGGACAGTGTCGTGGTGCAGCGCGGTACCAGCGTCACCCCGGTGGTCGTCGCGGCCTTCGCCGCCTATCTCGGCCGGATGACCGGCAGCGACGAGGTGCTGCTGAGCCTGCCGGTATCGGGCCGGCACTCCGCTGTTCTGCGGAAGTCCGGGGGCATGGTTGCCAATGTGGTTCCGCTGCGGATCCCGGTCGCCGCGCACAGCGTCGGCGAATTGATCGACGCCACGCAGAGCGAGCTGACCAGTGCTCTGCGGCGGCAGCGTTACCGCCAGGAGGACATCTTCCACGATATGGGGATCGCCCGCGACGAGGCCGCGTCGTTCGGGCCGGCCGTGAACCTCATGATGGTCGAGAACGAGATCGTGCTCGGCCCGACGACCGGCCGGTTGAACGTCCTCACCTCCGGTCCGACCGCCGACTTGTTCGTCAACATCTATCCGGGAGCGGGTAAGGACAGCACCCATATCGATTTCCAGGGCAACCCGAATGTGTACAGCACGGCCGAGCTCACCGGCCATCACACGCGGTTCCTGATGTTCCTGCGCGAGTTCCTCGCCGGCGGAACCGAATGCTCGGTCGGCCGGCTGCCGCTGCTGGAAGCGGACGAGCGGGCCGCGCTACTTCCCGTCCGGGGCGCGGACGGCACCGGCACCCTGCTGCTGCCCGATATCCTGAGCGACAGCGCGCACCGCGACCCGGGCGCGAGCGCTGTCGTCGCGAACGCGCATACGGTGACCTACCGCGAGCTGGACACCAGATCGTCCCAGCTGGCGCGGTATCTGACAGCGCTGGGTTGCGGCCCGGAGACCGCCGTGGCGATCGTTCTGCGGCGCTCGGTCGAATCGATCGTCGCGGCCTGGGCGGTCACGAAAACCGGGGCCGCGATCGTGCAGGTCGATCCCGAATACCCGATGCCGCGGATCGAGCATATGGTCACCGACAGCGGCGCCCGGGTCGCGCTCACCGTCGGCGATACCCGCGGACGGGTGCCGCGGACCACGCGCCAGGTGGTCATCGACGATCCGGAGACACTGCGGTCCTGCGCGGGTCTCGCGGGCACGCCGGTCACCGACCCGGAGCGGACGCGCCCGTTGCGGGCGGTCGATATCGCCTATATCACCTACACCTCCGGTTCCACCGGTGTGCCGAAAGGTGTTCAGGTCACCCATACCGGCCTCGCGAACCTGATCGCCGACCGCAGCGAAACCTACGGTATCGACGCGGCCTCCCGTGTCTCCTACGCGCTGTCACCCAGTTTCGACGCCTCCCTGGAACAGTTCCTGACCTGTTTCGCGAACGGTTCCACCCTGGTGGTCGTCCCCCCGGAGGTGATCGGCGGCGACCGGCTCACCGATCTGCTCGCCGACCAGCACGTCACCCATCTGACGTTGACTCCGGCGATGCTGGCCACCGTCGACCCGCAGCCGCTGACCGACCTGCGGGTGGTCGTGGTCGGTGGTGACGTATGCCCGCCACACGTGATCGAGCGGTGGACTCAGCACTGGTCGATGTTCAACGAATACGGCCCCACCGAGGCCACAGTGACCGCGGCCGGCGCGCCCATCCGACCCGATCGTGAACTCACCGTCGGCGGCCCGATCCGCGGCGTATCGGCCATGGTGCTGGACCGGACCCTGCAGCCGGTGCCGGTGGGCACCGCCGGGGAGTTGTATCTGGCCGGTCCGGGTTTGGCGCGCGGCTACAACCATCGTTTCGCCGAAACGGCGGCCCGGTTCGTCGCCGACCCGTACGGCGACCCCGGTGAGCGGATGTACCGGACCGGCGATATCGCGCGCTGGGCCGGTGCGGGCGCGGGAATCACGCTGGAATTGATGGGGCGCAGTGACTTCCAGGTCAAGATCCGCGGCTACCGGATCGAGCCGGGCGAGATCGACGCGGCGCTGACCGGCCACGCGGACGTGGACCTCTCCGTGACGATCCCCGTGCGGAACAAAGCGGGCGCGACGGTTCTCGCGTCGTATGTTGTCCCGGTCGGCGGCCGCCGCATAGATCTGCCCGAACTGCAGCGTTTCGCCCGCTCGACCCTGCCTCCCCATATGGTCCCGGCGGTGCTCGTGCCGCTGGACATCCTTCCGGTGAACGCGTTCGGCAAACTCGATCGCGGGGCCCTGCCCGAGCCCGAGTTCGGTTCCGTATCGCCGGGTCGCGCGCCGGCTACTCCCCGCGAGACGTTGATGGCCGGCCTGTTCACCGAAGTACTCGGGGTACCGCAGGTCGGGGCCGACGACAGTTTCTTCGCGCTGGGCGGGGACAGCATCCTGTCGATCCAGCTGGTGGCCCGGGCGAAGGCTGTCGGTTTGGGGTTCTCCACCCAGGATGTGTTCGAGCACAAAACGGTCGCCGGCCTGGCCGCGATGGCCACCGAAGCGGGCACCCCGCACCTGGCCGAACTGCCCGGTGGCGGTGTCGGGCGGATACCGCTGTCGCCCATCGTGTACGCCATGCTCGACCGCGGTCATTTCGACCGGTTCGCGCAGGCGACTCTTGTCGAGCTGCCCGACGACCTGGACCACGCACATCTCGTGCGGGCACTCCAGACCCTGCTGGACCGGCACGACATCCTGCGCGCGGCACTGCGGGAAACCCCTTCGGGCGACCGGTATATCGATGTCCTCGACCCGGGTTCCGTCGACGCCGCCGCGGTCCTCACCCAGGTCTCGCTGCGCGAACGCGACGCCACCGAAGTCGACAGGAACCTGCAGGCGGCCGCCGATCAGCTCGACCCCGCTGGCGGTGTCCTCGTCCGAGCCGTCTGGTTGCGGGATCACACCGGCCCGGACCTGCTGTGGCTCGTAGTGCATCACCTCGCTGTCGACGGGGTGTCGTGGCGGATCCTGCTCGCCGACCTCGCGCAGGCCTGGCAGCAGATATCGGCCGGGGACGACCCGCGTATCGGTTCCGGCGGCACCTCGGTCCGGCGCTGGGTGCACGGGCTGGCCGAGCAGGCACCGGACCGGCGTGCCACCGAACTGGACCGGTGGAAAAACGTTCTCGCCCATCCCGATCCGCTACTCGGATCACGGCGCCTGGACCCGGATCGTGATACCGCGGCCACGGCCGAACGGGTCCGGCTGCGGATCCCGGCGGATATCACCGAGGCGGTGCTCACCACCATCCCGGCCCGTTTCCACGGCAGCGCCAACGACCCGCTCCTCGCGGCGCTGGCGCTGGCTCTGGGTGAATGGCGGCGCCGCCGCGGCGTGCCCGCCGACGGCGAACTGATCTCGCTGGAGGGCCACGGCCGTGAGGAACACGCCGTACCCGGCGCGGACCTCAGCGCCACGGTCGGCTGGTTCACCACCCGATTCCCGGTCCGGCTCGAACTACCGGGTGTCGACGCCGAGGACGCCTTCGCCGGCGGCCCGGCGGCGGGCCTCGCCGTCAAACAGGTCAAAGAACAGCTGCGCGCGGTACCCGGTAACGGGATCGGCTACGGAATGCTGCGCTGCCTCGATCCCGTCGGTGGCGCCGAACTCGGGGGAGCGCCGGAGCCTCAGATCAGTTTCAACTATCTGGGGCGGGTGGGTGTCCGCGATCTCTCGGGGGCGTGGACACCCACCACCGAATTCACTTCGCTGACCGCGACGAGCGATCCGCGGATGACGTTGCCCGCCGTGATCGATGTCAACGCGATCGCCGAACCGGGTCCCGACGGGCTCGAACTCGACGCCACCTGGGAATTCGCCGCGCAGATCGTGAGCGTCGACGATATCGAGGAACTCGCCGGGCTGTGGGTGCGGGCGCTGCGGGGGCTGGCCGGTCACGCCCGCACCGAAACCGCTGGTGGTTTCACCCCCTCCGATTTCCCGCTGGTCCCGGTATCGCAGGAGGATATCGACCACTGGTCGCGGGACTACCCGTCGATGACCGATGTGTGGCCGCTGACCGCCCTGCAATCCGGGCTGCTGTTCCATGCCGTCTACGACCACGACAGCGACGACGGCTATATCGTGCAGGCAGCACTGACCCTCGCCGGTCAGGTGGATACGCGGCGGATGCGGCAGGCCGCGCAATCGCTGATCGACCGGCACGACAGCCTCCGGACCGCGTTCGTGGAAAGCGGCGACGGGCCACGCCAGATCGTCGCCGCCGGCGTCCGGGTCGATTGGCGCGAAACCGATATCGCCGGGATCGGCGACGAGGAACGCGCGCGCGAACTCCGGCGTCTCGCGCAGCAGGAGGCGGCACCGTTCGACCCCACCCGGCCGCCGCTGCTGCGTTTCCATCTGATCCGCACCGGAGCCACCGAGTACCAGCTGCTCGTCACCAACCATCACATCGTGCTGGACGGCTGGTCGATGCCGCTGCTGATCCATCAGCTACTCGCGCTGTACACCTCCGACGGTGATGCCGGGGAGGTCGCTCCGCCGCGCTCCTACCGCGACTATCTGCAGTGGCTGCACTCTCAGGACCGCGATACCTCGATCGCCGCGTGGCAGCGGATGCTCGCCGGGGTGGAGAACCCGACACGGGTCGCGGGCCGCCCGGACCGGACGGTCAGCGCGCCCAGCGGAGACGTCGGCCTGGACCTCGACCCCGCCACCGCCGCCGCGGTGCTCGAACTGGGTCGCTCCCACGGTGTCACCGCCAACACCTCCATCCAGGTTGCGTGGGCGTTACTGCTCACCGTGCTGACCGGACGCTCGGATGTGGTGTTCGGCAATACGGTGTCGCATCGCCCGCCGCAGATCCTCGGCGTCGAACATATGGTGGGCCTGTTCATCAACACGCTCCCGGTGCGGGTCCGGCTGGACCCCCGCGAGTCCGTCGCCGACCTGCTCGTCCGCGTGCAATCCGAGCAGGCCTCGATGCTGGACCACCGCCATATCGGACTCGCGGAACTACAGCAGGCCACCGGTATCGGCGATATGTTCGACACGGTCACCGTGCTGGAGTCCTATCCGCTCGACCGGGAGGGCCTGGCCCGCGATCTCGACGAAGCCGGTTTGCGGCTCCTCGACGTGGACGCCCAGGATGCCACCCCGTATCCGCTGAGCCTGCAGGTCACCCCGCCGCGGCCGACGCGGGACGGCCGCCCGGACACCACCGGTTCCGGCACCTACACGGTGACCTTGCGCTACGCGACCGACCGTTTCGACGCGGCCGAAGCCCGCGCCCTGCTCGAACGATTCGAGCTGATCCTGACCCAGTTGGTGACCGATCCCGGCACACGCGCGGCCGCGGTCTCCTCGTGCCGCGATCGGGAACGGGCCGAACTGCTGTCTATCGGCGGCGACGCACCGGCCGCCGAGCGGACGCTGTACGACATCCTGTCCACCACCGCCCGCACCTACCCGGATGCGGTCGCCGTCCGGTACGGCGATACCGCCCTCACCTACCGTGAGCTGGAACAGCGCGCGGACGCTTTCGCCTCCCGGCTCACCGGGCACGGCGCCCGCCCCGAAACATTCGTCGCCCTGGCACTGCCACGGTCGATCGAACTGGTTGTCGCCATCTGGGCGGTCGCGAAAACCGGTGCCGCGTTCGTACCGGTGGACCCGGCCAATCCCGCCGACCGGATCGCCGAATTGCTGACGGATTCGCGAAGCAGCCTGGGTGTCACGACCGTCTCTGTCGCGCAACACCTTCCGGATACGGTCGACTGGCTGCTGCTGGACGCCGCGGACGATACCGGCCACCCGCCGGCTCCGGCGGGCCGGCCGCTGCCCGCGAATACGGCCTATATGATCTTCACCTCCGGTTCGACCGGCACCCCGAAAGCGGTCCAGGTCAGCCACCGCGGCCTGGCGAACCTCGTCACCGCCCATACCGAAACCTTCGCGGCGGATACGACCTCCACGGTATTGCAGGTCGCCTCACCGGGTTTCGACGCCTCCGTCTCGGAACTGCTGCTCGCCCACGGCAGCGGCGCCTGCCTCCTGGTGGCGCCACCGGACGTGTACGGCGGAACGGATCTGGCGCAGCTGGTACGCGCCGGACAGGTCACCCATGCCATCATCACCCCGTCCGTACTGAACACCATGGACCCGGCGCAGGTGCCGTCACTGCGAGCGGTCGCGGTCGTCGGTGAGGCAACCGGCGCGGACACCGTGAACCGGTGGGCGCCCGGACGCCGGCTGATGAACCATTACGGGCCCACGGAAACCACGATCTGGGCGACCGGCTCCGATACCCTGCGCCCCGGTGAACCGGTGACGATCGGCGGGCCCATCCGTGGCGTATCGGTGGCCGTTCTCGATATGTGGCTGCGGCCGGTGCCGGTGGGGGTAGCCGGTGAACTGTATCTCGGCGGGCCCGGCCTGGCCCGCGGCTATTTCGACCGGGCGGGTACGACCTCATCGCGGTTCGTCGCGGACCCGGGCTCGGACCGCGGCGAGCGGATCTACCGCACCGGCGATTCCGTCCGCTGGATCCGCGGCCGCACCGGGCTGGAGCTGGAATATCTGGGCCGCAACGATCAACAGGTCAAGATCCACGGCCTGCGGATCGAACCGGGAGAGATCGACGCCCATCTGGCCCGGCACCCCGCGGTCGGCAATGTCGCCACGGTCGCGCAGACCGGGCCCGCCGGCGAACCGATCCTGGTGTCCTATATCGTCGCCGCCCCGGAGACGACGGTGGACATACCGGCCCTGCACGACTACCTCGAACGCACCCTCGCCCACTACATGAACCCCGCGGCGATCGTCGAACTCGACGCGATGCCCGTCTCCGCCACCGGCAAAATCGACCGGAAACAATTACGGCAACGCGCCTTCCGAGCGGAAGCGGCCGCGGGCCGGCCCCCCTCGACCCCCGCCGAACAGGTGATGGCGCGCCTGTTCGCCGAAGTGCTGCAACTGGAAAACGTTTCGGCCGACAGCAACTTCTTCACCCTGGGCGGCGACAGCATCGTCTCGATGCGGTTGGTGGCACACGCCAAAACCGCCGGACTGATCCTGACTCCTCGCGATGTGTTCGAAGGCAAAACAGTGGCCGCGCTCGCCGTCGCGGCCCGCCCCGATACGGCCGCCGCGGACGAGCAGCCCTCGCCCGCCGCGCGGCGCGACGCGGAACACGTGGAATTCCCGCTGGTCACGCTCGACCCGCCGGATATCGAGACACTGCGGGAACAGTACGACGGCCTGTCCGACGTCTGGCCACTGTCACCGATGCAGTCCGGTATCCACTTCCATTCGACGTTCGCGCCCGATACCGCGGACAACTACACCGTGCAGACGTCGATCGGGTTCTCCGGCCACATCGACGGCGAACGCCTGCGCTACGCCGCCCAGGCACTGATCGACCGGCACGATATCCTGCGCGCCGCGTTCGTCGAAACAGCGAGCGGCCCGTGCCAGATCGTCCTCGACCACGCCGACGCCGCGTTCCGGGAAATAGATCTCACCCGCGGTGACGATCCGCGATCGGCCACCGATATCGCCACGGCCGACGCCACCGCCGGCTTCGACCTGACCACCCCGCCGCTGATCCGCTTCACTCTCATCCAGAGCGACCCCGGCGTCTTCCGGTTACTCGTCACCAATCACCATGTCATCCTGGACGGCTGGTCGATGCCGCTACTGATGCGCGAACTGCTCGAATACTACGGTTCGCCCGATCTCATCGGCTCGGGCGAACCCGCCCCCTCCTACCGCGACTACCTGATGTGGCTGGACCGGCAAGACCTCGCCACCTCCAAAGCCGCATGGGCACAGGCCTACTCGGATGTCGACGCACCGACCCGGGTCGCCCGCGGAACCGGCGCGGCCGCGAACACAGCGGCCGAAGTCAACACGGAACTGCCCGCGGACCGCTACCACGACCTGCGCCGGATAGCGGCGGACGCCGCCGTCACCGTCAACACGGCCGTCGCCGCCGCCTGGGCGATCAACCTGCGGGTACTCACCGGCGAAACCGATGTGATCTTCGGTTCCGCGGTATCGGGCCGGCCACCGGAACTACCGCAGGTGGATCGGACACTCGGCATGTTCCTGAACACCGTCCCCGTCCGCGTCCGGCTCGATCCCACCGCGACACTGCACGAGCTGCTCATCCGCATCCAGGACCAGCACGCCCGCATGCTCGACCACCATTACGTCGGCCTGCCCGATATCCACCGCAGCGCCGGCGTCACCGAACTCTTCGACACCGCGATCGCCTTCCAATCGTTCCCCCTCGACCGGCCCGCCCTGCAGCAGCTCGTCGAATCCGCGGGCCTGCAGGTCGACGAGATCACCGGTGTCGACGCCACCCCGTTCCCGCTGAGCCTGGTCGTCGCCCCCAAACGCGACGGCGCCGAAGGCCTGCAGATAACCCTCCGGTACCTGCGTGACGAATTCGACGCCGAACAGGCGAACCGGATACTCGGCCGCTTCACGCGACTACTGGATCGCCTCGCCCGGGAACCGTCCCTGCGGCTGAGCGATATCGCGCTACCCGACGAACACGCACCAGCCCGGCCCGAACCGGCCGGTGAACACCCGGATCCGCGCACCCTCGCCGAAATCCTCATGAGCTCCGCGGCCGCCGCACCCGATGCGGTCGCCGTCAAATACGGTGCGACAACCCTGACCTACCGAAGTCTCGACGAAATGTCCAACCAGCTCGCCCGGGTCCTGCTGCGGCGCGGCGGACGCCCGGGACGAATCGCCGCCGCCGCACTCCCGCGGTCCATGGAGTGGGTGGTCACGATATGGGCGGCCGCGAAAGCGGGGGCCGCGTTCGTACCCATCGACCCGAACCTGCCGATCGGGCGCATCGAGTTCCTGCTGTCCGATTCGACGGCCACCCTCGGCGTCACCGATACCGCCACCAGGAAAAACCTGCCCGACAACATCGACTGGGTGGTCCTCGACGACGACGAAACCCGCCGCGCCGGCGCGGCCGAATCCGATGCACCGATCACCGGCGCCGAACGCGGCGCACCCATCCTTCTCGACCGAAGCGCGTACGTGATCTACACATCCGGTTCGACGGGAACCCCCAAGGGCGTGGTGGTCGGTCACCGCGGCCTGGCCGACGTCGTCGCGGCGCAGCGCCGCACGCTCGGCGTCGACGAGCGATCGACGGTACTGCAGGTCGCCTCGCCCAGCTTCGACGCCTCACTGTTCGAGCTGCTGATGGCACACGGGTCGGGCGCCCGGCTGGTCGTCGCGCCCCCGGACGTGTACGGCGGCCGCGAACTGGCCGACCTGATCCGGCGCGAACACATCTCCCATGTGGTGATCACACCGTCGGCGCTGGCCACGGTCCCGGCGGACGGTCTCGGCAGTCTGCGGGTACTGGCGACCGCCGGTGAAGCGGTCGGGCCGGAACTGGTCGCACGGTGGGCGCCGCAACGCCGGATGGTGAACCTGTACGGGCCGAGCGAAACCACCATCTGGGCCACCGCCGGCCAGGTGAGCGCCGATATCCCCATCACGATCGGCCGGCCCGTCGGGCCCGTCGCGGCCACCGTCCTCGACACCTGGCTGCGGCCGGTGCCTCACGGTGTGGCCGGTGAACTGTACCTGTTCGGCGAGGGCCTGGCCGAAGGCTATATCGACAGGCCGGACACGACAGCGGCCCGGTTCGTGGCCTGCCCGTTCGGGAATCCGGGCGAACGGATGTACCGCACCGGCGATATCGTGCGGTGGACCACCGGTGGCGATCTGGAGTTCGTGGGCCGCAATGACTTCCAGGTGAAAGTCCGCGGTACCCGAGTCGAACTGGGCGAGATCGATACGCTCCTGGCAGCGCGCGCCGATATCGCCTTCGCCGCCACCATCGGCCACAGCGCCGAAGGGTCGCCGGTGCGGCTGGTGTCCTATGTCGTCCCGGCCCCGGGCTCGGAAGTATCGGTCGAGGAGCTGCATACGGCACTGGCCGACGCGCTACCCACCTATATGGTGCCCGCGGCGGTCGTACTTCTCGACGACGTGCCGCTCACCTCGAACGGGAAACTCGATCGCGAACGACTCCCGGAACCCGTTTTCACCGTCCGCGAATTCCGGGCACCGGCAACACTTCTCGAAGAAGTAGTCGCCGACGCGTTCGCTCAAGTCCTGCACGTGGACCGGGTAGGCGCAGACGACGACTTCTTCTCTCTCGGCGGCGATTCGCTGAGCGCGTCGCTGGTGGTCGCGCGGGTCGGTGCCGCCCTGGACGTCCGGGTACCGGTCCGGGCACTGTTCGAAGCGCCCACCGTCACTGGGCTCGCGCGGCACGCGGGATCACTCCGCGGTGGTGGCCGCATATCACTCACCGCGGGCCCTCGCCCCGACCCCGTACCGCTGTCGCTGGCGCAGCAGCGGATGTGGTTCCTGAACCGGTTCGAACCGGAATCAGCCGCCTACAACATCCCGGTCATGCTGCGACTCACCGGCAAACTGAACACCGGAGCCCTCCGCGCGGCCCTCGCCGACGTGGTCGCACGCCACGAAGTACTGCGCACGATCTACCCGGAAACCGCCGGCGAACCCCGCCAGGTGATCCTGGACGAACCCCCGACCCCCGTGCGAACACTGCGAGTGGACGCGCATTCGGCACCGGACCTGGTGGGCGAATTCGTCCACACCGGATTCGATGTCACCACCGAGGTCCCGCTGCGCGTAGGACTGTTCGAACTCGGCGCCGACGACGACCGCACCGAACAGTATGTACTCGTCCTGGTCGTCCACCACATCGCCGGTGACGGACAGTCCATGGGCCCACTGGCCCGGGACGTGATGACCGCCTACGCGGCACGGGTCACCGGTAACGCCCCGCACTGGGAACCCCTTGCTGTCCAGTACGCGGACTACGCGCTGTGGCAGCGGCAGGTACTCGGCTCCGGCGACGACCCCGAATCACTGCTGTCTACCCAGCTACAGTTCTGGCGCACCACACTGGCCGACGCACCCGATCACCTGGACCTGCCGGCCGACCGGCCCCGCCCGTCCGCGGCCTCCCTGGCCGGCGGCCGGGTACCGGTCGAGATCGGCGCCGAACTGCACACCCGCCTGGTCGAACTGGCCCGCTCCCGGGGCTCGTCACTGTTCATGGCGGTACACGCCGCCCTCGCCGCCGTACTCGGCCGGCTGAGCGGCAGCGACGACGTAGTGATCGGCACCCCCGTCGCCGGCCGCGGCGAACCCGGCCTCGACGACCTCGTCGGCATGTTCGTGAACACACTCGCCCTGCGCACCCCGATCGAGGGCGGCGAACCGTTCACCGAACTGCTCACCCGGACCCGCGAAACCGACCTGCAGGCATTCGAACACGCCGACGTACCGTTCGAACGCGTCGTGGAGGAACTGAACCCGGAACGATCCAACTCCCAGCACCCACTGTTCCAGGTCCTGCTCGCGTTCCAGAACGTGGCGACCGCCGATATGGAACTCCCCGGCGTCGTGGTCTCCCGCGCCGACGTCGACACCGGACTGTCCCAATTCGACCTGCAACTCGTACTCGCCGACAACTACGGCGACAGGGGAGCGGCGCACGGTATCTCGGGAACCATGATGTACGCCAGGGACCTGTTCGACGAAGCGACCGCCGCCGGATTCGTCCAGCGCTTCATCCGGGTACTGGAAGCCGTCACCGGCGACCCGTCGACCGCGGTCGGCGATATCGACTGGCTGGACGCGAACGAACACGCCCGGCTCGTGACCCGGATCGGTCCGCACCCCACCGGCGCACCCCGGCCACCCGCGCTGCTGCCGCAGGTGTTCGCTGCCGCCGTCCAGGACAACGGCACCGGCACCGCCGTCATATCAGCGGATACCGAACTGACCTACGCCCAACTCGACGCCCGATCGAACCGGCTGGCACGCCACCTCATCGGCCGCGGCGCCGGACCGGAGCGTCCGGTACTCGTCGCCGCCGGACGATCCATCGAATCCATCACCGCCTGGTGGGCCGTGGTGAAAACCGGCGCCCCCTACGTCCCGGTCGACCCCCGCTACCCAGCCGGCCGGATCGAACAGATGATCACCGATTCGGACGCGGCACTCGGCGTCACCGTATCGGCCGCCCGCGGCCAGCTCCCCGGATCCCTCGACTGGATCGTGCTCGACGACAACGAGGAATCCGCACAGATCGAGACCCGATCCGACACCTCGATCAGCGACAGCGAACGCCTCCGGCCACTACGCGCCTCCAACACCGCCTACGTCGTGTTCACCTCCGGATCCACCGGCGTGCCGAAAGGCGTCGCCGTCACCCACACCGGTGTCGCCGATTTCGTCTCCGCGCAACGCGCCGAACACCAACTCGGTCCCGACTCCCGGGTACTGCATTTCGCGTCCCCCTCGTTCGACGCGTCCCTGCTGGAAATCCTGCTCGCCGTCAGCCGCGCGGCCACCCTCGTCATCGCCCCCGCCGGAATGTACGGCGGATACGAAATGGCCGAATTCCTCCGGTCCCGCCGGGTCACCCACGCCTTCGTCACCCCGGCCGCACTGGCATCGGTCGACCCCACCGGACTGGACGACCTCCAAGTGGTCCTGTCCGGCGGCGACGAGGTCCCCACAGACCTGATCACACGGTGGGCCGCCACCGACAGCAGCGGCACCCGCGAATTCCGGGTGCTGTACGGGCCCACCGAAACCACCATGGTCGCCACCGCGACACAACAGGTCCGGCCCGGCGACCGGCCCGCCATCGGCACCCCGCTCCCGGGTATGCACGCACTCGTACTGGACAACCGGCTGCAACCCGTACCGGCCGGCGTCGCCGGCGAGCTGTACCTGGCCGGCCCCGCACTCGCCCGCGGATACCTGCACCGCACCGCGACCAGCGCCGCCCGCTTCCTCGCCTGCCCGTACGGCGAACCCGGCGCTCGCATGTACCGCACGGGTGACGTCGTGCGCTGGAACACCGCCGGCGACCTGGAATTCATGGGCCGCAACGACTACCAGGTGAAGATCCGCGGCTACCGGGTCGAGCTCGGCGAAATCGACACCGTACTCGGTGCCCGCGCGGACGTCGCGTTCGCCGTGACCGTGCCACGCCGCGAAGGCGCCGGGCCGGCGATCCTGGTGTCCTATGTGGTGCCGCCCGCGGGCACTGACGTATCGATCGAGGATCTGACCGCGGAACTGTCCGAGGCGCTGCCCTCCTATATGGTGCCCACCGCCGTCATGATCCTCGACGAGATCCCCCTCTCCCCGAACGGGAAATTGGACCGCAAAGCACTACCCGAACCCGTCCTGCAGGCCAAACAGTTCCGCGCCCCCGCATCACCGGTCGAGGAAATCGTGGCCGACGTGTTCGCCGAAGTTCTCGGCCTCGACCGCCTCGTCGGCGCCGACGACGATTTCTTCGAACTGGGCGGCAACAGCCTGGTCGCCACCCGCGTCGCCGCCCGGATCGGCGCCGCCCTCGATATGAACCTGCCAGTAGCGATGATCTTCGACGCCCCCAGCGTCGCCAAACTCGCCGCCCGCGCCGAATCACACGCCGATACCGGCCGGGTCGCGCTCACCCCGCAGCCACGCCCCGCGCATATCCCGCTGTCGTACGCGCAGCAGCGGATGTGGTTCCTGAACCGGTTCGAACCCGACTCGGCCGCCTACAGCATCCCGATCATCATCCAGCTGTCCGGGCAACTGGATGTCGCCGCCCTCCACGCGTCGGTCCAAGACGTGATTTCCCGGCACGAAGTGCTGCGCACCGTGTACCCGCACACGGCGGGCGAGCCCGCGCAGGTCGTCCTCCCCGCCACCGGAACCACACCGATGGCCGTCACCGCGATCGACGAAACAGACCTCCCCGCCGCGATCGCCGGCCTCGTCTCGACCGTGTTCGATGTGACCACCGAAGTACCGTTCCGGGTGCGGCTGTTCGAACTCGGCCCGGACAAATGGGTCCTGGCCGTGGTGATGCACCACATCTGCGGCGACGGCTCATCGCTGACCCCGCTGGCCCGCGACATGATGACCGCCTACCAGGCCCGCGTCCACGGCCGGGCACCCGCATGGGCGCCACTCACGGTCCAATACGCCGACTACGCGATCTGGCAGCACACCGTACTCGGCACCGAACACGACCCCGAATCGCTGCTGCGCGCCCAGATCGACTACTGGACAGCACAGCTGGCGGACCTGCCGCCGCTACTGGAACTGCCGGCCGACCGGCCGCGCCCCCCGGTCCAAACCTATGCGGGCGCGAATGTCCCGATCACCATCGGCGCCGACCTCCACGCCGAACTGGAGAACATCGCACGCGCCCACAACACGACCCTGTTCATGGTGTTCCACGCCGCCCTCGCCGCCACCCTGGCCCGGCTGGCCGATACCGACGATATCGCCATCGGCACCCCCTACGCCGGACGCGGTGAACCCGAACTCGACGAATTGCTCGGCATGTTCGTCAACACTCTCGTCCTGCGCACCCGGCTGACCCCGCATATGTCGTTCACCGAACTGCTCGAACACGTCCGCGGCACCGATCTCGCCGCATTCGGGCACGCCGACGTCCCGTTCGAACGACTGGTGCAGGAACTGAACCCGGTGCGGTCACACGCCCACCACCCACTGTTCCAGGTGCTGCTCGCCTTCCAGAACCTCACCACCACCGATTTCGAACTACCCGGCCTCAAAGCCTCCGCCATCGAAGCCGATACCGCGACCTCACTGTTCGACCTACAGGTCACCGTCTCGGACTCCTACGACGCCACCGGCGCACCCGCCGGCATCACCGGCGGAGTGACCTACGCGACCGACCTCTTCGACGCCGAAACCGCCACCGCCATCGTCGACCGCCTGCAACGGACGCTCGACGCACTCGCCGCCGACCCCACCCACCGGGTCTACGACGTCAACCTGCTCGACTCCGCCGAACGAGAAGACGTTCTGCACCGGTGGAACGACACCGGCCACACCCTCGACCCCGGCGAAACCCTCGCCTCACTGTTCGCTCGGGCCGCGCAGACCCACGCGGACCGGACCGCGATCGAATCCGATACCGGCAAACTCACCTACGCGCAGTTCGCCGCACGCGTCAACCGCCTGGCCCGATGGCTGATATCGCGCGGCGTGGGCCCGGACTCGCTGGTCGCACTGCATATGCGCCGGTCCCTGGACCAGGTCACCGCCATGTACGCGGTACACGCCGCCGGCGGCGGATACGTACCGGTCGACCCGGACTATCCGGCCGAACGCATCGACTACATGCTGGAAACCGCCGCACCCGTGGTCGTCCTGTCCTCCCTCGACGGGCTGGACCTCACCGATTTCGACGACGCGCCCGTCACCGACAACGACCGCCTCGCGCACTTGCGGCCACACAACATCGCCTACGTCCTGTTCACCTCCGGATCCACCGGACGACCCAAAGGCGTCGCCGTACCGCACCGCGCGGTACTGAACCAGCTGCACTGGATCATCGACACCTACGCCCTGACACCGGCCGACACGATCCTGCAGAAAACCCCGGCGACTTTCGACGTCTCGGTCTGGGAACTGTTCGCCACCCTGGCAGTAGGGGCGCGGATGGTGGTCGCCCGGCCCGACGGGCACACCGATCCCGCCTACCTCGCCGAAACCATCGCCGAGCGGCAGATCACGGTCACCTCGTTCGTACCGTCCATGCTGGCCGCCTTCTCGGACGCGACCCCCGCGGACTCGCTACCTTCCCTGCGGGCCCTGCTCGTCGGCGGTGAAGCCTTCGGCGCCGAGGTCGTCGCCACCGCGCGGCACACTCTGCCCGACGTCGACCTGCACAACCTGTACGGCCCCACCGAATTCACCCTCCACGCCACCGCCCACGCGGTCACCGACGCCGATACCGGCAGCGTCCCCATGGGCGCACCGGTATGGAACGTCCGGGCCTACGTGCTCGACGCCCTGCTGCGACCCGTCCCGCCCGGTGTCGCAGGAGACCTGTACCTGACCGGTACGCAGATCGCCCGCGGCTACCATGCCCGCCCGGGCCTGACCGCGGAACGATTCGTACCCGACCCGTACGCCACCGGCCAGTGCATGTACCGCACCGGCGACCTGGCACGCCACCGGCGCGACGGTGAACTGGAATACCTGGGCCGCACCGATTTCCAGGTGAAACTCCGCGGCCTGCGCATCGAACTCGGCGAAATCGAGGCCGTCCTCGCCGAGCACCCCACCGTCTCCCGCGCGATCACCGCCGTCCGCACCACCACGGCCGGGGACCAACTCGTCGGCTACCTCGTCCCCGCGACCGGCGCCACCCTCGACACCGCCGCTGTTCTCGCGCACGCCGCCACCGAACTACCCGGCTATATGGTGCCGTCCACCGTGATGGTGCTCGACACGGTGCCCCTCACCGCCTCCGGCAAACTCGACCGCTCACGGCTGCCGGAACCGGTACTCGCGGTAGGGGAGTACCGGGAACCGTCGTCCTGGCTGGAAGGTGAAGTAGTCCGCGCCTACGGACAGGTACTCGGCATGGACCGGGTCGGCGCCGACGACGACTTCTACGCGCTGGGCGGCAACTCGCTGAAATCGGTGCAGGTCGTGAGCGAACTGAAGAAGGAACTCCACTACGAGGTCCCGGTCAGCTGGATCCTGTCCGATCCACGCCCCGCCGACCTCGCGAAACGCATCGAAACCGGTATGGCATCCGGCCACGAGGACACCGGCCCCGCCGCCTTCGGATTCGATGTCCTGCTCCCCATCCGCACCAGCGGCGACCGGGCGCCCCTGTTCTGCATCCACCCCGCCTCGGGCCTGGCCTGGTCCTACCACACCCTCAGCCAGTACCTGTCCGAGAACCGGCCGATCTACGGTATCCAGGCACCCCAGATCAGCGGCGAAACTCCCGGCCCCGGCACGATCGGCGAAATCGCAGAACGCTACGCCGACGAGATCCGCTCCGTCCAGCCACACGGCCCGTACCACCTGCTCGGCTGGTCGCTCGGCGGTGTCATCGCCCACGCCGTCGCCGCCCGCATCCGCGCCGACGGCGAACAGGTCGCGCTGCTCGCGGTGCTGGACGCCGAAGTAGACAGTATCGCCACCGAATCCGTCTCGACGGTCACCGCCGGCGAACTGGTCAGCAACCTCGGCCCCGTCCTCGGCATCGATTTCGTGCACGACGACGCGACCGCAGAGGAAGCCGCCGACCTGATCCAGCAGTACCTGGGTGACAGCATCGCCATCGACGCCGCCATGATCGAACGCATGACCGACGCCTACAACCAGTCGGTCCGGGCAGCCGCCGCCTGGAAACCCCCGATGCTCGACGGCGACATGGTGTACTTCACCGCGACAACGGACCGGCGAGACGACGCCACCGGCCACCGCGGCTGGGAGCGCGTGGTAGCCGGCCATATCTCCAACTTCGATATCGACTCCGCCCACCTCGCGATGACCGAACCCGCGGCCATCGCCCAGATCACCCGGATCCTGAACGGACTACTCGACCGATAAGAGCTACGCGGAGCCCCGGCGCTCGGCGCAAGCGAGGTGATCGCTGTCTGAGTATCCGTGCCTCCGGCAGCCGGGCCCGTACCACCGGGTAGGGACCCGCCTGAGCCGAGAACCTCGGGAATCGGACGAGGTTGTACGTACTGGGTGGTGGTGAGGTGGCAGTGTCACCCGGCAGACCACCCATTCCTGAACCTGCGGAAAACGAGCGTCACAGTGCGGCTATAGGCGGGCTGATCGCACCGAGCAGCGGCTCATTCCGCTCGAGATACGCAATCGCCGCGGCCAGGCGGACCGGATCGTCGTCGAATGCCCCCAGGCCCAAGTTGCACCGGGCGCACAATAAGCCCCGAACAGCCCGGCTCATGTGGCAATGATCTACAGCAAGAGGGGATTTCAGCAGCTTCGAGCCATCCCGGCGAGGGCGGCCGCCGACCTGCGTGGTATCGATGTCGTTCTCGTGAACGTCACATATCGCACAGCGATACCCCTGGGCGGTCCTCAGCTCATCGTATTGATCGGGTGTGATCCGGTACTTTGCCCAAAGATTCGCGCGACGAATATCCTGCGCGTTCTCGCTCCGCCGGGCGCGTTGATAACACGCGTGACACATTGCGTTCGGCGGTTTCGTCCGAACCATTTTTGTCCGTGGTTTCTCTTGCTCACAGCCGCCTGAACAGGGGAAAAGGAGGTCGTCAACCGCGGTTTGTGGGTTTGTCACGTCAGCATCTTCACAGAAGCCACCGACAACCCCCGTGGGATTCTAGTTAACAGAATGTAGATTATCGGCAGTCTTCGGGAGTGCGCGTCCGGAATGCCACCGGCGGGCAAACCTCCTGCACGGTAACCGGTCTCGGCCGGTTCGGGATCTCCGCCGCCAAGCGGAAGGTCCGGGACACCCGGCGTCGGCGACCAACCCACGCGACCGAGCTATCCGCTGCGGGATTATGTCAACTCGGACCGATTCGGCCGTGCCGCTGACGATGCGCCCGCCTGGCGGCCGAGCCCACACCACCGGCAACAACAAACGACCGACCACTGGTGACGATATGCCGTTTCGGTGACAAGCCGCCCGGTCAGTGACCGGCCCCTCCCCCTCGACTCCTCACAGGCCGAGGGCATTTCGTCATTGTGACGAAATGTGGGTGATGTCTCCCGACCATGAATATCCGCCTTTCCGACACTCCTCAGGGTTTCGGTAGTGATGGCGCAGAACAGCGGGGCCTCGGTAGCTACTGGTCGACATTGCCGCTGGCGTCAGGACCGAAGAGGCTCGGAGGTCGAGCGACCCACCGATGCCGCTTCACTCAGGCCCACGGCGGAGCCGCCGCAGTTCACATCAGACGCCACCCCGGATAACGGCCCACACGCCGACATGTGCGGATACCGAGGGCGGGACCTCTGGACTCGGAGTTCGCGCCAAACCACTTCAATTGACGTACTTCAATTGGTGTGGTTTGCTTACGGACGTCAGCGCAAAGGATGGAGTGTGAGACGATGCGTCAGAATCCGGCCCGGCGGGCCGCGCTACTCGACGGCGCTATCGAAGTTCTCGCCCGGGAGGGGGCGCGCGGTCTGACTCAGCGTGGTGTCGACAAAGAGGCAGGAGTGCCCATCGGCACCACCTCCAACTACTTCCGCAATCGCAACGACCTCCTCGTCCAGGCAGGCGTGCGTATCTACGAGCGGCTGAGACCCGAGGAGGACGCGCTCAGCGAGATGTTCGACCGAGCACAGGACCCCGCGTCGTACCGCGCGATGCTGCGCGAAAGCGTCGACAGGGTGGCCGACTTCCGATCCGGGCACCTTGCGCTGCTGGAGCTTCGACTGGAGGCCACCAGGAGGCCGGAGCTGCGTACGCTGCTCACCGAGCGGGTCCGCGCCGATATCGACGAGAACGTCACCCGGCACGAGGCCGCGGGCCTGCCCGGAGGGGCGGTCGCGGTCCTGCTGATGTACCTGGCCATGAACTGGCTGATCGTCGAGCAGCTCACGCTTCCCGATGTTCTCACCGACGCCGAGCGAGACGAATTGGTCACGCAGGCAGTGGAGCGCATCGTCACGCCATTTTTCACAGCTACGACATAACACCCGGTGGCTCCCTGCCCCGGCCGCGACGACCTGCCGACCCGTCAACGAAGGACCAACTTTGCGCAAGCTCGTGTACTACATCGCCTCCACCCTCGACGGCTTCATCGCCGGTCCCGACGGCTCCGACCCCACCGGCCCAGGTGGCTTCTGGACCCCGTCCGAGGACTACCTGCGGCACCTCATCGAGCAGTATCCCGAGACCCTGCCGGGACCGGCCCGAGCCGCGCTCGGTGTGACTGCCGAAGGCACCCACTTCGATACGGTCGTCGAAGGCCGCAAGAGCTATGAGGTGGGCCTCGCGGCCGGTGTGACCGACGCCTACCCTCACCTCACGCACCTGGTTTTCTCCCGGACACTGACCGAAAGCCCGGACCCCGGCGTCGAACTCGTCGCCGGTGACCCGGTAGCGAGGGTGCGAGAGTTGAAACGCCACGGCGGCAAAGACATCTGGCTCGTCGGCGGCGGGGAACTGGCCGGGGCACTGTACGGCGAGATCGACCGCGTGATCGTGAAACTCAGCCCGCTCACCATCGGTACCGGTATACCGCTCTTCGGACGGGCCGCGGGCTTCGCACCCAACACCTGGGGACTCGTCGACCACACCGTCCTCGACAGCGGAGCGGCCTTCCTCACCTACGACCGAGACCCTGCCACAGCGCAGTCCACCGGTAAGTAGGCGCGGAACGATCGGAGCACCGACGCGGCCGACGACGTGCGGTCCGGGTCGGTATCGACGGCGGTCGATTCAGGCGTCGACGAGACGACGACGTTGTTCGATGCGGCCGGCCTCCGGGCCCCGCGCGGCGCCGCCACCTGCAGGTAAACCGAGGCTAAACTAACCGCGGGCGGCGGTAGCTACCTGCCGGCCACCAACCGCAGCATTGCGAAACGAGGATGGAACGCTGTGCCCTCAGCCACCGTGACCGTGTCGCCGACGGCGCTGTCGCGGACCGTTGTGCTGCTGTCACTGGCCGCGTTGCTCGTAGTTTTGCTGGCCGGTGGCCTCTTTGTCGGCAGTGGCGATTTCTCGGTGAACGATGCCTGGCGCGCATTGTTCAACGAAGGCGACGCGACCACCCTCGGCGTTATCCGGGAACAGCGAATTCCGCGCACATTGCTGGCCGCGCTGGTCGGCGCGGCGTTGGGGGTGGCGGGCGCGGTGATGCAGGGGCTGACGCGAAATCCGCTGGCCGATCCCGGGATCCTCGGTGTGAACTCCGGGGCGTACTTCGCCATGGTGCTGGGCTCGGTGGTGGCCGGGGCAGGGGGCACGGACTACCTGTGGTGGGCGCTGGGTGGTGCGTTCGCCGCGTCGGTGCTGGTGTATTTCGTCGGTTCCCGCGGGGTCGGTGGGGCGAGTCCGGCGAAGCTCGTGCTCACCGGTGTCGCGATCGCTTCGACGCTCAGCGGACTCGCATTCGGCTTGACCATGATTCATCCGCGCACGTTCGACGCTATCCGCGGGCTGATGGTGGGAACGCTCGACGGGCGCGGTTGGCCGCAGTTGTCGGCGACCTGGTTGTTGATACTGCTCGGCCTGGTGGGTGCGCTGGCGCTGTCGGGTTATCTCAATGCGCTGGCGCTCGGTGACGACCGCGCGAACGCGCTGGGCGTGCCGGTGTCCGCGGTGCGTGCTGTGGGTTTCGTCGTGGTCACTGTGTTGTGCGGCGCGGCGACGGCGGCTGTCGGGCCGATCAGTTTCGTCGGTTTGATGGTGCCGCACGCGGTGCGTATGGCGGTGGGGCCGGATCATCGCTGGATGATTCCGTTGTGCTTGGTGGTCGGGCCGATTGTGCTGGTCGGATCGGATCTCGTCGCGCGGGTCGCCACCGCGAGTGAACTGCCGGTGGGGATGGTCACCGCGTTTCTCGGTGCGCCGGTGCTGATCTGGCTGGCCCGTGGTGAGAGGGGTTCGCAATGGTGACGCCGGCGGTAACCGATTCGGTCACGCCCGCGCGCTGGCCCGGTCGGGTGCGGTTCGTGCGGGCGCCGCGGCTGGGGCTGAGTGTGCGGGTCGATATTGTCGCGGCGGCGGTCACGGTCGGCCTGGTGCTGGTCACGGCGGTGGTGGGCGTTCTGTCGCTGGGTGCGAGCACCACCGATACTCCTGGGCTGGGGTTCGTCGAGGTGGTCCGGGTGCTCGCCGGTCAGGTGGGTGGCCGGCCTGCCGATCATGTGGCGAACTGGCTGCCGGTGGTCGTGACGGCGGTGCTGGGCGGCGCCTCACTGGCGTTGTCGGGTGCGATCTTCCAGACGATCACCCGTAATCCGCTGGGCAGCCCGGACATCATCGGTTTCACGACGGGCGCGAATACCGGCGCGCTGGTCGCGATGCTGGTGCTGGGGCTCGGTTCGGGTGGTGCGACGGTGGGTGCGTTGCTGGGTTGCCTGGTGACCGCGCTGGCTGTGTATTTCCTGGGGATGCGCGGCGGGACGGGTAATTATCGGTTCATCATCGTAGGTATCGGTGTGCAGGCGATGTTGTTGTCGTTCAACGGTTATCTGGTCGCTACGGCGGATGTGCAGAACGCGGGGGCGGCGGCCGCGTGGGGTATGGGTAATCTGCGCGATTTGTCGATGGCGGATACGGTGCCGGTTTTCGTGACGCTGGCCGTGCTGGTTCCGGCGCTGATGGTGGTGGCGCCGCGGATGCGGATGTTCGAGCTGGGTACCGATTCGGCGGCGAGTAAGGGGGTCGATACCGAGCGCACGCAGGTGGTTCTGCTGGTGATCGGGGTCGGGTTCGCGGCGGCGACGACCGCGATCGCGGGTCCGATCGCGTTCGTGGCGCTCGTGGCGCCGCAGGTGGCGGCGCGGATCACGCCGAGCGCTGGGATCCCGCTGGTTGTGTCGGCGGCGGTGGGCGCCACGCTGCTGGTTTCCGCCGAGGTGGTGGCGCGGACGATCCTGGCGCCACAGACACAGCTTCCGGTCGGTGTGGTGACCACTTCGCTGGGTGGGGTGTATTTGTTGTTCCTGCTGCTCGCTCAGTCTCGAAAGGCTCGCCTGTGACCAGCAACGCCATGCCGAGCGACGCCGCGGGGCGGCTCACCGCTACCGGTCTGCGGGTCGGTTACGGCGAGCGGACTGTGATCAGCGGTCTCGATGTCGTGGTGCCGGATGGTTCGTTCACGGTGATCGTCGGTCCGAACGCGTGTGGTAAGTCGACGTTGCTGCGGACGCTGTCGCGTCTGTTGCGGCCGCGGCGCGGCACGGTGCTGCTGGATGGGCGGGATGTGGCGGATTACGGGGGTAAGGAGTTCGCGCGGGAGGTGGGGTTGCTGCCGCAGCAGTCGATCGCGCCGGAGGGGATCACGATCATCGATCTGGTGTCGCGTGGTCGTTTCCCGTATCAGCGGATGTTTCGTCAGTGGACGGACGCGGATCAGCGTGCTGTCGATTTCGCTCTGCAGGTCACGCGGCTGACCGAGTTGTCGACGCGACCGGTGGAGGCGTTGTCCGGGGGTCAGCGGCAGCGGGTGTGGATCGCGATGGCGCTGGCCCAGGAGACGCCGATCTTGCTGCTGGACGAGCCGACGACCTTTCTGGATCTGGGGCATCAGATCGAGGTGCTCGAATTGTGCGGTGATCTCAACCGGCGGGGTACGACGCTGGTGGCGGTGCTGCACGATCTCAATCAGGCTGCCCGTTATGCCTCGCACATCATCGCTATGCGTGGCGGCGAGATCATTGCGGCCGGTCCCCCGCGCGAGATCATCACCGCCGAGTTGGTGGACCGGGTGTTCGGCGTGTATGCGCAGGTGATCGATGATCCGCAGACGGGGACTCCGCTGGTTGTCCCGCTTGCCGAGGGGGCGGTCCGGGCCGACAGCGCGTGAACGGTACAACCGAGGAGGAGAACCATGTCGAAGTGGCGTTTCCGCGGGATCGTGGCGGTGCTGGCGAGCGCGGTGCTGGCGTCGACCGCCTGTGTGCAGTCCGATGACACGACCTATGAGGTGTTCGACGATCCGGCCGGCACGCCGGGGTTCTCGCTGCCGGATCAGCCGCGGGTGGTGGCGCTCGGCTGGTCGGACGGTGGGGTCGCGGTCGAGCTGGGTGTGCGGCCCGTGGCGATCTATGACTGGATGGGTTTCGGGGAGGACACCAAGGGGGTCGGTGAATGGGATGTGGCGGGGTTCGGGGACACCTCGCCGGAGTTGTTGTCCGCGCAGAGCGCCGGTGAGTTCAATATGCAGCAGATCGAGGAGCTCGATCCGGATCTGATCCTCAATGTGCGGGCGAAGGCGGACAGCGCGGTGACCGATCGTTTGCGTGAGATCGCACCGGTGGTGACGGCGCCGGAGGGGACCGGCGATTTCGCGGTCGATTGGCGGACTCAGGCGCAGATCATCGGCGCGGCTCTCGGGAAAGGCGCGGACGCGGACAGGATTGTCGCGGAGACGACGACCGCGCAGCAGACTGTCGCCCGTGAGCATCCGGAGTTCGCGGGCAAGCGGTTCGTCTACGCCGCGAAGTTCGGCACTGCCTACGGTGCGTATCTGGCGGGTGATGCCCGGTTCGATTTCTTCGCCGATCTGGGTTTTGTGCAGAATCCGCCGGTGACGCGGTTGCAGAGTTCGGGGTTTTTCGCGCAGGTCCCGGTGGAGCGGGTTGGTGATCTCGATTCGCAGGCCGGTGTTTTCACGACGATCGGGTTACCGTTCGCCGATCTCGAGAACGACCCCTTGATCAATTCGCTGGCGGTGGTGCGTGACGGTCACGCGGTGCGGTTGCCGGAGAACGATCCGGCGGTTCTGGCGTTGTCGGCGGGAACTCCGAAGTCGTTGGGTTTCGCGCTGGATCGCATCACTCCGCAGTTGGCGGCCGCGGTGGAGTGAGTGTCCGCGGTGCGGTTTCGCGGTTGTCGAGGGTGCGCAGGGTGGTGAGCAGGCACCACAGGGCGACGGTGAGCAGGCATCCCCCGGCGCCGTAGATCAGGAAGACCGCCCGGGTCGGGACCGCGTTCGACACCAGGCCCGCGACGACCGCGCCCATCGACAGGGCGATGGTGAGTTGCGCGGTCCACAGGCCGGAGACGCGGCCGCGGAAAGCGTCGGGGGTGTGGGCCTGGACTACCGCGAATCGTGCGATATCGCTGACCACGCGGCCCGCGCCGTGGGCGGCGAGGCCGGTGAAGACCGCGACGGTCGCGCCGGCGAGGCCGGCCCCGGCGATTCCGGCGGCCGAGATCAGGGTGGCCGCGAAGATCACTTGGCCGCCGCGGCGGATCGATCCGGTCCAGCCGGAGGTGAGCGAGCCGATTACCGCCCCGACCGCGGGTGCGGCGAACAGTAGTCCCGCGGTGGTTTCTCCGCCGTGCAGTACCTCGGTCACGTATTCGGGGATGAGTACGTTCCATCCGGAGAGCAGCATGGTGACGCAGCCGACGAGCAGGGTCGCGCCGACGATCCGGTGCCCGGCGACGAAGCGGAAGCCGGACAGTGCGGCCCGTAGCGGCGATTCGTTGTGGCCGCGCTCGGCGGTCATCCGGCTGAGCCGGGCGATGAGCACGGTGGTCACGAGGCCGGCGGCGGCGGCAAGCCAGTAGTTGGCCGCGACGTCGAGCCATGCGATGAGTAGTCCGGCGAGCGCGGGCGCCGCCATCTGGCCGAGGTCGGCGGTGAGTGCCATCAGCGCGGCTCCCGCGGCCAGTTTGTCGTGCGGGACGAGGCCGGGCATGGCGGCGACGAGCGCGGTTTCGGAGATTCCTCCGGTCAGTCCGTCGATGACGGCGCAGAGCAGAATGATCCACAGCCGCGGTTCGGGGAGCATCGCGTTCACCCCGAGTAGTGCGAATCCGAGGGTCGCGGCGGCTCGGGAGGACACGATCACGGCGCGGCGGTCGTAGTGGTCGGCGGCGGGGCCGCCGATGAGGGTGCCGGCGAAGGCGGAGATCCCGATGACGGTGGCGACGGTCGCGACCATGGTGGTGGAATCGGTGAGCTGATACACCTGGATCGGTAGCGCGACCACCAGGAATCCGATGCCGAATACCGAGATGGTGCGGGCCGCGAACAGGGTCCGGAAATCGCGGCTGGTTCGCAGCGGCGCCAGGTCGACCGCGATCTTGCGCGTCGATGCCCCTGTCAGGATGCGTCGGCGGTTGCCTCCTGGCATGGGCGGCTCCTCTCCCTGTTCGTGCGGCCGGTGCGCGGCGGCGACGGCTGGTAGAGGGTACCGGGCACCGGGCGGGCGGGATCGATGTGGTGGAGGCCGGAACGTGGCGGGCCCGGGTTGTGGGCAATGGTGGGCTGTTCTCGTGTCGCTGGATCGACCCGCAGGTTCACATGGTGCGCTACCGAACGCCCGGTGGGAGATAGGCTCGGGCGATCGGGCTCGTATCGGCGACGACCTCTCGGAGGCGGGCTATGCGCGGACGGCGGTTGGTGGCTCTCGGTGCGGTGGTTACGGCGGCCGGGCTGGTCGCGGGGTGCGGTGAGATCGAGGCGCCGGTGCCGTCCGGGGCGACGGTGGGGACGAGCAGCGAGGTTCCGCAGCCCGACCGGGCGGCGGGGGTTGCCATTCCGGATGGCCGGGTCGAGCATATTCTGGGCCGGGTCGAGCAGCGTGCCCGCGAGTTGATGCAGTCGACGGGTATCCCCGGTATGGCTGTGGCGGTCGTATACGAGGGGAAGGTCGTGTACGAGCAGGGCTTCGGGGTGCGGGAGGTGGGTACCGAGCAGCAGGTGGGTCCGGACACGGTGTTCCAGTTGGCGTCGTTGTCGAAACCGGTGGGGGCGACGGTGGTGGCGCGGCAGGTCGCCGAGGGGCCGGTGCGGTGGGACAGTCCGGTGCGGCAGTACGATCCCGCGTTCGCCTTGCAGAATCCCTATGTCAGCGACAATGTGACCGTCGGTGATCTGTATGCCCATCGTTCGGGGTTGCCCGATCATGCCGGGGACCGGCTGGAGGATCTGGGGTACGACCGGGCGCAGGTGCTGGAGCGGTTGCGGTTGCTGCCTTTGTCGCCTTTCCGGGCGTCCTACGATTACACGAATTTCGGGTTGACCGCGGCCGCGGTGTCGGTCGCGGCGTCGGCTCGGCTGGATTGGGCGGATCTGTCGAAGCGCAATATCTACGAGCCGCTGGGAATGGCGGCGACCAGTTCCCGGTACGCCGATTACGTGGCGGCGAAGGATCGGGCTGTGGGGCATGTGCGGGTGGACGACGCGTACCGCCGGGCCGAGCCGGGCCGGCAGCCGGATGCGCAATCGCCGGCGGGTGGGGTGAGTTCCTCGGTGGCGGATATGGCGCGGTGGATGACGATGGTGCTCGGTGACGGATCGTTCGAGGGTCGGCAGGTGGTGGCGCCGGAGGCGTTGCTGCCGGCGGTGTCACCGCAGGCGGTGTCGTCACCGCCCGGGGCGCCGGACGCGCGGGCGGGGGCGTACGGGTTCGGGTTCAATGTGGGCACGTCGGCGGCGGGACGGGTGGTGCTCGGTCATTCGGGTGCGTTCAACGCGGGTGCGGCGACAGCGTTGACGATGATCCCTTCGGCGGATGTGGGGATTGTGACGTTGACGAATGCGGCGCCGATCGGGGTGCCGGAGACGTTGAACGCCGAGTTCGCCGACCTGGTCCAGTTCGGTGAGGTCCGGGAGGACTGGGGGAATCTGTACCGGGATGCGTTCGCGCAGGTGGAGGCGCCTACCGGGGAGCTGGTCGGCAAGACACCACCACCGGCACCGGCTCCGGGGCGCCCGTTGGACAGTTACGCGGGCGAATACGGGAACGACTACTTCGGTCCGGCGACGGTCACGGTGGACGGTGACCGGTTGATGTTGACGATGGGGCCGGGAAAGGTGAGCATGCCGCTGCGGCACTGGGACGGCGATACGTTCGTTTTCACGCCGTCCGGGGAGAGCGCGGATCCCGGGACGGTGTCACAGGCCCGGTTCGACGGTGACCGGTTGTGGCTGGAGTTCTACGACAGCGACGGTCTGGGTACGTTCGTCCGTTGACCCGCGCGGCAGGCCTCTCCCCCGGGCTGCGGGATCCGCGGTTACCGCTGTGTCCCGATTTCGGCACAGTGTGTTCCCGAAACTCGGGAACGATACCGGCGGGTGGGTACGCTGCCGTTCGAGTAGCTCGGGTTTTCGTCCATCACGTCACCTTCTGCTCGGTGGTTTCCGGTCATGGGTCGTCGACCGGTCCGGCCGGGCCGGCGAGAGGAAGAACTGATGAATCCCACGATCCGCAGCGTTGTCATCCCGGTGTCCGATCTGGTCGCCGCGAAATCGGTCTATTCGGCGCTGTTCGGGGCGCCGCATACCGACCAGCCGTATTACGTCGGCTATTCCGCCGACGGGTTCGAGATCGGCCTGAACCCGAACGGCGATGTCTCGGAGGGGCCGGTGGCGTACACCGATGTCGACGATATCGAGGCGGTCCGCGCAACGCTGCTGGCGGCCGGTGCGACCGAGAGCAGCGCGCCGCGTGAGGTCGCGCCGGGCGTCAGCGTGTGCGTGTTGCGGGATGCCGACGGGAACACGTTCGGTCTGCGGGGTAAGTAGCGCAGGCACGCGGCCGGGGAGGTGTCGCACATTCCCGGCCGCGCGGTGACCGGCCCGTCATCGATTCCGGACAGTTCCGAAAGTCGTTGCTTCGGAACTATTTTCCGCCACCGACGTATTCGGCGAGGTGTTCGCCGGTGAGGGTGGATCGGGCGGCGACCAGATCGGCGGGGGTGCCTTCGAAGACGATCGTGCCGCCGTCGTGGCCGGCGCCGGGTCCCAGGTCGATGATCCAGTCCGCGTGCGCCATGACCGCCTGATGGTGTTCGATGACGATCACGGATTTACCGGAGTCGACGAGCCGGTCCAGCAGGCCCAGCAGCTTTTCGACGTCGGCGAGATGCAGACCGGTGGTCGGCTCGTCGAGCACGTAGATACCTCCGGTATCGGCCATCTGAGTCGCCAGCTTGACCCGTTGCCGTTCACCGCCGGACAGGGTGGTGAGCGGCTGCCCGAGTTTGATGTAGCCCAGGCCGACGTCGACGAGGCGGTCGAGGATTTTATGGGCCGCCGGGATCCGGGCGTCGCCGGCGCCGAAGAATTCCTCGGCTTCGGCGACCGACATGGCGAACACTTCGGCGATATTCCGGCCGCCGAACGTGTACTCCAGGACCTGTGCCTGGAACCGCCGGCCCTCGCATTCCTCGCAGGGGGATTCGACGGTGGCCATGACACCCAGGTCGGTGTAGATGACACCGGCACCGTTACAGGTCGGGCAGGCGCCTTCGGAGTTGGAACTGAACAGGGCGGGTTTGACCCCGTTGGCTTTGGCGAAGGCTTTGCGGATCGGGTCGAGCAGGCCGGTGTAGGTGGCCGGGTTGCTGCGCCGGGAACCCTTGATCGGGGTCTGGTCGACGGTGACGACCCCGTCGCGGCGGGCCACCGAACTGTCGATGAGTGAGCTCTTGCCGGAGCCGGCGACGCCGGTGAGGACCACCAGCACCCCGAGCGGGATATCGACGTCGACATCGCGCAGGTTGTGTGAGGTGGCGCCGCGCACCTGCAAGGCGCCGGTGGGTGTGCGCACCGACGGTTTCAGGGCGGCGCGGTCGTCGAGGTGGTGCCCGGTGATGGTGCCGCTGGCGCGCAGACCGTCGACACTTCCTTCGAACATCACCTGGCCACCGTCGGTGCCCGCGCGGGGGCCGAGGTCGATGATGTGATCGGCGACGGCGATGACCTCGGGTTTGTGTTCGACGACCAGGACGGTGTTGCCCTTGTCGCGCAGTTGCAGCAGCAGTTCGTTCATTCGCGCGATGTCGTGCGGGTGCAGCCCGATGGTCGGTTCGTCGAAAACGTAGGTGACGTCGGTGAGCGAGGACCCGAGGTGCCGGATCATTTTCGTCCGTTGCGCCTCACCACCGGACAGGGTGCCCGCGGGGCGTTCGAGTGACAGATATCCGAGGCCGATCTCGACGAACGAGTCGAGTGTCTGGCCGAGCGCGGTCAGTAGCGGCGCGACGGACGGTTCGTCGAGGTCGCGTACCCAGTCGGCCAGATCGCTGATCTGCATGGTGCAGGCGTCGGCGATGCTGATTCCCTTGATCTTCGACGACCGTGCTTCCGCACTGAGCCGGGTGCCGCCGCAATCGGGGCAGACGTCGAAGGTGATCGCCTTGTCGACGAAGGCGCGGATATGCGGTTGCATCGCCTCCCGGTCCTTGGACAGGAAGGATTTCTGGATCTTCGGGATCAGGCCTTCGTAGGTGACGTTGACGCCTTCCACCTTGATCCTGGTGGGCTCTTTGTAGAGCAGGTCGTTCAACTGTTTCTTCGTGAATTTCTTGATCGGTTTATCCGGGTCGAAGAAACCGCAGCCGCGGAAGATGCGGCCGTACCAGCCCTCCATGCTGTATCCGGGGATGGTGAGGGCGCCGTCGTTGAGTGATTTGCTGTCGTCGTAGAGCGCGGTGAGATCGAAATCGGAGACCGATCCGCGGCCTTCGCAGCGCGGGCACATCCCGCCGGTGATGCTGAAGCTGCGTCGTTCCCGCACTGTCTGCCCGCCCTTTTCGACGGTGACCGCGCCCGCTCCGCTGATGGAGGCGACGTTGAAGGAGAACGCCTGCGGTGAGCCGATATGCGGGGTGCCGAGCCGGCTGAACAGGATCCGCAGCATGGCGTTGGCGTCGGTGGCGGTGCCGACGGTGGAGCGGGGGTCGGAGCCCATCCGTTCCTGGTCGACGATGATGGCGGTCGTCAGGCCGTCGAGGACGTCGACATCGGGGCGGGCCTGGTTGGGCATGAATCCCTGGATGAACGCGCTGTAGGTTTCGTTGATCAGCCGCTGCGATTCCGCGGCGATGGTGCTGAAGACCAGCGAACTCTTTCCCGAACCGGAAACCCCGGTGAACACGGTCAGCCTGCGTTTCGGGATTTCGACGCTGATGTCTTTGAGGTTGTTCTCGCGTGCGCCGTACACGCGGATCAGGTCGTGGGTGTCGGCGACGTGCGGTTCCGCCGGTCGCGTACCGGATTTCGTGGCCGTGCTCATCTGCTCTCCCTCTGGTATCCGGGCCGCGATGCGGTCCCTGTCGCCGTCGTCCGGCCGATCCGGCCGGGCGGCGCCGACAGCTTTCGTCGTCCGCCCGGTCCGTTATCGAATATCGCGCCGGCTTCGCTACACCGGCGGTCGGGTTGTCTGCCGCGCTCAGCCGGCCTGCTGGATGCGGATCATATTTCCGGCGGGATCGCGGACGGCGCAGTCGCGGATCCCGTACGGCTGGTCGGTGGGTTCCTGGACGATTTCGACGTCACCCGCTTGCAGCCGGTCGAAGGTGCCGTCGAGGTCCGCCGTGGCGAGGTTGATCGAGGCGTAGGTGCCTTTGGCCATCATCTCGGTGATGGTGCGGCGCTCGTCGTCGGTGATACCCGGATCCACGGCCGGCGGGGTGAGCACGATGGAGGTGCCGGGCTGACCGACGGGGCCGACGGTCAGCCAGCGCAGCCCCTCGTAGCCCACATCTTTGCGCACCTCGAATCCGAGGAGGTCACGGTAGAAGGCCAGTGCCGCGTCCGGGTCGTCGTGCGGGAGGTAGCTGGCATTGATGGTGAGGTTCATGACGACGACGCTAGCCGCGCCGCGGTGACCTGCGCTTCTCGATTCCTGATCGGTCTTGTCACCTGTTTGGCGACGCAGGGCGGCATCCCGGCGACCTCACCCGCGGCGCGCTGCCGGTAGCTGCTGGGCGGTTCACCGACCAGTTCGGTGAACCGGGTGCTGAAGGTGCCCAGCGACGAGCAGCCGACCGCGAAGCAGACCTCGGTGACGCTCATATCGCCGCGCCGCAACAGTGCCTTCGCACGCTCGATCCGCCGGGTCATCAGGTATCCGTACGGTGATTCGCCGTAGGCGAGCCGGAACTGGCGGCTGAGGTGACCGGCCGACATATTGACCCCGCGGGCAAGCGCTTCGACATCGAGGGGTTGCGCGTATTCGCGGTCCATCCGGTCCCGGACCCGGCGCAGCAGCGCGAGATCGCGCAGTTTCGGGTCGGCGGACGGTTTGCTGGTCACGGGGGAAATCGTGCCATATGGCGGGGGTGTTGCCCAGTGCCGCGCGGCCGGGCCTCGTTCTCAGGTGCCGAGCCAGGCGAGGGCGGCGGCGGTGAGAGCGGTGACGCCGGTGTCGAGTGTGGGCTGGGGTACGGGTGCGAAGAACGGACTGTGGTTGACCGGGATATCCCGGGCGATGGTCCCGTTCCGCTCGGCTGCGGCGTAGGCGGCCGGATCGGTTCCGCCGATACCCCAGTAGGTGAACGGGATACCGAACGCGGCCGGGATCTCGCTCATATCCTCGCTCGCGGTCTGGAGGTCGATGGTGTGCGCGTTGTCGCCGAAGGTCTCGGCGAAGGCGGCGGCGACCGTCCGAGTGGTATCCGTGTCGTTCACGGTGGGCGGGAACGTGGTGATGGTTTCGATTTCGGGGTCGCGTGCGGCGCCGGCGCTCGCGGCTTCGGCGCGCAGGATCCGTTCGACGGCGTGCAAGACGTGGTCGCGGACGGCGGTGTCGTAGGTGCGGATATTGATTTCGAGGACCGCGCGGTCCGGTATCACGTTCGGTCCGGTCCCGGCATGGATACTGCCGACGGTGACCACGGCGGGTGTGGTGGCCGCTATCTCCCGGGAAACCACGGTCTGCAACTTCACCACGCACATCGCGGCCATGACGACGGGGTCGACGGCGGCCTGGGGCTGGCTGCCGTGCGCGCCGCGACCGTACAGGGTGACTCGCAGGCTGTCTGCGGCGGCGAGGAACGGGCCGGGGCGGGTGCCGACGTAGCCCGCGGGGTACGGCAGAACGTGCTGGGCGAGTGCCACATCGGGTGCCGGGATCTTGCCGGCGAGTCCGTCGTCGACCATCGCGCGGGCACCGTCACCGTTCTCCTCCGACGGCTGGAACAGGGTGACGAGTGTTCCGTGCCACGCCTGCGTGGCATCCGCCATCAGCCCGGCGAAACCGACGAGGGACGCGATATGGATATCGTGACCGCAAGCGTGCATCACGGGCTGCCGGGTGCCGCCACGGTCGACGGTGACGGTGGAGGCGTACGGCAGGCCGGTGGCTTCTTCCACCGGGAGGGCGTCCATATCGGCGCGCAGCAGCACGGTCGGTCCCGGGCCGTTGCCCAGCACACCGGTCACTCCGGTGCCACCGATTCCGGTGGTGACCTGGTATCCGCGGGTTTGCAACGCGGTCGCGACCCGGTCGGCGGTGCGATGTTCCCGCAGGCCGAGTTCGGGGTGTGCGTGCAGGTCGCGGTAGAGGTTCTCGATATCGTCGCGGGCGTCGTCGAGGCCGGCGAGCACGGTGGAGACGTTGCGGTTCATCGGTGCTGCCTTCCGCTGGGGCCGGGGTCAGCTGCCTTCTTCTGTTCCGGGATCGCGTCTGCGGCGTCTGCGCCGTGGTGGCCGGGTACCGCGGAAGGCCGCGGCCAAACGGGTGTGCGGCTGCCAGTTCAGCCCGTTGGGTAGTCCCCAGCCGAACCGGACCGCGGCCAGCCGCAACACCAGTGAGCAGAAGATGCCCAGCACGATTCCGAGGGCGGGCGCACCGAGATACGTGCAGGTGACCATGGTGCCCGCGACCACCGCGGCGACGGTCGCGTACAGGCCGTTGCCGCCGAAAACCGCCGGAACGCGGCGCAGCAGGACGTCACGGGTGGCGCCGCCGCCGACAGCGGTCGTGATGCCCAGCAGCACGGCGGGCAGCCAGCCGAGTCCAGCGGCGAGTGTTTTCTGCGCGCCGGTGACGGCCCAGAAACCGATCACGGCGGCATCGAGGGCGGTGAACAGGCGGTCCCAGGAGTTTTCGCTGAGATGGATGACGAAGGCGATCAGGGTGCCGGCGACCGCGGTGGGCAGGTAGGCGTAGTCGGTGAGGGCTACCGGTGGGCCCTGCTGCAGCAGGGTGTCGCGGATGATGCCGCCGCCGAGCCCGGACACGATGCCCACGACCAGGAACCCGAACAGGTCGAGCCCCTCGGTCCGCGACACCGCACCGCCGAGCATGGCGCACGCCAGCACGCCTGCCAGGTCCAGATACCGCGTGACCTGGTCGATGGTGTCGATGGGTGCGGCCACGGCAGCAAACTAACACGCGCGGTTATCTTCCCCCGCCGGCCGCGAGCCGCATCAGATCGGTGTCGAGGTCGACGGTGGTTTCGGTGCCACCGGCACTACCGAAGGTGTGCTGGTAGCTGTCCCAGGATTCGTCCTTGACCTTATGGGCGAATTCGCTTTCCATCAGCAGGACCAGCTCCAGGGCGGCGCGGTCGATCCGCTTGTTCAGGTCGTTGTCACTCCAGTCCTCGGCCGCGGCGAACAGGGAGGTCGGCACGGTCATGGTCCGCAGGTAGGCGAACAGGCCGCGCATCTGTTCGTCGACGACCAGGGCGTGCCGGGCGGTGCCGGCGGTGGCCGCGAGGATTACCGGTTTGGCGATCAGCAGGTCGTTGTCCAGGACGTGGAAGAACGAGGTGAGCAGTCCGCTCGGTGCCGCCTTGTAGACGGGGGCCGCGACGACCAGTCCGTCCGCGGCCGCGAGTTTCTCGACAGCGGCGGTCATTTTCGGGCCCATGAGCTGGGAGACCAGGGCGGTGGTGATCTCGGTCGCCAGTTCCCGCAGGTCGATCACGCTGACCGTGACGGTCGCGCCGCGGCGGGCCGCCACCGTGCCGATCCGCGCGGAGACGCGGTCGGCGAGCATCCGGGTCGACGACGGGTTGCTGGTTCCGCCGCTGACCACGACCAGCCGGTAGGGCTCGTGCGTCTGTCCGTTCGTGTTCATGGTTGCTTCCTGTTCGTGGTGTCGGCGAGTTTTCCGCAGATTTCTTCGAGGCTGCGCAGGTCTTCGTCGCTGAGCGCGCTCGTCAGCGCCCGCGCGACGCCGACGGCGTGGCGGCCGCCGATGCGGCGCTGCTGGGTCCGGCCCTCGTCGGTGAGGGAGAGCCGGACCCCGCGCCCGTCCCGGCTGTCCCGGGTGCGCTGGACGAAACCGCGTTCGACCAGCCGGTCCACCATCCGGGACAGCGCCGGTTGGGTGAGCAGGACGTGCCGGTTCAGCTCCGCGGGGCGGATGGGTTCGGGGCATTTCGACAGCGTGTAGAGGACGTCGTATTCCCGCATGGTCAACCCGTGCCAGACGTCCTCGGCCGCGAACTGTTTCATCAGCAGGGCGTGCGCTGTCAGCAACGATTCCCAGGCGTCGTTGGCCAGCCGGCTGCTGGTTCTGGTCATTTCCCGGCCGAGGTCGGGGCGGCGTCCAGGTACGGGCTGGCGCCGGCTAGGTTGTCACCCTGGTTGGCGTTGGGGCGGGCCTGCCGGGGCGGGGTATCGCCGTAGGCCGCGGTGACCCGCGCCTGGTGGGTGGGAGCCGGCGCCGATTCCGGATCACGGCGGGCGTCCAGTTCTTTGCGCAGGACCGGGACGACTTCCTCGCCGAGCAGGTCGAGCTGGTTCAGCACCGTTTTCAACGGCAGTCCGGCGTGATCCATCAGCCACAGTTGGCGCTGATAGTCACCGAAGGTGTCGTGGAAGGTGAGCGTTTTGTCGATGATCTCCTGCGGGCTGCCGACCGACAGAGGTGTCATCTCGGCGAAATCCTCCAGTGTCGGCCCGTGACCGTAGACCGGTGCCTCGTTGAAGTAGGGCCGGAATTCGTTCCACGCGTCCTGGGATTTCTTCGCGATATAGGCCTGCCCGCCGAGCCCGACGATGGCCTGTTTCTTGGTGCCGTGACCGTAATGCTCGAACCGCTGCCGGTAGAACTCGATGAGCTGCAGCGAATGCGCGGTGGGCCAGAAGATGTGGTTGGCGAAGAAACCGTTGCCGTAGTAGGCGGCCTGTTCCGCGATCTCCGGGGTGCGGATGGAGCCGTGCCAGACGAACGGCGGCACACCGTCGAGGGGCCGCGGGGTCGCGGTGAAGCTCTGCAGTGGGGTGCGGTGCTTGCCTTCCCAGTCGACGACATCTTCGCGCCACAGCCGGTGCAGCAGGTTGTAGTTCTCCAACGCGAGCGGCAGGCCCGCACGGATGTCCTTACCGAACCACGGGTAGACGGGTCCGGTGTTACCGCGGCCGAGCATGAGGTCCATCCGGCCCTGGGACAGATGCTGCAGCATCGCGTAGTCCTCGGCGATCTTCACCGGGTCGTTGGTGGTGATCAGGGTGGTCGCGGTGGTCAGGATCAGTCGCTCGGTGGTGGCCGCGATATGCGCGAGCAGCGTGGTCGGCGAGGAGGAGAAGAACGGCGGGTTGTGGTGCTCGCCGATGGCGAACACATCGAGTCCCACCTCTTCTGTTTTCTTCGCGATCTGCACGATCGCGTCGATGCGCTCGGTTTCGCTGGGTGTCACGCCGGACACGGGGTCACGGGTGATATCGCTGACCGAGAAGATTCCGAACTGCATTGTGTATCGCTCCCACCGTCGGTTCTATGCGTTTGCATCTAGTTGAACCGAGGGGGTGGTCCGGTTATTCCGATGCCCGCCGGCCCGGGCATCGCAACCCTGTCCGCACGAGGAGGGAGGGGCACCCTCGGGTTCGCACCGGTCAGGGTGCGTGGTGGCGGGTACGGGACGGCGCCGGCCGCGCGGTGAGGGATTCCAGGTCACGGATGGCGGCACAGCTGCGCCGGACCATGGTGGCGAACATGGCGTCACCCCGGTCGGTCGGTGTGCCGTAGGCGGCGCCGAAGACGGCGACCAGCGGTCCCTGCAGGGTGGCGAACCGGTAGTCCTGCAGGCAATCGTCGAACGAGTAGCCGGCGACCCCGAGGTCGGCCAGCCGCCGATGATAGGTGGCGACGAGGTTCCGCTCTTCGGTTCGGCGGGTACCGGCGTCGAGACTGGTGGTGACGAAGTAGGCGAGGTCGCGGGCGGGCAGCCCGAGGTTGACCGTCTGCCAGTCGACGGCGGTGACCCGCGCCGGCTCGCCCGCACCGAACAGCAGATTGTCGAGCCGGTAGTCGCCGTGGACGAGACCGAAACGTTCCGGGCACGCGATCAGCCAGTCGGCGATGGTGTCACCGCAGGCACGGACGGTGTCACGGTCTTCGGGGGCGAGCCGGTCGCCGAGCCGGTCGAGGAAGATCTCGGTGGTCGGTCCGTAGAGCTCACCCAGCGTCCCGGCTTCCTCGGGTCCGTTGCGACTGAACCCCTCGATATCCAGCAGAGCGTCGTCACACCAGCGAGGCGCGTGCAGTCCCGCGAGGTTGGCGACGGCCGGGTGAGCCTCCGCGACCGAGCATCCGGCGATCTGATCGCCCTGGCAGGCCGGGGCCAGATCCTCCAGCAGGAGTACGAATTCGCTGCCGTCACCGTGGATTTCGGCGTGGTAGCAGCGGGGGGTGCGGACGGCGACGGTGCCGGCGATCTCGGTGTAGAAACGGACTTCCTGCCGGTAGGCACCGGCAAGCATGGCGCGAGTGCCGGGATCGGCGGCCGGCAGTTTCGCCAGCAGGCTGTCCGGTACACCGTCTCCGGTGAGCCGCAGCCGGTACACCGAGCCGATTTGGCCGGTTCCGACGGGTTCGGCGGTTATTTCACGGACGGGGGTGCCCAGAGCGGCGGTGAGCCATTCGGGCGTGAGGTCGCCGATTTCGACGGGTGCGGTCATTGGGAGTTCCTGTCGGGAGTTCGGTGCCGGCGCCATGCCGCGACCACCGGTTCCAGTTCGGTGGGGGTGTTGCCGTGCAGGATGACGCCGTCGACGCCGGCGGTGAACTGGTCGGTGATCCTGGCCGCGCACTGCGCGGTGGTGCCGGTTGCCGAGGCGGCGAGCCATTCGGCGGGCAGTAGCTCCTCGACGGCGGTGAGGGTTTCCGGGTCGGCGACCGCGTCGAGCGCGCCACCGGCGCCGGTGACCAGCGGATGCGCGCGGAAATCGTCGAGTACCCGCTGGTCCCAGCCGTTGACCCGGACCAGGATATCGCCGTAACCCTGCAGGTAGGTGCCGAGCCGGCCGACGAGTTTGCGAAGCCGCGCGGTTTCGCCCTGGGTATCGTCCACCACGACCAGGACCGAGTGGATCCGGACGCTGTTCGGGTCACGGCCGGCGGCTTCGGCGGCGGCGCGGACGGCCTGCACCGCGCGGGCGGTGGTGTCGTCGGTGAAGAAGGTGTGCAGGACGACCGAATCGGCGATCTCACCGGCCAGGCGCAGGGTGTTGGGGCCGATCGCGGTGAGGGTGACCGGGATCTTCTCGTCGTAGGTGGGGTCGAGTTGCAGCAGTGGGTACTTACCGGCGGGCCCGTCGTGACCGAGGACGGTTTCGCCGCGCCAGAGCCGCCGGTAGAGGTCGACGGCGTCGCGGAGCTGCGCGGAGGTGATGCGCGGGAGCCCGATCACGTCGAAAAGGGCGTCGAATCCGCGACCCAGGCCGAGGCTGTAGCGGCCCTGGGTGAGCCGGTGCAGGGTGACCGCGCCCGCCGCGGTGACCAGCGGGTGGCGGGTGTTGTGGTTGGTGGCGGCGGTACAGATGCGCAGATCGGTGGTGACAGCGCCCGCGGCGGCCGCGAGGGTGAACGCTTCCTTGGTGTTGAAGCGTTCGGACAGGAACATGGTGCCGAATCCGAGGCGTTCGGCGGCACGGGCCTCGTCCAACAGGATGTGCGGGTCGGTGGCATGACCGGCGAGGCCGTAGCAGCCCAGTTCGGGAAATTCGCTCATCGGACTACCGCGCCTGCGCGTTGCTGCCACTGATCATGGCGTGCAGTTCGTCCTGGGACCACGGCGGAGTGTCGTTGTGGTCGCGGAAACCGAGGATGCTGGGAGTGGGCCGGTCATAGCGGCCGACGAAACCGCCCGCGGCGACGAATATCTGCCCGGTGATCTTCTCGGCTGCCGCGCCGGCGAGATACAGGTACAGCTGGGCGACGTATTCGGCGGGTGGGGCGTCGAGGGCGGCGTCCTTGCTCATTTCGTCGAGCATCCCGCGGCGGTAGAGCTCCATGATCTTGGCTTCGTAGGCGAAACCGCTGGAGAGCCGCGTTTTGGCGCCGGGGCAGACGACATTGGCGCGGATATCGTGCTCGGCGAGTTCGGCGGCGATGGCGAGGGTGAGGCTGTTGACCGCGCCTTTGCCGGCCGCGTATCCGGTGCCGCCGTAGTCCCCCAGGTAGGCGAACGAACTGGTGTTGATGATGCTGCCGCGGCGCTGGGCGACCATTTTCGGGGCGGCGGCACGGCAGGTGTTGAAGGTGGTGGTGAGGTGGGAGTCGAGCAGGGCACGCCAGTCGCGGGTCGTGACATTCAGGATCGAGGATGCGTCCGGTTCGGCGATACCGGCGCAGTTGACCAGGATGTCGATGGTGCCGAAGGTGCGGATACAGGTGTCGACGAGTTCGGTGGCGACCGCTTCGTCGGCAGCGCTGCCCGCCACGCCGACCGCGCGCTGACCGCCGAGAGTCACGGAATTGACGGTGCGTTCGACGGCGGTTTCGTTTCGGCCGTTCACGACGACTCCGGCGCCGTGCCGGGCCAGGGTGTGGGCGACGGCGTGACCGATACCGCTGGTGGCGCCGACGACGACGGCTCCGCGTCCCCATAGGGTCTGCTGCCCGCTCATGGACCTGCTCTCGTTTCCGGGGCCGGCGAATAACCGCGGCCGAACACTATTCCGTACAGGTGTCCAGGCAGTATGGCACTGTGACGGTGCCGCGTCAGCGGATCGTTGATTTGACCGAATGAGTACGGCCTTGCCTCTCGTCAACACCCCGTAGTACTGTCTGGACAGGTGTCTACCATAGATCCTGGACAGTAATCTGGGGAAGGATTTCCACATGACTTCGGTGAAACCGCCGCGGGTGTCCGGAGGCGAGCACGAACACGGCCACCTGGAGGAGTTCCGCACCGACCCGATCGCGCTGATGCGGCGGGTCCGGGAGGAATGCGGCGATGTTGGCCAGTTCGAACTCGCCGGTCGCCATGTCATCCTGCTCACGGGAGCCGAAGCCAACGAATTCTTCTTCCGCTCCGCGGACGAAGACCTCGACCAGGCCGCCGCCTACCCGTTCATGAAACCGATCTTCGGCGAAGGCGTAGTCTTCGACGCCAGCCCGGAACGCCGCAAGGAGATGCTGCACAACTCCGCGTTGCGCGGCGACCAGATGCGCGGCCACGCCGCGACAATCGAACGCGAAGTCGACCGGATGCTGGCGAACTGGGGCGACGAAGGCGAAATCGACCTGCTCGACTTCTTCGCCGAACTCACCATCTACACGTCCTCGGCCTGCCTGATCGGCACGAAATTCCGCGAGGAACTCGACAGCCGGTTCGCGCATCTCTACCACAACCTGGAACGCGGTACCGACGCCCTCGCCTACGTCGACCCGTACATGCCGATCGAAAGCTTCCGGATCCGCGACGAATCCCGGGCGAAACTGGTCGAACTCGTCCAGGACATCATGGACGTCCGGATCGCGAACCCGCCCGCCGACAAGGAAGACCGCGATCTGCTCGACGTCCTCGTCTCGGTCAAGGGCGAGGACGGCAAACTACATTTCAGTGCCAGCGAAGTCACCGGCATCTTCATCTCGATGATGTTCGCCGGCCACCACACCACCTCCGGCACCGCCGCCTGGTCGGTCATCGAACTGCTGCGCCACCCGGAAGTGCTGTCGGGCGTCGTGAAAGAACTCGACGAGCTCTACGCCGACGGCCAAGAAGTCAGCTTCCACGCGCTGCGGCAGATCCCGCAACTGGAAGCGGTACTGAAAGAAACACTGCGCCTGCATCCACCGCTGATCATCCTGATGCGCGTCGCGCAGGGCGATTTCGAGGTGTGCGGGCACAGTATCTCCGAGGGCGACCATGTCGCGGCCACCCCCGCGATCTCGAACCGGCTGCCGGAAGACTTCCCGAACCCGGAAAGTTTCGACCCCGGCCGCTATATCGACCCCAATCAAGAGGATCTCGTCAACCGCTGGACCTGGATCCCGTTCGGCGCCGGCCGCCACCGCTGCGTGGGCGCCGCGTTCGCGCTCATGCAGCTCAAGGCGATCTTCTCGGTGCTGCTGCGGGACTGGGAGTTCGAGATGGTGCAACCCTCGGAGACCTACCGCAACGACCACTCCAAGATGGTGGTGCAGCTGCAGCAGCCGTGCCGGGTGCGATACCGCCGCAGGCGCCGGGAGAGCTAGATGGCGTACGTCATCACGCAGCGCTGCTGCAACGATGCGAGCTGCGTGGCCGAATGCCCGGTGGACTGCATCCGGCCACGCCCCGAGGACCCGCAATTCGCGACCGCGGAAATGCTCTACATCGACCCGGACACCTGCATCGACTGCGGCGCCTGCTACGAGGCCTGCCCGGTGGACGCCATCTACGCCGAAGAGGATCTGCCCGGGCACCTGGACGGATTCCTCGACGTCAACGCCGGCTATTTCGCGAAACACCCGCTGGAACCGGATATGTCTCCCCCACCGCCGGTACAGCGGCTCGCCAAGGACCTCGGCACACTACGGGTCGCGATCGTCGGCACCGGGCCCGCCGCCTGCTACGCCGCCGAACAACTACTCGGCGCGGGTTCGGTGGAGGTCGAGATGTTCGACCGGCTACCCACGCCATGGGGGCTGGCCCGCTACGGAGTGGCGCCGGACCACGCGCAGACGCGCGGGGTCACCGATATGTTCACGGCCGCGTTCAAACGCGACACCCTGCAGATGTATCTGAACACCGAGATCGGCACCCACCTCTCCCACACCGAACTCCGGGAGAGCGCACACGCGGTGATCTACGCGGTCGGCGCCCCCGCCGACCGCCGCCTCGGGATCCCGGGCGAAGATCTGCCGGGCAGCCATTCCGCGACCGAATTCGTGGCCTGGTACAACGGCAACCCCGACTACGCGGACCGGGAATTCGACCTGTCCGGAGAGCGGGCGGTGATCGTCGGCAACGGAAACGTGGCCCTGGATATAGCGCGGATCCTCACCATGGACCACGAGGAGCTGGCTCGCACCGATATCGCCGATCACGCGCTGGCGGCGTTACGGCGCAGCGAAATCCGCGAGGTCGTCATCCTGGGCAGGCGCGGCCTGCTCCAGGCCGCCTACAGCGCACCGGAATTCCGGGCGCTGGGGCGGTTGACCGGGGTCGATATCGTCATCGACCCGGCGGATGTCGTACTCGACGAAGCCGCCCAGGAATTCCTGGACAGCCCGGAATCCGCCTACGAACTCGGGCTGAAAATCGCCGCCGCCGGTGAGTACGCGACCCGCCCGCCGCACGCGGGGCACAAGCGGATCCGGTTCCAGTACTGCGTATCCCCCACCGAGATCACCGGCGACGACCGGGTCCGGTCCGTGCGCTATGTGCGCAACGAACTCACCGGCCCCACCGGTTCTCCCACCGCCCGGCCGACCACCGAAACCGGTGAACTCGACGCCTCCCTGGTCTTACGCGCGGTCGGCTACCGCGGGCAAGCGATCGACGATCTGCCGTTCGACGACCGGCGCGGGGTGCTGCCCACCGACTCGGGCCGGGTCGTGAACGCGGACGGAACACCGGTACCCGGGGTGTACGCGGCCGGATGGATCAAACGCGGACCACGCGGTGTCATCGGCTCCAACCGCGCCGACGCCGCGGAAACCGTGGCCGCGATACTGGCAGATTTCCGGTCCGGCGCACTGGCTGCCCCGGACCGGGATCGGGCCGCCATGACGGAACTCGTCCGGCAACGGCAACCCGAGATGCTGGATCGCACCGCCTGGCAGGCGGTGGACCGTGCCGAACGAGCCGCGGGTGCCGCGGCGGGACGGCCACGGGTCAAACTGGCCACCGTGGAACAGTTACTGGCGACCGCACGCCGCGGCTGAATCGGTCATTGTGTGGTCTTCGGCGGCGGCTTGGCACCGGGAAGTCCTCTTGATCCGCGAGCGTGCTCAGGTTGCCAGCGCGCGCCGGGCATAGGCGCGGACATCCGCGTCGGGATCGTCGACCGCTTCCCTCAGTGCCAGACGAGCCGGTCCGTACTTGTGCCATGTCGTCAGGGTCAGCACTGCCGCCTTACGTACATCCAGGTGACGATCGGTGAGGGTCGCGGCGAGCGCGGGAACCGCGTCCACGGGCTCCGCCGAGGCCAACCCCCGTGCCGCGCCCACCCGGACCTGCCAGGCGGTCTCCCGGAGTGCGGCGATACAGGTTTCGATATCGGCTGCGCCGGCACCGGTGCCGGCGAATGCCGCCAGCGCCGCCGCCCGCACCAGTGGATCGCGGTCGCCAGCCAGTATCCGCACGATATCGGCGCCCCCGTCACCGATCGTGGCCAGGCCCTGCGCGGCCGCGATCCGCACTTCACGGTTGGTGTCGGTGGCCGCGGCCGCAATCGCGTCCCGTTCGTCCAACGAGACCAGCGCCCGCACACCTTCGATACGGACCTGATGGTCCGCGTCGTCGAGTGCCGCTCGATACGCCGCGGCAGATCCCGCGCGCATCGCACGCAGCAGGTCGACAACGACCGCGCGGACCACCGGGTCGGCCGAGCCGAGCCGGTCGGCGAGGCCGTCGGGGGACGGCAGGACCTCCACCAGTTCGCGCAGAGCGGCCGCCGCGGCGGCCCGGACCATTGCTGCCGGATCGTCCAGTGCGCGCACCAGCAGCGGGGCGTATCCGTCGGGGGTGTTCTCGGTCAACGCCGCGATCGCCGCCGCCCGCACCCGCTCGTCGGTATCGGACAGGTAATCCGAGAGATCCACAGCCGTGGGCGCGTCCAGGGCGAGCAGCGCGACGAGCCGCGGCGATGCGGGCGCCGTGGGTTCCGTGATCCGGGGCGTTTGTGTTGCGGCATCCGGGGCGCGGCGGTGCCCGACGAGTCCGGGCTGGGCAACGACCACCGGCTCCTCCTGTGACGGTAGGTCATCCAGTCCGGGCACGGGTACCAGATACGGTGCGACCGGTCGCTTCAGGAACTCCATCTCACCGTCGGCGCGTTTGCGGAGGTTGAGGTGATAGCGCCACTGCCGGTCGTCACGCTCCGGGAGGTCGGCACGTTCGTGGTACAGGCCCCACCGTGATTCGGTGCGGGTCAGGGAACTGCGGGCCGCCATCTCGGCGCAATCGCGAATGAACGACACCTCGGCCGCGCGCATCAGTTCGTGCGGCGTGCGGGCACCCATCTCGGCGAGATCGCCGCGCATCCGTTCGAACGTTTCCACAGCCAGAGAGAGCCTGGCGGCGGTTTTCGGTGGCGCCACATAGTCGTTGACGAACCGGCGCAGCTTGTACTCGACCTGGGGTTGCGGTGGTCCGTCGGGATGGCGCAGCGGCCGGTACACGAGTTCGTGTGCGGCAGCGACCTGATCGCCGGGCAGCTCACCAGGGGCCTCGACCTCGGTACAGCCGGTCGCGGCATGGGCGCCCGCCAGCTCCCCGAACACGAAGGCGCCGATCATGTAGTTGTGCGGGACACACGCCAGGTCACCGGCCGCGTACAGGCCGGGGACAGTGGTCCTGGCATTCTCGTCAACCCACACGCCCGACGCGGAATGGCCCCCACACAAACCGATTTCGGAGATATGCATCTCGATATCGTGGGTGCGGTAATCGTGACCGCGGTTCGCGTGGAAGGTACCGCGGGTGGGGCGTTCGGTGGTGTGCAGGATCCCTTCCAGGGTGCTGAGGGTTTCATCCGGCAGATGCGACACCTTCAGATAAATGGGGCCACGCGCGGAATCGATCTCCCGTTTGACCTCCGACATCATCTGACCCGACCAATAATCCGAATCCACGAACCGCTCCCCCTCGGCATTCACCTGGTATCCGCCGAACGGGTTCGCCACATAGGCGCAGGCAGGGCCGTTGTAATCCTTGATCAGCGGATTGATCTGGAAACATTCGATCCCGCTCAACTCGGCCCCGGCGTGATAAGCCATCGAGTAGCCGTCGCCGGCATTGGTCGGATTCTCGTAGGTGCCGTACAGGTACCCGGAGGCCGGCAGACCGAGCCGCCCGCACGGCCCGGTCGCCAGAATGACGGCTTTCGCACCGACAATGACGAATTCGCCGGTCCGGGTGTTCAACGCGGCCGCACCGACGGCACGCCCCGCCGCGGTCAGCACCCGCACAGGCATCAACCGGTTCTCGATCCGGATCCGTTCCCGGTTCTTGCGCTGCCGCAACACCCGGTACAGCGCCTTCTTCACATCCTTGCCCTCGGGCATCGGCAGCACATACGAACCCGACCGGTGCACGCGGCGCACCGCGTACTCACCGTATTCGTCCTTCTCGAACTTGACGCCGTAACGTTCCAGCCGCTGCACCATCGCGAAACCGCGGGTCGCCGTCTGATACACGGTGCGCTGGTCGACGATTCCGTCGTTGGCGCGGGTTATCTCGGCGACATAATCCTCCGGTTCGGCCTTCCCCGGGATCACCGCATTGTTCACCCCGTCCATCCCCATGGCCAGCGCACCGGAGTGCCGGACATGCGCCTTCTCCAGCAGCAGAACATTCGCGCCCTGTTCGGCGGCGGTCAGCGCGGCCATCGTACCGGCCGTTCCACCGCCGACGACCAGGACATCGCAGTCCAGACGGACGGTATCGGCGAGATCCGGTGCTGCGAAGAGAGCGGGTGCGGTCACGACAGGGCCTCCACGAGTCGGGCGCGGTCGGCCGACCGGTCGGCGGTTTCGCGCGGATTCGGAACATCGATCAGGGCACGCACCGGCCGTCCGGCCCGCCCCAGCACGGCGACCCGGTCGCCCAGCAACAGTGCCTCGTCCACATCGTGGGTGACGAACACGATGGTCGTGGGATGGGTGCCCCAGGTCTCGACGAGCAGGCGCTGCATGGTGGCGCGGGTCTGGGTGTCCAGCGCGCCGAACGGTTCGTCCATCATCACCGCGCGCGGCGCACCCGCCAGCCCGCGGGCCAGCTGGACGCGCTGGCGCATACCGCCGGACAGGCTCTTCGGCAGGAAATCGCCGAAACCGGTGAGCCCGACCTCCTCGATCCAGCGGTCGGCCGCCGCGCGGCGCCCGGCTTTCGGTTCCCCACGCAACCGCAGCGCGAGCTCGATATTGGCGCGGACACTACGCCACGGCAGCAACGCGTTGTCCTGGAAGACGACGGCACGATCCCGGGACGTCGTCGTGACCGGGTCACCGTCGGCGAGCACACGACCGGAATCAGGTGCCAGCAGACCCGCAAGAGCGCGCAGAACAGTCGATTTCCCGCAGCCGGACGGTCCGGTGAGGACCAGGATCTCGCCCGGGCGGACATCCAGCGACAGATCGTCGATCACCGGGTCGCCGGTGTAGGACAGCGAGACACCGTCCAGCCGCAAGCTCATACCGTGCGCACCGGTCTCCGGACGCGGATCCCGGGTGGTGAGGGTGGTGGTCATCGGGCGTTCTCCTCTCCCCTGGGCAGCCAGCGAGTGACCCGGCGACCGAGTAGTTCGATCGCCGCGGAAGTACCGAAACCGAGAACACCGATGGTGATGATCCCGACGAACACACCCGGATAGTCGACGATGGTGTACGCCTGCCAGGTCCGATAACCCACACCCAGCCGGCCCGAGATCATCTCCGCGGAGATCAGGCAGATCCAAGCAACCCCGAGACCGACCGAGAGCCCACCGAAAATCCCCGGCAGCGCACCCGGGAACACCACGCGCACCAGCACATCCCACCGGCTACCACCCAGGGTCCGCACCGAGTCCTCCCACAGAGTGGGCAGGGCGCGGACCGCGTGCCGGGTACTGACCATGATCGGGAAATAGGCGGCGAGACCGGTGATGAACACGATCCCGGCTTCGTCGTCGGGGAACAGCAGGATCGCGATCGGCACCACCGCGATCGCCGGAATCGGGCGGGCGAGTTCGGCGAGCGGGCCGAGAACACCGGCGAATACCCGGGACCGGCCCAGAGCGATCCCGCTGGCCACACCCAGCACGGTCGCGATCGCGAAACCGGTGAGAATACGGATGAGCGATTGCGCGAGATCCAGATAGTAGACGTCCGTGCCCAGTTGGCGGCCGAAGGCAGTCACCACCTCCGTGACCGTGGGCAACGTATCGAACCGCAGCCACAACCGGATATCGGAGGCGGTCAGCAACTGCCAGATCAGCACCGCGCCGACCACCGACACCACCCGCAGTGCCCGGTCCGGCCACACAGACCGGGCCCGATACCGCGGGCGGGCGCGGTCGCTGTGCAGGGCGGCACCGGAATCGGCTGTGGCGGCCACGGTCATAACCGGACCTCCGCGACGGCCCGATCGTAACCGACCGGCTGGGCAGTGGGATGGGCTTGCCGGTGACGACCGGCGGCCGCCGGCGTCGTGAACGCCAGATAGGTGTCGCCGTCACGCAGCCACACGGCCTTGTCGGCGAACCAGCGGGTACCCAGTTCGGAATCGACGATATAGGTGGCACGGATCGATTTACCCTGTGCACGAGCGCCTTTCACCGCACGCAGCAGTCCGGTGGGATCACCGGCCGGCTGGGTGGTGTTCTGACCGTCGAGCCAGAGCTCGGTGCCCGAACCGCTGGTGTGGTTGGCGGTATCGCCGAGCGCCTCGTCGTAGTTCTGGCCACGGGCGGCGAAAGCCGCGCGGATCAGCCGGTCATCGGCGAAAGCATCGGTATCGAGATCGGCGAAATCACCGATGGACTTCAGATAACGCACATCGTCTTTGAAAGCCGCGAGCAGGCTCGGTTTGAGGGTGGTGTCGAAGGACGTGCCACCGGGACCGTTGTAGAGATAGACCACCTCCTGCGGCAGGCCCGAACCCTCGGCCACGATCCGCGACGCCTCCAGCGGTTCACGCCATAGGAATTCCGTGGCGTCCAGCTGCGCCTGCAGGAACGCGTCGACCACTTCCGGGTGCTGCGCCGTGTAGTCCTTCCGGGCGACCACCCCGTGGAAAGTGGGAACATTCAGCTCGGCGCCGTCGTAGAGCAGTTTCGCCTTGTCCTGGAAAACCAGCAGCCCCGGCCACGCCACGAACTGCGACAGCGCGCTCACCTGCCCCGATTCCAGAGCCGACGCCCCCACCTGCGGCTGCTGATTGAGCACCTCCACACCACCGGCCGGGTCGATACCCGCGCGGCTCAGCGCCTGCACCAGCGTGCCGTGCCCGGCCGAGCCGACACTGGCGGAGATCTTCTTACCGGCCAGATCCGGAAGACCGTTCGCGGGCGAATCCGGTGGCACCACCACCATGTTCAGCGCGCCTTTGGGGTTGTAGCCGGTAACCGAGAGGAATTCGGTGCGCGAACGCTCGTTGGCCTGGGTACGCGACCCGTTGATCAGCAGCGGGTAATCGCCCATCGAACCGATATCGATCTTCTCCGCCACCATCTGCGCCGTGATCGGAGCGCCGGTGTCGTAGTCCTGCCATTCGACCTCGTAGGCCGGGCCGCCGTCCTCGGTGAGCTGCGCCAGCCGCTGCTCCAGGTACCCCTGGGCGCGCAGCAGGGTGCCCGCGGTGACGGTGTTGATGGTTTTCGATTGGTAGCCGACGACAACGCGGACAGTGTCGCCGGCGGCGGCGTCTTCCAGTGAGCATCCGGTGAGGGCGAGCACCCCGGCGGCGAGCACAGCGGCAAACCGCTTCAAAGTGGACATAATGGATCTACCTCAGGAGATATGGCATGTTGACGGTGACTGCGCCCGTGGGACACCGGGCCGCGCAGGGGCCGCAGTACCAGCATTCGTCGACATGCATGAAGGCTTTCCCGTTCTCCGGGTTGATCGCCAGTGAGTCGAGCGGGCAGATCTCGACACAGAGCGTGCAGCCTTCGATGCACAGGGATTCGTCGATGGTCACGGGAATATCGGTGCGCTGGTTCGCCAGAGCCATCTACAGGACCTTCCATTCGGGGATACCGCGGGAGAGACTGCCGCGCAGCGTGATCCGGTCGCCGCGCATCCGGATGTATTCGAGGTCGACGGGTGTCCCGTCGTCGAGGCGGGTGAGTCGTTCGAGCATGAGCAAGGGTGCGCCGCCGGGGACGTCGAGGGTGGCGGCGGTATGCCGGTCGGCGGGTATCGACTCCACGGTGAGATCCGCCGAACCCAGCGACTGCCCGCCGAGTTGTTCGAGGAGCACGAAGACATCGGTGTGGGCGAGATCGTGATCGAGGACGCGGGCACCGATATCGGGCGCGAGATAGGTGAGATCCAGGCTCAGCGGCTGATCACCGAGGTAACGCAGGCGTTCCAGATAGACGACCTGCTCGCCGGGCGCGAGCCCGAGCCGCCGCGCCACCACGGGCGGTGCGGTGATCCGTTGCGCGGCCCGCACTTCGTTCCGGACCGTTCCCCGGCCCTCCAGGGTTTCCTGCAGTCCGAGTAGCGCATCGAGGCCGTGATCGAATTTCCGTGCGGCCACCCGGGTCCCGAGCCGGGGCGCGCGGGCGATCAACCCCTCGTCACGTAACAGGGTCAGGGCGTCGCGGATGGTGTTGCGGGAGGTTTCGTGTTCGGTAGCCAGTTCCTGCTCACTGGGCAGGGTGTCGCCGACGGTCCCCGCATGGATCTGGTGGCGAAGGATATCGGCGACCCGCCGGGCCTGGTCGGCACGGACCCGCCGGACCGTGGCCGCGCCGCCCGCCCGCTCGGTGTTCGTCTCGCTGACCTGCATGAACGGTGACGATAGTGGCGTCGCGGGGCGATCCCGGATGGCCGCGGGCGGAGGTATTCCGGCGGTTCCACAATGCGCCGGGTGGATCGTGCGCGCGACCAGCGTGTATGCGGACGGCCGCGGCCATTGCGCCACCCCCGTCGCCGTCACCGGGGTTGAGATCATCTCGATTCGAATGAACGACGACAGCGCCCCCCGACTCCGCGGAGTCGGGGGGCGCTGTCGCAAAGGGCGCGATCCGGCGTGGGGACGGCCGCTCAGTCCGGGAGATTCTCCGCCAGCCGGGCCAGACCGGGCAGGACCTTGTCGCGCCATCCGGGCCCCATCCGCCCGTAGGCGTCACGACTCCGGTGATCGTCCAGGTCGAATCCGGAATGGTCGAGGTGCAGCAGAGTGCCGTCGTCCTGGGGTGTCAGCTGCCAGGCCAGCGTCCAGTTCTCGTTGAAGGTGTAGACGAGCCGCCGCTCGGGTTCGACCTCGATGACCTCACAGGGAATGGAACCCCAGCCGGGCATCTCGAGATGGAACCGGTGCCCGAGAGTCGCGGCGATATCGCCCGGTGCCCACCATCGACCGTGAAGTTCGGGATCGATCAGCGCCCGCCACACCCTCGCCGGTGGTGCGGCGATGTATTGGTCCAGCGAGATGGTCGCGAGGTCGGCGTCGGCGTTGTTCACGGGGTTCTCCTCCACGAGATCGGCAAGGGTGCGCAACCGGCTGTGCCAGAAGCGTTCGAACGGGTGGACCCACGCGCTGACCTCGGCGAGCGGATCAGCCGACAGGTAGTAGTGCCGGTGCCGGCCGACCGCTTCATCGCGCACCAAACCGGCCCGGCGCAGCACCTGGAGATGTTCGGCGACGGCAGGCCGACTCAGGTCGAACAAACCGGCCAGATTCCCGGCCGACCGGGGCCCCTGCGCGAGCACCTCCAGTAATCGCCGGCGCACAGGATTGGACAGTGCGAGAAACACATCGTCCTGAGCCACAGCCGACACATTACGTCGGAAATATCCGACATGTCAACTTTCTCCGACACGTTGAAGCCTAGCCGAGCGAAGGTCGGACAGTGCGTACGGGACCTCGACACCGAACCGGCCCGACTTCGAGGCAACCCGCCACCGGAGAGAGGACCTGTTCCGTTCGCGACATCGTCGGGCTACCCGGCGCCGGGAATTTCATCCAGGAAACTGAACCGGACGCGATCGTGGCAGCCATCGCGAAGCGGTTCCCGGAACCGCGGTCGCCTACGCAATTCCGCATAGACGCCCCTTCCTTGAAGGTTTTTTGTGGTGGTTGTTGATTGGTTGATGTAGCAGGCGAGCGGATAGATTGTTAGATGCGCATATCTATGTATCGACAGATATAACGTGTGGACTAGTACTTTCCTGCAGGAGGCTGCCACCGGGCCGGGGCGCTCCTTTACCCGGCCCGAATCGGCGATCTGCGGAACACACCCCCTCCCCACGCCGGGAACCGGCCCGTTGTCCCGCCCCACTCCCCCACCGAACGCCGAATCCGAAAACAGCGACAAACTTTCACCAGCAGGAACATGCAGAGGCGGCCGAGTACACCAGCCCGCCCTACCTCGCTCTTCCATTGCCGGCATGGCGCCCGCCGACCGACCGGAATGCCGGTCACGTGCACGCCCGTTACCGGCAGGCGACCGTCGCCGGAGTGAACAGGGATCGAGCTGTATTCGCTACTCCGCCGAGTGGAGAGGACCGCCGTGCCGTTCTGTGCCCCACCAGATCGCCGAAAGCTAGTGTAGCCTTCCCTAAGTACCGGTAGGGGTCCCCGGCGGGGCCCCAGGGGAGGCAGAAATCCATGTCACCACGCGTCGAGTGGCCAACACGCGCCGAGAGGCAGGCCGGAGAATCGTTCGCCCCCGCACAACCCGGTACCGATGCGATGACCTCCGTAGAAGGAGCACATGTGGCAGCGATCCAGGTCACCGATCTCGTCAAGAATTACGGTTCGGTGGCGGCCCTCAACGGCATCTCGTTCGAGGTGGCCCGCGGAGAGGTACTGGGCCTACTCGGCCCGAACGGAAGCGGTAAGACCACAACGGTCACACTGCTTTCCACCCTGCAACGACCCACCTCCGGTAGCGCCCGGATCTGCGGTCACGATGTGGTCGCCGAGGCTGCGCGGGTGCGCGAACAGGTCTCGCTCACCGGGCAATACGCGTCTCTGGACGAGGGACTCACCACCGTCGAGAACCTATCCGTTTTCGGTCGACTCACCGGTTTGCGCGGCCGGGGGCTGAGCACCCGAATCGACGAGCTCGTCGACGAATTCGACCTCGCAGCGGTGCGCAACCGACGGGTCGGTGCTCTCTCCGGCGGGATGCAACGCCGGGTCGATATCGCCAGTGCCCTGGTGACTCGGCCCGAGGTGCTGTTTCTCGACGAACCGACAACCGGTTTGGACCCACGCAGCCGCGCCTCGGTGTGGGACACCGTCGCCGGCCTACGGGAGGCAGGGATCACGGTCCTGCTGACCACCCAGTATCTGGAGGAAGCCGACCGGCTCGCCGACCGCATCGTGATGCTCAACCGGGGATCGGTGGTTGCCGTCGGCACGCCGGGCCAGCTGAAAAAGGAGGTCGGCGCGGCGGTTTGCGAAGTGACCCTCGTGGATCGGGCCGATAGTGCCCGGGTCGTCGGACTGCTCGACGGGCTGGAACTCGTCGAATCACCGAGGGACGGCTCGGCCACCGGGGCGCAGGCCCATCCGCGACTGGTGGTCCGGGCGCCGAACGGAATGGCAACGGTGTCCGGCGTTATCGACCGGTTGGGCTCCGCGGGAATCGACGTGGTCGATATCGGCCTACGGCAGCCATCACTGGACGAAGTGTTCCTGCAACTGACAGAGACGAGCTGATGACTGCGGCCACTGTCGAGCCCGCGCCCACCACGAATTCTCCCGGCACGACGCCCCGGAGCTCGGTCGGTCTCGTACCGGCCACCGCTACCCTTGCCCGCCAGAAGATTCTGGCCGCGGTCCGCTCGGGTGATGTCGTCTTCGCCGTCTTCGGGCCGGTTGTTTTCTTTCTGTGTTTCTATACACCGCTGCACCGCCAGTTCGAACTCGGCGGCGGCGACTACGCGCAATTCCTGACCCCGATAATACTTTTGCAAGCCGGGCTCTTCACCGCCATCACCGCGACCGAGGCTGCCGGTCAGGACGCACGAGCCGGCGTACACGAGCGGATGATGTCGCTGCCGATCCCGCGCGTCGCCCCCTTCCTCGGGCGCATGGCCTGGGTTGTCGTGCGGATGGCCCTGGCGCTCGGCGGCGGTCTCGCCATCGGCTACGCGTTGGACTTCCGGCTCCAGGGCACAATCGTGGAAACCCTCGTCTTCGTCGTTCTCGTCATCGTTTTCGGGCTGGCGATGAGCCTGGTCACCGATGCGATCGGCACCGTTGCGCGCAATTCGGTGTCGATCGCGAGCGTTCTCATGATCCCGCAGCTGATTCTGGTGATGGCATCCACCGGCCTGGTCACCGCGCAGGCATTCCCGGAATGGGTACAGCCGTTCGTTCGCAATCAGCCGATGTCGGTTTACGCCGACGCTCTCCGTGCGCTCGCCTCGGGCGCCGATACCGAACTGACCGCGGTGGCGCTCTGGTCGGTGGCGCTACTCGCCATCGGCGGCGCGGCGATCGCCGCCGCAGGCCGAGCGCAGGTGAAACGATGACAGAGACGATGACATACACGGCAACCTGGCCACAACGACAGAGCGTGCCGCTGCTACGGCAATCGATCGTCCAGGCGGGCGCGCTACTGCGTTCCTGGTCGCGCGATCCGGGAATCGTGGTGCAGTCGATAGTTTTTCCCGCGTTCCTGCTGCTGATGTTCCAACTGGTCCTCGGCAAGACCGTGACCTCGATGGGTGGCGGTGACAGCATCTTCGGCAACACCGGTCTCGTGGCACTGGTGGGGGCACTGTTCGGCACTCTGGCGACCGCGATCAGCCTCATCCACGAACGCGATACCGGGCTGCTGGCCCGGATGTGGACACTGCCGGTGCCACGCGTGGGTTTTCTCGCCGGACGGCTGCTTGCCGAAGCGATCCGCACCGGGATCGCCACCCTTGTACTGTTTGCGGTCGCGATCCCACTCGGGTTCCGGTTCGAGCAGGGTATCGCTGCCGGAATCGGCGCGGGGCTGGTGGCGATGGTTTTTGCGGCCGGTATCGCGGTGCCGGTGGTCGCTATGGCCACGGTGGCCTCCGGCCGGCAGGCCATCCAGCAACTCAATGGACTCTTCCTGCTGCTGTTGTTCTTCAACGGTGGGTTCGCACCCGTCAGCGAGTACCCCGGCTGGCTCCAGCCGGTGGTCCGCCATCAGCCGATGACACCGGCGATCGATGCTGTTCGTGGATTGACCGAGGGCGGTCCGGTGGCGGAGCCGCTGGCAATCACTGTGCTCTGGACGATCGGACTGGTCGTCGTGTTCGGGCCGTTGGCGTTCCGCGGCTTCCGGCATGCCGCGGAACGCCGCTGACAACACGCCGGCGCAGATCGCCGCCCCGGCCTCGATCAGGGGTTGAGGCTACCCTCGCCGCCGCCAACACTGCGTTGGTCGAGGCTCAGGCGCGGAAACCGCTGGCGCAGGCGTGGGGTGCCGCGCAGGTATTGCCGGGGACTCCGCGTGATTCGCTGCACGCCGTGGACGTGGTGTTACGTCAGCAGGGCGGGACGGTGCCGGAGGCGATCATCACCGACACCGGCTCCTACAGGGATATCGTGTTCGGGCTGCTGCAGCTGCTCGGCCGCCAGTACCGGCCGCAACTGGCGAACCTGCCCGATCAACGGTTGCGGCGAATCGACCCGGCCGCCGACTACGGCTCCCTGGACAAGGCCGCCCGCGGTCGCATCGATGTCAAGCGGATCGGCCGGCACTGGAGGATATGTGCGGTCGCGGTATCTATTCATACCGGCGCGGTGTCCGCGCACGGATCGAAGACCAGCTCTCCGCGCTCGGGCTGGTGTTGAACTGCGTGGCGCTGTGGAATACCGTCTACTTGGATCGTGCCCTGGCCGAGCTCCGCGCCCAGGACTACCCGCTCGACGATGTGGACGTGGCCCGGTTGTCACCGTTCGTGCGCAGTCAACTCGGAATCGATGGGCATTACAGTTTCCATCTGCCCGATCTCGGCGGAACACACCGTCCACTGCGCGATCCGGGAGCCGCCGACAGCGAGTGAGTTTTCTGCTCAGGACTCGTCGATGACCTCGACACGATGGTCGTCGAGAATATGCCCGTTCTCGTCTTCGATGCGGATGGCCTCGATACGGGACTTCACCGTGGGGTGCACGCCGTTCATGAAGTGCATCTTCAGCTCCGGAGGCTTGCCGTCGACCCAGTACTCGCGGTTCATGTGGGAGATGGCGAGCTGTTTGCGGCTTTGCGCTTCGAGATCCTTCTGGTGCAAACGCTGGGTGTCGGGATCATGGGTTTTCACTTCGTGCCAGGTGCGGCCCTGGTCAGTGACGATATCGACCTCGCTGGCCATCCTGGTGCCGGTGGGGGTGCTCACGTCGACCAACGGGCCGAGATCGTGGATGTTGTCGAGTTTCGCGGCCATCCGGATTTCGCCGTCGTATCCGCGGACGTTGGCTTCGGGGCCGTGCAGAGCGGCATCGTTGATCGCCCGCCGGGTGACGGTTTCACCTCCCGTGGTTCCGGCACGCACCGTCTCGGAGAGGCGCGAGATACTGTCGCGGGTGGCGTCGATTCCTTCCTGCCAGCGGTCAGCACCCTTGCCTGCCAGTTCCGGTGACCTCTCCAGCAGTGAGTTCAGCTGGTGTTGAGTGTTGTCGAGGTCGGCATGCATGGCATCGAGACGACCGCCGGCCGCGCGCAGTTCGGGTTCGGGCACCGGCTGATGTTCGTATCGGTGGATCTCGGCGAGCCGGTCGGCGACATCGACGCCGTCACGGTCGGCGGCGCCGCGCATCTTCTCGAACCACTGGTTTGTGTTGTTGGCCGCGACGCTGTCGATCATTCTTTGTGCCTTCGGGGTTTGAGTGAAGGCTTCGGTGTCGCGTTGAGCGAGGCGGTCCGCGACGTGCGGGGGAAAACCGTTGCGCGTGAACTCGGCCCGCCGCTCGAGCAGGGTCTCACGGTAGGTGTTGGCCATGGGATGCTGCCGATACTCGTGGTAGCGGTCGTGCAGCAATCTTGTAGCTCGGTCGACGGCACGGGGGTCGGCGTTGCTGTTCTCCAGCCGGGTGAGCGCCTGTTTGAGGCCCTTGGGCAGTGAGGTGTTCTGTTCGGCACGTGTCGTGAGCCGGGCCAGTGTGTCGTCGACCGATTCCGGCCTTGTTCGTGGTGACGTCGCGATCTCGCGGAGGATGGGGGCGAGTCCGATGTTGTCTGCCCATTCATCGGTGCGCGCTGCGGCGTCGCGGGTGATCAGCTGTTGAGCGCGTTCCCCGCGCAGATAATCGTCGACTTCGTTTCTGGCGGTGGTTTCGGCCGCGTCCGCGGACTCGCCTCGGTCGCGCAGGGCGTGGGATCTGTTGTTGAGGAACTCTTGCCGCAGGTTCCGCTCCCGTACCTGTACTTGCTGCTGATATCTGTCCAGCACCGCACGCTCGACCCGGGCCGCAGTCCCAGGATCGACCCCGCTCGCCCGCACACTGGTCAGCAACGCCGCCACATTATCGGGAACCCGATCACGTTCACCACCCCGGCCTCCGCGCGCTCTCGGCGAATCCGGTCGACGCATGCCGGCTTCTACCAGTTCACGGGCGTCGTGTTCGGCGTCGCTGATCCTCCGCGTCCCTCGGACCTCTTCAGCCAGGTCACCCAGTGTGCGATGCAAGTGGGGACTGGCTCGGTGAGTGAGCACCTCCACCATGTCGTCGCGCATGCGCTGGAGCAATTCCCGTCCCGCTCCACTCAGAGGCGCCCCACTCACCACGCCCACCACCTGATGGCACCTGGTACGAAACTCACCACCTCAGATCACCGCCGCCGCGAAGCGGGGTCGCTGCCGGCCTGATACCGGCGTAACCCCTCGTCGGAGATCCGCGCGTATTTGACCAGGCTCCGTACCGAGGTATGCCCCGACAGGTTTCATCAGCACCGGAGTGGACGCGCCGTCCTCCGCGGCATGAGTCAGCCGGGAATGCCGCAGTTGATGCAACGTATACCGGCCGTCATCAAAGCCCGCGGTATGGTTCTCGAACAGCTCCGCGGCGCGACGGTAGGACAACCGCCCGGCCAACATCCGCGGCAACAACCGGGCGGTACCGGTCTGCCAGGCAACGACCTCGCGAGCTCCGCCTTTTCGGGTTACCACCGCGCACCGGTTCGCCGTGTCGAGGTCGGGCACATCCAGCATCAGCACTTCCTCGGCACGTGCGGAGGATTCGTAGAGCAGATGCCACAACACCCGTTCCCGCAGCGGCGCATCCGAACCCCACTACCGCAGATAGTTTCCCGAGTCGCCCGCCGCACAACGCCTATAGCGCCAGGACAGCCGAATAGTTGCCGCGCATAGTATGCCACTATCTGCGGTAACCCCTTAGCGTGACCTTTCTCGCGGATGGTCCCGGCCTCGATCAGTCGCTTTTCATATCGCCCGTGGACAGGCGCAGGGTGCCGAGCACGAAGATCACCAGGCACGGCACCGCGAAGTACAGCAGTGATCCGTTCGGGCCGCCGAAGTAGCTCTCGACGGTCGAGAGCTGGCCGACGCCGAGTTCGCCGTTCTTGAACGGCGACAACCGTTGCAGCATGCGCCCGAAATCGTTGTTGACGAACGTGACGAAAACCTCGATGCCGAACTTCCACAGCAGCACGATCATCACCACCAGGCCCGGTTTCGGCAGCAGTGCGGCCAGGCCCAGGCCGAGCGCACAGACCAGCACGGTGAGGATCGGCACGCAGATCAGCAGGCGGATACCGGCGCCGGAGAAGGCATCGACGCCGCCCCATACGTCCGGGAACAGGCGCGGAAAGCCGCCCAGCAGAAGGAACGTGGTCGCACCGGCGACCGCACCGGAGAGCACGCCGAACACGATCAACTTCGCCACGGGCAGTAGCCAGCGGCGCGCCTGGATTCCGGCAACGGTCTCGACGGTCTTGTCCTTGAATTCGTTACTGAGGGAGGACACCGCGCCCGACATGAGGATGAAGGTCGAGAAGATCAGCACCCAGTAGGTGGCATTGCTGGTCTCCATTCCGCCGTACCCGTTGATGGCTTCGGCCTGGGACGCTTTGGCGATGCCGAAGTTGAGCGCCAGCGGGATCAGGATCGCGAGCGGGACGACCGTATACCACAGGGGATTACGCCAGGACAGCTTCGCGAGTTCGCTGCGGACTGCGCGGATCGTATAGCGGGCGAGCATCAGCCTTCACCTCCACCGGTGGTGTATTCGACGCTGTTCGCGGTGATCCCGAGGTAGGCGGACTCCAGTCGTCGTGGGCCGGATCCGCGGGCGACCAACTCGTCCTTGCTCGTGTCGGACAGCACCTTGCCCTTGCCCATGACGACGATCCGATCGCCGGTGATCTCGACCTCGGTGAGGTTGTGCGAAGCCACCAGCAGGCATTTCCCGTCGGCGGCCAGCCCGGTGACCAGTTCGCGCAGCCACAGCGTGCCTTCGACATCGAGCCCGTTGGCGGGTTCGTCCAGCACCAGGGTTCGCGGATCGCCCAGCAGCGCCGCGGCGATACCGAGCCGCTGCAGCATGCCGTAGGAGAATTTGCCGACCGGACGCTTCGCGACCTTGTCCAGCCCGACCCGTTCCAGCGCCCGGCCCACGGCGACCGACGGCACTCCGCCCAGGCGGGCCTGCCACAGCAGATGCTGCGTCGCAGTGTGCCGGGGATCGCGGGTGAACGCGCCGAGGCCGAACCCGATTTCGCGGATGGTGTCCCGGAAGTCCAATAGGCCTTTACCGTTGATGGTGAGTGTGCCACCGGTGGGCCGGGTCAGTCCGGCGATCATCCGCATGACGGTCGTTTTGCCGGCGCCGTTCGGCCCGAGTAGATAGGTGATCGAGCCCGGTTCGGCCTCGAGACTGACATCGTCTACGGCGACGATATCGCCGAAGCGTTTGGACACGCCGCGAATACTGATCATCGATACATTCCTGAACGAATGAGTGGCTGGTGAGTGGGCACATACGCAGAACGACTCCCCGTTCGGCCGTGGCGTCGACGGGGAGTCGTTCCGGAAATCTCGGCGGCTGTCAGTACCCGAAGTCCGGGTCACCCGCGCACTGCATTTCGGCGCAGATCGCCTTCCAGTCGTACTTCCACAGGCCGCCTTCACGGATGAAGTGATAGTTGATGGAGGTGGCCGGGAAACCCGCCATCACACCCTCGACTCGAACCGACATCGTGTTGCCGGAGATATCGATATCGCCGACCGCACGGCCCTGGATCGAGAAGAAGTCCATGGTCTGACTGTTCGCCATGACCTGTTCGAGCGCGCCGCGCGCCTGCGGGCCGTTGTAGCTGACCTCGAGCTTGGGCTCGACACCGATGTTCGGGTTCCAGAAGGCAGCGAACTGCCGCTCGAGTTGACCGAGGTTCGGGGCCTCGTCGCGAATGTAGAGATCGCCGGCCTTACCGTCGCGAATCGACACATCGGCGGTGGCCGGCTGGGCCGAGCCCAGGCCGAGCAACGCGGCGAATACCAAGACGGAAACGATCCTGATGAGTTTCGGCATGGGCGGTCCCTTCGAGCCAAACAACGAACAAACCCGGGCCTCCGGGCGGTCCAACAATAAGCCGCAAAAGTTAGGCAAGTCAAACCTAACTTTCGACTGGTATTCGATCAGGACGGAATGAGACTCGCGGCCGACGAACGGCGTAGCTTGCCCGACGGAGTTTTGGGCAGTGCGCCCTTGTGCACGATCGTGACGACTGCCGGGGCGATGCCGATATCGTCGTAGACAGCCCGAGCCACTTCCTTGCGGATCCGCTCACTCTGCTCGGGGTCCTCTGCGAGAACAGATTCCGCGATCACCGCGATACCCTCGCGGGCCATCCCGGACAGGCGCACGGCCAATGCCGCCACACTGCCGGCGCGTACCCCGTCGACTCCGGCCGCCGCACGTTCCACCGTGGTAGGCGCGATATTGCGGCCGGAGACAATGATGATGTCCTTCTTACGCCCGGTCACCACGGTTTCACCGGTATCGGCGACGTACCCCAAATCGCCGGTGGCGAGCCAGCCTTCGGCATCCACCGCCGATACGTAACCATCGGGCAGGAGATACCGCCGGGCCACCGCATCGCCGCGGACCAGGATCTCGCCGATCCGGTCGGCCGGGAGCGCAGCCCCGGAACCGTCGACGACCTTCAGTTCGATCCCGGCGACAGGTGTTCCCAGCCGCATCAGTGTTCGCGATGCGCCGGCCGGATCACGCTCGACCACGCCCTCACCTTCGGCGCGTCCGGGTTCGATGACATCCACCGAATAACGCGCGCCGGCATCGGTGAACGAGGTGGCAAGGGTCGTCTCGGCCATACCGTAGGCCGGCGTCAGAGCCTGTGGCGGGAACCCGAAACGCGCTGCCGCATCCAGGAATTCCAGCAGGGTCGTTTCGTCGACGATCTCCGCACCGTTGACCGCGACCTGCATGCGGGACAGGTCGTAGACGCCGTCGGGCGCTCGGCGCAACCGCCGGGCCAGCAGTGAATAGGCGAAATTCGGTGCCGCGGTGTAGTTCCCCTCGAATCGGCTGATCAACTCCGCCCAGCACAGCGGATTCTTCAGGAACGCGAGCGGCGGAACGACCACCGTCGTCGCTTGCGCGAGCAGCGGAGTCATGAGCAGCCCGATCATGCCCATATCGTGGTACAGCGGCAACCAGCTGATTCCTACCCAATCGGCTGTCAAACCCGTCCGGTCTACCATGGCGGCCTGATTCTGATGCAGGTTCCGGTAGGAGATCTCCACCGCCTTCGGCACACCGGTGGTGCCGGAGGTCAGCTGCAGGATGGCGGTATCGTCCTCAGCGGTAGGTACATGCGCGATCGTTTCGGTGCGCTCGGCCAGTTCGTCGATGACGGCGATCGGTGCACCGAGGTCGAGGGTTCGCACGGCCTCGGTGAACGGCTCACTCAGCACGACCAACCGAGCACTCAGCATCTCGATTACGGCACGCGTATCCGTCAGCCAGGTCTCGAGATTCATGCGCGGAGTGGGCTGGTGCAGCATGGTGAATACCGCGCCACGCATCCATATCGCCTGAACCGCGACGATGACATCGTCGGCCGGGCCCGCGAGGATCGCGACGGAGTCACCCGGGCTCACGCCCACCTCGGCCAATCCGGCGGCGACCCGGCGGGCCCTGGCTCGCAACCGATCCCAGGAGCGGAAGGTCAGCTCGGAGGCATCGGGTCCGCTCCACAAACCTTTGACTTCGGAAACCGGTTCATCGAAAAGCAACTGGGTGATTCTGCTCATTGGAATTCCATTTCTGCCCGGCGGAATGCTTCCGGCCGTGGCGCGCTACGCCTCGCCGAGTACCCGGTCGAAGTGCTCGACGAAGGTGTCGGCGTATCCCGGCGGTAGGGCCGCGGGGTCGATGACGATGCCGAAGGATGTCCGCTTCCCCAGGATCAGCGATGTCACCGAGAACGAGTAACCCGCCAGCGGCGACAGTGCGGTCAGTTCGATGATCGGTTTTCCGAGTACCGAACGCGCCCTGGAGAATCCGGGGTTGATACCGATATGGATATCGGGACTCATATGCTTCATCGCCGCGCTGCCGATCACGCGCCGCAACGCCCAGGGCAGCCCGGGTTCGGTGGCGGGCGCGGCCGAAGTCAGCTCGGGGCGGCGCTTCTCGACGACGGCGAGTTCCGATTTACATCGCTCGATCTGCCGGTCGAGATCCGATTCGTTACCGGCGAGATTGAACGGGGTGACGATCACGGCGTTACCGGTGTGCCGGAAATCCGGATCATTGGTCACCGGCAGGGTCACCCGGATGACTTCTGCAGGTGCCGAACCGGGCGGGGCGAGGCTGACAGCGCGGCCGACGGCCGCGAGCAGGAACTCGTGCACCGAGGCGCCGTGCGCCTTGGCGGCGCGGCGCAGGTCGCGGGTGGAGGCACTGTACAACGCGTATTCCCGCCGGCCGGATGTGGTGAGTTTCGGCCAGTTGCGGCCGGACTTTCCGGCGGCGTGCTGTTCGGCGAAGGCGGCCTTGGCTTCCTTCAGGACCTCCGGCTCGATCTCCGGCGTGCGGAACCGCGGGCTGGTCGCGAACCGCTCGAACTCGGCGAGTTCCGCGGCCGTGCCGTCGGCCAGCAGCGCGGCGAACGCGGCGCCCGCGATACCGTCGGACACCGCGTGGTGCACGCGCAGCAGGAAGTATTGCGAGCCGTCGCCGACCGGGGTGAACAGCGTGATGTGCCACATCGGTTGCGGGCGGCGCAGCGGCGCCTCGAGCAGTGCGGTGACCTGCTTGCTCAGCTCCGCCGCATCGGCGTATTCGGCGGCAGTGAGATGACTGTCCACATCGACCTTCTCGGCCACCACTTCGCGGGGCCGGCGCCAGCGTCCACGGTCGATGCCGAGCCGGAACAGTTCGAACAGTTCACTGCGCTCACGTACCCGTTCACGCACCTCGCCGATCTGTACGTGGGCGCCGTCGGCGGACAGTTCGAGCAGCATCGCCCAGTGCATCGGGCTGCTGTGGGTATCCAGGTGCAGGTATGTGTGATCCGAGGGGGTCAGCGTCGTTACCGAGGCGTCTGTCATTGCGTATCCACTTTCGCGAGTAGGGCCTGGTAGCCGTCCGTGTCGGGCTTCATGGCCGCGGCCACCAACTCCCACAGCACCTCGTCGGTACCGCCACCGACGCGCGCCAGTTTCATATCCCGGAACCAGCGGTTCAGCGGGAGTCCGGTATCGAGGTAGCCGATACCGCCCCAGATGTGCAGGCACTCCGAGGCCACTTCTTCGCCCAGATTGGCCGCGGTGGCTTTGAGCGAGGCGGCGGTGCGCAGATTGATACGTCCCTCGGCGGCGACACCGGCCAGTGCGTGGCGCAGGGTATCGACCCGCGATTGCAGATCGGCGACGCGGAGTCGCAGCGCCTGATGGTCGTAGAGCCGCTTGCCGAACTGGACGCGGTCGTACATCCGGGCCAGGGTCACACCGAGCATGCGCTCGCAGGACGCGGCGATCTGACCTGCCACCGAGTAGCGTTCGTGGGCCAGACCCCAGCTGATCACCGCCAAACCGGTGCCGGGACGGGCGATGAGCGCATCCTCCGGGATCCAGGTGTCGATGCTCACCGCGGCGGTGTCCAGCGGACCGGCACCGAGTTTCTGGTACGGCTTGCCGACCTGCACCTGGGATATCGGCACCACTGCCAGCGCGACATTGCCCGATTCGGTGGCCGGTTCCTCGCCGAGGGTGCGCCCGACGACGAGCATGTAGTCGGCGATCGGCGAGAGCGAAACGAACTTCTTGTGGCCGACCACCCGGTAGCCGCCGCTTTCCGGCTCGATCCGGGTCCGGGCGTTCTGCAGGTCCGAGCCGCCGGATTCCTCGGACGCCCCGATGCACAGCACGGTGTCGACCGCGATCGCCTGCTCGGCGAGTTGCCGCAGGAAATCGGTGCGCCCGAAACGGCGCAGCACGGCGATCGCCGAATCGTGCAGGCTGACTCCGACGCCGATGGCCGCCGAGCCGAGCGCACCCAGCTCGCGGGCCAGCGCGAAATGGTCGCCGAGGTCGGTGATCTTGCGGTCGTTCCATTTCCGGGCGAACACGCCCTGGGCACCGAGATGTTCGAGCAGGACCCGCGGGAACTCGTTGTCCTGTTCGGCCTGTTCGGTCCACTGGACCACCCGGTCGTCGAAGGCCCGGGCCAGCAGATCGGGGTACGAGTCGGCGGGCGCGGCGACTGTCATGCGGCGGCGCCGGATTTGGCCCGGATCAGGTCTTCCAGATCGCCGACCGATGCGGCCTCGGCCATCTCCCGTTCGGTGAGCTTGACGCCCAGGCGCTCTTCGATGGCCACGACGCCGATCGCGAAGGCGACCGAATCGATGCCGAGGTCCTCCACCAGGAGCGAGTCCTGGTCGAGGTCGGTGAGCGACAGGTCGAGATCTTCTTCCAGAATGCTGTGCAGTACGTCGCGAATTCGGTCGGACATCTAGAAACTCCTCGGAGAATGTTCGGATCCGCCGGCCTCGGGGCCGGCGTTGTACCTCCGGTCGGACGGAGGGACACCACTGGTGGTGAGCGTCCGGCGAACCGGCACGGCGAGCGTCGACGCCACCGGACGCACCGGGCAGGGCATACCTGGCACAGGGCGCCGAGCCACTATTCGGAAACCTCCTCGCCTATGACCCCGAAGCTGGTGAACGCCGTGTTCCGCGGAATGCGGTACACCTCGCGCCCGGTCACGGTGTTGAGGATCTTGGCGTTGCGCACAGCACCGATATCCAGGTTCGGCGCGGAGACACCGTGGCTGTGTTCCTCGGCATTGGCCAGGAACAACCGGCCCCGCAGCGCGTCGCCGGCGCTCACCGAATGGTCGTTCTCGACCACCGGACGGCCGCGCGAATCACGCCGCAGATGCTGTTCCAGGGGGCCGAGGAAATCGGTCCTACGCTGCCGGTAACCGGTGGCCGCGATTACCAGGCCGGTCGTGTGTGCGATCTTCTTTCCGGTGTCACGGTGCAGGCCCCGGACCCGGAGGCGGCCGTCGGGAAGCGTGTCGAGGCCTTCGACCGCGACGCCGTTGCGCAACTCCACCGGCTGCGACTTCTCCAGCAACTCACGCCGGTAGAGCAGATCGTGCAGGCGTTCCAAGGTGTCGGTGGAAATGCCCTTGTGGAATTGCCAGTGCCCGGCCCGCACTCGATCACGGGTGGCCTCCGGCAAGCTGTGGAAATAGTCCATATATGCCGGTGTGGTCATTTCCAAGGACAGCTTGGTGAAATCCAGGGGCGCGAACCACGGGGTACGGGTCCACCAGCGCACACCCGGACCGCCACGCAGGTTCTCTTCGAGCAGGTCGGCGACGATCTCGGCGCCGGACTGACCGGAGCCGATCACTGTGACGGACTCCGCGCGATGAGCGGTGTCGCGGTGGTACAGGTAATGCGCGCTGTGTACCAGCGCGGAGGAGTCGGTCGAAAGCGTCTTCGGGATGGACGGTTCGGTTCCCACACCGACCACCACATGCTCGGCGTACAGCATCGAGGTGGTGCCGCGACCGGACATCGATACCTCGAAATGCCCGCGTTCGCCGTCCCAGCGCACCGCATCGACGGTGGTGCCGAACCGTAGCGAATCCAGCTTCCCGACTGCCCACAGCAGGTACGCCTCGTATTCGCGTCGCGTCGGGAACCAGTCCTCACGCACCAGGAACGGGTACAGGCGATCGACGTCGGCCAGATAGGCAAGAAACGACAGCGGGTGCGTCGGATCTACCAGCGAGACCAGATCGGACAGGAAGCTGACCTGTAGTTTCGCCTCGTCGAACAGCAGGCCGGGATGCCAGCGAAATTCCTCGGCGGAATCCGCCACGAGTATGTCGAGGCCGTCGACCGTCGAGGCCATGGCCGCCAGCGACAGGTTGAAAGGCCCGCAGCCGATACCCAGTACGTCCACTTTCCGGATATCACTCATGGATCTTCACCATCTCGTCGTGATCGCGACGCAGACCCTCGGACTCCACTTCCAGCCCGATACGCAGCAGTTCATCGAACAGGACATCGATATCCCGCTCGGTGGTTTCCGGGTTGAGCAGGGTGAGCTTCACACAGGTCCGGGGTTCACCCGCACCGTGCACCGATACCTGGGTACGGCCGATGAGCGCCTTACCCGAGCTGATCAGGCGGCGCCGCAGTTCCCCGTTCACCTGGTCGAGATCGAGATCCTCGCAGCGGTAGCGGAACACGACCGTGGTCATGGTGACCGGCGCGACGAGCTCCAGCTGCGGCTCGGTCACGATGCGGCGCTCGGCATGGCGGGCGAGATCGTGGCAGGTGTCGAGCATCTCCCCCAACCCGGTCCGGCCGTAAGCGAGAAAGGTGGCCAGTACTTTGAGCACATCGGGGCGACGAGTGGTCTGCAAGGTCTGGCCGAGCAGGCCGCCGAAACCGGCCTCGATATCGTCGTCCGGGTTGAGGTAGGCCACCGACCGGTTCAGCGAGGAGAATCGCCCCTGATCGGCGAGCAGCAGCACACTGGCGGCAGCCGGCTGCCAGCCGACCTTGTGCAGGTCCAGTGTCACCGAGTCGGCCCGCTCGAGGCCGGTGAGCAGCCCGGAGAGCTTATCGGAGAACAGTGTGCCGAAACCGTATGCGGCATCGACATGCATCCACACCTTGTGGCGCGCAGCGATATCGGCGATTTCCGGCAACGGATCGACGGAACCGAAGTCGGTGGTACCTGCCGTGGCCACGATCGCGATCGGGGTGTGGCTCTCGGCGAGTTCGGTGAGCAGATCGTCGAGAGCCTCCGGGACCATCCGGTGCGCGGAATCGACCGGGACCGCGATCGCGGCGCTCTCCCCGAGCCCGAGTGCCGCGCACGCGCGGTGGACCGAGAAATGCGCAATCCGCGAACACAGCACGACCGGGCGTGGCAGGCCGCTCACGCCGTTGCGGCGGATATCGATGCCGAGCTCGGCAGCGGCGTAGTCACGAGCGATCAGTAGCGCGAGCAGGTTCGAATAGGAGCCACCGGGGCCGAAGACGCCACCGGACCTTTCGGTGAAGCCGGCCAGCCTGGCAAGTGCGCTGATGGTCCATTTCTCGATGGCCAGGGTCGCCGGTCCCGAATCGTAGGTATCCAACGACGCATTGGTGGCACTGGCCAGTGCATCGGCGACCACCGCCACCCGCAGCGCGGGCGGTTGCAGATGCGCCGTCGCATGCCGGTGGGTGAGGTCCAGGCCGTACGCGGCGATCAGTTCGGCGACCCGGTTCAACGCCGCGTCCTCCCCCGCCCCGTGGTCCGGAACCTGCTCCGGGCCCAACTGTTCGGCCACAGCCTCGAGCACTTCGGCCGGTTTTCCCCAGGGCAGCGGTGCGCCGTGATGCCGGGGTTCCACCGGACCGGCCAACTGTGCGAGGCCTTGCCCTATTGCCGTCCACCCATCACCCGGCGTGGCGAACTTGGATCTCTGTCTTCGTGGGAATGCGATTTTCTCTGACACGGATAGCCCATCGACTCGAATATGGATAACGACTGCGTTCGTCCCGTCCCCACCGCGGCGCGCGAAGCAGTCTTCGACTGTGTGATCTAGGTGGTTCCGGCGGCGGATTCCCGGACGGCCCGAACGAGTTCGTTCAGGGGGCGGTCCAACGCCCGGGGAATGGCTGCGACGAGTGCGGAGACCACAACGCCTGCACCACGGGCGAGATCGGCGCCGACTGCCTCCGGCTGATAATCGACCTCCAGGTGGACGCGGTCGTCGGCACCACGTTCGAAGGCCAGCGTCAGCGGATAGTTGCCGACGCCGTGGAACACCGACTCGTAGTTCACCCGGCCCTGATCGGGCACCGGGATACCGCGTAGCGGCGCACTCCGCACCGACGCCATGATCTCGGCGACGGGGAAGCGCCCACCTGCGTTGCGCAGCGCGGTGAGTACGGTGCCGTAGTCGACGGTGGCGAACTCCATCGCCCGGTACACCACCGACGCCGCCGCGCGCAGTGAGTCACGCACGCTCGCTGCCGGTTCGAAGCGGAAGCGCATCGGGATGATATTGCCGCTGTAGCCGACGCGGTCGGGGCCATGGCCGGGATCGCGGTTGTCGGCCGGCACCAGCAGGACGTGATCGGCAGCGCCACTGAGCGCGTAGACACTCACCGCACACACTCCGATGAGTAGCGCGTTGAGGGTGGCGCCGATTTCCCGGGCGACGCTGTCCAACCCCTCGATACCCGCGGGCTCGATCGGTGTTCCGAGGCGGATACCGGACGCATCGGCGAGCGGAGCGAGCCAGCTCTGCTCGGCGCTGTCACCGGGCAACTCACCCGACAGCGGGTATCGAACGTCCGCGGCCGCCCAGGTGTCCTGGGCGTGCCGCAGTGCCCGGTCGATCTCGTCGGGAGTCGCGACCGTCGCCGGGCGGGCCGGGCGGCCGGTGACGGTGGGCCGGGAACCGGAGACCAGCGTACCCAGCAGCAATGGCCAGGAGGTGTCGTCCACAGCCAGATGATGGACGACCAGCGCCACCGTGACCGTACCGTCGGCATCCGCGAAGATCCGCGCCCGTAACGGCGGCTCCCGGGTCAGGTCGAACGGCGCCTGCGCCAGTGCCTCGGCAGCCGCCCGGATCTGCTCACGGCCGATCGGTGTGCCCGGAGCGGTCAGTGCGTGGTGCGGCGGCAGTACGCCCCACTCCCACACGGCACCGGGCTCGACCCAGCGGCCGGTGTGCTCGATGGTCTCCCGGCGCGGATCGCCCGCTGCCCCGACGACGATCACCGAGCTGAGCACCGCGGCATTACGCACCATGAGCTCGAACGCAGCGATCACCGAGTCGATCGTATGGGCGCCGGCGAAGTCCAGGATCAGGCCGATATTGTGGGAAATCGAGTCCGGGTCGAGCTGGTAGATCTTCCACATCCGGCGTTCGGCAACACACAGACTGCCGGCGGAAACCGCGCCCCCGGTCGCGAAGCTCTCCGCCGGGCCGACGGTGGCTCCCGCGACAGCCAGGCGCCGGCGCAAGACTTCCAGTCGCGCATCGGTCAGTAAGTTCGTCATACTTCTTCCTGCTTCGGGCCGATCGGGGACCGCTCAGCTGCCGCGGGCACCGAGCGTGCGGACCGCAGCGTTCCGGCGACCCGGGTGAATTCGTCGTGCTGCACCGCGGTTTCCCGCACTGTCGTCCAGTCGCTGACGATGTCGATCAGCTCCCCCTGTGCCCATAGCGGCGCCTGGTCCTCGAACCATGGGGAACGTGGGTCGCCGCTGACACCCAGCGGGACGATCCAACGGCTCGCGTCACGGTCGGCCAGATCCCATGCATAGCGAGCGGCAGATCCGACGCCGCAGGCGTGCGAGAAGCCCACCGCGCTGGCATTGGCCATGACGCACTCGGCGTCACCGCCCAGCGGCTGTGGTTGCGGGCGGAGCTGCCGCGCGACCTCGGGGTGCTTCGGTGTTGCACCGACCAGGTCCCACCCGTGGATCGGAGCGAGTACGTGCACACTCCCCCACGTCGGAAGGTGCGCATCCACGTCCGCAGCTTCCGAGACCGTTTCGAGGGCGCCGGTGATCAGCCGGGCGATATCCACGCCCAGCGCCGCGGCACCGTCGATCACCGATTCCAGTGCGGCCGCGATCCGGGTCTGCGCCACGAACCACGGGGTGAAGGTGGCGCCGAACCCGTGCGGTGCGGCGAGCCCGGACAGCGCGGGGTCGGTGGCGATCGCCCGGACCAGGTGCGCTCGTACTTCGGCGAACAGGTAGGCGTCGGTACTGCCCGCGTGCATCCGGCGGTCCCAATCCAGCAGCCGTCCACGGAGCCGGTCGGCGCCCGTACTCAATCCGGTCAGCGGGGGTAGCAGGCGCAACAATGCGTCGGCCGCACCGTTGTCTACATCGGCATGGACGCGTTCGCAGTCGGCCACCGTCATGGCCGGGGAGTCCGCGAGGAGAGCATCGATACGGTCGGCTCGGTAGGCCGGCACCGTTTCGGTGGTGGTCGGCTGCAGCGGGACGGTCTGCGGGATGCGCTGGTTGGCGATCACCGAATAGCCGGGCACGAGGCCGTCGAATTGCTCGTCGCGTACCGACTCGGTGACGTATCCGTGCCACTGGTAGCGCTCGTCCCAGCCGGGCACCGGCAGCCAGTAGTTCTCCGGGGCCCGCCGTGGGAACTTTCCGGTGACGTGGTGGGTGAGCCGCCCGGCGGCGTCGGCGATGACGATCCGATTGACGGGCTCGACCCATTGGGTGAGGGCACGTTCCACATCGGCGGTGGTCTGGGCGAACAGCACATCCAATACGGCGTCGAAGGTCGTCTCGGGATCGGTGAGCATGGGCGTACGCAGGCTCACCGCGAACGATGCCTCCGGCCCGCCGAATACGACAGCACCGTTCCCCGTGGTGATGATTTCGAGCTCGACCGGTTCGCCGTCGCGCACGAGAATCCACTCGGTTCTGGTCTCGGCCGGGCGGCGCCCCGTGGCGGTGTCTGCGAGCACGCCGGTCCCGGCCCGGTTCAGGCGTTCGATGTACAGATCCTGGTAGTCGGCCATCCCGTTGGTGATGCCCCAGGCCACGGTGCCCGCGTGGGCGAAATGCGGCGTACCGGGTACCCCGGCGAAGGCGAAGCCGACAATATCGAATTCCGGTGCCGCCAGATGGAACTGCTGGTAGATACCGGGCAGTTCCAGGAACCGGTGCGGGTCGCCCGCGATCAACGGTGCACCGGTCGCGGTGCGGGCACCGGCGACACCCCAGGCATTGCTACCCGACAGGGCATCACCGAACGACCGTGTCACCGAGGCGCCGCGCCCGGGTAGGGCGGGGAAATTCGCCAGCAGTTCGGTCAGGAACGCATCGTCCGGATACTCGGGCACAGTGTCGTCCGCCGGATCCACACCTTCGCAATCGAACAGAGTCAACGCGTCACGGCCGAGTGCGCGCACCGCATGCAATCGCCACAGTTTGGTGAGAAAACGGCCGAACAGGATGTGATGCATCAGGAACACCGCGATCGGTGTCCACGGTTGCCAGGGTGCCGGACGGTGCCCGAGTTCGGTCAGCTCGGGGGTGTCGGCCGCATCGATAGTGCTGTTGACGCCCTCGGTGTATGCCGCGAGCAGGGAGCGGGTGCGAGCGGAGGAGGCTCGATAGATCCGGCGGGCGGCGCGGTCCATTCCGGAACGCCGGGCAAATGCGTCCCATTCGACGGTGTCCGCACCGAAAACCTCCGCGGTGCGTCCTTCGGCACGCAGCCGCAGGAATTCGATCTGCCAGGCACGGTCGATCCCGCACGCGTATCCCTGGCCGAAGAGCGCGGCCTCGGCGGAGTCCGCGGTGATATGCGGGATGCCCTGCGCGTCCCGGACGATCTCCAGCTCGGGCCGGTTGTTGTCTGTGGTGCTCATGCGGCATGCACCCCCTGTCCCGAGGTCGCCGCGATCGCGGACCGGTGCCGGGCGATCGGGTTCGGCAACGCGTGATCGTTGTCCAGCAGTGCCGAATACGAGTCACCGGGGTTGACCATGCGCCGGTTGTTCGACAGCTGCAGGCGATTCAGGTGAATGGCCTTGAAGGTGGGGGCGAACAGATCCCATTTCTCGAAGCGGTCGGCCAGATCCGGATGCCGGGCCTGTAATTCGCCCACACTGTGCGCGACAACGGCCCAGAAGTCCGCGTCGGCGACGATCCCGTTCTCGTGCAGCAGCAATGCGAGGTGGCGCAGGAAATCGTCGAATACATCCGAGAGCACACCCAGATTACGGATCTCGTCGGCTTCCTCGGTCACCGCACGGCGGCAGGTTTCCGGAATATCGTCGGGAGCATCGAATATGCAGATTTCCTCACCGATGTCCTTGAGGATGACACGTACCGGTACCCCGTCGTCGAGTACGAGGATCAGGTTCTCGCCGTGCGGCGAGAACTTGAACTCGTAGCGATAGAGCAAATAGATGATCGGGTGCAGATAAGCCCGTAGATATCGGGCCAGCCATTCCTGCGCGGCCAGACCCGATTTCTGAATGAACGCCCCGACCAGAGGGATACCGTTGTGGTCGATATGCAACAGGGCAGCCATGGTGGACAGCTGTTCGTGTTCGGCGGCCCGGGAAACGGGGCTTTCCCGCCACAGTGCGCTCAGTAGTTTGCGGTACTCCGAACCCGGCCGGGTGATCGCGGTGAGCGTGGTGTTGCGATAGCCGATCGCGGCGACCTCGTAGATCATCTCGAAACCGATCGAGGCCAGGTACGGGTCGCCGTGTACCCGACTGCGGACCCAATCGTTGATCAGCGGGGTGGTGCGCATGTAGTCGGCGGACATCCCGCGGGTGAAGCCCATATTGACGATCGACAGCGCCGTCTTCACGTAGTGGCGCGTCGGAACCGACGTGTTGAACAGGGTCCGGATGGACTGCTGCGGCTGGTACCGGTCCGGTCCCGGGCCCACGTGCACTATCCGGCCTTCCGCGATGTCGACCGCGTATATCCGGGCGATTTTCTCCGTCCACTGCCATGGATGTACCGGCATGTAGTAGTAGGACGCCGGGTCGAGGCCCTGCCCGGTGAGCACGCGATCGAACCGGGTCAGGGTGTCCGCACCGAGTTCGTCGCGTATCAGGCTGTCGTAGTCGTTACCCGGCATCGCGGCGAAATCGGTGCTCGCACGCAGCACCGCGACCCACTCCAGCGCGAAGCGACCGCCCGATTCCGGTGCGTACCGCTCGATATCGTCGGCACTGAAGCCGAGCCGGCCCGCATTGGCGACGAGGCACGGGTGTCCCTCCGTCATCGTCTTCTCGATGGTCTGGAAATCGGCGATTGCCAGGTCGGCTGCCGCGATCCGGCGCGTATCGGGCCGGTTCGTACTGATCGAGGCGGTGTTGGTGAACTCTTCGAGGTATTCCGGTAGGGCGTCGATCGGGATTCCGAGGCTGCCGCTCAAATCGACGATCAGGTCGATCGAGTCGATCCGCAATTGCTCGCCCTTACGGACCCGCCGCAGCGACGCCGCGTCGATACACCAGCTGTCGAGTGACAGGACCTCGGCGCGGAAGCGGTATTCGGTTTCGCGATCGTCGGAATAGACCACATACTCGCCCGGTGACAGCTCGGTGGGCCGCACGCACCGTTCATGACAGAACTCGGCCAGTATCTTCCTGGCGAGCCGGGTGTTGTAAACCTGCCGGTACGAGCAGGCCGAAACAGGTACCTCGGTGGCACCCCGGACATCGATGCTCACGACTCGACCTCTCCGGCCAGAGTGCGGCCGTTATCGGTCGCCCTGGCGAAATCCTCACGGGTGCAGTAGCTGAGCCGGGCGGTTTTGCCGGGTACCGGGACATCACCGGCGACCCGGAAACCGACAGCGGCATTGAGCCGCTGCACATCGGTGTTGCGCACATCCGGTTCGACCACCACACGATCGGCACCGGCCTCGAAGAACGCGGTGCGCATGATGTGCAACATGACAGCGCCGGTGAAACCGGGCAGGCGGCGCTCGCTGCTGGACACCAGCAGATGCATACCGATGTCACCGGTTTCGTATACGTAGCCGGTGCCCGGCTGGGCCAGGTCACTGGTCAGCGGGTTGTACAACTCGAAGAGGAACTGACGTTCACCCTCGAAATACCCGATGCGCATGCCGAAGCGCGGATCCGGGTCGGCGCCGGCGTCGCGGACCAGCTTCTCCACATCGCCGAGGGAGCTGTTGAGCATGTCCCAGTAGTGGGACTTGGGGTGGTTGAGCCAGCGGTGTACGGCTTCCAGATCGCGGTCCATATCGATTCCGCGGGATTGGAAGTGATACGTCGTGGCGACGTCGCCCGCCTCGGCCCTGACCTGCTCGTCGGACAGTTGCGCCACCTCGAGGAAGATCTCGGCGACCTGCGCGGTCCGCGCACCTTCCAGTTCCACCAGTCGTCGGGCCAGCGCAGCCAGGGTGCGACGCCGGAAGATATCGGACACCGTCAGGCGCGGGACGTCCAGCCACTGGCGTACCTGGGCAACGAACGCGGTGGCCAGTACGGAATCCCCACCGAGAGCGATGAAATCGTCGGTGACCCCGATCGGGCGGGTACTCAGCAGCTCGCCGAGCACAGTGACCAGCGCGGCCTCCAGCGGGGTGCGGGGAGCGACGGATTCCCTTCGATCGGAGTCCGTGGCGAGGGTGCCGATCGCGGCGCGATCGTATTTGCCGTTCGAGGTCAGTGGTAGCTCCTCGAGCACGGTGACGGTCCGCGGAATCATATGGGGCGGCAGCACCTCGGTGAGTGCCTCACGGATCGCCGTACCGGCCGGGCTTGCCGCGGTCACCGCCGCACGCAGTTCGTTTCCGTCGGACCAGGCGACCGCAGCGGTCACCGTATCCAGGGTCAGCAGACCGGCTTCGACCTCCCCGAGTTCCACTCGATAGCCGCGGATCTTGACCATGTGGTCGGCGCGGCCGAGGAAATCGAGGAAACCGCCGGGCAGGTACCGCACCATATCTCCGGTGCGGTACCAGCGGACGCCGTCGTACTCCACGAATCGATCGGCGGTGCGTTCCGGGTCGCCCCGGTAACCGTCCGCCACACCCGCACCGCCGATCCACAACTCGCCGGGGACGAGATCGGGCCGGTCCCGGCCGGCCCGATCGACCGACCGGCATCGCACACCGTCCAGTGGCACTCCATAGGGCACGAACGCCGCGCCCGCGGGTAAATGGTGTGCCTCGCAGATGGTCGAGTGGATGGCGGTCTCGGTGGTGCCGCCGAGACCGGCGACGCGGCAGTTCGGCAGCTGGTGCGCGACTCGGTCGAGCAGGGAGACGGCGACCTTGTCACCACCCATGAGGATCACTCGCAACGACGCCGGCAGCGGCGCCAGATCCAGCAGCATGCCCAGAATCGACGGCACACAGTTGAGCACGGTGACCGAGCCGTCCCGCAGCAACCGGGACCATTCGTCGACCTTGGTGTCCTCGTCGGCGCCGGGAACCACTACAGCGCCACCGACGGCAAGCAGACCGAAGATATCGAACGCGGAGAGATCGAACTCCAGCGACGACACCAGCAGGCTACGGTCCTCGGGACCGAGACCGTATCGCCCGGTCAGATCGGTGAGGGTAGCGACCGCGGCGCGATGGGGTACCTCGACCCCCTTGGGCTGTCCGGTCGAGCCCGAGGTGAACAGGATGTAGGCGAGCGCATCCGGTGAGACCGGCACCGGTTCGGCCGCCGTGGCGGTACGAGCGGCCGTCAGGCCGAGCACCCGGGTCGGTGAATCCGCCCAGCGCGCGGGCAGATCGGTGAGCACGGCAGCGGGTGTCGCGACCGCGGCGATCCGTTCTCTACGCACTCGCGGCTGCGTGGGTGCCATCGGCACATAGGTGGCACCCGCGGTCAGCACACCGAGCGCCGCAAGGATCTGGTCGCCGCTCTTCGGTAGATCGACGATCACGGTGTCGCCGGATCGCACTCCCACGGCTTGCAGCGCGCCCGCAATACGCCGGGCCTCGGCGGCGGCTTTTCTGTGCGTCCATATCCGGGCGTCGGTGATGATGGCGGGAGCATCCGCGCGGTGGTCGGCCGCGGCCAGGAAATGCCCGTGCAAAGTCCCGTCGAAAACATCGGTCGCAGGTAGTGGACGCTCGGTCGCCTGCCGTTGCGCCCGAACCTCGTCCGATACCGGATCGGGCGCGGGGCCGTCCCACTCCCCCGCGACCAGCAGGTCCAGCAGGCGCACGTAGTAGGCGAACATCGCCCGCGCGGTACGGAGGTCGAGATCGGATGCGCGCACGTCCCAGTTCAGCAGCAGCGCGCCCGAGACCTCGGTGATCTGCGCGTCCAGCAGCACTTGCGGGCCCTGGGAGACGATCCAGGAAGGTTCACCGAGCACGTCGGTGACAGCTTGCGCGAAGAGTTCGCCGAGACCCAGCGCACTGGTGAAAACCACCGGCGACACCACGGGTTCGCCGCGCCGGCGGCTGAGTTCGCGCAACACGTCCAGACCGCCGAAACTGCCGTGCGCGGCGGCGTCGTGCATCGCGGCACGCATCTGTCCGGCCCGCTCGGCCAGAGTGGCGGGCGTACGCAGGTCGGCGTCGATCACGAGCGACGACGTGAAGTCGCCGACCACCTTGTCGACATCGGCGTGCCCCATATCCCGGTCGAACAGTGGCACGGTGAGCAGAAAATGCGGAGTACCCGAGTACGCGCCGACGGCCTCCGCGAAAACGGCCGCCACCGCGGCTGCGGGTGTTACGCCCCGGCGATGCGCGTGTTCCTCCAGCCGGCGCCGGTCGCCGGCGTCGATGACGTGATGTAACCGCACGGTGGCGGTATCCCGGCCGGTCCGCTCCGTATTCACCGGTAGTTCCGGAGGGCCCGGCAGTTCGGCGATTTTCTGCTGCCACCAGGCGATATCGTCGGCGCGGGCGGTACGCGCGGCGCGCCGTGCCGACAGCTCCGGGAAGGTCACGCCCAACTCCGGCAGCTCCTCGCCCCGGTAGAGACGAGCCAGATCGTCGACGAGCACCCGATAGCTCATGGCATCGGCGGCAATCATGTCGACGTCCAGGTGCACCCGCGAACCGCCCCCGGGGAGCCGGGTCAGTTCGACGCGCAGAACCTCTCCGTCCTCGATCGGTAGCGCGCGATGCGTCCCCTCGTTGCGGCGGCGTTCCAGGATCTCGGCGGCGGTGTGCGAAGTTTCCGACGACAGGTCGTGTACCGCAAAGACATCCGCGTGCCGGCCGATTATCTGCCGGCCGTCGGGCAGCACCCGCAGCCGCAGCATCGGGTGCCGCGCCACCAGAGCTGCGACCGCCGTCCGGAAACGTTCGGGATCGAGCTCGCGGCCATCGAACTCCACGTAGAGATGGGCGGCCACACCACCGTAGGTGAGACTCGGGGAGCGACCTATCCAGTACGCATGCTGCATCGGCGCCAACGGGAAAGGTTGCTCGATATCGATGGCAGGAGCGCCATCGGGGATGGATCCGAGCTGCTCCGCGGCGGCGCCGGATCGCAGGAGCAGCGACCAAGCGCCGATCGTCGGTGCCGTGGCGAGTCGTGCGAAGTCGATATCCATTCCCTGCTTACGCCAGCGGCCGGCCAGACGCATCATGCGCAGCGAGTCCAAACCCAGCGTGACCAGGTCGGTATCCGATTCGAGGGACTCCGGTGAAATACCCAGGATCGCACCTACTTCTTCCCGGATATCGATATCCGCACCCGCCTCTGGACGAGCAACCACCATGAGGACGCCTCTCGAAGATCACCACATTTGCGGACTTAGCCTACCCTAATAACTTAGGGTGCACTTACCACTACTGAAGCGGTTGGTCCGCCGCACGAAAACCGCTACACCACAGCACATCCATGAGCAGCGGCACATCGGTCCGACCGAAGGAAGCTTAGCCTAAGCTAATCCGAACGGAAATGGGATGTATTCAACCTTTCCTCGCACTCCCCCTCGGCCTGAACAAATCGGGCATCCGCCTACCGTGGATGCCCACCCTCTGGATACCGACCAGCCCGTCAGGGAGTGCCCACCGCCGCGGGGTCCGCGCTGATCCGCCACCCGGCAGCCTCGTGCTGCTGCGCCCAGAACTCGGCGAAACGACCGTTCGCAGCACGCAACTCGTCGACTGTGCCGTCCTCGACGATCCGGCCCTCGTCCAGGAACAGCACCCGGTCCGCGCCCACGATGGTGGAGAGACGGTGCGTCACCACCACACGCGTCCGCTGCTGCGGGTCACCGGTGATGGCGGTTACCACCGCGGCCTCGTTCTCTGCGTCGAGCGCACTGGTGCCCTCGTCCACGAGTAACACCGAAGACCGCTTCAGCAGCGCCCGCGCAATCGATACCCGCTGTCGTTCACCACCCGACAACGCGGTACCCGCCTCCCCGACCAGGGTGTCGAGTCCCTCCGGCAGCCGCTTCGCGAACTCGTCGACCCGCGCCAGGCGCAGAGCCTGTGCCAACTGTTCCGGATCGGCCTCCGGGGCGCCGGCGAGGACGTTCTCCCGGATCGTGCCGGTGAACAGATACGGCTGCTGGAATACCATGCCGGCCACCGCCGGCCGGTCCGCGGCATCGAGAGTCCCGAGCTCCACGCCGCCGACGGTGACGCTGCCGGACGTGGGCGCTTCCAAACCCGATATCAGTGCGAGCAAGGTGCTCTTACCGGACCCCGACGGTCCGACCACCGCCGTCACTCTGCCCGCCTCGAACTCGATATCCACATCGTCCAGTACCGGCTCGGCACCATAGGCGAAACGCACTGCGCGCAGCGCAACCCGAGTGGGCTCATCGGCCGCCCGCACCGCCTTGCCGCTCCGCTCGGGTTCCGACGCCTCGACGACGGTGCGGATATCACGCAGCGCACCACGGCTGGTTTCCAACGCCGTCGCGAGGTCACCGAATGCAGCGAACGGTTCCAGGAACCGCACCACCACCACGATCAGCGCAACAGCCTCGGGAATCCCGATTGTGCCCGCCACTGCCAGCCATGCGACGGTTCCCGCCATCAGCAGGAGCACGATCTGGCTCGCGAGACCGAACAGCACCTGACCCGGGACATTCAGCAGCAACAACCGAGTCGTCGCCCCGTGCTGGGCGGACAGTGCCGCACCGGTCTCGTTGCGGGCCGGCTCGGCGCGCCGCGACGCACGCAGCGCGGCCTGGGTTCGGGCGAACTCGAGAATGCGCTCGGTGAGTACGCTGTTGGCTTCCCTGGACACTGTGGTCGCACGCCGGGTGAGCAGGTTGGTCAGCCACAGCGAACCCAGCATCAACGGCAGCGCGAGCAGCGCAACCAGGCCCAGCTGCCACACGACCGGCATCAGCGCGACGGCAATCGCGACCGGTAGCGCGACAGCTTGGAACAGGGGCGTCACCAGGTAGCCCACCAGCCCCACGAGGTCCGGGCCGGTGGTGGCGATCGCGCGCCGCGTGACGGCCGAGTTGTCCTCCGTGAACCAGCGCAGCGGAATTCGCGCCACCTGCGCCGAGACCGCCCGCTGGGCGTTGTCGAGTAGGTGGAATCCCAGGTCGAAACCGATCCGCGAGGCGATCGTGTCCACGACCCAGCCGGCGGCGACGGCGAGGGTCAGGGCCCCCACCCACCGCCAGGCATCGGCCGGGGTGTCCCCGAACAGTTCCGTGACCAGTGGCACCACCAGGACCACCGCGGTCGCCCGCAGGATCACCGAAATGATCAGGAGAGCGAGATATCCGGTGGTCCGGCTGCGCTGCTCGGCCGGCAGCAGGCTCAACATGGTGCGGATCATCGGGCGATCTCCTTCATATCGGCGCCGGCATTCCACAGCTGCCGGTAGCGGCCCGTGGCGGCGAGGAGTTCGGTGTGCGTTCCGGATTCGGCGATCCGGCCACCTTCCAGGACCACGATCCGGTCGGCTTCGGTGATCGTGCGCAGCCGGTGGGCGATCACCAGCACCGTCCGCCCGATGGTCAGCCGGTTGAGTGCCTGCTGAACCAGATACTCCGACTCCGGGTCGGCGTACGCCGTGGCCTCGTCCAACACCAGCACCGGGGTGTCGGCCAGCAGCGCCCGAGCGATGGTGAGCCGCTGCCGTTCACCTCCGGACATAGTGCTGTCGGCACCCAGCTTCGTGTCGTACCCCTGCGGCAACCGAAGGATTCTGTCGTGGATCTGTGCATCGCGCGCGGCACGCTCGATCGCATCGTCGGACGCATCCGGTACCGCCAGGGCGATATTCTCCCGGACCGTGCCGCGTACCAGCTGGGTGTCCTGGAAAACGAAGCCGATCTGCTCGTACAGCTCATCCGGTGACAGTGTCGCGATATCGCGGCCACCTATCCGGATCGCACCGGAGCCGACGTCGTAGAAGCGGGCCAGCAGCGCGGCCAGTGTCGATTTTCCGGCGCCGGAGGAACCGACCAGCGCGGTGACCGTGCCGGGTTCCAGCGTGAGCGAGACGTTCTCGATCACCGGCGCACCCGGCCGGTAGCCGAAGCTCACCTCGTCGAACACCACCCGGCCCGGCTCGTCCACCGCACCCGCCGGCCCGGTCCGCACCTCGAGCTCGTCGGTATCCAAGACGACCTGGATCCGCTGCGCCGCTTCCCGGCCCTCCCGCAGCCCCATCATGCCGTAACCGATGCCGAGCAGGCGCGAGCCGAATGTGGTGCCCAGGAACAGGAACGGCAACAGATCCACCGGATCCAGGCTGTCCGCGACGATCAGGGCGGTTCCGGCCACCAGGATCAGCCACAGGAAGGTGACCGGCCGGGTGATCAGGTCCATCGCCGACTTCTTGCCGACGAACGGCCGCTGCCAGCCGTCCAGGAAGGCGATGTACTGATCCAGACTGCGCCGGAACGGTGACGCAGCCGAACCACCGAATACCCGGATCACCGGCTGACCGTCCATATAGGAGGTCGCCTCGCGCTTCATCCGTTCGCTCCAGCGCTGCGCCTGCATCGTCTTCGGCCCCGATGTCGCCATCATCGTCATCATCGTGAATATGTAGGCAAGGATCGGGATCAGCAGCACCAGACCCATTCGCCAGTCCACGAAGAACAGGTAGACCAGTACCGCAAGCGGGGCCACCACCGCGGCCACCGCATCGACCACCGCATGCGTGATCAAATAGTGCAGCGACAGCGTGTCACCGTTGATCAGCTTGTCCACCTGGCCCGAACTGCGCGCGGTGAACCAGCCCAGCGGCAGCTTCGCCAGCTTGCCGAGCAACCGGCCGCGTATATCACGGCTGAACCGTGCGTCGACCGTGTGCAACCACAGCTGCAACGCCGATTCGAGCAAAGCGCCCAGCCCGAACAGTCCCAGCGCCCACAGGCCGAGACGCCACAGTGTCCCACTTCCACTACCCGCGAGCAGTTCCCGCGCCAGTTCCACCAGCAGCACATAGGGCGCCAGCTGGATCAGTGTGACGAAGAATTGCAGGATGCCCGCCACATAGAGCTTCGGCTTGACGCCGGCGAACAAGCGGCTGCCCGCCTGAGAACGCCACCTTCCGGCGCGAACGGATCGCGCATCCTGCGCCTTGTCGGCTGCGGCGACCTGCGCAGACGGGACCACCCCGGGTGCCGATCCGGCGTCGACGGCCTCCGGCACCGCCTCTTCGGGCGCCTTCGATACGGCACTGTCCGAAGCGTTGCCGGCGGGCGCGCTGTCCGCGGTACCGGCCGGGAGAACGGAGGCCGCGGCGGTACGCTCTTCGGCCCCGCGTTCTTTACCCATCGCCCGGCCGTGCACCCAGTACGCCTGCGCATACACATCCGTCTTGGGAAAACCGAATTCCTTCACCCGCGCCCGGAGGTGCTTCAGGGCCTTCGATTCCGGCCCCATCCAGGCGTACCAGTTCGACCAGTCCCGCGCTTCCAGGGCCGCGGCAAGGGCTTCCTCCGAGGTGCGCGGAATCCAGTGCACCCGCGCCAGCGGATGGTGGACCAGCGGGAGCAGCAGATCATCATCGTGATGCTGTTCCAAGTAGACCTCGACCGCCACCTGATGTGGCACCGCGGCCAGGATCGTATTGATCGCCGGAACAGAGGCCGAATCACCGATCAGCAGATAGCCGGCCGGTAGATCCTCCGATACCGAGAACCCTCGCGATCCGAACGAGGTCACCTCGATCGTCTCACCGCCGGTGACGTTCAACGCCCACGCCGAGGCCGGGCCCGCGGGCTCGTGCAGAACGAAATCCACCGCGAACCGGCCGACGGTATCCGGGTCGATCTCCGCGATCGTGTATCCGCGCTGAAATTCCGCGTCCGAACCCTTGTTGTCGGGGAACCACATCCGCAGCCACGCCGTCGGTTCGATATCGATATCCGCCAGCAACGTCGGCGCACTCAACCAGACCCGGCGCATCCGCGGTGTCAATTGCTCTGTACTCGATACGGTGGCGGTGTGGTACTGAACACCGAAGGCGTTCAGTACCACACCTTGAAATCCTCTGCGCGCCATTGCGGTGTACGTCCTCCGATACCAGACTCGATGACCGTCGAGGTCACCTGCCGAACAGCGCGGGCACGAGCGGGCGCACCGGCTATACGCCGCCGCCCCAGCTCTCCACGGAGACAGGCTCGACAACTTTGGTTAGCCTACACATACCCACGGTGCCGAACCAGATCCACGATTCCGACTCTTTTCGGCTGCGCGACAAGGACCGACGACAGGTAAGGCTATGCTAGCCTAACTTTCCGCAGTCGGGTATGACCTTTTGGAGGACCGTTGTCGATCACGGATGAGCGCTCGCAGGCGGGCTATGTGACCGATCCGGTGGCGGCGGTGGCAGGGCTGGCGGGGGCCGATCTGTTCGGCGAATACGTGGTGTACGAACGCCCAGGAGAGTGGGTGTTCGCGGCCGATCCGATCGGCACCGTCGAACTGGGTGTCGAGCAGCTGCGGGTCGAATGGGAGGGGCGCAGCAGCACCCGCCGGTGGACCGGCAGGCCCGCACACGCCCTCGATCAGGCACTCCGCGCACTACCGCTCGATGGACGGAATGTGTACGGATGGGTCGGATTCGAATTCTGCGCCTGGGCGCTGGATGCCACCGCCCATGTGCCGGCGTCCACGATACTGGCGCATCTGATGATTCCGCGTATCGAGGTGCGGATCGCGATGTCCGGTATCCGGATCTCCGGTGCGACCCCCGACGAGACCCGAGCGATACACGATCTCGTCCTCGTCGCTCAGGACAGTGCGCTGCCGCTGCCGCATCCGGCGGATATCCGCAGCGATCGGACCGGCTACCGCGAACGAGTCACCGAGGCGGCCGCCGAAATCCGGAACGGCCGGTACCGGAAGGTAATACTGTCTCGAAAGGTCGAGTTACCCTTCATGGTCGACGTGCCGGCCACTTACCGGCTCGGCCGCGCACACAACACTCCCGCTCGGTCCTTCCTGTTGCGGCTGGGTGGCCTCGCGGCGGCCGGATTCAGCCCGGAATTGGTCGTTTCCGTCGACGACGGCCGCGTGATCACCACCAAGCCGATGGCAGGTACCCGACGCTTCGGCCGCAGCCAGGCGGCCGACCTGGCAGCGCGCGCAGATCTGCTCGGGGATCCCAAAGAGATCGCCGAACACGCGATGTCGGTGAACACCTCGTTCACCGAGATCACCGCGATCGCCGCACCTGGCACACCGGCCATCATCGATTTCATGACAGTGCGCGAACGCGGCAGCGTCCAGCACCTCACCTCCACCGTCCGCGGCCTGCTCACCGCCGACCGCACCGGCTGGGACGCCCTGGAAGCCCTGTTCCCGGCCGTCACCGCCTCGGGAATCCCCAAAAGCGAGGGCGTCGACGCGATCTTCCGGCTCGACCGCGATCCGCGCGGATTGTATTCCGGTGCGGTACTGACCGTTTCCCCCTCCGGCTCACTGGAGGCCACGCTGGTGCTCCGCGCGGTCTACCAAACCCTGCACGGCGCGTGGCTACGCGCCGGCGCAGGGATCATCGAACAATCCACACCCGAGCGCGAATTCGAGGAAACCTGCGAGAAACTCGAAAGTATCGCGCCGTACGTCGTCGCGGCGTAGGTCGAGCGACGGCGCCCGAACGGCCGGCGCCCACCCGCACCGGCCACGGAATCGACACCCGATCGGCCGCGCCGGCCCGAATACCTGGTTCGTCATCCTTCGGCGCGCAGCGCCTTCTTGTCGATCTTGCCGACCGCGGTCGTGGGCAGATCATCCGCACGACGTAGCACATCGGGAAGCTTGTACGTGGCAAGGCCGCGGTCGGTCAGGAATGCCTTGATCTCGGACAGCGTCGGCATTTCGCCGCCGACAACCAGAACAGCGCAGACCCGCTCACCGAGCGCGGCATCGGGCAACCCGACAGCAGCGGCATGGCGGACCGCCGGATGAGCGAGCAGGTGTTCCTCGAGCTCGTCACAGGAGACGTTCTCACCACCACGGTTGATGACGTCCTTGATGCGACCGGAGACAACCAGATGACCACTGGGCAGGCGGCGCACCAGATCGCCGCTGCGGTAGTAGCCGTCCGGAGTGAAAGCGCGAGCATTGTGCTCGGGCGCCCGGTAGTACCCGCGAATCGTATAGGGGCCCTTGGTGAGCAGCTCGCCCTCGACCCCGGGGGCGACGTCGTTGCCGTCACCGTCGACGACGCGGATCTCGTCGGCCGGGGACAGTGGCCGCCCCTGGGTGCCGCACACCAACTCGTCCGAATCGTCGGGACGGGTGAAGTTGAGCAACCCCTCGGCCATACCGAACACCTGCTGCAGCCGCGCCTGGAGCGCAGGCTCGACCTCACGAGCATTCACCTCGGCCAAGCGGGCGCCACCGACCTGCAGCAACCGCAGTGAGGACAGATCGGCCTCCTCCCATTCGACTGCCGCACACCATAATTGGGCAATCGGCGGTACGACCGCGGTAACCGTCACCCGGTTCCGTTCGATCGCGGCGAACGCATTCTCCGGACTGGGCTCGGTGACGAAGGCCACCGCGCCCCCGACCGCGATCGTGCCGAGGATGCCGGGACAGGCGAGCGGGAAGTTGTGCGCGGCGGGCAGTGTCGCCAGGTATACATCGCCCTCGGTCAGTTCACACACCTGCGCGCTTGCGGTCGCGTTGTAGACATAATCGTCATGGGTGCGGGCGATCAGCTTCGGCAGCCCGGTGGTACCACCGGAAACCAGCATGAGCGCGATATCGCCCGGGTCCACCACGGGTAGCGACTCACCCCCGCACGGCACAGAATTCAGATCGACGAACCGGCCGGCGTCACCGAGCACGAGCACGTGCCGCAGCGACGGCACCGCGGCTTGCACCTCGGCGGCCAACTCTCGGTAATCGAAGTCACCTATCCGGTCCACGACGATATAGCCGACCGCTTCGGAAAGCCGCGCCAGATGCTCGATCTCGCTACGCCGATGCGCCGGCAACGTGAGAACCGGGATCATCCCCGCCCGCAACAGCCCGAACAACACCGGCACGAACTCGACCACATTCGGCAACTGCACCACGACCCGGTCCCCCGGTTCGATTCCGAGCGCCCGGAACCCGTGCGCCAGTCGATCGGCCTCCGCGTCGAGCGCCGCGTAACTACGTCCGTCGGCGCCGAGCAGCGCGGTCCGATGCGGGTACCGCCGCGCGGTCTCACGCAGCAGCTCACCGAGCGAGCGTCCTTGCCAGAAACCCGCGCTACGGTATTTTGCGGCCTCCTCGGCAGGAAAGGGAACGTAGCCCTCGCGATGGGTGGTGGAGGTGTCAAGGGGAATCACGATATGCCTCTCGGTACGAGCACGGGAGCCTCAGTAGGTCTCGAGATTCGATGATCGTCCGGCGCTCGGAGGTCCACCCGCCCGGTGATCCCGCCTCATTGCCCGGTACGGCCACCACCGACCCCGACCCTCCTCAGTCGCCATTTGCTTAGGCTAAGCTAACACCACTCCCCGACGCAGTCGACGGGCAACTCGAAATCGTGCGATACCCCACCGCCGGTTACCGGAAGAACGATCGAGGCGCCCGAACCGGGGTACCGCTCCCAGCAAGTACGAGCTGTACAGCAGTGAGGTACGGTTTCAGCTCCTCGCCTCCGCCATCAACACAACGGACCGGCCACCGGTTCGGGACACTCCACGCGGATCTTGACCTGGAGTGCTCTCCAGGTCGTAGCGTGTCATCGACCCGATCACCCACCATCACAAGGGGATGACATGGAGCTCGGTTTTCACATACCGATTTTCGAAATCGACGGTGGTACCGCCGCCATTGCCGGAGAACTCGCACGCGTGGGCGCAGCAGCCGAGGCCGCCGGCGGGACCTGGTTGTCGTTCATGGACCATTTCTTCCAGATCGAACCCACCGGGCTACCCGCGGAAGCGAACATGCTGGAGGGCTACACCAGCCTGGGGTTCATGGCCGCACACACCTCCACGATCGAACTCGGCCTGCTGGTGACCGGCGTGACCTACCGGCATCCGGGGTTGCTCGCGAAAATCGTCACCACCCTGGATGTGCTGTCCGGGGGCCGGGCCGCGCTGGGGATCGGTGCCGCCTGGTTCGAACGTGAGCATCTCGGGCTGGGCGTTCCGTACCCGCCGGTCAGGGAACGGTTCGACCGGCTGGAGGAGACACTGCGGATCTGCGCGCAGATGTGGGATCCGGGCAACAACGGGGCGTTCGACGGGAAGTATTACCAGCTGGCCGAAACGCTGTGTTCCCCGCAGCCACTGCACCGGCCGAAGGTGCTCATCGGCGGTGGCGGTGAGAAACGGACGCTGCGGCTGGTCGCTCAGTACGGCGACGCGTGCAACCTGTTCGCATCCAGTACCGAGGAAGTCACGCACAAACTCGATGTGCTTCGCCGCCACTGCGACGAAGTGGGTACCGATTACGAGCGGATCCACAAAACCGTGCTGGCGGGCAGCCCGGACCCGGCCGCGCTCGACGATTTCGTCCGCGATATGGCCGGTTACGCCGGACTCGGGGTGCACACCGCGATCGTGATGCCGCCCGGCGGGTCACCGGCGGCGTGGATCGACACCGTCGCACCGGTCGTGCCCCGGCTCGCGGACCTCTGACAGTGCGGCTCACGGTGATTCCACCGGCGGTCCGGCCCGGCCGCTGACCGAGGGCCGGGCCAGGTGGTGGGTCAGAAGCCGGACCGGCGGAATCCGCCTTCGGAATCGATGACCTGGCCCACCACCCAGCGGCCACGCGTCCGGTCAGATCGGGTGCGGGTTTCATCGACGGCCATCCACCGTCCGTCACCGGTGAACCGCAACCGGATAAGGGAGGACTACCCGATGACCCGTACCGGGACCGGCGCGCTCACGACGGCGTCGGCGGCCAGATCACGGAAGATCCCGTTACCGGAGCTGGTCCGTGTGAGGGCGTCGGCGGCCAGGATGACCGCGGCGCCGGTCCAGGTGGTGCGTTCCACCGGCCAGCGTTTCCCGTCGGCGTAGACCAGCCCGGTCCAGTAGGAGCCGTCGGTTTCCCGGAGATGCTGCATATTGGCGAACAGTTGGTGGGCGCGTTCGTGGTCGTCGAGGGCTTCCAGCGCGAGTACGAGTTCGCAGGTTTCGGCACCGGTGACCCACGGGCGATCCGAGACGCAGCGGATACCGATATTGCCGACGACGAAAGTGTCCCAGCGTTCGGCTATCCGGGCCTGCCCGGCGCTCCCGCGTAAAGCACCGCCGAGGACCGGGTAGTACCAGTCCATCGAGTAGCGGTCCTTCTCGGTGAAGGCCTCGGGGTGCTCCCGCAGCGCGGTGCCGAGCCGGGCCCGTGCGCTTTCCCACTCCGGATGCGGGTCTCCCAGCCGGTGCGCGAGTTCCAGTGCGGCACCGATGCTGTGATACATGCTGGCCGAACCGGTTACCAATGCCTCGGGCAGCACATCGGCGCCGTCCCTTAACCAGTAGATCTGGCCCTGCTCGCCCTGGCAGTCGACGACGAGGTCGATCGCCGCGCGGACCACCGGCCACATATCGGAGACGAATGCGGCGTCCCCGGTGACGGCGAAATAGTGCCAGATACCGGTGGCGATATAGGCGCAGAAGTTGACGTCGGTGGCGGCGTTCTCGATCTCGCCGTCGCGGAACTGCATCGGCCACGAGCCGTCTGGCCGCTGCGTGCGAGCCGACCAGGTGTAGGCGGCGACCGCTTCGTCACGTAACCCGGCCACGGTGAGTGCCATCGCGGATTCGATGTGGTCCCACGGGTCGGTGTGGCCGCCGGCGAACCACGGGATGGCACCGGAAGGTTCCTGATCGGCGGCGATGGACCGGGCGGTCTGCAGACACTGGCGGCGGGTGAGAACCGAAGGTACCGACGGTAGGTCAACCGGCGGCACGGGTCACCGCCGGTTTGCTGAAGTACAGGGCCACGCTCTTACCGATCAGCGGATCGAGTGCCTTCTCGGCGGTCCTGGTGAGCAATGGCTGTTTCATCATGTCCCACACCAGCATCCGATGGTAGGCGCGCACCAGCGGATGGTCCGGCTTGTCCACACCGACCGCGCATTTGATCCACCAGTAGGGCGAGTGCAGGGCGTGCACATGGGTGCGGTGGGTGTGCCGCAAGCCGTGGGCGGTGATCTTGTCGCGGAGCTCGTCGGCTTTGTAGATGCGGATATGTCCGCCCTCATTGGCGTGGTATTCGTCCGACAGCGCCCAGCACACGCGTTCGGGCAGCCAGCGCGGCACGGTGACCACCAACTGTCCGCCCGGGCGCAGTACCCGCACGAGTTCGGTGATGGCCGCGTCGTCCGGGGGTACGTGCTCCAGGATCTCCGAGGCGATGACGACATCGAACTCGCCCGCCCCGTACGGCAGGTCCAGGGCGTCACCGTGGACGGCTTCGGCCTTCGCCCCGGCCGGGGCCTCACCCACCTTCGCCATGGCTTCGAACATCGTGGCGACACCCTCGAGTTCCGGAGCATCCTGATCGAAGGCGACCACGTCGGCGCCACGCCGATACGCTTCGAACGAATGCCGGCCGGCGCCGCAGCCCACATCGATGACCCGGGTTCCGGGCCCGATCCCGGCGCGATCGAAATCGACGGTCAGCACGAGGTGCCTCCTGTGGTGGTGAGCTGGGCGGGTGCTCCGGTGGACCGGTCGCCCGCGTTCCGGCCGGCGTACCGGTCGATCGCGTTCTGATAGACCTGCACGGTCTGGGCGGCCACGGACTCCCAGCTGAACACCGAGACGGCGCGCTCGCGGCTGGCGGCCTGCATGCGCTGCCGGGTTTGCGGGGAATCGAGCAGCGTGCCGATCACCCGGGCCAGGGCGGCGGAATCGCCGGGTTCGGTCAGTTCGGCACAGACTCCGGCTTCCCCCACGACCTCGGGCAGGGCACCGGTCCGGCTGACCACCAGCGGGGTTCCCGAGGCCATCGCCTCCACCGCGGGCAGCGAGAACCCCTCGTACAGCGACGGGATGCAGGCGATCTCCGCCGAGGCCAGCAGTTCGGCGAGTTCGGTATCGGTCAGCCCGGAGCGGACGGTGACGATATCGGAGAGCCCGAGTTCGGCGATCTGTTTCTCCGTCGGCCCGTTCGGTTCCAGTTTCGCGACCAGTTGCAGTTCCACCCGGTGGGTGACGCGCAGCCGGGTCAGCGCCTGCAGCAGGTGCGTGATGCCCTTGAGGGGTTTGTCGGCGCTGGCGACGGCGACGATCCGGCCCGGGGACCGCGGCCCGCGCGGCGCGAACAGATCGGTGTCCACACCGAGCGGGACCACCTTCAGCTGCGCCGGGTCGACACCGAAATCGTCGGCGATATCGGTCGCCGACGACGAGGAGACGGTGAGCAGATCGGGGATCTGCCGGGCGATGCGCTGCTGCATACCGAGGAACCCGTACCAGCGGCGCACCAGCGGTTTGCGCCGCCAGATCGCGGCCGCCAGATCGACCTCACGGTCCTTGGTGATCGGATGGTGCACCGTGGCCACCAGCGGCAGCCGTCCGGCGATATCGAGCAGCCCACTGCCGAGGCACTGGTTGTCGTGCACCACGTCGAAATCCTGTACCCGGTTCCGCAGCAGGCGGGCCGCGCGCAGGCTGAACGTCCGCGGTTCGGGGAATCCCGCCGTCCACATGGTGGCCAGTTCCAGCAGATCGATCCGGTCACGGATCTCGCTGGGCCGCGGGGTACGGAACGGGTTGTCCTCACGGTAGAGGTCCAGGCTGGGCACCTCGGTCAGGGTCACGCGCGGGTCGAGGTCGGCCGGATAGGGCTGGCCGGAGAAGACCTCGACCTGATGGCCGAGTTCGGCCAGACCGGCGCTGAGCCGGCGCACGTAGACCCCCTGCCCACCGCAATGAGGCTTGCTGCGGTAGGACAACAAGGCAATTCGCACGGCTAGCTGACCTCACGGGTGATCGAATTCATGCCTCGCAGTTTGCCAGCCAGCCGTTCGAGGTAGGCACGCACCTCCGGTTCCGGCTTATCGGGCAATCCGTACAGCACGTCGGTCACCCCGTCGGCGGCCCAGGCGGCCAGCCGGTCGGCGTCGGGTTTGAAGTCCAGCGCGACGACCCGCGGGGCCCCTTCGCGCCCGGCGTCGGCCCAGGCTTTCTTCAGGGTCGCGAGCCGCTCGGAGATATCGGTTTCCCCGGGGGTGGTGATCCAGCCGTCGGCGTGTGCGGCGATCCAGGCGCAGGTACGTTCGGTACCCGCCGCGCCGACCAGTACCGGGACCGTACGGTCGACGGGCTTCGGCCACGCCCAGCTCGGACCGAAATTCACGAACTCGCCGTCGTAGGAGGCTTCGTCCTCGCTCCACAGGGCGCGCATGGCCTCCAGATATTCGCGTAGTGCGGTGCGGCGCCGCTTGCCGGGGATTCCGTGATCGGCGAGCTCGTCGGTGTTCCAGCCGAAACCGGCGCCGAGGGTGACGCGGCCGCCGGAGAGGTGGTCGAGCGAGGCGATGGTTTTGGCCAGGGTTATCGGGTCGTGCTCCACCGGCAGCGCGACCGCGGTGGCCAGTTCGATCCGTTCGGTGACCGCGGCGGCCATGGCCAGCGAAACCCACGGGTCGAGTGTGCGCATATAGCGGTCGTCGGGCAGGGACGCGTCGCCGGTCTGCGGGTGCGCGGCTTCCCGTTTCACCGGGATATGGGTGTGTTCGGGGACGTAGAACGAGGAGAAGCCGTTGTCCTCGGCCGCGCGGGCGGCCGCGGCGGGAGTTATCCCGCGATCACTGGTGAACAGGACGATGCCGAAACGCATAGCTGTGCCTTGTCTGTGGTGGTGGTCGATCGGGTCGCGGCGCGCGTCCCGGCGGAGGTGTTCGCGGTCGTCACCGACCGTTCTGGGCGGCTTTCTTCGCGGCCTTGGCGTGCTGGTCGAGCTGGGCGCCGATCACGTGGTCGAGCGAGGTGCCCGCGGGCCAGCCGACGTAGTGGCACAGGAACAGGGAGATCTCGCGCAGCGCGGTGTCGTCGAGTTCGCCGTTCTTGAGCGCGGCGCCTATCTGGATACCGGCCACATCGAACAGGCCCTGTGCGGTGAGTGCGCCGAGCAGCAGCAGCCGCCGGTCGCGCAGGGACAGGCCCGGGCGGGACCAGATATCGGCGAAGAGGTGATCGGCCGTCACGGCGAAATGGTCGCCGGGGCCGTCCTGGAATTCCCATCCGTAGACCTCCGCCATCTTGGCGAGGCCCCGTTCACGCACCGTGGGGTCGCTCGCCGCGTGGGGGGTGGGGTCGCTCATGATGCTCCTTCGGCGCCGCAACGGTCCGGCGAAAGTGTCTGGACAGGTGTACGGAATATAATTCGGACACTCTCCGCCACGCAAGAACGTGTTCTCGTCGGCCGGGTCGGGCGACGGCAGACGCGCAGTCGGCGGCGGCCTTCGTAAATCGACCCGAACTCATCGTCGTCTCTGGAAAAATTGCTGAATCGTTGTCGGACACATCCGTCGGTGGTAGCGTCCAGACACATGTCCAGCTACGTGTCTTTCCGACGGGTCCGCTCCTCGCGAACCGGGAAGAACGCGTTCTCGGACGGGGGCGACCGCGAGCGGCCGGAATCGCGGCGCGCACCCGCACATCAGACGCCGAGGGAGCACACACCATGAAGATCGTGGCCGATATGGACCTGTGCCAGGGGCATGCCGTCTGCGCGGCCGAGGCACCGGACATATTCTCCGTACCCAAGCGCGGTCAGGTCGAAATCCTCGACCCGAATCCGGGGCCGGAGCACAAAGCCGATGTCGACAATGCCATCCGCTACTGCCCTACCCAGGCGCTCTTGCTGGTCGCCGACGAGACATGAGCGAGCCGGGCCGGGTGGCGGCAGTCAGCGCCACCCACACAGCCCTCGCTCGTGCGCTGAACACAGCGACCCACTGATCCACAGCCCAACAGGATCTTTTCGAAAGGGACAACACCGATGACAGGTTTCGATCGCGCCGAACTCGACGAGATGGTGCGCCGCTGGATCGCCGAGAACGAGCGCTGCGAGAAACTGGGTGACTGGAAACCGCTGGCCGAGATGTACACCGAGGACGCCACGTACGGCTGGAACTACGGCCCCAAGGACGAGTTCATGGCGGTGGGCCGCGACGAGATCCGCGAGCTGGCGCTCGGCCAGGAGATGGAAGGCCTGGAGGGCTGGGAGTACCCCTACCAGCAGTTCGTGATCGACGAGCGCAGTGGCGACGCCATCGGTTTCTGGAAGCAGATGTACACCACCACTCCCCGCGAGGACGGCAGCCTGTACACCGTGGACGGTATCGGCGGCAGCTGGTTCCGGTACGGCGGCAACTACCAGTGGTCCTGGCAGCGTGATTTCTTCGATTTCGGCAACGTCTCCGCGCTGTTCCTGGAGATGATGACGAACAAGGCGATGTCGGAGGGGATGAACCAGCGCATCGCGAAATCGACCGCCGGCCGGCTGCCCGGCTGGTACCGGATCGGCACCGCGCCGGCCTCCCTGTGGTGACCCCGATGACCGTACCCACCAGCCGGTTCCACGCGCTCAGCCGCGAGGCCCTGGCGGCGCTGGTGCCCGAACTGCTGCTGTGCGGGCAGCTGATCGACCGATCCGGGATGGCGCACTGTATCTCCGCCTTCGGCCGCGAGGGGATGGCCGAAGTCGCGATCGAGGAATGGCAGCTCTCCAGCCCGATCTACACCCGCCGGATGCAGCAGGCTCTCGGTTACACCGGCGACGATATCGTCACCATCTTCAAGGGCCTGCAACTCGATATCGGGGCGCCGCCGCAGTTCATGGATTTCCGGTTCCGGGTCGACGACCCGCAGCACGGTGAATTCTGGCTCGATCACTGCGGCGCGCTGGCCGATGTGGAACCCATGGGCGTCGACTACGTGAAATCGATGTGCCACGACATCGAGGACCCCACCTTCGACGCCACCGCACTGGCCACCAACAAATACGCCCAGGTGCGCCCGATCCACCGGCCGCCGCGTACACCGGCCGACCGGCATCCGGTATGCGCGTGGACGGTGATCATCGACGAATCGCATATCCCGCCGCAGGTTCCGCGTAACGCGCCGCTGGTCGCGGAGACGGTGGCGGCCCGCCTTCCGCTGGCCGATATCGATCCCGGCGACGAGGGTCGCGGTGATTACAGCGGACCGCTGCTCAGCGATCTGCGGTTCCCCGATTTCTCGCATTCCGCGCTCGTGCGGATCGCCGAAGAAGTATGCCTGCAGCAACATCTGCTGGTCCTGGGTTTCATGGTCGCGGTCCACGAACGCACCGACGTCGACGCGGCGCTGGAGATCGGCCGCAAGCAGTTCACCGGTATCGCCGGGGTCGCGTCCGAACGCATCCGCGCCTGCCTGGGGCTCGGTGACGATATCGAGGCCCTCGCCCAGGTGCTGAGTGCGCATCCGGCGCTCAATCCGCTGCATTACACCGCTGTCGAAGTCGAGTCCGACGGCGGTGTAATGCGGATACGGTTCCCCGCCACCAGCGGCGCGCTCACCGACCGCGGCTGGCTGTCGATGATCGACCCCGACCATCTCGGCCCGCTGGATTCGCTGGTACGGGGCGTGAACTCGCGCTTCCGGAGCCGGGTCACCGAGAGCGGCCCCGACGGATGGACAGCCGAGATCACGGCGGCCGGCGAACCGTTCGACGAGGCCCCGGAGGTCGCGATCACCCGGTTCAGCACCGGCGTCGATTTCCGGTTCACCGATCGCGGTATCCCGCTGCCCCTCACCGTTCTCTGAGTCCTCCCGGCACGGGAGGATCCGGCACTACCGCAGGATAGATATGGCCAATAATTTCGCCGACCTGTTCGAACACTCCGTCGACGCAATGCCCGACCGGATCGCGCTGATCGAACAGGGCCGGCGCATCACCTACCGGGAATTGGACGAGCGCGCCAACCGGCTCGCCAACCATCTCACGTCGGTGGGCGTCCACCGCGGAACCCATGTGGGGTTCCAGATGCACAACAGCATCGATACGATGCAGATGCTGATCGCCTGCTTCAAACTGTCCGCCGTACCGATCAATATCAACTTCCGGTACGGGCCGGAGGAACTCGCCTACCTCTACGACAACGCCGATCTCGAACATCTCGTCTACCACGCCTGTTACGGGGACGCGGTCCGCGCCGCGGTCGAGCGGTCGCCACGGGTGAAATATCTGCTGTGCGCGGCGGACGACCGGACGCCCGCGGATCCGGGCGTGGATTGCCTGGCCGAGGTCACCGCCGCCGCCTCCGCGACCCGCCCCGATACCGCCCGGACCGCCGACGACCTGTTCGTCATGTACACCGGCGGCACCACCGGTATGCCCAAGGGCGTGCTGTGGCGCCAGGAGGATATGTGGCGGGTCCTCGGCGGTGGTATCGATTTCTACAACAACGAACCCGTCACCGACGAATACCAGCAATCGCGCACCGGCGCGGCCGGTGAACCCTCCACCTGGATGATCCTGCCGCCGCTCATGCACCTGGCGGCGATGATGCCCACATTCATCGCCCTGTGGTCGGGCAACTGTGTGATCTTCGAGCCCCGCTTCGACGCGGCCACCGTCTGGAAGACAGTCGCCGCCGAACATCCGGGAGTCATGGTGATCACCGGTGACGCCATGGCCCGCCCGCTGATCGACTCCTATCGCGCCGACCCGGTGGACGCGACCGGCCTGTTCATGATCGCGTCGGGCGCGGCGCTGCTCACCCAGCCGACCAAGAACGCACTGCTGGACCTGCTACCGAACCTGTTCGTCTCCGATTCCATCGGTTCCTCCGAAACCGGTTTCGGAGGGATCGGGTTCGCGCAGCGGGACGACGACCCGTCCCGTAAGCCCCGGGTATCGATCGGTCGTGGCGCGGTCGTGGTGGACGACGACGGGCGGCCGGTGCAGCCCGGATCCGAGGGCTGGCTGGCGAAAACGGGGTCGGTACCGCTCGGCTACTACAAGGACGAGGCCAAAACCGCGAAACTGTTCAAACTGGTGGACGGGCAGCGGATCGTGGTCACCGACGACCGGGCCAGACTGGAGGACGACGGCACCATCAGTCTCATCGGCCGCGGCAATATGGTCATCAATACCGGTGGTGAGAAGGTGTTCGCCGAGGAGGTGGAAGGTGTGGTGAAATCCCACCCCGCCATCTACGACGCCACCGTGATCGCGGTCGACCATCCGCGCTGGGGTCAGCAGGTCGCCGCGGTGGTGAGCCTGTCCACCGACGCGGGCGGGGAGTTGGACCTGCCCGATCTGCAGGCCCATGTGCGCCGCCATCTCGCGGGATACAAAGTGCCGCGCGCGATCTGGGTCGCGGAGACGATAACGCGCTCCCCCAGCGGTAAACCCGATTACACCTGGGCCGGGAAGTACGCCGGCGCCCGGGAGCCGGATCACCGCGCCGACTGACCGGGTCCGGCCTCCACCCGGGAGCGCGGATCGCCGGAGATTCGTCGGCACCCTCGACCTCGCGTAGCCGGCCATCAGGCCGGGTGCGCGCCCGGTGGGCTGGAACCGGGGTTCCGGCTCGCGGTGTCCGGAACAGTGGTGCCGGCCGTCAGCAGGCGCTGCGCCAGTACACGACAGCGCGTCGCCAGCTCCGGAGGGTCGAGTACCTCGAAGGAGTGCCCGAGCAGGAGTACGTGCATGAGCACGAAATCGAGGTTGTCGGCGCCGCTGAGCACCTCACAGTGCCCGCTGTCGTGCGGTCGGACGAGGGCCGCCGCGGCCGGGACCTGCGCGCGGACGGTTTCGGCTGTCGCGTGCACGAGGAAGCGCGCCCGATACGGGTAGGCGCGGCTCGCCACACCCTCCTGCACGTACGGCACCGCGTCGGGCGCGGGGCGTGGACGGAAGCGCCAGGTCCGGGTCGCCACATCGGTCATCCGGTCGACCCGGAAGGTCCGCCAGTCGTCCCGATCGAGGTCGTAGGCGAGGAGATACCAGCGCCGGTCCGAGGCGACCAGGCGATACGGCTCGACCCGCCGCTCGTGTGGCCCGCTCGCGGATGGGTAGCCGAAGCGGGCCTCGACCTCGTCGCGGCAGGCCCGGGCAAGTGTCATGAGCGCCTCCGGGTCGACCGGCGCGCGGCCGGTGCCGAAAGACTCCACCGCGCCGGCCAGTGCGCGCACCTCGTGCCGCAGGCGGGCCGGTAGCACCCGGTCGAGTTTCGTCAGTGCTCGCAGCGCGGCATCGCCGGTACCCGAGGCGGTGCGATCCGCGCCCACGAGCAGCGATACCGCGGTGGCGATCGCTTCCTCGTCGTCGAACAGCAGTGGCGGCAGTTCCTGTCCCGCGCCGAGGCGGTAGCCGCCGCCGGCGCCGTGTTCGGCGTGCACCGGATAACCGAGCGTGCGCAACCGCTCGACGTCACGCCGCACCGTGCGCGGCGTGACCCGGAGCCGGTCCGCCAGTTCGGGGCCGGTCCACACCCGGCGCTGCTGCAGCAACCCGAGCAGAGTTAGTACCCGCTCGGTCGTACCCCGCTCGTCATTCTCTGCCGCGACCACGCCGACCAGCCTGCCAGAAATAGCGGACCGATCCTGTCCTCTCCAGGTGCCAAGGTGGTTTTCATGAATACCGACGAACTCGACTGGAACCGGGCATTGCGTGAGCAGTTCGAGGCCCATTGGGACCACCATGTGCGAGCCCGGCTCCAAGGCCTCACCGATGACGAATACTTCTGGTCCCCGGTGCCGCACTCCTGGAACGTGCGACCGCGCGGCAGCTCGACCGCGCCTGTCCAGGCCGGCGCCGGGGAGTTCACGATCGACTTCGCCTTCCCGGAGCCGGATCCCCCGCCGTTCACCACGATCGCCTGGCGGCTCGGCCATGTGATCGTCGGCGTGCTCGCCACCCGCAATGCGGCGCATTTCGGCGCGCCGGCCGCGTCGTACGAAACCTGGGAATACGCGGGGAATGCGGCCACCGCGCTCGACCAGCTCGAAACCCACCTCGGCAGCTGGCTGGCCGGGGTGCGTGATCTCGGCGATACCGGGCTCCGGCGCCCGGCGGGCCCGCTGGAGCCCTACCCTGAGGCGTCCATGGCCGATCTGGTGCTACATATCCACCGGGAACTGATCCACCATCTGTCCGAGGTCTGTCTGCTGCGCGATCTGTATCTCCACACGCACCCCACCACGAACGGAGCCACCCGATGAGCCGTCATATCCAGATCACGTTCGACGCCCACGACCCGAGGGCATTGTCGACCTTCTGGCGCGACGCGCTGGGTTACGTCCATCCCGGCCCGCCCGGAGCCGACCTGCCCACGGACGCCGACCCGCTGGCCGCATGGGACCAGTTCCTCGCCGGCATCGGGGTCCCGCCCGAACAGCGCAATACGAAATCGGCCATCGAGGACCCGGACGGTCACGGCCCACGACTGTTCTTTCAGCAGGTACCCGAAGACAAGGTTGCCAAGAACCGCGTCCACCTCGACATCCGGGCGGCTCCGGGACTACAGGGGGAGGAACGGATGGCCGCGCTGGAGGATGCGTGTACCCGGCTGGTCTCGCTGGGGGCGACCCGGGTGCGCCGCTTCGAGCCCGCCCCTCCCCTGGAGGCCGGGTTCATCGTCATGACCGATCCCGAGGGCAACGAGTTCTGCCTGGACTGACCTGGATCGGTTACGGGTTCCGCCGTCCCGGTCGCGAATACGTCAGCGGTCGGGAGACTCCGCGATACGTTCGAGAATGCGCAGTGAGCTGGTGACCGAGACCTCCCGGAACTCGCCGCTGTCCAGCGCGCGGCGGTAGATGCCGTAAGGCGCCTGGCCGCCGTCGGCGGGGTCGGGGAAAACATCATGGATCGCGAGGCCGCCACCGGGGACGACCCATTTGACCCAGCCGCGATAGTCGCGGTCGGCGGCTTCCTCGGTATGGCCGCCGTCGATGAACAGGAAGTCGATCGGGGTGCGCCAAGTGGCCGCGACCCGCGCCGACGCGCCGACGACGGCGATCACGGTATCGCCGAGTCCCGCGGTGTCGATGGTGTGGCGGAAGCGCGGCAGCGTATCGAAGCGGCCGGTGACCGGGTCGACCAGGGAGGTGTCGTGGTACTCCCAGCCGGGCTGGTGTTCCTCGGAGCCGTGGTGGTGATCGATGGTGAACACGACCCCGTCCGTCGCGCGGGCCGCGGCGCCGAGCAGGACGGCGGATTTACCGCAGTAGGTGCCGATCTCGGTGATCACCCCGCCGCGGCAGTACTTCACGGCGGCGGCGTGCAGGGCGCGGCCTTCCTCCTCCGGCATGAATCCGGTGGCGCGGCGGGCATGGTCGAACAGCTGCTCGTCGGTCAGCGGTGCGGTGGGGGCTGGCGAGGTCATGGGGGTTGCGTCTCTCTTCCGGAAATCACGGTCGGCAGGGGGCCGACCGACAGTACTCGACGGGCCGTGGACCGGGAGTCGGTTGATCCGGCACGCCACCGACACTACTATCTAGACACATGTCCGAAGGCGATTCCAGAATTCTCGAGGCCACCCGGCGCCGACTGAGCGGAAAGCAGGCGGACACCGTCGACAAGCTCACCAAGGCCGCCATGGAAGTTCTGTCGCGGGAGGGATTCGCCGGACTCACCATCCGGATGGTCGCCGGTGCCGCCGGCGTGGGAACCGCCACGGCGTACACCTACTTCTCCTCGAAGGAACATCTGGTCGCGGAGATCTTCTGGCGCCGCATCCGGTCCTCGGAAACACCGGTCAGCGAGGACGCCGACCCCACCGTGCGTGTCCTCGCCGAACTGCGCGGTATCGCGCTGCTGGTGGCCGACGAACAGGAATTGTCGGGAGCGGTGACCAGCGCCCTGCTGGGACGCGACCCCGATGTCCAGCATCTGCGCACCCGTATCGGCGTGGAGATCCGCCACCGGCTCACCCGGGCACTGGAACCGGAAGCCGACCCGGAAACCGTGGAATCGCTGGAACTGTTGTACGCGGGAGCCCTGGTCCGCGCCGGCATGGGCTACGAGTCCTACGCCGATATCGCCGACCGGCTCGAGCGCGCCGCGCTACTCGTCCTGAAATAGTCCCGGGCGTGACCGGCGCCCTCAGTCGTTCGCGCCAGACCGCCGCATATGGGAGTAGACGAGTCGGGCGTATTCCCCGAGCAGATCCTCCAGGGACACCTGTTGTCCGGACGCCACCATCTGCTGGTACCCGATCAGCATCGCCATCCCCAATTCGGTATCGACCGCGGCGATCTCCTCGTCGCCGACAACTCCCGAAATCGTGGCGCGCACGGTGCGGCGCCGGGATTCGTCGACCCGTTTGAGAGCCACCGCCACCGATTCGTCGTTCGCCGCCCAGGCCCGGATCGCCGCCTCGGCCCGATGGTGCAGGCCGAGCGTCAGATCCGACAGCGCACGGATCGCCTGATCGGGAGTCGACGGATCGAACCGCAGTGAACGCAGGATCCGCACCTGCCGGTTCTCCCAATGTTCCAGCAGCGCATCGACATACGACTGCCAGCTACCGAAATGGTGATAGAACGAGCCGCTGGTCACCCCTTGGCGACGGCACAGCACGCCGATATTCAGATGCCGGAAACCGAGGTCGGACAGCACCTCCAGCCCGGTGTCGAAGTAGTTGTCCTTACTCACGATACGAGACATACGGCGCCGATCTGGTCGATGAACGGGTAGGGATCTCGAGCATCGAACAGTACCCCATCGGCGAATTCGGCCGACGAACCGTTGTGCGGGTTCACAGCCGGGGCGAACAGTGAAAGGTCCTGCGCCCGAACCGGGCAGACCGGTCAGCGCAGGCGCACACCGAGCAGCGCGTCGACCGCGGTGGCGATCTCCGCGCCCGCGCCGGAGTCGTTACCGCCGTATTCGAGGGCGTCGTGTACCCACGCGTCGACCGCGGCCAGCGCGCGCGGCGTATCGAGATCGTCGGCCAGATGAGTGCGCAGGCGCGCGACGGTATCGCCCGCCGCCGGCGCGGCCGGTACCGCGACCGCGCGCCGCCAGCGGTCCAGCCGGGCCTGGGCATCGGCGAGCGCACTATCGGTCCACATCCGGTCGGCACGGTAATGGCCGGCGAACAGACCCAACCGGATCGCGGCCGGATCCACCCCCGCGGCCCTCAGCTTCGACACCAGCACCAGGTTGCCCTTGGACTTCGACATCTTCTCCCCGTCCAGGCCGATCATCCCGGTGTGCACATAGTGGCGGGCGAACCGGCGACCCGCCACCAGCGCCTCACCGTGCGCGGCCGAGTACTCGTGATGGGGATAGATCAGATCGCTGCCACCGCCCTGGATATCGAACTCGGTACCCAGCCGGTTCACCGCGATCGCGGCGCATTCGATATGCCATCCGGGACGACCCGCACCGAACGGGGACGGCCACGACGGTTCACCCGCGCGCTCGGCCCGCCACAGCAGCGCGTCCAGCGGATCACGTTTCCCGGGCCGGTCCGGATCACCGCCGCGTTCGGCGAACAGTCGCGCCATGGTCTCGCGGTCGTAGCCCGACTCGTACCCGAACTGTTCGGTGGCGTCGGTCCGGAAGTAGATATCCGGGAACTCCGGGTCGTCGACGGTGTACGCGGCGCCGGAGGCCTGCAGTTTGCGCACCAGTTCGACGACCTCGTCCACCGATTCGATCGCGCCCACATAGTCCCGCGGCGGCAGCACCCGTAGCGCGGCCATATCGGCCCGGAACAGTTCGATCTCGCCGGTCCCCAGATCCCGCCAGTCCACGCCGTCGCGGGCCGCGCGCTCGAACAGGGGATCGTCGACATCGGTGACGTTCTGGACGTAGTGCACCTCGTGCCCGGCGTCGCGTAGCAGCCGGTTCACCAGATCGAAGGTCAGATAGGTGGCGGCGTGACCGAGATGGGTGGCGTCGTAGGGAGTGATACCGCACACATACATGGTCGCCGTCGCACCGGGAGTGACCGGCCGAATACACGAATCGGCGGTGTCGTGCAAACGTAACGGTGGCCCTGCTCCGGGGACCGCGGGAATCGGGGTGTCGGACCAGGACTGCATACCTTCGAGAGTAGAGGTCGGCACAGGCAGGCCCCCGCCCGGCCCGGCCCGGCGGCCGGTAGCGCGTCGACCTCCGGGCCCCGGACCTGCACGGATCCGCCGGTCCGGGGAAGGCAACCGTTGCCGTCAGACCGAGTGAATCATCGGATGAACCGTCGTGGCCGGGTTCAGAACGCCGGCCACGGGATGGGTCGCGCCGTCTCGGGCAGCGGCATCACCGGGGCGTCGAGCAACCGTTTGGCACGCCGCAGCAGCGCGTCGATCTCGGTATCGGTCAGATGGTGCGACAGCCGGTCGGCGAGTTCACCGGGCAGCGAATCGGCGAAGGCACCGATATCGGCACGCAGATCCGCCGGAATCGGCTCACCGGCCCACCCCCACAGGACGGTGCGCAGCTTGTTGTCCTGATGCAGGCAGATCCCGTGGTCGACCCCGTACACACCGCCGTCGACCCCCTCCAGCGCATGACCGCCCTTACGGTCGGCATTGTTCAGCAGAACATCCAGCACCGCCATCCGCAGCAGCCGCGGATCGTCGGCGTGCACCAGCGACACCTCGTCCCCGGCGCCGTCGTAAGCCCGCAGGATCTCCCGGTAACCGTCCGGCACCAGCCCCGGCGGGCACAGATCCACCAGGTCGAGCCGGGTACTCCCGGGTTCGGCGGGCTCGCGGGTCGTGATCCAGCGCTGCACCATCCCGGGGCCGTACGGACCGTCCCGTAACACCGTCTCCGGGATCACCGGCCAGCCCAGCGCTGTCGCGATCAGATATGACGCCACCTCCCGGCCCGCCAGCGTGCCGTCGGGAAAATCCCACAGCGGCTGCTCCCCGCGCACCGGTTTGTACACCACCCGTACGGCGCCGTCACCGGTGCCGAGATCGCACACCAGGGTCACGTTGCTGGCGACACTCACCCGGCCCAGCACCGTCAGTTCACCGGAGGACAGTAGGTCCCCGGCATCGGGCACGCTCATTCCTCCAGATCACTCGCGCCGAACAGTTCACCGCGCTTGTATCCGTTGGTGCGGACACACATATGCCCGCGCGCGGACAGCGGCTCCCCGCAGAGCGGGCACGGCGGCCGGCCGGCCGCGATGACCCGGGTGGAACGCAGCGCGAACTCCCGTGCCTGATCCGGGGTGAGGAACACCCGCACCGCGTCGGGGCCCTCTTCGGTGTCGTCCAGGACCACCGATTCGTCCACCTCGGTCTCGGTGATCGCCAGCAACTCCACCACCACGGCGTTCGCGTCGGCATCCCAGCCCAGGCCCATTGTGCCGACCCGGAATTCGGCGTCTATCGGAGTCACCAGCGGATCGTTGTCGCCGACCTGTTCGGCCTGCGGCGGCACCTCGGCCCCGAACCGGCGCGCCACCTCGTCCAGCAGCAGACCCATCCGATCGGCGAGCACCTTGACCTGCTGCTTCTCCAACAGGACGCTCACCACCCGGGGTTCCTCCACTGCCTGCAGATAGAACGCGCGATCGCCCGGCTCACCGACGGTTCCGGCGACGAAACGTTCGGGGGTGCGGAATACATGGATGGCTCGTGACACATGCACCTCCTGATACGTGACCCTGTTCGGCTGCGGTGCTCCGCTGCGCCGTTTCCCGGCGCAAACGCCGATTCACCCGACGCCGCCGAGCGGTGGCACATCCGCCGGTATCGGGCATACCCATTATCCGTCTTTCCTTCCCGCCCCGATCTCCCCGCCGGGTACCGGGCCGGAAGTCCCGGATTCGGCCGCCGGCGCGGGCGCCAGACCGGAAAGGTCCGAACCGGTGTCGTTCATCCGTGCGACGAACGGCGCGGTCCGGGTATAGCGGACAACACTGAGCGAGGCGGGTTCGACCATGATCCGCTGGAACCCGTCGAGATGGATGCCGAGCGCGTCGGCGAGCACCGACTTGATCACATCGCCGTGGGTGCACACCACCCACAGCCGATCCCCGTCGTGCAACTCCGCCAGCGCACGATCGTGTTCCCGGATCGCCGAAACGGCCCGCGCCTGCACCTGCGCCAGCCCCTCACCGCCGGGGAACACCGCGGCCGACGCGTGCCGCTGCACCACCTGCCACAGCGGTTCCTGCAGCAGATCCTTGATCTTGCGCCCGGTCCACTCGCCGTAGTCGACCTCCGCGAGCCGCTCGTCGACCACCGGCTCCAGTTCCAGATCGGCCGCCAGCGGAGATACCGTGCGCTGGCATCGCAGCATCGGCGAGGTGACGATCCGCGCGATGGGCAGACCGGCGAGCCGCGTGGCGACCGCGCGCGCCTGTTCGCTGCCCCGGTCGGTGAGTTCGACACCCGGACTGCGTCCCGCGAGAGTGCCACCGTTGTTGGACGTCGACACGCCGTGTCGCAGCAGGATCACTGTCATGCTGCCAGCCTAATGGCCGCCGCCGCGCACCGAGGCCGGGAGAACCCGTGCGGGGCCGGGGCAACGGCCCCGCGATCCGCGCCCGTCATGTCGCCGACACGACCCCACCCGCGAGCAAACCGATGATCACGAACCCCAGCACGATCCGGTACCCGACGAACCAGTAGAACGAATGCTTCTCCACGAACCGCAGCAACCACGCCACCGACGCATACCCGACCACGAACGAGATCAGGGTCGCCACCAGCAGTTGCGGGCCCGACGCGTTCAATCCTTCACCGGCCGGTTCGAACGCGTCCGGCAGACTGAACAAACCCGACGCGGTCACCGCGGGGATCGCCAGCAGGAACGAGAACCGCACCGCCGCCTCCCGTTTCAACCCGAGGAACAGGCCGGCGCTGGAGGTGGCGCCGGACCGCGAAACTCCCGGAACCAGGGCCAGGCACTGCGCGAAACCCATCACCAAACCGTCGCGGGTGGTGAGCTGTTCCAGCGGGCGCTCCTTCGGGCCGTAGTGCTCGGCCGCAGCGATCACCAGCGCGAAAACGATCAACATGATCGCGACCAGCCACAAATTACGTGCGCCGGTACGGATCTCGTCCTTGAAGACGACCCCGAGCACCCCGATCGGAATAGTGGCGATGATCACATACCAGCCCATCCGGTAGTCGAGTTCGCGCTGCGCCTCGGCATCCGGGTCGTATCCGGCGGGCCCGGAGCCGGTGACGACCGGAAGTTTCGTGGTCACCTGCTCGCTCAGCGGGACCGTCTCCCGGGAACGCCGGGTCAGCTTCTCGAACACAGTCGCGAACCACACGCGCACGATGCGCCAGATGTCCTTGGCGAAGAACAACAGCACAGCCGCTTCGGTACCGAGCTGGGTGACCGCGGTGAACGACGCACCCGCGTCGTCGCCGAAGAACACCGACGACACGATCCGCAGATGCCCCGACGACGAAACCGGCAGGAATTCCGTCAAACCCTGCACCAAACCGAGCACCAATGCCTGCACCCAGGTCATCGCCTCGCCAACCACACATCCTCCTGAACCACGCCGAAAACCCGCTCCGCCTTCGCGCTTACGCCACACCCAGCCGTATTCACGGTGCCCGGCGATCGACCGCAGCGACCCTACATCGCCGTCCCGGAAGCGCGCGCGGCGGCCGGGCCCACCCAGGACACGCCGCGCCCGGGAGATTCGCCGCGAACGGTCACCGAGCGGTCACGCTCTAGGCTGGTCGCCGTGAGGAAACGTCGAACTGTGCTGTGTCTTCCGCGCAGCAGTGAGGGCCCTGCGTGGTTACGCTCCGCTGCCGCCTCCGGGCCCGACTCGCTCATGCTGTGTCGATCGGGCATGGACGAGGGCCCTGCATGGTTACGCTCCGCTGCCGCCTCCGGGCCCGACTCGCTCATGCTGTGTCGATCGGGCATGGAGACTCGGTGATGGAACAGCGCACCGTCGGACGCAGCGGGCTGCGGGTCTCACGGATCGGGCTGGCCACCCACACCTGGGGCAGCCATACCGACGCCGATACCGCCGCCGCACAACTGATCGCGTTCACCGAAGCGGGCGGGACCCTCGTCGACACCTCTCCCGCCTACGGCGGCGGAGCGGCCCAGCGGATACTGGCCGAACTCCTCGGCGATCTGGTGTCCCGCGATGAACTCGTCCTGTGCGCCGGCGCCGGCCAGGTCCCGCACCTGCCGAGCGTGCCGGCCGGCAGCGACCCACCGGCACCGGAACAGGCGCGCATCACCGTCGACTGCTCGCGCCGCACCCTGCTGCGCCAACTCGACCGCACCCTGCTGGAACTGGGCACCGACCACCTCGACCTGTGGCAGGTCAACGCCTGGGATCCGCGCACACCCCTCGATGAGATCGCCGGCACCCTCCAGTACGCGATACGGTCCGGCCGCGTCCGCTACGCCGGGGTCCGCGGCTTCACCGCATGGCAGCTGGCGAGTCTGGCCGCGGTCACCCCCATCACCTCCGTGCAAACACCGTATTCGCTGCTCACCCGCGGTGCCGAAGACGATACGGTGCCGGCCGCCACCCACCACGGCGCCGGTATCGTCGCCACCGCACCGCTGGCCGCGGGGATCCTCACCGGTAAATATCGCGACGGTGTCCCGGCCGATTCCCGCGCCGCCGACGAATCCACCGCCGCCGAGATCCGCGGCCGACTCGACGACGAACGCGCCACCGCCGTGGTCGACGCGCTCGTCACCGCCGCGGACGGACTGGCCACCTCACCGCTGGCGGTCGCGCTGGCCTGGGTGCGGGACCGGCCCGGAGTTGCCAGCATGTTCGTCGGAGCCCGTGATATGGGCCAGCTGACCGGCGTACTGTCCGCCGAGACCCTCGAACTTCCGCGCGCGATCGCCGCCGCTCTCGACGATGTGAGCTCCACCCCGTAGCCGGGGACGCGCGCGATACCCGCACACCGCTACGGATTAGCCTTGCCTTCATGAGCTATCCCCGGGCCCGAACCGGACGGGCGCGTGCACTGCTGGCCGGCCTCGCGGCCGGTCTGCTCGTCCTCACCGCCGCCTGCGGCAGTACCGAACCCGCGGGCGCCGCCGGTCAGCAGGGCCCGTCGACCGCGGTCCTTGAGGATGTGGCGCCGGTCCCGCTCACACCACCCCCGGTACCGGCGCTCCCGGCGACCGTCCGTTCCTTCGACGGCACGGACGTCACCGTCACCGACGCAAGCCGGATCGTCGCCGCCGACCGCTACGGCACTCTGGTCCAGACCGTATGGGCCCTCGGTCTCGGCGACAACCTCGTCGGCCGTAGCACCGGCGGTAACTTTCCCGGGATCGCCGACCTGCCGAACGTCACCGGCGGCAACGGCGCGCTCAACGTCGAATCGATCCTGGCGTTGCGGCCCAGCGTGTTCTTCACCGATACGACCAGCGCCTCACCGGCCGTGCGGGAACAGCTGCGGGCCACCGGGATCAAAGTCGTCTACTTCGATCCGCAACGCTCCATGGACGGTGTCGTACCGATGATCGAGGCCGTCGCCGGCGCTCTCGGCGTACCGGAGCGCGGACAGCAACTGGCGCAGCGCACCCGGGACGAAATAGCCGCCGCCTCCGCCGCGGTCCCCGCCCAGGATCCGCCGCTGCGCATTGCCTTCCTGTACCTGCGATCCAGTGCCATCACCATGCTCGCCGGACCCGGTTCCGGCGCGGACGCGCTCATCGCCGCGCTCGGCGCCCGCGACGCCGGGCAGGAGGCGGGGGTCACCGAGCCGTTCACCGCCATCACCAGCGAAGCGATGATCGCCGCGGCCCCGGACGTCCTGCTCGTCATGACCGACGGTATGAAATCGGTCGGCGGGGTCGACGGCATCCTCCAGATCCCCGGTATCGCCCAGACCCCGGCCGGACGCAACAAACGGATCGTCGATATGTCCGATTCGGTGGTGTTGTCGTTCGGTCCCAACACCGGTCGCGTCATCACCGCCCTGTCCGACGCCATCTACGGGCAGACCACCGCATGAGCGAGTCAGGCCCGGAGGCGGCAGCGGAGCGTTACCACGAAGGGCCCTCGTCCATGCGCCATCGACACAGCATGAGCGAGTCAGGCCCGGAGGCGGCAGCGCAGCGTAACCACGAAGGGCCCTCGCTCCTGCCGATGGACACCGCATGACCGTTGACCTGGACGAGAACCCCACCACCGAGCACCTCGGCCACCGACGCCGTGCCGTGCTCGTGTTCATCGTCGCCGCACTGGCCCTGCTCGCGCTCGCGATCGCCTCTGCCGCCATCGGGCAGGTCCCCACCAGTCCCGGCGAGGTCGCCGGCAGTGTCGCCCACCGCATCGGCCTGGACTGGGGGCCGCTGCCCGCGCACCCGGCCGGCGAGGTCACCCTGTGGGAAGTCCGGTTCCCGCGGGTCCTGCTCGCGATCCTGGTCGGCGCGGCTCTCGCCACAGCCGGGGCACTGCTGCAGGGTGTTTTCGCCAACCCACTCGCCGAACCAGGCGTGATCGGAGTGTCCTCCGGTGCCGCGGTCGGCGCGGGAACGGTCATCGTGTTCGGGGGCGCGTTCGTTGCCGCCTGGTCGGTGGCCGCCGCCGCCTTCGCGGCGGGTCTGGTCACCACCGCTCTGGTGTATCTACTGTCCCGGGCGAACGGCCGCACCGAAGTCGTGACGCTGGTCCTCACCGGTGTCGCGATCAACGCGTTCGCCGGCGGACTCATCGCCTTCCTGCTGTTCGTCGCCTCCCCCGCCGCCCGCGACCAGATCGTTTTCTGGCAGCTCGGCAGTCTCAACGGCGCCACCTGGGACGCTGTCGCCGTGGTCGCGCCGCTCGCGGCCGCCGGGATCGCTGCCGCGGTCTTCGTCGCGCCCCGGCTGGATCTGCTGGCACTGGGCGAATCCGCCGCCCGTCACCTCGGGGTGGACGTGGAGCGGCTCCGGCGCTTCGTGATCGTGATAGTCGCCGTTCTCACCACCGCCGGTGTCGCGTTCTCCGGGATCATCCTGTTCGTCGGTCTCATCGTCCCGCATGTGGTCCGCATGGTGGTGGGCCCCGGGCATCGTGCGCTGATCCCGATCAGCGCCGTCACCGGCGCCGTCGTCCTGCTCGCCGCCGATGTCGCCGCCCGTTCCCTCGTCGACAACGCCGACCTGCCGCTGGGCATGCTCACCTCACTCATCGGCGGGCCGTTCTTCTTCTGGCTGCTGCGCCGCACCCGCGCCCGAGCGGGAGGCTGGGCATGAGCGAGTCGGGTCCGGAGGCGGCAGCGCAGCGTAACCACGAAGGGCCCTCGTCCGTGCCCCATCGACACAGCATGACCGAGGCGGCGAGGGAGCGTAACCACGGAGGAGCCGGGTCCATGCCCGATCGGCACAGCATCTCCGGCCCCGCATACGGCCCGCTGCGTAGTCTCGCCGGACTACTGCAACGCACCCACGACCTGCCCGCACCTGTCGAACCGGGCGCCGTCACACTCCGGGCACGCGGGGTGAGTCTGGACCGCCACGGCGGTGGTGGCGGCACCCGCCGCGTCCTCGACAATGTCGATTTCGAGGTCGCCGCCGGCGAAGTGGTGGCCCTCGTCGGACCCAACGGCGCCGGAAAGTCGACCCTGCTCGCCGTGCTGGCCGGCGAACTCGAACCCGGGCACGGCAGCGTCGAACTCGACGGCCGGTCGCTCACGCACTGGACACCGATCGATATGGCGCGCCGCCGCGCCGTGCTCCCGCAATCCCATACCGTGGGCTTCCCGTTCACCGCGGCCGAAGTGATCGCGATGGGCCGCGCCCCCTGGCAGCGCACCCCACGCGCCGACCGCGACCGCGAGATCATCGCGGCAGCGATGGCCGCGACCGACTGCACCCATCTGGCCGGGCGGGCGTTCCCCAGCCTGTCCGGCGGCGAACGGGCCCGGGTCGCCCTGGCCCGGGTACTCGCCCAGGACACCGCGACCCTCCTCCTGGACGAACCGACCGCCGCACTCGATCTCGGACACCAGGAAGCGGTTCTGACCCTCGCCGCCGACCGGGCCGCCGCCGGAGCCGCTGTGGTGGTGGTGCTGCACGACCTCGCGTCTGCCGCCGCCTACGCCGATCGCGTCGCCGTTATCGACGGCGGACGTCTCGCCGCGGCCGGCGCACCCCGCGAAGTCCTCACCGATGAACTACTCAGCCGCGTCTACCGCTACCCGGTCGAGGTCCTCGACCATCCGGGCACCGGCGCGCAGCTGGTACTACCCGCCCGCCCGGCACGGGCGTAACGGCCCCTCACGGCCGCGTCGTACCGGGCGCCACCGGTTCCGGATCGGTCCGGGCCACACCTTCGGCGCCGGAGCGTTTCGGGCGCCAGATCAGTTTGAGCACCGCCGGGGTGAGCAGCATCCGGATCACCGTGGCGTCCAGGACCAGCGCCGCGATCATCCCGTAGGCGATGTACTTCATCATCACCAGCTCCGAGAAGCCGAACGCGCCCGTGACCACGATCAGGATCGCTGCCGCCGAGGTGATCACGCCGCCGGTGTGCGCGATACCGTACCGGATGGATTCCGGCGGGTCCGCGCCGGAATCGCGCGCCTCGGATACCCGCGACAGCAGAAACACCTCGTAGTCGGTGGACAATCCGAAAACCACCGTCACGATGAGTACCAGCACCGCGAACATCAGCGGGCCCGGCGTGAAATCGAATAGTTCGGCACCGTGACCTTCGACGAAGATCCAGGTCAGGATGCCGAGCGTGGCACCGAGGCTCAGTGCCGACATCGCAACCGCCTTCACCGCCAGGATCAGCGACCGGAACGCCGCATACATCAAGGCCAGCGCCGCCAGCACCAACAACAGCGCCAGCAGCGGCAGGCCGTCCAGTAGGCCGTGGATACTGTCCCGTTCCAGCGCGGGCACGCCCGCCACCATCACCCGCACACCGTCCGGCTCGTCGATCGACCGCAGCACGGCGATCGCGGTATCCGCGGCCCGCTCGTCGACCAGACCCGCTTCGAGCACATTGATGCCGTCGCGGGTGGGCGCCGCCGGCTCGAACGGACCCGTCAGCCCGGGCGTCACATTGGCCTGCAGACGGATCTCGCTCAGCTGCCCGGCATCCGCGCCCGTGACCACCAGCCGCAACGGTTCGGTCCGGAACCCGGGGAACATGGCATCGAACTGCTCCTGTGCCACCCGTGCCGGATTGTCCTGCGCCAGATACTTTTCGCTCAAACCACCGAATTCGATATGCCGGAACGGGACCATCAGCAACAACAGGCCCAGGACCACCGGCACGATCACCGCCCACGGCCGCGCCATCGCCCACACCGCGAGCCGGGAGAAGATCCCGCGATCGATCTCGGCCTCCGTACTGGCCCGCGCGAACCGGCGCCATTGCCACAGATCGATCCGCCGGCCGGCGATCGCCAGCATCGCCGGCAGTGCGGTCACCGACAGCACCGCCGCCAGCAGCACCGAACTGATCCCGCCGTACGGCACCGAACGCAACACCCCGTTCGGGAAGATGAACAACGCCCCCAAGCTCACCGCGATGATCGCCGCCGAGAACACCACGGTGCGGCCGGCCGTCGCCACCGTACGCGCCACTGCTTCCTCCACCGTGCGACCCGCCGCCAGCTCCTCACGGAACCGGGTCACCGAGAACAAGCCGTAATCGATCGCCAACCCGAGACTCACCAGAGTCACCACGGCGCTGGCGAAAACGTTCACGTCGATATAGCCGGTGAGCAGCCGCATGATGCCCTGCGTGCCCAGGATCGTCATACCGCCCACCAGTACCGGCAGCAATGCCGCCACCACCCCGCCGAACACGAAGTACAGCAGCAGCGCCACCAGCGGCAGCGCGATCATCTCCGCGCGCCGGATATCGTCCTGCATTCCGGTATTGATGCCGTCGACCACCGGCTGCAGCCCCGCCAGTTGCACGGTCGTCCCGGCCGGTCCCGCCCCGGGCCGGTCCGCGTCCAGATCACCGGTGATCGCCTCGAAGTTGTCGACAGTCACCGACCCCTCACCGCGCAACCCGATACTCGCGAACGCGTGGGTCCGGGAATCGTCGGCGAACTGCCCCGACAGCGCGCTGTCCCAATAACTGTCGATCCGCAGCACCCGGTCCGGATGTTCCCGCAGCAACCCGTCCAGCTGCGCGGTCACCGCCTCCCGCACTCGCGGATCGTCGACGGTCGTGCCCGCGGGCGCGGTGTACAGGGCGATCACATCACTGTCGGTATCGCGGCCGAATGTGGCGTCGGCCAGTTTCGACGCCGCCACCGACTCACTGGACTCGTCGAACCAGCCGTCCTGGGTCAGCCGATCCGCCAGATCCCGCCCGAACAGCCCGGACAACCCGACCACGAACAGGAAGACCACGAGCACCGCCACCCGGTGCCGGTACACGAAACGACCCCACCGATGGGTCCCCGCGGTGAACATCGATCCGGCCCGCGCCCTAACCGCAGGCCGGGGTGCGGTAGTCGGCCGAACGCAGGATCCCGCACAGATCCGTCCGCGACAGCTTCCACGCACCGTCCAGATAGATGAAATGCACCACCGTCGTCCGGACCGCGGTTCCCGAACCGTCCTTGTCCAGCCGCAACGTCGCCGTCACCGTACCGTCGTGATTGTCGAATACCGGATCGGTCACCCCGTACACGGCCCGCGGATTGTCCTGTAGCGCCTTGTACATATCCGGAATCGCGTTCTGGAACGATTCGCCGTCCTCGATCAGCGCCGTCCGCTCCGAATCGGGCAGCGCCGGATCCAGCGCCCGTTTGATCTGTGCGTCGAGTTCCGCCGCGGTCGGCAGCGCACGTGACGCCAGCTCCTGCGATGTCGCCGCCGCCGACGACGACAACGCCGCCTTCGCCGACGACCGGGCCGCCGATACCGCGTCCTCGTCGACACCGGTCCCGCAGCCGGTGATCAACAGCGCCGCGGCCGATGCCGCGACTGCCGCGCCGACGCGCAGAACGCGTATCCGCCGGGAAACAGATCTGTACCGCATCACGTCCTGCATACCACTCACTGCCTGCCCTCGATAACCGAACCGATACGCGCCAGCAATGCCCGCACCGTCGGAACATTACGGCCTCCGGGCGGGGCCACCGCGGCCGGCAGCAGGTCCCGCACCGACGCCACCACACTGCGGGCGTCGTCGAGATCGATATCGGTGACCTGGGTTTCGGCCACAGCCACCACATCCTCCGGCCCTGGTACCTCGGAATCGAGGTCGGCTCGATAGATCTCCAGTTGCAGGGTCGCCCGGACCGTGCGGAACGCGAACGACCGCCCGTCACCGGTACGGCCGAATCCGTGCGCGAACGGACCCGTCGTCACCTCATCGGCGGAAAAACCCGGCACCTCGTGCATCGTCGACTCCTGAACTTTGCACCGTCTGATCCGGTACGGTAACCCGCCCCGCGGTGTACCCGTCGCAGACACCCCCACACCCCGCTGCCACGCAGGTGTACCCGGTCGTGATCAGATAATCGAATGCAGTATCGGTCGTTTCCGGACACAGCGAGACGAATGCGACACCGGCGATCACGCGGTACCGTCGCCGTCGTCCTGCTCGCCGCCACTCTGCTGGCCGGCTGCTCCGGCGATTCAGAGACCGGTGCCGGCGACGCACCTACCCGCGAACCGGCCACGCCCGCGGCCTCACCTCCGGCAACCACCGCCCCGGCCGGTGACGTCTACGCGGTTCCCACCGCATTCACCGGCCTGGTCAGCGACCCCGGCAGCGGAAAGCTGGCCGGTCTCGATCCGGGCGGCACCACCCTTACGCTGATCGAGCCCGCCACCCGACCACCCACCACACACCAGGTGAAGCTCCCCGGCCCGGCCGTCACGGTGGCCGCCGGAAACCCCGGCGAATTCCTCGCTCCAGGCGACGGGGTGATTCTGCGGATCGACGCCGCCACCCGCGCCGTCGACGAAATCCCCGTCGACGGCGACCTGCGCAGCGTCCGCTCGCGGCCGGACAACACCCTGATCGCGGGAACAGCGGACGGCCGCGTCATCGTCCTCGACCGCGAAGGCACCGTCCAGCGCACCGTCACCGGACTCGCCTCCGCGGACGCGATCGCCCTCACCGGCGACACCCTGGCAGTGCTCGACCGCCGCCAGACCCTGCTCACCGAGATCGCACCCGGCTACGAGAACCTCGGGCTGGCGTTACGTGCCGGTACCGGCGCCGCGAACCTCGTCGAAGCATCCTTCGACCGGGTCGTCGTCACCGACCCCGACAGCGGCCAGCTCCTGGTGTTCACCACCGATCCGCTCGTCCTCCGGCAGCGCTACCCGGTAGGATCATCGCCTTACGCACTTGCCTATGACCGGCGTTCTGACACCGTATGGGCGACGTGCACGCAGAGCAACGAGATCGTCGGCTACGACCTGTCGACGGGAACACCGCGCGAGGTGGGCCGCTACCCCACCGTCCGGCAGCCGAACGCGGTCACCGTCGACGCGGACACCGGCGATATCTATATCGGCTCCGCGACCGAACCGGGTCTGCAGCGGATATCGGCGGACCAGCGCGAGAGAGGGCAGTGATGGCATCCACTCACCGTGGCGCGGCTTCGCGGGCAAAACTTCCGGCCGGCTGGGAAACCACCGGGGAAGACTACGAGTACATCCCGCTGCGGCTGCCACCCGATGTCACCAGAGTCACCGCGTCGATGCGGCTGGCGATCCAGGCGGAATTCGGCGGCTGGGAACTGTCCCGCGTCCGCGCCTACACCGACGGCAGCCGCCGCGTCCTGCTGCGCCGCCGCAAAACCGCGTTGAACAGCCCGGCAGGGCACACCACGGAGCTATGAACGTGCTGTACCGATTACTGCTTCGCCTCATGTTCCTGGTGCCGCCGGAACGGATTCACCGTCTCGTCTTCGGAGTCATCCGCGCGGCGACAGCCCTCACCCCCACCAGGGCGCTGTTGCACCGGGTATTCGCCGCGCCCGATCCGATCTTGCGCACCACCGCCTTCGGCATCGAATTCCCCGCGCCACTCGGTTTGGCCGCAGGCTTCGACAAGGACGCCGAAGCGGTGGCCGCGTGGGGCGCGCTGGGCTTCGGGTTCGCCGAAATCGGTACCGTCACCGCGGCCGCCCAGCCCGGTAATCCGCAACCCCGCCTGTTCCGGCTGCCCGCCGACCGCGCATTGATCAACCGGATGGGCTTCAACAATCACGGCGCCGCCGCGGCGGCCTCCCGCCTGCATGCCCGGGCTCGCACGGTGCCGATCGGCGCCAATATCGGCAAAACCAAGGTTGTCGACGCCGATCAGGCCGGCGCCGACTATGCGACCAGTGCGCGCCTGCTCGGCCCACATGCCGATTTCGTGGTCGTCAACGTCAGTTCGCCCAACACCCCCGGACTGCGGGACCTGCAGGCCGTACAGTCGCTGCGGCCGGTCCTGGCCGCGGTACTCGACAGCGTGCGGGTGCCCGTACTGGTCAAGATCGCACCGGATCTGTCCGACGCGGATGTCGACGCGGTCGCCGATCTGGCCGTGGAACTCGGCCTGGCCGGGATCGTCGCCACCAACACCACCATCAAACGCGACGGCCTGCACAGCGACGCCGGTGAAGTCGCCGCCATCGGGGCCGGCGGATTGTCCGGACCGCCCGTGGCCGACCGGTCGCTGGAGGTCCTGCGGCGGCTGTACGCCCGAGTGGGCGAACAGCTCGTTCTGATCTCGGTCGGCGGTATCGAAACCCCCGACCAAGCCTGGGAACGTATCCTCGCCGGCGCCTCCCTGCTCCAGGGCTATACCGGTTTCATCTACGGCGGACCGCTGTGGACGCGGCGCATACACCGCGGGATCGCCGAACGCCTGCGTGCCGGCGGGTACCGCAGCCTGGCCGACGCCGTGGGCGCCGGCCACGCCGCGCACCGCTGAATCGCGGCCGCCGGATCGGTCAAGCAGCCGAGCCGCTGCGGATGGCGCCGGGCGCGGGCTCCGGGCCGGGCGCGTCCTGCAGGATCTGTGCCTCCATCAATCGTGCCTCGACCCGGCCTGCCAGCAGATACACGACCTGCTCCCACACCAGCCCGACCAGTGCTACTTGCTGTTGCGCCCGGATCAGCGCCGCGTTGTCGTGCACCAGCCGGGGGTCGGACAGAATCTCGTCGAGTTCCATTGCGGCATAGGCCTGTTCGAATGAGAGTGCCCGCTGGGGCAACCAGGTCAACAGCCACGACGATCCGTGACGGGTCTGCACACGCTCGGCGAACTCGGGTGAGATATCGCTGGTCATGAGCCAGTCGGTGAGATAAATGGTCACAGCTGCCTCCTCAGGGGGCTCGGCACCGAGACCGGGCCGGGGTGTCTACCGGCCGGCGCGGCATCGCTGCCGTCGGGGATGGCGGAGTGCGGGGCGCTCAGCGCGCCTTCGCAGAGGATGGCTCCGGATCCACGGCGGCACGATCGATAACCCGCCGTGCCTGGTGGCGGTATCCGAAGGCCAGGGCTGTCCTCACTGTCATCACCAGGCCCTCCCGTTCCTCTGGTCGAGGGAAAAGCTAGCTCCAGTGTGTCATTTGACAGTTCCGCGGGTCAATGCCAATGTCAAACGCCATTTGCACTATGGTTATTGCCAGAACTGCCGGTGCAGAAACCTCCGGATGACGGCGGAACGGACAGAAAGGCAGCCGAATGGCCCCTCATGACGACACCGCCATCGTCGCCATCCGGAACATCCTCACCCGGCTGTGCAAACGCTCAGGACTCAGTCACGAACGGCTGACCACGACCGAAATCGACATCACGCCACTACTCGAACTCCCGGTGATCCGACGCCACGCCGAAGCCAACCGCACCGCGCCCACCGACGCCGTTCTACCGGTGATCCGCGAACTCGCGCGGCGTTTGCCACCCACCTACCGTGTGATCGTCGACGCCGAACTGTCCCTGGGCCTCCTGCGCAACCCCGAACCAGCCGGCATCGATCCCGCCGCCCTCTATTCCCAGGACCTGGGCGCCCGGCGCGAATACCTCTCCGCGCACTGGCGCCGGCTCCACGAGGTCACCGAAGCCGATCCCATCCCCCCGGCGCCAACCGTCCGTTCGCTGCGCGCAGCGCCCGAACGGCGCGCTTTCACGGCCCTCGCCGCGGTCTTGGTCACCGGGGCGGTACACACCGGAGACCGATTCGCCCGCGGCACCGCACGCACAGGCGCCGGTACCGGCGTGGGGTCCCTCACCATCATCGGTGACGCCGTTGTCGACCACGTCTACCAAGTGGACGCCATCCCCGATGAACGCGGGTTCGCCCGCGGGCGATTCAGCCGGAGTCCCGGCGGCAAAGGACTCAACTGCGCCGTGGCCGCGGCGCGCCTCGGAATCGACGTCCGCTTCGTCAGCGCTGTCGGTGACGACGCGGACGGCCACCGGATACTCGACTACCTGCGTTCCGAGAACGTCGACACCTCGCTGGTCGAGGTCGTACCCAACGCCGAGACGCCTGTCACCGCCTTGATCGTCAGCCGCACCGGCGTCACCGGCACGATCGCCTGTACCGATGAACGGATCCGGCTGACGGACAGCAACCTGCGAAGCGGCAGTGTCCGATCCGCGATCACCGATGCCGACGCCCTACTCCTCACCCTCGAACCGCCGCTACCGGTGATCGAACGAACGCTGGCCGCCCTCCATACACTCCCCCGACGACCGCTGACCCTGGTCACCGCGGCCCATATCGAAACACCTCAGGTCCTCTATCGATACCTATCGTCGATCGACTACCTCATCGGTTCCACCCGGGAACTGGACTACCTCATCCCCGAAGTTCCGGCACAATCCGGTGCGCATATCGCCGAGCTCCTCCAGATGCTCGGGGCGCGCGCGGTGTGTGTCGTCGAAGATTTCGGGTGCACGGTCCGCTCCGACAAGATCGCGCTCGACATACCGCGCTTCCAGGCGACCGCGTTCACCGATATCCCCGGCTCACGGTCCGCGTTCACCGGCGCACTCATATACAGGCTCCTGTCCAAACAGCGCGACACCGGCGGCGCTCTCACCGAACTGGCCGGCGAAAACGATTTCGCCTGGGCCACCGCTGCCATGGTCGCCACCCAATCGTTCTCCGGAGATATCCCCGACACCATGCCGAAAGTCGGCGAAGTCGACAGAATCGTCCGGCTCACGGCTGAACGACACTGAGCGGGGCCATCCGTCGACCTTGTACCCATACCAGGTCTGCTCCGCGTAGATCCACTGACCCAGACAGATTTGACCCGCCCCTACCGTTTCCCCGCTACCATTAGTGATCCGCGTCACTTCGACGGCGGGCCGAGCGCCACCGCCGTCACCTCCTCGAGTCCGCGGAACCCCTGCACCCGGGAACGGACCATGACCACAGATATCTCATTTACGCACCGCACCGGCAGCACCGTCCGCACAGTGCCGGCGGCCTTCCAGCAGACCCTCACCCTCCGGCCCGACGCCGTTGCACTGCGTACCGTCGGCGGCACCCAGGAGATCACCTGGCGTGAATACGGCGAACGGGTCCGCCGGCTCGCCGCGGGCCTGTCCGCGCTGGGCCTCTCCCCTGGCGACACCGTGGGAATAATGCTCACCAACCGCCCGGAGTTCAACCTTCTCGACACCGCCGCCCTGCACGTCGGCGCCACCCCGTTCTCCGTCTACAACACCTGCTCCCCCGAACAGATCGCACACGTTTTCACCAACGCCGGCAATAAAATCGTCATCACCGAACAGCAGTTTCTCGACACCATCCGGGCTGCCGGGGTAGCCATCGAGCATCTCGTCGTCGTCGACGGCGCGGCCGAAGGCGCCACAACCCTCACCGAACTGGAGAGCAACCCGGACCCCGAATTCGATTTCGACGCCGCCTGGCAGGCCGTCGAGCCCGGCGACCTCGCCACTCTCATCTACACCTCCGGCACCACCGGGCCGTCCAAAGGCGTAGAACTCACCCACAGCAATGTGCTGGCCCAGATCGTCGCGCTGTGCGGCGGCCCTCTCGACGTCGGTATGGACGACCGAGCACTGTCCTATCTGCCCGCCGCGCATGTCGCCGACCGCATCTCCGGACATGCCATCAACCTCGTCACCGGCATCCAGATCACCACCGTCCCCGATCCCCGGGAAATCGCCGCCGCCCTGCCGGATGCCCGGCCCACCGTCTTCTTCGGTGTCCCCCGCGTGTGGCAGAAGATCAAAGGTGGGGTGGAAGCCAGGCTATCTGCCGAAACCGGCGCGAAAAAAGCCATTGCGACCTGGGCTGTCGCAACCGGTATCGCCGCCGCGAAAGCGGATCTCGCCGGCACCGGCCGCGGACCACTGCTGAACATCCAGCACAGCCTCGCCGAAAGGCTGCTGCTCGGTAAGCTGCGCGCGGCGCTCGGTCTGGACGCGCTGCGAGTGGCCTCCTCCGGCGCCGCGCCCATTCCCGCGGAAACCCTCGAATTCTTCCTCGGACTCGGCTTCTGTGTCTCCGAGGTGTGGGGGATGTCGGAAACCAGTGGGGTCGCCACCTACACCGAACTCGACAAACCCCGCCCCGGATCCGTCGGCCGGCCCGTCGACGGACTCGAACTCCGGCTGGCCGACGACGGCGAAGTTCTGGTCCGGGGCCCGATCATCACGCACGGCTACCGGGGCATGCCGGAGAAAACCGCCGAAGCCCTGGATTCGGAATCCTGGCTGCACACCGGCGATATCGGCACCCTCGACTCCGACGGCTATCTGCGGATCATCGACCGCAAAAAGGAGATCATCATCAACGAAGGGGGTAAGAATATCGCCCCCAGCAATATCGAGAACGCGGTCAAGGCGGCGTCGTCACTCGCCGGGCAGGTGGTCGCGCTCGGCGACGCCAAGCCCTACATCACCGCACTGATCATGCTCGATCCGGATATGGCTGCCGTCCGCGCCAAGGATATCGACGCCACCGGCGCCGATATCGCCACTCTCGCCCGTCACCCGCGGATAGTCGAGGACATCCGCGCCGCGGTGCAGGCCGGCAACGCGAAACTGTCCCGGGTCGAACAGATCAAACGGTTCACCGTTGTCGGCACCGTGTGGGAACCCGGCGGGGACGAACTCACCCCGAAGATGTCACTCAAACGCGCGCCGATCGCCGAGAAATACGCTGAGCAGATCACCGCCCTCTACGCCGAACAGGCACCCGAGACCGTTATCGACGTCCGCGGCTGAAGCGTGGCGGGCCACATCGCGGTGGCCCGCCCGCCTGAAACAGTTGTGGCCCCGGCATGATGCCGGGGCCACAACTGGTTTCGCGATCTACTTCTGTTCGTAGGTGCCGACCAGCGTCGCGCGCGCCAGAGTGTGGGAGAAGAGGTTGAACCCGAGGAACGCCGGGGTCGCCTCCGGCGGAATGCCCAGCGACTCCACATCCACCGCGTGCACCACGATGTAGTAGCGGTGTGGGCCGTGTCCCGCGGGAGGCGCGGCGCCCACATAACCCGCGAAACCGCCGTCGTTACGCAACATCACCGCACCCGCGGGCAGCGAACCGCCCTCGCTACCGGCGCCGGCCGCCAATTCCGTCACCGAGACCGGGATATCCGCGACCGCCCAGTGCCAGAAACCCGAGGCGGTCGGGGCATCCGGATCGTAGACCGTCACCGCGAAACTCTTGGTCTCCGCCGGGAAACCCGACCAGCTCAGCTGCGGGGACACATCCTTACCGCCCGCACCGAAAACACCGCTGACCTGATCGTTGCTCAGCGTCGCACCGTCGGACACGTCCGCGGAGGTCACGGTGAACGAGGGTACCGAAGGTAGAGCGTCATAAGGGTTGTCGGCCATGTTCTCCTCTTTCGAATCGGATCAGCTGTGCAACAGAAAGTGTTCCAGGACGTCGGTGCCGAATTCGAGCGCGTCCACCGGAACTCGTTCGTCGACCCCGTGGAACAGGGCAGCGAAATCCAGCTCCGGCGGCAACCGCAGCGGCGCGAACCCGAAGCACCGGATACCCAGATGCGCGAAGGCCTTCGCATCCGTGCCACCCGAAAGCATGTACGGCACCGTACGCCCCTGCGGATCGTGCGCCAAGATCGCATCGTTCATCGCGTCCACCAGGTGGCCGTCGAAAGTCGTTTCATAGGAATCCAGTTTGGTGACCCATTCCCGCTCGACATCCGGCCCGATCAGCTCGTCCACTTCACGTTCGAACTCGGCCTGCCGGCCGGGCACCACCCGGCAATCCACCACCGCCTCCGCGGTCTGTGGAATCACATTCGCCTTGTATCCGGCGTTGAGCATGGTCGGGTTCGCTGTATCTCGCAGGGTGGCGCCGATGATCCGGGAGATCGACCCCAGTTTCGCCAGCGTTCCCTCGATATCTTTACTGCCCGGGTCGAACGCGAGCCCCGTCTCCTCGGACACCGCCGCAAGGAATTCGGCCACCGAATCGGACAATACGAGCGGAAAAGTATGCGTTCCCAGACGGGCCACCGCGGCCGCCAGAATGGTCACCGCGTTGTCCTCGTGCAGGAAGGAACCGTGTCCCGCACGGGCCTTCGCTCGCAACCGCATCCAGCCGAGCCCCTTCTCCGCGGTCTCCACCAGATACAGCCGCCGCTCCCCACCGTCCGGACGCGGCACCGTCAACGAGAAACCACCGACCTCCCCCACCGCCTCGGTGACCCCGTCGAACAGGTCCGGCCGGTTCTCCACCAGCCACTGCGACCCCCACTTCCCCCCGTTCTCCTCGTCCGCGAGAAACGCGAACACCAGGTCACGCGGCGGGACGGTGCCCTCGATCTTGAACTGGCGGGCCACCGCCAGCATCATCCCCACCATATCCTTCATATCTATCGCGCCACGGCCCCAGACGTACCCGTCCTGCACGGCGCCGGAGAAGGGATGCACGCTCCAGTCGGCGGCCTCGGCCGGCACCACATCGAGATGGCCGTGCATCAACAGGGCCCCGCGGCTCGAATCGGCTCCGGGCAGCCGCGCGAAGATATTTCCCCGGCCCGGCGCACCGGATTCCACGTACTCCGTCGTGTACCCGGCCTCTTCCAGCTGCCGCGCGACCCACTCGGCACACTCCCGTTCACCCTTTGTGGTCGCCGGGTCGCCGGTATTCGAGGTGTCGAAGCGGATCAGCGTGCTGACCAGCTCCACCACCTCCGACACGGCACGGGAACGAGCGGAGCCAGAGTTATCACCTGTAGCGGCCACGCACTCTTCCTACCATCAAGGGTGTCGTTGATTCTTTTCGGCGTTCTGGTCGGGTGTCGATTTCCTGAGGTGTAATAGATAGTTAGATGCGCATATCTACGTATCATAATCTGCAATTATCGGAATATCCGTTCATGTATCACCAGGTTGCCGACGAGCGACACCTCAGCCGAGTGGAGCTCCGGACGACGTATTCAGGTGTTCCGGCCGAGGTGAAAAAGACTGGTAATCAGCGGATTCCGCCGCTCCACTACCCCACCGGGCGGCGCGGGCGCGAAACGGCGAATCCCCCAGCCCGCGGGGCTACACACATTTACTCGATGGGCAGTTCACTGAGCACCTTACGCAGGTAGTCGCGACTCTCGCCGGGCGTGGGAGCGATAACACTGAGCTTGTTCATCACCGTCATGTACACCTCCACCTCCGGCTGCTTCTCGAGGTAGTGCGAGGTGGTGAGCTGCTCCATGTAGACCATATCCGGCAACTCGGGTTCCGGGAATCGGAGGATGCTGAACGAACCACCGGCGGCCGGGTGCCCGCCCACATCGTACGGGAGCACCTGAATCTTCACGTTCGGCCGATCGGACACCGTGATGAGATGTTCGATCTGCCCGCGCAGCACCGGATAACCACCGACCGGCCGGCGCAGCGCGTTCTCGTCCACCACCGCCCAGAGAGTCGGGGCGGCGGCGCGGCTGAGGATGTCCTGGCGGCGCATCCGCATCCCGACCCTGCGCTCGGTCTCCTCGTCGTTACCCAGCTTGATCACCGAACGGGCATAGGCCTCGGTCTGCAGCAGGCCGGGAACGAATTGCGCCTCATAGGTACGGATCGTGGTCGCGGCCTGTTCCAGGCCGATATACACCTCGAACCAGTTCGGGAGAACGTCGTTGAACGGGTGCCACCATCCCGGATCGTTCGCTTTCTTCATCAGATCCAGGTAGACGGCGAGCTTCTCCGGATCGTCGACACCGTAGAGCTTCAGCAGATCCAGTAGGTCGCGCTCCCGGAACCTGGTGCGCCCCAGCTCGAGCCGGCTGATCTTCGCATGCGATCCACGGATATGTTCGCCGGCGTCCTCACGACTGATCCCGCACGCCTCACGCAACCGACGCAGGCGGCTGCCGAGCGATATACGCAATACGGTCGGCCCGCGGTCGGCTTCCGCCTGATCCGGGATATCGGAGTCATCCTGCTCGTTTGTCATGATCGCCTCTGGCCAGTTCGTGCTGTGCTGGATCGTACGGCGCCCCCACCGACGAACGCACCGGTCGGCACGCGATCCTACTCTGTGGTAAGCGCATGTTTTCGGTAACGCGCCCACTCGGGGCGGAACCGGCATCCTCACGGCAACCCGCTGCCGTGAACCCTCGACTCGAATTCTACAGCGCCGCTTATACCTAGCATCTCGGTAGTTTGCGCGCGGCATCAGGCTTCCTTGCGTAAACTCCCCCACGACACGACGGTCCGGCCTCACAACCACGAAGACCTGGGGAGATGACACCGATGAGGGCACCGGAAGCAAGCGCTAGTATCGCTGAAGCGGTACCGAGCATACCGTCCCCCCGCCCCGATCGCGACAACCGACCGGCCGGTTCGCCGGTATGTCATCCTTCCTTTTCCGAAGGCGAGTTCACAGGCCCCGGAGGGTACGCCGCCGCTACCGCGGAGCCACCGAGGTATTTCCGGGCGGGACCCGGACGAACCGTAATCGACTGGGCGCCACGGTGTTCGCCGTACATACGAATTCTCCACTCGCGCTGCGGTGTGCCGGTACCGGCCGATATGCTCGCGCGACGATCCGGCCCCTGATCCAACGGCCGGCCGAGATCGCCCGACACGAAACCCGTGCACCAGACGGCGGGCCGGAAACGAAATCACCACCCCGAACAACGAGTACAACTGGAGGAACCGATGTCCGACGATGTCACCGCCACCGAGATCCGCAAGAAACTCACCGAGGTTCTCGCCCATTCGAGCATCGACCTCGCGACATCCAAAGACGGCGTCAACTGGGCCACCAGCGCCTTCTTCGCCAACCTCGACGACGATCTGTTCCGGCTGACGTTCATCTTGGAGAACAGCGGGCGGACACTGGATCAGCTCCGGGCGAATCCCAACGTGGGCGTGAAGGTGGTACCCGCCGGTATCGCGGAACCGTTCGCCCAGGGACTGGGCACGGTAACGCTGCGTGACGACAGCGAGCGAGACGAAACCTTCCAGGCGCTGCTGCGGAAAGAGCCGCAGATCGAGCCGTTCTTCGCCACTCCGGTCACCGCGATCGTCGTCGATATCGATTGGTGGCGGGTCACGCATCTGGGGGGCGGCTGGCTGCCGGGCAAAGTCCTCGAACGCGGCGACGGAGCCTGAGCGCGGGCCCTCCGCGGCGCGGTCCTAATATCGCCCTGTTCGATCGATAACGTAGAGAGAGGTTTTCATGGCCGAACCGGCTCCTCAGACGGGGGTTCGCGCACCGGTCGGAGTGGATACCACCCGGCCCAGTATCGCCCGCGTCTACGATTACAGCCTCGGCGGCAAGGACAACTACGACGTCGACCGGGTCGCTTTCGAACAGATCCAGCGTATCGCGCCGCGGCAGGGCGACGTCTCCCGCATGAACCGCCGCTGGCTGCACCGGGTGGTCCGCTATCTGGCCGGACCGGCCGGTATCGACCAGTTCCTCGATATCGGCGCGGGCCTGCCGACCGTCGGCAACACCCATCAGATCGCGCAACAGGAGAATCCGGAAGCCAGGGTTGTCTACGTCGACAACGATCCGGTGTGCAACGCACACGGCCGGGTGCTGCTGGAACAGAACGAGAACACCCATTTCGTCTCCGGTGACGTGCTCGAGGAGGGCACATTGCTGGAGAACAAGAATGTGCTGCAATACCTCGATCCGGACCGGCCGATCGCGATCATCCTGTGCGGGCTGCTGCATCATCTCGACGACGAGCTCGACCCGCCCGGTGTCATGCGCGAGTACATATCCCGGTTGCCGGCGGGGTCGTACGTGGCCATCACCAATTTCTTCGATCCCGGCGACGAGAACCCCGTATTGCACGCGCTGGCAAAGCAACTGGAGCAGGCCTTCACCGAAATGGGTCTCGGCTCCGGCTGGTACCGCACCCGCGCGCAGCAGCTCGAGTACTTCGACGGTCTCGAACTCCTCCCGCCGGGATTCACCGAACTCGAAGACTGGTGGCCCGCCGGACCGCCCGCGCGGGAACGGCTGCCGGAGGAGCGCGTCGTGATCGGCGGTGTCGGGTTCAAACCGCCCAGCCCGGCGCCCCGGCTGCGCAGCGTCCCGAGCGACGAGTAGCCGGCTCGCACACCCCTATTCGTCCGGCTACATCACCCAGAAAGAGGTCGACATGGCCGAACCGGTTTCCCGGACCGGTATTCGCAAACCCGTCGGGGTCGACACCACCCGAGCGAGTATCGCCCGCGTCTACGATTACAGCCTCGGCGGCAAGGACAACTACGACGTCGACCGGGCCGCCTACGAGCAGATTCTCGAAGTCGCGCCACGGCAGGGTGATGTATCCATCATGAATCGCCGATGGTTGCATCGTGTGATCCGGTATCTGGCCGGTCCCGCGGAGATCGACCAGTTCCTCGATGTCGGCGCGGGCCTGCCGACCGTGGCCAATACCCACGAAATCGCGCAACAGCAGCGCCCCGACGCGCGTGTGGTCTACGTCGACAACGATCCGGTGTGCAACGCACACGGCCGGGTGCTGCTGGAACAGAACGAGAACACCCATTTCATTCCCGCGGATCTCCTCGACGAGGGCACGCTGCTCGGGCAGGCCGATATCACCCGGCACCTGGATATGAAGCGACCGATCGGGCTGATCCTGTGCGGCCTCCTGCACCATATCGACGACGAACTCGACCCAGTGGGTTTGATGCGCGAGTATGTCGAATTGCTACCTCCCGGGTCGTATCTCGCGATAAGCCATTTCCACGACCCGGGGCCCGCACATCCGGAATTGCACACACTGGCCAAGGAGCTCGAACGACGCTTCACCGAAAAAGGCCTGGGCTCGGGCTGGTACCGCACCACCGAGCAGATCCTCGAATACTTCGGTGGGCTCGAGCTCGTCGCACCCGGCCTGGTCCAGTTGGAGGACTGGTGGCCGGCCGGCCCTGCCCTACGCGAACGCTATCCCGAGGAATGGGTCATGGTCGGCGGGATCGCCTACAAACCCGGGTAACCGAACAACGGAATCGCCCGCCCACCCCGGTCGGCGGGCGATTCCTGGGGACCGCGGCCGTGCACATCCGACCGCGGATAGTGCACGGCCGCAGCGGAGGCGGAGGTATGCCTAGCCGTTCACCCGCTGGAATTCCGCGAGCACGCCGGCCGGGATACGGCCGCGCGCCGATACCTCGTGACCGTTACGTTTCGCCCACTCCCGGATAACCCTTGCCGAGGCCGAACGGCCCGGACGTTCCCGCTTCGTGCGCGCCGCTCGCCCGGCCCGGCGGCCGAAGGGGGTCCATTTACCGAAGACTGCGCGCAATTCCCCCGCGTTGGCTTCGGTCAGGTCGATCTCGTACGTCACGCCCTCGAAAGCGAACACCACGGTCTCGGCCGCGGGTGATTCGCCGTCGAGGTCATCGATCAAGCTGATGACGACCTTGCGCGCCATGGGCTTACTCCTCCGATCCCCGAATACATTGCCACATATGACATCAACAACCCCGCGGCTGTGCGAAATCCGGGCCTGCCCGCAGCACCGGCACAGCTACCTCTCCTGGGGATGTGAGCATACCGCTCCCGGTGACCGCTCTCACGCCGGGGCGGAATCCGGGTGCGGAGGTACCGTCACTGGCAGGCCCGAAGGAGGAACCGCCGGATGAGCATCCACCACACCGAGCAGCCCGAGACCGTCGAATTCGAGCTGCCGCACCTTGCGATGACCGCCCTCGCCTGGGGTGCGCCGGAGGACCGGATTGCCATGTGCCTGCACGGCTTTCCGGACAGTGCGTGGACCTGGCGGTATCTCGGTCCCGCACTCGCCGACCGCGGTTTCCGCGTTATCGCGCCGTTCACTCGCGGATACGCCCCGACCGCTGTACCCGCGGACGGCGATTACCATCTGGGCGCTCTCGCCTACGACGCCGGCGAGATCCATCGCGCGCTCGGCGCTCCGGATGATGCCGTCCTCATCGGCCACGACTGGGGTGCGCTGACCGCCAATACGATTGCCGCCCACCCGGATTGCCCGTTCCGGCGGGTGGTTTCCCTGGCGGTACCGCCGGTGCCTGCGATGCGGCCGCGGCCGGGGACGGCCGTCCGTTCGGTGGGTGCGTATCTGCGCCAGCTCCGATACAGCTGGTACATGGTGTTCAACCAGCTGCCCGGGGTATCCGAACGCGCACTCGACCGTCTGATTCCCCGGTTGTGGCACGACTGGTCCCCGGGATACCCGGCGGAGGCGGATATCGCGTTCGCGCTTGCCGCGCTACCACCCGGCGCGCACCGAACCGCCGCCCTGTCCTATTACCGCGCGTTCCTCCGCGTAGCCGGCGGTATGCCCGAGCCATACCGCGAACTGCATCGGTATTGGGACCGGGCTCCGCGAGTACCGATGCTGTACCTGCACGGTGCGGCGGATACGACAATGCACCCGGCGTTCACCGCGGGCGTCGCCGAGGTCCTCGCTCCGGCCGGCGGCAGCACCGAGACGCTGTCCGGCGCCGGGCATTTCCTGCATCTGGAGCAGCCCGGCAAGATCGCGGAAGTTGTCGGGAACTTCCTGACCGGCGATTCCACGGACTGAACGGACTCCCCCGTGATCGGGGGGAATCGTGAATCGGAGCCGGTTTCCGATCATCCGGTGTCCACCGTTCGTGATGCCGTGCCCCGGCCCTATATGTTTCCCATCACATACGCGATAATCCCGCTTCCGCAACTATCCCGGGGTGCCATATCATCGCGCGGTGGCAAGTGAGACGGAGACGAGCACACTGATCGAGCACTTCGTGCTCGCGGTCTGCGATCCAGGACGGTGGGAGGGGGTCGACCGGCTCGCCGAACTGGATCTGACCCTGGCTCAGGCCCGGGTGCTCTTCAGCGTCGTCCGGCACAGCGAGCCGCAGCCGATCCACACCATCGCAGGGGAACTCGGACTGTCGATGACCGCGGCCGGTCGCAATGTCGATCGGCTGGTACGCCTGGATCTGCTCACCCGGCAGGAAAGCCCCACCGACCGGCGGGTCAAACTCGTCGGCCCCACCGAACACGGGCATCGCCTCGCCTGGGACCAGATCGAAATACACCGCGCGACGATCGACCAGGTCGTCGACCGCCTGCCCGACACACTGCGCGCGGATCTGTGCGAGGTCCTCACCGCCGTGCTCGAGTCCGGGGCCGTACACAACGTCGTGGTCTGCCCCCCAGCATCGTCAGGAGACAATTCGTGAACGCAAGTCCAGCCCCCGCGCCCGTCGCGGGGGCTTCGGAGAGAATCGACGCATCGGTCCTGAAACTGGCCGGTGTCGTGGTCCTCGGATCCATCATGTCCATCTTGGACATCACGGTGGTGAACGTCGCGATGCCGACGTTCCAGACCGTCTTCGATGTCGCCAACTACTCCACGGTCGCGTGGACGGTCACGGCTTACACCCTTGCGCTGGCCACCGTGATCCCCCTGACCGGCTGGGCCGCCGACCGTTTCGGCACCAAACGCCTCTATATGGTGGCCCTGCTGCTGTTCACCGCGGGATCGGTGCTGTGCGCACTGTCCTGGAACATCGGCGCGCTCATCGGCTTCCGGGTGATCCAGGGTCTCGGCGGCGGGATGCTCATGCCGCTCGGTATGACCATCCTGACCAAGGCCGCGGGCCCCGAGCGGATGGGCCGGCTGATGGCCATCCTGGGTATCCCGATGCTGCTCGGCCCGATTCTCGGCCCGATTCTCGGTGGCTGGCTCATCGAGGATGCTTCGTGGCACTGGATCTTCCTGATCAACCTGCCGCTGGGCGCGATCGCCATCGTCTACGCCTGGTGGGCCCTGCCCAAAGACGAGGCACGGCCCGCCGAATCGTTCGATTTCGTCGGCATGCTGATGCTGTCGCCCGGTCTGGCGCTGTTCCTGTACGGCATCTCCTCCATCCCGGAGGAAGGTACCGTCAACACCCCGAAGGTGTGGGCGACCATGCTGGTGGGCGGCGCCCTGGTGGTCGCATTCGTCGTCTACTCGTTCAAGCCGAAGAATCCGCTGCTGGATCTGCGGCTGTTCAAGAATCGCGACCTCACCGTCGCCACGGTCACCATGTTCCTCTTCTCGGCCTCGTTCTTCGGCGGGCTGTTGCTGATCCCGACCTACTTCCAGCAGGTTCGGGGCGAGAGCGCGCTGATGGCGGGCCTGCTGGTGGCGCCACAGGGTATCGGTTCGCTGCTCACCATGCCGATCGCGGGCATGCTCGTGGACAAGGTTCCGGTGGGCCGGGTCGTACCGGTCGGTCTGGCGATCCTCGCCGCGACCATGTTCGGCCTGACCCAGATCGAGGCGGACAGCTCCTACTTCTATGTGCTCGGCGTGCTGTTCATCATGGGTCTCGGCATGGGTCTGACCATGATGCCGCTGATGACCGCCGCACTGCGCACTCTGAAGGAGGCGCAGGTGGCCCGCGGATCCACACTGCTGAACATCATTCAGCAGATCGCCAGTTCGGTGGGTGTCGCGGTGATCTCGGTCGTGCTGACCAACCGTATGCAGGACTCGCAGGCGGTCTCGGCCGGCCAGGCGATGATGGAAGCGCAGCGGACCGGCGGACAGCCCGACCCGTCGGTGCTGCAGTACATCGCGAGCCTGGGCGATAAGTTCCAGGCCGTGATGCTGGGCGAGATGTCCGATGCCTATGCGAGCAGCTTCTGGGTGGCCTTCGTGCTGTGCCTGGTCACGGTCGGCTTCTCGCTGCTGTTGCCCCGCAAGGCGAGCGATGTCGCGACAACCGATACGGATAAGCCGGCGCCGGTGCTCATGCACTGATTCCGCTCGGCCGCGTCACACCGCCCGCCCGAACCGACCGGTTCAGGCGGGCGGTGCCGTATTCCTGAACCAGTCGAGAATCCGCGGCAGCGCCGTGTGGACGGTGCCACCGTGATCGGCGGCGCCCAGATCGATGAGTTCGGCGTCCGCGCCGAGCTCGGCCTTCATACACCGCTGTGAGTTCTCGAACGGGACACTGCGGTCACCGGTGGCCCCGTACAGCCGGACGGGTACATCCGGAGACCAGTCGCAGACCGCATCGCTGTCGGCCATGGCCCGCAGGGCGGGACCGGTGGGGTTCCGGGCCAGCTCGAGGTACTCGGGGGTCAGCAGCTCCTGCGGGGTCCTCGGCAATCCGGCGGAAATGGACAACAGATCGTGGCGCCCGTCGAACAGCGCCTCGACCTCGTACGCGTACGGCGGCCGGAACGCGTCGGCGGGATCGTTGTACAGGTGGTAGATCCGGTTCATCGCGGTGATCCAGTACGCGAGGAAGACGACCGCCTGCCGGGCCTCGACGCGACCGTCCAGCGCGGCCGGAGCCTGTACCTCCTGAACGTCGTAGGGCCCGCTCACCGCCGCGACCGCGCCCGGGCCCAGCCCCTCGACCTTTCCCGCTCTCAACTCCCGGCCGAGCGCCAGCGCCGCCTGACCTCCCTGGGAGAATCCGGTAACCAACACTTCGGGGTGGAGTTCGCGCCGCTGCTCGGCGAGCAGGGTGCGCGCGGCCAGCAGTAGATCCGCCGACGCGGAGGCCTCCGACGGTGCGTGCCCGTACGGGTGCGGGCCCGGTCCGGTACCCAGACCGAGATAGTCCGGCGCCACCGCCAGATAACCGGCGGCGGCGAACATGGCCGTCCGGGCACGATCGGTCTCACCGGCAACGGTCGGTGCCTCGTCCCGGCGCACAACCGTGCCGTGCGCGTAGGAGACCGCTCGTAGCCGCCGGGTACCGGTATCGGGGACGACGACCAGCCCGCTCGCCGTGGTAGGAGCACCGTCCGGCGCGATGGTTCCGTAGACGACCCGGTACGCGCGAATACCGTTCGCCTGCGCCACCGGATACTGCCATCGGTCCAGATAGCCACTGGTCTGCGGACCGTTCAGCTCCATCACCGGGCTCGCCGATACGATTTCCCCACGGGCCGGCGCGCCGGTCACCTGCCTATCGCCGGTGGACCCGCAGGCGGCGCACGACCCGAGGAGTACGGCTGCCAGCAGCGCCGGTAGTACCCGGCCGACGTTCACCATTACCTCCCGGCAGTAGATCGGCTGTGTCGTGGACGCTGCTCCGGCGCCTGCCGTGCTCGGCGACACTGCCCCGAACGCTACCCAGATACCCCGCGTTGTCGTTCTCCGGGAGGGCGGGGCACGCTCGGCATCTGGACGATGCCGCTCACAGACGAAACAACTCCTGGACCGCGCGCGATGACACAGTCGTGAACACGGAAGTCATACCGCCGGACGAGCGGCGGGATATGGTGCGGCGCTTGCTCGCGCTGTGTCATATCGTCAACGAACTCGTCGATCTCGCCGAGGCCGAATCCGCCGGCTCGGGAAGCGCGGCTTCGACGGCCCTCCGGGGACATTCACTGCGTATCCAAACCGGCCTGCGCGATACGGTGGTCGATCTGGTCGCCAACGGCCGTGCGGGGCACTCGGGCGCGGCCTGACACCGAATTCGATGGGCCGGAACCGCTTCCGGCACCTATTCCCAGTGCTGAACACGGAAATAGACTGGACTGATGGTCAAACCGACCCCGTGGGGCCGGACCGCGGGTGCCGAACCGGCCGGTGAGGTGCATACGCCGTCCGCGTCCACCCCGAGCAGTACAGCGACCGGCGGCCAGGCCACCGGCAGCCTCCGGGACGAGCGCTGGGATCGGCGGCGAGCGCTCGCCGCCGCCGCGCTTCGCCGGACGCGGGACCGGGCCGAGGAAATCCGTACGACACCACGGCTGAGCGGTAAATGGGGCTATGTGTTCTCCGCGCTCGGATTCGTTGTCACGTTCATCCTCATGTTCCAGCACTGGATGGTGGCCCATGGCCCGGATGGGATGGCCGCGGCCACACCGTTCGGACAGGTCGACTCGACGACCAAGTATCTGACCGTATGGTCGTCCGAGGGGCCGCCGCCCGCGGCGAATTTCACCGGTTCGTGGGCGGTCACCGCCAGTAGCGTCATCGCGGTCACCATCGCCGCGGTCGCGATCCATATCGTCACCGGTTCGCCGCGATTCGCCCGGATCGCCACCGGCGCTTCCGTGCTCAGCGCGTTGCTGGTCCTCGCGAATCTGCTGTATCTGACCTCCCAGCAGAAAAGCCTCAAGAACATGACGATCCGCCGCTGGGATCTGGGTGGCCAGATCGGCTCCTGGATCAACTGGGCGTTCAACGACGGCTCGAAGCCGGTGGCGGGCCTGAATCAGGTCGACTACGTCGCATCGGGCACCATCACCAGCGCGGCGATCGCGGCGGTGGTGATCGCCGTGGGTGCGGCCGTGATCGCGGTGGCGACGATGCCGCGGCGTACGGACGGCTCGGGCTCGACGTGGACCCCCTGGCGAATCAGCGTATCCCGCGGGACGACATCGAACTATGTGGCCACCACAGGCACCGATCGCCCGGCGGCCGACGCAACCGGGGCCGGCCCGGCGACACGCCCACCCGACGCAACCGCGACCGGATCGGAAGCGACGGAGTCACGGACGGAGGCCACGGATCCGCCCGACGACAGTGAGCCGCCCGGGACGGGGCCGGCGCAGCGCTAGTGGCGGATCCTTCAATCCCGGGCGACCCGGACCTCCACGTCGATATTGCCCCGCGTCGCATTGCTGTACGGGCAGACCTCGTGTGCTTTGTCCGCGAGAGCCTGTGCGTCGTCCTCGGACAGATGAGGAAGCGAGACCTCGAGGGTCACCGTCAGTCCGAATCCGCCCCCGTCGACAGTGCCGATACCGACCTTCGCGCCCACCGCCGAATCGTTGACATTCGCCTTGGCCTGCGAGCCGACCATACGCAGCGCGGAGTGGAAGCATGCGGCGTACCCGGCGGCGAACAGCAGCTCCGGGTTCGCGGCGCCACCGTTACCGCCCATTTCCTTCGGAACGGCCAGATCCAGATCGATACTGCCGTCGGTGGTGCGGGTATGTCCGTTGCGGCCGTCGCCCGTGGCCAGTGCCTCGGCCGTGTACAGCACACGCATCGCCGTTCTCCTCTGTTCGGGGCCGGCACGGTTGTCCGTACCGCGGTCCGCGGTTCGCTGCCGCGTCTCTCCGCGCAGTGTAGTGTCGCGCGCGTGCCGGATCAGTTGCGGCACAGGGAAGGTTCCGAAATAACATCCAGCGGCCCTGTCGGCTCGAGCGATCGCGAGGCATATGTTCCCGAACCAGATGTCCACCGACTATCCGGTCTCCCCCATCCCGGACGAGGCCTACGGCCGCGGCGGGCCGTTGCCGCAGCCCCGCGAGCCCGATCTGGTGATCACCGCGCTGCTGTGGTTCCTGCTCGCCACCCTGGCGATTGTCTCGGTCGTCATCTCCCCGTGGTTCCTGCTGGCCATGGGTGTCTGTGAGGGACGCACCGGCTGCACCACCGATCCGAGTACCGGTAATTGGATCATCGTCCTGGGTGGCTGCTTCGGATTCCTGCTCGGCGCGGCGACCTCGCTCAATGCCGCACGCAGCGGTCGCGCACTGTATCCGGGCGCGCTGATCGGGGTCGTACTGGTATTGGGCGCATGGCTGGCGGGTTCACTGCTGATGGGCTGACCCGGCGGGCCGTGGGCCCGCCGGTGACACCTGTCAGGACCCGGCGACCGCGAAACGGCTGTCGGTATAGCGGCGCAGATTCGCCAGGAACCTGCGGAACGCCATATTCATGAACGGTTTCGCCGCGAACGCGGTGAAACGCGCCGGACCGGCCAGACGCTGCGCGAGGGTCCAGGTGAGTCGGCAGCCCTCAGGGGTGGCGACCACTCGGTAGTCCTCCGCGAACGCCGCGACGGCACCGGTGGAGCAGCTGTTGAACCGGAAAGCCATCCGGGTGTTCGGCTCCCAGACCAGGAATTCCTCGTCGCCGGCCAGCCCGCCGCGCATATCGACCAGCCGGGTCGTTCCGACTCCGCGGGGCTCGGGACTGGTCCAGGTGACATTGGTGATCACGGTCGCCCAGCGGGGCCAGGATTCGGCATCGGCCAGGACCTCGAACAGCTGTTCCGGGGTGATCGCCAGATCCACGCTGTTGCTGAACCGCACGGGCGCGCTGTCGATGAATTCGACCCCGACCCGTTCACAGGGACGCATCGTGCTCATGGCCGGCCACCGCCGATTTCGCTCTCCGGCCCCCGGTTGGCACGGGTGTCCATGCTCATATTCCTCTCGTCGCTCGGCACAGCCACGGACTACGGGCTGCGCACCGATCGTGACACCTGTCCAGTTATATGTCCATATCCTGGCGGTAACCTCGGCGGCGGCAGGGCGCGAGAAGGCGGATTGGGACCGGTGGCAGGGAAAGCCGGCCCGCACTGGCCCGTCTCACAGACTTCGGCGGAATCGCGTCCGCGGCGGCGGCGGGCGGAATAACTTCCGGCGATGCGACACCTTCGCCGCACGAATCGCATAATTCTCGTCACCGTGACCGCGCTCGCCCTCGCACCCGTGGCGACAGCACCCGGTTCCGCCGAGCCGCCGGACCGGCCCCCCACGGCTCCCGCCCCCTCGACGCCGGGCCGGCCGGTATCGCAGGAGGCACGGACCGCGGGGGTACGCGCCCTCGATGGACGCACCCTGGAACTCTCGGTGTACTCGCCCGCGATGGACCGGGTGATTCCGGTTCGGGTCCTTCCCGCCGCGGACCCCGCGGCCGAGGCGCCGGTGCTGTATCTGCTCAACGGGATCACCGGGGGTGGCGACGGTGGCAATTGGTTCGACCGCACCGATATCGCCGAACACTTCGATTCCGAGCAGGTCACCATCGTCAACCCGATCGGTGGTGCGGGCAGCTATTTCACCGACTGGCGGGCCGACGACCCGATCCTCGGACGTCAGCGCTGGACGACATTCCTCACCGAGGAACTCCCGCCGCTGATCGACAGCACCTTCCACGGCAGCGGGGCCAACGCGCTCGCGGGGGTTTCGATGGCCGCCGCTTCGGTGTTCCAGCTGGCGCTCGCGGCGCCCGGCCGCTACCGGGCGCTCGGCTCCTACAGCGGCTGTGTGCGGACCAGCGATCCACAGGGCCGGGCCGTCGTCGAGCTGGTGGTCCGCAGCAATGGCGGAGATCCGGAAAACATGTGGGGCCCACCTCAGGATCGCGCGTGGAACGACAATGATCCCTTCCTGCACGCCGAGGCGCTGCGCGGCCTCGCACTGTATGTGTCCGCCGGAACCGGTGCGCCCGGCGCCCTGGATACCATGGACGGCCCCGGGATCCAGCGCAATCCGGGGAAACTGATCGATCAAATGCTCGTCGGCGGCCTCCTGGAGACCGTGGCCGCGGGCTGCGCGACCCGCCTGGGCGAACGCCTGCACGAACTCGGGATACCGGCCACCGTGGCGCTGCGGCCCGACGGAACCCATTCCTGGGGGTACTGGCAGCAGGAACTACACGATTCGTGGCCGGTATTCGCAGCGACTCTAGGGGATTGAGTGGACACGCCAGTGCGGAACGCAACCGCACTGGGCTACTTCACAATTGGGCTCGGCACCGCTTGTGCGGTGACGGAAGGTTGTCTGGAAGCCATTCCAGACACCGTATTTCGATCGGTAGCATCGGGCCATTGTCGTAGCGGCACCGGATATTTTGCGACCATTTGGCATATTGGCCGGACTTTCATCGCAACAGATGTTCCGGCGACGTCCGCGGCGGAAACCGCAGATCACCCCGAATCCGGGAGGACACATAGATGTCGGACATTGCCATAGTCGGTATCGGCTGCAGATTCGGCGGAGGAATCGACTCCCCGGAATCGTTCTGGGAGTTCGTAGTCGATAAACGCGATGCCGTCGTCGAGATCCCCGCGGACCGCTGGGATTACCGCCGCTATTACGACCCCGAGAAACGCACGCCCGGCCGCAGCTACACCAAACACGGCGCGTTCCTCACCAGCGACCCCTGGGAATTCGATCCCGATTTCTTCGGGATCTCCCCGCGCGAGGCCACCGGCCTCGACCCCCAGCAGCGACTGCTCCTGGAGGTGACCTGGGAAGCCCTCGACGACGCCGGTGTCGCCGGTAAGGCCACCGGGGAATCGGTCGGCGTCTATATCGGCGGCTTCGTGGTCGATCAGTCCGTGGTCGGAGTGGTGGGCCCCGCGCTCGCGCATGTGGATATGCACACCGCCGCGTCCGCGTCTTACACCATGCTCTCGAACCGGATCGCCTACGCGCTCGACCTTGTCGGTCCCGCGCTCACCATCGACACCGCCTGTTCCTCGTCACTGGTGGCGTTCCACCTGGCCTGTCAGGCGATTGGGAACGGCGACTGCACGATGGCGGTCGCCGGCGGGGTGAACGTCATGCTGCAGCCCGAGACCTTCGTCATGATGTGCAAGGGCGGGTTCCTCGCGGTCGACGGGCGCTGTAAATCCTTCGACGCCGCCGGTGACGGGTACGGGCGCGGCGAGGGCGGTGGCATCGTCGTCCTGAAGAAACTCGACGATGCGCTGCGCGACGGCGATCGCGTTTACGCGGTGGTCAAGGCGACGGGGTCCAACCAGGACGGGCGCACCGCCGCGATCACGGTGCCGAACGCGGATTCACAGGAGGCGCTGGCTCGGACGGTCTGTGAGCGCTCCGGATTGTCGCCTGAGCAGATCACCTACGTCGAAGCGCACGGTACCGGCACGCCGGTCGGCGATCCGATCGAGCTACGCGCCCTGGGAACCGTGTACGGTGCTGCCGCGACCCGGGCGGGTTCCCTGGGCGTGGGTTCGCTGAAGGCCACCCTCGGACACACCGAAGCGGCATCAGGGATCGCCAGTGTCATCAAATCCGCACTCGCCCTGCATCATCGGACCATTCCGCCACAGGGCTGGCTCGACGAACCCAACCCCGATATCCCGTTCGCCGACCTCAACCTGCATATCCAGCTCGAGCCCCAGCCCCTGCCCGAGGACGCGGATCCGATGTCGATCGCGGTGAACGGATTCGGGTACGGCGGCACCAACGCGCATACGATCCTGCAAGAATTCCGGCCCACGGCCGCGGCACCGGACGAGCGGGACCGCGACCATCTCGGCGTACTACCGGTTTCGGCCCGGAGTGCCCCCGCGGTGCGGGCCATGGCCGGCCGGTTCGCCGACCTCTTGGCGGCCGGCGCCGACCCGGACCATCTGGCCGAAGCCGCCTGGACCCGGCTCGCGCACCACCAGTTCCGCACCGGGGTACCGCTGCGCGAGCGCGGCGAGCTGATCGAAGAATTGCGGCAGTACGCGGCCGGGGAGGGGCGCGACGCCGTGCGTACTGTCGCCCAGCGCACCGACGAACCCGTGTTCGTGTTCTCCGGGATGGGACCCCAATGGTGGGGTATGGCCCGCGATCTGCTCACCGCCGACGGGGTCTTCGCCGCCACGGCGCGTACCGTCGATGCCGCGTTCCGGGAGGTCGCCGGTTGGTCGATCATCGAGGAACTGCTGCGCCCCGAAGAGGAGTCCCGGGTCACCGCGACCGAGGTCGCCCAGCCCGCGAACTTCCTGGTGCAGGTCGGATTGGTCGCCGAACTCGCGCAGTACGGAATCACCCCGGCCCGCATCGTGGGCCATAGTGTCGGCGAGGTATCGGCCGCCTATGTGACCGGCATGCTGACCCTGCACGAAGCCGTCACCGTGGCCTACCACCGATCCAGGCTCCAGGCCACGACCGCGGGCACCGGCGCGATGCTCGCCGTCGGTACCGGCGCGGACAAGGTGCGCGAATATTTCGATGACGACGACGCCGTGGATATCGCCGCGGTGAACAGCCCCGGATCCCTCACCCTGGCCGGCGATGTGGACCGTCTCGACGAGATCGCCGAGAAACTCACCGAGGACGGTGCGTTCGCCCGGGCACTGCGGGTCGAGGTGCCCTACCACAGCCGGTTCATGGACCCGATCCTCGACGAACTGCGCACCGCGCTCGCGGACCTGGCGCCGCGGGCTCCGCGGATCCCGCTGGTCTCGACCGTGACCGCACAGGCGGTGGTGGAAGCCGAGGACGGTTTCGACGCCGAGTACTGGTGCGCGAATGTCCGGCAGCCGGTGCGTTTCGCCGATGCCATCGCGGGTCTGGTCGACGCCGGTCACCGGGTTTTCCTCGAGATCGGACCGCATCCGGTCCTGTCCGGCAATATCCGGGAGGTGCTGCTCGCCGCCGGCGAGAACGGCGCCACGGTCGCGACGCTGAACCGCAAGCAAGGCGATACCGACAGTATCCGCCGCGCGATCGCCGGCGTATACGCCGCCGGCGTCCTCGATACCGCCACGCTGTTTCCGGCGGACCGGCCCGCCACCGAACACCTTCCGCTCCCCCGCTACCCGTGGCAGAACACCCGGCTGCACAATCCACTGCCGCTGTTCGAACAACTGCGGTTGGGCAGCCCCGATACCTACACGATGCTCGGCGACCCGGATATGGAAGGCCGATCCGGCTGGATGCTGCAGGTCGGTACCGAACTGCTGCCGTGGCTACCCGATCATGTGGTGGGCGGGATGCGGATCATGCCGGGTGCGGCATACCTGGACGCGGCGCTCAGCGCCGCCGCCACCCGCTCCGGTGACAAGCGGATCGCGCTCGAGGATGTACGGTTCGTGGCACCGCTGGTCATGGCCCAGCCCGACGTGCCGTTCCTGGAACTCGGGATCGAGGACGCCAGTGGACGGTTCCTGATCCGGTCCCGCAGCGCCACCGGCTCGGTGTGGACCGTCCATTCCACCGGGCGGATTCTCAACGGGGGCTACGAGACCATCATGGATACGGTGCCCGAACCGGAGTCGGCGGTCGAATTCGAACCCGAATTGTTCTACGCCGCACTGGCCTCCCGTGGCCTGCAGTACGGTCCCGCGTTCCGGCGGGTCACCTCGGTCCGGGCGGGCCGCGACGCTGTAGTGGCCACCGTCGATGCGACCATCGCCGCGGATTCCGGACATCTCGCGCATCCGGCCGTCGTCGACGCCGCCATGCAGACCGTGGCATTGTTGTTCGCGCAGGACGGGCTCGGCGACGGGGCCATGGTCCCGGTCGGGGTCTCGGCGGTGCGGATGTACCGGCCGCTGCCCGCGAAGGTGACCGTGGTCGCGCGGCGCGACCCGGAAGCCGGTCATCTCGCGGACGTACGGTTGCTCGCCTCCGACGGCACCCTGTGCCTGCATCTGCTCGGCGTCCGGCTGGGTGCGCTCACCCCGGGCGGCAGCCCGCTGCAGCGGATGGCCGATTTCTACTACGCGGACACCGTGGAACAAGCCGAACCGATCGACCCGGCGGCGCTCGGCGATACCGGTACCGCCGCCACCGTGGTGCTCGCGCTCGGCGAGAGCGAGCGCGCCCGCGCTCTCGCCGATACCCTCCCCCGCGCCCGGTACCGGCTCACCACCGGTGACGATCCCGGCCTGGAGGCCGAGCTCACCCAGCTGCTGCGTACCGGATCGGACGACCCCGAGACGACTCGGGTACATCTGGTCGTCGTAGCGGGCCGCATCGACGATGATCTGGCCGATCTGTGGACGTTCAAACGGATCGCGGTCGCCGCCCACGAGTTCGTGGCACCCGGCGAGGGCGATACCCCGATGGTCGGGATCGGCGACGGTACCTGTCATATCACGGTGGTCACCGAACACGCCTTCGCTCTTCCGGATACGGCGACGCCCCCGGATTCGCGGCAGGCCGCACTGGCCGGCGCGCGCCGGGTGCTGCTGAACGAGCAGCCCGCGCTGCGCTGGCGGCTGATCGATACCGAACCCGGCACCACGATGGACGATCTCGTCACCGAACTCTCGGTCCCCGGAGCATTCCGGTACGACAATTCCGACGAAGTACTGCTGCGTGACGGCGCCCGCTGGCTGCCGCGGATCACCGCGCCGCTGCAGGAGCGGATCGATACGCTGGACACAGCCGAACCCCTCACCGATCCCGAGGCCGATTTCGCGCTGGAGATACCGAAATCGAAACTCCTGTCCGCGCTGGCCTGGCGGCGTGCGCCGCGCCGCGACCCCGGACCGGGCGAGGTGGAGGTCGGAATGCGCATCATCGGCCTCAACTACAAAGACCCGCTCAAGGTCATGGGGATCCTCGGCGAACGCGAACTGGCCGAGACGTTCTTCGGAACCAGCCCCGGGATGGAAGGTGTCGGTGCGGTCACCCGGGTCGGCGACGGAGTCACCGATATCGCGGTCGGCGACCTGGTCGCGATCGCCGCGAAGGGCATGATGCGGCGCTATCACATTGTGGATCGTGCGGCGGTCATACCGCTGCCCGCCGGCACCGACCCCGCGGTGTGCACCAGCACCACCGCGTTCGGAACGGCCGAGTACTCCCTGCTCGACCTGGCGCGCCTGGAACCGGGCGAAACCGTTTTGATCCACGGCGCCGCCGGCGGGGTGGGGTCCGCGGCGATCCAGGTGGCCAAGGCCCGGGGCGCGCGGATCATCGGCACCGCGAGTACGGAGGAGCGACGCGCGCATATCCTCGAGCTCGGCGCGGATCACGCCCTGAATTCCCGTTCGCTCGACTTCGCCGACGCGGTCCTGGGCCTCACCGACGGTGCCGGTGTGGATGTGATCCTGAGTTCGGCGCCCGGTGAGGCCTTGCGCCAGAACTTCAAGGCGATCCGCGAATTCGGCCGTATCGTCGAGGTCGGTAAGGCCGATATCTATACCGGCGGTCTGCTCGAGCTCGCCAATTTCGACAAGAACCTCTCGTACTTCTCGATGGACCTCGACCGCATGTGCCGGTACCGGCCCCTGCAGCTCGCGGATCTGCTGCGCCGTGTGGTGGAGAAGTTCCGGACCGGCGAATATCAGCCGCTGCCCTACGAACTCTACGGAACGCACGAAGTCGCGAAGGCGTTCGACGACACCATCCGTTCGACCAAGATCGGCCGCGTCGCCCTGTCGATATCCGATGAGGCGCCGCCGGTACGGCCCATGCTGCCCGAGCTCGAGATCGACCCGGCGGGTACTTATCTCATCGCCGGCGGATTCGGTGGCTTCGGTATGGCCACGGGTACCTGGCTCGTCGCCAAGGGCGCGCGCCGGCTGGTACTGGTCGGCCGCAGCGGAGCTTCGACACCCGCCGCCCGGCAGCAGCTCGCCGCCTGGCGCGCCGCCGATGTCACCGTGATCGAGGAGCGTGCCGATATCGCCGAGCCGGAGACCGTGGCCGCGTTGGTCGCCCGCGCACACGACCCCCGGCATCCGCTGCGCGGCGTCTTCCATGCCGCGGGTGCGGTGGCCGATAACCGGGTCGGGCAGATGGACGCCGAGCAGCTGGCGCGCGTCTACCGGTCCAAGGTCCACGGCGCGCGAGTGCTCCACGATGCCGTCGCACGCGCCGGCGCCGAACTGGATATGTTCGTCCTGTACTCCTCCGGCGGCTCCATGTTCGGAATCTACGGCCAGTACAATTACACCGCCGCGAATCTCGCCGTGGAGGCCCTGGCCGAGGAATGGTCCCGGGCCGGTGAGCGGGTGCTGTGCGTGGGCTGGGGACATATGTCCGGCGCCGCCGGGGGCATGGCCGCCGACGAGAAAGTCGCGAAGTATCTGGAGTTGGCCGGTTTCGGGCCCATCGATATGGCCGACGGAACGGTTTACCTCGAACAGGCTCTGCGGCTCGGAGTCACCCGCGCCGCCGTCATACCCACCGACTGGTCGAAACTCACCGCGGCGTTCCCCCAGATGAGCCGCACCGGCCGGCTCACCGCGCTCGTCGCGGCCTCGGTGCAGGACAACTCGATGCTGGCGAAACTGAAAGCCGATCTCGCCGCGCTGGAAGAGGGAAAGCGCGGTCAGGCCATGGCCCGGATGCTCGCCGACCAGCTGGCTGTCGTCATGGGAGTGCAACCCGACACCATCGACCTGACCGCCCCCGTCACCGAACTGGGCCTGGATTCGCTGATGGCCGTCGAATTCGGTTCCCGGGTCAGCAAACAGCTGGGGGTCGAGCTGATGTCGCTGCAGATGGGCCGATCGTTCTCGCTCGAACAGGCGGGACCGAAAGTGGCCGAGTTGATCCTGGCCACCGATCCGGCCGCCGGTTTCGCGGCGGCCCTGCCCGATGCGACCGGGGGCAGCACCGATGCGGCGTCCGCCGGTACCGCGCCGGCCGCAAATACACCGGACGCGACGGTCGACGGGAACGGCCCGGCCCACGCGGCGAACGGTAACGGCTCGCTATATACCGCCAACGGCGGTGAGCCGCGGGTGAGCACAGACACGGAGTCCACCGCGACGGATAACAACGGCAGCGAACCGGCATCCGCGGGCGAAACCCCGGCCGATGCCGTACTACTCGGTGGCAAGGCGCTTCCGTGATATCGGGCGCGATCGCCGCCGCCCGGGCCGGCACCGGCCCGGGCGCCTGGCTCGCCTTCGCGGGGTGCCTGCTGTCGGTGTTCATGCAGATGATCGACGTGACGATCGTCAATACCGCACTGCCCGAGATCACCACCGACCTGCACGCGAGCACCGCCCAGCAGTTGCTGATCGTCTCGGGATACGCGTTGGCGTTCGCGTGCACCCTGCTGCCCGCCGCCCGGCTCGGCGCCCGGATCGGCCGGCGGCGGATGTTCCTCCTCGCGGTCGTCGCCTTCACCGCCGCATCGGTGTGGTGCGGTACGGCGGGCAGCGCGAACGAACTCGTCCTCGCCCGCATCGTGCAGGGCGTCGCGGGGGCGGGGATGGCGGCACAGACGATCGCGATACTCACCGCCCTGTTCCCGCGCGAACTGCACACCCGGGTATTCGCGCTCTACGGCGCCACCTCAGGTTTCGCGGGACTGCTCGGGCCGATCCTGGGCGGCGCCCTGGTGACCGCGGATATCGCCGGGCTCGGCTGGCACACCGTCTTCCTGATGAACCTGCCGCTGGGTGTCGTGGCGTTCGCCCTGGCCTGGCGGTTCCTGCGGCTCGACGCGCCATCGCAGCGGGTCCCGATGGATTTCCCCGGCGCAGTCCTTTCCGCCGCGACATTGTTCGCTCTGCTCTATGCGTTCTCGGAGATCCACCTACGCGGCTGGCGTCCGGTTCCGTGCCTGATCATCGCGGTAGCGATCGTCTTCGGAGCACTCACGCTGCTGCACGAACGACGCGCGACCCGGCGTGATGCCGGACCGCTGCTGCGGCTCGATCTGTTCGCCGATCGCGGCTTCGCGGTCGGTTCGATCGTGATCACCGGATTCTTCGGCCTGTTCACCGCGTTCGTTTTCGCCATCTCGATCACCCTGCAGGATGTTCTGCAGTTCTCCCCGCTCCGCACCGGGATCGCGATGACCCCGTTCGCGCTGGGCGCCGGTGCGGGTGCGTTATTCTCCCCGTTCCTGGTGAAACGGTGGGGTGTGCGGGTGCTCGCGGTGGGTCTCGTGGTGTACGCCACCTGTGTGCTGATGGGAGTCGCGTATGTGAATATCACCGATGGACAGGTGAACATGTTGCTGTGCGCCGCACCGGTTTTCCTGTGTGGTTTCGGCGCGGGTGTTTTCGCTGTTCCACTGCAACCCATCATGCTGTCCGGCCTGGACGACACACAGATGGCCGAGGCGTCCGGCCTGCTCCCCACCATCGAGCAGATCGGCAACGGTGTCGGTCTCGCACTGCTGGCGACCGTTTTCTTCCGCGCCCATACGCTCGGCGGCAGCACAGCCATGCTGTCGGCGATCGCGGTGGTCGCGCTGATTCTGGCCGCCGTCACGCTGGCTCTTCCCGAGCCGGCTGTGCCGGACAATTCCGAACCGGCGATCGCGCCGGCGGTGACCTGAGGAACGAGAGATGGTCGATTTCGGACTCATCGACGAATGGAATCCCGCGCCCGGGCGGGTGATCAGCTGGGAGGCGACGGCCGGCGCCCGGACCGCGGCCGCTGTGGCCCCCGTGCACAGCGCGCCACCGTCACATCAGCAGGAGCATTATCTGCGTCAGGCGCACCGCAATGCCGGCGCCGAATACCGGGCCTCCGGACTGTGCCTGGTCACCGCGGAAGTGCCCACCGTGCTCGACCGGGCGGCGATGACCCGCGCGGTCAACGAATTCCTCACCCGGCACGACACTTTCCGCAGCTGGTTCTCCCTCGAACCCGACGGCGCGCTCCGGCGGCACCTCCTCGAACCCGGCGATATCGAGTTCGAGCCCATCGATCACGGTCCGGTCGGTGACGCCGCGGCCATCCGCGACCTCGCGCAATCGCGGACGCCGCCACCTACCCAGTGGGACTGTTTCACCTTCTGGGCAGTCGAACATGCCGAATCCACCACCGTGTTCATGGCCGTCGACCATCTCCACACCGACGGTGTGGGGCAGCATATCTCGTCTTTCGAACTGGCCTGCCTGTACGCGAAACATGCCTGGGATCAGGCGTCGCCCATCCCACAGCCGGCCAGTTACACCGAGTACTGCGTCCGGGAACGTGCGGCATCCGCGCGTTTGACGCTCTCCTCCCCCGAAGTCGGCACCTGGTTACGACTGTTGCGCGGCAACGACGGTGAGCTGCCCTGCTTCCCCTTGGATCTGGGACTTCGCGGTGCGGATACGCACCGCAGCGCGCACCGCACGGTGACGCTGTTCGACGAGGATTCGGCGGCTCGTTTCGAGAAGATCTGCCGGGACAACGGCGGCGAGTTCGCCGGTGGGGTGTTCGCCGCGGCCGCTCTGGCCGAGCGGGAACTCACCGAGAGCGACTACTACTTCGGTATCACACCGCTGAACACCCGCAGCACCTTCGAGGAGATGGCCTCGATCGGCTGGTATGTGGCCCTGGTGCCGGTGGCGTTCCCGATCGGGATACGCGCCTCGTTCGAGCGGACGGTGGCGCGAGCCCAGCGCGCCTACGAGAACGGTATGCGGCTGAAAACCACAACCATCCACCGTGTTCTCGAACTGGCCCCGGCCGATAGCGGTATCGCGGTCGGCCCGAACTGGTCCAACCCGATGATCTCCTTTGTCGATGCCCGCGATTTCGCCGGTAGCGAGTTCTTCGATATCGCCGGCAGCGGCCTCTACGGAAACCGGGCGGCCAGCGAGGAAGCCCTCATCTGGATCAACCGGCTGCCGGGCGAAACCACGATCAGCGTTATCTACCCGGACAACCCGGTCGCCCACGAATCGGTGCGGCGCTATCTGGACACCTTGGGCCGGATCATGCGGACGGCCGCCGCCGAACGCGACTGAGCGCCGGGGATAAGTCGACCGCCGGCATCCGCGGTTGAGTGCCGGTGCAATAGGTGCACCGCATCTGGTTCATGACACCATCATCGCCGGGCCCGTCCGCATGCGCAGCGGCATCCTCCGGCCCTCAGGCGCCGATCGCCCGCGCCAGATGCGGCCAGGAATCGTGTAGGTCGTATTCGAACTGGCCCCAGGTATGCGCACCGGCCGGACGGTCGATATGGACGGCACCGATTCCCAACTGGGCGAGCCGCCCGGCGAAGGCCGAGGTACAGGCACTGGCGATCGCCTCGACGGGCGGGAACCCCCAGCCCCGGTCGATACCGCCCGGGACACCCGACGCGGCGGACAGGTAGACCGTCTTACCCGCCAGCCGCTGCGCCTGGGCGAAGGCGTCGTGCGCCTGCCAGCCCGAGCTACCCGGCACGCCCCACATATTGCCCGGATTCGCCCCGCCGCGTACCACCTGGGCGCTGACCATCGCGATCCCCGCGGCATCGGCCGACCAGGGGCATCCGCTGAAGGATGCGACCGCCTGATAGCGCCCGGGGGCCTGGATCGCCAGATCCACCGCCGAGCCTCCGCTCATCGAGACGCCGGCGACGGCATTACGCCCGGTGGTCGCGAACCGGGCGTCCACCACCGACGGCAGTTCCGCGGTGAGATAGGTCTGCCAGCGAGCACGGCCGAGGGCCGGGTCGTCGGTATGCCAATCCGTGTACATGGTGTACGCGCCGCCGACCGGCATCACCACGTTCACGTTCTTGTCCGCGAAGAACTGGCGGACGTCGGTATCGTCCCACCAGGAGATACCGTCGGTCCCGCCACCGATACCGGTCAGCAGGTACACCGTGGGAGCGGGTCCACCCCCGGCCGCCGGAACGACCCGGTTGGTGACCACCTTGTTCATCGCCGGAGAGAACACATCCAATTGGATCGCGCGCTCCCCGAGCGGCCTTTCCGCATCCACCCGGGGCCCCGGCCCGGCCACCGCGGGGGTGGAGGTGAACAGTGACATCGCTACCGTGATCGCCGCACTCGATACCGCAAACAGACATTTCAACCGCACACTTCCCTTGTACATCCCGAAACCGCCTGCCGCATCGTCGATTTCCGTTGCGCGGGTACCGGCCTCGGATTCCACGCACAGTCGATTCCGGTGCGGGTCCCGGACCACCTGTGCGCTGCCGCGAAGAGTCCGGCCACAGCGATCGAGCGGTACCGCAGCAGTCCGTGAGGCACGGCATCGGCGGGTCCGCGCGCACGGCCATGGGGCCACCCGGTAGAAAAGAGCAGAGGCAGTCACTGGCGCCGTCGAGCGAAACGCCCTGCTCGCGGCATCGGTGCGACCGGCCGAAACTGTTGGAACTGTCGAAGGAAAGAGCAGGTTCATGGCGTCCTCCACAGCGCGTGCCCAGATCGGTGTCACCGGCCTGGCGGTGATGGGCAGCAATATCGCCCGCAACTTCGCCAAGCACGGCTACACCGTGGCCCTGCACAACCGCAGCGTCGCCAAGACCGACGCTCTGCTGGTCGCCCACGGCGACGACGGCGATTTCGTCCGTACCGAGACCGTCGCCGAGTTCGTGGCGGCGTTGGAGAAACCACGCCGGGTGCTCATCATGGTGAAGGCCGGGGATGCCACCGATGCGGTGATCTCCGAGCTCGCCGACGCCATGGAACCCGGCGATATCATCATCGACGGCGGTAACGCCCTCTACACCGACACCATCCGCCGGGAGGCGGCGATGCGGGAGCGTGGTCTGAACTTCGTCGGCGCCGGTATCTCGGGCGGCGAGGAAGGCGCGCTCAACGGGCCCTCGATCATGCCCGGTGGGCCCGTCGAGTCCTACGAATCGCTGGGTCCGCTGCTGGAGTCGATCGCCGCCCAGGTGGACGGCACCCCCTGCTGCACCCATATCGGACCCGACGGTTCCGGGCATTTCGTGAAGATGGTCCACAACGGTATCGAATACGCCGATATGCAGCTGATCGGCGAGGCCTATCACCTGTTCCGGGCCGCGCTGGATCTGGATCCGAAGCAGATCGCCGATATCTTCACCCAGTGGAACTCCGGCGATCTGGAAAGCTATCTGGTCGAGATCACCGCCGAGGTGCTCTCCCAGGTGGACGCGAAAACCGGCAAACCGCTGGTCGACGTCATCGTCGACGCGGCCGAGCAGAAGGGCACCGGACGCTGGACGGTGAAATCGGCGCTCGATCTCGGTGTCCCGGTGACCGGTATCGCCGAGGCGGTTTTCGCCCGGGCGCTGTCGGGCTCGCGGGGCCAGCGCGCGGCCGCCAAGGATCTGGCGGCCGGCGAACTGGCGGCCAAACCCACCGATATCGCGCAGTTCACAGAGGATATCCGGCAGGCCCTCTATGCCTCCAAAGTTGTGGCCTACGCCCAGGGTTTCGATCAGATCGCCGCGGGCAGCGCGGAATACGGCTGGGATCTCACGCCGGGCGATCTCGCCACCATCTGGCGTGGCGGCTGCATCATCCGGGCCCGCTTCCTGAACCGGATCAAGGAGGCCTACGAAACCGACCCGGCGCTGCCGAGCCTGATCCTGGCGCCCTACTTCCGCAGCGCGATCGAAACCGCGATCGACAGCTGGCGCCGGGTAGTCGCCACCGCGACCCTGCTGGGTATCCCGGTACCGGCCTTCGCCTCGTCGCTGTCGTACTACGACGCGCTGCGCGCGGAGCGGCTACCGGCCGCGCTCACCCAGGCCCAGCGCGATTTCTTCGGCGCGCACACCTATGAGCGGGTGGACGCCGCGGGTAAATACCACACGCTGTGGAGCGAGGACCGGTCCGAGGCCCGGGCCGACTGAACCGCCGGCGCCGGGCCGCCGGCCCGGCGCCGCCCTCTCTTGACTCCGGTCACTTGACCAGTTGCAATGAGAGTGTGAGCTACGACACGATCATCAAAGACGGCCGCTGGTTCGACGGAACCGGGGCACCCTCGGCGGTTCGGCATCTCGGACTGCGCGGCGATCGGGTCGTGACCGTATCGGCAGACCCACTCGACGAGACCGGCTGCCCGGATGTGGTGGACGCCCGGGGCAAATGGGTTCTGCCGGGGATGATCGATATCCATACCCACTACGACATCGAGGTGCTGAAAACACCGTCGCTGTCGGAATCGGTGCGGCACGGAATCACCACCGTGCTGCTCGGTTCGTGCTCGCTGTCCACCGTCCATATCGACCCCACCGGGGCGGGCGATATCTTCGGCCGGGTGGAGGCCATCCCTCGCCGCCGCGTCATCGACACCCTCGACGACACCAAGACCTGGCATTCGGCGCACGAATACGTCACCGCCCTCGAACAGTTGCCGCTGGGACCCAATATCGCGGCAATGCTCGGGCATTCCGATATCCGGACCGCCCGCATGGGCCTGGATCGCGCTACTCGTAAGGATGTGCGACCAACCCGTGCGGAGCTCGCGGAGATGGAAGCAGCGCTACACGAGGCACTCGATGCCGGGTTCGTCGGTATGTCGGCGCAGCAACTCCTGTTCGACAAGGTCGACGGCGAAACCTGCCGCTCCCGCACGCTGCCCTCGACCTACGCCAAAGCCCGGGAACGGCGCCGGCTCAACGCGATCCTGCGCGTGCGGGGCCGGATTCTGCAGGGCGGTCCGGATATCACCTCACCGCGCAGTCTCGGTGCGATGATCTTCAGCAGTCTGGGTATCGCCCGCAAGCGGTTGAAGACCACCCTGCTGTCGGCCGCCGATATCAAGGCCAACCCTTTCGCGGTCGTGCTCATCGGGTCGCTGGCGCGCCTGGTCAACGCGCTCGGCGCGGATTTCCGGTGGCAGCATCTCCCGGTCCCGTTCGAGGTATACGCCGACGGGATCGACCTGGTGATATTCGAAGAGTTCGGATCGGGTGCGGCGGCTCTGCACCTGGCCGACCGGATGGAACGCGATACGCTACTCGCCGACGAGAGTTATCGCCGGCGGTTCCGCAAGGACTACGACGCCAGGTTCGGCCTGCGCGTCTGGCATCGCGACTTCTTCGACGCCGAAATCGTCGACTGTCCCGACGGGGCGGTCATCGGGAAAACCTTCGGTCAGGTGGGGGTCGACCGGGGCGGCGTGCACCCCGTGGACGCATTCCTCGATCTGGTCCTCGAACACGGTACGAAACTGCGCTGGCGCACCACCATCTCCAACCACCGTCCGGAGATCCTGGATCGATTCGCGGCCCACCCCGGTATCCAGCTCGGGTTCTCCGACGCGGGTGCGCATCTGCGGAATATGGCCTTCTACAACTTCGGGCTCCGCTTCCTGCGCCGTATGTACCGGGCCGAACAGGCCGGTACCCCGGTCATCCCGCTGGAGCGCGCGGTACACCGGCTCACCGGCGAACTCGCCGACTGGTACGACATCGACGCCGGGCATCTACGCGAGGGCGATCGCGCCGATCTCGTGATCGTCGACCCGGCCGGTCTCGACGATTCACTCGACGCCTATGCCGAGAGCCCGATCGCCCAGTACGGAAACCTGTCCCGGATGGTCAACCGGAACGACGCGGCGGTCACCGCCGTGTACATCGGCGGCCGCTTCGTATTCGGCGCCGGTACCGCCGATCCCGTGCTCGGTACCGAACGAACCGGCAGGTTCCTCCGGGCACGACAGCACTGATATCCGGCGTCCCGTTCCGGCCGGGTTCGGGTACCGCACCGCGGACATCCGGCCGTGGTTGCTCACACGCGATTCAGCGCCGGTCCGCGGGGACCGCGAAGGAGTCCAGGCCGTAGCCACGGAACGCCCGGACCAGCTTTTCGTACTGGAACCGGTTGTAGGCCAGGGGCTGTAGCAACAGCCGGTCGGGCAGGTTCCGCCAAGCCCACTGCAGTAACCACACGTACACCGCGAACTCCCGATCGTGGCGCGGGGTGAGTTCGAAACCGGTCATCTCCTGTACCCGCGGGTGCATCGCCTTGGACGAGCACACCTGGATCACATGCCCCGCGATCGGGCGCGTCACCAGCCACAGCGGGGTGAGCGCACGCCGGGCGAGCGGCGGCAGGCCCAGGGTCGGCAAGGGCAGCCGGGTGAGCCCGGCGAATTTCTGCACGAGGAACGGATTGGTGCGCAGTTCCTCGGTCGCCATGGTGTCGTAGTACTCCCGGGCCTCGGCGAGATCGACCGGCAGTTTCCCCGCGGCGCTGGGCAGTTCCAGATGGGCGAAGACCTCGCGCAGCATCTGGTACGCCGCTTCCTCCTCCGCCGGGCTCGGTTCGACGCCGGTGCAATAGGTGAAGGTGTTGAGCACGACGAAGATTCCGCTCACCGCGATCCACTTCCAGGTGAACGGGCTCAGCGCACTGTATTTCACGTCCTCGAAGTCCGCGGCGCCGGTCCCACGGACATCACGATGGCGCAGTTTGAGCCATTCGGCCTCGGCACGGCGGTCGTCGGAATCACCCCACAGGGCGATCATCGCCGAAACTCCGCTGCGCACCCCGCGGTCGGCGAAGTTGGCCTCGAACCGGCCGGTGCGGTCCACCGATGCCGCCACCGGAACCAGCGCGACCTGATCGAAGGCCGCGCCGGCGAAGACGCCCGCGAGGACGCTGCCGGAGTGTTTGCGGAATTCGCGCAGGACTTCCGGCCGGATACGGGGGTCGGCGGACTGTTCGGCGGGGCGCATCGTCGCGTTGTTCGCCATCTCGTCACCTCGGGATCAACGGAGAAATGATAGTTTTACCGCCTTCAGACTATCACCGAATCAGGACCGGAAACCACGGTGCGCACCTGCCTCCCGCGGTCCAGATACGGAGACTTCCGCCGGGCGACGAGGCCGGTAGGCTGGTGTGAATGGAGACCACCGCTGCGCCGTGGACCGAACTGCAGCAGTTGGACACCAGATCACGCGATATCGTCGACGCCGCCCGTGAATGTTTCGCCGCCCGCGGATTCGAGGACACCACCATGGTCCGGATCGCCGAAACCGCCGGTGTCGGTGTGGCGACGGTGTACCGGCGCTTCGGTACCAAATCCGCGATCCTGCGGTACGCGCTGATGGCCGAATCGCAGCGGGTCTCGACGATCGTGGGCGACGCCATGCACCGCTCCGCCGGGCCGGTGGGCGCCCTGGCCGATATGTTCGCCGCCTTCGTCAGCGAGGCCACCGCGCCCCGGCTGCTCACCCGCAGCCTGCGCTCCACCGGTGCCGCCGGACAGCTCACCGATTTCCTCACCGGCGACGATGCCGTCGCCCAGGGCCGGGAACTGGTGGCCCGGTTCCTCACCTACTGGCAGCAACGCGGGGAGCTGGGCAGTTTCGACCCCGAGGTGGTGGCCGAACTGTTCGTCCGGCTCACTATCTCCTTCATCACCAATCCGCGCGGTGTACTACCGCTCGGCGATACCGAGGACGCGCGTGAATTCGCCCGGCGTTATCTGGCCCCCTTGATGTTCCCGTCTTCGGGCGACAGCTGACCCGTCTGCCGGAGACGGCGCCGACGCGCATCAGGCGGGCGTCAAGGAGACCGGAACACCGTTGAACACCGCGTTACCCGACGGGATATCGAGCACCGAATCATCGGTCAGCGTATTGGCGTTCACACCGGGATGTTCGGCCGCCACCTGCTGGGCGCTCCCCGAATGGCCCCACCCGTGCGGCAGGCTCACAACCCCGGGCATGATCGAATCGGTGGGTTCCAGAGGGACGGTCAGCGAACCGGCGGCGGATTTCACGATCGCGTAGTCGCCGAGACCCAGACGGGATACATCGTCGGGATGGATCTGCAGGGTGCACTGGTTGGTGCCGCCGACCAGACGTTCCATATTGTGCATCCAGCTGTTGTTGGAGCGCAGATGGCGGCGCCCGATCAGCACCAGTTCCGCCGGCGGGTTCGCCGCGCCGGCGCGCAGGCGATCGATATCGGCCAGCAGCAGTTCGGGTGCCAGCTCGACCTTCCCCGAGGCGGTCCGCAGAACCTCCGGCAATCTGGGCCGCAGCGGCCCCAGATCGATACCGTGTGGATTGTCCAGCAGGGTCTGCAGACTCAGCTCGCCGCCGTTCCACGCACCGTAGGGGCCGAGCCGCAGCATCAGATCCAGCCGCTGTTCGGTCGTGGTGCCGCCGAGCAGTTCCGGCCGGCGCTGCGCGAGTCCGGCCCGCTGCAGCGTATCGCCGATGACGAATTCGTCGAACGCGGCCAGTGGGTCGAAATCCGCGCCGGGATTGTGCGGCTGCCCGCTCACAGCCGCGCCCAGCCGGACATAGAGAGCCGCCTCGGACGGCCGCTCGCCCAGTGCAACCAGCGGCGGTGAATACCGCGCGTAGTTGCGTACCGCGAACTGCAGGAGCGCGAAATCGTAGTGCGGGGACTGTACCGGGCGGGGTGGCGGCAGAATCACATCCGCATGCCGGGTGGTCTCGTTGAGGTAGCGGTCGATACTCACCATGAAGTCGAGTCCGGCGAACGCACCGTCCAGCCGGGGTCCGCTGGGCGCCGACAATACCGGGTTGCCCGCCACCGTGATCAGGGCGCGGATCTGCCCCTCTCCGGGAGTGGTGATCTCATCGACGAGCGTGGCGACCGGCAGCTCCCCCATCGCCTCCGGCAACTGCCGCACCCGGCTGCGCCACCGGCCCGGCCGGAACGGTTTGGTGCGGACGATCCCGCGGGCCGCCGCGGTGGCGAACATGACCCCGCCGGGCCGGTCGAGATTGCCGGTGAGGGTATTGAGAATATCGACCAGCCACTGCGTCAACGTCCCGAATTCGGCTGTGCAGGTACCGATCCGGGCGTACACCGCGGCCGTAGGGGCGGCGGCCAGCTCGCGTGCCAGGCGGCGAATCGTATCGGCGGGTACCCCGGTGCGGCCGGCCACCGTTTCCGGGCCGAAGTCCGCTGCCGCGGCACGCACCTCATCCAGGCCTTGTACCTCGGTGGCGACGCCGGTGAGCTCTTCGGCGAACAACGTGTGCACCATCGCCAGGAGCAGATAGGCATCCGTACCCGGCCGGACGAAGAGATGCTCATCCGCGAGAGCGGCGGTCCGGGTGCGCCGCGGATCCACCACCACCAGCCGTCCGCCACGCGCCCGCAGCGCGCGCAGGCGGCCGGGAAAATCCGGGGCGGTGCAGACCGAGCCGTTGGATTCGAGCGGGTTGGCGCCGAGCATCAGCAGATAGTCGGTGCGGTCCAGATCGGGAACCGGGACGGCCAGCGGATCCCCGTAGAGCAGGCCGCAGGCCAGCTGTTTGGGCATCTGATCGGCCGTACTGGCGGAGTACAGGTTCTTCGTACCGAGTGCGCGGATCAGTGCCGGGGCGTAGAGGGTGCCCGCCACCGTATGCGCGTTGGGATTACCGAGATAGAGACCGACCGACTGATTACCGTGGGCCGCTTTTATCGCCGGGATTCGCGCGGCGATGAGATCGAAGGCCTCGTCCCAGCCGGCGATCCGCCAGGTACCGGTGGCGCGGTCCCGGATCATGGGCTCGGTGAGGCGATCGGGATCGTTGTCGAGACGGCCGAAACTCGCGCCTTTCGGGCAGATGAATCCGGCGCTGAACGGATCGTGTTTGTCCCCGCGGACCGCCGTCACCCGGTCATCGCTGTCCAGCGTCAGCTCCAGACCGCATACCGCCTCGCACAGCGGGCAGGTGCGCAGCAGGTTCCGGGAACCGGCGCCGGCGGGAGTAGGAGACGTTTGTGTGGCCATGACTCCATCATGACCCGTCACCCCGGCTCTCGGATAGGGTTCGGCCGTTTCCCGCGACAAACTGCGGCGTACCGCCCTCAGTTTCCCGGAAACGCACTACTCGGATCGGATCCGCACCACCGTGCCCGAACCGGCCGATTCGCGGGCGGCCTCGAGAATCCGCAGACCGGCCAGAGCGTCTCGGGGGTCCACCGGAACGGGCGCGCCGTCGAGTATCGCATCGGCCAGCCCGCTGTAGAAGGCGAGGTAATCGCCGGGCAGAGTGGGAACCGGCGCACCGTCCGGATCCGCACCCAGAATTCCGTACCGCTCGGGATCCACCGTCCCCCAGGGCTTTCCGTCGCCCGGACTCCTGCCGTCGCGCAGAGCGGCCTCCTGCGGGTCGAGACCGTAGACCTCGTAGCCGGCTCCCTCACCCAGTACCCGGAACCGCGGGCCCAGCCGCGGCGCCACCGCACTGGCCCACAGATGGGACCGGACACCACCGGCATGGGTCAGCGCGAGGAACATATCGTCATCAGTGCTGACCCCGGGGCGCCGGATATCCAGCTCGCAGTACACATCCGTGGGCGGACCGAACAGCACCAGCGCCTGATCGACGAGATGGCTGCCCAGGTCGTAGAGGATGCCGGCGGCGTCGGCCGCGGTACCCGTTTCCCGCCAGCCACTCTTCGGCACCGGACGCCAGCGCTCGAACCGGGATTCGAACCTGCGCACCCGCCCCAGCCGACCCTCGTCCGCCAACTGCCGGACGGTCCGGAAATCGCCGTCCCAGCGCCGATTGTGGAAAACGGTGAGGAGGCCACCGGCCGCCGCAGCGTCCCGGATGACCTCGGCCGCCGCATCGGCGGATACCGCGAACGGCTTGTCCACCACCACGGCGACACCCGCCGCGAGGGCACGGTGCGCAAGTGGGGCGTGCAGGCGGTTCGGGGCGGCGACGACAACCACATCGATACCGGACAGGTCGGCGAACAGGGCGTCGGCGTCGGGCAGAACCCGGACCCCGGGATGGGTGTCCCGGGCGTGCCGGGACCGTTCCGCGGACCCCGTGACCACCGCGGCCACCCGCAAACGCGGTTCAGCGGCGATCAGCGGGGCATGGAACACCGCCCCGGCCGAGCCGTACCCGATAATCGCCACGCCGAGACTGCTCATGCGGGCGACGTTACCCGGATCCGGCCCTCACGCCGCGGAGGTCAGCAACGACAGCCGCACCTGCCGATCGGGGTTGTCGACGTTCACATCCACCAGAGCGATGGACTGCCAGGTCCCCAGAGCGAGTTCGCCGTCCAGGACGGGAACGGTCGCGTACGGGGCGATGAGGGCAGGCATCACATGTGAGCGCCCGTGCCCGCGCGACCCGTGCGCGTGCCGCCAGCGATCGTCGGCCGGCAGCAGCTCACGCAGTGCGGCCAGCAGATCGTCGTCGCTGTAGGACCCGAGTTCGAGCACGGCCACACCGGCGGTGGCGTGCGGGACGAAGATATGCAGCAACCCGTCGCCGCCGGCCGCACGCGCGAATTCCGAGCATTCGCCGGTGATATCCCGGACCGTCTCCGCGGTGCCGGTGTGTACCGCGATCAGTGTGCTCCGCATAGTGCGCAGGTTACGCACTCCCCCCGGTTCCGGCATGCCGCGACGCACCCGCGGGCCGGTCGATACGCGGCCGGGACATCGCGGCGGTTCCGTTCGCCTCTCGCGCGTACCCGGTCAGGTGCCCCGGGGCGCCGCCGGGTTCCGGCGATTCCCGAAACGATCCGCGAGACCGGCCAGAACAGGCGAGCAACCCGCATTCACCGTGCGGGCGGCCATGCTGTCACTGCGGGTGGGGCCGCGATTGACGATCAGCACGGTCCCGCCGCGGCGGGCGACCCGATGGACGAACCGGCGGCCCGACAACACCGTCAAGCTCGAGCCCGCAATCAGGATCACCTCGGCCGTATCCACCAGTTCCTGAGCCGCCGCGACCCGGTCCAGTGGCACGTTCTCCCCGAAGTAGACGATATCCGGCTTCAACAGCCCGCCGCACCGCTCGCAATCCACCATGCGGAAACCGTCGATATCCTCGACCACCGCATCCGCGTCGGGCGCCACCTCGAGTCCGGTCACCGACGCGGCCGCGAAACCGGGATTGACCAGTTCCAGCCGCTCGGCCAGGGTCATCCGGGAGATGCGGGCACCGCAGGCGAGACACCGGACCTGGGCATAGCTGCCGTGCAGATCGATCACCTGCCTGCTGCCCGCTTTGGTGTGCAGCAGGTCGACATTCTGGGTGATCACCCCGGCGACGACACCGCGCCGCTCGAGTTCGGCCAGCGCGCGATGACCCGGGTTCGGGCGGGCGGCATCCATGTATCGCCAGCCGATATGGTTACGCGCCCAGTACCGTCGGCGGAATTCCGGATCGCCCACGAACTGCCGGTAGGTCATCGGGTTGCGCGGCGGTGAGCCGGGCCCGCGGTAGTCGGGGATTCCACTGTCGGTCGAGATCCCCGCACCGGTGAGTACGACCATCCGCCGGTCACCGATCACCTCGAACAGATCGTCGACGAGATCCGCACAGCGTATCGGGGGGTCAGCGCTGAGCAGAACCGAATCGACCATGCTCCGAGGGTACGTACGTCACCGGCCGCGCCGCACCGGCCCTCCGGCCTACGTGGGCACGACCACCGATTCCGTATCGGCGCCGGTTCTTCCGGCCGGTACCGGCAGCCGGCCCGGGTTCAGGTCTGGAGACCTGCGAGTTTGCCCGCCTCGGCGTCGAGTCCGAGCATCGCCAGCAGGTTACGGCAATCGGCGGCGTCGGTAGCGTGTCCCGCGACGATCCGGGCAGCAACGGCGCTGCGCCGGGCGACCTCGGCTCGTTCGGCACTTCGGATCTCGGCGAACTCCGCCAGTTCGGCGTCGGGTAGATCGTGATCGACGGGTGTAGGGCGGCTGGATATGCCAGGCATTGGTCTCCTTCGAGTTCCTCGAAGCCTACGCCGACGGCCGGTGAAACACAGCTCAACCGAAAAACCCCAGCCCGGCCACACGGCCGATATGGTCACCGACCGCCTCGCGCCGATATCCCGTGACAGTCCGGGCGACTGTTCCGGGACCGGCCGACCGGAGTACTGTGCGGCCGTATTCGGTAGTAACAGCGCGGAATTACCTGAGCACCGCCGGGTGCCGATCGATAGCGGAAATGCCCTCCCGCGTCCGGAGATCGTACGCGCGGCACTTTTCCCGGGACCGTCGCCGGACCGGGTGTCGCATATGTGCCTATGTCCCTTCTGGGGCCCTTGTTTTTTACTATATATCTCCTCTAAATTCACTCCCTGCACGTTCACATTCTGGAATGCTCGTGTTCCGCTGTTGCGGGGTCGGTATTCCATCCAGCGAGGAGGTCCACTGGTGGAGATCGACCACTTCAGCCACGGCTGGCTAACCCCCGTGGTCGCATACGTCATGTCGTTCACCGGGTCGTTGCTCGGGCTACGGTGCATGAGCCGTGTCCGCGGCGGTTCGATTTTCGACGGCTGGCTCATCGCCGCGTCCGTCGCCATCGGCGGCACAGGTATCTGGGTCATGCATTTCATCGCGATGCTCGGATTCCGGATCGACGGTGCGGCCATCAAATACGACGTTCCCATCACCCTGGCCAGCGCACTGATCGCCATGGTCGTGGTCTGGCTCGGCCTGTGCCTGGCCCAGCAGCGCAAACTGGGGACTCAGGGTCTGCTCATCGGAGGCGTGGTCACCGGAATCGGTGTCGGCACCATGCATTACGCGGGTATGTACGCGATGAAGACCGACGCGGAGATCGGATACGACTGGCCGACCGTGGCACTGTCCATGGTCATCGCCGTTGTCGCCGCGACCGCCGCACTATGGTTCACCCTCAATGTGCGTGGCACCCTGGCCACGCTCGGCGCCGCCCTCGTGATGGGTGCCGCCGTCGCAGGTATGCACTACACCGGAATGTTCGCCATGCATATCGGCGACCACCAGCACCAGATGCCACCGTCGGGAGCCGGAGCCGCGCAACTGCTCACACCACTGATCGTGAGTGTCAGCCTGGTGACGGTCGGCATGCTGTTCCACCTGGGTCTCACCGAGGTAGGCGGCGCGGCGCCTCTCACCCGCCGGCCCGCCACAGACCATTACTGGCCCACCCGGGACTGAGCAGTCCTAGCCCCCCTGGCCAAAGTGCGTCACGTGACGTGATCGCGCCGCGTCTGCCCGCACGGACCCGGCGTGGGTGGCGGCCGTTCTGCCCCGCCCCGGTCTCGCTACGCTCAGGGAGTGCCGCAGCGGATCATCATGGACGTCGATACCGGGGTGGACGATTCCCTCGCCCTGCTGTACCTGCTCGCCAGTCCGGACGCCGAGATCGCCGGTATCGCGGCCACCGCCGGAAACGTGCCGGCAGCGCAGGTGGCGATCAACAATCTCGCATGGCTCGAACTCGCGGGCGCCCCGGATATCGAAGTGGCCCTCGGTGCGGCCGATCCGCTCGAGATACCACTGCGCACCACCGAGGACACCCACGGACCGCACGGTGTCGGTTATGCGGAACTCCCCATTCCGACCCGGCGCGTCTCGGCGCGCAGCGCCGCGAGCATGTGGGTCGACCTGGTACGCGAGCGGCCGGGCGAACTGATCGGCCTGTGCACCGGTCCCCTCACCAACCTCGCCCTCGCCCTGCGGGCGGAACCCGAGCTCCCGCGGCTGCTGCGCCGCCTGGTGATCATGGGCGGCGCTTTCAACCATCCCGGGAACACCACACCCACCAATGAGTGGAACATCCATGTCGACCCCGAAGCCGCGAAGCTCGTCTTCGACGCCTTCTCCGCGGCGCCGGCGGATCGCCGCCCGCTCGTCTGCGCGCTCGATATCACCGAAACCATCGAGATGCGGCCCGTACATCTGGCCCGGCTGGCCGAACGAGCCGGGAGCGTACCGGTCGAAACCGTCGCACCGGAGGACCCGTCCGAGGCCCGATCCGCGGCAAGTAATCCGATCGTCCGGCATCTCACCGACGCCGTCCGCTTCTACTTCGATTTTCACCACTCCTACGACCTCGGCTATCTGGCCCATATGCACGATCCGTTCGCCGCGGCCGTCGCCCTCGATCCCGCACTGGCCCGCACCCGGCCCGCGACGGTCGACGTGGAGCTCACCGGAACGCTCACCCGCGCCACCACCGTTGCCGACTGGGCAGGTATGTGGGGTCGCCCGCCCAACGCCGATATCGTCGTCGCTACCGATCCCGACCGGTTCTTCGATCGCCTCATCGCCCGCATCGGCGACTACGCCCGCGCTCGCTGTCCCGGCGACCCCGCCCCGGAGCGAATCGCCGCCGAACCCGGGTGACCGGCGCACCCATCACCCGACCGCCCCAGGAGAACCAGTGACCGTTTCCGGAGAATCCGAGATCCCGGCCGACGAGACGTATCTGGCGGAGTTCCGGCAGCGGCTCGGTCTTCCCGGAATGATCGATGTCCACACCCATTTCATGCCGCACCGGGTGCTGCGCAAGGTCTGGGCGTATTTCGATGCGGCCGGTCCGCTCACCGGCCGCCCGTGGCCGATCACCTATCGCGACGAGGAAACCGTGCGGCTCGACGCATTGCGCCGGTTCGGGATCCGCGCATTCACCGCCCTGGTGTATCCGCACCGCCCGGATATGGCGGCGTGGCTCAACGACTGGACCGCGAAATTCGCCGCCGAGGTTCCCGACTGCCTGCACACCGCGACGTTCTTTCCGGAGCCGGCCGCGGCCGGCTATGTCCCGGCCGCGCTCGACGCGGGCGCGCGTGTGTTCAAAGCGCATATTCAGGTCGGCGCCTACGATCCCCGCGATCCGCTGCTCGAACCCGTCTGGGGCACACTGAGTGACGCGGCGGTCCCGACTGTGATCCATTGCGGCTCCGGGCCCGCGCCCGGCGCATTCACCGGCCCGGAACCGATAGCCGAGCTCCTCCGCCGATTTCCCCGGCTGCCCTTGATCGTCGCCCATATGGGCATGCCGGAGTACCGGGAATTCCTCGACCTCGCCGACCGCTATCCCGGCGTCCATCTCGATACGACCATGGCCTTCACCGATTTCGCCGAGGACACCGCCCCGTTCCCGCCCGCCGACCGGCAGCGATTGGCCGACCACGGCGACAGGATGATGTTCGGCAGCGATTTCCCGAATATCCCGTACCCGTACCGCCACGGCGTCCACGCACTGGAACGTCTCGATCTCGGCGACGAATGGCTGCGCGCGGTCTGCTACGGCGCCGCAGCGCAACTGTTCGGCCTGAAGTAGCCGGGCAGCTCCTCAGCTGTCGAAGGCGTCCAGTAATCGCCCGGCGGCCAGTGCGGCGGTCAGGCTGCCGTCCCGCACCTGCGCCTCTACTTCCCCACGGATCGCTTTCACCTTCGGATTGTCGGCGAGCCTGCGCAGCAGTTGGTCGTGCACCATCGTCCAGGTCCAGTCGATCTGCTGCCGGCGGCGCTTCTCGGCGAACTCCCCCGCGTCGGTGAGCACTCGCCGGTGGTCCAGCACCGTCTGCCAGAACTTCTCCAGCCCGGTCCCCTCCAGACCGCTCATGGTGAGGACCGGCGGCCGCCACAGCGCATCATGCGGATGGATGAGCCGTAGCGCCCCCGCCAGTTCGCGTGCCGCGCCCTTGGCCTCGATCTCGTGTTTGCCGTCGGCCTTGTTCACCGCGACCAGATCGGCCAGCTCGAGCACACCCTTTTTGATGCCCTGCAATTGGTCACCCGTGCGGGCCAGGGTGAGGAAACAGAACACATCGACCATATTCGCGACCGTCACCTCGGACTGGCCGACGCCGACGGTCTCCACCAGGATCACGTCGTATCCGGCCGCCTCCAGCAGCACGATGGTCTCGCGCGTCGCCTTCGCGACCCCGCCGAGCGTCCCGGCGGTCGGCGAGGGGCGGATGAAGGCGTTCGCCTCCACCGACAGCCGCGCCATCCGGGTCTTGTCGCCGAGGATCGAGCCGCCGGTACGGGTGGACGACGGATCCACCGCCAGCACCGCGACTCGATGTCCCTCCGCGATCAGGCTCATCCCGAGAGCGTCGATGAAGGTCGATTTCCCGACCCCGGGCACACCTGTAATGCCGACCCGGTTCGACAGTGCCGCACCGGCTTCCGGGGTCAACCGCAGCAGTAGTTGCTGCGCCTGGTCCCGGTGATCGGATCGAGTGGATTCGACCAGCGTGATCGCCCGGGCGAGGGCGGCCCGCTCACCGGAGCGGACCGCCTGCGCGAGCGCGTCGATATCGATGGCGCGCGGATTCATCCCTGCGTATTCGCCTCGGATCCGGAAGCACCCGAACCGAGCTCGTGGCCGAGCACGGCACCCAGCTTGCGCAGCAGATCGATCGCGGCCTCCGCGATAACCGTCCCCGGCGGGAAGATCGCCGCGGCACCCGCTGCGTAGAGCTCGTCGAAATCACCGGGCGGAATGACACCGCCGACGATGACCATGATGTCGGGCCGGCCGACATCGGCCAGCGCCTGCCGCAGGGCGGGCACCAGCGTGAGGTGACCGGCCGCCAGCGAGGACACACCGACGACGTGCACATCGTTGTCCGCGGCTTGGCGCGCCACCTCTTCGGGGGTCTGGAACAGCGGGCCCACATCGACGTCGAACCCGAGATCGGCGAAGGCCGTCGCGATCACCTTCTGTCCCCGGTCGTGCCCGTCCTGGCCCATCTTCGCGACCAGGATGCGCGGCCGGCGCCCTTCGGCCTCGGCGAATTCGGTGACCAGATCGCCGGCGGTCGTGATGTTGGTGACCTTGCCGGCCTCGTCGCGATACACACCGGACAGGGTACGGATCTCGGCCTGGTGGCGGCCGTAGACCTTCTCCAGGGCGTCGGAGATCTCACCGACGGTGGCCTTGGCGCGGGCGGCGTCGATGGCCAGCGCCAGCAGGTTGTTCGCCATACCGCCCTCGGAAGAGCCCGCTGCCCTGGACAATTCGGCCAGCGCGCGTTCCACGGCAGCCTGGTCGCGGTCGGCGCGCAATTGCCGCAATTTCTCGATCTGCTCCGCGCGCACCCGCGAATTCTCGACCTTGAGGACCTCGACCTCGTGATCCTCGGTGACCTGATACTTGTTGACGCCGATCACCGGCTGCTGGCCGGTATCGATCCGCGCCTGGGTGCGAGCGGCCGCCTCCTCGATTCGCAGCTTCGGGATACCCTCGCCGATGGCCTGCGCCATTCCACCGTGCGCCTCCACCTCGGCGATATGCGCGCGAGCGCGTTCCGCGAGCTGGTGGGTCAGCCATTCCACGTAGTACGAACCACCCCACGGGTCGATCGGCCGGGTGGTGTTGGACTCCTGCTGGATGAGCAGCTGGGTGTTGCGCGCGATCCGGGCCGAGAAATCGGTCGGCAGCGCGAGCGCCTCGTCCAGGGCGTTGGTGTGCAGGGACTGCGTGTGACCCTGGGTGGCCGCCATCGCCTCGATACAGGTCCGGGCGACATTGTTGTACGCGTCCTGCGCGGTCAGCGACCATCCCGAAGTCTGCGAATGCGTACGCAGCGAGAGCGATTTCGGGTTCTTCGGATCGAATTTCGCCACCAGTTCGCTCCACAGCAACCGGCCCGCGCGGAGTTTGGCGACCTCCATGAAGAAGTTCATCCCGATGGCCCAGAAGAACGAGAGCCGGGGGGCGAACTTATCGATCTCCATTTCCGCGTCGATACCGGCCCGCAGGTATTCCACGCCGTCGGCGAGGGTGTAAGCGAGCTCCAGATCGGCGGTCGCTCCGGCTTCCTGAATGTGGTAGCCGGAAATGGAGATCGAATTGAACTTCGGCATCTTCGCGCTGGTGTAGGCGAAGATATCGGAGATGATCCGCATCGACGGTTTCGGCGGATAGATGTAGGTGTTGCGGACCATGAACTCTTTCAGAATATCGTTCTGAATCGTTCCGGCCAGCTGCTCGGGCGCGACGCCCTGTTCTTCCGCAGCTACCACGTACAGCGCCAGAATCGGCAGCACCGCGCCGTTCATGGTCATCGAGACGCTGACCTGGTCGAGCGGGATCTGATCGAAGAGCTGGCGCATATCCAGGATGGAGTCGATGGCGACGCCGGCCATCCCGACATCACCCTGCACCCGCGGATGATCGGAGTCGTAGCCGCGGTGGGTGGCCAGATCGAAGGCCACCGACAGACCCTTCTGCCCGGCCTGCAGATTACGCCGGTAGAAGGCGTTGGAATCCGCGGCCGTCGAGAAGCCCGCGTATTGCCGGACGGTCCACGGCTGGTTCACGTACATGGTCGGATACGGCCCGCGCACGAACGGCGCGATACCCGGAACACTGTCGAGCGGGAATCCCGCCGCGGCCACCGCGTCACGGTCGGCCCTGGTGAAGACCGGCGGGACGTCGATACCCTCGGGCGTCGACCACACCAGCTGTTCGGGGGCGTAGTTGTTGGCGGCCGCGGAGGCCTGCACAAAGGCATCCCGCGCGCTGTCGCCGGCCGGTTCCGGCGTGAAACCGGGCTCGGTGAGCGGTACCTCGGCGAAACTGCCGATCACCTGCTCGATTCGCTGTGTCGTCATCAGGCTCCCACCTTCTCCAGCAGGGCGGTCAGGGCGGTCACCGCATCGATACGGGCCGCCAGGAACCCGTCCGGCCGCTGGGCTTCGTCGATAGCGGCGAGCACCTTCTCGGGCCCGGCCAGCAGCACCGTCCCCACATCCGCGCCGCGCAGTTGTTCCACCGCCGCGGCGGCGTCCGTGCCGTAGCGGGCGTCGGTACCGCACAGAACCGCGATGGCCGCGCCGGAATCCCTGGCCGCCGCGGCGATCTCGTCACCGGCGAGCGGGCCCGGGTTGATCGATTCGATACCGCCGGACGCCAGCAGGTTGGCGACGAAGGTGACCCGCACATTGTGTTCGGCGACGGTACCCAGCGGCACCAGCAGCGCCTTCGGCCGTGAACCGTGCGCTGCCAGGTACGCATCCGACCGATCGCGCAATGATTCGAAATCCGCCCCGTAACGCTGTCCCGGCCCGGCGGCGAGTGCGGCCTCCGACAGGGGCGCCTCCGCGAGATTCGGGAATTCGCTGACTCCGGTGACCGCGGTACGGCGATGGGCGATATCGTCCTGCCGCCGGGTGCGGGTCGTATCGATCCGCTCGGCGAGCCAACCGGAGTCCAGAGCCGCCCGGTATCCACCGGCGGCTTCGATCTCCTGCATGAATTCCCATGCGGTGGCGGCGAGGTCGGTGGTGAAGCTCTCGACATACCAGGATCCGGCGGCCGGGTCCTGGACATGCCCGAGGTGGGATTCCTCGAGCAGCAGCAGCTGGGTGTTACGAGCCATCCGCTGCGCGAACGCCGCCGAGACGCCGAGTTCCCCGGCGGGCAGCGCCGAATCGAAGGGCAGCACGGTGACGGTATCGGCCCCGCCCACTCCGGCCCCGAAAGCGGCCAGGGTGGTGCGCAGCAGATTCACCCAGGGGTCGCGCCGGCTCATCATGGCCGCCGAGGTCACCGCATGCTGCGGGGCGGCGCCTTCGGAGGGCGCGCCGAGCGCGTGCGCGACCCGGGCCCAGAGGCGCCGGGCGGCCCGGAATTTGGCCAGGGTGGCGAACTGGTCGTCGGTGGCGGCGAAACGGAACTCCAGCTGGCGCAGCGCCTCCGGCACCGGCAGCTCCGCCGACAGCACCCGCAGGTATTCGAGTCCGGCGGCTACCGCCGCGCCCAGTTCCTGGGCGTCCGATGCGCCCGCATCGTGAAAGACCGTTCCGTCCACGGTGATCGCGCGGAGAGTTTCCGGCCGCTGTGCCACGAGACCTGCCAGGCGGACGGTCTCGTCCACGCCGAGATCCTCGGCACCGGAGAATGCGCTGGTCAATGGTGCGGCACCGAAGGAGACCCGGATATCCGCCCGTTCGGTCGCCGAATAGTCGTCGACGACGGCGAGTACCGCGGCAGCGGCGTCGGCCGCCGCGGCACCGGCCCGCAGGCTCAACGGCGCCAGATCGAGGAGCAGGCCGTCGAGCGCGGTCGCGAGGCCGCTGGGCGGCAGGCCGCCGGTGCCGACGGTCAGCTCGACGGCACTCAGGCCGTTCTCCAGCCCGCTCACGATCTCCTGATTGGCGGCAGCGGGATCGGTCGCCCCGATCCGGGTGCTCACGAACCAGCCCCGGTGGACATCGCGCGCACCGTCACCACCGCGAACGAACGGGTAGGCGCCGGGCAGCGGCTCCTCGGGCAATTCGTCGCGGCGCGTGTACAGCGGCGCGACACTCAGTCCGTCATAGGTGGACTGAGTCAGCAGTTTTTCGGGTTCCGCACCGAGTTCGGCCGCATCCACTTTGCGGGCCTTGGCCAGCACACCCGCCACACCCTTGCGCCAGGCGGGATAATCGGGCACCGCGGACGAGGACGGATCAGCTCCGGCCGCGGGCTCTGCAGCAATCGGCATACCCTGTTCCCTCTTGTCGTTCCAGTACAAGCGCACCACCTGCGTGCGCGGGTACCTTGGTATCCGCCCAGCTCAGCGAACACTTTGGTTAACGGGCATTCAGCCCGCCCCTCCGATGCTAGCGGGGAGCCCGGAACCGCATGCCCGGGGCCACCGCTACCAATGAGTAACCTCGCGCCGATTTGCCAACCGTCACGGGGCACGAACATATGCTGACTGTTAACTTGCCCCGGCGCACGGAACCCGGGCACCCGGCATCACGACACGCGATTCGGTCGCCGCGATCCCGGCCGGCCTCGGCACCGATCGGCGCGACCCGGATAACACCAGGTAATCTCGCCGCGGTGTCCCGTATGCTCAGCGACCGGCGGCTGGTCCTCCTGCTGTGCCTCGCCGCGGTCGTCTGCGCGGCGGCCCTGCTGACCCCACTGCCCGACCCCCGCCAGATCCAGGAATGGGCCGAAGAAGCCGGTCCCTATTTCCCGCTGGTGTTCTTCGCCGCGCACACCGTGGTCACCATCGCCCCCGTTCCGCGCACCGTGTTCACCGTGGCATCGGGATTGCTGTTCGGCCCCGTCGTCGGTCTCGCGGTGGCGGTCGCCGCGTCGGTACTGAGCGCCGCGGCCGCGTTTCTCCTGGTGCGCGTTTTCGGCCGCGACCGGGTCGCCCCCTATCTGGACCATCCCTCGGTGCGGCTCGTCGACGAACGGCTACGCCGCCGCGGCTGGCTCGCCGTGGGCGCGCTCCGTCTCATCGCCTTCGCACCGTTCTCGGTGGTGAACTACACCTGCGCGTTGTCCTCGATCCGCTTCTGGCCCTACCTCGGCGCCACCGTTATCGGGATCCTGCCCGGCACGGCAGCGACAGTGGTTCTCGCCGACGCGCTGACCGGTGGCACCCACCCGGCCATGGTGGTCATATCGCTCGCCTGTATCGCCGCCGGTTCGATCGGCCTGTTCATCGACCAGCGCTGGAAGCCGGCCGCACACGATTCCCCGGCCGTCGCCGACCGGGACCGCACTGACGATTCGGGACGCAACGCGCGCACAGTTGTTGCTGAACAATAGCTGCCACTGTCTCAGTTACCATTTCCCCAGCCAGGGTTGACGCGCGGAATCAGCGATATTTCGGATCCGTCCGCTATATCGCCGCTGAATAGCTGAGGGGTCCTGCCCATGCGGATTCTCGTACGCTCGTTGTCTGCTTGCTGGGCCGTGCTCGCCCTCCTCGTGCTCGTTTCCGGAACCGGGCCCGCGCAACCGCCGGATGGTGCCGAATCCGCGGCGGGTGCGGCAACGGAATTCTCCGCCCGGGATCTGGGCCTCGGCGATCCGATCACCATGCGCGACGACGACGAGGTGGACCTGACGATTCCGGTGCCGGCCGGTACGACCCCCACCGAACTCACGATGGCGGTCGATCTCCCGGCCGATCTGGAGCGCGCAACCATCGATATCGAATCCGGGAATCGCTTCATCGCGCACGCCGACCTCCCTGCGGGCCCGGCCACCCGGGTGCCGGTGACCCTGCCGCTGGACGAGGTAGCGGTGGACGAGCAGGCGGCCACCATCACTCTGCACACGAATCTTTATCCGGCCGAGGGCCGCTGCCCCGACGACTGGTTCGATCACGGAGCGGTACTGCGCGATATGCGGGTGGGCTATTCCGGGACCCCCGAGATACCGGCCGTCCTCGCCGATTTCCTGCCACCCATCCTCCAGGAGCTACGGGTATACGTCCCGGATACACCGTCCGACCTCGAGTCGACCGCTGCCCTGTCGTTGTCCACCGCCGTCGTCGCCCGTTACGGGAGCCAGCCGGTCCGCGTGAGTTTGCGCAGAATATCCCCGGACGGGTCGGTCACCGAACCGGACAGCCCGTTCAGTCGCTCGGTCGCCATCCGAGCCGCCGGCGAGGCCGCCACAACGCTGAGCCCGGCGGCCGGGCCCCCGGCACTGTATGTCACCGGTGACGGCGAGGCGCTCCTCGACCAGATCCGGCTGATCACCAGCCAGGTTTCCGAATTCGCGGTCGGCAGCCGCGCCGTCGCGGGGTCGCTCGACCAGGCACCGATCCTGGCACCGGATACCACCACCCTCGGGCAGCTCGGGGTGGGCACCCTCGACGCGAGTTCACATGCGGAGGTCAGCGTCCGGTTCGCGCTCGACCAGTCCCGGCTCGGCCGGCCTTCCGGGCATATCCGGATCAAGCTGCAGGGGCACTACACACCGCTACCACCCAGTCAGGCGGGCCAGATCACCGTCACCGCGGGTGACCGGGAACTCGCGACCTGGGCCGCGGAGTCGTCCGGGCAGATCGACCGCTGGATCGATATCCCTGATGACGTCCTGCAGCGCAGTACACCGGTACAGGTCACCCTGCGCACTACCGGTGACACCGGCCGCTGCGGTACCGATCAGCCACTGACGCTCACGATCCTGCCCGGCAGCGAGGTCACCAGTGAAACCGCACCAGGTGGTCCGCCTCGCGGATTCCAGGCGCTTCCGCAGAGTCTGCTCCCGGCGGTCGATGTGGCCGCCACCTCCGGGGGTTTCGACGATCTGAGCCGGGCGGTCGGCCTGACGACCGGTTTGCAGTCACTCACCTCGACCCGGCTCGACCCACGATGGACCCCCTTGCCCGAGGCAGTATCGGGCACCCGGCCCGCGATCATCATCATGGCCGACGGGCAGACGCCCGACGGCGTCACACCGCCCCTCGGCAAAACGGACGACACCCGGCTGCAGCTGACCGAAGACGACGGCACTACAACCCAGCTGCAACTCTCACCCGACCTCCGGTTCGCCTCGTTGCAGAGCTACTACGACGGCAATCACCAATTGCTGGTGGCCACCAGCAACGCCGGCCCCGGCGAACTCGACCGCACCCTGAACTGGCTGGCCGACCGGCCCGATGGCTGGTATTCCCTGTCCGGCGATGTCCTGTTCACCGCCGCCGGGCGCGCACCCACCGATTACAGCCTGCCCACCACGCCATCGGAGACCGGTAACGAAGCATCGATCTCGGGGACGATGCGCACCGTGCTCATCGTCGCCGGAGTCCTACTGGCCGTCGGACTAGTCGTCGCGTTGTGGTTCGCGGCGCGCGGTCTCCGCCCGGCGAACCGGCACTGATCGGCCATGCGCCGCACCGCAGTACCGGTCACGCGCATCGCGGTCCGCTGGACGTTATTACTGGTCCTCACCGCGCTGGCGTTCCGGCGCACCCTGGCCGATATCTGGCGAGGTGGGGGCGAGGGCACCTCGATCGGTTACCTTTTCATACTGCCGCTGCTGGCCTTGGCGTTGATGCTCGGTGTGCGACGGCGCCGGAAACCGGTCCTGCCGATCCACGACCGGGAAACCGATGTCATCGTCGGCCTCATCGGCCTCATCGTCGCGTTGTTCGTACAACGGTTACTGCTCCCCCGCTACGCCCCGTTCTACGAGCTCTTCCATTTCGATGTGCTCGCGTTGATCCTGTTCGTGATATCGGGCGCCGTCCTGCTGTTCGGGATGCGGGCGACCATGCGCTACTGGGAAGTCTGGGTGCTCCTGCTGGTCGTCAATCCGGTTGTCTACCGGCTCGTCGCTGTCGCGCTCGGCGGCGGCCTGTTCGCGTATTCGCTGGTGCTGATCGTGGCCTCGGCGATCACCCTGGCCTACGGTTTCCACCGCGGCCGGCGCCGCGTGGCCTGGGTCAGCGCGCTGGCGGTCACCCTCGACTGCGTTGTCTTCGTGGTTCTCACGCAACGGTTTCCGGATATCCGCATCTCGGTCATCCTGGGCGGTGTCGTCCCGGTGACCGCTCTCGTCGTCGTTGGTTGCGCCCTGCTCCTGCGCGAAACGCCGCTGCCCGCCGATACCGCGCCACCGATCGGCGGCGGTCCGGACAACCCGTGGTATGTCCTCGGCGTGGTCGCCGCGGCCGCGTTATTGATCATGGTGGCGCCGATGCCGGCCATGTCGAGCGAGAATATCGGCGCCGGACCGCGGTATCAGGGGGCGACAGGGCTGGCGGTCCCGCCGGGCTGGCGCCAGACGGACCTGCGGGCGTTCGACTGGCCGCAACACTTCTACAGCAATGATTCGACCTTCCTGCGGCAGACAATTCGCACGCTCGAACCGAATCCACTCTGGGATACCCTCGGCCGCGATCGCACGGCGCAGATCGACCTGCTCACCGTCCGCTACGGCGCGGCCCTCGATGTCACCCCGACCCTGGTCACCTACGATATGCGCTACGCCCGGGTCAGCAACCCGCCCCGTTCCGTCCCGCTCGGACGCGATCTCGTCGGGACGATGTATTCGGTCGTCGACGAGCGTATTCACCTCACCTGGAACTACCTCACCTTCATCTGGCGGCGGGATTCTGCCCATATCCAGCGGGTCACGGTGATGACCGTCGACAACCACGAACCCGACGCCTATTTCCTGCCGCCGGCGCCGTCCGTGGCGGGTACGGCCTCGGCGATGATCGCCCTCCTCGCCCGGGGCGTCTCCGCGGTCACGGCCACCGACCCGGAGTTCAAGGACGCCGATCTACTCGAAACGCTGGGCCGGCAGCTCGTGGAGGTGCAGCAGTGGTGAACGACGAGCAGCCGGGCCGGACCGATCCGGTGGCCACGGCCCTGCACGATGCCGTGCACGGATTGCGGGAGAAACGCCCCGAGGTATCCGCCGCCCGAGTGGTGGTTCCCTGGCAGCGCTGGGTGCTCGTCGGCCTGCTGGTCGCGCTCGTCCTGGGCGCGGTTTTCGCCCGGATACAAACCCTGATCGCGATCACCGTGGTCTGTACCGCCGCGTACGTGTGGACGCTCGTCGATCGCCTCATCCTTTTCTTCCGCGGTCTGGACGGCCGCAGCATCGTGACTGTCACCGCCGCCGAGGCGGACGCGGTCGGCGACGACGCGCTACCCACCTACACCATCCTGGTGCCCGCCTTCCGGGAGCCGGAGGTGATCGCGACGGTGATCGAGAACCTCGCCGCGTTCCGGTACCCGGCGGACAAACTCCAGATACTGCTGTTGCTCGAGGCCGACGACGAGGCCACCATCACGGCGGCCCGGGCCGTGGACGCACCCGGATCACTGCAGATCGTGGAGGTCCCCCCTGCTGATCCGCGGACCAAACCCAAAGCCTGTAATTTCGGCCTGCATTTCGCCACCGGCGAGATCGTCACCATCTACGACGCGGAGGACCGGCCCGATCCTCTGCAATTGCGGCGCGCCGCGGTCGCCTTCGGCAGGCTGCCCGCCGACACCGCCTGCGTCCAGGCCCGGCTGGCCTTCCACAACGGCGGCCAGAACCTGCTCACGGCATGGTTCACCGCCGACTACGCGCTGTGGTTCGGTTTCATCCTGCCGGGCCTGATGCGCGGTGATGCCCCGATCCCGCTGGGCGGCACCTCCAATCATCTCCGGCGCGACGTTCTGGACGAGATAGGCGCCTGGGATCCGTTCAACGTCACCGAGGATGCCGACCTGGGCGTCCGGATCGCCGAGAGCGGCTACCGTACCGCCGTTCTGGACTCCGTCACCTGGGAAGAAGCCAACAGCGACCCGATCAACTGGATCAGGCAGCGCTCCCGCTGGTACAAGGGCTATCTGCAGACCTGGCTGGTACATATGCGGCGGCCGGTCCGGTTGTGGCGGATGCTCGGTCCGATCGGTTTCGCGCGTTTCACGACGCTGCTCGCCGGTACACCGCTCATCGCCTGCCTGAACATGCTCTTCTGGCTGATCACCCTGGCGTGGTTGCTCGGCCAGCCGCACGCCGTCCAGGATCAGTTCCCGCCGTATATCTACTTTCCCGCCCTGTTCTGTCTGGTGTTCGGCAATACGGCGGTGATGTACATGAACCTGGTCGCCTGCCGGGAAAGCCGGTTGACCGTACTGCTGCTCGCGGCGCTGACCACGCCGCTCTACTGGGTGCTGATGAGTGTCGCCGCGATCAAGGGCGTGTACCAGCTCATCAGCAAACCGTCGTACTGGGAGAAGACCTTCCACGGATTGCCCGGCGCGGACGGACCGGGGCCGGCGGGACCGCCGCAATGAGGACCTCGCGCTGGCTGTTCGCACTCGCCACGGCCGTATATGTGGCAGCCGGGCTGTATCTGGCCATCGAACCGCACTATATTCTCGGCGACTCGCTGAGCCGGGTAGCGGCCGCGCGCAGCGTGTTGTTCAGCCGCGATCCCCACCTGGCCGCCATCGGCTTCATCTTCACCCCGCTGACCACCGTCCTGCAGCTACCGGTCGTCCTGCTCAGCCACTGGTGGCCCGCGCTGACCTCCTTCAACATCACCGGCGTTCTCATGTCGGCGCCGTTCATGGCGGGGGCGGTCGTACAGATACGCGGTATCTGCGCGGATCGCGGCGCGCCGACCTGGCTGATCTGGGTGCTGACGGCGATCTTCGCGCTGAACCCGATGATCGTTTTCTACGCGGCGAACGGGATGAGCGAGGCCCCCTTCGTCTTCTTGCTGTGCTGGACCGCACGCCGGTTGATCCGCTGGCTGCACACCGACGACGTCCACGATCTGTGCCTCGCCGGTCTCGCTCTCGCCCTCGCCTATCTGACCCGGTACGACGCGCTTCCGGCCGCTGCCGGTGTCACGCTGTTCGTCGCCACTGTGACCGAGCTGAGGGCCCGCGGGCCGCGCCGGTTCCGGATCACCGATGCGGCGATGGACGCACTGCTCGTGGCGGCACCCACCGGGGTGGCATTCGTGGTCTGGACGGTCACGAGTTGGCTGATCACCGGAGAACCGTTCCAGCAGTTCACCTCCACCTACGGCAACCTGAGCATCGTCGCGCAGAGCAGCACCGGCGCGATCCACGGGCCGCTCTACGGACTGCTGTTCTCGATCAGCGAGACAATACTCCTCGGGCCGGTGCTGCCCATCCTGATCCCGGTCTGTCTGGTCCTGTCGTGGCGCCGCCGCGACCCCGAAGTCCTGGCCGCGGGCATCGTCTTCGGCGCGGTACTGGTCTTCGCGACACGCAACTATATGACCGGAACGACCTTCCCCTTCCTGCGTTTCTACATCAGCGCGATACCGCTGATGATCGTCCTGGCCTGCCAGCTGGTGCCGGCCCGGGGCACGATCCCCGCCCGGCGACCGGGCCGCCACCGCCGGCCACGCCCGGTCATCACCGGGGGCCGGGCACTCACGCCGGCCGTATTCGCGACGGTGCTGGTTATCGCGACCCCGATCGTCACCGGCGCATTGATGATGTCGCCGACTCTTTCGGTCCAGCAGTACGCCCTGCAGGAGATCGTGTTCCCGGCCCCGGACGACACCTCCGCGACCCGCTCCGAGGAGCGGCGCATCATCGCCTCGTTCCATACCGAACGCGAATTGGCACGGTACATCGACGATCTCGGCCTGCCGGACTCGTCGGTCCTGATGGATACGGTCTACGGATTCGCGGTGTACACGGCGACCGACCGGCCGCACACCTACATCATCCCCTCCGATCAGGACTTCATCACGATCCTCAACGACCCTGCCGCATACGGGGTCCAGTACATCCTGGCCGTCCCGAACAGTGGCCGCGGCGCCTCCGACGCCGTCAATGTCCGGTACCCCACGCTCTACGAAACCGGTGCGGAAATAGCGACTCTGGAACTGGAGATCCCCAACGACGGCGACGACCAACCGGTCTGGCGGTTGTACCGTGTCCGGTCCCGATGAACGCGAACCATCGTGTTGCCGCCGGTCAGGGCTCGGCTTCAGCGGATTCGTCACGAAGCGGGAGTGGCCGCCGACCGATCTCCGGCGGCTCGGCGCCACCCCGTATCGCCGCGGCCTCGACCGAGTAGTCCGCAGCGACGGCAGCGCCGGGAAACAGGAGCAACGCTTCGGCCAGCCAGCCGTGGGCACAACGTGGCATATCGGCCGCTGCCGGAGCGGTATCGGCGCCGAGTACGAGGTCGCCGTGCTCCTCGGCGACGAGTACCGCCGAACCGATATGTTGCAGACACCGGCCGACGCCGCGGTCATCGGCGAGGTCCTGGTAGATGCCCAGCGCCCGCTGCCAATGCCGCAGCGCGCCACGTGGTTCGCCACGCGCCCAGCACACCGCGCCGTCCAGTTCGTGCACCAGCGCGCGGCCCTCGGCGTCCTCCTCCTCGACGGCACGCACTGCCGCCAGTTCCAGTCGATCCGCGGCAGCGTCCAGCCGGCCCTGCTCGATATGGGCGACGGCCAGGTTGACGAGCACGCGCACCTGATTGGTCACATCCTCCCGCGGCAGCCGCCACCACGCTGACCGCAGCTGCCGCACAGCCTCGGTCAGGTCGTCCGGTGTGACCGCCGTGCGCAGCCGGGCCAAGGCCTCCCGGTGGTCCCACCGTGCGGCGAGCCCGGTCGCCCGTCTTCGTAGCCCGCAGTCGACTCCCGGCCGCCGTCGCGCTGTCTCGCTGTCGGCCGGTACGGGCCGCCGCACCCGCATCAGCCGCTCGAACCAGCTCAACCGGGACCGCGCGGTAAGCGCGAGCAGATTCTCTGCCACCACGGCACTCTTGTCGTCCCGCACCCTGACCTGGTGCGCGTACCACACATCCAGCGCGTCGGCGATCCGAACCAATTGCACGACCGTGGCAGCGGGTATCGGCCAGGCGAATCCACCTGTGCCGCACCGGCGTACAAGCTCCCGGAGATAAGGCTCCTCGACGGTGAACCAGCGCCGGGCGCCCGGCGCGAACGGAACCGTCGTCAGTGCCACCGCCCAGCTCGACGCCTGCTCGGCGCAATGGGACAGCAGCCCGAACAACGCGGCCTGCCATATCTCGCCCACCCGCTCCACATGCGCGGACGCAGTCGCGGGTACTCGCATCAGTCCATAGCGATTGCAGGACCAGATCATTATGTCGCCGTCCAGCAACCATTCGCGCAGACCCGGCGCGGTCCACCGTCCATCCGCCGGGGGTCGCGGTTCACCGTCGTGCACATCGGCCACGGCGCTCAGGATCGCGGACAGAGTCGCGGCGTCGTATTCGATCACGGGCAGCCGGCCCAGCGCCTCGACGAATTCGCTGTGCAGATCCCGGGCATACGCCACTTCCGGCAGCGATACCGGCCGCGGAACGGCGGGCCCCACCGGCCGTGCCCCGTCCAGCACGGCCAGCGTCCGGCGCCGGTCCACCAGTCTGAGCCGGGCGCGCCGATCCACCGCGACCCGGTACCCGCTGTACAGCACGGCCAGCGCCACGATGAGCAGGGCCAGCCACCGCAACCCCGAGGAGAGCAGGCGTACGCCGTCGCTCTCGCCGAACGAGTTCATCACCAGATTGCGGCCCAGTTCCAGCAGCAGTGTGGTGGCGAGTACGGAGAGTCCGCCCAGGACGCCCGGAACCACCGAGGAAGGCGGCAGCGGCTCCCTCATCGCAGCACCCCCGCGGTCAGGCCGGGGACAATCCAGCGGCGCCAGGTCGCGAGCACCAGCACGACCGGCAGCACCGCGGAGATGAGCGCACCGGCCGCCAGCTGTGCGGCGTTCTCCCCGAACTGGCGCGCCTCGCCCCACAGCAGCAGCGACCACGGGGACGCACCCGCGCCGCTGATCAGCAGACCGACGACGAAATCGTTCCACACCTGCACGAATTCGAGCACCGCCACCGCGACAGCGGCCGGACCGGCGGAGACGACCAGCCGCCGAGCCAGCGTCCCCGGGGCGGCCAGACCGCGCAGCGCGTCCGCGGCCGGGCTACCCGGTGGCGCGGCGACGGCTCCGCGCAGTATCAGCACCGCGATCGGCAGACCGGCGGCCACATGCACGAGAACCAGCGGAATCCGCGTACCGGACAGGCCGTGGCCGTCGATGAACATATCGAGCGGACCGAGATATGCCTGTACCGGCAGTACCGCGAGCACAACCAGGGCGGAGACCAGGCTCTTCGACACCCAACCGTCCGGTGTTACCGCGAGCCGGTAGGCCAGCGGCGCGGCGGCCGCCATAACGACGATCGTCGCGAGCAGCGCCACCCAGAGGGTCGCCTGAATGGATTTCAACAGCGCCCGATCCGCCCACATATCCGTGAAGGCATGTAACGACCAGCCGTCGGGCCCCTGGAGCGCCACCACCAGCAACGCCACCAGCGGTATCATCGCCGCGACCGAGACGAGGCCGAAACCCAGCGTGCGCGCGTACGCGGCGAACCGGCGGGTGTCCCCGGGAACCGCGTGCCCCGCGTAGGCCATCCCCGGGACCGGCGACAATCCGGGCCGGCGATCCCGCAGATCGAATTGCAGTGTCCATGCCACCACCGCGACCAGAACCGTCAGGGGCAGGGCGTACGCGGCGGCCTCACCGGCGGTGGCGGGGTCGGCGGCCAGGCGCCACCAGTACACCGTGGCGCTGTCGAGCCGGTATTGAACCGAACCCGGGACACCGATCAGCACCACATCGAATACGCGGGCGGCGGCCACTCCCACGACCAGCCCCGCGACCAGCACCACCGGGCGCTGCAACGTGAACAATCGCAGGTACAACGTGAGACCGGATTCGTCCTGCACCCGGCTCCACCGCACCGGATCGCCGGCCAGGGCACGGACACTCGCCCGGAACAACGCGATGAGGAAACCCAGCCAGGTCCACAGGAACGCCGACCCGAGCATCACCGCGAACCAGGACCGGTAGCCGGGGAATCCGTCGAATCCGACCTGCGCGCCCGAATATTGGAAGATGAGCCGGAACGCCACACCGGCGACGAACGCGGAGATCCCGAACGGCACGATCAGCGGGAGCAGCCACAGGCCCCGGGTGTTACGACTCCACCAGGCGAGCACCATCGCCGCCACCAGCAGTACCGCGGCGAAACCCATCCAGTACAGACTGCGTGCGTACGGCTGACCGATCCGGTACAAAACCAGCACGGCTACCACCGCGACCAGCACCGGAGCCACCCACGCCCGGGGTTCGTCTCCGCGCCGGTCTTTCCGGCGCAGGCGCACCATCGCCACCACGAACGCGGCCGCGAGGACCACGCAGCACACCACGAGCCATACCTGGGTGCGCACCGCCAGCACCACCGTGACACCCGCCGGAATCAGCAGCAGCGCCAGCAACAGCACCGCGGGCGCGCCGGCGATCCGGGTGATCCCACGGTGCGGCGGACTACCCGGGACAAGCGGGCCGCGCAGCCGCGCGGTCGGCAGTTCCATCCGCAGACCGTGCGCCTCGTATATCCGCGATCCCTCTCCCGGTACATCCGGCTGCCGCGTTTCCGGCGATATCATCGCCACCCCCGTTCGAACCGTGTCAACGCTGTCACCGCGGTATCCGTGGCAGCCCGCACATCACCACCGGCATCGCCCACGGTGATCAGGAATTCGGTGAGCACCCGCCAGAGCCCGTCGCGGCCGCCGACCGCCCCGATCCGGTCGGACAGATCGAAGGCCTGCCAGGTCCACAGGTCGGCAGCTGTGGGCGCCGACCAGGGCGAATAAGCAGCCTGTGTCCGCGCGTTCGGACCGAGGAACCCCCCGATTCCCTGGATCCAGGCGAGTGGCGCCTGCGGGTCCGCCAATGCGCGCACCACAGCGTCGGCGCGAGGGCCGGCGGCGCTGGTGAGCACCATGACATCACCACCGACGATGCGGGGTCTTTCCCGGTCGGCGTTTACCGCCGGGAACGGCACGACACCTGCCGCGGACTCGGCGCGCCCCGACCTGCGCAGGGCGTCGCGCACCACCGGTTCGGCGAAATCGGGCGCCGCCACCGCCACCGCGCGGCGATGTTCGAAAACATCGCGCACCGCGTCGGCGAACTGCCGGACCAGGGCGGTGGCAACCCCGCCGGGCAGGCCTTCCCGCACTCCCCACAGGTCGCCGAGCCCGGCGAAGGTGGCCCGGACCGCGGGATCATCCCAGTCCCGCTCCCCGGATCCCAGCGACCCGTATACCGCCGGTGACTCGGCCAGCAGCATATTCTCGAAAAGATCGGTCAGCACCCAGCCGTCGGCCGCGCCGAGCGCCAGGAACCGCCGTCCGGTACCCGCCAGCCGGCGCACCTCCACCGACCAGTCGAGCAGCGACCAGTCCGCCGGATCGGCGAGCCGGAGTTCGGCGACGGCTTCCCGGTCGTACCAGACCAGCGATTTGCCGCTTGCCTTGAACGGCACCCCGTACGAGCGGTCGCCGTGATAACACAGCCGGCGCCACTGGTCGCTGTAGCGCGGGCCCCGCGCATCGAACCAGAGATCCTGCGGGACCGGGCGCAACCGGCCGTCAGCCACGAGATCCCGGACGAGGCCGGCCTGCGGGAGCATGACGATATCCGGCGCCGATCGCCCCTGCGCGGTCAGCGCGGTGTAGATCTCGTCACCCAGCGGCACCACCTCCACCGGCTCCGGTAGCCGAGCGGCCGCGAGCACGGACTGGAAGGCCGACAGTTCCTGACCGCTCCAGGAGACCGCGATCCGCACCGACCCCGGAGCTCCGAGCAGGACATCCGGCGAGCAGGCCGCCAGTAGCGGCAATACCGCCGCGGTCCGGAGCACGGTACGGCGTGTCGTCACGGTCCCCCCGATAGCCTTGTCCAGCAGAGGGTTCCGATTATCCCCCGGCCCGCGGCGCGGTGGCGGGTATTCGCCCGATGGACCCGGTTGTCGTCCGGTGCACCGAACGGACGACTCCTACGACTACTACTGCTGGTAGGGACCCTGCTGGTACGGCTGCTGAGGGGGCACCCCCGGCTGCGCCTGCGGACCGTACGAAGGGCCGGGTTGCGGGGGCAGCACCGCCTGCGGAGGCTGGTTGCGCGGGTCCGGTTTGGTTGTGCTGACCGGCGCCGCCGTATCCACCGGAGTGCGGGCCACCGATTCCGCGGCGCGCACCGCGCGCTCGACGGCCGGGTCGGTACTGGTATCGAACCAATCCGCCACCTCGTCGGAATCGTCCTCCGGTTTGCCGGGGGCCTCGTCTTCGGGACGTGGTTCGTACCGGAAGACACCGTCCTCGCCCTGGGTGCCGAAATTCTTCGCGAAGCCTTCCAGCGCCTTACCGAAATCGCTGGGCACCAGCCACACCTTGTTGGCGTCGCCGCGGGCGACCATGGGCAGGGTCTGCATGTACTGGTAGGCGAGCAACTCCGGGGTGGGCTTCCCGGATTTGATTGCGGCGAAAACCTTCTCGATGGCTTTCGCCTGACCCTGCGCCTGCAGGTACGAGGCGGCCCGTTCACCCTGGGCCCGCAGGATACGGCTCTGCCGTTCGCCCTCGGCGGACAGGATCGCCGACTGTTTGGCCCCCTCGGCAGCGAGGATCTGCGCTTGTTTGGAACCCTCGGCCGTTTTGATCTGCGATTCCCGGGTGCCCTCGGCGTTGAGGATCATGGCGCGCTTCTCCCGGTCCGCCTTCATCTGCTTCTCCATCGATTCCTGGATCGACGGCGGCGGATCGATGGATTTGAGCTCGACTCGCGCCACTCGCAGCCCCCAGCGTCCGGTGGCTTCGTCGAGTACCCCGCGCAGCTGGCTGTTGATCTGGTCGCGGGAGGTCAGGGTCTCCTCCAGGGTCATACCGCCGACCACATTGCGCAGGGTCGTCACGGTGAGCTGCTCCACGGCGGCGATGTAGTTGGAGATCTCGTAGACCGCCGCCTGCGGCTGCATCACCTGGAAGTACACCACCGAGTCGATCTGCAGGGTCAGATTGTCCTGGGTGATCACCGGCTGCGGCGGGAAGGACACCACCCGTTCGCGCAGGTCGACCTTGGCGCGAATCCGGTCGGCGAAGGGCACCAGGAATGTCAGCTGTCCCGATACCGTCCGCGAATACCGGCCCAATCGTTCGATGACCGCGGCCTCGGCCTGCGGCACCAGGGCGATCGACTTGAACACCACCACCGCCGCGAGCAGTACAAGGGCGATCACGAGAATCAATGCAGCCATTACGGCCCTTTCCAGACGACAGCGGTCGCCCCGTCGATCTTCATCACGTATACGGTCGCGCCCTCCGGATACTGCTCCCCCGGATCCAAGGACCGGGCGCTCCACACCTCACCGCTCAATTTCACCCGCCCGTCGTGTTCACCGACCGGTTCCAGTACCAATGCGGTCTTACCGGTCAGCGCGTCCACATTGGTCGGTGTCGGCGGCGGAGTGCCGAAGCGCCGCAACAGGGTCGGCCGGACACCCAGCAGCAGGACAACCGCCGCGACGACGAAGACCACCGCGTCCACGACCACGGGAGCGTCGGTCAGAAAGCTCACCCCCGCCGTCAGCAGCGCGGCGGAACCGAGCATCAGCAGCGTCAGTTCACCGACGAACATCTCGGCAGCCGCCAGCAGCACGCCGGCGACCAGCCAGACAATAGCGGCCACGTGGCCCAGCTTAGTGGGATATGCCACCGGACGGGGGCCCGACGGGCGACACCCCGCACCGGCAGCCCACGCGGCAACCGCCGATACGCTACTTTCGGCCCGGTGAGCGATCGATACGGCGATATCTTCTCCGGCCATCCGCGCACCGCGAAACGCACCGTCGCGCGGATCGAGGCCGAAACCGATCTCGTAGTGGAGGACGCGGCCAGCGGATTCTGCGGCGCGGTGGTGGGTTTCGACCGCAGCTACGACGGCGATTTCGTGAAATTGGAGGACGGCCGCGGAACGGTGCGCCTCTTCGCGCTACGCGAAGCCGCGTTTCTCATCGACGGTGTACCGGTGACACTCGTCCGGCCGAAATCACCGGTACCACCGAAACCGGTCCGCTCGGCTTCCGGTTCGACCCGCGTCGAGGGTCTGCGCGCGAAAGTCGCCGCGCCCAGCCGCATCTGGGTCGAGGGCGTGCACGATGCCGCACTGGTGGAACGGGTCTGGGGCCATGACCTCCGGGTCGAGGGAGTGGTGGTGGAGCATCTGGAGGGACTCGACAACCTCGCTGCCCGGCTGGCCGAGTTCGAGCCCGGCCCCGGTAAACGGGTCGGTGTCCTGGTGGACCATTTGGTCACCGGGTCCAAGGAATCACATCTCACCACCGGACTCGGCGAATACGTTCTGGTCACCGGGCATCCCTATGTCGATATATGGCAGGCGGTGAAACCCGCGACGATGGGAATCGCGGAATGGCCCCGGATTCCGCGCGGCGAGGATTGGAAAACCGGTATCTGCGAGCGACTGGGCTGGGGCACACCCCAGGAGGGCTGGCGCCGCGTGTATTCGGCGGTGAATTCGTTCCGGGATCTGGAGGCGCCGCTACTCGGCGCGGTGGAACGGCTGATCGATTTCGTCACCGAACCGGGGCAACAATTCTAACCCGCCCGAACAGGCTGCGCAGAGGCTGCCCGCGGGTTGCCGACACCCTTTATGCTCGATGATTATGTGCTCTCCCAGTGCCACCCTCACGCTGTGGGCCGGTTCGTGGCTCGCGGGTCGCAACGCGCCCGACGATATCCTCGAGGCGCTGCACGCGTGGGCACCCGTGCACACTCTCGCCGCCGGCGATCCGGTCACCGGCGGGCGCACCGATCTGCCGTGGTCGGCACTCGGGGAGCCGTCCGGGACAGCGGTCATGGCGCTGCTCAAGATGTTTCGCGAAGCACTGGCCGTGCCGGGGGCGGAGCTGCGGCTGGTGCTGCCGGTGCCCGGCGATGTCCGCGGTCTTCCGGTCGGCACCGCCTTCGCCAGCGACGCGATCGAGGCGGGCGAAGGTATCCTCATCGGGGTGCCGGGCAGCGACGGCACGGGTCTCATCCCGTATCACACGGACGAGTCGACCCTGCAGTGGACGATCTACGCCGTTCCGATGCCCCGCACGGCAGGCCCCGATATGTCGCTGGGTGAAGCCGAGTACGCGATGCGCGAAGCTGTGCGCGATGCCGCGGACGCCCTCATGCGCCTGCATACGACGGGCCTCGGCGCCGGCGATTCCGACCCGCGGGAACTCATCGAGGCGGAGCTGGCCGACTACTCACGGCACACCTACCCGGACTACGTCCCACTGCGCGCCAAACGCATCCTCGATACCGCCGACCATGTCGCGGCCATCCTGACCGTCGCCCAGCGTGAACCGGCCTCCGCGCCCACCTCGGCCACCGCCGCCACCGCCCACGAATCGCTGTTGCGCCCGCTGTGGGACGCGATCCGCGCCGCCCGGCTCGTCGCCGTGCACACCGCGGCCCCACAGACCCGCTGAGATCGCCGCGAGCAATCTCCGGGGAACGTACTGCTATGAGGGACGTCGCACCGGTGCGCAGCAATCGACAGCACAGGCCGCGCCGTCGACCGTGCATCCGTAGCCCGGAACCTCACCGAGTCGGCGGGCGGCCGCACCGCGTATCTGTTCCCCGGCCAACTCCACCACCATCTCGGCGAACCGGCTGTCGGTGCCCGGTGTCGCCGCGCGGGCGAAGGCGATACCCAGTTCGGCCGCCTTCTCGGCGGCCTCGTTGTCGAGATCCCAGATCACCTCGAGGTGGTCGGAGACGAATCCGACCGGGCAGATCACCACGGCGTCGAACCCCTTGCCCGGCAAGGTTTCCAGATGGTCGACGATATCCGGTTCCAGCCAGGGCACCTGCGGGGGTCCGGAACGGGACTGCCACACCACGTCGTAATCGGTGAAACCGGCTGCGACAGCACATAACCGAGCCGCTTCCCCGACCTGCCGGCTGTAGAGGCGTCCGCCGTCCGCCGGTGGTCCGGCCGCGTTATCGGCCGCGACCGGCACCGAATGCGCCGTGAACACCAGCCGGGTGCTCTCGATCCGGTCGGTGGGAAGTGCTGCCCGGGCCGCGCCGATGGCGTCGGCGAAGGCCGCGATCAGCAGGGGATGGTCGAAATACTGGCGCAGTTTCACCAGTTCGGGAGCATCGGGCCCCACTGCCGCGCGGGCCCGGGCGATATCCTCGTCGTACTGGCGGCACCCCGAGTAGCCGCCCCAGGCCGAGGTCGGGAAGACCAGGGCCGAGCGCACACCGTCGGCCGTCATCCGGGCCAGTGTGTCCTCGGCCAGCGGATGCCAGTTGCGATTGCCGAAATAGACGGGCAGATCCAGGCCGGCGCGTACCAGCTCACGCTCTATCGCCGCGATGATCTCGCGGTTGCAGGCGTTGATCGGTGACACCCCGCCGAAATGCAGATAGTGCTCGGCGACTTCGGCCAGGCGTTCGGGTGGGACACCGCGCCCGCGGGTGACGTTCTCCAGGAACGGCAGCACATCCTCGGGACCGTCCGGTCCACCGAAGGACAGCAGCAGTAATGCGTCGGCCGCGCGGGCCACGGCTCCTCCTCTTCGGTCGGGTCGTCAGTCCAGCGGCATGTTCTCGGGGAACCAGGTGTTGTGGCTGGCTCCACCGTCGACGTAGATGATCGACCCGGTGGTGGCGGGCAGCCAATCCGACAGCAACGCGACGATCGATTTACCGACCACTTCGGCCCCGCCGTCCCAGCCGATGGGTGAGGCGCCGTCCCAGTAGGTGTCCAGCTGCTTCAACTGTTTGGCGTCATCGGTGGCGGTACCCGCGATGGCTTTGGCGGCAAGCGTTTTCACCGGTCCCGCGGCGACCAGATTCGACCGGATCTTCTTGGCGTATCCGACTTCGCGCGCCACGTACCGGTTCACCGACTCCAGCGCGGCCTTCGCCACACCCATCCAGTTGTAGTACGGCATCGCGGTACGAGGATCGAAATCCATGCCCACGATCGACCCGCGCTCGTTCATCACCGGCAGGACCGCGCGGGCCAGCGCCGCATAGCTCCACGCGGAGATCTCGAAGGATTTCGCCGCGTCCGCACTGGGACCGTCGAGGAACGGCACCGCGTCCGGGCCCATCAGTGTCTTGGGAGCGAAGGCGATCGAATGCAGAACACCGTCGATACCTTCGGGCGCGAGCCGGCGGAGCTCGTCGGGCAGTTTGCTCAGGTCCTCGTCGTTGGTGACATCGAGCCCGATGGCGGGCGGCACCTCCTCCGGCAGCCGCTTGGCGATCCGGTCGATCAACCGCAGGCGCTCGGTGATCCCGGTGATGATCACCTTCGCCCCCTCCTTCTGCGCGATCGCCGCCGCGTGGAACGCGATGGAAGCATCGGTGATGATGCCGGTGACGAGGATCGTCTTGCCTTCGAGCAATCCGCCCATGAGTTCTCGGTTCTCCCTGATGTGTGGTGTTGTGTAACGCCCGGCCGGAGCGCCGACCGCGCTCACGGTGTCGTCGGCGTGGCCTTCGAAATGTGGTCGATGAACTGCGGGCGGGTCAGTGCCCCATACCCATACCGCCGTCGACCGGGATCACCGCGCCGGAAACATAGGCCGAGTCCTCCGAGGCCAGGAAGCTGATCACAGCGGCGACGTCCTCGGGCTTGCCGACGCGCTGGAGCGGGATGAACTTCTCGGCCATCTCCCGCAGATTGTCCGGCAGATCCTTGGTCATATCGGTCTCGATGAAACCGGGCGCGACGACGTTGGCGGTGATCGAACGCGAGCCGAGCTCACGCGTGATCGAGCGTGCCAGCCCGACGACACCGGCCTTCGAGGCGGCGTAGTTGATCTGCCCGGCCTGGCCCGCGAGCCCGACCACCGAGCCGAGGAAGATCATCCGGCCCCAGCGGGCGCGCAGCATGGCCCGGTTGGCCCGCTTGGCGCACCGGAAGGCGCCGGCCAGGTTGGCGTCGACAACCTTGGTGAACTGCTCTTCGCTCATCCGCATGAGCAGGGTGTCATCGGTGATCCCGGCATTGGCGACCAGAACCTCCACCGGACCCTGCTGCGCCTCGACCTCGGCAAAGGCCCGATCGACCGATTCGCTGTCGGTGACATCGCATTTCACCCCGAGCAGGCCCTCGGGTGCGCCCGAACCACGATGGGTCACGGCCACCTTGTGACCGTCGGCGTGCAGGCGCTGCGCCACCGCGAGCCCGATACCGCGGTTACCGCCGGTCACCAGGACCGAACGTGCTGTGAAGTTCGACATGGGGACAACCTACCTGGCCGAGGGGCGGCCACTCGCATGGGACGTCCACCGGAATTCTCCCGGCGGACTTGTGGATCTTCGACAAAACACCGGCAGACAGGACGCGGGCCGGGTCCAGCTCTGAACCCGGCCCGCGAAAGCCCGTGGCAGCCGGAACCGATCAGGTCCGGCCCCGGCTACGGCAACCGCTGACGCAGGACCAGGGCGACCACGACACCGGCGAGCGTCGCGAGCAGACCGAGCATCCACCACGGTCTGCTCGCATCGCCTCTGGTCACTTCGTACCCGATCTGTTCCTCCAGGGTGTCGTAGACGCTGGACAGCTCTTGCAGGCTGGAGGCCGTATAGAACTCCCCGCCCGAGAGTTGCGCGATCTCCTGCATCGCCTCGTCGTCCACCGGAACATCGACCTGATCGGTACCGCCGTCGTCCCGGGGTATCTCGACAACACCCCATTTCGTACCGAAGGAGATGGTCGACACCGGAATCTTCTTGGTCTTGGCCAGCCGGGCCGCCACGAACTCGTGACGCGGATTGTCGACATCCTCGAAATCCGGGACCGTCTGTTTACCATCGGACATCAGGACGATCCGCGCGGGCGGCGGCGTTTCCGAACCGCCCAGAACCGAGGCCAGGGTCTCGATCGACTGCAGCGCGGTGAAGATCCCCTCACCCGTGGCCGTCCGTTCGGCGAGCTTGATGTTGTCGATCGCGGCCTTCACCGACCCTCGATCGGTGGTGGGCGAGACGAGTACCGAGGCGGTGCCGGCATAGGTCACCAAACCCAGATTGATTCCGGGCGTGAGGCCGTCGGCGAAGTTCTTGGCGGCCTCCTGGGCGACCTGCAGCCGATTCGGCGAGACATCGGTGGCCTCCATGGACAGCGAGACGTCCATGACGAGTACGACGGTGGCCCGGTTACGGGGCACCTTCTTCTCGGCGGTCGGACCGGCCGCGCCGATCGTGGAGAACACCATGCCCACGATCAGCAGCACGATCGGCACATGACGCCAGAAGCTCGGCCGGTTCGGTGCCACCTTCTCGAGCTGCTCCATATTGCTGAACCGCAGCATATTCCGATGCTTACTGCGCTGGACCAGCAGATATCCCAATGCGAGCAGCAGGATGACAGCAAGGAACCCGAGCCAGATCGGGGAAGCGAAATCAGAAATACTCACTGGCGTGGCACCCGTGGGGTCGAGGCGCCGAGGCTGTGGCGCCGGGTGGAGACGAACCGGACCACGTCGGCGATCCAGTCCCGGTCGGTCTGCAGGGTCAGCACCGGGGCGCCGCAGCTGCGCAGAGTCTGCTCGACCTCCTGCCGGTGCCGTTGCGCGGCCGCCGCGTAGTCGGCGCGCAATTGCGGGGTGACGCTGAACTCGCGGGTGCGTCCGGTTTCCGGATCGTGCAGTACCACGTCACCGATATCGGGTAACGCGATATCGCGCGGATCGAGTACCTCGACGGCCAGCAGTTCGTGGCGCGCGGCAATGGCGCGCAATGACCGCTGCCAGCCGATATCGCCGAGAAAATCGCTGATGACCACCGCGAGCCCGCGTTTACGCTGCGGGCGGCGTAGGGATTCGATCGCACCGCGTAGATCGCCGCGCACTCCGTCGCGCGGATGCGGGGTGGTGGCGATACTGCGCAGCATCGATTGCGCGTGCACCCGGCCGCTACGCGCCGGAATCCGCAGCAACTGCTCACCGGTGGCGACCACAGCGCCGATCCGGTTCCCGCCACCCATCGTCAAATGGGTGATCGCGGCCGCGGCGGCGACCACCAGATCGCGTTTCTGGCAGGCCGCGGTACCGAAGTCCAGGCTGGCGGACAGGTCCACCACCATCCAGGTCTCCAGCTCGCGGTCCGCGATCATCTGCCGGACATGCGGATGGGTGGTGCGGGCGGTTACCGACCAGTCCATCTGCCGGACATCGTCGCCGGGTTGATACGCGCGCGCCTCGCCCGGCTCCGAACCGGGTCCGGGGATCAGGCCGAGATGGTCACCGTGCAGGACACCGTCCAACCGGCGGCGCACGGTGAGCTCCAGCGTTTTGAGCGCGGCCGACAGATGCGGATCGGTCAGTTCTCCCGAACGGAACGACGGCGGCGCGTGATCGGCCATGGGTACTCGGGCACGGGGGTCCGGTGACCGGGTCACTGGGTCTGGTTCGTGCCGGCGGTCTGCGGTACCTGGGGCGCCCCGGCGGGCTGCGGCGGGGCGGAACGGCCGTTGCCGTTCTCCGCGGCGGGCGGTGCACCGGGTGCCACCGCCTGCGGCGCGACCTGGGGCATACCGACGGTCTGCAGCACCCGCTGAACGACGTCCTCGGGGCTGACCTCGTCGGCGAGCGCGTCGTAGGACAGCACCAGGCGATGCCGGAGCACATCCGGGATCACCTCGATAACGTCCTGCGGGACCACATAGTCACGACCACGGATGAGTGCCACGGCGCGGGCGGCGGCGATGATGCCGAGGCTCGCGCGGGGCGAGGCACCGTAGGCCACCCAGTTCGCGACATCGTGCATACCGAACTCGGCGGGATTGCGGGTGGCCGAGATCACCCGCACCACATAGTCGACCAGTGCGTGGTGCACGAAGGTGCTCGCCGCGAGTTTCTGCAGTCGCAGCAACTCCGCCGGCTCCAGGATCTGCCCGGGTTCCGGCGGCGCGACACCCATCCGGTAGATGATCTCGCGCTCTTCCTCGACGGAGGGATAGTCGACGACCACCTTGAACAGGAAGCGGTCGCGCTGCGCCTCCGGCAGCGGGTACACGCCTTCGCTCTCGATCGGGTTCTGGGTGGCCATCACCAGGAACGGATCGGGCATCGGGTAGGTCTTGCCACCGATCGACACATGCCGCTCGGCCATCACCTCGAGCAGCGCCGACTGCACCTTCGCCGGTGCGCGGTTGATCTCGTCGGCGAGCACGAAGTTCGCCACGACGGGGCCGAGTTCGGTATCGAACTCTTCCCGGCCCTGCCGGTAGATACGGGTACCGACCAGGTCGGTGGGGACCAGGTCGGGGGTGAACTGGACGCGGGAGAACGAACCGCCGACCACCTTGGCGAAGGTCTCCACCGCGAGCGTCTTCGCGATACCGGGCACACCCTCGAGCAGCACATGCCCGCGTGCCAGCACCCCGACCAATAGCCGCTCGACCAGCCGATCCTGCCCGACGATAACCCGTTTGACCTCGTATATCGCTTTTTCCAGGGTCTGGACGTCACGTTCGAGGGTGTTCGAAGCAGGCGCCGGCGGTTCTTTCGCCAAATCTGCCCCGCTGACACCATCCGTCGAAGTCACCAACATCCCCGCTTTCGCCTCGGTCTTGTGCGTGCTGTCACAACTATTCCAGGTGATGGCCGTATCCGCCGCACCCGGCTCCACTGTCGCGAATTCCGCCGCACCCGGATACGGTGACCGGCCGCTGTGGTCGAGCCACGGCCGCTTTCATCGCCCGTCGCTGTCGACCATACGTACCGATACGGCATGATGCCCGCCACAAGGGCTGTCGAAACCTCGGCCGTGTCGCAGGGCTGGACGGGGCAGCGGCTACCGCGGCGCCGGTTCCTCGGCGGCGGGCGCGGCCGGGGTGCCCGCCGCGACCGGTGTGTTCTCGCGGCGCGATTTGATCCAGTACAGCCCGCCGATCGTCAGGACGAGCACGGTGAGCAGCACGGATGTGATCCCGGTCCAGCTCATCGTCGGGGTCTGTTCGAGGCGGTGCACCAGAATCTGCGCGGCTTCCTCGCTGTCGCCTTCTTTGAACTTGGCCTTGTCCTCGGCCCATTCCAGGTGCACCCGGCTGATCGAATCACTGGCGGTGCCGATCCAGTCGTCGCTGAACACCGCGACCGTTCCGTGCTGGAACCCGGCGACCTCGGTGGCCAGGTCCCGCAGCTCCGAATCGTGGCCCGGGTTGCCGTGCATCACCACGATGCTCAGATCGATGCCCTGCGCACGCGCGTCGGCCACGATTGCGGCCAGATCGCTCTGGTCGTCGTCGTCGGGTGCGGACACACCGTTGTCGGCGAGATCGGAACGAACCTCCTGCATGGTGTCCGAGTCGAATTCGTCCGGCAGTTTGGTGGCCCCGAGGGAGAAGGCCGAAGTGTGGTTGACGGGCATCTTCCATCCGGTGTTGGTCGAGGTCGCATCGATGGACGACGCAACGGGGAGTCCGATACTGGGCACGAGTTCCACGAGTACCCGACGGTACGCCCCGGCAACCCGGACCAGCTCGAGAGCAGATTACGCGACGAGGCAGCGGTTGACCTACACGCGCCACGCCCGATGGTTGCCGGGCCGAGCGGCGGCGGTGCCATCGGCCCGGAAATTTCACAGGACAAGCGTACTGTTAGGGTTGGGAATCGCGGGGACCGGCGCCATCCCGGGCCGGCACCTCATGCCAGAGACGTACCGCCGCCGGCACAGCCCCGCCGACGGCGCCCACACCCGACAAGTGGAGCTGACGTGACGAAAAGTATCGATACTTTCGGCGCCAAGGGCAACCTCGAGGTCGGAAGCAACTCCTACGAGATCTTCCGACTCTCGGCTGTGCCCGGCACCGAGAAACTCCCGTACGCACTGAAGGTCCTCGCCGAGAATCTGCTGCGGACCGAGGACGGCGCCAATATCACCGCGGACCATATCCGCGCCCTGGCGAACTGGGACCACGACGCCCAGCCCAGTATCGAGATCCAGTTCACCCCGGCCCGTGTGGTGATGCAGGACTTCACCGGCGTGCCCTGCGTGGTCGACCTGGCCACCATGCGCGAGGCGGTTTCCGCTCTCGGCGGCGATCCGGAGAAAGTCAACCCGCTCTCCCCCGCCGAGATGGTCATCGACCACTCGCTCATCCTCGATGTCTTCGGCCGCGCCGACGCCTTCGAGCGCAATGTCGAACTCGAATACGAGCGCAACGGCGAGCGCTACCAGTTCCTGCGCTGGGGACAGGGCGCGTTCGACGATTTCAAGGTCGTCCCCCCCGGCACCGGCATCGTGCACCAGGTGAACATCGAGTACCTGGCCCGTACCGTCATGGTCCGTAACGGCCAGGCCTACCCGGACACCTGCGTCGGCACCGACTCGCACACCACCATGGTCAACGGCCTGGGTGTGCTGGGCTGGGGCGTCGGCGGTATCGAGGCCGAGGCCGCCATGCTGGGCCAGCCGGTCTCCATGCTGATCCCGCGCGTGGTGGGCTTCAAGCTCACCGGTGAGATCAAACCGGGCGTCACCGCCACCGACGTGGTGCTCACCGTCACCGATATGCTGCGCAAGCACGGTGTGGTCGGCAAGTTCGTCGAGTTCTACGGTCAGGGCGTCGCCGAGGTGCCGCTGGCCAACCGCGCCACCCTGGGCAATATGAGCCCCGAGTTCGGCTCCACCGCGGCGATCTTCCCGATCGACGAGGAGACCATCAACTACCTGCGCCTGACCGGCCGGACCGATGAGCAGCTGGCGCTCGTCGAGGCCTACGCCAAGGAACAGGGCATGTGGCACGATCCGGCCGCCGAACCCACCTACTCGGAGTACCTCGAGCTCGACCTGAGCACCGTGGTGCCCTCCATCGCCGGCCCCAAGCGCCCGCAGGACCGGATCGCGCTGAGCGAATCGAAGGTCGCGTTCCGCAAGGACATCCACAACTACGTGGAGGATCAGCACCCGACGCCGCATTCCCAGCTGGACGAGGCCGTCGAGGAATCGTTCCCGGCCTCCGATCCGGCCACGCTGTCCTTCGCCGACGACGGCGCCGTCGACGTGCTGTCCGCGGCGGTCAACTCCCAGGGCCGGCCCTCCAAACCGGTGCGGGTCGCCAGCGAGGAGCGCGGTGAGTTCATCCTGGACCACGGCGCGGTCGCGGTCGCGGGTATCACCTCCTGCACCAACACCTCGAACCCGTCGGTCATGATCGGCGCGGCACTGCTCGCCCGTAACGCGGTGGAGAAGGGCCTGACCAGTAAGCCGTGGGTGAAGACCAATATGGCCCCGGGCTCGCAGGTCGTCACCGATTACTACAACAAGGCCGGCCTGTGGCCGTACCTGGAGAAGCTCGGCTTCTACCTGGGCGGTTACGGCTGCACCACCTGCATCGGCAACACCGGTCCGCTGCCGGACGAAATCTCCAAAGCGGTCAACGACAACGACCTCACCGTCACGGCGGTGCTGTCGGGTAACCGCAACTTCGAGGGACGTATCTCCCCCGACGTGAAGATGAACTACCTGGCCTCGCCGCCGCTGGTCATCGCCTACGCGCTCGCGGGCACCATGGACTTCGACTTCGAGAACGACGCGCTGGGCAAGGACACTCAGGGCAACCCGGTGTTCCTGAAGGACATCTGGCCCTCGGCGCAGGAGATCGACGACACCATCAAATCGGCGATCAGCCAGGAGATGTTCACCAAGTCCTACGCCGACGTCTTCAAGGGCGACGAGCGGTGGCGCAGCCTGCCCACCCCGGAGGGCAATACCTTCGAGTGGAGCGACGATTCCACCTACGTCCGCAAGGCGCCCTACTTCGACGGTATGGGCATGGAGCCGGAACCGGTCGCCGATATCAAGGGCGCCCGCGTGCTGGCACTGCTGGGCGATTCGGTCACCACCGACCACATCTCGCCCGCCGGCGCCATCAAACCGGGCACCCCGGCCGCCGATTACCTCGATTCCCACGGCGTGGCGCGCAAGGACTACAACTCCCTGGGCTCGCGGCGCGGCAACCATGAGGTGATGATTCGCGGCACCTTCGCCAATATCCGGCTGCGCAACCAACTCCTCGACGATGTTTCGGGCGGTTACACCCGCGACTTCACCCAGGAGGGCGCCCCGCAGGCGTTCATCTACGACGCCTCGCAGAACTACCAGAAGGCCGGTATCCCGCTGGTCGTACTGGGCGGCAAGGAATACGGCTCCGGTTCCTCCCGGGACTGGGCCGCGAAGGGCACCCGGCTGCTCGGCGTCAAGGCCGTCATCACCGAATCCTTCGAGCGTATCCACCGGTCGAACCTGATCGGTATGGGTGTGATCCCGCTGCAGTTCCCGGCGGGCGAATCGGCGAAATCGCTGGGCCTCACGGGTACCGAGGTCTTCGATATCGCCGGTATCGAGGAGCTCAACTCGGGTACCACCCCGTCGACCGTCCACGTCACCGCGACCAAGGAAGACGGCCAGAAGGTCGAATTCGACGCGGTGGTCCGGATCGACACCCCCGGTGAAGCGGATTACTACCGCAACGGCGGCATTCTGCAGTACGTGCTGCGGAATATGATCCGGAGCTGATCGGCCTACGGCGGGCCGGGCTTTGCCGGTTCCGCGCGGCGGCCCTCGGGACCAGAGCCTGCGGCTCATCAGGTTTCGAGGTCCGGCGCGCGGCGACCGGGTCCGCGAGGACTCCCGAATCGCCGCAGGACGCGGCTACGCGTACCCGGGTGCGGCGCAGTCCGCACGAGATCACATAGTAGACACCGGGATTCCCCGCCTCGGTCTCGGCCGCGGCGGGGTTGCGCGTATCTGTGACCATAGCCCGTGTTTCGTATCCACCCCTCTGTGGAGGAGAGTTCATGCCCAAGGTCAGCGACGATCATCTGGCCGCCCGGCGCACACAGATACTCGACGGCGCGCGCCGCTGTTTCGCCGAGTTCGGGTACGAAGGCGCCACGGTGCGCCGCCTGGAGGAAGGCATCGGCCTGTCCCGCGGCGCGATCTTCCATCATTTCCGCGATAAGGACGCGCTCTTCCTGGCACTTGCCCAGGAGGATGCCGAGCGGATGGCCGACGTCGCGGCCAATCAGGGCATTGTGCAGGTGATGCGGAATATGCTCGCCGACCCGCAGGAGTACAACTGGCTGGGCACCCGGCTCGAGATCGCCCGCCGGCTCCGCACCGATCCGGAGTTCCGGGCCGGCTGGACGCAGCGTTCGGCCGAACTCACCGCCGCGACCCTGGCCCGGCTGGAACGCCGCAAAGCCGCCGGTGCGTTGCGCGACGATGTGCCCACCGATGTCCTGCTGGGCTATCTCGACCTGGTGCTCGACGGTCTGATCGCCCGCATCGCTTCGGGGCATACCAACGAAAACCTCACCGCCGTCCTGGATCTGGTGGAGGCTTCGGTGCGCCGGCGCCCGTGAGCGCCGTGCCGCGCGCTCACCGGACGGCCGTCAGCCGCCGGATTCGAGTGCGGTGAGCAGCTTTCCGGCGATCCGGTCCAGCTCCCCGCGTTCGGCCGTGGTCAAAGCCGACAGCATCCGCGTCTCGTTGGCGGTGTGGTCGGTCACCACCGTATCGACGAGTTCCCGTCCCGCGGCCGTCAGTGCGACCCGCACCGCGCGCCGATCGCCGGTATCGGCGATCCGCCGCACGTAGCCCGCCGATTCCAGGCGGTCCAACCGTCCTGTCATCCCGGCCCGCGACAGCATGAGAGTCTCCGCGAGCCCGGAGGGATTGAGCTCGAAGGGAGCCCCGGCCCGCCGCAGCGCGGCCAGCACGTCGAATTCGCCGCGTCGCAGGCCGTGCGCGAGAAACACCGACTCTATTGCGCGTTCGGCGACGATCGCGAGCCGGCCGAGCCGGCCGAAGACCACCATCGCCGCCAGGTCCAGGTCGGGACGTTCGCGTCGCCACTGCCGCTCGATGGCATCGATCGCATCGGATTCGGTCATGGACAAGATTCTATTCGCCGGCATATAGTTTGGCAACGAACTATTCGCCTCCGAATCACTAGGAGTAGCCGTGGACAGCACCCCCCATCCCCCCGCGATCCAGCAAGCCGGCGACGCCGAGATCCTGCGCACCGAATCGGTCACCATGCGTCTGCTCATCGATGCCGAACAGGCCAACGGCTCGGTGAGCACCGTCGAGGTCACCATGGCGCGCGGCGCCGACGGCGCCGCACCGCATTTCCACACACTCTCCGACGAACTGTTCTATGTCGCCGAAGGCGAACTGCAACTCCTGGCCGGGGATCGCCTCGTCACCATCGGCGCGGGCGGCACGGCTGTCGTCCCGAAGACGACCACTCACGCCTTCGGCGCCACACCGGATGCCGGCGCCCGTATCCTGATCGCACTCATGCCCGGCGTCCAACGGTTCGGCTACTTCCGGCTGCTCGAACGCATCGCACGGGGCGAGGCGACCCTGGAAGAACTCGCCGCATCACAGGATGAATACGACAACCACTTCGTCGACGCGCCTCGGTGGTGGCAGGAGCGCAACGCCCAGCGACGCTGATCCGGGAACAACGGCGGCCCCGGGCGGGTTCGCATCGGCATGACCTTCTCCGTCCCCGTGACCGTCCGCGGTTATGAACTCGATGTCCAAGGCCATGTCAATCAGGCGGTCTACCTGCAGTATGCCGAACACGCCCGCTGGGAGTGCTTGCTGGCCGCCGGCCTCCAGGCGGACAAACTGGTGGCTGCCCGCATCGGACCGGTAGTACTGGAAAGCACCATCAAGTACCGGCGCGAACTGCGCGGCGGTGACGAATTCCGGGTCACCTGTGAATTCGAATGGGGCACCGGCAAGACGTATCGCATCCGGCAGGAGATGATCCGCGTCGACGGCACGCTCGCGGCCGAGGTGGCGGTGATCGGCGGCCTGCTCGATCTGGACGCCCGGCGGCTGCTCGAGGATCCGGCCGCGCGGTTACGCGGATTGGCCGAGAAGCCGGAACTACTCGGCGGCTGACCGCACTCCGGCGGTTCCGGCAAACATTTTTCCGGTCCGAACGTCCAGTCTGCTTTCCGGAAATCTTCCGCCACAGGAATTTTTGCGGAAACAAGATCAGATCCCGGGACGGGCAAATCGGGCAATATCAGCTTCCCCTGTCTGCGTGCGGCGTTATGATCCGGACGCGCTCGGGTCGTGGCACATTGCGAGCTAGATCGGAGATTCAGATGACCGATGCCCTCCACCCCCTCGGCACAACACAATCCGGAGCGACCGCCACCCTCACGGGTGTAGTCGTCGGCGAGTCCGACTGCGATATCCGGGTACGAGTTGCGGAGGGGACGTGGACCTTCCACCGCGGCGATGTGCTCGCCATCCGCGAGTACGACAACCGGACCGCCATGCCCGCGGACGCGGTCCTGATCGAGATACGGCCCGGTGCGACGGCCGATTTCACCCGCCGACTGCGCATCGATGTGGGGGAACGACCGATGACACTGGCGGCGCCACCGTCGCCTGCCTTCGGCGACGAACAGCTACGCCGGCTGACCGAGGCCTGGACGGCGCGACTGAATATCGCCGACTCTCCAGTGCACCCGGCTACCTTCACCTGCGCACAGACCAGGTCGCGTGACGGCAGCGACGACGGTATCCACTGCGACAGCCTCGACTGAGTGGCGCGATCGATGACCACCCGTACGGGGTCGGTCCTCATCGTCTCCGAATTCGACGATCTGCACGCCGCGGCCGTACAGGCGACACTGCGAGAACGACACGGGATCGACCCACTCCTGCTGGATCTTCGCGATTTTCCGCGCGAATCGGGCAGTTTCCGGCTCGACGGCCACGGAACGACCCGCTCCCTGGCCGGTCTGACCGGACTGGACGATATCCGTGCCGTGTGGTGGCGGCGGCCGCATCCCAGCCGGGTACCCGCCGGTGTCCGCGCGGACGACGATGCCTATCGGCAGGCCGAATGCGACGGTTTCGCGCAGGGCCTGCTGTGGTCGCTCCCGGCCCGCTGGGTCAACGACCCGGGTCACGACCGGATCGCCCATCGCAAGATCGTCCAATTGGAGACGGCTCGCCTCGCCGGCTGTGCCCTACCGGAGACACTGATCACCAACGATCCGGACGAGGCTCGGGAGTTCGTCGAAACCTGCGGGGCTCCCGTGGTTTTCAAACGCACCGGAACCTCGCGTGCGGAGTTCTCCGAGACCCGGCTCGTCGAACCCGCCGATCTGGACCGGCTGACCGCCATCCGCTCGTCGCCGACCACCTTCCAGCGCTATATCGACCCGGAATGCGATCTGCGTGTGGTGTGGGTGGAAGGACAGGAGTGGGTGGTGCGGATCGATTCCCCCGCGGGCGCGGGGCGAGTCGATTCACGGCTGGATATCTCGGTCGACTTCTCCCCCGCCCGGCTACCGGCATCGGTCAGCAAATCACTGGCGATTCTGATGGGCACGCTGGGACTCAGTTTCGGCGTGCTGGACCTGCGGATCGGCTTGGACGGCGAGCACTATTTCCTCGAGGTCAATCCACAGGGGCAGTTCGCCTATCTGGAGATCAAGACCGGACTGCCGATCTTCGCGAGTCTGGCCAACCTGCTGGCCCACGGAGACGGTGCCGTATCCGGGTGGTAGCCGCCCGGCCGGGCCGGTCCCCTCGCCCACGGATACCCCGCCGCCGGACTATGCCCGGCGGCGGGCCCGCGAATACCGTGCGGTCAGCGTGCTTTACGGCGGTTCGCGCCACCACGGCTACGGAGCTGCACATGCGACTCCGTGAGCACGTTGTGGATGAACCCGTAGGAACGTCCGGTCGCTCGTGCCAGCGACCTGATGCTCGCTCCTGCTTCGTATTGCTTCTTCAACTGGGTCTGTAGGCGGTCGCGTGACTTTCCCGTGACGCGGGTGCCTTTACCCAGCGTGCTCTTGCTCTGTACCGGTCTGTCGCCCATGGCTTCCTCCGAGTCGCCGAGCAGCGTCTCTCTCAGGCTAAGCATTCGGCGAGCATCCGGCAATGAGTTCTTGTGATGAAACTCACGCGAGCTGAATCAATTCCAGATACTCCGCCGACCAATGGTCCTCGGTACCGTCCGGAAGCAGGATCACCCGCTCCGGATTCAGCGCCTCGGCGGCCCCCGGATCGTGGGTCACCAGGACGACCGCGCCGGCATAGGTGCGCAGCGCGTCCAGGACCTGTTCGCGCGAGATGGGGTCCAGGTTGTTGGTCGGTTCGTCGAGCAACAGGACATTGGCGGCCGAGGAGACCAGCCCCGCCAGCGCCAGCCGGGTTTTCTCACCACCGGACAGCGTTCCCGCCGACTGCTCCAGTTGCGGCCCGCTGAACATGAAGGCCCCCAGCAGACCGCGCAGCTCCTGCTCACCCGCGTCCGGTGCCGCGTGCCGGATGTTCTCCCAAACGCTGGCCGAATCGTCGAGTGTGTCGTGTTCCTGCGCGAAGTAGCCGACCTTCAGGCCGTGGCCGGGGACCAACCCGCCCGCGGTGGGCTGTTCCGCGCCGGCCAGCAGCCGCAGCAGCGTCGTCTTTCCCGCACCGTTGAGACCCAGCACCACGACGCGGCTGCCGCGGTCGATGGCCAGGTCCACACCGGTGAAGATCTCCAGCGAGCCGTAGGCCTTGGTCAGGTTCTCCGCCATCAGCGGGGTCTTACCGCAGGCCGCGGGTTCCGGGAATTTGATCCGCGCGACCTTGTCCGCGACGCGCACCTCGTCCAGTTCCGCGATAAGCCGGTCGGCGCGTTTCGCCATGTTCTGAGCGGCAACGGCTTTCGTGGCCTTCGCACCGAGCTTCGCGGCCTGCGAGCGCAGCGCCGAGGCCTTCTTCTCCGCGTTCGCGCGTTCCCGGCGGCGGCGCTGTTCGTCGGTGGCGCGGGCATCGACGTATTTGGTCCAGCCCATGTTGTAGACATCGGCCTCACCGCGAACGGCGTCGAGGAACCAGACCTTGTTGACCACATCGGCGAGCAGATCGACATCGTGGCTGATGACGATGAGGCCGCCGTCGTGGTTCTGCAGGAAACCGCGCAGCCAGGTGATCGAATCGGCGTCCAGATGGTTGGTGGGCTCGTCCAGCAGCAGGGTGGTGTCGGAGCGGCCGCCGCTGCCGTCGGAGGCCGCGAACAGGATGCGCGCCAGTTCGATTCGCCGGCGCTGACCGCCGGAGAGGGTGCGCAGTGCCTGACCCAGCACCCGGTCGGGCAGGCCCAGGCTGTGACAGATCCGGGCGGCCTCGCTCTCGGCCACGTACCCGCCCAGCGCCGAGAAACGATCTTCGAGCCGGCCGTACTTACGGACTGCACGTTCGCGTTCGGTCTCGTCGGCCAATTCGGCCATCAACGCCTGCTGTTTCTCCATATCCCGCATCAGCGCGTCCAGTCCGCGCGCGGACAGCACCCGGTCGCGCGCGAGGACGTCGAGATTTCCCTCACGGGGATCCTGCGGTAGATAGCCGATATCACTGGACCGGGTGAGCGTTCCGGCGTACGGCTCGCCCTCACCCGCCAGGATGCGCAGGGTGGTGGTCTTCCCGGCACCGTTACGACCGACCAGGCCGATCCGGTCACCGGCCTGCACCCGCAGCGCCGGGCCCGGCGCGGACAGCAGGGTACGGACGCCGGCCCGGACCTCTAGGTCGGTCGCGGTGATCACAGATATCTCCTCGGAGTAGGGTCGGGAACAGGGGGTCCGGTGCCTTCGGTGGCGGTTGTTCCACCCATGATCGGCGGTACCCGGACACGGAACCACCGATTTTACCCGGCCTGCCCGAGTGCTCGCCCGGGCCGGGCGGCGCAGCGGTCCGCCGCCGACCGGGAAACCGGCCGTGCGGGGTAACGTGCCCGGATATGAGCACCGATCTGTTGGGTAAGAGCGCGCTGGTCTCCGGGGCCAGCCGGGGTATCGGCTACGCGGTGGCCGCGGAGTTGCTGAGCCGGGGCGCGAACGTGCTGATCACCGCGCGTAAACCCGAGCCGCTGGACAAGGCGGCCGCCGAACTGCGCGGGTTGGGGCACCAGGGCGAGGTCGTCGCGGTGGCCGGGAACTCGGGCGATGCCGAGGCTCGCGCGGCCGCCGTACAGCGCGCGGTCACCGAATTCGGATCGCTGGACATCCTCATCAACAACACCGGTATCAACCCGGTGTACGGCGCGCTGATGGAAGCCGATCTGGACGCCGTCCGCAAGATCTTCGATGTGAACGTCGTCGCCGCGCTGGGCTACGTCCAGGAGGCGTACAAGGCGTGGATGGGCGAGCACGGGGGCGCCGTGGTGAATGTGGCCAGCGTGGCGGGTCTGCGCTCGACCGGCGTGATCGCGGCCTACGGGGCGTCCAAGGCGGCACTCATCCGCCTCACCGACGAACTGGCCTGGCAGCTCGGCCCGAAGATCCGCGTCAACGCGGTCGCGCCCGGCGTCGTGAAGACCAGTTTCGCGGACGCGCTGTATTCGGCGGACGAGGATGCGGCCGCGCAGGCCTATCCGATGAAGCGGCTGGGTTCGCCGGAGGATGTGGCCCGGCTCATCGCTTTCCTGGCTTCCGACCAGGCGGAGTGGATCACTGGGGAGACAGTCCGTGTCGATGGCGGTCTGCTGTCGACCGGCGGTCTCTGAGGCTGATCGGAACCGGTCCGCGGCGGTGTCTGTGCACTGCCGCGGCCCGTTCTCTTTCCCGCCCACCGCCGTCGTATCGGCGGGGGTGGGTCAGGATCGATGCGGCAGATTCTGTAACCGCACCTGACCGCGGGCGACCAGACGGCCGTCGGCGTCGGTGACCACAACCTGCCAGAGCTGCTGCATCCCGCCACGATGGATCGGGGTGGCCTCGGCGGTGAGCTTTCCCTCGCGTACCGCGCGGAGGAAGTCGGTGGAGTTGTTGACTCCGACCACGACTCCGCGATCGCCGTACCAGGCGGCCCCACCGGTACTGGCGAGAGTTTCGACGACGGTGCACAGCACACCACCGTTCTGGATCCCGGCGGGCTGGTGGTGCCGCGGGGTAACGACCCATTCGCCGCATACCCGGTCCGGTCCCAGTTCGGTCACCCGCAGACCGAGCAGGTCCGCGAACGTGCCCTTGTTGATCTCGTTCATCTCCTCGGCGGTGAGATCGGCCATCGAATCCGGGAGCCGGGTTTGCTGTTCCGTCATGGATCAACAATCGCATGCGAGGCCGGGGCAGGAATGAACCGGCCACGCGGGATGCGGAAAGGAAGCGACGGGCCCCACCAGGAGGTGGGGCCCGTCGCGCGCATTGGATCGGGGGTCACCGCAGCCCTCGGGACTCTCGCGCGATCCGTACGCCGTTTTCGAGTATAGGTCAGCCTTACCTAACTAGGCAACACGTTGCGCGCGCCGGATTGCCAGCCCGCGATCCTCCAGCGCCATCAGCAGCCCCTGCCCACGGCGGGCGCCCGCCACCGGATCCGCACCCGCCAGCTCGGGAACGTAGGTCGTAGCGCCGGAAACGGATTCGGCGACCAGCGCCCAGAAACGACGCGGACTCAACCCCGCACAGCGGGCCAGTGCCCCCTGCACCAGCAACAGCGAGGGTTCACAGCGATAAGCGAGCCATACCCACATCGCCCGTTCACACGGCAAGGTCACCACGCCGGGTGAGCCGGCCAGCCGGTCACCGTCGACTACCCGAATCGTCGTATCCGTCAGACCCGCCCAGTCGATACCACCGTCGTTGTCGGTGTGGATCCAGACATTCTCCAGCCCGGGATCCCAGGCGCGGCCGTCGGCGACCCACAGCGCGGCGACGCGCCCCAGCACGGCGTGGATCAGCGCGGTGGCCACGACCTCCGCGGCCGCGGACGCACTGATCATTTCCGCGGCATGACGCCGGTACATCAGATCGATCCGACCTTCACGCAGCCCCGTGGACAGCGCCCACCAGCGCCTTTTGCCCTGATCGGCCATCGCAGCGGCGGCGTAGACACGCGGATGCTCGGGTTGCAGGGCACGCAGGCGGGAACATGCCGAACCGAACGGCGCCTCGTAGGGACGGGGGATGCGCACAGTGGCCAGTTCGGACATTCGAACCTCCTCGGGATCGGCGTTCGCAGCAACGACTTGATCGAAAGATAGGTTAGCCTTACCAGACCTAGCAAGTGTTTCGCGCGAATGAAGAATTAATGGCCGCAGCCCCCTCGTATCCCGCACCCGCTCGACCCCGCAGCGATGTAGCTGCGGGAGCCCGCGGAAGAACACCCCTATCCCACCGGCGAGGCAGATGAAACTGTGAGCTATGACCAATCCCACGCGGTTACGACACCCTGTAGTACGCCCAAGCGTCGTTGAAGTCGTAAAATCGAGAGATGGCTGGACTTGGTGAACTCGAGAAGGCGGTTATGGACCAGTTGTGGTCCGCCGACGAACCACAAACGGTCCGGCAGGTGCACGAGGCCCTGTCGGCGCGCCGCGAACTCGCGTACACCACAGTGATGACGGTGCTCCAGCGACTGGCGAAGAAGAACCTCGTGGTGCAGCGGCGCGACGATCGCGCGCACCGGTACGCTCCGGTACACAGCCGCGACGAGCTGGTCGCCGGACTCATGATGGATGCGCTGCAGCAAGCCGAGGAGGCCGGCAGCCGGGCGGCGGCCCTGGTGCATTTCGTGGAGCAGGTCGGAAAGGATGAAGCCGCGGCCCTGCGGGATGCGCTCGCTAAGCTCGAAGCAACCGAGGACACCGCACCGCCGCAGTGAGCTCGGACCCTGGCCCCACAACGCAGTGAGCAGAGTCGATGGATGCAGCAGCACCGGCCTTCGCCGTACTTGCCTTGCTTCTCGCCGGACCCGTTCCGGAGGCACTCAGTCGCGCGACCTGGACCTACCGCGTGCCCCGTGCCGCACTCGTACTCTGGCAGGCCATCGCCCTGGCCGCCGTACTCAGCGCCTTCAGTTCCGGCCTCGCCATCGCCGCCGAACTCCTGGTCCCCGGCCCCGACGGCCGGCCCACGACCAAACCCACCGATGAGATCGATGCGCTCGGGCTGCCGCTGTGGCTGGCATATGTCTCCGTCTTCATGCTGACGCTGATGGTCGGCGGGCGGCTGATGTACGCGTCGATCCGGGTCGGGATCCATACCCGCCGGCGCCGGGCCCGGCACCGCATGCTGGTGGACCTGCTCGATCAGAGCGGTCCGGTCCGCCGGGCCGCGGATATCCGGGTGCTCTCGGCCACCGAGCCCATCGCCTATTGCCTGCCCGGGCTGCGGCGGCGCGTGGTCGTGAGCGCGGGCACCCTGGACAACCTCAACGAACAGGAGCTGACCGCCATCCTCAGCCATGAGCGGTCACATCTGCGGGCCCGCCACGATCTGGTGCTCGAGGCGTTCACCGCGGCGCATGAGGCGTTTCCCCGCTTCGTCCGCAGCAAATCGGCACTGGATTCGGTGAAACTGCTCATCGAACTGCTCGCCGACGATTCCGCGGTGAAGGTCACCGGGCCCAAACCCCTGGCCCGGGCCCTGGTGGCGTGTTCGAAATCGATCGCCCCGCAGGGTGCGCTCGCGGTGGGTGGCCCCAGTACGCTCATCCGGATCCAGCGTCTGGCCGGTCCGCTGGGCGATCTCCGGATCGCCGGTGCCGCGTATCTCGCCTCGATCGCCATCCTGGTGGTGCCGACACTGTCGGTCGCGATTCCCTGGTTGGTCGAGCTGAGCCGGCTCTTCCGTGCCTGAACCCGTACGAGGAGCCCCGGAGCCACAGCCACCGGTGTCCGCGAAAGCGGCCGATCCGGCCGGCCCTCCCCCGTTCGCCCGCCTGGGTCTGCCGGTGCTCACGGTCCAGGCCCTGCGCCGGGAAGGCCTCACCGACCCGCTGCCCATCCAGGACGCCGCCATTCCGGATGCACTCGCCGGTCGCGATATTCTGGGTCGCGCGCCGACCGGGTCGGGCAAAACCCTCGCGTTCGGTCTGCCGATGCTCGCCCGGCTCGCCGGGCGGCCCGCCATTCCCCGCGCCCCGCGTGGCTTGGTCCTGACCCCGACCCGTGAACTGGCGCTGCAGATCGAGCGAGCGCTGGAACCCTTCGCGCTGGGACTCCGGTTGGCCGCCGCTGTCGGTGGGATGCCCACCGCCCGGCAGGCCGAGAAACTCCAGCGAGGTGTCGATCTGCTGATCGCCACCCCCGGCCGGCTCACCGATCTGGTCGAGCAGGGCGCCGCGGTACTGGACTCGGTGCGGGTCACGGCGATCGACGAAGCCGACCATATGGCCGATTTCGGATTCCTCCCCCAGGTCCGGCAGCTGTTGGACGCGACCCCCGGTGACGGACAGCGACTGCTGTTCTCGGCGACCCTCGACGACGAATCGGTCCACGATCTGGTCCGGCGGTATCTACGCGATCCGGTAACCCACAGCGTGGCCCCCGAGCCCGCGGCAGCCGTCGCGATCCACCACCTGCTCTACGTCGAACCCGCGGACAAACCCGCCGTGCTCGCGCGGATCGCCGCGCGCGAAGGACGCACCCTGCTGTTCGTACGCACCCAGTACGGCGCGGAGAAACTCACCCGGCGACTGCGCGAGCAGGGCATCGCGGTCGCGGCACTGCACGGCGGTCGCGCTCAGAACCGGCGGCTGCGCACGCTCGCGGCATTCGCCGACGGCGGGGTCTCGGCGCTGGTCGCCACCGATATCGCCGCACGCGGTATCCATGTCGACGCGGTATCGCTGGTCGTCCACGCCGACCCACCCGCCGACCCCAAGGACTATGTCCATCGAGCCGGCCGTACCGCACGGGCCGGCGCGAGCGGCACGGTCGTCACCGTGGTGACCCCGGACCAGCGCGCCGAAGTCACCGCTCTGGCGCGGGCAGCCGGGGTCGACGTGGTGACCCACACCGTCCGCCCGGACGATCGGACACTCCAGCAGCTCACCGGTGCCCGAGCACCGGCCGGCGCCCCGTCGGCACCCCCGGAACCCGCCGCCCGCGATCGGGACAGGCCGCGGCGCGGGTCCGGACGAGGACACCGGGCCGCTGCCCCGCCGCCGGCCCGCCGGCCACATCGCCGCCGGGCGAAGTGATGACCGTGCGGTAGACGGCCGCACCCCGCGATGCCGCCCACCACGGCCGGCTCCCTATTACCATGGGTGCAGTGCAGTTTCTCCCCGGGCAAACCCCGCCGTACGACCTGACCTACAACGACGTCTTCCTGGTTCCGAACCGCACCGATATCGCCTCCCGGTTCGACGTGGACCTCACCACGTCCGACGGTTCGGGCACCACCATCCCGCTCGTCGTGGCGAATATGACCGCCGTCGCCGGGCGGCGGATGGCGGAAACGGTGGCCCGGCGCGGCGGGATCGTGGTGTTACCGCAGGATCTGCCCAACAATGCCGCTGCCGAGACCATCGCCTTCGTCAAAAGCCGCTCGCTCACCGCGGACACCCCGGTGACTCTCACCTGGGATCATTCGGTTTCCGATGCCATGGCGCTGATCCACAAACGGGCGCACGGCGCGGTCGTCGTGGTCGACGAGGGCCGGCCGGTCGGCGTCGTCACCGAAGCGGCCTGTGCCGATGTCGACCGGTTCGCCCGGCTGCGCGAGATCGCCACCACCGATTTCGTCACCGCTCCGGTGACGGCCGAGCCTTCCTACATCTTCGACCGGCTCGAGGCCGCACACGCCGGCCTGGCGGTCCTGCTCGCCCCGGACGGCACCCTCGCGGGTGTGCTGACCCGCACCGGCGCGGTCCGGGACGGGATCTACACCCCGGCCGTCGATCAGGAAAACCGGCTCCGGATCGCCGCCGCCGTCGGAATCAACGGTGACGTGCCGGCCAAGGCCAAGGCGCTGGTGGACGCGGGCGCCGATGTCCTGGTGGTCGATACCGCCCACGGACATCAGGTGCGAATGCTGGAAACCCTGCGCGCCATCCGTGACCTGAGCCTCGGGGTACCCCTGGTGGCCGGGAACACGGTATCCGCCGAGGGCACCCGAGATCTGATCGCGGCCGGGGCCGATATCGTGAAGGTCGGAGTCGGGCCCGGAGCGATGTGCACCACCCGCATGATGACCGGTGTCGGCCGTCCCCAGTTCTCGGCGGTCGCCGAATGCGCCGCCGCGGCCGCGGAGCTCGGTGCGCATGTCTGGGCCGACGGTGGTGTCCGGCATCCGCGCGATGTCGCGCTGGCACTCGCGGCGGGCGCCTCCAATGTCATGATCGGGTCCTGGTTCGCCGGAACCTACGAGTCCCCCGGCGATCTGCGGGTCGACCGGGAGGGCAAGGCCTACAAGGAGAGCTTCGGAATGGCCTCCAAACGTGCGGTTGCGGCTCGTACCAGCGCAGATCACGGTTACGACCGGGCGCGTAAGGCCCTGTTCGAAGAGGGGATCTCCAGTTCCCGGATGCTCCTGGACCCCGAGCGTCCCGGAGTCGAGGATCTGATCGACCATATCTGCTCCGGCGTCCGCAGTGCGTGCACCTATGCGGGCGCGCGCACCCTCGCGGAGTTCCACGATCGCGCCGTACTGGGCGTCCAGTCAGCGGCCGGATTCGCCGAGGGCCGTCCGCTGCCGGGCGGGTGGTGAACCGCTCGGGCCCTCCGATACCGGAGTACACCGGCCTGTGCACCCGGGTGCACAGGCCGGTACCATGAGGATCGTCGGCGGCCGCCGGCACGAATCTTCAGGACGAAAGGAACCAGTTGTCACCCGCGTCCGAGGGCGCCACTCAGGAGGGCTCATCTATCGAGCCGGGTGACAGACCCGGCGTCCCCCTCCGCACGACCCTCCACCGACCTCCGGTTCGACCCGCTTCGCTGATGCCGATGCTCGCCGGGTGGTGGTGATATGTCCGTCCTACTCACCATCGCGAGCCTCATCGGGTTCGTGGCGCTCACCGCGGGCACAGCTCTCTTCGTAGCCGCGGAATTCTCCCTCACCGCTCTGGAACGCAGCACGGTGGAAGCGCACGCCCGCAGCGGCGATGTCCGGGCGCGCGCCGTCCGCCAAGCACATCGCACCCTCTCGTTCCAGCTGTCCGGCGCCCAGCTCGGTATCACCATCACCACGCTGATCACCGGTTATATCGCCGAGCCCGTGCTGGCCCGATTTCTGACACCGCTGTTCGGCGCCGTGGGGATTCCCGATTCCGCGGCCACCGGTATCTCGCTCGTCCTGGCCCTGATCCTGGCCACCTCGCTCTCGATGATCTACGGCGAACTGGTTCCGAAGAACATCGCGATCGCGGCTCCCCTGGCCACCGCACGCGCAACCGCGGGGCCGATGGTGGCGTTCTCGGCGGTGTTCAAACCGATGATCCAGTTCCTCAACGGTTCGGCGAACTGGGCGGTACGCCGGTTCGGGGTGGAACCCGCCGAGGAACTCCGTTCCGCGCGTTCCCCGCAGGAGCTGGGCTCGCTCGTGCGGACCTCCGCCCAGCACGGCGCCCTCGACCAGCGCACCGCGCAGATCCTGGACCGTTCGCTGCAGTTCGGGGAACGTAGTGCCGAGGAGCTGATGACTCCGCGGGTCAAGATCGAGGCGCTGGACCGCACCGGCACCATCGGCGACCTGCTGGCCGCGGCCGCCCGCACGGGATTCTCGCGGTTCCCGGTGATCGACGGCGATCTGGACAACACCCTCGGCGTGGTGCACGTCAAACAGGCGTTCGCACATCCCGCGCGCACCCGCGCAGGGGTGGGCCTGGCGCAGATCGCCCAGCCCGTTCCCGTTGTTCCCGCCAGCCTGGACGGGGACGAGGTCCTGGAACGGGTGCGGGCCGACGGTATGCAGGTGGCGCTGGTCGTGGACGAATACGGCGGCACGGCGGGCCTGGTGACCATGGAGGACATCATCGAGGAGATCCTCGGCGATGTACGCGACGAGCACGACGAGGAAGAGCGCGATGTACGCCGCGTCTCCGACGGCTGGGATTGCTCCGGTCTGCTCCGGATCGACGAGGTATCGCGAGCTACCGGCTACATCGCCCCCGAAGGCGAATACGAAACCCTGGGTGGCCTGGTGCTGACCAGACTGGGTCGCATCCCGGTGGCCGGCGATACGGTCGTCCTCCCGCAGCATCGCGGACCCGATCGGCGTCATATCGACGGACCGGGCGGCTGGCTCGCCCGGGTCGAGCGGATGGACGGACGTCGCGTGGACCGGATCCGGCTCGTACCGGTCGATGCCGCATCGATCGACGCGGCATCGCTACATCGCGAACAGCAACCGGCCGGACGGGAGCACCACCATGGGTGATCTACTCGCCGTCGCGTTCACCGTCGTACTCCTGGCGGGCAACGCGTTCTTCGTCGCCGCAGAATTCGCGCTGATCTCGGCCCGGCGTGACCGGCTCGAAGCGCTGGCCGCACAGGGTAAACGCAACGCCGACACCGTGATCCGGGCGGGACAGAACCTGTCGATGATGCTGGCCGCCGCGCAGCTGGGTATCACCATCTGCTCGATTCTGCTGGGCCGCGTCGGCGAACCCGCGGTCGCGCATCTGCTGGAACACCCCTTCGAACTGGCCGGGCTACCGGAATCCCTGCTCCACCCGGTGTCGTTCGTCCTGGCACTCACCATCGTGGTGATCCTGCACATCCTGCTCGGCGAGATGATCCCGAAGAACATCGCCCTCGCCGGGCCGGAACGCAGTGCGCTGCTGCTGGTGCCGCTGCATCTGGCGTGGCTGCGCATCGCCCGGCCGCTCATCGCGATCTACAACTTCGCGGCCAATACCACCCTGCGAATGCTGCGGATCGAACCGAAAGACGAACTCGAGGCCGCCGTTTCGAGCGACGAACTCGCCGAGATGATCGGCGAATCCCGGTCCGAGGGGCTGCTCGACGAGGAGGAGCACCGCCGCCTCACCCAGGCATTGGGTACGGGCGAGCGGTTCGTGGCCGAGGTGATGGTCCCACTACACCGGATGCGCACCGTCCCGCTACGCGGGGCGGGCGGCACCACCCTCGGCGATATCGAGAACGCGGTCGCCGAAACCGGGTTCTCCCGGTACCCGGTGCGGGCCGCCGACGGTTCCCTGGTCGGTTACCTGCATGTCAAGGACGTACTCGACAAGGTATCCGACGAGGCGGCCGGACCGAACACCGAGATACCGCGGACCGATATCCGGCCGCTACCGACCGTTCTGCTGGGGACCACCCTGTACGAGGCACTGGCCAGACTGCGGCGGACCAGCAGCCACCTCGGCCGGGTGGTGGACGCGCGCGGTAACACGGTCGGCATCGTCGCACTGGAGGATCTGGTCGAACAGTTCGTCGGTACAGTGCGCGATGCCACGCACCGGGTGGCCGAATGACGGCAGGGGTCACCCTCCGGATACTCGCCGAATCCGAGTGGCGGGCCCGCGCCACCGCACACCGCGCGCGGGCCGACAGCCTGGCAGGCGACTACCTGCAGCGCCGCGCGGCCGGGGTGAAACATCCGGTGCTCGATTTCCTGTGGACCTATTACAGCCACCGGCCCGCTCAGCTACGGCGCTGGCATCCCGGTTACGGTGTCGCATTGCGCGGCGCTCCCGAGTACACGGGCCTGCGCGGCTACCACCTGCTCGACGACGCAGACCCCGCCTCGGTCGTCGTCACCGCCGATCCCCGATTTCTCCGCAGCCGCGGCGAGACCGTGGCCTATATCGCCGGCCTACTGCGTGCGACCGCGACGCGACCGGCCCAGCTGTCGTGTTTCGGCCTGCACGAATGGGCGATGGTGTACCGCGCCGGGGAGGTCCGCCACGATGCGGTCCCGCTGCGTCTCGGCGCCGCGGGTACCGATGCCGTGGTGGAGTCGATGCCGGTGCGCTGCACCCATTTCGACGCGTTCCGGTTCTTCACCCCGCCCGCCGTCGGCCGCAACGACCGGCAACTCACCCGGGACGGCCAACTGCACAGCGAGCAGCCGGGCTGTCTGCACGCGAATATGGACCTGTACAAGTGGAGTTTCAAACTCTCTCCGCTGCTGTGCTCGGATCTGCTGCTGGACTGTTTCGCCCTGGCCCGTGATGCCCGCGAGCTCGATATGCGCGCCAGTCCGTACGATCTGCGCGAATACGGCTACGAACCCGTCCCGATCGAAACCCCGGCCGGACGGGCCGATTACGTCCGAGCCCAGGCTGCGATCGCCGATCGAGCAGCGGTATTGCGCCGGCATCTGCTGGACTCCTGCGAATCGCTACTGGCAGCGCTGGACTGACCCAGACATTTCGGCGAAACCGCCCCTGCCCCGGGCCCGAATCGCTACCATCACTGAACAATTCCGGGATGTGTCCCAAACCCAACCCGGACGGTTCGGACGAGATTGCTCGGGAAGCGTGAGGATGCGATGGGGCGTCCCTTCGGACAGGTCTATCGGGCCAGGTCACTGGCCCTGGGCGCGGTCGCGGTGGTCGCCGCGATCATGGTGCCGGGCAGCGCCGCGGCGGATCTGCGATCCGATATCCAGAACGAGGTCCGCGAGTTCCTCGATATCGGCCGCACCGCAGTACCCCGTGCCGAATGCGGGCCCGGCTCCATGCCCGAACCCGGCCTGCAGGGCGATGTGCCGGCCGCCGACCGGGACAGTGGACGCAGCACTCAGGGCTACCGGTGCAATATGTCGATGATCGGTCAGTTCGCCGGCCGCGGTGCCGGAATCACCTCCACCAGCTTCGAACACTGCTCCTATATGGGAACCTTCTTCCCCGGCAACCTGCTGCACCAGAACGGCGGAGTCCAGGTACTCGACGTCTCCGACCCGGCGAATCCACGCCCGACCGCGACCCTGAACGAACCGGCGATGGTCGCCGGTACCTGGGAGAGCCTGAAGGTGAACCCGCAGCGGAAACTGCTGGTGGGCACCGGGGTTCCGATGCTCGTCGGGGCCGGCTACCTCTCGGTCTACGATATTTCCGATTGTGCGCATCCGCGGCTGCTGAATCCGGGACCGGGCGCGAACCTCGGTATGCCCCTGCCGATCACCACCCACGAGGGCGGGTTCTCGCCGGACGGGAACACCTACTGGGCGTCCGGGATCACACCGGGCTTCCTCAGCGCCGTCGATCTCAGCGATCCCACCAACCCCCGGGTCGTATGGCAGGGGCTCACCGGAATCACCGCGCACGGTTTCGGCGTGAGCCCGGACGGGAACCGCGTCTATCTGTCGGCGCTCAGCGGGGTGACCGTTCTCGACGTCAGCGCGGTACAGCGGCGCGACCCGAATCCCCAGGTGCAGCACATCGGGCGCATGTTCTGGTCCGACGGGTGGGCCACCCAGCACAGCATTCCGGTCACCTACGACGGGAAGCCCTATATCTACACGGTCGACGAGGGGGGCTCCGGTGGCGTGAAATTGATCGATGTCTCCGATGACGCCGACCCCCGGGTCGTCGCGAAGGTGAAGCTGGAGATCAATCTGCCGCAGAATCTGGACAGCAGTATCGCCTCCTCCATGGGCGGTTCGATCTTCGCCTACGAATCCCATTACTGCGCCGCCGACCGCCCGGTGAACCCGACCGCACTGGCCTGCGGCTGGATTTCGTCCGGGATCCGGGTGTTCGATATCCGCGATCCGGGGGCCATCCGGGAGATCGCCTACTTCAACCCGCCCGCACGGACGGGGCGCAACCTCGATATGGTCAACTCCCCGCACGCGCTGGCGTCGCTGCTCGGTATCCCGGCGATGACGGCGCCGAGCGCGGCCCGCGCGGTCCTCGAGGGCCAGTTCGATCCGTCCCAGGCGCTCTCCTCGCGCACCGGCAAACTCGCCCTGGGCGATGTTTCCACCGACTGGTGTCTGTCGCCGCCGGAATGGCGCGGCAACGATCTCCACGTCACCTGTTCCGACAACGGATTCATGGTTCTGCACGTGGACGAATCGGTGTACTCGCCGCCCGCCGATCAACAGTCCGTGGTGGGTTCCTGAGCGCACGGTGGGCCGCCAGGAACAACGGAACCCGGATGCCCTCGAGCATCCGGGTTCCGCGTATCTGTCGGCTACCGACTCACAGCGGCGGGAATCCCGCCGAACCGGTGGTCGCCCAGTTCCAGAAATCCCCGACCCGCGTCACGATCAGCGCGGCAATATCGAGCACAGTACTACCCATCGAGCCAGTCCTCACATCAGCTTGCAGATACGGTGGCCGAGAATAGGGCCCCCGGCAGATCGGGACAACCGGGCACCGGCGATGTCACATCTGCGAATCCGAGACTAATCGTGGGTCTGCAGCCGTGGCCACTCACGGCCACTATGTGCCAGCGTGGACGGATCCGTGGTGAGAAGAGTGCCGGATTTATTCGGTTCGGGTGCCGGACCCGCCACCGCGGCGACACTGCGTACTTCGAGTTCGGCCACTCCGACCAGCACAACCAGACCCACGACCACCAGTGCGACCGTGGTGAGCAGCGGAGTGAGCAGCTCGACCGGTGCCACCCCCTCCGGCAATCCCTGATGTTCACCGTGGTGGGCGCTCATGGACGCCATCCCGGTGTAGTGCATACCGCATACCGCGACACCCATGATCATCGCCGCACCCACGGTGTTGCCCCAGCCCTGCACGTGCAACATGAACCAGAGTGCCGCGGTGGCGGCGACGACCGCGATCACCAGCGAGAGCAGGACCAGACCGGTGCTGTATTCCATCGCGACGCCGGTGCTCATAGCCGCCATGCCCAGGTAGTGCATGGCGGCTACTCCGAGCCCGGTCACCGCGCCACCGAGTGGCAGCGAGATCACCTCGCGGTTTCCGCGCACGACGATCGTGAGCCCGATGAACACCACGACAATCGCGATGGCCGCGCTGAGCAGCGTTATCGGCATGTTGTAGCGGATGCTCGTGCCCTCGACGGTGAACCCCAGCATGGCCGTGAAATGCATGACCCAGATCCCCGCGCCGCCGAGCGCGATGGCTGCCGCGAGCAGCCATCCGACGGCCGGTCTCGCTGTCCTGGCCCGCACCGCGCAGCGCAGGCCGAGGACCGAACCGATGAATGACATCACATAGGCAAGGACAGGAGTCACCCAGCCGTTGCTGAAGTGCTCGAGATGTAGCACGTTCTCTCTACTCCGCTTGTATTAGTCGTTTTCCGAACCACCACCGCGTGGACAGTAGTTCGATGCACCCGAACCCGGTTGCAAGGTAAAAATTTCACATCAGGCAGGCGGGTGGCCGCCACCTGATGTCACAACTGGGCTATCGCGTACCGCACAGCGATTAGCCCAACAGGTAGGCCGGGGTGGCCGGTGGCGCCACGTTGTAGACGAAGTTTCGCCGCAACTCGTGGTACGGCTCACCCTCGGCGAAGAAGTTCCGGCGCATATGCGCCAATTCCTCGGACCGGTATTCGGCCAGCGGTTTGGCCGATTCGTCCGCTTCACGCAGTTGTTTCTTGGCCGTCAACCAGTTCTCCAGTTCCGGCGAATCCGCCAGCAGCGTCGCCTCCCGACGTACCCATTCGCGGAATTGCGTGGTACTACCCGCGACGACCCGGTCCACCAGGCCGATTTCCGCGGCCGCCGTGGCCCCGACGGGCAGAGTCTCACGGGTGAGCCGGGCGGCCTCCGTCGATCCCACTCGCCGCGGCAGCGAATACGTCCAGTATTCCGAGCCGTACAGCCCCATCAACCGGTAATGCGGATTGAGCACAGCCGATTGGCGGCACCACACCTCGTCGGCGGCGAGCGCGAGCATAACGCCACCGGCCGCCGCGTTCCCGGCCAGCGCCGAGATCACCAGCTTGTCCGTCGTCGTGAGGATCGCTTCGACGAGATCGTTCATCGCGGTGATATTGCGCCACGATTCCTCGGCCGGGTCCTCGGCCGCCTCGATGACGTTGAGGTGGATACCGTTGGAGAAGAAGTCGCGGGCGGGACCCAGTACCAGCGCCCGGACCGGCCGCGCGCAGGCCTGCTCGTACGCGGCCAGCAGCCGCCGGCACTGCTCGGTGCTCATCGCACCGCCGGCGAAGGCGAATTCCAGATAGCCGACCGATCCCTGCTCGTAATACCGCAGCTCCGACCATGTATCGCGGACTGCCGCCTCGGCCGGGGTGACCGGGACCTCCGGAACATTGCCGGGTAGATCGGCACCGAGCGCGTCGACGGCGGGGCGTTTGAAGGTCCGCGGCCCGCCCGGTACCCGGCGGCGCCGCAGCTGCGGCAGCCAGACCGCGCCGTCGGCCGTGGCCCGGCAGATCGCACCGTCACGAGTGGCGATCACCGCTCCCGGAACACCGCGCAACCGGTCTTCCCGGTGCCCGCCGTGGACGAAGTACTCCCGGCCGTAGAATTCGTCGAGAACACCCGGCTGGGAGTCGGCGGCGCGCAATTTACGCAGGACCGACGCGGTGTCCTCGGTCCGCCAATCGATCATGCGGTATCGCTGGGAATGGTAGGGCCGCAATTCCCCGCGCACATCGGGCCGGCCGTAGTCCAGCGGCTCGGGCTCGAAGTCGCCGCCGGCGAACCGGTCCACTGCCAGCAGAACCGCCGCCACCGCGGCATCGGAAACCTCGTTACGGTACAGCTCGCTCTTACCGCAGCTGGCGACCGCGAACGGCATCGACGCCCAAATCGGCCCCGCGTCCATTTCGGCGACGGCCTGCAGAACGGTCACGCCCCACTCCTGGGCGCCGGTGCTGATCGCCCAGTCGAGCGAGGAGGGTCCACGATCGCCCTTCGGGCCCGGATGCACGATCAGGACCGGGTACTCGGTCCAGACGTCTTCCGGAATCGCGGTGGTCAGCATCGGTGCCAGGATGAGGTCCGGCCGGAAATGCGTAACCCGGGCCCGGAGCAGATCGTCACCGAGCGCCAGCTCGACCCCCACCTCGTACCCGCGAGCGCGCAGTTCGGTGTGCACGCGCTGAGTCAGACTGTTGAATGCGCTGGCGACGAGCAGGACGCGCAAGGTTTCCTCCATCGGGCGAGATCTATGCGATCCCAAAGTAATCTTTCGATTCCCGACAAAGCTAATCGCCCGGCGCCACGGTCGCAGTCCGAGTGACACTGCCGACACTTCGACGCCCGCCCGTATCCGCCCGCGTACCAGCGACTTCGAGCCGCGGAAGCCGGCGCATCCGCAGCTCAGGAGGTTACGTGCAACTCGAATCCGGCCGATCCCGGACTCTCCCGGCCGGGTTCGAGCCGTAGTCCACGGTCGTAGTCACCACCGGCTTGCCGCCGATATCGGATCGGCTCGGTCCGGTCGAGAGACGAAAGTCGTTCCCGCAGTTCGTCCGCGATCGCCGCGAAACGGTCGTCGTCCACCCGGATGGCACCGTGCACGACGAACGGGGGCAGGACATCCATGCCCGGGTAGTACAGGATCCCGTGGTGGATAGGGAAGAGCAGATCCTCGATGGGTCCGTTGATTCCACGCTCGGAATACGCGGGCTCCCGGCCGCCGACGGCGACCACGAGCATGGCCCGCCGGCCCGCCAGCACACCGTCGCCGTATCGCGGAATCGCGGTTCCGCCCGCGCCGTAGGCGAATCCGCAGGTGAAAACCCGGTCGACCCATCCTTTCAGCATCGCGGGCATGGAGAACCACCACAGCGGGAAATGCAGCAGCACCGTATCGGCCCACAGCAGTTTCTCTTGCTCGTTCCGGATATCCGCGCTGAGCGTTCCGTTCTCGAACGCCTCGCCCGATGCGAGCATGAAGTTCGTTTCCGCGACCTCGCCGAAATCCGCGGCGTCGGCGTGCGCCTTCCAGTCCATGGCATACAGATCGCTCACCCGGACCTCGTGGCCCTCGGCGCGGAGCCTTTCCACGGCTACGTCTTTCAACGCTCCGGTCAGCGAATCCGGCTCGGGATGGGCATACACGATCAGCACCTTCATATCCGGACCAACCTCGCCACCGGGCCCGGGCATTCCGAGCGAAGAAATCGGAGCCGGTGGGGCCGACCGAACGACGTCGCCCCCGGCCGTTACCGGCCGGGGGCGACGTCGGTTTGCGGCGCTCGTATTGCTACGACCCGTCCTTGGCCGCCAGCGCCTTGGCTTCGCGGCGGCGGCGGTGCAGGATCGGCTCGGTGTATCCATTGGGCTGCGTGGTTCCTTCGAGGATCAGCTCCTTGGCCGCCTGGAAGGCGACGCTGCCCGCGAAATCCGGAGCCATCGGCCGGTAGCCGGCATCGCCGGCGTTCTGCCGGTCCACCACGGGCGCCATCCGCTCGAGGCTGGCGATCACCTGGTCGGCGGTGACCACGCCGTGGCGCAGCCAGTTGGCCATCAGCTGGCTCGAGATCCGCAGGGTGGCGCGATCCTCCATGAGGGCGATATCGGAGATATCGGGAACCTTCGAACAACCCACGCCCTGATCGATCCAGCGCACCACATAGCCGAGGATCGACTGCGAATTATTGTCCAGCTCCTGCTGCTTGTCCGCCTCGCTCCAGTTCGTATCGGCCGCCAGCGGGATCTGCAGGATATCGTCGACACTCGCCCGCGCACCGCCCTTGGCGATCTCGGCCTGCCGCTTGAACACATCCACCAGGTGGTAGTGGGTGGCATGCAGGGTGGCGGCCGTCGGCGACGGCACCCAGGCGGTGGTGGCGCCGGCCTTCGGATGGCCGATCTTCTGCTCGAGCATCCCGGCCATCAGGTCCGGCATGGCCCACATACCCTTGCCGATCTGCGCCTTACCGGGCAGACCCGCGGCCAGACCGGTGTCGACGTTCCAGTCCTCGTAGGACAGGATCCAGCGCTGGGTCTTCATCTCGGCCTTGCGGATCATCGGACCCGCCACCATCGAGGTGTGGATCTCGTCCCCGGTGCGATCCAGGAAGCCGGTGTTGATGAACACCACCCGGTCGGCCGCCGCGTTGATACAGGCCTTCAGGTTGACGGTGGTGCGGCGCTCCTCGTCCATGATGCCGACCTTCAGGGTGTTGCGCGGCAACCCCAGCACGTCCTCCACGGCGGCGAACAGGTCGTTGGTGAAAGCGACCTCGTCCGGACCGTGCATCTTCGGCTTCACGATGTACACCGAGCCCGTGCGGCTGTTCTTCAGCGCCACATCGTCACGGAGGGAATGCGCGGCGACAAGCGAGGTGATGATGCCGTCCATGATGCCCTCGGGCACCTCGTTGCCGTCGGCGTCGAGAATCGCGTCGCTCGTCATCAGATGGCCCACATTGCGCACGAACAGCAGCGACCGCCCGTGCAGCGCGAGCTCGGAACCGTCGAGCGCGGTGTAGACGCGGTCGGGGTTCATGGTGCGGGTGAAGGTTTTGCCGCCCTTGGTGACCTCCTCCGCGAGGTCGCCCTTCATCAGACCCAGCCAGTTGCGGTAGCAGAGGGTTTTGTCTTCGGCGTCCACCGCGGCGACCGAATCCTCGAAATCCATGATGGTGGTGACCGCGGATTCGATGACCAGATCCTTCACCCCGGCGCTGTCGGTGCTGCCGATAGGCGATTCGGGATCGATCTGGATCTCGATATGCAGGCCGTTGTGCTTCAGCAGGACGGCGCTGGGAGCTGCCGGGTCGCCGATATAGCCCACGAGTTGATCGGCATCGGCCAGGCCGATGGCGGTACCGTCCTCCAGGCCGACTTCGAGCTCACCGTCGACGATCGTGTACGAGGTGGAACCGATATGGGACCCGGTGATGAGGGTGACCGCGTCGTCGAGGAAGTTGCGCGCCCATTCGATGACCTTGTCACCGCGCACCTTGTTGTAACCGGTGCCCTTCTCGGCGCCGCCGGTCTCCGGAATGGCGTCGGTACCGTACAGCGCATCGTAGAGCGAGCCCCAGCGCGCGTTCGCCGCGTTGATGGCGAAGCGGGCATTGCTCACCGGAACCACCAACTGCGGGCCGGCGGTGCTGCTGATCTCGTCGTCGACCCCGGTGGTGCCGACGGTGAAATCGGCGGGCTCGGGCCGCAGGTAGCCGATCTCGGTCAGGAACTGCTTGTAGGCGGACTTGTCGTAGTTCGCCCCCGGATGCTCACTGTGCCAGGCGTCGAGTTTGTCCTGGATTTCGTCGCGTTCGGTCAGCAGGGCGCGGTTGCGCGGTGCGAACTCGGTGATGATCCGCTCGGCACCGGCCCAGAACGCGGCGGAATCGACGCCGGTGCCGGGGAGCGCTTCGTTCTCTACGAAGTCGTGGAGAACGGTGGCAACCTCGAGCCCGCCGACCTTTTTCCGCTCTGTCATCTACGTGCCTCACTTCCGCGAATACCGGGTGGAAAGTCGATGTTTATGTTACCGGCCGGTAGTGCCGGGACGGTCGGCGGGTGAGCTGTGTTTATGGCGCCACCTCCGGTTGCGCGGGGTGGGGGTGCTGTCAACACTGCTCTCGACGTGGACCATCTGGCTCTGCTCTCGACGTGGATCGTCCGTGGAGACGATTCCCGCGCTCTCGGCGTAGGCCATCGGTGAAGAAAACCGCGCTCTCGGCATAGACCATTCGTGAAGGGGCGGGCTGTAATTTTGGAGCCGCTCCGCGGCTCGAGGGCGGGGCCCTGTTAACCCGGTTCTTCACTTCCGGCGCTCAGTCGCTGCGCTCCTTCGCTCTGGTCGCTCCAGAACCGGGCGGGCCCCGCCCGGAAAAGCCGGCGGATCTGGGGGCGGGGAGCGCCGTCTCCATGGGCCTTCGGTCCTGTCGGTTCGGGCTCGGGGTGGGTATCGACCTCGAACAGGGGCTGAACAATCACGAATGCTGGTCGAACATTATCGCCCCGGGCGGACGTGCCGGAGCAGACTCTCCGGGCGGTATGGCCGTGCATACCGGTCGGGCCGGGGGCCGTGCGTCACGGTGCGGGCACCGAAAAATGGGCCGACAACCGGTACTGCGCTGTGCCACCATGTATTCCACCGGCAGGCCACAGGGGCAGGCCGACGATACGGAGAAGGGAGGAGTGATCTTGTATCCAGTCGCACCGGCTGATAGCACCCGGTCCAGCGCCGAATCCGAGCGTCGGGCCCGCGTATCGGCCCGGCCGATGAACGCCGAACAGGCACAGCAGCCGAAACCCGCCGGCGATCTCGGGATCGATCTACTCCTCCCACGTCGCCGCTGACGCTCTCGTTCCGTTCCCCCTGTTGAAGTCCGGGTCGTCCCGGCTGTCGAAACCTGGTGATTCCCATGCCGATACACGCTGTCGCCGAACCGGTGACGCTCACTCCGGACAATTGGATACACAGCCGTGTCCTGGTGCTCAATGCCAGCTACGAGGCGCTGGACCAGATCGGCGCGGACCGGGCGATCGTATTGCTGACCAGCGGTATCGCCGAATCGGTCGTGATCCGCCGGCCGCATTTCCCGGTCCGCTCCCAGCACACCGAGATCATGCTGCCCGAGACGATCCGGTTGGTCCGCTACCGGTACCTCGCCCATATCACCGTGCGGTCGCCCGGCGGCCGGGCCACGCACGCCGCGATCCTGCGGCGCGACGGGAACCGGTGCGGGTACTGCGGCGGCTGGGCGCCCACCGTCGACCACATCCGCCCGCGCAGCCGAGGTGGCCCCAACACCTGGGAGAACCTCATCGCCTGCTGCGTGACCTGCAATACCGGTAAGGCCGACCGCACTCCGGAGGAGGCGGGTATGCGGTTGCTCTGGGAACCCCGGGCACCCGAACCGCTGGCCCGAGAACAACGGCGGGTGTGGAAGCACCTGGCCGCGACACCCTGAACCGATCCGCGAAAGGAGGGGATCGATATGACCGTCGAAGTGCTGGCGGATCTGCTGCCCATATCCGACAGCCGTGGCTGGCATCGCGCCGCCTGCCGCGGTGACCCGAACCACGAGGCGTGGTTTCCGTACCCATCGCAGGACTTCGAGTACGCGCGTCAGGTCTGCGGCCGGTGCCCGATCCGGCCGGACTGCCGTGCCTTCGCCGAACAGACCGGACAGTCCGGGGTGTGGGGTGGGCACGAATTCGACCGGGGAAAGATGATCCGCGAATAACCGGCACAACCCGGTACGACGCTGGAGGCGGGGCTGTAATTTTCGCGCCGCCTCCAGCGTTGCGGGTCGGGGCCCTGTTGCCCCTGCTCTCGGCGCAGATCATCCAGCCCTGCTGATATCTCGGCGTGGACCATCCAGCCCCGCTCTCGGCGTAGACCATCCTTGAAGGCGCGCGCTGTATTTTTGGAGGCGCTCCGCGCCTCGAGGGCGGGGCCCTATTAACCCGGTTCTTCACTCCTGCGCTCCTCCGCTTCGCTCCCCCGCTCCGTCGCTCCAGAACCGGGCGGGCCCCGCCCGGAAATGCCGGCCATCCGTGAAACGGTGTGGGCGATCTGCGCTCAGGCGGGGGCAGGCCCGGCGTACGCGGCCACCCCGAGCCGGAACGAATGAGCCGAACGCGAGCAGCGACCGACCGGCGAGGAGTAAAGACCCACGGATGAACCCAGCTCCCACCCTTCGAGTTCGGTCAACCTTTGCGGGCGGGGCCCGCCCCGCTTCTGCAGCGACAGAGCGAGGGAGCGCAGCGACCGAGCGTCGGAGTGAAGAAGCGGGGTTAATAGGGCCCCGCCCTCGAGCCGCGGAGCGGCTCCAATAACACAGCCCGCCCCTTCACGAACGGTCTACATCGGGCTCCTCCGCGCGTGGTCTACCTCGGGCTCCTCCGCGCGTGGTTTACCTCCTGCTCCTTCGCGGGTGGTCTACCTCCGCCCCTTCGCGGGTGATCTCCCTCAAGATCAGTGGTTAGACGCTCTACGCCGAGAGCAGTGTTGCAGCGCCCGACCCGTTGCCGGAGACGGAACCATAAGCACAGCCCCGTCCGGGGCGCCATAACCCGGGTTCTCTCCTTACACTGACTGGCCGTGGGTACCCATCGCAGCACCGGCTCTTCCCGGGAGATCAGCAAGGGACCGGTGACCGCCGCGGTGGTGGTTGTGGTTCTGCTCGTACTCGTTGTCGGCTGGTGGCAATTAGGTCCGGACTCGGCGAGTGAAGCGTCCGACGGCGAATGTGTGGAGGGCAACGCAGTCCTCGACGTCACCGTCGATCCCGAGATCGCCGACCCGATACGCACAATCGCGGATCGATACAACGAGACCCGGCCGGTCGTGCGCGGCCATTGCGCCGAGGTGGTGATCACCGAGCGGGCGACCGCCGATATGGTCGCGGCCTTCACCTCCGAGGCGACCTGGAATCCGGTGCTCGGACCCCGTCCGGCGCTGTGGATTCCGGTATCCAGCCGGCAGATCGAATCGATGCGGGTTCCCGGTCTGATCGAGGGAAGCCCGCGCTCGATCGCGTCCAGTCCGATCGTGCTCGCCGTACCCGAGATATTGCGCCACGCACTGGCCTCCACCCGGACCTCCTGGGCGGATCTGCCCCGATTGCAGCAGGGTTCACTCGAAGCCATCGGACTGCCGGGCTGGAACGGCCTGCAGATGGCAATGCCACCGGGCGATACGACACTGGCGGTTGCCGCCGCGGTCGCGGGCGCTGTCGCCGGTACCGACCCACTGACCGAGGAGGCCGTTACCGCCGGGCAGTCCGTATCCGCGGTATCCGGTCTGGCCGCCGCCGCGCCGAAGGCCGACGACACCTCCGCGGCGATCACGGCTCTCTCGTCTGCCGCCCCGGCCGAAGCCGGCGTCCACGTGGTGCCGGTGACCCAGCGACAGCTCGCGGCGAACGGCAGTACCACCTTCTACGTGCCCACCGGCGCGACCCCGATCGCCGACTATCCGGCCGCGCTGATGTCCGGACCGTGGGTGGACAAGACGGAGAACCTGGTCGCGGGCCTGTTCGCGGAGTACCTGCGCAAACCGGAACAGCAACGCGATCTGGTCGCGGCCGGTTTCGGCGCTCCGCCGGCCGATCCGGTCGCCTCACCGCCGCGGGCCGCACTGGACCGGCTCCGCGGCCTCCTCGGAAATCCTGTGCTCGGCGTCCACGCCACGGCCCTGCTCGATGTTTCCGCATCGATGGGGGCCGCCGAGGGCGACCTGACCCGGCTGACCAATACCGTCGGCGCCCTCGCGTCCACCGTCAATGTCATGCCGCCGGAATTCGGTTTGGGTATCTGGACTTTCGGGAAGGATCTCGACGCGGGCAACCCGTTCGAAGTGGTCGCCGATACTGCCCCGCTCACCGACGAGCACCGCGGCACTCTGATGGGTTCACTGGGTTCGATCCAGGCGACGGATACGAAAGCCGATGAATGCTATCCGGCACTGCTCGCCGCCTACCGGAGCGCGGTCGAGGGCTACGCCCCCGACCGCACCAACTCGATCCTGCTGGTCACCGACGGGCCCGAGGGCGATTCCGCGCTCAACGGCGCAGACCTGCTGTCAGCCATCGAAGACGAGGGGAATCCGGAGAAGCCGATCCGCGTCGATGTCATCGTCGTCGGCGGTGCGGGCAGCGACTCCCTGCGCACCCTGACCCAGCGCACCGGTGGCACCTACAAGGTCCTGCCCACCAGCAACGACCTCGAGTTCGGCACCGCGATGGTCGGGGCCCTCACCACGCCCTGACCGGCGGTCATCCGGGCCGTCGGCCCAAGGATTCCCGACGGCGACAGCAGGGCCGGGGGCCGCCGTAACCGGAGCGCCACACCGCCCTCGGCGAGCCGCTCCGGTCAGCGCCGCGGTGATCCGCGAGTACCGCGCCCGCACAAACTTCTTTCCGCGCAACGATATCCGCAAAATCATGACGTGTGTCACATACCGGTCCATCATTCTGCACAGGCGCGGTGGCCGGGTTCACCTCGCCCGTGTACGACGATTCGGAAGGGGATCAGGTCATGAAGGACGGGAATCGAACGCGGCGGGACCGCACCCATTGGCTCTATCTGGCGGTTATCGTGGCCGTCCTGGCGGGAATTCTGGTCGGCTGGCTCGCGCCGGGAACCGGGCGCGCGCTCGCGCCGCTGGGCACGATGTTCGTCGACCTGATCAAGATGATGATCGCACCGGTGATCTTCTGCACGATCGTCCTCGGCATCGGATCGGTGCGCGCGGCGGCCACAGTCGGAAAGGTCGGCGGCCTGGCCATCGGATATTTCCTGGTGATGTCGACGGTGGCCCTCGGTATCGGCCTGCTGGTCGGCAACCTGCTCGATCCGGGCACCGGGTTGGAGATCACGGATTCGGCGGGCCAGGGCGCGCAGTACGCCGAGGAGGCGCACGGCGCCGGTGGCACCGTGGATTTCATCCACGGCATCATTCCCACGACGCTGGTCTCCGCACTCGTCGCGGGCAATGTGCTGCAGGCGTTGTTCGTCGCGCTGCTGGTGGGTTTCGCGGTACAGGCCATGGGCGCCTCGGGTGAGCCGATCCTGCGCGGTGTGGCGCTGATCCAGAAGCTGGTCTTCCGGATCCTGGTGATGATCCTCTGGCTGGCTCCGCTCGGGGCCTTCGGTGCGATCGCCAATGTGGTCGCCCGGACCGGACTCGAGGCCGTGGTCCAACTGGCCACCCTGATGATCGCCTTCTACCTGACCTGCCTGCTGTTCGTCTTCGGGGTACTCGGAGTGCTGGTGCGGTTCGTCGCCCGGGTGTCGATCTTCAAATTGTGCCGCTATCTCGCACGCGAATACCTGCTCATCGTGGCCACCTCGTCATCGGAATCGGCGCTGCCGCGGTTGATCGCGAAGATGGAACACATCGGGGTACAACGAACGACTGTGGGTGTGGTCGTACCGACCGGCTATTCGTTCAACCTCGACGGCACCGCCATTTATCTGACGATGGCGTCGATATTCATCGCCGACGCGATGGGGCAGCCGTTGGGCCTGGGCGAACAGTTCGGCCTGCTGGTGTTCATGATCGTGGCCTCCAAGGGCGCGGCCGGCGTCACCGGCGCGGGCCTGGCCACCCTGGCGGGCGGGCTGCAGAGTCACCGGCCCGAACTGCTCGACGGGGTCGGCCTGATCGTCGGGATCGACCGTTTCATGTCCGAAGCCCGGGCGCTCACCAACTTCTCCGGCAACGCCGTGGCCACCCTGTTGATCGGCACCTGGACCAAGACCGTCGATCCCGAGCAGATGCGCGACGTCCTGGACCGGAAACTGCCGTTCGACGAGCAGACAATGGTGGACGACCACGACCCACACCCCGCCGAAGCGGACGGGGCGAAAGTTCTCGCCTCGGCCTGATATCTCCCGGCTGCTCCGTTGGGCGCGGGGAACCGCTCGGGCCGAGATCCGATTCCGTGGCAAAGGATCTCGGCCGGAGTGCACAGGGCATCAGTCGACGTAGGACTCCAGGGGCGGACAGGTGCAGACCAGATTGCGATCTCCGAAAGCACCGTCGATCCGGCGGACCGCCGGCCACACCTTGGCTCGGGTATGCGCGAGCCCGCGCGGGTACACCGCGATCTCCCGGGTGTACGGGTGATCCCAGTCCCCGACCAGGCATGCCGCGGTATGCGGTGCCTGACGCAGCGGATTGTCGTCGGCCGGCCACTCCCCCGCGCCGACACGGTCGATCTCGCGGCGGATGGCGATCATCGCTTCCACGAATTCGTCCAATTCGGCCAGATCCTCGCTCTCGGTCGGTTCCACCATGAGCGTGCCCGCCACCGGGAAGCTCATGGTGGGCGCGTGGAAACCGTAGTCGGCCAGGCGTTTCGCCACATCGTCGACGGTCACACCGGTCTGTTTGGTGATCTCGCGCAGGTCCAGAATGCATTCGTGGGCGACCATATCGTTATCGCCGGTATAGAGCACCGGATAGTGCTCGCCGAGCCGCCGGGCCAGGTAGTTGGCCGAGGCGATCGCCGTGAGCGTCGCGCGGCGCAACCCGTCCGCTCCCATCATCCTGATATAGGCCCAGGTGATCGGCAGAATCGATGCCGAGCCGTAGTTCGCCGCCGAGACCGCGTGCGAATCGGTGACCAGCGGGTCGCCCGGCAGGTATCGGGCCAGATGTGACCGCACGGCCACCGGGCCGACCCCGGGGCCGCCACCGCCGTGCGGGATACAGAACGTCTTGTGCAGATTGAGGTGGCTGACGTCACCGCCGAACCGGCCGGGCCGGGCCAGCCCGACCAGGGCGTTGAGGTTCGCGCCGTCGACGTAGACCTGACCGCCCGCGTCGTGGACCAGCGCGCACAGGTCGGCGACCTCCTGCTCGTACACACCGTGCGTGGACGGATAGGTGATCATGATGCAGGCCAGCCGCTCGGCATGGTCGGCGATCTTGGCACGCAGATCGTCGAGGTCGACATCGCCGTTCGCCCGGCATTTCACCACTTCCACCCGCAGGCCCGCCATGGCCGCCGAGGCGGCGTTGGTGCCGTGCGCGCTCGACGGGATGAGGCAGGTATCGCGCCGGGTATCGCCGCGGTCCAGGTGGTAGCGCCGGATGGCCAGCAAGCCGGCGTATTCGCCCTGGCTACCGGCATTGGGCTGCAGGCTCACCGAGTCGTAGCCGGTGATCTCGGCCAGCCAGCGCTCCAGATCGTCGATCACCCGGCGCAGGCCGGGGGTATCGGCGGCCGGCGCGTACGGGTGCAGCCGGGCGAAACCGGGCCAGGTGATCGGCTCCATTTCCGCGGTGGCGTTGAGTTTCATGGTGCACGAGCCGAGCGGGATCATGCTGCGGTCCAGCGCGATATCTTTATCCGACAGCGCCCGCAGATACCGCAGCATCGCCGTTTCCGTGTGATACCGGGTGAACGCCGGGTGGGTGAGGAACTCCGAGGTCCGGTCGGCGATGCCCGCCCCCACCGGGTCGGCGGGCGCGACCCCGAACGCGTCCAGGACAGCGGCCACATGATCGCCGGTGGTCGCCTCGTCACAGGCCACGGCGACGTGATCGTCGTCCACCAGGCGCAGGTTGATACCGCGCGCTGCGGCCTTGGCCACCACGCTCTCGGCATCCCCGGGGACTCGGGCCAGCACCGTATCGAAGTATTTATCGTGCACCAGGGAATCGCCCAGCGCGGCCGCGAGATGTTCGGCGTGCCCGTGCACCCGCCGGGCGATGGCCCGCAACCCGTCGGCACCGTGGTAGCAGGCATACATCCCGGCGACGATGGCGAGCAGCACCTGGGCGGTGCAGATATTCGAGGTCGCCTTCTCCCGGCGAATATGCTGCTCCCGCGTCTGCAGCGCCAGGCGATAGGCGAGCGTGCCGTCGGCATCCTTCGACACCCCGACCAGCCGGCCCGGTAGCTGCCGCGCGTAGGCGGTACGCACCGCGAGGTATCCGGCGTGCGGGCCGCCGAAGCCCATCGGTACCCCGAACCGCTGGGTCGTCCCGAAACAGACATCGGCGCCCTGTTCCCCGGGCGGCGTGATCAAGGTCAGGGCGAGCAGATCCGCGCCGGCGGCCACCAGCGCGCCTCGTTCGTGTGCTCCCGCGATGAGATCGGACCAGTCCACGATGCGGCCGGAGGCACCCGGCACCTGCAGCAGTACCCCGAAGAATTCGCCCTCGGGCAGTCCGTCGGCGGCCAGGTCCGCCTCGACGATCTCGATACCGAGCGGTTCGGCGCGGGTGGCCAGGACGGTACGCGTCTGCGGGAACAGATCACGATCCACCACAAGGCGGGTGCTGCCGCCACGGCTCACCCGGCGCAGCAGTGTCATCGCCTCCGCCGCGGCGGTGGCCTCGTCCAGCATCGACGCGTTCGCCACGTCCATACCGGTCAGGTCGGTCACCATGGTCTGGAAGTTGAGCAGCGCTTCGAGCCTGCCCTGGCTGATCTCCGGCTGGTAGGGCGTGTACGCGGTGTACCAGGCGGGGTTCTCCAGCAGGTTGCGTACCAGAACGGGTGGGGCCAGGGTGTCGTAGTAGCCGAGCCCGATCATCGAGGTGGCCACGGTGTTCGTGGCGGCGAGCGCACCCAGTTCGGCCAGCACTTCGTGTTCACTCGCGGCGGGCGGCAGTCCCGTGAGCGGTTCGGTGTCACGGATACCCGCGGGCAGCGCCGTGGCGGCGAGATCCTCGGCGGAAGCGATGCCGATCTCGGCGAGGATATGCGCGAACCCGTCGCTATCGGGTCCGATATGCCGGTCTGCGAAACTCTGGGTCACCACGGCTCCCTGGTCGGGCGGGCCGACCACTCGGTCGGCACAGGGCCCTCCCCCTCTGTCGCGGCGCCTGAGAGCTTCGGCGGCGGGCCGCAGGGGTCCGATCGCCTTTCACCTTGGGCGGGTGGCCCGCAGCCACCACTTTCCAGAGGCGCCGGTTCCCGCACGGTCCTGGTGCCTGAGAGATTGACGGGGAGGTGCTGCTCCTTCGGCGCCCGGCTCCGCTAGGACCCGAGACTCTCCCGCACGGCTACGGCGCCCGGTTATCTTAGCCCGGCGACCGGGCCGGACGGGCACTCACCCCGGCCGGATGTGTCGCTACCCTCACCCCGGCGGTAGCCGGTACGGGGCGCCGCTCCTACCCGGTTTTCCGGGTCAGCCGGGCTTTGCGGCGGTAGGACAATTCGTCCTCGGGTCGCTCATCGGCCGCCACCGCACGCTCGGCGGGAAACGCCGCGATCGCCCCGGTGAGTTCCCGCATCGCGCTATTGACGGCGATACCGAATACACCCTGGCCGCCCTGCAGTAAATCGACGACTTCTTCGGGTGAGGTGCATTCGTACACGGATGTGCCGTCGGAGAACAGCGTGATATTCGCCAGATCCTGGACGCCTCGGCTGCGCAGATGATCGACGGCTATGCGGATGTTCTGCAACGAAATACCGGCGTCGAGCAGACGTTTGACAATTTTCAGGACCAGGATGTCCTTGAAGGAATACAACCGCTGGCTACCGGAACCGGCCGCACCGCGGATGGAGGGAACGACAAGGCCCGTCCGGGCCCAGTAGTCCAGCTGCCGATAGGTGATCCCGGCTACCTGACAGGCCGTCGGCACCCGGTATCCGACCAGGTCGTCGGGGACCGAATCGTCGGGGAACAATCCGGGCTGTATTTCGTAGCGCCGAGGCGGGCCCACTTCCGATCGCATATCCCGCATTTGCTCTGCCACTGAACTACTCCCTTGCTCCGCCGATCTGTGCCCATACCCGACGGCCCGGCGTCGAGTACGAGGCTACTCTTCCCATTCTCTCGGCCACAGCAGTGCCGATCCAAACGCGACGCGCGGTAACAGTCTCGACCTGTAGTTGAGGTCTAGAAAATAATCCGGAAACTCAACTATCGGTCGCTTTGAAATCGTCCGGGGATACCGACTCGAGGAACTCCTTGAACTTTTCGACCTCGTCCTCGCGTTCGTCGGGCATCACCAGACCGGCTTCCTCGAGCACCGATTCCGCCGCATAGATCGGGCAGCCGACGCGCAACGCGATGGCCACCGAATCGGAGGGGCGGGCCGATATCCGCACCTCGTTCTCGAACACCAGATCCGCGTAGAAGGTGCCCTCCTTGAGATCCACGATATGGACCTCCTCGAGGGTATGGCCCAGATCAGCGATCAAGATCTTGATCAGATCGTGGGTGAGCGGCCGGACCGGGGTGACACCCTCCTGTTCGAGCACGATCGCCGTGGCCTCGGCCTGGCCGATCCAGATGGGCAGATAACGCTCACCACTCTCCTCCCGCAGCAGCAGGACGGGCTGGTTCTGTGGCTGCTCGACCCGGATGCCGATCACGCGCATTTCGCTCATCGCACTGCCTCCCATAATCCCGGCCGCCCGCCCTCGCCGATGCAGGGCTCGCCGTACCACGAGTCTAGGCGAACTCCGGGCGGCGCCGCGATGGCTGGCGTACAGCGGAATCGGTGTGTTGCCACCGGCGTAGCCGACACCGACCCCGCCGCAGGTCAGGACGATCCCGCCGCCGGCAGCGGCCGGGCGTCATCCGCCCAGCGAGTTGCGCACCGACGCCTTCACCAGGCTCGCGTGGAGGGTGAGCGATAAGGCGGCGAGTTCCCGCACCGTCTCCTCGGCGCGGGCACGGGCGCCCGCATCGCGGCTCTTGGCGATCGGTGCGGCGATCTGCGCCACCAGTGCCGCCTCCCGGTCCGCGGCGAGTTTGAAGGCACGCAGATGCCGCGCCTCCAAACCGAATTCGGCCATGGCCTTCGCCGTAGTGGCGAGGGTGACCGCATCACCGTCGAAGAAACCGGCGGGGCCCGGCGTGATCAGGTTCGCCCGGATCAGATCGTTGAGAAATTTCTCGTCGATACCGGCCTGATCGAGCAGATCGGCGCGGGTCACCCGGATCTCGTGGTCGAATTCGAACTCGTCGGCGGTGATCCGGCCGGGTTGTACCGCCAGCCGGCGTGGCGGCCGCGGTGTCGCGGCGCGCTCGTCCGCCATATCCTGCCCCGCATCCGGACGGGCGGTCCGCGCCCGGGCTCTGGCCTCACGCACCCCGAGTGTCGCGGCTCCGCTGTCGATCGCCTCGAGCTGTTCCTTGATCACCTTCAACGGCAGGTACTGATCGCGCTGGGCCGTGAGCACGAAACGGAGACGCTCACAATCTGCCGCGGAGAACCGGCGGTAGCCCGACGGTGTCCGCTCCGGCCGGATCAGCCCCTCCGCTTCGAGGAAACGGATCTTGGAGATGGTGATATCCGGAAAATCCGGTCGCAACAGATCGAGCACAGAGCCGATCGACATCCCTCCGTGCGCCCACTGCTGCGCCGCGCCTGTCATGACTTCGAGTCTTTCATGCCGAAGCGCCGATCACCCGGATCGGCGCACCGATCTTCAACTCTTCACAAACTACCCGCACCGGCCGCCGATCCGGCCTCCTGCGTCCGCGGCCCGGTGAGGAATACCAGCCGGAATTTACCGATCTGTACCTCGTCACCGTTCTGCAGCTCCGAGGAGTCCACCGGCTCCCGGTTGACGTAGGTGCCGTTCAAGCTGCCCACATCGACGACCTGGAACGAATCCTCATCCTGCCGGAACTCGGCGTGACGACGGCTGACGGTGACATCGTCGAGAAAGATATCGCTGTCGGGATGGCGGCCGGCGGAAGTGGTGGGCTGATCCAGCAGGAAGCGCGAGCCCGCGTTCGGGCCGCGTTTGACGACCAGCAGCGCTGCCCCGACCGGAAGACCTTCGACACCCTGCACCGGCTGTTCACCGGTCGGCTCGCCGGAGCGCGATGCGTCGACCTCGTTCAGGAAATCCGCGCGGAAGACCGACGTCGTCTCGGCCGCGGTCTCCCCGTAACCCGGGTCTTTGTTCTCGCTCACCGTTTCTCTCCTCCTCGAACCTCATAAACCATGCAGGCAGATGCCGCGACGCGACGTGGCTCGGTGGCCCCGACTCCGGGCGGCACATCCGTTGGCATTGACCGTACCCTGCCGGGCCGTGCCCGTGCAGGTAGAACCTGGAAGGCTGAATCAGCCCTCGATAACTCCTTGATAACCTGCGGCATCGAGTAGTTCACCGAGACTCGAGTCCAGCGCGGACGCGCTGTCCAGCTCGAGTTCGAACAACCACCCGTCGCCGTAGGGATCGGTGTTCAGCGTCTCCGGCTTCGCCTCCAATTCCTGGTTCACCGCAGCGATTTTCGCGCTCAGCGGAGCGTAGATATCGGAAACGCTCTTGGTCGATTCGACCTCGGCGATGCTGTCCCCGGCGGCGACATCGGCACCGGTTTCGGGCAACTGCACGAATACGACGTCACCGAGTTGCGACTGGGCGAAATCGGTGATCCCCACCCGGACCCGGGTGGGGTCGACCCGACGCACCCATTCGTGTTCGGCGGTGTAGCGCAGATCCTCCGGAGCCGGGTTCACGTGGTGTCCTTTCTTCGTGTCGTCGTCCACGATGCTGGCAACTCTATGCGAGCCCGCCGCCGTCCGCCGCGCCGGTCTCCCGGCCGGGTGCCCCACCGGGACGGCCCGGGGATCGCGGTACCGTCCGCGCGATGGCGATCGCCCGGCCCAGGTACAACAGTCCGGTCCACACATAGACCGCGGTGCCCCAGATCAGCAGCGCGCCACCGAAGGCGCGGCCGAAACCGTCGCCCACCCAGTCCATCTGCCCGGCCAGCAGCCAGGGCAATGCCGACATGAGCGCAAAGGTGGCAGCCTTCCCCAGATAGATGACCTCGGGTGGATCGAGGTCGCGGCGGCGATAGACCGGCAGCGTGCAGGTGAGCACCAGATCGCGGCCGATCAGCAGGACCGCGACCCACCAGGGGACGAGATCGCGGGCGACGAACGCCACCAGCGTGGTCACCAGGTAGAGCCGGTCGACGAATGGGTCCAGCAGGGCGCCCAGCCGGGAGGACTGGTCCAGCAGGCGGGCGAGTTTGCCGTCCAGGAAGTCGGTCAGCCCGCTCAGGATCAGTAAGGTGAACGCCCAGCCGTCGGCATGTTGTACCAGCAACAGCCACAGGAAGAGCGGGACACCGAGCAACCGGAGGATGCTCAGGACATTGGGCACGGTGAGCAGCCGATCGGACAGCACCGCCGCTATCGCACCGCCGGGCCCGCGGCCCGCGGCCGAGGTCTCGGAGCCGCCGGTTCCCGAATCGCTCATCACATGCCAGTGCTTACCGCACGACCTGCTCCGGCGCCAGTACGCCCCGCAGGCGATTCGATGAAACAGTGAGTATGGAACCATCTCATCGTCAGCTCGGGTGAGAGCAAGATCATGTCGGGATTCGACTACCGCCCCTCGACGATTTCTACACCGACCGGAGGTGTGCGCATATCACCGATCGGCGCGACGAACTCGCGCCGTACTACGACCAGACGCAGCGCATGCTCGGCGCGGCCGTGGCTCCCGAACACCCCGCGGTGCCCGCCACCGCCCCGGGGGGCTGCGGCTACCGATAACCCCGGCGGGAACGCGCTGACCCATCCTCGGCCCGCGCGACGACCGCCCGGCACGCACCGGCCGATCGATCGGTACCGTGACCACGTGCCCGATAGCCGTATCCCGTTGCGCTCATATATTCCTGCCGAGGAAATACTCGCCCGTGGGGAGGCACTGCGCGACCGGGTGCCGCGCACAGCCCGCGACCGCATGATCCGCACCGAGGGGCGGCCGTCGGTAATCGAATTCATCGAAGCCACCAACAGCGGGCGGCTCGATCAGCTGATCCCGCTGCGCATCGGCCGGATGATGGCCTCCCCTTTCGCTTTCTATCGGGGCGCCGCCGGTTTGATGGCGCACGACCTGGCGGGCAGCCCGGACACCGGGTTCCAGGCCCAGCTCTGCGGCGACGCGCACGCGGCGAATTTCGGCCTGTACGGCACCTCACGCGGCGAAATCGTCATGGATATCAACGATTTCGACGAGACGGTACCGGGCCCCTGGGAATGGGATCTGGAACGACTCGCGGCCAGCCTGGTCCTGGCCGGCCGGGACGGCGGCGCCGACGAAGACGAATGCCGCACGGCCGCGGCCGATGCCGCGCGCAGCTATCGCCGCACCGCTGCCAGACTGGCGGAACGGCCGTTCCTGACCTCGTGGTCGGCGCTGGCCGATGAATCCGTCCTCGACCGGGTCGAAGCCGACGATCTTCTCGACAACTTCAAGAAGGCCGCCAAAAAGGCGCGGAAGAACACCAGCGAGAAGGTCGTGCGGAAGTGGACCCATATCGACGATCACGAAACAGGTGTCGAAAGCCACCGCTTCGTCAGCGATCCGCCCATCCTCACCACCGTCGCACAGGATGTCGAGGACGCGGCCGTCGACGCGCTGGAACGCTACGGTCCCAGCCTGCGTGAATCCCGGCAGGGGCTGCTGGCACGATTCGCGGTCACCGATATCGCGTTCCGGATCGTGGGCACCGGTAGCGTCGGCCTGCACAGTTATGTCGCTCTGCTGCACGGTAATTCGGGCGAGGTACTGGTGTTACAGCTCAAACAGGCGGCGCCCTCGGCGCTGGCGCCGGTCCTCGGAATCGAATCGCCGGAGCACGAGGGCAAGCGAATTGTGCAGGGCGCCAGGCTGGTCCAGACCGAAACCGATATCCTGCTGGGCTGGACAACCATGGCTGTTCCGCAGCCCGGCGGTGGCACCCGGGACCTGCCGTTCATCGTCCGTCAGTTCCGCAACCTCAAGGGCGGAATAGCGCCGGAGGAACTCGAACCACACGATCTCGACGATTACGGCCGCCTCGCCGGCGCCCTGCTCGCCCGCGCACACGCGCGGTCCCTCGATCCCCGGCTGATCACCGGCTACCTGGGCGACGACGCGGATTTCGACGGAGCCGTGGCCGATTTCGCGGTCCGCTACGCCGACCGCACCGAATCCGATCACGAGGAACTCGTCGCCGCGGTTCGGGCCGGGAAACTTCCGGCAGAGGAGCCGGACCGGTAGTTTCGAGGGGTGCGCCGCCCGGACTCGGCGGGGCCACAGCCTCGTTTCGGATACGAAGGGCGGTCATCATGCTCGTGCAGGTTCAGGACAGCACCGACAGTTTCGCCGAGCGGTCCCTGATCGATTGGCTCAGCGGCTGGGGCAGCACGGACAGCCCGCACGGGGTCGCGACAGTCAACTGCGACCTGCTGTACCAGGGCGCGACCTACCACTTCGACGCCGTGGTGTGGACGCCCACGAGCTGCGTTGTGATCGATGTTGCGGGCCTGCGCAGCGAGCACGGCGGCACGCTGCACGTTCCGCTGACCGGCAGGTCGACACTCAACGGAGTCCGGGCCGAACTGGAAGCCGCCGACGACCGCTCACTGCTGGAACGCTCCCGCGAACACACCTTCGCCTTACAGAGCTGGCTGGCCGCGCGCGGACTGGGACAGCGGATGGTCCACGGAATCGCCCTGATCGTGCCGTTCCAGCGGGTCCCGATCCAGATCGATCAGAAGGTCCACGACCCGAGTTTCGATGTGATCGTCGGCGACGACGCCGAACAGCTCCGGCACTACTTCGGTGTACTCGCCGAACGGGAGACGCACCGCTGGACGGCCAACGATGTGGCCTCTGCCTTCCGGAGCCTGGGAATCCTGGCGTACCTGCCCGCACCGCAACTACTGCTCGACGAGGGGTTCCTGGGCCCGATCGACGTCACGTTGTGGCACGGCGGCCCGGCCCAGGCGGAAGCGGAACAGTATGCCGAGGATCTCGCCGAGCTCGAACGTACCGCCGGGATGCGGCGGTTCCGCGCGCCCTGGTACAGCCCGTGGCGCCTGTACCCGCGGGAAGTCGGCGATATCGATTTGGGCCGGGCGTTCATGCGCGCGATGTTCGCCATCGGGACGTTCGTCGCGGTCGCCTGGATCCTGTGGTTCGTGATCACCGCCTTCTTCACCTACGGTCCGAGCTGAGGTTCCGCGGAGCACCACCGGTCGAGCCGTGCCGGCACCACGACGGATGGACAGGGCATGCCCCCGTTCGCTCCGGCCGTGCACGGACTACGACTGGGCCTCACCCCGCGGCGCCCATTAGGGTCGGACCGTGAGCACCGCACCCGGCTTGCCGGATCCGTTCGATGCGAACCGGCCCTCCGGAACTACCCACCGCACCACAGAGGACCGTCCGGATCCGGGAGCGCACCCGTATCCCGGCGCCGGGGACCGAACACCGGAACCCTGTTCGCACTCCGGTGGGCCGGCTCATACCGCCGCCCCGCTCGCCACCGGGATGGTCGCCGCGACCGGCGCCGCGGTAACGGTCGCCCTGCCCCTGACGTTTCCGCCCGGCGGCGGACCGACCACCTTCGATCTGGAGGTCGGGGCACGCGTCGATCCGCGGCTGGATCCGCGGCCCTGGATCGCGGAGGTGCTGGCGCTGGCGACCAGTACCGGCGTGGTACTCGCTGTGCTGTGCGGGGGTGCGGCCTGGTTCGCCTGGCAGCGCAGATGGTGGGAGACCGCGACCGTTGTGCTGGTGCCGGAGATCGCGGTGGCGGTCAACGCATGGGCGCTGAAACCCTGGTGGGCGCGGCCGCTACACGACTACCTGGCGTATCCGAGCGGGCATACCGTCCATCTCGTCTCGGTGATCGCGGCGCTGGTATTGCTGCTGCGATCGTCACGCGCCCGGGTGGTGATCGCGCTGCTCGCCGGGGCCGGCTGGTGTGCGGGCGCGGTGGGCATGATCGCGCTCGACTACCACTTGGCCACCGATGTCATCGGCGGCGCCGCGGCGGGAATCGCCCTGGCGATCGGCCTGTACTGGGTTTCGGTGTACATCCGCCGCACGTACGGGTCCCGGCACCACTGACAGGAACCGGCTACCCGCACCACCTCCCGGTCGTTCCGGCAGCGCAACCCCGCCCGGGCTCGTCCGGACCGGGCGGGATTGTCCTGCTCATAACGCCTGACCAGTGCGCGGCCGCCCGGACCACGGAGAAACTCAGCGCCGGTCGTACACGCTCGCGTCGTCGAGCATGGCGGCGCCCAGCATGGACTCCGGCACTCCCAGCCCTTCGACCAGGGTGAGTGCGTCCGGGCGGAGCCGGTCGACCAGTTCGTTCACTCCGCGCCGCACCGCCTTGGCCCGTTCGACCGAGATGAACCTGTGCATGATGAACCAGGCCGAGTTGTCCTCGAGCAGCGAGTACACATACAGATCGCAGACGGTTTCGGCGAGAGCCCGCGCCTGTTCGTCCTCGATATCGGCGATACCTTCGATGAAGGCCTCGAGCACCAGCCGATCGATATGGGCGGACCCGGCGGCGAGGATATGGTCCTGCGCGTTGTTGAACGCCTCGAACGGCCCGGTCTCCTCCGCGCGGGCGCGGAGCCGGTGCGCGGCGGTGCGGGTCAGATAGTCCTCGCGGTCGGCGAACAGCTGCAGCTGGGTGGCACGTTTGCCCAGGTCGCCTTCGTCGACGGTCTCACCGCTTCGGTCGCGCAGGGTCTGGATCAGTTGCCGCACGCCCGAACGTTTACGCACTACATCTCCGGCCATGGTCGCGGCGAACCGAACCCAGCCGAGCGCGTCGAGGTCGCGGACCTCGTCGGCATAGGCGGTGAGGATCTCCTTGGCGACCAGCTGGGTGAGCACCACGTTGTCGCCTTCGAAGGTGGTGAACACATCGGTATCGGCCTTCAGCGTGACCAGGCGGTTCTCCGTGAGATATCCGGCACCGCCACACGCCTCGCGGCATTCCTGGATGGCGGTGGTCGCGTGCCGGGTCTGCGCCACCTTCAGGCCCGCCGCCCGCTTCTCCAGGGCCCGCTGCGCGTGCGGATCGAGATCCTGCCCGGTCTGCACCAGATGCATCCGGCGGACCAGGTCGTTCTGCGCGAAGGCCAGCGCGTAGGAGCGGGCCAGCAACGGCAGTAGCCGGCGCTGATGCATCCGGTAGTCCAGGAGCAGGGTTTCCCCGCCGTCGTCCGGATTACCGAACTGGCGGCGTTTCAGCGCGTATCGCACCGCGATACTCAACGCGACCCGGGCACCGGCGGCCGCGGCACCGCCGACACTCACCCGGCCGCGGACCAGAGTGCCCAGGGTGGTGAAGAAACGCCGGCTGGGATTGTCGATATCGGAACTGTAGGTGCCGTCCCGCGCGACATCGGCATAGCGATTGAGCAGATTCTCCCGCGGCACCCGCACCCGGTCGAAAACGATCCGGCCGTTGTCCACCCCCGGCAGGCCACCTTTGCGGCCGTCGTCGTAAGTGGTGACACCGGGCAGATCGTTACCGTCCTCGTCGCGGATCGGCACCAGCAGGCAGTGCACACCGTGCTCGCCCGACGGGGTGCGCAGCTGGGCGAAGACCGCCGCCATCCGCGCGTGTTCGGCGGCACCCCCGATGTAGTCCTTGCGTGCCGACGGGGTGGGTGTGTGGACCACGAACTCCTCGGTGGCCGGATCGTAGGTGGCGGTGGTCTCCAGGTTCGCCACATCGCTGCCGTGCCCGGATTCGGTCATCGCGAAACAACCGAGCAGATCCAGCGAGATCAGGCGACGGATGTAGTCGCTGTGCCGTTCGGTGCCCAGGTTCTCCACCGCGCCGCCGAACAGACCCCACTGCACGCCGGATTTCACCCAGAGCGACAGGTCCGCGTAGGCCAGCATCTCCAAACCCACGACGGCCGCACCGGGTTCGCCGGTGCCGCCGTGCTCCCGCCGGAAACCGCGTTCGGCCAAACCGAGTTTCGCGATCTCCCGCATCTGGTCCAGCACCCGGGCGCGCGCCGCGGGGAGATCCAGGCCGGGATCGCCGGCGAACCGCCCGTCCGCGAGCTGGGTACGCGCCTCCTCCCGGACCTCACCCCACGGCCCGTCCAGTGCCTGCCGTAAATACTGTGCCGTCGCAGTGCTCCCGGTGCTCATACCTCCGACCCTAATCGGCGTATCGAAGTGAAGCCTTCCGACAGACCGCGTGTAGCCCCCGTGTCAGAGATATGCGTGAGGACGCCTCGGCGCTGTCGTCCGGCGGACATGGACGGCGAGTACCGGAGTGCCGGAGGTCCGCGCGAGAACCTTCGATGCGCGCTACGTAACACTCGCGCCCTGGGGACCGACGCCATCGAGAGAAGCGCGTTCAACCTGCGCAAACGGATCCTTTTCTCCATTCGAAACATCGAATAAACCAGTACGTAACGAACGTCACATTCATTCGGCCCGGTTTTCGGTGGAAAAGCGGTGCCTCCGGCCACTACCTTCGCGGCTATGGCTGCGCAAGGATTCTCGGAAGGAGCGACTTCCACACCACAGATCTCTCCGGACTCGTCGGGTTATTCCGCTTCTCGGAGTACTCCCTTGCGCTTGCCCGGAATCACCGGCGCCATCAAGAAATTGGTCGCCGACCGTCCCGCCACCGCCGATACGATCGTCTCTGCCCCTGCCCCGCTGCAGCCGATCGATCTCGCCGATGACGCCGCGGTCGCCGAGGTGCTGGATCTGGCTGTGCGGATGGGCGAGGTCGTGCTGGCGTCGGGTACCGCGGTTACCGACACCCAGACCACAGTGCGTTTCATCGCCGCCACCTACGGTCTGTCGGCGTGCGATGTCGAGGTCACCTACAACTCCATCCGCATCTACGTGCACCGCGGCAGCCAACTGCCACCGGCCAGCTCGATGCGGGTGGTGCAGTACCGCTCGCTGGACTTCACCCGGCTCGCCGCGGTCGATCGGCTGACCCGGCGGATCCGCCGCGAGGTCGTCCCGCCGCAGGAAGCGCGCGCCGCGCTGGATGCCATCACCTCGGCACCGCACCCGTACAAGCGCTGGACGGCCACCTTCGGCTGGTCGCTGATGGCCGCGGCGATCTCCCTGCTGCTCGGCGGCGGCGTACTCGTCGTCGCGCTCAGCTTCGTCACCACCGCGGTGATCGACCGCACCAACAGGGCGCTCAACCGGTACGGTCTGCCGTTCTTCTTCCAGCATCTGGTGGGTGGTGCGATCGCCGCCACCCCGGCGGTAGCGCTGGCGGCGTTCGCCGAACCGATGGGTATCTCAGTGAATCCCACACTGATCATCGCGGCCGGGATCACGGTGCTGCTCAGTGGACTGAGCCTCGTGGGCTCGGTACAGGACGCCATCACCGGGGCGCCGGTCACGGCGGCGGCACGCATGCTCGAGCTGCTGATGATGACCGGCGGGATCATCGCCGGTATCGCACTCACCCTGCGCATCGGCGAGATGTTCGACGCGACGGTGCCGCTGGATCTCGGTCCCGGGCACGCGCTGACGAATCTTCCCGTTCAGGTGCTGGCCGGCGCCGTGGCGGCGCTGGCGTTCTCGCTGGCCTGCTATGCGGAGAAGCGGGCGCTGGCCGCGGCCGCGACCAGCGGCGCCATGGGCGCCATCTGCTACCTGCTGGTCATGGCGACCGGATTCGGGCCGGTGATCGCCGCGGGCGCGGCGGCCATCGTGATCGGCCTGTTCGGTGGTCTGTTCGCCCGCCGCACGCTGACCCCGCCGCTGGTCATCGCGCTCGCGGGTATCACCCCGCTGTTGCCCGGTCTGAGCGTGTACCGCGGGCTGTACGGCATGCTCAACGACGAGATCACCCGCGGCGCCGACCAACTGCTGGCCGCGTTCGGTATCGGCTGCGCGCTGGCCGGTGGGGTGACCCTCGGCGAATGGTTCGACCGGACGGTGCGCCGTCCGCCGATCCTGCGCAAGTTCGGCGCGCTGCGGCGTCCGGTGGTCAAGCGCAAGCGCCTGCCCACGGTGAACCTGGCCAAACATCTGCAGTCGGTGAACCTGCGCAAGCGGCGGGCCGCGCCGCTGGGTCGCCGCCACAGTCCAGTGCTGGGCGCGGCGCCCGCCGCGGTCATGGCCTCGCCGGAGGTGCCGGTCGGGTTCCCCGCGGCCGGGCAGTTGCCACAGATCTCCGAGCCCGCCACGCGGGGCCGGGCGCCGATTCCCAGCGTCGATCGCGGGAGGTGGACCCGCGATCTGGATTCCGCGCCGCTGAGTTCGGCCGTATCCGTACGCCCGGGTCAGCCGGCCCAGGCGGTATCCGGGGTTTCCTCGCCCGAAACGCTGGAGATGCCGGTCCTCCCCGCGGATCTGCTGGCCTTGCCCACCGCACCTCTGGGACTGGCAGAGGACATCCTGCCCACCGCGGCGATGCCGCTCACTCCGCCTCTGGAGCCGGTCGGTGTCGGCGCGGGCGAACCGCGGCTGTTCCCGACCGAGCCGCAACCCGCCGCACTGCGTCCCGACGCCGACTGACGGACATCCCCACCGGCGGTATCCGCCCGGTATCGTCGGGTTGTCGGCCGTCGGCGGTGGCACGGTGAACACCGTGCCACCGCCGATCGAGTGATCGGGCGGTGAATCCACACCGCGTTCGCAGGAAGGTTCGTTCGATGCCGGAGACCACCGAGACCACCGATCCGGCCACCCCGTTCTCCGCGCGTATCCGGGAGGCCACCGCCCAGGAGCACGAGGCGGCGGAGAATTCGACCTTCATCAGCGAGATGCTCGACGGTTCACTCGGTATCGACTCCTACCGGCGTTATACCGGCCAGCTGTGGTTCATCTACCGGGCCCTGGAACGGCACAGTGCGGAGCTCGCCGCGGATCCGGTGGCGGGCCCGTTCATCAAACCGGAGCTCGCGCGCACCGCGGAACTGGAACGCGACCTGACACATCTGGCCGGCTCGGGCTGGCGTACGGAACTGGCCCCGCTCCCCGCGACCGCGGCCTACGCCGCGCGGATCGAAGAATGCGCCCGGACCTGGCCCGGTGGCTACATTGCCCATCACTACACGCGTTATCTGGGCGATCTGTCGGGTGGCCAGGTGATTCGAGGCCATGCCGAGAAGCTGTGGGACCTACCGCATCGTGGGGACGGCGTACGGTTCTACGTCTTCGACCGGATCGGCAATCCGGCGGCGTTCAAACGCGAATACCGCGCCTTGCTGGACCGGATCGGCGTGAACGAACTCGAACAGCGCCGCATCCTGGACGAGGGTAAGCGGGCCTTCGTCCTGAACCGGGCGCTGTTCACCGAACTCGCCGCGGAATTCCCGGCCCGGCGCCCGTCGTAGAACCCCGGCACCGCTCGGGCTGACAGGGCCCGATCAGGCGGGCCGTCTGATACATTCCCGCCGGTATACACCGTGAGCGAAGGGTGAACCGTGTCCGAAACCTCTCCTGGCGACCGGGTATCCGCCGACGACTATCCCGTGGTCGTTGTCGGCGCCGGACTGGCCGGTCTCGTCGCCACCTACGAACTGACCCGGGCCGGGCACCGCGTCCTCGTTGTCGATCAGGAGAATCGCAACAATATCGGCGGACAGGCATTCTGGTCGCTCGGCGGCCTGTTCTTCGTCGACAGCCCGGAACAGCGGCGGCTCGGTATCCACGACTCCTACGAACTCGCGCTGCAGGACTGGCTCGGGTCGGCCGGATTCGACCGCGACGACGAGGACCACTGGGCGCGGCAGTGGGCGGAGGCCTACGTCCGGTTCGCGGCCACCGAGAAGCGGGACTATCTGTACGACCTCGGGCTGCGGGTGACGCCGCTGGTCGGGTGGGCCGAACGCGGCGGGGCGCTGGCCGACGGGCACGGCAACTCGGTGCCGCGGTTCCATATCTCCTGGGGGACCGGCCCCGGTGTGCTGGAGATCTTCCTGAACCCGGTCCTCGAAGCCGAACGCAACGGCCTGGTCCGCTTCGCGTTCCGGCATCGGGTCGACGAACTGATCGTGCGCGACGGTACGGTCAACGGCGTCCGGGGCAGTGTGCTCGAACCGACCGAACTGCCACGAGGAGTGGCGACCTCACGCACCGTGGTGGACGATTTCGAGTTCCACGCGAAGGCCGTCCTGGTCACTTCCGGCGGTATCGGCCACAATCACGATCTCATCCGCCGGAACTGGCCGGTCGATCGCCTCGGTCCGGCGCCGCGCACCATGATCTCCGGTGTACCCGCCCATGTGGACGGCAGGATGCTCGGTATCGCCGAATCCGCCGGCGGTGCCCTGGTGAACCGGGACCGCATGTGGCATTACACCGAGGGAATCAACAACTGGGATCCGATCTGGCCCGATCACGCGATCCGCATCATTCCCGGCCCGTCGTCGCTGTGGTTCGACGCGACAGGCCGTCGGCTCCCGGCGCCCTGCTTCCCGGGTTTCGATACGAACACCACGATGAAAGCCATCCTGGCCACCGGCCATGACTATTCGTGGTTCGTACTGACCCAGGCGATCATCGAGAAGGAGTTCGCACTCTCGGGTTCGGAGCAGAATCCGGATATCACCAGCAAGGACCGGCTCTCCACCGTGCGCAGCAGGTTCACCAAGGGCGCACCCGCCCCGGTGGAAGCGTTCAAGGAGCACGGCGTCGATTTCGTGGTGGCCGATAGCCTGCGCGAGCTGGTGGACGGGATGAACGCGATCGCCCGGGGTCCGCGACTCGACCACGATGATCTGGAACGCCAGATCGTGGCGCGCGACCGGGAGATCGCCAACAAGTTCAGCAAGGACGCCCAGGTCACGGCGATTCACAATGCCCGCAATTTCTTCGGCGACAAAACCGCGCGCGTCGCGAAACCGCACCGGATCCTCGATCCGGCCGCGGGGCCGCTCATCGCGGTCCGGCTGAACATCCTGACCCGTAAAACGCTGGGCGGTCTGCAGACGGATCTGGATTCACAGGTGATCCGCCCCGATGGCTCTCCCCTGCCCGGGCTGTACGCCGCGGGTGAGGTCGCCGGATTCGGTGGTGGCGGTGTGCACGGCTACAACGCGCTGGAGGGCACCTTCCTCGGCGGGTGCATCTTCTCCGGCCGGGCGGCAGGCCGGGCGCTTGCCCGATTGCTCGGCACTGCCTGACCCGCGGTCACCGGCCGCCGGTCACTCGCGGGAGAGCAACCGTCCCGCCTCGGTGGCCAGCGCGGCCAGTTGCCGGGCCTGGCGGCCCGTATCGATGGCCGGGCGGCCAGCACCGATTCGAGTGGACAGCGATAGCGCGGCCACGGCGACACCACGCCGCCGTACGGGTACCGCGACACAGCCGATACCGGCCACCGCCTCCTCGTTGTCGACCGCCACTCCCTGCCGGTTCCGGATCCGCACCAGCTCGCGGTGCAATTCCAGCCGGTCCCCGATCGTGCGGGAGGTGAGGCGGGGAAGCTGTTCGCGCAGCGATGTTTCGACCACACCCGGATCCAGGCTGGCCAGCAGTGCCTTGCCGAGGGCGGTGCTGTGCGCGGGCAGCCGGCCGCCGATCCGGGTCGGGACGGTGGCGCTGTACCGGCCCCCGGTCTTGTCCAGATAGACCACGTCCCGGCCGTCGAGCACACCGAGATGCCCGACCGCGGCGATCCGCTGACACAATTCGTGCAGTAGCGGGCCGATCACTGCGCGCAGTTCGTTGTGCCCGGCGGCCAGCCCGCCCAGTTCCAGTGCCCGCAGCCCCAGGCGGTAGCCGCCGGGTGAATGCGCGAGCCAGCGCAGCCGGATCATCTGGTCCAGGATGCGGTGCACGGTGGAACGCGGCAGGCCGGTTCGTTCCACCAGGTCGTGCAATGTGAGAACCGGTGTGGCGGGTGCGAACGCGTCCAGTATCAGTGTCATCCGCTCGATCATCGATACCGGCGGAGCGGAGCGGACCGGCTGTTGCCTGCCCTGCCACGACCCGCCCGGTTCCGGGTCGGCCAGTACCTCGACCGTCAAGACTTACCTCCATCGTGCAGCCCGGCCAGCTTATGCGTAGCGAACGGGACGCTATCGACGATGCCCCGTTCCGGCCGTGTGCAAACCATCACAGCCGAGTTCAGCCCGGCATGAAGGGTGCGTTGAACACGCTGCACAGCCAGCGACCGTCGACGAGTTCCATCACCGTGGACACCGACAGTTCCTTGGTTGTCTCGGCCTCCCCCGGTTCGGCGTTGCGGGTGGTGAGCTGTACCTGCACGTCGGCGCGGGTTTCGTTCGCGCTCATGGTCGCCACGCAGGTGGCCGTATCGACCCGGGACCGCTCGGGGTCGGAGGAGATGAGCACCCGGGCCATCGGCAGGACCGTCGCGGCCTGGTTCTTCCACTGCCCGGTGGCACCGGCCTGCACTTTCTGCTCCCAGCCCGCCGGATCCGCGTAGTCGTAACTCCCCACCAGTGAGGAGTATTCGCACGCGGCCTGTTCGGCGGCGGCCTTCGCGTCCGCCGGTGGGGTCACCGGACCGACGCCGGGCCCGGCATCGGCGGGTCGCAAGATACCGGTGAACCAGACAACCGCTCCGACGACCGCGAGGACGGCCGCCACCGCCAGCGGTACGAGCACGAATCGGCGCCTGTTCCGGTCGCGTGGCGGGGCGACCGGTGGCGTCGGCAGTACGGCCGGCATGGTGACCGCGGTATCGGTGAGCGCCCGGCGAGCCGCCTGCGCGAGTTCACCGCAGTCGCCGAAACGCTCGTTCGGGTTCTTCGCCATCGCTTTGGCGATCACCCCGTCGAAACCGCGCGGCAAACGCGGATCGACCGCCGAGGGCAGCGGTACGGGAGCGTTGAGATGGGCGTTGATCAGCGCGCCCGTGGACGTGGCCGGATACGGCAGACGCCCGGTGAGCATGTAGTACAGCGTGCAGCCGAGGGAATACACATCGGCGCGGCGGTCGATATCCGGGCGCATCTCGAAGTATTCGGGCGCCGCGTAGTGGAAGCTGGCGTACAACTCGCCGGTACGGGTGAGGCCGTCGCTACGGTCGAGTGCTTTGGCGATACCGAAATCGGACAGATAAACCTGCTGTTGTTCTCCCCAGGCCAGCAGGATGTTCGCGGGTTTCACGTCCCGGTGCAGCACGCCGGCGGTATGCGCGTGGCCGAGGGCGCGGGCGGTCTCCTCGGTGATCCGCACCGCGTGGTCCGGCCGGATGGGCCCGCGAGCCAGCACCGCCGCGACATCGGTGCCCTCGACGTACTGCATCGCCATCCAGAGGCGGTTCTCTTCCTCACCGCGGGCGTATACGGCAACGATATTCGGATGGGAGAGCCGCGCCGCGGTATCGGCCTCGCGCAGGAACCGGGCCCGGATATCACGGTCGTCGCCGACCACCGGGTTCAGCAGTTTCAACGCGACCGGACGCGGGAGATCACGGTCGCGGGCCAGGTACACCTCCCCCATCCCACCGGCGCCGAGCAGACGCTCGATGCGGTAGCCGGCGAATACCCGCCCCGGTTCGAGCCCGCCGTTCACGCCGACCGCAGTCCCGGCCATCCGTAGGTATGGGGTCCCGGCGCGGGCCCGGCCCGGCCGGCCGGTTGATCCTCCACCACGGGACCCTTCTCCCCGCCTGCCTGCTGCCCGTGTTCGCGGCGGAAGGTCTCCATATCCATCCACCGCACCTGCTGGACGAGTTCTTCGAGCTGATCGCCGGGCAGGAAACCGGCCTTGGAATACACCAGCAGGCCCTCGCGGAACACCATGACCCACGGGTACCGGTCGACCTGACCGGCGGCGGCCAGCGCGGGTTCGGCCTCGGCCTCGACCGTCGCGTGCACGATATCGGGGTGGGTCTCCGCGGATGCCTCGTAGACCGGGGCGAACCGGGTGCACCATCCACACCAGGTCGCCCAGAAATCCACCAGCACAATGTGGTTGGTGGCCACGACCGTCTGGAAGTTCTGCTGGGTCAGTGGCATCGTCGGCATGTGTCGTCCTCCCGGCGGCCCGAGCCGACCGCCCCGCGTACAGATATCACCCCATCCGGAAATCCTCGCACGGACGGGCTTCGGCCGCCCGGTGAAAGGGTGCTACCGGGCAGCCGATAGTCCGGCAGCCTACGCGGCTCGAGCAGGGCGGGAGCGCCCGGTCGGCGGACGCGCGTGAGCGCCCCGGCCGGCAGCGATCCCCGGTCCGAACGATAACGTGTTCTCATGAGCGAAAACGAGGCCGGGAACGTACTCCCCAACGCGGAGCACCATGAGGGCGGATTCCGGCCGATGTCGGAGCTGATGGACCAGGTCCATGCGGTGGACACCAGTCGCGGCGGCCCCCACTACGGCGATTTCGTCGAACAGGTACGGACGCTCATGGACCGGGCCCGGCTGGCGGTGCCGCCCGATGATCTGGTGCAGGAAGCGGCCGGCATCCTCGAGAAGCTCAACGACCGGCTGGCCGTGCACGTGCACAACGAATGGGACGCACCCGGCTGGACCCGGTTCGATCTACCGTCCCGGGGGAATGTGACCCTGCCGCCCTACCGCGTGGACCGCGCCGAACCCGACGGGGTGGACGCACGGATCACCTACCGCACCTTCCACTTGGGCGGTAACGCGGCGGCGCACGGCGGGTACATCTCGCTGGGCTTCGACGATCTGATGGGTCTGGCGGGTTCGGTGTATTCCGGCTCGGTCACCCGGACGGCCTCGCTCACCGTCGATTACCGGGCTATCACACCGCTGAACAAGGAACTGAGACTGCGCGCCTGGGGCGAACGCCAGGAGGGCCGCAAGGTCTGGATCAAGGCCACCCTGCACGACGGCGACCGGCTCTGCGCCGAAGCTCACGGGCTGTTCATCGTCCTGAAACCCGGCCAGCCCTGAGGCCTCGACCGTGAATGCGCCTATGCCACCCTGCGGCGGGATTCCGTAACAGCGGCGGGCCCATGCAATAACCTGGGCTGAAGAGGCGCATCGCGCGGGGTGACCGGGGAGGTGTGGGACTGTGCAATCCAGGCGCGTGGTCGTCCTGGCTCGGGAGCAGCTCGAGAAAATCAGGCAACTCACCGGGTCGATCAGCTCGTTCACAGCTCGTGTACTCGAGGATACGAGCCACCGAACCAACAGTGCGCTCAATACCTTCGACAAGGTCGACCGCCCCTTCGAGGTGCGGATCAACGGTGAACCGCACGTGGCGATCGCACGCACCGTCGACCATCGCAAAACACCCGGCGAACTGCAGACCGAATCCCAGAAGTCCACCGGCCGCACCACGCCCGGTAGCCGGGAGGAGGCCGAGGCCATCAGTTTGGTCCGCGAGAATGCCGAATACGGTGATGTGCTGACCAATGTCCGGCTGAAAGACCCGCGGTGGCCGGCCGAGGACGGGTGGGTGAAGATGAGCATGACAGTGCACGACATCGAGATCCACTACGTGCGCAACCCGAATACGCGTGAGGTCGCGGACTTCAAATTCAAGGATCGAACGGAGCCGAACCGATGAGCGAGGAAAACGACCTGCCCGATTCTGCCCTTCCGGCGGGCACCCGCGTGAAGGTGATCCACGATCCCGAATGGGAAGGTCCGTGGCGCGACGAGTTCTTCGGGACCGTCGATTACACACCCGAGCCGCCGGCGCCGGTCACACTGTCCAGTGCCCGCCCCGGAGAACTGGTCTACTGGGTTCGATTCGACGAATCCCAGTACGACGCCGACGGCGACGGTCCCTATCGGACGGCACAGGTCTGGGACCGCTATCTGGTGGCGGAGCAGTAACCTCCGTTTCGGCCGCGGCCGGGTGGTGCGCGCAACCGCACCGGCACACCCGGATAGGCGTGCCGGTCCGTCCGCTCTCCGGCGCTCGGCTAATTACGGCTGCCGCCCGGATAGTGCTCGGCGAGATACGGTGCGAAAGCCTCGTCGACCTGTTCGGGCGTGAGACCGAAATCGGTCAGCGAGTACTTGTGCGCCGGGCGCGCCGCGCCCGATGTGGATTCGCTGTGCAGAGCTGCCATCTGCGTGCGTGCGGTATCGGTGAGTTCGAGACCGAACTGCGCGTAGATCCGCTCGGCGGTACCGATCGGGTCGGTGACGAAATCCTCGTAGTACACATCGCAGAACTGCGCGGCGGGGTATTTCGCGCGGTCCGCGAGGAATGTCCGCGCGCCCCGTGACCACAGTTCGAGCTGCGCCGACCCCACCACCGGCCCGCGGAACTTGTCCGACCAGCCCGCGGTCGCCTGTTCGTTCAGACTGCAGACCGAGGCCACGATGGTGCGCGGCTGCCGGTGCATCTGGATGACCAGTGCGTCGGGATAGACCGCGAGCAGGGCGTCGAGCGCGAACAGGTGGCTCGGATTCTTCAACACCCACCGCCGGTCGGGGTCGTTGAGTCCGATCAGCTGCAGATTCCGGCGATGGCGGGCGTACGCGGGCGTCCAGTCCTGGTCACGTAACCATTCGGAGTATCGCGGCAGATAGCCCAGGCATTCGTAGGAGATCGACATCGCCGACTGCCGCAGCAACTGCCAGCACTCCTCCACCTGGTCGGCGGAAATATGGTGCACGCCCATGAATTCCGGATTTTCGACATGGTGCTTCTCGTAGCCGGCCTGCAACTGCTGGAACACCGGATTCTGTTCCCAGGTCTCCCGCGGCGGGCGGGGCTGCGGCATCTCGGTCAGCCACATCTCCAGGCCCTGATGGCCCGGATCGGCGGTGAGCAGGCGGTGCACCGCCGTGGTGCCCGAACGCGGCAGGCCGGTGACGAAGATCGGGCGATCGATCGTGACCTCGGCGTGCTGCGGATACTGTTTCCACCCGGATTCGCTCAGCGCCCGCGCGATGAGCGCGCCGCGCAGGAACGCGCGATTGACCTTGTTGCCGAACGGGGTGAGTTCGGCGTCGTTGGCGTAGGAGTCGAGTAGTACCGACAGCCCGGCGCGGTAGTCGTCCGTGCCGAAATCGTCCAGGCCGATCACCTTGGTGGCGGAGGCGTGCAGATCGTCGATCGTTCCGACGTCTTCCCTGCCGATCATTTCTGTTCTCTCCCTCAGTGGTGGAATTCGCCGCAGTTCACATCGAGACAGGTCCCGGTGATCGCCCGGGACATCTCGGAGGCGAAGAAGACGACGGCGTCGGCGATTTCGTCGGGTTCGGGCAGCCGCCGCAGGTCGATATCGGCCGCGGTTTCGGTGTAGACCTCGGCGGCGGTGATCCCGCGCTCCTGGGCCAGGTAGTCGAAATACCATTTCAGGGTGTCGGCCCAGATCCAGCCCGGCGCCACCGAGTTCACCCGGATCCCCCGCGGACCCAGTTCGGTGGCCAGGCTCTGCGCCAGCGCGAGCAGCGTGGTCTTGGTCATCTTGTAGGGGCCGTACGGTTGCCGCGAATGCCGCAGCACCGCCGAGTTGATCATCACCACCGAACCGTTCTGCTCGGCGAGCGCGGGCGCGAACAGCCGGGTCAGGCGCAGCGCGGCGAAGACATTGGTTTCGAGGCTCGTGCGCAGATCGTCGAACGCCACATCGGTCAGGTCGGCCATCGGTGGCATGGCGAACGCGTTGTTCACCAGCGCGTCCACCCGGCCGAATTCCTCCTGTGTGGCACGCACCAGTTCCTGCGCCGCCGCGTCGTCGGTGATGTCGGTCGGCACCACCAAGGCCCGCCGGCCCAGTTCCTCGATTTCGGCGGCGACTTTGCGCAGCCGCTTCTCGGTGCGCGAGGCCAGCACCACATTCGCACCGGCTTTCGCGCTCTGTACCGCGATCGCCTGACCCAGTCCGGGCCCGATACCCGAGACGACGACGACTTTGTCCCGCAACAGCATCAGCCCAGCATCCTTTCCGCCACCGCGGCCTGGCGGCCGGCGATCCTGGCCTTCCAGTCCTCCGGGGTTATCCGCGACTCCTGGTAGTAGGGCAGCCGGTTCGGCAGATCGTCGAACGACACCAACTCCACCGTCGGCCCGTCCTCGGGTTTCATATCGCGCGACAGGCGTTGCCAGCGGAACTGCATATAGGCGCGCTCGTGGCCGGTCCGTTCGATCCAGTTGGCCAGGCCCGGGTCGCGTTCGCTGATCACCAGGCGGATCATGCCGTCCGGATCCACATTCGCCTGATCGGCATTGAGGCTGGTCTGATGGTTGATGTAGTCCAGCGAGAGGTACCACATACTGCCGAGCTGGAAGCCCTGGTAGGGGGCGTCGGATTTGGGCACGGTCAGGATCATGACCTGATCGCCGGTGAGTTCGTAGTGGCCGACCGAGGAGAACTGGGTGGACAGCCCGCCGGGCGTGCGGCGAGGTTCGGTCATGGTGTTCACCGGCAGGTTCAGGTAGAACCACTCGGGGAAGGCGAGGAAGGTCTTCAGCCGGGAGACCAGCATCTTGCCCGCGACCTCGTACCGTTTCGCCATCAGATCGGTGCTGATCGCGGGCGGCGCGTCACCGACGGTGTCGACCCGGCTGATACGGACGGTGCCGGCCTTCTCGTTCGCCCAGTCACCGTAGACCTCGCGCACCGCGAGCATGGTCGCGTCGGGGGCGAGCTGGATGTGGTTACGTCCGCCCGGGCCGGGGCCCAGGGTCAGCTGGTAGCTCCCGTCGGCGGCGATATCGATGGAGCGGTCGTCGAAGGCGGTTTCCCCGCCGGGCACCTCGCTCGGCGAATAGTTGCCGTTGAGGACCTGGAAACTCAGGTCACGGGTGGTGCCCCGGGTGCCGTCGACCACGTATTCCGCGTCGGGGCGCAGATTGGCGTGCCAATAGAGCGTATCCGGGTTGTCCAGGCCCATCTTGGTGTAGGGCCCGGTGGATGCCACGAAGAACGGGAAGTCCCGCTCGAAGGCCCATGACATCTGGATGGCGGCCCGGATACTGCCCGCCAGGTAGTCGTAGCCCTCGGCCAGATCCTGTTCGGTGCGGATATGGGGGGCGCCCTTGATGATTTCCTCGGCGGCGGCGATCGAGTCCGCGAACGGCTGGGTCAGCACGATACTCCCGGTGTTCCATATATGTACCGCCCTGGTACATTCTGATATCGAGAAGATTAGAACCTGTTCTAGGAGTGGTCAATGGCAGCAGGACTGCCGGAGGTGCGTGACGTGGGCCGGCGCTCGGCCCCCACCCAGCGCGTGATCCAGGTGATCGACTACGTCACCGCCCGGCGCGGCCGGCGGGCCGGACTCTCGGAAATAGCCCGCGACCTGGGCCTGGCCAAGCCCACCTGCCTCGGAATCGTCACCGAACTCACTGCCGCCGGCTACCTCACTCGCGACCCCCGCACCCGTGACTACGGGCCCGGTCCGGCACTGATCGCCGCGGGGCGGGTCGCCCAGGACAGTTTCGCCATCGCCGGCCTCGCCCACCCCGAACTGGAACGTCTCAGCGCGATATACGCCACCACCTGCACCGCCTCCGCCGTGGTCGGCGAACGGATCAGCGTCCTCGACAGCGCCGGGCCGGCGATGGTGCGCGTGGGGGCGACCTATCGTTTCGCACCGCCGGTCGGCCTGATGTATGTGCTCTGGGATACCGATGCCGCCTTGGACGCCTGGCTCACCACGCCGCCCACCGTGCCCCTCCAGCAGGATGAGACCCGGCTGCGCCGGATCGTCGCCGAATGCCGGGAGCGCGGCTACCTGGTGGAGAGCATGACCGGGGCCGGCCGGCAGCTGTACTCGATGCTGGCGGGCGTCGGCGGCCACGAATTGCCCGATGAGCTGCGCACCGCCGTGGCAGAGTTGGTGACCACCCTCGGCGAACGGGTTTACCTGGGTGCCGACCTACGGCCCCGCAAGGAGCATCCGGTGAGCCTGCTCGCGGCACCGACGTACGACACCGACGGCCGCCAGCAACTGGTGCTCACCATGTACGTGGGCCGGCCGATCACCGGCGCCGAGATCGTCCGGCGGGGTACCGCATTGGCCGCGGCGGCCGACGCGGTCACCGCCGCGGCCGGCGGGTTCCCGCCGCACCACCGTTGACCGCAACAGAAACGTGTTCTAGTTTTTAAGCGTGAGCCAGCACACGAAGTCGGCGGCGAGTACCTACGAGCTCTCGCATCAGGCGGCACTCGAGGCCGAATCCGTCCATATCCTCCGAGAGGTGGCCGCGACCTTCGAGCGCCCCGTCCTGCTGTTCTCCGGCGGCAAGGATTCCGTCGTGATGCTGCATCTGGCCACCAAGGCGTTCTGGCCGGCCCCGGTGCCGTTCCCGATCCTGCATATCGATACAGGCCACAACTTCGACGAGGTCATCGCCTACCGCGACGCGGTGGTCGCGAAATCCGGCGTCCGCCTGCTCGTCGGCCGGGTGCAGGACGATATCGATGCCGGCCGGGTCACCGAGGAGACCGGGCCGCGCGCCGGCCGCAACCGGCTGCAGACCGCGACCCTGCTGCGCACCCTGCGTGAGGGCCGGTTCGACGCGGTCTTCGGCGGTGCGCGCCGCGACGAGGAGAAAGCCCGCGCCAAAGAACGCGTGTTCAGTTTCCGCGACGAATACGGCCAGTGGGACCCACGCCGGCAACGCCCCGAACTGTGGAATCTCTACAACGGCAAACACCGTCCCGGCGAACATATCCGGGTCTTCCCGCTGTCCAACTGGACCGAGCTCGATATCTGGACCTATATCGCGAGCGAGGGCATCGAGCTGCCGTCGCTGTACTACGCCCATCGCCGCCCGGTGGTCCAGCGCGACGGAATGCTGCTGGCGCACACCAGGTTCCTGACCTTGCTCGACGGTGAGGAACCGCAGGAGGCGCTGGTCCGGTTCCGCACCGTGGGTGATGCCACCTGCACCGGCTGTGTGGAATCCACCGCCGCCACCCCGGCCGACGTCGTCGAGGAAGTGGCGACCGCGCGGGTCACCGAACGCGGCGCCACCCGCGCCGACGACCGGATCTCCGAGGCCGGGATGGAAGACCGTAAACGAGAGGGCTACTTCTGATGAGCACCCTGCTGCGCCTGGCCACCGCGGGCAGCGTCGACGACGGTAAGTCCACGCTGATCGGACGGCTCCTCTTCGATTCCAAAACGCTGTTCACCGATCAGCTCGACGCGGTGGAACGCACCAGCCGCGACCGCGGCGAGGACTATCCCAATCTCGCCCTGCTCACCGACGGCTTGCGCGCGGAACGCGAGCAGGGCATCACCATCGATGTCGCCCATCGCTACTTCGCTACGCCCCGGCGCAAATTCATCATCGCCGACACCCCGGGACACGTGCAGTACACCCGGAACATGGTCACCGGCGCCTCGACCGCGGATCTCGCGCTCATCCTGGTCGACGCCCGGCACGGGGTGGTCGAGCAGACCCGGCGGCACGCGTTCCTGGCGTCACTGCTGGGGGTCCCGCACCTGGTGCTGTGCGTCAACAAGATGGATCTGGTGGGCTACTCCGCGCAGCGGTTCGCCGAGATCCGCGACGAATTCGCCGCTTTCGCGTCCCGGTTGCAGATCGCGGACCTGACCTTCATTCCGATGTCGGCACTGCACGGCGACAATATCGTGCACCGTAGCGCCACCATGGACTGGTACGAGGGCACCCCGCTGCTGCACCATCTCGAAGAGGTGCATATCGCCTCGGACCGTAATCTCATCGACGCCCGGCTGCCGGTGCAGTACGTGATCCGCAGTCACACTCCGGATTTCCGCGGGTACGCGGGCACCGTGGCCAGCGGTGTCTGGTCCCCCGGCGACGAGATCACCGTACTGCCCTCGGGTCTCACCACCACGGTCACCGGCATCTGGGGGCCCGGCGGGGTACCGCTCGACCACGCCTTCCCGCCGCAGGCCGTCACCGTCGGGCTCGCCGACCAGCTCGATATCGGCCGCGGCGATATGCTCTGCCGCCCCGCCAACCGGCCGCAGGTCAGCCGGGACCTGGACGCGATGGTGTGCTGGTTCAGCGACGAGGACCGGATGCGCCCGGGAGCGTCCTACACCGTCCGCCACACCACCCGCAGCGTGCCCGCGCAGATCCGCACGCTGGACTATCGCCTCGACGTGAACACGCTGCACCGGGACGAGAACGCGACCGCACTGTCACTCAACGAGATCGGCCGGGTGCAGTTGCGGACCCGGCAGCCGCTGCAATTCGACCCCTATCGACGCAACCGCACCACCGGCAGTTTCCTGCTGATCGACGACGTCACCGGAGATACCGTCGGCGCCGGCATGATCACCGGGCCCAGCCTGCCGTCGTCCCGCGTGGTCTGGCATGCCAGCGCGGTCGAACGCGCCGAGCGCCCGACCCGTGGGCTGACCGTCTGGCTCACCGGGCTGTCGGGGTCCGGTAAATCCTCCGTGGCGGTAGAGCTCGAACGCCGCCTGGTGGCCGCCGGGCGGCCGGCGTTCCTGCTCGACGGCGATAATCTGCGCCACGGCCTCAATGCCGATCTGGGTTTCAGCGCGGCCGATCGCACCGAGAACATCCGCCGGGTCGGTGAGGTGGCCCGGCTGTTCGCCGAATCCGGGACGATCGCCATCGTCTCGCTCATCAGCCCCTACCGGGCCGACCGCGACCGTGCCCGCGCCACCCACGACGGCGCCGGGATTCCGTTCGTCGAGGTCTTCGTGGACACGCCACTGGAGATATGCGAGGCCCGCGACCCCAAGGGTCTCTACGCGAAGGCCCGCGCCGGAGAGGTTCGCGGTTTCACCGGGATAGATGACCCCTACGAGGCGCCCCACGCGCCGGCGCTGGTGCTACGTCCGCAGGACGGCGATCCGGCCGCGATGGCCGCCACGATCCTGGCGCTACTGGCGCGGGAGGACAGCGCCTGACGTCCGGCGCAGGCACTCCGGATCGCCTCCGTTGCGCCGTCCCGGCAACAGCACCCGCGTTCCGTACAGTCGAGTAGCTTTCGACGACCTGAACTGGGACAACGGCTACAGCCGTGTCGGCGCCTACGGCCAGTCAAAGCTGGCGAATCTGCTGTTCACCTACGAGCTACAGCGCCGCCTGAGCGCCGCCGGTCAGGACACGCTCGCTGTCGCGGCCCACCCGGGCGGGGCGAACACCGAGCTGGGCCGCCATCTGCCGGCAGTAGTACGGATACCGGCCATGCGAGTGTTGTCCCAACCCGCATCGATGGGCGCACTTCCGACGCTGCGGGCCGCGACCGATCCCCACGTGCTCGGCGCGCAGTATTACGGTCCCAGCGGGCCGGGCGGGATCCGGGGGCTACCCGAGCTCGTCTCCTCCAGCAAGCAGTCCCACAATGCCGACCTGCAACGGACACTGTGGCAGGTCTCCGAGGAACTGACCGGCGTCACCTACTCGGTGAACTGATCCCGGCCCGCCCGCAACCGGTAGCCCCGCCGCATAGGAATCCGGCCACCGATCACGGACGCAATCACTAGTCTCGAACCCATACGGCGGCGCGGAAGCTGCCCGGATCCTGGGCCGTCATCACTGCCGGTATTTGATACTCTGATGGAAATTTGTACCGAAAGGGTGGTTATGCGGTCTACTCTGCTGTCCCGGCGCGACCTCGAGTTCCTGCTCTACGAATGGCTCGACGTCGAGGACCTGACCGAGCGGCCACGCTTCTCCGACCATTCACGCGACACCTTCGACGCGGTGTTCGATCTGAGCGAACAGCTGGCCACCAAGTACTTCGCCACCCATAACAAGCTCAACGACACCCACGAACCCACCTTCGACGGCGATACGGTCACCATCATCCCGGAGGTCCGCGCGGCATTGACCGCGTTCGCCGAGGCGGGCATGGTCGGGGCGACCATGGACGCGGAACTGGGCGGCGCGCAGCTCCCGGCGGCCGTCGCGCAGGCGGCATTCGCCTGGTTCCACGCCGCCAATCCCGGCACCAGCGCCTACCCGCTGCTCACCATCGGCAACGCCAATCTGCTGATCGCGCACGCCGGCGAGGATCTGGTTCGGCGTTTCGTCCCGCCGATGCTCGAAGGCCGGTATTTCGGCACCATGTGCCTGTCCGAACCCCAGGCCGGCTCCTCGCTCGCCGATATCGTGACCCGCGCCGAACCCCACGACGACGGCACCTACCGGATCTTCGGCACCAAGATGTGGATCTCCGGCGGCGATCACGAACTCGGCGAGAACATCGTGCATCTGGTGCTGGCGAAAATCCCGGGCGGCCCAGCGGGCACCAAAGGGATCTCGCTGTTCGTGGTTCCGCGTTTCCTGGTCCAGAAAGACGGATCGCTGGGCGAGCGCAACGATGTGGCGCTGGCCGGTATCAACCACAAGATGGGTTTCCGCGGCACAGTCAACACGGTCCTCAATTTCGGTGAGGGCCGCTGGACACCGCAGGGGTCCGCGGGTGCGATCGGCTATCTCGTCGGCGAACCGCACCAGGGCCTCAAATACATGTTCCACATGATGAACGAAGCCCGCAGCGGTGTCGGACTGGTCGCCGCCGCCCTCGGGTACACCGGCTACCTCGAATCACTCGACTACGCCCGCACCCGCCCACAGGGCCGCACAAAGGGCGCCGCCGACCCGGCCTCCCCACAGCGGCCGATCATCGAGCACGCCGACGTCAAACGCATGCTGCTCGCGCAGAAGAGCTATGCCGAGGGCGGCCTGGCGCTGGTGCTGTACTGCGCCCGCCTCATCGACGAACAGCACACCGCCGAAACCGCGGACGAACGCCGCGCACTCACCCTACTGCTGGATATTCTCACACCGATCGCCAAGAGCTGGCCCTCGCAGTGGTGCCTGACCGCCAACGATCTCGCCATCCAGGTACTCGGCGGCTACGGCTACACCCGCGAATACAACGTCGAACAGCACTACCGGGACAACCGCCTGAACCCGATCCACGAAGGCACTCACGGTATCCAGGGCCTGGACCTGCTGGGCCGCAAGGTCACCCAGCAGTCGGGCGCGAGCCTGCGCGAACTGGACGACCGGATCCGGACCACCCTGGCCACCGCACAGGACCTCGGCGGTGTCCCCGCCGATCTGGCCGACCGGCTGGAGAAATCCTGGACCCGCCTGGTCGCGGTCACCGGCAGCCTGTTCGCGGCCGGCGATATCGAGGTCGCCCTGGCCAACAGTTCGGTCTACCTGGAGGCTTTCGGCCACCACGTCGTGGCCTGGATCTGGCTGGAGCAAACGATCGCCGCCCACGGCCGCACCGGCGATTTCTACGACGGCAAACGCCACGCGGCCCGCTACTTCTTCCGTCACGAACTCCCCCGCACCGGACCACAATTGGACCTCCTCTCCGACCTGGACACCACCACCCTCGATATGGCGGAGAACTGGTTCTGACGTCGCGCATTCACCGATGCCGTCCCAACCCTGACGCCGCCCGGTTACCGGACGAACTTCCGAGAACGTCATCAGTGCCCGGGACCTTCGTCCGATCCGTTCTCGGATCGATCACCCTGCGGCCACAGCACTGCCCAGAGCAGAACTCCCAGTGGTAGTCCGGCAGCAACAGCCAGGCCGAATGCGATCATCGCGCGACCCCGGCCGCATACCAACGCGCGAAGGACAACCGGGGGATCACCGTTTCCACGTCGGCGACGTTCATCACCCGATTCAGCTCCAACGGGCCGAGGTGGTCAGGGGCGGGCAGGATCACCATGTCCGCTCCGGCGCTGCGCGCCTGATCGGCGACCGGCAGCACCGAGCGCTCATCCGGCCACACCACCCGGTAGCCGAGCCGATCGGCCAGCCGCCGCACCTGCGCACGGTCCCATTCCGGCGCAGTGCTCACGTCGTAATCGATCCAGCAGAATGCGATCGAGGCGCTCATGATGTCGCGCTGTCGGTCTGGACATCGAGTATGACGCGGCCTTGTGGTGTCGCCGACCAACTGAGGGCAAGCGGTGTCACCTGCCACGCGGTGCGACGAAGGCCGACGCCGTCGACCAGCAGGCCAGCACTGTCGAGGATGCAGACCGCGCGGCGCACGGTGTGTTTACTCAGACAAGTTGCACGAGCGATCTGCTCGACGGTGAGCTGTGAGCCAGGGAGAAGCGCGCGCAGTACGTGCATCTCGCGGACGGTGAGAGACTGAGCGAGCTCAGATTTGGACATGTGGGTCACCTCGGGTTGAGGTCAGTGGTCCGTCCCAGCTCATCGCGTACCGCTTCTGCGCATAAGACCTGCGCTCCGGACAGGTGTGTGCAGCTGGGGTGTGCAGAAAGGCCTGATCGTCGTCATCGGAGCAATTGCCATGCCACACTCCGCATATGGGACGTCACCCGAAACAGCCGAACCACCAGTTGGCGGAGCTGCTCAACGAGACTCACGTGAGCCGAAAAGGGTTGGCGCGTCGAGTTGTCGAGCGGGGCCGGTCGATCGGCGTCCACCTGCGCTACGACCACACATCAGTAGGCCGATGGCTGGCCGGCGAGCGACCGACACCGCCCGGACCGAACTTGATCGCAGACGTGCTCACCGAGCTGTGTGGGCGCCGCATCACGCCGTCCGATTGCGGTATGCCCGCCGGTGAATCAGCGGACCTGGGACTGGAATTCTCGTTGAGCCTCACGGAGGCCACAGCCTCCGTTACTGCGTTATGGAGGAGCGATGTGGAGCGTCGCCGTTTTCTGGAGGGCGCGGCATACGCGGTCGCGGTCTACCCGGTCGCGAGCATGCGCTGGCTGACCTTGCCGGGTAACGAGCACCCGATCTCCTCGACTGGCCTCCGCCGTGTCGGGGTGGCTGATATCGACGCTCTGCGGACCATGAACACTGCTTTTCGTGACCTGGACAATCAGGTGGGAGGAGGCAAGGTCCGCTCCACGGTGGTGCACTACCTACACACATCGGTCGCCCCGCTGCTGCGTAGCAGCTACACCGAGGAAGTCGGCCGTCGCCTCTTCGCGGTGACCGCCGAGCTGACGAAACTGGCCGGCTGGGCAGCTTACGATCTCGAGGAACACGGACTCGCACAGCGGTACTTGATCCAGGCACTCCGGATGGCCCGCGCCGCTGGGGATTCGGCGCTGGGCTCCGAGATCCTTGCAGCGATGAGTCACCAGGCGACCTACGTCGGTCGGCCCGGTGATGCTGTAGATCTCGCGCGGGCGGCACAGATCGCGGCCCGCTCGGCGAGGTTGCCTGCGCTGGAAGCCGGATGCCACATGGTGGAAGCCCACGGGCACGCCGCCCGCGCCGATGCTCGTTCCTGCGCGCGTTCACTGAACGCGGCCGAAGGCGCATTCGACCGCGAGGGTTCGAACCGTCCCACGTGGCTGAACTACCTCGACTCGGCGTACATGGCGGCAAAGACCAGTCAATGCTTCCGCGACCTCGGCGACAACGAGCGTGCCGCAACGCTGGCGCGGCAATCGCTCGATATGAGCGATGGGTATCAGCGCGGAAAAGTCTTCAACCTGTGCCTGCTCGCGTCGAGCCTCGCCTCCGAGGATCCCCACGAGGCAGTCCGGATCGGTATGCAAGCGCTCGAATTGTCGAGCGCCGTGGAGTCCCGCCGGACGCATGCATATCTGCGCGATGTGCGAGCCCGGCTGGTCCCGTACAGCGCGATCCCGACGGTAGCGGGGTTCCGCGAGCGGGTCGCAGCGGCTAGGACAGTGTGAGGGCCCGATACACACCGACGATGGTCGCTGCGCCGACGATCTCGCCCCGATCGATCATCTGGAACGCTTCTTCGAGCGGGACCCACCGGATCGTCTCGGCCTCGTTGACGTCGGGTCGGGTGTCGGTGAGATCGGCGCCGCGGGCAAGGTAGATATCCTGCGGATGGTCGAGGGTGCCGATCGCGGGCTGATAGGTTACGAGGTGCCGCATTGTGCGCGGGCGCCAGCCTGTCTCCTCCTCGACCTCACGAGCTGCCGCGGTGGCGACATCTTCGGCGTGGTCGACGTATCCGCCGGGCAGCTCCCACACCCACTGATCGATGATCCATCGGTGCCGGTACATCAGCAGTACCTCACGGTCGTCATTGAGTACCAGCGTCATAGCGCACCGCGGCATCCGGGCGACGTACTGCGTGAACTCAGCCCCGTCAGGAAGCCGAATGTCGGCTGTCGACAACCGAATGTGCCGGTTCTCGTCCACCAGGCGCTCACCGAGGACCATCCATTGGGTATCGCTCACACCCGACGACGGTAGTGGAATCGGGTGCAAACCGGGAGTTCAGATATTCGGCGGCGACCAGCTGCGTCGGTGAAGTCGAGCGCAACCCGCCACCGCGGCTGATCGGGCCCGTTCTTATGCATCGCGCGGGCCGTCTGCATTGCGCGTCCTGTCGTCTTCCGCTGATGCGTATGTCTTGATCCGGGCTGTGTGGCCGGGGATGTGGATGGTGGCGCGGAGTGCGATCAGGTCCCGCCAGGGCATGTGTTGCTCGGGAAGGGGCTCGCCGGCGCGGTTGAAGAGACGTAGCAACACCGGGATATCGGCCACCTGGTCGGGGATCGCACTCAGTGCCTCGCGAAGCTCCTGGGCGTGGTCGCGGACCAGCGCAACACGCTGTTGATACGTGGTCGAAGCGATGAGTCCGGCGATCGCGCCCTGGTCCATCGCGTCCTGATTGTCGACCACCGCGGGGTGTCCGTTGCGAATGCCGCGGGCCGCGTCGGTGAGGAGTGGATCGCTCAGCGCGATGTGACTCAACGTCCAGTCGATGTCGTCACGTGCTGGCACCGAGTAACTTGCCGTGTCCGGAATCGACTCGGCAAGCCTCAGTAGGCCGTGGTAGGCAGCCTCGAATTCGGTGGTATCCATAGTTCCTTCCCGGGTGAGGGGTGAGACGGGCTATTTGCTGAGCACTGCGGTATCCCGGTTGGCGCGCGAGAGTGCGGTGAGCACGAGCAGGCACAAGACGGCGACGGTTCCGGCGAACCAGGTCATGGCTGTGGTGAGGTCGAGGGCGGTGGCGAGGATGCCGACTCCGAGCACGGGCAGTCCGACGCCGGTGTAGACGATGACGTAGAAGCTGGAGAGCACCTCGGCGTGCCTGGAGGAGGGGGCGTTGTTGTTCACCGTGGTGAGGCCGCCGAGGAACACCAGCCCGTGCCCGACCCCGGCGAGGACGGTGGCTGCCAGCAGAAGTGCAAGCGACGGTGTGTTCCCTACCAGCACAAGGAGACCCAGCCCCACCGCCAGGATCGGCAGTCCGGCGAGTTGTAGGCGGCGTGGTGGTTGTCCGTAGGTGATGAGTTGGACGGCGACGGAGCCGGCCAGCATGAGTGCTGCGGTGCCGCCGCCGAGGAGCAGGTTCGTGCTGCCCGTCAGCGTCGCGACGTAGGCCGGGATGAGGGACAGGAACAGACCGATGACCGCGAAGGCGAGGAAGTTTGCGGTCCCGCTGGTCATGAACACTGTTCGCATCACGGCAGGAACCCGAGGTCGGCGAGGACGCCACCGTGTCACCTGCTGCGTCGAGGGCATCCGCGTCACCGTGACGGCCGCGGGGATGAGGAGCGCGATCTCTACGACGAACGGCAGCACGTCAGGGGCTGGCGCGTACTCGGCGATGAGTCCGGCCAGGACCGGCCCCAGGCCCAGGCCGCCGACCGAGGCCACCGTGGTGACCAACGCGGCCTTGCGGCGGTTGCCGGTGGGTTCGAGTTCGCTGAGCGCCGCCGTCAATGCCCCGGATGCCGCGCCGACGGAGAGGCCCTGCAAGATCCGGGCGGCGAACAACCAGCCAGTGTCGGTGGCGAGCGCGAACCCCAGTGATCCCAAGGCGGCCAGCGCAAGGGCTGGTAGCAGAACCCGGCGTCGCCCGATCGCGTCGGAGAGCGGGCCGGCCACCAGCAGGGATGGGATGAGGACCGCGACGTAGACGGCAAAGATCAGCGTGACGACGAACGGCGAGAACCCGAACTTCGTTTCGTAGCTGCGGTACAGCGGTGTCGGCAGGTTGGTTCCGGTCAGCAATATCAGCAGCGCATACGCCGTCGTCCAGAACCGCCGGCGGCTCGCTTCACCGGCCCGCGGGGTGCGGACATACAACGCTGCTGAGCCGGGAGGCTCAGCAGCATCCTGAGTGCCGCCGTGGTCTGTCCTGCCATCTTGCCTCATGTTCATGGTTTCCGAACATAACAGATGTTCACATATCTCGAACATATTCGATACGGTGGAGCGTATGGCGAGTAGGACCGCAACCAAGCTCGTGCACCCAGCCGCCGGCGAACTGGAGTTCACGACAGTGATGGCAGCGCTGAGCGACCCGGTCCGATTGGCGATCATTGCGCGGCTCGCCGAGGTCGAACCCGAGGGCGAATTGGCCTGCGCGACATTCGCACTGCCCGTCAGCAAATCCACCCAAAGTGGGCATTTCAAGACGCTGCGTGAGGCAGGGGTGATCTACCAGCGAGACGAAGGAACCAGGCGACTGAATCGGCTTCGGCGCACTGACCTCGATACTCGCTTCCCCGGGCTCCTCGATCTCGTCATCCCGCAAGGCCGCGACATCATCGCCGGTTGGGCGTAGCCGAGACAGGGTCGAAAGGATTGTCGCCGATGACGCAAGAAGCGGGCCCCAACGCCACATCCAGCAGTCTTCCTGGTAGCCCGGAGGCTGAGCAGGCCGCGTCGACACTGCTGAAGCTCATGCCGTTCGCCGAGTCCGTGGGAATCCGGCTTACCGAGGCCACCACGGAACACGTGGTCGGGATTCTGGACTGGGCAGAGCAGCGCTGCACAGCCGGTGGGATCCTGCACGGCGGCGTGTTGATGGCGCTGGCCGACAGCGTCGGCGGCGCGTGTGCCTACCTGAACCTGCCGCCTGGCGCCGCCACCTCGACGATCGAATCGAAGACCAACTTCTTCCGCGGTGTGAGATCCGGACAGGTGACCGCGACAGGGCGGCCAGTTCATGTCGGCGGTCGAACCATCGTTGTGCAGACCGAAATCCGCGACAACAACCAGAAACTCGTTGCGCTCATCACCCAGACACAAGCCGTCCTACGCGGCGACTGACCGGCCACGCGCGCGGCGCCTCGACAACCTGCTTGCCGGCAACAGCTATGTTCAGTGGAATGACCTGGATCGCACCCGATATCGACCGGACCGACCCGGTACGCACCGGCCCGGAACGGCCGATGCTGCAGTCCTGGCTGGACTTCCACCGGCGGACCCTGTTGGGCAAATGCGCCGATCTCGACCCGGCGCATTTGAAACACCGTGGAGTTCCGCCCTCGGGGCTCTCGCTGCACGGTTTGGTGCGGCATATGTCGGAGGTCGAACGCGGCTGGTTCCGGAACGCCGCGGCCGGGCAACGGCTCGCGTATCTCTACTGCGCCGCCACCAACCCGAACGGCGATTTCGACGATATCGACGCGGCCGATCCCGCGGCTGATTTCGCTGTGTACCACCGTGAGACACGGCTGGCGGATGCGGCGGTGGCCGAACTGCCGCTCGACCACCTCTGCCACCACCCGGCCGGCCTCGAGTTCAGTCTCCGTTGGGTGTACCTGCATCTCATCGAGGAGTACGCCCGGCACAACGGGCATGCCGATCTGCTGCGCGAACAGATCGACGGCCGGACCGGAGACTGAACCCGGCGCGGGAGCTATGCCGGGACCGCGACCGCGCGCACCACTGCGGCCACGCCCGCCGAACTCACCGAATCGGCCCGCGCACACGACCATCCGGTCCGGCTGTTACGGCGGTACTCCAGATAGGCGATCGCGTGGTCGGCGACGGTGTGCCCGGTCAGGCTCAGCACTTCGATCTCGCGTCCGGCCTGCCCGAATGCGGCCACCACGGCGGCGACCGGATCGGTGCCCTGATGGGTACTGGTGTGGGATCGGTCGTCGACGACCAACCCCACCGTGACGACCGGTTCTGCCTCCGGTCCGGTCACCCGCATATCCTTCAACTGCACATCCGGCGGTTCCGGGGTGTCGATATACGCCGCGTCGAATAGCGCGCTCAGTTCGGCGGCAGTCACCTCGGCGCCCGAACCGTCCGTATGTTGCTGTACCTGCCGGGCGAAATCGATCTGCAATCGGCGTGGCAGGTCCAGGCCGTGTTCGGTATCGAGCAGGTAGGCGATCCCGCCTTTGCCCGATTGTGAATTCACCCGGACCACCGCGTCGTAGCCGCGGCCGATATCGGCCGGGTCGATGGGCAGGTACGGCACCCGCCATTCGATCTCCCGTTCGTCGCGGCCGGTCCGCGCGGCGCGGGCCCGGTGCTCGGCGAAGCCCTTCTTGATGGCGTCCTGGTGGGTCCCGGAGAACGCGGTGTGCACCAGGTCCCCTACATACGGATGCCTCGGATGGATCGGCAGGCGGGTGCAGTATTCGACGGTGCGCCGGATCTCGTCGATATCGGAGAAATCGATCATCGGATCGACGCCCTGGGCGTGCAGGTTCAATGCCAGGGTGGCGATATCGACATTGCCGGTGCGTTCACCGTTGCCGAAAACACAACCCTCCACGCGCTGCGCGCCGGCCAGCACCGCCAGTTCGGCACAGGCCACACCGGTTCCGCGGTCGTTGTGCGGGTGCACCGACAGGATGACGCTGTCGCGGCGGGCCAGGTTGCGGTGCATGTATTCGATCTGGTCGGCGTAGACATTGGGCGTCGCGATCTCGACCGTGGCCGGCAGATTCAGGGTCACCGGCCGTTGCGGGCTCGCCTGCCACAGCTCGGTGACGCTATCGCAGATATCGAGGACGTATCCGGGTTCGGTCTGGTTGAAAACCTCCGGGGAGAACTGGAACCGTACCCGCGGCAGATCTCCAGCGAGTTCGAGGACATCACGCGCACCGTCCAGGATCAGTTCGCGTACCGCGTCGGAATCCTTGCCCAGTACGGTTTCCCGCCAGACGGGTGCGGTCGCGGTGTACAGGTGGATGACCACCTCGTTGTCCAGTCCGCGCACCGATTCGACAGTCCGCGCGATCAGGTCGCGGCGGGCGGGGGTGAAAACGACCAAAGTCACGTCCGGCGGCGCGATCCCGGTATCGGCCAGCACTCGGACGAAATCGAAATCTGCCTGCGAGGCCGACGGGTAGCCGATCTCGATCTCCTTGTACCCCATGGCGACCAGCAGGGTGAAGAACCGGCGTTTACGGTCGGGGTCCATGGGCTCTGCCAGGGCCTGGTTGCCGTCGCGCAGGTCCACCGGGACCCACAGCGGGGCGTGCCGGATACGGGCGCCGGGCCAGTGCCGTTCCTGGCCGGGGATCTGTACGCGGTCGTAGATATCGCGGTACCGGGAGGAGAGCAGCTGTGAATGCCGCTGCCGGTACCAGTTCGGCGCGTCGGCGGGGATCGCGCCGGCGGGCGTGTCGATGGTGGGGTGGGTCTGCGTGGTCATGGGGATACGCCCCGAGCCTTCCTGTCCGTTCGGCCGTCGTGGAAACGGTGATCGGCCGACGACAACCCCACGGCGGGGCGGCCGATCGGTCAGGCCCCGCCGTGGCGGCCGAGGAGCAGCTGCTGCGACATATGGCAGACTGTACACGACTCCTCAGACAAGTAGCGAGGTTGAAATGGTTGTGCAGGTGCGACGCCATCCGCTGGCCGAACAAGCCGCGGATCTACTGCTCGAACGCATCCGGGCGGGCGAATGGCCGCTCGGGCATCGACTGCCCGGCGAGACGACGCTGGCCGCCCAGTTGGGTGTGGGCCGTTCGACGCTGCGCGAGGCCGTACGTGTCCTCGCGGGCAGAGGCGTTCTGGCCAGCCGGCAGGGCGCGGGCGTGTTCGTGACGGCACTGGATGTTCCCGACGACTGGGATATCGTGCTGCGGCGGTCCACCATCGCCTCGGTACTCGAGGCACGTATCGCCATCGAGGCGGAAGCCGCGGCACTGGCCGCCGAACGACGCACCCCCGCGGACCTCCGGGCCATCCGACGGGCTCTGACGGTCCGGGCGACCGAGAGCCGGACGGTCCCCGGACTCGTCGATGCCGATACGGCGTTCCATCGTGCCGTGATCGTGGCCGCCCACAACGACATCCTGACCCAGCTCTTCGACACGTTCCTCCCCCGTTCCAGGACCGCGATGATCGATATGTTGAATATTCGACCGATGCCCGCACCGGACGAGGACCATGCCGCGCACGAGCGGCTCGCCGACGCGATCGCCGCGCGTGATCCCGAGGCCGCGGCCACCCACAGCCGCACCCATCTACAAGCGATCAAGGAGGCCTTCACGTGAGCACGGCCGTTCTGGAACTGACCGACGTCACCTTCCGGCGTGACGGCAATCAGATCATCGACGGTATCTCGCTGACCGTCCGCGCCGGCGAGCACTGGGCGCTGCTCGGCCCGAACGGTGCGGGGAAAAGTACCCTGCTCGGTTTCTGCGGTGCGCTCACCCATCCCACCGGCGGTACCGTCCGGGTCCTCGGGGAGCAGCTCGGGCGGGTGGAACTGCAGAAACTGCGGCGCTCGATCGGGCATGTCAATCCGCGGCACCCGCTACGATCGCCGCTGACAGCGCACGAGGTCGCACTCACCGGGCTCACCGGTACGGTCGACACCCCGATGCGCTGGTCGCCGCGACCGTCGGAGGCAGCCGCCGCCACCGAGGCGCTCGATGCCGTCGGTATGGCGGATAAAGCGGAGCGACGCTGGTCCACCCTGTCCCAGGGCGAACGGGGACGGACACTCATCGCCCGGGCACTGATCACCGCCCCGCGGCTACTACTGCTCGACGAGCCGACCACCGGCCTGGATGTCGCCGCACGCGAACAGTTGCTGCATACGATCGACGCCTTGGACCGCACGCTTCCCGATCTCGCTTCCGTCCTGGTGACCCACCACCTCGAGGAACTGCCGACCACGACCACTCACGCGCTGTTGATCGCCGATGGGCGAACCGTCGCCGCCGGCCCGGCCGGCGAAACGATCACCACGGCAAGTATTTCCGCCACGTTCGACCATCCTGTTCGCGTCGGCCGGGAGGGCGGCCGCTGGTCCGCGCGGTCCCCGGTACACCAGCCGGTGGGGTGAGCTCTACACTCGGGGCCCGGACGGTGGCCGAAATTTCCGGTTTAGATACATTAAAGATTGTGTGTATCGTAATGGGGTGACCACAGCCAGCCGCACCTCCCGACCGCCCGGCCGCCCGGCCTCGGCCACCCGTGAAGAAGTCGTCGCCCTGGCCCGGCAGGCGTTCCTGGCCGGCGAACGGGTCGACGTCCAGGCCATCGCCGCCCAGCTCAAACTGAGCCGCGCCTCGATCTACCGCTGGTTCGGTTCCCGCGACGGCGTACTCGGCGCCGTACTGGCCGGAGAATTCGAATCCCTCATCGAACGCGCGGATGCCCGTCGCCGTGATGCCGGCGCCCGGCGCATCCTGAGCGTGCTCGACCGGGTGAACCGCTGGATGGCCGGTAACGAACCGTTCCGGCGCTATTTCGAGAACGAACCGCTGGCCGGTCTGCGGATTCTCACCTCCAGCGACGGCCCGGTCCAGCCGCGGATCCTGGTCGCGGTCGAGCGGCTCATCATCCGCGCCGAGGAACAGGACGGTTACGTCCCGCAACTGGAACGTTCCCTGCTCGCGTATTCCCTGGTACGGCTGGGGGAAGCATTCCTGTACCACGACAACGTGACCGGCCTCCGGGGCGATGTCGACCGGCTCCACCAGGTACAGACCGCACTGCTGGGAATAGATCCGCCACAGGAGTAGACGCTATGAACTCGGACAGGGATACCGGAGGGCCGCGTACGGAGGCCGCGGGAGTAGTACTCGCCGCCGGCGCCGGCCGCCGGTTCGGCAGGCCCAAGGCCGAGGTGCTGTTCGAAGGGGAACGCCTCGTCGACCGCGCGGTGCGGCTGCTGCGCGACGGAGGGTGTGAACGGGTACTGGTGGTCTCGGGGGCGGTGGGGTTGCAGGTGGACGGGGCCGTCGTGGTGCACAACCACGAGTGGGCGGGCGGAATGGGCTCCTCCCTGACGACCGGATTGCGCGCGGTACGCGAGAACGCCGCGGTGGTGGTTCCGGTCGATATGCCGTGGCTCGGCCCCGAATCCGTCCGCCGGCTGCTCGATTGCGGTGGGCGCGTCGCCGTCGCCGCCTACGGCGACCGGTCCGGACATCCGGTGCTGATCGGGTCCGAATACTTCGCGGCAGTGGCCGCGACCGCCGTCGGAGATATCGGCGCCCGCGAGTTCCTGGCCGCCAATCCCGAATTGGTTCAGTACGTACCGTGCGAGGACACCGGCTCCCCCGACGATGTCGACACCCCGCAGGACCTGATCCGGTGATCCCCGAACCGGACCGGTTCGGCCGGCCCCGGCTCCACGTATTGCGCGCGCTCCGGGGCATGGATCGGCCGTGTGGTTCCCGATAGTGAGCGGGCCGATCCACCGTGGCGCAATGCGATGATCTCCGCACCGATCGCGACGGCTGTCTCCTCCGGTGTACGCCCACCCAATTCGAGCCCGATCGGAGAATGGAGCCGGGACAGTTCCGCCGCGGTGACCCCGGCCTCCCGCAGCCGGGCACGTCGCTCGGCGTCGGCCCGACGCGACCCCATCGCACCCACATAGGCGACCGGTAGCCGCAACGCCTCGACCAGGACCGGGATATCGAATTTCGGATCATGGGTCAGCACACACAGCACCGTCCGCGAATCCACCTCGGTCTCACGGAGGTAGCGGTGTGGCCAGTCCGCGACCACCTCGTCGGCTTCCGGTTGCCGCGCGCGATCGGCGAAGGCCGGCCGGGCCTCGCAGACCGTGACGCGATACCCCAGCAGCCGCCCCACCCGGCACAGTGCGGCCGCGAAAACGTTGGCGCCGAAGACGATCATCCGCGGAGGCGCGGCGAAGGACTGGACGAACACCTCTCGGGCCGAACGCCCACACCCGATCGTGCATACCCCGGTACTCCCCTGCTCGAGCATGGCGCGCGCCTGCGTGATCACCGGTTCCGACCGGTGACCGTCGGAACACAACACGGAGCGGGACGTCACGGCCGTCATCGCCCCGGTCGCGAGGTCCCGGGCCAGCGCGACCGTCGCGGAAGGGTCCAGTGCGACCTCGACGACCGGGAAATCGGCGGCGGTCACCCGCTGTACGAAGATCTCGAGTTCACCTCCGCAGGTGAGACCGACCGCGAACGCGTCGGAATCACTGAATCCGAAGCTCTGGCGGGCGGGTACCCCCGAGGCCAGCACCGCGGTGCACAGGTCGTACACGGCTCCCTCGACACAGCCACCGGAGAGGCTGCCGCGAACGGCGCCCGAGGCGGCCACTGCCATACTCGCGCCGAGCGGCAGGGGTGCGCTTCCGCGGATACCCACCACCGTCGCCAGTGCGTACTCGACGCCCTCGGCGTGCCACCCGGCCAGGTGCGCAGCCAGATCGCGCATACTCCACCTCCTCGCCGCGGCAGCGCTCGGAAAACCACGGACAACATGCGAGAATACCACTTCCGCAAATCGACATTGGAATTCTTGAAGTCGACATATCCTGTATTGACACCGCTGTCGCGCCGATGCTAAACAAGTGCTCAGCATCGGCGTGCCAGCCCCCGGAACACCCGTGCCGCCGACAGGAGCGCCGGCGCGGCGGATCCGGGGCCGCACACTACGTTTCGGGCGCCCGCACCCGGCACCCGCGACACCCGCGAACGGAGGAACGGCCGGATGGGTCGAATCAGGCTGTCTCGCAGCGCCACACCACATACCCCGACGCGACGGAGCCGACGATGAGTACAACGGAGAAAACGACCGCGGTCGGCGCTCGCGTCCCCCGGATCGAGGATCTACGCCTGCTCACCGGAGCGGGCACCTTCGTCGACGACGTCACCAGGCCCGGTATGCTGCACGCCTGCTTCGTGCGCAGCCCGCTGGCCCGCGCCCGGATCACCGGAATCGATTGCAGCGAAGCCGCCGCACTCGACGGCGTGGTGGCCGTATACACCGCCGCCGAACTGAACCCGCTCGTCACCGAGATCTCCTACGCCCTCGATACACCCGGCTTCCCGGAAGTGCCGCGGCCGCCACTGGCCGAGGGCGAGGTCCGGTTCGTCGGCGACCCGGTGGCACTGGTGCTCGCGGCCGATCGCTATATCGCCGAGGACGCCGCCGAACTGGTCGTGGTCGATTACGATCCGCTCGACCCCGTGGTCGACTACGAAACCGCCGGCACCGCGACAGAACTCGTCCACGCCGAACATGCCGGCAACTCCGCGGGAGGCCTCGCCGGAAGGGCGCCGGCCGATCTCGCCCCGGTACTCGACGCGGCACCTCATGTGGTGCGCCAGACGATTCACCAGCAGGCCTATGCCCCGGTCCCCCTCGAAACCCGCGGGGTGATCGCGGAATGGACCGCGCCCACCGGCGAGATGACGATCTGGACCTCCACCCAATCACCCCACGAGGTGCGCGGATTCTGCGCCCGCCTGCTGGGGATCGACGAACACCGGGTCCGGGTCATCGTCCGCGATACCGGCGGTGGATTCGGGCAGAAGGTGGCGCCGCAGCGCGAGGAAACCTGCGTGATGCTCGCGGCCCGCACGGTGCGCAACGCCGTGAAGTGGATCGAGGACCGGCAGGAGAATCTGATGGCGGCCGGGGCGGCCCGCCACGAACACGGCGAAGTAGCCATGGCCTTCGACGACGACGGCCGCATCCTGGCCGCCACCATCGATCACGTGCAGAACGTGGGCGCGTACCCGATCCCGTCGCCGCTCACCTCATCGATCGCGGTCGGCATGCTGTTCCCCGGGCCGTACCGGATACCGGAGGCCGGATTCAGCACCGCCTCGTACTACTCGAATACGGTGGGCCGGGTCGCCTATCGCGGTCCCTGGCAGTTCGAATCGGTATCGCGCGAGCTGCTGCTGGACACCGCGGCCCGGCGGCTCGGGCTGGATCCGGTCGAGCTGCGGCGACGTAACATGCTCAGCCACAAGGAAATGCCGGTCGCCAACCCGAACGGCATGCCCTACTCCGACGCCTCCCCCCTCGAAACCTTCGAGCAGGCCCTGCAGATCCTGGACTACGACGCCTTCCGCGCCGAACAGGCCAGGGCCCGCACCGAGGGCCGCTACCTGGGCGTCGGAACCTGCACCTATGTCGAGCCGACCGCCGGCAGCACCCCGTTCCTGAGCACCGAGGGCGCGACCATCCGGATCTCGGCAACCGGCAAGGTGAACGTCTACCTTTCGGGCGGATCCGCCGGAAACAGCCTGGAAACCACCGCCGTCCAGCTGACCGCCGACGCGCTCGGTGTGGATATCGCCGATGTGCAGACCATCCAGGGTGATACCGCGGTGGCTCCCCAGGGCGGTGGTACGAACGGCAGCCGATCCGGTTCCATGGCAGCCGGTGCCATCGCCCAGACCGCGGGGATACTGCGCGAGCGGATCATCGCCATCGCGGCGAACCAGCTGGGCGCGGCAGTCGAGGATGTCGAGTTCGCGGACGGCCGCGCGGGGGTCGCGGGGACGGATAAATCGCTCTCGCTCGCCGAAATCGCCCATATCGCGTACTACCAGACCGAACTGTTGCCGCCGGGCGTCGCGCCGGGTCTCGAGGCGACCGGCCGGCACCGCGCCGATCAGATGATGATCTGGGCGAATGCCAGTCACGTGTGCACCTGCGAGGTCGATATCGAAACCGGCCACGTGAAATTGCTGCGGTTCATCGTCAGCGAGGACGTCGGACCGATGATCAATCCCAATGTGGTGGAGGGCCAGATCTACGGCGGCACCGTCCAGGGCATCGGAGGCGCGCTGTTCGAACATCTGGCCTATGACGACGACGGCAACCCGGTCGCCACGACGTTCCTGGACTATCTGCTGCCCACCGCGACCGAGGTCCCGGTGATCGAACTCGGCCACGTCGAAACTCCGAGTTCCGGTCCGGGCGGGTTCAAGGGCGTCGGTGAGGGCGGTGCGATCGGTTCGACACCCGCGGTACTCAATGCCGTCGCCGACGCGCTCGCACCGTTCGATATCCAGATCGACCGGCTCCCCCTGTCCCCGGCCCGAATCGTGGCCATGATCGATGCGGCCCGCGCGAGCGGTGATCCGGAGGTGACAGCATGAAACCCGCGGCCTTCGACTATCACGCCCCGGCCACCGCGGACGAAGCGGTAGCGCTGCTGGCGGATCTGGGCGACGAAGCCAAGATCATTGCCGGCGGGCAGAGCCTCGTGCCGATGCTGGCCCTGCGACTCGCCGTTTTCGACCATCTGGTCGATCTGCGCCGCCTCGACGAACTGCGCGGTATCGAGACCCGCGGCGATTCGGTGTGGATCGGCGCCGGGACCACGCACGCCGCCGTCGGCCGCTCGGCGGAGGTCCGCCGCGAGGTGCCGCTACTGCACCGGGCGACGCCGCTGATCGGCCATTTCCAGATCCGCAACCGGGGCACCATCGGCGGCGCCATCGCCCACGCCGATGCCGCCGGTGAATACCCGGTGGTCGCCCTCGCGCTCGACGCACAGATGCACACCCTGTCCCCCCGGGGCAGACGCGATATCGCCGCGGCGGATTACTTCACGGGTATGTGGAGCACCGCAATGGAACCCGATGAACTGCTCACCGGAATCACCTTCCCGGTGTGGCGGGGACGTACCGGTTTCGCGATCGAGGAATTCGCCCGCCGGGCCGGTGATTTCGCGATGGCCGGAGCGGCGGTCGCGGTGCGGCTGGATGCGGACTCCCGAGTGGAGCAGATCGCTCTCGGATTGTTCGGCCTGGCCCCGACCCCGTTGCGGGCGGCCACGGCCGAATCCGAGGTGATCGGCCGGGCGGTCACCGAAATCGATCCCGCCGAGGTCGGCCGATCCGCGACCGCGGCCCTGAACTCTGTTCCCGCCGATATTCACGGTTCCGCCGATTACCGGCGCCGGATCGGGGCGGTTATGGTCGCGCGGGCCTGGACCCGCGCGGTAGAGGAGGCGAGCAATGACTGATATCGAGATCTCGGTGGTGATCAACGGGGTCGAGCGGCGGGACCGGATTCCACCGCGCCGCACCCTGGCCGACTACCTGCGCGAGACCTGCGGTCTCACCGGCACCCACCTCGGTTGTGAGCACGGGGTGTGTGGCGCCTGTTCGGTGCTGCTCGACGGTGCGGCGGTGCGGGCCTGCCTGGTCTTCGCGGTGCAGGCCGACGGCGCCGAGGTGACAACTGTCGAGGGCCTGGCCACCCCGGACGGCCGGCTCTCGCCGGTGCAGCAGGCATTCCGCGACCACCACGGTCTGCAATGCGGTTTCTGCACCCCGGGGTTCGTCGTATCCGCCACCGCCTTCCTCGACGAGAACCCCGATCCCGACGACGACGAGATCCGCGAGGCGTTGTCCGGCAATGTCTGCCGGTGCACCGGGTATCAGGGCATCATCCGGGCCGTCCGCGACGCCGCCACCACGATCAACGCCGAAGCCGAAGCACCCGCGACCCCGCAGGCGTGAACCGGCACACCGAAGCCAAGGACCGCGAATGAAACTCGAGAACACCTTCCAGATCCCCGTGCCCGCCGAGGACGCGTGGCCGGTCCTGCTCGACCTCGAGCGGCTGGCGCCCTGCGTCCCGGGGGCAACCCTCACGTCCCGGGAAGGCGACGATTTCCACGGCAAGATCAAGGTGAAACTGGGGCCGGTGGGCCTCACGTACAACGGCGTCATCAAAATCCTGTCCCAGGACGTGGACGCCAAGGTCGCCGTGCTCGAGGGCGGCGGGCGCGAAACCCGCGGCAACGGCACCGCGAAGGCGGTGATCACCTGCCGGCTGGTCGAATCCGGCGGTATCACCGATGTTTTCGTCGACACCGATCTGGCGATCACCGGTAAGCCGGCCCAGTTCGGCCGCGGTGCGCTCGCCGATGTAGCGGGCTCGCTCATCGGCACCTTCGCCGATAATCTCGCCGCGGAGATCACCTCCTCGGCACCGGGGGCCGCCGAACCCGAAACCGCTGCGACCACCGAGCCCGCTGCCACCGCCCCCGAACCGGCCGCGGCGACTCCTATCGCCCCACGGCCCGGTGCCGAGCCCATCGATCTGATGGCGGCCGCCGGAATCTCCACCAATCGTCAGTTGGCGCTCGCGCTGGGTGCCGCGGTTCTGGTGATCCTGTTCCTGCTGACCCGCAACCGTCGCTCCGGCGCCGAGTAGACAAGGCGGTCACCGCCTCCTTCGTAATGTGTACATTTGTACATGGACAAACGTACACATTACGGAGGAACGGTCATGGCACTGGTAATGCTCGGGCTGGCCATCGTGGCCGAAATCATCGGAACCAGCCTGCTCAAGGCCACCGAGGGCTTCACCAGACTCTGGCCGACAGTGGCCTCGCTCACCGCGTACGCCGTCGCATTCGTACTCCTGGCTCAGGCCATCTCGCGTGGGATGCAGGTCGGCTTCGCCTACGCCCTCTGGTCCGGCTTGGGTACCACACTGATCGTCATCGTCGGCGCGCTGTTCCTCGGCGAATCGCTCGGCCCGGCCAAGATCACGGGAGTGGCGCTGGTCGTCGCCGGTGTGGTCACCCTCAACCTGGCGGGCGCGCATTGACACCCCGGGATCCGCACCGGCGCCGGCGCATCCTCGACGCCGCCCGCGCCCTGATTCCGCGCTACGGGATCGGCGGGCTCACCCATCGCTTGGTGGCGGCCGAGGCCGGAGTGCCCGTCGGATCGACGACCTATTATTTCGCCGATCTGTCCGATCTCACCGAGACCGCGCTGGCCGAGACCGCCGAGGCCACCCGGGCGGCGCTGGCGGACTGGGCCGGGGAACTGGCAGCGAGTGACGACCTGCCCGCGACGCTGGCCGCGCTCACCGCCGACTGTCTCGCCGAGCCGGAGCGGATACTCACCGTCAACGAGCTCTACCTCGCCGCCACCCGGCATCCCGAACTGCGCCCGCTGGCCCGGGTCTGGTTCGAGGGCCTGGTCGAGATCCTCACCCCGCACACCGGCCCCACCGCCGCCCGGGCCATCGCGGTGTACCTCGACGGAACTCTGCTGCATGCGCTCTCGAGTGATTCCACTCTGGACACCACCGCGCTGACCGCGCCGATCGCCGCCCTCGCCCGCCTCGCTGGAACGACAACCGACACCTGACGAGGTTCCGGCAACCGCCGAAAACCAGCGGATATGGCCTACCTGCGGCAGACCGCGAGTGATCCGTGGCCGCCGGAGAAGCTGCGGGCCGGGCTCACCGCGCCGGTTCGCGCGGTGCTGTGAGCAGGCCTACGCGCCGGAGTCGCCGCCGGCGAAGGACCTGGAACCGGCCGGCACCGAGCAGCCGGTGGCCCGGCGCCGCTTACGCGGAGCCGGGCCACCGGTCACGGGTCAGCTTTCCAGCATCGCCCGCATCTCCTGGATCTCCGACTGCTGAGCGTCGATGATCTGCTGGGCCGTCACCCGCGCCTGTGGATCGGTGCCCTCGGCCAGCTCGGTACGTGCCATCTGCACCGCGCCCTCGTGGTGGTCGATCATCATCGTCAGCCACATCCGGTCGAATTCCGCGCCCTCGGCCGCTTCGAGTTCGGCCATCTGCTCTGTGCTCATCATTCCGGGCATGGCGCCGTGATCGGTTCCGGAATGACCGGAGTCCTCGGGTACCGGGGCGCCCCAGGCTTCCAGCCAGCCGGTCATCGCCGCGATCTCGGGATCCTGCGCCTGCTGGATGCGGGCGGCCAGATCGACCACTCGGGGGTCGGTCGAATGCGACGGCACGAGGGCGGCCATCGCCACAGCCTGGCGATGATGCGGGATCATCTCCTGCGCGAAGCGGATATCCGCTTCGTTGTGCTCGCCGGACACCGGCGTCGAGACCGACGGGCTCGTGGCCGCGGGTGCGGAACCGCCGTCGGTCGCCGGGTGACTGCCGTGCTCGGCGGCATCGTCACCACAACCGGTGAGAACGGCGACCGAGCTGAGGATCGCGAAGGCGGTCGAGGTCAGAGACTTCCTGGTCATGATTACTTTTTCTCCTGGGTATCGGTCCGTTGCGACTGACGAAGCAGCGCCGCGGCCCGGATCGGCCGGGCCCGGCGGGCGTTCGTCACAGCCGCAGCACACCCAGGGCGGCCAGGCGACGAGATTGCGGTGGCGGGGGTCGCGCGCAGAAAACCGGTGGCGAACGCGGGGCCGCCGAGCCCCGATTGGATCCGGCCGGACTCCAGGCGGCGGCGAACAAGGCCAGGACGATCCCCGCCAATGCGGCCAGCACCGCCAGGCACAGATGCAGCAGTTCGTGACCGCTACCGTGACCGCCGGACGGGTCGCGCGGCTCCACCGTGGGCAACGACGACACCGTGCAACAGTGCGAACCGCCGGGCTGCGCTACCGGCGGGCCCGCGGCCGCATCGGGCCGCAGATCAGCGTGGTGCCCCGCAGACACGACACCACCCTCATCGGCGGCGGGAAGATGATGCATGCCCAGCAGCGCCACCGCCAAGAAGGCCGGCAGCAACCAACGCACGAGTGTTCCCGCGAGACCGGACTGCACCGGGCCGAATCTAGCAGCCCGGTTGTTGCTGTAGCGCCACGGCAGGCCGGTGCACCCGCCGGCAGCTCCGTCAGCCGCCCATCACCGCGTTCATGATCGTTCCCGCACTGGTGGCGACCGCGCCGCCCATCATCGCGCCCGCGATCTGCTTCGGTGCGGTCAGCGAGCCACCGTTCCACTTCTCCCAGGCGAACTTGCCACCCCCGAACACGATCGAGGTGACGCCCGAGAGCAGGACGAACCACGTCAGGTACTGGGTCATCTGGGTGATCTTGTCGGACAGTGGCGGTGGTTCCGGAGTGGGATTGCCGAGCTGGGCGAGCACCGTGTAGCTGTCGTGCAACGCCGGTACGCCGTCCTGCAGTGCGGTGAGGATCATGCTCATCTGGTCGTGCCCCTCTCGGATGACGATGTATCCGGTGGTGGACGAATGCCGTTTCCGTAAAGATGGACCCGACCGGATATTGAAGCGCAATCGGGGTCGCAATGGGGTGAGACTCGCCGATTTCCTCTGGTCACCGCCTGAAAACGCGGCGTGTCATCGATGCGACACGCTGTGCCTGTCGCTCTACAGCATTCGATCGGCAACCAGATCCGCGGTACCCGGGTCGCTGGTCACCGGTCCGTTGCGATACACCGGCGACCGGATCACGGCAGCCACGCGCCGGCGGCGCCCGGCTGTCAGTGGGCCGGAGTCACCCCCACCAGCCCCATCAGGTCGGCGAAGGTTCGCGCGGCGACCACCTCCCGCTCGGGTACCTCGAGTCCGTACTCCTTCTCGACCAGCACGATAAGCGACAATACGGTGAGCGAATCCAATTCCAGATCGTTCAGTGTCGCGCCGGCCGGGATGGTGTCGAGCTCCAGATCACCGTGCGTACGCAAGAACTCCGCAATGTAATCGCGTATCGGCATATCGGACACAGCGGCCGACCTTTCCCCGGTTCCCGCGACCGGTCGCAGATATGGGCGCCGGGCGCTCCTCGTGATCGATCAGTGCAGAATGCACTGTCGAGGAGACTGCGGGATGTTCTCCACCAGAACGGATTTCGTCCGGCAGATGTCAGGGAGCCGAATTCCGGCGTCCGCGATATCGGCCGGACGTCCGGCGGATGAGATCACCAGGTCAGTACCGGTTTGACCACTGTGCCCGCGTGCTGCGCGGCCAGCGCGGCTTCGATATCGGCGTAGTGGAAGCGGGTCACCAACCGGTCCACCGGCAGCAGTCCGCGACCGTACAGATCGAGCAGGTGCGGAATGAATCTCGCCGGCTCCGCGTCGCCCTCGAGGCAGCCGCGGATGGTTTTGCCCTGCAACACCATATCGCGCACGTCGATCGGCGGGATCCCGGAACCGAGGCCGACCGCGACCACGGTCGCACCGGTGGTGAGCGCCGCGAAGGCGTCGGCCAGCACAGTGGGGATACCGGTGGTATCGAGGGCATGGGTCGCGCCCCCGCCGGTGATCTCGCGGACGGCGCCGGCGATATCGGTTCCGGACGGGTCCAGGACATGGTCCGCGCCCAATTCTCCGGCCAGGGCACGACGCGCCGCGGCGGTTTCCACGACGATCGTGCGGACACCGGGGATCGTCCGTGCGGCCAGCAGCGCCGCGGATCCGACCGCTCCCCCGCCGTAGATCGCCAGCCACGACCCGGAATCCGGGCGCAGCACGTTGAGTACCGCGCCCGCGCCGGTCTGGAATCCGCAGCCGAAGGATGCCACGACGGCCGGATCGGACGCGGGGTCGACCACGATGGTGTTGTCCGCCGTGGCCAGCGCGTAACCGGCGAAACTGGATTGCCCGAAAAAACCGTCCCGCACGGGGTTGCCGCCGACGGTGACCCGCGGGGAGCTATCGGCGCGGCGTCCGAAATGGTTCAGCGCGGTCGACTGCCGGCAGTAGGCGGGCCGGCCGGTCGCGCAATTCGGGCACGTGCCGCAGTGCCGGAATGTCAGCACCACATGGTCGCCCGGCGCCACCGCGGTCACCGCCGCGCCGACCGCGGCGACGATCCCGGCACCCTCGTGCCCGAGTAGCACCGGCCGGTCGGTCCGGCCCACGACCCGGTTCACGAGATCGGTGTGACAGATACCCGAGGCCTGGATGCGCACCAGGATCTCGTCGTCGCGCGGGGCATCGAGATCGACGGTCTCCACGGTGAACGGGGCCGCCGGGTCACGGGACAGAACGGCCGTGGTCCGCACCGCTACACCCGCTCGAGCAGGAAGTAGAAGTACTGCCCGCCGGCCAGAACCAGTTCCGGGCGACCGTTCATGATGCCCATCAGCGTGGTGTCGTCGAGCCATTTGAAGTGATCGAATACCGCGCGACCGTCGTAGACCATTGTCGCGGTCACCTCACCGCGGAACTCGATATTCCACAGGGTCGCCTCGCCCTGACCGAGTTCGACATCGGAGAACAGGGTGCCGTCCTCGGCCCGGCAGATCAGCGGCTTGGCGTCACCGAGCGCGTGGAAAGTTTTGCCGTACCAGCGGCTCTTGGGCAGCGCCCGGCACAGCGGATGGCCGGTCTGGAAGGCATCGCCGCGCCATTCGCCGAGAATCTCCTCGGCCCGGGCGGGCCGCAGCCGAGTCCACAGATCGTCCAGTTCCTCGACCGAAACGCCCTCGGTCAGCTCCCGCAGCTGCTGCCACCGTGGTTTGTCCGCGCTCATATCTGTCCCATCCACCGGTTCGGCGAACCATTCGGTTCGGCAACGACCATAGTTCCGAACCATCTGGTTCGGCAAGATAGGATCCGCGGTATGCGTGCGGCAGGTCAGGCAACCCGGGAACGAATTCTCGCGGCGGCCAAGGCGGAGTTCGCCGAATACGGCATCGCCGGCGCGCGGATCAATCGGATCGCGGCTGCCGCCCAGGCGAGCAAGGACCGCCTCTACGCCTACTTTCCCGGCAAATCCGAGCTCTACGCCGCGGTCACCGAGCAGTGGACGGCGCAGACGACCGCCGAGACCGCCCTGCGTGCCGATGACGTACCCGGTTACGCCGGCCGCCTGTTCGACCATTTCCTGGCGCATCCGGAGAACTCCCGGCTCCAGGCATGGGCCGAACTCGAACCGGCCGACGAGCGAATCGAGCAGGTGCTGCGCCATACCGTCGACCCCAAACTGGCCGAGATCCGGCGCGGCCAGCGCGACGGCACGATCAGCACGGATATCGCCGCATCGACGCTGTTGCGCATGCTCACCCAACTCGCCCGCAGCGCCGCGGTCCATGCCGGCCAGGGCCCGGCCCGGCGGATCGCCGAGCAGCGAGCCGCCGTTGTGCTGGCCGCACGGCGGCTGGTCGAACAGACACCTTCGAACGGATGATGCAGGTCGTCAGGCCCGGTGGTCGTCTGAGGGAACGTCGCCGTAGACGATGAGCCAGATGGAGCGCCCCAGCGCCGTCGCCAGCTCCGCGTCCGTTATCCCGGTCTGCACCGCGAACGCCGTACTGATGGACCGCTCCACCATGGCGGCCAGGACCAGTGCGGTGGCGGCGGGATCCACCTCGGGCGCCACCCGGCCCGCGGCGCGGTCCGCCTCGAGGCGGACCCGCATCAACTCGACGAAGGCGGCAACTCGCCCCCGCCAATAACGGCCGACGTCGCGGTCGTAGGCGGAGAGTTCGGTCAGCGCCAGCAGTAGATAGCGATGCCGGCGGAAGCCCTCGATCATCGCGCTCATGGCCCGGCGCACACCCGCTTCGCGATCGGTGTGTTCGGCGGCCCACCAGCGCTCGGCGGCGGCGAACAGATCGCTTGTCGCCAGTTCCGCCATCCGGATCAGCAGCCGGCTCTTATCGGGGAAGTACCGGTAGAAGGTCGACCGTGCCACCTGGGCGGTCGCGGCGATCTTCTGAACCGCGATCTCGGTGAACGGCGTGCCGTCGGCGAGTAGATCCTCGACCGCGCGCAGCACCCGCTGCTCGAATTCGGCCCGGCGATCGTCGTCCGGTTTGCGGGCGGACCGGGGGGCGCGGGTCAGCGAGGGCATACCGCGACCACCGCATCGCTCGACCGCTGTCCCGGATACCGGCTCGCAATGTCCATGCGCCCCATTGTGCCCGCCACTCCCCGACCGGCGCGGCCGGCGACCGCACCGCCCGGTTCGCACCGGCAGCCGCGGTGGAATCGACGCACGCCGCGACGCCGCGCGGAAAGCTGTGCGGGACAGTGCCGCTCATATGGTTGACAACCGGGCCCGCGCACCGCACCATCAATCGGACACAGTGTCCGAGACTCGATGACCGAGGCGGTTCCCATGGCCGATTCCCCCGCCACGGCCGAGTATGCGGATGTTGTGGTGGTCGGCGCCCGCTGCGCTGGTTCCGCCACTGCGGCCACCCTGGCACGGGCCGGCCGCCACGTCGTCGTACTGGACAGCGCACGGTTTCCCTCCGACACTCTGTCCACCCATCTGCTCTGGCCGGCCGGCGTCGCCGAACTGTCCCGGTTGGGTGCTCTCGGCGCCGTCACCGACATCGGCGCGCCCGAACTCACCCACGCCTTCGCCGCCGGCGCCGGAAACGCGATAGAAACACCGTTTCCCGAGGTGGACGGTATCGACTACACACTCTGCGTACGCCGCACCGGCCTCGATCACGCGCTGGTTCGCACCGCGGTCGGCGCAGGCGCGGAAGTGCGCGAGGGATACCGGGTGACCGAACTGGTCTGGGACGGTGACCGGTGCGCGGGGGTCCGCTACACCGGCCCCGGTGACCGGACCGGGGAGATCCGCGCCGCGCTGGTGGTCGGCGCCGACGGCCGCCGCAGCACTGTGGCGCGGCTGGCCGGCGCGGACGTACCGTACGAATCCGAACCCAGTGGCCGCGACTGTTATTTCGCGTACTGGCGGGACAATTCGACCGATTGGCGATCGACCGCCGCTCAATGGCGCGAGGGGGCCGACCTCGGTACCGCCTTCCCGTGCGACGACGGCCTCCTGCTGTGCCTGGTCCAGCCACCGGCCGAAACCGGCAAACTCCGGCCGGGCGATACCGAGCGCCGCTACGCCGCGGCGCTCGACCGCATCCCGCCGCTGCGCGCACGCCTCCGGGGCTGTGAACAGGTGGGCCGGGTGCGCTCGGCCACCGATATCACCTCGTACTTCCGGCGCTCGAGCGGTCCGGGATGGGCGTTACCCGGCGACTCCGGGCATTTCAAGGATCCGGTGACCGCCCAGGGCATTCGCGACGCCCTGCACTACGGCCGCCTGCTGGCCGAGGACGTGGCGCCGGTGCTACACGACCCTCCGCGACTGGATCGCGCCGTCGCCGCCTGGGAACAGCGCCGGGTGCGTGAATGCCGGGAGATCTACCACTGGACCAACCGGCTCGCCCGCGGTACGGCGATGAGCCCGCTCGAGGTCGAGCTGTACCGTGCCGCGACCGCCGATCCGGATCTCGCGGCGATCACCACCGCGATCTTCTCCCGCACCATGAGTCCCGGCGAGCTCTACACACCGGCACGAATGGCGCGGCTCACCGCCGGCGCCCTGTGGGAGCACCGCCGAAACCCGGCGCCGGTGCTCCGCGATCTCGTGCACGAGATCACCGCCACAGCCCGCGAATTCCGCACCTCGTGTACAACCCTGCGCGCCGACGCGCCCCCGGCTTCACCGTTCGCCACCGCTTGACCAGGAGAGCACCATGTCGGATCAGCTGCCGAAGAAGTCAGCCTCGATCGACCGCCGGACCGCCCTGCGCGGCGCCCTTGCCGGGGCCGCGCTGGTCGCGGCCGGATCCGCGGCGGCCACCGCATCCCCGGTACCCGGCCGGTACCGAACTCCGGGCCTACGCACCGGCGGGAAGGACGTCGCGATCTTCGGCGGCGGTATGGCCGGCCTGTCGGCCGCCCATGAGCTCATCGAGCGCGGCTTCCGGGTGACCGTGTACGAACCTTCCTATCTCGGCGGCAAAGCACGCAGTATGGGCGTACCCGGGACCGGTACCGGCGGACGCGCCGATCTCCCCGGCGAGCACGGGTTCCGCTTCTTTCCCGGCTGCTACCGGAACATTCCCGATACCATGCGCCGGATCCCGTTCCCCGGTAACCCGAACGGCGTACTGGACAACTTGATCCGCGTCGAGGGCACGGTGGCCGGTTTCCGCGATAAACCGCCCATCTTCGCGCCGGTGGAACTCGGTGCGCTCGACCAGCTCACCCCGGAACGCCTGCAGAACAGCATGATCGGGGCGTTCAGCTTCATCCCGGAACTGCCACCCCACGAACTGGCCTTCTTCGGCAAGCAGATGGCCATGTGGTTCACCTCCAGTACCGAACGCCGCTTCGGGCAGTGGGAGTATCTGACGTGGGAGCAGATCATGCGCGCCGACGGTAAATCCGCGGCGTACCGGGCCTATCTGGTCAACGCCCTCACCCGGATCACCGTGGCCGCCAAACCGCATCTGAGTTCGGCACGCACCATCGGCACCATCGGTGAGGCGCTGGTACTCGCCGGGACCGGGCTCATACCCGAATTCTCCGGTGGCGTGGACCGGATTCTGAACCGGCCGACGAACGTGGCATGGATCGAACCCTGGGTTGCCTATCTGCAATCCCGCGGCGTGCGGTTCGTGATGGGTCAGCGGGCGAGCCGGCTCTCCTACGACGGCAGCACGATCAATTCGGTGGCGATCACCGACGGGCAGGGCAACGCGACCTCCGTCGTCGCCGACCACTACATCTGCGCCATGCCGGTGGAGAAAACCGTTCCGCTGCTCGATGATCGGATTCTGAATGCCGACCCTCGGCTGGCCGGTATGCGGGACCTGGTCACCGACTGGATGGTCGGCATCCAGTTCTATCTGCGCCGCCCCACCGAGATCCCGGAGGGGCATATCGCGGCACTCGGTTCACCCTGGGCGCTCACGGCGCTGCGGCAGGCCCCGATGTGGGTCGGCGATTTCCCCGGCCAGTACGGCGACGGTTCGGTCCACGAATGCTTCTCGGTGGATATCTCCGACTGGGACACACCGGGGATCGTGCACCGGCGCCCGGCCAAACAGTGCAGTGCCGAGGAGATCGCGGCCGAGGTCTGGGCACAGTTGAAGATATGGCTGAACACCGGCACAGGCTGGCTGCGCGACGAGGACGTCCACTCCTGGCATCTGGACCCGGGGATCAGCTGGTCCGGCGGTACCACCCATAACGAGACACCGCTACTGGTCAATACCGTCGGCTCCTACGACCGCCGGCCGACCACACACTGCGCGATTCCCAATCTGTTCTTCGGCGGCGACCATGTCCGCAGCCATATCGACCTGGCCACCATGGAGAGCGCCAACGAATCGGGTCGCAACGCGGCCAACGCCATCATCGACGCGGCCGACGATCCCGCCCCGCACGCCCCGGTGTTCCCACTTGTCGCGCTACCGGCGTTCGAGGCGGCCAAGAAACTCGACGCGGACCGGTTCCGGGCGGGGCTGCCCCATATCCTCGATATCTGACAGCGACATCGGGGCGACGGGCGGGCGGCAGGACCGCCCCGGCCAAGCCGCGATCAACCGTCTCCGCGTGTCCGTCCCGAGATCGGCGACCAGGGCCGTATTCTGCGCCCGACCAGGCTTGATCCAGCTTTCTGGAGCGGAGGCGGGCATGACAGGCAAGTTCGTGCTGTTCACCGACACGGACGGAATGATCCGGTGGCGGCTCAAGGCCGGCGACGGCGAGATCATCGCCGCGAGCCGCGTCTACGAGAACAAGGATTCGGCGAAGCAGGGCATCGCCGCGGTCCAGTCGCACGCGACCGGCGCCGAGATCGTCGACGAAACCGCGGACTGCTGACCCGGTCCGATCCGCACCGGCCCTGCGCCGGCCACGATATCCAGCCCGAACCATTGTTCCCGGTGCGGGCCGGCTCGCGGCGAGCCGAGCTTCGACGAGATCCGCGCCGGACGGGGCGGCGACGCTACGGCACCCGGCGCGCCCCGTAACAGTCGTCCCCCGGCGGGTCGTGGGCACCCGACTCCACGAGCTTCTCCGGGGCGGCAAACCCTACGGCCTGGTCACCGCTTTCACCGACCATGAGCGGGCCTCTCGAGCCACTCACAAATGCCCGCCGGCCCTTCTCTCATCCGGGTGTCTCTTTCACCGAAAGCATTGCTTGCCCTATCCCCTTCTTCGAGAATGGGTTTCGAGCCGAGATCCGGCTCACTGGGGAACCGCCGGCGCCGTGCGCCGGCAGATCAAGTGGGGAACACCATGAGAATCAAGCACATCGCGGCTACCGCTCTGCTTTCCATCGGCACGCTCGGTATCGCCACGGGCACCGCACAGGCCGATCCACATACCGCCGAGACGGCGGTCCGCGGCGCCGAGCAGGGGGTCGGATATGTCGTGGCACCGAACGAAACCGGCACCTCGATCGTCACAACCCTGGATGCCGGTAGCTTCCGGCTCACCGCGGACGGTGCCGCGGTGACCCTGGCGGATCAGGCGGGCCGAACGCTCACGACACTCCCGCTCGGAGTCGCTGCCGCCGGTACCACCGCGCCCCTGGCGGCCGGAATATCCGCGGATGGCCGCACCCTCACCCTCACCCCGGACGCCGCGACTCCGGCGGGACAGCATATCGCCCAGCTGGTGGCCGATCCCGATACCGAAGCGCGCAAAATGCACAACGCGGGGATCGGTGCGCTGATCGGTGGCGGTATCGGCGCGGTGCTGGGCTTCTTTCTCGGCGGTGTCGGTGCCCTGATCACCATCCCGATCGGCGCGGGCATCGGCGCGTTGATCGGCTATTCCACTCCATGACAACGGAACTCGGCCGTGCGACTTCGTTTCCGGAGGTGCACGGCCGGGTCCGGTGAGTGCCGTTTCCGATCTGATTCGCTTGCGCCGGAGTCGTTATGAGCGGGTAAGGGCAGGGTTCGCCACCCCGCCACGAAGCCGTTTTCTGTCGTACCCCCGCAGTAAAATCATGCAGGTAGGACACAGTCGGAGGGTGAGGTACGGTCGCCGGACCGGCCGTACGAGAAGCTCTCCGGCGCATCGGAACCGGGGGTTCTGTGATGAGTGAATTCGGACAACAACTGCTGCCGCCGCGTCAGCACGGGGCATCGTGGCGCGAATCGGAGTATCGGACCGTCGTGGCGGAATTGCGGGCCGGTAGGGATCTGCCCGATATCGCCGCCGAACTGGGCCGGACTCCGTCCGCCGTCCGGGCCGCTTTACGCAATATCATCCCGCCCGAGGAGAAGGTACGCGCCGGTGATCGGGCCGGCTGGATCCGGGACCGGCTGGCCGCCGAACCCGGCTGGGACTGGTGGGCGATCGTCGTGGATCACCACCTGCACGGGCCGTCGGCACTGTGGCTCACCGAGCACGAGCACACAGCCCGCCGGGCATGGCGTGAGCGCACACCCATGCCCGTACTGGCCCAGCGTCTGGGCACAGCGGAGATCGAGGTCGCCGGGTTCCTGCGGGCACTCGGCCTGGCGGAGAGCCTCGCCGAGGTCGCCGATCGGCTGGGCGCGACCCCTGGCCAGGCCCTGGCGAAACGGGTGAACGCCGCGCGGGACCAGGACCTGTCCGCGGGCTGGGTTCTGGTCGTCGACGGCGCTGCCGGCACCGTTCAGCATCGCAGTGCGCCCGTGCGGCGGCATGTCTCGGTACACGAGAGCCGGGACGCCGCCGAAGCCGGACGCGATCGGGTGTTGCGCCGGCACCGCCGCGCCGCCGGTGCCGGTTCCGCACCGGTGTGGTGGACGATCGCGCAGCGGGGCGTCGGTGACGGCGCCGGCCGCACCTACTGCGGCGTGTACAGCCCGCATATCGCCCAGAGCGGGGCGCGTGCCGACACCCTCGAAATCGGCGACCGGATCCGGATCGCCGGTTCGGACGGCAAACCGCTGGAGGCGATCGTCGAATCGATCGCCCAGCGCGGTGAGGTCGTACTCGCCGATCTCGGCCCGGTCGGCGAATCCCGGGTACATCAGGTGATCGAATTCGACGCCGGCGAGCGGGTGGAAGTCCTCGGCGGCGACGGATAGCGACAGGGACGCCGGGCCGCTACCGGCCGGATCCGGACCGGCCCGGCATCAGAGCACAGGCGACCACCAACGCGACGGTCATCACCAGTACCGCCACGAACACCAGATGCACGCCCTCGGCCAGCGCCTCGGGCGCCGGTACGGCGGCATCGCCCACCCGCGAATTGACCAGTGCCCCGAACACCGCGACACCCACCGCGCTGCCGATGGACCGGGCGAACATATTCGCCGACGTCACCACGCCGCGTTCGTTCCAGGTCGCACCGGTCTGCGCGGCGATCAGTGTCGGACTGGCAACCAAACCCATACCCAGACCGATCAGGAAACAGGTGGCGGCGATCTGCCCGATCGACGATCCCGGTCCGATGAACAGCATCGCGGTAGCACCGAGTACGCCGAAAGTACTGCCGAGGACGGCGGTGAACCGGAAACCGGCCCGCAGATACACCCGGCCCGACTGGGATGCCGACAGCGGCCAGCCCAGGGTGAGCGCGCCCACAGTCAATCCGCTGACCAGCGCACTCGCACCCAGCACGCCCTGGGTGAAGGTCGGGACATAGGAGGTCAACCCCAGCAGGAGCGCACCGACGAGTAGCGATACCACCGAACTGGCCACCACCACGCGCCGGGTGAACAGCCACAGCGGCAGAATCGGATTCGCCGCACGGCGCTCCACGAAGACGAACGCCAGCAGCGCCGCGGCGCCGCCGCAGAATATCCCGATACCGGTGGGCGAATCCCACGCCCAGGCCCGGCCGCCCTCGAGGAGCCCGAGGATGAGCGCCCCGGCGCCGGAGGTCAGAAGAACGGCGCCGGGATAGTCGATCCGATGGCGCTGCCGGGGTACGGACTCGGTGAAGTGACGCGACAGCATCCACGCGGCCCAGGCCGACAGCGGCAGATTGATCAGGAAGATCCAGCGCCAGCCGAGGAAGTCGGCGAACACACCGCCCAGCAGCGGTCCGGCCACCGAGGACAGGGCCCACACCCCGGCTATATAGCCCTGTGCCTTGGCCCGCTCGGTGAGCGTGTACACATCGCCGGCGATGGTCATGGTCATCGGCTGGACAGCGCCCGCGCCGATACCCTGTACCGCGCGGAACACGATCAGCCACAGCATGCTGCCCGCGAGGCCGCACAGCAGCGAGCCGAGGGCGAAAACCGCGATACCGAACAGGATCACCGGTTTCCGGCCCACCATATCGGCGACCTTGCCGTACACAGGCACGGTAACCGCCTGGGCCAGCAGATAGATGGAGAACAGCCACGGGAACTGCGCGAAACCACCGAGGCTTTCGGTGATGGAGAGCACGGCCGTCGCGATGATCGTGGAGTCCAGCGCGATCAGCCCTGTCGCGAGCATCAGCGAACCGAGTATCGCGCCACGATCGGAACGCAGTCCGACGGCGGCCTTCGCAGTATCCGCCACCACCGGCGCACCCCTTTCCCGATAACCAGACAGGCCAACGCGCCCGCCCCGGCACGCTATTCCCATCCCGGGCAGACCGGCGTCCGGTTTTCCACATGGTGGGACGGTATCCGGCGCGGCACCGCCCGCCGTTCACTTGTGCCGTGCCGCAACCCCCGCGCGGCGGTGGCTGTGAGGCCGCACAGAGGCCCTGTGTCACAAGGAAACCCGCGGCTAGCATCCGCGGAATGAAAATATCGGCCCCCTCGCCCACGCACTCTGTTCGCACTCGGATGGTGTGGTGTGGACTCGTTGCCGCCGCGACCATCGGAACCGCGGCCTGCGGCTCCGGCGAGGCCACGGATCCGGCGGCGGTCTGGGATCCCTGCACTCTCCCCGTAGGGCTCCTCGCCGACGCCGGCTTCCCGCCCGAATCGCGACGGCACGATATCGCCGCGGAACCGGGCTGGGCAGGATGCGGATGGAGTAGCGGCGAGGCGGCGGTCCGGGTCCTGTTCACCACTGACGGGTCACCGGACGCTGTCGGCGACGCCGAGGACACCCGTACCGAGGTCACCGTCGCGAACCGGACCGGGCAACGCCTCCATACCGGCCCCACCGATACCGCGGCGACCTGCACCGTCGCGCTCCCCACCGAGAACGGCGGACTGGTACGAGTGCGGGTGGACAGCGGCCCGTCCGCCGGCGGCGCGTGCGCGCGGGTCGAGCGGGTGACAACCGTCCTGGCGCCCGCACTACCCGCCTGACCTGCCCATCCGACCATAACCCACGCCACTGTGACCGGTCACAACCCGATCGGGACACCCTTCACGATCGTCCAGTCGAGTTCGCAAACCAACCCCCTACCGGAGACCCGCTCGTTACTGTGAAGCCGCAGTCTCGCCATCCGGGGGTAGAAGGAGTCAGCATGACCGTCGACGCGACCAGAACCAAGCTGACGCTATCCGGGCAACCTATGTCGGCACCCCTGCAGGATGTGCGCAAATTGTCCCGGCGGATGGTCGGTCATTTCGTCGAGAACGTGGTCCCGTGCGGCACCCTCCCCGGCGACGCCATCTACGGCGATGTCACCACTATCACCCGCACCTGCCTCGAACTCGCGGTCAGCATGCTCGACGGCCAGGACATCCCGGAGAAAACCCGAAGACTCGAGAATGCCGCCGCCGGCTGGGCGCGTGAAGGAGTGCCGATCGACACCATTCACCATGCGGTCCACGAAGGTTTCCGGCTCGGTTTGGACCTGGTGGTGTCGAATGCGACCGTCACCGATTACTCGGCGCTCGTCGACGGCGCCAAACTCGTTGTCGAGATGCTCGACAAGATGACGGTCTGTATCTCCATGGCCTATGTGCGGGAACTGCGTTCGGTGGTGAGCGAACACCATACGGCGGTGCACACACTCACCTCCGCACTGCTCGGCGGGCACAGCACCTCGACCATGGCCCGCGAATGTGGAATAGAGATCGCGCCCGCCTATATCGTGCTGGCCGTGGCCATTCCGGCGCATCCGGACGAATCCGTTCCCGCCCTCGACGGCAAAGTGGTGGCCCGGCGCAAATTGCGGCGCGTACAGGCGGAACTGGCGACCCGCTGTAGCGACGCGGCCTTGTCGCTGCTGAGCGTGGACGGTGGAACGGTACTCTTGCCGACCGAGGTCCTCACCCCGGAGAAATTGGACGAACTCCTCCCCCAGTTGTCGCGCGCCGCGCAGGTGCCGGTCAGCGCGGCGATGGTGGAATCGCCTACCGCGGAAGTCCCTACGGCCGCCGACCAGGCACACGAGCTGCTGGATATGGTGCAGCGGCTGGACTGCGTGCCCGGACTCTACCGGTTCGACGATATGGCGCTGGAATACCAGCTGACCCGCCCCGGGCCGGGTCGCGAATATCTCGGTTCGTTGCTGGATCCGCTCGACGATCATCCGGAACTGCTGGAAACGCTGCAACGGCATATCTCCAACAACCTCAACCGCCAGCGCACCGCCCGGCTCATGCATATCCACACCAACACCATCGATTATCGGCTGAAACGAGTGGCCCAGCTCACCGGATTCGACCCGACTCAGCCGTCGGGGCTGTGGTATCTGCGGTCCGCACTCGTGGCCCGCAGCTATCGGGCCCGGTGATCACCGCGGCCCCTGCCCGCCGCGCACCTGCGCCACATAGGCGCGGGATACCGCCGCGGTCAGGGTGTCGAGCACATCCACCACGAACGAACCGTCCACACCGTCGGCCGCCGGGTCGGTGGGGCGCAGTCGCCGCGAACCACCCAGTCCCAGGCCACTTTTGACGCCTTCGTGCAGTGCGTGCTGAATAACCTCGAGCGGAACGTCCTCACGGGCCCAGCGTGCGGCGGCCACTTCCAGCCGGGCCAGCACCTGCTGCCCCGACGGATCGGAATCATCCAGCAGTGCCAGCGCCAAGCCCAGTCCCACGCGGAATGCGGTCCCGAAATCGGCCGCGGGGCGTTGTGTGCTCGGAGTCGCGAGATGGCGTACCGACCAGATCCGGAGCAATTCGGCCAGATCCGGTACATCGAACAAATCCGCGGAGTCCTCCGGCTCGGGGTCGTACTGCCCACTCGTGCACATCCGTGCTCCCTCCGCCGGCGACCGATTTCCGATATGGACAAACGTATAGTTTCCCGGTCCACCGTGTGCGACTCAACGCCCGGACTTCGGTCCACCTCGGAACTGGACCCGCTGAAAATAGTGAGACGTCCCATCAACAGATACTTCGTTTCGTAGATCCGCCCACCCGGTACCGCCGGGCCCGGTATCGGACGGTACGGCGCGCGGCGCCCGGGCGTCCCCGGTTATGGTGCGGCGGTGGATACCGGTGATCTGATAGACCGCAGCAGTTCCATCGCGGAGCGGCTCACGACGACCCAGGCGGCGCCGCCGTCCTGGTTGGTACTGGCCACCGCGGTGGCGGCCCTCGTTCTCGTCGGATACGGCCCGCTGTGGCGGGTGACCCGCAATGTGGTCACCATCGCGCACGAGGGCGGGCACGCCTTGCTGGCATTGCTGAGCGGGCGGCGGCTCAATGCGATCACACTGCACTCGGATACGTCCGGGCTCACCGTCTCCAGCGGAAAACCCTACGGATTCGGGATGATCCTGACCGCGCTCGCCGGATATCCGGCGCCACCGCTGGTGGGTCTCGGTTTCGCCGCGCTGCTCGGCGCCGGGCGGATCACACTCATGCTGTGGATCGCGATCGCCGCGCTGGTCGCGATGCTGGTGATGATCCGCAACGTGTACGGCGTGATATCGGTAGTGACCACCGGCGCACTGGTTTTCGTGGTTTCCTGGTTCGGATCGGATGAATTGCAGGCCGGTTTCGCGTACCTGGCGACCTGGCTGCTACTCCTCGCCGGCAGCCGCCCGGTCCTGGAGTTGCAGCGCACCCGTTCGCGGATGCGCGACGGCACCACCGACGCCGACCAACTGGCGCGGCTGACCAAACTGCCGGGCCTGCTGTGGGTGGTGGTGTTCCTGGGCATCGCGCTCGGCGCCCTGGCGATCGGCGCGGGACTACTGCTCTCCGCCACCGCCGGTATCTGCCTTCCGATATCCGGCGGACCGGACTGCCCGGCGAGCTGACCCCGCGCCGGTCGCCCGCTATCCGGTGCTCTCGGCCTCGGCGAGTTCCTTCTTCCAGACGCGGAACCCCTCCTCGGTGCGCCCGCGCCGCCAGTACCCGGAGATCGAGGCGAACTCCGCCGAGATACCGCGTTCCCGGCGAATATAGGACCGCAGATTGTGCATGACCGCCTGCGCCTCACCGTGGATGAACACCTGAGCCTGTCCGGGCAGCCACGGGGCCGCCCGGACCGCGCCGATGAGCGGGGCATTGTCCCCGGCACGTTCGTCACCGACCTCGTGCGCTGCACCGCCACGATGCACCCAGGTGACGTCCACCAGCGCCTTCGAGGTGAACGTGATCTCGTCGGACGCATCGGCGACCTCGATGAACACCTTCGCGGGCGCCCCCTCGGGCAGGGCTTCCACCGCGGCGGAGATCGCCGGGAGCGCGGCCTCGTCACCGGCCAGCAGATGCCAGTCGGCGTCCGGGCGCGGTGCGTACGCCCCACTCGGGCCGAAGAACGCGATCCGCTCACCAGGCCGGACCGTGGCGGCCCACGGGCCGGCGATCCCCACGTCACCGTGCACCACGAAATCGATGGCGATCTCCCGAGCGGCCGTATCCACCGACCGAACCGTGTAGGTGCGCATGACCTCACCCTCGGGCCGATCGAACAGCAGCTTCACATAGGCGTCGGTGAATTCGTTCGGTTCGAAATCACCGAATCCGGGGTCACCGAGATAGACCCGGACGATATGTGAGCTGAGCCACTCGGTCCGGGCGACAGTCATGGTGGTGCGCTTCCTGGCCATCCGGCCTCCTCACTTAATTAGGTTTACCTAAGCAAACGTACCAGCCCTGTCGGACCCGCTGTGTAGCATCCGTCTCGGCCCTGACGAAATATGAGGCAAGTAAGTGTTTTTGGGCTAATCTCACACCATCATCCGGACAAAGGCACCACAATGACCGCGGCTACCGTCATCCGTCCGCTGGCCCCCAGCGAACAGATCTTCGCATTCAGCGAGGTTTTCGTCGGATACTGCGCGCGAGTCACCGGTTCACTCGATATCTCCGCGCTCACCGCCGCGTTCGAAGCCCTGGTCACCGCTCATCCCATGCTCGCCGCCCAGCTCGTACCGGTCGAGCCCTACGGGCATACGCTGGTCACCTGCGGGCCGCCGCAGATCGTGCTCACCGTCACCGACGGGGATCCGGAACTGCTGCTCACCGGCGCCGAACCGGATCAGCGGCACGCTCTCGGCAGCGTGCACGTGGTGCGTGCCGGGTCCACCGCGAGCGTCACCCTGCTCATCCACCACAGCATTGCCGATGCGACCCACGCACTGCATCTCGTCGATCAGCTGTGGTACTGCTACGCGACCGCGACCACCGGACAGGTCCCGGAGCTACCACCGACACGGCAGCCGCTGCCCGTCGAAGACCTGCTGACCGTCCGCGGCATCACCCGCCGGCCGATCCCGGGCCGCGCCGGCCCACCGCGTAGCGAACCGCCGCTCCCCCCGGCCGACGCACTGAACACGAACGATAACGAGTACCCCCCGCTGATCACCACACGGTGCCGGCTGAGCCGGGAGCACACTGGGGAGCTCGTGGCGTGCGGGCACCGCGCCGGTGTGACCGTGCACAGTCTGGTGGCCGCGGCGCTTCTGCTCACCGAATCCGAGGCACGGCGGCTCCCGGTGACCGATCTGCAGTGTTCGTACTCGGTGGATCTCCGCCGTCGTGTCCGGCCACCGATCGGCCCGGTGGAGGGCACGAATGTACTGGGTTTCGCGGGCTACCGGCCCGGTCCGGAGACCGAGCCCACGCCGGCGGCGTTGGCGCACGGGGTCTTTCATGCGCTACGGACCGATCTCACCACCGGCTACGTTCAGCAGACACCGCTGCAACTGCCCGATACCCTGGCCGCGCCGCCGGCGAACCCGTTCGAGACGGTGATGACCACGAACTGGGGACGATTACCCAGCTTGTCCGGGCCCGCGGTCCGGATCGATGATTTCCGTACCACCATGATCGCCAAACCCGACCCGACCGGCCGTCGCCCCCCGCAGCCCGGCGGCGGAACCAGCATCATCACCACATACAACGACCGGCTCAGTATCGAAGTCCACCATCCCCCGGAATTCGCCCCGGTCCAGATCCCACGGATCAAACGCCTGCGCACCCTGCTCACCGGCCTCTGAGACGGCCCGGGGTGGCGTTGCCGGTCATACTCCCTGTAGCGAAGCCAGTTCGAGCACCGTGATGTCCGAGGGCGCCGCGACTCGCACGGGAGGACCCCACGCCCCCGCGCCGCGGGTGACATACAGGGCTGTCGCCCCGTACAGTTCCAGCCCCGCGACGGTCGGGTTGGCCAGGCGTGCCAGCAGGTTACCCGGCCACACCTGACCGCCGTGGGTATGCCCGGACAGCTGCAGATCGACCCCGTACCGCACCGATTCGTCCACCAGCACCGGCTGGTGGGCGAGCAGGACGCAGGTACGTGCGGTATCGCGACCGGCCAGCGCCGCCGCGAAATCGGGGCCGCGGCCGATCTCACGCGCCGCGGGATCGTCGACCCCGGCGAGATCGAAGTCCGGCAGACTCACCCGATCGTTGAGCAGTACCCGCATACCCAGTTCACCGACCCGGGTGAGCCAGGCGTCGGCATCGGAGTAGTACTCGTGGTTGCCCGGGACGAAGTATGTGCCCAGCCGCGCGCTGAATCCGGCCAGCGGTTCGGTTTCCGCACGCAGGTCCTCGACGCTGCCGTCGGTGAGATCGCCCACCACCGCGATCAGGTCGGGGCGGGTCTCGTTCACCGTGCGCACCACCCGCTCGCAGAATCCGCGGCCGAGGGCCGGCCCCAGATGCAGATCACTGACCAGGGCGATCCGGAGGCCATGCGCCTGGGCGGGCAGTTTCGCCAGCGGTACCGTGACCCGGCGCACCGACGGCCCGTCCAGCACCCCATAGGTGCCGGTGGCCACCACCGCGCCGGCCGCGAGGACCGTCGCCCCGGCCGCCAGACGGGAGATGACCTGCCGCCGGGACAACGGCTCGTGGCCCGTTTCCGCGGGCTCGGCCGGTACCGGCACGCTCCCGGGGGCCGGTGGCCCCGGGGATATGGACGGGGGCACCGGGGAGCTGTCGCCGCCCGCGCCGTCGGCGACCGCCACGCCGACGGGCTCCGGGGCAACCCCTGGCTCCGCCGGAGAGTCCACAGCAACCGGAGCGGCGGGCGGGGCCGCGGTCCCGGCATCACGGCTCTCCAGCCCGCGCAGCAGCAGCGGCCGGATGATCTCGCCGGCAAGCACTCCGATCAGGAGATAGAGGAACAAGGCCGCCCACAGGAAGCCGGGCCAGGTCAACCAGCGCCATACATCCCAGGTCGCGCCGCTCAGCACCGCGGCGAACGCACCGCCCATCAGTACCGCACCGAGCGCGAACACCCCGGCGCCGTACGACCGCCACGTCGAACCCTCTCGCGTGGTGTCGCGAACCAGCCGTCGCCACAGGTACCAGTGCAGCCCGGCGAGCACCACCGCCACGGCCAGCCCTGCGAGCACGGAAACTACTACCACGGAGGATGCCTCTCCTGACCGATTGCCTATGCGGAAACTGAATCTACCCGTGCCCGCTCGGCAGGCAGTGGGCCCCGCACCTGTTATGCGGTATCGCGGCGTTCGCGGCGACAGAACCGCCGAACCGGCAACCAGGGATAACACCATGTCACCGCGAATATCGGATACATCAGCACCATCCGGGCACACGCCCACGCACGAGCGCCGGTGAACGCACGGCCAGTCCCGCCGGCGTTATGCCGAACCGCTGATCCCCAACCCGCCCATACCCGACGGCGGGAGACCCCCGTTGTGCCCGCCTGCCAGTAGCCATTTCAAGATCTTGCCGGTCTCCCCGCGCGGTAGCGCCGGCAGAAAAGTCACGTCCCGGGGAACCGAGAACCGGCTGAGCCGATGCCGGATATAGGTGCGCACCATCTCGGGATCCAGCCCGGACCCTTCGTGTTTCACCACGAACGCGGCCAGCCGCTGACCGAACTCCGGGTCCGGCACACCCACCACGGCGACCTCGCTCACCTGTGGCAGATGCGCGAGGGCTTCCTCGACGGGTCGCGGGAATACGTTCTCGCCGCCGGAGATGATCATCTCGTCGTCCCGGCCGGCGATGAAAAGCCGTCCGTTGACATCGAAGTACCCGATATCTCCGGTATCGAGCATGCCGTGCGCCTCGTCCGGCGGCGCGGCGTTCACATAGCCGTCGAACAGCATGTGATTACTGACGAAGATATGCCCGGTGGCGCCTATCGGAACCGGTTTGTGATCCGGGCCCAGCACCGCGACCCGGGTGCCGAGCGGTGGTCGCCCGGCGGTGGTGGGGGAGAAACGCAGGTCCTGCGGGGTGGCGATGGTGGCCCAGGACACCTCGGTCGACCCGTAGACGTTGTAGAGGATATCGCCGTAGGTATCCATGAATCGCAGAACGGTGGCGCCGGCCAGCGGCGCTCCGCAGCTGATGACGTGCCGCAGGCTCGAGGTGTCGTACCGGGCGCGGACCGCGGGCTCGAGATCGAGGATGCGATTGACCATGGTCGGCACCACGATCATGGTCGCCACCCCGTGTTCCTCGACCAGCGCCAGGCAGTCCTCGGCATCGAAACGCTCCGGCAGGATCACCGTGGATCGCAGGGCGGTACTCAGTTGCAGACCTGCGAGGCCCCAGGTGTGGAACAGTGGAGCGGGGATGAGCATGGCCGATTCCATCTCCAGCGGAATCCGCGACAGCAGTGCTGCGATGGTGCCGAACCCCTTGGGGTGCGGGCGGCGTGCCCCCTTCGGCACCCCGCTGGTGCCCGAGGTGAGAACGATCAGCCGGCCGGGATGGGCGGGGATCCGGAAATCCTTCTCCCCCATATCGATCAGATCGTCGACGGTGAAGCGGTCGGGAACGGGCGGCCGCAGATCGGTGTTGAACCGCGGCAGATCGGCGTGCAGATACTGCACCAGCTCTTCGAGATCACCGTCCACGAACAGTGCCGAGAGCCGATGCCGCTGCACGATCTGTTCGATGGTGCGCGCCGCCAGGCCGGCGTTCAGCAGAGCGACGTCGACACCGAGTTTCCCTGCCGCGACCATGGTTTCGACCATTCCGGCGTGGTTGCGCGACAACAGGCCGACGGCATCGCCGGCACCGAAGCCCGCCGCCGCCATGGCGGCCGCCAGCGCGGTGCTGCGGCTGTCCATCTCGGCGAAGGTGCGGTACCCCTGGTCGTCGATCACAGCGGGCCGGTCGGGCGAGTACGCGGCACCCGCGGCATAGCCGCCCGCCAGGTTGAACCCCCATTTGTTCAGTGACAGCAACTGTTTGACCACGGTCTGGGCACGAGTGCCCACCACACCACTGGCGGTGACCTGCCGCATCACCCCGAAACTGTGTCGCACCGGCGATGCCTCGGCATTCGTCACCACCGAGGTGTGCGCGCCGCGCACGATACCGGCGACCCGGCGCAGACCTTTGACCGCCCAATCCTGCACGGCGGAGTTCGACAGGCCGGCCACCTGCCGGTGCACCCGGCCGGGCGTGAAGAAGGTGGCCGCGACTCGGCAGCGGTCACCTTCCCCGGTCAAGCGCAACGCGGCGAAGCTGCCGATCTCGGGCGCGTGCAATTCCACACTCTCGTACCAGCGCCCGGCGACCACACGGACCCGCAGGATTCGGATACCCGCGCCCGGTGTGCCGATCCGGAACTCGAATACCGGTTGTTCACCGGGTATATCGAGCCTTGCACAGGCGCCGATACCGGTGAACACACGCGGATAGGTCTGCGGGTCCAGCAGCAGATCCCACACCGCGGCGCGCGCGGCGGGCAGATCCGCGACCACATCGATGACGTCGGTAACCAACTCGCACAACTTCTCGTCGGCCCGCAACGGACAACTGGGTCGGCGGGGAAACCCATCTGTAACGTCGCTCACAATAGCTGCGCACCCCCGTTATTACCAGCGAGTAGCACCGGTTCCGGAGCGGCTCTGTGACAGGTCACCAATCGAATTGCCGGATATTCACTCTCCTCGCAGAAGACCCGTCCACCTCGCTGTTGGAGGTTGCCCAAAGCAGTCGGCGACCACGGTGTGAGAGGTCCCAGCTACCACTCACTTCACCCACACACCCGCTGTGCGCGAATTACATTCGGCGCCACACCACTCCCCTGGAGACCGGAGGAAGACCATGCACGAGACCCGGCGCCGGGTGGTCCGCAACCACACCGACGAGATCCTCAACTACTTCGGCAAATGCAAATCCTGCGGCTACCCGGCACGCGCCGAGTCCTACCGCCGCGTCTACGACACCGGCGAGATCGAACGGCTGGTCATCGCCAGTTGCGGGCTGCCCTGCGGCTGGTCCGACCAGGTACCGCCGACGACGATGACCGGCCCCGCCGCGCGACCGGCCTGATACCGGGCAGTATCAGGGGGGACACCACCCGGTCCAGCCGCCGCCACGCCGTGCGGCACGATAGGGCGTATGGAACTGCGTATCTTCACCGAACCGCAGCAGGGTGCGGACTACACAACACTCCTGCGGGTGGCCCGGACCGCGGAGGAACTCGGCTTCGACGGTTTCTTCCGTTCCGACCACTACCTGCACATGGGATCGGTGGACGGCCTGCCCGGTCCGACCGATGCGTGGATCACCCTGGCCGGCCTGGCCCGGGAGACCAGCCGGCTCCGGCTCGGCACCCTCGTCACCGCGGCCACCTTCCGGCTGCCCGGCCCGCTGGCGATCCAGGTCGCGCAGGTCGATCAGATGTCGGGCGGCCGGGTGGAACTCGGACTCGGCACCGGATGGTTCGCCGAGGAGCATTCCGCGTACGGTATTCCCTTCCCGGACAACAAGTTCGATCGGCTCGAGGAACAACTCGCCGTGATCACGGGCCTATGGGAAACGGCGCTCGGCGAGACCTTCGATTTCACCGGCAAGTACTACGAACTCTCCCGTTCCCCGGCCCTGCCGAAACCGGTACAGCAACCCGTACCGGTCATCGTCGGCGGCCAGGGACCCAAACGTACGCCGCGGCTCGCGGCGCTGTACGCGAGCGAGTTCAATATTCCGTTCCTCTCGGCCGCCGAGAGCGCCGCCCAGTTCGACCGGGTGCGGACGGCGGTCGCCGCGAACGGGCGGGCCGCCGACAGCATGGTGTATTCCAATGCTCTCGTCGCCTGCGTGGGCACCAGCGAGGCGGAGATCGCCCGCCGGGCCGGCGCGATCGGCCGCGAGGTGGACGAACTGCGGACCAACGGGCTGGCCGGCTCCCCGGCGGAGGTCGTCGACAAGATCGGCCGGTACCGCGAGATCGGTACCGAACGGATCTATCTGCAGATACTGGATCTCGACGACCTCGAGCATCTGGCGCTCATCGCTAACGAGGTCGCCACCCAGCTCTGAGACCGCGGTGGGCGGAATCGGAAGGTTCCGCCCACCCGGGTGTGGTTGCGGGCCGGTCAGTAGGCGCCCGCGACTCCGTCGAGCAGATGTTCCAGGGTTTCGAAGGCCGGGATGTCGACCACATCGACGAGGTCGGGGGTTACCGGCACATCGTGCTCGGTGACCACCTCGTCGAACCGTGCGGCATCGCCGGTCCGGAAACCGTGTTCGGCGGCCAGCGCCTGCAGATCGGGCTCGTTGTGCAGCAAGGCCCCGACCTGTTCCCCTTCCGGGGTGAGCGGTACCACGGTATGGCGGGAAACCACCGTCGGCGACGGATACAGCAGAACCATATCGGGCCGCAACCGGCCCTCGATGGCCGCAGATACATACTGCGCCTCGTAGATCCAGGCCATCGGAGTCGGGCCCATACCCGCCGTGAGGTATTCCTCGAAGGGCCCCGCGCTCGAACCCTCCGTGTAGCCCTGCGCCAGGAACAGCCGCTGCAGGGTGGGCAGCACATGCTGTTCCGCCGTCGCCCCGCGCACCACCGCATGGTCGTTCACCACATAACTCGCCACCGCCAGATACATGGCCGCCGAATTCGAGGTCCGGGCGTCCGTCGTGCTGACCAGGATGTTCTTCGCGACCGGATAGGCCGTGTTCCCCGCCAATTCGTCCCATTGCACACCGCGCTGCACCATATCGATGTAGGCGGAGAAATCGAGTGTCGGTGTCGGTCCGTCGTATTTCACGGCGCCGGCGGCGTCGAGTAGTTCCACGATGGGAGCGAATGTGGCGATCGCCATCGGGGAATAGAACGGGGTGAACTGTGTCCGAACGCCGACCTCACGTTTCAGTTTCTCGGCCGCGGGCAGGCTGGACGGGAAGGCGAACGCCTGCCCGGCGAGGTCGACCGATGTGGAGATCTCCCGGGATCCGGCCGTTTTCACTCTGACCTCGAAGCCGTTGGCGGCGAATATCTGCGCGACGCGACGATCATCGAAGAACGCCGCCTTCTCCGACCCGACCACCCCGGACACCGTGGTGAGCGGGGCCCCCGAGACGGGCCCCGCCGCCTGCGGCTGCCCGGCCTCGGGCCGGCCGACCGCCCAGGCGGCCGCGCCCGCCGCCACCACGCCGGCCCCGGCCAGCACGAACAGACCGCGCCGATCGGTGGCCGCCGCGCGTACCCGGCCGGGCACACCGGGTGCGGCGGCGCCGGCGGCGACCTTCTCGGTCGGTGCCTGCGTCGCGATCACCTCGGTGGTCGCGATATCCTCGGCCGGATCGAGCTCCCGGCGTACCGCCCGTTCCACCAGGATGGGGACGAAATCCCGCACCGAACTGCCGGCGAACCGGTCATGCGCCGACTGCACCGCGGTACCCACCTCGGCGGCGGAACGGTCCCGGGCGTAGGCGTCCGCCAGCCGGTTCTCCAGCTCGCGTATCGCCTTCAGCTCCCGCGCCGCTTTGTCGTCGGGGGCCTTACCTTTCGGTGCGGTTTCGGTTGTCACGTACATCTCCTCGGCGCCGGATATCGAAAATCGAAACGACCCGCCGGGCCGATCCACAGCCGACAACCCTACCGCCACACCGTATTCGGGTACTCCCGTCAACGAGGAGCGCAGCCGATTCTCCGACCAGAATTCACCACCCATTTCCCGGCCGCTGGGCGGCGGTTTCCTCCAGGACCGCCATGGCGGCGTTGTGCCCGCCGATACCGCTCACTCCGCCGCCGCGGACGGTGCCGGCACCGCACCGGAAGATATTGGGATGCGCGGTCTCCACACCCCACCGCTCGGCCGGTGTTCCGGCTGGTTCGGTGCGGTAGGGAAAAGACAGATCACCGTGGAATATATGTCCGCCGGGCAGCCGCAGCGTTCGCTGCAGGTCGGCCGGGGTGGCGGTATCCAGGCACAACTCACCACCGGAATCCCGGGCGAGGCATTCGTGAAGGGGTTCGGCCAGGACCGCGTCGAGCTGGGCCAGAGTGGCCTCGACCGCGGCCTGCTTCGCCGTTTCCGGATCGGCCGCGAAAAGGCGGGCCGGCATATGGATCCCGAAAAGAGTGAGCGTGTGCCGCGCGTTCGAGGTCGCGGGGCCGACGATATCCGGGTCGGTGAGGGTGTGACAGTAGATCTCCGACGGTGGAGCCGACGGGATCTTTCCCGCGGCCGCTTCCCGATAGGCATGTTCGAGCCGGCTGTAGGACTCCGCGATATGAAAGGTGCCGGCGAAGGCGTCTCGCGGGTCCGTTCCGGTATCGCGCAGCCGCGGCAACCGGGTCAGGGCCATATTGATCTTCAGTTGGGCGCCTTCGGGCTCCGTACCCGCGGGTTCGTCCACTATGCGCGCCAGTTCCGCGGGTGCCGCGTTCACCAGGACATACCGGGCGTCGACGGTGGCCTGCCCAGTTCCGGTATCGGCCGCGAAGCGGATCTGCGCGGTCTTCCCGTCCGTGACCACACCGGTCACCTCCGCGCCCGTCACCAGTTCCGCTCCCGCTGAATGCCCGGCCGCGACCAGTGCGTCGGTCAGCGCGCCCATACCACCCACCGGCACGTCCCAATCACCGGTGCCCCCGCCGATCACGTGGTAGAGAAAGCATCGGTTCTGCGCGAGTGACGGATCGTGCGCATGGGTGAACGTGCCGATCAGCGCATCGGTGAACACCACCCCGCGGACCAGGTCGTCGGCGAAATAATGTTCGACCGTCTCCCCCAGCGGCCGCTCGAACAGCGCCTCCCAGTGCCGTGCACCGACCCGCTGCCGCAGTTCGTCACGCGTGGGCAGCGGGCCGGTGAGGGTCGGGAACACCGCCCGCGCGACCTCCCCGGTCATCGTGTAGAACCGCTGCCAGGCCTCGAACTCCCGGTCCGAGCCGGTGACCCGGGCGAAACTCTCCCGCGTCGCCGCCGGGGACCCGTTGTCCACCAGGAGCCCCGTCGATCCGGCGGGCGTATAGGACGAAATCCGTCGTTTGCGGGTCCGGAACCGTAGGCCGAGATCGCGCACGATCCGGTCCGGAAGCAAGCTGACCAGGTACGAATACCGGGACAACCGGATATCGACCCCGTCGAACAAACGTGCCGAAACGGCCGCGCCGCCGGGTACGGCCGCCTGCTCCAGCACCAGCACCGACTGCCCCGCACGCGCCAGATACGCGGCCGCCACCAGCCCGTTGTGCCCGCCGCCGACGATCACCACGTCGTACCGAGAGCGCATCACCATACGTTGTCGATACCACACTGTGGCGGCGGGCAGGCGCGGTCAGCCGAGCAACCCGCCGAGCAGGCCGCCGCTCTGGCCTGCCTCCTGGCCGCCGCCGGTACCGCCGAGCAAACCACCCGGCGGCAGTTCGGACGGCTGCACGATGACGAATCCGCGGCCGCCGAACGACAGGGTGATGCCCTCTCCGGTACTGCGGCCGATGAGCCGGCCCAGCCCGAACGAATCGTTACGTGTCACGCTGGTCTGCAGACTCGACGACCAGGCGATCGCCGCCTGCGGATCGGCGAAGGTCGGTTGATCGACGTTCAGGACGACCGGCGTCCCGTGACTGGTGATAGCGATCCGGCCGCGGCCGCTGAACACGCAGTTGAACAGGCCCGCGTTACTGGCGAACCCGGCGGCGCCCTGCACCCTCCGGATGTCGTAGCCCAGTGTCGGATCGAAGGCGAGCACATTCGAACCGTTGATGGTGAGCCCGTCGGTGCCGTCCAGATCGATGACGTGCACATCGGCGGCACCGTTGGCCACGAAGAGATCACCACGACCGGTGACCTTCATCAACGGCACCCCTTCACCGGTGACCCGCTGCTGGATGGCCCGGCCGATACCACCGGAACCGAGCGCCTGGAAACGCAGATCGCCCTGGTAGGCGACCATGGACCCGGAGCGGACCAGCGTTTCGCCGTTCACCCCGACCTTGATCATCTTGCCGCCCTGCTTCTGGATGCCGATACCGGAGACTTCGGCATGACGCGGGTCGAACAGCTCGCTGTGCATCGGCTGAGCTCCTTGCTGAGAAAAGTGTGCTGGATTGTGCTGCGGGGCGGGGGCGGGCGGAATCGGCGCCGCCGGATAGCCCGCGGCGGGCGGATACTGCTGCTGGGGTGGGTAGCCGGGCACCGGCTGGTGCCCGCCAGGGTAGGGCGCAGGTTGAGCGGGTGGATGTTGAGCGGGTGGATGTTGCGCGGGTGGATACGGCGCCGGCGGTACCGGCGGCGGGTAGCCTGCCGCGGGAGGCATATTCGGCGCCGGATTCGGCGGGGCCGGATACTGTTGCGCTACAACCTGATTGGCGACCATGGTCGGATCGTTTCGCGACGCCTGCGGCGGCTGCGACGCCTGGGGCGGCTGAACGGGTGCCGGCGGGACGGGGTCGTCGTCCACATTGACCCCGAAGTCGGTGGCGATTCCGGCAAGGCCGTTATCGTAGCCCTGACCGACCGCGCGCACTTTCCACGCGTCGCCGCGGCGGTAGATCTCCACACACACCACAGCGGTCTCGGTACTCAACCCCGTGACCGGGAAGGTCAGTGTGCCCTGCTGTCCGGTGATCGTCGCCGTCAACGAGCCCACCGCGCCGAAGGTCGGCGGGCCGCTGCCGTCCAGGCTCGCGGTCACCACCACCTTGTCGATATCGCCCGGCACCGCCGGCGTCTGCACATCGACGATGTCACCGGCGCCCTGTCCGTGCCGATAGGTGACACCGGGTCCGGCGGGCTGGTTGAAGAAGACGAAGTCGCCGTCCGACCGGACCTTGCCGTTCCCGGCGAGTAGCAGCGCCGAAACATCCACCGGCGCAGAGCATGTCACTGTGACGGTCAAACGGTCACCCGGCGCGGGCCGGTTCTCGCCCGGAGCGAGTGCGGTCACCTCATATCACCTCGACTCGACGTGCACCGGCACCCGCCGGTCTGCCGAGGTCCCCGGCGCCGGGCCGGGCACTCGTTCGATTTCTGATCCACATCGACGAGTCTGACCGATACTGCCCGCGCCGCGCCACCGCGACGGCGCGGGATACGGCAGCACCCACCTCCACCTGCGATGATTCGCGGGCGCATCCTCCGCATGGGATCGGAGCCCGGAAATCGGCGGACCCTGAGAATTTTCACAGCAACAGCACAGCCAACGACCAGGGCGCGGCGGCATGCTGGAAGAAGAGCGGAACTCGGCATCTGGGAGGAACCCATGGTGGACATCGAGATAACCGGCACTACTGTCACAGTGCACGTCCGTGGCACGCACCGGGTCCTGTCGCTGTGCGACCGGATCACCTTCGACCTGACGAATATCGTGGCCGCCGAAACGGCCGAAATAGATCGGCGCCCACCCTGGGTCCGTGCTCCGGGGGTCTTCTTCCCCGGCGCGATCGCCGCCGGGACCTTCCGCGGGAAGGGCCGCAAAGAGTTCTGGGACACCCTGTTCGGTGGTAAGGCGGTGCGTATCGAACTCCGCGGCACCGATTACACCCGGCTCGTGGTCGACGTCGAGGACCCCGCGGCTGTTCTGCTTTCCCTGCGCTCGGCCGCCGCTGCCTGACCCGCGGCCGCTACACCGCCGATCGGCCTCCTTCGCCGCGGAGGCCGATCGGCGGATCACCGGCATATCGCCGGGCTCCCGGGGATCGGTCCGCGAGCCGGGTAGGGTTCCGGTCGGCCGCGACCGTCCAGACGTCGCGCTCCGCTCGAAGACCAACCGGCACCCGGCTCGATCGATTCGGTGTCCGGTCCGTGCCCTGCTGTCGCCGATAACGCGGAGGAAGATATGACCGATTTCACCGGGAAAGTCGCCCTGGTCACCGGTGCGGGTTCGGGTATCGGGAAGGCGACGGCGCTGCGGCTGGCCGCGGCGGGTGCGAAGGTCGTACTGGGTGATATCGATCTCGCGGCGGCGCGCCAGGTCGCCCAGCAGATCAGCGAGGCCGGCGGTACGGCCGCCGCCCTCGCGCAGGACACCGCGAGACTCGCCGACCACGAAGCGGCGGTGAATTTCGCGGTCGAGAACTACGGTGCCCTGCACCTCGCGGTGAACAATGCCGGGATCGGCGTGAGCCCCGGACCCATCGGGGAATTGGATCCCGATAAGTGGCGGCTGCTCATGTCGATCAATTGCGACGGCGTGGTGTACGGGATGAAATACCAGATTCCCGCGATGCTCGCCGCCGGACCGCAAAATTGCGCCATCGTGAACATGTCGTCGGTACACGGCAATGTCGCCACCGACGCACCCGGTTCGGCGTACACATCGTCCAAACACGCGGTCCTGGGGATGACCAAGACGGCGGCCGTCGAATACGGGCCCACCGGCCTGCGGATCAATGCCGTCCAGCCCGGCGTCATCGCGACCCCGCTGACCGAGATGCCCGCCGAAGCCAGGCAGTTCCTGGAGAACAAACACCCGCTCGGGCGGTTCGGGACGGCCGACGAGGTCGCCGCGGTGGTCACCTTCCTGCTCTCCGAGGACGCTTCGTTCGTCACCGGCGCGGGCTACCTCGTCGACGGCGGTTATACGGCGCTGTGACAGCCGCGCTATTCGCCGGCGGTATCCGGCTCCGGTTTGGGCTGGCGGGTGGCCATCCGCAGGACCGGCTCCACCACGCGTGCCGCGACCGGACCGATAACGGCCATCAGCAGGACATAGGTCGTCGCCAATGCCGCGAATTCGTCCGGTACGGCACCTGCCGATACGGCCAGCCCGGCGATAACGATGGAGAACTCACCACGTGCCACGAGGGCCGCGCCGGTGCGGGCACGACCCATCCGCGAGGCGCCGGCATGCGCGGCGGCCCACCATCCGGTGGCTACCTTCGTCACAGTGGTGAGCACCGCCAGCAGCACCGCCCACGCGAGCACCGGCGGGATACTACGTGGGTCGGTCGTCAAACCGAACAGCACGAAGAACATGGCCGCGAACAGGTCCCGCAGCGGTTCCAGGATTTTGGTGGCGCTGTGCGCCGTGGCACCGGAGATCGCGATACCGAGAAGGAACGCCCCGACCGCGGCCGAAACCTGGAGCGTGGACGCGACCCCGGCCACCAGGAGCGCGGAGCCGAGCAACTTCAACAGGAAGATCTCGTTATCCTCGCTCGACACGATCGCGGAGACGTACTTTCCGTACCGGAACGCCACCACGAGCACGGCGGTCACCGCCAGCAGCGCGATACCCAGCGCTTCCAGGCCCGCCACGAATCCCAATCCCGACAGCACGGCTGTCAGCACCGGCAGATACGCGGCCATCGCCAGATCCTCGAACACCAGGATCGACAGGATCACCGGTGTCTCCCGGTTGCCGAGCCGGCCGAGATCGTTCAGAACTTTCGCGATGATCCCGGAGGAGGAGATATACGTGACACCGGCCATCGCCAGCGCGCCCGTGGGACCCAGCCCGAGCATCAGCGCCACGATCACGCCGGGTGTCGCATTGAGCACCAGGTCGAGCAGGCCTGCCATCCAGGATCTCTTCATCCCGGTGAACAGTTCTGCCGCGCTGTATTCGAGGCCGAGGAGCAGCAACAGCAGTACTACCCCGATCTCGCTGGCGAGTGTGATGAACTCACCCATCTCGTGTAATTGGAGGAAACCTCCTTCCCCGAACACGAGTCCGCCCACCAGATAGAGGGGTATGGGGGACATTCCGATCCGGGCCGCGATGCGTCCGAGCACTCCGAGCCCGAAGAACACCGCCCCCAGCTGGATCAAAGCCAGCGTGTCCGCATGCATTGCCTTGGTATCAGCCGTCTTTCAGGATATCGGCGGCGCTGTCGAGACCTTCCGAGGTTCCCACCACGATGAGCACATCGCCACCGGTGAACACAAAATCCGGTCCGGGCGCCGGCATGGCCTGCCCCGCACGCATAACCGCCACGATGGACGCCTTGGTCCGGGTCCGCATCCGGGTCTCGCCCAGGGTTCGCCCGTCGTAGGGAGAGTTCTCACTGACCGGCAGCTGCCGGGTGTTCACCCCGGCCATATCCCGGTGGTCGTTGCGCAGCTGACCGACCAGCTGCGGTGCACCCAGCAGATTTGCCAGCGTGCCCGCTTCGGCTTCACTCATCGGAATCTGCGTGGTGGCGTCGGGATCGCCGATCTTGGTGAAGATCAGGTCGATCGTCCCGTCCTTGTGATCGACGACCCCGATCCGCCGGCGCACAGCGGTGAGTGGAAAATCCTTGCGTACGCCTATTCCCGGCAAGGGTGTCACTTCGACGTTCACGATGTCACCTTAACTCGACTTCCAGCGCGGGCCGACAGGCCCGCACACACTAGCGCTACCCAGCGCACGCCGGCCCCGAAACGCCCGGGCCACGACCGGAGGCCGGGGCCCGGCGACGACGGCGAGCGTGCTACCGCTGGGCCTGTTCGGCGGCGATCACCACATGCCGCATGAGCAGCGCGGTGGTCACCGGGCCGACCCCACCGGGTACGGGGGTCAGCCCGCCCGCGATGCCCCCGACCGAATCCGGATCGACATCGCCGACGATCTTGCCGTCGGCCGATTCGTTCGTACCGACATCGATCACAACTGCCCCGGGACGCAGGTTCGCGCCGGTCACCAGCCCGATCCGGCCGGCCGCGGCGACCACGATATCGGCGGTCGCGGTCACCGCGGGCAGGTCGACGGTGCGGGAATGGCAGATGGTGACCGTCGCGTTCTCCGCCAGCAACAGCTGCGCGAGCGGTTTGCCGACGACGTTGGAGCGTCCGACGACGGCCACATGCCGCCCCTCGAGCGCGATATCGTGATGCTTCAGCAACTCCACCACGGCTTCCGCCGTGGCCGGTGCGAATCCGGCCGAACCCGCGGTGAGCAGGCCGAGCGACAGTGGGCTCACCCCATCCACATCCTTGGTGGCGGCGATGGCCGGAGATACCTCGTCCAGGGTCACACCGGCGGGCAGCGGTGTCTGCAGCATGATCGCGTCGGTATCGCGGTCCGCACTCCGCACCGAAAGTTCGGTCCGCAACGTATCAGCCGAGGCGTCGGCACCCAGATCCACTGTGTCACAATCGATTCCGCGATTCGCCGCCGATTTCTTCAGCGAGTTGACGTACCAGGCACTGGCCGGATCGTCATTGGCGACGACCAGCGCCAGGCGCGGCGCCCGGCCCACCCGCTCGGTGAGCGCCTTCGCTCGTGCGGTCGTATCCGCGTTGAGGGCGGCGGCGAGATCTTTCCCGGTGAGCGATGCGGTATCCACGGGCATTCACCCTAGACCCGCGCCGGCATCGGGCCCGCGAGGGCGTCGCCGGATTCGGGGCATGTCACGAATCGGCCAGCCGTAAATCCCGTATTCGGACCACACCCGGCTCTAGGGTGGGGTGCCATATGCCGCAATCCGTCAGCTCCGACCCGATCACCTACGAGAACCAACTCCACGTGTGGAAAGGTGTCGCCGTAGTGCACATTCGCAGAGGTCTGCAATATCTGGTGGCGATCAGCGCAGCCGCCGTCGTCTCTGTCGCCGGTTTCATCGGCTCACCCGCTCAGGCCACAACTCCCGAAACGAACGCCCTCTACAACTCCGCCCAGCGTCATTTCACCGACGGCGACTCGGCCGCCGGACGCGCCGATCTCCGAGAACTCATCGGCCGCGATCCGGCCGACGCCCAGGCGCTCTCCCTGCAGGCGATCTGGTCGAATTACGATAACGATATCCCCGCCCGGGACGACGCCATGGGACGCTTGCGCGTCGTCGACCCGGGTTTGGCCGCGGGGACCGACGGGGTCTTCCGTGCGATCGGCGCGGGTGTCGCCACCCTGCCCAACCCACTTCCCGCGCTGGTCGGGCCGCAGACCGGCATCGTGGTCTTCGGTTTCGGCCTGCTGCCCGACGGCACCCCGCGTCCCGAACTGGTCGACCGGCTGACGGCCGCCTGGCTGCAGGCGATCGCCTCCCCGGCCTCACCGATCGTGGTCAGCGGAAACAATCCCAGTAACGGCATCACCGAAGCCGAGGCGATGCGCAACTGGCTGGTGGGCCGCGGAATCCCGGCGAGCCGTATATATGTGGAGAACCGGGCCGGATCCACGGTGGCGAACGCGCTGTACAGCGCGGAGATTCTGCACGATATAGGCGCCACGTCGGCGGTGGCCGTAACCTCCCCGAACCATATCCGCCGGGCGGTGACGGATCTCTATATCGCCGGTATCCCGGTGGTGGGCGCCACGACCTCGCTGGACCAGCTGGTATCCCAGCTGCCGCCCCCCGACCGAGCGGCCCAGTACAGCATCTACCTGGATGCCACGCGGACCTTCCAGCTTCCCGTCACCCGCTGATCCGGTATTCCCGGACGGCGAGAATCAGCCGGACGCGACGGCCGCCCGGATCCGGGCGGCCGCTTCCTCCGGCACGATATCGGCGACGAAGGCTCCCATCGCCGCTTCGGAGCCGGCCAGATATTTGATCTTGTCGGCACCGCGCCGGATCGAGGTCAGCTGCAGGTGCAGGCGCACGGCGTCGCGTCCGGTGTGCACAGGCGCCTGGTGCCAGGCCGCGATATACGGCGTCGGATCGTCGTAGAGGCTGTCGATGCCGCGGAGCAATCGCTGGTAGAGAGTGACCAACTCATCGCGTTCCGCGTCGTTCGTCGCCGCGAGATCCGGAATATGGCGGTGCGGGAGCAGATGTACCTCGATCGGCCAGCGTGCCGCGAACGGTACGAACGCGGTCCAGTTCTCGCCGGCCAGCACCACCCGGCCACCCGCACGTTCGGTTTCGAGGATGCGCTGGAACAGATCCGGGCCGAGCCGGTGCACGGATTCGAGAACGCGGGTGGTCCGCGGTGTCACATATGGGTAGGCGTAGATCTGGCCGTGCGGATGCGGCAGGGTGACACCGATCGCCTTCCCGCGATTCTCGAACACGAACACCTGCTCGATACCCGGCAGCGCCGACAGTACGGCGGTGCGGTCGGCCCAGGCCTCGACGACGGTGCGGGCGCGGCTCGGCGTGAGATCACCGAACGCCCCCTCGTGTTCCGGGCTGAAGCAGACCACTTCACAGCGCCCGACCGCCACCCGTTCCCGCTCCAGCCCGAGATCGGTGATATCTGCGAGCCCGCCCGGCGCGGGCGGTTCGCCCGTGACGTCGCCGGGCAGCGCGGGACCGAAGGACGGGGACCGGTTCTCGAATACCGCTACGTCGTACAGGTCCGGTATCTCCGAGGGATTGTCCGGCGTCTGCGGTGCCAGCGGATCGCGATCGGCGGGCGGTAGCACCACCCGGCCCTGCCGGGCTGCGGCAATGGAGATCCACTCCCCCGTGAGCACATCCTGGCGCATCGCCGCGGTCGGCGGCCGGGGTTCCAGGCGACGGGTGTCGATCCGGCGTTCGGGACCGAGCCGGGTATCGGCGTCGTCGTAGTAGATGAGTTCCCGGCCGTCGGCCAGGGTGGCGCTGCGCTTCACGATGCGGGTCGGCACACCTTCACGATAGCCAGCCCGACGGGCCCGGCTGCCCATCCGCGCGACCGGCGGGTCCGGTGCTCGCGATCCACTGCGGCGATCGCCGTCCCGGCCGCACCGGCCCCTGGCACCGGCGGAACGGCTCACGCGCCTGGGTGTCCGGGACCGCCGCGGACTGTCACCGGCCGTCGTCCCGCGCAATGAGCTCCGCGCGCTCGCCGCGCACTATCGTCCGAGGGAGAAGCGTCGCGGATGCGGCAGTATGGGGTTTGTGGACCAATCGGCGGTATCGGTGGATGTCGTGGCGTTGCGGTTCTGGGCCGACGACGCCGCGGCCACGTTCGGCATCGCGGCCCGCGGCCACGAACCGTTCACGGGGCAGGTAGCGCTCCCGGGCGTCCTGCTCGGCCGGGGGGAACGTCTGGCCGATGCCGCGATCCGCGCGGTACACACGAAACTCGGCGTTCCGGCGGCCGCCATCGGACCGGTCGGGCAGCTCGTGACATTCGACGAACCGAATCGGGACCCGCGCGGGCCGACACTGTCCATCGTCATGTGGGCAGTGACCGAACCGCACGGAGGGCCCGCGCAGTGGGTCTCCTTCGACGAACCACCGGCACTCGCGTTCGACCACAACAGCATCGTGGCGGCGGCCCGCGGGCTGCTGTCGGGGTTGCTGTGGAAGGACCTCACCCTCACCCGCTCCCTGCTGGGCACTCGGTTCCCGGCGACCCGGGCGGTCGACCTGACCGCGTCCCTGCTGGGCACCCGGCCGGACGCGGCGAATCTCAACCGCACTCTCGCCGGAATCCCCGGATTGGAGAAAACCGACCAGCGGCGCCGTACCAAGGCCACCGGCCGCCCGGCCGCGGTATGGGCATTCACCGAGGACGGGTAGCCGGACCGGGACCGCCGCCGATCCCGGTCAGCCCGGCGCCATACAGCTGAGATACTCCCACTCCTCCCGCGACCGGTCACGGGCCCGGTCCAGCTCCCGGACTTGCTCGTACGAGCGACTGCCGACGATGAGCCGCCGGGGCGGATGCGGCAGCGCCACCAGTTCCATGATCGTCGCGACGGCCGTGGCCGGATCCGGTCCGGCGTCGTCGCCCCATATCTCGGCCAGCTCGGCGCGCAGCGGGTCGTACGGGGGGAACGGGTCGGTCGCGGTGGTGCCGAGGCTGAAGAGCCCGGTGTCGTATCCACCCATTTGCAGATTGGTGATGTCGATCCCGAAACTCTCGACCTCCATGGCCAGCGCCTCGCCGAACGATTCCAACGCCGCCTTTCCCGCCCCGTAGAAACCGACGGAGGCCATCCCGCCTCCGCTTCCCATCGAGGTCACCTGCAGAATCCGGCCACCCCCCTGCGCCCGCAGCCGGGGAACCACCGCTTGCGAAACCCACACCGCGCCGAAGAAATTCACATCGAAGTGGGCGCGGATCTGTTCCTCGGTCGCTTCTTCCGCCATCCCGTACAGCATCCCGCCCGCATTGTTGACGACGATATCGACCCGGCCGAACGCACCGAAGGCTCGCTCGGCACCGTCGAATACGGCGCGGCGATCGGATATGTCGAGGGAGAACCGGACCAGGCTGTGCGGGTATGCGGCCACCAGATCATCGAGCGGCGCGATATTGCGCGCAACCGCCACCACCCTGTCGCCCGCGGCGAGAGCCGCCTCGGCGAAAGCCCGGCCGAGACCTCGCGAAGCACCGGTGATGAACCAGACTCGTGCGGTCGTCACAGATACCCACCTCCTTAAGTAAGACGAACCGTCTCGGTTCGTTCACTCGAGTATGCGCACCCTCGGAGTCGATGTCAAACGAACCGTTGCGTCTCGCCCACTGGTAGGCTGCGCCCATGAGCACTGCCCAGAACCGGGAGCGACCCCGGCGCAGCGAGCGCTCCCGCCAGGCGATCCTCGCGGCAACCAGGGAGCTGATCTCCGAATCCGGGTACGCAAAGGTCTCCATCGAGGCGATCGCCGCACGCGCAGGTGTCGGCAAACAGACGATCTATCGGTGGTGGCCGTCCAAAGGCTCGGTGATTTTCGATTCCTTTCTGGCGCTCAGCGAATCCGGCGACGGGACGGGAATCGAACTACCGGATACCGGTGATCTCGAGGCCGATCTGAAACTCGTCCTGCGGGCAACTGCCGCGGAATTCGCCGATCCGGATTTCGAGCGGCCGATCCGGGCACTCAACACCGAACTGATCCACGACCCGGACCTCGCCGAACAGTACCGGGACAAGCTCGCCCGACCCGTCGACGATGCCAAGAAAGCCCGCCTGCGCAGCGCGCAGCAGGCGGGCCAGCTCGCCGCCGACGCCGACCTCGACCTCGTGCTCGAGGTGCTCTACGCACCACTGTTCCAGCGGTGGTTGCTCCGCACCGGCCCGCTCACCGCCGAATATGCCGATTCGCTGGTCGATATCACCCTGCGCGCCTTTCGTCCCTGACGCGCCGCAGGATCCTCGCCGCGCGCGGCGCCGCGCCGAGCGATCAATTCCAGTGCGCCGGGGCGGAGCACCCGACACACTGGGCCCATGCCCGATTTCGATCTCGAGGCCGTCACCAGGCAACTCCGGGACGCCGGATGCGTGTTCGCCGAAGACGAGGCGCGGTTACTGGTGGACGCCGCCGGTTCACCGGCCGAACTAGCCGGTCTGATCGCTCGACGAGTCGCCGGGACCCCACTCGAGTATGTGCTCGGGTGGGCCGAATTCAACGGGCTGCGGGTGCGGGTGCGTCCGGGGGTGTTCGTCCCGCGACGGCGTTCGGCGCTGCTGGTGGCGGAGGCGGCCGCGCTGGCCCGCGGAAACCCGCCGCATACGGTGGTGGATCTGTGCTGCGGTTCGGGGGCACTCGGGCTGGCCCTGATCGACGAACTGGCCACCGGATCCGATCCGCTTCCGGATCTGTTCGCCGCCGATATCGACCCGGTCGCGGTCGATTGCGCCCGCGAGAATCTCGCGGATATCGGCGGGCGGGTCTACCAGGGCGATCTGTTCGACGCACTACCGCGCGAGATCCGCGGGCAGGTCGATCTCCTGCTGGCGAATACGCCGTACGTACCGTCGGAGTACATCGCACGGATGCCGCCGGAGGCCCGCGACCACGAACCGTCCACCGCGCTCGACGGCGGACCCGACGGGCTGGACCTCGCCCGCCGGACCGCCACGGCCGCGCCCGCCTGGCTCGCACCCGGCGGCAGTCTGCTGATCGAGATCGGCGTCGATCAGATACCTTCCGCCACCGCCGTGCTCACCGAGTGCGGATTCAGCGTGCGGATCGCCGACTCCCCGGAGCTCGGCGCCACGGTGGCCGTCGGCACGCTCCCGCCCGCTACTTCCGGCCGGTGAACTGATCCATCGAGTGGTAGACGCCGACGGTGTTGAGGAACAGATCGCGGAGTTTGAGCGGCAGCACACCGGACAGGGCCTTGTTGAGGCGTGAGGTCCACGGCATGATCACCACGGGGGTGCCCCGCTTCATCTCCGTCCAGGATGTCTCGACCACCTTGTGCTGGTCGAGGATCGGCGTGAGCCAGAACCCCTTGGCGCCCTCGAACATTCCGGTATTGATGTAGGTCGGGCAGACCGTGGTCACCTTGACGTGGTCGTGGCCGGCCTGCCCCAGTTCGATCCGCACCGAATCCGACCAGCCCAGGGCAGCCCATTTCGACGCGGCATAGACACTCATCCGCGGGTTGTGCACCAGACCGGCCGACGAGGCGATGGTGAGCACCCGGGCCTGGCCGGTACCGGCGACCATGGCGGGCAGGAACTCCAGGGTCACGTACATCGGCGCCAGAGCATTGATCGACATCGTCTTGTCGATATCGTCGCGGTCCTTCGTTTCCCAGAAGTAGGTGTTACCGCGCACGATTCCGGCGTTGTTCACCAGCACATCGATATCGCCCACATCCACCCGTACCGAATCGGCGGCACCCGCCACCGCCGTCCGGTCGGACACATCGACCGTATATGTGTGCACGGTCCCCCCGGCCGCGCGGAGTTCGGCCGCGGTATCGCGCAGTCCGGTCTCGTTGATATCCCAGAGCACCACCGCGGTGGCGCCCTCGCGCACCGCCCGTTCGGCGAACAGTTTGCCCAGGCCCATGGCGGCACCGGTGATCAGTACCTTCTTACCGGCCACCGTGGCGAGTTTCATCGATTCGGATCCTTTGTCGTCGGAGAACAGTAGAACAGTGGCCTATTTCTGGCGCAGCGTCTTCATGACCCGGAAGTACAGGGTCATGGTTTTCGCCCACATGGCCTCCGACATCCCCGGCAGCGGCGCGATCGGCAGCATCCGCTGGACCGCGATGGTCTGGGTGTCGACGTACTTCAGCAGGCCCTCGGGGCCGTGCCGGCGACCTGTTCCGGATATTCCCACACCGCCGGACGGGGCGTCCGCGCTCCCCCACGCGGCGATGAAACCCTCGTTGACATTCACCGACCCGGCGTTGATCCGGGCAGCGAACTCGCGGCCCCGCGCCGCGCTGCGGGACCAGACACTGGCGTTGAGCCCGTACGGGGTGTCGTTGGCCTGGGTCACCGCCTCGTCGTCGCTGGCGACCTTGTAGACCGATACGACCGGCCCGAAGGTCTCCTCCCGGTGCACCGTCATCTCGGCGGTGACATCGGTGAGCACGGTGGGTTCGTAGAAATAGGGGCCGAGGTCGGGCCGGTGGGTGCCACCGGCCAGGACGGTGGCGCCCTTCGCCACGGCATCGTCGACATGCGCCCGCACGGTGTCGAGCTGGCGCCGGAAGGTCAGCGAACCCATATCGGTGGAGTAGTCGAGCGGGGAGCCCAGCTTCAACGCCCGCACCGCCGGAACGAATTCACCGATGAACCGGTCGTAGACCTTCTCGTGGACGTAGATCCGCTCCATCGATTCGCACAGCTGCCCGGCCGAGGCGAAACTTGCCCGCACAGCAGTCTTGGCCGCGGCGACCGGATCGGCATCCGAGAGCACCAGCAGCGGATTCTTACCGCCCAGTTCGAGCGAACAGCCGATCAGCCGCTCCCCCGCCTGCCGTCCGATGGTGCGGCCGGTAGCACTGGAGCCGGTGTAGTCGACATAGTCGGCACGGTCGATGACATCGCCGCCGATCACCGATCCACGGCCGAGCACGATCTGCCACAGATCCGCCGGCAGCCCGGCCCGGACAGCGACGTCCACCGCCCACAGCGCCGTGAGCGCGGTCTGGTTGTCGGGCCGCCCCACCACCGCGTTACCGGCCACCAGAGCGGGCAGCGCATCCGAAACCGCCAGCGCGAGCGGATAATTCCACGGCGAGATCACCGCGACAACCCCTTTGGGGCGCTGCCGCACCTGGACATCCGTCAGCACCGGAAGCACACCGCGCGGATTGCGGTGGGCCAGCAGCCTGGGTGCGGTGGCGGCGTAATACCGGGAATTGACCGCGACGTCACCGACCTCGTCGAACGCGTGTGCGCGGGATTTCCCGGTTTCCGCCTGCACGATATCGAGGATGGTGTCCTGTTCGGCCAGCACCAGATCGTGGAAGCGGCGCAGCACCGCGGCGCGCTGCCGAACCGGAACCCGGGCCCATTCCCGCTGGGCCGCGCGGGCGCGATCGAACGCGGCCTCGATATCGGCGACCGAGGACTGCGGAAGTTCGGCGATCGGCTCGCCGGTGGCCGGCGCGACGACCGGGACAGCCGGAGCCCCACCGGCCGCGGCGCGGGCGAGCAGCCGTTCGACCAGGTCCGGAGTCAGTGCACCGGTGGCGGCGGGACGCTGGGCAGCGGTGGTCATCGTCGACATTCTCCTGGGGCGAGTACCCGCCGCGGTGGCGAAACGCGGCGGGGATGATTAATTGAACAGTGGTGTTAATGTAATGCTCGTGCGGTGTGGAGTGTCAAGGGGCCCGTTGCGCGCAACAGCCCCGAACCGGTGGTGGCTGTGGAATCTCACAGCACCGCCGGGAGTCCCGTCGTGAGTACCCGACCAGCCGACCGGGCGGACGGCCCCGAGACACGACCGGCCGGACCGGTGAACCGGCCACTTCCCGCGGCACCCACCGGCGGCGGGGCCCGGCGGGGCCGCCCGCCGCAGACCCGCGAACAGGCCGAACAGGTCCGTGCCCGGATCGTCGACGCGACCGCCGAGGTCTTCACCCGCTCCGGTTCACGCGGCCTGAGCGTGGCGCAGATCATCGACCAGGCGGGACTGTCCCGGCCCACCTTCTACCGTTACTTCGCCAACGCGACCGAACCGCTCAACCTGCTGCTGGACGTATCGAACACGGAACTGGTCGGTGGGATAGCGGCGGCACTCGAGGCGACCGGGGAGGGCGTGGAGCTGGGCATCCGGCTGATCGATGCCTACCTGGACTGGGCTCGCGGGCACGGGCCGATGCTGCGGCCGCTGTTCGCCGAACTGCACGATCCGGCCTCGCCGGTTTCGGCGTACCGCAATACCGCCCTCGACGGCATCCGCGCGATCGTCCGGAGTAAATTCACCGAACTCGGCCGTGCGGTTCCCGGACCGGTGGACCTCGACGCCGCGCTGTACGTCTGCGAATACGTCGTCTACCGGATCTCGGCCGTTGCCGCACCGGGCACCCAGCCGGACCCCGATACGGTGGCCGCGGCCCGGCTCACGATGATCCGGGTCGTGCTGGCCACCCTGGGAAACACCGCGGATATGCAATACGCCATGGGGCTTCCCGGATTGTTCCCCACCGCACCGGACGAAGTCAGGTAGTCGGGCACACCGTTCATCGGCCGGCGCATCACCCGGGCAGTGTCGTAGGCGCCTCAGTCGGGTCGATCGGCGTGGTCGAGGCTGAGCCCGCTGGCGCGCAGGACGTGGCGGTCGATGGCGGCCCGGATGGCCTCCTCGCTACCCAGAATGCGCACATGCCGCCGCGCCCGGGTGATCGCGGTGTACAGCAGTTCGCGAGTCAGCAGGCTCGAACCCGGTTCCGGGAGCACGATGGTCACCGCGTCGTACTGGCTGCCCTGACTGCGGTGGATGGTCATCGCGAAAACCGTGACCACCGACGGGAATTGGGTGGGATGCACGAGCAACGGCTCCTCGCCACGCTGCAGCGCTACCCGCAGCGACCCGTCCGGCCGGCGCAGGACGACGCCGGTATCGCCGTTGTAGATCCGGGCCTCGTGGTCGTTCGCCGTCACCAGCAGCGGCTGGCCGGGATACCACGTACCGGCCCGGCTTTCCGGGCCGGCGCCCGCCGCGGCAGCCCATTCGGCTGCCGTCCGGTCCCATTGCTCCACCCCGTACGGGCCGCGGCGATGCGCGCAGAGCAGTCGATGCGATTCGAAAGCGGCCAGGGCCCCGGCGGCATCACCCGCGTTCGCCGCGGCGGTGACCCGCTGCGCGGTGGATACGACATCGGCCCGGACGGCGGCGATTTCGTCCGGGCCGAGCAACTGCAGCATATCGCCCCCGGACCGCAGCAGGTCCAGCGCGGCCTCGGTATCGCCCGCCCGGACGGCGACGGCCAGATCGGCGATCCGGCCACCGAACCGCCGCCCCCGGGTGAGCCGGACGATACCGCCGCGCAGGCGGTTTCGTTCCAGGTCGGTGAGTGCTTCGGACTCCGCGGCCGCCGATGCCCCGGCGGTCTCGAGCCGGCCGGCGAATCCCGGGTCGGCGGCCAGTATCTCCTCGAAGACCGGGGCGGCGGCTCCCGGAAACGGCGAGGCGACCAGATCCGCGAGAACCGCACCCGCATCGACAGAGGCGAGCTGATCCGGATCGCCGGCCAGAACCAGCCGGGTGTCCGGGCGCAGGGCGGCGAGCAGCCGGCTCATCATGGTCAGCGAGACCATCGAGGTCTCGTCCACGACGACCACATCGTAGGGCAGGCGATTGTGTTCGTGATAGCGGAACCGTGTGGTCCGGCCGCGCTGCCAGCCCAGCAGGCGGTGCAGCGTCGCCGCGGAGAGCTCCGGCAGGCCGAGCGGGCCCGCCTGATCGCGGACGGCCTCCTGGAGCCGGGCCGCTGCCTTGCCGGTGGGCGCGGCCAGCGCGATCCGCAGTGGTGCGGTACCGGCCCCCGGCCCGGTCCCGGCCGCCCCGTGCGCCGACAGCAGCGCGAGAATCCGGGCGATGGTATGGGTTTTTCCGGTTCCGGGGCCACCGGCGACGACAGTGGTCCAGTGGGTCGCGGCCAGCGCGGCGGCGAGACGCTGGCGGTCGAGGGTATCGCCGGCCGGGCCGAAGAGCCGATCCAGTTCGCGGCACACCACGGCGGGGTCGGCGGGCGGATGACCGGCCGCGCGGGCGGTGAGCACCCGGCGGATGGTCTGCTCCTGCCGGTAGTAGCGGTCCAGATAGAGGAGCGGGCCGGTATCCGGCCGGGCCGGCTCGGTGAGCCGCAACGGGCACAGGGGTCCCGCCGGGCCACCACATACCAGCGGGCTGTCCCGGAGCGCGTCGATGACCGCTTGTTCCTCGGGCCAGGGCAGCTCCGAAAGGTCGACCTGATCGACGCGTTCGTCGTCGGCATCCACACCGATCTCCCGCATCCCGGTCAGATCCAGGCATACCGAACCCGAGCGCACGGCACGAACCGCCAGCGCCGCGGCGAACAGCACCGTATCCCGGGTCTCCCCGGCGAGCCGGCCCAGCCGTTCGGCCACATGGACATCCGCGGCCGAGAGCACCCCGGCCTCGTTGAACTCGCGCAGTATCCCGTTGCCGCGCAGCGCGACCCGGATCGGTATCACGACGACACACCTCCGGCCAGCAGTTCCGACAGTCCGGTGATCAACGCGGGCGGCGGGGTCCAATCGAACACTCCGGCACCTTCCGGAGTCTCGGGACCGATCATGCCGCGAACGAACAGGTAGCGGATACCGCCGAGATGCGCGGCGGGGTCGTAGCCGGGTAACCGCCAGCGCAGATACCGATGCAGCGCCACCGAATACAGCAGGGCCTGCAACGGGTAATGCGACCGGATCATTTCGGCGGCCATCCGGTCTCGCGTGTAGTGGGCGACGGTGAGGTCGCCGGTGCCCAGCCGGTTGGTTTTGTAATCCACCACGACGAAATGACCGTCGGGGGTGCGCAGTACCGCATCGATACTGCCGGTGAGGTAGCCGCGCAACGGCGTATCGTCGAGCGTGCCGAGTTCGTCGGCGTAGGCGTGGAAGATATCGCCGGGCTCCAGGTGGGTACGCACGAGTGCGGCGATCCGGTGCAGTGTGGCCGATGCGCCGGCCGGGGAGTCACCGCCGGCCAGTGGGAGCTCGAATTCCAGTTCGCACAAACGGTTCCGGTCCGCGATATCGGCGAGTGCGCCGAACCCGATCGGGGTGCGCAGCACCGCGAGCAATGCGTCCGCCAGTATGTCCGGATCGGCATCGGAGAGCATATCGCTAACGGTTTCGCCGCAGCGGGCGCGGACCTCGGCGGCCAGATCGGCGGTATCGGTACCCACCCGTTCCAGCACGGCATGTACCAGGGTCCCGAATTCCGCGCCGTAGGGAAGATCGTTCATCAGGGACGCGGCACCGGGCTCGGGCTCGGGCTCGGCCACCGGGGCGGGTACCTCCGGTTCGTCACCCGGACCGATCGGATCCTCCGGCTCGGTATCCGGGGCCGCGTGATGCGCCGCGGCGGTGAGTGCCGAATAGGAGGTGCGCCGCCAGTGATCGTCCAGCTCCCGGTCGAAGGTGGCCACGGCGAGCTCGCCCCCCGGCGCACCGGTACGCGGCCGGTATACCGGGATCTCCGCGCCGGGATCGGCCGCCGTCACCGAAAGGGCATCGTCGGCCGCCGCGGCCCAGGCCCGCACCCGGTCCACCACGGCGGCGTCCCCGTCGACCGGGGCACGCGATTTCGGTTGTGCCGCATCGGGAACCCGGCCGAAAAGCAGCCGGTGCAGCGGAGCGACCGCGGTCCCGAACGACGGCGCCCACCAGGCCACCACCTGACAACAGGCCCTGGTCAGCGCCACGTAGCACAGCCGCAGTTCTTCACCGGCGGATTCGCTGTCCGCACGTTCCTTACGGGCGGAGTACCCCGGCGCGTCGGGACCGCCGATATCGAGTACGCGTACGCCGTTCTCGTGCATCAGCAGTGTGGCGGGCTTGGGGTCGGCCGAACTGTCCCACGCGAACGGCAGGTACACCACCGGGAACTCGAGTCCTTTGCTGGCGTGCACCGTAGCGAGCTGCACCGCCGCGATATCGCGATCCAGCCGCCGGCTCCGCCCGGCCACCGACCCCGAAGCGGGATCCCGGACCCGGTCGGCGAACCACCTGGTCAAAGCCGTCAGACCCAACCCCTCCGCGGCCGAGATATCGTCCAGGATCTGGGCGAGATGACGGATATCGGTGAGCAGTCGCTCCCCGTGGCCGGCCGCCAGCAGCCGGGGCACCAGCTGGGTGGAAGCGGCGATCTCCTCGAATACGGCGGCGAATCCCGCGCGGGCGAACAGGCGCGCCGCCTCCCGTAGCTCGGCGCTCACCCGGCCCACCAGATCCGCTCCCCCGGTATCCATCTCGGTACTCGTGTACCCGAATATCGGTGTGAGCGCGGCCAACCGCACACGATCCGCGCGATGTGGCTGTTCGAGCGCGGCCAGCACCCACAACCAGTCGGTGGCGGTCGGTGTAGCGAAAATACTGCTACCGCTGGTCAAGACAACCGGGACACCGGCGCGTTCGAGAGCCTCGCGGACCACTTCCAGCTGAGTGTGGGTGCGGACGAGCACCGCTATATCCCCGGGCCCCAGCGCACGCCCGGCGTCCGTATCGGCCGCCGCCACTCCGGCCCCGTCCGGCCCCGGCCGACGACCCGTCATCTCGGTGATGACGGTTCCCGATTCGAGCAGGGCGACGATATCGGCCGCCAGATCCGCCGCGACCCGAGCACGCTGCCGATGGATGTTCGGGAAACCGGATACGCCCCGCGGCCCGGCTCCGGTCCGCGGCAGGCACCGCAACCGCAGCGGGGTGGTCAGTTCGGCGGGGCCACGCAACCGGGTCCACGGCTGGGTGGCGGTGACAGCGGGCACCACGATCTCGTCATGGCCGAGCGCCGCCCCGCCGAGCAGATGCTCCAGCGCCCGCAGCAACCCGGCATCGCTGCGCCGGTTGGTGGTGAGTTCCCGCCGGGCGGTCGCGTGGCCCACGGCGTCCAGATAGCTGAGCACCTCGGCACCGCGAAACGCGTAGATCGCCTGTTTGGGATCGCCCACGAGCACGAGCGTGTTGTGGCCGTGGAACGCGCGATACAGGATCTCCCACTGCAGCGGATCGGTGTCCTGGAATTCGTCGACGAGCACCACCGGATACCGATCGCGGATGCGGCGGCACGCGGCCGGCCCGCGCACCGGGTCGGCGAGGATATCGCGCAGCAGTACCAGCAGATCATCGAAATCCCGGAGGCCCGAAAGCCTTTTGCGGCGTTCGGTTTCCGCGCGCACCGCCTCCGCGAACGCGACTCGCTGCGCCGAGACCTCGTCGGTATCGGGGGCGAGCCGCGCCTGCCGGTCGCGCACCGCGGCCGCCGCGAACCGATGAGCCTGTTTCACCGTGAACGGCGCCGCGGTGCGCGCGTAGCGGCCGAGATACAGATCGTCGATCACCGCGCGGGTGATATCGTCGGCCTCCTCCACCAGCCGGACGCCGGGGTCCAGATCGCCGGCGAGTCCCAGTTCGCCGAGCATGCGCTGGCAGAAACTGTGCGTGGTGGCGATAACACCGGCATCGAAATCCGATAGCGCGGTGAGCAAGCGGGCGCGCCGGGCCCGCACCTCATCGGGTTCGGCGGCGGCCAGATGACGGATCAATTCGTCGGACGCGGTACGCGCCGCCGGCGGGTCGGCGAGGGCCGCGGCGACGGCGACGAACCGATCGCGGGTGCGCTCGCGCAACTCCTGGGTCGCGGCACGACTGAATGTCACCAGCAGCAGCCGGGATATCGCGATCCCGGCCTCGGCGACATAGCGGACCGCCAGACCGACGATCGCATAGGTTTTGCCGGTGCCCGCGCTGGCTTCCAGCACGGTGGTCCCCATCGGCAGGTCGTCGCACAGGGCGAAGGTATTCCCTGCGGCCGGCGGGGAGGTAGCGCTCGCTGTCATCGGCCCCGCCTTTCGTGGCTGCCGACCCGGACCGCGATCATGGCGCCCCCTGCTGTTCGGCCCGTAGCAGCGGTACCCACAGCCGGCGGGCGATGGACCCGAACCGCGTGTGCTCGACCGGTTCCCCGTCCGGTGCCGCGGCCGCGGTGAGACGGCTCAGATCCGGGGCGCGGCCCCAGACGTAGCGAAGATGCCGATCGGTGTGCTCGGCGAAATCCCGGGTCTTATCGCCGCCGCCGAACTCCCGATCGGCCGCGACCATGGCTTCCTCGGGTGGTAGGCGCCGGTACCGCGCCGCCGCGTAGGCGGCGGTTGTGGCCGTCGGGATCGGCAGCGGTTCGTTCAGGCCGGCATCGCGCAGGGCGACCAGCGTGCGCAGAATCGAGTTCGCCTCGTCCGCGCCGGGGGCGGTCAGCTCGCTGCGCCAGGCCGGGGTGGGGAACCGGCCGCGCCCGGTCACCGCGGCACGCCACGAGCGGTCCTCGGTGACCGCCAGGGCCAGTACCGAGACCCATGCCGCGAGGCGGTGTTTCGGGGCCACACGTGAATACGTGGCGCGTACCAGCAGGTCACCGCGGACCTCGGCGACAGTGCCGGTCAGCCGGCGGCCACCACCCAGATCCACGGCGATATCGATATCGCGCGGCGTCTGCGTGTAGTCCGGTCCGGCCGCGCGGACCAGCGATTCGACCGTCCGCTCCACATCGTCGAGCACCCGGCGGCCGAGCTCGGCGGGGGGAAGGGTGCCGCGCCGCCATTCCGCGGCCCGCAGATCCGCGGGGTCCGCACCGGCCAGCCGCGCGGCGAGCATCCGCTCCCCGAGCGCCCAGGTATCGAGGCCGCCGAACTCGATCGGCAGCCGGTCGGTGATTTCCTCCTCCTGGTCGGGAATCCGCACACCGAGGCGCTGCCAGAGGAAAGCGCGCACCGGATGCTCCAGGAACGAGATGAGCTCGGCCAGACTCGTTTCCGTGGTCTCGGCGGCGGGCAGGGCCCGGGTGAACGGTCCCGGCTCGGCGGCACGTGGCCGCAGGGTCGCCCGGGCGCCGGCGAACGCGGCCGTATCGAAGCTGAACGGCGCGGGCGCGGTGAAATTACGTTGATCGTGTGCCTGCAACGGATGGCGGGTCAGCACCTCGGCCATACCCTGTGTTCCCACATGGGTGCGCAATGCGTCCAGCAGTTCCGCGATCGGCACGGCAGGCGGACGATACGCGCCTGTCACCGGGTCGGCGCCGGTGTGCAGCACCACCAGGGTGTCGCGGGCGGCCATGATCGCGTCCAGCAGCAGCTGCCGGTCCTCGGACCGCGGATCACGTTCGCCCAGTAGCGGATCACGCGCGGGTACATCGTCCCCGTCTATTCCGGTGCCGCGCGGAAAGACCTCGTCGTCCACCCCGAGCAACACCACCACGCGGTGCGGTACCGACCGCATCGGGGTCATCGTGCAGACGGTGAGTTCGCCGGTGCGGAAATTGGCGCGGGTCGCGCCGGTCGCGAACCGGCCCTGCAGCAGTTCCGCGATATCGGCGCGCCGCAACGCCGTATCGCCGGCGTAGACCGTGGCGGCCGCCAGCTCCCGGCGCGCCTCGGTGCGTATCCACGCTTGCGACTCCGGGACATCGGTCAGCAGATCGAGGGCACGCCCCAGTATCGCCGACCACTCGCCGGCCGGCGCGGGCCCCTGCAGATCACGCAAGATCGCGGCCAGCCGGTCGATGAATTCCGCGAACCGGCCGGCCAGATCGATATCGTTGCTGTCCACATCGTCGAGCGGTAGTACCCTGTCCAGCCAGCCCTGGGAGCTCTCGTCCGCGGTGACACCGAGCAGGATCCGGTCGAGGGCGGCATTCAGGGTGTTCTGCTCGAAATCACCGAGCCCGAACGCTTGCCGCTGCCGCCGGCCGATCCCCCACCGGGCGCCCGCTTCGACCGCCCACTCCCGCATCCGTTCGATATCGTCATCGTCGAATCCGCAGGCGCGGCGTACCGGTTCGGCCGCGGCCAGATCCAGCACCTCGGTGACGGTGACCCGCCCGCGCGCCAGTTCGAGCAGCTGCACAACCAGGCCCAGCAGCGGGTTGGTCACGGCGCGTCCGCGGTCGGCGAGCCGCACGCGCAGCCGGTGGCCGGGATGTGCCACGGCAGCCGGGACGTCGGGGCTTCCCGGCCCCGGCTGCCCGAACGCCGCCCGGACCAGCGGAGCGAATACCTCTACCTCCGGACACATGATCACGACATCACGTGGCTCGAGCGTCTCGTCGGCGGCGAAGAGACCGAGCAGGCATTCCCGCAGCACCTCCACCTGCCGCACCGGCCCATGACACGCATGTACCTGCACACTGCGGTCTCCGGTGCGCTGTCCGGCCGGCGGGGGCCAGTCGTCGTCGCGAATATGTCCCTGCAGCGTGTGCAACAAGGTCGGCGATACGGGATCCGGCTGCTGCCCTTCGGCGGCTCCCGTATCCGCGAAATCCCGTTCCCCTCCGGGCTGCTCACGATCCGTCGACCGCAATGCCTGCCGTTCGCCCTGGTCCGGCGGGTACCAGGTATCGGATCCGGGCATGGGCAACCGCAGTTGGAACTCCCGGATATCCCGGCTCAACCCGGCCAGCAGCGGATGCCGCACAGAGGACGCCGAATCGTCGGCTGCTCGTGAGGTTCCCGGCTCGCCGGCGGCTCCGGATCCCGCCGCCGGATCGGACCTGTTCCGGGCCAGGGAATCCCACATCGCGGGGCTCGGATGCGTCAGCCACAGATGCAGATCGCGGTGTTCGGCCAGGGCCGTGAGTACCGCCAGGTGCCCGGCGGTCAGACGGGTCGCGCCGAAGAGTGACAGCCGGTCGGGCAGCGTGACCGAACCCGGATCCGAGCGCAACCGCGCGCAGGCTGCCCGCAGACGTTCCGCCGGGCTCGGGGCCCCGACAGCCGCACGCAGCCGGCGCCAGAGCAGGGGCTGCCACACCAGGTCGTCCGGGAGTGGCCGGCCGGTGCCGTCGGTATCGGCACCGGCCGCCCATTCGGTGATGAGGCCCGGGCGTTGTACCGAGTACGCGTCGAACAGCACCGCCAGCCGTGCCGCTGTGGCATAACGCCTGCCCAGCCGATGCTCGGTGCCGGCGATCGCCGGTTCGGTTCCGGTGTCGCTTCCGTGCGCATCGCCGGGCGGCGACCCGCCCACGTCGAGTCCGAGATGCTGTGCCAGTACCGCACACCATGATTCGTGTACCGATTCGTCGATCACCCGCAGCAGCGTCCACACCACACGGTCGTGCGCCCACGGGTCCGTGTGCGCGCCGATGCCGGTGACCTGGTCCAGCACATCGTCTACCAGCGCGGCCGGGGACGGGAACCGGATATTCGCGGCGATCCCGTCGCGGGCTCCCGGCGCCGCACCCAGAACACCCGAAAGTTGCTGTGCCAGCCAGCGCTCCACGCCCTTCGCGGGTACCGCGACCACTTCCGTGGCGAACGGATCGGGCAGTGGATCGGCAAGCACCGCGGCCAGTACCGCGGCGAGCGTGTCCGCGCGTTCGGCACGGTGGACGTGCAGCGCCATCTCCGCCCTTTCGCTCGGTTCGATCCCGTCCACCGCCGCATTCGCACACCTCGAGCGGCCCGTCTCGTCCCCCGTTTATACGCCCCGCCGCCGACAGCGCCGGGCAACCCCCCGCGACGCCCAGGACAACCCCGGGACAGGTGATCATCATCCGAATGTCCCTAGCGCCGAACGCTTCTACCGTATAACCAGTGCTTCTGCACAGTGAAATAGCACACATGAGCCACCGACACGCGGTCGGATGGCCGGGATCCCGCGGAGACGCTGTGTCACAGTGCAACCCCCGGGAGGAACGGGTTTCCGCAGGAAAGGCTGGTTCGCGTCGATGAAAGCGCTGGTTGTGCCCCTGATACCGAGGGACGGGTTCACGGTTCGCCGATCCGGCGACCGGTGGGAACTGGTCAACTCCCGGCATTACGGACGCACCGTCGTCCTGCATTCGTGGCCACGCGATGAGCACACCGAGGCATTCGAACACTGCTACCGCCTCAACGGCCGCCCGGTGGCCGGCCTGAAGGCCGCGGCCCGCGTCCACTAGCGGTCACCCAGGAAAACGTGCGCGCAGAGCGTCGATATGACAGTGTGTTTCCTCGTGCGTTACCCCCTGCTCACCGCCGCGGCGCCCCGTGTGGCCGCGCCCGCATCCGTCCTGGCCGCCGCCGCGATCCTGTTCGCCGGCGTACCCGCCGGCCTGCCCTCGGCCGCTGCCGTCCCGCCGGCGCACACCCAGGGTTGCGCCCACGGGTTCGACTGTGATCTCGCCGGCCGGATCGAAACCGTCAACTCTTATCTGGACTCGCGGCCGGGTGTCACCGGCTACGTGATCCGGGATCGCGAGACCGGCGCCGTCTACGCGAGTCCGCACGCCGAGGATCTGGTGTGGAGCGCGTCCACGATCAAGCTCGCCATCGCGCAGGATCTGCTCAACCGCGCCCGTGTCGGCGCCATCGCGCTGCCGCCGGAGGACCGCCAGCTCATCGAGCAGATGCTGCTGACGTCCAACGATCAGGCCACCGACCTGCTGTGGAACAAATACGCGGGCCTCGACCGCATGGCGTTCAACAACGCGTTCCGCGCCAACGGGATGACCAGCCTGGCCCCGCAGCCCTCCCCCAATCCCGGTCCGCACTGGGCGTTCCAGAAGACCACCGCGGCCGATCTCGACCGGCTCATGTCGAGCGTGCTGGACCGGATGCATCCCGACGACCGCGGCTACCTGCTGGATCTGATGCGCCGGGTCGATTCCAATCAGCACTGGGGCGTCTGGGGCGCCGGAGCGGATATGCGGCCCGGCCTGAAGAACGGCTGGTCCGACGAGCAGGGCGGCTGGGTGGTGAACTCGGTCGGGTTCGCCGGTGCGGGCGAGCGCTACACCTTGGCGATCATGACAGCGATGAACGGCGAGGGCGGCTACGAGGAAGGCTCGGCCACCGATACCACCGTCGCCGAGAACCTGCTGTCCGGTCGCTGAATCGGCTGCGGCCCGAGCTGTTCCGTAACGACCGGCGCCGGTCTCCCGTGACGAACGGGAGACCGGCGTTGTCGATCGCGGGGGGTTGTCTCAGGTGAGACGCCGCAACCGCATCGGGGCGTCGTCGCGTGGGAACGGAATCGTGGTGAAACCCCACGGCATCCGGTAACTCTCCGGAAAACTCCACTCGTAGTCACGGACCAGCGCGGAGATGATCGTCTTCACCTCGAAGGTGCCGAAGTGCATACCGATGCATTTGTGTGAACCCGCACCGAAGGGCATCCAGGCGAGCCGATGCGATTTGTCCTCGCGACGCTCTTCGGAGAAGCGCGTCGGATCGAAGACCTCGGGATCGGTCCAGAGTTCCTCGAGCAGGTGGTTGACCTGATAACCGAGGTCCACCGGAGTTCCGGCGGGGATGTAATGCCCGAGGATCTCGGTATCACGCACCGCGCGACGCACCATCCCGGGGACCGGCGGCATCAGCCGCAGACTCTCCTTCACCACCAGGTCCAGATTGTGCAGCGTATCCAGATCGGCGATGGCCGGCGATTCCCGCGCCAGATCCAGCGCCCGCACCTCCTCGCGCACCTTCTCCTGCCAGTCCGGGTGTTTGCCCAGGTAGTAGGCGACTGCGGTGGCAGTGGTCGTGGTGGTGTCGTGAGCGGCCATGATCAGGAAGATCATATGGTTGACCACATCCGCGTCACTGAAGACCGAACCGTCCTCGGCGCGGGCATGGCACAGCCCGGAGAAGAAGTCGGGGGCCTCACTGCGGCGCTTCGCCGGCACCATGGCCGCGAAATAGTCCTCGAGAACCTTGCGGCCACGTAACCCCGCGCGCCATTTCCCACCCGGCACGTTGTGCCGGACGAGCGCGAGCCCGGCGTGGGTGCACGCCACGAACGCGTCGGTGAGCTGCCGGCGCTGATCGCCCACCTCGGCCGCCATGAAGGTCTCGCCGGCGATATCCAGCGCCATTTCCTTGATCGCGGGGAAAAGTTGCACGGTCCCGCTCGCGCCCGGTCCGCCGGAAACCCATCGGCCGATCGTCGAACGGACCACCGGTGTCAGTTCCGCCAGATGCGCCTCCAGGCGCTCGCGGGTGAACGCCTGCTGCATGATGCGCCGGTGGAACATATGCTCGTCGAATTCGAGCAGCAGCAGGCCGCGCCGGAAGAACGGCCCGATGAAGTAATCCCAGCCCTGCCCGAAATCGCGGCGGCGGCGGCCCACCACCTCGTCCAGGGCGTCGGGTCCCGCGGCGAAAACCCGATCCATACCCATGGAGCTGTTGATGCTGACCGGACCGAAACGCCGGTACCTGTCCAGCATTTCGGCCGGACCCCACCGCATGTAATGGAAGGTGCGGCCCACATACGGCAGGCCCGCGTCCCCACGCACCGCGACGGCATCACTCCCGGACGGCGGGGTGGCCAGTGTCTTGAGCCGCTCGGGGACCTTCTGTAGCAAACGGTCGACAACCTGGCGCCTCGGTAGTTCGATGAGCGCCGAGTTCTCGGTATCGGTGCGCGCCCGCGCTCGTCGCGTGGCGGCACGGTCGACGGTGACCATGACGAAACCTCCTGAGAGATAGCATCCATCGTATTGTCTTTGTTGCAAAGGACCGGCCTTTTCAACCGAATCGGTACCCGCGGGCTGCCCCCGAGACCACCACGCGATCGCTATCGTGGTGAGTTGCCACACCACCACGAGTGAACAACGGGCATCGAACTGTGTCCTCGGCGCGTACTGCCACTACCGTGTGCGATATCGGACAACGATCACCGGGCAGCACCGGCCCACCGCTGGCGAGGAGCGATATGAGCACGCAACCTGTTGGAAACGGCCGGCACCGCGTCGTGGTGATCGGGTCCGGATTCGGCGGTCTGTTCGGCACCAAGCACCTCAAACGAGCCGATGTGGACGTCACCCTCATCTCCAAGAGCACCACCCATCTCTTCCAGCCGCTCCTGTACCAGGTGGCCACCGGAATCCTGTCGGTGGGCGAAATCGCGCCCGCGACCCGGCTGGTGCTACGCAAACAGAAGAACGCCCGGATCCTACTGGGCGAGGTCACCGATATCGACCTGACCGAACGCACGGTCACCTCGGTCCTGCTCGGTGAATCCACCGTGACCCCGTACGACAGCCTGATCGTGGCGACCGGCGCCCAGCAGTCCTATTTCGGCAACGATCAATTCGCCACCTTCGCGCCGGGTATGAAAACCATCGACGACGCCCTCGAACTGCGCGGCCGGATCCTCGGCTCCTTCGAACAGGCCGAAGTCGCGCGTACCCAGGAAGAACGCGACCGGCTACTCACCTTCGTCGTGGTGGGCGCCGGACCCACCGGCGTCGAATTGGCCGGGCAGATCGCCGAACTGTCCGATCGCACGCTCGAAGGCACATTCCACAATATCGATCCCCGGGACGCCCGGGTGATCCTCGTGGAGGGGGCGGGTGCGGTACTCGGACCGATGGGCCCGAAGCTGGGCGGCAAAGCGCAGCGCCGGCTCGAATCCATGGGTGTGGAAATCCAGTTGAACGCACTGGTCACCGATGTCGACGCGCACGGTGTGACGGTCAAGGACCAGGACGGCACCACCCGGCGGATCGAATCGGCGTGCAAGGTCTGGTCGGCCGGTGTCCAGGCCAGCCCGCTGGGCAAGATGCTGGCGGATGCCTCCGCCGGGACCGAGGTGGACCGCGCCGGGCGGGTCGTGGTGGAATCGGACCTCACCATCAAGGGGCATCCGAATGTTTTCGTCGTCGGCGATCTGATGTCGGTCCCCGGTGTTCCCGGGCAGGCGCAGGGCGCGATCCAGGGCGCCACCTACGCCGCGAAGCAGATCAAGGCGGAGGTCGGGGGCAATCAGACCCCGGACGACCGGGCGCCGTTCAAATATTTCAACAAAGGCAGTATGGCGACGATCTCGCGGTTCAGCGCCGTCTGCCAGGTGGGCAAACTCGAGTTCGGCGGATTCCTCGCCTGGCTGGCCTGGCTGGCGCTGCACCTGTACTACCTCGTCGGCTACCGGAGCCGGATCATCACGATCATCCAGTGGTTCGTGACCTTCCTCGGCCGCAGCCGCGGCCAGATGGCGGCGACCGAACAGTGGATCTTCGCCCGGCTCGCACTCGAGGCGGTATACGGCGACAGCGAAGAAGGTGAGGAGATCGTGCGCGGAGCGGCGGGACGCCGCCCGCCGGGCCCGGCGGGCGGTACATCCGTGGCCGATCCCACCGGAGCCGGGGGCGCCGATCCGGCAGGCGAGAAACCCACCGGCAATCGGAAGGTCGGCTGACCGGGCCGATATCCCGGACCCATGCCCACTCCGGAGCTAATATCGAGCAATCGATATTTCCGGAGAGAGGCGACCATGGGTAAGCACAGAGCTACGGGTGTCACCCGGCGCGCTGCCGGTTCGGTTGTCGCGGCGGGCGCGATCCCGCTCATCGCGACACTGATCGGCGCCGGTACGGCCGACGCCGAAGCATTCCCCGCGCCACCCGCATTCCCCGCGGGCCTGCTTCCGCCGGGCCCGGACGCCGGCGCGAGCACTCCGGCCGCGGCGACCACCGCGCTACCGGACGCCACCCCGGCCGTGCAGCCTCCGGTAGCCCCGGACCCGCTGGCCGCGGCCGGCACCGCGGTGCAGGACGCCGTCCGGTCGGTGACCGATACGATCACCGCGGCGACCGCGCCGCTGACCGTGCCCGCGCCGATTCCCGCGATCACACCGCCCACCACACCCGCCGATCCGATGCCCGCCGCGCCGGGTGCCGGACCACTGCCGGAACACACCTACCTCGCACCCCGGGCTACTCTCCCGGCCACCCAGCCGGACTCCCCCGCGGCGCCGATCGATACACCGCCGGGCACACTGCGGATCGGCAATATCGTGATGGCCGTGCCCTTCGACGCCGGCCCGGTCAACCAGGGTGCCGCGCAGACCGAGGAGCAGGTGGCGACCTACCTCGATTCGACGGGTATGGAGCCCGGCCGGGCAGATCGGCTCGCCGCCCAGACCGTGGGTAACGCCGTCGTCGGCGCGGCCATCGGGAATGCCGTGGCCGCGCCGGTCGCCATCCCGTTCGGAATGCTGGGCGCGGTCGCGGGCTTCGTGGCGGGGATACCGTTCCTGCCGACCGGTCTCGTCGTCGGACCGGTACTCGGGGCGGCAGTCGGATACGGCGTCGTCGCGGCACCCGCCATGGCCGCCGGTGCCGCACTCGGCGCGGCCTACGGAGTGACCGACGGCTTCACCACGCCGCTCGTCGGAGCACCACCCCAGTGATCCCGAGGCCGGCCGAATCCGCCGGGCGGGCCGGCCTACCACGACCGTCGTGACGCGCGATATCGACGGAACACCGCCGCGACCGGCGGGGCAGCAATCGATCAGCGACCCCTCCCGGGCCGATCGCTCAGACCTCTGAACTGAGATAACCCATCCGCCGGCCGTTCCGGTCCGAATATCGGGCAAACCGACAAACTTTCCGGAGAAAGGCGACCATGGGTAAGCACAGAGCTACCGGTCCGTCGCGGCGGGCTGCCGGATCGGTAGTCGCGGCGGGCGCGATCCCGCTCATCGCGACACTGATCGGCGCCGGTACGGCCAACGCCGAAGCACTCCCCGAGCCACCCGCGTCACCCCTGATCCCCGCACTACCCGCGAATCTGATCCATACCGCGCCCGCCACCAGCGATCCGCTCCGCGATGTCACTGCCGCCGCGCACGAGGCGACCGCGGTGGCCGTCCGGTCGGCGACCGATACGTTCGGTATGGCCGCGGCCCCGTTCCTCGGCGCTGCACCGGCACCGGCCCCCGCCGGGGTAGCGGATCCGGTCCCGGCACCCGCACCGACCCCGGCGACTCGGCCGATACCCGCATATTCCTATCTGGCCCCGCAGGGTGAACTGCACGCACCGGTACCGGTGGCGCCGGTGGCGCCGATCGAGGCCCCGCCGGGCAAACTGCGCGTCGGGAACATCATCATGGACGCCCCTCCGTTCGACGTCCGCGAGATCAACACCGGCGCCGCCCAGGCCGAGGCGCAGGTGGCGACGTTCTTCGATTCGGTGGGCGTGGAACGCAGCCGGTCGGATCGGATCGCCGCCCAGACGGTGGGCTCCGCCGCCATCGGCGCGTCGGTCGGTAATACGCTGGCGTCCCCGATCGCGGCCACCTCGGCGATGGTGGGCGCGGTGGCGGGGCTCATCTCGGGTGTTCCGTTCCTGCCGATCGGCCTGGTCATCGGCCCAGTGCTGGGTGCGGCCATCGGGTACGCGGTCATCGCCGCGCCCGCGATGGCCGTGGGCGGCGCCATCGGCGGGGCGATCGGCGCGGCCGACGGTTTCGCCGCCGCTCCGTACGGCACAGCACCACAGTGACAACCCGGGTGTCCGGCGGGCGGATCGCCCGCCGGATACCTACGGGTCGATCGGCTGTGTGACGGCCGAACGCCCGCCTCTCCCCACGACCGCCGCCACAGTCGCCACGATCAGCAGAATGCCGGCCCCGACCGCGATCGAGGTGTGGGCACCGGTGACGAACGCGTCCCGGGCCGCGTGCACCAGTGCGGTATCGGCGTCGGGCCGCTGAATCGTCTCGCCCAGGGTGGGCGCGAACTCGCCGGCCGAGCGGAAGACCAGCGCCGCCAGCGACCCGAGCAGTGCCAGCCCCAGCGCATTGCCGAGTTCGAAACTGGTTTCGGAGATACCGACCGCCGACCCGGCCCGCTCCGGCGGGACCGCGGCCACCGCTACTTCCGACACCAGGGTGAACACGATCCCGTAGCCGATACCGGCGATCGCCGATCCGGCCGAGTACCAGACCGCACCGCCGTCGACACCGATCCCGAGTACCAGCAGATTACCGATCGCGGCCACCGCCAGCGCCAAGGCGAACGCCCACCGCACACCGAGCAGACGAGCCACCGCGGATCCGTTGACCGAGAAGACGAATACGGTGACGGCCATCGGTATCCCGAGCAGCGCCGCCTGCAGCGGGTCACGGCCGGTGACCGATTGCAGCCAGATACTGCTCAGATAGCTCAATCCGGCGAGCGACATCATGGCCGCGGTACACGATCCGATGGCCAGTGAGAATCGCGACCGCCGGAACAGCGCCAGATCGAGCAGCGGTTCGGTCAACCGCCGCTGCCGCCGGACGAATACGGTGAGTACCGCCGCACCGGCCAGTGCGCTCAGCAGCGCCTCGGCATCGGGTCCGTATTCGGCGATATGTTTCACCGCATAGACCGCGGGCAGGATGCCGCCGATCGAGAGAATCACGCTCGGCAGGTCCAACGGGCCCAGCGCGGTGGCCCGGTGCTCCGGCAGCAGCACCGGCGCGAATATCAGCAGCACCAGCAGCACCGGAATATTGATAAGGAAGACCGAGCCCCACGGGAAGTGGTGCAACAGCACACCGCCGATGATGGGCCCCACCGCGGATCCCCCCGCGAAGAACGCTGTCCACACGCCGATCGCCTTGGACCGTTGCCGCTGGTCGGGGAAGAGATTCGAGATCAACGCCAGACTGGACGGTAGCAATGTGGCCCCGCCGATCCCCATCAGTGCCCGGGCCGCGATCAGCACCCCGGCGCTGGGCGCGAAGGCGGCTATCGCCGAGGCGATACCGAACAGCGCGGCACCGGCGAGCAGGATATTGCGGCGGCCGATCCGGTCACCCAGATTGCCCATGGTGATCAGCAGACCGGCGATGAGGAACCCGTAGATATCGAGTATCCACAGCTGCTGCGCCGCTGTCGGGTCGAGATCGGCGGTCAGTGTGGGTAAGGCCAGGAACAGCACCGACATATCCATCGACACCAGCAGTACCGGCAGCAGCAGTACGGCCAGACCGAACCAGGCGCGCCGTCCGCCTCCCGTATCGGGGACGGTCCGCGCCGCCTCCAGGTTCGTCATCGAAGGTCCTTCCAGGTCGTCGGTTCATCTACTCGTAACATCATCCGTGGGCGCGGCTGTTCCGGACCACACCCCTGGCCCTCCAGCGAACTTCAGCACCCCGCCACTCAGAGCTAGCACGGCTAGTGTTTCGATCCCTCGATGAGCGCCGATATCGTGATCTGCGGTTTGGGCCCGGCCGGGCGGGCGCTCGCCCACCGCTGCCTGGCCCGCGGGCTGTCGGTCACCGCGGTCGATCCGAATCCGCGACGGCGCTGGCAGGCTACCTATGCCGCCTGGACCGACGAACTTCCGCCCTGGCTGGACGACGCGACGGTGGCGGCCACGGTCGCCGAGCCGATCGCCTACGGCGCGCAGGCCCACGCGATACCGCGCTCCTACACAGTGCTGAACACCGCCCGGTTCCAGCAGAGCCTCGATCTCACCGGCGCGACTGTTATCGCCGGCCGGGCGAGTGCCCTCGGCCGTCATACCGTGACGGTGGACTCGGGCCGGGTCCTGCGGGCCGGCCGTGTTATCGATGCGCGCGGGTTACGCCGCCGGCCCGGCCGCGCCGAGCAGACAGCCTACGGAATCGTCGTCGAGCACCTCGACCAGGACATACCGGCACTCTTCATGGACTGGAGGTCCGATAACGGTACCGGTCCGGGCGCCGCCCGCTCGTTCCTCTACACGATTCCGCTCGGTGGCGGCAGCGTCCTGTTCGAGGAGACCTGCCTGGTGGGTGCGCCCCCGATCGGCCTCGACGAACTGGCCCGTCGCCTGCGGCACCGGCTACGGGTGCGCGGTATCCCGTGGCAGGGAGACGAGCGAGTCGAGCGCGTTCGCTTCCCGGTCGTCGGCGGCACCCCCGGTGCAGGGCGCTTCGGCGCGGCCGGTGGGTATATGCATCCGGCCACCGGGTACAGCGTCGCCGCGGCTCTGGTGGCCGCCGACGATATCGCGGCCGGGCGGCCGGGGCCGCGGATCACGGCCCACGCGGTGTACCGGCTCCGGCGGGCCGGGCTGCGAGCACTGCTCGCATTGCCGCCGGACGAGCTTCCCCGTTTCTTCGACACATTCTTCGACCTCGACGTCGATCTCCAACGTGCCTACATATCCGGTCACAGCGACCTCACCGGAACGGTCACCGCCATGACCCGGCTCTTCGCCGCCCTGCCCGGGCGAACCCGGGCACGGCTCGCCGCCGCGACACTGCATTTTCCCGCTCTCTCGCACACGAGGTCCGGTTCGGTCATCATGGAGTAATGCGGTCCATCTGGAAAGGCTCGATCGCGTTCGGGCTGGTGAACGTCCCCGTGAAGGTCTACACCGCCACCGAGGATCACGACATCAAGTTCCACCAGGTCCACGCCAAGGACGGCGGCCGGATCAAATACGACCGCGTCTGCACCGTCTGCGGACAATCGGTCAAATTCGCCGATATCGATAAACAATACGAATCGCCCGAAGGCGAGAAGGTCATCCTCACCGATGACGATTTCGGCAAACTGCCGGTGGCCGAAAAACACGAGATCCCGGTCCTGCAATTCGTTCCGTCGGATCAGATCGATCCGATCCTGTACGACAAGACGTACTACCTCGAACCGGATTCGACCACTCCCAAGGCCTACGTTCTGCTGGCCGCGACGCTCGAAGGTATCGAGCGGACCGCCCTCGTACATTTCACGCTCCGGCAGAAAACCCGCCTGGCCGCGATGCGGGTCCGGGACGGAATGCTGGTCCTGCAAACACTGTTGTGGCCGGACGAAGTCCGCTCGGTATCGTTCGAATCGCTCGAGGAAGCCAAGGCACCCCGGCCGCAGGAGATAAAGATGGCCGAAACACTGGTCGAATCGATGTCGGAGGATTTCGATCCCGACCAGTACACCGACGAATACCAGGTCGAACTCCAGCGTCTGCTCGAGGAAGCGATCGCCCGCGGAGACGGGAAAGCACCGGAGCGCGCCGAGACCGGCCCGGCCGAGGAATCCGACGCCGAGGTCGTCGATCTGGTCGCCGCGCTGCAGCGGAGCCTGGAGGCCAGTGGCGCCCGTGGCGGCGGGAAATCCGCGGACGACAAGAGCACCGGTAAAACTTCGAAACCCCGTAAGTCCGCGCAGAGCAAAACCGCGCAGAGCAAAACCGCGCAGAAGCGAACTCGAAAGGGCGCATGACCCGCCGTTACACGGCCTGGATGAACCAATCCAACCGGCCCTTCGGCTCGGAGCTGCTGCGGTGATAGTGGAATCCGAGATGACGGGCCAGGGCGATCGCCGCCGTATCGGCCGGGTCGATACGCAGCACCGCCTCGTCCGCGGAGTCCTGCCGGGCCAAGTACCGGCAGGCCAGCACGACAGTCCGGCCGTCCACTCCGCGGCCGCTCCAGGGCGCATAGATTCCGTACCGGATATCGGCCTGCCGTTTCGCGAGGAATTCCGGTTCCAGGGTTATATCCAGCGTTCCGGCCAGCGCACGGGCCGGAACGTCCACGACAGCGAAGGTCTTATGCGGTCCGTCGTCCGCCCACTCCGCCACGCAACGTTCGAATTCGGCGACCATATTCGGAGTGCCCGGCCCGGCCGCCGGGCGCACCGGTTCCCGGCCCTGAGCGGCCAGGTGCGCGGCGGCGTCCGCGACCTCGATCGGTCGTAGCCCGATCACCCCATCCGATATCAGCACGTGATCATGATCTGCATAATCCGGACCATTCGACAAGCCACGGCGGCGGCGCGCCGTGAAACGAAAATGCCAGCTCGCACACTGTATGTCGCCGAACGACAATTCCGCGGCACTCATTTGCGGAGACACGCCCCAGGTATATGACCAGCACGGTTCGCCGGGTGGATACTCGGCCCATGACCGATACCCCGGAGGATCCGCATCGGCTCGTATCCGCCGCCGTCGTGGTGGGCGTGGACGGGACCCCCGCCGCCCATTCGGCCATCCGCTGGGCGGCCACGGTGGCCGCTCGGCGCGGGCGGCGGCTCGTCCTCGCCTACGGGATGAATTCGACCCCGGCCAAAACCTGGCTGATGGCCTACAAGCCCATGGTCGACGAGGCCGTCCGAACCCTGCGCATGCACGGCGAACAGGCGCTGCTGACCGGCACTCAGGTCGCCCGCGAAACCGCGCCGGAACTGGCACCCGACACCCTGATCTCCGAGCACAGCCCCGCCAAGATGCTGATCGAGCTGTCCGAGTCCGCGCATATGGTAGTGCTGGGGTCGCGTCGCGGCGGCGCCGTCGCGCACCTCGGATCGACCATCCTGGCGGTCGCCGCGCACGGGCGGGGCACCATCGTCGCGGTCCGGGAGGACGGTGAGGACATCACCAGCGGTCCGGTGGTCGTCGGTGTCGACGGCAGCCCGGTCAGCGATACCGCCGTGGCCGCCGCCTTCGCCGAGGCGGCCGAACGCGAAACCGATCTCGTCGCTGTCCACACCTGGAGCGATCTGACCTTCACCGAATTCGCCAGCACCGGATATATCGAGATACCGGCGGAAGACCTGCAGACCGCGGAACAGGCAGTGCTCGCCGAACGGCTGGCCGGTTGGCAGCAGCGCTACCCGGAGGTCGCCGTGCAACGCGAGGTCTATCCGTCGACCCCGGCACAGCATCTGCGCGAGTGGTCTGAACGCGCCCAGCTGCTCGTCGTGGGCAGCCGGGGCCGCGGCGGATTCCGGGGGCTACTGCTCGGCTCGACCAGTCAGTCGCTGATACAGCGGGCCACGTGCCCGGTCATGATCACCCGACCCGGCTGATCGGGAAACTCGGGCCCCGAGCCGGGCAATGCGCCCCGGGAAGCCGGTCAGCCGATCATTCCGGCAAGCAGTGCGCGGGTTCGCCGGGCATCTTCGCCGCCGGCGAACACCGAGGCCACGAAGTCGGTGGCACCCGCGGCGAACACCTCGCCGACCCGGGTGGCGACCTCGTCCTCCGACCCGATGATCGCGAGATCCGCCGGGCCGGCCGCGCCCTCGCGGTCCATCATCGCCCGATACGACGGTAGCGTCCCGTACGTCGCGAAGGTACGTCCCGCCCGTTCCCGCGCGGCCTCGATATCATCGGTGACCAGCACCGGCAGCGCACAGACGATACGCGCGGCGGGCCGCCCGGCGTCCGCGGCGGCAGCGGCGATGGTCGGCGCGATATGCTCCCGGATCGTGGCCGGCCCGGTCATCCACAGGACGGTGCCCTCGGTGCGGCGCCCGGCCAGGCGCAACATCTGCGTGCCCATGGCGGCCAGCAGCACCGGAATCCGGCCCTCGTCCGGGATACCGAGTTCCAGGTTCCCCGCCAGGGTTTCACCCGTATACGACACCGGCTCCCGCTGCAGCAGTGGGCCGAGAACCGACAGATACTCGCTCATATGGCGGGCGGGGCGTTCGAACCCGTACCCGTACATATTCTCGATGACGACACGATGGGACAGTCCGACACCCAATGTCAGGCGATCCGGGCCCACCGCGAGTGCGGTCGTCCGCGCCTGCTGGGCCAGCGCTCCCGGATGCCGCGGATAGCTGGGGACCACGGCCGTCCCCAGTTCGATATCCGGTACCTGGCTGCCCGCCACGGCGAGCGCGGTGAGCGCGTCGAATCCGAATATCTGCGACAGCCAGGCCGACTGGAATCCCTCCTCGGCGGTTCGCCGCAGTTCCTCGGTGAGCGTGCGCAGGGCATCACTTCCGGATGGTTCACTGAGCAGAATGCCGATCCGCACGGCGGGCCTCCTGGTCGGCTCGTAGGACTGCTGGACCTCGATGGTTGCGTCTCCGACCCTACCCGCCGGCAGCGGGAGAAACGCGCGACGCGACGCGCCGCCGACGCGCCCGGGACCTCCTCGACCGACGGGCTCCGGCGGGGCATGCTGGGAGCATGGACGAGTTTGCGAGCTGGCGGTCGAACGGACAGCGTTTTACCCATCGCGGACACCAGATCTTCTGGCGGCCCGGCGGAACCGGATCCGCGGGGAACCTACTATGCCTGCACGGCTTCCCGACCGCGTCCTGGGATTGGCATCTGGTCTGGCCCGATCTGTGCGAACAGTTCGCGCGGGTGCTGGCACCGGATCTGATCGGCTTCGGCTGGTCGGCCAAACCGCAGCACTACGACTACACGATCATGGATCAGGCCGATCTGTGTGAACAGCTGCTGCGCGAGCAGGGCATCGAGCGATTCCACATACTGGCACACGATTACGGTGACACGGTCGCCCAGGAACTGCTGGCCCGCGACGCGGAACGTCATGCGGCCGGCGACCGATCACTGGTCGTCGAATCGGTCTGCCTGCTCAACGGCGGACTCTTCCCGGAGGCGCACCGGCCGCGGCCCATACAACGCCTGCTGGCCGGGCCGCTCGGCCCGCTGGTCGGCCGGTTCGGCACCGAGGGGACCTTCGCGCACAGCCTGTCGGCTGTCTTCGGCCCCGACAGCAAACCGGATTCCGACGAGATGCACCGGTTCTGGCTGCTGTGGTGCAGTAAGCACGGAAAACGCAACGGCCACAAACTGATGGGCTATATGGCGCAGCGGCGGACCCATCGGGAGCGCTGGGTGGGTGCCCTGATCCGGCCCCAGGTCCCGGTCCGGCTCATCGACGGTTTGCGTGATCCGGTGTCGGGTGCCCGCATGGTGCGCCGATATCAGCGGCTGGTCGCCGAACCGGATGTGGTCGAACTGCCCGGTGTCGGTCACTACCCGCAACTCGAGGCTCCCCGGGACACCCTGAGCGCATTTCGCGAATTCCTCACGACACGGGTCGGATAGCCCCGCGTTCTTCGAATTCCCCGAATCGTCGCGGATACCCGGCTCCCCCACCGGCGCTGTCGCGTCGGCCGGCGGGCCCGGACCGCGCCGCGGGTACCGGCTGCACCACCGACGACCGGCACCGATCGACTCCCAGAGCGCCTGCCGGTAGCCCCTGTCCTCGCGCAGATCCCAACTCGCCCACCGGGATAGCGCCGCCCGATCGACGATCTCGATGCCACCGGTTCCGGTGCGCCGGTGTGATATCGCTACGATGACGCGGATTATCTGCCCACCCTTTCGGAGGACTGTATGGCGCGCAAGGTCATCGTCGAGCTGGTCGACGACTACGACGGAACATCCCCGGCCGAGGAGACCGTCACCCTGGCTCTGGACGGTGCCACCTACGAGATCGATCTCGCGGCACATAATGCCGAGAAGCTGCGGGAAATCGTCGGAGGCTGGGCGGCGCATGCGCGCAAGACCGGCGGGCGGGTGACGAAGGGCAAACGGCTCGGCCGGGCCGCCGCCGACAGCCGCCAGACCCAGGCCATCCGCGACTGGGCGCGGCAGAACGGCATGGAAGTGTCGAACCGGGGCCGGATTTCCGCCGAGGTGACCGAGGCGTACCGCAAGGCACACAACTGAGCCGCACCCGAGTACCGGTGACCGTGTGGCTCAGAACCGGTCATAGGGGGCCGGGCCCGGACGCGTGAAAGATCACAAACAGGTAACGGGATGCTCTCCGGAGGCGACATAGAAATCGGTATGCCGATGGCGTGGCGGGGCCACGCGATGTTCGGCACCGGTCGTACAGCGCGCGGACGGCACAGCCGGCCGCGCGCGCGACCTGCTCGCACCGGACGAAAGGCCCTGTTCACTCATGCGATTGTCACCGGCGACGTTCGCCGCCCGTAGCCGCCGTAGATTCTGGCCCGCCGTCGCCGCGCTCGCCGTGCTGTTCCAGGCCGTCTCCCTGATCGCCGGCGGCGCCCCCTCCGCACGTGCCGCCTTCGACCCGGCAGGAATGGATTTCTGGGTCGACGGCAGCATGGGCCCGATCAAATCCCGTATTTTCCGCGCCGCGGACGGTAACACCTCGCGGGTGGTGTACGCCCTCGACGGGATGCGCGCCCGTGAGGACCTCAGCGGCTGGGAAATCGATACCGATATCGCGCGGGAATTCACCAAAGCGAATATCAACGTGGTGATGCCGGTCGGCGGACAGTCCAGCTTCTACACGGATTGGAACGCACCCAGCACCTTCGCCGGAATACCGCCCGGATCCGGATCGACGAACGGATCGTCGGGTTCGGCGTCCGGCTCCGGCGGTCTGCAGGCCATGTCGGCGGGCCCCGGTAAGTCCTACACCTACAAGTGGGATACCTTCCTGAGCCGCGAACTGCCCGCCGCACTGCGCGACAGGCTGGGTTTCTCGACGCAACGCAACGGCGTATTCGGCCTGTCCATGGGCGGTAGCGCCGCACTCACGCTGGCAGCGCAATATCCGGACCGATTCAGCTTCGCCGGTTCCTACTCCGGCTATCTGAATATTTCCGCGCCCGGAATGCGCGAGGCGATCCGGGTCGCCATGATCGACGCCGGCGGCTACAACGTGGATTCGATGGCCGCACCGTGGGATCCGAAATGGCTGCGGATCGATCCGTTCGTCGCCGCTCGTGGGCTTGTCGCGAACAACACGCGACTCTGGGTCTCGGCGGCCAGTGGCCTGCCCACCTCGTCCGACGGTCCGACGATGGGCACCGCCAACGGAATGGGCCTGGAAGCGCTGGCACTGGTGAACACCCGCGCGTTCCAGGTACGGATGGCGACCCTGGGCGCGAAGAACGTGCACTACGACTTCCCCGCCTACGGAATCCACGCCTGGAACACCTGGGCCGACCAGGCGCTACGGATGCTGCCGGATCTCTCGGCGAATATCGGATGACGGCCCCCGGCGAATCCCCGGGCCGCGCCACGGGGACTGTGCTCGACGACGGACTCCCGGAGGGGCTGCGCTATCGCACGCGCGATCATTACGTGGTCGGCCGGGAGAAGGTCCGCGAATTCGCGCGGGCGGTCCAGGATCATCACCCGGTGCACTGGTCCGAAGACGCCGGGATCGAATACGGGTACGGCGGGCTCATCGCCCCCGCGACCTTCTTCTCGGTGCCGGGGTACCTGGCGCAAGCCGAAATGTTCGATTCCGTGATGACCGGATACGACCTGAGCCAGATCATGCAGACCGACCAGGTCATCCGTTACCACAAGCCGATCCGCGCCGGCGATGCTCTGTCCTTCGAGATCCACCTCGAATCGGTGCGGCGAGCGTTCGGTGGCGACCTCATGGCATTCGAGACCACGGTCACCGATCAGCACGGCGCGCTGGTTCTGGTCTCACGCACCGGCGTGGTGGGCCGTGCCGGCGCCGGGCCCGACCTCGGCGATCTCGGGGCTGGAGTGCTCATGCACGGCTTCCGGCCGGGCAGCAACCGGCCCGGCCCATCGCCCCGCGGCGGTTCGGTCGCGGACGCCGGTGAGCTGCCCGTTGCGCCCGCCACCGCACTGCCGGCCGTGGGGTACCGTCGCGCTTTCGACACGATCCGGGTCGGCGACGAACTGCCGGCCCGGACGGTGCACCTCACGATCGGTGATCTGGTGAACTACGCCGGTGTGTCCGGTGATCCGAACCCGATCCACTGGAGCGCCGAGATCGCCGGCCACGTCGACCTCGAAGCCCCCGTCGCACACGGGATGTTGTCGATCGGCACGGGCGCGGGTTTCGTCACCTCCTGGCTCGGCGACCCGGGTGCCGTCCGGGAATACGCGGTCCGGCTCACCAGTCCGGTGTACGTCACCCGGGAAGGCGCCGATATCGAATTCACCGGCAGAGTGAAGGCCACGGACCCGGTCTGCCGGACGGCGACGATCGCCCTCACTGCCCGGCACCAGGGTCGCAGAATCTTCGGCCGCGCCACGGCTGTCGTCCAGTTGCGCTGATCCACCCCCGTGCCCGGCGGCTGTCGCCCGGCCCGCCCCGGGCGACCCTCCCCGCTGCCGATCGACCTGACCCGGCCCGGACCGGGCACCACCTCTGTGCCACGCGGGTAATACCGAGGTATTATCGTAGGAATCCGTGGAATACGGGCAGTACGAATGGTGGATCGGTGCGTACGAACTGCTCCACCGCGGCGAAATCGAGCCCTGGGAAGTATTGGAGGTGCTGTATTCGCCGCGGCGGTGGCCCCGGGCAGCGACAAGCCGCGACGGACTACCCGCCGCAACCGTCTGGGGCCGCACGGACGACGGACGAGCCCTCATCGTGCTACTGCGGTGGCTCCGCACCGACGCCCGGTGGCAGATCCTGCTGGCTGTACCGATGCGGCCCGCACACATCGCCGAATACACCGCATGGGAGGCGACCCGAGATGATCGATAAAGAACCCGAACCCGGCTATCCGCGGTCACCCGACGCAGCCGAGGAATTCCTGAACGCACTCACCTACCACGATGCCGCCCCGCTCCCGCCGTTGCCGCCGACCAGCGACCACATCGAACAGGGCATGGTGGCCACCTCGTTCAAATGGACGCCGGATATGCGCGACCGCGTCCGGCGCAAGGCCGCCGAACACGGCGTGACACCGTCCATCCTGATCCGCCAGTACATCGAGATGGGACTACTGGCGGAGCAACCCGAGCGCATGATCCCACTGGCCGACGCCGTACGGGCCCTCACCAGCCTGCCGCATTCGGCCTGACACCCACGCGTCAGCCGGCGATCGCCGCCCCCGGCACACTGTCCGGCACCGGGCCGAGGGCTCGCGGCGGAGCGCTGAGCGCATGCGCCGCACCGAGACCGGCTCCGATACCGGCACCGATCGCGGCGAGCGGAGCAGCCATGAGAGCCGCGCCGTAGGCGGCACCGACGGGTGCCGCGGCGAGTCCGACCGGCGCGAACGGCGCACCGATCACCAGCCCGAGCGCACCCCCGACACCCGCACCGACGAGCGCGAACGGCGCGGCCACGGCCGCTCCCGCCGCGGCCCCGAGAGCCGCCGCGCCGACGGTCTGACCCGCGACCCGGTCGGAGCGAGTGCGCTCCATACCGACCGAGTCGAGGAATGTGGCCAGATCGGCTTCCGCGACCGCGGAACCGTCGTTGAGCTGGATCGCCTGTTCCCGCGGCAACCATTCCGGTGAATCCACCTGTACGTCCCCGAACCGCAGCGCACCGGGCGGCGGCGCGATCGGCGGCACCGGATCCACCGGAACCGGACCGTGCAGCGCCTCCACCGGCGACAAGTATTCGCTGTGCGGTACAGAACGTGCCCACTGCAACGAACTCAGGGTGTCGTCGGGGATCCGTACACCGCGATAGGGCCGCACATTGGGTATTTCTGCGTTCGGCCACTGCCGGCCTTCATCCACCTGCCCCGCGAGCGGGGTTTCGCCGGGCGGCTCCGCGTTGTCGCCGGCCGCGGCCATATATGGCAGGTTCTCGTCGTGTTCGGCCGGACTCGCCGTGACGTATCGGCCGGGTTCGGCATTCGCGGTGCCGCTCCCCACCATGGCGAGAACGACGGGAACCGCCCCGGCGACCACCAGGGACCCCATCTTCTGCCGACGCGGACTGACTGCTCTGTGCTTGCCGCTACCCATCGATCACCTTTCGCAAAGAAAGAGATGCTGTTGTTTCACATTCGGATCCGGCGCTCGACTCGGATGGGCAGAATATTCCGAACCACCATCTGAATGCACTCTGACCAGCAATGACAAATATGTCCAGGGCTCTGGATACCGGGGCCCGGCCCGCGGCGCGAGTATCTCACTCGGCTTCGACCGGCCGAACCCTCGCGACCGTGGGCCGGGCCACAACCTCGAGCAGTAGCAGCGCCGCCAGAGCAACCACCACGACCCAGCCGACCACCGTTGCGGTCGGGTAGTCCCAGAACACCAGGAGCAGCACCGCGGCGCCGACGACGCCGAGGCGTAGGGGCACCACAGCACGTGCGAACCAGATCTCCGTGGAGGTGGGCGGACGGGCAGACCCGCGCCGCCGCAGCAGTTCCGGAACACGGCCGAGACCGCGGCGAATCGCCGAAGCCGAAGCCGAGCCGCCCATCAGATAGGCACCGACAGCGAGTACCAGCCCAACGACGACCACCGCTCGCAACGCGTTACGCAACGGCGCGGCAACGGCATCCAGAATCGCCGCCGCCGCAGCAGGTGAGCGGATCCCGGGTGGCAGGTTGTCGAGATACACGGCACGGCCGGCGTTCAGCGCCACCGCCATCACCGCCATGGCGACGATGAACGTCGCCCCGACACATACCAGCGCCCGCAACCGCGACCCGCGCGGCGCCATCCAGACCGCGGCGGCAGCCGCGAGCAGCGTAAGCCACGGGAGCACGGTGGCGGCCGAATCGAGAATCCGAACCACCCGCTGAGCCTCGGCGAGTTCGGGGGACTCGATCAATACGAACTCCTCATCGAACTGTGGAATCTCGTCGGCGAAGGCGAAACCACGTTCGGACAACCGCACCTGCACCTTGTCGATGATCACGCCGAGGTGGATGCCGACCGTTCCGCTGTCGTCGACACGCACAGCGCTCGACCCGGTCTCACCGGTCACCAATGCGACGACACCGGCATGTGCGGCGCGGTTGGCCTGAACCCACAGGTCTTCGAACTCGTCCGAAGCGACCACCGCACCGACTGTGTCGTGCACGAAGTTCCTTGCCTGCCCGGCGATCACGGGCGCCAACCCCACGACCGGCTCGAGCCGTGGCGCGGACTCCGCCAGTTCGGTCAACGCGTTCGCTGTGAGCCGCTCGATATCGACCCGGTCGACGATCTCGTCGGTGATCCGGTCGGTCACCGCCTGTTGCACGGCCTGGTCCGCGCCCAAGGGCGCCACGGTGGCCACATACCGGTCGGTGTCGAGGATCTCGCTGTGAATGTATCGAGCAGCCACCGAGGTCACCAGCAGGAGGCCCATGAGGACCAGGAGGGCGGTAGCGGCGGTCCAGCGCGGAACGTGGCTCCGCGGCCGAGCCTCTCCCGCGGACGGCGTTCCGGCGCGCAGCGACGCGACCTCGGAACGTAGCCGCTCGAGCTCGCGCCGCTCGGCCGCATCGAGCGCGCCGCCGGAGCGGCTGTCGTCGTCGGAGCCCGCCATGTCCCGCCTTCGTACCGCTGCGTATCGGCCGAACCGCCCGGCCCAGGACCGTCCTCCGGCTGGGCGCCCACCCTCAGCCTGCCCGGACACGCCTGAGCACACCTCACCCGTCACGGGTGAAGCCACTATCCGGCCGAACAGCGACTGGGGAACGGCGCGCATCCGGGCCGGAGCGGGTATCACCGCAGGTTCGGTACCGGCCCTAACAGGTACTCACCGGGACTCGCCGACTGTGCATCGACGACTCGAATCGCCGGGCGGCCGGGCTACCTTGCTCGGATGCGCTTCGTAATCCTGATCGTCGCGTGTCTCGCCCTGCTGGCGCCGCCGGTCCCGGCTCGAACGTTCGCCGAGGCACCGGGACCGGCAGACGACGACTGGACCGCCGTCTCGGCGGATTACGTGCCGGAAGATCATCGCCGCGCGCCCTTCCTCGGCAACGGCGCATTCGGGACGGTGGTACCACCGACAGGCGCCGGATATCAGGATTACGGCCCGGACAACCTGACTTCGTGGCCCCTCCAGCAGCCCCGCTACACCGGGACCTTCGCCGCCGGTTTCTACGCACGCACCGGCGACGGCCCCACCTTCGACCAAACGATCGCGGCCCTCCCGGCCTGGACCGGGCTGACCGTTTCGGCAGGTGAGCACACCTACGCCCCCGGCGTCGATCCCGCGACCCTGTCCGGATACCGGCAGCGCCTGGACTTCCGCACCGCGACCGTCACCACCGCCACCACCTGGACGCCGGCCCCCGGCTACCGCGTCGACTTGGTATACGAGACCTTCCTTTCCCGGTCCCGCCCCAACCTCGGCATCCAACGCCTCACCCTCACACCGCATTTCACCGGTACGGTCGTGGTCACCGACCTGCTCGACGGCGCGGCGGCCCGCCGTGTGACTCCGCTCGTCGCGGAAACCGACCCTGCTCGGTACCGGACAACCGTCGGTGTGGGCGCGGCCGGAGATACCGGTACCGCCTTCGAGGTGTCCACCCTCGTAACCCCGAGCCGTACCCCGGCCGAACCTGTGCCGGCCTCGGGCGCCACCGCTGGCCTTCGGGTGGCCGAACCCGTAACGGCCGGGGACGGGTACACGTTCACCAAATATGTCGGGCTCTCGTCCACCGCCGACGCCGCCGATCCGGCGACCGTCGCCCGATCGGCATCGGCGGACGGACTGGCGGCGGGCTTCGACGCCCTGCACGGCGAACACACCGGCGAATGGCACCGGCTCTGGGAACCGGCCATCGAGATCCCAGGGCACCCGGACTATCGCGCCTGGATCAGGTCTGCCCTGTATTCGGTGCTGTCCAGCGTCCGCGCCGGACAACGGTGGTCGATCCCGCCCGCGGGACTGTCCTCCGACGATTACGCCGGCATGATCTTCTGGGACGCCGACACCTGGATCTTCCCGGCCCTGCTCGCACTCCATCCCGAGCTTGCCCGCACCGTGGTCGAGATGCGCGTCGCGGCACTACCGCAAGCCCTGGCAAACGCCCGGTCGTTCGGTATGCCCGGCGCCGTCTACCCCTGGAACAACGGCCCGGACCAGCACTGCCCGACCCCGCTCAAATGCGGTCTAGACCAGACCCATCTACAGAACGAGATCGCGCTCGCCCAATGGTTCTACTACCTGGCCACCGGCGATCGCGACTGGTTACGTACCGCCGGGGCACCGGTTATCATGGCGATCGCCGACTACCTCGTCGCCCGGGTCGGACCGAAACTGCCCGACGGGAAATACCATTTCGCCCCGGCGAGCGCCGCCGACGAATATGCCGTCGCCACCGTGGATCACACCCTCACGAATATCGGTGTAGCCAACACCATGCGGCTCGCACGTACCGCCGCGGAACTCACCGGCCGGCCGGTCGACACCCGCTGGGACGATATCGCCGGAAATATGGCCCTGCCCGGCCATATCGCGCCCGGAGTCCCCGCCGAGTACCGGGGCTACGCGGGACAACAGATAAAACAGGCCGATGTCGCACTGATCAGCTACCCGTACACGTACTCCGCGCCCGACTACTCCCCGTCGGCGACGATGCACTACTACTTCCCGCGCACCGACCCCGACGGCCCGAATATGAGCAGCAGCGTGGGCGCGATACTCGCCGCGGAACACGACCCGTGCGCCACCCGCCGGTACCTCGATCGCGCCGTCGCCCCCTACAGCCAGGGCCCCTTCGGTTTCCAGACCGAATCCCCGGGCGAAACCGCCGGACAGGGCGCCGGGCAGCCCGCGTGGATCTTCCTCACCGGCGCCGCGGGCTTCCTGCACGCCCTGCTGTACGGACCCACCGGATTGCGGTGGACCGCAACCGGTCCACGGCTGGACCCGATGCTGCCCACCGGTTTCGACCAGGGAATGACAGTTCGCCGGCTACGCATCGGCGCCAGCACCGTGACCGTCGATATCCGGCCCGAGCACACCCGTGTCCACCTCCTCGCCGGTCCGGCACTCACCTTCGACACACCCGAGGGTCACCGGACAGTCGATGCGGCCTCGCCATTACTGCTCCCCACCCGCGCCGCCTGCACCTGACCGACCGTGAGGCACGAGCAGCCCATTCGACTCGGGGTCAAGTGGTCGCCGGGTCGAATCCGGTCTATTCGACACTGGGTAGCCCGGCCGCGCCGAGCTCAGCCGTTCAGCCGTCCCTCACATTCCTCGAACGGTGCTCCGGAACGGAAACATTCATCCAGCCCGCTCTGCACATCACCGGAGGTCGGCGGTTCCCCGCAGAGAATGCCGCAGCGCTGGTAGGCGGGCACCTCCGAACCGTCCGGAAAGTTACATCCGTTCTCCGTGCAGCTGTACTCGCGAGTGTTGGGATCCCGGGGCATCGGGTTCCGCGAATACGACCAGACGAAGGCATCGGTGTTCGCCACCGGCGTGCAATAAGCGGTTCTGCCGTCTTCCAACTGCCCGACAGCGCCGGACTCCTGGCAGTAGTCGTTCAAAACGACGAGCGGACCGGGCGCAGGTCCGTCAGGGGCCTCGGGCGCGGCCGCCGCGGGCACAGCAACTGCCGCGACAAGAGCGAAAGCCCAGATGATCGCTCCCGCGATCCGGGAGACCATATGCGGGCGTTGTGCTGTTGAATGCATCAGATTGCCCATCCTGTCGAGTCCGATCCCCGCCCCGATTCGACTCGCCAACCCTAACGGCTCCGCCCGCGCAACGGCAACGCCCAAACCCGCCGAACCCACTCTGACCAGCCGATTAGCTCTCTCGAACCTCTCTGAGGTAATCTCATCGAGCACCCCGAAGGGGTGCGACGGGCTGTGGCGCAGTTTGGTAGCGCACTTGACTGGGGGTCAAGTGGTCGCAGGTTCAAATCCTGTCAGCCCGACAACCAGAAAACCCCTCCTGACCAGAGCAGGAGGGGTTTTCTTTGTCATCCGACCACCCGGAGAGCGGGACCAGAACGGGACCGGAGGTGCTTGGAGAGCTTGTCTCCGGCGCCGGTGATCTCCTGTTGATCCGGGTGTAGATATCGCTCGGTGGTCCGGCTGTCGGCATGCCCGGCGATCTTCTGGAGCAGTTGATGGCCCCGTAGGAGGGCATGGTCAGGGTGATGAACTTCGAGGGCCGGTGTCCCCCGGGTATTCGCGGCCGACTGTGGTTTTTTCGATCTTGAGCCGCGGAAGGTTCGGGGCATCCTGGCGGCGGCGGGTGGAGCAAGCCCCGCGCGGCTTGCACTCTCGGTCCAGAGCGGGCAGGCGTCCCCCGGAATCCGGAGTCTTTCATCTCGTTGTCGAGGTCGGCGACGACTTCCCGAATCCCGGACATCATGTCCGCGTCCCCTTCGGCTTTGGCCTTCTGGAAGGCGTCGAACAGATCCGAACGAGCCGCAAGCAGCGCGGTCTGGGCTCGGTCGGGGGGATTCCTCTTTTTCCGGTTCGGAGGCGATGTGCCAGCCTTCGCGGGACTGGGTGATTCGCAGGAACCGGGCCTTGTCGGCGCAGGCCGGGCACACCGAGGCGATCGTGGACTTGCACGGGGCCCGACGTATTCCTCGGTCAGGGTTTTCGAGTCGTAGGCCAGCATTGGAATCGGCCGGGCACAGATGTGTTCCTGCTGGGCCAGTTCGAGGGCGGCATCCCGGAAGTCCGGCAGAGCTTATCCGTGGCGGACCCACCCCTGCGCTACATCGGCAAGGTTCCACCACGAACCATACTGTGTGTCTTGCGATTCCAGGACCCAACCGTCAGAGAGGGGATCAAAGAACGCGTAGTCACCGGTCTTGCCGCCCTTCGGCTCGCCGAGATAGAACACTCGCCGACCGCCGCGCGACTCGAACAGTTCCAGCGCTTCGGAAGCCATCGGATTACCCCAGCCAGGCGGCCAGCACAGGAACAGCACCGAACCCACATCCAGCTCAGCCCCGAAACCGTCGAGGCCACCCACCGGATACCACACACTCTGCTATTGGCCCGACTTCGGGAACGAAGCGTTCTCGGAGAATCCGGCGGTTCGGAGTCGAAGGCTCGCACCGGTAGGCCACCATCAGCCAGCAACCGCGCCCAGTAGCCCCTCCCGGAACCGAGCTCCACCACCGGCCACCAGCGAAGTTCTTCACCCACGCCAGCGTCTCGGGCGACGGCACCGCGTAGGCGTAGGCCGCCTGCAAGATCGTCTGCACAAACCCCACCCGAACACTGCCGACTTCCCCCGTTAACCACCCGGCGGTCACCATCGAGCCCGACCGCTGGCGCAACGATGTCCCAGTACGGATTACCCGACTCGGACTCACCGCCGGTCATGTAGTGCACGAACCGCAGATCGAATGCCGCATCTGCCTGCGGATCATCGGTTCCCGACAACATCGGATCCGTATCCAGGTACTCGGCCACCTTCGGATACTCGGCCTGCAACCGCGCACCGCCATCGAGCAACTCGGCCAACGTGTTTCGTCGTTCCGGCGTGAGCACTAGAGCAGTCATACGGTCAATTCTCCGGACGCACCTCACCTCGCGCGAGTTGTTGCCGATTTTCGCCATATAGGTTCAAGAGCGGCGGCGCATGCGCGCCGCCGCCACACAACCGGCCGGGCCTGGCTGCGCTGGCGGCCCAACCGGGCGCGTCGGCGGCACGCTGGCACCACCCGCTTCCGACCCGAGATGGTTGATTTTCGATAACCGAGAAGTGTGGGCACGACGTGTGCCGTACCCGGCTTGGTCTCCCGCAGCCCGAGCACGAATCGGCCGGCAACGCCCGGGGTGATTGGCTGTGGTCCAGCAGCATCACCAACACAATCGATGAGCGGCCAGCTTACGAGCGTCATCCCCTCCTGTTTCTAGGACTCTTCGCACTGGTCGAACTACACTGCGCCCCATGGGAACTATCTATCAGCCGCCGGAAGAAGCTCTGCATCGGGGGTTTTTCTATCTCAACGACGAACTGGTAACCAACTCTCTTTCGTCTCTAGAAGCGGGCCAAGTTGACGACGTCGTATCGAAGGCGGTGATAGCTCGAGAGGGTGGAGGGTCTCTCGGCGGTGGCCTGGCGGTCGGAGCTGCAAATCTGAAGGGTGACTACTCAAAAAAGGGCTCGACCACGATGGAAGAGTCTCTAACTAAGACACGGACTCGTTTTTCGATATTTCAGATCTGGTACGACCTGCTTCGAGATAGGAAGGCGCTCGGAACGTTTAAAGGGTGGGGCCCCGAAGCGCTAAAAGGAGTTGAACCGGGACATACACTTGTTATCCAAGCTGCCATTGACGTGGTACCCATATATGCAGTGTTGCGCATTTTTCTGTGGTATTCAGGACAGGTCGCCAACCGGAATACATTGTTTGGGGAAATGTCGGACGGCGATATAGAGCAGACTGGGCAGATTGCGAATATGGTCAGATTCCTTCTTGGTGGAGAAGAAAGGAATGCGTTCTCTGTACTGGCTGAGCCCACGGGAAGCCCCGGTCCGGCCGTGGGCATGGAATTGGACGACCGCTGGATAATAGGCGGCACACGGTCGCTCGGTGGCGTTTATACAATAGTGGGCCAGGTTCATCGGGTTCTGGCTCCCGATGAATGGATGCAAACCCTTCGGCTTATCAACGAGGGAGTTGCGACCACCCTTGAGAAGGAAATCATGCGCGAAGCGATTTCCAATTTCATCGAACCTGCTACAACCTTCGATATGACAGTTCGGCGTGAGGATGGTGAAATCCATGGCCCAGCATTGTGGCTGGAGCCCATCGCTATCTTCCGCTGAGCTTCGAGAAGTGCGCAGCCTCCGGCTGCGTGGCCCTGCTCGGTGGTGGCCTGCATTGTGTTCCCCAGCGTCAAGGGCGCCTCCGGCGTCAGCTCCGCTGATGGCTATTGCCACCCTGGACCCCGGAGCCTCTATGCGAGAAGGGCAGGCTTTATAGGGGCAGGCGGGTAGCCAGCCCGACCTATGCGCATGCCACCACCCAGTAGGGCCAACATGGGCTGTATTCCGACGGGATATTCCGGTTTGAATCACTCGTCCATTTTGACGAATCGAAACTTTTTTCGGCTATCTCGAAAATCCTCCAGCACCATTCCTGCCACGACACGGGCGAATCCCGTATCGCCTAGCTCTTTATACCTTTTTCCATCGAGATCGAAGTATGGCCCCTTTCCAATCTCATCCGATTCCGCCACCTTAACTCGCTCCGGGTCACCTTCCAGTATTTCTATCAGCTGACCCAGGGTCCGTATATCGGCTGCCGCCAAATCGTCAACCAGGCTTGAGTAATGAGCGTCCTTCGCCCATAGGCGGTTTGGATATATGCGTCGAAGGTATGCCTTTAACGTTCCGCGGTCGATTGGAACCTCAACTTCTTTTGTCTCATCGCCGAGGGCGTCGACTGTCGTAGCGGCATCCAACTCGGACTTTTCAATGCCATGGCGGAGCTGCTGGAAAATCTTGTCAGCTAAATGGAAAAGGCCGACCAATGCAGAGAAATCGCGCTTTAGTTCGATAGGTATGCTACTCGAACCCTTGTATGCCAACGCATGCTCGACTACAGCCCACGCGTCCTGCAGTATGGTCCGCACCTGAATCTCGAAGGTGAGATTTTTAATTCCATCATAATGCGGACCGCTGTGTTCGTCTTTTATGGCGCACTCAAAGTGCACCGATCGGTAACTGAATGTATCAGGCGCGGACAGTGCGGTCTTGTCTTCCTTACTCTTTACCTCGAACGTTTCTCTGATAATCGATTCTACTTCATCTATATCCTCGAGAAAAAGGCAAACAATCCGCGCACCAACAATATCGGGCATTTCCCCGAACGGGTCTTCGTATTCTTTTCTTTGTATCTTCTCGACAAAGCTATTTTGCTCTTTTGCCCGCACACTAATGCTTTGAGTCTTTTTATCCGCGAGAGCGTTCCCGAGGGCAAATTCAACCTCTCCGCGTAGTTTTTCGTACTGTCCCACACGTTTGTCGTACTCGGCGCTCCAGTCGGGGCCTTCCAAGCTGGCGTTCATGCGAGCATTATTCCTGACTCGGTTTGTGTGGGCAATTTCTAGAATCGGTGGTGGCAGATTTTGACAATACAGTCCGTCCGGCCATGGCTTGCAATACCGCCCTCGCCGACTGCGCCGCCAGGCTTCCCCTGCACGATGAAGTTGCCTCGTCACCATTCCTGAGGTTCAAGTTGGGTCGGCGACGATCTGAAGTCCAACGATGGCGACAGGGAGCAGGAGTCAGTTGCGTCGCCCACTTTACGCGGCCGGAGGGGCGAAACGCGCTGATCGTAGACCGGTCCTGTGCCTGGCAGTGTGTCGAGCTAAAAGGAAGTTCTTGCAGGTGGATAGCGGAACCAGAACGGGACCACACGATGGGAACGCAAGTGAGCAATCCCCACGTCATTGACTTGCCGTGCAGCATCAACAACCTGCTGTGACTTGGGAATTCGTGGCCCAGGCCGATCTGGGGGTCAAGTGGTCGCAGGTTCAAATCCTGTCAGCCCGACAGATAGACGCACGTCAAGGCCCTACCAGCAGAAACACGGCAGGGGCTACACCCCTGTTTCCCAAACTTCCCCAATTTTTCCCGGTAGAGCCCCCAACCGATACCGCGGGCCACCAATCAGGCGTCACACATCCTCAGCCGCCAGCAACCCGACAGCGCCAACCCAAAAGCGTTGCCACACAACCGAGGGTTGAAAACATGCGGATACCCTTCTCTCTCTCTCTCTCTCTCCCCCCCCCCGCCGGTAACGCCACCAGCACGGCAACCGATCGACGGGTGACACACCTCACCCGACAAGAGGCCACCCGTGAACCAGCCACCCACCGAACCTTGGCAGCCCTGGCAGCCGCCCGCAGGCGATGCCCCGCAACCGGCCCTCGCCAAAGTCAAAATCACACCCACATGGCATTGGATCTTCCCCGGCCTCGTCGCCGGGATCCCGATCCTGCTACTCATCGGCGGCGCCACCGAGATACCGCCCCTCCTGTGGGTCATCATCGTTGGGTTCGCGCTCGCGGTCACGCTCATCGTGCTCATCATCCGAGCCCTGATACGGGTCGGCGACAAACATCCATCACCTGTCGTCATCGCCCCACAGAGGTCCGGGCCACAGCTTCCGCCGGCGGGCTGGTACCCCGACGCGGAAGGCATCATCCGCTGGTTCGACGGGTAGGCATGGACAGACTTCCGGAAACCGCCTGAAGCCTGAGACGCCTACCAGCAGGGGACGACCAAGAACGGCAATTTCGATATCACCACGGCGCAAGCGACCGTCACGAACTGGACCGCCGAGGCGAACTCAGTGCTCTCCGGTTATGCGCTCCAGATCGTCAACGGCGGCAACTACATAGTGCCGGCCAACATCATCTCCGAGGCCACCGGTTTCGGGTCGACCACGATCGCGCTGTGGATCATCCGGAACGGCAATACAGGATCGCCGCTCGCAACCTACCCGTTCACGGGTATCAGTCGGCCGAGTTCCGGGAACGTGCACACGCTAACCACGGGCACGCCGGTGGCCCTGGCACATGGTGATCTGCTCACGGTGGAGGCCGACGCCGGCAATACCAACGTCGTCGATGTCACGGGCGGCGCGAGCACCTGGCTGCGGGCAACACCCGGATAACCCGCCCGCGCACAGACCACCGCCCCGATCCCAAGTCAGGGATCGGGGCGGTTTCGTCGTGTCCGGGGTAGATCAGAGGGCGCTCTACGGGTAGATGCTGGCCAAGGCCTTGACCACGTATTCCAGCGCCGAAGCGTACCCGCCGTCGAAGTCGCCAAGCCCCGCATTGTCTCGGGTGTCCTCGAACTCGGTGGTGATCTTCCGGATCGCCTCCACCTGGCGCAAGACCCGGGCGGGTTCGTGAGCTTGGACGTGGGTCATAGCTTCCGGCATGCGTTTCGGGTCGAGCGCTCCGCGGGCAAGGGACTCGTCACTGTCGAGCCCGGCAAGAAGATGGGCGAGCCGTTCCGTCATCGGTTCAGTATCTCCAGTCATCGGGTCAGGTCGACGACACACTCATCGGTGAGCGCCACCAGTTCGTCACCGGGCGCGATCCCCTTACCGTAGGGGGCTTTCGGGAAGAGGGTCAGCCGCCGCGCTCCACCGCTGGAGGCGTACACGACACCGTCCACGATGGTCCATACGTCCGCCCGGCTCTCCATCGTGCCCGTGGGCTTCATCGTGGTGGCACCGACGTAGGTTGCGATCCCGTTGTCCACCACGGTTCCGTTGGTCAGAGTCAGCCCGTCCTCGGTGAGACCGGCGGCGATCATCGCGATGACTGTCTCGCTCGCCGTACCACATCGGGGATCGTGGTAGGTCCCGGCGACCGGTGTGGGCGGTGGCGGCTGGACGGAGGGAGCCTCGGGCGTCGGTGCCGGGGCCTCGACGGTGGCGGTCACCGGAGGCGCGGGCGGAGGTTCGACGGCGGCCGTTGAGGGCTGCGGGGACGCGGCGGCTACCTCGGTGGTCGTGGGGCTGATCTCCTCGGACGCCTCGGGGTCGCCGACCAGCGCGCCGAGTCCTGCGCAGAGGAGGAAGGATACGGCGAGCACGCCGATCACGATGAGGATGTTGCGGTTCGTCCGTCTTCGGCGGTCGATATTCGCAGCCTGGTGTTCGTTCACGGGGTGTATTCCTGTCGGTTTGTGGTGGAGTGAAATGCCCCCGATGGGCCTGCATTCGGATCGCCAGGGGCATAGATTGCGTTACCGGCGGCGGGTCGGCCAGCACGCAGCCCAAATCAGCACTCCCAGCGGGAGACCGATCGCCACGGCCAGCCCGAGCACGACGGTCACCGTCGAGCCCCGGCCACCGACCACCGGGCGAAGGACAGTCGGGGTGACACCATCTCGACATCGACGACGTCCATGACCCGGTTCAGCGCCAGCGGGTCCAGATGCTCCGGGGCGGGGACGATCACCACGTCGGCCCCGGAGTTCCGCGCCTGATCTGCGACGGACAGCACGGAATACTCGTCGGGCCAGATGATTCGGTAGCCGAGTCGCTCGGCCAGCCGCCGGACCTGCGCCCGGTCCCATGCGGGCGCGGTGCTCGCGTCGTCGTCCACCCATCCGAAAGCGGTAGGCCCCATCGTTTCCCCTTCGGTTTCGACTGGCTTGCACCCGATGCGGAGGACTTGACCACCCCGGCATCGGGGCATGAGAAGCACGCTAAGCGTGGGAAGTTCGCAGGTGACAGGAAATTGCGGCATATTGCGGCGAACTACGAGACACCGTGGCACCTCCGGCCGGATGATGGAATCGTTCGTACTCACCACGAGAGGCGTCACCATGAAGCTGGAAAGACTCGGCGGAGACAGCACAGACGGGCAGAGCCCGACTCTTTTCCTCAGCGATCGGGGGACATACGTCGGGCAGGGCTGGAGCACCGACGACCCCCGCACCATCGAGATTCCGCACCGCCTGATCCGCTACCTGAAACCGGGTACGTGTCTCGGCGCGCTGCTGCACGACACAGGGCACGGCACGTTCTTGCTCACGGGGGAACCGGTCACCGATTCCGAAGCACTGGAACAGATCCAGCTACCCGGCCACGAGTCGGCCGTGGAGGTGCCCGTCGGCACGGAGCGGAGGCGCGATGCAGCACCTGACGTTCGATGACCTCGCCCATGCCTTCCGTACCCACCGCCGCGCATTCCACCTGGAGGTGCGCGACGACTACAGCGGCGTAGCCGGGGAAGCAGACCGCGTTCGGCGTTTCCTGGGCGGTCAGCCCCAGGACCCGGCCGCAAGCGCGCGGTGGCACGCGCTCATGCGGGAGGTCACCGCGGCAGGCTGCGCGGTGCAGCGGGTCCGTGTGATCACCGAGCCGCACGGGGATTACACGCGGTTCTCGGTCGGAACCACCGCCGCCAACATCGAGGTGGGTGAGGACATCCGGTGGTTGCCGCGCCAGGATGCGCCGCCCGGTTTGCCCGATGATGACTGGTGGCTGTTCGACGACGAGATGGCCGCATACACCGTGTTCAACCGCGACGGCACCGCCGAGCCGGGCTGGGCGACGATTGCCGATCCCGTGATTGTCGGGCACTACGCACAGCTTCGAGATGAGCTGTGGGCAAAGGCAATCCCGCACACCGATTACGCCAAGTGACCAACGTCGAGGAAGCGCGCCGCGACCTGGGAGCCCGATTACGTGGCCTCCGGGTGGCGGCGCGGCTGCGCGGCTACCAGGTGGCCGAACAGGCAGGCTGGCACGCGGCAAAGGTCTCGCGCATCGAGCACGGCACGCAATCGTTGTCCGAGGACGACTTGTCCGCTTGGTGCCGGATCACCGGCGCCGACGACGAGTATCCAGATCTCCTGGCGACGCTGCGCAATATCTCGGCCGCATGGATGGAGTGGCGGCGCATCGTCGGCCACGGCTACACGAACCACCAGCGCCAGATCGGCGGCGTGGAAGAACGCACCGAACTCCTCCGTGGATATGACCCGCAGGTCTTCCACGGCCTACTCCAGACGCCGGACTACGCGCGTGCGCTGATGGCGGCGGGCATGGAGTTTCTGAACACCAGCCGCGACCTGGACGCCGCTGTAGAGGCCCGGATGGAGCGGCAACGGGTGCTCCACCACGGTCGACATCGCTTCTACCTCTTGGTTGGCGAGCAGGCCCTACGGACCACGGTCGGCACCGATAATGTGATGGCGGCGCAGCTCCGGCACGTGCTCACCCTCATGGACCTTCCCCGGCTGGTGTTCGGCATCGTCCCGGCCGAGAGCGCATACTTCCGCCGCACCACCGACTTCGTGCTGTACGACCGCCGCAAAGTGCTGGTGGAGACCGTCACTGCCGAGTCCGCCATCACACAGCCGCGAGAGATTGCCATCTACGAGAAGGTGTTCACCCGCCTGTCGGAGCAGGCTGTCCACGGCGACGCTGCCCGAGCCCTGATCGTCGCCGAGCTGGAGCTGCGCGAGGGCAGCGAGTAACGACACCGCCCGGCGCGCCCTTTCGAATTCGGCCGGCAAAGGCGCGGAGCCATCTGGACGCAGCCGGGCGGTCAAGGCGGGAATGTGGCTGAGCTGCGGGTTTACTGTGTCTCGACCGTGACCGGTCCGGGCGCACTGTGATCCCTCCGAGCTATCGGAGGCCGGTCCGCCGTCGCTAGCGTTTCACCAGGTCGGGGACCCCCTCACCACCTGGAGGAACAATGCTCAGACTGGCCGCTGTCCTCGCTTCACCTGCCGCTGCCGCCGCCGTTCTTATCGGCGCCCCCATCGCCCAGGCCGAGCCATCGACCGCGACGGTGACCAAGGTGGTCGACGGCGACACCGTCGACGTCACCTTTGACAACGGCCAAGAGGACCGGGTTCGGATACTCGGTATCGACACCCCCGAGACCGTGCACCCGAACAAGCCGGTGGAGTGCCGGGGTCCGGAGGCCACAACCTTCGCGAAGCAAGAGCTGCTGAACCGCCGAGTGGCGGTCATGACGGACTCCACCCAGGACGAGCGCGACGACAACGATCGCCTGCTGGCCTACCTGGAGCGCGACGATTCCGGGTGGATCTACAGCGTGGAGGCTGCACGGGCCGGGGTGGCGCGCAATTACGTCTACGACGAACCGGTCCAGTTGCAGCCGCAGATCGCGGCGGCCGAGCAGGAGGCCCAGGACGCCGGGGTCGGACTATGGGGTCCGCCCTGCAACGGCGGGCGGTGACAACGCCCTGTCACCGGGAGCAATGCTCTATCTCAGAGACTAGGGTTCGGAACCGACGTAGCCCGGGCTGTCTGGGCGTGGGTCAAGAATTCGGCCAAGGGGCACGGTAGCCGTGTTGCGCCCGGTTGTTTTCGGTGGCGCTGTTGCGCAACACGGGTTCCGTGTTGCGGCTAGAGGACGGCCGCGACCCTGCGCTTGGGCTTATCGTTATCCCCGGCTGGTGCATTTCTCTCGATGGCAACCGGGGTATAGATGCTCACCGCGATCGTGACGGTCTTACCTGCGATCAACGGCGCGTCGATGAGCTTGGGCTTATCCGACAGCAGTGCGTACCGGAGCTCTTCGAGGAATTCGGCGGCCTTGTCCGTATCCAGATCGTATGAGTTGCCGTCGTATTTGAGTTTCGCGTATGCCATTTCGGAGCCTCCTGTGGTGGTGATCCCCGACCCGCGCCGGGGGCGATGACGTAGCGGCATCGCGGAGGGATTCGTTACAGGTTCAGCCCGGCCATGGTGACACCGCTGCGCTGACAAAACGGCCGGTGTGCCAGACCGTCGTGTTCGCCGAGGTGAGCGGCGGTTTCCAGTGTGCCGACAGTATGCCAAGACTGATCCGGAACAGGTAGACGTATCGACACTAAGTAGACGCGGAAACCCCTCCCACCTGGACGGGGCCGGACTGGTTGGACACTGGACCACACTTTCCAGTTCCCTGGGGGTCAAGTGGTCGCAGGTTCAAATCCTGTCAGCCCGACAAAGAAAACCCCTCCTGACCAGCGGTCGGAGGGTTTTCTCGTTGAGGCATATCGATCGGTTCCGGGACGATCTCATGAGATCTCACGTTTTCGGCCCCGGGCCCCTCGCTCAGCGCTCCAGCGCGTCGACCTGTTTGCGCAGCCCTTGTTCTCCTCGGCTGGATCAGTGGCCGCCCGGTTCGGTCGTCGACCGCCGCTGTCGACGGAGGCGGTGGTTCGGCTGTGCGAGACTGCACGGGTGGCCGAGACCGATGAACTGATTACCCACGTGTCCGACACCGCCCGCTGGGTGGCTTCCTACCGTGCCGTGGAGTCGGCCCGCCCCGATGCGCTCTTCGACGACCCCCTCGCCGACCGGCTCGCCGGGGAGCGGGGGCGTGCCATAGCTGCCCGCGGACCGCGCTTGGTGGACAACGGCTGGAACCTGGTCACGCGGACCAAGGTCATCGACGACCTGATAATGAAGACCCTCGCGCAAGGCTGCGACCGGGTGGTCAATATGGCCGCGGGAATGGATACCCGCCCGTACCGGCTGGACCTCCCGTCCGAATTTCCGTGGATCGAGGCGGATCTTCCCGAATCGGTCGGTGAGAAGAACGAGTTGCTGGCCGACGAGTCGCCGCGCTGCTCGCTCACTCGTACGGCGGTGGATCTCGCCGATCCCGAGGCGCGAGAGCAGTTCCTCGACAAGGCCCTCGCCGGTGCGCGGCGGGCGCTGGTGCTCACGGAGGGACTGGTCTACTACCTCGCCGAGGACGATGTCGTCAGCTTGGCCGCGGCGTTGGTTCGCCCTGAAATCGCTTGGTGGGCACTGGATGTGAACAATCAGGCCATTGTCAAGCGGATGAGCAGATCCAATACGACTACGCTGGCGAACGCGCCCTGGCGGTTCGGTCCGGTCGATCCGCTGCGCTTCTTCGCCGGCCTCGACTGGACTGCGGACGAGGTGGAATCGCTGGCCTCGGCGGCGCACAAGTACCACCGGCTCCCGTGGTACATGAAGCCGCTCATGCTCTTGCCGCAGCCGGATCCCCGTAAGCCGATCGAAAAGCCTTGGCTTCCTTGGAGTTCGGTGGTTCGACTTACGCACACAGCCGCCGGCGGCCGGTAGTACAGCCGGGGCCCGCACCGGCCGGGTGAGCGATTCGCTCACCCGGCCGTCGTCATTTCTCGAGCCAGCCCTCGATCGCTTCGGCAACGTCGGCCGAGCCGTCCTCCAGGATTGTGAAGTGGTCGGCCGGTACCGGCACAACGGTCTGCGCCGGATCCCACGGTCGCGCCTGCCAGTCCACGCGATCCGATGAGCTCCCCAGGAAGCTCTCGGCGCATTGGACGAACAACGCGGGCGTGGTGACGGGGCCGGGCACCATCTCCTGCAAGAGCTGGATGTACCTGCCCATACCCGTCAGCCGGGCCGGGTCGAAGCGACCGAATGTGGCCTCGTTCGACACCATGTGCTCGGCCATCGGCGCCAGTAGCCATTCGCCGTCGTCGTGCACCGCGTAGGTGTCGAGCGTGACCACGCCGGCGGGTACCGGACCACCGGCCGCTTCCAGGTACTCGGTGACGAGGTGGGCCAACAGGCCGCCCGAGGAGTACCCGAGAAGAACGAACGGGTCGCCCTGCGCGGCCTCGAGCACGCACCGTGCCAATACTTGCGCGGCCGCCGTGGCCGTCGCCGGAACCGGCTCCCCCGTCCGGCACCCGATCGGCGACATCGCCACAATGTCACGATTCGTTCCCAGCCGCGAGGCGAGCCGCGCGTACTGATGCACACCGCCGGTGGCCAGGGGCGGACTGAGGCAGATGATGCGTGGCAGGGCAGGGCCGGAGGCGAGTCGCGTGGGCACCGGTAGCCGGTCCAGGTCCTCGGCCGAGGCGATCTGCTCGCGCAGTTGTGCCGCCGCCCCCAGCAGAACGTAGCCCGCACCGGCCCGGCCCGACGTGACCGCGCCACGGAACATCCCGTACAAGGAGTCGTCGGCCCCGCTTGATTCGCCGGCGTTCGGTGCGGATGCGGTGAGCTCCTTGCCCAGATATCGGGCCAGCGCCGCCGGCGTCTCGTGATCGAAGATCGCGGCGGTCGGCAGTGTCAGGCCGGTGGAAGCGTTGAGCGCGTTGCGCAACTCCATAGCGGCCAGCGAGTCGAACCCCGATTCGAGGAAGCCCCGCTCGGGATCGAGAGCGGCCGCGCTCTCGTGACCCAGCAGTCTCGCCGCGTTCTCGAGGATATGGGTCCGCAGCCACTGTTCCTGTTCGGATTCCGACAGTTGTGCCAGTCGTTTGCGGAGGTCGTCCGCGTCCGGTGCCGCGGTGTGCTGCCGACGGCCGGGCCGCTTCACCAAATCACGCAGTAGCGCGGGCACCGTGTCCTGAGCACGCAACCTGGTGAGGTCGATATCCACCGGTACGTGCACCGGACGGCCGGTGGACACTGCCGCGTCGAACAGCTCGAGTGCCTTGCCGGGAGCCAGCGGCGGCAGACCGTGGCGGCGCATCCGCTGCTGGTCGGCCTGGTTGAGCTCGTGTGCCAGTCCGGTGTCGATTCCCCACGGGCCGTAGGCGAGCGACGTGGCCGGTATACCTCGGGCGTGCCGGTGGGTCGCGAGCGCGTCGAGGAACCGGTTGGCCGCCGCATAGGCGCCCGCCCCGGGGGGCGTCATCACGCCCGCCACCGAGGAGATCATCACGAAGGCGGACAATTCGGCGTCACGGGTGAGGTCGTGCAGATGCCAGGCGGCGTCGGCCTTGGCGCCGAGGCAGTGGTCGATCTGCTCGGGCGTCAAAGTGTCGATCAGCCCGTTGTCGACAACACCCGCCACGTGGACGATCGCACCCAACGGATGCTGCGCGGGTATCGAAGCGAGCAGGTCGCGCAACTGCTCACGGTTTCCGGCATCGCAGGCCGCCGCACGCACTTCGGCGCCGAGGCCATCGAGTTCCGCGATGAGTTCCGTCGCGGCGGCCGGTCCACGCCGGCCGGCCAGCAGCACGTGCCGGACACCGTGCTCGCGCACCAGGTGCTCGACGAGGTGGCGGCCGATCGCGCCGGTACCACCGGTGATCAACACCGTTCGCTCGCGATCCCAGGGTGCCGGCCGCTCCGATTCGGGTGGCGCCGCGCGGAACAGCCGGGGCACCCGTGTCCCCTCCGCATGGAGTTCCAGTTCCGGCTCGCCCGTCTGCGCTGCCGCTACCAGGGCATCCGCGGTTGTCGCCGCGGATGCCTCGATGAGCACGATCCGCCCCGGGTTCTCCGCCTGGGCCGCGCGCACCAACCCCCATATCGCGGCGAGCGCCGGATCGTCCGTACTGTCGGTGATCACGGCCAGAGTGCTTGCGGCGTAACGCTCTTCGCTCACGAACTCCTGGAGTACGCCGAGTGTGCGATGGAGCGCTGTGCGCAGCCGGACCGGAACAGGACCGCCCTCGACCGGCGGCCGGAAGAGCAGGACCGAGGCCGGTTCCGCAGTGCCCCACTCGGCCCAGGAACCTTGCGCCGCGGACCGCGGCTGGGGGCCGGGCCGCCAGGCGAGCTCGTAGTGCGCGTCGTCGCGGGACCTGGTTGCCGCCGAGAGCATATCGGGCGACAGCGGGCGCAACGCGACGGACTGCACCGACAGAAGTGGCACTCCACTCGAATCGGCCATCGCCAGGGTGACCGCCGCCTCGTTCAGCCGGGTCACGCGAACCCGCGCCCGCCGCGCACCGTCCGCGTACACCCGCGTCGAAGACCAGGCGAACGGTACGAGGGTCGGGTGCTCGTCGCCGGCCCCCCGCGCGAGACCGAACGGCAGCGCGTGCACGGCGGCATCGAGCAGCGCCGGATGTACGCCGTACCCCTGGGTTGAGACCGGCTCGGGCAGTGCGACCTCGGCGAAGAGATCCGCACCGCGGCGCCACAGCGCTACCAGGCCCCGGAAGGCGGGCCCGTAGTTGTATCCGTTGTCGGCGAGTCCGTCGTAAGCACCGGCCAATTCGACCTCGGAAGCACCGGCCGGCGGCCACTGCCCGAAGTCGGCCCAGCGTTCCTGTTCACCGGACTCCGCGCTCGGGCTCACGATGCCCTCCGCGTGGTGCGTCCACGGAACCGCCGGATCGTTCTCGTCACCGCGTGAGTAGATGTCGACCCGTCGGCGACCGGCGTCGTCATCGTCGCCGACGATCACCTGGATCTGCGCCGCGCCGCGCCCGGGCAACACGAGCGGCGCCCGAAGGGTGAGATCCCCCAGTTCCGGACAGTCGACCTGCGCTCCGGCGTGCACCGCCAGTTCGACGAATGCGGTGCCGGGCAGCAGCGCGGTGCCGAGCACCTGATGATCGGCCAGCCACGGATGGGTGGTCGTGGACAGACGGCCGGTGAATCTGACGCCCCCGCTCTCCGGCTGCGCTACCAACGCGCCCAGCATGGGGTGTTCGGTGGATCGCAGACCGAGCGCGGAGGCGTCGCCGGTGTGCAGCGGGCCCGCGTCCCAGAAACGGCGGTGGTGGAAGGCGTAGGTCGGAAGATCCGTTTTCACGGCGCCGGTGCCGGTGTAGTAACCCGTCCAGTCCACCACCGAACCCGTGACGTGCAAGCGGGCGAGCCCCGTCAGGAGTGTCGCGGGGGCCGCGTTGTTCCGTCGGGCCAATGGGATCGTGGTCGCGCTGTCACGGGTCTGGGCGATCATCGGGGTCAGTACCGAGTCCGGGCCGGCCTCGGCGAATCTCGACACCCCCAGAGCCGCCATCGTGGTCACCGCGTCGGCGAATCGCACGGTGTCCCGGATCTGATTCACCCAGTACGACGGAACCGACATCTCGTCGGTGACAGCCGCGCCGGTCACCGTCGACACCAGCGAAAGGCTCGGCCGGGCGAACGTCAACCCCTCGACCACCGCGGCGAACTCGGCCAGCACCGGCTCCATCAACACCGAATGGAACGCATGCGAAACAGACAAACGATGTGTCCGCCAACCATTCTCCGCACACACCCCGACAACAGCCGCGACCGCATCCTCAGGACCGGACACCACCACCGACGACGGACCGTTCGCCGCCGCGATGGACACCCCATCGCCCAGCAACTCCTGCACGTCGGCCTCGGGGGCCCCGACCGCGATCATCGCCCCACCCGCGGGCAACGCCTGCATCAACCGGCCACGCGCCGCAACCAGCACACACGCATCCACCAGCGACAACACACCGGCCACATGCGCAGCAGCGACCTCACCGATCGAATGACCGGCGAGGACATCCGCCCGGAAACCCCACGACTCGAGCAACCGGAACAACGCCACCTCGAACGCGAACAACCCCGCCTGGGCGAACACCGTCCGATCCACCAGGTCAGCACTCGCCAGAGCGTCCGCTAGCGCGATCTGTTGTCCCAGATGGGTTTCCAACTCCGCCACGATCGCATCGAACACCTCGGCGAACACCGGATACGCGGTACGCAGCTCATCGGCCATACCCGCCCACTGCGCGCCCTGACCGGAGAACACCAGACCCGTCGAACCCGGCACCACACGACCCGACACCACACCCGGCACCTGCTCGCCGGCGGCCACCGCCCGCACACCCGCCAGCAGACCGTCACGATCGCCGGCCAGCACCACAGCGCGATGCTCGAATACCGCCCGCGTGGACGCCAGCGAATAGCCGACATCCACCGGGCGCACGTCGCGGTCCTCCACATGTGAGACCAGGCGGGCAGCCTGACCGGCGAGAGCGGTACCGCTGCGGGCCGAGACCGTCCACGGCAAGACCGCCGGAACAGTCTCGGCCACCGGTACCGAATCCACCACAGGCGCCGGCACTACCGGCGCCTGCTCGATGATGACGTGGGCATTGGTGCCGCTGATACCGAACGACGACACACCCGCACGCCGCGGACGATCCGACACCGGCCAATCCACCGGCTCGGTCAGCAGCCGAATATTGCCCTCGGACCAATCGACCTTCGTGGACGGTTGATCCACATGCAACGTACGAGGCAGCACCCCACGCTGCATGGCCATCACCATCTTGATCACACCACCGACACCGGCCGCGGCCTGCGCATGACCGATATTGGACTTCAACGACCCCAGCCACAGCGGACGATCCGCGGCACGATCCTGCCCGTACGTCGCCAGCAACGCCTGCGCCTCGATCGGATCACCCAGCGTCGTGCCCGTACCGTGCGCCTCGACCGCATCCACCTCGACCGCGGACACACCCGCATTCGCCAGCGCCTGACGAATCACCCGCCGCTGCGACGGACCGTTCGGCGCCGTCAAACCATTCGACGCCCCATCCTGATTCACCGCCGAACCAGCGACCACCGCCAGCACTTCATGACCGTTGCGCTGCGCATCGGACAACCGTTCCAGCACCAGCACACCCGCGCCCTCGGACCACGCCACACCATCGGCCGAATCGGCGAACGACTTGCATCGGCCGTCCGGGGCCAACCCCCGCTGCCGGCTGAACCCCACGAACGCTTCCGGCGTCGCCATCACCGCCACACCACCGGCCAATGCCAGATCACACTCCCCCGACCGCAGCGACTGCCCGGCCAGATGCATCGCCACCAACGACGACGAACACGCCGTATCCACCGATACCGCAGGCCCCTCCAGGCCGAGCGTGTAGGCGATCCGGCCCGACGTCAAACTACCGGTGGCGGAGGTGCCACTGCCCTGCGCGTAGTCGTGGTACATCACACCCGTGAACACACCGGTCGAACTGCCCCGCAGCACCGTGGGATCGATACCGGCCCGCTCCAGCGCCTCCCACGACGTTTCGAGCAACTGCCGCTGCTGCGGATCGGTCATCGTGGCCTCGTTGGGGCCGATACCGAAGAAGTCCGCGTCGAACTCGGCTGCCGTGTGCAGGAATCCGCCCTCGCGAACGTAGGTCCTACCCGCCCGGCCGGGTTCCGGGTCGTAGATATCATCGATATCCCAGCCCCGGTCGACCGGCATCGGCGATATGGCATCCACGCCTGTACTCACCAGTTCCCACAGTTTCTCCGCGGAGGTGACCCCTCCCGGATAGCGGCACGCCATCCCGACGACAACGACAGGGTCGTCATCGACGGCCCGGCCCGCGGCGACCACGACGGCCTCGCCCGTGCCCGTGAGCTCGTCGGCCAGGTGCTTCGCCAGCGCCTGCGGCGTCGGATAGTCGAAAACCAGAGTCGCGGGCAACGGCAGACCCGTCGCCGCTTTCAACGCGTTGCGGAACTCGATCGCGGTGATCGAGTCGAACCCCAGCTCGTTGAAGGCCCGGTCCGCGGCGATCTCGTTCATATCCTGATGTCCCAGGATCGCGGCGACCTGACCGCGCACGATCTCGGCCAGCACACGCGAACGCTCACCATCCGGGACGCTCACCAGACGCGCGCGCAACGCCGCGGCCGCACCCGACGCCGCCTGACGACGGATACGAACCAGACCGGAGAACAACGCGGGCAGCGCGGGACCCGCGCCACGCATGCTCTCCAGATCCAGGCGGGCGAGGACGGGAGCCGCCGCCTCGATCCCGACAGCCGAATCGAACAGCGCGAGGCCCTGCTCCCGCGAGAGCGGCAGCATGCCCGAGCGTGATATGCGCTGCCGGTCCAGATCGCTGAGCTCGCCGGCCATACCTCCGTCCCACAGTCCCCAGGCCAGCGACTGCCCACAGCGGCCCGATACGCGGCGATGCGCCGCCAGCGCGTCCAGGCACGCATTGGCCGCGGCGTAGTTCCCCTGACCGGGATTGCCGAACGCGCCCGCCACCGAACTGAACAGCACGAACATCTTCAGCGGCAGATCGGCGGTCAGCTCGTGCAGATGCAGAGCCGCGTCGACTTTGGGCCCGAACACCGCATCCAGCCGGGCCGGGGTCAACGAACCGATCGCGCCGTCGTCCAGCACACCGGCCAGATGAAGTACACCCGCCAGTGGACGATCCGCCGGGATATCGGCAACTATTCCGGCGAGCGCGTCACGGTCGGCGGCATCGCACGCGGCGAATACGACCTCGGCACCGAGCTCACCCAACTCCGCCCGCAACTCGGCGGCACCGGGCGCGGATTCTCCGCGGCGGCTCGACAGCAGCAGGCGCCGGGCACCGTAGGTGGACACCAGGTGCCGGGCGAACCATACGCCGAGCAGACCGCTGGCACCGGTGATCAGAACGGTGTCGTCCGGATCGAAGGCGACGTCCGCGGCAGCGGTCGCCGCGGGGGACGCCGCCCGGCCCAGCCGCGGAATGTGTACTTGCCGATCACGAACCGCCATCTGGGGTTCGGCCGAGGCCAGCATCCCGCCCAGCAGACCGTCGAGTGCGCAATCGGTGTCGATCAGCACGATCCGGCCGGGATGCTCCGACTGTGCCGAACGGACCAGACCGCAGACGGCCGCACCGGCCAAGTTGGTCACGTCTTCCCCGGCGACCGAGACAGCACCGCTGGTCCGGACGACGAGCACCGATTCGGCGAACCGTTCGTCGGCGATCCAGGTCTGCAGTACTTCGAGGACCGCGTGTGCCGCGGCACGGACGGCTGCGGGGTCATCACCCGCCGGGCAGTCCAGCACCACGGCCTGCGGGACCGGCTCACCGAGGTCCGGCCATTCTGCCGACGTGACCTCGTCCGCCCCCACGGTGACCGGCGTCCAGCCGATCTGGAACAGCCCGTTACCGGCGACCGATGCGCCGGCAGCGAGCTGCGCGGGATCGATCGGCCGGGTCGACAGTTGGCGCACCGTCGCCACCGGAGCACCCGACGGGTCGGCCAGATCCAAGGCGACACCGTGCTCACCGACACGGGTCAACCGGACACGCAACGCGTCGGCCGCCGCCGCATGCACCGTGACACCGGACCACTCGAACGGCAAGGCCAGCTCGGTGCCCTCCGCCGACGGGTCGTCGGCCAGGCGTAACGCATGCAACGCCGCATCCAGTAGCGCCGGATGCACACCGAATCGCTGCGCCTCGGCCCGAGCCTGCTCGGGCAATTCGACCTCGGCGTAGAGCGGCCCGTCAGATGCCCGCCATACGGATTTCAGTGCCCGGAAGGCCGGTCCGTAGTGATAGCCCTGCGCGTCGAGCGAATCGTAGAGACCGTCGATATCCACCACGGCGGCACCGGCAGGCGGCCACTGCACCAGATCCGCGGCCGCACTGCCGAGTCCGGGCGCGAGCACACCTTCGGCGTGCAGGGTCCACGACGGCACCGAATCGGCGGCGTCCTCGGGGCGGGAGAAGATCCGCACCGCGCGACGGCCGGTCTCGTCCTCGGTGGCGACCACGACGTGCACCGCGACCCTCGTCGATTCTGTCAGCGTCAGCGGGGCGCGCAGGACGAGCTCTTCGAGGGTCGGGCAGCCGACCTGTTCGCCGGCGTGCAGGGCGAGTTCGACCGAACCGGTACCGGGGAACAGCACGGTATCCATGACTCTGTGGTCGGTCAGCCATGGCTGCGTCTGTATCGATAGCCGGCCGGTGAGGGTGACCGCGTCCGAGTCCGGTTGCGCGACGACCACCGAGACCAGTGGATGTCCGGTAGCGACGAGACCCATCCCGCGCGCGTCACCGCCGGTGAGCCCATCGGTCATCCAATAGCGGCGGTGTTGGAACGCGTAGGTGGGCAGATCGATTCGCACGGCGCCGGTCGCGGCGTACAGCGCGGCCCAGTCCACGGCGGCACCGGATACGAACAGCTCGGCGACACCACCGGTCACCGACGACGCGCCCGCCCGCCCCCGGCGCGCCAGGGCCACCGCCTCGGGAACCGTGCTCAGCTGCTCGTAGTCGAGAGTCTGGGCGATCATCGGGGTCAATACCGCGTCCGGGCCGGCCTCGGCGAACCTCGACACGCCCAGAGCCGCCATCGAGGTCACCACATCAGCGAACCGCACGGTGTCCCGAACCTGACGCACCCAGTACGACGGAACCGACATCTCGTCGCCGACCCGCGCACCGGTCACCGTCGACACCAACGCGAGCTTCGGTTGCTCGAACGTCAACCCCTCGATCACCGCGGCGAACTCGGCCAGCATCGGCTCCATCAACACCGAATGGAACGCATGCGAAACAGACAAACGATGTGTCCGCCAACCATTCTCCGCACACACCCCGACAACAGCCGCGACCGCATCCTCAGGACCGGACACCACCACCGACGACGGACCGTTCACCGCCGCGATGGACACCCCATCGCCCAGCAACTCCAGCACGTCCGCCTCGGGGGCCCCGACCGCGACCATCGCCCCACCCGCGGGCAACGCCTGCATCAACCGGCCACGCGCCGCAACCAGCACACACGCATCCACCAACGACAACACACCGGCCACATGCGCAGCAGCCACCTCACCGATCGAATGACCAGCGAGGACATCCGCCCGGAAACCCCACGACTCGAGCAACCGGAACAACGCCACCTCGAACGCGAACAACCCCGCCTGCGCGAACACCGTCCGATCCACCACAGCACCGTCGTCCAACGCGACCGCCAGCGAAACCTCCTGCCCCAGAAGCGGCTCCAACTCCGCAACGATCCCGTCGAAATGCTCCGCGAACACCGGATACTCCGCACACAACTCCCCGGCCATACCTGCCCACTGCGCGCCCTGACCGGAGAACACCACACCCGTCGAACCCGGCACCACACGACCCGACACCACACCCGGCACCTGCTCGCCGGCGGCCACCGCCCGCACACCCGCCAGCAGACCGTCACGATCGCCGGCCAGCACCACAGCGCGATGCTCGAACAGACCACGCGTCGAGGCCAGTGAGAAGCCGATATCCAGCGGATCCGGGTCATGGTCGTCCGCATACGATGCGAGCCGTTCGGCTTGGCCGGCCAGAGCCTCGCTGCTGCGCGCCGAGAGTGCCCAGGGCAGCAGGCCACCCGCGGGTTCGGTCTTGACCACCGGCACCGGAGCCGGTGTCCCGGCCGACGCTTGTTCGATGATGACGTGCGCGTTGGTACCGCTGTAACCGAACGACGACACACCCGCACGCCGCGGACGATCCACTGCGAGCCACGGCGCCGATTCGGTCAGCAGCCGGATATGGCCCTCGGACCAATCCACCTTCGTGGACGGCTGATCCACATGCAACGTACGAGGCAACACACCGTGCCGCATCGCCATCACCATCTTGATCACACCACCCACACCGGCCGCAGCCTGCGCATGACCGATATTCGACTTCAACGACCCCAACCACAAAGGCCGATCAGGATCACGGTCCTGCCCATAGGTCGCCAACAAGGCCTGGGCCTCGATCGGATCACCCAACGTCGTACCGGTGCCATGGCCTTCCACCACATCCACATCGAGCGCAGACACACCAGCGTTCGCCAGAGCCCGACGGATCACCCGCCGCTGCGACGGACCATTGGGCGCCGTCAAACCATTCGACGCACCATCCTGATTCACCGCCGAACCAGCGACCACCGCCAAAACCTCATGACCATGACGCCGGGCATCGGACAACCGCTCCAGCACCAGCACACCCACCCCCTCGGACCAGCCCACCCCATCGGCCGAATCGGCGAACGACCTACACCGGCCGTCCGGCGACAACCCCCGCTGCCGGCTGAACTCCACGAACGCCTCCGGCGTCGCCATCACCGCCACACCACCGGCCAATGCCAGATCACACTCCCCCGACCGCAGCGACTGCCCGGCCAGATGCATCGCCACCAGCGACGACGAACACGCCGTATCCACCGACACGGCCGGACCCTCCAACCCCAGCGTGTAGGCGATGCGGCCCGACACCAGACTGCCGGTGGCACTGCCACCGTGGCCCTGGGCGTAATCGTGGTACATCACACCGGTGAACACCCCGGTCGAGCTGCCGCGCAGCACGGCCGGATCCACGCCGGCGCGTTCCAGCGCCTCCCAGGTGGTTTCGAGTAGCTGCCGCTGTTGCGGATCCATCATGATCGCCTCGTTCGGGCTGATCCCGAAGAAGTCCGCATCGAACTCTGCCGCCGTGTGCAGGAATCCGCCGTGGCGGGTGTACGACTTGCCCGCGCGACCCGGTTCCGGATCGTAGACGCCCTCTACATCCCAGCCGCGGTCGGCCGGAAGCGGCGTCACCGCGTCCGCGCCGCTCCGGACGAGCTCCCAGAGTTCCTCGGGGGAGGTGACTCCGCCGGGGTAGCGGCACGCCATTCCGACGACAGCGATGGGATCGTCGTCGACAGCCCGGTCGGCCGTGACGAGGATGTCCTGGCTCGTGCCGGCGAACTCGTCGGCCAGATACTTCGCCAGCGCCTGGGGTGTCGGATAATCGAAAACCAGAGTCACGGGCAACGGGAGTCCGGTCACGGCTTTCAGCGAGTTACGGAACTCGATCGCGCTGATCGAGTCGAAACCCAGCTCGTTGAAGGCCTTGTCGGCCGCGACCGTGTTCATATCCTGGTGCCCCAGGACCGCGGCGACCCGGCCGCGCACGATCTCCACGAGCATATCGAGACGCTCGTCGTCCGGAGCGCTCGCCAGCCGAGCGCTCAATGCGGTGGCCGCCCCCGGCACCGCGGCGCGGCGAGTGGGTATCAATCCGGAGAACAGCGCGGGCGCGGCGAATTTCGCGTCGCGCATAATATTCGAATCCAGGCGGGCGAGCACCGGCACCGCGATATCGGCCCGGAAGGCGGCGTCGAACAGCGCCAGCCCCTGATCCCGCGACAGTGCCAGCATCCCGGAACGAGCCATGCGCCGCCGGTCGACGTCGCCGAGTTCTCCGGCCATACCCCCGTCCCACAGGCCCCAGGCCAACGACATCGCGTGGTTCCCGGTGGCCCTGCGGTGAGCCGCCAAGGCATCCAGACACGCATTGGCCGCGGCGTAGTTGCCCTGACCGGGGTTACCGAACACACCGGCCACGGAACTGAACAGCACGAACGCCTTCAGCGGCAGTTCCGCGGTCAAGGCGTGCAGATGCAGCGCGGCATCGACCTTGGGTCCCAGGACCGTATCCATCCGGGCCGGGGTCAGCGAGGCGATCGCGCCGTCGTCGAGGACGCCGGCCAGGTGGAACACACCGGCCAGCGGGTGCGCGGCGGACACCTCGGACAGCACCTTCGCCACCGCGTCACGATCAGTGACATCGCAAGCGACGACAGCTGTTTCGGCGCCCATCCGCGCCAGATCCGCGCGCAACTCGTCGGTGCCCGGAGCCGACTCCCCACGCCTGCTCAGCAACAGCAGATGGCGGACGCCGTGGGCGGCGACCAGGTGCCGGGCGAACATCCCGCCCAGCGCACCGGCCGCACCGGTGATCAGGACGGTCTCGTCCGGGTCGAACGGTGGGTTCACGGTATCGGCGACCGCGGTGGCATCGGCTCGCGCGAGCCGCGCGCGGTGAACGCTGCCTTCTCGCACCGCGACCTGGGGTTCGCCGGTCGCCAGAATCGCGCCGAGCAGGTCTCGGGACAATTCGGAAGTGCTGTCCACCAACACGATCCGGCCCGGATTCTCCGCCTGTGCCGAACGGATCAGACCGCATACGGCGGCACCGGCCAGGTCGGTGATGTCCTCGCCTGCCACCGACACCGCGCCGCGGGTCCGGACGACCAGGACGGATTCGCCGAAGCGCGGCTGCGCGGTCCAGGACTGCAGGACCTGCAGCACGTCGTGCGTCGCGGTATGGACGGCGGCGGCATCGTTGCCGGTCCGGACGTCCACGACCACCGCCCGGGGGACCTGCTCACCGAGGTCCGTCCACGAGGCCGCGGTGACCTCGGTATCGGCTTCGGGCACCGCGACGGGTGTCCATTCGACCTGGAACAGCGCGGTACGGACGAGGGACGCGGCGGCCGTGAGCCGGCTGGGATCGATAGGCCGAGTCGCCAGTCGGCGCACCGTCGCGACCGCGCCACCCGTCGCATCCGCCAGATCCACGGCGACACCGTGCTCACCGACGCGGGTCAGTCGAACCCGCAGAGCGCCGGCCCCACTGGCGTGCACGGCGACACCGGACCATTCGAACGGCAAGGCGAGCTCTGCGTTCTCCGCGGATTCGTCGCCCGCGATCCGCATCGCATGCAGCGCGGCGTCGAGCAAGGCCGGGTGCAGGCCGAAACGCGACGCCTCGGATCGGGTCGGCTCGGACAGTTCGAGCTCGGCGTAGATCTCGCCGGAGCCCCGCCACACCGATTTCAGCGCCTGGAACGCCGGACCGTAGTGGTAGCCCTGCGCGTCGAGCGAGTCGTAGACACCGTCGATATCGACGGCGGTGGCGCCGGCCGGCGGCCACTGCGTCAGGTCCGCGGGTGTGCCGGTGATCTCCGACGCGAGCACGCCCTCGGCATGCAGCGTCCACGCGGCCTCGGCATCGTCGTCGGGACGGGAGAAGATCCGTACCGCACGACGCCCCGCCGGTTCCGCGCCGTCGACGGCCACACGCACGGCGACGCCCCCCGATTCCGGCAGTGCCAGTGGAGCTCTCAGGAGCAGCTCCGCGAGGAACGCGCAGCCGACCTCCTGCCCCGCGTGCAGGGCGAGCTCGACGAATCCGGTGCCGGGGAACAACACGGTGTCCATGACCGCGTGGTCGGCCAGCCACGGGTGGGTCTGTGCCGACAGGCGCCCGCTGAGGGTGACCGCGTCGGAGTCCGGGTGCGAGACGAGCGCCGAAGCCAGCGGGTGCCCGGACGCCACGAACCCCATCGCACGGGCGTCGCCGCCCGGCGAGCCTTCCGTCAGCCAGTAGCGCCGGCGCTGGAAGGCGTAGGTGGGCAGGTCGATTCGCCGGGCTCCGGAGCCGGTGTACAGGGCGGTCCAGTCCGCCTCGGCGCCGGCGACGAACAATCCGGCCACGCCCCGTGTGACGCTGAACGGATCGGCGTTGTCCCGGCGCGCCATGGCCACCACCGTGGCAGCCGCGCCGGTCGACGCCGCGGCCTCTCCGGCGTCGACGATCCCCGCGACCATCGGAAGGAGCACGGCGTCCGGTCCGACCTCGGCGAAGCGGGTCACACCCGATTCCGCCATGGTGGCCACCGCCTCGGCGAATCGCACCGTGTCGCGGACCTGGCCCACCCAGTAGGACGGGTCGGTCATCTCGTCGGCGACCCGCATTCCGGTCACCGTCGACACCAACGGAATACTCGGACGGGAGAACGTCAGATTCGCTATTTCCGCGGCGAATTCGGTCAGCATGGGCTCCATCAGCGCCGAATGGAACGCATGCGAGACCCGCAGGCGGTGGGTGCGCCACCCACGCTCGACACATCGATCGGCAACCTCGGCGATATCTGCCTCGACGCCGGAGAGCACCACCGACGAGGGACCGTTGATCGCCGCGATCGACACCTCGAGCGGGGCTTCCAAACCGTCGAGCAGCGCGGTCAATTCGGCCTCGGCGGTGCCCACGGCGACCATCGCCCCACCCGCGGGCAACGCCTGCATCAACCGGCCACGCGCCGCCACCAGCACACACGCATCCACCAGCGACAACACACCGGCCACATGCGCAGCAGCCACCTCACCGATCGAATGACCAGCGAGAACATCCGCCCGGAAACCCCACGACTCGAGCAGCCGGAACAACGCCACCTCGAACGCGAACAACCCCGCCTGCGCGAACACCGTCCGATCCACCAGATCAACACTCGCCAGAGCGTCCGCGAGCGCGACCTGCTGTCCCAGATGGGTTTCCAGCTCGGCAACGATCACATCGAACACCTCGGCGAACACCGGATACGCGGCACGCAGCTCATCGGCCATACCCGCCCACTGCGCACCCTGACCCGAGAACACCACACCCGTCGAACCCGGCACCACACGACCCGACACCACACCCGCCACGGCCTCGCCGCGACCCAACGCCGCCACACCGGCAAGCAATTCGCCGCGATCACACGACAGCACCACGGCCCGATGCTCGAACAACACCCTCGACGACACCAGCGAGAAACCCACATCGATCGCACCGAGATCGTGGCCGTCCACCTGGGACGCCAGACGCGCGGCCTGATCGGCCAGAGCCTCGCCACTACGCGCCGAGACCACCCACGGCAGCACACCGCCGGCCGCGGCGGCCGCGACAGGCGCGGCCGCGGGCTCGACAACCTCTGCCGCAACGTGCTCCCCGAACGGGGCTTGCTCGATGATGATATGAGCGTTCGTGCCACTGATACCGAACGAGGACACGCCCGCACGACGCGGCCGATCGCCCTCCGGCCAGGGCACGGACTCGGACAGCAGCCGGATATCGCCCTCGGACCAATCGACCCTGGTACTGGGTTGATCCGCATGCAGCGTCCGAGGCAATTCCCCGTGCCGCATGGCCATCACCATCTTGATCACACCACCGACACCGGCCGCAGCCTGCGCATGACCGATATTGGACTTCAACGACCCCAGCCACAGCGGACGATCCGCGGCACGATCCTGCCCGTACGTCGCCAGCAGCGCCTGCGCCTCGATCGGATCACCCAAAGTCGTCCCCGTACCGTGCGCCTCGACCACATCGACCTCGCCCGGCGCGACTCCCGCGTTCGCCAGCGCTTGCCGGATCACCCGCCGCTGCGACGGACCGTTCGGCGCCGTCAAACCATTCGACGCCCCATCCTGATTCACCGCCGAACCAGCGACCACCGCGAGCACCTCATGACCATTGCGCTGCGCATCGGACAACCGCTCGAGCACCAGCACACCCGCGCCCTCGGACCACGCCACACCATCGGCACTGTCGGAGAACGACTTACACCGGCCATCCGGCGACAAACCGCGCTGCCGGCTGAACTCCACGAATGTGGCCGGGGTCGCCATCACCGTCACACCACCGGCCAACGCGAGGTCGCACTCCCCCGATCGCAGCGACTGCGCGGCCAGATGCATCGCGACCAGCGACGACGAGCACGCCGTATCCACCGATACGGCCGGGCCCTCCAACCCCAGCGTGTACGCGATACGCCCCGACGCCAAGCTGCCGGCGGCGCTGCCGCCGTTGGCCTGGGCGTAGTCGTGGTACATCACACCGGTGAACACGCCGGTCGAACTGCCCCGCAACACACCTGGGTCCACACCGGCCCGCTCCAGCGCCTCCCACGACACCTCCAACAGCAACCGCTGCTGCGGATCCATCATCGTCGCCTCGTTCGGACTGATCCCGAAGAACCCGGCATCGAATTCCGCCGCCGAATACAGGAATCCACCCCGGCGCGTATAGGTCTTGCCCGCCTTACCGGGCTCCGGATCGTAGAGGCCTTCGATATCCCAGCCACGATCGGCGGGCAGCTCACCGGTGGCATCGACACCCGAAGCGATCAGCGTCCACAGATCCTCCGGCGAGGCGACACCACCCGGATAACGGCAGGCCATCGCCACGAGTGCGATCGGCTCGTCGAGGTCCGCGCGCGCGGAGACCTCGACATCGCGGCTGGTACCCGCGAACTCGTCGGCCAGATACCGCGCCATTGCCTGGGGCGTCGGATAGTCGAACACCAGCGTCACCGGCAATTGCAGACCCGTGACGGCCCGCAGCGCGTTACGGAACTCGATCGCACTGATCGAATCGAAACCGAGTTCGCCGAACGCCTTGTCCGCCGCCACCGCGTTCGCGTCGCCGTGGCCGAGAATCGCGGCAGCTCGGGCACGTACGATCTCCACGAGAACATCGACGCGTTCGCTGTCAGGAGTGCTCGCGAGGCGGGCGCGCAACGCGGTGAAGGCACCGGAGGCCGCCTTCGGCCGGTCCGGGATCAGCGCGGAGAACAATGCGGGCGCCGCCGCTCCCGCGCCGCGCACGGCATCCAAGTCGACCCGGGCGAGGACCGGAGCCGCCACGTCGATCGTCGCGGCGGCGTCGAACAACGCCAGGCCTTGTTCCTCCGACAACGGCAGCAGTCCCGAACGGGACATGCGATGGCGGGCGACATCGCCGAGTTCCGCGGCCATACCGCCGTCCGCGCTCCACAGCCCCCAAGCCAGCGATATGCCACAGCGCCCGGAAGCCCTGCGGTGCGCCGCCACAGCGTCCAGGCACGCGTTGGCCGCGGAGTAGTTGCCTTGTCCCGGATTGCCGAACGGACCCGCGACCGAACTGAACAGCACGAACGCCTTCAAAGGCAACTCGGCGGTCAGTTCGTCCAGGTAGAGGGCGGCATCCACCTTGGGCCGCAACACCGCGTCCAGGCGGGCCGGGGTCAGCGACTCCATGGCGCCGTCGTCGAGCACACCGGCCAGGTGATACACACCGGCCAGCGGATGTTCGACGGGTATCCGGGACAGCACCTCGGCCAGCGCGTCACGGTCGGCGACATCGCACGCGGCGTATTCGACCTCTGCGCCGAGGCGCCGCAGCTCCGCTGCCAGATCGCCCGCACCGGCCGCGGATTCACCCCGGCGGCTCAGCAGCAGGAGCCGGCGCGCACCGTATGACTCGACCAGGTGCCGGCTGAACAAGCGACCCAGGTAACCACCGGCGCCGGTGATCAGAACTGTCTCGTCCGGATCGAACAGGACAGACGCCGAAGCGGCCGCGGCGGGGACGACGCGGGCGAGCCGCGCTCGGTACACCTGCCCACCGCGCAGCGCCACCTGCGGTTCCTCCGTCGCCAGAATTCCGCCCAGCAACGCTGCGAGTTCGGTACCGGAATCGCCGGAGTCGGTGTCCATCAGCACTATCCGGCCGGGATGCTCGCCCTGCGCGGCACGCACGAGACCACCCACCGCGGCGCCGGCGGGGTTCGTAATGCCCTCCCCTGCCACCGACACCGCGCGGTGGGTCCGGACCACCAGCACCGATTCACCGAACCGCTCGTCGGCGATCCAGGAATGCAGCGCCTCCAACACCTGATGGGTCGCGGCATGGACCGCGCTGGGATCGTTTCCGGCCGGGCAGTCCAGCACCACCGCGGCCGGAACCTCGTCACCCAGATCCGACCACGACACTGTGGAAGTTTCGTGCCCGGACACAGAAATCGGCGTCCAGCCGACCTCGAAGACAGCAGTGCGCGCAATGGATGTGCCGGTGGTGAGCTGGGCGGGATCGATCGGTCGCGATGCCAGCTGCCGCACCGTGGCCAGCGCGGCACCGGTCGAATCCGCGATATCAAGGGCGACGCCGTGCGCGCCGGTACGCATCAGCCGGACACGCAACGCATCGGCACCGGCCGCGTGCACCGTGACGCCGGACCATTCGAACGGTAATGCCGGGCCGCTGTCCTCTGCCGAGGTGTCGTCGGCGAAACGCAACGCGTGCAGCGCCGCATCCAGCAGTGCCGGATGTACACCGAATCGTTGCGCGTCGGCTCGGGCCTGTTCAGGAAGTTCGAGCTCGGCATAGAGCCCGTCCGGCGCCCGCCACACCGATTTCAGCGCCTGGAACACCGGGCCGTAGTGATATCCCCGCGCATCGAGCGCGTCGTAGACACCCTCGATATCGACCGCGGTGGCGCCGGCGGGCGGCCACTGGGTGAGATTCGCGGGCGAGCCGACGGTTGCCGGCGCGAGCACCCCTTCGGCGTTCAACGTCCACGACGACACCGAATCGCCCTCGTCGTCGGGGCGGGAGAAGATCCGCACGCCGCGCCGGCTCGCGCTGTCCTCGCCGCCCACGACGACCCGCACCGCGACACCCGCCGAGTCGGGCAGCACGAGCGGAGCCCGCAGCACCAGTTCTTCCAGGCTCGAACAGCCGGCTCGGTCCCCGGCGTGCAGGGCGAGCTCGACGAATCCGGTGCCGGGGAACAGCACGGTGTCCATGACCCGGTGATCGGCCAGCCAGGGCTGCGTCTGCAACGACAACCTGCCGCTGACTGCGACGACGTCGGAATCCGGTTGCGACACCACCGCCGAGACCAGAGGATGGCCGACGGCGGTCAGACCCATCGCCCGGGCGTCGCTACTGCCGGACGATCCTCCGGGCATCCAATAGCGGCGGCGCTGGAAAGCGTAGGTGGGCAGATCGATTCGCCGCGCGCCGGTTCCGGCGTAGAGCCGCGCCCAGTCCACCTCGGCGCCCGAGACGAACAGTGTCGCCACCGCCCGCAATACGGTCGGCGGGTCTGCCCGGTCCTTACGTGCGGACGCCGCCACTATCGGACCCGAAGCAGCCGCACCGTTCCCGCCATCGAGGGTCTGGGCGATCATCGGGGTCAATACCGCGTCCGGTCCGACCTCGGCGAAGCGGGCCACTCCCAGGTCGGACATCCGCGCCACGGCGTCGGCGAACCGCACGGTGTCCCGGACCTGATCCACCCAATACGACGGAACCGACATCTCGTCGCCGACCCGCGAACCGGTCACCGTCGACACCAACGCGAGCTTCGGTTGCTCGAATGTCAACCCCTCGATCGCCGCGGCGAACTCGGCCAGCATCGGCTCCATCAACACCGAATGGAACGCATGCGAAACCCGCAGACGATGCGTCCGCCAACCTTGTTCGGCACACCTGTCCGCGACCGCGACGACCGCGTCCTCGACACCCGACACCACCACCGAGGACGGCCCGTTCACCGCCGCCAACGACACCTCTCCGCCCACCAGCAAAGGCAGCACCTCGGCCTCCGACGCACCGACCGCGACCATCGCCCCACCCGCGGGCAACGCCTGCATCAACCGCCCACGCGCCGCCACCAGCACACACGCATCCACCAACGACAACACACCGGCCACATGCGCGGCAGCCACCTCACCGATCGAATGACCGGCGAGGACATCCGCCCGGAAACCCCACGACTCGAGCAACCGGAACAACGCCACCTCGAACGCGAACAACCCCGCCTGCGCGAACACCGTCCGATCCACCAGATCAGCACTCACCAGAGCGTCCGCGAGCGCGATCTGTTGTCCCAGAAGCGGATCCAACTCCCCCACGATCGCATCGAACACCTCGGCGAACACCGGATACGCGGCACGCAACTCATCCGCCATACCGGCCCACTGCGCACCCTGACCCGAGAACACCACACCCGTCGAACCCGGCACCACACGACCCGACACCACACCCGCCACAGCCTCGCCGCGCCCCAACGCCGCCACACCCGCAAGCAATTCGCCGCGATCACACGACAGCACGACAGCCCGATGCTCGAACAACACCCTCGACGTCACCAGCGAGAAACCGACATCGATCGCACCGAGATCGTGGACATCCACCTGGGACGCCAAGCGCGCGGCCTGATCGGCCAGAGCCTCGCCACTACGCGCCGAGACCACCCAGGGCAGCACGCCTCCGGCCGGTGCTGTCTCGGCCGCCGAAACCGGCGCCGGATCCGCCACCGGGGCTTGTTCGACGATGAGGTGCGCGTTGGTCCCGCTGAGGCCGAACGAGGACACTCCGGCACGACGCGGACGTTCCGCCGCCGGCCATGCCACCGATTCGGTCAGTAGCCGGATATGCCCCTCGGACCAATCGACCTTCGTAGACGGCTGATCGATATGCAGTGTGGGCGGCAATTCCCCGTGCCGCATGGCCATCACCATCTTGATCACACCACCGACACCGGCCGCGGCCTGGGCATGACCGATATTGGACTTCAACGACCCCAGCCACAGCGGACGATCCGCGGCACGATCCTGCCCATAGGTCGCCAGCAACGCCTGAGCCTCGATCGGATCACCCAACGTCGTCCCCGTACCGTGCGCCTCGACCGCATCCACCTCGACCGCGGACACACCCGCATTCGCCAGCGCCTGACGAATCACCCGCCGCTGCGACGGACCGTTCGGCGCCGTCAAACCATTCGACGCACCATCCTGATTCACCGCCGAACCAGCGACCACCGCCAAAACCTCATGACCGTTACGCCGGGCATCGGACAACCGCTCCAGCACCAACATCCCGGCGCCCTCCGACCACCCGGCGCCGTCGGCGGCGTCGGCGAAGGACTTACACCGGCCGTCCGGGGCCAGACCCCGTTGACGGCTGAATTCGAGGAACATCTCCGGGGTCGACATCACGGCCACACCACCGGCCAACGCCATATCGCACTCCCCCGACCGCAGCGACTGCGCTGCCAGGTGCAGGGCGACCAGCGACGACGAGCATGCCGTATCCACCGATACGGCCGGGCCCTCCAACCCCAGGGTGTAGGCGATGCGGCCCGAGACCAGACTGCCGCCGGTGCTGCTGGCGGTGCCTGTCCCCTGCGCGTAGTCGTGGTACATCACCCCGGTGAACACACCGGTCGAACTGCCCCGCAGAACGCCCGGATCCACTCCGGCGCGTTCCAGTGCCTCCCAGGACACTTCCAGCAGCAACCGCTGCTGGGGGTCCATCATCGTCGCCTCGTTCGGGCTGATCCCGAAGAAGTCCGCGTCGAAATCGGCTGCGGAGTGCAGGAATCCACCCTGCCGGGTGTAGGACCGGCCCGCCTTGCCCGGCTCCGGATCGTAGACAGCCTCGATATCCCAGCCACGATCGGCCGGCCACTCACCGACGGTATCGATGCCCGAGGCGACCAGCCGCCACAAGTCTTCAGGCGAGGCGACACCACCCGGATACCGGCAGCTCATCGCCACCACCGCGATCGGGTCGGAATCGACAGCCCGGCGGGTGGTGACCTCGGCGTCCTGTTTCGTACCGGTGAGTTGTGAATCGATGAACTCGGCGACGATCTGTGGATTGGGTTGATCGAAGACGAGCGTGGCCGGCAACCGCAAACCGGTCGCGGTATTGAGCCTGTTACGGAATTCGACGGCACTCAACGAGTCGAACCCGAGCTCTTGGAACGCGTGCCGGGCATCGACAGCGTCGCTGGACGTATGCCCGAGAACCTCGGACGCGACCGACCGGACGAGGTCGAGCAGCGCGCCGCGGCGGTCGGTATCGGAGAGACCGGCGAGCCGGTCCGTGAGAGCTCGAGCGGCCGGGGAGCCGTTGTTGCGGCGCACGGGGATCGGTGCGATCGCCCGGAGCAGGGCGGGAACTTGCTCTCCGCGGGTACGAAGCACGGCCGGATCGACCCGCAGGGCCACCAGCTGAGCCGTATCGGTGGCTACCGCCGCATCGAACAGTGCCAGGCCGTCGGTCTCGGAAAACGGTGGGAAACCCTGACGGCGCATCCGGGTGAAGTCGGTCTCGGACAGCTCCGCCCCGAGCCCGCTCGACCGCGCCCACAACCCGTAATCCACCGCGGTCGCGGGCAATCCCAGACCGCGACGGTGCACCGCGAGGGCATCCAGGAAGACATTCGCGGCCGCGTAATTGGCTTGGCCGGCGGCCAAGACCAACCCACCCGCGGACGCCAACAGCGCGAACAACGACAAGGAGCATTCGCGAGTGAGCTCGTGCAGGTGCCATGCCGCATCGACCTTGGGCCGGAACACCTGATCGATCCGCTCCGGCGTAATCGATTCGAGCACACCGCTATCCGCGATTCCGGCCGCGTGCACCACACCGACCAGCGGATGCTCCGCAGGGACGGTGGCCAGCAGCGCTTCCAGCGCGGACCGGTCGGACACATCACACGCCACGACGGTCACCTCGACACCGAGCCCGACCAGCTCCGCACGCAGCTGCGCCGCACCCGGAGCGTCCAGGCCACGCCGGGACGTCAGAACCAGATGGCGCACACCGTGTTCGACGGCCAGATGGCGAGCGATCACCGAACCCACACCACTGGTGCCACCGGTCACCAGCACGGTACCCGGCTCCGAGAGCCGGACGGCCGTACCGGGCGCGTGCCGGGTCAACCGTGGTACGAGCAGAGTGGTGCCGCGTATCGCGGCTTCCGGTTCCGTCGCGGCAGCCGCTACCGCGGTCGCCACTGCGATCGGGTCGCGGCCCTCCTCCGAGTCGGGGGCGCTCAGGTCCAGAAGCTGCAGGCGGTCCGGGTGCTCCGCCTGCGCGGCGCGCAGCAAACCCCATACCGGCGCCTGCCCCAGATCGATCCGCTCGGAATCGGCGACCGCCACTGCTCGCTCGGTGACGACGACCAAGCGAGAAGCAGTGAAACGACTGTCAGCGAGCCAACTCTGAACAGTGGCGAGAACACCGGCGGCAATGTGGCGGGCCGCCTCCGGCGCCACACCCTCGTGCGAGGGACACTCGAACAGCACGATATCGGGAACCACCGAATCCGCGGACGCGTCGAGATCGGCGATCAGCGCCGCGAGATCCCGGTATTCCCGCGCCGCACCGGAGTGGCGACCCCAGCCGAGTACTGCCACCCGCCCCAGCTCGACCGTTCCGGACGACGGCAGCCGGACAGGGACCCAGTCCACCCCGAACAGAGCCTCCGATACCCGGTCCGCGCTCAATCGCTCGGCCGATACCTGCCGAGCGACCAACCCCCCTACCGACAGCACCGGGTAGCCTCGTTCGTCGGCCATCTGCACTGCCAACCGGTCGCCTCGGTAAGCGATCCGGACCCGCACTGCCGCGGCACCGGCCGAATGCACCACCACCCGGTTCCAGGAGAACGGCAGCACCGGCAAACTTTCGGCTCCGCCACGAAGACGGTGGACTATCGCGGTATGCAGGGCCGAGTCGAACAACGCGGGATGAATCCCGAAACCCTTGTTTTCCTGCGGATCCGGCAGCGCGACCTCGGCGAACAACTCCTCACTGCGCTGCCATACCGCCTGCAAACCTCGGAAGAACGGACCGTACCCATAGCCGACATCGAGCAGCTCGTCGTACACGCCGTCGATATCCAGCCGCTGGGCACCGGCCGGAGGCCAGGAGACGAGGTCGAAGTCGCCTGCCACCTCGCCCGGTGCGAGCACGCCCTGCGCGTGTGACAACCACGGCCCCTCGCCCCCCTGCCGAGAATGGACGCTCAGCCGTCGCCGGCCGGCCTCGTCGGCGGCGGTCACCACCACCTGCACCGCGACACTGCCCTCGGCAGGCAACGTCAACGGTGCCTGCAATACGAGCTCGTCCACCACGGCACAGTCCAGAATGCCGCCGACATAACTCGCCAGCTCGACGAACCCGGTTCCGGGCAGCAGCACCGTGCCGAACACACTGTGATCGGCCAGCCAGTCCACCGAGTCCACCGACCAACGGCCGGTGAAGCTCACCCCGCCCGAATCCGGATGCGGTACCAGAGCACCCAGCAACGGGTGATCCACCGTATCCAGCCCGACGGAGCTGACCCCGGCCAGTTCGGCACCCAGCCACGACTGGGCCAGTAGATGTTGCCGGGCGTCGAGCCAGAAACGCTCGTGCTGGAAGGCATAGGTGGGCAGGTCGACCTGCTTGCCGCGCAGTGGCCACCGCACCCCCACCCCCGCTACGAACGCCTCGGCCGCGCTGTGCAGAAAGCGCGACAGCCCACCTTCACCACGGCGCAGGGAACCCACCACCACGAAATCGCTCGCCGGGGCGAACTCGCCCGCTGCGGTCTCCGCCGAAGCGACCTCGATACTTTCCTGGATGCTCCCGGTCAATACCGGGTGGGGGCTGACCTCGATGTACGCGTCGTATCCCGCCGACACCAACGCACGGATAGTTGTATCGAATCGCACTGTGCGACGCAGGTTCTCGAACCAGTAACCGGCATCGGCGGTACGCACGTCCATCTGATCACCGGTCACCGTGGAGAACACCGGCACCGTCGATTCCCTCGGCGTGAGATCCGCCAGCGTCGTCGTCAGTTCCGCACGCAGTCCCTCCACGTGCGGCGAATGCGACGCGTAGTCGACCGCGATCCACCGGGCTCGATCCGTCGAGCCCACCAATGCCTCGAGCGCCGCGGTATCACCGGACACCACCACCGAGGAGGGGCCGTTGACCGCCGCCAGCGATAACCGGGCATCCGGCCGCTCCGAGTCCACGGCAGCCGGATCCGGCCCGGCCGGATCTAGCTCGATGCTCTCGATCAGCTCCCGGACCCGCCGCACCGGCAGCGCGACCGACACCATCCCACCCGTACCCGCCAGCGCCGCCAGCGCCCTGCTCCGCAGCGCCACCGTGCGGGCTCCGTCGGCGAGGGACAATCCTCCCGCCACACACATTGCGGCGATCTCGCCCTGTGAATGTCCCACTACCGCAGCGGGTTCCACACCATGGGATCGCCACAGCTGTGCCAAGGACACCATCACCGCCCACAACAACGGCTGCACCACATCCACCCGCTCCAGATCGGGTGTATCGGTATTCCCGTCGATGTCCAGATAGGGCGCGATATCCACATACGGCGCGAGCGCCTGTACACATTCGCGCATCGATTCGGCGAACACCGGCGCGGTTCGCATCAACTCCGCGGTCATTCCCGGCCACTGTGACCCCTGCCCCGGAAAGACCATCACCACCCGGCGCGGTGTCGTGCCCGCAGTCCCCTCGACGACCACCCCGCTCTCGGAAAGCTGCCCGCGATCCGCGGCCAGAATCACTGCCCGGTCGGACAGCAGTGTTCGCGAATTCGTCAGGGAGAACGCCATATCCACCAGCCGGGCATCACTGGTCGCGGCGAACGATCGCAGCCGTTGCACCTGCGCCGCCAACGCCTGCCGCCCCCGCGCGCTCACCACGAACGGCAACACCGCATCGGCATCGGTCGCGGGCGGAAGGTCCGCTGCCGCTCGCTGTCCCGACGCGGGAACCGGATCGCTGTCCGAACGTTCCGAAGCAGGCACCTGGTCCTGCGCCGGTGCCTGCTCGATGATGATGTGGGCATTGGTGCCGCTGATACCGAACGACGACACACCCGCACGCCGCGGGCGATCCGAGACCGGCCACGCAGCCGGCTCTGTCAGCAACCGCACCTGACCTTCGGCCCAATCGACCTTCGTAGACGGCCGATCCACATGCAACGAGCGGGGCAATTCCCCGTGCCGCATAGCCATCACCATCTTGATCACCCCGCCCACACCCGCGGCGGCCTGGGCATGACCGATATTGGATTTCAACGAACCCAGCCACAGCGGCCGATCGGGGTCGCGTTCCTGCCCATAGGTCGCCAGCAGAGCTTGGGCCTCGATCGGATCACCCAGCGTCGTCCCCGTACCGTGCGCCTCGACCACATCCACGTCCGACGGCGACACACCGGCATTCGCCAGCGCCTGACGAATCACCCGCCGCTGCGACGGACCGTTCGGCGCCGTCAAACCATTCGACGCACCGTCCTGGTTCACGGCCGAACCAGCGACCACCGCCAGAACCCGGTGACCGTTACGCAGGGCATCGGACAACCGCTCCAGCACCAACATCCCGACACCTTCGGACCAACCCACACCATCGGCGCTGTCGGAGAAGGATTTACACCGGCCGTCGGGAGCGGCCCCGCGCTGCCGGCTGAACTCCACGAAGGTCTCCGGCGTGGCCATCACCGTCACACCACCGGCCAGCGCCAGATCACATTCCCCCGAACGCAACGACTGCGCGGCCGAATGCATGGCGACCAGCGATGACGAGCAGGCCGTATCCACGGTGACCGACGGCCCCTCCAGACCGAACGCGTACGAGACCCGCCCGGAGGCGATGGAGCCCGCGTTCGCGTTGGCCGGATAGTCGTGGTACATCATGCCGGCCCACACACCGGTCCGGCTCCCCTTCAGCGCGGCGGGATCGACGCCGGCTCGCTCGAACGCCTCCCAGGAGGTCTCCAGCAGCAAGAACTGCTGCGGATCCATCAGCGCGGCCTCATTGGGACTGATATTGAAGAACGCGGGATCGAATTCGCCGGCGGAGTGCAGGAACCCGCCCTCGCGCGTGTAGGTGCTGTTCGGTGTCTCGCCGGTGGGATCGTAGAGACGTTCGGTATCCCAGCCACGATTCACCGGGAACTCCGAGGTCGCGTCGACCCCATCCGAGACCAGCCGCCACAGATCCTCGGGCGAGCCGACCCCGCCGGGATACCGGCACGCCATACCCACAATCGCGATCGGCTCGCGAAGCGCCGCGTCGAGAGTGCGGTTGCGCGCCCGCAACCGCTCGGTCTCCTTGAGCGAGACGCGCAGGGCCGCGGCGAGCTTCTGGGTGCTGTCTTCGTGCTTCGTCATCTCGCCGTCAGTCCTCTGAATTGTTGTAGGCCAAGTCGATCAAGTCGTCGATATCCAGACCGTCGATCGATTCGTCGGTAATGCCCTGATCACCCTCGCCGCGGTCGTCGCGCCCGTTGGCCAGCGCCATGAGCGCCTCCAGCAGGCCGGCCTCCCGCAGCCGGGTGACGGGGATCGCGTGCAGGGCCCGGCGGATCTCGTCGTCGGACGGATCTGCCGAACGGCCGGGCTCGTGGCCGGTCAATTCCTCGGCCAGGTATCCGGCCAGGGCGTGCGGGCTCGGATAGTCGAACACCAGCGTCACCGGCAACCGCAGGCCCGTGATGGTCTTCAGGTTGTTGCGGAACTCGATGGCGGTGATCGAGTCGAAGCCCAGCTCGCTGAATGCCCGGTCGGCCGCGACCGCGTTCTGATGCCCCAGCACCGCCGCGACCTGACCGCGGACGATATCGACGAGAACCGTCAGGCGTTCGTCGTCGGGTGTTTCCGCCAGCCGGGCACGCAACGCCGTGGCCGAACTCGGCGCCGTACCGCGGCGGGCCGGCGCCAGGCCGGACAGGAGCGCGGCGGCGAACCCTGTGGTGCGCAGAGATTCCCGATCCAGGCGGGCGAGAACCGGAGCGGCTACATCGATCCCGGCGGCGGCATCGAACAATGCCAGGCCCTGCTCCCGCGACAACGGCAACATGCCCGAACGAGTCATGCGGCGCCGGTCGACCTCGCTGAGTTCGGCACCCATACCGCCCTCCGTGCTCCACAGCCCCCAGGCGAGGGACTGCGCGCAGCGCCCGGTTGTCCGCCGGTGTGACGCCAGCGCGTCCAAGCAGGCGTTGGCCGCGGCGTAGTTCCCCTGGCCGGGGTTGCCGAACGCACCGGCCGCGGAGCTGAACAGAACGAACGCCCGCAGGGGCAGATCGGCCGTCAGCTCGTGCAGGTGCAGAGCCGCATCGGCCTTCGGCCGCAATACCGCGTCCATCCGGTCTGCGGTCAGCGAGGCGATGGCGCCGTCGTCGAGCGCACCGGCCGTATGGAAAACGCCGGTGACGGGGTGTTCCGCGGGAACAGCGGCCAGTACCTCGGCCAGTGCGGCGCGGTCGGAGACGTCGCAGGCGATATGGTCCACGCCGGCGCCGAGACGCTGCAGCTCGGCCCGCAATTCGGCGGCACCGGGCGCGGCCGCGCCGCGCCGGCTCAGCAACAGCAGGTGCCGGGCGCCGCGTGTGGTGACGAGGTGCCGGGCGAGAAGCCCGCCGAGGTAACCGCTCGCACCGGTGATCAGGACCGTATCGTCCGGACCGAAGGCGGCACCCGGCAGCGAAGTATTCGCCGCGAGGGGGCTCACCCGGACCAGTCGCGCGCTGTGCGCCTGCCCGCCACGCACGGCGGCCTGCGGTTCCCCCGAAGCGAGGATGCCGCCGAGCGACCCGTCGAAGTCGGTACCGGTTTCCGGGGAATCGGTGTCGATCAGCACGATGCGATCGGCACTCTCCGCCTGCGCGGAACGAACGAGTCCACCGACCGCGGCACCGGCCAGATTCGTAATATCCTCCCCCGCGACCGATACCGCACCACGGGTCCGGATCACCAGCACCGATTCACCGGACCGCTGATCAGCGGCCCAGGACCGGAGCACCTCCAGCATGTCGTGAGTCGCCGCACGAATCGTGGCGGGATCATTACCCGTCGCGCAGTCCACCACTACCGGCGCCGGAACCTCGGCACCGGGATCCACCCGCGACGCCGCCGCGCTCTCATGGTCCGGCACCGCGAGCGGCCTCCACTCGACCTGGAACATCGCGTTGTCCACCGCGGATACGCCCGCCGTCAGCTGCGCGGGATCGATCGTCCGGGAGGTCAGCTGCCGTACGGTCGCCACCGGGGCACCGGCCGGATCCGCCAGGTCCAGCGCCACCGTATTCGCGCCGACGCGGGCCAGCCGGACCCGCAAGGCACCGGCCCCGGCCGCGTGGATCGTGACCCCGGACCATTCGAACGGCAACGCGATTCCGGTCCCGTCCGCGGCCAGGTACCCCGCCGGGCGCAGCGCATGTACCGCCGCATCGAGCAGCGCCGGGTGCATTCCGAAGCCCTCGGCCTCCCGCGGATCCGGCAACGCGATCTCGGCGAAGATCTCCTCGCCACGCTGCCAGGCCGCCTGCAAACCCTGGAAGCACGGACCGTACCCGTACCCGGCATCGAGCAACTCGTCGTATACACCGTCGATTTCCAGTGGCCCCGCACCGGCCGGCGGCCACGCGACCAAGTCGGCGGCGGCGGGCACCGCGTCCGGCGCGAGCACACCCTCGGCGTTGAGAACCCACGCCGAATCGGCTGCATCGTCGGGACAGGAGAAGATCCGCACCGCGCGGCGACCGGTCTCGTCCTCGCCGTCGACCACCACGCGCACCGCGACCCCGCCGGCCTCCGGCAGTATCAGTGGCGCCCGCAGGACCAGGTCGTCCATGGTCGGGCAGCCCACTTGCCGCCCGGCGTGCAGAGCGAGTTCGACCACACCGGTGCCGGGGAACAGCACGGTGTCCAGCACCCGGTGGTCGGCCAGCCAGGGGTGTGACCGCACCGACAGGCGACCGGTCAGGATCGCGGCCCCGGTGTCCGGGTGTGACACCACCGCCGAGAGCAGCGGGTGTCCGGTAGCGTCCAGGCCCATCGAGCGGGCGTCACCACTGCCGGCGGATCCTTCGGGCATCCAATAGTGCCGATGCTGGAACGCGTAGGTGGGCAGGTCGATTCGCTGTGCACCCGTACCGCGGTACAGCGTGGACAGGTCGAGGCCCGCGCCGGATACGAACAACCCGGCCGCACCGGCCAGTACTGTCGCGGGATCGGCGTGATCTCGACGTGCCAGGGCAACCACTGCCGCAGGCGCGTCCGCCCGCTCGTCACCGATGATCTGATGGATCATCGGGGTCAGCACGGCATCGGGCCCGACCTCGGCGAACCTCGACACTCCCAGTGCCGCCATCGTGGTCACCGCATCGGCGAAACGCACCGTGTCCCGAACCTGATTCACCCAATACGACGGAACCGACATCTCGTCGCCGACCCGCGCACCGGTCACCGTCGACACCAGCGGAAGACTCGGCCGGGCGAACGTCAACCCCTCGACCACCGCGGCGAATTCGGCCAGCATCGGCTCCATCAACGCCGAATGGAACGCATGCGAAACACGGAGACGATGTGTCCGCCGGCCGTTCTCGGAACACCGATCGGCCGCAGCGACGACATCCTTCTCGGTGCCGGACAGCACCACCGACGCCGGACCGTTCACGGCCGCGATCGACACACCATCCCCCAGCAACTCCAGCACCTCGGCCTCGGCAGCACCGACCGCGACCATCGCCCCACCCGCGGGCAACGCCTGCATCAACCGCCCACGCGCCGCCACCAGCACACACGCATCCACCAACGACAACACACCCGCCACATGCGCAGCCGCGACCTCACCGATCGAATGACCCGCCACCACATCAGGCCGCACCCCCCACGACTCGAGCAGCCGGAACAACGCCACCTCGAACGCGAACAACCCCGCCTGCGCGAACACCGTCCGATCCACCAGATCATCGCTCGTCAGCGCCGCTTCGAGTGACCCCTGCTGCTCCAGGGCGGGTTCCAGCTCGGCAATCATCGCGTCGAAGTGTTCGGCGAATACCGGGTACCCGGTGCGCAATTCCGCGGCCATCCCGGCCCACTGCGCGCCCTGACCCGAGAAGACCATGCCCGTCGAACCCGATACCGCACGACCGGACACCACACCCGGCGCCCGCTCGCCGGCAGCCACGGCCCGCACACCCGCGAGCAGACCGTCACGGTTGTCCGCCATGATCACCGCTCGATGCTCGAAGACGCTGCGCGACAGCAGGGAGAAGCCGATATCGATCGCGCTGTGGTCATCCACATGCGCCGCCAGGCGAGCGGCCGCAGCGGTAAGCGCCTCGCCGCTGCGTGCCGACAGCACCCACGGCCGGACCACCGGCGCCGCGTCGACGGCCGGATGCGGTGGCGTCGCCGGCGCCGTCTCCGGGGCCTGTTCGACAATGATGTGCGCGTTGGTTCCGCTGATGCCGAACGACGACACACCCGCCCGACGCGGGCGACCCACCTCGGGCCACTCGACAGTCCGGGTCAGTAGCCGCACCTGTCCCTCGGACCAATCCACTTTTGTGCTGGGCTCATCCGCATGGAGCGTCGGCGGCAGAACCCCGTGCCGCATGGCCATCACCATCTTGATCACACCACCGACACCCGCGGCCGCCTGAGCATGACCGATATTGGACTTCAACGATCCCAGCCACAGCGGACGATCCCCGGTGTGGTCCTGGCCGTAGGTCGCCAGCAGAGCCTGGGCTTCGATCGGATCGCCGAGAGTGGTACCCGTTCCGTGTGCTTCGACGACATCGACCTCGCCGGGCTCCACTCCCGCGTTCGCCAGAGCCTGGCGGATCACCCGGCGCTGCGACGGGCCGTTCGGCGCGGTCAAACCATTGGACGCACCATCCTGATTCACCGCCGAACCCGCAAGCACCGCGAGTACGTCATGGCCGTTGCGCCGCGCATCGGACAGCCGCTCCAGCACCAGCACACCGACCCCCTCGGACCAGCCCACACCATCGGCGCTGTCCGAGAACGACTTACACCGGCCGTCGGGCGACAGACCTCGCTGCCGGCCGAACTCGAGGAACATATCCGGCGTCGCCATGACGGCCACGCCACCGGCCAGCGCCAGATCACACTCCCCCGACCGCAGCGACTGCGCGGCGAGATGCATCGCGACCAGCGACGACGAGCACGCCGTATCCACGGTGACCGACGGGCCCTCCATACCGAACACGTATGACACGCGCCCCGAGACCAGGCTGCCCGCGGAACTGCTGCCGGTACCCGTTCCCCGCGCGTAATCGTGGTACATCAGGCCGGTGAACACACCGGTCGGGCTACCACGCAATTCGGCGGGATCGAGCCCGGCGCGTTCCAGCGCCTCCCACGACACCTCCAGCAGCAACCGCTGCTGCGGATCCATCATCGTGGCCTCGTTCGGGCTGATGCCGAAGAAATCGGCGTCGAAGCCGGCTGCCGAATACAGGAATCCACCGTGGCGGGTGTAGGTCTTACCTGACTTACCGGGCTCCGGGTCGTAGATACCGTCGATATCCCAGCCTCGATCCGTCGGCATATCGCCGGTGGTATCGGTACCGGAGACGACCAGATTCCACAGGTCTTCGGGCGAGGTGACGCCGCCCGGGTAGCGGCAGCTCATCGCGACGACCGCGATCCGATCGTCGCCGGCGCGGACCCGGCTGATCGCGCGCTCGCCGATCTCGCCGGTGCCGGTGAGTTGCGCGCCGAGGAATTCGGCGACGGTCTGCGCATCGGGGTAGTCGAAGACGAGGGTGGCCGGTAGGGCCAAGCCGGTCACGGTATTGAGCCGGTTGCGGAATTCGACCGCGCTCAGCGAATCGAAACCGAGTTGCTGGAAAGCTTGCCGAGGTTCCACCGCGGCGGTCGAGGTATGGCCGAGGATCTCGGCGGCGAGCGAGCGGACCAGTTCGAGCAGGGCGCTGTGGCGATCGGCCTCCGGCAGGCCGGTGAGGCTCTGCGCGAATGCCCGGCCGGCGGCGGTCCCGGTCCGGCGGGCCGGGCCGGGCACGATCGCCCGGAGCAAGGCGGGAATACGCTCGCCCCGAGTCCGCAGTGCGGCCGGATCGACGCGCAACGCCACCAATTGTGCGGTGTCGGTGGCTGTCGCCGCGTCGAACAGTGCCAGGCCTTCGGTCTCCGACAGGGGCGGGAAACCCTGCCGGCACATGCGATCGAAATCCGCGTCGGACAGGTCGGTACCCAGCCCGGTCGACCGTGCCCACAGACCGTAGTCGACCGCGGTCGCCGGCAGACCCTGGCGGTGGCGATATGCGGCGAGCGAATCCAGGAACACATTCGCCGCGGCGTAATTCGCCTGACCGGCGGCCAGGACCAGCCCGCCCGCCGAAGACACCAGCACGAACAACGACAGCGGCTGGTCCCGCGTGAGTTCGTGCAGATGCCACGCCGCATCGACCTTGGGTTCGAAGACCCGGTCGATCCGGTCCGCGGTGAGCGACTCGATCACCCCGTTGTCCGAGATTCCGGCCGCATGCACCACACCCACCAGTGGATGCTCGGCCGGGACGGCAGCCAGCAAGGCCGCGGCCGCGTTCCGGTCCGACACATCACACGCGGCGAGGGTGACCTGCGCTCCGAGCTCCGTCAGCTCCGTGCGCAGTTCGGTGGCCCCGGGGGCGTCCGGTCCGCGCCGGGACGTCAGAACCAGATGGCGCACACCGTATTCGGTCACCAGATGCCGGGCGATCACCGCACCGAGGCCACCGGTGCCACCGGTTACCAGTACCGTTCCCGGCTCCGGCAGCGGCACGACCGTTCCGGGTGTGTGCCGAGTCAATCGCGGTACGACAGTGCCGGTGCCGCGCAGCGCGGCCTCCGGCTCCGCCGCTATACCCTCGGCTGTGGTCGCGATTCGGAGCGCGTTCCGGTCGCCGGAGTTGTCCCGGTCGAGAAGCTGGAACCGGCCCGGGTGTTCGGCCTCCGCGGCACGCACCAGACCCCACACCGGGGCCTGAGCGAGATTCACCGTATCCGAATCATCGACTGCCACCGCATATTCGGTCAGCACAACCAATCGGGATCCGGTGAAGCGCCCGTCGGCCAGCCACTGGCGCACGGTGTCGAGAACATCGGCGGCCGTCTGCCGGGCGGCCTCCGGCGGCGCACCGTCGTAATGCGGGCATTCGAACAGCACGACATCGGGAACATCCGAATCCGCGCGCGCATCGAGAACGGCCCTCAGTGCCGCGAGGTCGTCGTAGCCGCGCACACCGTCGATATCTCGGTCATCACGACTGCGCCCGGCGCCGAGTACCGCCACGCTGCCCGGCCCGGCGTTCACTTCCTCCGGCGTGGCAGCCACCCAGTTCACCCCGAACAGCGCGTCCGCAACCCGGTCCGCGTTCAGCCCCTCGGCCGACACCGGCCGCGAGACCAACCCGCCCACCGACAACACCGGGCGGCCCTCTCGGTCGGCAATCCGGATACCGAGCTTGTCACCATGACGCTCGATGCGGACCCGTACCGCGGCGGCACCTGTCTTGTGCAGCACCACTCGAGTCCAGGTGAACGGCAGCGCCGGCGAGCCTTCGGAACCGCCGCGAAGCCCGTCGATGATCCCGGCGTGCAACGCCGCGTCGAACAGTGCGGGATGAATCCCGAAACCGTCGGCATCCTCCGCCTCCGGCAGTGCGACCTCGGCGAACAACTCCGCACCGCGCTGCCACACCGCACGCAACCCTTGAAAGTACGGACCGTATCCGAACCCGATGCCGAGCAGTTCGTCGTATGCCTTGTCGATATCGAGCGGCCGCGCGTCGTGGGGCGGCCAGGAGGTGAGGTCGAAATCGGCCGCGACATCGCCCGGTGCGAGGACGCCTTCGGCATGGGTCACCCATGGCTGCTCGCTCGTCCGGCGGGAATGCACGCTCAGTCGCCGGCGACCGGTCTCGTCGGCGGCGGTCACCACGACCTGGACCGCGACACTGCCCTCGGCGGGCAGCGTCAAGGGGGACCGCAGGACGAGCTCGTCCACCGTCGCGCAGCCCAGCAGACCGCCCACGTAACAGGCCAGTTCGACGAATCCGGTGCCCGGCAGCAGCACCGTACCGAGGACACTGTGGTCGGCCAGCCATTCGACGGAGTCCACCGACCAGCGGCCCGTGAGGCTCACCCCACCCGAATCCGGATGCGGTACCAGAGCACCCAGCAGCGGATGATCCACCGTATCGAGACCGACGTCGGTGACGCCGGCCGATCCGCCGCCGAGCCACGACCGCGCCCGCATCTGCCCGGCATCGATCCAGAAACGCTCGTGCTGGAAGGCATAGGTGGGCAGGTCGATTCGCTGTGCTCGCGACCCCGCGTAGAAGGTGGCCCAGTCCACCTCGGCGCCGGAGACGAACAAACCGGCGACCGCGTTCACCACGGCGGGGGCATCGGCGTGGTCGCGCCGGACCACCGCGACCGCGGTCGCGCCGGGGAGCGTCCGGGCGATCATCGGGGTCAGCACCGCGTCGGGACCGATCTCGGCGAATCGGGCCACCCCCGAATTCGACATGGCGGCTACCGCATCGGCGAAGCGCACGGTCGCGCGAACCTGATCGACCCAGTACGAGGGATCGATCATCTCGTCGGTGACCGCCGCGCCGGTCACCGTCGACACCAGCGGAATATTCGGACGGGCGAATGTCAATCCATCGATCGCCGAGGCGAATTCGGCGAGCATCGGTTCCATCAGTACCGAATGGAACGCATGCGAAACACGGAGACGATGCGTCCGCCACCCTCGCTCGGCACAGCGATCGGCCACAGCGGCGACCACGTCCTCGGCACCGGAAACCACCACCGACGACGGACTGTTCGCCGCCGCGATCGACACATCACCATCCACCAGCACGGCACGCACATCGGCCTCGGAGGCGCCGACGGCGATCATCGCCCCACCCGCGGGCAACGCCTGCATCAACCGGCCACGCGCGGCCACCAGCACACACGCATCCGCCAGCGACAACACACCGGCCACATTCGCGGCCGCGACCTCACCGATCGAATGACCGGCGAGGACATCCGTCCGGAAACCCCACGATTCGAGCAGCCGGAACAACGCCACCTCGAACGCGAACAACCCCGCCTGCGCGAACACCGTCCGGTCGACGAGCTCGCTGTCGGACAACGCGACGCTCGCGGACACCTTTTGCCCCAGCAACGGCTCCAACTCGGCAATAATGCCGTCGAACACGTCGGCGAACACCGGATACGCGGCGTGCAGCTCAGCCGCCATACCCGCCCACTGCGCGCCCTGACCCGAGAACACGACACCTGTCGACCCCGGCACCACCCGCCCGGACACCAGGCCCGGCGCCCGCACGCCCGAGGCCAGTGCCCGCACCCCGGACAGCAGGCCGTCGCGGCCCGCGGCCACGACAACCGCGCGATGCTCGTGCACACTGCGCGTGGACGCCAGCGAGAAGCCGGTGTCGACCGGCTCGTGTTCGCGCACATGCGATATCAGTCGAGCCGCCTGGTCGGCGAGAGCCGCACCGCTCCGGGCCGAAACCACCCACGGCAACAAGGCCGGGGTGTTCTCGGCGACCTCCACCGATACCGCGTCCGGAGCCGGTGGTGTCACCGGAGCGGTCGCGGGGGCCTGTTCGATGACGACGTGCGCATTGGTACCGCTGATACCGAACGACGACACACCCGCACGCCGCGGACGATCCGACACCGGCCAATCCACCGGCTCGGTCAGCAGCCGAATATGGCCCTCGGACCAATCCACCTTCGTGGACGGCTGATCCACATGCAACGTACGAGGCAACACACCGTGCCGCATCGCCATCACCATCTTGATCACACCACCCACACCGGCCGCAGCCTGCGCATGACCGATATTCGACTTCAACGACCCCAGCCACAAAGGCCGATCAGGATCACGGTCCTGCCCGTAGGTCGCCAACAAGGCCTGGGCCTCGATCGGATCACCCAACGTCGTACCGGTGCCATGGCCTTCCACCACATCCACATCGAGCGGGGACACACCGGCGTTCGCGAGGGCTCGGCGGATCACCCGCCGCTGCGACGGACCGTTCGGCGCCGTCAAACCATTCGACGCACCATCCTGATTCACCGCCGAACCAGCGACCACCGCCAAAACCTCATGACCATGACGCCGGGCATCGGACAACCGCTCCAGCACCAGCACACCCACACCCTCGGACCAGCCGACCCCATCGGCCGAATCGGCGAACGACCTGCACCGGCCGTCCGGCGACAACCCCCGCTGCCGGCTGAACTCCACGAACGCCTCCGGCGTCGCCATCACCGCCACACCACCGGCCAATGCCAGATCACACTCCCCCGACCGCAGCGACTGCCCGGCCAGATGCATCGCCACCAGCGACGACGAACACGCCGTATCCACCGACACGGCCGGCCCCTCGAAGCCGAGTATGTACGAAACCCGTCCGGAGGCAATGGATCCCGAATTCGCATTGACGGGATAGTCGTGGTACATCATGCCGGTGAACACACCGGTCGCGCTGCCGCGCAGCACTGCCGGATCCACACCGGTCCGCTCCAGCGCCTCCCACGAAGTCTCCAGCAGCAGGAACTGCTGCGGATCCATCAGCGCGGCCTCATTAGGGCTGATGCCGAAGAACGCCGGGTCGAATTCGCCGGCGGAGTGCAGGAAGCCGCCTTCACGCGTATAGGTGCTGTTCGGTGTCTCGCCGGTGGGATCGTAGAGACGTTCGGTATCCCAGCCACGATTCACCGGGAACTCCGAGGTCGCGTCGACCCCGTCCGAAACCAGCTGCCACAGCTCCTCGGGCGAACCGACCCCACCCGGATATCGGCACGCCATACCGACTATCACGATCGGATCGCTGTCGGTGGCAGTGGTGGTGGTGACCGCGACCTCGGGCCGCGCGCCGGTGAGCTCGCCGGTCATATAGGTGGCGAGAGCCTGTGGCGTGGGGTAGTCGAAGACCACCGCGGCCGGCAAGGACAGTCCGGTAGCGGACTTGAGCCGGTTGCGCAGCTCGACCGCGCTCAGCGAATCGAAGCCCAGATCCTGGAACGCCCGGTCCGTTTCGATCGTGGACGCGGGCTTGTCACCGAGTACGGCCGCGACGTGGGTCCGCACGATATCGAGGACCGCCTGCCGCTGCCGGTCGGTGTCGAGATCTGCCAGCCGTTGCCGCAGCACCGGCATCGTCGCCGGCGTCGCCACCGGGCGCCGGGCCGCCGCCGGCACCAGGCCACGAAGGACAGGCGGAAGGAGCCCCGTCTCGGCCTGGGCGCGCATCGCGGCGATGTCCACGGCGGTGATCACCGCGTGCGGCATATCTCGGTCGAACGCCGCACGCCACCCGGCCAGGGCCGGCTCGTCCGCCATCGGGACGAATCCGCCGCGACCCATCCGGGCCACATCGGTGGCACCGAGCTGTCCGGCCATACCGCTCGAACGTGCCCACGGACCCCATGCCAGCGATTGCCCGGCCAGCCCCCGCGCTCGGCGGTGGGCCACCAGCGCGTCGAGGAAGGTGTTCGCGGCCGCGTAGTTGGCCTGTCCGGGCCCGCCGACGGTGCCCGAAACCGACGAGAACACCACGAACGCCGCGAGATCCAGCTCCGCGGTGGCCTCGTGCAGATACCACGCGGCGTCGGCTTTCGGCGCCAGTACGGCGTCCACCCGTCGCGGGGTCAACGACGCGACGGTGCCGTCGTCGAGCACACCCGCGGCATGGATCACACCGGTCAACGGCCACTGTGCCGGTACCCCGGCCACCACACCGGCCACCGCGGCGGCGTCGGTGACATCGCAGGCGACCACGCGAACCTGTGCGCCCAGCTGTTCCAGCTCGGCGCACAGCGCGGCGGCGCCCTCCGCCCGCGGGCCGCTGCGGCTGACCAGCAGCAACGACCGCACCCCGTGCTCGGCCACCACGTGCCGCGCCACGACCGCGCCCAGACCTCCGGTGCCGCCGGTGATCAGCACCGTCCCCGCACCGAATCCGGGGCGGTCTGCTTCCGCCGCCGCCGGGGCCACCACTGCGGGCCGGGTGAGCCGAGCGGTGTGGGCAACGCCGTCGCGCACGACCACTTGGGGTTCGCCCACGGCCAGTACGGTGGCCGTGAACCGGTCGTCGATGCCGGTGTCCGTGTCGACCAGCACGATCCGGTCCGGATCCTCCGCCTGCGCGCTCCGCGCCAAACCCCACACCGCCGCGCCGGCGAGGTCGGTGAGGTCGGCCGTATCGGTGCCGGACAGCGCGACCGCGCCGTGGGTGGCGATCAGCAGGGTGCTGGAGGAGAACCGATCCTGGGACCGCCAGGCCTGCAGTACCTCGAGGATTCGCGTGACCTCGGTATGGGTGGTGCTCACCACACCGGTGCCGGCGCTGTCGTTCCATCCGGACCCGGCCTCGATCACCACCACCGGTGGTACCTGCGCCCCCGGATCGAGCTGGTCCCATCGGCCCACATCCGCGGCCACCGTGCCGGATTCGGCTGCGGCCGGCGACCAGACCAGTTCCAGGACCGGATCGGCCGCACCGCCCGGTACGGCCGCGACGAGTTGCCCGAGCGGTACCGGCCGGGGCGTCACCGATCCCGACAGAACCGGTTGCCCGTATTCGTCGGCCACCGATACCGACACCGACGATCCGGCCGGGGTCAGCCGCACCCGCAGGACGGAACTTTCCGCCCCGTACAGCGATACCGACTGCCACGAGAACGGCAGCGCCACCTTCCCGGCCTCGACCGTGAACGGCGTTTCCGGTTGTCCGGCATCGGCTTCGAACGCCCCGGCCAGTTGCCCCGCGTGCAGGGCGGCGTCCAGCAGTGCCGGATGAATCCCGAAGCCTTCGGCACGTGTCCCGGTGTCCGCGTCCGCGGCGATCTCGGCGAACACCTCGTGGCCGCACCGCCACAGCGCCCGCACGCCGCGGAAGGCAGGACCGTACTCGTAACCACGGGCGAACAAGCTCGTGTACGCGGCGGCGATATCGATAGCGGTCGCCGGGGCCGGCGGCCACGGTCCGGCTGGGAGCGGGTCCGGGCCCGCGACGGTCAGCAGACCGCGGGCGTGCAGAACCCACTCGTCATCGCGATCGTGTTCACCGCGGGAGTAGATGGAAACCGGCCGCTGCCCGGACTCGTGCCCGGTCCCGCCGACAACGACCTGGACCTGCACACCACCGTCCGGCGGCAGCACCAGTGGCGCCTGCAGCGTCAGCTCGTCGATCACCGGGCACCCGGCTTCGGCTCCGGCCCGCAGGGCCAGTTCCGCGAACCCGGTGCCCGGCAACAGCGTCGAACCGGCGATCACGTGGTCGGCGAGCCAGGGCTGCGCCGCGATCGACAGCCGGCCGGTCAGCAGAACCTCCCCGGACGCCGGTGCCGATACCACCGCGCCCAGCAGCGGATGCTCCAGCACACCCAGACCCGCGGATTCGACACCGGCCCTCCCCGCGGCGGGCTCGAGCCAGTAGCGGCGTCGCTGGAAGGCGTAGGTGGGCAATGGGACGCGCGATACCGTGCGGCCCGCGAACAGCACCGTCCAATCGACATCCATACCGGCCGCATGCGCGTGCGCCAGGCAGTTCACGAACTGCTCGGCCTCGGCCCGCCCGCGGCGCGCTCCCGCCACCACCGACGACCGCGCTTCGATATCGCCGGGCAGGCACTGCCGGGTCATCGCGGTCAGCGCCGCATCGGGGCCGATTTCGAGGAATCTGCGTACACCCGCCGCCACCAGGGTCTCCACGCCGCGAGCGAACCGAACGGTCTCGCGTACCTGCCGGACCCAGTAGTCGGGTTGCCGCACTTCGTCGCCGGCGATCCGTCCGGAGAGGTTCGATACCAGCGGGATCTGCGGGCGATGGTAGGTCACCGCCCGCGCGACCTCGGCGAAATCCGCCAGCATCGGATCCATCCGATGCGAATGGAACGCATGCGAGACCCGCAACCGCGAGGTCTTCCATCCGCGCTCCACGCACTTCTCGTCGAGCGCCGCGATCGCGTCCTCGCTACCGGAAACAACCACGGCCGCAGGTGCGTTCACGGCGGCGATGGACAGCTGGTCCGGATGCCCGGCGAGCGCCTGGGAGATATCGTTCTCGCTCGCCGCGATCGCCAGCATCGCACCCCCGGCGGGCAGCCGCCCCATGAGACGGCCGCGCGCCGCGACCAGCCGGCACGCGTCCGGCAGCGACCACAGACCGGCGAGGTACGCGGCGGCGAGCTCACCGATCGAATGCCCGATCAGGATGTCCGGCGTGACACCGAAGGATTCCAGGAGCCGGTACAGCGCGACTTCGTACGCGAACAGCGCGGGCTGGGTGAACTCCGTCCGGTGCAGAGCGCCGGCATCCTCGGGACCGCCCTCGGCCGGCCCGCCGGTGAACATCACCCGGCGGAGCGAAGCGCCCAGCAGTGGGTCGAACTGCGCGCAGATCTCGTCCAAGGCCGTGGCGAATACCGGGAACGCCTCGTACAGTTCACGCCCCATCCCGGGCCGTTGGGCGCCCTGGCCGGTACACAGGAAGGCCGCCTTACGCGTCACCGCCCGGCCCGTGCTGACATCGCTCGCCGTTCCCCGCTCCGCGAGCGCCACCAGGCCCGCCAGCATCGTTTCCCGGTCGCGGGCCACCACCGCGGCACGCCACTCCAGGCGGGCACGGGTGGTCACCAGGGAATAGCCGATATCGCCGACCGTCAGGTCGCTCCGTTCGCGCACCCATCGCAGCAGTGCGGCCGCCTGCGCGCGCAGCCCGTCCTCGGTCTTCGCCGACAGCAGGACGGGGGTGATACCGGGCGCGACCGCCCGCGCACCGGCGGTGCGGTCGTCCGTGGCATCGGCGATGGCCTCCGCCGGGGCGGGCGCCTCCTCCAGAATGACGTGCGCGTTGGTCCCGCTGGCGCCGAAGGAGGACACCCCGGCGCGCCGCACCCGCTCGCCGGCCGCCCACGGTTCGGCCGTCGTGAGCAGCCGCACGGTGTCCGCCGACCAGTCCACCTGCGGAGTCGGTGTATCGATATGCAATGTCGCGGGCAGCGTTTCGTGCCGCAGCGCCTGCACCATCTTGATCACACCGCCGACCCCGGCCGCGGCGGAAGTGTGGCCGATATTCGATTTGAGCGAACCGATCCGCAGCGGATCTCCCACCCGGCCGCGACCGTAGGCCGCGATCAACGCCTGCGCCTCGATCGGGTCGCCGAGGGGGGTGCCGGTGCCGTGCGCCTCGACCGCGTCGATATCGGCGGGCGTCAGGCCCGCGCCGGCCAGCGCCTGCGCGATCACCTGTTCCTGAGAGGGGCCGTTCGGTGCGGTCAGGCGGCTGCTGGTCCCGTCCTGGTTGACGGCGCTCCCGCGCACGACGGCGAGCACCGGATGGCCGTGCCGGCGCGCGTCGGACAGCCGTTCGACCACGAGCATGCCGAGGCCGTCGGAGAACCCTGTCCCGTTCGCCGAGGCCGAGAAGGCCCGGCATCGGGCATCCGGGGACAGCCCGCGTTGCCGGGCGAACCCGATGAGCTGAGTGGGGTCCGACATCACGGTGACGCCCCCGACCAGAGCGAGTGAGGTATCGCCCTGGCGCAGTGCCTGACACGCGAGATGCAGGGCGACCAGCGACGACGAGCATGCGGTGTCCACCGACAGTGCCGGACCCTTGAAACCGAAAGTGAACGACACCCGCCCCGACAGGACGCTGGCCGAAACACCCGGATAGGCATGACCTTCGGACTCGGCGCTCAGCCCGGGTGACCCGACGCGGGGCCCGTAATCCAGGTGGATCACCCCGGCGAACACGCCGGTATCGCTGTCCCGCAGGGACACCGGATCGATGCCCGCGTCCTCCAACGCCTCCCAGGAGGCTTCCAGGAACAGGCGCTGCTGTGGATCCATCGCCTCTGCCGCGCGCGGGCCGATCCCGAAGAATTCCGCGTCGAAATCGCCCACCGCGTCCAGGAATCCACCCTCGCGCGTGTACACCGTCCCGGGCGTATCCGGATCGGTATCGAACAGCCGCTCGAGGTCCCAGCCACGGTCGGTGGGAAAGGGGCCGATCGCGTCGGTGCCGGAGGCGACCAGGTCCCACAGCCGTGCCGGAGTATCGGCCCCACCGGGGTATCGGCAGCTCATGCCGACGATCGCGATCGGTTCGGCAGCACGTTCTTCCAGCCGGTCGATATGCTTCCTGGCGGCGCGCAGATCTCCGGCGACTTTGCGGAGATACCGGCTGAGCCGTTCCTCGTTGCTGGCGTCTGCGCTGCTCATGCCGGTCCGAACTCCTCGTCGATCAAATCAAAAAGCTCACTGTCGGAATGTGATTCGAGATCTTCGTAGCCATCGTCCGGCCGTTTGCCCGCGAGGTAGGTGCGCAGGCGCTCGTTGACGCCCTCTAGCCCCGCGACGGTCTCGGCGTCGTTGTTCGCGATGATCCGCTCGAGCAATGCCTCGAGCCGGGCGATATCGTCCCCGCTCGCCTCCGGCTCCGGCGTAGCGACCACGATCCGGGCCAGCAGGTAATCGGCCAGCGCACCCGCGGTCGGGTAATCGAACGCCAGGGTCGAGGGCAGCGACAGCCCCGTCACGGTCGAGAGCCGGTTGCGGAACTCGACCCCGCCGAGGGAGTCGAAACCGAGTTCGTCGAAACCACGATCGGCCGCTATATCGTCGACCGACTCGTAGCCCAGGACCGCCGCGACGTATTCGCGCACCAGGTCCAGGACGACCCCCCGCCGCTTCGGCTCCGGCACCTCGCGCAGCCGCTCCCCGAGCGAGGGTTCGGCGATCGAGGTGGCGCCCGGCCCGCCGGGTGCGCCGGCGAACCCGCGCAGCACCGCCGGTACCGGACCGGTGGCCGCGTGCAGGCGCAGTGTGCCGAGGTCCAGATGTACCAGTGCCGAGACCGGTTCCGCCGTGGTCAGCGATTCGTCGAACAACCGCAGGCCGTCCGCGCCGTCCAGCGCGGCCACGCCCATGCGCGCCAACCGGCTCATCGCCGCGTGATCCAAGGTGCCGGTCATACCGCGCCCGGACTGCCACGGGCCCCAGGCAAGTGACAGTGCCGGTAGCCCCTCGGCCACCCGTTGCCGCGCGAGGGCGTCCAGATAGCTGTTCGCGGCGGCATAATTCGCTTGTCCCGCGGACCCGGTCATTCCGGCGATCGAGGAGAACAGTACGAACGCCGACAGCTCCATATCCCGGGTGAGCTCGTGCAGGTACCGGGCCGCATCGGCTTTGGGAGCGAAAACCCGGTCGATGTGATCATCGGTGAGGGTGTGGAACGTGGCGTCGTCGAGCACACCCGCGGTGTGCACGATCCCAGTGAGTGGATGCTCCGCCGGAATGCTCGACAGCAGTTCTCCCAGTGCGTTCCGGTCGCTGACGTCGCACGCGGCGATCCGTACCCGGGCACCGAGCCGGGACAGTTCCGCCGCGAGCTCCGCCGCACCGCCGGCGTTCTCGCCGCGGCGCGACACGAGCAACAGTCGCCGCACATCGTGGGAGGTCACCAGGTGCTGGGCGATCAACGCACTCAATCCCCCGGTTCCGCCGGTGATCAGGACGGTTCCGGACCCGAACGATGTTTTCCCGGCTTCCGGGGAAGGCCGAGGTCGCAGTCGTGGCACCAGGAAGCGGCCATCCCGCCATGCCACCTGTGGCTCGCCGGTCGACAGGGCTGCTCGGACCGCCTCGGCCGTCAGGTTCCCGGCACCGTGATCATCCACGTCGAGCAGCAGGATACGGCCCGGATGCTCGGTCTGGGCGCTACCTGTCAGCCCCCATACCGCCGCCGATGCGGGATCCGACGGCTCGTCCGGCAGGCCTGCCGCGTATGCGGTCACCACGACCAGTCGCGATCGAGCACACCGCTCGTCGGCCGACCAATCCCGGATCAGCTGCCGTGCGGTCTTCACGCGCCCGCTCGCGTCCGAATCCGACTTGTGCCGCCACGCAGTGTATTCGGACCACACAACAATCTCCGGGCCGAACGCGTCCGAAGCCAGCGCCGTCACATCCGGGTACTGCCGGTCCGCTCCGGCCACTCGACTCGCTCCGAGCACCGCTACGTCACCGGCGGTGACGAGCGCCTCGCCTTCCTCGGACGCTGCCCAGTGCAGTCCGTACCGCGCCGCGCCGACCTGTGGCTGCCGAACATCGTGCGACCGCACCACGCCGGTACCGGCCGGCGGGTGCTCCGAGGACGCCGTGCGGGACTCGTCGAGGCCGGGTTCGAGCCAGTAACGCTGATGATCGAAGGCATAGGTGGGCAGGGCGACCCGTGCCACTCGGCGTGAGGCGAACAGCGCGCCCCAGTCGACGCTCATCCCGGCGGTGTGCGCGTGGCTCAGCATCGTCAGGAACTGTTCGACCTCGTCGTGATCGCGACGGGCAGCCGCGGCGACCACCGATCGAGCCTCGATGTCCGCGGCGAGCGTATGCCGTGTCATTGCCGCCAGCACCGCGTCGGGCCCGATTTCGAGGTAACGCCGCACGCCCGAATCGGCCAGCGTCTCGATACCGGGTGCGAAACGCACCGCCGCACGCACCTGGGATACCCAGTACCGCGGATCCAGGATCTCGTCGCCGGCGATCCGGCCGGAGACATTCGACACCAGCGGAATCCGGGGCGCGTCGAAGGTTACGCCCGCCGCCGCGGTCTCGAACTCGGCCAGCATCGGCTCCATCCGATGGGAATGGAACGCGTGTGACACCCGCAGCCGGGTCGCCCGGTGGCCTTGTTCACCGAACAGCCGGCCGATCTCGTCGACGGCGTCCTCATCACCCGAGACCACAACGGCCGCAGGCGAATTCACCGCGGCCAACGAAACCCGCTCACCGAATCCGGCGAGCACCGCGCCGACCTCGGTCTCGGACGCGGATATCGCGAGCATCGCACCGCCCGGCGCCAGCGCGTCCATCAGCCGACCGCGGGCCGCGACCAGTTCGCAGGCGTCCCGCAGCGACCACACACCGGCCACATACGCGGCGGCCAGTTCACCGATCGAGTGACCGATCAGGACGTCCGGGGTGACACCGAACGATTCCAGGAGCCGGAACAGCGAGACCTCGTACGCGAACAGCGCGGGCTGGGTCAATCGCGTCCGGTCCAGGATCCCGGCCGCCGCCGCGACTCCCGCTTCGTCGATCAGGTGTCCGGTGAACATCGCCTGCTTCAGCGAACATCCCAGCAGTGGATCGAAATGAGCGCATATCTCGTCCAGCGCCGCGGCGAATACCGGGAAGGCCTCCGACAGCCGGGCACCCATACCGATTCGCTGCGCGCCCTGACCGGTGAAAAGGAAGGCGGTCTTGCCGACGCCCACCGAGCCGGAAACCACTCCGGTCGAGGCGGCACCGGCAGCCAGTTTCGACAGCCGCGCCAGCAACTCGTCACGGTCACCGCCGACGATCGCGGCCCGCCGGTCGTGCTGTGCCCGCGTCGTCGCGAGCGAATACGCCACATCCACCGGATCGGCGTCCGGATGATCGACGAGCCATTCGCCGAGTCTGGCCGCCTGTGCCCGCAGGGCGGTCTCGCTCTTGGCCGATACGAGCCACGGCACCGCCATCGCCGGGTGCTCGGTGGCCGGCGCCGGGGCGACCGGCCGCGGGGCGGGCGCTTCCTCGATGATCACGTGGGCGTTGGTACCGCTGACGCCGAACGACGACACCCCGGCGCGGCGCACCGGCCCACCGGCTCGCCACGGTTCCGGCCGAGTCAGCAGGCGCACATCACCGGCGGTCCAATCCACATGCGGGGACGGCGCTTCCGCGTGCAGCGTCGCGGGGAGGGTTTCGTTTCGCAGCGCCTGCACCATCTTGATCACACCGCCCACGCCGGCCGCCGCGACGGTGTGGCCGATATTCGATTTGATCGAGCCGATTCGCAACGGCTCCCGATCCCCGCGTTGCTGCCCGTACGCTGCGATCAACGCATTGGCTTCGATGGGGTCCCCGAGTGGGGTGCCGGTCCCGTGGGCCTCCACGGCATCCACGTCGGCAGCGGTCAGTCCGGCGTCGGCGAGGGCCTGGGCGATCACGCGCTCCTGGGAGGGACCGTTCGGCGCGGTCAGACCGTTGCTCGCCCCGTCCTGGTTCACCGCGGTCCCGCGCACAACAGCGAGGACATCGTGTCCCCGGCGACGGGCGTCGGACAGCCGTTCCAGCACCAGCACACCGACGCCCTCGGCGAAGGCGACGCCGTCGGCCTCGGCCGAGAACGCTTTGCACCGGCCGTCGGCCGACAGACCGCGCTGCCGCGCGAAATCGACGTAGAGATACGGACTGGCCGCGACGGTCACACCGCTGGCCAGCACCATCGAACTCTCCCCGTTCCGCAATGCGCGGCACGCCAGGTGCAGGGAGACCAGCGAAGACGAACACGCCGTGTCCACGGTCATCGCCGGTCCCTCGAGACCGAAGGCATAGGCCACCCGCCCGGAGATCACGCTGCTCGTGGTGCCGGTGAGCCGGTAGCCCTCCAGATCGCTGACCACGCGGTCGACGTAGCCCGAGGCCCCGGCTCCGGCGAACACACCGGTATCACTGCCGCGCAACGACACCGGGTCGATTCCGGCCCGCTCGAGCGCCTCCCACGACACCTCCAGCAGCAATCGCTGCTGCGGATCCATCGCGGACGCCTCGCGCGGGCTTATCCCGAAGAATCCCGGATCGAAATCGCCGGCGTCATAGAGGAATCCGCCGCGGCGGGTGTAGACGGTACCGGGCTTATCCGGATCCTCATCGAAGAGTCGCTCCAGATCCCAGTGCCGGTCGGCGGGGAACTCACCGGTCGCGTCGGTTCCGGCGGCAACCAGATCCCAGAGCTCGTCCGGTGATCCGATACCGCCGGGGAATCGGCAGGCCATCCCCACGATCGCGATCGGCTCGTCGGTTCGATGACGGCGCACAGGCTTCGTGACGGGTGCGACGGCGGTGGGTTCGATCCGCGACTGCACCAGTTTCGCCACCGCGGCCGGGGTCGGGTGGTCGAACACCAGGGTCGACGGCAACTGCAGACCGGTCGCCTTGCCGAGCCGGTTACGGAATTCCACACCGCCCAGCGAATCGAAACCGATCTCGTCGAAGCGCTGGTCCGGCTGGATATCGTCGCCCGAATCATGCCCCAGAACGGCCGCGGCCTGGGCCAGCACGACCTCCAGGACCACCTCACCGCGCCGCGCCGGCAGCACTTCCGCCAACCGGGCACCGAGCGAATCCGGCGCGGCGGCCACCGGTCGCGCCGGCCGCGGGGAACGCCGCACGAATCCGCGCAATACCGCGGGCACGCTGTCGAATTCGGATCCTCGGCGCAGCATGCTCGGATCGAATCGGATCGGCGCCGGGCAGGGCTCGGCGTGCGTGAGCGCCTCGTCGAACAGGCGCATACCTTCCCGCTTTTCCAGTGGGCTCAATCCCAGCCGGTCCCAGCGCGAGAGGGCAGCACGATCCAGGCCGCCGGTCATACCGCTGCCCTGGTTCCACGGCCCCCATACCAGCGAGGTGGCGGCCGGCCCGGCCGCTCGCCGCCGCCGCGCCAACGCATCCAGGAAACCGTTCGCCGCAGCATAGTTACCCTGCCCCGGCGACCCCAGGACCGTCGCGACAGACGAGAACATCACGAACGCCGACACGTCCCGATCCCGGGTCAGTTCATCCAAGTGCCACGCCCCGTCGATCTTCGGCGCCAGCACCCGGTCCACCTGCTCGCCGGTCAGCGATTCGACAGTGCCGTCATCGAGCACACCGGCGGCGTGCACGACAGCGATCGGGCCGGCGGCGATACCGTCCAGCACATCCCGGACCGAGTCGCGATCAGCGATATCGCATGCCACCACCCGGACCTCGGCGCCCGCCCGCGCCAACTCGGCGACCAGTTCGGCGGCACCCGGCGCATCGGGCCCGCGCCGCGACGTCAGCACAAGATCGCGCACACCGTGCTCGGCCACCAGGTGCCGGGCGAATAACGCACCCAGACCACCCGTGCCACCCGTGATCAGCACGGTCCCGCTACCGAACGACGCTTCTGCCTCGCTCCCATCCGATTCCGACGCGCGCACCAGCCGTGGCACCATCATCTCGCCGGCACGCACCGCGACCTGCGGCTCACCCGACCGCGACACCGCCGCGACCCGATCCGAATCCAACGGCGCCGACGGATCCTCATCGACCAGCACGAACCGATCCGGATTCTCCGACTGTGCACTGCGCACCACACCCCACACCGCGGCCGCGGCGAGGTCGGGAGTCTCTCCGGGCAACCCGGCGCCCCCCGTTGTCACCACCAGCAGCCGAACCTCGGACAACCGTTCCTGCGCCAGCCACGATTTCAGCACTGCGAGTGTGTCGTGCACCCTGGCCCGAGCCGCTCCCGGTCCAGCGGAGAGCCGCTCGGCATCGGACGGTCCGGCGACCCGCCACACCACCAGGCCCGGAAGATCTTCAGCGGCACCGAGCTCAGCGACGGACCCGTACCGCGCCTCGATCCCCGGCACGGAGGTGCCGGCGAGCAACGCCGGTGACGATACGGGCTGGTCCACTGCTCCGGCATCGTCGGCGGTGCGGTCCCAGCGGACCTGATACAGGGCCGCTTCGGCCCCGGGGAGAGTGGCCCGGAATTCCTTCACGTCGTACGGACGCATCACCACCGCATCGACGGACACAATGGGATTGCCGTCCGGGTCGGTGGCCGCGACAGACACCGTCTCGGCACCCGTCGCCACGGCGACGACCCGAAGCGACCTCACCTCCCCGGGCCACTGCCCGCCGCCGGCCGCCGGCTTGTGCAAACGCGCACCGCCCCACCGGAACAGCAACTTGCCGGTATCCGGATCGGAGTTCCCGTCACGCCATATCAACCGGGAGAATCCCGCATGCATCACCATGTCGAGCAGGGCCGGATGCAGATCGTGGCGCCCCGGGTCCGGGGCCGCGTCGAGGTTCAATTCGATCTCGGAGAAGACAGTCTCACCACGTTGCCACGCGGCGCGCACACCGAGGAACGCCGGACCGTATTCGAGGCCCGCATCATTCGAGATCCGCTCGGGAAGTCCCGCACAGTCCACAGACTCGGCGTCGAGAGGTGGCCACTGCTCCTCCCGCAGCCGCGACAGCAACTCGGAATCACCGTCCCACTCGGCCGCGAGCGCGCCGGTCGCGTTGTGCACCCACTCACCGTCCGGAGACACACGGAAGTAGAACTCGAACGCACGACGCCCGGCCTCATCGGGGGCCTGCACCAGCACCTGCAACTCGATCTCATCATCGGCACCGGGCACGATCGGCGCCTGCAGCGTCAACTCCTCCACCACACCGCAACCGATCCGGCCACCCGCGACCAGAAGGAACTCGATCAAGGTCGAACTCGGTACGACCACGGCGCCGTGGGTCATGTGATCGGCGATCCACGGATGCGTGCGCAACGACAACCGGCCGGTGAACAACCACTCGTCATCAGCGGCCAACCCGACCACACCCGACACGATCGGATGATCCGATGCGGAAGGTGATATCGCGTCGCCGGGTTGCGACCAGAAGCGCCGCCGCTGGAAGGCATAGGTGGGTAGCGGGACCCTGCGCATCTCCCGGCCCGCGAACAACGGCCGCCAATCCACCCCTGCACCCGCAACATGCAACTGCGCCAACGACGCGGTGAACTGCGTCACCTCGTCGACTGCCTTCCGGGAAACCGCGGCCACGACCGATGCCGACTCGAGCTCCGGAGTTTCGGCCAGGCATCCGCGCGTCAACGCGGTCAGCACAGAGTCCGGGCCCACCTCCACAAAACGCCGCACACCCTCATCGACGAGAGTGTCCACGCCCGGCGCGAACCGCACACAACTGCGCACCTGACCCACCCAATATTCCGGATCGGTCACCGCATCCCCGGCAACCTCCCCCGACACATTCGACACGATCGGCCACCGCGGAGCCCGATAAGCGATGCCTTCGGCGACCGCCCGGAACTCCGCCGACATCGGATCCATCCGCGCCGAATGGAACGCATGACTCACCCGCAACCGACTCGACCGCACACCGGCCGCGGCCAGCTCGACCTCGATCTCCCCGATCGCATCGACATCCCCCGACAACACCGTCGACGACGGACCATTCACCCCAGCAACCGATACGCGGCCACCGAAACCGGCGACAACGTCACTCGCTCGTGGTTCATCCAGAGCCACCGCCAGCATCGCACCGCCCGCCGGCAACGCTCCCATCAACCGGCCCCGCGCCGCCACCAACACGCACGCATCCGCGAGCGACCACACACCCGAGACATACGCAGCAGCCAACTCGCCCAGCGAATGCCCGATCAACACATCCGGCTCTATACCGAACGACTCCAGCAACCCGAACAACGCCACCTCGAACGCGAACAACGCCGGCTGCGTGAACTCCGTCCGATCCAACACCCCACCATCACCATCAGCGCCCCGGAACATCAACTCCCGCAACGACCGACCCAGCAACGGATCGAACTCCGCACACACCTCATCCAACACCGCCGCGAACACCGGAAACGCGCGATACAACTCCGCACCCATACCAACACGCTGCGCACCCTGACCGGTGAACAAGAACGCCGTCTTACCGGTCTCTGCTTTCGCCTCGATCGCGCCCGGCGCCCCGGCCGCCAGATCGGCCAGACCGGCCAGCAGTCCGGGCCGGTCGCTGCCCACGACCGCGCCCCGCCATTCCAGCAGGGCCCGCGACGTCGACAAGGTATGCGCCACGTCCCACATATCCGCGCCGGGATCGGCGACGAGCCACCGCCGCAGCCGGTCCGCTTGCGCGCGCAGCGCCTCACCGGACTTGGCCGACAGCACCAGCGGGACGACATCGGAGCCCACGGTCGTCGCGGCAACCGCCGGGGAGACACCGTCCGGCGCGCCGGCGACCGGCGCGGTGGGCGCCTCCTCGAGAATCAGGTGGGCGTTGGTGCCGCTGGCTCCGAACGACGAAACCCCCGCCCGGCGGGTCCGCTCACCCCCGGGCCACGGCTCGTTGTCCCGCAGCAGGCGCACCGTACCCGCGGACCAATCCACGTGTGGCGTCGGCGCATCCACGTGCAACGTCTTCGGCAGGACGCTGTGCCGCATGGCCTGCACCATCTTGATCACCCCGCCGACTCCCGCCGCGGCCGAGGTGTGACCGATATTCGATTTGAGCGAACCCAGATGTAGCGGCGCGGCCTCGCGCCGCGTCCCGAAGGCCCTGATCAGTGCCTGCGCTTCGATCGGATCCCCGAGCGTCGTGCCCGTACCGTGGGCCTCGACCGCGTCGATATCCGCGGGCTCCAAGCCGGCATTCGCGAGCGCCTGCGCGATGACCCGCTCCTGCGACAGGCCGTTGGGCGCGGTCAGACCGTTGCTCGCACCGTCCTGATTGACCGCGCTGCCGCGCACCACGGCGAGCACGTTGTGGCCCAGACGTTGCGCGTCCGACAGCCGTTCCAGCACCAGCATGCCGAGCCCCTCGGAAAAGCCCGTACCGTCGGCGGCCGCCGCGAATGCCTTGCAGCGGGCGTCGGGGGACAGCGCGCGCTGACGTGCGAAGGCGATCAACAGGGAGGGATCCGACATCACGGTGACCCCGCCCGCGAGAGCCACCGTCGCGTCGCCCTGCCGCAGCGCCTGACACGCGAGGTGCAGCGCCACCAGCGAGGACGAGCACGCGGTGTCGACCGAGATGGCCGGGCCCTCGAAACCGAAGGTGTAGGCGATCCGGCCGCTCAGCACACTGTTCGAAACACCCAGGTAGGCATGGCCTTCCGCCTCGGCGCCGACTGCCCGGGAGCCGATGCGGGGCCCGTAGTTCTGATGGATGACACCGGCGAAGACGCCGGTATCGCTGCCGCGTAACGATACCGGGTCGATACCGGCGTCTTCGAGCGCTTCCCAGGACGCCTCGAGCATCAGGCGCTGCTGTGGGTCCATCGCGGCGGCCTCGCGGGGGCCGATCCCGAAGAAGGCCGCATCGAAGTCGCCGACGGAGTCGAGGAATCCGCCGTCGCGGGTGTAGATCGTGCCCGGTGCGTCCGGGTCGGAGTCGAACAGCCGCTCCAGATCCCATCCACGGTCGGAGGGATAGCCGCCGACCGCATCCACGCCCGCCGCGGTCATGCGCCACAGATCCTCGGGTGAGCGGGCGCCGCCGGGGTACCGGCAGGCCATACCGACGATGGCGATGGGTTCCCGCGATCGGTCGGTGAGTTCGGGCGGCCGCTGCCGCGCCCGCGACCGGGCCTCCGATCGCCGCTCTGGTTCGTCGACCGGAACGATCTCCTGGCGGAGGAACCCGGCCAGCGCCTCCGGGGTGGGATAGTCGAACATCGTGGTCGCGGACAATTGGACGCCGACAGCGGATTTCAGCCGGTTCCGGAATTCCATGACCCCGAGCGAATCGAGCCCGATATCGCTGAACGGCTTGTCCGGTGCGGTCGAATCGGCGCTGGTGTGTCCGAGCACGGCCGCGGCCTGCGCCCGGATCACCTCGAGAATCATGCGATCCTGCTCGGCGACGGAGCGGCCGAGCAGTTGCGCCGCCCAGCTCGCGGAACGCCCGTCCGACGCCGTCGCGGGTTCGCTCACCCGGCGCCGCGAGGGCCGCGCCAAGCTCCGCATCACCGGGCGAATATCACCGGAACCGGCCGCACCGAGCGCGGTCCCGTCGATCCGGACCGCCGCGAACGTGGCGCTACCGCCCGCCAAAGCCGCGTCGAACAGTTCCATACCGTCCTCGCCGCCCAGCGGAAGGAGTCCTTCGCGCCGCAACCGGACGAGGTCTGCCTCGCCGAGGGCGCTGGTCATACCGCTGCCCTGCTGCCACGGCCCCCAGGCCACCGATATCGCGGGCAGACCCGTCCTGTGGCGATGCTGGGCCAGTGCGTCGAGGAAGACGTTCGCCGCGGCATAGTTCGCCTGCCCCGGGTTGCCGATAACGCCCGAAATCGAGGAGTAGAGCACGAACGCCGACAGATCCAGGTGCGCGGTCGCCTCGTGCAGATTCCACGCGGCATCCACCTTGGGCCGCAACACCCGCGCGATCTGTTCGTCCGTCATGGTGGCGAGCACGCCATCGGACAGCACACCCGCGGAATGGACGACCGCGGTCAACGGATGCGCCGCCGGGATCGCCGCCAGCATCGCGTCGAGGGCGGCGCGGTCGGCCGCATCACAGGCGACCACCTCCACCTGCGCCCCGAGCTCGGTGAGTTCGGCGGCGAGTTCGGCCGCACCGGGTGCGTCCGGGCCGCGCCGGCCGGCCAGTATCAGCCGGCGCACGCCGTGCGTGGTGACGAGGTGCCGCGCGGTCACCGCGCCCAGCCCCCCGGTGCCACCGGTGATCAGTACGGTGCCCTCGGGCCGCAGCGGGGCCGGCACGGTGAGCACGTTCTTGCCGATACCCCGGGCTTGGCCCAGGTACCGGTAGGCGGCGGGCGCCCGCCGCAGATCCCAGGCGGTCACCGGGTCCGACGCCGGTATCGGGTCGCCGAGCAATCCGACGAGCGCGGCCAGAATCTCTCGGAGCCGATCCGGGCCCACGTCCATCAGCATGAAGCTGTGGTAACGAACACCCGGGTGGCCGGCGGCCACCTCGGCGGGATCACGCCGATCGAGCATGCCCATTTCGACGAAGCTGCCGCCACGCGGCAGCAAGCGCAACGAGGCGTCCACGAATTCGCCGGCCAGCGAATCCAGCACGATATCCACGCCGCGCCCGCCGGTCGCGTCGAGGAACTTCCGTTCGAAATCCAGGGTGCGGGAATCGCCGATATCCGAATCGTCGAACCCCATATCGCGCAGCACATTCCATTTGGGCCGGCTGGCGGTGACCAGCGGCCGCAGGCCGAGGTGCCGCGCGAGTCGCACGGCCGCCATCCCGACGCCACCGGTAGCGGCGTGCAGCAACAGCGTCTGGCCCGGTTGCGCACCGGCCAGGTCGACGAGGCCGTAGTAGGCGGTCGCGTAAGCGATCGGTATCGCGGCGGCCTGGGTGAACGACCAGCCATCCGGCATCCGCGCGAGCAGCCGGTGATCGGTCACCGACACCGTGCCGGAGCCCGGCACAAAGCCGAACACCCTGTCGCCGGGGGCGAATTCGGTCACATCGGAGCCGGCCTCCAGCACGATTCCGGCGCCTTCGCCACCGATTCGGCCGCTCTCGTCGGGATAGGTGCCGAGCGCGATGAGCACGTCCCGGAAGTTGAGGCCGACCGCCCGCATACCGACCCGGACCTGCCCCGGTGTGAGTGCCTCCCACGCACCGGGGTCCTCATCCAGACCGAAATTCTCCGGCGACAGCGTGCCCTTGCCACGCAGAGTCAGCGATCGGGCCGGTAGCTCGCGCGGGCCGTGCGAGGTCTTCAGCGGCGACGCCTCGCCATCGCCCCCGGTCCCGGCCGCGCCCGCCGAGGCGATCGCCGGTGCGAGTGGGCCAGGATCGCGGTTCAGCCGCGGTATATGCGCCGTTCCGTGGCGCACGGCCAGCTGGGTTTCCCCCGCGGTCGCCGCAGCCAGCGGCACCGCGGACCGATAGCCCGACTCCGCATCGATATCGACGAGCAGGATCCGGTCCGGGTTCTCGCTCTGTGCCGTACGCAGCAGACCCCATGCCGCTGCTGCGGCCAAGTCCACCGGCTCGCCGGGATGGACCGCCACCGCTCGCCGGGTCACCACGACGATGAGTCCGTCACGAGACAGCAGGCGCTGTACCCGATCCTTCAGTGCGGTCACCAGCTCCCGTACCGCCGTCGGGATTTCGACCTCGGTGGCCGGTTCATCGAGCCGCACCACCGTCATATCCCGGCCGGCGACAACGACGGCTTCACCATCGTCGACCGAGCTCCAGGCGTCGTCCCCGACGGGCTCGCCGGGCCGCTCGGGAAGGGCGATCCACTCCAGCTCGTAGCCGATGCCGCCCGCTCCACGCCGCGGCACGCCGAGCGTGCCGGTCGACAGTGGCCGCAGAGTCAGGGCTCCCACCTCGGCCACGGCTGTGCCCGTCCGGTCGGTGAGGGTCAGGGCGATCCGCTCGTCTCCCGGCCCGGAGGCGGTAGCGCCGGCAACCCTGCGCGCACGGACCCGCAGCGCGGTGGCGCCCGTCGCGCGCAAGGCGACGTTCTCCCACGAGAACGGGACGACTACCGCATCCGCCCGGGTATCGGGCGCCAGCCCACCGACCACGATCGCGTGCAGCGCGGCATCCAGCAGCGCCGGATGTATCCCGAATCGTGTGCTCTCCGAGAGCGCGGACTCCGGCAGGGTGATCTCCGCGAACACCTCACCGTCGCCCGCCCAGAGGGCGGTCAGTCCGCGGAACACCGGCCCGTATTCGTAGCCGCGCTCGGCCAGATCCGGGTAAGCGGTGTCGATCGCTGTGGCCGTCGCGCCCGCGGGCGGCCACTGCACCGGCCCGGTCGCGTCCGCTGCCGTATCCGGCCCGGCGGCCACCGTCGCGACCGCGTGACGGATCCACTGTTCCGAATCGTCATCGAACCGGCCCGAATCACCGCTGCTGGAGCGGGAATACATCGTGACCGTCCGGGATCCGGTGTCGTCCGGCCCGCTCGCCACCACACGAAGTTCGGCGGCGCCGGCGGCCGGCAGCGGCAGCGGTGCCTCGATCACCAGCTCCGTCACCAGCGGGCACCGCACCATTGTTCCCACGTGCAACGCCAGGTCCACCAGGGCAGCCCCGGGCAGCAAGGCGACCCCGGCCACGGCATGATCGGCCAGCCACGGGTGACCGTCTCGGGACAGCCTGCCCGTGAACACGACCTCCTCGGATTCCGGCAATCGCACCATCGCACCGAGCAGCGGATGGTCTGCCTCGTCGAGGCCCGACTGCCATAGGTCCCGCGCGACGCGCGGACGCGCCCAATAGCGCTGATGCTGGAACGCGTAGGTAGGCAACGTCACCCGGCGGGCGGGGCGTCCACCGAGCAGCGGCGTCCAGTCCACCGGCACACCCACCGTATGGGCCCGGGTCAGGGCCGCGACGAATTCGGCGGTCTCATCGGCCGAGCGCCGCGACGCCGCCACCGCTGTGGACTTCGCCTCCACCTCCGGACGCTCGGCCAGGCAGGCCCGGGTCATGGCGGTGAGCACCGCATCCGGCCCCACCTCCACGAATCTGCGCACACCGGAATCCGCCAGCGTGTTCACCCCGGGAGCGAAACGTACGCAACCGCGAACCTGCGCCACCCAATACTCGGGGTCACACACCGCGTCGCCCGCCGGCGCACCCGATACGTTCGACACGATCGGCACCAGCGGCTCGTGGTAGGTCAATCCCGCTGCCACGGCCCGGAACTCGTCCAGCATCGGATCCATCCGAGCCGAATGGAAGGCATGGCTCACCCGCAGCCGGCTCGTCGTGCGGCCGCGCCGGGCGAACAGTGCCTCGAGCTCACCGACGGCATCGTCGTCCCCGGAGAACACCACTGCCTCCGGCCCGTTCACCGCGGCCACCGACAAACGGCCGGGGTACTCGGCCACCACCGTCGTGGCCTCGTCCTCCGAGACGGCGACCGCCAGCATCGCCCCGCCCTCGGGCAGTCCACCCATCAACCGGCCGCGCGCCGCCACCAGCGCACACGCGTCCGCGAGCGACCACACTCCCGCCACATACGCCGCCGCCAGCTCACCGATCGAATGCCCGGCGACCACATCCGCGACGATGCCGAACGATTCCAGCAGTCCGGACAGCGCCACCTCGAAGGCGAACAAAGCGGGCTGGGTGAACTCCGTCCGATTCAACCCCGCCTCGGGGGCGTCGAACATCACCGCTCGCAACGATCCACCGAGATGGCGATCGAACTCGGCGCACACCTCGTCCAGCGCCGCGGCGAACACCGGGAAGTCCCGGTAGAGCCCCGCACCCATTCCGGGACGCTGCGCACCCTGGCCGGTGAACAGGAACGCCGTCTTTCCCTGCCCCGCGATACCGTCGACTACCCGCGCTGATCCCGATCCGGCGGCCAGTTCCGCCAGACCGGCCAGCAACTCGTCACGATCGCGACCCAGCACGCCACCACGCCACTCCAGCAGTGCCCTGGTATCGACCAACGCCGACGCCACATCCCGCACCGCCGCGTCGGCGTGGTCGAGCATCCACTGCCACAACCGATCCGCCTGCGCCCGCAATGCCCCTTCGGATTTCGCGGACAACAACAGCGGAAGGACTTCCGGCGACGCGGGCGCCGCGGCAGGCGCGGCGGTCCGGTGCGGCGGCGCGGCCACTGAGACCGGCGGTTCCTCGAGAATCACGTGCGCGTTCGTGCCACTGATCCCGAACGACGACACCCCCGCGCGGCGCACCCGATCGCCCGCGGTCCACTGCTCCGGGTCCGCCAGCACCCGCACCGATCCCGCCGACCAATCCACGTGTGGTGACAACGCGTCCACATGCAAGGTCCGCGGCAGGGTTTCGTGCCGCATGGCCTGCACCATCTTGATCACGCCACCGACACCCGAGGCCGCCTGCGAATGCCCGATATTCGATTTCAGCGATCCGATGCGCAACGGCTCGCCCCGGTCCCGGCCGTAGGCGGCGATCAACGCTTGCGCCTCGATCGGATCACCCAGCGTCGTCCCGGTGCCGTGCGCCTCGACCGCGTCCACCTCCGCGGGCGCCAACCCGGCGTCGGCCAGCGCGTCGGCGATCACCCGCTCTTGCGACGGACCGTTGGGCGCGGTCAAGCCGTTGCTCGCACCGTCCTGGTTGACCGCGCTGCCGCGCACCACCGCGAGCACATTGTGGCCCAGGCGTTGTGCGTCCGACAGCCGCTCCACGACCAGCACGGCCGCGCCCTCCGCCCAGGACACACCGTCCGCGGCCGCCGAGAACGATTTGCAGCGTCCGTCCGACGCCAGACCGCGCTGCCGGGAGAATTCCGAGAACACCATCGGCGTCGCCATCACCGTCGCACCGCCCACCAGCGCGAGCGAACTCTCGCCCTGACGCAGCGCCCGGACGGCCAGATGCAATGCCACCAGCGAGGACGAACAGGCCGTATCCACCGTCATCGCGGGACCTTCCAGCCCCAGCGTGTACGCCACCCGGCCCGACACCACACTGCCCACGGCGCCGGTCAGCGCATATCCTTCGATGTCAGGTCCGGCCGCACGCGTCAGGTTCTCGTAGTCCTGATACATCACGCCCGAATACACACCGGTATCGCTGCCGCGCAGCGACGTCGGATCGATGCCGGCATGTTCCAGTGCTTCCCACGACACCTCGAGGAGCAACCGCTGCTGTGGATCCATCGCGACGGCCTCACGCGGGCCGATCCCGAAGAATCCGGCATCGAAATCACCGGCACCGGCCAGGAAGCCACCCTGCCCGGAATAGGACGTGCCGGGCCGGTCCGCGTCCGGATCGATCAGCCGATCCAGCGCCCAGCCACGATCCGATGGGAACGCACTGATCGCGTCCGTGCCCGACAGCACCAGATCCCACAGCTCGTCCGCGGACTCGACACCGCCGGGATACCGGCAGGCCATTCCGACGATGGCGATCGGCTCGTCGGCGCGCGCCCGGCGGGCCGTCTTCGCGGCGGGCGCGGCGGCCGTGGGTTCGACCCGCGACTGCACCAGTTTCGCCACCGCCGCCGGGGTCGGGTGGTCGAACACCAGGGTCGACGGCAACTGCAGACCGGTCGCCGTGGCCAGCCGGTTACGGAACTCCACCGCACCGAGCGAATCCAGCCCGAACTCGCGGAACGGCATTTCTACCTCGACCGACTCCGCCGAATCGTGTCCGAGCACCGCGGCGACCTGGTCACGTACCATCTCGAGCACGACTTCGCCACGGCGATCCTCGGGCACTCCGCTCAACGCGGCGCCGAGCGCACCGGCGGCGTTTGCCGGCGAGGCACGCCGCACATCCTGTGCCGGACGCGCGGAACGCCGGGCAAATCCACGCAATACCGCGGGGACGCTGTCGATTTCGGTGACACGACGCACCACGGCCGCGTCGAAGCGGATCAGCACCGGCCGCGCGTGCGAATGCGCGAGCGCGGCGTCGAACAGCCGTATCCCCTCGCCGTCACCGAGCTGCCCGAGCCCCAGGCGGTCCCATCGCGCGAGCGCGGCGCGATCCAGACCACCGGTCATACCTCCGGCCTGGTTCCACGGCCCCCACGCCAGCGAGGTGGCGGCCAGCCCGGCCGCTCGCCGCCGCTGTATCAACGCATCCAGGAAACTGTTGGCCGCGGCATAATTGCCCTGACCGGCCGACCCGACAACCCCGGCGACCGAGGAGAACACCACGAACGCCGACAGGTCACGGTCACCGGTCAACTCGTGCAGATTCCACGCCCCGTCGACCTTGGGCGCCAGCACACGATCGACCTGCCCACCGGTCAGCGACCCGATCGTGCCGTCGTCGAGCACGCCCGCCGTATGCACGACGGCGGTCAATCCACGCTCGGAATCGATGCTGTCCAACAGGGCCCGGGTCTCGTCACGGTCGGCGACGTCACAGGACACGACCCGGGCGTCCGCCCCCGACCGCGCCAACTCGGCAACCAATTCGGCGGCACCCGGCGCATCGGGCCCGCGCCGCGACGTCAGCACCAGGCTGCGCACACCGTGCTCGGCCACCAGGTGCCGGGCGAACAACGCACCCAGACCACCCGTGCCACCGGTGATCAACACCGTGCCGTGGCCCATCGCCGCCGGCGCACCGTTGTCCACCGGCGTGTACGCGGGTGCCAGCCGCGGCACCAGCATCTCACCGCCACGCACCGCGACCTGCGGCTCACCCGACCGCGACACCGCCGCGACCCGATCCGAATCCAACGGCGCCGCCGGATCCTCATCGACCAGCACGAACCGATCCGGATTCTCCGACTGCGCACTGCGCACCACACCCCACACCGCGGCCGCGGCGAGGTCGGGAGTCTCTCCGGGCAACCCGGCGCCACCCGTGGTGACGACCACCAATCGCGAGCCGGACAACCTGTCCTGCACGAGCCATGACTTCAGCAGCGCGAGTGTGTCGTGCACGCACGCCCGAACCGATTCTCGAACCTCCGCCGAATCGCCGGCGGGCGTCCGCCACACCACCACGTCCGGAACATGCTCCGCCGCAGCAGCTTCGGCGGGTGAGCCATGTGACGCATCGACTCCACGCACGCGCGTGTCCGCGAGCGCCGCCGGCGCCGGCGCGGGCATCGCGCCCGGCGCTACTTCGGCGTGTTCCCAGCGCACCTCGTACAGGGCCGCTTCGTCACCGGGGAGAGCGCTCCGGAACGCCTCGGTGTCGTAGGGGCGCATCACCACCGCATCGACCGACAGGACGGGATTGCCGTCCGGATCGACGGCCGCGACAGATATCGTCTCCGCGCCCGTCGCGACGGCAGCGACCCGAAGCGATGTCATCTCCGCGCGCCGTCCACTGTCTGCCGCCGCCGCGTGGAACCGCGCACCGCCCCACCGGAAAAGCAATCTGCCGGTATCCGGATCGGACTCCGCGTCACCCCGCAGGAACTGGGCGAGGCCGGCGTGCAACGTCATATCCAGCAGGGCCGGGTGCAGGTGGAAGCGTCCCGGTTGAGCCGCCGCGTCGGCGCCCAGCATGATCTCCGAGAAGACCAGATCGTCGCGTTGCCACGCGGCGCGCACCCCGAGGAACGCCGGACCGTACTCGAGCCCGGACACCTTCGAAACGCGTTCCGGAATACCTTCGGCGGCAACCGGTTCGGCGTCGCCCGGCGGCCACGCCTCGTCCCGCAGCCGCGACAGCAACGAATTGTCGTCGGACCGGACCGCGAGCGCGCCGGTCGCGTTGTGCACCCACTCACCGTCCGGAGAAACCCGGAAGTAGAACTCGAACGCACGACGACCGGCCTCATCGGGCGCCTGCACCAGCACCTGCAACTCGATCTCATCACCGGCACCGGGCACGATCGGCGCCTGCAGCGTCAACTCCTCCACCACGCCACACCCGATCCGGTCTCCCGCGACCAGCAGGAACTCCATCAGGGCCGCACTCGGTACGACGACGACACCGAATGTCGCATGGTCGGCGATCCACGGCTGCGCACGCAACGACAACCGGCCGGTGAACAGCCACTCATCGGTACCCGCCAACCCGACCACACTCGTCAGAACCGGATGATCAGTCGGAGCCGGCGTCCCGTCGACCGGTGGCAGCCAATAGCGGCGATGTTGAAACGCGTAGGTGGGCAGCGGAACCCGCCGCACCGCCCGGCCCGCGAACAACGGCCGCCAATCCACCCCCACACCCGCGACATGAAGCCCCGCCAACGACGTGACCAACTGCGCCACCTCATCGACCGCCCGCCGAGAAGCCGCCGCCACAACCGACGCCGACTCGATCTCCGGAGCCTCGGCCAGGCACTCACCCGTCAACGCCGCCAGCACCGAATCCGGACCCACCTCCACAAAACGCCGCACACCCTCACCGACAAGAGTGCCCACGCCCGGCGCGAACCGCACACAACTGCGCACCTGACCCACCCAATACCCCGGATCGGTCACCACATCCCCGGCAACCTCACCCGACACATTCGACACGACCGGCCACCGTGGACTCCGATACACAACGCCCTCCGCGACCGCACGGAACTCCGACAACATCGGATCCATCCGCGCCGAATGGAACGCATGACTCACCCGCAACCGATTCGTCGCCACTCCCGTCGCCGAGAGCACACGCTCGATCTCCTCGATCGCATCCACATCCCCCGACAACACCGTCGACGACGGACCATTCAACCCAGCAATAGACACCCGATCACCGAAACCGCCGACAACCTCACCCGCACGCTGCTCACCCAGCGCCACCGCCAACATCGCGCCACCCGACGGCAACGCACCCATCAACCGACCCCGCGCCGCCACCAGGGCACACGCATCCTGCAACGACCACACACCGGCCACATACGCAGCAGCCAACTCCCCCACCGAATGTCCGATCAACACATCCGGTGCGAGCCCGAACGACTCCAGCAACCCGAACAACGCCACCTCGAACGCGAACAACGCCGGCTGCGTGAACTCCGTCCGATCCAACACCCCACCATCACCATCAGCGCCCCGGAACATCAACTCCCGCAACGACCGACCCAGCAACGGATCGAACTCCGCACACACCTCATCCAACACCGCCGCGAACACCGGAAACGCGCCATACAACTCCGCACCCATACCAACACGCTGCGCACCCTGACCGGTGAACAAGAACGCCGTCAGCCCCGAACCGGCCGCCCCGGTGACCACGCCGGCGCCGGTGCCCGAATCGGCGAGACTCGCCAACCGCTCGAGCAACTCGTCCCGATCACGGCCGAGTACCACGCTCCGCGAATCCAGCTGCGCCCGCGACGTCACCAGCGAATAGGCCACATCCGTGAGGTCCACATCGGGCCGCTCCGACAGCCAGGTACGCAGCCGGCCGGCCTGTGCCCGCAGACCCGCTGCGCCCTTCCCCGACACCAGCAGCGGGGTGAGCGGCGCCGCCATATCCGGCTGCCACACCGCATCGTTGGCACCGGAGCTCACGGCGGCGAGCTCGGCGGGTGCTTCCTCCAGGAGGATATGCGCGTTGGTTCCGCTGATCCCGAACGACGAAACACCCGCTCGCCGCGCCCGGTCCCCGGCGATCCAGGGCTCGGATTCGGTCAGCAGCCGCACCGTGCCCGGATCCCACTCCACGTGCGGCGACGGCGTTTCGGCGTGCAGCGTACGCGGCAGCCGCTCGTGCCGCAGCGCCTGCACCATCTTGATCACACCGGCCACACCGGCGGCGGCCACGGTATGGCCGATATTCGACTTCAGCGAACCGATCCGCAACGGCTCCCGATCGCCGCGACCGGATCCGTAGGCAGCGATCAACGCCTGTGCTTCGATCGGATCACCCAGCGTCGTACCGGTTCCGTGTGCCTCCACCGCGTCCACATCGACCGCCGAGATTCCGGCGTCGGCGAGGGCCTCCGCGATCACCCGCTCCTGCGACGGACCGTTCGGTGCGGTGAGGCCGTTGCTCGCGCCGTCCTGGTTGATCGCGCTACCGCGAACAACGGCGAGAATGTTGTGGCCGAGGCGCCGCGCATCCGAAAGCCGTTCCAGCACCAGGACACCCGAGCCCTCCGACCATCCCACACCGTCGGCCGCGGCCGAGAATGCCTTGCATCGGCCGTCACGGGACAGGCCACGCTGGCGAGAGAAGTCCACATACAGCTCCGGGCCGGCCGCGATGGTGACGCCGCCCGCGAGAATCAGGGAGCTCTCCCCCTGGCGCAGCGCCCGGCAGGCCAAGTGCAACGCCACCAGCGAAGACGAACACGCCGTATCCACCGTCACAGCCGGCCCCTCCAGGCCGAACACGTACGCGACGCGACCCGAGATGACGCTGTGCGAGGTGCCGGTCAGCCGGAATCCCTCCAGGTCACCGGTCACCCGACGGGAGTATTCCGACGAGCAGGCACCGATGTAGACGCCGGTATCGCCACCCCGTAACGACACCGGATCGATACCCGCGTCCTCCAGTGCCTCCCAGGCTGTTTCGAGCAACACCCGCTGCTGCGGATCCATCGCCAGCGCTTCCCGGGGGCTGATGCCGAAGAACCCGGGATCGAAATCACCGGCCCCGCTGAGGAATCCACCGCGCCGCGTGTAGACCGTACCCGCTTTGCCGGGATCCGAATCGAAGAGCCGGTCCAGGTCCCAGCCGCGGTCGGCGGGGAACTCGCTGATCACGTCGCGCCCCTCGGCGACCAGATCCCACAGGTCCTCCGCGCAGCGCACACCACCTGGGAACCGGGCGCCCATCCCGACGATCGCTATCGGCTCTGCCGATGCGGTGCGGCGCGGAACCCGGCGCTGCTCCCGGGTGGTCCCGGCGATCAGTCCCCGCAGCAGCGCCGCGACGGCGGTCGCGGTCGGATGGTCGAAGATGAGCGACGCCGGCAGCGCGACACCGGTGGCCCGCGTCAACCGTTTCTGCAGCTCCACACCGCTGAGGGAGTCGAAACCGAGCTCGGTGAACGGCAGGCCGGGGTGAATCGATCGGGCCGACTCGTGTCCCAGGACGGCGGCAGCGTGTGCACGCACGATGTCGAGCACCACTGTGTCGCGCTGATATTCGGGGGCCGCGAGCAGTGTGCGTGCCAGCGGACTGTCGTTCGGCGCCGCGGGAGGCGTATCGTCCGCGGGAATCCGGCTCTCGGAAATGTGGTCTTCGGCCGCGGCGACCACCCGCGGCGCGCCGCTGCCACCATCGGCGGGGACCAGCGGCGTGTCGGCACCGGACTCGCGGCGCCGGAATGCGTACGGCGGCAACTCCACTCGCGTCCCACCCGAGACCAGCGCCCGGGGATCCACGCCGATGCCGACACAATGGGCCTGTACCAGCGAAGCCAAAAGCCGATCCGGACCGGATTCGCCGGGCTGCCACGACCCGACGACGGGTACGCCGGCGTCGCCCTCGGCGCTGACGCCGATATCCGTCGTGAGCCCCGAAATCGGGCCGAGTTCGATGTATCCATTGATGCCGTGGCCGGTCGGTGCCGTGACCGCATCGGCGGTTCGCATCGGCTCCCGCAGGGACCGGCACCAGTATCCGGCATCCAGTCGCGCCGTATCCATGACATCGGCTGTCATGCTCGAGAAGAACGGCACCGATCCGGAGACCGGGCGGATCGGCTCGAGCTCCGCGAGCAGCCGCTCGACCGCGTCGACGCCGAGTCCGATCGATGCCGTATCGTCCTGTCCGGCAGTCTCCTCGGCCACCACGCGCGACCGCAGCGCCACCACCCGCGCCGCATCCGCCAGCGACAGCCCACCGGCGATATGGGCGGCGGCGATCTCCCCTTCGCCACGGCCGATCACCATATCCGGCTCCACACCGGCCGCGCGCCACATCCGGGCCAGCGAGACCGTCACCGCGAACAGCGCCGGTTGCGCCACATCCACGCGAGCCGGCGAGGGCGTGGATTCACCGCGAAGCACCGCCGTCAGCGACCAGTCCACGTACGGCTCGAGCGCCGCCGCACATTCAGCGATCGACGCCGCGAACGCGCCACCGCCATCCACCAGGTCCCGGGCCACAGTCGCCCATCCGGTGCCCGGCCCCGGGCAGACGAACCCGACCCGGCGCGGCTCGGCCCGCCCCCGCATCGGCCCGGTGGCCGCGGCAGGCGCGGCCGAGCCGTCCAACGCGGCCAAACCGGCCAGCAGCTCCGCTCGATCACGTCCGACGACGGCCCCGCGGCACTCCAGCTGGGCGCGGGTGGCCAGCAGCGAATGGGCCACGTCGGCCACGTCCAGACCCGGATGGCGCAGTAACCACTCCCGCAGCCGGGCCGCCTGCGCGACCACGCCGTCCTCGGTGCGAGCCGATACGACCAGCGGCACCGCACCCGTCCGTCCCACCACCGCAGGCTCGGCAGACCCGGTGGCGGGCGCCTCCTCCACGATCACGTGCGCATTGGATCCCCCCATACCGAAGGACGACACAGCCGCCCTGCGCACGGCGGCGGCGGGCCAGCTCTCGGTACCCGTAGCGACCCGCAAACCCAGTTCCCCGAGCGGAATTCGAGGATTCGGCGTTTCGAAGTTCAGGCTCGCGACGATCTCACGATGGGTCAGGCAGAGCACGGTCTTGATGAGTCCCGCGATACCCGAGGCACCTTCCAGATGCCCGATATTCGTTTTGACCGACCCGACAGCAAGCGGTGCGTCCTGGGTCCGCCCCACACCGTAGGTTTCACCGAGCGAGGCGGCCTCCACCGGGTCACCGGCGGGTGTCCCGGTGCCGTGCAATTCGACGTACTGCACAGAGGGCGCGTCGACACCCGCGGCGGTCAGCGCGGATCGGATCACCGCCGCCTGCGCATCCCGGCTCGGGGCGCTCAGCACGCGGCGCTCGTTGCCGGTATTGACCGCGCTGCCGCGGATGACAGCATGAATCCGGTCGCCGTCGGCGACGGCGCGCGCCAATGGTTTAAGCACCACCACGCCGCCGCCTTCACCGCGCACGAAACCGTCGGCCCGCGCATCGAAGGTGTGGCACGCGCCCAGCGCGGACTGCGCGCCGAATTGCGCTGTCCGTTCACCGCTGGTCGGCGACAGAATAAGGTTCAGTCCGCCGGCCAGGGCCACATCGCTCTCGCCGCTGCGCAGACTTTCGCACGCCAGATGCACGGCGACCAGTGAGGATGCCTGTGCGCTATCGACCAGAATGCTCGGGCCGCTGAAGCCGAAGTAGTTCGATACGCGGTTCGCGATGATGCCGCGCCCGACGCCCCACATCGAGTGCCGGCTGACCCCCGGCCCACCGCGCGAGGCCAGCAGCTCGGCGAAATCGCTGCCGGTGCTGCCGAAGAACACACCGCACCGCCGAGCGTCGCGCGCAGTGGCGGCCAGGCCCGCGTCCTCGAGCGCCTCCCAGCTCAGCTCCAGGGCGAGCAACTGCTGCGGATCGATCGCGCGCGCCTCGTTGGGCGAGATGCCGAAGAAGTCCGCATCGAAATCGCCCGCGTTACCGAGGAATCCGGCGCGCTCGGTGATTTTTTCTCGTCCGGGGGGCGCCGTCCCGATCGCGGCATTCCCGTCTCTCAGTAACTGCCAGAAACTGTCCGGATCGGCCGCCCCCGGCATTCTGCAGGATATGCCGATAATAGCGACGGAAAATGCCGATCCGGACACCACTCAACCCTTCGTCAATGCACACACACAATCGCGCTACGCATCCGCACCTGAATGGAGAAATACGTACGCAAGTCGAGAAGCCCCGCTCTATTACCCCGGACGACCGGTCGCGAAACTCTCCATTTATCGGAATTGCCGGGTATGTCGGATATGCCGGATACCCTGGCGGCGACCGCACATACTCGATTCGGCGCTGCCGCCGCGACACGGGGACAGAGAGCCGGTTGCCTGCCGCCGCTGACCCGAGGAGATGTCGCCGCTCAGACCAGGACCGGAAGACACACCATCGAACTCAGCAGAGCGATAGGTCTGCGAACCACTGGCGGCCGGGGCGCTACAAGACATGTAGCGAGATCAAGGCGCGCGCAGGAGTGTGTGATACCCGAACGTGAGACGCACATATCATCTACGCCACTGTGACATGAGATGACATAATCACTTTCAGTTTTTCGCATGACAGAACAGAACCATAGTGCTCGGAGCCTATGCGGCCGACCTCAGACCTGTCAACGGTGGGAAGCCGCGACGACCCGGCCGCGAGTTCTGCGGAGTCAGCACAACTCGTGCCGAATCGGGAAATCCCTTTCGATCGACTCCGGCGACTCGTAGGCGACCTTGCACGCACCGATATCCTCAGGCGCGTACCGATATTCATCGACGACAATACGGGCTTCGAACCGGTCACCGCCGCGACGAGCCACCGTGCCCAACTCACCCTGATCCGGAACCCGAGACCAGCAGCCACCACCGGTGATCGCCGCCGCCGCAGCGCCGCTGACCGCACCACCGCTTTCCGACCGTCCGTCACGCCTCCCCCCTGCTGCTACCCGCGGGCCGGCACCCCGATGCGGAGGGTGTCACGCGCTGGTTCGACGACGCCCGATGGACCGGCTTCCGAGAACCGCCCGAGCAGTATCACCCCTTCGACAAGCACGCCGCCATGTGTTACACCGGAGTTACGCTTAGTTCGCATTGCTAACTATCTACGGGAGGCGGCACAATGTGCGGTATCGCCGGTTGGGTATCCTTCGATTCCGATCTGACGCAACATCATTCGACTCTCGACGCGATGACCCAGACGATGGCCTGTCGCGGACCCGACGGGTCGGGCACATTCATCCGCACCCATGCGGGCCTCGGTCACCGGCGTCTGGCGATCATCGACCTTCCGGGCGGCACCCAGCCGATGAGTATCGGAACCCCGAACGGCGATATCGCCATCGTCTACAGCGGTGAGGCATACAACTTCACCGAACTGCGCACCCGGTTGATCGAGCTGGGCCACCGATTCCGCACGGACAGCGATACCGAGGTCGTCCTGCGCGGTTACCTGCAGTGGGGTGACGCGGTGGTCGATCACCTCAACGGTATGTACGCCTTCGCGATCTGGGATCAGCGCGAGGAGAAACTCGTGATGATCCGCGACCGGATGGGAATCAAACCCTTCTACTACTACCCGACCCGCGACGGTGTGCTGTTCGGCTCCGAACCGAAAGCGATCCTGGCCAATCCGCTGGCCCGCAAGATCGTCGACACCGACGGTATCCGCGAGCTGTTCGCGATGACGAAATCGCCGGGATGGTCGCTGTGGAAGGATATGCACGAGGTGCTTCCCGGTACGATCGTCACAGTCGACCGCGGCGGGCTGCGCTCGCGCACCTATTGGAAGCTGAACCCGATGGCGCACAACGACAGTCGTGACGATACCGTGGCCCGCGTACGCGATCTCATGACCGATATCGTGGAGCGTCAGCTGATCTCCGATGTGCCCCGGTGTGTTCTGCTGTCCGGCGGCCTCGATTCGAGTGCCATCACCGGTCTCGCCGCCGCCCGGCTGGCGCGCGACGGCGAGCGGTTGCGGACCTTCTCGGTCGACTTCCTGCATCAGGAACAGAGCTTCCGACCCGACGAGATGCGGGATACCCCGGATTCGCCGTTCGTGCGCGAGGTCGCCGAACTGGTGCGTTCCGCGCACCACGACGTGGTCCTCGATCCCGAGGATCTCACCGACCCCGAGGTGCGGCGCGCGATGATCACCGCCCGGGATATCCCCGCCGGACTCGGCGATATGGATGCCTCGCTCTACTTGCTGTTCAAAGCGATCCGGGCCCAGTCGACGGTCGCGCTGTCGGGGGAATCGGCCGACGAGGTATTCGGCGGCTACCGCTGGTTCCACGATGATGCGGCGGTTCGGTCGAATACCTTTCCGTGGCTGGCCTTCAACAGTTCGGTGGCGGGCCCCGACCGGTTCGACCTGTTCATCCGGGACCTGTTGCGGCGCTTGTCGATCGACGACTATATCGGCGATCAGTACGCGACAGCGGTCGCCGAGGTCGAACACCTCGACGGGGAATCGGAAACCGATCGCCGGATGCGCACGATCTGCCATCTGCACCTGACCCGGTTCGTCCGCATGCTCCTCGATCGCAAGGATCGCGCCTCGATGGCCGTCGGGCTCGAGGTTCGCGTCCCGTTCTGCGATCACCGGCTCGTCGAGTACGTCTACAACACCCCGTGGTCGTTGAAGACGTTCGACGGCAGGGAGAAGAGCCTCCTGCGGCATGCCACCGAACATGTTCTGCCACAGTCGGTCGCCCAACGCGTGAAGAGCCCGTATCCCTCGACCCAGGACCCCGGCTATGCCGCGGGACTGGCCCAGCAGGTCAAGGAGATCGTGGCCGCGCCCGACAGCCCGGTTTTCGCACTGGTGGACCGCACCTGGGTGCAGAACGCGGTGGAGCACGATCTGTCCCGGATGACCGCGGAGGTCCGCGCCGGCCTCGACCGAGTTCTGGACCTGCACCACTGGCTCGACCTCTACTCCCCGGAACTCCAGCTCGACTGATCCACGCCGGCAGATCCGGATACCAAGCCCGTGCGCAGCAATCCGACCAGGCGGTGCGCGTGCTCACCGTCGGCGTCGGCGGCCAGGGCGACGCCGGTGGCCAGTGCCAGCACGTCAGTTGTGGTGATATCCGGTCGCAAGGCCGGCCGGGCACGTTCCACCAAGACGTCGGCGGCGGCAGTGATCGAGGTGTGCCATTCCTCGAACAGCGGCGTCCGCCGGTCGCTGGGCCCCTCGGTCGCGGCCAATGCGAGTGGACGCTTCGTCGCCACGTGGACGACGAACTTGCCGAGCCAGGTGAAGAGCGCATCCAGCGGTGGTCCCGAATCGGCCGGTTCCGTACCACTACGACACAGTTCGGCGATCTCATCGCCGTATACGGCAACAAGGAGGTCGGCGCGCGTCGGAAAGTGGCGGTACAGGGTGGCGTTCCCGACACCCGCGCGCCGCGCGATCTCGTCGAGCGCGACTTCCGGGCCCGATTCGGCTATGAGCTCCCGAGCAGCGCTGAGCAGGCGCGCCATACTGCGGGTTGCGTCGGACCTGGGGCTGCGCTTGCTATTCGGGGACATCCCCGTTTACGGTACCGGCACATAACCGGGGATGTCCCCGCTTCAAGGCTGGAGGGCTGGACCATGTTGACCGCTGACGACCGGTTCGCCATCACGGAACTTATCAACTCGCACGGGCATCTGACCGACTCCGGCGACCTCGAAGGGCTGCTGGCGCTTTTCACCGAGGACGTCGTTTACGATGTGAGCGCCCTGGGTGGTGGCGTTCTGGTGGGGCCGGAGTCGATCCGCGAGGCCACCTTGTCGTTGGGCGACGCGAACCCCGTAGCCCATCACGTCACGAACATCGTGTTCACCGAAGCTCACGACAGCAGAGCTCACACGATGTCCAAGGGGCTCGGCATCATGACGGACGGGACCCTCGGCAGTGTCACCTACGAAGACACCTTCGAACGGACCACAGCGGGCTGGCGACTCACCCACCGGATCATTCGACCGCGCCGTGTGCCGCTACGGCCGTGATCGCCGCAGTACGCGCTCGGGCTGCGTCGCGACCGCCGGACTCCGATCCGGCCTCAGAGCTCCCAGGGCGTGCCGTACTTCTCGGTGAGTTCGGTGATCTGATCCGCGTCGAGGAGTACCGGCGTCCGGTCCCGTAGCAGCAACTGCAGTTTGGCGACTTCCTCCAGTTCGATCGCCGCCGCCACTGCCGCGGTGGATCTCAGGCCGGCCGCCCGCGTGACCTGACAGTCCACCTACCGCCCGATGAGTACCGTGCGCGCGGATTCGGCGAGCCGGGCGGGCCGCTGCGACAGTTCGGTCACGTCGATATCCTGTTCGCCCATCACTCCGGCGCGGAAGCGAGCCGCCACTCCCTCGGCGATGGCTGCCAGCCGCCACAGTGCGAACGCCTGGTAGTAGGGCAGGTCGTCGAGGGCCCGGCCGGTGGCGTCGGCGTAGCGGGAAAGCACTGTGTCGAGATCGAGGTAGCCCTCGGCGGGATCGGGAGCCCAGCCGAACGGTTCGGCCGATGTCCAGGCGGCGGCGAGCCAGCCGATATCGGCCATGACATCGCCGACGGTCCACAGCTCCCAGTCCAGAACTGCCCGAACGGTTCCGTCGGGGCCGATCAGCAGATTGCCCGGACGGAAATCGCCGTGCGCGATCCCGGTCCAGCGCTCGCCCGGCATCCGCCGGGTGAGCAGGTCGTGGACCTCCCAGAGGGGTCCGGGTCCGACACCGCCCGCGGTGAGCTGGCGGTGCCAGCGGCGCAGCTGGCGTTCCAGATAGCTGCCGGGTCTGCGCATTTCGGCCAGCGGCCCGGTGGTGGTGTCGACAGCGTGGACGGCCGCGAGCGTATCGACGATATCGCGCGAGGCCGCGGCGCGGCTCTCCCGGGGAATCGCGGCAGCGGTCGCGGTGTCGGCGGCGACGATACCGTCCACGTAGTCCATGACGTAGAAATCGGCGCCGGTCACGGCGTGATCGGCGCAGCAGCCCAGGACCGGAGGAACGGGAACCGGGGTGCCGGCGAGTAGGTCGAGGATGCGGAACTCGCGGACGACATCGTGCGCGGAAGCGAGGACGTGGCCGGTGGGCGGCCGGCGCAGTACCCAGCAGGCACCGGAACGGTCGTGCACACGGTAGGTGAGGTTTGACCGGCCGCCGGTGATCAGATCGAACCTCAGAGGTGGCGCGGCCACGGGAATATGTTCGGCGAACCAGGCGGTGACCCGGCCTGTATCGATACCGGCGACGATACTCGGGTCCGCCGGTAGGTCACTGTCGTCGTGGGTCATCGATCCGCCATCTCCTCGGGTTCCGCCACCGGCGCCGTACGACAGACGTCCTGTGTCCGCCCAGTCTGCTCCATATGAGACGTTTACCGCTAGTGCCCCATATTGCACGGCCGATCGACGTCGACAGCAGGCGATCCGCTGATTGCCGGAGGCCGTTGGGCATGCCAGGCTGTGCATGTGCTGTTCGCCGAGGTAGCCGCCGCGTCCGCGGATATCGCGACAGCGTCGGCGCGGCTGGACAAGACCGGCCGTCTCGCCACGCTGCTGCGCCACGTAGCCGCACACGGCGACCCGCGACTGGTCGCGGTAACCGCCTCCTGGCTTTCCGGTGATCTACCACAACGCCAGATCGGCGTGGGCTGGGCAGCACTGCGGTCGCTGCCGCCGCCCGCCGCGGCACCGACGCTCACGGTCGCCGATGTCGACGCGCGGTTCACCCGGATCCGCGAGGTCGCCGGGAAGGGATCCCGGGCCTTACGCGCCGAACTGGTACTCGACCTGTTCAGCAGCGCATCCGATAGCGAGCAGATATTTCTGCGCCGGTTGCTCAGCGGTGAGTTACGGCAGGGAGCACTGGCGGGAGTGATGTCCGACGCGGTCGCGGAGGCTGCCGGTATCCCCGCCGCCGAGGTGCGGCGCGCGGCGATGCTGGCCGGCGACCTCCCCGGCGTCGCGGCCGCGGCACTGACCGAGGGCCGGGCGGCACTGGCGGAGTTCCGGTTACGCGCGGGACGGCCGGTCGGGCCGATGCTCGCACAAACCGCGACCGGGGTCGACGATGCGCTCCGGCGACTCGGCGGCACAGCCGTTTTCGAAGCCAAGTTGGACGGCGCGCGGGTGCAGATCCATCGCGCCGGATCCGCGGTCTCGATCTATACCCGCAGTCTCGACGAGGTCACCGGCCGGCTCCCCGAGGTCGTCGCGGCCACTCTCGCCCTTCCGGCCACCGATCTGATCGCTGATGCCGAGGCCATCGCATTGCGCCCCGATGGGCGGCCACAACGCTTCCAGGTCACCGCTGCCCGGTTCGGCCGCAAAAATCCGGGCGATCTCGAACCGCTGTCGGTCTTCTTCTTCGACCTGCTACATCTCGACGGCCGGGATCTCCTCGATCTGCCCACCCGGGACCGGTTCGCCGCACTCGACGCGCTCGTACCCGGCGATCAGCGTGTCGACCGCCTGGTCACCGCGGACGCCGCGGCGGCACAACAGTTCCTGGACCGCACGCTGGCCGCCGGGCACGAGGGCGTCATGGCGAAGTCACCGTCGGCACCGTACGAGGCCGGCCGCCGCGGCGCCGGATGGCTCAAGGTCAAACCCGTGCACACCCTGGACCTGGTCGTACTCGCCGTCGAATGGGGTTCCGGCCGGCGCACCGGGACCCTGTCCAATATCCACCTGGGCGCACGTGATCCGGCCACCGGAGAGTTCGTGATGCTGGGTAAGACGTTCAAGGGGATGACCGACGCCATGTTGAAATGGCAGACCGAGCGCTTCACCGGCCTCGCCGACGGCCCGGCCGATGGCTACGTGGTGAAACTCCGGCCCGAACAGGTCGTCGAGATCGCTTTCGACGGGGTGCAGAGTTCGACCCGCTATCCCGGCGGAATGGCACTGCGGTTCGCCCGCGTGGTGCGCTACCGCGACGATAAACGCCCAGCCGAGGCCGATACGGTCGATACCGTTCGCGCGCTGTACGAACGGGGCGGTTGAGGCGCCCGCGGCCGTGGGAGGGCTCTCCCACGCAGAAGAGGAGCAACAGATGACGGACAAGGTCGACTTCACCGGCGTGAAATGGGGGTCGACGGAGTGGACGATGCTGGGCACGCTGTACCTGCGGGCGTGTGAAAGCCGCCTGGAGCACCCCGTTCTCGGTGACCGCGCCGCCGCCGAGGCGGTCGATCGCATCGACTACGACTTCGACCGGATGGGCAGATGGACCAACTCGTGGAGCAACCAGTTCCTCGTGGCGTTACGCGCGAAGCAGCTCGACGACTGGGCCGGTGACTTTCTCGAGCGCCATCCCGACGCGGTAGTTCTGCACCTGGGTTGCGGCCTGGACAGCCGGGCGTTCCGGCTCGATCTGCCCAGCGGTGTCGACTGGTTCGATGTGGACGTTCCGGAGGTGATCGAACTACGCCGCGAAATCTTTTCCGAGCGTGAGCACTACCGGATGATCGGGTCGTCGGTGACGGAGCCGGGCTGGCTGGACGATATCCCTTCGGACCGTCCGGCACTGGTTATCGCCGAGGGACTGTTTATGTATCTCACCGAATCCGATGTGCGGCAGCTGCTCCAGCGGCTGACGGACCGGTTCGGCAGCGGTGAACTGTTGTTCGACGCACTGCCTCGCTGGACCTCCACGATCAGCGGGTTGGTCCGGTGGGGCACTCGTAATGCCTGGGGCACGCGTGACGCTCGCGAGCTGGAGCGGTGGAACCCGCGCCTGAAGTACGTATCGACCGGAGTCATGGACGTCGACGCGATTCCACTGAAGCCGCAGCGCCTGTTGTTCCAGTTGGTGTACCGGATCCCCGCCGCCAGAAACTACGACACCCTCTATCGGTTCCGATTCTGAACACGGTCGCCGCCGGCCACCGTTCGCCGTGATTGCGGAGGATCAGCAACCGTGAGCATCGACCATTGACAAAGTATACGGCCATGGGTACTTATGGGGAGGCGGTGTATATCGCGCGGTTGCGAGAGAGGGTTTCATGGACCAGGAGACCTACGAGAAGGGTCGGCGGATCCGCACTCAGGTACTCGGTGAGGCCTACGTCCGGTATACCGCCGAAGACGACTTCACCGGCCCGCTGCAGGACCTCGTCACCGAGTACTGCTGGGGCGCGGTGTGGGGTCGCGACGGCTTATCACTGAAGACCCGATCCATGCTGAACCTGGCGATGATCGCACTGCTCAACCGGCCGAACGAGCTACGTACGCATATCAGAGGAGCGCTCAACAACGGGGTGAGCCGCGACGAGATCCGGGAAGTATTCCTGCAGGTCGCGATCTACGCGGGGGTACCGGCGGCGGTGGACGGTTTCCGAGTGGCTCGCGAAGCTTTGGCCGAGCTCGACGAGAACAGGTGAACACCGTGCGTATCGGGTTCATCGGCCTCGGCAATATGGGTTTTCCGATGGCCACGCGACTGCTGCGGGCAGGTCACCAGGTGGTGGTGTTCGACGTCAGCGCCGACGCGACCCGACGCGCGGTCGCGCTCGGCGCCGAAGCCGCCCTCTCTCCCCGAGGTGTCGCCGACCGCACCGAGACGGTCATAGCCAGCCTTCCTTCACAACAGGCAGCATTGGACGTCGCCGCTGGGGAGAACGGAGTCATCGACGGCAAGCGGGTGCGGCGCTTCGTCGATATGTCCACCATCGGCGCCGATACGGCGCAGCAGATTTCGGCGCTGTTGGCAGAGCGTGGCATCGCGGCGCTGGACTGCCCGGTCAGCGGCGGTGTCGCCGGAGCCCGGGCAGGCTCACTGGCGATCATGGCGTCCGGGCCCGCTGACGAATTCGCCGCCGCCGAAACGCTTCTCGGGATCCTGGGCCGGACGATCTTCATCGGAACCCGGCCGGGCGCCGCGCAGACGATGAAGCTGGTGAACAACCTGATGGCTGCCGCCACGCTGGCGGCGACAGCGGAAGTGATGGTTACGGGCGTCAAGGCCGGACTGGATCCCGCGGTGATGATCGAGGTACTGAACGCCGGATCCGGCGCGACCCACGCCAGCCGTGACAAGTTTCCCCGTTCGGTACTACCCCGCACCTTCGATTTCGGGTTCGCGACGGGTTTGATGGTCAAGGACGTGCGGCTCTACCTCGAAGAGACCCGGGCGCTGGGAACTCCCGCCGAGTTGGCCGACGCCGTCGCCCGGATGTGGGAGAGGACACTGAACGAACAAGGCGCGGAGTCCGATTTCACCACGATCGTGAAAACGATCGAAGCGTCCACCGACGTGATCGTCGACGGACGCGCGGACCGGTAGACCGAGAGCCGTGCCGCCCCAGCCGCAGCCTCGGGCGCGGCGGCGATAAATATACTCGGTGGCATACTTACCGGATGTCGACGACCAGACGGGGGCGGCCCACTCACGCTGAGGCGAAGAAGCTCGACCGGGCGGTCAGAGAGGCCGCCGTCGCGATATTTCTCGAGTTCGGCTATGCCGGGGCGACGATGGAATCGATCGCCAAGGCCGCGGGTATCACCAAGCGCTCGTTGTACGCACGCTACCCGGACAAGCGCGCGGTCTTCGCGGAGGTGATCCCCTGGGCCCTGTCACGTTACGAGGCCTCGGACAGTGAAGCCGTAGCCGACGACGAAGATACCGAGACCGCACTGCTCCGGATCGGCCACGTAGCGTTGAAGCGCGCGACAGATCCCGGGAACGTACGCCTGACCCGCATCGCGATGAGCGAATCCGCGCGGTTTCCCGAATTCGCCGTCACCGCGGACTCCATGATGTGGTCCGGCCGGCAGCGCGCCGTGGTGGAGGTGCTGCGTCGCGGCACGGCGGCGGGCGAAATCGACGTCGACGATATCGAATTGGCGGCCGAGCACTTCCTGGCAATGGTGGAACTGGTTCCCGGCAGATTGGCGGATTTCGGATTCCACCGGTCCGAGCAGCAGGAAGACCGGCACCTCGAACACGCCGTGCGCCTCTTCCTACGAGGCGCACGGCCCCGCTAGCCGATCCGCGCACCTGCCCTCGGAAAGCCCGGCGCACAGCCGAAGCGCTCCCGATGCCGGCGGTCCGGCACGATCTCCGGCGGAGCTGTACGGTTCGCGGCGGAAGCGGGTGCTCGCTCAGGCCGATGCCGCTGCGATGCGGCGCCACTGCTCCCGGGGAAAGGCCTGCGGATCGGTATCCAGTACCTGGATGCACACATGGTCCGCGCCCGCCACGCGGTGTTCGGAGACCCGCCGCAGGATCGCGGCTTCGTCGCCCCAGGCGATGATCGCGTCGAAGAGCCGGTCGCTGACGGAATCCACGTCCTCCTGAGTGAAACCCGACCGCAGCAGGTTGTTCGCGTAGTTCGGCAACTGGAGATAACTGCGCAGCCACTCGGTGCCGATGGCCCGCGCCTCCGCGGCGTCCGTGGTCAGGATGACCGTCTGCTCGGGCAGCAACAGCGGCCCGTCGCCGAGTGCGGCGCGAGCGGAGGCGGTGTGCTGGGGTGTGACCAGATACGGATGCGCGCCGCCGGCCCGGGTCGCCGACAACCGCAACATCTTCGGTCCCAACGCGGCCAGTACTCGCGCGCCGGCGGGGACCGGCGGATCGACCGAGTCCAAGGCGTCGAGGTAGGACGCGGTGGCCGCCAGCGGTTTCCGGTAACGCCCCGGATCGCCGGCATCGATCAGCGGGGCGTGACTCACGCCGATCCCCATCAGGAACCGTTCGCCGTGGGCGCGGGTCAACGATGCGTACGAGGCGGCGACTTCCGCCGGTTCGTGCATCCACAGGTTCAGGATCCCGGTCGCGACAACGATTCGCTCGGTCGCCCGCAACAGGTTGTCCACGGCGTCGAACACCGGCCCGCCGACATCGGGAACCCATACCGCGGTGTAGCCCAGCTCTTCGAGTTCGGCCGCCGCGTCCGCCGCTTCGGCCGGGTCACCGTAGCGCAGTTGCGAACTCCACACGCCCACACCCGAAAGCTGCACAACGCCCTCCTATGACTTCGGTACGCGCGCCGGTACCGACGCCGCGCGAAGCATGCTACGGCACGGCCCTGTCTCATCGGCCGCACCGAACGCGGTCGGCAGCGTTATTCGGGACAGCCGCTCGAAAAGCCAGGAGCCGGCCGGTGTGAACGGCGAGACGCTCCGTTCGGCCGGTATCGGGGTAGCCGCCCCCGCGACAACACCGGGTCGACTGTCAGTGGGCGTCCCGGGCCGGTTCGGCGCGTATTGCGGCCAGGGCGAGTCGTGCATAGCGGCGCCAGATATCGGGGTCCCGGATATCGAGGTCGATCAGCGCGCGCGCCACGCCTGAGACCAGCACCTGGATATCCATTCCGGTGGCGTCCGCGCGCAGGCTTCCCTGTGCTCGTCCCAGAGCCAGAATCTGCTCCAGCTGCCGTTCGAGGCGCACATCCCCGAGCCCTTCGACGCCGCTGAGCACTTCGATCATCAGCCTGTCCTGGGCCAGCCGGGCGGTGATTCGCTCCAGCAGGGATTCGAGTGCCCGGTAGGCATCGCTGTGCGCCGCGTCGACCGCGGCGGTGGTGAGTTCGTGGAACCATTCGATATGCGTGCGCGCCAGCTCCTGCACCAGGTCGGCCTTGGTCGGGTAGCTGCGATAGACGGTTGCCTTGCCGACGCCGGCGCGTGCGGCGACCTGTGGGATCGTGGCACCGATACCGTGCTCGGTGAACACTTCGATCGCGGCTGCCAGTACCCGCTCATGGTTCTGCCGGGCATCCGCCCGGCGGCCCGCCCAGCTCTGGGCATCGGTGGGCCCCGCGTCCGACTTCGATGTCGCCATGCCGGTCATGGTGCCGCTTCCTCGGGATCTACGCAGGTCAAATCCCATTGAGACCCACGTCTCATGATGGGGTCCAGGTGAGTTGCTCCACATCCACCTCCCTGAAGTGGACCCTTGAGTCCGCTTGCTTCTACCCTCGAAGCATATCCGGACCGCGGGGTCCACATAGTCGCTTGGAGGACAGCGCATGGCGTGGCAGTTGTTCCGGCTCGGCCGGTGGTCGTTCGTCCACCGCAAAGCGGTGGCGGCATTCTGGGTGGTGTTACTGGCCGTCCTCGCGGTCGGAGCGGCGACACTGTCCGGGAAGACGAGCGATAAATTCGAGTTGCCCGGTATCGAATCCACGCACGCGTTCGAGCTGATCGAGGAGCGCAGTCCGCAGGCCTCCCCCGACGGCGCGACAGCGCGAGTGGTGTTCGAGGCCCCCGAAGGACAGTCGCTGACCGATCCCGCCTACAACTCGTCCGTCGCCGCGGCCTTGCGCGGACTGAAGACCGAGAATGTGCAGTCGGTAACGGATCCGTTCACCGGGGGCACGCTCTCCGAGGACGGCCGGGTCGGCTACGCCTCGGTCAGCTACAACAAGACCTCGACCGAACTCGCCGACACCGATCGGGCCGCGCTCGAGGACGCGGCGCACGCCGCGGAGGATGCGGGACTGAAAGTCGCCATCGGTGGTGACGCGCTGAGCGAGGTCGAGATGCCACTCGCCGAGGTGATCGGTGTCGCGGTCGCGCTGGTGGTCCTCGCGATCACCTTCGGTTCGCTGGTCGCGGCGGGTATGCCGCTGCTGACCGCACTCGCCGGTGTCGGCATCGGGATGCTCGGCATCACCACCCTCACCGGGTTCGTCGAACTCAGCTCGGTGACCCCGGCGCTGGGCACCATGCTCGGCCTGGCCGTCGGAATCGACTACGCGCTGTTCATCATGTCGCGCTACCAGAGCGAGGTCCGCGCGGGCCGCTCGCTGGAGGAAGCGGCCGGTCGCGCGGTCGGCACCGCGGGTTCCGCGGTGATCTTCGCCGGCCTGACCGTCATCATCGCCCTGGTCGGCCTGGCCGTCTGCAATATCGGATTCCTGACCCAGATGGGTCTCGGTGGCGCGTTCACCGTCGGGATCGCCGTGCTCATCTCGCTCACCCTGCTCCCCGCCATCCTCGGCTTCGCCGGTGCGAAGGTGATGAAGGGGAAGCCGCGCTATATGTCGGCGCAGACCGGCGGCGCGGAGTTCCGCACGCACGGCCGCCGCTGGGTGGAAGGAATCTCCCGGCGTAAATGGCCCGCCCTCGTCGGCGGTATCGCCATCGCCGCCATCGCCGCCATCCCGATGACCTCCATGCAGCTCGCGCTGCCCGACGACTCCAGCAAGCCGGTCGGCAGCGACGCCCGCACCGCCTACGACCTCATCACCGACAATTTCGGCGCCGGCGCCAACGGGCCGCTCGTCGTGGTCGTCGATACGGCGAACGCCCCCGACCCCGCCGCGGCCGTACAGACCGTCACCGACGACCTCCAGGCGATGGCCGGCCGGGCCGGCTCGGACGTCGCCACCGTTGTTCCCGCGGTCACCGGCAACACACCGCAGGCCCAGCAGGCCTTCCAGCAGCAGCTCGCGGCCGTCCGGTTCGCCACGGTCACCGTGATCCCCGGCTCCGGACCATCGGACCAGGCCACCAAGGATCTCGTGGCCGAGATCCGCACCACCGTCGCCGATCTGCCCGCGAAAACCGGAGCCCGCGCCCTGGTCACCGGTCAGACCGCTGTCGGTGTCGATATCGCCGGCAAACTGTCCGAGGTGTTCCCGATCTACCTCGCGGTGGTGGTGGGTCTGGCGATCTTCCTGCTGATCGCGGTGTTCCGCTCGATCTGGGTGCCGATCAAGGCCGCATTGGGCTTCCTGCTCTCGGTCGGCGTCTCCCTCGGCGCCACGGTCGCGGTCTTCCAGTGGGGCTGGCTGAACCAGCTCATCGGCGTGGACAGCACCAGCCCGGTGCTGTTCATCCTGCCGATCCTGCTGACCGGCATCCTGTTCGGTCTCGCCATGGACTACGAGGTCTTCCTCGTCAGCCGGATGCGTGAGGCGTACACGCACGGAACCCCCGCCCGCCGGGCCGTGATCGACGGGTTCGCCCACAGCGCCCGGGTCGTGGTGGCCGCCGCGATCATCATGGTCGGCGTTTTCGCCGGGTTCGCCCTCACCGACGACGTCATCCTGAAAACCATCGGGTTCGCTCTCGCGGTCGGTGTTCTGGCCGATGCGTTCCTGGTTCGCATGCTCATCGTCCCCGCGTTCATGCTGATCGTCGGCGAGCGGATCTGGTGGATGCCGAAGTGGCTGTCTCCCCTGGTACCCGCCTTCGATATCGAAGGCGAGGGACTCACCAAGCGGCTCGATACCGTCAGCGGCGAGACCGCGGAGGAGCCGGTCCTGGCCGGACACTGACCGGTCCTGCGACGGCCGGCTCCCCCACAAGACCTGGGAGAGCCGGTCTTCGCGGCGACAGTGCGCGACAGACGGATCGCCCTACCGCGCTGCTGTGCCGGACGTCGCGGCGGCCCGCATCCGGCGGGCCACCCGGTCCCGCTCCTCCGTTATCGCGCGCCGGCGAGCGGACATGGCTTCGGCAGGGGACTCGCCCGCGGCGATCGCCCCGTACACGGCCACCACATCCTCGATCCCCTCCCGGGCTCCGACACCCGCCGCGGGTGTGATGGCGTGGTCGGCGTCCCCGACCAGCACCACCGGCGGTGCGGGAGCTGCCGCCGAGCCGAGCGGGACATTGCGGGCATTGGAAACGTGCACCTGATCGGTCGCGGCGACCAGTTCCGCTGTCAGCTCGCGGACCGATCCCGGAGCCGCCGCCACGACGGTATCCGCCCAGCCGGCGACGGGCAGGATCCCGGTCTCCGCACCCGGCAGCGGTTCCCGGGTGATCCGCAGAAACCACAGGGCCGCGGTAGCTCCGGGACGCCAGATATGCCCGACGGTGGCCGCCCGCCGGGTACCGGAACCGGCTGCGGCGTCGAAGTGCAGAACGAAGGGATCCGTGGGGCAGTCGACCGCGCGGTCCGTCATCCCGTAGACCACGACATCCCCCGCGTATTCCGTGGTCCGGCCCGGTTCGATACCGGCTCGTGCCACCGAATCGATACCATCGGCGCCGATCACCAGCTCCCGGGTCGTCACCGTATCGTCGCCGAGGCGGAGCGTGGTGCCGCCGGCAGGATCAACCCGGACCTCGGAAACCGGGTCACCATAACGGATCTCGGCCCCGGACTCCACCGCCCACCGGTTCAGCACCGCCATCAGATCGCGACGCAGCCAGAACCGGTGGCCCTCGTTCGGCCGCCGCCGGGTGACGCCGTCGTCCGGGGTGTACCGCAATTCGTCCACCGGGTACGACGCGGCGTGCAGATCGTCCTCCGGCACACCGAGTTCGAGCAGGCCGCGATGCCCCCGGCCATCGAGGATCAGGAAGGCCCCACCGCCCCCACCACTGCGCTGTTCGTACACCGTGACCGGACGTCCGGAGCCGGCCAGGGCCCCGGCCAGAGCGGTTCCGGCGATACCACTTCCGAGGACGGTGACCATGGTGATCCTTCCGTTGTCGTGTCGGCCGGCGCGAGCACCGTCGCAGCGGTTTCAGCGCACGCGTTCGACCGTATAGAGGTGATGGACGCCGTGAAAGCCTTTCAGCTCGACTTCCCGGGCAGCGGTGACAGAGATGCCCGGCCGGTCGGCGACGGCGTCGCGCACTTCCTCGCTCAGCAGGACTTCCCCGCCGTGCGCCGCACCGGCCACCCGGGCAGCCATGGCCACATTCCGCCCGAAGAGGTCGTCGCCACGGCGAACCGACCTTCCCATGTGGATACCTATTCGCACGCGAACGCTTTCGCGGCCGAGGGATCCGGCACTGCCGCCGAGCGCGTCCTGCACGTCCACGCCGCAGCGCACCGCCTGTTCGGGCTCGGCGAATGCGATCATGAAGCCGTCCCCCTGGCTCTTCACGATATGCCCATCGTGCTCGGCGACGTACTTGCCGACCAGCCGCTCGTGGCGGCCGAGTAGCCTGACCCAGGCCCGATCTCCCAGCCGCTCGTTGAGGGCGGTGGATCCCTCGATATCGGAGAACGCGATCACCACGTTGCCGTCGGAGGTGAGCCGGGCCAGATCCGGTCGTTCTACCTGCGCCCATCCGGCCAGATCTTCGATCGAGCTCAGTACCGCTCCACGAAACCCCTTCTTACGCAGCAGGTTCGCGGCACCCCAGACTGTTTTCACCGCCTCCCGTCCGCCGTTCATCAGCAACTGGCGGTTATCGACCCGGCGCTGTAGTTCGTCGAGTTCACGGCGAGTGCGGACCAGCAACTGCCAGAGCACGACCAGTCCGACGGCTTCCAGCACGGCGATCAGCCCGACTACGAATTCGATGATCACAGGGCTCCGCCGAAGGTAGGTGCCGACAACAGCGAGTCCGACCCTAGCCGACAGCGGCCCCCACCGGCACGTGCGACCGGCGCGGCATCCGGAGAGCGCCGCACAGAAGCGCCGCCACCACGCACAGTCCGGCGGCGACATAGAAGGCGAGATCGTACGATCCGTCGGCGTCCCGGATATGACCCGCGCCGAACGCGGCCACCGCGGCGCCGACCTGGTGGGCGGCGAAAACCCAGCCGAATACGACCGGGGTCGAGGGCCCGAACCAGCTGCGGCAGATCGCGATGGTCGGGGGTACGGTCGCCACCCAGTCGAGGCCGTAGAACACGATGAACACCCAGGTACTCGGCCCGGCATCGGGCGACAGCAGCGCCGGTAGCACGAGCAGTGAAGCGCCGCGGCCGAGGTAATAGACCACCAGCAGGATGCGGGCGTCCACGCGATCGGTGAGCCAGCCGGAGAATATGGTGCCGGCGACATCGAAGATGCCGACGGTGGCCAGCAGTGAGGCGGCCAGCGTCGTGGGCATTCCGTGATCGTGGGCGGCGGGGATGAAATGGGTCCCGATCAACCCGTTCGTCGTCATACCGCAGATGGCGAAACTCCCCGCGAGCAACCAGAAAGCGGGCACCCGGGCACCTCGGAGCAGGCCGCTCGCCGCCGCCCCGAAACTCCCGTTGGGCAACGGTTCGCCGGAGGCGCCGGGATCACCGCCGTAAGCCGTGACGCCGATATCCCCCGGACGATCGCGAATGAACAGCAGCACCAACGGGATCACCGCCAGTGCCGCGGCGGTGACGATCATCGACGCCCAGCGCCACCCGACCCGATCGGTCACCTCCGCGACCACCGGCAGGAAGATGAGCTGGCCCGTCGCGCTCGCCGCGGTGAGAACGCCGGTGACCAGTCCGCGCCGGGCGACGAACCATCGGGTCGAGACGGTGGCGACGAAACCCATCGAGATCGAGCCGGTGCCGAGGCCGACCAGTAATCCCCAGAGCAGCATCATCTGCCAGCTCGCCGTCATGAGTACACCGACGCCGGTTCCGGCCGCGATCAGCAACAGCGCCCCGGTGAGGATCGGCCGGACACCGAACCGGTCCATCAGCGCGGCCGCGAACGGCGCGGTGACACCGAACAGCACCATGTTCACCGACATCGCGGCGCCGATCGTCGCATGCGACCAGCCGAACTCCGTGTGCAGCGGAGTCATCATGACGCTCGGCACGGCACGGAAACCCGCCGCGCCCAGGATCGCCACGAAACTCACCCCGGCGACTATCCACGCGTAGTGCGGCCGCCGCCGGCCCGCGCAAGCCGTTGCCGCGTGGATATCGATATCTGTCTTCACGAGAATCCAGCATCCGGTAGCACGTCCCGGACTACCAGTGGCAGAATCGACAATATGCATGAAAATCATGCCACCAATGGCCGGCGCCGTACCACGCGCCCACATCTCGTCGCGGTACTGCTGCTGGAACCGGTGGTGGGTTTCGACGCGACCATTCCGCCGCTGGTTTTCGGCCAGGCCACCGACGACGACGGCACACCGCTCTACCGGGTCGTCACCTGCGCACTCGAACCCGGCCCGGTACGGGCGACCTCCGGGTATTCGCTTGTCGCCGAATCCGGGGTGGATGTGCTCGCATCCGCCGACACAGTGATCGTGCCCGGAACTCAGTTCCCGCCCGCCCGTTCCGCCGGTGAACTCACCGCGGAGGTCGCTGCCGCGCTGGCCACGATCCCGGTCACGGCCCGGACAGTCTCCATCTGTACCGGAGCGTTCGTACTCGCCGCGGCCGGCGTTTTCGACGGGCACCACGCGACCACTCACTGGCGGTACGCCGACGATTTCCGCCGGCTGTTCCCGGCGGTCGAACTCGACGAGACCGTACTGTTCGTCGACGAGGGAAACCTGCTGAGTTCGGCGGGGCTTGCCGCCGGAATCGATCTCTGCCTGCACATCATCCGGCGCGACCACGGAGCCGCGGTGGCCAATCGCGCGGCCCGGCACTGTGTCGTGCCACCGTGGCGCGAAGGCGGGCAGGCACAATTCATCGAGCACCACGTGCCCGACCACGACGAGCGGAGCACGGCGGCTGCCCGGGCCTGGGCGCTGGCCCATCTGAGCGAGCCGCTGAACGTGCCGGTTCTCGCCGCACAGGCCCGGATGAGCCCGCGTACGTTCAGCCGGCGATTCCGGGCCGAGACCGGGGTGTCGCCCGGAGCCTGGATCCGTGACCGCAGGGTCGACCGGGCCCGGGAACTGCTGGAATCGGCCGATCTATCGGTCGACGAGGTCGCGGAGATATCCGGGCTCGGCTCCCCGGACAACCTCCGTCACCATATGCGGCGTGGTCTCGGCATGTCGCCGTCGGCATACCGGAAGACGTTCACCGGAACATGATCAACGGACCCGGGATCGTCACAGCCACACCGGACATATCGCCGCCCACTCCCCCACCACCCGCGGTGGTGCGGACAGAAAGGACCACAGTATGACCGTGCGCCGGCTCAACCACGCTGTTCTCTATATCCGCGACCTCGACCGCTCCGTCGACTTCTACACCGCCACCCTGGGGTTCGCCGTCGCTCACCACAGCCCGGGCCGGGCCGCGTTTCTCCGGGCGGCCGATTCCGATAACGATCACGACCTCGGACTGTTCGCGCTCGGCGACGAGGCACCCGGCCCGCGCCCCGGCGGGATCGGCCTGTACCACCTCGCCTGGGAGGTCGGCACCCTCGGCGAACTCGCCGAGACCGGACGCCGGTTGACGGCGCGCGACGCCCTCGTCGGCGCCTCCGACCATCTGATGTCCAAATCGTTCTACGCGAAGGACCCCGACGGTATCGAGTTCGAGGTCATGTGGCGCGTCCCCCGCGCCGACTGGCCCGATACCGGCGATATGCGGCCCCGGCCGTTGGACCTGGACACGGCAATCGCCCGCTGGGGCGCCGACCTGGCCACCGGCGCGGCAGCCGGTTCGGCCACCTGATCCTTGCCACCGTCGATATCACTCGTCCGGTTGGCGGGCCCGGACGGTGTATTCGGTAGGAGTCGATGGTCAGGGGCCGAAATGGATATGTGCCGCCCAGCGCGACGGCCGGTCCGGAGCGTCGGCGCGCAAACCGGAGGTGGCCCGATGCAGTGCTCGCGCAGTGTCACCGGTCGACAGTGCCGGCAGCAGGCGGGTATAGAAGTCTTCGGCGATGCGTCCGGCGGCTTTATCGGGTACAGGCCACAGTGTCGCGACAACATGCCGGTACCCGGCCAGCTGGAATCCGGCGGCGATATGCACGGTCTCATCGGCGAGCGGGATACTCGATCGAGCAGTCGAGCATGCCGAAAGATACGCGAGTTCCACATCCGGCAGATCCGACGTGGACAGTTCGAAACCGGTCAGCGGCGCACTCTCATGGTCGGTCAGCAGCAGACGGTTCAGTGCCGGGGAGCGGGGCTCGGTCACCGCGTGACACGCGAAATGCGTGATGCGATGCCCGGGCATCGCATCACGGACGGTATCGCGGGTCGCCTGTGTATCGGCCAGTGTGGTCGACGACGGAACCAGCTGCGCGACGCGGCGTGCCTCGGCCTCCGCGCCGGGTAACGCCGGCGCCCCGGGCGTTCGGCTCATCCGGACGATCAGCAGGTCACGGCCGGCCTGCCCGGACGACCGCACCGGCACAGCGGAGCGGGTACGGGCGTGGCGCAGCGCACCGATGGTGGTGGTGTAGGAGGAGACCACATGATGCAGCACCGTCGAAGTGCTGTTCCCATCGTGGTTCCCGGCCGCGTGTAACGGCAGAAACGCGGCGACGCCGACCGGGCACCACCACAGCCGCGGCGCCTCCGCCGCCGTTCGCGGTGAATCGGACAGTAATCCCGTGGCGGCCAGTACCGGCCGGGCGATACGGTCCCACAACCAGGCCAGATGCCCGAGAATCTCGGATTCGGCCCGGGCACCGGCCTCCGTGAACCCGAGGTTCCGGAACGCCTCCGCGCGCTCCTGGAGTTCGGCGTAGGCACAGTCGAGCGGCAACCGGCGGACCGAGCCGTCCACCATGAGAAGTATCGCGTCGCAGCCGAAAGTGCTGACATTGACGACCACGACCGGACCGCCGGGACGGGCATCACGCAGCGACTCGAGCGTCGGCGGACCGAGAAAGCCCTCCATACCGGGCAGCCGGCGAATGCGCGCGAGGAGCTCCTCCCAATGGGACGCGAGCCGGCGATGCCGGGACAGCCGGTCACCGCTGCCGGGCGGTGGGTCTCCGGCAGCGTAGATATCGGCGCAGTACAGATCGGTGCCGCCCTGATCGGATGCGTCGAGTAGATCGCGGAGCCGCACGAACTCATCCGCCGCGTCCGGATCGACCCGCCGCAGCTCACCGAGATCGCCCCGGCCACCCATACTTTCCCGCAGCAGCAGGCCGCGGGACTGCTCCGATACTTGGATCGCTTGTTCCGGCCCGCCCAGCCGCAGAGCTACCGCCGCCGCCTCCCCGGAAAGGCCGGCGAATTCCGCCAAACCGTGCTCGCGGTCCGGCCGCAACAGCCGCCGCGGCGCCAGTTCCGGCAGCCGGGCGATCGCGATCTCGTACGCGGCCCCGGCGATATCGAGCCGCGGCGGGTCCAGTGCCATCGCGACGCGGCCGAGGATACGGTGGGCCAGTACCTGGGTACGTGGTGTGGCCCGGTCGGCCACCAGCTCCCGGCAACAGGCGTGGATTTCGTCGATGGCGACCGGACCGTCCCGGCGTTGCCCGAGCGCACGGATCAATCCCAGAAGCGCCCGAGCCCGCTCCGGCGTTCCCGGCTCGAATGCCGCCACGCTCTCGTGCGCAGCGCGGACCGCCTCGTCCAATACGGTGTGGTCGCCGGTGCGTTCGAACAGGCTTCGTGCGACGGTAGCCAGGTTGCTCAGTGTCGCGCCCTGCGGGTTCGTCTCCGCCGCTGCGCGCTGCGCGGTCAATGCGCTACGAAGAATCTCATCGCTGTCTGCGTACCCCCCATCGCCGGCATCCGTTTTCGATGGGCCGCCACGGGGTTCGTCACCGTCGGGCCATAGATAGTACGGCGCATCCGCCAGGATATGCCGTACGTTGCCGAGTTCGGCGAGCCGGTTCGCCCACAGGACCGAACCGTACGGACTCAGGGCGACCGCCTCCTCCGACGACCGCAATGCCAGCAGAATCCACTCCAGGTCGCCGGTCCGTTTGAACAATTCCTGACAGTTGGCGCTCAGATTGTTCAAGTAGTTGACCCTGCCCGGATGGTCCGGTCCGGCGGATTCGACCGCCGCGCGGCTGATCCGCACGGCTTCCCGCAGGCTCTCCAGATCCCGGGTCTCCTCGTAGTACTCGCGCAGGGCGATCGACAGGTTCGTCGAACAGGACGGCCGAGCCGGATGCCCGGCCGGCGCGGCCGATACCGCGTCCCGGCCGATCGCGATGGCTTCCTCCAGAGTTGCCGGCTGCCGGTCCCGCTGCGTGAACAGTGCGTGCAGCGAGTTGCCGAGGGTGGACAGGGCGCGAGCACGGTCCTCGTGCCCCGGCGGGCACGCCTCGACCGCCTGCCGCGCGACTCCGACGATTTCGCCGAGCAGCGATCTATCCGCGGTCACGACGACCAGCTGGAGCATGCTCGCCGCCAAATCGGTCAGCGCAGTTGCCCGCTCCGCGCCCCCGAGCGATAGCGAAGCGACCCGGCGGCGCTCCACGTCGATCAGTTCGCCCACGACGTCCGGGTCCCCACCGGCCCGGGCCGATGCCCCCAGGCAGATCGCCAACGCCTCCAGAAATACCGGACCGTGGACCGGATCAGCCGACGCCTCTCGTGCCAGCGGTATCAGATGATGCAGCATCTCGGCGTTGTCCGATTGCGCCACCACTGTCTGTGCCACCAGCGACCGGAGGTTCTGCCGGTGCCGGATACGATCGACGTGCCGCTCGGGGAGTTCGGCCACAATCAGCCGGGTCACCTGCACCATCCGGTCTATATCGTCGACGCTCCCGGTATGTTCGAAAAGCATTCGATACGCTGCCCCCAGGTTGACCAGACAGGCCGGCCGATCCGGGTGGTCGGGTGCCATCACCGTCACCACATCCTCGAAGGCATGCTGGGCGGCGCGAATTCGTCGTAGGCTACGGCGTTTCTCGGCGCGCATCAGCAACCACATGGCTCGCCTAGCCAACTGGTTGTGTTTCAACATATCTTCGGACATCCACCACCCCCTCGGCATGGCCACCGTACGCCGAACTTGTTGCGGTAGCGCCGCTATCGGTGCATTCTTGCCGGACGGATCCACCGGCTGCCGGCGAGAGGCGATCATGACCACCGAATCCCAGCGGTTCCCGTGCCCGGAATGCGGCCACCAGCGAACGGCCGACCATTGCTGGGAGTGCGATCTGGATGGAGACGGTAGCCGCGCGGGAGTGGTCGACGCCGTTCTCACCGGACTCACCACCGCGGCCCTGCTCCCGTTCCTGCAGGGTATGGCCACCAGGTCGGGTGAGCAGGCGGTACCCAAGCTGGCCGGTATGTTCCGTCGCCTGCGGCGACGCACTCCCGTCGCGGATACCGGCGTCTCCCACCTCGCCGATGTCGTGGTGACCGACCGGCAGATGATCATCCGGATGCCGTCGCGACTCTCCCCCGAAGACGCCCGCGACCTCAGCGAACTCATCAACTCAGCGGATCGCGCCGAGGGCTGGCGGGAAATCTCCTTCGACGCTCGCACCACGTCCTGGCGCATCGCACCGACCACCGAACCTCCCGGTGCGAACCGGCTACCACCCGCCGGATGAGCCGCGCGCCGGTGTGTCGCTCAACGGAAAGGCCAGCGGCGCCACGATACTCGCGACGACGAAGCCGATAATCACACCCAGCGCCAGGGCCACCGGGCTGTGCCATACGGCGTGCACCGCCCAGGTCACACCCCCGACGATCAACGGCCCGAACCACGTCATCGCGCGATTCCGCAACGGCACCATACTGTAGGTCGTGGCGAGCAGACTCAGCACCAGGGCACCGATACTCATACCGAGGAACACCCCGGCCGCCCGGCCCGGCCCGCCGTCACCGCCGAGCACATACCCGAGCCATGCCCCGACGGCCGATCCGGCCGCGATCATGGCGGAGGCCAGCGTGTCCTGAATGGTCAGATAGCTCCGGCGACTGAACAATCGCCAACCGGCGGGAAACAATTCGGACAAGGTGGAAGATCCGACGAACGCACCGATCGCCACGCCGTCCCAGCCGGCGACGATATAGCCGGCCAGCACACCGACTACCACACCGAGGACCACCCCCGGCCAGAGCATATGCAGACCGTCGCGTTCCGTGCCGTCCGATAACGTGCCGGTCCCCGAATCGATCCCGGGCACGGACTCGGCCCCGAAACCTCGATCGGTCGAATGAACGGCCGCGGCGGTGATCCGGTGGATATCTCGCGGCGAGACCTGGAGGCCGGTCAGCACCTTCGCCAAGAACAGATCGCGCTGCCCCGGGGTATCGGCCCCCCTGTGGGCCACCGACGGGATCATCATCGTCGGCGTTCGTACGAAACCCATTGTTCGGAACATCTTCTCCGCCGGCACATACTCGTACGCAAGCGGCAGCACTGTATCTTTGTCCAACTGCAGCACCGACATTCGGTGATCCATTCCGCCCAACCTCCCCTGCGGCATCCGGTCCGCAATGTAAACCCTACGGGCAGACCGTGTTCGGTGCCGAGGCACCGAGAAGTACGGTACCGACGACGGCATGTTCCGGTGGTCGCTCATCGCCACGCGAGGGGCAACCACCGGAATCACACCGCCACGCGGGCCGGCTTCATCTGGCAGAACGACGCCCTGCTGTCACGCTTCGTATTCACGGTGAGTGCAACGCGACGCGGCGGAATACGACTCCTCGCCCCGAGGGTTGCGGCGGATATGGCACTCAACGCACCGGTCGGAATCGCACTCAGCCCACACTCCGCGGCGGCGAATGCCGTGGACGATGTCATCGAGCGCGCGCGTTTCGTGCAACAGACCGGAATAGACCGGGTCTGGTTCGCCCAGCGTTTCGACTTCGACTCGCTGTCCCTCGCGGCCGTGGTCGGGTCCGCCGTTCCGGGACTGCATATCGGCACCTCGGTGGTTCCGATCAATCCGCGGCACCCGCTCGTGGTCGCGAGCCAGGCGCAGACCGCCCATGCCGCCAGTCATCGGCGCTTCACCCTCGGGCTCGGCCTCGGTGCGCGCGCACTGGAGGAACCGGCGTTCGGTGTCGCGGCGGACCGGCCGATCCGCCGGCTGCGGGAGTATCTGACCGTCCTGCGATCGGTGCTCACCACGGGAACCGTCGATTTCACCGGCGATACGGTCACCGCCGCACCACCGCTTCCGGCCACGGTCGCGGGCGGCGACGGCCCCGATATCGTCGTGGCCGCCATGGGGCCGCAGGCGCTCACCGCGGCGGGCGAACTCTCCGACGGGATCGTGCCGTTCCTGGCGGGTCCGCGCGCCCTCGGCGACGATATCGTGCCACGGGTAGAGGCGGCCGCCGGTGCCGCCGGACGCCCCCGGCCCCGCGTGATCGCGGGGGTCGCGGTGGTGGTGACCGCGGATCCCGACCGGGTACGCGCCCGGGCCGCCGAACAGATGGCGTTCTACGACGCGATCCCGTCCTATCGCTCGGTCCTGGACCGTGAGGGGGTCGCATCGGCGGCCGAACTCGTGGTCATCGGCACCGAAGCCGAGGTGGAGGCACAACTACGCCGGTATATCGACGCGGGGGCGACCGAACTGCTGATCACCCAGACGGACCTGGGAGGAGACGAGGACGAGCGCGCCACGTGGCGTTTCCTCGGATCATTGAGCGCGCCCCACCACCGCTCCAGAGTGTCCGACCGTTGAGCACGGGCCGCTGACCGGGCATTTTCCTCGAATAGGTATAGGGCGGGCCATTCGGCCGACGCGGTCCGAGCCGGTGCGGACCATGCTGGTAGCCGATACCGCCAGTACCAGGACACCGAGGGCATGTGGATGCTGCAGAGACTTCCCGACCGAATCCGAGAAACCGACGAGGTCCACCAGGGATGCCCGGTGGACGCACTGATGATCCGCCGTTGCGCGGCGTGTAGCAGGCTGTTCGCTCCGCCGGTGGCGCGCTGCTCGTCCTGCTCGTCGGATGACTTCGAGGAGGCGGCGGCCGGCGGCGGCGGGTCCATCGTGTGCTGGCGCATCGTGCAGTGTGCGGCTCATGCCCGCGCCGAACCGGTGGCGACGACGATCGCGATCGTCGAGCTCGACGAGGGGCCCTGGGTGTATACGACGATCGAAGGGGACGTGCCACCGCCCGGACCCCGGCCGGTCCGGGTGCGGTTCCGCGCACCGCCGTGCGGCGACAGATTCCCGGTCTTCGCGGTCCAATCGGATCGGTCCACCCGTCCGATCTGACCCGCGGACCGGCCGGGCAACCGCAGCTGCGTCGTCTACGCGGCTGCCGGAGCAGGCTGTGCCCGCATCCCCCCGCCGAGGCCTACAGTTGGTGGTGGCGAGAGGTCAGCAATGTTGCCCAGTGCCCCCAAAAATGCTCGACGGATCGTATTCCGCCCATGACCGGCGATGACCCGCTGCGAACACGTCAGGAGTCGACGACGTCCGTCGCAGCGGAACTCGATGCGGCCGGTTTCGCGGCGGCCGCGGAGATCGGTCGTGGTGGTTTCGGCGTCGTGTACCGCTGCACCCAGCAGGCACTGGACCGGATAGTGGCCGTCAAGATCCTGTCCGGCGACTCGGACGAGGGAAATCGAGCGCGTTTCGTCCGTGAGCAGCGGGCGATGGGCCGCCTCACCGGACATCCGAATATCGTCCCGGTGCTGGAACAAGGGGTCACCGACGGTGGGCGTCTCTATCTGGTGACGCCCTACTACGCGTCGGGTTCGCTCGAGAGTCGGGTCCGCCGGAACGGGCCGCTGCCCGTGGAAGAGGTTTTGCAACTCGGGGTGAAGATTGCGGGCGCCCTCGAGAGCGCGCATCAGGTCGGCATCGTGCACCGGGACGTGAAGCCCGGAAATATTCTGCTGACCGACTACGGGGAGCCGGCCCTGACCGATTTCGGTATCGCACATATCGCGGGAGGGTTCCGGACGGCCGAGGGCACGGTGACCGGGTCGCCCGCGTACACCGCACCCGAGGTACTGGAGGGTGGCACTCCGACGCCGGCCGCCGATGTGTACGGGTTGGGCGCGACGCTGTTCAGCGCGCTCACCGGCCATGCGGCATACGAACGCCGTACCGGCGAGAAAGTTGTCGCCCAGTTCTTGCGGATAACCACCCAACCGCTGCCCGACCTGCGTGAACAGGGTATCGCCGGCGATGTCTCGGCGCTGGCGGAAGCGGCAATGAACAGAGACCCAGCGGCACGTCCCTCCGCGGCCGGTTTCGGCGAGCGGGCCCGTGGAGTACAGCGGCGGCACGGGTACTCGGTGGGTGCGATGGCGCTACGCGATACCCCGGACCGCCCGGTACGCGACGAGGCGACACCGGTGCCGCGGCCGCGCGCGGGGACCCTCCCGGATCGCAGCGGCAACCTCCCCCTCGAGCTGACCAGTCTCGTGAACCGGCGGACCGAGTTGGCCGAGGTGAAGAATCTCCTGTCCACCTCCCGCCTGGTGACCCTGACCGGGACCGGAGGCGTCGGGAAAACGCGGCTGGCGTTGCGGGCCGCCGCACAGGTGACGCGAGATTACGCCGACGGCGTATGGCTGGTCGATCTCGCCGATGTATCCGATGCCGCGATACTCGTCGATATCGTCGCGGCCACGGTGGGGGTCCGGGACGAATCGACTCTCCCGTTGATCGACGTACTGGTGCAGTTCCTGTGCACCCGCGACACACTGCTCGTACTGGACAACTGCGAACAGCTGGTGCAGGCGGTGGCCGAATTGAACGAGCAGATGCTCCGGATATGCCCCGACCTGCGGATCCTCGTGACAAGCCGGGAACCGTTGAATATCGCAGGGGAAGCTGTGCTCCGGGTCGCGCCGCTCTCGGTACCCGATCCGGGCCGGGAACCGAGCCTGAAGGGACTGCCCCGCTTCGACGCGGTCACCTTGTTCGCCGAGCGGGCCGCCGCGGCGGTACCGGGCTTCGAGCTCGACGAGGACAACAAGGGCACAGTGGCCGGGATCTGCGCACGGCTGGACGGTCTTCCGCTCGCGTTGGAGCTGGCCGCCGCCCGGATGCGCACACTGTCGCCCGAGCAGATCCTGCAGCGACTCAACGACCGGTACTCGTTGCTCACGCGCTCCGCCCGCACCGCCCCCACCCGCCAGCAGACTCTGCGGTTGTGTATGGACTGGAGCTACGAACTGTGTAGCCCGGTAGAACAAGAACTGTGGTCGCAGCTCTCGGTGTTCGGCGGTAGTTGCGAACTGGACGCCGTCGAGGGGATCTGCGATGTCGATCCGGCACCGCACATTCTGCTGGACGTGCTGTCCTCGCTGGTCGACAAGTCCGTCCTGGTCCGGGAGGAGTCCGGTGACGTCGTGCGCTACCGGATGCTGGAAACGCTGCGCGACTACGGCCGGCAGGAACTGCGGGACGCCGGCCGGCTCCGGGAGCTACGCCGGCGGCATCACGAGTGGTATCAGCGCCTGATAGCCGACGCCGCGGCCGGCTGGATCAGCGCGGAACAGCCGCGCTGGATCGCGCGTCTCGCACGCGAGCAGTCGAACCTGCGCGACGCACTCGAGTACTGCCTGACCGAGGGCACCGCCGCCGCGGCCGAAGCGGGTATGCGCACCGCCGCGGGACTCTACGAGTTCTGGAACTTTCGCGGCCTGTACGGGGAGGGCCGATCCTGGCTGGACCGGCTTCTCGCCGCGCCGGGTACACAGTCGGTTCCGGTGCGTATCGAAGCCCTGTGCGCCGCGGGTAAGTTGGCTGCCTCGCACGGCGAATTCCCGGCGGCGGAGACGCACTTCCAGGAGGCGCGCGCACTGGCCACCACCGAACCGGACCAGGTGACCCGTGCGCAGATCGCCTATTCCGAAGGTCTGCTCGCGCTCTCCGGCGCCGAATCCGGCCGCGCCCGTGACCGGCTCGAACATGCGGTGGAACTGACCGGGTCGGATCCGACCGGCCAGCTCAGGATGAGCGCACTCACCCTGCTCGCCTGGGCGCATGAGCTGAGCGGCGCGACAGACCGCGCCGGCGAACTCTACCGGGACGTGCTGTCGGTTACCGAGCCGCGCGGGGAGGTTCTGCATCGCGCCGCGGCGCTGCGCGGCCTGGCAGTGACAGAGTGGCAGCACGGCGCGCCGGATCGCGGCCGGCAACTGCTCGAGGAAGCGCTGCGCGTGAACAGCGGGTTGAACAGCACGGTGATCACCGTATTCTGCCTCGAGGCGCTGTCCTGGACTGTCGACGTCCGTAGCGATGCCGAACGCGCGGCCGTGCTGATGGGAGCCGCACAGGGGTTGTGGCCGGCGGGAGCCCGGATGACGACCGTCTTCCACAATCTGTTGAGTTTCCATGAGGACTGTGAGCAGGAGACGCGCCGTGCCCTGGGCAACCGCGAGTTCGAGGCCGCTTATCGCCGAGGCCGGGCCATGAAAATGGAGGCCGCCGTCGCGTACGCCCTCGGAGCACCGGACTCCGGCCGGGCGGCCGGGTCCGGCGCGGCCGGTTCACTGACCAAACGTGAACGGCAGGTCGCCGATCTGGTGGCCCAGGGGCTCAGCAACAAGCAGATCGCGGCGAAGCTGGTGATCTCCCAGCGCACCGCCCAGAGCCATGTGGAACATATCCTGACCAAACTCGGATATACCTCGCGCGCCCAGATCGCCGCGTGGATCACGGAAAACGGCCAGCACTGAGACCCGCGCCCGGCGAGCGATCCGCCAGCGCGGTTCGATCAGCTGGATCTCCAGTTCGATCTTCACGGCATAACTCAACATGCCGGGCAGCGGGCCGCCGACGCCGAAATCGGACCGTTCGACGGTGCCCGTCGCCGAGAATCCGGCGTGGCGTTCACCGTCGGGACCGAAATCGCCGGTCCCGCCCCATTCCACTTCCAGAGTGATCGGCGCGGTAACCCCACCCAGTGGGGGTTCAGCTCTCCGCTCGACCGCCCACCGCCGACCGCCCGAAGAAGAATCCGAGGATCAGCAGGATCATGTTCATGACGATCTCCGGCACTTCCGTATCCGTGAACATCGCGACCACCATCACGGCGCTGAACCCCACCAGCAGGAACGCGCCGATGAGTACAGCGATCGGTTCCCGCTGGAACAATGACCACCGCGTCCCCGAGCGGCGCTGCCGCAAATCCTGAACCACGTTCCGCAATCCGATCTCCAGCGCTGTATCCCTCGCATCCTCGGCCACCGAGGACTTCGCCACCACTTCCTGTGCCCGCAGGATCTGATCCGCGACCATCTGCCTGGCCACCGGGTCATGGATCGCGGACTCGGCCACATACTGGATCCGGTCGAGTTCACGTCGCGCCAGGGTGTCCCTCAACCCGGCCTGCAGTTCCTTGCGGATATCGGCGAGCCGCCGCAGCAGATACGCATCCCCGACAACATCGGTCACCCCGTTGCCGTCGGTGACGGCGAACGGCCGCCGGTTCTCCCCCGGGATTCTCTCCATCATGTTCTCGACCCGGGACAACCACGCCGTGAAATCCTCCGGTGCGGCATCCTCGAAGGTCGAGGGGATACCGAGCTCCTCTCGCATATTGTTGCGGATCATTTCGCGATTCTCCGGCGAAACGTCCCGTTCTTCCCGCGACTCCTTGCGGCCCAACGTTTTTCCTCCCACACTGACCCATATTCGCCGGACCAGCGTACGGGTTCCGAGCCGCCGCACCAACGGGTTCCGTCAGGTACCCGGAGAACCTCGGACAACGAACCCTCCGGACAGCGGTATATCGGGCTCGGGTCGTGCGGCCGTTCGTGTCGTCCGCGACCGGCCTGCACACTCTTGATCGGGCCCGGATGCGTCCGATGACGTCAAGCGGAATGAAGTGTTATCACCGTGATTTCACTGGGCGCGAAGATACGAAACGGAGGCCCCCAGAAACCCGTACCCCTGCTGGTGTACAGCTGAGTCCGTGCACCGTGGCGGCTCAACCCGTGAACGGTGGGTTGATCGAGACGGACCAGGAAGTTGAACGGCCAGATCTGCCCACCGTGGGTATGGCCCGCGATCTGCAGGTCGACACCGGCGGCCACGGACTCGAAGACCTGTTTCGGTTGATGCGCGAGCATGAGCACCGGAAGCCCGGGATCGGCTCCCGCCAGGGCATCGTCGAAGTTCGCGCCGTGACCAGTCAGTTTCGCCGACTTCGCGGTGGCGTCGTCGACGCCCGCGAGTACGAGGCGGTCGCCGCCGCGCTCGACGACAATATGCTCGTTGTGCAGGGTTTTCCAACCGATCGAATCCATGTAGTCGAGCCAGCCCTGCGCCTCCCCGAGGTACTCGTGATTGCCGGTGACATAGACCCTCGCGAGCCCGGCGTCCATGGTGGCGAGCGGGGCCGCCTGCCCACGTCGTCGCTCCACGGGGCCATCGGCGATATCACCGACGTGGGCCACGATATCGGGACGCAATTCGTTCACAGCCGCAGCGACTCCGGCCGACCACTTCGTCCGGTCGATCGGACCGAAATGGGTATCGGTGACGGCGACGATCCTGATGCCGTCCAGGCCCCGGCCGAGTCGTGGCAGGGTGACGTCCACATGCGCGATTCGGGGAATTCGCATGGCCTCCCGATTGCCCCAGATCAGGAGAACCGCGGTCACGAGAACGACCGCCGTGGCCACCGCACGTGAGCGAACCGGGTCCTCCACGCCCACGACGGCGAGTACGAGCCGCGCGATCGTGCCGATCACCGACCACGCGAAGAGCACCCAGACGATTCCCAGGATGGAGTCGCCGATCACGCCTGCCCAGTCGAGATGGCGGCGGCCGTGGCTCGATACCAGCATCACGGGTAAAGCCACGAGAGTGATCGCGAAGGCCGCTGTCCCGAGTGCGACCACGGGTGCCGGCCACTGGGTTCCGGACATAACCAACGTCCACCACGGGACGGCGAAGAGGACCAGCAGCACGGAGACGATCGTCGTAGTGATCGCGAATGCCCGCAGAGGTCTGGGAAGAGTACGCGAATCCGATCGGACCGTCGTATCTGGCAACGGAGTGCTCACCACCTCGATCCTAATTCAGTTCTCGAGGCACGCCGACGATCGCGGCAGCTCTTCGGCCGGTGCCCGAGTATCCGGCAGACGACGCGTGGGAAAGAACTCGGTACGGCAGGCCGGAGGAGATCGCCGCCGGCGTCGCTTTCCTCGCCGGCCCGCAGGCCTCCTACGTCACCGGCGCAGTGCTGAGGATCGACGGCGGATACGGCGCATAACGCGACGGCGGGGCTGATATCGGCGGCCACGCACGGCGATGGCGCAGGAGCGAAGTGACGCTACAGGTCTCCGAACGATCACCGTGCCGCCGCGGGCCCCGGCTCACCAACGCTCCGGGGCCGGGGTTTCCATGGACAGCGGGCGCTGGTAGGACAGGTCGGATTCGTCGCGGGTACCGACGAGGTAGCCCGCTTTCTTGAAGAAGCTCGATTGCAGCACGGACGCGTCCGCACCGAACATCGTCTCGACGGTGGAACGCCGTACCGCGATACGCCACCGGCCGTCACGGCGTTCGAGCCGGTCGAGGTAGCGGCCGGCGATCACCTGGGCGCTGCGGCCGTCGAGCCCGAGCAGTACGACGAGGACGTAGCTTTCCGCGTGCGCGGTGTCACCGTCGATATCGCAGGTATGCGTCGTGACGTGGTGAGTATGAACGAGCGATGTTTCCGCATGCGTCCGATTGGCCCATTCGGCGTAGCCGGGCCCCGGGTTGACCGCAGCACCGTGTTCATCGATTCCGTCGTGGTGATAGGCGGCGGTCACCAGATCGGGATCATGGCGATCGCAGCCGCGTGCATGACCGGCGATACAATCGAGGATCTCTGTCCGGTCCATCAGGTATCGGACATCTCGCTGGAGCGCTTCCAGGTCCTTACCGTTGACCATATATCTCCTTGTGTTCCACTGGGATCGACAGTGTACGGCGGTCGACACCAGGGTCCCCTTCCGGTTCAGTCCACGAGGCCAGGAAGAACCAGATCGCGGTAGCGCTGCTTCATCGTCTCGATCACTTCCCCGCCGTCACCGGCCCAGATATCCGCATTGAAGATCTCGACCTCGACGTCACCGCGGTAACCGGCGGCGCGGACCCACCGGCCGATGGTCGTGAAATCGATGACGCCGTCACCCATCATGCCGCGGGACAGCAGTGGATCGGCGGTCATCGGGTTCAGCCAGTCACATACCTGGTAGGAGCTGATCCGTCCGGTGGCACCGGCCTGCGCGATCTGTTCTTCGAGGGCCGGATCCCACCAGATATGGAAGGTGTCGACCACAACACCCACGGTCTCCGCCGGATGCAGGCGCGCCATCGTCAATGCCTGTGCCAGTGTGGAAATCACTGCCCGGTCGGCACAGAACATGGGGTGCAGCGGCTCGAGGGCGAGGCGGATGCCGCGCTCGGCCGCGTACGGGACCAGTAGTGCCAGCCGCTCGTCCGCTCGCGCCCGCGCGCCGGCCAGGTCCCGGTCGGGCATACCGCCCACCACCATCACCAGTTCCCGCGTGCCCAGTGTCGCCGCGTCGTCGATGGCGCGGCGGTTGTCGTCGAGTGCCGCCCGCCCGTCGCCCGGCTCGGTCAGGAAGCCGCCGCGGCACAGACTGGACACCCGCAACCCCGCATCGGCGACGATCTTCGCCGCGGCGGTGGCGCCGATTTCGTCGACCCGATCGCGCCACAGCCCGATCGCGCCCAGCCCCGCCCGGGCGGCACCGTCCACCGCCTCGGCCAGGGTCCACCGCTTGGTCGTCGCCGTATTCAGCGACAGCGACCGGAACGGATCGGCCGGATCGAAGGCACTCTGCTGTGCCGCAACAGAAGTCATGATGTCAATCCGTTCAGTTCGAGGTAGATTCGCATGCGGTGCGCGGCCAGTTCCGGATCCGACAAGAGTCCGGCCTTGTCCGCGAGCCGGAACAATTCGGCGAGATGAGTCACGGAACGGCCTGTGGACAGCCCGCCTACCATCGAGAAACCCGCTTGCTGGCCGTTGAGCCAGGATAAGAACGCGATACCGGTCTTGTAGTAGTAGGTCGGTGCGGCGAAGATATGGCGACCGAGTGCCTGTGTGGCGCCGAGGATATCCGACGCACGCGTCACATTGCCGTTGTCGATTTCCTGTAGCGCGGTGGACGCGGCGGGATAGATCGCCGCGAAGATGCCGAGCAGTGCGTCGGAATGCCCGTGCGTATCACCGATGATCAGCTCCGGGTAGTTGAAATCATCGCCTGTGTACAACCGCACACCATCGGGCAACGCGCGTCGCAACGCGATCTCGTGTGCCGCGTCGAGCAGTGAGACCTTCACTCCGTCGATCTTCGATCGATTGTTCTCGATGAGCGTGCGGAAGGTCTCGGTGGCGGTATCGATATCGGGGCTGCCCCAGTACCCGTGCAGTGCGGGATCGAACATGGTGCCGAGCCAGTGCAGGATCACCGGCCGGTCCACGCCGGCCAGCAACTTCTCGTAGACGGATACGTAGTCGGCGGCCGATCGGGCGACCCGGACGAGCGCCCGCGAAGCCATCAAGATCACCTGGGCTCCGGCGTCGGTGACCACGTCGATCTGCTCGCGATAGGCGTCGACGATAGTGGCGAGTCCGGCCGGTCCCGCGGGGAGTCCGGCGAGGTCGAGCTGATCGGTTCCGGCTCCGCAGGCCAGCCGGCCGCCGGCCGATGCCGCCTCGGCTCCGGATCGCCGGATCAATTCCGCGCTCGCCTGCCAATCGAGGCCCATTCCACGCTGTGCGGTGTCCATGGCATCGGCGACACCGAGTCCGTAGGACCATAGTTCGTGCCGGTAGGCCAGTGTCGCGTCCCAGTCGACGGCGGCGGACGCGCCGGGCGTGTTGTCCGCCGTGGCGCGCGGAACCACATGCGCGGCAGCGAAAGCCACACGCGAGGTGATGGGTCGCCGCGGCCGCGTCCACGCGCCCGGGACACCGAGAACGTACGGTTCGAGCCGGCCGTCGACGGGCAGTACGACCGATACACCCGTGGATGCGGCGGTCACAGCGTGACCGCCGGGATCTCGATCCGGCGGCCTTCGGCGGAGCTGCGCAGTCCCAGTTCGGCCAGTTGCACCCCGCGTGCGGCGGAGAGCATTCCGTAGCGGTGCGGCCGGCCGTTCACCACGTCGGTGAGGAACTCCTCCCACTGCAGTTTGAATCCATTGTCCAGATCCGCGTTGGCCGGCACGTCCAACCACTGGTCACGGAACGGCTCGGTGACCGGGAGATCCGGATTCCAGACCGGTTTCGGAGTGTGCGAACGATGCTGGGCGACGCATTTGCGCAGACCGGCGACGGCGGAACCGTGCGTTCCGTCGATCTGGAACTCGACGAGCTCATCGCGGTACACGCGTACAGCCCACGACGAGTTGATCTGTGCGATCACGCCGTTTTCCATTTCGAAGATCCCGTAGGCGGCATCGTCGGCGGTGGCCGGATAGGGCTTGCCCTGTTCGTCCCATCGCGTGGGGATGTGTGTCGCCGCCTTCGCGGTAACCGCCTCGACCTTGCCGAGCAGGCCCTCGAGTACATAGTTCCAGTGGCAGAACATATCGACGACGATGCCGCCGCCGTCTTCGGACCGGTAGTTCCAGCTGGGTCGCTGGGCGGGCTGGCCGTCGCCCTCGAATACCCAGTAGCCGAATTCGCCGCGCAGCGAGAGGATCCGGCCGAAGAAACCTTCGTCGACCAGCCTGCGCAACTTCACCAGGCCGGGTAGGTAGAGCTTGTCGTGGACGACTCCCGCGGTGACGCCGGCGTTCGCGGCAACCCTGGCGAGTTCGACGGCCTCGGTCAGTGTTTCGGCGGTGGGTTTCTCGGTGAAGACGTGTTTACCCGCCTTCATCGCCGGGGCCAGCGCCTCGGCGCGGCGGGAGGTGACCTGCGCGTCGAAGTAGATGTCGATCGACGGATCGGCGATCACGGCGGCGGCGTCGTCGCTCCATTCGGCGACCCCGTGTCGTTCGGCGAGTTCGGCGAGCTTGGCGGCATTGCGGCCGACCAGGATCGGCTCCACGTGGACACGGCTGCCGTCCGGGAGCCGCAGCCCGCCGCCGTCGCGGATCGGCAGGATGGAGCGCAACAGGTGCTGGCGGTAGCCCATGCGTCCGGTGACGCCGTTCATGGCGATACGAAGCGTGCGCTGCGGAGTGGAATCGGGCATGGCTGGGTGCCTCTTCTGATCTGCGGGCTGACGACCGCGGAATGGGTCGCGGGAGGTGCGGATGGACCCACACCTGGCGAGTGAACAGGTCAGCGTCGGAATGCGCTTTCCAAGCTATGCTAGTCGCGAAGTCCGGTCAACCCCACGCACACGAGAGAACGAGGCACGAGGCCATGGCGGCTGTGAGATTGCAAGATGTCGCGACCCGGGCGGGCGTCTCCCAGGCGACCGCGTCCCGGGTCCTCAACGGCTCGTCACGGGTGCCCGGCGAAGGTGTCGCCGACCGGGTTCGCGCCGCCGCCGCCGAATTGGGATATGTGGCAAATGCCCAGGCCCAGGCCCTCGCGCGGTCCTCGACGGGCCTCATCGGACTCGTCGTACACGATATCGCCGACCCTTACTTCTCCTCTATCGTGCAGGGCGTCCAGGCGGCCGCGCGCAGAGCCGGCAAACTCGTTCTGCTGTCCAGTACGCAACGCGATTTCGATATCGAACGCGAATCGGTGAGCACCTTCATCTCGCACCGCGCCGATGCGATCATCCTGGCGGGTTCGCGCCAGAGCGGGGATCTCGACCGCGATCTCGAAAAGGACTGCGCGCGATATCTGGACAACGACGGCAAGGTGGTCGTCATCGGGCAGCCGCTACCGTTCGGCGCCGCCGTGGAGCCCGAAAACCACGCGGCCTCCGCGCAACTGGCGCAGGCGCTGCTCGGGCAGGGGCACCGGGATTTCGCCGTTATCGGAGGTCCGGGCAATATCCGGACCGCTGTCGACCGGCGCAACGGCTTCGTCGAAACTCTCGCGGCGCAGGGGGTGACACCGCTGGTGGAGATCGCGGGCGATTTCTCCCGTGACGGTGGTTTCAGCGCCGCCCGCCGCCTCGCCGCCGCGCTGGATCTGCGGCCTGGACAGGCCGGCGGCATCGCGCCCTGCGTTTTCGCCGTCAGCGATGTTATGGCGATCGGCGCGATCGCGGCATGGCGTGAACTCGGCCTCACGGTGCCCGATGATGTCTGCGTCGCCGGGTTCGACGATATCCCGACACTGCGCGACCATGTGCCCAGCCTGTCGACGGTGGCACTGTCGCTGGTCGAGATCGGCGAAAAGGCCGTCGCGCTCGCACTCGACGACTCGGCGACAGCCTCGCAGGCCCACGAATTCGCGCCCGGCCGCGTGATCCTGCGCGACAGCAGCGTTTTGCGACAGGCCCGACCTGAGACAACGCCGAACCCTTGACACTGTGTGTCCGGTCACACTAGCCTCGATTCCAGCGTCGGAAAGCGCATTCCCGGCGGGTGTAGTGCGAACCCCGCTCCACTACTAGCTTTAGGACTCCAGATGGCGGTAGTCACATCCGTCGAGGCCGGTTCCTCCGCACCGAAAACAACGCGACCCGTTCGTACTCGGCGCCGGAAACTCCCATCCCCATCCACACTGTGGTCGACCATATGGCGGCCGCTCGCCCTGGTGGCGGTGCTCGTCGTCGCATGGTGGGCCGTCACCGAGTTCGAATTCGTCGAGCCGTACATTCTGCCGTCGCCGGCCGACACCTGGCGCACCGCGGCCGACAACTCGGCGTACCTACTCGAGAACACCTGGGTCACCACTTACGAAACGGTGGCCGGCTTCGTTATCGCCGCGCTGATCGGCGAAGCCGTCGCGCTGGTGATGATCTACTCCCGCGGTGTCGAGCGAACGATGTATCCGCTCATCCTCTTCGCGCAGGTCATCCCCAAGATCGCGATCGCACCGCTGTTCATCGTGTGGCTCGGGTTCGGCACCAGCCCCAAGATCCTCGTGGCCGTTCTGATGGCGTTCTTCCCGATTGTCATCGCCGGGATGGCCGGGCTGCGCTCGGTCGATCCCGAAATACTCGAGCTCACCTCCACCATGGGCGCGAGCAATTGGAAGACGTTCGTCAAGGTCCGTTTCCCGGCATCGCTGCCGCAGTTGATGTCCGGTCTCAAAATCGCCGCCACCCTCGCGGTCACCGGCGCTGTCGTCGGTGAGTTCGTCGGCGCGAACGAAGGGCTCGGCTACGTGATCCTGCAAGCCAACGGAAATATCGACACAGCGATGCTGTTCGCCGCCCTCATCATCATGTCCATGCTGGGCATCATCCTGTTCGCGATCATCGAAATCGCCGAACAGTTCCTTATTCCCTGGCACGCCTCGCGCCGATCCACGGCTTCGGCCGTCGGCGCGGCATGAGCCTGCCGAACACCCATCTCAGTGCCACAGCTGGAGAACTCCCATGAAATTCCGAACTCGCACATTCACGACGATCGCCGCCGCGGCCGCCTCGCTCCTGGTATTGACCGGATGCGGGGACGGAAGCACCCAGGCGAAGGACCCCGGCACCGACGGGGAGACCACCGCGGTATCGCTGATGCTCAACTGGTACCCCTATGGTGAGCACGCCCCGTTCTATTACGGGGTGCAGGAAGGTATTTTCGCCGAGCACGGGATCGATCTGACGATTTCGGCCGGCCAGGGCTCCACCAAGACCGCGCAGGCCACCGGTTCGAAGCAGACCGACTTCGGCTGGGCCGACACCCCGGCCGTCCTCAGCAATATCGACAAGGGCGTCAAGATCAAAAGTGTCGGTGTATTCCTCCAGACCACGCCGTCGGCAGTACAGGTATTCGCCGATTCGAATATCCGGACACCGGCAGATCTGGCGGGTAAGACCATTGCCGTCTCCGCGGGCGACGCACCGACCACGACGTTCCCGGTCTATCTCGACAAAGCCGGCGTTCCGGCGGATCAGGTGACCCAGCAGAGCCTCGACTCGGCGGGCAAGATGTCGGCGATGCTCTCGGGTCGCGTCGACGGGCTCATCGGATTCGCGCACGACCAAGGCCCCACCATCGCGAACAAGAGCGGAAAAGAGGTCCGCTATCTGCGGTATTCCGATCAGGGCCTGAGCTTCTTCAGCAACGGGCTGATCGCGAACCAGGCCACCATCGAATCCTCGCCCGAGCTCGTACAGGCCATGATGGATGCGACCAGCGAGGCTTTCGCCGCCGCCGTCGCGAACCCGGAGGCCGCGGTCGCGGCGATGGAAGGCAAGGATCCGCAACTGCCGCCGCAGGCGGTGCTGCTCGAGCAGTGGCAGCAGACCATCCCGCTGCTCAGCACATCGGAGACCGCCGGTAAAGCGCCGGGCACCAATTCCGAAGCCGATTGGCGCGCCACCGTCGATGTCCTCAGCGGTGCCGGCCTCCTCGGGAAAGCCGAGGACCCGGCCAAGTACTGGGAATCGACGTTCGCCCCCACCGGCAAGCCGTGACCGGAACAGGTGACGATATGAACACACCCACAGACACTCTCGCCCGCACCGATACCGCCGTCTCGGTAGCGGACCTGACCGTACGGTTCTCGTCCAAACGCGGCGAGGTCACCGCGCTCCACGAGGTAGGGCTACAGGTCCGCCGAGGCGAATTCGTCTCGATCGTCGGGCCGTCCGGCTGCGGTAAATCGACGCTGCTGAAGGTGGTCGCCGGCCTCACCGATCCGAGCGGGGGCAGCGTCGAACTCGGCGGTGCCCCCGTACGCGGGCCACAGCGCAATATCGGCTACGTATTCCAGCGCGCGGCATTGCTGGAATGGCGGACCGTCCGCAAGAACATCCTGCTCCAAGCCGAGATGCGCGGATTGAACAAACGGGCGGCCGAGGCCGAATGCGCGCGCCTCATCGAGATGACCGGGCTCGGCGGATTCGAAAACGCCCTGCCGCACGAACTCTCCGGCGGTATGCAGCAGCGGGTTTCACTGTGCCGGGCCCTGTTGCACGAACCGGAAGTGCTGCTGATGGACGAGCCGTTCGGGGCACTGGACGCGCTCACCCGGGAACGGATGAATATCGAGCTGCACCGTATCTGGCGGGAAACGGGTACAACGGTCCTGCTGGTCACCCATTCGGTGGCCGAGGCCGTCTACCTGGCCAACCGGGTGGTAGTGATGAGCCCGCGGCCGGGCCGGATCATCGAACTGCTCGACGTGGACCTGCCCGCGCACCGGGATTACGCCACGACGATGGAGCAGCCGGAATTCATCCGGGTCGCCAATCGGGTCCGGGAGCTGCTCGGCTCGGCAACCCAGGCGGACTGATATCCGACCGGTGAGCGGAGCCCCGGCCGGAGAGTCTCCGGAACAGGCCGGCGCTGCCGGATTACCACGGCTCACAGTTGACGGCGGGCGGACTTCATCGTTCGCCTCGTACGAATCGGCTCGGGTCCACCGGCCGCCGGCCCTTCGGAAGCTTTTCCACGACCAGCAGGTACGACTCCGTCACCAGATCGTGGACCAGCGTCGCATCGATATCGTCACCCGGGGTCAACGTGATCCAGTGCTGTTTGTTCATGTGATAACCCGGCGTGATGTGCTCGAAGGACTCCCGCAGCGCCTTCGCCTCCCCCGGCTCGGCCTTCACAATCACCATGGGCTCGCCGGTCACCTCTGTGATCAGCATGAAGACCTTTCCACGGACTTTGAAAACGTCCCAGTCCGGACCGAACGGGTGCTCCAGGCTCGCGCCGGGTAGCTCGTGCGCCCGCGCCGCCGCCTGCTCTTGCTGTTTCGTTCCCCGCATACAATCGCCCCTTCCGGTTCACGGTATTGCCGACCGGAGCGCCGACCCAGCGTGGTCGTGCGATTCCGCCGTAGGGTGTGGGAGGTGTGCGCAGCGTCACTGTCGTTGACGCCAGGATCATATCGTCGGCAATTGTCGGAATCGAAGAACTCCTCGACGCAGGGTCCGAGCGCCGCGGGTCACGTGCCTGACCGTTCCGCTCAACGGCGATGACTCGACCGGCCGTCTGATCGCAAAAAACGACACCGATATCGAGGTCGCTATAGTCGGCCGTTGCGGGTGGTCGCGCCGCACCGCACCGGTCAGGTCCGGTCCGGTCCGGCACGATCGCAGTGGCGATGTCACCGATCACCCCGCGAGAAAGGACACCGATGCCGAAAGTCACCGGCCGTAGGCCGGCCATCTCCAATGCCAGCCGTGGCCGAGGCGCCACGGAACCGGAGAAGCGACGTGGCACCGGCCGCACCTACCGGGGCCGCGAGACCCGGCGCCGGCTGCTCGAGGCTGCCAAAGAAGTTTTCGAACGCGACGGTTTCATCCACGCCCGGATCACCGATATCTGCACCGCTGCCGGTATCTCACACGGCTCGTTCTACACCTACTTCGTCACCAAGGAGGAAATCTTCACCGAGGTGGCCGATTCGGTCGAAGTCGAGCTGCTCACCACCGAGCCCGCGCCCGAGGACACCGACCCGGTGCAGCGCGTCCGCCTGGCCAACGAGCACTACCTGCGGGTCTACGGCGCCAACGCCAAGATCATGAGTGTCATCCACCAGGTCTCCACCATCGACGCCGAGGTCCGCGATATCCGGCTGCAGCGGCAGAACGCTTTCGCACAGGCCATCGAACGCCGGATCCACCTGCTCCAGGAATCGGGCGAGGCCGACACCGGGATCGAACCCGCCTACGCGGCCCAAGCTCTCGGGGGCATGGTCGCGCATTTCACCGACCACCTGTTCAATACCGAGAACGATTTCGATCTGGACACCGCCACCGAGCAACTCACACGAATCTGGGTGAACGCGCTCGGTATGCGCTACACCGCGAAGCCGCAATCTCCCGAGGGCTGAACTGCCGCCGGGCACAACGATTTCCGCCTTTCTCACACCGGAGAGAGCACCACGAGGGGAATGATGCGGTCCGTCCGGGTTCGATAGACGTCGTAGTTGGGCCACTGCTCGGCCATGATCTGCCACAGCCGGGACCGCTCGTCCCCGCTCGCGGTCCGCGCGACTACCGGGACGCGCTCGGCGCGCACCTGGATCTCCGCCCGCGGGTGGTCCTCGAGGTTGAGATACCACTCGGGGTGTGCCGGTGCGCCGCCCTTGGACGCGATGACGAGATAGTCGTCCCCATCGCGGCCGAAAATCAGAGCGCAAGTGCGCGGTGCGCCGCTCCTGCGTCCGGTCGTTGTCAGCAGCAGGGTCGGGACGCCGTTCCATTCATAGCCCACCGCACCGTCGGTTTCGCGGTATCGCGCAATATGGTTCGCGCCGACCAGGCCGAGATCGGGTGCGGCGTAACCAGGTTCGTTATCGGGCATGAGCTGTCCTTGCTATCCGAAGAGTACGGGGATCTCGGTGACACCGCGTTCGTACATTCCGATGAAGCGGGGTGGTTCGGCGTCGGGGTCCAGGCGCAGGTTGGGGAGGCGGTCGAGCAGCGCGCCGATCGCGGTACTGATCTCGGTCCGGGCGAGGTGCATACCCAGGCAGGTGTGGGCGCCGCCGCCGAACGCGAACGACGCGCGGATCTTGCGGGTGATATCGAATTCTTCCGGCTGCTCCCAGCGCTCGGGGTCGCGGTTGGCCGCTGCCACGCACAGATGCAGTACCGACCCCGCGGGCAGATATGTGCCGTGGAAGTCGATATCTCTGGTGACATAGCGGGAGAACATCGGGTCGGTGGGTGTCCACCGCAGCGCCTCCTCGATCGCCGGACGCAGCAGCGAACGGTCGGCCTCGACCTGTTTCAGCAGTTCCGGTCGCTGGAGTAGGGCGGTGAGCGTGATACCCATCTGTTTCCAGGTCGTCCCCGACCCGGCCAGGAGCAGCAGCAGCGCGAACGAGTAGATCTCGGCATCGGACAGCCGATGCGTGCTGCCGTCGGGCTCGCTGATCTCGGCCTGCACCAGCACACTGATCAGATCGTCCCGCGGTTCCCGGCGGCGGGCGGCGACGATGGGCGCCAGCCGCCGCACGATCTCCGGCGGATCGTGCATGGCCGCGCGGACCTCGAGTGCCTCGGCGACGGGGATCCCGAAACTGCCGGTGATCGTGAGCACCGGAATGGCCGCGCAGAAGTCCACATTCAACTCGGCGTGGCCGTCGCCGGCGAAGCCGTCGATGAGCGTCTGGACCGTATCGTCGATCCAATTGTCGATCCACCACCCGGCACGCCCCGGGACGAACGAGCGCTGCACCAGAGACCGGTAGCGCCGGTGCTGGTCACCGCCCATGCTCAGCATGCTGTTGGCCACGTCGGCGCCACCCGTGGGATCGACGGTATCCGGAGCGGAGGCGAATACCGCGGGGTTACGGTACGCGGTGTCCAGCGCGGCATAACTGAATGCCGAGTAGTGCGGCCGGCCGGGTTCGGGCAGTCCTTGGAAGAACGCCTCGCCCGGATAGCCCGTGAGGGCATGCACCGTGCCTTCGTGTACCGGGCCGCTTTCGCGCAGTTCCCGCCAGATCGGGTACGGGTCGACGCCGAAGTCACCGCCCATGCGCTGGTTGTAGCTGCTGCGCAGATCGAACAGTTCCCGGATCCGCGCACGATCGAGTACATGCGTTTCGGACATCGGCAGTCACCTCGCCACGTATCCGCCGTCGACCGGGAGCAGTACCCCGGTCACGTTGGCAGCCGAATCCGACACCAGATAGACGGCGGCCGCCGCGCAGTCCTCGGCGGTGATCGGGTTTCCGAGCGGATGCTGGGCGCCCGTCTGCCGCACCATCTCTTCCGACGGGCCCGCCCCGTCGCCGAGACCGCCGGCGGCGAAGAAACCGGTGTACGGCATACCGGCCGGGCAGAGGGCGTTCGCGCGGATTCCGAAGGGCGCGCCCTCGATCGCGACGGCACGGGTCAGTTGGTGCACACCGCCCTTGGTGGCCCCGTACACCGACCCGCCCCAGCCGACGAGACCCGCCACCGATCCGGTGTTGAGGATGACTCCGCCGCCGCCTTGCTGTTTGAAGCGCAGCACCGCGTGTTTGCAGCCGAGGAAGACTCCGCGCAAGTTGACCGCGATCAACCGCTCGAAGTCGGCCACCGTATGGTCCTCCAGCAGTGCCCCCAGCCGCGGGGTGGGAATTCCGACATTGTTGAACAGAATGTCCAACCGGCCGAAATGCTCGACCGCGACACCGAGCATGCGCACCACATCGCTTTCCTCGGCGACATCGGCCGATACGGCCACAGCTGTCCCACCGGCCTTCTCGATCAGCGCGACGGTCTCCCCGACCCGCTCCGGGCTGATATCGGCGCACACCACGCGCGCACCTTCCTCGGCGAATCGCAGGGCAGTCGCGCGCCCCACACCCGACCCCGCGCCGGTGACCACGGCGCTCTTCGCGTCCAGCAACATCGCTGTGTCACATTCCTTCCTCGTTCGATACCGGGTGCAGCGCACCGGTGGCCCGACTCGATTCGGCGGAGCGGCCTCGGCCGGGTCGCCCTCAGGCCCGCGTCAGGACGGGTGGTTCGGCGGGCGTGAACCGATAGAGCCGCTCGGCGTTGCCGCGCAGGATCTTGTACTGGGTTTCCGCCGGCAGGTGATCGATCCGGTTCTTGATCACCTGGATCGAATCGGGCCATGTGGTATCCGAGTGCGGGTAGTCGGTTTCGCACATCAGGTTGTCCTCGGGGATCTCACCGAGGCTCGCGATGGCGTGGGCGTCGTCGATGATGCAGAGGTGAATGTGGTCGCGGAAGTCCGCGCGCAGGTCGAGGTTGTCCAGGTCGACAGCGCCGCTGCCGGCGTGATCACCGAAGGACTGGCCGCGCTTCACCCAATGGCGCTGTTTGTCGAGCACCTGTTCGGCCCGCTCCAGGAAGTAGGGGGCCCAGCCGGCCTCGCCTTCCGACAGCGCGATCTTCAGCTTCGGATAGCGCTGGAACAGGCCGCTGAACAGGAACGACAGCATTGTTCCCGAGGTTCGAGTCGCTCCCCAGGTGAGATTGGCCATGAACGGTGCGTCCGAGCAGATCTGGGGCAGCGTCGACGACGACCCGACGTGCATCGAGACAACCATCTCCAGATCGTTCGCCGCCGCCATGACCGGTTCCCAGTACCCGTTCGGGTCATGGATTGTCGGCAGGCCCAGCGGTTCCGGGTTCTCCGAGAACGCGAACGAGGTGGCACCTTTTGCGGCACAACGTTCCATTTCCTTTGCTGCCAGCTCCGGATCCCACAGCGGGATCAGGACGAGCGGGATGTAGCGACCGGGTGCCGACCCGCACCACTCTTCGATCATCCAGTCGTTGTAGGCCTGCAGGCAGGTGAACCCGAAGTCCCGGTCCGCGGCCTCGTAGAAGAGTTGTCCGCAGAATCGGGTCACCGACGGGAAGCACAGCGAGGCAAGGATTCCCGCACGGTTCATATCCTCCACCCGCGCGGCGGCGTCGTAGCATCCGGGCGCCATCTGGCTGTAGGGCACAGGTTCGGGGCTGAATTCCTCTTTGGCCTTGCCCACGACGGCGCTCAGGCCGGAGCTGGGGAGTTTCTTTCCGTCATATACCCAATAGTCCATCCCGCTGTCCTCGGTCACCATATGCGGTGCGCGGTCGCGGTCCTTGCGGGGCACGCGGTCCACCCAGACGTTCGGCGGCTCCAGGACATGGTCGTCGACCGAGATCAACCAGTTCAGGTCGAGGTTGGTGGTCATATTCCGTCCTTTCGTCTTCGACCTTCGCGAGGTCGTCGTGGTTCTTCATCCGGCCGGGCCGGGCTCAGCGCAGATCTGCGACGGACATATGTTTGAGTTCCTGGAACGCGCGGATCCCGTCGGTTCCGCGCTCCCGGCCCAGACCGCTGTGCTTGTATCCGCCGCTCGGCGCGTACGCGCTGTACAGCCCGGCATTGACGCTCACCGCGCCGGTCCGCAGCCGGCGCGCCACCGCCGTGGCGGCAGCCACATCGGCGCCGTACACCTGGCCGGAGAGTCCGTAATCGCTGTCGTTGGCGATGCGCACCGCGTCGTCGACGTCCCGGTAACCGATCACTCCGAGTACCGGGCCGAAGATCTCCTCCCGGGCCGCCGGGTTGTCGTTGTCCGGCAGGTCCAGCACAGTCGGCTCGAAGTAGTAGCCACGGTCGAGCCCCGCGGGCCGGCCACCTCCGGAAGCCACCCGGGCGCCTGCGCCGCACGCCAGTGCCACATACCGTTCGCACCGTTCCCGCTGGGCGGCACTGATCACCGGCCCCATCAGGGCGGTGCGATCGCTGGGCGGTCCCACCGTGATACCCGCGTAGGCCTGTGCGACTGCCTCGACGACCTCGTCCTTGCGATCCTGCGGCACCAGCATGCGGGTGGCCGCGACACACGCTTGCCCGGCCGTGGCGGCCACCACGGCGGCCGCGCCCCGGGCGGCGCGCTCCACCGCGTCGGGCAGGTAGATCTGGGCCGATTTACCCCCGAGCTCCAAGGCAACCCGTTTCACCGTCGGCGCGGCCTGTGCCAGGATCATCCGCCCGACCGAGGTGGAACCGGTGAACGACACCATATCCACGGCCGGATGGGTGGTGAGCAGTTCCGCACCGGCTGCCCCCGGCTCCACCACCACGCTCAACACCCCTGCCGGTATGTCGGCGACCTCCGCCGCGGCACCGAACATCAGCGACGAGATCGGTGTCAGCGGGCTCGGCCGCACAACGACCGAAGCGCCCGCCATCAGTGCCGGGATCAGTTTCTGCAGGCCCATGATGAGCGCCGCGTTATAGGGCGTTATCGCGGCGACCACCCCCACCGGCTCGTACCGGCGGATGCTCAATATCGTTCCGCCCCGGATCAACTCGGCGACCGGCACCGGATTGGCTTCCTCGTGTGTCATCGACAGGTAGAGCTCGATCGTCTCCCGGGCCATCGTCAGGGAGGTCCGGAACTGGGTCCCCTCCGCGAAGAACACCGGCTGTCCCGATTCGGCGACGATCAGATCCACCAGTGCGGTGCGGACGGCCTCGAGGTGGTCGAGGAAGGCGTGCAGTTTCCGGGCCCGTTCGCGGGCCGGCAGGTCCGCCCATACGCCGCTGTCGAAACTGCGGCGCGCCTCCTCGATCGCCTGCCCGAAATCGCCCACCGACGCGGCGGCGACCTCCGCCACGACCGATTCGTCGGCCGGATTCTCGACAGTGAACGTGTCGCCGCCGTCCAGCCATTTCCCGGCCACATAGGAGCACCAGTGCGGAATGCTCGTCATGATGGGTCCCTTCGTAGAACTGGCAGGGTCGGAACGGTTTCGGCGCTGTAGACCACAGCGCCGCGGTAATGCGGGCAGGTCCGGCCCGGGGCAACTGTGAACATCGCGCACCGGCCGCACCGGCCGCACCGGGCGAGGGTGAGCACGTGCCGCGCCGCTGCCGTCCGGAAGGGTGCGCAACGTTCATCCGGAACCGGAACGGGTCGTCGATCCGCCGGGTCCGCCGCGGAAACCGCCGGCGTCCGCGTCATGGAATGACCTCGGAGTCGTGTCATGGAATGACCCCGGAATCTCGGAGTGCACCGATCTCTTCCCAGCTGTGACCCAGTTCCAGCAGCACAGTTTCGGTGTGCTCACCGTGCTCGGGCGCCCGGGCCAACTCCGGTCCGTGTTCGTCGAACTGCACCGGCACCGCCGGCAGGCGGTATTCCACACCGTCGGCGACCACTTCACCGAGATAGCCGTTGGCCAGTACCTGCGGATCCTCCAGGAGTTCCTCCACGGCCTGCACGGGCGCCCAGGGCGCGTCGATACCGGCGAGAAGTTCCTTCCATTCCGCGAAGGTGCGCTTGCCGAATTCGGCGTCGAGCTCGGCGATGCAGGCCTGCCGGTTCTCCCGTCGCGCGGCGAGATCCGCGAATCGTGGATCGTCTACTAGCTCTTCCCGGCCGACGAGCCGGCAGAAGTCGGCCCAGTACCGGTCGGCCTGGAGGAAGACCAGCTGAATATGCCGCGCGTCCTTCGTCCGGTAGGTACCGACCAGAGGGTTCGGCAGTTGTTCCTTTCCGGACATCGCCCGTGGCCGGCTTCCCTGCAACGCGGACAACAGGTCCGACGACAGCGTCCACATCGCGGTCGCGAGCAGCGAGACATCCACCACCGCACCCTGTCCGGTGCGCTGTCGTCGCAACAGCGCCGAGGCGATACCGAAGGCCAGCGCCATCGCACCGTTGCGATCCCCCATCGCGCCACGCTGACCGATGGGGTCGGCCCGATCCGGTGGCGTCAGGACATGGCCCATCCCGCCCCGCGCCCAGAACGCGGACGAATCGTAGCCGGGCAGGTCGGCATCGGGCCCCCGGACGCCGTATCCGTGGCCACGGGCGTAGACGAGCTCCGGGTGCCGCTCGGTGAGTGTTTCCCCGTCCAGGCCGAGACGTTTCAATGCTCCCGGCCGGAAATTGGTGAGGAATACGTCGGCCGTCTCCAGCAGTTCGTCGAGGACAGCCCGGCCCTCGGCTGCCCCCAGATCGAGCGCGACCGATCGCTTACCCCGATTCGCGAGCGCCATCGAAAGATTGACCCCACCGCTGTCGGTGCCGATGCCCTGGGTGGCGAGCCCGCGGTAGGGATCACCCTCGATCCGTTCGACCCGCACGACGTCCGCTCCCCAGTCGGCCAGCAGCGCACCGGCGACCGGAACAAAAACCCACTGCGCCAATTCGACTACCCGGAAACCACTGAACGCACCGTCGCTCACGCCGGGCACCTCCGTGCCGCCGTTCGTCCTGTTCGATTCGAGGTGTTGCGCCCCGGCCGATCCGGCGTGCTCTCCGCGCCCAGCCCATGGGAAGAGGCGCTACGCCGGGGAAACCGATCGGTTCCGCGCGGCTCGACGGAAGCTGACAACGTTGCCTCCCGGGAAGACACGGCACTCATTCGACCGCCTCGGACCTCTCCCGATGTATTCCGCGACGACCCCTGTCCGCGACTCCGGCGGAGTCGCTGAAGGTTTCGCCGGGGAGATGGGCACCGATCCGACCGCGCCGGGCGCTCGGCGCATCTCGGGTGAGACGTGCATGCCTGCGGTTCGGAGGGCCCGCGGGAGAGTGCGGGACAGAGGGGTGAGCGAGCATTACCAGATGCTTGTATTTCAGCATCAATGGACTAAATGATAGTTCTCTGTGATCTGAGGCACAAGAGTTACCGCAAGGTAATCGATCCCCCGCGCTCTCGTGAAGGAGACGACGCAGGAACCGGCGAAATGGTAACTTCGACATCGACTTCGGTATCCGTGGGTGCGAGTCACCTGAGGTCGGGAGGCCGGGATGGAGTACGGCGTGCATCTGGGAGCAGTCGCTCCGCGTCTCTGGCCCGACGTGGCGGAAGAGGCGGATCGCCTGGGGTTCGAATCTGTCTGGATCCCGGAACATCTGGTCGTGCCGATCGATGCGGCCGGGAGCCCGCACGAGGGTTCGGACCACCCGCCGATACCGTCGGACGTCCCGATCTTCGATGCGCTCGGTGTGCTGTGTCATCTGGCGGCGCGCACGTCGCGGATCAAGCTCGGCACCTGTGTCTACAACATCGGGCTGCGGCATCCGTTCGTGACGGCACGCGCGGCCACCACCGTCGACGTGCTCTCCGGCGGACGCCTGCTCTTAGGCATCGGCGCGAGCTGGCTGCGCGCCGAATGGGATGCGGTGGACCTGGATTTCGACAGCCGAGGCGCCCGTGTGGACGAGGCCGTCGAGATCTGCCGGCGTCTGTGGAATGAGGACGTCGTCGAACATCACGGCACATTCTTCGACTTCGGCCCGGTCGCGTTCGAACCCAAACCGGTGCAGCACCCCGGCCCCGCGCTCCACATCGGCGGCGACGGCGCCGCGGCATTGCGCCGAGCAGCCGCAGTCGGCACCGGCTGGATGCCGATGAATCACACGCTCGCCGAACTCCCCCGCTCCGTGGCGCGCCTGAGCGAACTGGCGACACGCTACGGACGGACAACTCCGATCGAGGTGACGATTCCGGGTGGCGCGCAGCTCGCACGCATCGAGGACGCCGAACCATACGCACGTGCCGGAGTGACACGGATGATCGTGGCCCCCTGGACCCGATCCCGCGAGGCCATCGACGGCCTTCGCCACTTCGCGGGCGAATTCCTCTCGCCTACCTGAGCGGTAAGTCCGCGCGTACCGCGCGGGACCGGCCACTTCCGCTCAGGAAGGCGGAGCGGGGGGCGCTCATACGGGCGCCCGCCGCCCCGCCCACAGAAACCTGGCTACCCGAGGCTGAAGGGCTGACCCCAGAGGGTGACATCCTGTTTGACCTGCCGGGTTTCGACTTCGATTCGGACAAATGCGCGCGCCTGGGCGTAGCCCGCGCAGCCGTTCAGCCCGATGGTGCTGTTCCGCCAGGTGACGCTGCCCTGCGGGCCGGTGAACATGTTGAACGGTTTGTGGACACTGTCACCGAAGGCGTCGGGGCCCTCGGTGTCCAGCAGATACACCGCCTGGGCCTGGCCCGGCCCCAGGCTCAGCGCACCACCCAGAGAGGTGCTGCCCTGCAGGTTCTCGCTTGCGTAGGGCTGCGTGACCCCCGCGCCGCCGGTGACATTGCCGCCACTGATATTGACCTGGCAGCCCACGACATAGCCCGGACGGAGTTTACTGCGGGCGCCGGCCGCATTGGCCCCGGCCAGATCCGCCCGCGCGGTACCCGACACCCATACGTTGCGATGGAGCGGGGTTGCTCCCATCGAGGGGTTGATCAGAGCCGATTCGGCGTTCAGGGACAGGGTGACAGTTGTACCGTCCACCAGCGCTTCGCTGAGGGTGCCGCCGGGCAACGGTACGAAGGTATCGGCACGGGCCGCGCCGATCGACAGGAGACCGAGCGCGGTGGTGGCAGCCGCAGCGAGTATTGCCGTGCGCGCGATCGCGGTGAAATGGAGCATCGTCATCGGTACTTTCATGAGAGGTCACAGTCGGCTGTGCGCCGACGGATCGAGTTGTAGGACAGGACTTTTCCGTCAGCCGATGCTGAAGGGAGCTCCGTAGAGAACGGTTTTGGAGTAGTTGTTGCCGATGATTTCGACGACGGCATACGAACGCGCCTGGGCGTAGCCACCGCAGCCCTGAAGGTCGATCCCGAAGTCCCGGTAGCCGACCGCATACCTTCCCGGTTCCAGGATGTCCTTGAACCCGACCTGGACCAGCTTCACCTCTCCGGGGCCGAGCTGGACTCCCACCGAACCGCTGACTCCCGCGCTCGTGGTACCGACATTGGCCGACATCCCGGCCGTAATCGCCTTGTCACCGACACTGACCTGGCATCCGATGATGTAGCCCGCGTTGACCTGCGATGCACCGTGGGTGGAGGAGTTGTTGGTGCCGTTCCCGTTTCCGGGTGACGAATACGGGCCCGGCCTCTCGACCCTGGGCGCATCGGTGACCTCTGCCGCGACGGTGCCGGTCACCCACGCCACGCGGCCGACTCCATTGGCTGCCATCGACGGCGAAACAGTCGCATGCTCCCCGACCCGGGTGAGCGTTACCCCGGGCCCCGTCTCCCGGCCGTCGGGGAGCGGCACGAAGGTATCCGCCTGTGCGGCACCCGCCGACAACAGTCCGATTACTGTGATCGCCGCACACCCGAGGCCGGTCAGATTCCTGAGCCGGTGGGGTCTCGCCGACGCGGACTCGGCGGCGGAGGGAACGTGATTGGTCATATGAACCTCATCTCGGTCGAACTGGAGGTGGGGCACGGACATTGCCCCATCGGCGCAAGACCGCCGATACATCGAAGAGCCGGGGGGAGGAGCCGCTTCTCGGATCGTCCCGCCGCCGGCGCGGAGCGCCTATGCGCGTCAGGCCACAGCTTCCTCGGCCCCGCGTACGGTGACTGCCGGTGTTCCCGGAGCAGCCTGTCGGCGGCGACCGCCGATCAACAGCGCCAGTGCCATGGCCACCAGCGATGCGATGATGACGAACCCGAGGCCCGCGTTCAGTGCGGATTCCGTCGGCAGATGTGTCCCGGAGGCGGTGAAGGCGGCCAGGATCACCGAGGTCACCGAGGTTCCCGCGGCCACCCCGACATTCAGGGTCACCCGGTTCATCCCGGATGCGGCACCGGTTTGCTCGGCCGGCACCGCTTCGACGATGAGATTCGCCAGCGCCGGGTAGCTGACGTTCTGCCCCATGAGTGTCACGCCCAGACAGACGATGACCCCCAGCAGGCTGTCGGTCACGAAGAACCACAGCCCGGCCCCGCTGATGTACAACACGCACGCCACCACCAGTGACCAGCGCGCACCGGCCGACTGGGCGATCCGCCCACTCGCCCACGCTCCGGCATAGCACACAACGCAGAGACCGAGCTGGACCCCACCGGCAGCGGTGGGCGACAGGCCGTGACCGATCGATCCTTCCTCAGGCAACTGCAGAACCATCGGACTCAGCAGAGTCAGCGCACCCATCGGGCCCATGCCGACGACGATCGTCGCCACTGTTGTCAGCGACACCTTACGGTCGCCGAACTGGCGCATATCGACAATCGGTTCGGAAACCCTTCGCTCCCAGTAGATCCAGGCGGCGAGTGCCACGAGGCCGAGCGCGATCGGTGTCAATACCCCAGGATCCGTCCAGCCCCAATCTTTCCCCTTGGTGACGCCGTACAGGACCCCGGCGGTCGCCGGGACCAGCAGGACAGCGCCGACGACGTCGACAGGCGGGCGCGGCGTGATGCCGGGTGTCCGCGGTACGCAGAACAGCGAGAGCAGCGCCGCCACGATGCCCAGGACAACGGCCACACCGAACATCAGGCGCCAGCCGCTCTGATCGATCAGGAAACCCGCGGACAATGCCCCGATACCGCTGGAAATCGGCACTATGCCGCCGAGCAGGGCTATTGCCAGTGGCACCTGCCGTGCGGGTAGCAGTTCCCGGATCAGGCCGAAGGAGATCGCGATGGCACCGGCGGACAAACCCTGTAATCCCCGGCCCACCACCACCATCCACAAATCGACGGCGAGCGCGCTGACCAGCGAACCGACCACCGCCGCCGCCAGCACGAACGTCAGGACCTTCTGCCGCCCGAAGATATCGCCGAGCCGGCCGGACGTGGCGGCGGAGCCGGCGCCCACCAGCAGATAGGCGCTGGTCGTCCACCCCACAGCGGCGGCGTCGGCCTCGAAGACTCGCATGAAGGTCGGCACGGCCGCGAATGCCATCGCGGTCTCGGTGACAGCGAAGATTTCGATCGCGATCAACGCGATGAGAAGTAGTGGTCCCCGGTGTGAGCCGGATGCTTTGATGTAGGGGGGTTCGACCGTCATTGGCCCTCCCGGGGTAATGCTGAGGTTTCGGACATCGGCCCAGGCCGCCCGCCCGGCGCACCCCGGCCGCGACCGGGGGACGTTGCAGGGTCGAATTTCGAACCAGCGATGTCGATATCGACGTCGATATTGCGTCGAGCCTTCAGATTACTGAGCGGCGGGCGCCGATGTGGCGAAATGCCGATATCACCTGCGCCGCACCCGGCGTGCCGCGCCGAGGGCCACGAACCGCGCTCGGCACCGCACATTCGACAGACCCGCCGGTGCGCCCATTCGTATCGCCGCGGAGTCGCTGCCGAATTCGATCCCCCACCAGCGTTCTCTGCCCGCAGCCCCCCGCGCAGCCGCCGAAACCGCCCGGCACCGGTATGATTCGGTCCGCACCGATCCGATCCGCCCCACCGGCTACCCTTGGACTGTCCGGGTCACGGAAACTGCCGAAACGAGGGGGCGCGATGCCGATCAAGCCGTCTCCCGCAGTGGTCCGCGCCGGCCGGCTCCTGCAGCACATGGCCAGACAGCCGGCGGCTTCGTACTCCATCGCCGAGCTCGCGCGCGCTACCGATATACCCCGCGCGACCTGCGACTCCGCACTCCAAGCCCTGGCAGAACTCGGACTGGTCGTCCGCCGCGGACCGGAGCTCCGATACGAACTCGGGGGCTTCTGCATCGCGCTGGGCGATGCGGCCCGCGCGGCCAATCCGCTCTTGAATGCCGCCGGCACAGAGGCGGAGAATCTGGCACGGGCACTCGACGCCTGCGTGGCCGTATCCGCGCCGGTGGGCAACGACACCCGGGTGATGTCGGTTTGCGATTGGGGCCCACCCCTCGGCCTGCGCCCGCGTACGGGCCAATCCGTGCCGCTACATGCTCCGTTCGGTGCCGTGTTCGTCGCCTGGGACAGCACCCGGGCCGCCGCTTGGCTGGCGTCTGCCGATGGCGTCCCGGCAGATGACGCACCGGATCGCTGGAACAACGCACTGGCCGCCATCCGCCGCCGTGGTTACAGCATCTCGATTGCGCCGGAACGCCACCGGGCCGCCGATATCGACTCGGCTTTCGAGACGGCACTCGACCCCGCGGCTCCCGAACAGGCCCGTCGCCACCAGGAGGAGCTGGCCGGCCGGTTACAACACTCCGAGTATCTGGCCGTGGAACTCGATGATTCGGCCCCCATCCGGTTGACACACGTCTCGGCTCCGGTCTTCGACCCGAGTGGCCAGGTCGCTGCGTCGCTCATGCTGATGGGCCCGCAGCACGAGCTCACTGCCGGGGAGGTCGAGGCCATCGGCCGGCAGGTAGTCGACGCGGCCCGCCGCGCCGCCAAATTCGCGGGCGGCGACACCACGGGCTGAGGCCCGGCCCCCTCTCCTCGACGCCGTGATTCCCGCACCGCTGCACGGACACAACCGGGTTCGTCCCGGCGCACCACGCTGCGTCCATCGAATCCAAGCATAACCTCGATGTCGATATTGATATTCGCTTACACTCCATCCCGGAGCAGTTGGACGCACTGTTCACTCCGGACACCCGTGATCCGCGCACTGCGCCGACTCGGCGGATACCGCTCGAGCCGCCACATCCCCATTCCGCGGATCGACTGTGTCCGTATCGCATTCGCACATTCCGGAGAAGAGGCATCGTGGCTTCATCGAATCAATTCCACCCCGCGGTCCCCCGCACCATGACCGACCTTCTCTCACCGGAATGGCTCACCCGAGCGCTCAGCGCACGCTATCCCGGCGTCCGGATCACCCGGGTGACACCCGGCCCGGTGGTGAGCCGGGTGTCGACCAACGCCCGCTTCCACATCGAGAGCGATGACGGGCTGCCGCCCGGTCTCTCCCCCGACCTCTGCGGCAAGGGCTATTTCTCGGACGCCGGCTGGTCCGCACGGCAGGCCGGTGTATTCGAGGTGTTCTTCTACCGGCACCTCGCGGCCGCCACCGGAATCCGCACCCTGCACACCGTCTACGCGGATGTCGACGAGAACGACCAGCACGGCGTGGTGATCACCGAGGACGTGGTCGCCCAGGGCGCGCGATTCCTCGACGCCACCAGCGACTACACACCGGACCAGGTGGCCGACAGTCTGGCCGAACTCGCCATCCTGCATGCCGCGACCTGGGCAGACCCCGGCCTCGGCGCCGCCGACTGGCTGACCTCCCGGCTCGAATCCTATTCGTCCTCGAGGGGGGTCAAGGAGATCCGCGGCAATTTCGAGAGCGAGATCGGCCGGGGGGTACCGGAAGAGGTACGCGACGCGGATCGGCTCGTCGCGGCCCACCGGGCACTGGCGGCGCAAGCCCGGACCGCGCAGCCGTGGTCGGTCATCCACGGCGACACCCACGTCGGCAACCTGTACCTCGACGGCGCCGGCCGGCCCGCGTTCCTGGACTGGCAGTTGGTACAACGCGGGCCCTGGTACATCGATGTCGGCTACCACATCGCCTCCACGCTCACCGTCGAGGACCGGCGCTCCGCCGAAAAGGACCTGCTGCGGCACTATCTGGAGCGGCTTCGCGCCGGCGGTGTCGACGCCCCCACCTGGGACGAGGCGTGGCTGGGACTGCGCCGGGGAATAGTCCACGGCTTCTTCCTCTGGAGTATCACCCTGAAGGTCGATCCCGCCATCACCACCATGCTCCAGCATCGCCTCGGCACCGCCGCCGCGGACCACGACTCCTTCGCCACGGTGGGCGTCTGACCGGCCGGGTGTCAGCCGGCCGGTCCGCCTCGGTCAGCCGCCGCGTGCCTCCACCATGGCCTTGCGGTTCACCTTCGTCGCGGCAGTGCGCGGTATGGCCTCGACGACCTCGACCGTTTTGGGGACCTTGTACGCGGCCAGGCGCCCTTTGGCGTAGGCGATGATGTCGTCGGAGGTGGGCGGGTCGGTCGGGTCGGCGGGTTCGAGCACGACATGCACCCGGCGTCCCCACTCCGGGTCGCGCAGTCCGATCACCACGACGTCGGCGATCGCGGGATGATCGATGAGCGCCGCCTCCACCTCGGCCGGAAACACATTCGCGCCACCGGAGATGATCAGATCCACCGCCCGGTCCTTCAAATACAGGTACCCCTCGTCGTCGAGGTAGCCCATATCGCCGGCGCTGGAGAAACCGTCGGCGGTCGCGGCCGCGCGCGGCGCGTCACCGAGGTAGGTATACGAACCCCACGTGGACGACCTGAGATATACGTTGCCGATTTCTCCCGCGGGAAGTTCCGCACCGTCCTCGTCCAGGATGCGCAGTTCGGTGCCCCGGAACCCGCGCCCGACGCTCCCCTCGTGGGTCAGCCACTCGTCTCCGCGCAATGCGGTGAGCCCGAAACCCTCGGTCATGCCGTACGCCATGAAGATTCGCTCCGGACCGATCAACTCGACCCAGCGGCGCATCAGCGACGGCGGCATGGGAGCCGCACCCTGGAGAAACCATTGCACACTGGACAAGTCGCGCCGCTCGATATCCGGAACATCGGCGATACGCTTCAGCATGGTCGGTGTCGCGGTGAACGTCGATACGCGATGTTGTTCGATCACGTCCAGCACCCGCGCCGCGTCGAACTTCTCCAGGATGACGAGCCGGTCACCACCCAGCAGGTTCATCAGCGTCGAGAAACCGTTCGTGTGATAGAGCGGCGCGAGCACCATGATCGTCTCGGGTCGCGGAATCGGCTGCCAGGTTTCGGCGAACGGGGTCGCCCGCCAATCCTCGTAGGTCCCCGGTTCGCCCGGCAGGATCACTTTCGGCGTACCCGTGGAGCCGCTGCTGCAGATCCCGAAGCGCTGCGGGGCGACCGCATCCGGAAGATCGGGCACGGCGGATTCGGCGGTTGCCCGGATCCACGGGATATCCGATTCGTCGAGGTGCACCTTGGCGTCGACTACTTCCCGCAACCGGTCCAGCTCCCAGTCCGGCAGATCCCAGCGGACCGGCACAGGCACCGCCCCGAGCTTCCACGCGCCGAGCGCGCCGAGCACGAATTCCGGGGTGTTGCGCAGACCCAGGCCGAGCCTGTCCCCCACTGCCAGACCCCGCGCCGCCAGCGCGGCGGCCAGCTGGGCCGAGCGGTCGTTCAGCTCCCGCCAGGTGAACGTGGACTCTGTTCCGTCGAGCCCGACGAAGCGGACGGCGAGGTCGTTCGAATGGATCCGGGCCAGCTCGGCCAGTCGTCTCGCATAACTCATCGCTGGGCTGTTCATGGATCGCCTTCCCACCAAGTTGCCCTGGAACACCGGTCGGGAGCTGCGGTTTCGCCACTCCGGGCCGGGCGCGGCAACACGTAAAACATCAATATCGATGTCGGCATCAGTATGCAGCCGCGGCCGATCTCGTGTCAGTGGAATGATGGCCGTGCGCCGTTGGCACGCTCCCGGGCCGCCTCCACCGGGGGCTGCGCCGGGTCAATAATCGAGGGCGTGCTCCGGCTGGCAGACGTGCATCGGAGAGGGTAGATAACGGACGACGGCGTCCAGCAGCGGGGCGATGCGAGGCCACGGGGCCGAATCGCAGAGGACGGGTGCCGCATCGCCGATGCGGGTGAGGTAGCGGACGCGGTCGTGCAACTGTTCGGGTGCGATCGCCCGCGGGCCGCGGAGACAGTCGCGATCCGCGGCGTCCAGCACGGTATCCACCAGATCGCGATACTTTGCGGCGGCCACTTTTCGATGGCTGCCGCCGCACGTCACCCCCGGAGCTTCGAGGGCCCCCGTCGGGACCAGATCGAGAACACCGGCGAATTCGGTGCCGATGCCGTCGGGGATCTGCATCGTCAACGGCACCGCACCGTGCGTGTCCGCGATCGTGCGGAGGCAGCGGTCGAAGTCGGCGGCGGGATGGTCGAGCGCGGTCACCAGGCACAACCGTGCGACCTGATGGTCGTCGGCGACTCGAAGTATCGTCTCGAGCCGCGGGGTGCTGGCTACGGCGGCGTTCATCACCGTGATCAACCCATCGGCCAACCGGATGGAACGTTCCAGCACCTCGACGGGGTGCCAGCTGGACAGCTCGGTGATCCGGATCGTGTGCTCGATACAGTCCGTCGTCCAAGGGACCGTGGCCGCCGTGCCGGACCCGGCGAAACCGCGGAACAGGCGGTGGACAACCCGGATCGTCTCGTCGGGATCCCCGATGATCGTCACGTTGCGAATCAAGTGCGGATCAATGCCCATCGCGTTGCGGTACTCCAGATCGACTCGAGGACGCCGACCCATCCTCAATTCGGTCTCACGGTACCTCCGCCGGCGCGCCGAGGGAGCGGATTCCCACCCCAAAATAGAACGTGTTCCTATAACGTCGGGTAGGTGCAGAAGGAACAACGCCCCGCCGTGGCCGACTGGTTCACCGCGGACGACGGCACGGTGCGCCTGAAGGGCAGTCGCTGTACTGCCTGCGGCACGCCGTACTTCCCGCGGAACACACTGGCCTGCCGGAACCCGCAGTGCGCAGGTACGAAGGACGGCTCCGAGCTGGTCGAATACCTGTTCTCGACACGTGGCCGGATCTGGTCGTACGCGGACGCCCGGTACAAACCACCCGCGCCCTATGTCTCGCCCGATCCGTTCGAACCGTATGTGGTGGCGGCGGTGGAGCTCGACGTCGAGCAGATGGTGATTCTCGGGCAGGTGGTACGCGGCCTCACGGTAGACGACCTGGCCGTCGGTATGCCGGTCGAACTGACTCTCGGCGTGCTGTACGAGGACGAAGAAGCGGAGCACACGGTGTGGATGTGGAGGCCGGTCGATGGCCGAGAATAATCGTGATATCGCCGTCCTCGGTGCGGGTATGCACCAGTGGGGAAAATGGGGGCGGAACTTCGTCGAATACGGACTGGTCGCGGCGCGCGCGGCACTGGCAGACGCCGGGGTGGACCATCGCGACGTCGGTTATATCGCCGGTGCGGACACCATCCGCAACGGATACCCCGGATTCGTCTCGGGCGCGACCTTCGCCCAGGCGCTGGGCTGGTCGGGTGCACGGATCTCGAGCAGTTACGCCGCCTGCGCCTCCGGCGCCCAGGCCATCGCCAATGCGCGAGCCCAGATTCTGGCCGGGTTGTGCGATGTGGCGCTGGTGGTCGGGGCGGATGCCGCTCCGAAGGGATTCTTCCAGCCGGTCGGCGGTGAACGCCGCGACGACCCCGACTGGTTGCGATTCCACCTGCTCGGCGCGACGAACCCGATCTATTTCGCGCTGTATGCCCGCCGGCGGATGGCACTGCACGGTGCCACGCTCGACGATTTCGCCGCGGTCAAGGTGAAGAACGCCCGGCACGGCCTGAACAACCCGTATGCCCGCTACCGCAAGGAGGTTTCGGCCGAAGAGGTCGCCGCGTCGGCGATCGTATCGGACCCGCTGCGGCTGCTGGATATCTGCGCCACCAGTGACGGCGGTGCCGCGCTCGTGCTGACCTCGATGGAGTACGCGCGTCGCCACGGCCTGACGGATCCGGTCCGCATCCGGGCGTTGTCGACGGTCACGCCCACGTTCCCGAAAACCGAGATAGACCTGCCGGATTTCGCGACCGATTCCGCTGTCGCGGTCGAGCCGCCGCCACGCGGGTTCCGCGCCGCCGTCGCGCATGCCGCGTACGAAGAGGCTGGGCTCGGGCCCGCCGATTTATCGCTGGCGGAAGTGTACGACCTCTCCACCGCACTGGAGCTGGACTGGTACGAGGATATCGGGATCTGCGAGACGGGCGGCGCCGAGGAACTACTACGCAGTGGCGCAACGACATTGGGCGGCCGGATACCGGTGAACCCCAGCGGTGGGCTGGCCTGTTTCGGTGAGGCGATACCGGCCCAGGCAATCGCGCAGATCTGCGAACTCACCTGGCAGTTACGCGGTGAGGCCGACGGGCGCCAGGTGGACGACGCCCGCGCGGGTATCGCGGTGAATCAAGGTCTTTTCGGTCACGGCTCGGCGATCATCGCCACCCGCTGACCCCCCCGGGACGGCCCTCGGAAATCCAACGCGGGGGTCGTCCCGTCTTCTCACCGGCCGAGTGGGCAATTGTCAGCGAAGTCGCTCGGCGAGCCGGGTCAGCAACGGCCGCTGGCCGGTGGTCAGCTTGTCGTGCGCGGTGGTCAGATCGAACCATTCGACCCGATCGATCTCGGGGAAAGCGCGGTACTCGCCCGACCGCGGCGGCCATTCCATCTCGAATGTCCCCGGCACCACCCGGGCCGGATCGAGCTCGCCCTCGACCGCCCACACCGTAACCTGCTTCTTGCTCCGCCCGCTGCCGTACCGCACGTCACCCAGCGCGATCCACTCCCCGTCGGGCACCGGCACTCCCAACTCCTCATCGAATTCGCGGCCGGCGGCGGCACGGGCCTCCTCGGTCGCGGGCTCGTACTCACCCTTGGGAATCGACCACGCCCCCGAATCCTTACGCGCCCACAACGGCCCGCCCATATGCCCCAGCAACACTTGTACCTCCGGCTCACGACGAAACAGCAGAACTCCGGCGCTGTACTTCATGGCGTGCAGTCTGCCGGAATGCATCCCGGCAATATGAACCGCCGAGAACGAGACCTGCCCGGTTCGAGCCGATCGAGATACATCGATTAATGCGCATATCTCAGTATCGCTACTTTACAAAACGTTGATTTGAACGATTACGCCCGCCCCATCGGGTCTTCCGCCGTGGCTCGAATCCGCCGGCGATGCGTCCGATATCAATTCGATCGGCGAATTGCCATCGAGCTCGAAAACAGTTTCACCGCGAACGCCAGCGTGGAGTCACGGGCGGCCCGCTCCCCCACCGGCCGCCGCCTGCGTCCGGCCGAATCGCTCCGGCGTACCGTGGCCCGCGTGGCGGCAGAAGAGGAGTTCGGGCAGGTGGTGAGTTCGGCGGAACTCGCGGCGGCCTGCCGGAGCGCGATTCCCGAACTCACGCAGCGGCTGATAGCGGCGATCTTCACCGACAACCCCGAATGGACCGACTACTCGGCGGTGACCCGCGCGGATCTGGTCGACGGCTGCCGGCGGTTCCTGACGCGGGTCCTGGATTTGCTGGGTGGCGGGACCGAGAGCGCCGATCAGGACGATGTAGCCGCGGCCATCGGTGAACAGCGTGCTGAGCAGGGTGTGCCGCTGGAGGCCATGCTGCGCACTTTCAGGCTGGGTGGACGCATCGTCTGGGAGGCGCTGCTCGATAGGGCCGGTGAGGTGGCGCCGGCCGAATTCCGGGAGACCGGCACGGCCATGTGGGCGGTGATCGATACGATGTCGTCGGCATTGGTCACCTCGTACCGCAGCACCGAGATGGACCGTGTTCGGCGTGACGAACGCCGGCGGCACAGTCTGATCGAGGACGTGCTCGCGGGCCGGGCGCGAGATTCGTTGTTTGCCGCCCGTGCCGCCCGTGAACTGGACCTGCCCGTCCACGGCGACTACCTGGTGGTGGTGGCCCGGGGGGACTCGCATCCGTTGCATACGGGGCCGGAAACAGCTCTGAGTTCGCTCGGAGTCCGCTCGGCCTGGCACGAACGAGCCGACTCCACAGTCGGCCTGGTGGCACTCGACGGCCGCGCCACCGAGCCCGTGCTGCGACAACTTCGGCCGAAGGTGCGTGGACGGGCGGCTGTCTCCCCCGCGGTTGCCGGAATGGCCGCGATCAGTTCGGCCCACAACCTGGCAGTGCTCGCCCTCGATACCCTCCCCGATGACGCCGCGGGTGTATTGATCTCGCTCGACGAGCGCTATCCCGAAGCCCTGCTGCTGCGGTCACCGGATCTGACCGAGCTGCTGATCACTCGCGCGCTCGGCCCGGTACTCGAATTGCCGGGGAAGGAACGGAACATTCTGCTGCGCACCCTGTCCGTCTGGCTGGCCGAGAGCTGTTCCGCCGCCAATGCGGCGCCCCGGCTGCATTGCCACCGGAACACGGTGATCAACCGCCTGCAGCGCATCGCCACGCTGCTGGGCCGACCGCTGGAGGGTCAGCGCGCCTACCTGGAGTTCTCCCTGGCGTTGACCGCGCTCGATCTCGGCGCAACGGCCCGTAGCCAGGACCTCACCCGCTAGTCCGATTGGGCTCAGCGCCCAATCGGTACGGCACATATCTGGACATCGAGGTGATTGTTTGTGCATCTGGTGCCCACCAGACTCGATTGGACGACCCGCACCGCAACCGGGAGCGGGTCGATTGTTCGAGGATGAGGAGCACCACAAGTGCCGGATTTCGATCTACTCGTGGTCGGTGGCGGCCCGGGCGGATATGTCGCGGCCATTCGCGCCGCCCAACGAGGGCTACGCGTCGGCCTGGTAGAGAAGGAGCGTCCCGGCGGTGTGTGCCTGAACTGGGGGTGTATCCCCACCAAGGCCATGCTGCGGTCCGCCGAGGTCCTCCAGACGATGCGCGACGCAGCCGATTTCGGTGTGCACACGGACGGCATCCGGGTCGACTTCGCCGCGGTGCGCGCGCGCAAGGACGCCATCGTCGGGGAACTCACCGATGGGGTGGCAGGACTTCTGAAGGCGAACGGGGTCACCGTTATCGCAGGCCACGCGCGGTTCACGGGACCGACCACCGTCGATGTGTTCGAGGTCGGCGAGTCACCGGTTTTTCCCGGCGGGCCACGCTATGCCGCCGACACGGTCGCCGACGCGGGCCGCACGATCAGTGCCACCGATGTGCTCATCGCGACCGGCTCGGTCCCGGCGCGGCTATCTGTTCCCGGCGCTGAGCTACCCGGCGTCATCACCTCCGACGGAGCATTCGGGTTGACCGGCATCCCCGATCGGCTGGTCGTCATCGGGGGCAGTGCGGTGGGTGCGGAATGGGCCAGCCTGTTCGCGACCTTCGGCAGCGAAGTCACCGTGGTGGAGATGCAAGATCGCCTGGTCCCGCTGGAAGACGCGGAGATCGGCAACGCGCTGGGCCGGTCGTTCGGCAAACGCGGTATCACCGTACTGACCGGATCGACCGTCACAGCCATCACGCAGGCCGAGAACCGGTTACAGGTGAACGTCGACGGCCCGGAGGCACGCGACCTCGATGCCGATGTGGTGTTGGTGGGCGTGGGCCGGCGTCCGAACACCGGCCGGCTCGGACTCGATGCCGCGGGCGTCGAGACGGACACGCGCGGTTTCATCCGAGTCGACGACCGGCTGCGCACGAACGTCGAACATGTCTGGGCGATCGGAGATGTCACCGGCAAGGCGCTGCTCGCGCATGTGGCCTCCCATCAGGGCCTGACCGCGGCCGATGTGATCGCCGGCCACGATGCGCATATCGACTACACCGTGATCCCGGCCGCGACCTTCACCCATCCCGAGATCGCCGGCGTCGGCCTCACCGAGGACGCCGCCCGCGCCGCCGGCCAAGACGTGATCACCGCCAAGTTCCCGTTCGCGGCCCTGGGCCGGGCCAAAACCTTCGGCGACACCGAGGGTTTCGTGAAGATCGTCGCCGGGGCACGGCACAAGGAAGTTCTCGGAGTACACATCATCGGCCCATCGGCCAGCGATCTCATCGCTGAGGGCGCACTGGCGATTTCGCTGGAAGCGACCCTCGACGAGCTCGCCGACACCATCCACGCCCACCCCACCCTCGGCGAGATCGGCATGGAGGCGGCCCTCACCGGGCTCGGCCTGCCGGTACACGTCGCACCGACCCGGAAACGTTGAGGAGATCAGGTGACGACCAGCACCACGCCGCGCAAGCGCCCCCGCAAGACGACCCGCTCGACCGGCGCAGGCCAACCGGCCGAGACCGCCGAACCCGGCACCGGCACAACTTCGGCGCCCAGCACCGGATCTCCGGCCGGCGGATCCGGAGAGATCGACGCGATCGAGACCCGGATCGCCGCCGAGGACCCGGATACGCTGCGCGGCCTGTTCCGCGAAATCTTGTTCGTGCGCCGCTTCGAGGAACGCACAGCGCAGAGCTACCAGCAGGCCGAGATCGGCGGGTACTGCCACCTCAACCTGGGTGAGGAAGCCACCGTTGTCGGCATAGGCGCGGCGATGCGCCCCACCGATTACCTGTTCACCAACTACCGGGAGCACGGCTACGCCCTGGCCAAGGGCATCGAGCCGGGCCGGGTCATGGCCGAACTCTACGGCCGCTCCACCGGCACCTCGAAGGGCTGGGGCGGTTCGATGCATATGTACGACACCGCGACGCGCCTGCTCGGCGGTTATGCGATCGTCGGCGGCCAGGTCCCGCTGGCCGTCGGCGCCGCACTCGCCATCGACTACCGGGGCGACGACGACGTGGTGGTCTGCCAGATGGGCGAGGGCACCACGAATATCGGCGCGTTCCACGAATCGCTGAATATCGCGGCGCTGTGGCGTCTGCCGATCGTCTTCCTGGTGATCAACAACCAGACGGGTATGGGCACCACAGTCGAGAACTCCTCCGCCGAGCCCGATCTGTGGAAGCGCGCCGCCGCTTACCGGATGCGGGGCGAACGGGTAGACGGTACCGATGTGCTGGCCGTGCGGGATATGGCGGGCGAGCTGATCGAAACGGCCCGGCGCGAAGGCCGGCCGGCGCTCCTGGAGACCGTCAGCCACCGGCTCAAGGGACACTCCGTCGTAGATCCCGCGAAGTACCGCACCGACGAGGATATTTCGATCGCGCGCGACCACGACCCGGTCACGCTGTGGCAGGCCCGGTTGCTCGACGCCGGTGTGCTCACCGAGCAGTCGGTCGCCGATCTCGAAGACGAGGTGACCGAACGGGTCTCCGCCGCGGTGGAATTCGCGGATTCGAGTCCGCATCCGGAGCCGTCGAGCCTGTTCGACTACACCTATGCGACGCCGGTGGCAGGAGATTCCCACCGTCTGCCGGCCGACCCACTTTTCGCTGACTAAGGACTCCCTGTGGCCCTCATGACCTACCGTGAAGCGCTGCGCGAAACCCTCCGTGAGGAGATGCGGCGCGACGAAGACGTTTTCCTCATCGGCGAGGAGATCGGCATCTTCGAAGGCTCTTACAAGATCACTGCCGGCCTGTTGGCCGAGTTCGGCGAGAAGCGGGTCCGCGATACTCCGATCGCCGAGGAGGGTTTCGTCGGCGCGGCCATCGGGGCCGCGATGCTCGGCCTGCGCCCGGTGGTGGAGCTCATGACGATCAACTTCTCACTGCTGGCGCTGGACCAGATCGTCAATCACGCGGCCAAGATCTACGGCATGTTCGGCGGGCAGACCAACGTACCCATGGTCATCCGCACCCCGGGCGGCGGCGGCCAGCAGCTCGGCGCGACGCACTCACAGAACATCGAGCTGTACTACGCGTTCGTCCCCGGCCTGAAGGTCGTCGCTCCGAGCACGCCGGCCGATGCGCGGGCACTGCTGAAAGCCGCCATCGACGACGACGATCCGGTGCTCTTCCTGGAGAATCTCTCGCTGTACAACACCAAAGGCGAAGTGCCGGAGAACCTTCCAGCGGCCGAGATCGGCAAGGCCGCCATCACCCGCCCGGGCGTCGATATCACCTTGATCGGCTACTCGCGGATGGCTACGGTCTGCACCCAGGTCGCCGAACGCCTCGCGGCCGAGGGAATTTCGGCCGAGGTGATCGACCTGCGCAGCCTGCGCCCACTGGACCGCACCACCCTCATCGCCTCCGTACGCAAAACCGGCTGCGCTGTGATCGGCGAGGACGACTGGCTCACCTACGGTATCGGCGCCGAGGTAGCGGCCTCCATTTCCGACGGCGCCTTCGACTACCTCGACGCCCCCGTACGCCGCGTGGCCATGGCCGAGGTTCCGCTGCCGTACGCCAAACCACTGGAACGGCTCGCCCTGCCGTCCGCCGATTCGCTGTACACCGCCGCGCTGGAAACTCTCGCGGCCGTCGGCACCCGACGCTGAAACCGAAGGACCACAACGTGCCCGAAATCATCATGCCGCGGCTCTCGGACACCATGGAGGACGGTGTCGTGTCCGCCTGGCTCAAGAAGGTCGGCGACCAGGTGACGCGCGGTGACGTGCTCGCCGAGATCGAGACCGACAAGGCCCTCATGGAGCTCGAGGCCTACGACGACGGCGTGCTCGAACAGATCTTCGCCGAGGCAGGCACACGCGTGCCCATCGGCGAACCGATCGCCGTTGTCGGCGACGGAAGCGGAGCGGCGGCAACCACGCAGACCCCGCTCCGGACCACCGCGGCCGCCGCTTCCCCACCACAGCCCGTCACTCGGGACCCGCAACCCGGCGGACAGGGTGCGACCTCGGATATCGACGCCCCCACCGGCGAATCCGGTGCACGGACGAAATCCTCTCCACTCGCCCGCAAGGTAGCTCGTGAGCTCGGCATCGATATCAGCGCCGTGGCCGGGACCGGACCCCGGGGACGCGTGACCCGCCGAGACGTCGAAGCCGCGCACCGGGCAGATCCTTCCGCGGCGGTGGCCGCACCCGCCTCGGCCGCCGAGCCCGCGGCCGCCGCCGCGGCGACGGTCCCGGCGGCCGGCGACTACGAGGAAATTCCGCTCACCACCATCCAGCGGATCTCGGCCCAGCGCCTCACCGAAAGTAAGCAACAGGCGCCACATATCTACCTGACCAGCGTTATCGATATCACCGACCTGCTGGATTTCCGCGCCCGGATCAATACGACCCTCGCGGAAACGGAAGCGGGAAAGATCAGTATCAACGACCTGCTGGTCAAGGCCGCGGCCATGACGCTGCGGGCGAACCCGGCCGTCAACGTCTCCTACGCCGGGGACAAGCTGTTGCGGCACCGCGGAGTGCACCTCGGTGTCGCGGTGGCGACCCCGGCGGGCCTGATGGTCCCGGTGATCGGCGATGCCGATCGCAAGAGCGTGTCCGAGATCGCCGCGGAATCCCGAGACAAGGCCGAACGCGCGCGTGAACGCAAACTGCGGCCCGCCGATATGGAGGGCGCTACCTTCACCATCTCCAACCTGGGCATGTTCGGCATCGAACATTTCACCGCGGTGATCAATCCGCCCGAGGCCGCGATCCTTGCCGTCGGCGCGGTCACCGACGAACTGCGCTTGGACGGCGAACAGGTGGTCAGCCGGAAAACCTTGCGCGTCACCATGTCCGCGGATCACCGCGCCATCGACGGGGCCGTCGCCGCACGGTTCCTCGCCGATCTGAAGTCGTTGCTGGAAAACCCCTTACGGATCGTGATCTAGGCGGGAGCGGATGTCTCGCGCTGTTCGGGCGGCGCGATCAAAAGAGCGTCTTACATGGATCAGGTCACCGCGCCGCACCGACCGCGCCACGGTGACCTGACCACTTCGATCCGCTCAGCCGACCTCGACGGGCGCCGTCGGTGCCCCGCCGGTTTTCGCGGCGGGCTCCACGGGATCGTCGCCGGGGCTTCGCAGCGAGCGTCATCGCGATACCGCGACAGCGATCACCGCCGACATGACGGACAATCCGGCGATCGGATAGCGGCCGGTCAGCACTTGGACAGTCTCGGTGCCGGCCTTCGGCGGTGTCCGGATGTTCAGGCGGCGGTGCTTTCACGTTCGGCAAGGAATCTGCGTGATCACGCCCCATCACCGTCACCTGAGAGCCCGGGATCCGTCCTCAGCCGCTTCCGGCTGGTACAGCGGGGGCGAAGACGCAGTACATCCGCAATCGCGTATCGGCGATGATCGTGTGGCGCTCGTGCTTGTCCAGGAGATACATAGTGCCCGGCCCCAACTCGTAGGTCATGTCGTTATCGCGATCGTGCAACCGGCCATGACCCTCGATGATCCACACAGCTTCGACGTAGTCCGGGTAGCGCAGCGGGGTCTGCGTACCCGCGGCGACGGTCGTTTCGTGGTAAGAGAAGCCGACATTGTCATCGGAGAGGATGATCCGTTTCGATGTCCAGTTGTCGGTGTCGATCTGGCGATCGGTTCCGGTGATCTCCTCAGTTGTCCGGACGATCATGTTCGGCCCCTTTCTCCACCCTGTGCAGGAAATCCACTAGTTCACCGACGGCTTGCCGGGATTCGGGGATGCGTTTCATGATCCAGTTGTGGACCATTCCGGGATATTCACGCAGCTCGACCGGCACGCCGGCGCTGTCGCCGAGTTCTTTGATACGCCGCGCGTCGGGCAACAGGATGTCGCGGTGGCCGATGAAGACGATGACCGGAGCGATACCGGTGAGATCGGCGAACGCGGGGCTGATCTGTGGGTCGTCGAGTGCACACTCGCCCGCGTACCACCGGCCCGCCTGCTTCAAACCGGTGACACCGAGTTCGGGGTCACGGTCATCCAGTGTCAGCGACAGCGGATCGTCGGTGGCGAGATCGATCCACGGAGAGAACAACGCGAGCGCGGCCGGTTGCGGATGCCCACGCTCGCGCAGGTGACGAGCCAAGGTGAGGGCGAGGGTGCCGCCGGCCGAGTCGCCGAACACGATCCGGTTCCGGGGCGCGACCTGCTCGGTTGCTCGGTTGTAGGAGGTCTCGATCATGGGAATGATCGTCCGGTGGTCGTGTTCGGGTGCCAGCGGATACATCGGCATGCTGTAGGTGCAGCCGAACCGGTCGACCATCCTGGCCGCGAAATGCCAATGGTGGGCTTCGGGCGCTTCGACGAAACCACCGCCGTGCAGGTGGAAGATGTGCCACGGCGAGGTCGGTCCGCCGGACGGCTCGATGGTGTAGAGATTGTGCCCATCGACCACGCGGCTGGTGACATGGTGCGAATCGCGGAGGCGTCGAGGCGGACGAGCCCGTTCGGGCGATTGGTGTTGCGGCAGACGTTCGCGCATGACCGCGGGATCGGCGTAGAACTTCTTGTTCTGCTGCCACCACATCCGGGCGATCATTGCCCGCGCACGCCATGACGTCATAGCACTGCCCTCCTGTCCGGCTGGGGCGCGGTCAGGCAGCAGAATACTCGCTCATCACCGGCAGCCATCGATGCCGTGAAAGCCACTCCCCCTGTTTCCGGGCACCCGGCTCACGATCCGAGTCCGGAGATCGATTGGGTTTCCAGATACTCCGCCAGCCCTTCGCTGCCGAATTCCCGCCCGATTCCACTGGCCTTCACCCCGCCGAAGGGTGCGTGCGGATCCATACTGTAGGCCTGATTGATACCGAAGGTGCCGGCCCGGATCCGGCCGGCGACCGCGAGCCCGCGGTCGATATCCGGCGTCCACACCGAGCCCGACAGTCCGTAGGGTGTGTCGTCGGCGAGTCGCACCGCGTCATCGATATCGGCGTACTCCAGCACAGTCAGTACCGGACCGAATATTTCCTCCTGGGCGATGCCCATGGCGGAGTCGACATCGGAGAACAGAGTCGGCCGCACATACCAGCCCCTGTCCAGGCCTGCCGGTCTGTCCGCTCCGCCCGTGACGACACGTGCCCCCGCGCCGATCCCTTGTTCGATGTATCCGCGCACCCGCTCGCGCTGCCGGGCCGAGACCATCGGGCCGATACGTGTGGTTTCGTCGAGCGGGTCTCCCACCGCCAGCCCGTCGACCATCGCCGCCAACGCGTCCACGAATTCCGGCGCGCGGTGGCGCGGTACCAGGACCCGGGTCTGGGCCACGCAGGCCTGGCCGCTGTTCATCAGTCCGGCCACCTGCACACCGGCGGCGACCGCGGCCGGGTCGGCGTCGTCGAGGACAACGGCCGCCGATTTTCCGCCGAGTTCCAGGCTGACGCGTTTGAGCGCGGTGCCGCACACGGCGGCGACTTTCCGGCCGGCGGCGGTGGATCCGGTGAATGAGACCTTGTCGATTCCGGGGTGGGCGACGAGGTACTCGCCGACCGTACGATCGCCCGGCAGGATCGATACGACGCCGGGCGGCACCTCGCTCTGCTCGAGTAGTTCGGCCATGAGGTAGGCGTCCAGCGGCGCCTCCGGTGACGGTTTGAGCACGACGGTGCAGCCTGCGAGCAGGGCGGGAATCAGTTTCGCGACGACCATGAGCATCGGCATGTTCCAGGGCGTCACCGCCCCCACGACGCCGACGGGGTTATTGCGCACCAGGATGCCGGTGCCGTAAAAGCCCGGCCGGGTCTCCTGCCACGGGTAGGTGTCGGCGAGGTCGGCCAGAGCGCGCATCATCACGCCGGGTAGCCGGGCGTGCGCCGAACGGGAGAAGGTGATCGGCGCACCCATTTCCGCGGTCACCACCTGGGCTACTTCTTCCACCCGTTCCTCGTACCGGTCGGCGAGACCACGGACGATCCGGATTCGCTCAGCGGGTGGAAGCCGCGGCCACGGCCCGGCGTCGAATGCCAGCCGCGCCGCCGCGACCGCATCATCGATATCCGCGGCCGCCGGCGCGGCGACGCGCGCGATGGGCTCCTCGGTGTGCGGCGATACCACCTCGATCGCCTGGTCGGTACTCGGCGGACACCACCGGCCACCGACGAACAGCTCTTTGTATGCGCGCATCGTTTTCGTCCGATCAGGGGGTGTGGACACTCAACTCACGAAGTAGACGGATGGTGGGCGGCGGATCCGATTGGACCGCTATCGGTTTCGACATTTCACCGGACCGGGCGCGTGCGCCCATCCGTGCCCGGACGGCTTCGAGATCGTCGGCTTCGATCTCGTAGAGCGCGATGAAGCTGCCGTCGCCGGCGATCGGTTCGAGCCGTCGGGCGGATACGATGCCGTCGATATCGAGCATCTCACCGATATGGGTTTCGGTGTACCACCGGTGGTATTCGGCTATTTCCTCCGGTGAGCTCGGGCGGGACTCGACGTAGAGAATTCCTTTGGGCACCTGTGACCTCCTGGATGTGGGGAATCGGTTCGGCGTGACTACGCGACCGGTTCGTTCTTGTGCACGATCCCGTCCTTCATCACGAATCGCACCTGCTCGAGGACGTTGATATCGCGTGACGGGTCGCCGGGGACGGCGATGATATCGGCGAGCAGTCCCGGGGCGAGCCGGCCGCGGTCGTCGGCGTCGATGAGCTCGGCGCTGGTGACCGTGGCCGCGCGAAGCGCCTGCATCGGTGTCATACCGCGGTCGACCAGCGCCCACAGCTCCTTGGCGTTCTGGCCGTGCGGTACGGCCGGGGCGTCCGTGCCGCAGGCGATCCGGACGCCGGCTTCGATGGCCTTTCCCAGCATGCGGCGGGCCTTGGGGAACACTTCGGCGGCCTTGCGCCGCAGCGCGGGTGGAGCTTTCGAGGTGTCGAGGCCTTCGGACAGGTAGCTGGTGGGGACGAGGAAGGTGCCGTGATCGACCATCATCTGCACGGTGTCGTCACTGGCGAGGGAGCCGTGCTCGATACAGTCCACGCCCGCGCGGATGCAGGCGCGGATACCGGCGTCGCCATGGGCGTGGGCGGCGACCTTGATGCCGGCGCGGTGCGCTTCGTCGACAATGGCGGCGAGTTCCGCATCGGAGTACTGCTGGGTGCCGGGGGCGGTGCTGTGCGACATCACGCCGCCGGACGCGGAGATTTTGATGACCCCGGCCCCGTATTTGATCTGGTACCGGGTGGCCGCTTGGACCGCCGGTACACCGTCGGCCATACCCTCCTGCACCGACATCGGCATGATGTGCGGAGCCAGCTTCTGGAACATGGTCGGATCGAGATGCCCGCCGGTCGGGGTGATGGCGTGCCCGGCGGAAACGATGCGCGGACCGGGGAACCAGCCCTGCTCGATCGCTCGGCCGAGGTCCACGTCGAGCAGGTAGCCACCGGTTTTCACCATGAGTCCGAGATTGCGGACCGTGGTGAATCCCGCCATCAGCGTCTCCCGTGCGTTGACGGTCCCGCGCAGCGTCCGGTAGACCGGATCGTCCTGAACCCCGTGCATCGGATTCGGCAGCCCCGTCGGGTTGTCGGGGCCACCGATGAGCAGGTTCAATTCCATATCCATCAGCCCGGGCAGCAGTGTGCTGTCGCCGAGGTCCACGACGGTCGCCTCGGCGGGCGTCTCGGGCGGGTTCACCGATTCGATGAGCCCGTCGCGCACCACGATCACCGCCGGGGAGCGGACGATTCCTGCCTCGATATCGACCCAGCGCGCCGCACGCAGGACCGTTGTCCCGGCGCTCACGGCGCCGGCTCGATGACGCAGTCCATCGAGGCCTCGCTCGCGTCGGGTATCCAGGGCTGGCGCCACACCTCGACCGGGAACGACACCATGATCATCGAATACAGCAGGTGCAGCAGGTTCAGCGCGTCACCGGGCATATCGTCGAGCCCGATATGGTCGAGGTAGGTCATCGCGGCTTCGGCGCGCGGGGTGACGGCGTCGTAGAACCGCTGCATATCGTCCATACTGCTGGCCATACGCGTGCTGTAGCGTTCGCCTTCGGTAGCCAGGCACCACTGGGCAGCGAAGGGTTCCAGGTCGGCGAATTGTTCGGGCAGCAGGGTCATCGGTTCGTCTCCTCCGCACGTTCTTTCCGGTAGTTCTCGACCCACTGGCCGGTGGTCTTGTGCAGGTGCCGGAGCAGGATCTCCTGGTCACACATCGGGAATCGCGTCACCGCGCGCGATTCGAGCATCATCTGCGTGGCTTCCAGGGTGCTGGCGTCCTGCAGGCCGTATTCCTTGAAGGTCACCGCCGTCATCTCGTGGGCGACCCGATCGCGTGGCGTCCGGGCCGGCATGAAGTAGAGGTTTCCTTCGAAGATGTGGGTGTTGTAGGAAGTCGGCCAGTAGTGGTAGGTGAGATACCAGCCACTCGACCAGATGAGGATCACGAAGTTCGGGAACAATTGGAACGAATCCAGGCCCCAGGGCTCGCATTTCCCGGGGTTGACCCCCGCCGGGAGTTCGCCGAGATCCGGGACGTCCCACGGTCCGAACAGCCCGCCGCGGGTGATGTCCTCCATGGGTTTGCGCATGGAGGGGTCGAGTTCCCAGGTCACCACCCCGGAGGTGCTGACCATCCGGTGCGGGCCCTGCAGTTGATAGTGCGGTGCTTCGAAACCCGCGGCCTGCGCGGCCGCGGAGAAGTTGTCCGGTGACTGGTTCCCGTGCAGTACGGCCGCGTGGTAGAACTCCGCGAACGCGTCCATGTACAGCTTCCAATTCGCTCCCACTTCGGAACGGTAGGAATAGCGTTCGGTGAGCTGGTCGAAAGGGTAGCCCTCGAGGTCGGTGACCATCGGACCGAGAAATTCGCGCAGAGACTGCTCGGGTTCGGGGGCCAGGTTCACGAAGATGAACCCCGCCCACACCTCACAGTGCACGGGGGCGAGCCCGTAGTCCTTCTTGTCCAGGTCGAAGAATTCGCCCTCCTGCTGTACGAAGTTCAGTTCTCCGTCGAGCCCGTACCTCCACCCGTGGTACTTGCAGGTGAACTGGCGGCACGTCCCCGATACCTCTTCACGAGGAATCTCGTTCCACACCAGTTTGTTTCCGCGATGCCGGCAGATATTGAAGAAGGCCCGCACCTGCTTCTCTTTATCGCGTACGACGATCACCGAGGTCCACGCGGCGTGGATCTCCTTGGTGAAATAGCTGCCGACCCGCGGCACCTGTTCCACCCGGCCGACGTTCAGCCAGGCCTTCTTGAAGATCGCCTCCCGCTCCACTTCGTAGATCTCCGGTGAGATCGAATCCTCGTAGGACACCGGCGCGGTACCCAGTTCCGGATAGTGTTCGGTCCAGCTGCCTTCGGGGGGTTTGGGCCATCGAGGCATGGTGGTGCTCCTTGCGGTGTGATTCGGTTCGATAGGACCCGCCGGCTACTGGATCGGTTCGTCGCCCAGCACGGTGGTACGCAGCATTTCGCGGGGTGAGTTCTCGGGATACGGCGCGGCTCGATGGACGACGCCGCGGTTGTCCCAGATCACCGTGTCGCCGACCGTCCATTCGTGCCGGTAGACGTGTGCCGGTGCGGTGCAGCGAGCGAGCAGGTCGTCGAGCAACGCGCGCCCCTCGTCCCGATCCATTCCCACCACATGGTCCGTCGAGGTGCCCAGCACCAGTGAGCGGCGGCCCGACTTGTGTGTCCAGACCAGTGGATGTTCCCTGGTCGGCCAGCGACGCCAGAACTCCAGCTGCTGCGGTGTCGGATCGGCGGTGACCGGCCGCTGCGATGCCTCGAGCGTATGCAGCACACGAAGCGACGCCAGGTACTTCTTCTCGTCGTCGTCGAGCCGGTCGTAGGCGCGATAGGTGCTGGCGAATTCGGTCTCCCCGCCGCTCACGGCAACGGCTTTCGCGGACAGAACTGTCGCCATCTGCGGGTACGTGTCGTCTTTCGGGGTGCATCCGTCGATATGCCAGTCGAAGGTGCCGCGCAGGTAGCTCGCCGACGAGTTCTTCGCGGTGTCCAGGCTCACCCGGTAGATCCCGGAGACCGGGTGGTGGCCGGCCGAGGTGTCGATATCACCGAGCTTGCGGCAGAACTCCACCTGTGCTTCCGGTTCCAGATGCAGGCCCCGGAAGACCAGAACCCCGTTCGCTTCCAGGGCCTCCAGGATCGCGCCGGGCACGGTTTCGTCGGAGACCAGCCGGTCCACGTCGAGGCCGACGATCTCCGCGCCGATCTCGTGGTTCAGCTTTTCGACAGTCAGGGTGGGCATCACTGTGTCCTTCGTTCGGGCATCGCATGGCAGTTCGGGCGGCTCACGGCCACGGCTCGCCGATCCGTTCGATTTCGGCATCGGCGCTGTCGACCGGTCTGGGCTGGAAGAAGATCTCGACCGCCATGGCGACCATGGACAGCGAGTAGACGAGTTGCAGCAGGTGCAGGACCTCGTCGGGCAGATCGTCGAGGGGGAATTTGTCGCAGTAGACGATGGCCTCTTCCAGGCGGGGGAAGAAGGCGGTGTAGAACTCCGACAGCTCCTCCATCGAACTGTTCATCCGGCGTTCCCAGCGTTCGGATTCCGTGGCCAGGCACCAAATAGGGGCGAACCGCTCGAATTCGGCGAACGCGGGTGGCAGCAGGTTCTCGCTCATCATGCTCCTACCCGCGCGCCGCGGTACCCGTCGACCCAGTCGGCGACCACCTTGTGGAAATGGCGGACCAGGATCTCCTGATCGTTGACGGGATAGTCGGTGATCCGCGCGGTGCGGTAGGCGGATTCGAGTGCGGTCTGGGTGCCGGTGAGCATTCCGGCGTCCTGCAGCGCGAACTCCTTGAACACCACCGAGGAGACCTCGTGCTCTACGCGCTCACGCACCGTGCGCGCGGGCTGGTAGCACAGGACGGCCTCGAACAGGTGACTGTTGTAGGAGGTGGGCCAGTAGCGGTAGATCAGATACCAGCCGCGGTAGAACAGCAGTTCCAGGTTGGGGAAGATCTGGAAATTGTCGATACCCCACGGTTCGACCCGCCCCGGGTTGATACCCGGGGGCAACTCACCGATATCGGGAGATTCCCACGGACCGACCAGCCCACTGCGGGTGGCGCGTTCGATGGGATACATGTACTCGGGGTCCATCGTCCAGCGCCGCGCGCCCCCGGTGCTCACTACACGGTGCGGCCCGTCGGTCTGGAAATGGGCGCATTCGAAACTCGGGTCGGGGTTGCGTACCTTGCCCGGAACCTGCTGGGAATGCAGGCCGGGCACGTGGTAGTACTCCTGGAACGCATCGGCGAACAGTTTCCAGTTGCTCTGATTCTCGGCCCGGAATTCGTACCATTCGGTCATGCGGTCGAAGGGGTAATCCTCGAGTGCGGTGACCATCGGCCCCAGGAACTCCCGCAGTGTCTGCGGTGGTTCGGGGGCCAAGTTCACGAAGATGAATCCCGCCCATACCTCGCAGTGCACGGGCGCGAGCCCGAATTCCGCCTTGTCGAGGTCGAAGAATTCACCCTCCTGCTGGACGAAGGTCAGTTGCCCGTCGAGCCCGTACCGCCATCCGTGGTATTTGCAGGTGAACTGCCGGCACGTCCCGGACACCTCCGCGCGCGGTACTTCGTTCCAGACCAGCTTGTTCCCCCGGTGCCGGCACATGTTGTAGAACGCGCGCACCTGCTTCTCGTGGTCGCGCACCACGACCACCGAGGTGCGGGCGATATGGATCTCCTTGGTGAAATAGCTGCCGACCCGCGGCACCTGCTCCACCCGGCCCACATTGAGCCAGGCCCGTTTGAAGATCGCCTCCCGCTCCAGCTCGTAGAACTCCGGTGAAATCGAATCCTCGAACGACACCGGTCCGGTACCGAGTTCCGGATAGTGCTGGGTCCAGGTTCCTTCCGCCGGTTTCGGCCATCGCGCCATGGTCATTCCTCCGATTCGGGTACTTCGGGTGCCGCCGCGGGGCCGGCATCGGGGTCGGGTTGCAGGTCCACACTGTTGAATACGAGGGCCAGGCACAGGTAGGAGCCGACGACGAACAGCAGCTCGAGCAGCTGATGGGTGTCGAGATGGCCGGTGAGCGCGGCCCAGGTGGTATCGGATACCCGGTACCTGTCGAGGAGTTCGTCGGTCGCCGCCAGCACCAGCCGATCCGGCTCGGGCCAGCCGGCGGTCTCCCCGCAGGCGATGTCCTCGATGGTCCGGTCACCGATCCCGAGATCCCGGGCCATCTTGGTGTGCTGACGCCACTCGTAGGCCGAGCGTGTCCGCCACGCGACCCGCAGTACCGCCAGTTCGCGCAGTCGCGGATCGAGCGTCGCCCGTTCCAGGAGCAGCCCGTTGTATTTCAGCCAGGCGCCGCCCAATTCGGGGTGATGTCCGAGGATCCCGAGAATATTCGGCATCGGTGGTGCGTCCGGCGCGCCGGACAGGTATCGGTCGGCCCGGGCCACTCGCCCACGCAACATCGCCCGCGCGTCTTCGGTCCACTCCCCTACCGGAAGTGGTTCGAGCCGGGGAACCGTCGAGGTCATATCACTGCCCCGCCGTTCACGCCGAGTACCTGGCCGGTGATGAACCGAGCATCCTCCGAGCACAGGAATACGCAGGCCGCGGCGATATCCTCACCGCTGCCCAGATAGCCGACCGGAATTGCCCGCGCCATCGTCTCGTTGTCCGGCAGATGCCCGGCCGCCTGGGAAACGCGCGACATCGGGGTATCGATACCGGACGGCGGGATGGTGTTCACCGTGATACCGGACTGCGCGTATTCCCGGGCCAGCGCTTTCGTCATCGCGATCACCGCCCCCTTGGAAGCGGTGTAGTGCACCATCTTCGGTGAGCCGCGCTGAGCGCTGGAGGACGAGATCGTAACGATGCGGCCCCAGCCCGCCGCGATCATGTCCGGAATCACGGCCTGAATGCAGTGGAACGTGCCGTTGAGGTTGACGTCCAGGATTCGCTGCCACGAATCCGCCGAGATCTCGGTGAACGGCTCGAACGCGAAAACTCCCGCGCTGGTGACCAGCACCTGCACCGGCCCCCAGACCGCCCGGACCTTGCCCACCGCCTCGTCGATCAGCGCCCGATCGGTGACATCGACCTCGAAGGCCATCGCCGTTCCGCCCGCCGCCCGTATCTCGTCCGCGGCGCGCTCGGCGCCGGTGCCGTCGAGGTCGAATACGGCGACACGATCGCCACTCGCGGCGAGCCGGTGGCAGACCGACAGTCCCATCCCCGAGGCGCCGCCGGTCACAATCGTCACGCGCCCCGCGGAGCCGTTGTCACCGGATGGAACCTCGTCCGGCGCCGTTGTGTTCACGGGTCTGTTCATCGGTGAGCTCCTCTACTCGTACACCACGTGCACCGATTCACCGGTCGGGTGGGCCTGACAGGTCAGTACCCAGCCCTCCGCGACCTCGGTAGTCGTGAGAACCTCGTTGCGGCGCATCTCGGCGCCACCGCCGGTCTCGATCCGGGCCGTGCAGGCGCCGCAGTGGCCGGACTCGCAGTTCGCGGGCGGATTCATCCCGAGGAATCGCGCCATGTCCAAGATCGTCATTCCGTCGCGGTGCTCGGCGCCGGCGGTACTCCGGCCGCAGCGAATCGTCACCCGCGTCGCTCCCGCCCGGTCCGCGGGCCGAGCAGCGGTGACGCGCCGTGAACCGGTTACTTGCCCCGCCTCGATGCGTTCCACGGTTCTCCTCTTCCGGAGCGACGTAGCGATGTGACAGAATCGACCGATCACCATTAAGCAGTTGATTAATTACTCGGTTGCTTAAAAGTTATACGGCTGCCATGCTGCGTCCGTCAAGGGCCGAAAAACATTTCACGTAAGGCACGTTCGCACCCGGACCACCCCGCACCGCTCCCTCGTCCGGGGCATCCACACCGCCGGCGCCAGGGTTTCTATGATCAGAAGGCGGCCGTACCAGCACCGGGTCCGCGGCAGCGGAGCACAGTGGCGTGCCGACTTCCAGCGGCAGCAGACGGAGGCACCATGAACAAGAAGGAACCGAGCGCCCGCAGCGGCCGGAAAATTCCCGCCGACTCGGCCAGTCTGTCGACTCGGAGCGCTCTGCTCGACGCCGCCCAGCAGGTCATGCTCGAAGAGGGCTATGCCGCGGTGAGTTCCCGCCGGCTCGCGGCCCGCGCCGGGGTGAACTCCGCGCTCGTCCATTACTACTTCGGCACGATGGACAATCTGTTCGTCGCCCTCTTCCGCAGGGGCTCCGATCGCAGCTATGAGCGCCTCCTCGCGGCCGCCGAATCCGATCAGCCCCTCTGGGCACTGTGGGCCGCGATCCACGACCAATCCCGGACCTCACTGACCATGGAGTTCGTCTCCCTGGCCACCCACCGGCCCTCGATCCGGACCGAGATCAGTCAGTCGTCCAAACGATTCCGCGAACTCCAGCTCGAGATAGTCACCCGCGCCCTGCGCGACCACGGCGACACCACCTGGACGCCGATAACCCTGGTCATGCTCATGTCCAGCGTCTCCCGCTTCCTGCGCATCGAGGAATCGTTCGATATCGACAGCGGGCATGCCGAGATCACCACCCTCATCGAGGACTTCCTGCGCGAAGTGGAAGGCCCCGAACGCGCCGCATGACATGCCCCGGTCGCAGGGCGCCCGCCGCGGCCGGCACCGCACGGTCCCGGCCGGCCACCGGGCCCGCTGCGATCACGACCCCGCGGTGACAGGGGCGGCGAGGCCCTGTTCGTCGATCATTCGCTCCAGGGCGACGAGAGTATCGTCCAGACCCGGTCCCGAACGGCGGCCCGGCGTGAACGTCGCGGGCAGTTTGCGCATCCCCTGGATCACCCCGATGGTGTCGTAGTGCACGGTCGCTTCGGGGTCACAGTCGAAGTCCGGCATCCGGTCGAGGACGGCGACCAGCATCCGCTTGAACACCGTGCGCGCGAGATTGGACCCGATGCAGCGGTGTATGCCGAGCCCGAAGCTGGTGTGCCGATTACCTTTACGGTCCAGCACCACGGTGTCGGGCTCGGGGAATACCGCGGGGTCCCGGTTCGCCATCGCCCAGGACAACCAGAGCCGCTCGCCTTCTTCGAACCGCTGGCCGGCGATTTCGCAGTCCGCGGCGATGGTGCGGCCGTCACCGGGCGCGGGGGTGAAGTAGCGCAGGAATTCCTCGGTCGCGGGATTCAGCAACAGTTCGCGTTCGCGACTGAGGGTTTCCCGTTCGCCCGGGTGTTCGGACAGCCATTCCAATGAGTGCGCGGTCAGCGCGGTGGTCGTATCGAAACCGCCGCCGATGAGTAGCCCGAGCATCCCGAGTAGATCGATGTCTTCGGGTTTTTCGCCGTCGATCTCCAACCGGGCCAATCCGTCGATCAGGCCGGGTCGCGGGTTCTCGCGGATCTCGTGCAGGTTCGCCAGCAGATCCAGGCCCATCGCCATATTCAGTTCCTGCACCCGCTCCCGGTCGGGTGAATCCGGTGGGGTGTACACCACCGCGTGCGAGGGTTCGTTGTAGACGACCCACTTCGCCAGCGGTATTCCCAGCATGCCGAGGGTCACGACGGCGGGAACGATATTCGCGAGATCATCGACGAAGTCGATCCGCCCGGACTCGATCTTCTCGTCGAGACAGGCGCGCACCAGCTCATCGATGAAAGGCTCCCACCGGCGTACGGCGCTCGGTGACAGGTACGGGTTGAGGACCGCGCGGAACAGCCGGTGCTCGGGATCGTCCATCTCAAGAATGCCGTTGCGCATGGGCATCGGGGTCTCGGCGAACGGGATGGTGATACCGAGATACCCGCGGCGCTCGTTCTTGTAGTCGCGGTCGTTGGACACGTGCGGGCACCGCGCGAGCTCGAACACTTCACGGTGACCGGCGGCGACCCAATGGCCACCGTGGGTGCCTGTCCAGGCCACCGGGCATTTTTCGTGCATTTCCCGGGTGATCGCGGCGAATCGGCCCCGATATTCCGGGGTGTGGCGATCGAAGTGATAGTGCGGGCGGGTCCGGCCCGAGTCCGGCGGCGGGTGTCCTGTGTCCACTGCTGTTTCCTTTCGACGGGAGTGTCCGTACACCTCGGCGGGCGTTATCGGCTTCCCTGGGGTTTCGGCGCGCTGAGCTCGCGCAGCGCCGCCGAGAACAATTCGTCCATGTACGGGCTCAGGTCGGACAGGGTCGCGGCATTCGCGTACCCGGCCGGACCGAAGACCCGTCCGAGCGTGTCGGTGGTGGTCGTCGCGCCGAGGGACAGGCCGAGGCAGGCGATCCCGTCGTCGCGGAGTTCGTCGACTGCTCTGCGAGTGTCGGCTTCCGCATAGCTGCTTTCGTAGCCGTGGTCGTAGGGCAGAGCGTCGGATAGGACGAGGAGCAGACGATACGGTGTGCCTGCCTCGGTTTCGAGGATCCGGCCGGCGCCGCGGATACCGGCACCGAGCCTCGTATAGCCGGAGGGCTGTATCTCGTTGAGTCGCGCCCGCTCAACGGCGCCGAATCGCTGGTCGAAGGTCTTGATCGCCGGGAGGTGGACGGCGCGCCGGCTGTCGGATCGGAATGCGTAGACCGCGACCCGGTCGCCCAAATCGTCGAGTGTCGCGGCGAGGACGGCGGCGGCGCGGCGATGGTGCTCATGGACGGGCAGACCATCCGAATCCGTGTCGGTGGCCGACCCGGAGGCGTCGAGCAAGATCAGAACACCGAGATTCCGGGCACGTTTGCGAGTTTCGGCGTAGACGTTCTCCGCTGGCGAACAACCCGACCGCACATCCACGACCAGATCGAGCAGGGCATCGATATCCAGTTCGTCTCCGTCGGGACGCCGGCGTGAGACCTCGGGGCCGAGTCCGACACGGGCCAGGCGGCGCCGGAGCACCTCGTCGTGCGGGATATCAGCGGCGGCGGTATCGGCGGCGGTTCTCAGCGGGAAGTCCAGCACCCGGCACCAGTCGGGCCGGTACCGGTTGCCGTGGACATCCCATTCCGGATACCACATTCCGCCTGTCCCCGTGACGGCGCCGGGTTTTCCGTCGACCACGAATTTGATCGCGGTGGGCAGCGGCCGGGCATCGCCACCGGCCATCCGGCCGCGCCGCACGGCACGCACCCGCATCTGGGCACCGGCATCGCTGTCCCCGGGGGCACGCGCGGTGCCGAGCAGTTTCCGCAGTAGATCGGCCAGCTTCTCCGAGTTGACCAGTGGATTCTCGAACAGTTTCAGGATGCGGCTGGTGCCGGCACCCTCCGCTTCGTCGTCTTCTTCGTCGTCGGGCTCGAGCTGCTCGAGCTGCTCGAATTCCAGCCGCAGGTCCTTGTCGGTCGCCCGGGCACTCGGTCCGCGGCCGGACTTCAGTAATCGGGCGGGCTCGATCACCCCGAACCACTCCGGCGGATCGACGATCACCGCCTTACCTCTCGCGAGGGCGAGCGATTCGGCGACGGTGGCAGTCTGCGCTTCCCCGTACGGACCGAGTGCGGCGGCGATCGGCACGCGCCGCGCGAGCTCGGTGAGCGCGCGCCTGCCTTCGAGCGCCAGATAGCGACGCGCGAGGCGCGGACGTCCTCGCAGCCGCTTGATCACATCGAGCTCCAGGCTTCCCGCCCGGAGCAGAGCACACTGCACCAGCACTTCATTGCGCTGCTGCGCGGGGCGACCCGCGGAAACGAAGACAGCGTTGCCGTCGGTGTACGCGGCCTCGCCGGCCCGGGCCGCCGCAACGGCGACGGCCCGGCCGGCGAGGAAAGTCGCGAGGAGCCGGAATCGTTCCGGGCCTTCGGTTTCCGATGGGGTCATGATGACGGCAGAACAGCGTCCGCGAGTTCACCGAGGGCGCGGACGATATCGGGATCATCGGACAGGGCCTGGACCACCGCGGACCGCACGGCGGCGCGCAGGTTCAGCCCACCTGCCACCAGGGACCCGGCCAGGATCAGCATCCTGGTCGAGGACGCTTCCCGCAGCGGTGATCCGTCGAGGTTCCGGATGGCGTTACCCAGCGCGACCAGAGCATTCGCGATCTCCGGAGCGACCCCGGCCTCACGCGCCACCACCTCACGCTCGATCTCGGGCGGCGGAAAGCCGAGTTCGATGGCGACGAATCGCTGCCGGGTGGACTCCTTGATGTTCTTCAGAACACTCTGGTATCCGGGGTTGTAGGAGATCACCAGCTGGAAGCCCGGCGCCGCCGGAACCGTCGTGCCCAGCCGGTCGACAGGAAGCTCGCGGCGATGGTCGGCGAGCGGGTGGATCACCACAGTGGTGTCCTGACGCGCCTCCACTATCTCGTCCAGATAGCAGATTCCGCCCTCGCGAACCGCCCGCGTCAAGGGTCCGTCGACCCACACCGTTTCACCGCCTTTGAGCAGGAACCGGCCCACCAGATCCGCGGAGGTCATATCCTCGTGGCCGGCGATGGTGATCAGCGGGCGGCCCAGTTCGTGCGCCATGGCCTCCACGAAGCGGGTTTTCCCGCATCCCGTGGGACCTTTCAACAGGACCGGTACTCCGCGGCAGGACGCCGCGCGGAATACTTCGGCCTCGTCTCCGACCGCCCGGTAGAACGGCGCCTGCACGTCGGGGCGGCTCACGGCTGTGGCTGTGGTCGGCATATCAGTTCTCCGGCTGGAACGGGACGATCTTCGGAACCTCGACTCCGTCCGGAAGGACGAGCTGCCCGTCTTTGTTGATGTAGCCGGAGTCGTTGCGTGGCATCGGCAGATCGGGATGGGGGCAGGGCTTGTCCGTTCCGTCCCCGCAGATGCCGCCGGTGAAGTACGAACGCTCCTGGATATCTTCGGGCCAGGGATCAGCGTGCTGGCCGACCCATTGCGCGGGGAGGTTGTAGAAGACGAAGAAGATCGCGCTCACCGCGGCGAATATCGCCAGGAAACGCGTGAGCTGCTGCCGGACGACGCCGCCGCGGACCTGGTCGAGCCCACGCTCCACAATCGTGCGCCCGCGATCATCGGTGAAGAAACGCAGGCAGGCCAGACCCGCTTGGACCGCGCCCCACATCAGGCCCTCGTAGATCGGCCACTGGTAGTAGTGACCCGCGTTGAACGACACCGACTGGATCGCGCCCGGGAAGGTGTAGAGCCCGAGCGGCAGCAGCATGCAGCCTTCCATGATGAAGTCGAGGACGAAGGTGAACGCGAACGTGACCCCGATCAACTGGAGGTTGCTGATCCCGGGCCAGCGTGCTTTGACCTTCCGCATGAACCAGCACACGATGATCGTGATGAGCAGGACGCCCCACGCGTAACCCGGGACATTCATCAGTAGTGGTTCGGCGACCTGGGCACCCGGTTCTTCCTGCGATACCCAGCCCGGAACGTAGGGCGCCCAGGAACCCCTGTTGAACATCCAGGTGTTGTAGGTGCACCACGTGTTCACATAGTTCAGGAACGGGTCCTGGAAGAACATCAGGCCCATGGACGCCAGCAGGATGCCGTCCAGGGTGATCCGGCGCTCGCGCCACCACGGTCTGATGATCCACCAGTAGATGGCGAGGGGAAAGCCGATCAGGACGCCGGCCGTCCAGATGCTCAGGATCGTCTTCATGAGCATCGGTGGATCGTTCGGGCCGGTGGGTACCCGCTCGAAGTAGGGGCCGGTGATCCATCTGATCCACACATACACCTGGAGCGCCAGGATCAGCCCGCCGAGGACGGCCCAGATATAGATGCCTTTGCTCGTCTGCCGATTCTCGGTGCCGAGGGCCGCGGAGCCGAGCTTTTCGGTGACCTCGGCGGTTTTGTTGTTCGACAGTTCGCTCATGCAACTGCCCCTTCTGGATTGCGTTCTGCAGCGCTAGCGGGTCCGATCGCCGACAGCGGGACTCGGCACGCGCTCGATATCACCGGCACCGCAACGGAAATCCGTTTTCACGGCGAAGTCCGCCTCCTTCCGGCATCCGGCCCTTCGTTAAGATACCTACGAGTATCTGTCATCACAATGGGTTTCTGAGATCCATGTTAGGATCGTTTCCGTGGTGGAGCGTTGGACGAAAGAGCGGCGATTGGAGCGCACCCGCGCCCTCCTGCTGGATGCCGCCGAGGAAGTGTTCGCCGAAAAGGGTTTCGCGGCCGCCACTCTCGACGACATCGCACACGCGGCCGGCTACACGAAGGGCGCCATCTACAAGCATTTCTCCGTGAAGGAGGAGCTGTTCCTGGCGGTGAGCGACCGATACTGGCGCCGCTATTTCGACAACTTCGCCGAAGTACTCTCGAACGTCACGGCGGTGGGGCCGCACGAACTCGACCGAGTGGCCGAACGCTGGCGCAAACTCAGCCACGACCGCGGCGCCGAACACGCCGCGCTCGGCCACGAGTTCACCCTCTACCTTCTACGCAATCCGGAGGCCCGGGCACGGGTAGCGGCCAAACGGCTGGAGGTGGCCGAAGAACTCGCCGCATTCGTCGCCGAGAACCTCGAGCGCGTGGGCGGCAGCCTGACGATCACGCCGCGCGCCTTCGCCCAGGTACTCATCGCCACCAGCGATTCGGTGATACTCGGAAGCCAACTCGACGATATCGACCTCTACCGGCCGATCCTCGAAATGTATCTGTCCGTCGTCAAACTCCCCTGACGATCCCTTGTCGCCGGCTCGCCTGTTCCCGCGCATTCCCGACGGCTACACGCATCCCCGCGATCCGGCGTGAAAGAAGGCACCATGCGCGCTCCCGTCCTCATCACCGGCGCATTCGGCCAGGTCGGCAAACGCGTCGCCGAACTCCTGTTGTCCAGGGGCCATACGGTGGTGGCAACCGATCTGCGCACCGATGCCGCACTGTCGGCCGCGGAGAGACTGGCCGGGGCCGCCGAGCCGGGCACGCTGCGCACCACCTTCGCCGATCTGCTCGACTCCGGCGCTGTCGAGGCCCTGGTGGACGAACACCACCCCGGCACGATCATCCACCTGGCCGCCATGTTCTCCCCGCAGTCCTACCGCAACCCACAGTTGGCCCGGCGGATCAACGTCGGCGGCACCGAGAACCTGGTGCGCGCAGGGCAGAAGCTGCCGGTCGCTCCGCTGCTGCTGTTCGCTTCCAGCGCAGCGGTATACGGTTCCCGCAATCCGCATCGGCATCCCGGACGCATCACCGCGGACACCCCGGTAGCCCCGATCGACCAGTACGGCGAAGACAAGGTACTGGCCGAGGGCGTCATCACCGGCAGCGGTCTCCCCCATGCCTTCCTCAGGCTCGGCGGCATACTGTCCCCCGACACCACCGCCGGGATCAACACCGACCATTTGGTGCTGATCCGCGCGACCCCCGGCGACAACCGGCTACACGGCGTCGATGCCCGCGACGTCGCGCTGGCATTCGCCAACGCCGTCGAACGTCGCGACAGCATCAACGGCAAAGTGCTGCTCATCGCCGGTAACGACAGCTACGCCCACACCCACCGCGACGTCGAGGACGCCATGTTCGAAGCCATGGGCATAGGCCGGCTCGGACTTTCGGCCAGCTTGCCGGGCGATCCCGGCGACGATCGGGGATGGGCATTCACCGGCTGGTTCGACACCACGGAATCGCAAGCACTGCTGGACTTCCAACAGCACGATTGGGCCGAAACGGTCACGTGGATCGCCGAGGCCCAGCCGCGTCTGCTGCGCGCAGCCCTCCGGGCCACCGGCCCGCTTCTGCGACCCGCGATTCGCACGGCACTGGCCCTGCAGCGACGTATCGAACACCGTGGCCCCTACGCCGAACCCTGGACCCTGATCGTTTCCCGGTACGGCCCGCAGGTCCTCGCCCGGGGCAATGGAGAAACCGGCCTCTGAGCACCGCCTGCCGGGAACCACCGGATTACCGGTGCGGCCGGCCTCGTACGACCGCTGGTCAGGGCACGGTGATGACTGCCGTGTACATCTCGAGTATCGGCCGGTACAGGTCGGTCTTGTTCAGTTCGGCGGCCAGCATGATGCTGTCGCTCGTGGCGATCAGCAACTGCGCGAAGGTCGAGGCCGGCATGACGAGTGTGGCACCCAGCTTGCCGAGGCTTTCGACAACGAAGGCCGTGAGTTCATCGTGGACCCGCTGCTGCTGTGGCACCACGCGCGCGCGGGCTCCGGGGTTCCGGAGCAGGTAGAGGGTGAATTCGTAGCCCAATGCGGCTTGCTGGGTGCCGCCGCTTTCGGCGAGCCGGCGCCAGCGTCCGGCGATTTCGGTGAGTTCGGCCTCGCCGATTTCGGTGACCGAGGCGAGCAGTTCGGTGAAGGTGTCGAAGAAGCGCCGCCAGTATCGGTGATGGACCGCGAGGAACAGATCTTCCTTGGCCTTGAAGTGCACATAGATCGCACCCCTGGTGTATCCGGCGGCAGCGGCGATGTCATCGAGGCTCGCCGCACCGAATCCTTTGGCGGCGAAGACCTCCTGCGCCGCGTCGACGAGCAGGTTGCGCGTGTGTTCGGTGCGTCGTTCCCGGGTCCAGCGCTCCACCATCGCTCCATCCTGTCAAAGCGAAAACTCGCATACGGCTGACAATCTCACATACGAGGACGTATGTTAGCGACATGTCCGTATCTCATATGCGGACGGGCACCTACGGCGGCAACCCGGCCTCGCCGCCGTGGGTGCCATCAGGCCGCCCCGGCATGAATCGATGCTCTTGGGGGTTCATCTCCCGGAGAGGAGCGACGGCCATGACCGTCTCCGCTACCAGCGAAGTATTCTTCGATCCCTACGACACGGGCCTCATCGCGAACCCGTACCCGATGTTCGCCCGGCTCCGCGAAGAGAAGCCGCTGTACTACAACGAACAGCACGACTTCTACGCATTGAGCCGGTACTCCGACGTCAACAGCTGCCTCGCCGACACTGCCACCTACAGCTCCGGCCGCGGCAATGTCCTGGAACTGATCAAGGCCGGTATCGAGATTCCGCCGGGCCTGCTGGTGATGGAGGACCCGCCCCGCCACGATATCCATCGCCGGCTCGTGGCGCGCATGTTCACACCCCGCACGATCAGCCGGCTGGAACCGATGGTGCGCGAATTCTGCGCCCGCAGCCTCGATCCCCTCGTCGGCAGCGCTGGTTTCGACTTCATCGCAGACCTGGGCGCCCCCATGCCCATGCGAGTGATCTGCATGCTCTTGGGCATTCCCGAGGAAATCCAGGAGGCGGTCCGGGATCACTCCAACGCTCAGGTGTCCACCGAAGACGGACGGCCGATGACGGCTGCCTCGGACGGGCTTGACGACGGCCGGATCTTCGCCGAGTACATCGACTGGCGGGAGAAGCACCCCTCCGACGACATTGTGACCGAACTACTCAACGTCGAGTTCGAGGACGAAACGGGAACTCTGCGGCGGCTCACCCGCGACGAACTGCTGATGTATGTGAACGTGGTGGCCGGCGCCGGCAACGAGACCACGACGCGGCTGATCGGCTGGGCGGGCAAGGTCCTCGCCGAGCATCCCGATCAACGCCGTGAACTCGCCGAAGCCCCCGAGCTGATCCCGCGGGCAATCGAGGAACTGCTCCGCCTCGAACCACCGGCGCCCCACGCCGCACGCTGGGTCACCCGCTCCGTCGAACACCACGGCCACGAAGTACCCGCGGGCAGCGTGATGATGCTCCTGATCGGGGCAGCCAACCACGACAACCGCCGCTTCCCGCCCGACGCCGACCTTTTCGACCTCCACCGCCCGCCACAACCCCATCTCGGATTCGGGATCGGCGCGCATTTCTGCCTCGGCGCCGCCCTCGCCCGGCTCGAGGGCCGTATCGCTCTCGAGGAGGTACTGCGACGCTTCCCGGAATGGGACGTCGACCTCACCGCGGCACGGATGTCGACAACGTCGACGGTCCGCGGCTGGGACAGCATGCCTGCCGTCCTGCCCTGACCCGACCGGACAGCCACCAGCGGCCGGAACGATCGACGGAGAGTACGGAGAGTATCGATATGCAGGATCTCGGGCGCCGGGGATACATCGTCACCGGCGCGGCAAGCGGTATCGGTCTGGGAACATGCCGGAAACTGGTTTCGGCCGGGGCCGCCGTGGCCATGCTGGACCGCGATATCGGAAAACTGACTGCCGAGGCCGCCGACCTCGCCGCCCGCGGCACGGCGTTCGCTCTCGGCTGTGATGTCGCCGACGAGGATTCGGTCGCCGGGGCGGTGACGGAAGCGGCCGCGCGGTTGCCGTCTGTCGCCGGTGTCTGTACCAGTGCGGGCGTGTTCGAAGCGCCCGACCTGCTCGATCTCGAGGACCTCGATATGGCGGTTTTCGACCGTGTCCTCGATGTCAATTTGCGCGGCACCGTATTGGTGTTGCGGGCGGCACTGCCGCTGCTCGGTGCCGGCGGGTCGATCGTGACCGTCGCCTCGACCGCCGGTTTACGCGGGCACGGCTACGGGATGGCTTATACCGCCAGCAAAGGTGCTGTCGTCGCACTCACCCGGCGCACCGCACTCCGCTACGGCCCGAAGGGTATTCGGGTCAACTGTGTATGCCCCGGCGCTACCGCCGGGGAGGGACTCGGCTCGGTGTTCGACGACGAACAGACCGCGGCACAGACCGCGGCGGACCTGCCGCTCCGGCGGATCGGGCAGGCCGACGAGGTCGGCGCGACCATCGCCGTTCTCCTGTCCGACGACACCAGCTATGTCACCGGACAGGTCCTCGCAGTCGACGGCGGCATGGTGATCCGCTGACCGATCCGTTCACACATATCGACGACGCCCGATCGGCGGGCGCCGGCTATTCGTCCGGCCCCCCTGGCAGCCGGTTCAGATCAGCGTGCCCACATCCTGGGCGACGAGGTTGTCCAACGCTCGTTCGGCGACCGCGGCGATGGTCATCGACGGGTTGCACGCGGCGGTATTACCCGGCATCAACGCACCGTCGAGAACATAGAGCCCGCGCTGACCGTGCACACGGCCGTCCAGATCGCAGACCGTACCCATGCTCGCGCCGCCCAGCGGATGCCAGGTGGAGGGGAACAGTGCGTTCGTGTCCACCAGCGCGCCGCCCGGCCCGGCGATCCGGTGCACGGCCGGTCCGATATGCCCGTCCTGGATGGCACTGTCGCCCTCCCGCGGCCAATGCAGGACCGCGTCGTCGCGGGCGGCGTCGTAGCGGAATTGCCCGCGGCCGTCGCTGACCCCGTAGCCGACCATCATCGTGCTGCTCGGATCCAGTGCCAGCGGTGGTATGGAGGCCTGGATAACGGTGTGCGCGGTCTGTGGGTCGTCCCAGTTCAGGCTGCCGTAGACGACCGGGCCACCCTGCGGCGCACCGAATCCCGCGGAGGGGTCCGCCCAGACGTAGATGCGGTCGGCGTTGGTACCCCAGCCCGTGCCGAGACCGTCCGGCAGATCAGGGATCATCTTCTTGGCGCCGGCGCGCACGAGCAACCGGGTGGTGTTGAGGCTGCCCGCCGCCAGGATCAGTGCGCCGGCGGTGAGCACCTTGTGCTCCACCACCGCACCGGCGGTATCGAGACGCTGCACCCGCACGATCCAGCGGCCGTCCGGCGCCCGTTCGATATCGGTCACCTCGTGGAGGGTCTGCACCCGCACCAGACCCGTGGCTTCCGCCGCGGCGATGTAGGTGACGTCCACGGAGTGCTTGCCGCCGTTGTTGACGCCCATCGCTCCGTCACCGTTGGTGTACGAGGGTTTCATCTCGCCACGCAACTCGGCCAGTGCGAAATCCCAGTCGATCGGCATCGGAATCTTCGACAGCGGCATCCCCGCGCGCCGCACGCGATCGGCGAATACCCTTGCCGCGCGGTAGTTCTCGGAATCGACCAGCTCGTCGGGCGCTTCGGCCAGCCGTAGCATCCCGGCCACCCGCGGGTAGTGCACCCGGTTCATGGTCTGCCAGTCCAGTTCCTGCGGGAAATGGGTATTGAACACTGCTTCCGACGGTTGCAGCGACATCCCCTGATAGACCAGCGAACCACCACCCACCCCGGCGGCGCACAGGGCGGTCATATTCTCGCCCGGGACAGCTTCCACCAGGCCGGTGTAGGGCTCGAACGCCAGTGGCCGGCCGAACAGATTCGGGCTGGAGCGGCACCACAGGAGCCGCTTGTCCGGCGCGGTGGCCCGCGGAAACGTCTCCGAATTCGGGCCGGTGGGCCACCGCAGTCCCCGTTCCAGCACCGTGACCGGCACTCCCGCCTGCGCCAAACGCAAAGCGCTGACACCGCCCCCGAACCCGGAGCCGATCACCACCACCCGGTGCTCTTCCTGAGTGAGTGGGACATTGCCGACCTGGGCCGCGGCCGGAGCCGGCGACCCGATCGCGCGTGCCCCGATGAGGCCCGCACCTGCGGCGGCTGCGCCCGCCAGCAGTGATCGGCGCGTGATTTCCTTCATCAATCAATCCTTCGGTGTGTTCTCGGAGCAGGACTGCGTTCATCCCTGGAATGGGCACGGCTGCAGCCGCACACCGCCGTAGGGTGATGCGCGTGGTACTACGAAGCCGTGCCGGCCGCCGAGCGGAAATCCGCACAGCACGATTTCTCGTGCGGGCGGCGGGCGCCTCGGCGCCGGGTCGTCAGTCGATGGTGCAGCCGGAGACCGGCTTGCCGGCCAGGCGATCCAGGAGATAGGTAACTGCGTTGTCCGGGCCGAATCCGTCGATCATTTCCGGGCCGAAATGGTTCGGGATGGTGGTTCCCGGCAGCAGCGGCGGCAACTCGTTCGTCCGGAACTCGACCGTGGCACCCTTGGCGCACCAGTCGTCGGCGAGCTGCCGGGCCTGGTTGTAGGGCACCGTGTCGTCGTTGCGTCCGCTGGTGATCAGCACCGGTGAAGCCGGGGTGAGGGTGCCCACCCGGAGATCGGCCAGGGCCGGGGCAGCTTCCGGGATCGCCCGCAGGTGAGCGCCGAGTGGTTGCCCGTCGCGGGTCAGTGAGCTGGTCTTCAGGAACGGGTAGCGGGTGATGATGTCGCCGATACAGGCGTCGCTCAGTGCTGCCAGGGTGTCGCGGCCGGCCTGGCTGGTCACCCGGTCGACCGCTTTCTCCAAGTCGGGATAGCGGGCCAGCAAACCGTTGACGGCGAAACCGATCGCCCCGCCGATCAGGGCTCCGTCGATACGCTCGAGGATCGCGGCCAGATCGGCCACCGGGCCCCCGGCCCAGGTGCCCTTCAGATTCAGTTCGGGCGCGTAGTCCGGCGCCATCTCGGCCGCCGCCGCGACAGCTCCGCCGCCCTGCGAGTAACCCCAGAACACCAGCGGAGTATCGGGTCCGGTGCCGGCCAGGTTGCCGGCCGCCCGCGCACCGTCGAGAACGGCGTGCGCCTCCTCGATCCGGTTCGCGTATGTATGTGTCCCCGGTGTGCCCAACCCGACGTAGTCGGTCACCAGCACGCGCGCACCGAGGCGGCTCCACACCGCCGACGACGGCAACTCCTGATTCGCCGACAAGGACGGCGACGGATCGGTGGTGATCGTGATCCCCGTCGAGAAGGCCTTCGACATGGCGCACCGGTCGCCCTGGCCCGACGTACCGGGACCGATCACAACCGTCGGCCGCGGACCGGCCCCCAGCCACGGGCCCGCCGCATCGATATAGGTCCCGGTGACCGCGACCGGCGACCCGTCCTGCAACCGGGTGGTGTACATGATGTGCTCCGCCTTGCCCGGCCAACCTTGGTCGGAAGGCAGCGTGGCCAGCAGCGACATCGGCTGGGTCCGGATCACTGTGCCGGGCTCGGCCGGGATCTGCTCGGGCGGGGTATAGAACCCGTCCGGCGCGGCCGCGGCCTCGGGCTGCTGGGTCGTCACCACCGCGAGCGCGGCCGCACAGGCGACGGCCACCGCGGCCGCTGTCATCCGAACGCCCCGAGGTAGCCGTCTCCGCCGCGACTTCTGCCAGTACTGCTGGTACATCGATACCTCTCCATGAACCTCTACCCGGGACCAGGTGCCGAGTGCCCCGAGTCACGCAGCCATGCCCCGATGAAGCACGTCACAGCTGCGGCGTACCGGACAGTAACATAGTTACTCGGGGTGTCCAGACGGTCAGGCGAGGACCGCGCCGGTCCGGTTCCCGCGCAGAAACCGGGCCTCGTTACCGTTGACCTGTGAGTCCAGCACCGAAAACAGCGGCAGTCGATCAGATCATCGATGTTGTCCTGCACCTGCTGGAAACCGACGGATACGAAGCAGTCCAACTCCGCGAAGTCGCACGCCGCGCGCACGTATCACTGGCCACCGTGTACAAGCATTTCGCCGATCGCGACGAACTGATCGTCACCGCGGTCGAGCACTGGATGGCCACCCACAGTTTCACCGCGATGCAACGACCACAGCCGGGAGAAACCCTGTGCGCCGGCCTGATGCGGATTTTCCGGTACGTATTCGAACCGTGGGAGCGCAGCCCCCGGATGCTGGAGGCATACCATCACGCCCGCACCGGCCCCTGCGGACACCGCCTCGACGCCCAGGGCATCGAGGCGATGCAACCGGTCCTCACCGCATTGTTCGAACGAGCGGACCCCACCTATGTCGAAGACATCTCGCTGGTGCTGAACAACCTCACCTACGCGCTGATCGGCCGCTTCGCCGACCGCAACCTCGAGATCACCGAAATCCTGCCCATCCTCGACCGCGCGGCCTATCGGCTCACCCACGACAACCACGCCGACGCGGCCGCCGCAGTATCCGGTGGGACGAACCGGCAACCCGGACCCGACGAGACGGTGATCGCCTCTCTCGCAGCACCTTTCCGGGCACCGGACCGAACGGGGGACTGACCCTCCGCCGTCCGGAAAGCCGTTCGACCGCCGAAACCGACCGTTCACCGCACAATCCCTCGCGCTCACCGACGGCGGTGCCCGGACGGCACTTCGCGTGCACCCGGCTGGTCTACTTTTGCCAGCGAGGAAGTAACCACCATGGGTTTCATCGATGCGGCGCCGCCATCTCGGCAGCATCCATGATTCGGCCGACGGAGCCGGTACCACCCCGATTGTCTCCGGCGCCGACCGTCACTCCGCGAACCAGCGCCCGGCCCTCAGGCCGCTCCGGCCGGCACCCCGGCCCTCGAAAGCGAGTGCCCAACCCGAGTGGGAACGGGCTTGCCCACGCCACGACCGGGAGAACACCACGGCCGCGGATGAAGCCCGAGCACCACCGGCTCGACGAAGAGTAGGCGAAATGCATAGTTGTCACGCGCCCGCGACCGGGTCCACGGCGTCCGTCGTGTGCTCTCCCATACCCGGCGGCGAGGTGAAATGCCGGTGAATCCGAACCGTTCCCGCACAGCGCCGAAACGCATCGGCACCGCACCGGCCGGACGATACGCAGCCATGATCGCGTTGGCCGTCGCGGCATCGGCGCTGACCGGCGCCACCCCCGTCACCGCGCAGCCAGGTGAACAACACTGCGCCCGAGACCGATTCGTCGCGGCGTGGACCGCGAGCCCCACCGATTCCCTGACCCCGCTGGACGCCTCGGGAGGACCGGTACCACTGACCGTCGACGACCAGACATTCCGCATGGTCATCACCCCGAATCTCGGCGGCGAGCAGCTGCGAGTGCATCTCACCAACCGCTTCGGGCAGGGACCGGTCACCTTCGGCGAGGTCACCGTCGGTGAGCAAACCGAAGGAGCAGGGGCAACCCGAATCCGGCCGGTAACCTTCGGCGGCAACCGATCGATCACTGTTCCCGCAGGCGCCGATATTGTCAGCGACCCGCTACCGTTCCGGACCACCCCCGCACAGCCACTGGTCGTCGGTATCCACGTCGCCGGCCCAGCCGGTCCCCCCACCAAACACTGGAACGCCAACGCGACCTCCTATTATTCACCACCGGGCAGCGGCAACCTCACCAGCCGGACAGCCGCCGGCCAGTTCACTTCCCGGACCGGATCCTGGTTCTACGTCCACGGCCTGGATGTGCAGGCACCGGCCGGCACGCATGCCGTGGTGGCGTTCGGCGACTCCGTCACCGACGGATTCGTCGGCACGACCCCGATGGGAATCCCGGCCGACCGCGCTGTCGCCGACACCGACAGCCGATATCCCGACTTCCTCCAGCGCAGACTCGACGACGCGGGCATACCCGTCTCGGTCGTCAACGCGGGCATCGGCAGCAACCGGGTGGTCACCGGCGGCGAACCGTTCCTCCTCGGCCCCAGCGCCCTCACCCGATTCGAACGCGACGCATTGGATCACGCGGGCGTGAGCGGGGTCCTGGTACAGGAGGGCATCAACGACCTCGGACTGCCGCCACCCGCAACCGCCGAACAGGTGATCGCCGGCTACGAGCAACTCATCACCGCGGCACACCGCGCCGGAAAGAAAATCTGGCTCGGCACCCTGCTACCCGCCTCCGACGCTCTCGTCGACGGTGTCCTGCTCGCCCCCGACAGCGAAAAACACCGCCAGGCGATCAACACCTGGATCCGCGCCCAGCAACTCGCCGACGGCACAGTGGATTTCGATGCCGCCCTGCGCGACCCACACAACCCCGCGACCCTCCGGGCCGACTACTCCAGCCCCGACCGTCTCCATCCCAACCCGTCGGGTTACCGCGCCATGGCCGATGCTGTCGAACTCGCCATGATCGCCCAGCACCCCAGCTGCTGACCGTCTCCCGGATCAAAACCCACTGCCGCAACCGGCCGGACCTTCGCCATCTGCGGCAGTTCGCCGGGACCGGATTCCGATGACCGGCTCGACGGCTTCGAGATCAGGTGTTCGGGATGAGGGTGTACTTGGTGAAGAGGAACTCGTGGATACCCTCGAATCCCCCTTCCCGGCCGATTCCCGACTGTTTGATCCCGCCGAACGGTGCCGCTGCGTTGGAGACGACACCGGCGTTCAGGCCCATCATGCCGGTTTCCAGCCGGTCGATCATGCGGTGACCACGCGCGAGGTCTTGCGTGTACACGTACGAAACCAGGCCGTACTCGGTGTTGTTCGCGAGCCGCACAGCCTCGTCCTCGGTGGTGAACGTGGTGATGGCGAGGACGGGGCCGAAGATCTCCTCGCGCAGGATTTCGCTGCCGTCGGCGACTCCGGTGAGGACCGTGGGTTCGTAGAAGCTGCCGGGCCGTTCGACCCGGGCCCCGCCGGTGCGTACCACCGCACCGCGTCCCGTGGCGTCGGCGACGAGGTCGGCGGCCTTGCGTACCGCGTTGTCGTCGATGAGCGGCCCGATTGTCACGCCGTCCTCGGTGCCGCGGCCGATTGTCATTTCGGCTACGCGGGAGGTGATCCGCTCGGCGAACTCCTCGGCGATCCGCTCGTGCACGATGAACCGGTTCGCGGCCGTGCAGGCCTGCCCGATATTGCGGAACTTGGCCGCCAAGGCGCCTTCGACGGCCTTGTCGAGGTCGGCGTCGTCGAAGATCACGAACGGGGCGTTGCCGCCGAGTTCCATCGAGACGCGCAGGACCGTATCCGCGGCTTGTGCGATGAGCTTGCGGCCCACCCCGGTCGAGCCGGTGAACGAGAGTTTGCGCAGCCGGGGGTCGGCGATGAGGGGTGCCGAGATACGGCTCGCGGAGGTGGTGGTAACCACGTTCACCACACCGGCGGGCAGCCCGGCGTCGGCCAGCAACTGGGCGAAGAACAGCGAGGTCAGCGGTGTGGCCTCCGGGGGTTTGAGCACTGTGGTGCAGCCCGCGGCCAGCGCCGGCGCGATCTTGCGGGTGGCCATGGCGAACGGGAAGTTCCACGGGGTGATGAAGTACGAAGGCCCGACCGGATGCTGGGAGACGATCATCTGCCCTGTACCTTCGGGGTTGCTGCCGTACCGGCCGTGTACGCGGACGGCTTCCTCGCTGAACCAGCGCAGGAATTCGCCGCCGTAGGCCACTTCACCGCGCGCTTCCGCCAGCGGTTTACCCATTTCCACTGTCATCAGCAGGGCCAGATCCTCGGCGCGTTCCTGCACGAGTTCCCAAGCACGCCGCAGGATTTCACTGCGTGCGCGGGGCGCGGTGGCGGCCCACGACTCCTGTGCGGCGACCGCCGCGTCCAGGGCGCGGATTCCATCATCGGGCATGGCGTCGGCGACCTCACGTACCACCTGTCCCGTCGCGGGATCGTGCACCGCGAACGTGGCGCCGCCGGTGGCATCGACCCATGCACCGCCGATGAACAGCTGGTTCGGGACGGCGGCAAGTAGCGCATTCTCTCGGTCGGTCACTACGTCACTCCTGGAGGTGGAACAGTCGGGGACGGCTCGTCGGGTATCGCCGAGTGCCGGTGGTGCGGTGCGCGGTCGGGCTCGTTCAGTACGAGGTACGCGGCGATTCTCCGGTACTGCCGATATAGCTCTTCGCCAGCTGCTCGGAACCTCGTGCGAGCAGCGCCACATCGGCTCCGACGAGAACGAAATCGGCGCCCGCCGCGGCATAGTCCCGCGCGGCGGCCGGGTCGAAGGCGTTGACGCCGATGGGTTTACCGGCCGCGGCGATACCCGTGAAGGCACGTTTCACCGCGGCGACCACCTCGGGGTGGGTCTGTTGCCCGAGCAAGCCCATCGAGGCGGCGAGATCGCTGGGACCCACGAATACGCCGTCCACACCGGGTGTTTCGGCGATCGCGCGGGCGTTCTCGACACCGTCGATCGTTTCGATCTGCACGAACACCGACACATGGTCGGCGTCGTCGGTCAGATAATCCTCGACCCGGTTCCAGCGGGCGGAGCGGGCGAGCGCACTGCCCACGCCGCGGCTTCCGGCGGGCGGGTACCGTGTCATTCCGGCGACGGCCGCGGCCTCGCCGGGGGTCGAGATCATCGGCACCAGCAGGTTCTGCGCGCCGAGGTCGAGCACCTGTTTGATGATCACCGTCTCGCCGGCGGGTACCCGGACCAGCGGCGTCGACGGATAACCGGAGACGGCGTAGAGCTGCGCGAGCACGGATTCCAGGCCGTTGGGCGCGTGCTCCATATCGATGAGGAGCCAGTCCAGGCCCGCGCCGGCCATGATCTCGGCGACCACGGGGGAACCCGAGCAGATCCACCCGCCGTAGAGGGTGCGGTCCGCGGCGGCCAGCCGGTCGCGGAAGGTGGGGGTCAGACGAAGCGGCACGAGATCGTTCCCATCGGTCCGTAGTCGGCGAGTACGGTATCCCCCTGTTCCACCCACATCGGGCGGGTGAAGGAGCCGGCCAGGACGATCTCGCCGGCGCCGAGGCTGTCGCCGTGCTGAGCGAGTTTGTTCGCCAGCCAGGCCACACCGGTGGCGGGGTGGTTGAGTACCGCCGCGGCGACCCCGGATTCCTCGATGGTCTCGTTGCGGTACAGCAGGGCCGAGACCCAGCGCAGGTCGATATCGCCCGGTTTCACCGGGTTCCCGCCGTACACCAGTCCACCGAAGGCGGCATTATCGCTGATGGTGTCGACGATCGTCCGGCCCGGTAGTTCGACCCGCGAGGACAGGATCTCCAGCGCCGGCACCACATACTCACTCGCGCGCAGCACATCGAAGACCGTCACATCGGGCCCGCGCAGCGGCTCACCGAGAACGAAGGCGAGTTCGACCTCGATCCGCACGTTGGAGAACTGCCCGTGCTCGATCACTGCGCCGTTGTCGAATACCGCGTCGGCGAAGATGGCGCCGTAATCGGGTTCGGTGATACCGGTGGCCGCTTGCATGACCTTGCTGGTGAGCCCGATCTTGCGCCCCACCGGCCGGCGCCCGGCCGCGATCCCCCGGCGGCGCCATTCGTTCTGCACCGCGTAGGAATCCTCGACGGTCATTGCCGGGTAGCGCCCGGTCAGCAGCGGCACCGTCGCGCGGTCGCGTTCCGCGGCGGCCAGTTCGTCGGCGATCGCCGTGATGGTTTCGGCGTCCAGCGCCATCGGAAATCCTTCCTGTCGGCCGGTCCCGCGCGGCGGGACCGGCCTCGGTCGTCAGAGCTGGTGGCCCAGCTTGTATTCGCCCTTTTTCCAGTCCGGAAGGTCCTCGTCGCCGGGTTCGCGGGTGTAGGAGAATCCGTCGGCTCCGATGGTGACCTCCAGCTCGCTGGAATCGGTGCGCGACACGACCGGTTGCGGGTTGCCGTCCAGATCGAGCACGAGCGAGGCATCGGTGTACCAGGACGGGACGACCGGGGTGCCCCACCAGTCGCGGCGCTGGTTGTCGTGCACATCCCAGGTGACGACCGGGTTGTCCGGGTCGCCGGTGTAGTAGTCCTGGGTGTAGATCTCGATGCGGTGGCCGTCGGGATCGCGCAGGTACAGGTAGAAGGCGTTGGAGACACCGTGTCGGCCGGGGCCGCGCTCGATGTGATCGGACAGCCGCAGCGCGCCGAGTTTGTCGCAGATCGACAGGATGTTGTGCTTCTCGTGGGTGGCGAAGGCGACATGGTGCAGGCGCGGGCCGTCACCGCCGGTGGTGGCGGTGTCGTGGACGGTCGGTTTGCGGCGCATCCATGCGGCGTAGGTGGTGCCGGCTTCGTCCTGGATATCCTCGGTCACCCGGAAACCCAGGTCCTGGTAGTGCTTCACCGCGCGCGGCACATCGGGGGTGACCTGGTTGAAGTGGTCGAGCCGGACCAGCGCACCGGGTGTGTATAGGTCGTAGCGCCAGGCCAGCCGCTCGACATGCTCGGTCTCGTAGAAGAATTCGTACGGGAAGCCGAGCGGGTCGACCACGCGCACCGAATCGCCGATGCCCTTGCTGAAGCCCTCCGCCCGGCGTTCCACGCGACAGCCGAGCTCGGTGTAGAAGGCGACCGCCCGGTCCAGGTCCTCCGGCGTCCGCACCCGGTAGGACAGGGCCGCCAGCGCGGCGACCGGGCCCTTTCGGATCACCAGGTTGTGGTGAATGAACTCTTCGAGAGTGCGCAGGTAGACCGCGTTCTCGTCCTCCTCGGTGACGGTCATCCCGAGCACGTCCACGTAGAACTCGCGGGAGCGGGCCAGATCGGTGACGACGAGTTCGGCGTAGGCGGCGCGCACGATATCCGGCGGCGGCGCGGTGGGGGTGGCCACCGGGTCGTCGGCGTGGATGGGGGCTTCCTGGGTGACGAAGAAGCCGGAGGAGGTAGGGGTGCGTTCGGTCATTGCTGCTGCCTTGGGGTGAGTACGGTTCGGGAGAGGTCCGGGTGTGAGCTCACGCGGACTTGCCGAAGGTGGGGTTGTGCACCTTGCCGAGCGTGATGTGCACGGCCTGCTGATCGGTGTAGAAGTCGATGGAGCGGTAGCCGCCCTCGTGGCCGAGGCCGGAGGCCTTCACACCACCGAACGGGGTGCGCAGATCGCGCACATTGTTCGAGTTCAGCCACACCATGCCCGCCTCGACGGCCTGCGAGAAGTTGTGCGCACGCTTGAGATCGTTGGTCCAGATATAGGCGGCCAGACCGTATTTCACGCCGTTGGCGAGTTCGAGCGCCTCTTCCTCGGTATCGAACGGCGTGATCGCCACGACTGGGCCGAAGATCTCCTCCTGGAAGATCCGGGCGTCGGGTTTCACATCGGCGAATACGGTGGGGCGCACGAAGTTACCGGCCGGGAAGTCCGCGGGACGGTCGCCGCCTGCCACCAGACGGGCCTCGCCCTTGCCGATCTCGATATAGCTGACGACCTTGTCGTAGTGCTCGGGGTGCACGAGCGCGCCGACCTCGGTGGCGGGGTCGTGCGGGTAGCCGACCTTCACCCGTTCGGCCTGCGCGGCGTAGCGTTCGACGAATTCGTCGTAGATCTCGCGCTGCACCAGGATCCGGCTGCCCGCGGTGCAGCGTTCACCGTTGAGGGAGAACACACCGAAGACAGTGGCGTCGAGGGCGGCGTCGAGATCGGCGTCGGCGAAAACCACCGCCGGCGATTTCCCGCCGAGTTCCATCGACAGGCCCTTCAGATAGGGCGCGGCATTGCCGAAGATGATCTGCCCGGTGCTGCTTTCGCCCGTGAACGAGATCAGCGGCACGTCGGGGTGTTTGACGAGGGCATCGCCGGCGTCCTCACCGAGGCCGTTGACCAGGTTGAACACACCCTGCGGCAGCCCGGCTTCCTCGAAGATACCCGCCCACAGCGACGCCGACAGCGGCGTGAACTCGGCGGGTTTCAGCACCACGGTGTTCCCGGTGGCCAGCGCCGGGGCCAGTTTCCAGCTCTCCAGCATGAACGGCGTGTTCCACGGGGTGATCAGGCCCGCGACACCGATCGGTTTGCGGTTCACGTAGTTGATCTGGCGGCCCGGCACCTTGTAGGTGTCGTCGGCCTGGGCGACGATCAGGTCGGCGAAGAAACGGAAGTTCTCGGCGGCCCGGCGCGCCTGCCCCAGCGCCTGGGTGATGGGCAGGCCGGAATCGAAGCTCTCCAGTTCGGCCAGACAGGCGTCGCGGGATTCGACGATATCGGCGATCCGGTTCAGCACCCGGGACCGCTCACGCGGCAGCATCTTCGGCCACGGGCCCTCGGTGAACGCCTTGCGGGCCGCGTCGACGGCACGATCGATATCGGCCTTCTTACCCGCGGCGGCCCGCACATAGGCGTCGTTGGTAACCGGGTCGAGCACATCGAAGGTGTCGCTGTCGACGGAATCGACGAAGGCACCGTCGATGTAGTGACGGATGCGGTCCGGTAGATCAGCCGGTACATGATGCTGTGGCGACACACTGTCGGCCATGGGAATCCTCCTGTACGAGGTCGGGGAAAGGGGTCAGTCGGTGGGTTCGGCCGCATCGAACGGGTGCGCGCCGGGTTCGTACTGGCCGAGATAGGCGTTCATGGTGCGCCAGCGGTGCTGCCGCGCGGCCATCTCGATTTCGAGAGGATCGGCCCGCCGGCGGATGAGGTCGACGATCTGATCGTGTTCCGCCACCGACTCACGAGCCCGGTCGGGCACGAACGCGAAGGTCGACGACCGCAAGCCGGACATCCGGGTCCAGCCGCGGTGCACCAGATCGAGAATGTGCGGGTTCGGGCAGGGTTCGAACAGCACGCTGTGGAACTGCTCGTTGATATGGGTGAACAGGTTCGGATCGAAATCGTCGAGCAGCGCCCGCAGCCGGGCGTTCACGGCCGCGGCCCGATCGAGATCGGCCTCGGTGAGATGCGGTACCGCCAGCGCGGTGGCCGCTCCTTCCACGACGCCGAGTGTCTCCATCGTGTGCAGGTATTCGCTCTGGTCGATCTGCGCGACCCGGGCGCCGACATTGCGCTCGAACTCGACGAGCCCTTCGGCCTCGAGCCGCCGGATGGCTTCCCGCACCGGCACCACACTCATCCCGAGCGATTCGGCGATCGACCCCAGGACCAGCCGATACCCGGGAACGAACCGGCGGTCGGCGATGCGCGTGTGGATCCATTCGTAGGCGCGCTGCGATTTGCTCCCGGCAGCGATAACCGGATCACCTGTCGGCATATGCCCGTGCCTCCTCGTAGCGCGCCCGCCATTCGGCGTTCATCGGGAACAGGCCGTCGACCGGATGCCCGGCCGCGACCTGCTCGGCGATCCAGGCGTCCTCGGCCTCCTGCGCCAGTGCGGCGTCGACAACTTCCTCGGCCATGGCTGCCGGGATGACGATGACACCGTCGTCGTCGCCGACGATGATGTCGCCGGGAAGAACCGTCGCCCCGCCACAGGCCACCGCTATATCGCTTTCCCAGGGCACATGTTTGCGACCCAGCACAGCCGGATGCCCACCCTGCCCGAATACCGGTACCCCGATCTCGGCGACCGCCGCGGAATCCCGGACACCGCCGTCGGTGACGATCCCAGCGGCTCCGCGCGCTTTCGCACGCAGCGCGAGCACATCACCGAGCGTGCCCGAACCGCGCTCACCGCGGGCCTCGATAACGATGACCTCGCCGGAGGCGACACTGTCGAACACGCGCTTCTGCGCGTTGTAGCCGCCGCCGTGACTGCGGAACAGATCTTCCCGGTTCGGCACGAAACGCAAGGTCTTCGCCGTGCCGACCATCTTCGTCCCGGGCCGCAGCGAGCGCACACCGTCGATGGACACATTGTTGAGACCGCGCTTACGCAGAATCCCGGACAACCCGGCGACCGGCGCCTCCATCAGCTTGGCCCGCAGCTCGGGCGAAAGACCGGCGCTCTCCGGTTCGAGCCCCGCGGCTTCCCGCGACCCCCACGCCTCCTCGCGCTGCCGATCATCGACAGAGGGCAACGATCCGAGCGCCGGATCGAACGTATCCGCCCCCTCGGCGACCCGTGTCTCGAGCCGGCCGGTCGACAACCCTGCCGCGGGCGCGTCGACCTCAACCTCCACGACATCACCCGGCACGGCGACCGACGCACCGGCGGGAGTCCCGGTCAGGATGACATCACCGATTTCCAGAGTCAGGTGCTGGGACAGATCGGCCACGATCTGCGCGAGCGGGAAAATCATTCCCGCGGTCGTATCGTCCTGCACAAGCTCGCCGTTGTGCCAGGTCCGCAGCCGGAGCGCGGCCGGATCGACCTGACGGGCATCGATCAGCCGGGGCCCCAGCGGCGTATAACCGTCGCGCCCCTTGTTGCGGACGTTCGACCCTTTGTCGTTACCCCGGAGATCGTAGAGCCCCCAATCGTTCGCAGCCGTAACCCACGCGATGTGCGACCAAGCATCCTCGCGCGACACCCGGCGGGCCGGTGCGCCGATAACAAGCGCGATCTCCCCTTCGAAAGCGAGCAGTTCGGTTCCCCCCGGCCGCTCGACCACCGAACCGGTCGCCGCGACCGAACTCGCGGGCTTGAAGAAGTACGACGGCGCACCCGGCCGACGCCCGCGCTGAGCGGCACGGGACTCATAACTGAGGTGTACCGCGATAATTTTCCCGGGCGCCGAAGGCAGGCCGGCGAACCGCGTTTCAGCTGGTAGCGCAGCAGTAGAAGCACTCTCGCTCGAGGTCATATCCGAAATCGTATATGATTTGTGACGTCGGGGCAACGTACCGCACGGAGCAGAGAATCCGGTGTCCCGCGCCACCGCCAGGACCGCTACTTCAAACAGACAACTCTGTCAAACAAGCAACTGTGCGCTATTCGTCCGATGCTTGTTCGACACCGACCTCAAAGCACGGTATGGGTGAGATCCCGTTCGGCGAGGGCCTGCCCGTGCGGATCCTCATACCGGTCCGGTGATCTCGTCCATGAGCATCCGCAATGTGAGTGAGTGCTTCTCCGGCGGTAGCGCCTCCAGTGCTGTCCTCGCAGATAAGACTCCACCCGCACGATCACCCGCGCGAACCAGCATCAGGCCCCGGTGCATTTCCAGGTGAGTGGCGAACCGCGGAAGCGTCGGCGGCAGCAATCGGCGCGCCTCGTCTTGGGCGTCCACCGCATCCGATTCATCGCCGAGCCGGGCACGTAACAACGATCGGAAAACCCCGAGCCGCCAGTACGGAACCGCATAGTCGGATGCTTCGTCATCTCCCGAACCGGCGCGGTCGAACACCAGTCGCCCTTCGGTATCGAGGCCACGGGCAGTGTCGACATCTCCCGCAATCGCTGCCGCATGCGCCTTGCCGTAAATCGCATTCAACCGGCCCAGCGACGGCCGATCGTCGAGGGCGAGGGCCTGGTCGGCAAACATTGCCGCCACCGGCAGCGCCGCACCCTCATAGCCGAGAGCGATAGCAGCCCGGCCACGAACCCAGACCCGGGTGCCGATGTCCCCGGAGCGATCAGCGGACTCGGCAGCCATCCGGTACCAGGACACTGCCCGATTTCCATCCGAACCGGGAAACGTCTTGGCGTACAACGTCATCAAGCGTGCGGCATGTGCCCACATCTGCGGCGAATCGCACTGCTGCTGGATCACCGCGAGGTCGACGGCCAGCCGCTTCTGGATCTCGGCCGCGCCCAACGTCATGTAGTCGGCGCCGTAGGTGGTCAACGTGTCCGCCCACGCATCCACCGATGGCCCGGCACCCTGCAGCCGCGCGGAGAAACCCTCCGCCAGCAGATCGGATGCGACACCCGGCGCGACAGTGGTTGCGGCCAGAGTCGATAGGAATTTCCTGCGATTCACGTCGGACTCCATAACTGCCAGCGGCACATCCAGAACAGCAGCCAGATGCCGCAGCCAAAACGGGGACGACACAGACTTACAGGACTCCCAGCGGCGCGAGATGTATTCGCGGCTGATCGACATACCCGAGTGTTCGGCCAGTTCGTCGGCGAGACGACCCTGGGACCATCCCCGAGCCTGGCGCAGGTCGCGGATGAGCGTGCCCGTGTGCATATCGACATGATGCCTGCATATTTCGGGTTATGTCGGCGTGCCACTAGAGATGCCACCCCGGGACCACTAGGTATGCCACTGGTTGGCATCACCACACCGCAGAAACATTGACACCGGAAGCGGAAACCGGACCGCTACCGCTCCAAGGGCCACCCGGCCGTCTACGGCCGGTCGGGTGGAGCCCTCCATCGCTTCCAGAAGCGGAGATGTCCGAAACATGAGCCACCGCCGCCCGATCGCGTTCGGCTGGGTCGATTACGACCTCAGCCGCGCGCCCGACTGGGATCGCACCCAGATTCAACGACTCGCCCGCCATCTCGGATACCACCTCGAATGGCCGTGTGAACGGTCTGTATTACAGGTCGCAGCTCAGGCACGCAACATTGCCGCCGACATGGTGATCCTGCCCGCCCCCGACCATCTGAGCGCACTCGAACTCAACGCGGTGATGAACGTGGCCGACGTGGAAACGGTCGTACCGCGCCTGAGCTTCGCACGCTGGACATTCGGGAAGGTGCCACGATGAGCGCGCTGGTGATAGCCGGCTTTGCCATCGCGATAGGCCTACCACTGCTGGTAATCGCGGCGTCGATCTGGTGGCCGTGACGGGCCCGATGACAAATCGGTTGCGCACGATACGAATCGCCCGCCGTTTACCTCGATATCTGCCGAGGGCGACCACCGGCAGAGGAGTCGCCGAATCTATGACAGTAACGGCACGCGTCGGATGCCCGAATAACGAATTCGCTGTTCTACTATCGAGCGACAGCGCGCGGGCGGGTCCGCGCGGGACGCAGAAGGAGGGGCGGCGCGTGGCCGACAAACCAGGACAGTCCGCCGGATCGCAGACCCTGCGGCGCGGTATCCGGCTGCTCGAAATCCTCGCCGCCGCCGGACGGAGCATGAGCATCGACGAACTCGCCGAAACGCTCGGTGTGCACCGCTCGGTGGCCTATCGGCTGCTGCGCACACTGGAGGATCACGGTCTCGTCGCCCGCGATCCGGCGGGGCGGATCGTGCTCGGTGCGGGCCTGGCCGCCCTCGCGTCCGGTGTCTCCCTCGACCTCCAGCAGGCGGCCCTGCCCGAACTGCGCACGGCCGCCAACGAACTCGGGATGACTTGCCTGCTGGTTGTCCGGCTCGACGACGACGAGGCCGTCACCCTCACCAGTGCGGCTCCCGAACAGACGGTCGCGGTGACCTACCGCCCCGGTCATCGGCATCCGCTCGCCCGGGGCGGCCCGGGTAAGGCCATCCTGATGGAACTGCCCGAGCACACCTGGCCCGCGGAGTTGCGTGACGAACTGGTGAGCAGTCGCGCCCGCGGTTTCGCTGTCAGCAGCGACGAAGTGGTGCCGTCGCTGCGGTCGGTGGCGGTGCCACTCGTGATTCCCGGCCAGCCCAGTGGATCCATTGCCGCCATCCATGTTTCCTTTTCCCGGCCGGAGGCCGAGATCGCCGAGCATCTGCGGACCGCGGCCGGCCGGGTCGCGCGGGCGCTCGGCGGGTAGCCGGCTACCGGATCAGGCCGCGCTGGGCCGGGGCAGGAAGATCCCGGCGAAGAACTCGGCGAGTTCGCCGGTGGCGCCGAGCGGCAGTACATCGGCGACGTACTGGTCGGGGCGTACGACCACGATCGCACCGGCACGGGAGATCCCGCGCGCGGTGAAGATATCGTGGGCGGGATCGGTGGCATACACCTTTTCGTAGTCGGTGAGCTGGAACGGCCCGACCTTCGGCAGGAACACCCCGGGCACCTTGCTCAGGTCCACCTCGGCGTGGGGCTGCTGGTAGATCACCTTCACGTCGAACCACGCGTCGAGATCGGCGTCCGCGGGGGTGTGGGCGAGCAGGGGTGACGACGGTGCGGTGACCAGCCATTCGGCCAGATCCGTCGTCCGCGAGGGCTCGCCCGCGGCGGGTTCGTCGGCGAAAACGTAGATACGCCACCGGCCGTCGGCCGTCGCATGGTGGCCGAGATGCTTCGAGTTCGCATCGCAGACCCGGGTGACCATATTCGACTTGAAACGCTTACCCACCGGGAACCCCGTCGCGAGTTCCTGATGAACGTTCGCGGCGACCAGCATCGACGGCGTGTACTCGGTCATGAAACCGGCCGGGAATTCCGCGGTTTTGACGTAGAACTCCTCGAGCTGGGACGGGTCCTCCATCTCCTCGGGCCGGGTCGCCATCAGCGTCGACCATTCCCGGTCGAAGTCGATGAGGTTCTGCGCGATCACCTGTCGTTCGGCCGAGTAGGTGTCGAGGATCGATTCCGGTGCGCGGCCGTCGAGTACATGTCCCAGTTTCCAGGCGATATTCCAGCCGTCCTGCATCGACACGTTCATGCCCTGACCGGCCTTCGCCGAATGGGTATGGCAGGCGTCGCCGGTGATGAACACCCGCGGGGTCCGGGTGCCGCTGTGGTCGGGGTGCACATCGTCGAACTTGTCGGTCACCCGGTGGCCGACCTCGTACACGCTGCGCCATGCCACATGTTTCACCGTCACCGTGTACGGGTGCAGGATCTTGTTCGCCCGCGCCTCGACCTCTTCCTGCGAGGTCAGGCGGACCTTGCCGCCGTCGCCTTCGGCTACTTCACCGAGGTCGACATACATCCGGAACAGGTGGTTACCCTCGCGTGGAATATGCAGGATGCTGCCGCCGTCGTGCGATTGGATGGCGCATTTCAGGCGGATATCGGGGAAGTCGGTGTCCGCGAGCACATCCATGACGCCCCAGGCATGGTTGGCCTTTTCACCCAGGAACCGGCGGCCGATGGCTTCGCGGACGCGGCTGTGCGCGCCGTCGCATCCGATCACATACTTCGCCTTGATGTTCCGGGTCTCCCCCGTGGCTTCGCCCGCTGCACGCCGAAGTGTCACAGTGACGGGACGGTCGCCATCCTCGGCCACTTCGAGACCAACGAATTCGTAGCCGTAATCCGGTTCCAGCCGCGACGGCGAGTTCCGGGCCACCTCGGCGAAGTAGTCGAGCACCCGCGCCTGGTTGACGATCAGATGCGGGAACTCGCTGATACCGGCTTCGTCGTCGAGGGCGCGAGCCGCGCGGACGATATTCGCCGGGTTCTGCGGATCCGGCTTCCAGAACGCCATTTCGGAGATCCGGTAGGCCTCGGCCGTGATGTGCTCGGCGAAGCCGAACGCCTGGAAGGTCTCCACACTGCGCGCCTGGATCCCGTCCGCCTGCCCGACTTCGAGCCGGCCCGGCCGCTTCTCCACGAGGCGGGTGTTGATATTCGGGAACTGCGCGAGTTGCGCGGCGGCGATCATGCCCGCGGGCCCGGAGCCGACGATGAGCACATCGACCTCATCGGGGAGTTCGGCGGGACGGTCGACGCCGAAACCGGCAGGCGCTTGGATGCGCGGATCACCGGATACATAGCCGTGATGATGGAACTGCACGGGCTCTCCTCACTCCGTTGCGGGCGAGTCGCATTTGTTCGATAATGGAACAGCGAATTCTAATAGTGACTGTTTCGTCGATGATATGCGGTGACCCGGCTCTCACACAACTCAGCCCCGGACCGGGATCACTTCTCCCACGCGTAGATGCCCACCTGCTGCTTTGCCTCATTGGCGGGGCTCAGATCGATACCCTTGCGATCCCGCAGCAACAGGGTCCCGACCAGCCCCAGCACGGTCGTACCGAGCAGGTAGTAGGCGACATTCGTCGAGGAGCCGGTACTCTGCTGGATCCACTGCGCGATGGTCGGGGCGAAGGCGCCGCCGAGGATCGAGCCGAGCGCATACGAGATCGACACTCCGGAGAACCGCACGGACGCGGGGTACAGCTCGGTGTACCAGACCGCTTGGGCGCCGTAGGTCAAGCCGAGGCCCAGCGTGAGAAGCACCAGGCCGACACCGAGCAATACGACGTTCCCGGTGTTCACCAGCGGAAACAGGGTGAGCACGAAAACACCCTGCACGCACCAGCCGACGATGTAGGTAACCCGGCGGCCGATGACATCGCAGATCCATCCGGCCGCGAGGGTCGCGAGAAGCCAGCTGATCGACGAGACGGTCACAGCCCACAGCACAGGCCCGCGATCGAGCCCGAGGGCACCGTCCGGATCGGTCGCGTAGCCCTGGATATAGCCACCCGTGGTCATGTACCCGACGGCACTGTTACCGACGAAGACCAGCGCCGACAGCAGCACCAGCGGAGTGAAGCGCGCGAACAGGTCGACGATGGGCGCCTTGGTCTGCTCCTTACGCTCGGCGATCTCGGCGAACACCGGGCTCTCCTCGACACTGCGGCGCAGCCACGAACCCACCAGGATGAGCACCACCGAGAACAGGAACGGGATACGCCAGCCCCAGTCCAGGAACGCGTCACCCGGGAAGAGCGCGTCCATACTCGCCATCATGGCGCTGGCCATGAGCAATCCGATCGGCACACCGATCTGCGGCATGGCACCGAACAGGCCGCGACGGTTGCGCGGCGCATGCTCGACGGCCATGAGCACCGCCCCACCCCATTCGCCACCAGCGGAAACACCCTGCAGGATCCGCAGCAGCACCAGCAGCAGGGGCGCGCCGATACCGATCGCCTCGTAGGTCGGCAGCAGACCGATGAGCGCGGTGGAGGTTCCCATCAGGATGAGCGTGGTCACCAGCACCGGGCGCCGGCCGACCTTATCGCCGAAATGACCGGCGAGGAACGCGCCGAGCGGCCGGAACAGGAAGCTCACGCCGACCGTGAGGAAGGACAGGATCGTGCCGAACCCGGAGCCGGCCGGCTCGAAGAACAGTTTCCCGAACACCAGCCCGGCAGCCGAGGCGTAGATGAAGTAGTCGTACCACTCCACCGCCGTGCCTACGACGGTGGCGAAAGCGACGCGTCTGCGGTCGACAGCGGAGACGGTCGAAAGATCCGTGGACATCTGCACTCCTTTGGGATGTCGCTGTGAGGTGGGTCTCGCAACGACCCGGCATTGATGATCGTATATGATTTGAGATATGACAATGCCGGAGGAGTGGCCGGTCACCAGCGGACCGGAAAGTGCCTGTTCACAGGCCTGATCAGATTTACGCGAGGGCCGCGGTCCGCCGGACCGAAGTCAGATGTGCCACAGCCGCGACGCTCACCGGAACATCGCAGAACATCACCCGCTGTGGCGGGCGAAACCGCCCACGGATGGCGGGCTCGGGGCCGGCGTCTCACCCGCCGAAGGTTGCCGTGGGCAGTCCGGGGACCGTCGTCGAGGCGACCAGCGTCGCACCGTCGAGCGGACCCGGTTCCGCCAGCCCGTGAGTGGCGGTGGTGACCAGGACCCGGTGCGGCGCACGGGCGCTGAATGCGACGCTGGTCGGTTGCGCGGCCGGTACCGGCACCACGTCGACCAACTCCCCGTCGGGGCTGTACCGGTGCAGTCGGCGGCCGCCCCACAGTGCCGACCATACGTATCCGTCCGCGTCGACGGCCATACCGTCGGGACTCGCATCACCGACCGCGGCGAAGACCACCGCGGACTCGTCGATCCCGCCGTCCTCCCCCACGCGGTACCGCAGGATCACCCCGCGTGCACTGTCGGCGAGGTACATGGTGGCGCCGTCGGGGCTGAACGCCGGCCCGTTGGGGATGGTGATTCCGTCGAGAACCACCTGGACGCTGCCGCTGGTGTCGACCCGCACCAGCCGACCGGCGCCGGGGGTACCGTCATAGGGCATCGCGCCGGCCCAGAACCGGCCGTGGGGATCGGCGACACCGTCGTTCATCCGCATCGGAACCGGGGTGCCGTCGAACGGCCGTGCCAGCCACCGGATCTCAGCGGCGGCATCCGCTTCTGTACCGCCGGAGACGTCGAGCAGCGCGATTCCGGTACCGGCCGCGGCGATCCAGCCGCCGTCGGCTCGCGGTGCGACGGCGCCCAGGGGGACATCGAGCCGCAGTAGTTCTCGTGCGGCAGCCGCCGCGTCGGCCTCGGTCCCGGAGGATGGCTTGCCGGCGGTTCCGCTGGACGGCCCGCCGTCGGTCTCGAACAACTTTCCGGCCAGCAGGTCGACAAACAGGAATCCGTGGTCCGTCACCCGCGCACCCTCGCCCAGTTCGTGTCGCTCCCGGCCGAGCGCGCTCCACTCACCCACCGTGCTCATCGCAATGCCGCCCCGGGGCCTGCCGCGATCAGATCCAGCTCGTCGCGACTCGGCAACCCTTCCCAGTCACCTCTGCTCGACACCGCGAACGCTCCGAGGGTGTTCGCGCGCGCGAGCCGCTCGGCGACCTCACCACCGTCGAGCAGTGCGGACAGATACCCCGCGGTGAAGGCGTCGCCGGCACCGATCGAGTCGACGACACCCACCTTGTGTCCCGCAGCCGGGGTCACGCCCGCGGCGGTGTGCGCGGCGGCGCCGGCGGCGCCGAGCTTGATCACCACCTCCGCCACTCCGCAGTCGAGGAGCTCTGCGGGATCACGGGCGACGAGACCGAGTTCGTCCTCGGACGCGATGACCACGTCCGCGCCGCGGGCGAGCGGCCGTAGCGCTGCCGCCGCAGTTTCCGAATCCCACAGCCGGGAGCGGAAGTTCACGTCGAAAGAAATCAGCGCGCCGCCCGCGCGGGCGATGCGCACGGCCTCTGTGACGGCCTCGGCGGCGCTCGCGGAGACGGCCGGTGTCACCCCGGTGACGTGCAGGATTCGCGGCATTTCCGTCAGTGCCGCAACGGCATCCGCCGCGCCGGCCCTGGAGCCCGCGGAATCGCGGCGGTGGTATTCGACGCGGGTCACATCCGGCAGTCGCTGCTCGAACAACACCAGGCCGGTTGCGCGTTCGGGGTCGCGTGAGACGGTGTCGACGAGGACGTTCTCCGCGCGCAGGGTACGCAGCACCAGTTCACCGGATTCGTCGGCGCCCAGCCTGCCGCCCCATCGCACCCGGTGGCCGAGACGGGCGAGACCGATCGCCACGTTGGACTCCGCCCCGGCGACGGCCAAGGTGGCGTCGCCGCCGTACCGGATCCGGTCCGCTACGCGCACCGCGACCATCGTCTCGCCGAAAGTGACGACGTCGAGCGCCCGCTCGGATGCCGCGCTCATATCTGCTCCCGCACGGCCCCGAGGAACGACCGTGCCCGCAACCGCAGCGCGTCCAGGTCACCCCCGTTCGGGGCGTCCCCGCACAGCGGACTCGCGACACCGACCGCGACCGCGCCGTTGGCCAGGTATGCGGGCACGGTATCCGCGCCCACACCGCCGACCGGGATCAGCGGGATATCGGGAAACGGTGCGCGCAGATCCTTGAAGTATCCGGGACCCATCGTGGATGCCGGGAAGATCTTCACCGCGTCCACACCGAGCCCGGCGGCGGCGATGATCTCGGTGGGCGTGAGGGCACCGCAGAGCACCGGGACTCCGGCTTCGATCGCCGCGGGCACCGAAGGCGCCACACCCGGGGTGACGACGTAGGTGGCGCCGGCGTCCCGCACCCGGATCACCTCGTCGGGCGTGAGGACAGTGCCCGCGCCGAGCTGAATTCGTCCCTCCAGCCGCGTCGCCACCTCCTCGAGCACACGTAACGCGCCGGTGGAGGTGAGAGAGACCTCGAACAGCCGGACGCCTTCGTCGGCGAGAGCCAGTGCGGTGTCGATCGATGCGGCGGCGTCGGTGCCACGGATGATGCCGAGCAGCCGGTGGGCACGTAGGTCGTCGAGCAGGGTCATGAAATTCCTCGATTCCGTCCGGTCTCGTGTCGTGGGCTTTTACCGACTGGGTTCACCATTCGGCGAACGACCCGTCGGAGTGGTGCCAGATCGGCCCGTGCCAGCTGGTGGCGACCGCGTCGGCCGCCCGGACCGCTGCCTCGTCGACGGTGACCCCGAGACCCGGTGCGTCCCATCGCTCGATATGCCCGTCGACGAACTGGAAGGGGGTGCGGTCGAGGACGTAGTCGAGCAGCTCCGCGCTGCCCTCGTTGTAGTGGATGCCGATGGATTGTTCCTGCAGCAGGAAGTTCGGGGTCGCGAAGGCGACCTGCAGACTCGCCGCCAGCGCCAGCGGGCCGAGCGGGCAGTGCGGGGCGAGCAGCGCGCCGAAGGTTTCCGCCAGGGACGCGATGCGCCGGACCTCGGAGATACCGCCGGCGTGCGAAAGATCCGGCTGCACGATCGCGACGCCCGATTCGAGCACGGGCAGGAATTCGGTTCGGGAGTAGAGGCGTTCACCGGTCGCGATCGGCACGGTGGCCGACTCCACCACCTCCCGCAGCCGGTGGCTCAGTTCCGGCAGAACCGGTTCCTCGACGAACAGCGGACGCATCGGTTCGAGCATCGGCACGAGCCTGCGCGCGTCCGCGACTCCGACGCGCCCGTGGAAGTCGATCGCGATATCGTTGCGGTCACCGATCGCGTCCCGGACCTTGCCGACGCGTGCGACGACACTGTCGAGTTCGGCGGGCGTCGCCAACCGGCCGAATCGCCCGCACGCATTCATCTTCAGCGCCGTCAGACCGGCCTCGATCTGGGCACGCGCGGCGTCGGCCACCGCGTTCGGTTCGTCGCCGCCGACCCACCCGTACACGCGGACCCGGTCGCGTACCGCGCCACCGAGCAGCTGGTGCACCGGTACACCCAGGGATTTACCGAGGATGTCCCACAGGGCCTGGTCGATTCCGGCGACGGCGCTGGAAAGCACCGGTCCGCCGCGGTAGAAGCCGCCCTTCGTGAGGACCTGCCAGTGCGCCTCGACGGTGCGCGGATCCTTCCCGATGAGCAGTTCGGCGAGTTCGTGGACCGCGGCGCGGACCGTATCGGACCGGCCTTCGACCACCGGTTCGCCCCAGCCCACGAGGCCGGCATCGGTGTCGATGCGGCAGAACAGCCAGCGTGGCGCGACTGCGAAGGTATCGATAGCGGTGATCTTCACCCGGATTCCTTACTGTCGAGAAGATTGAGCACGCGCGACAGGTCGTCTGCGGACTTGTCGAGCAGTGCCCGGGTCGCCGCCACCGCGGCGGTGGGATCGCCCGCCCGGATGGCGTCGACGACAGCGCGGTGACTCGGCACCGGGTCGTCGGTGGTGTGGTTGTGCACGAGGGAATCCCGGACCATCAGCGCGGGTTCGACGAGCACGTTCATACTGGCCAGCATTTCGTTGTGGGCGGCCCGCAACAGCAATCCATGCCAGGCCAGGTCCGCGGCGGCGGCCTGTTCCGCGGTTCCGGTCGCGGCGGCGGCCATATCGGCGAGAGCTTTTTCGAAGGCGGCGAGGTCCTCGTCGGTACGGCGTAGCGCGGCCAGTCCGGCGGCCGACGGTTCGACGATCGCCCGCACCTCGGCGAGTTCGTCGAGCATCGAGGACGCGTCTCCGGCGGAGTGCCGCCAGCGGATCACGTCGCTGTCGAGCACGTTCCACTCGGACCGGTCCCGGACGAAGGTCCCGCGGCGCTGCCGGGAATCGACGAGGCCCTTGGCCGCGAGCACCTTGATCGCCTCGCGCAGCGCGGTCAGCGACAGGTCCATCCGAGCGCCGATCTCCCGAAGATCGAGGATCTCGCCGGGCGCCATGGTGCCGTCCACGATCCGGGAACCGAGCAGTTCCACCGTCGTACCGTGGACGCCGCGTCCCGCATAGCCTGTCATCTTTCCTCGACTCCGCTCTCCGTGAATATGTGTCACACCGCGTCTGTTGCGGTTACGACGAATTCTTGGTGATGCTCCAGCCGCCGTCGACGGTGAGTGTCGCGCCGGTGACGAACGATGCGGACGCACCGAGCAGGAACTCGATGGGGCCGGCCACCTCGCCGGGATCACCGAGCCGTCCGATCACTGTCTCCGCGGCGCTCGCGGCGCGATCTGCCTCCGGGATACCGTCCCACTGCGTGGTCAGGATCGGTCCGGGCAGCACACAGTTCACCCGGACCTCACCGCCGTACTCGGTGGCCAGCTGCCGGGTGAGCCCGGTGAGCCCGGCCTTGGTCGCCGCGTAGGCGGGGACCCCGGGGAGACCGAAACCGGCGTGGACGGACGAGACGATGACGATCGCGCCGCATCGGTCGCGCCGCAGGTCGCGCAGGCAGGCCCGGATTCCGTGGAAGGCGCCGGTGAGGTTGACGTCCAGCTGCCGCTGCCACGACGCGAGCGCCATCTCGTGCAGTGGGACATGATCGGTGGCCAGCGCGTTGCAGACGAGGGCGTCGACGGGACCGAATATCGCATGCGTGCGTTCGATCGCTGTCGCCCAGTCGGATTCGGAGGTCACGTCGCCGCGGAAGGCCAGAGCCCGGCCGCCCACCGATTCGATCGACGCGGCCGTTTCGGCGACCTCCTCGGCAAGGTCGAACAACACCACCGACCGGCCGGAGGCCGCCAGGCGGTGGGCGGTCGCGGCACCGATACCCCGGGCCGCACCGGTGATCAGCACCGTGCCGGTGCCGGGTTCTGCGGTCACAGCTGCTCCTCCTGGTCGTATGCCCGGCCGGGGCCGGGGGCGGCGCCGAGGTCGTGTTCGACTCCGGTGCCGTGCTCGCGCAGCGTGACCGGACTCCCGATCACGGCGCTGTCCAGCGTGATTCCCGCACCCGCACGCACACCGCCGACGGCGATACCGCCGGCCAGGAGGTCGCCGTCGACATACGCGGCGAACCGGGCGTCGCTCTCCCAGTGCCCGACCGGAGTGACGGTGCGGACCTCACCCGCACCGGCGGCGGTCGCGCTCCGATACGCGAGTGCGGAGTGCTCGCCCGGCGCCAGCGTCACCGAAGGGCCGAGGAGTTCGATCTCCACGATCCGGGCCCGCGGGCGCAGGCCGCCGAGATGTTCGATCGGTTCGCTCAGCGGATGTTCCATCCACACCTCCACCCGGGACCCGCCGTCCGGGTAGGCACCGCGCGGGTCGATAGTGAAGGTCTGGGTAGTGGTGATGCCGTGCGCCGCGTGCGCCAGCCATCCACCGGCACCGGGGAAGCCGATTTTGCCCACAACATCCTGGTGCGGGACCACGAGCCGATCGGCGCCGAGGACCTGGTGCCGGGGCGCGCCGGTGCCGACAGCGAGCGGCACCGCCCGGTGGTCGCCATCGGTGACACCGACGTACACACCACCGCTCCCGGGTCCGCCCGCGGCGCGCTGGGTGACGTTCCACAGCGCCCACCGCACCGGCTGCGCCGACGTATTGCGTGCCTCGAGCCGTACGTCGTACCAGCTCTGTCCGTCCCGCAGCGTGACCGCCCGGGTCAGCGTCAGGCCGGTGCGCGGGTCGTGACCGCTGGTCATCGTCAGGGTCACCGCACCCGGAGTCCGCTCTACGTGCCGGTCGTACGGCCCGGAGTCCAGCACCGGGTCCGGTGGGCCCGCCCATTCGGCCGGGCCCGACCAGCCCTGCGGCGCGGGCCATGTCTTGTCTCCGCCGTAGTTGTTCCAGGCACTCATCGGCCCCGAAACCGGTGCGGGCACGTGCGGCGGCACCGGATACAAGTTCTCGTCCAGCAGGTCCGCGTTGCGCCACAGGGTTTCCCGGCCGCGCAATTGCACCGAGAGCAGCCGTCCGCCCAGCGCGGGGACGAATCCGAGCCGTAACACCGCGTTGTCGAGCCAGACAACGTCCGGACGATGCCCGGCACCCTCGTCGATCTCGACGTGGGTTCCGGTAGCGGGCGGCCGAGGCGTCACGGCAGTGAATCCGAGACGAAGACGACCTTGCCGCGGCTGCCACCCGCGGCGAGGGCGAAGGCCTGATCGGCCTCGTCGAGGGTGAACCGATCGCTGACCACTGCCTCGGGACGCAGCCCCCACGCGACCAGATTGGCCGCCAGCTCCGACATCGCCTGCAGGGACGTCACCCACGACGCGTGCAATGTCAACTGCTTGTGCAGCAGGGTGTCCGAAACCTCGGTGTCGAAACGGCCGCCCTCGCCGATGAACGAGACGTGGCCCCATTCGGCGGCGTGCTCGACCGCCGTGGACCGGCCGGGCGCCGAGCCGGACGCATCGATGGTGAAGGCGAAACCCGCGCCGCCGGTGAGCCGGCCGAGTTCGGTGTCCGCCTCGTCCGGCGCGACGGTGGCGTCGAAGATACCGAGCGAATCGGCCCATTCCCGGCGCACGCCGGACAGTTCGACGCCGACCACGCGGCGGGCGCCCATCCCGCGGCCGATCATGCCGGCCGCGAGACCGACGGGTCCGAGACCGACGACGAGCAGGTCCCCTTCCCCGCTGACACCGATGCGGCGCAATCCCTCATAGGCCGTGCCGAACCCGCAGGCGATGAGCGCACCGTCGACATAGGACAGCTCCGCAGGCAGCGGCACACAGGTGCGTTCCTCGGCCAGAACGTACCGGGCGTTGCCGCCGTCGCGCTGCCAGCCGTACGACTCCCGCGACGGTGCGGTGCAGCTGATGTAGAAGCCGCGGCGGCAGTTGTCGCAGAGTCCGCAGCCGGCGATGTGGTAGACGATGACCCGGTCGCCGGCGCCGAAGCGGGCACAGCCCGGTCCGGCGGCGACGACGCGACCGGAAGGCTCGTGGCCGGAGACGACGCCGCGATAAGCGGGGCCGTCGATACCGCGGTGTGTTTTGTACTCGCGGTAGATGTAGCTGATATCGGTACCGCAGATACCGGCGGCGCCGACCTCGACGAGCAACTGTCCCGGGCCGGGCACCGGCACGGGGACCTGCCGCATCTCGGTGGTGGAGTTACCGGGAAGGTAGATACCCGGCATCGTCTCGGGAACGGTCCCGGACTCGGTTGTGGTCACGATTCCTCCTGTGAGCGGCCGGGTCAGGACCGAGTGGTGACCCGCACGGATATGGGAGCCCGTCATGCGGTGCGGACGGCCGCGGCTCCGCGGCGTACGACGAGCGCGTTGATCAGCACGGCGCCGACGATGATCACGCCGCGGACAACGTCCTGCAGGAACGAGTTCACCCCGAGCAGGACCAGCCCGTTACCGATCACGGTGATGAAGACGACGCCGAGCAAGGTGCCCAGCATCGTGCCGCGACCACCGGCGAGAGCGGCGCCACCGATGACGACGGCGGCGATGATATCGAATTCCAGTCCCGATCCCGCGCTACCGGATCCCGCGCCGAGCCGGGAGGCGAGGAGCACGCCGGTGATCGCGGAGAGCAGGCCGGTGGTGGCGAACAGCAGGATACGTACCTTGGTGAGGTTGATTCCGGCCAGCTGGGCGGCGGCCGCGTTACCGCCGATGGCGTACACCGAACGACCGTACGCGGTGAACTTGGCGATGTAGACGAACACGGCGAACAGGATGAGCATCACCACCGCGGAGGTGGGGATACCCAGGACAGAACCGCCCAGTAGGTCGAACAGGCCGCTCTCCGGGAGCACCACGGGCAGGGCGTCGGTGAGATAGAGACCGAGACCGCCGAGGACACTCCACAGACCGAGGGTGGCGATAAAAGAGGGCACATTGAAACTGGCACGCAACCAGCCGGCCAGTGCACCCCAGGCCGCCCCGAGTACCAGGGTCAGCAGCACGGCCCCGAACACACCGAGCCCCCACTGGGCGCTACCCATCGCGACCAACACCGATGCGAACGCGACGGCCGGGCCGATGCTGATATCGATATCGCCCGCGATGATCACCAGCGTCACCCCCCAGGCGGCGATTCCGATCGTCGCGGCATCCCGCAGGATGCCGAGCTGGTTCGAGCCGTCCATGAAACCCGACGCCGTCAGACCGAGCACCACGTAGAGTGCCGCGATCGCCACCACGAGGCCGATTTCGTTGAGCTGATGGCTACGCGAGCCCAGCCAACTGCGCACTGTGCGGGAATCACCCGGCTGGAGATTGTTCTTGGTGATGACCACGGGGTCCTCTTCTCGTCTCTGCTTCGTGGTGGTCAGGCCGCCATCGCGGCGGCGAGGACAGAATCGATGGTGATACCGGAGCCGGTCAGCTCCTCGGTGATCGCACCGCCGCGCAGCGCGATCACGCGGTCACAGACCAGGGGCAGTTCCTCGAGCTCGCCCGAGACGAACACGATGGCGGCTCCCCCATCGGCGAGTTCCCGGACGAGGCGGTAGATCTGGGATTTCGCGGCGACATCGACACCGCGAGTGGGCTCGTCGAGCAGCAGGATCCGGCTGCCCGCGTGCAGCCAGCGACCGATAACCGCCTTCTGCTGGTTGCCACCGCTGAGGTTGACGATCGGCGTCTGCGCGCGAGCTGTCGCGATCGACAGCCGCGCGATCAGGCCGGCGGCGGCATCGCGGACCCGGCGGTAGCGGATGGTCGGTCCGGAGCTGACCGCCCGATAATCCGAGATGAGCATGTTCTCGTCGACACCGAGCAGCGGCACGATGCCGGCGCCCTTGCGATCCTCGGGGGTCATACCGACGCCCAGGGCTTTCATCCGGGCGGCACTGGGGTTGCGGACATCGGTCCCGGCCACCGCGACGGAGCCGGACGAAATCGGATGGAATCCCGCGATGGCGCGCAGCAGTTCGCTGCGGCCGGAACCCATCAAACCGGCGAGCCCGAGTACTTCGCCCGGGTGCACGTCGAAGGACACCTCGCGAATCTTCGGCGGCAACACCAGGTTCCGTACGGAGAGCAACGGGGTTCCGGAGCGATCCACGACGCGCTCGGCGCGTTCCTCCACGGCCGGCTCGGCGGAGCCGACCATCAGCGCCACCACATGGGCGGTGCTGACGTCCTCGAGCGCGACAGTTTCGATGACCCGGCCGTCACGCATCACGGTCGCGCTCGACGCGACCTGCCGGATCTCGTCGAGACGGTGGCTGACGTACACGACCGCGACCCCGGCCGCCGCGATCCGGTCGACCGTTTTCAGTACCGCCTGGACCTCGGCGGCGGCCAGCGCGCTGGTCGGCTCGTCGAGGATGAGCAGCCGGGGGCGACGCCGGACGGCACGACAGATCTCGACGAGCTGCTGTTCGGCGAGCGGGAGCGATTCGACCCGGCTGAGGGGGTCGATATCGAGTTCGAGTTCCTCCAGCACGGCGGCGGTTTCGCGGCGCATGGTGTCGTAATCGACCCGGCCGCCGGTGCGGGGCCAGACGCCCAGGAACATATTCTCCGCGACGGTCAGTTCGGGGACCAGGCTCAGTTCCTGGTAGACGGTCTCGACACCGAGCGCGGTCGACCGCCGGACACCGCCGTGGCCGAGTAGTTCACCGCCGACGCGGATGGTGCCCCGGTCCGCGGTTTCGACACCCGCGAGCAGCCGGATCATCGTCGACTTCCCGGCGCCGTTGCGGCCGAGCAGTGCCCGCACTTCACCGGCACGAATGGTCACGGAGGCATCCGTCAGCGCCTGCACGCCGCCATAGCGCTTGGTCAAACCCTCGATCTCGACGACGACGGCGGCATCGCCGGTGCGGTGATCCATGATGTCCTTCCGGGAATGGCGTGGGTCGCGAGCGGGTGCGGAGGTCACGGGATGCCGTCCGGATGCGTTTCGATCCAGTCCGCGCCGGCCTGCGCTCCGACGTACTCGTCGACCGGCGCCGGGATCACGAACTCCGTGGGCGGGTTGCCGTCGAGGATGTCGACGGCCGCGCGGCCCGCCAGCTCGCCGACCTTGATACCGGAGATATCGGTGACGCCCTTGAGAATGGTGCCGGCGCGCAACATCCCGGCCGCCTGCGTGGACATATCGCCGCCGAATACCACCACGTCACCGGCTTTACCGCGGGCCGCGACAGCGCGGGCCGCGCCGATCATCTGTGAGCCGGCTTCACCGTAGAACGCGTCGATATCGGGCTGGGCCGTGAGAACCTGTTCGGAGCGCTGCACCGCCTCGTCGAGGGTCAGCCCCTGCTGATTGGCCACGATTGTGGCACCGGGAATCGCCGCGGTGAGCGCTTCTTCGAAACCGTTCCGGCGCTGGACGCACACCTCGAACTGTTCGCAGTTGATCACCGCCACCTTCGGCGCGGTGATGCCCTGTTCCTTGAAGTAGGCGGCCATCTGACGTCCTGAAGCGGCGCCGAACTCCTCGGGGTCGCCGAGCACGTAGGCGGACACCAGCTCCCGGGCGGCGGCATCCTCTACGCAGGTGTTGTAACAGATAATCGGTACGCCGCTGTCATGCGCGAGCCGCAAGGCGGGGACGGAGGCGGTGGCGGAAGACGGCGAGATGATCAGCGCGTCGGCCTCGACCGAGGCGACTGTATCCACGAACGTGCTCTCCTTCGACGCATCCGACTGGATGTTCGACGCGAGCAGCTGCGGCGCGTCGGGCAGTTCGGCGAAGGTGTCGTTCAGGCCCCTCGCGACGCCGGCGTAGTACCCCTCCGCGTTCAGGTAGACGACCCCGACGCGGCCGTTCGCACCTACCTTGCCCGCGCAGCCCGCGACGGTCGCGGCGATCAGCACCGCGCCCAGGACGGCGCCCCACTTCCACTTGACCTGCATGTGACCTCGATGTCTCGCTGGGCAACTTCGCTTCGATCAGAGTCGCCGACCACACCCCACACTGTCAATACTAAATTATTATTTATTAGTCCGGTGCGTGGACCCCGTCAGCAGCCTGCGGATACCGAGCCGGGGCGCGGCCGCGGTAGAACACCCAGCGGGCGCGAACGCACCGCCGAGGATGGCGCCGAGGGCATACGAGATGGTGACACCGGAGAAGCGCACCGATGCCGGGAAGATCTCCGAATCCTTCAGGGAGTTCAGAAGGGCACCTCGGGCGCAAGTTCTTGCACAGTTTCGCCGCGGAGTCGGCGGGCCGATCTGCTGCCGGGCGCATCCAGTTGGCCGTCGTGGCCGTGTTCAGCCCCTCAGAGGGTTTTCCTACGGGCTTCGACCGCATCCGCGGCTTCCTTCAGGCCGGCGCCGGGGTCTAGCTGGCGGAAACGCCTGACGGCCTGGACCTTCTTGTTCCGGCGTAGCAGCTCATCGATTTCGGTGAAGTCGACAGCATCGGGGTCTTCGATCTGCAGGTGCTGCAAGATCAGGTCGAGTTTTCGCCCGAGACGATCGATCTTGCGCTCCAGGCGCGAATTGTTTTCGAACACGATGACACCGTATCGATCTTCCGCCACACCCCGACCCTGCTACCCCGGGCCCGGGACTACGCGGTAATCCTTTGGACGTGACGGTCCATATCGCCAGCTCGGCCTCGCGCGAGGGTGTCCCTTCCCCCGGATGATCGCGGAAGTCGTCGTCGATGAGATGTGCCTGATACTTCACGGGATACCGGTCGGCGAACCTCAACTCGTCTGTCCGTTCCCCGAGTCGCTCGGTGCGAGAGTCAGGGCTCGCCGAGGCGGGTGACCAGGCCTCGGTCCCCGTCCACACGTACGCGGTCGCCGGTCCGGAGCACCCGGGTGGCCACCAGGGTGTTGACGACGCACGGTAGACCGTACTCGCGTGCCACCACCGCACCGTGGGATACCGAGCTGCCGATATCGGTGACAAGCGCGGCGATGACCGTGAAGTACGGGGTCCACCCCACGTCGGTGACCGGGGCGACCAGAATCTCACCGCGCCGCACGTCACGTGCCTCGACAATCGACTTCGCGACACGCACCACACCTTCCACGGTTCCCCGGCCGGCGGGCCGTCCGGGGATCTGGTCGTCGGTGATTGCGTGCTGTATCCGGGCGATGAGGGGCGCCGGCCGGCCCACCGACACGTCGTCGAACTCGAGGGAATCCTGGAACGCCAGCGCGTCTCGGCGTTTCCGGGCGCACTGCACGAGACCGGTGATGTCTTCCGTACCGACGACGCGGTGCAATTCCCCGCGGTCGAAGAAGAAGACGAGATCGGCGTCGGGCAGCCGTCCCGACCCGGCCAGCACTTCGCCCAGGTGCCGGTACCCGAGCTTGAGCGCATGGGCCATCAGAGCCATCTTCGATTTCGTCTCCTCGCGCCCCCGCGCGCCCCCCTGTGCCAGCCGGGCGAGAAACCCGACGGCCGCAGATCTGGGCGCCTCGACGTGTGCGTGCACCGGCCCACGGTCGGCCGGATCGACCGCTGAGCGCAGCATGACCTGCATCATCGTTCCCAGGCCTCCCGGGTCCTCGGCCCAGGAGGGGTCACGCATACACAGCTCGCGGTATCCACGGTGACCGTGACGGCTCAGGAAACGCCGCAACGCCCCACCACCGGCGTTGTCAGCTGCCCGCAGCTCGCTGACCGCGTGGTCCGGCTCCCGCCCCAGGAACTCCTCGGTGGCCGCCTCGTCGCCGGCGATGGTGCGCACGACCGACTGGAGCTCCTCCAGCATGAGCGCGCTCTCGACCTCGGCGGCGCCGGCCATGAGCCTGGCCGCATCGGCTCGGCCGTCTTCCTCGCTGCGTCCGTCCCTGACCGCCTGACGTACGAGAACGCTCTCCAAGATATTGGCGGCAACCGCGGCGCGTGACGACGACCGCACATGGGTCAGCGTGATATCGCAGTACTGTTCGACGCCGGATTCCAACTGGCGCAGGATGATCCGTGGGTCGTCACCGTCCGGGAGCCGGAATTCGGCGATTCGATCGCCCAAACGGCGGATCGCGGGGCCGGCGCACAGTGCGTGTGTGGTGAGCCGGACGGTGTTGACGAGCCTGCGAGCGAACGGCTTCGGTGGTTGCGCCTGCAGCTCGTCGACCACCCGGCCGCAGATCGACATCGAGAACTGCTCCAGCGAATTGCCCAGCAGGCCCGAGCTCAGCGCCGTACCTTCGGTCAGGTTCAGGAACATGTGGCCGTAGAAATAGCCGACCTGCAGCCACGGCTTCTCGTAACCGGCCTGGGCCCGCGCCACCACCTGCGTCATCTGCATCGCGTAGTCGATGGCATAGCCGGATACCGATGCGGTCAGCGGGCAGAAGGCCCCCGGCATCATCTCGCCGATATTGCAGCGCGTGTACACGTGGTCGGCGCCCGCGAGTGGCGAATCCATCTCGTCGAGAGCGCCGGGCAGGGTGGTGATCGGCCGGGCCTGCAGCCACCACAGTTTCCCGGATCGGTCGATCGCCCATTCGAGGTCCATCGGCCTGCCCCAGTGCCGGGCGGCACGCTGGGCAGCGGACCGGATATCCGTGATCTCCTCCGGTGACAAGACCGGCACCTCGCCGACCTCGTGCACAGCGGGCGTGCCGTCGGAATCCAGGACGATATGGTCAGGGGAAGCCGTACCGTCGACGAGCGCTTCACCGAGTCCGGTGACGGCGTCGATCACCATGAGGTCGCGGCGGCCGGTCGCCGGGTCCGCGGTGAACACGACGCCGGCGGCGCGGGCGTCGACCATCTGCTGAACCACTACATGCATGGTGGCGCCGCGTTGTCCGCTGTAGGACGAGGCTCGCCGGGAATGGACGGAGGCGGCGCAGGTACACACGGCCGCGGCGAAGGCGTCGGCGGAGTCGACGCCCAGCACCGTGTCGTATTGCCCGGCGAAGGACTGGTCGTCGCCGTCTTCTCCGACTGCCGAGGACCTGACGGCCACGGGGGTCGCCCCGGCGGCGGCCATCTGGGAAAACCTCTCTGCCGCAGCCTCGATGGCGTCCTGCCCGGAAACATCGGCGACGACGAATCCCACCGGCACCGCAAGTCCCAGACGGCGCAGTTGCGCGAGGCCGGCCGCTTTGCCGCCGTAGCGGTCATCGGTGACGTCGTCGAATTCGATCGTGGTCAGTGACATGCGGATCCTCCCAGCGCGTCCACGATCTCGGCGAGCGCGTCGACGGCGATGGGACCCGGCTGATACAGGCAGATCCGGTCCGATACGCCGTCCACGCGGTCCCGGATATGCGCGGCCACCTCGGCCGGGGTACCGCAGGCGGCGATGGTGTGCAGTATGTCGTCGTCGATCAGGCTCGCCATCTCCCGCCAGCGGCCCTGCTTGGACATCGCATTGAGTTCGGGCTGCAGCTCACCCCAGCCGTGAGCGTCGAGCACCGGCCGGTAGGCCGGGGTGGAGCCGTAGAACGCCAGCAGCATCCGGGTCGAGGCATGGTCGTCGTCTCGTCCGCCGGCCACCGACACGATGATCTCGGGTACCACTTCGAAGTCGTCCTCGCTGCGTCCGGCCGCGGCCAGCCCCGCGCGGACGGCCGGCATCGTCGTGCCGTGCAGGAACCGCTTCGTCCCGAACGGCATCACCAGCAGCCCGTCGGCCACCTCCGCGGTGGCTCTGGTCAGCCGGGGTCCCAGTGCGCCGAGATAGATCGGCGGCGGACCGAACGGGTTCGGCCCGGGGACGAAGGTCGGCGTCATCAGGGTGTGCCGGTAGTACTCGCCGCGGAAGTCCAGCCGTGCACCGTCGTTCCATGCCGCGAAGATCGCTCGCAGCGCCCCCACCATTTCCTTCATCCGTGCGACCGGACGGTCGAATTCGGCCCCGTAACGCTTCTCTATCTGCGCGCGCACCTGTGTGCCCAGCCCCAGGATGAAACGCCCCTCGCTGAGCAGTTGCAGATCGTTGGCCTGGTGGGCGAGCTGGATCGGGTTGCGGGGAAGTGCGATCGCGACGTTGGACATCACGTCGAGATCCTTGACTGCCGATGCCAGTACCAGCGGCGTGAAAACGTCGAACGGGCCTTCGAAGGTGAAAACGCCGGAGGCGCCGGCCTCCTGGAGCACTGTCGCGCGTTCGACCGCATCGGTGGGGCCGTACAGCGCTGTCATGATCTTCATACGTCGTGCCTATTCCGCTACGTCGGTCCAGTCGGAGAACCCCGACGGATAGTGCGGTCCGAGCACACCGTGCTCGAACAACCCCGCGCCCTCGCGGACCTGCCCGTCGGCTTCGGTACACACGGCCGCGCCGACATGGTCGATGAGACTGAACGGCGCGCGGGCCATCACCGCGGGGTCTGTCAGGTCGAAGCTGACGCGTTCGGCGAACGGCCCGTCCTTCCAGGTGCCGTGCGCCCAGGAGGAGTCGCCGCCGTAACCGGACCCGAACGCGATGGGCGCGAAGAGCTTCGATTCGATATCGAGTTCGATCCGGTCACCGGCGCGGTTCATGAACGAGACATGGGCACCATGCGGGATCCGTGTACCGGGTGTGTAGTGGATGGTGGCGCGTACTCCGTCGAGTTGTTCGACGCGGCCGTCGCGCCAGCGGCGGGTGCAGTCGTAGAGGCTGCGGTGGCCGTCGGGGTCTTCTTGCAGGATCAGGAACAGTTGAAAATCGTCGAAGGCCAGTGGCAGGTAGAGCCACCACATTCCGCGGAATGCGGCATCCGGCCGGCCCGCCGGTTCCGGCTCACCGACCGGCCGGATACCCCAGGATCGGTCGCGGCTCGCCACGCTGGTGTCGTGATCGACTGTCAAGCGGTCGCCGTCCACATCGATCCAGCCCTGCCACGTGCCGACCTGGGCGAACCGGCTGGCCTGCAGTGTCACTCGTCGTTCGGTCAGCATTTCGTGCGGCCGTTCGAGGGCGGCGGGGAACAGCCCACGCCAGGTGAGATCCGCGGAGATGCCCTCGGTCTCGGCCAAGGTGAGGTGCAACTCCTGCAACGGTTCGACGACCTCGAGACGGTAGCCGTTGACGTTCTGGTGGAGACGGTCGTCATCGAGGGCGTCGCTGAGGTGCACCGCGGTCTGGGTGTCCCCTCGACGGACGACGAAGTAGGCGTCCTTCACGCCGAGGCGCGGGTAGTAGCCGATTCCGGTCAGGGCCATGAAGCGGCCGTCCCGATCGAGCACGTTGAAGTACGAGCGATCGTAGAAATTCCGATCGGAGGTGGCGGGCCAGGTGAGGGGCGCCGGCGTCTGATGAATCGGATACTCGTCGAGTGGGCTCAGGTTCACACGCTCTCCCTCAAATATGATGCACACCGTATTGGAATTAGGGTGGGATCATGACAGCAGAAGGCCGCAAAGAAGGCAAGGGGTCTGCGCCATCCACGCCGGGGCGGCCGCGCGACGGCAGGATCGACGCCGCGATCATCGCGGCCACCCGGGAATTGATCCTGCAGACGGGCTACCCCGCGCTATCGCTGTCGGCGATCGCCGCGCGCGCCGGGACGACCACGGCCGCCATCTACCGGCGCTGGTCGGGCAAGGCACAGCTCGTCCACGAGGCCGTGTTGTCCGCCGAAACGATTCCCACCCCGGACGGTTCCGGCGATATCCGCGCGGACATCCGGGCATTGGTCGAGACGGTCCGCGCGATATTCGACAGACCGGAAGTGCGGGTGGCACTACCGGGACTGATCGCCGACACCGTCGCCGCCCCCGAAGTGCACAGCATGATGATCGACCGGCTGGCCGGCAACCTGGCCGCTTTCGAATCCCGCTACGGCCAGCAGCGCCGCGACGACGACCAGTTGCCCATGCTCGCCGAGGTCGTGGCGGGCACCGCGATCTTCCGCATCCTCATCCGTCGTGATGCCGCCCTCGACGACACCTGGGTGAACGAGATGACCGAGATGATCACCGACCGCTGGCCCCCGGAGCAGGCATCCAACGGAAGGTCCTAACTTCGCCTCGCCCTCCATCCTCGAGCGCGCGATACCCGCCGAGCTCTCCCAAGGCGAGCTCGCCCATCGGGATCGGGCTGGCCGCCGCGAGTAGCGGCTCGTCCTGCGACTGCTGCGATCACCCCCGCCGGAAAGGACCACTGCTGTCCCGGCTTCCCGAATCCGCTCGTCTCCGCTACCGCCAGGAGATTACATCGTGCGATCCGCGAGGCTCAGTCTGCCGCACTCGCGGGCGGTTACAGGGCAAGCATGGCGGCGGCGACCCGGTCGGCCGTGGTGTCGCGCAGAGCGGTCCCCATGTCATCGAGGACGACCAATCGCGCCCCGGGGATTTCGGCGGCGAGGACCTCGCCGTTGCCGACCGGGAAGAACGGATCGGCGCGACCGTGCACCACGAGTGTGGGCACGTCGAGCTCACCGAGCCGCTCCCGCCAGCGCGGGGCGCAGTCGATCCGGGAGAACACCATCCCGAGCTGGTTCGCCTGGTGCACCGCGGGATCGCTCGATTGTGTCCGGTCCCAGATCCGGGCCGCCGTCGCCCGGGCCTGTTGTGGATCGTTGCCCATCGGCCCGGCGCCTTCGGCGGCGAACGCCGCGACAGCGTCTCGGTCGGTCCAGTCCGGTTGTGGGCGGGCGAACAGCGCGCCCATGACCGCGCGGTCGTGGTCGGGCAGGTCCTCGTCGACCGGGCCCGGCGCCACCGGCCGGGTACCGACGAGGGTCAGTGCGGAGAACACATCCGGGTGGTCCAGCGCGGCGACCTGAGCGACCATCCCGCCGACGCCGATCCCACCGAGGTGGGCGGTCCCGGCACCGAGCCGCTCGACCAGCGCGGCCGCGTCGGCGGCGAGATCTCGCAGGTTATAGGCCGGGGCCTCAGGGTCGAGGGCGGTCGATGCGCCGGAGTCGCGCAGGTCGTAGCGGACCACGCGCCGGCCGCCCGACGCGAGCCGCTCGCACAACGGGTCGGGCCAGGACAACATCGTTGTGCCACCGGCCAGCAGGACCAGCGGATCGTCCGCACGGCCGAAGCTCTCGATACCGAGATCGACACCATTTGCCCGCACCGAGGTCATCCCCGATCGAAACGGCTCCGTCATGCCTGGACTCCTGTCTGTCGGCAAATCCACAGGTATCGACGACAGGATCACCCGAAAGTCATCGGTGCAGCCGAGACAGCCGGGATCGAGGCGTGTCTGGATGGCTCATCGTCCAATTCACCCCACCTACGCCTCCGCGCACCTGAGCAGGGTGAGGACTGGGCTCGAGACGGTTCAGTCGGAGGCGTGTCGCTCGCGTTTCACGCTTCGTTCGGCCTGTTTCCAGGCTCGGCCGGTGAGCAAACGCAGGCCGTTGAGGCCGACGATCACTGTGGAACCTTCGTGGCCGGCCACGCCCAGCGGCAGCGGGAGATGACCGAAGAGGTCCCAGAGCACCAGGACGGTGATGCAGGTGGCAGCGATCGCGAGGTTGGCCAGCACGATGCGGCGGGCCCGCCGGGCCAGCGCGATCACGGCGGGAATGGCGGTCAGGTCGTCGCGGACCACGACCGCGTCAGCGGTCTGCAGGGCCAGATCGGATCCGGCACCGCCCATGGCGATTCCGACATGGGCGGCAGCCAGGGCGGGCGCGTCGTTGACGCCGTCCCCGACGACGGTCATCCGCTCGCCTTCCCGCTCGAATCCACGGACGGCGGCTATCTTGCCTTCGGGCAGCAGTCCGGCACGTACGTCGGTGATCGCGACCTGTCCGGCCAGCTGGTTGCCGGTCGCCGCGTTGTCGCCGGTGAGCAGAACCGGTGCGGTGCCGGTCAATCCGGTGACCGCGGAGACGGCGGCGGCGGCCTCGGGGCGCAGTTGATCGACGAGTCCGAGAACGGCGACGGGGTTCCGTTCGCACAGGACGACCACGGCGGTGCGCCCGCGCTGTTGCAGTTCATCGACGATGGCGGCCGCCTCGGGTGTTGCCGATTCGTGGACGCCGAGCAACGCCGCGGGCGAGCCGACTTGGACGAAGTGGCCGTCGACCAGCGCCGAAACTCCTCGGCCGGGTAGCGAGCTGAATTCGTCGGCGGCGGGCAGTGACAGGTCGCGGTGGCGGGCGGCCCGCACGACGGCGGCGGCCAGTGGGTGTTCGCTGCCGTGCTCGGCCGCCCCGGCCAGCCGCAGGATCTGCTCCTCGGTGCAGGGACTTCCGGGTAACGGCCGGATGTCGGTGAGTTCGGGGACACCGCGGGTCAGCGTGCCGGTCTTGTCGAAGGCGACGTGGGTGGTGGTGCCGAGATGCTCCATCACCACGGCGGATTTGACCAGTACTCCGTGCCGGCCGGCATTGGCTATGGCCGCGAGCAGCGGCGGCATGGTGGCGAGTACGACCGCGCACGGTGAGGCGACGATCATGAAGGTCATGGCGCGCAGGAGCGCGGATTGCAGGTCGGCGCCGAACAGCAGCGGCACGATGAAGACGGCGAGAGTGACCGCGACCATGCCCACCGAGTAGCGCTGCTCGATTTTCTCGATGAACAGCTGGGTTTTCGCTTTGGTGCGGCTGGCTTCTTCGACCAGTCCGGCGATCCTGGCCACGACGGAGTCCTCGGCACGACGGTCCACCCGGATTCGCAGGGCACCGGTGCCGTTGAGGGTTCCGGCGTACACCTCGTCGCCGGTGGATTTGTCCACCGGCATCGATTCACCGGTGATGGCGGCCTCATCTACTTCGCCGGCCCCGGCGATCACTGTCCCATCGGCGGCGATCCGGTCGCCGGGGCGCACCAGGATCACCTCACCGATCGCCAGATCGGCGGCCTCGACGGTCTCCTCGCCACCGTCGCCGGTGAGCCGGGTGGCGGTGTCGGGGGCCAGATCCAGCAGTCCGCGCAGCGAATCCTCGGTCCGCGCGGTGGCCAGCGCCTCCAAGGCACCGGAGGTCGCGAAGATGACGATCAGCAGCGCACCGTCGAGAACCTGTCCGATCGCCGCGGCACCGATCGCCGCGACACCATCAGCAGATCGACATCGAGCGTTTTCTCCCGCAGCGCCCGCAGGCCGGCCGAACCCGGTTCCCAGCCACCCGTGGCGTAACAAGCGAGGTACAGCGCCCACCACAGCCATACCGGAGCGTCCAGCCACTGGGTGACCATGCCGAGCAGGAACAACACCGAAGCCGCTGCGGCCCAGCGCGCTTCGGGGAGAGCGAACAGCCGGGTGCGTCGCGGCGGCGCCGTCGGCGTGGCGACCGGTCGACTGGTTGTGACGGTGGTCGACACCACGAGAGACCTCCACAGATCAGAGCAGGAACTGGCCCACCATAACAGCACAAATGAACATGTCTTCATTCATGCACCAGACTTGGGTTAAACTCCGTAGTCATGGGACATGGGGTCGACGGCCGCGACCGGCCTGCCGCGCGACTGGACGTCGAATCCGCCGCACATGTGGCAACCACGCTGCAGGCTCTGGCCACACCGAGCCGGCTACTCATCCTCACCGAACTACGCCAGGGCCCGCGTGCCGTCTCCGAACTCGCCGAGGCGGTCGGCATGGAACAGTCGGCGGTCTCCCATCAGCTCCGGCTGCTGCGCAACCTCGGCCTGGTCACCGGCAGCCGGACAGGCCGCAGCATCATCTACAGCCTCTACGACAACCACGTCGCCCAACTGCTCGACGAAGCCGTCTACCACAGCGAACATCTGCGTCTCGGCTTGTCCGACCACGACGAAGCCGATACCGAAGCTCCCTCCGCGCAGACCCCGGCCTGACCGGAACCACGACGCGCCGGGCGATAGTCCGGGCTACGGCTCGTCCGACCCCACCGGGAGCCGGAGCCGGTGGGCGCGGGGGTCGAACAGCACGCGTTGCGCGAGGTGACCTGCGGCGGCGGCCGCAAGTGTCGCGGCCGCCAGCAGCATGTACATGACGACGATCTGGTAGCGGATGGCAGTGAGCGGGTCGACGCCGGCGATGATCAGCCCGGTCATGGCGCCCGGGAGGCTGACGAGCCCGACGACTTTCGTCGAATCGATTGCGGGCAGCAGCGCGGTCCGGGCCGCCGAGCGGCGGTTCGGCGCAAAGGCGCGGTCCACGGTCATGGCCAGCGCGAGGCGGGCCTCGATCGCCGGCCGGGCGTGGCAGATCTCCTGGGCCAGGCGCAGCAGTGTCAGGCCGGTGGCCTGCATGGCGGTGGCGACAATCATGCCCGCGACCGGGATGATCACTTCGGGCCGCACCGGCAGGATCTCGAACACGATCAAGACGGCCACAGTGGGCAGCGATCCGGCGGCAATCGAGGCAGTGGCCAGGATTCGGGCATGGGGTACGGCACGGCCGCGGCGACCGGCAACCTGCCCGGCGATCAGCAGCATCACGGCCACCCAGGCGATGACACCCGCGGTGGCGGCATGTTCGAACAACAGCAGCAGCACGACCCCGACAGCGGCCAATTGCACGGCGGCGCGGACCGCAGCCGACAGCAGATCGCGGGTCAATCCCAGCCGTTCCTTCGCCGCGACGGCTACCGCGAGGGCCACGAGCGGGACAGAGGCAGCCACCTGCAGCCATGTCATCGCCGTGGCATTCACGAGCGCGCACCGGGTTCTGCGATACGGCCGTGGTCGAGGGTGATCACCCGGTCGGCAAGGCGGCGGATCTGCGCGGGGTCGTGACCGACGAGCACCACCGTGCCGCCGGCGGCGGTGAACCCGCCCAGGGTGTATTCGATCGCCCGGGTAGCGACAGGGTCGAGGGCGGCGGTGGGCTCGTCCAGCAGCAGCACCTGCGGGCCCATCGCCAGGGCTCGGGCCAGGCATACCCGGGCAGCTTCCCCACCGGAGAGCCCGGCGGTGGGACGGTCGCAGAACACCGGCGCCAGCCCTGCCCGTTGGAGCAGCGCCGCGCCGGCCTCCCGGCTCAGAGTCGGGCACGCGCAGCACAGATCGCCGAACACGGTATCGGTCAACAGGATCGGATGCTGAGCTACCAGCTGAACACGGCGGCGCAGATCGAGCACATCGTGGTGCTCCAGTGCGTTCCCGCTGAAGGTGATGCGGCCCGCGTCGGGTTCGTCGAGGCGATTCAGCAACCGCAACAGGCTGGACTTGCCCGCTCCGCTGCGTCCGGTGATCACAGTGCAGGCCCCGGCCGGGATTTCGGCGCCGACGCTGTCGAGCACGGTGACCGAGCCCCGGCGTAGCGATACCGCGTCGAGTTCGAACACCGGCGTACGCCGTGAATTCCCGGCCGCCGGCGACGCCGCGGCCTCGGCGGTGTGGCGTTCAGGCCGGGGCGCGGCCGAGAAGGGTTTCACGGTGGTAGTACTCGTAGAGGCCGTCGAAAATCGGGCCGGCCACGGCCAGGGTGTGGATGTCATCGCCGGCCAGCGACAACCCGCGCAGCACGACGTCGAGGCCAGGCGCTTCAGGCGCGTCGAAGCGTTCGTCGTCGAGGTCGGCCTCGTGCACGATCTCGGCCAGCCGCCACAACACCGGATCGGTGAGTTCGTAACGGCGCAGGATGGTTTCGAAGCTGCAGTCCCCGCCGTGGTGACCGAGTTCCACTCCGCGCATATCGAACGGGGTCGTCTCAGCGGGGACCTCGGCCGGGCCGGCGACGAACACGAACTCGGCCTCAGTGTCGATTTCGCGGCGGATCAGCCAGGCGCAGGCAGCGCGGTCGATGTGTATACCGGCGCGGGTGGCCCATTTCATGCGGACTCCTCGGAAACGACGTTGTCGGGGTGCAATGCCTGCACTGCCCGCACCGCGACGGCGCGCTCGGCGGGCGGAAAGTAGTCGCGGCGCTGGATGCGGCGCAGTTCGCCCCGCAACCGGCGCAAGGCTCGCAACCGCTCGGGCTCGGGCAGGGCGGCGGATCGTTGCGCCTCGGCGATCACCGCGGCGTACTCAGTGGTCCGGGCATCGGCCATCGATCGGGCCAGGCGCCGCTCCTGGCCGACGGCGGCGGGCTGGGCCAGCCACACCATCGCCTCCCCTCCGGCTTCAACGATCTCCTCGGCCAGCCAGTCCAACTGCTCACGCGTGCGGGCATCGGCCGGCAACCCCACCACCCCATCACCCAAACCGGCTACGCCCAGGCGTTTGAGCTTGCGCCACACCGCGATCCGGGCCGTGGACGGCTCGCGCGGTATCCGATAGGACAGCAACACCCACTGCCCCGGCGCATCCGCGCGGGCGGGATTCGCGCTGCTCATCCGCGCACCCCCGTGTCAGCCTCCAACCTCACAACACCAGCCTAACGCAACCATGGTTGCAATGATTCTCACATTCCCAAGTCACTGTAACCATGGTTTCATGCAACCATGGTTACATCCAGCGCTGGATTCGGCCGGAAGCGGACTCCGCCATTGCCGAGCAACACCGATACAACGACAGACCTCGTCCCCCTGCGCACTGCGACCAGGGCGTGGTTCCTGATCTCGCTGCAGACCTTCGGCGGCCCGAGCCCGGCGAAAAGCAGGATGCAGCCCCGCCGCTGATCTCCGACGACGCGCTGCACCGCGAACCACCGTCCGCGCGTCGCAACCTGCTCGTACTCGGTACCGGGCTGCTCGTCTGGGCCTCACCCGTACTGGCTACCGCCGTTCTGACCGGTACCTCCAGCACCTTCACCACCCAGAGCGTGTTCTTCTCCGGCACCGCGGTGGTCACTTTCGGCGGCGCCTACGCCGTGCTGGCATTCGTCGCCCAACGCGCCGTGGAAGTCTACGGCTGGCTCACACCCACCGATATGGTCCGCGGACTCGCTCTCGCCGAAACGACTCCCGGGCCCCTCATCATGGTCGTGCAGTTCGTCGCGTTCCTCGGCGCATACAACAATCCTGGCAGCCTGAACCCTTGGGCCGCAGGCATTCTCGGCTCCCTACTCACCACCTGGGTCACCTTCGTACCCTGCTTCCTGTTCATCCTGCTCGGCGCCCCCTACGTCGAACGCCTCCGCCACAACCACAGCCTCTCGGCAGCCCTGACCGGGATCACCGCAGCCGTCGTCGGCGTTATCGCCGGCCTCGGCCTCTACTTCACACTCCACACGCTCTTCGCCACCACGCGCACGCTGACCACCGGCCCCCTGAACATGCAGGTTCCCGACCTCGGCAGCATCCATCCCATCGCGATGTCCATCACTACGCTCGCCGCCCTGCTCACCTTCAAGCTCGGCTGGTCCGTACCCCGTGTACTCACCATCAGCGCCGCCCTCGGGCTCCTCGCCGGACTCGTCGGCCTACCCCTGGCCTGAAGTGCTTCGAAAGGCCGCTGAGAAATTCGAGCGCCATCGCGCAACAGAACACCGGCAGGACCGGCTGGAAACTCGGTTCACAACGATCAAGGAATAGACGCTGGGGTTCCGATGGTTGACACGCCAGTATCTATCGTCGTCAACGTGAGGAAGCCGCGACCTTGTCCGTGCCACTGAGCATTCTCGATCTGGTCTCCATCCCCCAAGGCTCAACGGCCCGCGACGGTATCGCCGCCTCGATGGACGCCGCCCGTGAAGCGGACCGGCTCGGCTATCACCGGCTCTGGTTCGCCGAGCATCACAACACTGCCAACCTCGCCGCCAGCGCCACATCGCTGCTGATCGCTCAGGCCGCCTCGGTGACCGAACGGATCCGCGTGGGATCCGGCGGTGTGATGCTCCCCAACCACGCGCCACTCATGGTTGCCGAGCAGTACGGGACCCTCGCCACCATGTACGGCGACCGGATCGATCTCGGCCTGGGCCGTGCCCCGGGCACGGATATGATGACCGCGCGTGCCCTGAGCCGGTCATCCGGCGATCCGCAGGCTTTTGCGGAGAACATCTTCGATCTACAGGGCTGGTTCGGCGCAGACGGAACGGCCCGGAGCGCCCCGATCGTTTCGGCTGTCTCCGCGGGAACCGAGGTCCCCATCTGGGTCCTGGGTTCCACGGTCAACGGAGCCTCCATCGCAGGCCAGCTCGGGTTACCGTTCGCCCTCGCCTCGCATTTTGCGCCCGATCAGCTGGACGAGGCCGTCAAGGTTTACCGGGACACGTTTTCCGATTCCGCTCCCACCGCGCAGATCGCGCAGCCGTACTTGATGGCGGGCATCAACGTCATGGTGGCACCGACCGACGAGGAGGCCGAGCGGGAGTTCACCACGCTGGAGCAGATGTTCCTCGATATCCGGAGCGGCCGGCGGCGGAAGCTCCAGCCGCCCGTCGACCCCGGCCGGCTTGCCGCGCAGAGCGGTCGTGATCACGCGATGTTGCGCATCAAGGCAGTCGGCGCGCCGCAGACGGTCGTTCGGGAGCTCGAGGAATTCGTAGAACGCACAGGTGCCGACGAGCTCATCACCGTCACCTACGCCTATGACCCCGCAGTGCGGCAGCGCTCCCTGAATCTGCTTGCTGACAGCTGGTTCTGAGCCGCCAGGTGGCGGCTCCGCGGGACCCGATGTCCGCAGACAGGTGCCGGCTTGCGAGTAGACAGAACAGAGGCGATCAGGCGTGCCCGGCCGTAACCGGAGGGCGCAGAAACCGGCCGGCTTGTGCTCATACCGGTTGGATGTGGATTTCGGTTCGCCCGTGCAGGCGGACCGGGAGCCGGGTGCTGCCGTCCCCTTCGGCGGTGATGTGGTCGAGGGTGCCGGTCACCCGGTAGGTGGCACCCGGGGTGAGTCGTCCGATTCCGAGAACGGTGGTCACCGGATGGCCGGACCCGGGGTAGAGCACAAGGTCGAGACCACGCCCGTCGGTGACCGCACGTGCCACCTGCACGTCGGGATAGGCGGCCTCGGCCAGAATGGGGCCGGTAATCCATTCGGCAGGTACATTTCCGTCGATCAGGCCGGCGGTGACGCCGGCACCGCCGAAGCGTCCCATCGCGGCCAGGACGTTACCGAGCGTGGACAGACCGCTGTGGCGGGCCGCGCCACCGGCGCGAGCGAGCGGAAACCGGCATCCGAGAAGTTCTTGCAGCGCGCCGGCGAGGTCTTCGTCGCCGAGTTCGCGGGCGGCTTTGGCCAGAATCGCATAGGTGGGGCCGCCGCCGTTGGCGAGGCTGTAGTTGCCGGGGTCGATCCGTTTCTCGGGGGCGCCGGTGATCGTGACTTCGGTGCCGGACAGGGCGATGAACCGCTCGCGCAGCATGTCCCAGGTGTGGGTGGCGATATCGGGCATGGGTGAGTGCAGCCAGTAGGCCATCCAGGCATCGTTGGTAAGGATCGGGGGCAGGAACGGGATCCGGCCGGCGCGGGTTCTGCCGCTGTAGAAGCGGCCGTCGGGGCGGCGCCAGCGATCGCGGTCGTAGCTTTCGCGGACGCGGTCCACAAGGTCGCCGGTGAGGGTGCTCCCGTGGAGCCGGTCATGCATCCGCAAGGTGTTGAGCGCGTAAGTGTTGCACACCGGATACACCAGGTGCGGCTCGCACGGGTACTGCGGACTGTTCGGGCGTTCGAGCATATTGCGCTGGATCGCTTCGGCGAGACTACCGAAATCGTAGAGATAGCTTCGTCGTTCGTTCCAGCGCAGCGTCAGTGATCCGGGTTGGTCGAATGTGGGGTCGGTGTTCAGGGTTTCGTAGAGTCCGATCATGACGCCGAGATAGGCGGAGTACATGACGTTGTGGTGGGCGATGGGGTCGCGGTTCCACCGGCCGTAACCGATGAGCTCCTGTTTCCACCAGTACTTCCAGACACGTTTGTCGCACATCTTGGTGATCGCATTGCGCTGCGCCTCGGCCAGGTATCCGGTGAAGGCCGGGGTGCGGGTGCGCTGGGCCAGCGTCAGTGCCCAGCACAGTCCGTTGAGCTGGTAGCGCAGGGCGCTGAGCAGCATTTGCTCGGCGTGGGTGAAGCCGTCGAAACGGTCCAGCGGTTGCAGAGCCAGATCGAGCAGGTAGCGAAGGATTTCCAGATCTTCGGGACTGGATTCGGTCACCGAGGGCGCCGAACCGGTGCGGGAGAGGGGGCTGGTGGTCATGATCAGCCTTTCGAGAAAGCAGGAATCGGAGCGACCGGCGAGCCGGCGGACGGATGTTTCTCGGCGAATCGCGGCAACACCGGCAGCGCGCTCCATCCGAGTACCACGAACACCGGGCCGATTCCGTGGAAGCCCCAGTCCCACATCGTCGTCGAATGATGCGCAGGCATCGTGGAGTGCGTATGGGCGTGGGCGTGATCGGCCGGAACGTCGGCCGAGCCGGGATCCAGGTGGAACAGCCCCAGCACATGCATATCGACGATGCCGAGTACGAACCACACCAACCCGATCCCCACCAGCGCGCACCCGAGATGTTCACGCAACGAGCTCGAAGGCTCCGCAACCCCGCCGGCAGCAATGCGAAGCAGGCAAAATATCGCGAGAGCGAAACCCGCCGAGGTGAGCGTATGTGCCGTCCACCCCGACGTACCGGTACTGCTGTCAACCCATCCCAGGGCGAGCAACACCGCGATCCCGGCCAGGTAGGTCACGATTCCTGCCGCTACCCAGAGCAGCATCCGCGGCCGCCGAGAGATCCGGACCGTCACAGGCGCCGACGGCGCCGGTATGGTTTGCCCCGGTGCGGGGCGGCGGGCCGGGGGCGCGAACAACTGAACCGGCCCGGCACCGCGCCGGGTGAACCAGACCCGGATCCGGTAGCCCAACGCCATCAGCGTCCCGGCCACAACACAGCAGAGCAACGTCGCACCACCTTCATTATCGACAACATGCGTTGTCTACAACGAGTGTTGTCACAGTAGGGGTACGATCGAACCGGTGTCAACAGGTCGAGAAACGACAGCGCCCGAACAGGCACGCACCACCACCGGCCGCGTATGGAACGGCCGAACCCGCGATGAGCGGCGCAGCGACCGGCACGAACGACTACTCGAAGCCGGTATCGAGATCATGGGCACCCGAGGAACGCGGGAAGTGACGGTGCGCTCCGTCTGCCGCGCCACCCGGATCAGTGAACGACACTTCTACGAACTCTTCGACACCAAGGAAGACTTCGTCGCCGCCGTCTACGACCGGGTCATCGGCGACGGGATCGCGCTGCTCACCAACGCGGCAGCAACCCCGGTTGCCGACCGCGGCCAGGCGCTACGCGATCTGCTGGGGTCCTGGATCGACTTCATCACCGAAGACCCGCGCCGCGGCCGGATCATCGCCGTCGAGGCTGCAACCAATCCCGAACTGGCCCAGCGCGGCCGTCAGGTCGCGGTCGGGCTGATCCAGATCTACCTCGACTACACCTCACCGGACCCTGCCGCCGAGGCTGATCCCATCGATGCCGAGATAAGCGCCACGGTGCTGTTCACCGGCATATGGGGCCTGCTACTGACATGGCAGGACGACGCCCTCGGCAACCACCTCACTCGCGACGAGCTCATCGACCGCCTTGCCGGGCTGATCGAACGCGCGGAACCACCACGACGAATCCGATCCGACACCGGGGGAAAGCGCCGGTGAAGGCACAATGGGCGCAATGAAGCCCTGGAATCCGGACACCACGGCCGTCGATGGTTTCTCCGGCGAGCCGGGGCGAATCGATGTCGAGCATGTCCGTGCGCTGCGCGAACAGTTCGTCGACTTCATGCTCGGCTACAAATTCGCGATCGACGAGATCACCACGAAGATCAATATCCTGCGCGAGGACTTCAACAGCACCCATGAGTACAACCCCATCGAGCATGTGGGATCGCGGCTGAAATCGCCGGAAAGCGTGCTGGAAAAGGTGCAGCGCAAGAACTACCCGATGAACCTGGCGGCGATCCGGGAGAATGTGCTCGATATCGCCGGAGTCCGGGTGGTCTGCAGCTTCATCTCCGATATCGCCGCGATCCGGGACATGCTGGCCGGCCAGGAAGACATCACCGTCCTGGAGGAGCGCGACTACATCACCCACCGCAAACCGAACGGCTACCAGAGCCTGCACCTGATCGTGTCGATCCCGGTGTTCCGCTCCGCACGCACCGAACGGATACCGGTCGAGATCCAGATCCGCACCATAGCGATGGACTTCTGGGCCAGCCTGGAACACAAGATCTACTACAAGTATCGAGGCGAAGTTCCCCCCAACCTCCGCAGCGACCTGGCCCAAGCCGCCGAAGTCGCCACCCAACTCGACGAGAAGATGGAAGCGCTACACCGCCAGGTGGACCGCACCGCACAGGTCCGCAGCAGCCCTGCCGATTCCCTCGACCTCAGCGCCCTCTACGACAACCTCGCGGCAGACCGTTCTGCACACCCTGGACCTAGCTGAACAGCTGATCTAGGCCCGGTGGCCCGGGTCGGCTACGACGTGGTCATCGCGACGAGGGCTGCAGTGAAGGGGGCGGGGTCCAGATCGCCCCGTACGGCGAGCTGCTGACTGTAGGCGTGGCAGAGTGCGACGAAGGCCTCGGAGATGCGGGCCGCGTGTGCCGGCGGGTGGTCCGGCAGAAGTGCGCAGACCGCCGTGCGCATCTCTTCGAGCTGCCCGTCGACGAGCGTGGCGAGGCTCGGGGTGATGGCGGCCTCGGCGAAGATCTGCGCGACCAACCGGGCGTGGCCCTTCTCGCGCGCCAGTGTCCGGATGTGCTGCAGGAAGGCGTCGATGGCCTCGAAGGTCAGCTCCGCCGGAAAGTCCTGGCTCGACTGGTCGCAGATCGCCGCGACGATCTCGTCCTTGCTCGTGAAGTACCGGTAGATCGCGCCGTTCGACAGCCCGGAGGCTTGGACGAGGTCGGTCATGGACGTACGCGCGAAGCCGTGGCTGGCGAAACGAGCGTAGGCCGCGTCGATGATCTGCTGTCGACGGGCGTCGCGGTGGGCTTGGCTTACCTTGGGCATAAAGAGAGTGACCGATCGTTTTTTTATGCTAACGTCGCCGACAGTACCCCACAGCAAGGAGATACCCGTGCGTTACCAGGCCTTCGGACGGCACAGTGGCCTGCGGGTCTCGGAATACGTATTGGGCACAGCCAATTTCGGTACAGCTCCCGCTTCGGCGGGGGCGGCCGGATCGAGATCGATATTCGAGTCGTTCGCCGCCGCCGGCGGGACCACCATCGATACCTCGAACATCTACCAGAACGGCGAGGCCGAAACCGTCCTCGGCGACCTGCTCGGACGTGAGCGCGACGACTACGTGGTGATCACCAAATACACCGGGAGCAGGAGCTCGCACATCCGGCCGGGCACCACCGGCAACAGCCGCAAGATCATGATCCGGTCCCTGGAGGATAGCCTGCGGCGATTGAAGACCGACTACGTCGACGTATTCATGCCGCACCTCCCCGACGGTGTCACACCCATGCCCGAGATCCTGGCCGGTCTGGAGGACCTGATTCGAGCGGGCAAGATCCGATACGGTGGCCTGTCGAACTTCCCGGCCTGGCGGGTCGCGGGCGCGGTAGCCGGTGCGGCGCAGACGGGGCGTACGCCGCTGATCGGAATCCAGACCGAATACAGCCTGGCCGAACGCTCCGCCGAACGGGAACTCCTCCCCATGAGCCAGGCGTACGGGCTGGGTGTTGTGCTCTACTCCCCGCTGGCCGGCGGCCTGCTGACCGGCAAGTACCGCCGCGGTGAGACAGGCCGTCTCAGCGGCCGGACCAACACCGATGGCGCCGGGAACAACGAGGCAGCGCAGCGTAGTTCGGTACTCGACGCAGTGCTCACCGTGGCCGAGGAGATCGGCACCGGCCCGGTCCAGGTCGCACTGGCCTGGCTGCGCGAACGCGCCGCACGAGCCGGTACCTCGATGATCCCCATCGTGGGCCCCCGCACCCCGGCCCAGCTCGACGGCTACCTCGACGCTCTGGATTTCGAACTCGGCCCACACCACTACCGAACACTGGACGAGGCGAGCGCGATCCGGCTCGGGGCGCCTTACGACGATGTCGCCGCGGCGCTCGTTCATGGTGTCGACGGGGACCGGAGTCTCCTCGCCGACCCGCTCGTGCCGGTGCTCTGAAGTCGGTACCGGCTTTCTCCGGTCAAGCCGCGCACTCTGCGTCCCCTCTCGTCATCAAGGAGTACATATGCCACCGGCCACCATTGCCGCGATCAATCTCGACTGCGCCGACCCGCATGACCTGGCCCGCTTCTGGGCGCACCTACTCGGCGGTGAGGTCGTCGTCGAAACCCCCGGATTCTGTGCCGTCGCAACCGGGGTGCTGCATCTCGGCGCTGTCCGTGTCGAGAACTACCGGCCACCGACCTGGCCCGCCGCCGAGCGCCCGCAGCAGATCCACCTCGATCTCACCGTCGACGACCTCGACAGCGCCGAGGCCGAAGCGATCCGTCACGGCGCGACCAAGGCTACATTTCAGCCCAGCCCGGAACGCTCCCGTGTACTCAGCGACCCGGCCGGTCACCCCTTCTGCCTGCGCGCCTGACCTTCGACACAGATCGGGGGCGGGCCGCGACCCGGCTGAACACGCGGACCATCGGCGAGCCCGCCGGTGGGGTATAGAGCGAATCAGCGCTGACCCCGGACTACTCCGGGCACCGCCGGGATCATTGCGGCAGGAGGGCAGACACCTGCTCCCTGATGTCCGCCACGATCTCGTCCACACTGCGCGCGATGTTGGCAGTGGCAGCCATGGCGAGAAACATGATCGCGGACACGATATGCGCTCTCCTTGCGGCTTCGGCCACCCCGACACGCTCGTCTCGGCGCAGTACGGCGGCGATCGCTTCCTCGGTCTGCTCGACGACAGCGAGGGCATCGCGGTGGTGGGGCTCCTCGGGGTTGCCGAAGACCATCTCCCGTAGATAGGTGCGCCCGTTGTCGATCTGAGTACGGTTGCACCCCACTATCGGACGGATGATCGTCATCACCGCGTCGAGCACGTCGGGGATGTTCTCGGCAGCTGCCCGGCCCCGCTCGAGCGCTTCGACGTAATGGGTGTTCTGCACGAGCAGAAGCAACTCGCCCTTGGTCTTGACGTACAGGAACACCGTCCCGGTGCCGACGTCGGCCTTATCGGCGATCTGCTGGGTGGTGACCTCGTCGACGCCGTATTCGGCGAAGAGTTCGCCGGCGGCGGCGGTGATGCGGTCGAGCTTCTGCTGCTTGTTCCGCTCGCGCCGTCCCACCGGCTGGGGGGCGAATGACATGGCGGGTGCCCTTCGGAATAAATTCTGACTACATTCAGTTTTGAGTATAGTCAATATTGATGCGGTTCAGATGGGTGCTCTCCTGACCCTCCCATCGAGAACATCCCTCCCGACACATGACGCTGTCGATCGGTCATCCCCGGGTCGGACTGCCGACAACTCACTCCTGATCAGGCCGCACCTACAGGTCCGCACCCCGCAAAAGAAAGAACGTGACATGCCCTCACTCAATGGAGCCGTCGTCCTCATCACCGGAGCGAATGGTGGTATCGGGACGCATTTCGTCCACGAGGCCCTCGCCCGTGGCGCCGCGAAGGTCTACGCCACCGCCCGCAAGCCCCGCGACTGGAACGACGAACGAATCGTCCCGCTCGTCCTCGATATCACCGATCCCGCGTCCATCGAGGCGGCAGTCGCCGCCGCGCCGGACGTCACGGTGCTCATCAACAACGCCGGCGCCTCGGTGTCCAGCGCCGGCATCCTCACCCATACCGATGAGGAGATCCGCACCAACGTCGAGACCAATTTCCTCGGCCCGCTCTTCCTCGCCCGCGCCTTCGCCCCGATCCTGAGCAGCAGAGAGGAGTCGGTCATCATCGATATCCACTCCCTGCTGAGCTGGTACGCCGTCGCCGGCATCTACAGCGCCACCAAGGCAGCTCTGTGGTCGGCGACCAACTCGCTGCGCCTCGAGCTCGCCCCCGCAGGCGTTCACGTCGTCGGTGTGCACGTCGGTTACGTCGACACCCCCATGGCCGCGCACACCACCGACCCCAAGACACAGCCCGCGGACCTGGTGCGGACCGTATTCGCCGCCGTCGAAGCCGGCGAGTACGAAGTTCTTGCCGACGAAGCTTCCGCTCAGGTCAAAGCGGGACTCAGCGCACCCATCGAAGCGCTCTACCCCCAGCTCGCGGCCACCGACGGCTGAGCAGCACTCCGGGCGGGCAGCCGCCGAACTGTCCGGCGCCGACCGATCGAGAGCCCATCGACCGATCCGGCGATACCGAGCACAAGACCAGCACATACCCGTCCGCAGACCAGAAGGAGCCACCAACCATGCGAGCATTCGTCGTCACCGAGTACAAAGGGGCCCTCCGGGAGGCCGGCGTCCCGGAGCCGGTAGTCGGCGAGCACGACGTGCTGGTGCGGGTGCAGGCGGCCGGAGTGAACCAGTTGGACGAAAAGATCCGGGCGGGCGAGTTCAAGCGGATCCTGCCGTACGAGCTGCCGCTGATTCTCGGTAACGATCTGGCCGGTGTCGTCCTCCGGGTCGGCGCGAAGGTGCGATCGTTCGAGCCCGGCGACGAGGTGTATGCCAGGCCCGGTAAGGAGCACATCGGGACCTTCGCGGAGCGCATCGCCGTCGCGGAAGCAGACCTGGCCCGCCGACCGGAATCGGTCAGCGTCGAGGAGGCAGCGTCTCTCCCACTGGTGGCGCTGACCGCATGGCAGGCACTCGTGGAGCGCGGAAACGTTCAGCCCGGGCAGAAGGTCCTCGTCCACGCCGGAGCCGGCGGTGTCGGGTCGATCGCGATCCAGCTCGCCAAACACCTCGGCGCGACCGTAGCGACCACAGCCGGCGCCGCCAACGCCGACTTCGTCCGAGAACTCGGCGCCGACCATGTCATCGACTATCGCAGCCAGGATTTCGAACAAATACTGCACGGCTACGACCTGGTACTCGACAGCCTGGGTGGAAAGAATCTGGAGAAATCGCTGCGAGTGCTGCGGCAAGGCGGCAGGGCCATCGGGATCGCCGGTCCCCCGGACCCGGCCTTCGCCCGCGAACTCGGCGCGAACCCTGTGCTCCGTCTCGCGATCACCGGCCTCAGCAGCGGTATCCGCCGCCGGGCCCGCCGGTTGGGCGTGAGCTATGAGTTCCTCTTCATGCGCGCCGACGGTGATCAGCTCCGCCGGATCACCCGTCTGGTCGACGACGGCGCGCTGCGTCCCGTGGTCGGCCGGGTCTTCCCGTTCGATCAGACCCCCCAAGCCCTCGAGGCGCTGAGTAAAGGCGGTATCCGGGGAAAAGCTGTCATCAGCAACCCCGGACCTGTCGCCTCCACAACCGACGGCACCCACCCCTGACACCCACAGACCGGAGGAGCATCAAGGATTCCGAGCTGATCATCTACCCCGACTCCGGGCACGGCGGCATCTTCCAGTTCCACGACAGATTCGCACCCGCCGCCGCGGAATTCCTGAACCGCTGATACGCACACCGCTGCCCGTTCAAGGAACCCTGAACCGAGCGCGACGCCGGCTCATCGATTGTCAACGGCCGGTTGGAACTCCCCGACGACGGCCACTTGCCGGAGAAGCGATCCGGCCACTGTCACAACCCGGCAGCGACGTACACCGGGCGATGTGACACCGCGCGATCCGCCAGGCTCAGGCTGCGCTCGGCTGCGATCAATACGGACTGCTCGGTGCTGGTGGCGCCCGGTATCCGGCCGGTGTCGATCAGTTCTTGTTTGCGCCGGACACAGATCGTCTCGTCGCTGATTCCCAGGTCAGCGGCTACCTGCGCGACCGGGCGGCCGGCGGCGGCCAGGTCCAGGACCTTATGCCCCTGATCGGGGTTCGTACCTGCATTGGTGAGCCTGGCCGACGGGTAGAGAAAATCTACAGCGATCACAGTAGACATTCCACCAAAGGTGCGGTAGCTTCTATCTTGTTGGAAGCGTAAGAAGTATCCAGAAGGCACGGGAGATGACGAACTACCCGTGAGGGCAAGACCGGCGGGCGCGGCCATGGGACCAGCAGATACGACGGTCCCGCCGCCCGCCGGGAAGTAAGTGAAGTCGCACGGAAAGAAGATGAAGTAACACTGTGAGGAGAAGGGAGGCGTTGCCCGTCGGGTCGCCCGTGAAGTTATGTGGTTGGGGCGATCGCCGACGATTTGGTTACCTGTCGGAAGACGAAGTAATTCCCCCTTTCAGTGCCCCGGCGCCTGCGGCGCCGGGGCACTTCGGCGTATGGAGGCCGCACGATTTCTGAACTCACGACCGCGAACGAGAAGTTCGACGATGACGACTATCCCGCCTACACCATGGGCCGGGCCGCTGACCTGCTCGGCACCACCCAAGCGTTTCTGCGCACCCTGGACGACGCGGAACTGATCACCCCGCAACGCTCCGCCGGTGGGCACCGCCGCTACTCCCGCTACCAACTGCGGATCGCTGCCCGCGCCCGCGAACTCGTGGACTCCGGCACCCCTTTGGAAGCGGCGTGCCGGATCATCATCCTCGAAGACCAACTCGCCGAAGCCCGCGAAATCAACGCCAAACTCACTCAGCAGGATTGAGCGGAACTCGCCGCCCCGGAGCCTCCCGCGACCTCGACGGGTCCGTGTGTCGACAGCGTGATCGGTTGCGTCCGTGTGTGGTTGGCAGATTTACGCCGCCCGATCATCGCTGCCGGGCGCCGCGCGGGAAGGGAGCAGGGATGGCATCCAGTAGCTTTCGGGTGTAATCCTGCTGTGGATCACGGTAGACCGATTCGACGGTGCCCGATTCGACGACCTCTCCGCCCGCCATGACCAAAACACGGTCGGCGATCACCTCGACCAGTGCGAGGTCGTGACAGACGAACAGATACGCCAATTCCAGTTCCTCCTGCAGATCTCGGAGGAGGTTGAGTACTTGCGACCGAACCGATACATCGAGTGCCGCGACTGGTTCGTCGCACACGATCATCTTCGGCCCAGGGGCGAGCGCACGAGCGATGGCGACCCGCTGCAATTGGCCACCGGAGAGTTCCCCCGGGTACCGGGAGAGGTAGCGCGGGCCGATACCGACCTTGTCGAGCAATTCCCGGACCTTTTCGGTTCGGGCCTCGCGATCGAGATCGGTATGCACGATCAGCGGTTCAGCCACCGCGTCGAGGACGCTCATGCGCGGGTCGAGAGAACTGTGTGGATCCTGGAAGATCATCTGCATCCCGCGGCGCATCGCCCGCAGCCGCGCCGGTGATGCACCGCGCACATCGTGGCCGTCGAACGCGATATTGCCGGCATCGGGTTCGATCAATCGCAGTACGACTCTGCCGACAGTCGACTTGCCCGCCCCGGATTCACCCACCAACGCAAGACATTCGCCGGCGTCGAGTGTGAACGACACGTTGCGAACAGCGTGTGTCCACCCGGTCCGACGGCCGATGATGTCGCGTCCAGTCGAGAACGACTTCGAAATATCGGACACCTCGAGCAGGCTCATCGTTCCCGTACTCCTTGTAGTTCGAGATCGGCGGTACGTAGGCACCGAACCCCGTCGCGGTCTCCGGCGGCACTCATCGCCGGGTGCGTGCTATCACACAGGCCGGATCGCGCGTGGGGGCAGCGTTCCCTGAACCGGCAACCGGTGGGCCACTCGCCGGCGCCGGGAACGCGGCCTTCGATGGCGGCCAGGCGCCGGGTCCTCCGATGCCCCGATTGTGGGATGGACGCCAGTAGCCCTGCCGTGTACGGATGCCGAGGCGTGTAGAAAACGTCTTCGGCACGTCCCTGCTCGATCACTTCGCCCGCATACATCACGACCACGCGCTGGCACAGTTCCGCGACCACCGCGAGGTCATGGGTGATGAAGAGAAGCCCGATGCCGGTCTGTTCCTGCAGATCCCGCAGCAATTCGAGAATGGTCTGCTGCACTGTGACATCCAGCGCGGTGGTGGGTTCGTCCGCGATCAGCAAGCGAGGGTTCGACGCCATAACCATCGCGATCATGACCCGCTGGCACATTCCGCCGCTGAAGGCGTGCGGATATTCGCGGATGCGTTCGGCAGCACGGGGTACCCGGACCAGTTCGAGCATTTCCACCGCGCGCGCCATCGCCGCCCGTCTGTCGAGTCCGAGATGCCTGCGCGCCGATTCGGCGATCTGGTCACCCACCGTGTACGCCGGGTTGAGGCTGCGGATGGGCTGCTGGAAGATCATTCCCATCCCGGGTCCGCGAAGTTTGCGCCACTCCCGGGTGGGCAGCGAGGTGAGGTCGCGACCGTCGAACTCGATCGAGCCACCGGTTACCCGGCCCCCCGTGTTGCGGGTCAACCCCATGACAGCGAGCGATGACACTGTCTTCCCCGACCCTGATTCGCCTACCAGCGCGACGGATTCACCCGTACCGACGTCGAAGGAAACGCCGTCGACGACGGTGACCCAGTTCCGGCGGTCCGCGCGAAACTGCACACTGAGGTCCCGGACCCGGAGGAGTTTCTCGGCAGTGATCCCGGGGGCATGGCGGGACTTCCGGAGGCTGTCATTTTTCACTGCCATTGCCACTCCTTGTCAGCGCCCGGCGAGCCCCGTCGCCGAGATAGGTGAAGGCCAGGACGGTCAGAAAGATCATGACGCCCGGAGGCCACACCAGATGGGGCGCGAGCTGCATATTCGATGCGGCGGTGCTGAGCATCGACCCCCAGCTCGCCGCGGGCGCCTCCGCCCCGAGTCCGAGAAAACTCAGACTGGCCTCTGCGGCCACGGCCGTACCCAGGGAAACGGAGATGACCAAAATGATCGGCGGCATCACATTCGGGAGTATGTGTCGAATGATCGTCCGGGCCGGCGTCGCACCCAGTGCGACGGTGGCCTCGATGTAGGTCTCTCCTCGGACATCCATCGTCGAGGCCCGCGCGACTCGGAAGAACCGTGGCGCCATCACCAGGCCCACTGCCACCATCGCGTTGGTGATGCCGGACCCCAGTACGGCGACGATCGTGATCGCGAGAACCAGCGAAGGCGCACTCATCAGTGCGTCCATCATCCGGGTGAACAGGGTGTTCACCCATCCCCCGCGGTAGCCGGCGATAATTCCCAACGGCAGACCGAGGATCAGTGCGAGAGCCACAGCCTGCAGCGAGGCGATCAAGGAGATGCGAGCGCCGAAGATGATACGGCTCAGCACATCCCGCCCGTAGTCGTCGGTTCCCAGCAGGTGCCGGGCATCCGGCGGTTGCAACCTGTGCAGCAGATCCTGCGCATACGGATCGTGGGGAGCGAGCCAGGCCGCGAATACCGCTGTGCAGATCAACAGGATGACACACAATCCCGCCACCACGGTCGCGGGTCGACGACGTACGAAACCGAGGATCCGGCGGCCCCTCCCGGAGCTGATACCGATACCGGCCGATGCGGAGTCCGCGGTCATGAGCGCACCTTCGGATTGAAATAACCGTACGAGATATCGACGAGGAGATTGACGATTACGACGACGATCGTGGTGAACAAGACGAACCCGAGGAGTACGGGAACGTCGTGGTTCTGGACGCTGTTGACCGCCAGGCTCCCCAGCCCCGGCATGTTGTAGATGATCTCGATGGTCACCGTGCCGCCGAGGATTTCGGCGACCCGGAAGCCGAGTACCGTCACCACCGGTATGCACGCGTTCTTGAGACCGTGTTTCAAAACCACGCTCGCCCGGGACAACCCCCGGGCCTCGGCGTTCAGAATGTAGTCACTGGTGAGTACCTGTCCCAGCGCGGACCGCAACTGCACCGTCACCTCCGCGGCGGGCAGTAGGGCCAGCGCCACCCCGGGCAGTACCAGGTGCTGGAACCACGGGACTACTCCGTCGGATATCGGTACGTATCCGAACGCCGGAAATATCTGATGCGAGACCGCGAGCAGTGATACCAGCACCAAACCGAACCAGAAGGCGGGTACAGCAATGGCCACCGATGCCACAACATTGATGCCGCGGTCGATCACGCCACCCGGCCGCAGCGCCCCCAGGACGCCGAGGGTGACACCGATAGCTATGGCCAGCACTATCGCGAACAGCACCAGCGACAGGGTCGTGGTCATTCGCCGTAACAGGAGCTCGACCACGGTCTGGTGGGACCACAGCGACATCCCGAGATCGCCCCGAAGTGCGGAACCGACCCAATCCAGGTATCGAATGAACACATTCTCGTCCAGGTTCAGATTCTCGCGTAGCTCCCGTAGGCGCTTAGGGGTGGAATTCTCTCCTGCCAGAACGACGGCCGGATCACCCGGAGCCAGTTCCATCAACAGAAATATCAACAAGGGAACGACGAACAACAGCGGAATCGCTGCCAGTAACCGCTGCCCGGCATAACGCAGCACAAGATCTCCTACTTTTTTTCCTACGGCCTACTCGGTCATTCCCACATGGCGGAGGTCGAAGATTCCCATATCGACCCAGGGTGTTTCCGGTACGCCGACGACCTTGCTGGTGAACATCGCCGCATTGGTCTGGTTGCAGATCGGGACGAAAAGGGCTTCTTTCAGCGTGAGATCCCAGATCTGCCGATAAATCGGTGCGCGTTCCTCTCGGGTCAGTGCGGGATCGGCTGCCGTTGTCGCGAGCTCCCTGATGCGCGGGTTACCGCCTGCGAGGCCATATCCGCCGAAGAGGAAAGTATTCACGGTCTCGGCGGGATCGACCTTGGGGCTGAAACTGTTGGACACCATGGACTCGAAGTCACCGGCAAGGTATCGAGGCTCGTTCTGGCTGTTCGGAACCGGTTCGAGATCCGCGTCGACTCCCGCGTCCGAGAGCGTCGACTGAAGCACGTTCGCGGTATATTCCGTGTTCGTCCCAGCTGCGTACGTCAGTGTCATACGAGCACCGCCCGACGAATCCAGTACGGCTCTGGCCTTTTCCGGGTCGAATGGATAGGGATATTCATAGGAGGGGTCCGCAGACCAGTTGCCCGCTGGGTACAGCTGACGGTTCGGGGTGCAGGTACCGGAGAAGAGCGCGCTCACGGCCGCCGGGTCGATCGCGGAGGCCACCGCCCGCCGGATATCCGGATTCGCCAGGTCTCCCTCGGGCCGCATATAGAGCCCCAGCACGTTTCGGTAGACGACTTGATCGACACCCAGTGAGTGGTTCTGTCCGAGCATCTGCGCCTGGACCACCTCGTTCGCGGAACTCACCCAGGTCAGATCGGTCATACCCGTCTTCACACCGTTCAAGCGAGTACTGGCATCGGGAATCCATTCGAACTCGAAGCCGGCCAGGAGCCCGGCTTCCGGGTCCCAGTTGGTCTCTGCCGCCCGCACCAGTGAGAGTGATTCTTCGGGCACGAATTCGCTCACCTGGTAGGCCCCGGAACCTCCGGCGCCCGGACCGTTGCGAATATCGGTGCCCGCCGCAATGGTCTTCGGACTGAGCATCATTCCGACGTTGGTGCTGAACACTCCAGGAAGCTCGACACCGGTGCCCGGCACCAACCGCAATCGGACCATGTGATCGTCGACTACGTCGACCGCGGAGATATTCCGCAACGCAGCCGCTACCGTACTGCCCTCCAGGGTCCGGCCTCTCCGGATATTCGCCGCGAACGCCGCGGCGTCGAACGCTGTACCGTCGTGGAACACGACGTCTTCCCGCAGCTTCATCTCCAAATATGAGCCATCGGGAGCGAATTCCCATGAGTTCGCCAGTCCCGGAATCAGATTCCCGTCGCTGTCGACGGTGGTGAGCCGATCGAACAACAGGGTGAGATAACCCCAACCCCCGTAACTTGCTTGTAAGTAGGGGTCCAGATTCCTCAGGGGTGAACTGGAAGTGACTCGTAGGACCTGGTCCCGATCGATATCACCGACCGGCCCGGCGAATCCCCCGTTTATCGGGCCCCCACCGCAACCGGCCAGAGCCAGTACGAAGACGACGGTTGCCACCAAATTCTTGGAGACACGAAACCTTGTACGGTTCATCGCGTTCCTTTCACACTTCCACCGGATTCACCGGATCCGATTGCCGGTCGAGAATCGTCTGCTCCCGCCTCAGTGATCCCCGTTGGGGATCCTGATTCGAAGAAACGGGGCAGACGAGGTACCCGATTTCGGGAAAGCTCGGAGAGATTCGGGATGAATGATCCGAGACCCATGCTTTCGCTCCTTGCATGTTGCTCGGTCCCGGGCTCCTGCCGCAGAGACCGTGCAGGAGTTAGGTCTTTGCAAAGCAATCGCTTGGCTGGATGTTAGATGTATCACATTGGGGTGTCAACCAATAGCCTCCGCCACTTCGAATCCGAGAATGCGACACGTCGAGATCGCGGCGGCCCTAGAGGAACCTCGCGCGGCCGTGGGTGTGGAAATCGCGTTCCAGCGCCTGCTCGTCGGAATCGGTGAGCAGTTCGTACTCAGGGCTCCCCCGCCCCGTCCAGCGGAACACCGGTTCGTCGCCGCGCCACAACTGTGCCCGCAACTCTCGTTTGAGTACTTTGTTGGATCCGGTCACCGGCAACTTCGTCGATACCCGCACGAACCGTGGTGCCGATTTGGTGCCGAGATCATCCTGGCTGCCGACGAAATCCGCGAACTCGACCGGATCGAAGTCGGTGACATTTGCTACCTCGATCGCGGCCATCACCTGGTCGCCCGAACGCGGATCGGGCACCGCGTACACGCCCGCCGCGATGATCTTCGGGTGCCGTCGCAGGATTCGTTCGATCAACAGCGCCGAGATGTTCTCCCCGTCCACCCGGATCCAGTCGCCCCGGCGACCGGCGAAATAGATGTATCCGGCCTCATCGAGGTAGCCGAGATCACCGGTCCAGTACCAGCCGTGCCGGATCCGCTCGGCCACCGCCGATTCGTTCTTGTAATACCCTTCGAACCTAGCGGCGCCGCCCTTGTCGACCATCTCGCCGATAGCCTCGTCCGGATTGAGAACCCGGCCGTGGCGGTCCAACTTCGCCGGGACGCACTCGATCCTGGTTTCCGGGTTCACGACGGCGATATCGGCATGCGCCGGTCGTCCCAGTGCCCCCTCCGGTGTGTTCGGATCCGCTTTCACCGACCCGCCGCCTTCGGAAGAGCCGTAGCCCTCGAACAACACGGCACCGAACCGGCGGACGAATTCCGCTTGGTCCTCCGGCGAGGCTTCGGTGCCGAACCCGCGCAGGAGAGGGTTGTCGATATCGTCGGGGCGCTCCGGGGTGGCCATCAAGTAGCCCAGCGCCTTACCGACGTAGGTGAAGAATGTGGCACCGAAGAACCGCACGTCCGGCAGGAACCCGGAAGCGGAGAACTTCGGGGTCAGGCAAACGGTCGCGCCGTTGGCCAGGGCCGGCGCCCACAACGCCATCAGCGCATTGCCGTGGAACAACGGCATACAGCAGTAGTCCACGTCCGCACGTGAATGACCGAACTTTTCCGTACTCGCGTACGCGAGTCGCGCCAGCCGGCCCTGACTGCAGCGCACCGCCTTCGACATACCGGTGGTGCCGGAAGTGAAGAGCAGCAAGAACAGTGTCGACTCGCCCACTGACGGAGCCGCGACCGGCCGTTCGACGCGATGCGCCGCCACCTGCTCGCGATACGAGGAGGAGTCGACGAGCAGAAAGCGATCCTCGCTCAGTGCGAGATCGAGATCGCGTATCCTCGCCAGACCGGCGGCATCGGTGACGATCAGCTGGCAGTCGACGTAGCGGATCTCTGCCTCGAGTTCGGCGCCGCGGCGGGTCGGGTTGATACCCACTACCACCGCCCCGCTCAGTGCCGCGCCGCCGAGCCAGAACAGGAATTCGGGGGTGTTCTCGAGCAGGACACCGATGTGGAACGGGCCGTCCACCCGCAGCGAGGTGGCAAGTGCGCCCCGGGTCGCGCTCTCGCGGACCGTCTCATCCCAGGTCCAGTCCTGCTCCCGGGTTCGCACGCCCGGGTGGGCGTCGCCGAGGCGGTCGAGCAGCATCGCCGCTATGGTCTCTCGTTCCAACTCGAGCTCCTGTTCTCGGATCGAATGTCTGTCAGTCGGTTCGAGACAGGATGTGCTGTTCCAATTCCGGATCGTCGCGGAGTTCGACGCGGACTGCGGCTTCCCAGAACCCGTGGAACCCGTTCCCATCACTGCGGCGTTGCCGATCGACCCACCAATCGGGCAGAGCGGCCTTCTCCGGGCCCCGTGCCGCCCGCACCATCCACGCGTTCTTCGACCTCTGTTCCAAGGCGACCGCACGAAGAAACACCGCCCGTGCTGTGCTGCCGACCACCAGCACTCCGTGACCGCCGAGCAGTGCCAGGTCGGCATCGCCCAGACCGGATACCGCTTTGACAGCGGCCTCGGTACTGTTCACCGCGCCGTCGTATTCGTCGACCAGCACGAGTTCGCCGCCACCGAGGGTCGAACTCTGGTCGTACGCCGGCGGGATCTCGCCGAGATCACTCCAGACGGTCCCGAACTCGGAGTGGTTGTGCACCACGAATTGCACGTCGGGTCGTACCCGGTGCAACGCGAGATGCAACGGGATGCCCAGCGGCACCGGCCATACTCCCTCGAGCAGGGTGCCGTCGAGGTCGATCCGGAGAACGTCCTCGGGGCGGAACTCCTGCCATGTCAACAGCCACGGATTGCACAGCAGGGTGCCGTCACCCATATTGCGGGTGATGTGGCCCGCCAGATGGTCGCGATACCCCTCGCGCCACAGGGCGCGCGCCAACAGCACCATCTCCTGCGCCGGCGTCAGTTCTGGTGCGAGCAGGTCCGCGCTCGGCCTGAATCTCATCCGGTGCTCCTCACGCCTGCGGCAAGACGACGGGAGGCAGTGGATGCCGGTAGAGATCGGCGGCGTTCTCGCTGCACATCTTCCGCAGTTCGGCCGCCGGGATATCACCCCAGTACCGCTCGACGACGTCCTGGGTGTGGGGCCAGGTTCCGTCACCGTGTGGGTAGTCGGTCTCGAGCATGATGTGGTCGACTCCGATCACGTCGCGCAACGAGATCGTCGACGGATCGTCGAGCGTGCAGAACCAGAAGTTGCGCCGGAGGATATCGGCCGGTCGTTCATCCCAGCCCAGGCCGTACCCGGAACGGTCGATGATGTTGTCCAGGCGGTCGATCAGCATCGGCACCCAGCCGATTCCGCCCTCGCTCATCGCGATTTTCAATGTCGGATAGTCCTTCGGGTACCCCGACCACAGCCATTCACTGCACGCGCCGAGCGATAACTGCCCGAACATCGTGGCCCCCAACTGGAGCCCGGGAGCGCCCTGCGGGTACGAGTACATTCCGGAACTACCTACATGCAGGGAGATAACGGTCTCCGTCTCGACACACGCACGGATGATCGGATCCCAATACTCCCTTTCCCACAGCGACGGCAGCCCGATCGCGTGCGGGCGTTCGGGCAGCGTGACGGAGGTGAATCCGCGTGTGGCGTTGCGCTCGATTTCGGCCACGGCTTCCGCCGAATCGCCGAGATAGGTGATACCCCCTGGGATCACCCGCGTCGGATACGCGAGATACCACTCGTTGTACAGCCAGTCGTTCCAGGCCCGGACGGCCGCCTTGCCCACTTCGCGATCGGCGGCGAAGGCGAATACCCGACCACAGAATCCGGTGATCTGTGACGGGAAATTGAGCATGGCCCAGATGCCCCCGAGATCCATATCCGCGACTCGCGCATGAATGTCGTAGCACCCGGGGCGCATCTGCTCGAACCGGAAGGGTTCGTACTTGACCGACTCCGAACGCCGTCCCGCCACCGCGTTCATTCCGACCTGAGAGTAGGCCTTGCCCTCGAACTCCCAGATCTGTGCGCCGTCCTCGGTTTCCCGGATCTTCGGGCCGCGGTCACGCAGGGAAGCGGGCATCCAGGTCTCGAACAGATGTGGCGGCTCGACTACATGGTCGTCGACGGAGATGACCGTGTATCGGATGTTCGCCGGTGTGGGCTCCGGATCGAACAACTCGGGGTCGAGTTCCTGATTCGGTGCGGTCATGGCGATCTCCTTCACGCGGCGGCGAGTCCGCCCGGCCTTCGAATCGTGACAGGCCAGTACAGCGGTATCACTATGTGATACGGTGGTATCTCTTATTGATACAAGGTAGGAGTGATCTCCATCTCAGTCAAGACTTTGAGCAGTCTCCTGCGGGGCCTTCAGGTGGTCGAGACGATCGGCTCCGCCCAGCCGGTCGGGCTGACCGAGCTGTGCCGGCTGTTGGACGAGGACAAAAGCGCCCTGCAACGCGTCCTCGTTACGCTCCACCAGGCGGGATGGATTCGGCAGCTCGGCGGTTCACCGCCGCGATGGGAACTGGCGACGAAAATCGTCACCTTGGCAGGACAGGCCCACAGTGCCTCCTCGCTGCTGTCTCGCGCACGTCCGCTCCTGTCCGGCCTACGCGATGCCACCGGCGAGACCACCCATCTCGCCCTCCTGGAAGGCAGGAAGATAGTGGTCGCGAGCGTCGCGGACGGCACCCATACGGTGCGCACCGCCTTACCGATCGGGCAGGTGCACCCACCCGAGACGAGTGCCGCCGGGCGCGCGATCTTCGCGCACCTCACACCTGCCGAACGCGCCGAACGGGCCGGAACGGCAGCCGCGCTGCTAACGGCCGCCGAATACGACGAGATCCGGACGCGTGGCTGGTCGTTGTGCGAGGGGGCCGTGCAATCCGGATCGACCAGTATCGGTGCGGCGATCTTCGATATCACCCGAGCCCCCCAAGGCGCGATCGTCGTAAGCGCACCGGATAGCCGCCTCACCTCGGACGCGTACGCGTCGGTCGGCACTCTCGTCCGAGACGCCGCCCGACGGTTGAGTGGGCGTTGAACGCTGCACCGGATCACAACGATCCTCCGGAACGTACCGCTCGAGGACAAGACGCTGGGTACGCAGAGTCGAAGTCACGAACGGCGACCCTACCCGCGAACTGATCAGCGCCGAACACCACAGAGCGCTATACGAATTGAACAAGATCCGCTGGGCAGACATCCCCCGCCGGGGCGAGTTCTACACCTACCCCGACTACATCACCCGCCGCGTCGCCGTACCCCGGCTGTCCGGTCCGGCCGAACGCCACGTCGAAAAAGGCGTGCAGGTAGTCAGATGGAGTGCGCGGGCGAGACCCGGCGGCGGCTTCTGTTCGAAATCTCGGCCAGCGGAGAATTCGGTGAGCAATGGTGAGTCACCTACTGCCCGGCAAGCACACCGAACCGAAACATGACTTCGCCGGGACGGCGACCGAGATCGGTTCGGCGGTAGGCGGATCGAAGTCCGTACTTCCACGATATGGCCGGGTACCCCACAACCCGATCGTAGGTGGCGTAGTGGGGCCGCCCCATCGGTTCGTGCATTCCCAGTACAGCCGGTAGCGTCCGTCCGGCACGGCCGGGAACGACAGTGTGCGTTCGGACCGTGGCTGCACGAATGGGTCATTGTCCTCCACGAAGCTGGAGAACGCTGCCCCGACAGGGCCGACGGAGTTCGAGTTGGGCTCGACGGTGTCGAGATATCCATTGGCCACGCACAGGATCACGTCCGGCGTGTTGTTGACGAAAGTCAGGTTGATCGTATTTCCACCGGCGGTTGCGGCGGCGGTAACGGGCCGCGTTTGCGCTGCAGCGGGCACGACCGCTACCGCGGTGGCGAGGACACCTGCGCAGAGCATCGTCAGTCGCGAAAGCATACCCACGAGAACGCCTCCTCAGATTTCCGCACACATCGAATCACGCCGGGCTGCCGGCCTGTGAGGCTACCGGCAGCCGGCCCGGAAATCCCCGTTCTCGGAAATCTGTCGAAGTGCGGCTGACAAATATCGGCTGAGGTTCCCCGCTACCTCGGCTGGTCCTCGACGACCCGGGTCCCGTCCGCGAAGCGATCATGCCAGCCCTGTTTGGTGGGACTGGAGCCGATGGTCACAGCTATGCCCAGGGCGGCGAAGAACCAGAGGACGCCGCCGATACACGGGATGAGATTGAGCAGCATGTAGGAGTTGCGGAACGCGGATTCCTTGAGACCGGGCTTGGCTGCCCCGCCGGCCCCTTCGACATGCAACCCGAGCAGTTTCTTGCCGGGTGTGGCGCCGGTGGTGACCTCGAAGCCGAGGAAGTACAGGAAGGCGAATCCCGCGCCGGGCAGGATGGAGACCCATTCGGGGGTGTGAGTGGATATGTTCAACAGCCAGAACAGGATCGCTCCGACAATGCCGGCGATGATCCAGTCGATGAAGCGGGCGCCGGCGCGCTTACCCAGGTCGCCCGGGGTGACCCCCGCCGGGGCTCCGAGTCGGGGGTCGTATCCGTCTGTGCTCATTGCGCTTCTTCCTTGTGATAGTGACCGCACGAACCGTGCAGCCTGCCGACGGCCCGGGCGCGCTACTTGCGACCGGCGGCCCAGCGCAGACCCCATTGGTAGGCACGGTCGAGGTCGGCCTGGCTGCCGTTCACATATTCGACCTCACGCCCCACGGTCAGGCCGCGACCATTATTCGTCAGTAGCGCGACCGCGCAGAGGCGTGCACCGTCGACCGCGGAATCCAGGCGGACCTCGATCTGCGGCCCGGCTGTCGGATACATGGTGACGACACCGTCGACCGCCGCCCAGTTCGCGGCTCCCTCATAGATCATGGCGAACACCAGGATCCGGCGGAACGCGGCGGGGTCGGCGAGGTTGATATGCAGATTCTCCCCGCCGGTCACCGCGCCGGTGCGGTCGTCACGATCCAGCGCGATGAATGGCGGCCTGTTCAGTTCGCCGTAGCTGTCGCCCAGCGCTTGGACCACTCCCTTGGAGCCGTCGGCGAGTTCGTAGAGGCAGCCGAGGTCCAGGTCGATACCGCCGCTCGCGCCGAGCAGTTTCGCGAAGAAGCCCGGCTTACCGACCGGCGCCGGAGTGGTCCAGTTCAGGTTCACCCGCATCACGCCTTGGCGCTCACCGCTTTTGGTGAGGTCGACGCTGCGTTCGTTCTTGGTGAGTGTGAGCTTGTCCGGCCCGGTTCCCGGGTTCCCGCCGCCCGCCGGGGACGGGGCCTGACGCTCGGTGTAGTCGATGCCCATCGGCTGTGCTCCCGATCGCAGACGAGGTCAGATGTTCACGCCGTAGTCGCGGGCGATTCCCGCCAGCCCGGAGGCGTACCCCTGGCCGATGGCGCGGAACTTCCACTCCGCACCGTGGCGGTAGAGCTCCCCGAAGACCATGGCGGTTTCGGTCGAGGCGTCCTCGGTCAGGTCGTAGCGGGCCAGTTCCGAACCGGTCGTGCGGTCCACGACCCGGATGAACGCATTGCGGACCTGCCCGAAAGACTGCTGCCGCGCGTTCGCGTCGTGGATCGAGACAGGAAAGAAGATGCTGGTGATCGTGGGCGGAGTGGCGGCCAGGTCGACATTGATCACCTCATCGTCGCCGTCGCCTTCACCGGTGAGGTTATCGCCGGTGTGCTCGATGCTGCCCTCGGGGGAACGCAGGTTGTTGTAGAAGACGAAATACCGATCCGAGAGGACCTTCTGATCCGGCCCGGTCGCCATAGCGCTGGCATCCAGGTCGAACTCGGCACCCAGGGTCGACCGCACGTCCCAGCCCAGACCGACCGCCACCGCGGTCAGCTCCGGTGCCTGCTTCGACAGCGATACATTGCCACCCTTCGCGAGGGTCACGCCCATCCTCTTGTACTCCTTACTCATGGTGAACGGCCGCGGCCATGGTGCCCGGTCCATGCTTAAGCCAGCATTAACGACGGATCGGCCCCGCATCGCGGTATCCGCGCCGGACCGCTTCGACCGCGAAAGAGGAGCGTGCGAACAGCATGGTCGAGCCGGTGTTCACGGTCGTCGATTCATACTGGGTGCCGTGCGCATACTGGTGGTCGACGACGAAAGCCGCTTCGCCGACGGGCTGAGGAGAGGGCTTCGGGCCGAGGGCTTCGCCGTCGATCTGGCCTACACCGCGACCGACGGCCTGTGGCGGGCGCGTGAGGTGCGCTACGACGCGCTCATATTGGACGTGATGATGCCGGGTATGAGTGGATACGCGGTGTGCCGGACTCTGCGGGACGAGGGAAACTGGACACCGATTCTCATGCTCACCGCCAAGGACGGTGAATGGGACCAGGTCGAGGGTCTCGATACCGGCGCCGACGACTACGTGATCAAACCCGCCGATTTCCCGGTGCTCGTCGCCCGGCTACGCGCGTTGATCCGCCGCGGCCGCCCGGAGCGCCCGACCTCGCTGCAAGTGGGCAGCCTCCGCCTCGACCCGGCTACCCGAGAGGTCCGCCGCGGTGATACTCCGGTGCGGTTGACCGCCCGGGAATTCGCGATACTGGCCTTCTTTGCCCGCGAGCCGGGCGTGATCCGGTCCAAGAGCGATATTCTGGCCGGGGTCTGGCAGGGCGAATTCGACGGTGATTCCAATATCGTCGAGGTCTATATCGCGCACCTGCGAGCCAAGATCGATAAACCGTTCGCCGTCGACACCATCCGCACGATCCGCGGCGCGGGATATCGGCTGATGCCCGATGTCTAGCCTGCGCCTGCCGTCGCTGCGGGTGCGGATCACGGTGACGACCACGGCCACCGTGCTGGCGGTCCTGGCCGGCGGTGCGGTGACTTTCCTGGCGTTGTTCCGCCACACCCTGGTCACAGCGCAATCGAAGGCCGCTGGTATCCAGGCCGCCCAAATCGCCACGGACGCACAGCACCGGCTCGAGAACGCCGCCGGCCCGATCTTGCTACCGGTCTCGGAAGTCGATGATGTGATCATCCAGCTCCAGCAGGACGGTCGTGTGATCGCCACCTCCGAGGGGGATTCCGGCGGGGGGCCGACCCTGCCGGTGCCGTTCGCAGAACGCTTCTCCCTCGGTGGGGACAGCTATGTCGTGCAATCCGCGCCGATCACAGTGGAGTCGGGACCGGTGCAGTCCGTTGTCGTCGCGCGCTCACTCGAGGACGCCGACAGTGCCGTGCGATCGGCGGGCCTGTTGCTGGCCGCCGCGGTGCCCACGGTCAGCGCGTTCGTCGCGGTACTGATGTGGGCGGTGGTCGGTCGTTCGCTGCGACCGGTCGAGCACATACGGCTCGATGCCGAATCCATCGGGGCCGATCTTTCCCGGCGGGTGGATCCACCCGCCGGGAAAGACGAGGTCGCACGGCTGGCCGCGACCATGAACCGGATGCTCGACCGGCTCGAATCCTCGCACCGGGCGCAGCAACGGTTCGTCTCTGACGCCTCCCACGAGTTGCGCTCACCCGTGGCCGCCATCCGCCAGCACGCGCAGGTCGCATTGCATCATCCCGCGGCGACCGATCTGGCATCGCTGGCCGGGATCGTCGACAGCGAGGCCGCCCGATTACACGCTCTGGTGGACGATCTGCTGCTGCTGGCACGTCTCGGGGAAGGGCCCGGCAACAACCGCGGCGAAGTCGATCTCGACGATATAGTCCTCGCCGAAGCCAGCCGGTTGCGTCAACTCGGTGTCACCGTCGATATCGCGGCGGTGGGACCGGCCCGGGTCTTCGCCGACGAAGGGCTACTGGCCAGGGCGGTTCGCAACGCCACCGACAACGCGCGCCGCCACGCACGCAGTCACGTCGACTTCACACTGCGCTGCAAGAACGGACAGGTTGTCCTCTGGGTCGACGACGACGGTGACGGGGTCCCCGAGCCCGACCGTGACCGGCTTTTCCGCCGTTTCGAACGCAGCGACGACAATCGCAGTCGCACCCACGGCGGCGCGGGACTGGGCCTGGCCATCATCGCCGAAGCCGCCCGGCACACCGGCGGCAGCGCACGACTGTCGAGCTCGCCCCACGGCGGAGCCCGCCTCGAGATCAACCTGCCCGAATACACCAACGACTGACCTGGGCACAGATCTGATCCTTCGGCGTAATGCCCTGCCCGACGGTGCGCCTTCACGCCACCAGCAGAGCACCCGCCAGCGCGACTGCCGCCGGCCGCACCGTGAACAGGGTTGCCGGCACGATCGGCCGCAGCCCCATTGAGCGCAACAGCGACAGCCGTATGCTGAGCCCCAGTGCGAACAGTCGTGATGCCGGTCATCTGCCGTCCTTCTCCTCCGCCGAGGACCGGTGAGACGCTGGCCCGCTCTCCCCATCGTTATCGGGCCGACCGGAAGAATCGCCACCACGGGCGGCACGGGCGGCGAGTTCACCTACGGCGCTTCGAATCCCGTCCGCCAGCACCTCGATATCGGAGGTGGTGTCGTAATCACCGGTGATTCCGAAGACCAGGTGATCGTGGTAGCTGAGAATCGCGATCGCGGTCCGCAGACGCATGGCGATCGGCACCGCGGGCAGCAATTCGCGCACCTTGTGGCCGTGCAGTGTGAGCTCGTGCCGCGGGCCGGGCACATTGGTCGCCAGCGCGGCGACACCGCGCTGGGGAAACCGCGTCGCAAGCCGCAGGGTCCACGCCACCGCGGCGAACGGAAGCCATTGTGCCAGTCCGAGAACCGTATGCTCCGCACCGCCGCACCGCCGGACTTCTGGGCCTGCATGGTCGTGTGGACGGCCCGGAGGCGGTCGACCGCGTCGGTCCGGTCGACCGGCAGGTACGGCAGAACCGCCGAGACCCTGTTGTCCAGGACATATTTCGCATGCTCGGCCCGCATGGACACCGGCACGATTATGCGCAGCCCGTGTGCGGTCGGTGTCTCGCCGCGCCCCAGTAACAGCTCCCGGTAGCCCGCGGTGATCGCGGCGAGGACCACATCGTTGACGGTGACCCGGTACTTCGCGCCGATATCGGCGACCACCGGCAGCGACACCCGTACCGCGGTATATCGACGCCGATGACCGGGGCATCCCGCCGAGCCGCCGCCCCAGGGTCGCGGTCAAAGCGTCGCGTGGGGGCGGCGCACCATCCAGGATCGCGACAACCGCGATACCGAGACTGACCCGCCTATCGGCGTCCTCCAGTTCGATGAAGCCGGTGTCGAGTGCACGGAGCTCGGTCATCGTCCGCATCTCGCAGCGGTATCCGCGCCGGGACCGAGTGCCAGCACCGCGCGGAACCCGGAATCGAGGCAGGCAGTGAATTCCGGCAGATCCGGCACGGCCGCCGTATCGGCATTGATTCCCACACAACATGTTCCGAGGTAGGAGATCAGTGTCGCGTTGAACGCGGTGCCGATGGTCGGACCGAACGCGTGGATGCTCTCGACCTCGGCGCCCGCAAGGTAGAGCGGGACCGGTGAACCGGGTACGTCGGAGGCGACGAAGTCGATATGCTTCAGCATCTGCGCCAGCGCACCGCTGGGCAGGCGGTTGAATACGGCCGCGACCGCGTTGGACAGCGGGATAGCGGGTTCACGGCGCCAGCGGTCGACGAGATCGTGTACCACCCACATCAGGTCCAGTACGTCGTCTGTGTGGACCGGAATACCGAATCTGGCCAAGGTGATCCGGTTTCCGCCGATCGGGTCGTCTTCGGCCCGGACACTGATCGGGACCGTCACCCGCAGCCGCTCTATGGGCGCGTCGTAGCGGGCGTGATAGGAACGCAATCCCAGGAGCAGGGCGGTGAGGAAGGCATCGTTGACGGTACATCCGGCCGTGAGTGCGGATTCGGTCAACTGCTCGAGCGGCACTTCGAGGACCGTCAACCGCCGTCCGAGACTGCGTTCGGTCATCACCGGCGACATCGTGGTGACCACGGGGCGGGCCAGGCGTGCCAGCGAGGACGTGAGGGCCGCGCCGCCGCGTGCCGCAGCGACCGGATTCCCTGCCGCCCGTCCGAGCGCCGCCACCGCGGATACTCCGCCTCGTAGCAGTCCGTACCCCGCCGACCAGTTCCACGCCAGCGTATCGGCGACCCGTCCGGCGCTGGATCCGTCGAGTCCGCGGACCGGTCCGCGTTCTGTCCCCTCCCGGGTGACGTCCAGTATCTGTCCGGCGATCTCCATACCGCCGACCCCGTCGGTCAAACTGTGGTGCACCTTGAGAACAGCCGCCGTCCGGCCTTCGGGCAAACCGGTCAACAGAGTCAATGTCCACAGTGGGCGGGCCGGATCGAATGCCGTCATCACCTCGTTCCGGGCGAACTCGAGCACATCCGACCGGTCCGCCGCACCCGGCAGCGCGGCGCGGCGAAGATGCCAGGACAGATCGAAATTCGGGTCCGGTTCCCAGCGGGGCGGGGCGAGACCCAGTGGCACCGTGGACAGAATGTGCCGGAACCACCGGGCCGGGCTGCCCGGCGGACCGGTATCGCCTTTCGGCCCCCGGGTTCATGACAAACGACAGGCGTGCGGGGCGGCGACGGGCTTCTACGCTACGAGTACTGTGCCGCGTCGAGCCGAAGGGACCCACGACATGGCGACCCACCGGATCGACCGACCACACAATCTGGCCTCCGCCGAGGTCATGGTGGGCACCGACGGTTCCGCCGCATCCCATCGGGCGGTGCACTGGGCCGCGGAAACCGCTGCCCAGCGTGGCCGGACCCTCCGCATCGTGCACGGACTCGATCTCACCGCCGCCGCGGCCGCCCTGGGATCCTACGACGTACTGGCTCCCGGCGTCATCGACAACATCCGCCGCTGCGGAACCGAGCACCTCGCCTCGGCGGCGCACCTGGCCAGGGCAATCGCCCCCGGCCTCCGGATCCGCACCGAAGTCTGCGAGGCAGAATCCGCACGATTGCTCATCGCGCGATCGGCCGACGCGCATATGGTCGTTCTCGGCGCGGCCGGCGATATCGGCACGTTCGCCCACCTCGGGTCCACCCTGCTCGCGGTCGTCGCACACGGCCACGGCGCGGTCGTAGTGGTCCGGCATCGCGGCGCCGACCTCCGGCCCGGCGGCGGATACCCCGTGGTGGTGGGTATTGACGGCAGCCCCCGGAGCCAGGCCGCCGTCGCGGCCGCATTCCATGAAGCTTCGGAGCGCAAGACCCGGCTGGTGGCGGTGCACACCTGGTGCGACCAGCGCTTCGATCGCTTTGCCGGATACCCGAATACGATCACGGACCCAGAAGTCGCGGCCGCCGCACAGACCCTGGTGTCCGAGCAACTGGCAGGTTGGCAGGAGAAGTATCCGGACGTTCCCGTCCTCCGGAAGGTCTACCCCGCCGGACCGATCCACCAGCTGAGCGAGTGGTCGAAGCTGGCGCAGCTGGTGGTCGTCGGCAACCGAGGCCGCGGCGGATTCCGGGGCCTGTTGCTGGGATCCACCGGCAATGCCCTCGTCCAGCACGCGCACTGCCCGGTCATGGTCGCCCATACCGAACTGCACCGCTGATCACTGCTCGCGGCCGGCGAACCGCCCCGCGCCTCCGGCTCAGTGTGTGTCCCGCGCGCGGACGATGATCATCGGAGTGTCCACGGCGTGCAGCAACGCGTTACTTGTAGATCCGAGCAGCATGCTCGTGAATCCGCCGCGCCCGTGACTGCCCACGACGACCAGTTGCGCGTCGTCCGAGGCGTCGAGCAGCGAGCGCACCGGCCGGTCCGCGGTCACGATCCGCGTGACGGGGACGTCCGGATACCGCTCGCCATACCCGGCGAGGTTCTCGGCCAGCTCCGCCTCCGCCGATCCCCGGGCGCTGTCCCAGTTCCGGACCGGGATATCGAGTCCGCTGGTATCGCTCCAGGCGTGCAGCGCGGTCAATCCGACCGTACGGCGCGCCGCCTCGTCGAAGGCGAGTTCCACCGCCGCGACGCTGTTGCCGGTGCCGTCGACGCCCACCAGCACCGGCCGGCCGGCCGACACCACGTCCAGTGGTGTGTCGGCGTGGATCACCGCGACCGGGCAGTGCGCGTGCCGGGTGACCGCCGTACTCACCGATCCGAGCAGGCCCCGCTGGAAGGCGCCCACGCCACGGCTGCCGACCACCAGCATCCGCGCCGTGGACGATTGCGCGATGAGCGCGGGCGTGATGAGCAGATCGGTCGCCTCGGTGGTGACGGCGGGTTCGCCGCCCGGTGTCGCTGTCCGGGCCACGTGCGCCGCCTCGGTGAGGATTCGCTCGCCCTCTTCCCGCATCCAGCGCAGATCGTCTTCGGTCGCGATCGCATCGGGTCCGAAGCCGGACGGGATCGTCCACGAATTGACGAGGTGCAACCCGCAGCCGTGCAAACCTGCTTCGACAGCGGCCCAGGCAACCGCCCGGTAGGAACTCGGTGAGCCGTCCGCGGCCGCGACTATCAGCGGCTCGGAGTGTGCCTTCGGACCGGATCCGTGGTCTGCCATGGCTTTCCCTTTCCCTGTCAATTCCTCATGGGCCGACCGTGCACGACCATGAGCGGGCATTCCGCCGCGTACAGCAGCGTGACCGTGGTCGCTCCCAAGACGGTGCCCGGGACTCCGCCACGTCCGCGGCGACCCACAACCAGCAGCTGGGCCCACGCCGATTCGACGGTCAGCGTCCGCGCGGGCGCATCGGTCCGGACAACCCTTTCGATCTCCACCTGGGGATACCGCCCGGCGGGACCGGCCATCCATCCGCCGAGCAGAGCTTCGTCGGTGGGACGCCTATCGGCGGGAATCTCGATTCCGCTGGTATCGCTCCAGGCGTGCACGGCCACCAACCCCACCCCGCGACGCGACGCCTCGGCGAAAGCGCTCTCCAGCGCGACCAAGCTGTGCGGGCTGCCGTCCACCCCGACAGCGACCGGTTTCGTCCGTGAGACCGGGTCGGTGCCGGACTGCCCGGATACGACGGCGACCGGGCACTGCGCGTGCGCTGTCACCGCGGAGCTGAGCGAACCGATGACCGTCGGGGCGATCCCACCGCGGCCGCGCCGGCCCACGGCCAGCATCGCCGCGCTTGCCGAGCGGTCCAGCAGGGTCGGGGTGATCAGTTCGAAGGTCACCTCGGTCGTGATCGGCACGGAATCGCCGGCCGTCGCGCGAACTGCTCGTACCGCTTCGTCCAGTACCCACTCCCCGTTTGCCCGCAGCCACTCGATCTCCGCCTCGTCCAGCACCGATGCCCCCGAGCGCGGCGGCAGTGCGCACGAAGTCAGCAAGTGCAACGTCTGCCCCCGCAGCCGGGCTTCCAGCCCGGCCCATGCCGCGGCACGCAGCGACGGTAGCGAGCCGTCGACACCCACCACGATGGGTGTGCCGATCTCCTCGGCCGGGGGCTCAGCCATCGGATGCTCCATCCTGGTCCGGCCGCGCGTCATCGTCTTCACCCACCGGCGAGCGATCTAGCGCAGGGGCCCGATCACCTCGTCGAGCGGGCGGCGCGGTGAATCCCGGCCATGATGAGTCCTCGCTCTCGGATCGGCGTCTTGTCGCGGCAGTTCCGGTCGTTGCGGACGGCACCGTTGTTGACCAGGATCGCCAGCGGCCCGTACACGGCCTCGGCTTCGTCGAGAACCCGCCGCCAGTCCGCTTCGTCGGTGACATCGAGCCGCTGGAACAGCGCGTGGGGGTCCCATCGACTCGGCGAGTTCTGTACCGGCCTGTTCGAGCAGATCACCGATGACGACGTCGATATCGTCTTTGGTCAGGGCGCGGACGATGGCGGCACCGATGCCCCGGGCACCGCCGGTGACGAGCGCGCCGCGGCCGGTGAATGCACTCATCTCTGCACCTCTCGTCGCCGGATCCTCCGTCCTCAGCCTCCCGTTTTCCCCCGACCGCCGAGACAGTCGAAAGTCACCTGTCCTGGTGTCCTCCGCCAGCAGATGACGCCTCGCCACCGGATCCGGCTCGGGCGGCCTGCTATCGGAACTCCCGTGCGCGGCGATCGGCTTCCTCGGACGCCAGGTGCTCTGCCCATGACCGGTGCAGCGCCGTTGCGTAACCACCCATTCGGCTTCGACTACAGAAGACCTGCCGCAGAGTACTTAGTCCCCTGATGCCGCCCGATTCCTGCGGCGAGGATGGGCACATCACCGAGAATGTGACATCAGGGAGGCAACCATGACGACCGCGCGTGCTGTGATGCACGAAGAAGTGGCCCATATAGGGGTGCGTGACACGCTGGACGTCGCGGCGCAGCAGATGCGTCAGCGCGGCATCGGCGCCCTGCCGATCTGCGACGGCGAAGGAAACCCGGTAGGCATCGTCACCGATCGCGATATCGTCGTGAACTGTGTCGCGCTGGGACACAACCCCGCGACTGCCACCGCCGGTGAGTACGCCCAAGGGGACGAGCTGCACACAGTGGAGACCGGTACCGATATCGGCGAGGCTCTGGCACTGATGGAGCGCTACCAGATCCGCCGCCTCCCGGTCACCGACCACGGCCGGCTGGTGGGCATCATCACCGAAGCCGATCTGGCCCGGGAGCTGCCGGAGCAGGAGGTCGGCGAGTTCGTCGAGGCGGTATGCGAACCGCAGTTGCCCGCCCAGGCCGAAGCACCCACGGCATAGCTGTCGACGCCGCTCTCAGGTTCGGGTCGCGGGAGACCGCAGCGGCCCGCACCGCGGCCCCGTTCACCGGCTCTGCTGTCCGGGCCTCGTCGGCGAGATCATCCCAAACCCGGCAGGCCGCCGACACCGGCAACACCCGAGGCCCGTCGATGTCGATTTCCACTGCGTCCGGCCAGGGGTCCACGGTGCCGGCCAGGGCGGTGGCGATCTGCGGGGTGGCCTCGGAGAGGCTGCTGCCGCGGTGCCGGATCCGGTCGAGCGCCACGCCGAGTCACGATGAGAGCGGGGACTGGCTGATCGTCGAAGGGCGCGCTCGATGACGCCGTTCACCGGGGATTGATCGAAGAAGTCCACGGCGCCGACGGTGCGCCACCGTACCTCGTGCACCGGACCGATACCGAGACCCGCGCGCTCACGTTTCCGGTCCCGACGCTCGTGTGGTGACGAGCGCGGAGTTACGGGCCGAGGAGGAGATAGTCACGAACCATTTCTCCTCGAAGCACTACCGGCCGCCGACGCGCACCTGACAGTAGCGAGGTATTCCGGCCGAAGTGTTCGCTACGTATCCGCAGCCGGGGCCGGACTGTCCTCCAGGCACACGGTGTTCCCCGGCGACAACCGTACCGCCTGGTCCCGGCAGACGATATCGATCGGCGGCGCGTCCCCGGGTTCGGAACCGATCTCGACTCTCCTGCCGCCGATTCGCACCATCAGCCGATGACCTCGGTACAGCATGGGAAACGACAGCGTGCCCAGCGTTTCCGGCCAGTAGGGGCAGAAGATGAGCCGGCCACCGCGCACCTCCAGCCCGGTGAAGCAACGCTGGAGCAGGTCGACGCTGCCCGCCATCGCGGCCAGGTGGATTCCTTCGCCTGTCGTCCCACCCTGGATATCGCCCACATCCGATTCGACCACCCGCGCGAAGAATTCCAGGGCGCGTTCCCGGTTGGCGCGGGCGAGCACCCAGGAATGCACGAGGGCACTCGAGGTCGAACCGTGTGATGTCCGGGTCAGGTAGTAGTCGATCGTCCGGGGAATCATCTCCCCCGGTAACTCGTAGCCGAGGCGGGCGAACAGTTCGCGCAGTTCGTCCGCCGAGAACAGATAGAACAGCATGAGCACATCGGCCTGTTTGCCCGCGCGGTATCGGCCGATATCGTCGCCCTCTGCTTCCAGGATCCGGTCCAGCCGCTGGATATCGCCGTAGCGGCGCCGGTAGTGGTCCCAGTCCAGTTCCTGCAACCGGTCGTAGCCCTCGAATTGACTTATGACACCGTCGTGGAAGGGCACGTACATCCGGTGGGCGACCTCGCGCCAATGCGATGGTTCCCCGGAAGCCACACCGAGGCGCTCGAGCAATTCGGCGCGGGCGCGGGGGGCGATCACCTCGAGCGCTTCGAGTGCGCAGTGGATCGTCCAGGCGGCCATGACATTGGTGTAGGCGTTGTTGTCGACACCCGTTCCCGGTGCGTCCGGGTAGCCGGCGTGGAATTCGTCCGGGCCGATCACGCCGGTGAGTACACAGCGGTCGAGCCGCGTATCGAAATCGGCCAGTGCCGCCCAGAACCGGGCTGTTTCCACCAGTAGCTCGGCGCCACGCTCGGTGAGGTACTCCAGATCGCCGGTCGTCTGGTAGTACTGCCAGACGGTGTAGGCGACGGCGGCGCCCACATGATGCGCGCGCCGGCTCGGATCCGGATTCCACCGGCCCGACAGCGGATTGAGGTGCAGCTGCTGGCTCTCCTCGCGCCCGTCGCTTCCGGACTGCCAGGGAAACATCGCTCCGGCGAGCCCGGCCGCGGCGGCCGCCCGGCGGGCTTCGGGTAGGCGCCGGTATCGGTAGCGCAGCAGTGACCGGGTCAGCCCCGGAAATCGCGGGGTCAGGACGGGCAGCACGAACAGCTCGTCCCAGAACACATGGCCGCGATAGGCCTCGCCGTGCAGGCCGCGCGCGGGAACTCCGGCATCCAGGTCGGCAGTGCTCGGCGAGAGTGTCTGGATCAGATGGAGCAGATGCAAGCGCAGGGTTCGCACCGAACCGTGGTCGTCGAGGTCGATGCGCAGACGTCCCCAGATCCGGTCCCAGGCCGCGGCGTGTCCGGCGAACAGGCTTTCGTAGTCCTGCGCGGTCTCCAGCTCTCGTGCTGCCTCGTCATCGGGGCCGGCCGAGGCATGATCACGACCTGTGCACACCACCGCCGTTTTCTCCAGGACGACCGGCTCCCCTTCCCTGGCCTCGACGGTGAACTCGTGGCCGATAGACCTTTCCCCGCACACGGTCTCCGGCGCTTCCGCTGCACCGGATCGCAGGATATTGCGGATCGCGACGGTTATCGGGACCAGCGAACTGTTGGTCTGTGTCGCCAGGAGCGCCGAATCCTCGGACAGCCGGGTTGTGCGCACCGCGCCCAGATGCGTGCCGGACAGGTCGCGGTAACGCTCGACGAGGCTGTTGGTCACCGATCCGTCCACGGTCGAGCGAAGGTACAGCGTCCCGGTCCAGTTCTCGGCGGTGATCGTGGTGACGAGTGCCGCCAGGTGGGGCCGGTGTACGGCCACGAAACGCCGCTGCTCCACTCCGGTGATGCGCCCGGTGTCGTCGCGGAACCGGAACCGCCGGGTCAGTTCCGCGCGGCGGATATCCAATCGCTGGCGGTAGTCCAGCAGTTCCGCGGTGTCGGGTTCGAACCAGTCGCCGTCGGATATCCGGAAGGTGACCGGCAGCCAGTTCGGCACATTCACCAGGCTCTCGTTGTCTATCTCCTGTCCCGCCACCCGGTCGCGGAGCCGGTTGTACAGGCCGGCGACATAGGTTCCGGGATAGTGCGATTCGCCCGCTCGGCATTCCGGCGCCGCACCGCGGGTGGCGAAGTAGCCGTTGCCCAGGGTGCACAGCGCTTCCCGAAGCTTCTCCTGCCCCGGGTCGTAGCCCTCGTAGACCAGTGACCAAGTCTCCGTTTCGGTTCCAGCCGGCGCGGCGCGCACGAGTTCCACCAGCCGCTGCAGAAAATTACCGACCCGGCGCGGCCCGGCCAGCGAGTAGCGGGCGGCGGTGAACCTGTCGGTGTTCTCCGCATCGTGCACGACCAGGGCGAGCCCGTCCGGCTCGATCGCGTCGAAGGCGTCCTCGTCGGTCACATCATCGCCGAGGTAAATCGGAAGCGCGGCGATATCGAGCTGGCGCAGGATCCAGCGCACCGCCTCGCCTTTGTCCCAGTCGACGTCCGGCCGCAGCTCGACGACTTTGCGACCGGTGCTGACCCGCAGACCGGCGGCACGACCGGTGTCGCGCACCGTGGTCATCACCTGTTCGGCGACCTCGGCGCCTGCGGTGCGGAAGTGCACGGCGACCGCGAAGCGCTTGTGCTCGACCATGACACCCGGGATATCGCGCAGTCGCGACCTCAGGCTTTCGGCGGCATCGGTCAGGGCTGTTTCGGCGCCGGGCACCGCGTCGTGCACATGCCGGGTGCCGTCGGGAGCCATCAATTCGAACCCGTGACTGCCGGCGAGCCAGACGCCGGGTACGGGCATTCGTTCGCGAAGGTCGTCCAGACCGCGGCCGCTGATCACGGCAACCGGGCAGCGAGCGGCCAGTTCCGTGAGGGCGGTCGCCGCGCCCTCCACCATCTCGGCGGCGGCCGGATCGGTGACGATCTCGGCCAGAGTCCCGTCGAAATCCATGAGCACAGCGGGTGTCTCGATACCCAGCAGGTCTGTGATCCGGGGCCAGAACTCGAATGCGTCCGGCACCTCCCCGATACGGCGAAAACCCCCGTGTACTCCGATCCGCACCGCGTCGTCGACGGCCGCATCGGCGCCCGCGGCCACCAGCCGCCCGCCCGGGCCGGCCCGCTCGATTCCGAGGACCAGTGCGAAACCTCCGGCTCGTCCGGCTGCCACACCCGCCTCGGCATCCTCGACGACCACCGCCCGGGCCGGAGCGACGTCCAGGCGCGATACCACCTCACACAGCATCGCGGGATCGGGCTTTCCCGGCAGTCGGAGCTCCGCGGCATCCATCCCGTCGACCCGGACCTCGAAAAGGTGACCGATACCGGCAGCCGCGAGTACCTGCGCGCAGTGCCGGCTGGCCGAGACGACGCCCGTACGTATTCCCTGGAAGCGGAGCCGGCGCACCAGGGCGACGGTCGATTCGAACGCCGCCACCCCGTCGCGGGCGAGGATCGCCCGGAAGAGGTTGTCCTTTCTGTTGCCCAGCCCGCAGATGGTCGCGACCGAATCCGGATCGGCCGGTCCGCCGCGAGGCAGCTGGATATGCCGGGCAGTCAGGAAATCCTCGACGCCGGAGTAGCGGGGTTTACCGTCCACGTATTTCAGATAGTCCGCCTCGCTGAACGGCGACCGATCCTGTCCCGGGCCGGCCGGTTCCGCCGTCAGGAAGGCATCGAATGTCTCGGTCCAGGCAGCAGCGTGGATCGAGGCACTGTCGGTCACCACACCGTCCATATCGAAGATCACCGCGTCGTATCGGCGGATATCGATATGCGGTGCCGAATCGTGAACCCTGGGCTCGATGCGCATGGAACCTACCTGTCTCGAACAGGGCTTCGTCGCTTCCGGCGGGTCAACGGACCGGCCGGGCCGGCTCGAGGATCTCGTCTACGCCGGACCGTGTCCCTATCGGGGCTCTGCTGGAGCGTTCGGACTCCTTTTCCCGCGATCCGGCAACCGGGCGCGAACACTCCGGTCGATCGCCGGGTGTGGGCCGCATACTCGCCTGCACGTATCCTGCCCGATAGATCCTCGTCGGCGGGAGTGCCGAAAGTCCCTGCCGGTGCCGTTTCGGGCTCGGCCCGGCACCGCCGGGAAGCGACTTCGGACTCCTGGCCCCGGGACCATGTCCGCATCGGCGACCTCTTCCACCCTCTACCGTCGCACTATCGGCACCAGCCGGGCGGCCCGCCCGGGAGCGGCGACCGGTCAGGGCACCAGGACTGCGGCCCCATCGAAACGTCCGTGCGATAGGTCGGACAGTGCGTGGCCGGCTCGGTCGAGCGGGTACCGATGGGTCGTCACGCGAAGCCGGTGGCCCTGCGCGAAAGACATGAACTCGCGCGCGTCGGCCCGTGTATTGGAGGTGACACTGCGGAGCTGCCGTTCCCGGAACAGGTGGCGCTGGTAGTTGAGGGTGGGTATATCACTGAGGTGTATGCCCGCCAGTGCCAGTGTGCCTCCCGCACCGAGCGCTTCCAGCGCGGGTGGCACCAACTCGCCCACCGGCGCGAAGAGGATCGCGGAATCCAGCCGTTCCGGCGGCGGGTCCGCGGCGGGCCGGGCCGACGATACGCCGAGGTCGAGCGCCAGCTCGCGGGCGGTGGGACCCCTGGTCATGACGTGGACACGGGCGCCACGCGCGAGGGCGACCTGTGCCGTGAGATGGGCACTTCCGCCGAAACCGTAGATGCCCAGCACACCGCCGTCCGGTAAGGCCGCCCGCCCGAGGGCGCGGTAGCCGATGATCCCGGCGCACAGCAACGGGGCCAGCTCCCGATCGTCGTACCCGGTCGGCAGGGACAACGCGAAATCCGCTGGCGCGGTGACATATTCGGCATATCCGCCGTCGGCGTCCCACCCGGTGTAGCGCGACTGCGGGCACAAGTTCTCCGCGCCGCGCCGGCAGAACTCGCAATGTCCGCAGGTATATCGCAGCCAGGGGATACCGATGCGATCCCCCACCGTGAACCCGGCGTCCTCCGCGCGGCCGGCGTCGAAGACTTCCGCGACGATCTCATGGCCCGGTACCACCTGCGGGCGATGCACAGGGAGGTCCCCTTCCACCACGTGCAAGTCGGTCCGGCAGACACCGCAAGCCAGCACCCGGGCCGAGAGTTCGCCCGGCCCGGGCTCCGGGAGCGGCTCATTACGTTCGGCGATCGGGCCCCGGTCGATAGCGCGCGGAGAGTCCACCCGCCACGCGCGCATGACAGTGGGCCCTTTCCCCGGCCCGTTCACACCGCGACCTCCTCGATCACCCTCGTTCCGGAGACGAGGGTGGGTTCGATACCGATCACCGTGCCGGTCGCCGGGCCGTCCCAGGAGCCGAGTCGGCGTGCGTATTCCTCGGCCAGTTCGACGGCGGTGATGGCATGTGCCGGGCCGACGACCAGCACCGACCATCCGATCCGCCGCACCGGGTCGATATCGTCGGCTTGGTAGGCGAGAACCACCGCACGTCCGAACAATGAAACGAGCCCGCCCGACGGGCGAGTGCAGATGATTATCGCCCCGTCCGCACCGATCAAATGGTTCACCGGACGCACCGCGGGTAACGCGTCGTGGGTGAACACGATCCGCCCGAGCGGGGCGGCGGCGAGCAATCGCAAGGCCTCCACCCGCTCGATTCCCACGGTTCGCCGTGGACTCTCGTCGCGGGCCGGGAACCTATTCGGACCAGCCACCTGAACTCACCGCTTTCTCGGTCGACTCCTGTCTCGATCGCACCATCGAGCGGATACTCCGGACAGGGTCGAATGCCCCTTCCGTCGTGCGAGAGGTCCTGTCCTGAGCGCACGGCACCTCAGGGCTGGAACGAGCACTACATACTGGCAAGTTCAGGATCACAACTCGATCCGGTCGCGTGGGCGCAGAGCTGTAGTAGCCGAAAGTCCCATTCGCGAAGGTCGAGCGGCACTGTGCACCCGGCGTGGCCATTCGTGCGTCTAGAGCGTCGGATGGTTTCGCGCCGGATTGCTGGATGGCCGGATTACCGGGTGTAGGCGCCGGTGCACTGCCGGTGCAGGTTTTCTCCCTCCCGGCTCCGGAGCGCCGTCGAACGCATATGCGCAGAAGACGACGAGGCACCGGACCGGCCCACGCGGGTCCCGACATAGACACGGGTCGTGCCCGGCACCGAGGCAGTGGTACACATCGAGCAGGCTCACCGGTTTCTCGACCAGACCGATCAAGCGGCCCGGGGCAACCGCGCACGGTGCCGATTTCCGTACCGACGACCGAACTCGTGGCCTGGACAAAGGGCCTTTGGTCCCGGAAAGGCAGGGCCTCCGGCATCGCACAGACCCGGTGCCGGCTCCGTAGGCTATAACGATCCGTAGGCGAAAGAGGTGAGCCATGATCAGGGTCTTCTTGGTCGACGATCACGAGATCGTGCGCCGCGGCGTGGCCGACCTGATCGAGTCCGAATCGGATATGGAAGTCATCGGCGAAGCAGCGAGCGCCTCCCAGGCGCTGGCCCGTATTCCCGCTCTGCGACCCGATGTCGCTGTGCTCGATGTGCGGCTGCCCGACGGCAACGGTATCGAACTGTGCCGGGAACTGCTCTCCGCCGGGCGGGGGCTGCGCTGCCTGATGCTGACCTCGTTCACCGATGAGCAGGCCATGCTCGACGCGATCCTGGCCGGTGCGAGCGGCTACGTCGTCAAGGACATCAGCAGCCTCGACCTGACCAGCGCCATCCGGCAGGTCGGCGCGGGCAAATCGCTACTGGACAACCGCGCCGCGGCCACGCTCATGGCGAAGTTCCGGGCCGAAGCCGAAGCCGCCACCGGACCGCTGGCCGGCCTGACCGACCAGGAACGCACCTTGCTGGCATTGCTGGGCGAGGGCCTGACCAACCGGCAGATCGCCGGCCGGATGTTCCTGGCGGAGAAAACGGTGAAGAACTACGTGTCACGATTGCTGACCAAACTGGGCGTCGAACGCCGGACACAGGCCGCCGTCATCGCATCGAAGATGGCTCCGCCCGATAAGAAGGTGTAGTTCCGGTAACGGCCGCCTGCTCCGGTTGCTTCCCGGCGCATTGGCCGGGGCCGCGGTCGGTGGAAGAATGCAGCTCATGATGCGGCGGACCTCCCCGGCCGGCGCTCGGCCACCGGTCACCGAGGCGCTGTCACAGCTGCGTCTACACGAGCTACTCGACGAAGTGCAGGACCGTATCACCCAGATCGTCGACGTGCGCGACCGAATGGACCGCCTCATCGAGGCCATGCTGTCCATCACCACCGGGCTCGATCTGGACGAGACACTGCGGTCCATCGTCCACACTGCCATCGAACTGGTGGATGCCGGGTACGGCGCACTCGGCGTCTACGGAACCGACAAAACGAGCGATCAGCTGGCCCAGTTCATCTACGAGGGCATCGACGACGACACCCGCGTCCTGATCGGTGCCCTCCCCCGTGGTCACGGTGTGCTGGGACTGCTGATCCAGAGCCCCGAGCCCATCCGCCTCCCCAATATCTCCGGCCACCCCTCTTCCGTCGGTTTCCCGGCCCACCATCCCCCTATGTGCAGTTTCCTCGGTGTACCGGTGAAGGTGCGCGACGAAGTGTTCGGCAACCTCTACCTCACCGAGAAAGCCGGCGCCCAGGAGTTCACCGAAGACGACGAGGTCGTAGTGCAAGCACTGGCCGCGGCCGCCGGCATAGCGATCGAGAACGCTCGCCTCTACGAACGTTCGCAGGCACGCCACAGCTGGCTGGAAGCGACCCGGGACGTCGCCACCGAACTGCTGGCGGGAGGCACCCCCCGGAAAATACTCGATCTCGTCACCGAACGAACCCTGAAACTCACCGGAGCGGCGTGCGCCTTCGTCGCCCTCCCGGAAGATCCCGACCTCCCCCGCCGAGATGTCGGCGAGCTGTCCATTACCGCTGCGGCGGGTGAGAAAGCCGACAATCTACGCGGACAACGTCTCCCGCTACAGCGATCACGAGCCGACCAGGCGTTCCGGCACGGCCGCACCGTCACCCTCGACCGCCTTCCCGGCGACTTCCTACCGGATACGAACACCGGTTGGGGACCCGCGCTGGTCCTTCCGCTGCTGGCCGGTGACGAAGTCATCGGGCTCCTCACCGCTGTACAGCCCGCCGCCAGCAACCCCCTCGACCCCGCGGTTCAGGCGATGGTGTCGGTAATCGCCAACCAGGCCGCGCTGGCCCTGCAACTCGCGGAAACTCAACAGCGGATGCGCGAACTCGATGTGGTCGCAGATCGCGACCGGATCGCCCGCGATCTGCACGATCACGTCATCCAGCGGCTCTTCGCCGTCGGTCTGGGTCTCCAGGGCACGCTGCAGCGCGCTCGCAGCCCGGAAGTGCAGGCACGCCTGAGCGAAACGATCGACGACCTGCAATCCATCGTGCAGGAGATCCGCCACTCGATCTTCGATCTGCACAGCAGCGCGGCCGCGACCTCGGCCGACTACCGCAAACGCCTGCACAGTATCGTCGCCGAGCTGACCGCCGACATCGATCTGCGCACCACGATCCGGCTCGCCGGGCCCCTCACCGTGCTGACGCCGCCACTGTCCGACGATGTGGAAGCCGCCCTCCGCGAGGCGGTCAGCAACGTCGTCCGGCATGCCCACGCCACCACCCTTTCGGTCGAACTGCGCGTCGACGACGCGGTAACCCTCGAAGTCACCGACGACGGAATCGGCCTGGCGCCGGAGATCGGCCGGCGCAGCGGACTGGCCAATCTGACTGCCCGCGCACAACGCGCAGGCGGCAGCTGCCGGATCACCGGCAACCCGGCCGGCGGAACCGTCCTGCACTGGAGTGCCCCCCTCCCCTGAATGTCCCGCGCCTGAATCCGACCGCGCGCCGGTATCGGCCGCCCACCGGCGCCCACATCGCTGTCCGGCAACTCGGCATAGAGCACATAGACCCACCCGGAGAGGGCCGAAAGCCCGGTATTCCGGTACCCCGACCGGTTCCGACCGCCCCTGGCCGGTCGGGCCGAGCAGAAACACACTGGTCCTATGCGCCGGAGCCGAAGGGGTCTATCCGATGACCAGTACCGCAGATCGTGATCCAGTTCGACCCATCGTCGTCGGTATCGACGGCTCCGAGGCGTCCGGTCTCGCCGTGCGCTGGGCGAGTGAAGCCGCGTCCGGGCACACGGGCAGGCTGCATATCGTCCATGCCATCGACCTGGCCGGGGCCAGAGCCGTCCGCAATGTCTACGACGCCATGGAGCCACCCGTCAGCGAGGCGATCCGCCGGCGCGGTAACGAACTCCTCGCAGAAGCCCGGCAGACCGCACTCCGGATCGACCCCGCGCTCACCGTCGAGACCGAACTCTCGGAACTGGGGCCCGCTCATCTGCTCATCGACCGATCCGCTGCCGCCGAGCTGACCGTGATCGGCACCACCGGGCAACGGTCCACTATCGCTCACCTGGGCTCGACCCTGCTCGCCGTCGCGAGCCACGGGCACGGCAGGGTTGTCGTCGTACGCGGCACCGGCCACCCGACAGGCCGCCGCAAGGCTCCTGTCGTCGTGGGCTTGGACGGCTCTCCGAGCAGCGAGGCCGCCGCTGCCGCCGCCTTCACCGAAGCCGGCTCGCGCCGGGCTCCCCTGATCGCGATCCACACCTGGCACGATCTTCGATTCCATCTGTTCGCCGGAATGCCGGAGATCGTCAGCGATCCGCCTCTGGCCGAAGCGGCCGAAGCCGAGTTGAACGCCTGGCTGGCGCCCTGGATCGAGAAATACCCCGAGGTCGAGGTCGTCCGGAAGACCTATCTGGCGGGACCCGACCTGCACCTCATCCACTGGTCGGAATCCGCGCGACTCGTCGTCGTCGGCAGCCGTGGCCGTGGCGGCTTCCACGGCCTGCTCATGGGATCCACGAGCAATATCGTCGTACAGCGTGCCCACTGCCCGGTCCTCGTCGTCCATACGACCTGAAGCGAGAGCGTGGCCCACGTCAGCGCACCGAATCCGTCCCCTGATCGAGGCAGTGGTGGCGGCAGGCTCAGGGTCTATGGCCCCGACGAACTGCCCGTGCGCCGCGGACAATCCCGGTTGGTCGCTCTGGAGCGTCGACGAAGCCGTGCGATACCGGCGCCGGCGTAAGGTCAGGTAGTTGTCATGGCGAGGATATCGCGAAGAGGCAACCGAGGAGTCCGCTCCACGGGGTGGTCCTGCTGCGGTGGTGCACCGATCCTGACCAGGACTTGCGGTAACCGGTGCCCGCCGCCGACCAGTTCCCGGACCACCTCGCGGCTGCGTGGTACCTCGGTCAGATTAGTGAGCGGACAGGTCGCGTACCCGGCGAGCGTCGACTCCAGCAGCACCGTCGACAACGCCTCACCACAGCGGACCAGCTCGTCGTGGCCGTCGGAGGAGGTGGACAAGACCAGGATGGCGGCGCGGTCGGTCTCGGCCCGCTCCTCCTGTTCGAATTCGGCCCCGCGGGTCGGGAATCGCCGGCCGACGCCCACCCGCTCCTGTTCACCGGAGGATGCCAGTGCGCTTCGGGGGACTCCCGCCGCGCCGACCACATGTCCCGTCCACCAATACAACTCGGCGTGATACCCCGAGTCGTAGCGGCGCAGGGACGTGGTCATCTGCGCGGCGTGCGTCAACGTGGCACGACTGTCCTCGGGCAGCACGTCCACATCAGCGTCATAGGGATCGACAGTGGATCTCAGCACTGTTTCGAAGTCGGGCCAGCCTGCGGGCTCGCCGAACGGCCTCCGGTCGGTGTAGCGCCGGTCGATCACCTCACCACGGGCGCGTTCGGCCTCGGTGATGATCGATGAGCGATGGAAAGTGATGTCCGCCAGATGGTTCCGGTCATTCGGATCGGGGAAGCGGGCCATCGACAGCCGCCACCCCGCCGCCGCCATCGCCGCCCGGAGATGAGCCAGGACGGCACCGCAGCTGATCAGCATCTGCCGGCCGCTGGGATCTGTCGTCGACAGCATCCGTTCGGGCACCGCGTGCAGGCGCAACACGCGGCCGTCGTATCGCCACAGCCAAGGCTGGCTGTTGTGCAGTGAGGGCGCCCTCCCGGCGAGGAGGACAGCCTGTTCGACCGTCGTATCACTGGGCCCTTCTGTCATGGTCACGACGCTATACACACGTGCGCGGCCCGCCAGGAGTCTTTGGTCCCCGATCCACAGGCCAGTGGCCCACGCCGCCCGGAACGGGCAGACCGCATCGGCCGGTCCGCACGTGTGGCGGGAACACGCATCGACACCACGGTCGTCGAACGCGGAGCCCCCGGGCCGATGGTCCCACGGTCGGGGGACGCACGACCCTGCCCGGCCGTCCGGGAAGAGCGAAACTCGCACCATGGCTTCGGTCGTCCGGCAAACGGCCGGTGGATCCATGCACCGGCAACCCTGACCGGTCCACCGATCCGGAACAGCACCGATGGTCCGGCACACGAGAAGATCCCGAACCTCGCAAGATCCGGGCAGAAGCGGGCTGTCTCCGGAAAGCCGGCGGGCACGCGGGAGGTGACGACACGTGGCGCTGAGTGAGAGGTACACGCATCGAGCCGAAGGACTGACCACCGCGCAGGCAGCCGTCCGATTGGCAGCGGACGGGCCGAATGTACTGCCCCGGCGTCCACCCCCCGGCTGTGGCAGCGAGTACTGACCCAACTGCGGGACCCACTGATCGTCGTTCTCCTGATCGCCGCGGCGCTGACCCTCGTCACCGGCGACTGGACGGATATGGCCGTCATCTCGATGGTGGTGGTCGTCAACACCTTTGTCGGCGTTGTCCAGGAGGTTCGAGCCGACCACGCGATTTCGGCGCTGACGGAGCTGACCGCCCCTGCGGCCAGAGTGGTGCGCGACGGGACACAACGCGAAATACCCGCCGCCGAGGTGGTCGTCGGCGATCTTCTCGTCCTCGGCGAAGGCGATATCCTGCCGGCGAATGCTGGCCGGGGTTCCTCGGTCAGATCGGGGCCGACACTCAGGATCTTGCGACGCGGTGGATGGAGAAACTGTTTCCAGGAACCGGGCCCGGCGGAATGCGCGAAGACCGCCGAATCCTCGCGACGATGGAGCCCGCCCCGGAACGGGACCGGCCACTGCTGCGGCGCTCGTTCACGGAATCCCCGGCAGGGCCGGCAGTTGGAGGCCGGAGATTCGATCGACGCGGATCCGGTTGACCTGGTCGTTACGCTCGGCCACCCACGGACGCCGCGGAAAATCCGTGGCTGCGAGGAGCTCTTCTACATCGGTGACCGCCTCGGCCGTTCCCGCGGCCAGTACGGTCCAGCCGCTGCGCGATCGCGGATCCACCTGATCGACTTCGAACGCCACGACCTGTCCCGCGACCGAGCTACCGCATCCCCCGGGCACGGTCCAGATCACGATGTCGCCCTTACGCACCGAGAAATTGACCAGCCGGATCACTGGGACATCGCCCTCGATATAACCGATCCGGCCGACCGGAACCGACCGGAGCCGAGACCAGCAATCCGTTTCGGTCAGCATCGACAACATCCTCGGTTGTGGCATGGTCTTCGCCGCCTCTCACACATTCGCCGGTCCACAGAATTGGGCGGCACACCGACGGAGCCGACAAACCGGCCGTACTCCACGATGCAGCACCGTGCCGCAAAACAAGAGGGTCGAAAGTCCTCACCGGCCTGTTGCCTCCACCGGGACCGGCCGCCGATTCCGCCGCGGGCCCGGTCGGTCCAGCCGCGCATCGACCGCACCGGCCGTCAGCGGTGGGCTCGTGCGACGGAGTATGTAATTCTCCGGGCCCGATCCGGCGTATTCGGCGTTGAGCACATCCCGGGCGGTATCCTTTGTGAGTGCGGGATGCGTAGATCGACAACCGTCCGGACCGCGATGTCGGCTGGTTGCACGGGCAACCGCACGTCGGCTCGAACAGTCGTCGGCTCTCAGCGGTGTCGCCGCAACTGGGAGTTCCGTTCAGGCGTTGAGGCCGCACCGATCGTCAGGTGCGTGGATATGCGGCGTGGGTCCTGGATCGGCAGGATAGATCAACGGCGAAACGACCTGCTCTCCTTTTACGGAGCTACATGATGGCCAAAGATTTCGAAGGACATATAGCGCTCGATATCCGTGATTCGGTCGCAGACTGGGCGCCTTTCGCGGAGCCGACCGCACCGCAAGACGCGCCGAACGTGTTGTATCTGGTGTGGGATGATATCGGCATCGGTACCTGGGACTGCTACGGCGGTCTGGTCGAGATGCCGAATATGAAACGTATCGCCGACAGCGGTGTCCAGTTCACGCAATTCCATACCACCGCACTGTGCTCCCCCAGCCGTGCCTCGCTGCTCACCGGGCGGAATCCGACTTCGGTCGGTATGGCAACCATAGAAGAGTTCACCGACGGGTTCCCCAGCATGTGTGGCCGGATACCGGACGACACCGCACTGTGCTCGGAGGTCCTCGCCGAGCGCGGATGGAACACATACGCGGTCGGCAAATGGCATATGACGCCCCTGGAAGAGGAAAATCTGGCGGCGTCGAAGCGACATTGGCCGCTGGGGCGCGGATTCGAACGGTTCTACGGCTTCCTGGGCGGTGAGGCCGACCAGTGGTACCCGAATCTGGTGTACGACAATCACCCGATCCCGCAGCCGTACACACCAGAGGACGGATATCACCTGTCGAAGGATCTGGCCGATAAATCGATCGAGTTCGTCCGCGACGCCAAGGTGATAGCACCCCACAAACCGTGGTTCATGTACCTGTGCCCGGGATGCGGTCACGCGCCGCACCACGTGGCGAAGGAATGGGCCGACAAGTACCGCGGCCGGTTCGATATGGGATATGAGAAATACCGCGAGATAGTGCTGGCGAATCAAAAGCGCATGGGTCTGGTACCGGACAACACCGAACTGTCGCCCATGAACCCCTATTCGACCGCGACCAGCGCAGACGGCAAGCCGTGGCCGGCGCAGGACACGGTGCGGGCGTGGGATTCGCTGTCGGAGGACGAGAAGCGACTGTTCCGCAGACAGGCAGAGGTGTTCGCGGGATACCTGTCCTACACCGACGCTCAGATAGGCCGACTACTCGACTACCTCGAGGACAGCGGCCAACTCGACAACACGATAATCGTCGCTCTCTCGGACAACGGCGCCAGCGGCGAGGGCGGTCCGAACGGATCCGTCAACGAGATGAAATTCTTCAACGGCTATATCGATACGATCGACGACAGCTTGGCAAAGCTCGACGAGTTGGGTTCGCCGACCACCTACAACCACTACAGCATCGGGTGGGCGATGGCGTTCAACACCCCGTACAAGCTGTACAAGCGGTACGCCTCGCACGAAGGCGGCATCGCCGACTCGTGCCTCATGTCGTGGCCGGCCGGGATCGTGGCCCGGGGCGAGGTGCGGCACCAGTACGTCAACGTCTGCGATATCACCCCCACCGTCTACGAACTGCTCGGCATCACGCCCCCGGATACAGTGAAGAATGTGGCGCAGCGACCCTTGGAGGGGGTCGGTTTCCGCGCGGTGTTCGATGACGCGAACGCCGACGTCGGCAAACACACCCAGTTCTATTCGATGCTGGGCACGCGCGGTATCTGGCATCGTGGATGGTTCGCCGACACCGTTCATGCGGCATGCCCGTCCGGCTGGGGACATTTCGACGCCGACCGCTGGGAACTGTTCCAGCTCGAGCAGGACCGCAGCCAGATACACGACCTGGCCGAGGTTCATCCCGAGAAATTGGCAGAGATGAAAGCGCTGTGGTTCTCCGAGGCCGAGAAGTACAACGGAATGCCGCTCTACGATCTCGATATCGTCTCCGCGATGATGCGCGACCGCCCCACATACGCCAAGTCACGGGACAGCGCCGTCTACTATCCGGGACTTGCCGAAGTCGGTCCGGGTGCGGCGCTCGAGATCCAGGGCCGGTCGTTCGCGCTGCTCGCCGAGACCGCGATCACCAGCCCGGAGGCGGAGGGGGTGCTGTTCGCCCACGGTGGGCGGCTCGGCGGGCACACACTGTTCCTCCAGAACGGCCATCTGCGTTACATCTACAACTTCCTCGGCGAAGAGGAACAGGCCGTCGTGTCCGATCGCCCGGTACCGCTCGGCGATCACATCCTCGGGATCCGGTACGAACGGCACGGAACCCGGTCCGACAACTTCACCCCCACCGGTGAGGCCGTCCTCTACATCGACGAGGAGCCGGTGGGCTCCCTCGACGATATGCGGACACAGCCCATCGTGTTCTCCGGTGTCGGAGAAGGAGTCCGCGTGGGCCGTGACAGTGGTCAGTCGGTTTCCGCGTGCTACCGGTCACCGTTCCCGTTCACCGGTGGCACGGTGCATCAGGTCATCGAGGACGTGAGCGGAAAACCCTATGAGGACCTGGAAATGGCCGCAGCGGCGGCCTTTTCGCGCGATTGAAGCGACACCGGATGCCCTCCGACGCGCCCCGCGGGATGGTCAGGGTACCCGGCGGCGAATTCACCATGGGTTCGGACGGCTTCTACCCCGAGGAACGGCCCGTGCACCGGGTGCGGATCGACTCGTTCCGCATCGACCCGCACCCGGTGACCAATGCGGCGTTCCGACGCTTCGTGAAGCACACCGGATACGTCACCGTCGCCGAACGCACTCCCACCATCGAGGACTACCCGGACGCGGACCCGGTGGATCTGGCGCCCGGGGCACTGGTCTTCCGGCCCACCGCAGGACCGGTGCCACTGGACAACTGGCGACGGTGGTGGCGGTATGTCCCCGGCGCGAACTGGCGCCACCCACGCGGACCCGGCAGCACGCTCGACGGACTCGACCGTCATCCGGTTACCCAGGTCGCCTACGACGACGCCGCGGCATACGCGGCCTGGGCCGGCAAACAATTGCCGACGGAGGCGGAATGGGAGTACGCGGCACGTGGCGGACTGGACTCGGCCACCTTCGTCTGGGGTGACGAGTTCGAACCCACCGGTCGGCGCATGGCCAATATCTGGGTCGGCACCTTTCCTTGGCAATTCCATCCGGGCCGCGGACAGGCGCGCGCACCCGGCACCACGGCGGTCGGCAGTTATTCGCCGAACGGCTACGGCCTCTCCGACATGACCGGCAACGTGTGGGAATGGACGGCCGACTACTTCCACTCCCACCATCCGTCGCCGGCCTGCTGCGCCCCGTCGAACCCGCGCGTCGATACGCCGGAATCCGCATCGGCGCAGCGCTTTCCGCACCATGTCGTCAAGGGCGGCTCCTATCTGTGCGCAGCCAGCTACTGCCTGCGGTACCGGCCCGCCGCCCGGCAACCACAGACCGAGGACACGGCCACCTGCCACCTCGGCTTCCGCTGCGTCGTACGCGACACAGAACATTGATGCCCGCCATCGGCGAATTTCGACGCGGTGTCCGACGGATCTTCTTGCAGTCCCTCGTTGGGGCCGCGTTACCGCTGACGTTGTCGGTCATCCGGCTGACTGTGGGGTCGAATCCCGATCGAGCAGGTCGATGTCCGCCGCGCCGCGGGTCGCGGCGCCGGACTGAGGGGCACGCGAGGGCATTTTCGACAGGCGCCGCCGACGAGCCGAAAGCAGCGCCGTTGACCAGAAAACCTAATGGCGATAGATATCTAGAGGCTCGCTCGAACGCCCGGACCCCGGCGCGACCTCCGAAACCGGCGGGTTCCGAGGCCTGTGGTCCCGGCTCGGTCTGCGTCCGCGAGCGCTTTTCCATTCCTTCGCCGTCGCCGGTGACGATCCCGTGTTCATGCTCACCGCACCCATTCCCGCCACCCGCTCGGTGATCTTCCCGCTCATGCTGTTCTGCGCCGATCCCCTCAGGTCCGGCCTGTGGCGATCGGCGCAGGTGAAGCGGGCTCTACGATCGGCTCAGCAGTCCTGGCCTGCCAGTAGTCGCGTTGCTGGAGCGCAGGCGTCTTCGAGGCTGCGGTACACGGTCTCGGGAAGTCGGTGCCGAGCGCTGCGGTTTCGTGCGGGATCGAATTCGGCGGCACCGATGGTGAGCCAGTCCGGCGAGGCGGGGACGTCCAGGAATTGTGCGATGCGAGTGAGCTGATGGTCGGTGTCGGTGATGAGGTCTTGGTAAGCCACCGGCAGATGTTTGTCGTCGGGTAGGTCCGCGAGGGCGCCCAGACCGGTTTCGACGAGTTCCGACCACAGGCGCCCGAATCGGTCGAGTGGGATGTCGAGGCCCATCAGATGTTCGTAGTCGATGCTGTCGCCGAATAGTTCGGCTGCTTCGGCGGGCATCTGCGCGGGGTCGACGACCCAGCGTCCGCCGGCGTTGTCGTCGACGATGTCGGCCGCCTGCAACGCGTCCTGAATGAGGGTCATCGCCCGGAAGGGCGCGTGCTGGCTCATGGACAACGCGGTATCGGGGCCGTCGCGGTGCAGATGGAGGAACTTCGCCTCGGGAAAGCTGCGGCGCAGCCACGGAATCCACCCTAGCGACAAGCCCGAGCGTTCCACGACGACGGGCCGTTGCAGGCGGGTGGCCAGCCAGCCGAACAGGTGCTGGAAGTGATCGCAGGTGATCCGATCGGGCCAGTCGGCGATTTCGACGGCGAGCTCGTCGAACATCAGGTCGGGGTCGGTCGACAGGTGCGGCAGAGTCATCAGGCTGATCGCCGGTATGCCGGTGGTATGTGCGTCGTAGCGGGCGCCGACGAGATTCGGATACAGCAGTTCGGACATGCGCCCGCCACCGCGGATCAACGGATCGAACAGCGGGTGGGGTTCGGCCAGCGCACTCCAGAATCGGGCGGCCGGCAATATCGCGTCGGGGGTGGTCGAAGTGCGCACCGAGGCGAAGAACTCGTTGAGGCTCAGCACACTCGGATGTGCCCGTAGGACACGCGACAAGGTTGTCGAACCGCTGCGGCCGGTGGTTACCACGAACGTGGGCTGTCGTGTCGGCACAACCGGTATCGATGGCCTGGGATATGCGAGCGGTTCCGGTTGCGGAAGGCGCCGCGAGATCTTGCGTGTGCCGGTCGTGGGCGCGAGGGCTGCCAGGTCGTCTCGGTTCAGGCCGATGCCGGCAAGCAGGTAGTCGAGTCCCACAACCGTGGTGTCGATGGGATCTCCTATTACCCCTCGGGTGTTGGTGTCATCGAAGATCCGGCGGTGGGTGAGATACGGGGTGAAGCTACCGGCGGCACCACGACGGCTGCTGCGCTCGTACACGTTGGGATCCGCGGGCGAGTCGGGCACCATCGTCAGCGGCAGCGGTGACAGGGAGCGTAAGACGTCGAAGACAACCGGAACGGGGACCTCACAATGATGAACCACGTTGTAGGTGTTGAGTCCAGCCGGGGCCTTACGGCTCAATTCGACCATGGTGGACGCCGCGGCGTCGACTGGAAGGAAGCTGAGGTGGCCGTGTTCGTCGCCGACCAGCCGGACCGTCGTCAGTTCGTGAACGGGCTTTCGCGCCTGGCCCCGTAGGCGAACGGCGGCGTCGATGCTGCGGCGCAGTCGCAGCAACAAATGCTCCGGGAGCGCCGGGTGCGGGGCCCGATCGGTGACCAAGATACTGGGTCGCATGACCAGCACGCGGCCGCCGGACTTTCGGGCGAAGTCCCGGACCAGCAGCTCACCTTCGTATTTCGATCGTTCGTAGGTTGTTTCGAATCCGTGGCTGTCGTCGAGTTCGTTCTCTCGGACTCGGCCTCGCAATTTCCGGCGACCGGCGACGAATGCGGTACTGACGTGATACAGGTTCGGCACCCCGCCCGCGGCGGCGAATTCCAGGACGCGACGGGTGCCGGTGACATTGGTTGCGCGAACGGCGTCGAGGGTGGCACCCAATTCGACCAAGGCCGCCAGATGCCAAATGGCGTCGACCCCGGCGGCGAGCTGTTTGAATTGCAATTCCGCGAGCCCGAACCGGTGCTCGAGCAGATCCACCCGAAGGGGCTCACATCGCTCGGGCAATCGGTCGATGAGATGCTCAGAGGTCCCGATCGCATGCAGCCCCTCCGCCAACGTACTCAGCAGTGCGTCCGGATCTCTACGCGTGAGTAGAACGAACTCGCCCTCTTCACGGAGCAGTTCGCCCATCAGATGAATACCAAGAAACCCCGATACTCCTGTGATCAGCGAACGCATCCACACTCCTCAGAGGTCATCTTCCAGAATCAGGTTTCGTGGCACAGCGACTGTCGCGCGGATAGGTGTCGCGGCCGCGACAACTATATGGAAACTGTGTGACCGTAATCGCTTTCGGCATATGACCGGGGCTCGGCGGCGCGTTGCGGGCTGGGTGGGCAGTCTCCGGCACAGGCGGTGCCAGGCCGCGGACCAGTCACCTTTACCGCAGCAGCCCCATTCGCTGTCGGGCGTTGTCCACTGGTCCGCGCGTGTGCTGCGAACGGAAGGTGCCGCTCACGCATCAGGGGGCACACCAGCCGGGGCACGGGCGCGCGCAACTCGGGAGACACGATCCGGTTCGCTCATCAGCCCCTGTCTGAGATCGGAGGCGGCAATTCCGCCGCTGGGGTGGCCGAAGGCCGGTGCAATGCAATTCACGACGTGGGTAAAGGTCCCATGGCGGCGATCGCGGCCAGCAATGTGCCGACCGCAGTCGCGATCGAGGCGATCTCGCCGACCGCGTCTGCGTGGGCTTGTAGCGCGGTCGGCATCGACTCCCACGTGCCGTCGCCCTGATGCCACGTCTACCGTGACCGGGCTCGGCGGGAACGTCATCTCCGCCACCACTGCCGTAGTGTGTGAGCGCATGTTCACCGGACTTTCGGCTTTTCCGATGACTCCGACCACCGACTTGCATATCGACGAACAGGCCTTCACCGGACTGGTCACCCGGATGGTGGACGCCGGAGTCGACTCGATAGGCGCTCTCGGCTCGACCGGCAGCTACGGCTATCTCACCCGGGAGGAACGCCGCAGGGTCGCCCACCTCGCCGTCGAGGCCGCGGGCTCGACTCCCGTCATCGTCGGCATCGGCGCACTGCGCACCCGGGAAGTGTGCCGTCACGCCGAGGATGCGCAGAACGCCGGCGCAGCCGCGGTCCTGCTGGCACCGATGTCCTACCAACCGCTCACCGCCGACGAGGTCTACGGGCTGTACGAGACCGTCGCCCGCGAGCTGTCAGTGCCGCTGTGCGTATACGACAACCCGGGCACCACCCACTTCACTTTCACCGACGAACTACACGCCCGCATCGCACAACTCCCGCATGTCGGCTCGATCAAGATCCCTGGAGTGCCGGCCGACCCAGCCCTCGCCGCGAAACGCATCGAGACGCTGCGGTCACAAATCCCTCCGGCCGTCACCATCGGCGTCAGTGGCGACGCATTCGCCGCGACCGGTCTCAACGCCGGATGTGATGCCTGGTACAGCGCCATCGCCGGTGTACTTCCGGCGCCGTGTCTCGCACTCACCCGAGCGGCCCGCTCCGGCGATGCGGCCACTGCCGTCCGGCTATCCCGGCAATTCGAGCCACTGTGGTCCATCTTCCGCAGCCACGGTAGCCTCCGCACGGTCTCCGCAATCGCCGAAGACCTCGGTATGGTGCGCGCACCCAACCTGCCGGCGCCGGTCCAGAGTCTCCCGCCCGAAGTTCGGACAACGGTTTCGTCTGCACTACAGGCGCTCCGCGATCACCACCTGATCTGATCGACCGGTACGGAGCGGAAACAGGTCTGCCGTGGGTCCTCAGGCCGACGCGTGCCTACGAGCGAGAACCAGCGCGGCCCGGGGTACCGGCACGGCCGAGAAGTCGCAGCGGCGCTGGCCGGCCCGGTGATCGCGCTGGCGCCCGCGCCGCGTGAACGGCGTGCCGCTGACGCCTGCCCGTGCGGCAGTCAGTCCCGGGTTCCGCAGATAACATTGTGGTCTTCGTCTGCAGGACGGAGTAATAGGAGCGCCGCCGATGGACGACCATCCCCAGATACAGCCCCCGGACTACCACCGATGCCTGGACAAGGTCCTGGCGTCACCCGAAGCATGTCACGAGCTGCTGCGGACGCTGTCGCAGATGACCGATGCCCGAGCGCGCTCTCCGTGGTCGCCCTGGAAAGGCGAAGAACCGCCGCCCCACGGCGCGCAAGTAGCCGAAATCGTGCCCGCGCAGGTCCGGCTGGACGCGTTGCAGGCCACCTACGACTCCTATCTCGAATCGGAGCAGCACGTGTGGCGGAGACTGTATGACGTTATGGGCGTCCCGCCGATGCAGCAGAGCGCCGTCGAACTTATCGAGAACGTGCGCCGCACCATCCAGCGCCTGAACCACCGGATCGCCGAACTCGAAGAATCCAGCACCAGGTAGTCGAGCTCGCGTTACTTGTCGGCTGGGATTGCGGCGGGAACCGGCTGCGGTGATGACGCTGGAGTTGCGCTGGTGTCCGGTTCTGCGAGTCGAACGTTCGGGTTCGGCAGCGCAAGAAAACTGCCGGTGACCACCAGGGTCAGGACCGCGACGATGACGAGGGCGGGCCGATAGCTGCCGGCTTGGTCGGCGACGGCGCCGACCCACAACGGGGCGATCGCTCCGCCGACCACAAAAGCGGTGTAGGGGCCCGCGTAGGCGCGGCCGAAAGCGGCGAGTCCGAAGTATCGGGATGTGAAGAATCCGAGCATGTCGAGTTCGGCGCCGAGCATGCACCCCACCGCGATCGCCGCGACCGGCGCCAGTGCTACGCCGCCGAATGCGAAGGCGAGAACACCGAGAGTGCAGATGGCGCACAGAGTGGCGGCTACCACGGGCGGACGGAGGATATCGAACAGGAAGCCGACCACCAGCCTGCTGACGATGACGGCGATACCCAGCAGCGCGGCAATCGATGCGGCCCCGCCGGCACTCATCCCGGATTCCCGCAACATCGGGACGAGGTGTGGAACGAGGCCGGTGAAGGCGACCGACATCAACCCGAAGGTGGCGATGAGCTGCCAGAAGAGTCGAGTGCGGCGGATGACCGCGAAGCTCGGGCCGGTCGCGGCGGGCGCGGGAGCATCGTGATTCCCGGCTGCGGGTGAGACCGGTGCCGCGGTGAGTTCCCGGTGCGGCTTTTCACGAAGGAACAGCAACGTGGGCAGCGCGCCGGCCACGGCGGCACCCGCGAGCGCGAGATAGGCGGACTGCCAACCGTGAACGGCGATGAGGGAGCTGGTCACGACAGGGACGATCGCTCCGGCCAAGCCCATGCCCATCATCGTGATGCCCAGGGCGAACCCGCGGGCACGGTCGAACCAGCTGCTGACTGCTCGGGTGAAGGAAATCGGGCCCGATCCCGCGCCGAGGAAGCCCATCAGGGCCATTGCGGCCAGGTATGCCGGAACCGAATGGACGAGCGTTCCGAGCACGACGAAGCCCGTGGCGAGGCCCAACGCGCTGATGAACGTCGGGATCTTGACGCCGTACCGGTCGACGGCGTAACCGACGACCGGGACCGCCGCCGCCATTCCCAGCGTCATCAGGGAGAACGCCAACCCGTATGTGGTGGCGGTGAGACCCAGCTCGCGACCGAGATCGTTGACGAACAGGCCGGCAGAGTAGATCGCGAGTCCGGAGACACCCAACCCGACGCCCAGGGTGGCAGCTGCCAGGCTGGGCCAGCCGCTCCGGAATTCGGAGGCTCGTGACATAGACAAAGCTCGTACTCCTTCGTACATGCTCGCTGACTGATTCTGCTCGAACAGCCTGGCCTCGACTGTGAGCACTATCACCCTGTCTTGCGGGGTGGGTATTCAGGAAGACGAAATCTGCGATAAACAGTATTCGTATCGTGGATATCCGCTCACCCGTTGACGGAGTAACCGAGCACTCGCTTCTGCGAGATCGCCGCCTTCCGAATCAAAGCGCGGTGATCGAGGCGTACCGGATGGCCGTTGGCCTTCACGAAATCGCCGGCCACGAGGACCGAGTCGACGTTGCCTTCGTGTGCTGATAGGACTACCGCCGCCACAGGGTCGAGGACCGGAGCAAGGTTGACGTCCGTGGCACGAATCAGGACGAGATCGGCCTGTTTGCCGGGAGTGATGGTACCGACGCGATGGTCGAGTCCCGCCGCCCGCGCACCTTCGATAGTGGCGAACTCGAGCACGTCACGGAGCATGAGGTCCGGCGGAGTGGACATCGCGGAATGCCCACCGCCGCGCCACGAGCGGTAGTAGGCATAGAGCAGCCGCATCTGGGTGAACATATCGCCCGTGCACTTCGTCTCGGTATCTCCGCTGAGACTGGGACGTAGCCCGATCGACAGCAGCCGGTCGAGTGGAATATCGCCTATTCCTTGGGAATTCATCTCACAGTGGACTCCCAGAGAAACGGATGCTCCCGCGTCGGCGATCATCGCCAGTTCGGCGTCGCTACACCCGCAGCAGTGCACGAAGGTCATATCGGCGCCGAGCAGACCCGCTCGGCCGTACTGGTCGACGGCATGGTGGGCTGCATTGTGGGGATAGGCGCCGACGTGTACGGATGTGCGGATACCGAGTGCGCGGGCGAGTTCGAGGTCGGCACGCCAGACCGTGGGCAGCGTCATTTCCGGGCCGCGAGCCGCCATGGCCAAGGTCAGGAGTGGGTTGTCTCCGGCGAAGTACTGCCTGTTCAGCCGTTCGATATCGGCGGGATGCGGCAACGCGCTGTCCTTGGTCCAGCGGTCGTCGGTGGTGAGTGGCCAGCCGTGCGCGAATACCGCCCTGATCCCCGATTCGACCAGTGCGGAGATTGCCGCGTCGGAGTGCTCGGGTGAGTTCTGGATATGTGACCAGTCGACGAGGGTGGTGGTGCCGGCATTGAGCGCGGACGCCGCACCCAGCAGCGTGCCGATATGCACATCCTCCGGGGTGTAAGCGGCCCCGATACCTTGGAGCACGTCGGCGAAGTACTGCAGCGGGTTCATCTCCGCATAGCCGTGACGCATGGCGCTCTGCCACGTATGGCGGTGGGTGTCGACGAAGCCGGGGATCGCGATCATGTCAGTGGCATCGACCACCCTCGCGTCATGCACCTCGAGCTTCGGCGCGACCATCGAGATGATGTCGCCGTCGATGAGTATGTCGGCTTGCTCGAAGTCGCCGAGTTCCTTATCGAGGGTGACCACTGCCGCGCCACGCAAAAGGGTTCGAGGGCCTCTCGGCGCATCCGTGCTGCCGGGATGCCTCACGAAGCCACTATCCACAGTCATTCTTCGAACTCCTCGGGTAACGGGAACGACGGCCCCGCGGGAGCCGTGCACTATCACGCAGCCATCCGCTGCTGCCGACGGCCGCCGACGTCCTTCAGTGTGGTTCTCATGGCGTTATTTGCGAATACAGGGTTCCGTATAGTGCGTATTCATGAGCCCGATAGGACAGCCGAGAAGCCGGCGCGCCAAGCTGGATCTCAACCTCATCGTGGCGCTCGAAGCGCTGCTGCGGGAACGCAGTGTCAGTCGCGCCGCCACCGAGGTGGGGCTGAGCCAGCCGGCGATGAGCGCGGCGCTGGCCCGGTTGCGCCGGTACTTCGGGGACCCCCTGCTCGCCCGGGTCGGCAACGGTTATCAGCTCACCCCCTTGGCACAACGCCTGGTCGAGCGCACAACGGTAGCGATATCGGCAGTCGATCGGGTACTGGAGACCGTGCCGAAGCTCGACATGGAGAAGACCACACGCGAATTCACCATGATCGTGTCCGGCTACGTGCTCGCGACGATGGGGCGGGCAATCTCCGACCACCTTCTGGCGCAGGCACCGCGCGCCACCATCAACTTTGTCGATCTGCGGCCGGAACTCGTCGATCGTATGTCCGACCGGCTGCGCACCGCCGACCTCGCGATCGTCCCGCGAGGATTCGTCACCGATCTACCTTCCGTCGATCTCTACACCGATCACTGGGTATGCCTGGTCGCCGAGGAGAATTCCGATATCGACGACACCATCACGCTGGAACAGCTCGGTCGTAGTCCGTGGGCTGTCTTCCAGACCGACCCGCAATCTCCCAATACCCCTTTGCACCAGGTCAAGGCCCAGGGCGTCGAACCGCGCGTCCAAGTCATCGGCGACAACTACCTCGCTTTGCCCTACTTGCTGACGGGAACCCTTCGGGTCGCGCTGGCACCGAACCTGCTGGCTCAGAATTTTGTCCGGGCGGGCGGGATGCGCATCGTCAGCACTCCGTTGACATTGGCACCGCTGCGGCAGGCCCTGTGGTGGCATCCGATGTACAACTCCGACCCCGAATTCCTCTGGCTGCGGACCACAGTGGTCGAAGCGGCCCGGTCGACGGTCGACGCCTACGCATCCGGTGAGAAGAGCGGCGTCACCGAATAGCTCCGGGGTCGTGACCACGGCCTGGACCGACGCCCACGTAGGGGAATGCCGGGATCAGCGCCCGAGGGACCGAACATGTCGATCTGTGGAGGGGCGTCGGCCACACTCTATCCACCGCATGGATATCCGACATCAGGAACATCCGCTTCCCATATATCTCACTGCCGGGCATGGTCGAGGGCATAGATCACTCGTTGCACACCGCACCGGCGCAAACGTTCTTCGGACCGTCATCGGCGCCATGCGACCCGAAAGGCGATGCGCATGTCTCCGCAAGTTGTTGTCGTTGGTGGCGGTCCGTCAGGACTGACCGTCGCCACAGAATTAGCCCGCGCAGGCATTGATGTAGTCGTCCTCGAACAGCGGACCGAACGGGTGAAATCGCGTGCGGGCACCATACTCCCGCGCGTCCTCGAACTCCTCGACGCACGCGGTCTGGCCGAGAAGTTCATCGAGCGTGCCGAGAGCATCCGGCCCAACCCGTTGATGCCCACCCATATCTGGGGCGGAATGCAGCCGGTCGAGTGGCACCATCTCCACTCCCGCTTCGGATTCCGTCTCATCCTGCCGCAGAACGACACCGAGGAGCTACTGCTCGAAGAGGCTCGCCGCCTGGGTGTCGACGTGCGAGCCGGCATGCACGTCGACACCCTCGTGCAGCACGAAGACACCGTCGCAGTGACCGCAACCTCGGCGGTTACCGGCAGGACCGAGAAGTTCTCGGCCGGCTACTTGATCGGCGCCGACGGTGCACGCAGCACGGTGCGGTCGGCACTGGGCATCACCTTCGACGGCCACGGACCGACGTTCACCGGGATCGTCGCCGACCTACGAATGGACCGCCCGTGGCCTGAGGTCCGTCGCATGGTCGACAACGAGAAGGGATGGATCAGTTCCTTCCCGTTCGGAGAGAACCAGACCCTCACACGGTTCAATATCGTCCACGCCGAGCGCCGGCAGGCGGCGCAGTCCGAACCGGTCACTGCGGCGGAGGTGAGCCGATGCATCACCGACATACTCGGTGTGGACGTCCCGTTCGACGAGTTGACATGGGGCTCGCGATACACCGACACGATGAAGCTCGCCGCGTCATTCCACCAGGGCAACGCCTTCCTGGTCGGGGAATCCGCCCGCATCCACTACCCCGCCAGCGGGGTCGGCATGAACTTCTGCATACAAGATGCGTTCAACCTGGGATGGAAGCTCGCCGCCGTGATCCAGGGACACGCCGGAGATGATCTGCTCACCACCTATGAGTCGGAACGGCGCCCCGTAACCGAAGCCTTGCTGCACAGCGTGCAGGCACAGTGCGCCGTCCAATTCGATTTCACCGCCGAGGGCGTCGCCCTCAAACGATGGTTCCAGCGCACGCTTCTTCCGATCCCCGAGGTCAACCGGCAACTGGCCCTGGACCTCAACGGGCTGGCCTTTCCGTATCCCAGTTCGCCGGAAAGCCATTCGATGACCGGGCATCGCTGCCCCGATCTGGACCTGCAGACCGACGCCGGTTTGCACCGGATGGGAGAGCTGCTCCGGCAACAGGCATGTGTACTCATCGACTGCACCGGCGCGCAGACATACGCAGGCATGGAGGAGACAGTTCCGTTGCTGCGGACATATTCGGGACATCTGGTGCCTACTCCACCCGAATTACACGGGGTGCGAAGTCTGTTGATCCGACCCGACGGGTACATCGCCTGGGCGAGTACGGAACCGCCGGCACTCGAACATGCCCAGCTCGCACTGAAACACGCCCTGAGCATCGTCCGATGAACGGAGCAACTCCGCGCACAGTGCCCGGGTCCGACAGCAATGACCGGATGCCCATGCCACCGCTCGAGGAACTCTCCGCCGAGCAACAGGCCGCAGCAGGTCGCATCGCCACCGGACCGCGCGGCGCGGTGTTCGGCCCCTTCGTCCCACTGCTGCGCAGTCCACAAGCGACGGAGCACCTACAGCAACTCGGCGCCTACCTTCGGTACGAAAGCCCGCTGCCGAGAAGCATTTTCGAGATGATTGTCCTGCTGGTAGCCCGGGAATGGGATCAGGACTTCGAATGGACCTATCACCTCCCGCTCGCGCGCGCGGCGGGGCTGTCGGACGAAACGATCGACGCCCTTTCTCAGCGGTTGGATCCACCCGATCTCACAGCCGCTGAGCAATCGGCATACGACATTGTCATCGAACTACTCACCGACCGAGCCGTCTCCGACAGTACTTTCGATCGCGGTGTCGAGGCATTCGGTCCTCAGGCTGTCATCGACGTGGTAGTCACCGCCGGGTACTACACGACACTGGCCATGGTGATGAACATGGCGCAAACACCCCCTCCCCCGCCAACCTCACTTCCCGGCTAGCGTCCACGCGCGCACGCGACGACGTCACGCCGATCGACATCCGGTCGCACTTCAAGACCGTAACAACCCAGCTTCGACATCCACCCTCTGGAAAGCGAAAACCTTATGCGTCTTGCCAATCTCGACAATCGTGCTGTTCTCATCCTCGGCGAACCCGGCGCCGAACGTGCCGTCGATATCGCTACTCTGTCCGACGGCCGTTTCGGCCCCGATCTGCCCGCCGTATACCAACAGTGGAACGAGCTTCGATCCTGGGCGGCCGAGGTGCCGGCAGATAGCATCGCCACCACCGTGATCGATCGTGCCCTTCTGGGCGCGCCGTCGCCCGCGCCGCGGCAGGTGTTCGCGGTGGGGCTGAACTATCACGCCCACGCCGCCGAATCAGGATTCGAATCACCGGTGCATCTGCCGCCGGTGTTCACCAAATACGTTTCTTCCTTCACCGGTCCGGACACAGAGGTCACCATTCCCGCCGCCGGCAACGTCGACTGGGAGGTCGAACTTGTCGCGGTCATCGGCCGTCGAGCCGGCAATATCGACGAGGCCGACGCATGGTCGCACGTCGCCGGGCTGACAGTGGGGCAGGATATCTCCGAGCGGGTGTCCCAGCTACGCGGTCAGGCACCGCAATTCGGCCTGGGCAAGTCCTTCGCCGGTTTCTCCCCGCAAGGTCCGTGGCTGGTCACACCGGACGAGTTCGCCGACCGGGACGATCTCGAACTCGGTTGCACGATCGACGGTGAAGAAGTCCAGAAAGGCAGGACCCGCGAGTTGATCTTTCCTGTCTCCACACTCGTCGCCGCTCTCTCCCGCACCGTGACCCTCTACCCGGGCGACGTCATCTTCACCGGCACCCCCGCCGGAGTCGGGGTCGGCCGCGACCCGCAGCGATTCCTCCGGCCCGGCGAGAACCTGAACAGCTGGATCGAAGGTATCGGCGAACTGCGGCAGCATTTCGTTGCTGGCTCCCAAAACAAATGAGCGCTTGAAGGACCTGTTATGCCACTTCACGGACTGGGCAAGGTGACCCTCGGCGTTCCCGACGTCGAACGCACCATCGCCTACTACAACGAATTCGGTCTCGACCACCGCGGTAACGGTGTGTTCGCCACCGCCAACGGCGGTGAACAACTCGAGATCGTCCACGCGGCCCGCCGGCGCCTGGTCGAGATGACAATCGCCGCCGACGACGCCGACGACGTCGCGGCCATCTCGTCCCGGCTGCACAAGCTGGGGCTTCCCTTCGAGGACGACGAGAACTCGTTGCGTGCGACCGAACCGGTCACCGGGACATGTATACGCGTGCAAATCCGGCCACGCATCGTCATCACCCCCGCCGTTGCCGCCACCGCATACAACGGGCCCGGCCGCATCGACCGATGGGGCCGCGCCCCCTTCATCGCCCGCACGCAGCCGGTGCGACCCCGCAAACTCGGACATGCCGTACTCGGCTCCACCGACCTCGACACCACCATGAAATTCTTCACCGAAGGGCTCGGATTCAAGGTCAGCGACTTCATGGGCGACAAGGCCGCGTTCCTACGCTGCTCGGTCGAACATCACAACGTCCTGGTCATGGCCGCGCCGGTGAACTTCCTGCACCACACCAGCTGGCAGGTCGACGATATCGACGAGGTCGGCCGCGGGGCCCACGCCATGCTCGAGAACAATCCGGAGCGACACATCTGGGGGCTGGGCCGACACTACGCCGGCGCCAACTTCTTCTGGTACCTCAAGGACCCGGCCGGAAACTTCTCCGAATACTACAGCGATATGGACACTATCCCCGAAGACGAACTGTGGTCCCCGGAAGTCCTCCACGGCCTGCAAGGCCTCTACGCCTGGGGCCCACCACCCCCACCGTCGTTCCTCGAACCGGACGACCTCGCGGCGCTGATGATCGGAGCACACTCCAGCAAATCATGACCGAGTCCCGGCGGGTCCCCGCTCCGAATCGCGATTTTCGTTCAAAACACTCCGGAAAGGGCAGCCGGTCCCATGCACGACGTCAGCATTGTCAAAGACCTCGAATTCGCCGTTACACCGGCCGGCCCCTTGACTTTGGACATCTACCGTCCCAGCACAATTGGGCCCGCCCCGACGGTGCTCTACCTCCACGGGGGAGGATGGACAACAGGAGACAAAAGCGACGACGCCGACAGACGGTTGCAGCCACTCGCCGAGCTGGGTGTGGCTGTGGCCTCGGCCAACTATCGACTGTCACCTGCCGGGCACTACCCCACTCAACTGCACGATGCCAAAGCAGCCGTGCGATGGCTGCGTGCAGTGGGCAGCGACCACGGCCTACACACCGAACGACTGGGAATCTGGGGCGCCTCGGCGGGCGGATACCTCGCCACCATGGTGGGACTCACCGCCGGAAATGCCGCAATCGAAGGGAATGCCGGCACCCACCTCGCCCATTCCAGCGCAGTGCACGCGGTGGTCAATTGGTTCTCACCCACCGATCTGCTCAGCAGCACCCGGCGCACCTGGCTCGAAACTCTCATCCTGAATCGCCCTCCGTCGGTATCTGCCCTATTCGGCCGTGACGACTTCGAGTCCCACGACGCCGAACTCCGCTCAGCCGGCCCGCTCGAGAATGTCCACCCTGCAGCCCCACCGTTTCTGATCGCCCACGGAAATCTCGACCGGATCGTCCCGGACTCCGACAGCCACGACTTGTTCACGGCACTCGCTCGGCACCTGGTCGATGTCACCTACTGCATGATCGGAGGCGCCGGCCACGAGGACCCCCGGTTCGACGCCGAACCCAACCTGGGGATCACGGCAGCTTGGCTGAAGGCACAGTTGGCCCCCACAAGCAGCGAACTATAACCGCAACTGCCACTCACCCGCTCTCCATGGATGCGACCAGGTGGTCGCGTTATCGGGGACCGGTCGCACCGGAGCCGCAACGAGGTGTCGACTCTGCCGCACTGGCCGACGCCGGACGGCGCGGTGTTGTATTCACCAGAAAACAGCTGGGCCGCCAGTCGTGAGGTTAACGGCCAGCCGGCCTCAGGACTCCGTACTCGGAGATTCTGCATCCTTGCAGAAACTCGATTCTCGCCGCGCGGAGTCGGGGCTGCCCTCAGCTCCGATAGGCCCTCCCGGGCAGCCGGCCCGGGCCGTGTCCGCGGAGTTCATAGTGGTGTCGAACATAAAACTGACGGAGATGCTCGACACTCGGATCCCCTGAACAGCAATCTCCAGCGAGGGGAAGTCGGGCACCGGGTCTCGCGCATCTGACGTGCCAGGATGAGCGGGCGATAGGGGTAGAGGAACGCAGCCGGTCGTCGCCGCGGCCGCCGCGCCGACGAGTGGAGCCGAGATGCGGACACCCGACGACAGCAGCGTCCCGGATCTGACGAGCGGTCCGCTCATCCGGGCGACTCACCAGGATCCCTGGAAGAACGTCGGCGCGCAGGCATCGAAGGGCCGCCTGGTTTTCCATCCGGCCGCCGCGCAATCCGCCGCCCAGGAATGCGCCGATGTCATGGGCACGGTGGGCGCGCTCCGGCAGGAGATCTCGAATATGGGCCGCCTGAGCGAACTCAGCCACCTCGCGTCGGGCTGGTATCTGGCGAACCAGATCAACGGCACGACCAACACCGTCGTCAGCGTCATGGACAGTTTCCGGACAGTTCTCGGCGAAATGCTCGACACCTTCAAACTGGCCGGCCGGAACTACCTCGATTCCGACGACCTGGCAGCAGCCGAATTCCCCGGCCCGGCCCGGCAGGTCATGCGTGCTGCGCTCGACGATATCCGGCCACCGGCCGCACCCGGAAAATTCTTCCGGCAACCACCGAACGAGGGCCGCGAACCGGCCACCTTCAGCAAAGGGACGAATACCGAGATCACCGCCGTGGGGGCCCGTGATCTCACCGGCCCGGGCGAAGCGGGGCAGCAATCCGGAACACCGATCGAGGCAAGGGAATTGGTCCGGCCCGCGAATGTGAACGACAGTATGCTCTACTTCGACGAATCCAACCAAGGAAAGCCGGAGTCGCTCCAGCAGCGGACGCTGGAAGGTGGTGGCGGCACGGAGAATCCGTATGTTCAGCTGTGGCACGAGCTCTACGAGCTGCGTCTCTCCACCCAGAAGGCAGTCAAACCCGTATACCATCAGGCCGAGATGTGGAAATGGGTGGCCGGTGAACTGAGCAAAGCCGTCGAAGGGCTGGCCGATCGGCTGACGAGAATGCCGGAGAGCCTGTGGGACGGTGCGGGCGCGGCAGCGGCCAAAGCGGCAGTGCAGGATTATCACGCACGAGCCCGGGATTTCACCGTCCGGATGGAATCGTTCGGCGGGAATCTCGATTACACCTCCCGCTGGCTGAAGAACACTGCCAAGGGAATGCCCGATACCCCGGAGCCACCGGAGCGTTTTTACGAGCCGGGGCAGGCTTATTACAGCCCTTATGGTGGTTCGGCCGGGATGACGGATGCGGCGACCGAGGCGGAGATTGCCCGGCAACTCGCCATCCACCGCCAGAACATGGAGAACAACTACGTGGTAGGCGTGCAGAACAGCTCGGAATACCTCCCGGCCTTCGGGGAACTCCCCACCACCGCACGCACTCCGGGTGATACGCCACCACACGCGACGGTCCCCGGTGGATCGACCACTGTTCCGGGCAGCCCGGGGACCACCGTGCCGGCCGGCTCGGGGACCATCGTCCCGGCCGGCAGCGCACTGTCCGCGCCGGTAGGTCCGGTACCGGGCGGTGCGCTGGACGTACCCGCCGGGGCCGCACCCGGTCCAGGCGCACGAGGCGGTTATCCCCCGGTCGAATCCGCTGCCGACCAGACACCCACCGATGCCGCGCCCCGTCTCCCCGGCACAGCCGCCGGGTCCACGGACCGCGCCGGGCAGTTGTCCGACCTCGCGAAACAGGGTCTACAGAACGCCGGATCAGCCGCGGACGAGGCACTGAAGCAGGCCTCGCCACCAGGTAGTATCCCGAGGACGCCCGCCACCCCCGGGATGCCGCAGGCGAACGGGCCGCGGTCCGGTGGCCTGTCCCCTGGCGGCGGGGTTTCCGGCGGTACCGGAGCCGGCGGTTCCAGTCCGGCCCCTTCTCCGCTGCGGAGCAGCCCCGCGCTCTTCCCCCGTGCCAGTCTCGAAGGCACCTCGGCCGGCGCGCGGGCGGCCGGCACGCTGGGGTCGAGCACACCGATGAACGGCGCACCGGGCACTCCCGGCCCGGGGGCCGGAAACCAGGGACAGCAGGACAAGGAACACGACCGGGCAAAATACCTCAGGTCCAAGAAACACCTCGACCAGGCATTGGGGAAGTCTCTCGCCTTCACCAGATCGTTGGTGGAATGACCCACACCTGGAAACTCTCCGACCTCGAATTCCTGGTCGCCTGGGAGCGAAGTCAGGCCGATCTGCTGCCCGACCCGTTCGTATTCACCAGTCGCACTCCGCTGTACGAGGATTTCCAGGCCGAGAAAAAGGCTGTGGGGGAACAACTGCGGACCAATCTGGACCCTGCCGTGGACCAGGTGCTGGAGATCATTGCCAGGCCCGATATCCGGATCGTGGCGCACGGCTGGACCGGGGACCCGGGCGATGCCGCGGGCCGGATCCGGCTGCTGGGCGTGCGACGCGGTAACACCGGGTACCTCGTCAAACAGTTCCCCGGCGAAACCGTGTGGCACGGTGATGGATACGTGATCAGTGAGGTCGACCCGCTGGCACTCTCGGAGCTGGTCGCCACCGAACTACCGGATCCCGGGGCGGGCACCCGGGAACCGACGATATTGCGCTCACCCGCCGCCGATACCACCATGGACTACGCATACCGCCGCTCTGCGGTCATCGGCACCTTCGAGGAATCCGAGGAGGAGCGGGCCGAACAGTTCTTGGACGTCCCGGTGACCGGAGAGGGCAAGATCACCGTGGTCCAGGGTTTTTCCCGGTTCGGGCCGCGAGGAATCTGCCGGCAGGGTCTGTACTGGCGCGATCTGCGCGAGGACGGTCGCTATCTGATCCCGATGAGCGATCCGCCGGTCGCCACACCGGCCGACCGCACCCGGCTGGCCGGCGCGATCTCCGACGCGACAGCCGAGGTGGTGGCCGCGATCCGTGACGAACGTCAGTGATCGGGCCAGAGGGCTCACTGTCTGCCGACGAAGTTCTGGTCCAGATCCGTGTCGAGTGGCCTACGCAGGAGTTCATCCGCCACCGCCGCCTCGGCCCGGATCCGGGCCATCGACCGCCGGCATACTCCGTACAGGTTCGCCGCCACCGATACTTCCGGGGAAGTAGTCCAGGACCACTACCGCCTGCGATTTCCCGACGACCAGCGGCGTTCCCGGAGTTCCGTCCGGATGGACGACCATCCCGAAGATCTGGGAGGAACGCCACTTCTCCGCACCGGCGGCCACCCACCGACCGAAACTGATCACGGCGCCGTTGTCGAAGACCGTCACCTCGGTACCGTCCCGAAACACGGCCACCGCATGAGATCCCACTCGACCGACCCGGAATAGTCCCCGATATCCGACCGTAGCCACCACAGCATCACCGGTTGTCCGCACTCGTTCGAAGAGCGCACCCGGATCGGGCCAGCCACCGGGCTCCCAATCAGCACCCACGACCTCCGGTGCTCGCCGCCCGTAGGTTCCCGAATACCTGGCCACCGGAGCGGGCGAACCCGCCGGCACCGCCAGCCCCAGCGCCGCATAAGCGGCATCGCGAGCCCGATAGACGCAGAGGAGATCGGATCGGGCCATATCCAGGTGCGTGTCGGGAGGACGGTAAGCGGCAAGGTCACCGACCGCTTCCGTGGTGGCGAGCAGACTGTCGACACGGCTTCCGAACCCGGCGGCCAGAGCCTTGTCGATTCTGGCGAGCTCGGCTGTCCGGTGTTCTGCCTCGGCCGGCGGGAGGTACGTTCCGGACAGCCGGAAGTGTTCCCCGGCAAGCAGATGGAGTTCCCCGGCGAGCTCGAGAAGCTGGGCTTCGCGGTCCGACCACAATGCCCGGTACTCTGCGAACTCGAGCAGCCTCTCCGGCAGGGCGGGCCGATCGACCGGGTCGCTACGCGGGCGCATCACGCTGTTCCGGAGCGCCGCCACGTCGGTGATATTCGCGCCGGACAGCTCGGGGTATTCGAATTCAGCGGAATTGTCGCGGTATTCGATGAACCGCCGGTCTGCGAGATCTACCTGTGCCCGGGCCCAGGCGATGGCGGATCGCAACCGGCCGATACCGATGATCCGATCTGTGGCCGTGGCGAACGGAGCATCGGATTCCAGCCGGAGCTGCGCCGATTCGCGGGCGAGCTGCTGCAGGCCGATTCCGAGGGTCACCGGTTTGCCGAGGGAGATACCGTATTCCTCGGCCAACTCGAGTATCCGGCCCGAGTGCGTCGCGAATGCGGATCGCAACTCGATCAGTTCCCCGGCCTGTTCTGTACGCGATCGAGGCTCTGCGCCGCTCAGCGCACGATATTCACTCTGCCGCCGATAGAGCATTTCGGCGTGCTCCGCGAGTTCGTCGAGGCGCCAGGCGATATCCCGCCGGGCAGACGTGAGCGCCAAGTCCTCGGCGACGGGCCGGATCAGATCTTCCGCCTCGAGCCACGCGTGCAAGCTTTCGATTCGGTCGAACCACTCGTCCGGTGCGACCGGAGACCGCAGGTAGCCGGAATCCTCCGGGTTGTCGCGGAGCGCACCGCCGGCATCGGGTCCCATATAGCGGACCTGGTAGACATTCCGATTCAGCCACGGCAGCGCCGGGGGTACCGAATAGGCCCGGGCCGGATCTACCGTGCGCCAAAACGGCCAGCGCAACCGGCGGTCTCGGCCGACCGGGGCCGAATCCCGGTACGCGGGCACCGGCGCGGCGGGTGATATCTGTCCGGCCGGCGCGCCCCCGCGCTGCCGGGCGAGCGCCGAGGGGGACACCGAGTCCCGTCCGTCCGGACCGAGCTCGGAGTCGAGACCTGTATCCCGGGGCGGCGCCGTCCGGACCGCTTCGTGCACATCCGGTGGAAGATCACCCGGTGCGGAATCTTCCGGAACGGCATCGTCGGCGCCGACCGGGAAATCCTCGCTGTCCGAGCGTGCCCGCCAGTGATCCGGCGGCTGCGGCACGGCCTGGACCCGTGCCTCCGTATCGAGAAACGTCACGAACACCGGACCGCCGAATCCAGCGTCGGGAAGTACGAACTGGACTCCACCGGCCGCTGATCGATCGGCCGCGGACAAGGTTTGCGCGTTGACCCGCCCCTGGTCGTCGTGACTGAAGAATCTCGGTTCACCCTGTGCGTCGACCGACCATTCGATCAAATAGGTATGTCCCTGCTCCCCCGCCGCGGTCGAGGTCACCCTGGGGTCGAACAGCGCCACCCCGCCGCACTTCTGCCCGGAGGTCATCAGCCGGCGCACCCCGGTCTCGATCTCGGCGACACCGGGGATCCGCACCGCGCGAGGCACCTCACCGTCGGGATCATCGGCGAGTGCCCGCTCCAGCTGACTGACCAGCACGCCGCTCAGATCACCGACGCCTGTCAGATCTCCGAGATCGTCCCGGCCGAACACCCGCTCGATATCGGCCAGCAGCCGCTCGCCACACCGGTTCGGCTCCCACGCCGCGTCCTGGGTATCGGGGCGCCGGTGCGGGGCGATCGCCTCGCCGGCATCCGGGACGAGGCCGGCCAGCACCTGCCAGGCGGAATCGGTTCCGAGGAGGCTGTCCAGTTGCCGTTCGATCACGCCGAGGTCGCCGATCACCGACTCCAGCCGGCCGGCCACTTCCTCGATGTCGAGCAGTACCTGCGCGATCCGATCCTCGGCGTCCGGATCGGTGGCGTGGACCCCGGCTACCACATCGTCACCGAATCGGTCGGCTCGCTCGACCTGCTCAAGCACCAACTGTTCACGGATGTCATCGACCAGTGACAGCAGACGGCCAGGCGATACCGGCCGCCTCATGGCATCATCCAGCTCGTCTCGGTAGCTCGATGCGAACCCGGTGTTCCGGTCGAATTCCGATCCCTCGACGAGCGGGCCGAGTTTCCAGTAGAGCTGTTGCAGCTCGCCGAACGAGTTCGTGCGCACGACGCTCTGGTCCACCAGCACACTCGCCCGCGCCGCCAACTGCTCGACCCGCCACTGCCAATACATCCGTTCGATCGCTCGAGTGCGCCCATGATCGTCCACCTCGGCCCGCGACGCGAACTCGAACTCTGCCCACGCATACCGGACAGCGCGATCCAGCGCCTCGAGTCCGGTGAACCACCGCTGCCGCCGAACATCCGGCGGCACATTGTCGGTCGGTTCGTAGTACTCGATCGAGGTCAGCGGATCCGAGAGGGCGATCCGGATTTTCGCGAGCCACTCCAGAGACCTTCCGGCCTCCCATTTCAGGGGCGAGTCCTGCGGCAGCGAAGGTTCGACCGAACTCCCGGATACAGCCAGTGTGTCCAGTTCGAAACGTCGCTCCTCGAGCTCGAGGCTGCACGCGTCGAATGTTGCGATAGTTCGTAGCAGACGGTTCAGTGTCCCCAGGCGCGCGACGACGGGCTGCCACCCGTCCGGATCAGGGAATGGCCGCGTTTTGGCCTGTAGCTCGAGTTCCTCGACTTCCCGCCGCAAACGCGCCACCGTCTGCGCGCCGGGCAGGACATCGCGGCGCCGGGCTTTTCCGACGTTCAACTGCACACCCGAGTCCGATGCCAGGTTCATCAGCAGCTGTCCGGTCTGCCGCACTGTCGTCGCGACAGTATCCATCTCCGCTGCCCTGGCTCCGAATTCCGCCGCGCGGGCGCGCAATTCCGCGAGGGTCAGGGGACCGGCGCCCGGATGGGCGGATTCGCGGTACATCGCCGAATCCATGGCATCGATCGCGTCGATCCAGCCGGTGTACTGCGCGAATTCGCGGATCCGCGCGACGATGCCGTGCAGTCTCGCGAAATCCGCCAGCAGCGAAGTGAGCACTTTCGGGCGGTCCGGCATCAACCACAGATCACCGACCACCTGCAGAGTCCTGGTCGATTCGAGCGAGGATTCCGGAGTGGTCCCGGTAGCCGATCCGGGTACCCACCTGGGCAGGGCCGCGATATCTCGGTTGATCTCCACTCGCAGTCGCTCGTAGTACTCGTCCACGTACCTGCGGAATTCCGAGTCCGGATTGTTCAGCGCGTCGCCGCCTGCCCTGCCGGGATCGTGGATGATGCTCCCGGGGAAGAGGTCGGAATAATCGGTACGCAGCCGGCCGAACAGTTCGGATTTCAGCTTGTCTTGCGCGGCGCGCCAGGCGATCCGCTTCTGCGCCAGCTCCGGGGCCATCGCGGCGATTCCGACCTCGTCCAGATCCCTCTCCAGCACCCAGGTTTCCGGTCCCGGCACCCCGGAATCCGATTCGTTCGGCCGCTGCTCCACCATCGACTGATCGACCGGCCGTGTGCCGGAGTGCCCCGGCCGCCTGTCCGGAGCCGACTGCCCTCGTGGATCCTGCTCCACGACGCGCTGTTCCGTGAATCGGCGCGCCCAACCCGGTACGGAGGTGTCCGCGGCGCGGAACTCGCCGGCGAACGATTCCTTCGCCTCCAGGGAGGGCAGGCCGATGAAATTCTCCCAAAGATGCCGGGTTTCATTTTCACTCAGTCCACGTTCGGCGATCACTTCCTTCAGCCGCCGGATCGCAAGGCCGTCTGTCCGCGCTACGAACGAATCCAGCAACTCGTTCCATGCATCATCCATACTGGTGCCCCCGACCCACGCCCGGATCTTCGTAACCGCCCTATCCGCATGGCGATCGATGATCGGCTGCCAGTCGACGCCACTGTCCCGCCATTCGGCGACGCGTGCTGTGAGATCGTGTACCGCGTAGAAATTCGCGTTGCCGACCGCGAGGCGGACTGCTGGATCCGCATAATGTTCGGATATTCGCAGCGGGTTGATGTCATCGAACAGCGGTGATTCGATCTGCTGATCGGACCGGAGAGCCAGCACGCCCGCGACATCGACGAAGCGGACTGCTGTCGCACTCGAATCGGTGCCTCGCACCAGATTCTTGATCTTATTGGCGTCGTAATGGCCGAAGGTGAGGCCGGGCTCGTCGGGTAGGTCGGGGAAGTACCCCGCGCCGTTGCTTTCGGCCAGGGGTACGTGCATCGCGTAGCCCTGTACAGACTCCGAGTTGCCGGAATCCGAATGAGCCATGTACGCAAGATAACGGCCCCGGAATGTGATATCGGGGAACAGTTCGGACAGCGCATGTTGGATGGTCCCGCGTAATCCGCTGTCCACCAATACGATCTCGCTGCCCGGATCCGTCAGAGGCACACCATTCGCTTGCGCCATCTCGATGAATTTCTCTCGTGCACCCGCAGAATTTTCGCTGGGGTCGCCTTTCCCGAGTACGAGCCGGGCGCTCATACTCGGTTCTTCCCCGGTGCCGATATCGTCCCGATTCGTATCGTGCCAGACCGAGGCAAGCATAATTCGCGAGATCGGAAGGATCCCGCAGTGTTCGCCGAAGAATTCGGGATCCCAGACAGCGGCGACCTCGGACAGCGCATATCCGTCACGAGCGAGATAGGCGACCTTCACCCGTCCACCGCGAGCGACGTCCCGAGCACAGTCCTCGGCGATGGCGATGCCGTGTTTGACGAAGAACGGTGCGAGTGACCCGTAGGCAAGTTCGTACGCACGGGCTACTGCCGCATATCCCTCGGGTGTTTCGACCCCGGCTTCGGTGCATGCCCTGGTGACCGCTCGGTTCCGGTCGGTCAGGAAACGATCGTCATTGGGAAGCTCGCCGCTCTCCCACGACGACGGCGGTACGCCGGATACCGCCGGCTCGGGCTCGGGCTCGGGCCGCGCCCCTGTCCCCGATCCGCCGTCCGCGCGATCCGGCACGACGCCGTCTGCCGGAGGTGGTGGCGGGTCGGCCGGGAGAACACCGCGGCCGGTGCTGTTTTCGGTCGCGCTCCGCTGCCCGCTCTCGACGACGACCCGGGGTGCCGACCGGCCGGCCCGGACGGAGGCCAGTGCCAGGAGGCTGATGACTGCTGGGCCGTCGTCGATTTCGCCGCGCATTGCCATGGCGAGCGCTTCATCGACCGGGATGCGTACCTGCCCCATCCCGATCTCGTCGGATTCGCCCGCGTCCAAGCGGGGGATCCCATACAGGTTCCGTGCCAGGTAGATGCGGTGGTGTTCGTCGGTGACCCCGGGAAGTGGCTCCACGGTGAGGATTTCGCTCCAGTGGAGGGCAGCGAGTCCCGCTTCTTCGGCCAGTTCGCGCCGGGCACCCGTCAGCGGGTCCTCACCGGTTTTATCCAGCATACCGGCGGGCAGCTGGTAGATCCAGCGGCCGAGCGGTGCCCGATACTGGCGGACCAGGACGACCTCACCGGTACGTTCGTCCCACGGCAGCGCGAGGACCGTGGCATGGCGGGTGATGACATCCTGGGACACCACGCCGTCGTCCGGCGTATGCAGCTCGAGCCGGCGCACCTCGTTGTACGGGCTGGACCACACCGTGTCCTCGGCCCCACGCCATAGCCTCCGTGCCCCGAATACTCGGGTGCTGTCGACCGGCGGCGTGCCCGATGCTGCGGGCAGTGGGTTCAGCGGCGGGTCCGTGGCCGGGCGCAACCGGATCTCGCCTGATGTCTCGCCCGCCGCGGCGAGGACCCCCACCGCTGTTGCGGTGTCCACGAGCGCCGCGCCCGTGAGGTGGGCCACGGCCTCCGTCAGCGGCATTCGCAGCATATCCGGTGGCGGCTCGGCGCCCTCGATATCGTCGACCTCCCGGGCTATCAGGACGCGGGTGACGGCGTTCGAACTGCCGCCGCTGCGCACCGCATCCGTAACCAGCGACAACTCCGCGCCGGTTTCCAGCCCGTACTCGGCAAGGATCCCGCGAGCGGTCACCGGCAGATCACCGTCGGCGGTGAACACACCGCTGGGTAATTCGAGGACCACATCGTCGACCGCGGCACGAAAGCGGCGGCTGAGCACAACGCGGCCCTTCCGGTCGACCGGAAGCACCGCCACCGTCGCGGGCACATCCAGCACATCGCGCGGATAAACGTTGCCATCGGGCATACGGACCTTGTACTTCAGCATGCGGTACGAGGAACCGTCGTGGGCCACCTCGGCCGACACCACGTCGAATTCCGGTGTTTCTCCGGCCGAATCGTCCGGCTGGTCCACTGCGGGGTCTGCGGCCCGCATATCCGGTGGCGGTTCCCTGTCGACGGCCGACTCCCCATGTCCGCCGGCGATCTCGGTTACGCCTGGATCATTCCCTTCTCCGGCCACTCGCCCTGGGCCCGGCGGCGGCCCAGGATCCGTGCCGCCGTCGAGGCCACCATCCCGTGTGAGCCCCCGTTCTGGTCCTCGAAGTGATTCGTCCGCTTGTCGATGGTCAGGCGCTGGTCCATCGCCTCGGTCCCCCCGAACCGATACTCGATCTTCTCCGGGCCGTCCTGAACCAGGCCGTAATACACCAGCAGTGCCATCGGAATCACCCTTTCCCTGATCTTTTTCCGTACTGCGGCCCTGCTCCAGAACTGTGTCGTTGCGACGCGGCCGGGACTGCGGGTCCCAGACGGCAACGGCCGCACCCGGAAGTTCTGCTTCCAGCAGCGCGAGGTCTATCTCGGCGCAGTGTAATTCGTATTCGGCCCGGTCGAAGGCCGCGCGGATCCGGTGGATCTGGCCCAGCTGCGCCTGGAGTACGCGGCGCGCCCTGCGGCCTCCGGTCGTGTCATCGAAACGGCGCTGCCCGTTCCGCCGGTTCCCGCTGCCCGGGGTACCGGCCAGATCGGCCTGTACCGTGGCCTCGCGATGCCTCAGCTGCTGCCGGAAATCCTCGCCCAGCCCGGCTGATTCACCGATCGGGTCCAGTCCGGCGATCGTGCGCATGCGGCGGTTCGCGGCGTGCAAGGCTCGGCTTGCCTCGAGACGGGCTGTCAACCAGGCCGATTTGTGGTCGGCCATGCAGGTGCGGGCGGCGCGGTCCTGATCGGTCAGCTTCCATGCGGCGGCCTGGGCGATGAGATCGCCCCGCTGCAACCGCAGCAGGGCTCGTTCGACCCGGTCGACCTGGGCGATCCGGCGCCGGTGCGCGGCGCCGGCGGCTGCCGCGGGGTCCTGTCCGGCAGTCGCGATACTGCCACGTTCGGTCGCTATCCACGTCGTGAGGCGGCCGTGGAGATGGCGGGCGTTCCCGAGCGCGGCCCGGGCCACGCGCATCGCCTCGGGATCCCCCTCGGTGCGCTCCCTGATCGCGGCATCGAGGTCCAGCCCGGCATGAACCGCCAGCTCGCGCAGATCGGCGGCAATTCGCTGACGCCGTTCGGCCACCGAAGCCTCGGCCGCCCGTCGCGCGTCTTCCACCCGGCCCCTGTGGAATTCCGCGCTTCCGGCCGCGCCAACAGGCGCGAGCGGCACACCGGCGCGGGCCGAACGCTCCTGGCTCGCGTGGTACTCGATTGCGGCTTCATACATCTCGACAGCAGTGCGGAACCGAGCGGCGCGGCGCTCGACCAGGAACTCGGCATCAGTCAAACTGCCCTCGACCTGGGCTTCACTGCCGATATCCCCCCGGTCGGTGACGGTCATCCGCTCCCCGATCGCGTCCAGGAGATCTCGCACCTCGGTTACCGCCGCATCGACGTCGTACTCGGTTGCGATCGCCCGCAGCCGAGCGTATGCGGCCCCGGCCCGCTCCCGAACGCTGTCGAACGCTCTCGCCGACTCGCCCTGGACAGCTCGTACGTCATCCTGCCCGCCGTGTTTCAGCACGCCGTCGGCAATGAGACCGTCGGTGAGCTGATCACGCTCGCGCCAGAGTTCACGCAGCCGGAACTGGGGAATCTGCAGCACCCGGCTCGCCAGGTCGGATCCGGACGACAGCGTGCCCTGCCTCCGGACCTCGGCCGCACGCTTCTGGATCTCCACGTCCAGCTCCCGGATGCGGGTGATGCGATTCCGCTCGGCGCCCGCACCACGATCCGGACCGCCCGGCTCGATCAGCTGGCCTCCGGACTGGGCGGGCAAGTACCTGGGATCGGTGTTCGCCGTGGGGAGCAAATCTTGCAGCTGGTGTTCCCAATCGGCTTCGCCGTTCGCCTCCCCGTGCATTATCTCGAACGGGGGCAGCTTCCCCCATGCCGAGAACCACCGCGCCTCGAACCGCTGTTCGGCCGCCTCGTGTCTGAGCAACTCCACATGACTCATCAACGTGTCACGGTGCAGGGGACAGCCGAGGGAGAGATCACGCCACGTTTCGGCGATCAAGTGATTCGCCCGGAACCTCGCGACAACACGCTCCCCGGTCAGGTCATCGATGAGATCGTGCTCGTTGAAGTACAAATGGTTCTTGACCGCACCCAATGTGTCCACGTCGGACACTTCGAGGAGACGAGCGAGGTCCTCGGGCGAGAGTCCGTGCCCCGCGGGATCCGCCGCGATCCCGGCGAGGTACGCGGCGATCCGCTCCACATCGGTATCGTCCGCGCGTGCCGCGTCGTACCGCGTCTCCGCCCATGATTCCCAGGTCGACGCGTCCGACCCCTTGTCCGGTAAGCGCGGCACCGCATCGCCGCGTAGCGCATCGTCGACGAGGCGCATCGCGGCGCCCGGAGAGAGGCTATCGGGATTGCGGAATACCATCCGGCCCACGGCCAATCCGGCGGCGCCGGATTCCCGGACGGCCGCGACGATCTGTTCCATCGGAATGGTCCAGTTCGATCCGCCCGCGAACACCACCGGTACGTGCGAAGAGGCGACCACCGCCCGCATCGCGGCGAGGTTGGGGCTTCCGCCGATGGGCCTGTCCTCGGTGTCCACCGCCCCGTCGGGCCACTTCGGGATGCTCGTTTTCACGATATCCGCGCCCAATAGCACCGCTTGACTGACAGCCGTGAGGACGTGGTCGAGGTTGTCCGGCGAGATACCCGGGCCGCGTGGGTAGCTCATGATGATCAGCGGAATATCGGCCTCGGACAAAGCCCGCCCGAGCTCCGCGACCTCGGCTTCCTGCTCCGCGTTGCCGGGTGATCCGACATTCACATGGACACTCACCGCATCCACGTCGAGCCGCTGCGCCTCCCTGACGATACTTTCGGCGGAGCCGAGAAGCAGCTTGTGATTCGGGTCGGCGCGGAGCAGTCCGTCACCGTCGGCATCCTCGCCGATGACGGGCCCACCGGTCACATGCAGGACCAGTCCGTCCGCATCTGTCCGAGCGAACCGTGACGCGTTACCGCGATGCAGGAACACGCCATTGGCACCGTTCTCGAGAACGGCCCGGATGAGCGGACCGAACTCCTTTGCGTCCCGAACGACGGGACCGTCGGTGAGAGCGTGGTCCAGCGCGACGATGACAGATGTTCCGTCGTCGTCGAAGAGTCCGGTCAATCGGCGCCAGTAGTCAGGACCCCTGTCGGTGGAATATTTCAGCCCCTCCCACCGCGACTGGAGCAGCTGCCGGATATCCTGGTCGGCGCTCGGTAGGCCATGCTGCGCTGTCGTAACCGATTCCTGCCCCGCTGATTCCGAGGAAGTAGTGATATCCGAGGTGTCGCTCGCCGGGATCTCCAGCGGCTCGGCTCGCGTTGCCTCGCCCGCGGGCCACTCGTCGACGCTCAGTCGCGCGATCTCGAGCCGCCGGGCCAGCCGGAGCAGGTGGAGTGGGCGCTGGTCCCCGGTGAACGGGTACCAGAGGTCGGGGCGGATCTTCTCGACCGCGACGACCAGTTCGTGCGGATCTCGGTCGATGAGCTCCCGAATCCTGTGCTCGGCGAGATTCCCCGAAACGCCGGGTACCGGGTTCGCCAGCAGGCGATCGCATTCGGCTCGCAGTCGATCGATTTCCCTCTCGACGGCGCCGGGGTGCGCGGCCGGATCAGCCAGTGCTTCGGCGATAGTCCGAGCATGGCCGGGAGCCACCGCGCAACCGGCGTCGTCCAGCAGCGTGGCCCGCACCTCGCCCATCGGTCGAACCGCGGCATCGAAGGTGTAGGCGGTGCCGCGTATCCGGCCCTCGGGTTTCTCGACCGACAACTGGCCGGAAATATTTCGCACCAGGTAGACACTGCGTTCACCTCCGGCGGACTGTTCGGCGACTACGGCCGTGGAGCCGGGCCCGATTTCCAGCAGTTCCCGGCCGAGTGCGGCGTAAGCGTCGCGATAGCCCTGCTCCGATGTGCCGAACCGATCCAGCGAGCCACGGAATGCCGCTGCCGGCCCACGATCGCTGCGCGCCGGCCCGGATTCCCCGGCCGGCAGTTCCATATCTGCGCGGGAGTAGAGGTCCCGGATCCGCTCTACCACCTCCTCGGCCTGTTCGCCGGCCGAGAGCGTGGTGCCGCGGTGCGGAGGTACCGCGTCCTCAAGGGCACCGAACGCCTCATCCCCCAGTTCGAGATGAGGCCGTGCCGGATCGATACCGATGAACCACAGCTGATCTCGCAGCGTCACCAGAAAGTCGTCGCAATTCCTTGCTGTGGAATCTGTTTCGGCCAGATATCGACGCAGTGTCGCGTTGGTGATCGCCGTGATCGCCTGCGGACCGTCCACGAGGGCGGGACGAATCCGGTGATATACCTCCCGAAGACGGCGGTGCAGGGCGAGCGAGTCGTTCTCATCCACATCCCGTAGGGCGCGAAGCGCCTGCACGATTTCCGGCCCTCCGGATTCGGGCAGGGCGAGTCGCCGCGCCTGCCGGACCAGTTCGCGCTCGTACGCGCTGCGCCGCTCGCGACCCACCGGTGTGTTGTCGGCTTCGATATACGTCCTCGCCCGAAGCAGTTCGACCATCTTCCGGCCGTCCGGCAAGTGGAGTAGTAGTTCGAGGTCCCGCAACCGCCGCCTGATCTCGACCGCCGGTATTGCCGAGAACCCCACCCCGGGGCATTCCGGCACCGGCTGCGCGCCCACCGGAAGCTCATGGGTGAACCCGGCCGGATGGCCGGCCTGGAACCGGGTGATATCCCGCAGCGTCTGCCCCAACGCCACGTGATCCTCGACCGGTATCGCTAATGTCGCGGCACCGGAGGCGGTGGTGCGCTGATCGAATTCCCCTCTACCCCGCGCGAATTTCGGCAGATGCGCGCGCAACGCGGCAATCGTTTCCTGGGTACCGGAAACCCACAGGTGATAGTGCGGATCGACATCCTCTCGCCACGCGCTCGGTTCGACCGGCTCTGCGATCTCCGGGGCACCGCTCTCGACGGCCTCGTGATACAGCCGCTCGGCTTCGGCCTCGAACGCCTCTCGGGAGGACGCCACACCTACCGGTAGCGGCGCGGTCAGCGTATTCATCTCTGCGGCAGCCAACGCCGCCACCCGGGATTTCGCGACACCCACCGCGGGTGCCGCGCCGAATGGAGTATCGGCCGTATCTCGCATCGCCGCGTCCACGCCGGCAGCGGCGACGACCTCCTCTGGGAACCGTGGGTCCACCTGATAGCGGGCCGTTCCGTCTACCACCTGCCTTGGATGGCCCGTCACCGGTGGCGCGTCATCCTCGGCAACTGCGCCTGTATACCCCTGTTCAGTACCGGGATTCGAGCCCTGCGGGGCAGGCGCACCGGGCCCCCGCTCCGGCCGGCCGGAACCGGAGGCGGGGGCCGGTCGCGTCGGGACACCGTCTCCGCGGATCCCGGCGACGAATGTCCGCTCGATACCGGTGCGTGCGGTGAAATCGAACGGTGCCGGCCCGTCCGATACCCCGTCGGCGACCATCACCGTATCCCCCGCGAGATACAGCGCATACGGTCGCGCGTTCACTCCGTTCGCATCGGCACGCCCGAACTCTTCGACCACCACCAACGTGCCACCCGGCCCGAGCTCCTCCAGCGATTCCCGCAGATGCTCCGGCGTCGACCTCTCGCGCCACTCTTCCTTCTCGATGCCCCGGCGGCGGCCGGCCAGGCGCTCCAGCCGGGCCTTCTCCCGGGCGCCTCGCTCTGTGAACTCCGCGGCCGACCGGGCCCCTGCGGCCAGTTCCGCCGCACGAGCCCGCTGCCGGGCCGTCTGCTTCTCCTCGATCTGTTCGCCCAGCAGGTCGGCGTAGACCATCCAGCGGTCGGCATCGGACAACCCCTGCGTCTCGCGACTCCGCGAACGGGCGATGCCCGCCAGTTCCGCCTCGATATTCGCTCCGGGGTCCCGCCCGGCAGCCAGCCCGGCCCGTATCCGGCGCAACTCTTCGACCTCGGTCCGCACAGCTTCGTCACGCTGCCGCGCGTGCTTTTTCGCATGCCGGGCCCTACTGTGCCCGATACCCGTCAACCGGCGCTCCTCGCGACCGGCCAGCAGCTGCAACCGCCACGATTCCTGTTTCGGGGTCGCCCCCCGCTCGATTCCCGCGCGGACGAAATTCCCGTCGAACACCTGCTCCAGCGCCCGCATATCCATACCGGCCGCATCCACCGGCCCGGGCGACTCGATCAAACCACCCGGATGCCGCCGCGCGAGCGTATCCGCGAGTGCCGCAATCACATCAACAGGATCACGACCGGCCGCACCCGGTACCCCAACGGTCTCACCCGGTGGCACCCCGGCACCGCCCTCGGATCCACCGGCTCCCGGATCCGCGATGGAATCCGAACCGGCCCCTCGCCCGGGACCCACCGTCTCCGCATCGCGACCGTCCCACACCCGCTCACCGTGCTCGCCGGTTCCCGAAGCCCTCTCCCCGGCCACCACACCGAATCCGGTGCTATCCGCGTCCGAACCGAGGCCGGGTCCGCCCTTTCTCGAGCCGTATTCGGTGGTAGGCGAATCTGATTCATCCATCCGCGATCCGGAGTCGTCCAGGCCGGCACCGTCCCGCGCACCGGCATCCGCATCCGGGGCAATCCGCTGCTCTCCTGCCTCGGAACCGTCGCGACTCGCGACAACATTCGGAGCGGCACCGGCATCACCCTCGACGACACTCGCGCCGATCGGTGTCCCCACCTCGCAGGCGGACAACGAACGCCGCACCCCGGCTTCCGAACTGTCCGGCAGACCCGCTTCGCCGGCGCCCGGCGGCGCCCACCGGTCCTCGCCTCCCGGAACACCGTTACGCGCCGAATCACCAGCACGGGCCGACGCCTCGCTCGATCGCCGCGCCTGCACTTCCGGCCGGGCCTCTTCCCCCGGAGCCGCATCCAACTCCGGATTCCCGACCCGCACCCGCCGATAGTCATCAGGAGTGATCGGCTTACCCGAATAGTCCCCACCACCCAGCCAGCCATAAGCCATGCTCGGCGCGGCACCGGCGAGCGCACCGGTCAACGACCTCGGATCGAACTCCCACGCACCGGTCATGCCCCCCTGAATCGCCCACGCCGCACCCACACCCACCAACTCCGCCCCCGAACCCACCAACCCGCCACGAGCCAACCCACCCCACCGATCCGCCCCCAACGGCAACCGCGACGCGCCACGATGCAGGAAATGACCACCCACCCCCGCCGCCGCACCGGCCCCTGCCGACACCACCGCATTCGTACCGAGGGCATTCCAGTCATATCCGCTCCGGTAACCGTCGTGGATAAGAACCGACTGAACCACCACCTCCTGCACCGTCCCCTGCGCGAACTCCTCGAACCCTTCCTGAATCGCCTCGTACACAAAATGCGACGCCGCCGTCCGCAACCCCCGATCAATCAGCAGACCCGGCAACTTCCCCCGGATCCATGCCGCCAACCGCAAGCCGATCATCCGGAAGAAATACCTGGTCGCCGCAATTGCCGTCGCCTGCGCCAACGGACCCGCCGGCCCCAACGTCAACGCCCAGATAAGCTCAGCAGCCAGCCAGGTGAGCCCGATGATGCCGTTCAGCTTCGCCGCAACGATCTCCCCACCGAACTCGTGAATACTGTCGGCCAGACGACCGAATTCCTCCCCTGTGCTCTCGACATCCGCACGCACACTCCGCAGTTCGGCCAGAATCGCCGCACCACCGTCACCATGCGGATACGCCGCGCGCACCGCGGCGATCGCCTCGTCGATCCGCGTCAATTCCTCATCGAGAAGCTGCCGTTTCAGATCGTCGAACCCCTCCCGCATGACCTCGGCGAAATCCTCGTTCCCCACCGGGATCTCACTACCACCCACCCACCCCAGCAAACCCGCCAAATCCGCGGGAGGAAACGGAATAGCCACCTAGATCACCAATCGGAACCGGATACCGGAGGATCACTCCGTCCACGGCCCGTGGCCCGATCGACCTCTTCCACATTCTCGAACTCGAAAACCGGGTCGGCCGCCACTTCGGCATCCTCGGCATCATCCTCGGGGGCCTCGTGGTCCGGAGCGACAGTCGGTACCGGCGGCGCCACCGGCATCATCGCCTCCACATCGGCCAGCCCGGGAAGCATCTCCGACAGCTTCGGTCGCCCCGCTCGCTCCTCCCGCAGTGGAGCGACCAATTCCGCACTCTTCCGGGCAACCTCGGCCGCCGCCTGCTGCGTCGCCTCGGTCGTCGCCGCTGCGATCTCCGCATAACTCAACTCATCGATATCGTCGGCGAATATCGTCTCGATCAGCAACCCATCGGCATTGACGGTGGCCGTCACCCGGCCGTCCCGCACCGAAGCGGACGCGGTCAACTTCACCCGTTGCCGCTGCGCCTCGGCGATCAGCCCCATCTGCCGCTGCAGACTCTCATACGCCGCAGCCGCTTCCTCTGAGTATTCGCCGGATATCACCGCTATCACCCGAATCGCTTGCTCGAGGATTCGTCCGTGTCGATATGCGCCCGCGCCGCACCGTTCCCGACCCCCATATCGTCGGCAATCCCGGCAACGATCTCCGACATCCGGCCCGCCTTGTCCCCGGCCGCCTCCCCCTGACTCCGGAAACCTCGAGAACCACCGGCGAACTCCTCACCGAACTGATCGCTGCCACAGGCTATTTCGGTATCGAACAGAATCCTGTCCGCCTTGTCTCGCACAGCCGCGAGGTTATCGCCGATTTCGGCAACCAGCTTCGCCGCATCGCCGAGCAACGCGGGGTCGACTTCGATCCTCTTCGCCATCACCGATCCTCACCGTCGCCCAGGGCACACGCCTGTGCGCCCGAACCGAAACCCGCACTCTCCGGCTCTTCCGAATTCGTGTCGCACATGTTGCCCACTCGCTCACAGCTCGACCTGCCTACCGACCGCGTCGCCACCCATCAGGTGGGCAAAATACTTCCAGCACCCACAAAAGGGGATTTCCCACAAGCGGGAAAGAATCGCGGAACCAGCCAGTCGGCCCAGGCGACATCCAGGACCGGCTGCGTCGACCGACGCCGCCTATCGCGACCCGGCCGCTATCCCTATCCACGGCAGAGGCCGAAACCATGCGCCCGGTTGATCAGAGCTGTATGGTTACTGCGCATCGGTGAGGCGGTCATTGATTTCCGCTGTCGAACGGTAATGAGGCTGTTCGACACTGCGCGGTCGAACAGGGTCGAGACCTGCGCATAACGTAATCTGCACCGCTGCTCGGAAAGTGGGTTGGATCATGTCACCAATCGCTGCAGCTCTGCGGAACTTCGGAAAGCTTCGCCACAGCAGGGCGCTACTGATCACAGGGCTGATCGCAATTGTGCTGGCTGCGATGCTGATAGTGATACCGCTGTCGAGGGATTCCGAAGCACTCCCAGGTATCGAAGGTGCGAATCTCGTTTCGGTCTGCGGGGTGGACGGCGTAGACACAACCCAGGAAGCCGGCCGCCGAATCGCCGAATCCGAAGTCGCCGACCTGCTCGCCGAAACCCGGTCCTACCTCGGCCCATGCGCCGAATACGGTGCGAGCACGCGCTTGGGCGGAGGCAGGATCACCGCCTTCTCGCAAACCGACGAGTCCGGTAAACCAGTGGCGGTCGGTCTCGCGGCCGACGACAGCGTCTACGACGCACTGCCGTACGAGCCACCGTCAGGCCGTCTGTGGTGTCACGACAAGAACGACGACGGTGTGGTGGCCGATCACGGCGAATGCGCGGGCGGGCACGAGACCGTATTGCCGCTGGGCGATGCCTTCACCGCACGTGCGGACATTCCGTTCACCTATGTCCTCGCGAACTGGAACCCCCACGGGCACGTTCCACCCGGCGTCTGGGATACACCACATTTCGATGTTCACTTCTACCTGAACGACAATTCCGAGCGGCTGGCGATCCGGCCCGGACCGTGCCCGCAGCTCACGGATTGCGACGACTACCGGCTCGGCAAGCTTCTGCCCGACCCGAAGTACCGTCACCCGGACTACGTCGACCTCGACGCGATCGAACCGGCCATGGGCCAACACCTGATCGACTCGACCACCCCGGAACTGAACGGAGCCGATTTCACCAGCACATTCATCTACGGAAGCTGGAACGGCGCGGTGACCTTCCTCGAACCCATGGTGGATCTCTCGCAATACGAGGCTCTGCGTGGCGGCAGGATGGCCGATTCCTGCTTCGATATCAAACAGCCGCAAGCCTGGCAGCAGCCGGGCTGGTATCCCACCAGGTATTGCCTACGACACCGGGACAACCGCGCCGAGACGCTCACCACGCTCGAGGAGTTCGTCCTCCATACGTCGCGCTGACAGGCCGGCCCCTGTTCCTGCCCGGAGGCCGACGCACTCTCCGTGGCGGATCAATATCGGCAGCGGCGTGGTGGTGACTCATCAACGGAGAGTTTCCCGCGTTGGATAACAATGAAAATTCTCGATGAAATTCAGGGATCCCACCTGTTACGCCCCGCGGATGGCCCGAGTGGTTGAAACCTGCCATCGAGCCCCTGCGATCCCACATGGGTCGGCCCCTTTCACGGGCTCGCCTACTGGCACATCGCGTACAAGAATTCCAATACGGTTGGATTGCCAGTTGATTGCCAACAAATGTCTCCGGGTACTACGAAATGGTAGATTCAGTTAACTGACGGGGTACTGGGCGATAAATATTCCCAGCAGATAGAAGTCCGGTATCGCGGCGCATATATTCGATTTCCATGGCGGCGGAATCGTTAACAGTAACAGCGCAATCAGCTCTTCCGGTGATAACCCGGATGCTGCTCAGATCCGACGGATCTATGACCACCCTACTCGAAGCCCTCGTCGGCGAACCGCTGATACTCCAGCTGCTCGACCAGTGCCACACGACCGCAGCCGGACTGTCCGATCGGATACGCCTCGCCCTCGGCCGATCCGAAACGGACCCGGTGATCATCCGCCGGTCCGTTCTCACCACAGGCAGCGGAGCAGTGGTCTCCGAGAATTCAGTGGTAATAGTCGCCCAGCACAGACACGCCACCATGCTGGCTGATGAGCACCGTCCCATGGGACACAGCATGATCGCCTCCGGGCAACACCTCGAGCGGGTTGTGCTGGAAACCGGTGTTACCGCTTGGTCGTTCACCGATACGGCGAACGGCAATCGATGCGTGTACAAGGAAAGCCTGCTGCGAGACCATGTATCCGATCCGGTAGCGCACCTGTACGAGCGCATGAGCCCCGCCTTCGCGCCGCTGACGGAGGCACTGTGAAAGTCTTGGTGGTCGGGGCCGGAATCGGCGGTCTCACGACAGCATTGCAGCTGCACGAAGCCGGGATCGATGTCGTCGTCATCGATAGCGTCACCGAACTGCTACCGCTGGGTGTCGGCATAAACCTACTTCCGCACGCGACAGGCGAACTGTGCGAGCTCGGCCTGGGGGCCGCATTGGCCGAACTGGCCATCCCCACCGCGGAACTGGTGCACCTGGACCGGTTCGGCAACGAGATCTGGCGCGAACCGCGGGGGCTGGCAGCCGGCCACGACTGGCCGCAGTATTCGCTCCACCGCGGTGAACTGCAGTCCTTGCTGGCGGCCACAGTGCGTGATCGCCTCGGGCACTCCGCGATTCGCACGGGAATGCGGTTCGTCCAGGCGCATCAAGATCTGGACCGAGTGTGCAGCACTATCTACGACCGCACTCGGAACCACACGTTCGATATCACGACCGACGTGGTGGTCGGCGCGGACGGCCTGCATTCGGCCGTTCGCGCGGGCCAGTACCCGAACGAAACCGCACCGCGCTGGAACGGAATCCGTATGTGGCGCGGAGTCACCGTGTCCAAGCCATTCCTGACCGGCGCGTCGATGGTGATGGCCGGTAGCAACCACACCGCGAAGCTGGTGGCCTACCCCATCTCGGCCACCGCGCGACGGCAAGGAAGTGCCCTGATCAACTGGGTTGCCGAAGTACGGGTCCCGGACGACAGGGAATCGACGGCCAACTGGAACCGGGTCGGCCGATTATCCGATGTGCTACCGCATTATCGTGGATGGCATTTCGAGGGGATCGATATCGGCGAGCTGATCTCCGGCAGTGAGCGAATACTCGAGTATCCGATGGTCGACCGCGACCCGGTGCGGCGCTGGGTCTTCGGGAGAATCGCGTTGCTGGGCGACGCTGCGCACCCGATGTATCCGATCGGGTCCAATGGCGGCTCGCAGGCGATTCTCGATGCCGGTGTTATCGCCGCCGAGCTCGCCGGTTCCGCTGATCCCCGGCACGGCTTGCTGGCATACGAAGCTGCCCGGCTGGAAGCCGCCAATGCCATCGTGCTCGCCAATCGGGATATTCCATCCGACCGAGTACTACGGCTGGTCGAGGAGCGCGCTCCTCAGGGCTTCGAACGAATAGAGGACGTACTGACCGAGGACGAGCTTCGGGCGATTGCCGTGGGATACCAGCGAACCAGCGGTGCCAGTACATCTGCTGACCGGAACCGAGCCGGTGGAGTCCGCGTCCGGACCACCGGCCGCGGACCCGCCACACCCACCTCCTCGGCAACAAGTGACGCCGAACCTGAAACACCCACGCCGACAACAACACTCACCTAGAGCCATGGGCTGCCGTGCCGCCGGCATTTCATATGCACCACCGAGAGTGAGCCAGAGCCGGTTCAAAGGAGTTTCCGGCCTGACTCACTCGGAGAGCTATGCCCCTGGGCTTCCCGGAGAAACGCTCACCCGGCATTGACGGCGGGTGGTGGTGCCTTCCACGATGTCTCGTCAGGCAGCGCGCACCAGTGAGCGCACGGCCGAAAAGTCCGGCTGCGGCGCGTCGATAAGGGTGGCCCTCACCTGCTCCACCACATCCGGCGCGACATCGGCGCGGGCGCAATTGTCCCGGAACTTACCGATCACACGTTCGGCATTCCAGGGACGCCGGGCACCGCCGTCGACATCGTCGATGCGGACTGTCCGGCCGGTGCCGTCGGCGAATTCGGCCTCGATCGCGGCCGGGAAGACAGCAGGGTAGCCCGAATCAGGCCACGGTTCCCAGTCGATGCGGGCCGCCATCGCCAGCACGGCAGGGTCCGGTTCGCCGATGAAGTCGTCCAATGTCACGGCACCGCGCACCACTTGCAGGGCCAGCACATATGGCAGGCTCCAGCGTGCTTCGTCGGCCCGGGCCGGGCGTTGTTTGCGCGCCCACGGAACAGCGATGATCTGTTCCTGCCCGCTCGGCACCCGGCACAGAATCCGGTCCGGCGCACGATCGAGGGTCGCGACGGCCTCGACGAACGGGTGCAGGAAATGGCAGCAGGGCAGACCCTTGAACGCCGCATCGGCCACATACCAGCGGGAGCCGAGGTCGTCCGAAACCTCCCGCAGCCGGCTGGCGGCGGAGGGGTCGCGGGCGTACAGACCGAAGAAGCCGCGGTCGCCCTCGAAGACGTCCGGGGCTCCGGTGATTCCACCCTCGACCAGCGCGACGGCCGATACAGCGGCCTGAGCACCGATACCGGCCTGCGCGGCCTTGCTCGTGGCACCTCGACTGAGAAACGTGAAATTTCCCGCGGAGAAGCTTGCGGCGACGGCGACAGCATCGATGAGCTGTGCGCGGTCGAACCCGTGCATCAACCCCAGGGCCAGTGCCCCGGCGATGGGCCCTGCGACGGATGTGCCCTGAAAACCTGTGCGCTGGAACCCGCTCGGCGCCGCCAGACCGAGCCGGACGAGAACCTCCCAGCCCACCGCGAAACTCCGCACCACCTCGGCACCGGCGAAACCGTGGTGCTGGGCCGCGGCGAGCACTGCCGGCGCGAGGGCACTGCTGCCGTGCATAACCGATCCCGTGTGGGTGTCGTCGTACTCGAGCGAGTGGATGAGCGTTCCGTTGACGAGAGCGGCGTCGGCCGGCCCGGTTCCGGATCCGGTGCCCAGGATGGTGCAGGGGCCGTCGGGGCGCGGCGACGCGGCGAACGCGCGGGCCGGTCCGCACGCGGCGGCGGCGACGGCGACTCCGATGGCGTCCAGCAGGTGCAGGCGGGCAGTGCGGTCGATATCGTCGGGCAAGACTACCGGGAGCCCGAGCAATCCGTCGACCAGGTGTTCGGCGGCCGTCATCCCAGCACCTCGTCGAGCAGCGTGGCCAGGGGCAGATCGAGGTCCGGCAGGCGGGCCGGATCGGTCAGTGTCCGGACGCGGTCGGCGAATCCGGGGCGAAGCTCCCCGGTGAGGGTTTCGTACTTGGCCTGCAGCTGATCGCGGGCCAGCGGGCGATCGGGGCCGCCCGCCGCGGAGAGTACGGTTTCCGCCACGACCCGGCCGTCGGCCAGCGAGACCTGCACTCGCGAAGGGCGGTCGTGCGGCGGCTGCGGCGGGTCGGTCCACTCCTCGATCGCCACCAGAGCCCGCAGGCGCGCGACCTCGCTGTCGCGCAATGACGCAGCCGCGAAAACTTCCGCGGAAGTATCGCGGGCCGCGAGAACGGCCGCGACGGCATGCGGTAACGAGAACCGCCCGGCGAGGCTGGTCTCGGGGGCAGCGCCGGCGAGCGCGGCGGCAAGCGGATGCGCCCGGACGGCGACAGCCGAGATCGCCGCCGGCTCGACCTGCTGCGCGACGAGTGCGGCCGCCTCGACGCTGGAGTGCAGGTATTGGCAGCACGCGTAGGGCTTCTGGTAGCCGTCCTGAACTGCGTAGCGTTCGCCCAGTCCGTCGGTCAGCTCGGCGACCTGCGACGCGGCGCCACCGACGCGGCCGAATACCTCGTCGAGCACGGCCGGGCTCGCGGTCAGTCCGGCAACGGCGATATCCGCGGCGACGAAACCGAGTTGCGCTCCGGCCCCCGCCCAGGCGTTGCGGACCGTGGCCCCCTCGGGCGCATGCCCGAACGGGCCGGTCAGCGACATCGAAGCGGCGCCGAGCACGGCCTGGGTGAACTGGTGCGCGGGCAATTGTCGTGCGGCGGCAAGGGCGGCGGCCGCGCCGATCGGTGACAGTGTCGCGTGCGGATGGAGTACGAGCGGTAACGGCGGCCGGTAGGCACGGGCGATGCGCGTGACGACCTCGTAGCCGATCGCCACCGAGCGCAGCAGATCGCGCAGTGTGCCGCCGGTCGTTTCGATTTCGGCGAGCGCGGCGGGCAGCGTGTACAGGGAACCGTGGCAGGTGGCGGGCCGGTAGCCGCCGTCGAGTTCGGTCCAGTTCGCCGCGACCGCGTTCGCGAATGCCGCGGATCGGGGGCCGGCCCGCTTGCCCGGAACTCCGACAACGGTCGCCTCGCCCGGTCCGGTGGCATGCGCGGAGATATGGCGGACCTCCGGCTCGGTATGCGCGCCGATCATGGCCGCAAGGTCGTCGCAGACGATCGTCAGGGTCGTGCGGAGCACGGCATCGGGCAGGTCGGCTGATTCGGCCGCCCACGTCAGCAGCTTGTGTATCTCAGACATTCTGTGCCTCCACCGTCGATGAAGCGGTGCGCGAGGAAGCGGTGTGCCGGCGGTGCGCGAGTTCCGCACACACGGCGGCGAGTAAGGACAGGGCGACCACGTACCATGCCATGGCGCTGTTGCTTCCGGTCACGCTGTACAACCAGGTCGCGATGAACGGCGCGGTACCGCCGACGATCGTGGTCGGCAGGGCGTAGCTCAGAGACGCGCCTGTATAACGGGTCTTGGCCGGGAACAGTTCGCAGTAGACGGCCGGCTGTGGTGCGTAGGCGGCCGACTGGATCACTGCCAGGCCGAGGATCATGCCGAGCAGGATGATCCACCCGTTTCCGGTATCGATCATGGCGAAGTACGGGAAGACGAACGCCGCCGCGACCAGTGCCGCCACCGCGACCTGACGTCGCAGGCCGACCTTGTCGGAGAGCCAGCCGAACAGCGGGATCGACACGAGATAGCAGACCGACACGATCGTCAGATGGTTGATCGTCTCGCCCTTCGGCAGACCGAGCGTGCCGGTGACATAGGCCAGCGTATAGGTGGCCACGGTGTAGTAGAGGGCATTGTTCGCGGCGCCCAGACCGGCCGCTATGAGTACCGTGCGCCAGTCCTCGCGCAGCACCTGCACCACCGGTACGGTCGCCACGCCCTCGGTCTGCACGGTTTCGGCGAAATCCCGCGATTCGGCAAGGCCCCGGCGGATCGCCAGGCCGACCACGACGATCAGCGCGCTGGCGAGGAACGGAATGCGCCAGCCCCACTGCTCGAATGCGTCACCGCTGACGGCCGCGGAGGCCGCGATGACCAGGCTCGCCAGCAACAGTCCGGCCGGTGAGCCGATCTGCGTCGACGAACCGAACAGCCCGCGCCGGTTCGCGGGCGCGTTCTCCACCGAGAGCAGTGCGGCGCCACCCCATTCGCCGCCGAGTGCCACGCCCTGGGCGATCCGGCACACCACGAGCAGGACCGGCGCCCAGACACCGATCGTGTCGTAGGAGGGAATGCATCCGATGAGAACGGTCGCGCTACCCATGATCAACAGCGTGGCGATGAGGACGTTACGCCGTCCGAGCCGGTCACCGTAGTGCCCGAACAGGACACTGCCGAACGGCCGGGCGAGGAAGCCTACGGCGAACGTCGCGAACGCCGCGAGCGTACCGACGACGCCCTCCTGGGTCGGGAAGAACACCTCACCGAACACCAGCGACGCCATGGTGCCGTAGATGAAGAAGTCGTACCACTCGAAGGTCGTGCCGACGAAGCTGCCAGTCGCGGCGCGCCGCGACTGGCCGCCGGGCACCGGGGGTGAAGAGGACACGGATTCGCTCCTGCGTGTTCGTCGAGTTCAGGCGCGGGCGGCGGCGGCGTGCCGGCCCGCGAGCATGCCGAGGCCGAGCGCGGCAAGCAATCCGTTGCCGGACGAGTAACCGGCACCGCCGTCGCGGCCGCTCACTCCGGCGGCGACGCCACCGGTCGCGTAGACGCCGGGAATCGGACCATCGGCACCGAGGACACGGGCATCCGCGTCGACCCGGACTCCGCCTTGGGTGTGGAAAAGCGCGGGAATCGCGCGTACGGCCGCGTACGGCGGCTGTAATGGCCCCCAGCCCCATTCTTTACGGCCGGTGGGATCGGGCGTCGCACCGGCCGCCGCCGCGCTCGCCGACTCGAGGGTGCGGGTCAATTCGTCCACGTCCGCCCCGATCACCGCGGCGAGAGCCGGAATATCCGCCGCTTCCTTCACTCCGCCCGCAGCCACCAGATCGGCGAACTCTTCCTCATGGGCGGCAACAGAATCGCGGATCCTCGTATCGAACAGGACGTGCACCGGACCGGGCACCCGCGCGACATCGGAGGCAAAACCCGAATAGCCGATCGACTCGTCACCGATACGTGCACCACGGGCATCGACGAGGATGCCGCCGTGCTCGACCGTGGTCCACGAGGTGATCGAGCCGTGTGGGTTCGCGACCGCGGCATAGCCCTGAAAAGCGGAGCCGTTGGCCATTGTCGCGCCCAGGTCCAGCAGCCAGCGGACCGCTTCACCGGTACTGCCGTGCGCGCCCAGGTATTCGAGCCCGCGGGCCTGTGGCGCGAACCGGGCCACCATATCGGGATCGGCGCCGAACCCGTTGGCCGCCAGGACGACCGCGTGACTGCGCAACTCGTAGGTGCCGGAGCGGCGCCCGGAGACGACCACACCGCGGACAACGCCGTCCTCGATGAGCAGCCGCTGCACCGGACTGTATGTGAGCACCTCGATATCGGCGGCCTTCGCGGCGCGGAGCAGATCGGCGATCAGGGCGTGCCCCTTGCGTGACGGCGGCGCATGCAACCGTGGGACGCTGTGCCCGACATGCTTGTAGTCGGTGATCAGCCGCAGGTCGATCCGGTGTGTGTCCACCAGCCATTCCACGAGTGGGGCGCTCGCCGCCGCGAGGATCCGGACGAGTTCCGCCGCCTCGTGCGGGCCGGACTGGCGCAGTAGATCGGTCGCGAGCCGTTCGGCCGAATCGTCGATACCGGCCTCGGCCTGCCAGCGAGAACCGGCACCGGGCACCGACCCGGTCGATACGGCGGTGTTGCCGCCGGGGCGGTCTTCCTTCTCCAGTACGACGGCGGTCGCACCGCCATCGGTTGCCGCCAGCGCAGCGGCGAGGCCGGCGCCGCCGGCTCCTACCACCACCACGTCGACGTCCACATCCGTCTGTTTGGGCTCTGCCACGGGGTCCTCTCGGCTCAGCTGGCGCGCAGCGCGGTGCCGCGCGTCTCGGTCAAGGTCAGTGCGGTGCCGGCGCTGATCACGGCGGTGGCGACGAGGAACCAGGCGGGCGCCAAAGCGTTCCCGGTGGCCTCGAGCAGCCATAAGCAGATCAGCGGGGCGGTACCGCCTACGGCCATGCTCGCGAGATTGAACCCGAGCGCGATACCGGTGTAGCGGACGCGGGCGGGGAACATCTCGGCGAAGGTCGCGAAGACCACGCCCATCAGCGCGGATTCCGGCAACCCCAGCACCACGTGCGCGAGCAGTGCCATCCCGAAGTTGTCGGCGTTCATCAGGGCGAAGCAGGGAACCGCCAGCACACCGAAAGCCACCGCGGCGCCGAGAAGCAGGGGTTTGCGTCCCCATTTGTCGGCGAGGTGACCGAACAGCGGCATCGCCAGACAGGACACCGTCAGCGTTACCGTGGTGGACCAGAATGCGGCGGTGGTGGTGAAACCGCCGGTGCGCTGCAAATGTGTGGACGCGTAGACGTAGACCACGTAGTAACCCGCGAAGAGCAGCGTGGACAGTCCGAGCGTTCGCAGCAGGCCGGGCAGATGTGCGCGCACGAGCTCGGCGGCCGGGGCCGAGGCGAGGCCGCCACCCGCGGAGAGGTCGTCGTCGGCAACGGAATCCTCGAGGCGGTACCGGATCCACAGGCCCACCAGGCCCAGCGGCAGGCTCAGCAGAAACGGTATCCGCCAGCCCCAGTCCACCAGCTGCTCGTGGGTCAGTACCGATGTCAGGATCGTCACCGCGACCGATGCCAGCAACGCGCCGGCGAGCGCACCGAGCTGCACGGTGGAGCACAGGAACCCGCGCCGCGCGGGCGGCGATTTCTCCGCCACATAGGCCGCCGCGCCGCCGACTTCGCCACCGGAGGCGATGCCCTGGACACAACGGGCCACCACCAGCAGGAAGGCCGCACTCACCCCGATCGCGGCGTACGTGGGCAGCAGGCCGATCGCCACGGTGGCCACACACATCGACAGGATGGTCGCGGCGAGAATGCGCGACCGGCCGAACCGGTCGCCGAGATGGCCGAAGATCAGACCGCCGAGCGGGCGCAGGACGAAGGCGGCGGCGAAGGTCGCGAACGTGGCCAGCAGGGCGCCCGTGGGATCGGTCTCGCTGGCGAAGAACACCACCGAAAGGATCGTGGCGAGGTATCCGTAGATCCCGAAGTCGTAATACTCGACCATCGACCCGATGAGCCCGGCGGGCACCACTCGTCGGTCGATCGCTTGCGGGACACCGGGTCTGGCGCCGCCCTCGACTGCCGCCACTGCTGGGCCGGCAGGTGTGAGCAGTGCGTTCACGTCCGCTGCCGCGGCACGTCCATTAGCCTCCACTGTGAAGGACCTCCTGCTCCTGGCTGCCGGTACCCGACCGGCTTCGCTGGTGCCCTACTCTGCGACACAGACTGCCAACTGTCAACAGTTTTCTGTCGAGCGGGGCGCTCATGACGATGGACATCGGCTATCGTTACTATTCAACTGTTGACAGTTTCGAACGGTCTGGGGAGTAACCCCGACCGCACGGCACGGCACATCGACCGTGTAAGGAGACCCTGGTGAGCGAGCAGATCCGTCCCGCCAAACTCGGCCGGGTGGCAACCTTCGCCGGCCGCAGCCTCGAGGTACTACGCGATATGGTCCTCGACGGGACCCTCGCGCCCGGCGAACGCCTCAACGAAGTACATCTGTCCCAGGCGCTCGGAATCAGCAGAGGCCCACTGCGCGAGGCGATTCAGCGCCTGGCCAGCGAAGGCCTCGTCGAGGCGGTGACCCACCGGGGCGCCTACGTGCGGTCCTTCTCGTCGAACGAACTCACCGATTTCTACGAGCTCCGGATCGCGCTCGAAACGCATGCCGTCCGCCTCGCCGCCCGGCATACGCCGCAGGAGCGTATCGACGAGCTGAGCCAGTTGCTCGACGACACCGAGTCCAGCATGGGCGCGGATACGAACGCCGCCTACCCCGCCGACCAGGATTTCCACGCGCGGGTGGTGCGCCTGGCTGCGAAACCGCCACTGCTGGACGCACTCACCGAGGTCGGCCGCAAGATCCAACTCGCCCGCGCCCGCTCCGCCCACCAGCCGCGGCGGGCCCGCACCGCCCTGGACGAGCATCGCGCGATTGTCGCGGCCCTGTCGTCGCGGGACGACGAGCAGGCAGCGCGTCTTATCGAAGCCCACCTGGTGAGTTCGCTCAACAACGCGCTGGCGGTGCTACGCACCGATGAACCTGCCGATGGGGTCAAGCCGGCGTAGGCTGCCAGCCCACGGCTGCACCGGCGGGGGCGTACACGATGACAGGCCCGCAGCCGGACACAGCCCGGCATCGGTCGGCGCACAGCCGCCACAGCGGCGGTGGGACGCACGATCGACGCCGGGCAGAGTCCATGAGAGGCGACTAGGCCCGGGCAGGAAGCTCCCGCAGCGCGGTCAACAGTGAATCCGTTGTGGTCACGTCCGCGTACTTCTGTGCCATATCGAAGAGGTTGACCTCGTGTACCACGGAGCTGCGGTCGTAGACCGCGTCCGCGGGCACGCTGACGCGGAAGTTGTAGGAGAACGCGTCGGCGACACTCGATCGCACACAACCCGATGTGGTCGCGCCGGTCACCACCAGGGAATCCGCCCCGGTTTCCACGAGGTAGCTGGTGAGCGGGGTGCCGAAGAATGCACTGGGGTGGCGTTTCGGGACCAGGACATCGCCTTCGGCGGGAGCGATCTCGGCGACGAACTCATACCCCTTGGCCGGGATATCCATGATCCCGGGCACTTTCGCGCCGAGCCGACCGGCGTCGTAGGACTTTTTCGGTGCCACGTGCGGGTACAGGATCGGCCAGCCCTTGGCGCGGAAGATTTCGACCAGCCGCGCGATATGGCCGACCGCCTTCCAGCCGACCTCACCGCAACTGGTCGGGAACTCCTGCACGGATGTCTCGAACGGCGCGGGCGTGGTGCCGACGGTGCGGTACTGGACGTCGATGATGAGCAGTGCGGGTCGTGCACCCAGGCCGACAGGTTTACCGAAACCGGCGAGTTCGTAGTGGCGCAGGGTGGTCTCGTCGACAACTCCGGCACCGCCTACTGTCCAGGGCTGCTCGGTCATACGAACTCCTTCCGTACATGTGCCAGCGCGGCAGCGCCGCCGTGGGTCCGGGCGAGGTAGGTTCCGGCCGGGGTCTGCGACAGCTCGCCGTCCCGGAGCGCGAAGTGGCCGCGGACCAGGGTGTGCACGACGCGCAGCGGGATTTCGCGCCCCTCCCACGGTGAGTATTCGGCGGCGGAATACTGGGTCTCGGCGCGCACGACGGTGTGTGCGTTCAGGTCCACCACGGCGAGGTCGGCATCGGAGCCGACGCGGATGGTTCCCTTGCGCGGGAAGAGCCCGAACAGTTGCGCGGCCCGGGTGCTCGTGGCGTCGACGAGCCGTTCGAGGTCGATACCGCGGCGCAGCCCCTCCCCCACGGTCGTCGGCAGTACGAGACCGGTGCCGGGGAAACCCGCCGAGGCCGTCCAGATGTCCTTCTCCTTGGCGGTGCGGTGCCGGGCGTTGTGGTCGGAACCGACCGTATCGACAGCGCCCGAGCGAAGGCCTTCCCACAGCGCCTCGACGTCCTCGTCGTGCCGCAACGGCGGGTTGACCTTGCCATAGGTGCCGCAGTCGGAATCGGTGGTCAGGGTGAGGTACTGGGTGCAGGTTTCGGTGAAGAGATTGGGGTAGGCCGTCTGCTGCATCCGCATGGCATCCAGCGCGGCCTTGCTGCTCGTGTGTACCGCGTAGACAGAGGCGCCGGTGGCGCTGGCGAAGTAGGCGACTCGCTGCACCGCCTCGGCCTCGACGATCGGTGGCCGGCTGCGGTACCACGCTTCCAGCGGCGGGATCGATTCATCACGCGGCTGCTCACGCAGTTTCCAGACGAGCTCGATGTTCTCCGGGTGCGGGTTCACCATGGCGCCCGCGTCGGCCGCCGCGCCCAGCAGCCCGTACATATAGGCGTCGTCGTTACCCGGCAGGCCGAGATACTTGCCCTCGTCACCGCGGAAGTTCATGAAGAACTTGAAGCTCGGGACGCCGAGTTCCCGCACGTACGCGGGGATCTGCGCGACCTGTTCCTCGGTACCGAGAACGAAGTGGAATCCGTAGTCGGTATGTGAATTGCCCGCCATGGCGGCGTTCGAGGCGGCGAACACCCCCTCGTAGGGGTCTGCGCTCATCAGGTAGATGAGCATTGTGGTGATGCCGCCGGCCGCGGCGGACGCGGTTTCGCGGGACGCATCGTCGGGATCGCGCGGAACCCGGATATCTTTGCCCAGGTGCACATGCGGGTCGATCCCGCCCGGCAGCACGACCTTGCCCGAGATATCTAATTCCTCGGCGGCATTCACCGGGGTGCCGGGTGCGACGAGACCGCTGATGATGCCGTCCGTGATCAGAATATCGAGGTCCTGCAGCCCGGCACCGTGCTGGAACACCCGGCCGCCCCGCAACCTCAGATCGTGAATATCGTTGCCGCTCATCAGATATGACTCCGTTCCGCGGTCGCCGCGTACCGCTGCTCGAGCCGGTCGAACTCCGGCTTGCGCACGAGCGCCTGCCGATCTTCCCAGCTGATCATCAAATCCCCCGCCGCTCGCGTATCGCCGTGTTTCCGGAGATGCGCGAGAACCTCGCGCATACCGACCACCGCGCCGCGCATGGTGGCGTTCGCGTAGAGCGCGACCGCGAAACCGAGTTCGCCCAGCTCCTGGCGGGACAGAATCGGGGTCCGGCCGCCCTCGACCATATTGGCGATATGCAATCCGGGGACGCGGCGCGTGATCTCGCGCATCTCCTCGACGTTTTCCGGAGCCTCGACGAAGATCAGGTCGGCGCCCGCCTCGAGATACGCGGCGGCACGATCGCAGGCCGCGTCGAGTCCTTCGGTGGCGCGGGCGTCGGTGCGGGCGACAATGACGAGGTCGTCATCGCGGCGGGCGTCGACGGCGGCGTGGATCTTGCCGATCATCTCACCGGACGACACCACCTCCTTACCGGCGAAGTGGCCACACTTCTTGGGACTCACCTGATCCTCGATCTGGATACCCGCGGCGCCCGCTCGTTCGAGCCTGCGGACGGTGCGCTGCACGTTGAGGGCGTTGCCGAAGCCGGTATCGGCATCCACGATCACCGGAATACCCACGACATCGCAGATGGCGTCGACGTGTGCGGACAGCTCGTCGAGGGTGATCAGGCCGTGGTCGGGCATCCCCAGATAGGTATTGGTCAGGCCGGCGCCGGTGACGTAGGCGGCGGCGAATCCTGCCTCCTCCACCACCCGCGCCGCCAGGGAGTTGGCCACACCCGGCAGCAGTAGGGGACGATCCGGTGCGCCGGCGAGGGTACGCAGCGTTCGCGCCGGAGTGGTCATGGGGTCTCCTCGAGGTTGCTCGAAACCATGGATAGTCGGTAGTCGGTCACACTCCCCCACCTTCCTCCCAAGTTCATAAACTGACAACTGTCAACAGTTTGTAATTCTGGCACGCCGCGGCAGGGCGGCGGCACCCGGGGCTCGCCGGGCCGCGAGACCGCGCAATCACGCGGTCGGCACCTTGGCCATCAACCCACCGTCCACCAGCAACGAGGTGCCGGTGATGAACCGGGCATCCGGCGAGGCCAGGAACGCGATCGCGGCCGCGACATCGGCCGCTGTGCCCATCCGGCCCAACGGCGCGGCCGCCGCCGCACCGGCTGCCGCGGCGGCCGGATCCTCCTGGGCATCGAAAAAACCTTCGAGGTTCGGAGTGTGGATGAACCCCGGGCACACCGCGTTCACCCGAATGCCGTCGGCGGCGCCATCCAGTGCCATCGCTTTCGTCAAGGCCAGCACCGCACCTTTGGAGGCGACATACGCCGCGTCCTGCGGGAAAGCCGCGAAGGACGCGGTCGAGGCCACCATGACGATCGCTCCCCCGGCGGGCCGCATAGCGGGCCAGAAATGCCGATTGAGGGTGTGGATGCTGGTCAGGTTCACATTCAACTGCCGGTGCCATTGCTCGGCGGTCAGCTCGTCGAGTGCGCCCACCACGGTTTGCCCCGCCGCGTGCACGACGATATCGGGCGGGCCGGTCCGGGCCAGCAGGTCCGGGAACACGGCGTCCACCGCCGCGATATCGGTGATATCGAAGGCCGCTGTCACCGCCGCCGGACCGCATTCGTGTGCCGCCTCGGTCAAACGGGATTCATCGCGGCCCAGCAGCACCACTGTGGCACCGTCTGCCGCGAGCCGCACGGCGGCACCACGACCGATACCGGAACTGGCGCCCGTCACATAGGCGATCATGCGGCCCCCATCGGCAGTGCGGGCTCACCGGCGGTCCAGCCGCCGTCCACGGGCATGACGACACCGGTCACCGCCGACGCGGCCGGCGAGGCCAAGAAGGCGATCACCTTGCCGATCTCCTCGGGCCGGAACATACGACCCAGCGGCACGCGCCGCGACACCGCCGCGTCCAGCTCCGGTGTCATCTGCTGCACCGCCATCGGGGTGAGGCTGAAGCCCGGGCATACGGCGTTCACCCGGATGCCCGCCGCCGCCCAGTCGATCGCCATCGAGCGGGTGAGCGCGGCGACCGCACCCTTCGACGCCGAGTACGCCGACTGATGCGGCAGACACACCAGCGCCGCCTGCGAAGCCACGTTCACCACCGCGCCACGCGATTCCGCGAGCGCGCTGTGCAGCGCCTGGCTCGCGTGCACGATCCCACCGACGTTCACATCGAAATTGCGGCGGAAATCCGCCGGATCGGTATCCTCGACGGGCAGGTTCTCGGTAATGATTCCCGCACAATTGACCAACGCGTCGACCCGGCCGTGCCGCGAGCGCACCGCGTCGGCGGCGGCACGGACAGCGGAGATATCGGTCAGATCCAGCGGGTCCGCTTCCGGTGTACCGGAAAGGTCCCAGCCCACGACCGTGTCGCCCTGCTCGCGCAACACCTGTGCGGTGGCGTCACCGATTCCGGAGGCCGCTCCCGTCACCACCACAACTCGCTTATTCGATATCGAGCTCATTACCGACTCCTCTGCTTACGCTCGACGAGGTCCGCGGCACCTGGTACCACCACCTCACTCCTGCCCTTCGTGCGCGGCGGGGTAGTCGATATACCCACGGTCCCCTCCGCTGTAGAAGGTGGTTTCGTCCCACGGCGCCCGCGGTACCCCGCGCTCCCAGCGCCGGACCAGGTCGGGATTGGAGATGAACAGGCGCCCGACGCTCACCAGATCCGCCGCGTCCGAGGCGATCAGCGGCGAGATATCGTCGAGTTCACTCGCCCCCAGGTAGCCGGTGTTCAGCACATAGGCGGTCGGCCAGCGGTGCCGTAGTTCCCGGTGCAGCGGCGAAGAACGCCGGCGCAGTGTATGCAGATAGGCCGGTCGCAGCTCGGCCAGCCCGTCGGCGAGCGCGAGGTAGGTGTCCTCGTTTCCCTTGTCCTGCATATCGTTGAACTGGCCGCCGGGTGAGATACGGATCCCCAGCCGTCCGGCACCGATCTCCGCCGCGACGGCCGCCGCGACCTCGATAACGAACCGAGCGCGCCCCTGCGGCGAGCCGCCGTACTCGTCGGCACGCCGGTTCGTGCCCGGGGAGAGGAATTGGTGCAGCAGATAACCGTTGGCCGCGTGCAGTTCGACACCGTCCAGACCCGCGCGCACAGCGCGACCCGCCGCACTCGCGAAATCACCGATGACCTCGGTAATACCCTGCGAAGTCAGGGGTTCGGGCACCACCGCCGGAACCATCACCCCATCGGCACGGGCCACTTCGAGCTGTGCCGGGATCGCGCTCGGCGCGACGATCCGGGCGTCGGCGGGGATAAGACTGGGGTGCCCGATCCGTCCGGTGTGCATGAGCTGGCAGAAGATCCGCCCGCCCGCGGCGTGCACCGCATCGGCGACCTTGCGCCATGCCCGCTCCTGATCATCGTCGTGGATACCCGGTGTGCCGGGATAACCTTTCGCCGCCGCGCTGGGCTGGGTGCCTTCGGTGACGATGAGCCCGGCGGATGCCCGTTGCGCATAGTAGGTCGCCGCCGAATCCGGAAGCACGCCGCGGGCATCGGCGCGATTACGGGTCATCGGCGCCATCACGACCCGGTTGGCGAGTTCGATATCGCCGACTCGTACCGGGTCGAAAACGGTAGCGGACGCGACGGCTCCGTCAGTCATCGATATTCACGCAGACCGTTTTGACATCGGTGTAGTCGTGCAGCACCTCATGTCCCATTTCGCGGCCCCAACCCGATTCCCGCATACCGCCGAACGGCATACTCGGATCGAAGACGCCGTAGGTGTTGACCCATACCGTGCCCGCCCGCAGCCGCTCCGCGACCCGGTGCGCGGTGCCGACCCGGCTCGTCCAGATCCCGGCCGCGAGCCCGTAGCGCGTATCGTTGGCGACCCGCACAACTTCGTCCTCGCTGGTGAAGCGGTCTACCACGACCACGGGACCGAAGATCTCCTCACGCGTGACTCGCGCGCCGGCGGCGGCATCCGCGATAACGGTCGGCTCGACGAAATACCCCGCGTCGCCGACCCGCCGGCCGCCGGTCAGTACCGTGCCTTCCCGGCTGCCCGCGTCGAGATACGTGGTGACACGGTCGAAATGCTCACGGCCGGCCAACGGCCCTATCTCGGTGTCCGGGTCGAAACCGTCGCCGACGCGGATCTTCTTCGTCTGCTCGACCAGGCCCGCGACGAACTCGTCGTAGACGGTGTCGTGCACATACAAGCGGGATCCGGCGGCGCAGGCCTGTCCCGCGTTGAAGAAGATCGCATCCTTGGACCCGGTGATCGCCTTATCCAGATCCGCGTCCGGGAACACGATATTCGCGCTCTTGCCGCCGAGTTCGAGGGTTACGCGTTTCAGGTTGCCCCCGGCGGCGTCGAGAATTTTGCGCCCGGTAGCGGTGGAGCCGGTGAAGGAGACCTTGTCCACCCCCGGATGTGCGGCCAGCGCGGCGCCGGCACTCGAACCGTAACCGTTGACGACGTTGAGTACGCCCGGCGGAATCCCGGCCTCGAGTGCGAGCGCGGCGAGTCGCAGCGCCGACAGCGGGGTCGCCTCGGCCGGTTTGAGCACCACCGTATTTCCGGCCGCCAGTGCGGGCGCGACCTTCCACGAGGTGATCACCAGCGGAAAGTTCCACGGCACGATCAGCCCCACCACGCCGAGCGGCTCACGGCGCGTATACGTGTGGTATCGGCCGGGTGCCGAGATCGGTATGGTCTCGCCCTCGATTTTGGTGGCATAGCCGGACATATAGTGGAAAAGCCCGGCCGCGGTGGGCACATCGCCCGCCTGCGCGATCGCGTAGGGCTTACCCTGATCGAGGGTTTCGATCCGGCCCATCTCGGCGGCGTCCGCGAGCAGCAGATCACCGAGCCGCCATAACGCGGCAGCCCGTTCCTTGGGCTTCATCCGCGGCCACGGGCCGGTTTCGAACGCCGCTCGCGCCGCCGCTACCGCACGGTCGATATCGGCTGCCTCACCCTGGGCTACCCGGGCGAAGACCTCGCCGGTCGCGGGATCGACGGTATCCAGCTCGCCCCCGGCCATCGCGTCGACCCACTCGCCACCGATATGCAGACGGGTGTGTTCGACAGGTTCGGTCCGTAGATTCGCCATGGTCAACAATCTCCTCAGAACAACGACAGATCGGTCAGTGGCTGTGCACGAGAACGCCGCGAATATTGCGGCCCGCGTGCATATCCGCGACCGCCTCGTTGATTTCGCCGAGTGAGTACCGCCGGGTCACCAGTTCGTCGAGCTTGAGACTGCCCGCGCGGTACATCCGCAACAGCCGGGGGATATCGGCGGTCGGATTGCAATCGCCGTACATCACGCCCTTGATGGACTTGGCGAAGTTGGTCAAGTCCTGCGGGCTGACCGCGAGATGCAGGTCAGAGGAGCCGACCGAGACCAGGACGCAGCGCCCGGACTTACCGACCGCCGCGAAGGCTTCGCCGATGATATCGCCGTCGACGCGGCCGACGGTCACGATCGCGACATCCACGCCCTGCCCGTTGGTGAGGCTGTCGATCAACGGCCGCGCCTCGGGAATAGAGCCGAAGGCCGCGGTGGCACCGAAATCAGCGGCCCGTTCCTGCTTGTACGGCACCGGGTCCACCACGATCACATGGTCGGCGCCCGCATGCCGGGCACCCTGCACGGAGTTCGCCCCGACACCGCCCAGCCCGCACACCAGCACCACATCACCCGCACGCACCGGCCCGCCGTTGACTGCCGCGCCGTATCCGGTCGCCACACCGCAGGAAACCAGACAGGCAAGTTCGAACGGCATATCGTCGGGCACCTTGACGGCTTGGGTTTCGTGACACACCAGGTAGTTCGCGAAGGTGCCGAGCCGGGTCACGCCGCCGATATCGCTACCGTCGGTCGCATGGAAGCGCGCGGTTCCGTCCATCGCGCGGCCGTGTTCCATCCCGGCACCGTTATCGCAGATGTACTGCATGCCCCGAGCGCAGTAGTGACATGTGCCGCACGCCGGTATGAACAGCGTCGCCACATGGTCGCCCGGCCGTACCCGGGTGACCTTCGATCCGACCTGCTCGACAATGCCGGCCCCTTCGTGCCCACCGACCATGGGCAGGGTGACGGCGAGGTCGCCGGTGACGAAATGATCATCGGAGTGGCACAACCCGCTGGCCATCACCTTGATTCGCACCTCGTTCGGACCGGGCTCGTCGACCTCGAGGTCCTGGACCTCCCATTTCCCGTCGATCCGGTGCAGAACGGCTCCCTGTGCCTTCATCGGCTACTCCTTGTCATTGAGAAAGTCGGGTAGTTGTCGCAGATCAGGCCGCTGCCTGTCCGCGACGTTTGCGTTCGCCGCGGGTGCGCACGAGCTTCGCGGCGATGACCGCGACGACCAGCGCACCGCCGTAGAACAGCTGCTGGACGTACTGCTGCGCACCGAGCAACTGCAATCCGGTGATGCCGGTGACCAGGAAGTAGACGGCGATCAACGTGCCCCAGGGGTTGAACCGGCCGATCCGCAGCACCGTCGAGCCGAGGAACGCCGCGGCGAACGCGGGCAACAGGAACGACGCACCCGATACCGGATCGGCGCTGGCCGTCGTACCGGCGTAGACGACGCCGGCCAGCCCGGCGGTGCCCGCGGAGATGATCAGGGCGCGCCACCGCAGCCGGGCCACATCGACACCGTTCAGCCGCGCCACATCATGGCTCTGCCCGACGAACAGCAGCCGCTGCCCGAATGCGGTGTGGTCGAAGACGTACCAGGCGACGGCGCACAACGCGAGCGCGAAGAAGAAGCCGATCGGGATCGCCAGGAACGGTTGGGTGAGCACCGCATCCGATAGCGACCGATCGATACCGCTGATCGTCGCGGAGTCCGACAACAGGTAGATCAGGCCCTGCACGACGGTTCCCATACCGAGCGTCACGATGAAGGGGTTGATCTCGAAAACCGTCACGATCAGGCCGTTGAGGACACCGACGGCGACAGCGGCCAGGATCGCGGCGAGCACCGCGAGCCAAATGTTCCATTCCTGTTGAACATTGAGCACCGCGACGACCACCATGGACAGGTTCAACGTCGACGCCACCGACAGGTCGTAATCGCCGGCGCGCAGCGGATAGAGCAAACCGATCGACACGATCAGCAGGACCACCTGGGAAGCGAGCATATTCGATACGTTCGCCGTGGTCGGAAATATATCGGGGATGGTCACGCTGAATGCGACGATCAGAACGACCCATACACCCAGCAGCGCGAAACGCTCCGGCTCGGCCGGTTTCCTCCCGCGCTTTCGCCGCGACGCAGCGGCCGCACGGCCGGCGACCGCGGACTCTTTCTCAGTGGTGCTCATCGTGTTTCCTCTGCGTAGACGGCGGACGCCAGCACGTCCTTGGTGATGTCCGCGCCGGTGATCTCGGCACTGATCCGGCCGCCGTCGAAAACGAGGACCCGGTCGGCCATTTCGACCAGCTGCTCATAGTCGGAGGTGGCACACAGCACGCCCATCCCCTTGGCCACGGCCGAGCGGATGAGAGTGAAGATCTCGCGCCGGGCGCCCACATCGACGCCCTGGGTGGGTTCGCTCAGCAGCATCACCCGCGGGTCGGTGTCCATCCATTTGCCCAGCAGTGCCTTCTGCTGATTGCCGCCGCTGAGATGGCCGAACATCGCCTGCGGATCCGGTGGAACCACGTCGAGTCGTGCACAGGTGTCCTGCGCGCGCCGGCGCAGCATCCGCCAGTCGACGGCGAGGCCGCGGGCCCGGCCGGCGAGGAAGGGCAAAGACATATTCTCCAGCACACTGAGTTCCAGTGCGCCGCCCTGCGTTTTGCGGTCGGCGGGAATCAGTACGACTCCGTTCGACATCGACAGCGCCGGACCGGGCCGGCGCACGGTGCGCCCGCCGTGCTCGACGGTGCCGGCCGCCGCGGGGCGCGCCCCGAACAGCAGATCGGGCAGCTCTTCGAAACCCGATCCGGCCAGCCCGGTCACTCCGACCACCTCGCCCGCGAACAGGTCCAGATCCAGATCACGCACCCGGCTGCCACGCAGGCCGCGTGCGGCGAGCAGCGCCGGCCGGTCGCGGTCGACCGTCGCATTCCCCTTGGGGACGTGTTCGTCGCGGGTTCCCAGAATGAGCTGGACGAGATCGTCGCGGGTGGCACCGGCGGTGCGCCGGGTACCGGCCGACCGTCCGTTCCGGAACACGGTGACCCGGTCGGTGACCTCGAGGATCTCGTCGAGATCGTGCGATACCAGCAGCACCGCGTCCCCGCGGTCGCGTAGCCGGCGCAACAGCCCGAAGAGCAGGCCGACCTCGTGTCTCGGCAGGAAAACCGTCGGTTCGTCGAGGATCAGGATCTGCCCGGCACCGTCGGAGGTCAGTTCCTGCGCGCCGACCGCCCGCACCACCGCGACCATGGCGCGTTGTACCGGCGCGAGCGTATCGATGGTGGAATCCGGGTCAACACCGATCTCGAAGCGTCCCAATAACTCCCGCACTCTTTTTCGCTCGGCGCGCCAGTCGATCCGGCGCAGGTCGCCAGCACCCCCGCACGAGTCGAGTGCAATATGCTCCAGCACCGTGCCCGCACCGGCGAGCCCGAGGTCCTGGTGCACGAAACCCAATCCGTGGTCGCGCAGCCCGCGGGCCCCGAAAGGGCTGCCGATGGTGGTACCCGCTACGGTGACCGCACCCGCGTCGGCCTCGTGGAATCCGGCCAAAACCTTGATCAGGGTCGATTTCCCGCTGCCGTTCGCACCGAGCAGCCCGTGCACCTCCCCGGCGTGCACCTCGAGGTCGACGCCGCGCAGCGCGGGAACTCCGTTGAATGCCTTCGCCAGTCCGGCCACTGCCAGCAGTGGTGTCTGCGCGGCCATCACGCCAGGCCCCACAGCCGCAGGAAGGCGCCGGCGTACTCGTCGCCGAAACCCTGACCGCTCGTGGGCGGGTCACCGGTTTCGGCGACATTGGACGCATCGATCACCCGGACCGGACCCGATGCGCCGGGCACCGGCTCCACCCCGAGCATCGCGCGGAAGGCGGCGTCGAGATTGACGTAGGCGACCCAATCGGGATTCTCGGCAACATTCATCGCGACCTGCTCGTTCTCGACCATCGCGAGGATCGACGGGGTTCCGTTGAACGTGTAGATGGGAACGTCACGGTTGTACGCAGCCTGCCTGATGCCCGGGGCGGCGTAGAGCGACATCGAATCGAAGATCGGCAGCACCGCGTTGATATCGGGATTGCGCAGCACAGCCGATTGCACCTGGCCCTGAATCTGCTGCGCCCACTGCGGAACCGCGATATTGATCACCGTCGTCCGTGAACCTTCGGGGGCCTGCTCGGCGAGCGTGTTCCGGATAGTGTCGACCATGCCCTGCGATGGGCCGGTCTCCGACGATTCGATCACCAGCGCATGCACCGGTTTCCCCTCCTGCGCGGCGGTCGCTGCGAGGGCCATCAACCGGGCCGCCTCGTTGAACGGTGCGAACGATTCGTACCGCACGCCCGGGGTCGCCGGGCTGTCCTTATCGGAAATGTGCAGCGGCACGATCGGCACACCCGCCTTGTTCGCGGCGTCGATCTGCGGGCCGAGCGTCGAGGGCAGCGGGCCGTTGAGCAGAATCGCACCCGCCCGGGCATTGATGGCCTGGTTGATGCCCTGCTGGTAGGAGATCTGGGTACCGTCGGACGGGAAGGTGACGTAGTTGATGCCCGCCTTTGCGGCGATACTCTTCATCGCCTGCTCGCCGGCCTGGTAGAACTCGGCCTTGCTATCGATGGGGATGCTGTAGATCGTCTTACCGCGCAGCGATTCCACCGCGATCGCGGGGCCGAGGTCGTCTGCGCTCGGAACGGCCGTGGCGGCGGCGACCACCTGCCGCGCTGCCTCGGCTTTCTGGATTCCCTGCGGGGTGGCCACGGCATCGCCGGTCCCGCTCTGACAGCCGGTCAGCACGCCGACCGTCACAGCGGCGGCCGCGAACGCGGCGCCGAACTTCTTCGTACGCATGGGTGTTCTCCGTGTTCGGATCGGGCGCCGGAGTTTCGGGCCGGGCGCCGGGTGCCGCTAACGCGACGCGAGCTCCGGCCGCTCGATGAGGTCGGCGTAGACGCGGGCAATGGAACGCCGCTGAAAGAACTCGATGAGATCGTCGGGGTAACCGGGCTGATCCTCGGTATCGACGTGAATATTGTCGGCGAACCGGATTTCCGCGGTGGCCTGCTCACTGTCCACGCCACGGCGAATGGCATCGGCCACCCGGCCCACGACCTCACGCCCCCATTCGCGGTAGCGGTCGAGGACATCTCGGCCGGCGACCTCGCCGTGTCCTGGGACGAGATACTCGAAGTCGTACCCCGCGACCGCGTCGATGGCATCGAACCAATCGGCGACCCGGCAATCCTGGAACGACGGGAGTCCGGCCTCGCAGACGATATCGCCGGTGAAGACCACGCCGTCCGCGGGCAGATAAGCGATCAGGCTGTTCGCGGTGTGTCCCGGCTGAAAGGTCAGTTCCAGGTGGATATCACCGAGGTGCAGGTCGAGCCGATCGTCGAAGACGACGTCGGGTACCCGCACCCGGTATTCGTCGAGCAATGCGACCGCGGCCGGATCGATGCGCGCGAAAAGCCTTGCGAGGTAATCATGATCGGGCGCATCGTGCAGCAGGCGCCGCCGGGTACCTCGATGGGAGACGACCTCGCCGCCCATCCAATAGTTCCCGATGGTGTGGTCGGGGTGGTGGTCGGTGTTGACGACATACCGTGTCGCACCGAACCCGTCCACGGTGCTACGCCACGCGATGGCGTCGGTCGGCCGGTGTGGTGTGTCCACCAGCGCGATACCGTCGCCCACGACAATCGAGTTGTTGCTGCCGAGGTGCGATGTTTCCACGTGCACATGGGCGCTGATCTGATGCAGGCTCATCGCGGCACCGCCGGCATCGAAGCGCCCCCGAGGAATCCCACGAGGTTCTCGATCCGCGCCGGCGCGAACACTTCGAGGAAGGTCGCCTCGCCTTCGATGCTGCGCCCCGAATGTTCGACGCCTCGCGGGATCACCACGACGTCTCCCACTTCGAGCACGGTTTCCGCACCGGCGACGGTGAACGAGATGCGGCCGCTCGTGATCACCATCGCCTGCTCGGCATCCGGATGATTGTGCGCGGGAAGCGTCGTCGGATGCACCCACCGGATCCGATTGAGCCCCATCTCCTTCCCCGCGACGGCGGTGCGGAAATTATTTTCCAGCACCTCCCGTTCGGGAAGGTCCGACCAGCTGGCCCAGTAGCTGCACATGGATATCACCGCTCCTTTTCCGCCCAGCACCCGCCCTCATCTTTCGGGTGCTATGACTCAGGTCACTGTAAGACGCCCTGCTGAAAACTGTCAACAGTTGTCAGATACCACCTTTCGTGGCATCATCACGCGGCGTGCCCCGGGGAGTCCGAGAAGACCACCGACCGCTCCACCGGGACGAGGAGCTCACCGTCCGCGGCGACATCATGATCGAGTTCGCCCAAGGCGCGGAGCAGGGTGCTCTTACCGGAACCACTGCGACCCGGCAGCGCCACGAACTCACTCTGCGACGGGGCCTCTGCCGGAATCGAGGGGATCAGCCCCCGCACCTTCAAAGTCGCGACCACGGTGGTCGACCCGGGTGCGTCGTTCCCGCCGGATCTGGTCGGCCGCCGGTTCGACCAGGGCCGGCTCGACGTGGCCTGAACGAGCGATATCACCTACCTGACCTGCGGGGAAGCAGACTTGTATTGGTACGCGATCAAGGATGAGCACTCCAAACGGGTGCTGGGCTGGTCGGTGGCCGACCGTATGCGCACCGAACTGGTCATCGATACCCTCGACATGGCGGTCGCGGCACGCGGCGGGCATGGCCGCGGAATCGTTCTACATGCCGACCGCGGCAGTCAATACACCGCTTCGGCCGTGGCAGCGGCCTACCGTCGTCATGGCCTGCACCGGTCGATGGGCGCTACCGGGATCTGCTGGGACAACGCCGGCACCATAACCCCCTGTCCACCATTCGGGGTGAACCTCAGCGATCCCGCTACGGACCGATGTGCCGTCACGCACATCAACCGACCAGCTGAAGGCCCCGCGTGCTACGGCGAGTGTCCCTGCTCACCGGCGACGCCGCCCCCGTTGCCTGAACTGTCGCCTGGCGTCCGGTCCAGGAGTACGTCGCAAAGGTCGTCCAGGAGCATCAGCGCCCGACCTGCTGCTTCGTCACTGCCCAGATCGTCGGCGAGAATGCGGGCCAGGGGAGGCGTGCGGCGCGGAGTGGCGCTCTGCAACATCGGGGATGGGCCGATGATCGTACGTCTGCGGTCTGATTCGTCGGTACTCGTCACGAGCAGACCTCGCTCGACCAGGTCCGCGACGCATTTGGACACATAGCTCTGTGCATAACCGGTGCGGGCAACAACATCGCCGACCGTGCTGTTCGAGTGAAACATCACGTCACTGATGATCAATTCCTCTGCGGGGCTCGGCCGTATGTCCCCTGGTTCGAGCTGCACTTGCCGGGAAAGCTCGACCAATCGTCGCCCCAGGCGGTGCAATCGTTGCCGGTCCACGGCTGCTAATCTATCACTAGAGATGTATCTATAGAGATGCATTTGACCGCGGAGGACATTCGGTATGCGATCGACGCGTACAGTTGGCACCGGCATCGGTGCGTTGATGCTGACGGTAGCCATGTTGGTCGGCTGCTCCAGCGGTACAACCGATCCCACATCGAATGGACAGGCATCGGTTGGTGAACCGGTCTCGGTCCGCGAATTGCCGCTGCCACCCACTGCCCCGTCGGACCGAGCCGGTTCGTGTGCGCATCCGACCGGCTGCATCGATGGCGGAGACCGAGGTATCGCGGAAGGACCCAGCTATACCTGGGATGCCAAGCATGTCTTGCTGCCGATTCACTATTCCGGAGCACCCGCCGCGCCGGACCCCCGCCACATCTTCAGTGGGGACCAGGTCATCGTGATCAAGACCGACGGGACCAGGTTCGCCAACGGCGAAGCGTGGCGATGCCTCACCTGCGGTATCGCCGACACCGCCCGCGCCAACCGGCAGCCCGGCTCTTCCGGCGCCGGTGAGATCCTCGTCGACCACCCACAGGCGTTTCGTGACGGAACGCGCATGCTCATCGGTACCAACGTGTTCGACTGCGGGGAGCTTCGCTTGGTGGACACGTGCACGCCGGACAAGGCCACGGTCTACCCCATCGCGCCGCATCGACCGGGGGCGGTTATGCGGGAACTCCGGCTGCATCCGGATGACAGGCATCTGGGGTTCAGCGAACCGAGCCTGATCAATGGGGTTTTTGTCGACCAGTTCGCGGTAGTGAGCGGGCTTGTCTTCAACCGGGCGGCCGCACGCTACGAACTAACCGAGGTCACCTATCTACTCCCGAACGCGTCCGAGTCCCAGGGATTGATCGAGCCGGTCCCCGGGGAACCCGCCAGGCTTCGCAGGAACGAGCCCACCGCGATGATCGGAGAGTTCCGCGGCTTCACCCACGACGGGAAGTCGGCGTTGGGTATCGGAACCTATGACTCGTGGAACTTCGACCTGTTCGTCACCGACCTGAAAACCGCTGGTTCGCGAAGAGTTTCCATGGATCCTGCGTACACCGACCCGTCGAAGACCTCGCCCGACGACGACTGGATCGTGTACATGGATGGCCGTGTCGGTGATCGCATGAGCTTTGCCGGTGCACTACCGGGTGTTCCGCCGATCGTCGATGTGGTGAACACCGGAGCAGTCCAGTTCTTCTACAACAACGGCGACCGCCGCTTCTTTCAGCCATATATCGCACGAATCGATGACCCGGGCAGAACTCAACAGCTCAACGCTTGCGACGACCCGACACCGGGGAGCGGAAGCGTGTGCGACCCGCTGTGGAACGGTCGCGCTGATCCGGCCTGGTCTCCGGATGGAACTGCCATCGTCTATTGGCAGGCCATGGCAGTGCCGCCGGCATGCGGCCCCGGCCAACCCACCGCACCCAACTGTCCGGTATCCGCCGAACCCGGTGGCCGCGCAACCCGGCTCATGATCGCCGAACTGACCGATCGGCAACCACACGAACCCCCGCCTGTCGAACCGTTCGATATGGACATCCCCTGGGCAACCCGGGTGGAACCCGGACAGCCGCTCCCCACCCGCCCGCACCTACCTGCGGGCACCTATACGCTCGACGGCGACGTATCCGGCAAAGCCACGGTGGTGGTCACCGAGAATGCCGAAGGCACCGCGGTTTCACGAATCGATGTCGACTACGACGACTACTCCATCGACGGAGACAACGTCGTAAACGGTACGGAGTCGGCTACCTCGGCGCCCTACACCTGGCATTCCGACCTGACGCTCAGCGGAAAGCACAGCGGATCGAGGTCCACCGGGCGGGACGGCTTCGTGGTGACACCGCCCAGCAAATCCGGCGAGCGCGCCACCATATCCGGAGAATTGATCACGGTTCTCGACGGTCGGACCTACACCTCTCCCCGCACCGGACAGTAAACCCGTTCAACGGTCTGGGCTTTCAACCACTACACCGGCTGCTCGATTGGTTGGGTGTGTCGTTAACTGGACAGACCCCGGTGCATGAGGGAGCGATTGAGGTGATCGGCGATTGCAGTCACCGCGTGACGCGCGGATCGACTCCGTATTGGGTCGGGGCGCCCAGATGTCCGCGCAGGGTAGCGCCGTCGTATTCGAGGTGGAACAGCCCGCGATCTTGGAGGATCGGCACGACGCCATCGACGAAGGCGTCGACCCCGTCCTCGTAGATGTCCGGCGAGACCCAGAAGCCGTCGACAGCGTCTGCCTCGAACCATTCCTGCATGTGGTCAGCGGCTTCGGCGGCCGGGCCGACGATGACGGGGTGGTAGTCGATGACACCGTGCGCGAGAACGTCGCGGACGGTCCAGCCTTCACGCGCGATCTTCAATGCGTGGACCGAGCGCGGGTCGCCCGGTGACGGCCGCGCCGCGGACAACTGTTCCGGCGAAAGTGGCCGGTCGAGCCGGGCGGGATCGAGCCGCAGGCCGAGCATCCGTCCGAGATAGGACGCGCGCTGCGGGAATGTTCGGCCGCTCAACGTGATCCGGCGATCAAGACCTTCCCGCCTATCGCTTGCGATGGTCGTCATCAGGCCGGCGAAGAACTTGATTTCGTCCGGGTTGCGCCCGGCGCGTTCGGCCGCTCGGCGGAACGCGGCACGCTGCGCACGCGCATCGTCGATCGTGAAAGCCGCTCCGATGACGCCGCTGGCCCAGCGGCCGGCGAACTCGAGGGCGTTCGCGCTGCCTCCGGCGTGGAAGACGACGGGTTGTCCCTGTTCGGAGGGGGGAATGTGCAGCGGCCCGCGCGCGGCGACGAACTCGCCGCCCAAATTTATCGGGGCAATTTTCTCGGCGTCCGCGAATCGGCCCGTCACCTTGTCGTGCACCCATGCGGTCTCTCCCCAGCTGCCCCAGAGAGCCTGCACCAGCTGGACCGTCTCATGCGCTCTCCCGTAGCGTTCGAGACTGGACGGCAGGCGTTTGCCGTAATTGGCCGCGACGTCCTCACCGCTGGACGTGACGGCGTTCCAGCCCGTCCGTCCATGACTCATGACATCGAGTGCCTTGAACTGTCGCGCGAGGTTGAATGGCTCGTTGAAGGTGGTCGAGCCGGTGGCGACGAGACCGATCCGGCTCGTCTCGCGCGCAACAGCCGCCAACGTAACCATGACATCGAGATTGAAGTTGGGCGGCTCGTTCTCGATATCGCCGACGTGACTGGGGCCGTCGGGCAGGAACAGGAACTGGAGCTTTCCACGCTCGGCCGCTCGGGCATGCCGAACTTTCACGTCGAAGCTCGTATAGCTCGTGGGATCGACCGCCGGGGCACGCCAAGCGCCGGGCAGGTTGCCGTACCCATTGCCCAGATGCATGCCGATGATCATCTGCCTGTCCATCATGTCCTCTTTCCGTGCGCAGATCCGGGCTGTTTGTCACTCGCTGAGCGTGGGTTGTGTAGGCGGGGTCGTGGTCAGCGAGGAGCGAGGTCGACGATGGAGGCCGGACTGATGGTCGATATCCAGGCTCTCGCGTAGCGTCGCGCCCTCGCACTCGGTGCGGAACAGACCGCGTTGTTGCTCTCGGATAAATGGGTTGCTGGTTCGGGGTGGCGCGGGGTGGGTGCCGGACCCCCGAAGATAAGAGGAGGTAGTCTCCTCTTATATTGGAAGCCTACGGAGACATTCTCCGTTTAGTCAATGTGAGGTGACCGCCATGCCTGAGCGCGCCACGAGCGGGGCTCGTGCCCCGCGGGCCGATGCCCGGCGCAACCGAGATCACATCCTCGCTGTCGCCGAACGGTATTTCTCCGATCACGGCGTCAACGGTTCGCTCGACGCGATCGCGAAAAAGGCCGGCGTCGGTGCAGGGACCTTGTACCGGCACTTCCCGAACCGGGAAACGCTGCTCGCCGCGTTACTCGCCGCACGCGACGAGGTGCTCGTGTCCCGGCGCGATGAACTCCGCACCCGGTCGGCCGACGCCGCCGACGCACTCGAGGGCTGGCTCGACGCGCTCACCGAATGGGCCGGCGCATTCGACGGGCTGCCGGAGCCCCTGCGCGCGGCGATGAAGAGCCCTTCTCCGCTGGCCGTGACATGCCAGGGATTCATTACGACAACCGAGGAGTTCTTGCACGCCGCCCAGCGCGAGGGGAGTGCGCGCAGCGGGATCCGGGCCCGCGATCTCTTCCTGGCCGCTCTGGCCACGAGCTGGGCACGGGGTGCGGCCATGGCTGACGACGCGTCCGGCGCGGCCCTGGCCGGTCTCCTCAGAAGCGGGTGGGAGTCGACCACACGCACGACCCGCCCAACGGGCATCACCGACAACAAGTAGCCGGAAAGTCACGCCTCGTGCCGGCCTGAACACTCGTCAACAGCAAGGAGAGCACCATGAAGCGCATCGGAATTATCGGTAGCGGATCGATCGGAGCGGCAATCGCCCGGCTCGCCGTCGCAGCCGACTACGACGTCCTCATCGCGAACTCACGGGGACCGGAATCGCTCACGGACTTGATCGACGAACTCGGCCCCCGGGCCCGGGCCGACGAGGTCCGCGCGGCAGCGTCGTTCGGTGACATCCCGGTCCTGGCCGTGCCGCTGGCCGCGTACCCGAAACTGCCCGTCGACGCCTTCGCCGGAAAGACGGTCCTTTCCACCGGGAACTACTACCCTCATCGCGATGGCCGCATCGAGCAGCTGGACTCCCTGAAGAGCACGACGGCCGAGTACGAGCAGTCGCTTCTTCCGGGAACGGTGATCGTCAAGGCGTTCAACAACATTCTCTTCCAACATATCCCGAACCTGGCACACTCCTCCCCGCGTACCGCGCTGCCGATCGCCGGAGACGACAGCGAGGCGAAGGCGCGGGTCTCCACGATCGTGAACACGCTCGGTTTCGATACCGTCGACGCCGGAACGCTCGCCGAATCCTGGAGGTTCGAACCGGAGTCCGGTGCGTACACCCCGATCTACGCGGCCGACAAGGACAGGTTCGCCGCGGACTACCTCGCCGACCCGGGTGCCCCCGTTCCGGCCGACCGCCTGCGCGAGCTACTTACCGCCTCGCATCGTCCCGACGTCGCGGCACGACAGTTCTGACGGCAGCGTTCCAGGAGGCGCCACGATCATCTCGAGCGGCGGCTCACATTCACCACGGCTCAGGCGGGGAGCCGTGGCGCCGGAACGGCACGGTATTCGACGCCAACAAAGCCGTATAACGCGCCAAACGCCTCCCGATATCGGGTGATGGCGCAGGATGCAAACGTACTGGCGGGACTTCCGATGCCTGCCGGAGCTGCCGTCTCGACAGCGCTGTCGAGCGCCGGCCGCCGACCCATGTAAGGAGGCAGCAGTGAAGCTGAACTCGTATCAGAACCTCCGTGTCGCGAACTTCAGCGTCCACGCACTGCGCCGAATTCTCGAAGAAGCGGGTCTCGACTGGCGAACCGCACTCGCCGATGCCGAGATCGACCCCGATGCCGTGAACCGCCCGGGGGGCACCATTCCGGCGAAGAAGGAACTCGCCTTTCAACTCGAGTTCGTCACGCTGACGAGAGATCGCGTCGATCTCTGGTTACGCGCCGCGCGGGCCTACACCACTGCCACGGTCGGCGCCCGCGGAATGGCCCTCGCGACCGCGCCGACCATTGCGTCCTGGGTCGAAGCAGTGAACGCGGTCGACTACTCGCCGGGACTTCTCGAGATCGGGGCGCTCCGGACATCCGATGGCACGGTGACAGGTGTCCAGTTCACCTACCCCGACACCGCGAAAGAGCTGATCCCGTTCAGCGCATATCGCGACCTCTATGCCACCAGCCGTTCGTTCGAGTGGCTCTACGGCGGCCGATTCCCGTTCACTCGCATCGAATTCCCGTTACCGGAAGTCTCGCCCGAAGCATTGACCTACATCTCCTGCAACGTGGTCGAATGTGGCTCCGAGACATTGCGGCTGTGGTGGGATCCCGTGATATCGACAGAGGAACTCCCTTTCGGGAACGCATTCCAGCACGCGGCATGGATCAAAGCGGACACCGAAGTTCTCGACTCGTTCCGGGCGACCGGCGACTGGCCCGACACCGTCGCCAAAGCCATCAGGGCCGCGCCGGCGCTCAACCGGAAACTCGCGAATGTGGCTGCCACGCTGCAGGTCTCACCGCGCACGCTGCAGCGCAAACTCGAACTCGCAGGCCACGATTTCGCCGAGCTACGCGACGAGATCCTGTGTGACCTCGCCTGCGATCTGCTCTCCAATTCCGACCATTCCATATCCCGGATATCCCGGACGTTGGGCTACAAGGACGCAGCCAGCTTCACGATCGCCTTCAAGCGGTGGCGAGGGATGCCGCCGTCCGCGTACCGGGATGCCTCTCAGTACCGACCGGACAGCGGATCCCCGGATTAGCCCGACCGACCGAATCCGCGCCGACGCGTCATGTGTTGCCCTTGCTGGGAGCGGTCCGGCCGATTTCGTTGTCTCTCATGCCGTTCCGTCAGGACACTCGCAGCACAGCGCTGATTCTCTCCACGGCCGCTGGGCGAATCCGTTGAGCTCAACGAGTAGCCGGCAACGGTTGGTCGGAAATAGGCTGTCGGTCGCGGTGGCTCGGCCGGGATGCAGCGGTGCTTGCCTGCACTGTGCACGCCGCGGCGCCGAGGGCCAGACCCGCAACGGCCAGTGGTGAGAGTGTCTCCCCGAGCGCGGCCCACGCCATGACACTCGCCGCTGCCGGGATGACCGCGAACAGAATCGAGGCCGCGCGGGCCCCCGCCCTCTTGATTGCGGCCGAGTACAGCGTGGTAGCACCAACGGAAGTGGCGACGATCATGCACGCCAGCAGAAGCAGAGCGTGCGGCCAGTCCGAGGATTGCGGGCCGGTGAGGACCGCCGCCACCCCGGCGACCGGAGTGGCCGCCGTGATACCGAGTGCGGTGACCAGCCACGGGTCCATATCGGTGCAGAAGCGACCCTGATACACACCGCCGGCCGATAAACCGAGCATGGCGATCACTACCGCCGCAATACCGATCCCCATCTGATGGTCGGCGGCAATACGCGGCGCGCAGGCGAGCAGTACCGCGGCGGTGGCCAACACGAGCGCGAACATTCCCCTACGCGACTCACGATGGCGCGTCACCGCTACCATGAGGGCGGCTGTGATCACCGGGTTGAGCGCGATCACCAATGAGGCCAGTCCTGCCGAAACTCCATGGGCCAACCCCCAATACAACCCGAGGAACTGCACCGCCTGGGTCATCAACCCGGCGACCATCGCATGCCACACCTGCCGCCGCGAAGGCAGCGCCGTTCTGCGGGCGGCCACGATCGCCCAAAGGATCATCGCCGAACCTGCGAAACGCAGGAAGATCACCAAGAAAGGGGACATGACCGCGACCGTCGCCGTTCCGAGTGGATATCCGGCCGCGTACAGCAGCACGGTCGGAACAGCCAGTCGCGCCGACAGGCGGGGCGTGGTCGTGTACATGGCTCCACAATCGGCCGCGAGCACGGCCGCCGCAAGACCGTTCACAAAACGTGAACAGTCTTGCGGCATACTGGCGCTATGGCCACTCTCGACATCCCCCAACTTCGCAGTGTGGTCGCGGTCGCGACATTCTCGAGCGTGCGCCGAGCCGCCGAGGCGCTCCACCTCACCCCGTCAGCCGTCAGCAACCATCTGCGCAAGCTCGAGAAAACACTCGGCACCCGGCTGGTCACCGCCCAGGGACGAGGAATCGGACTCACCAGCGACGGCGAGGAACTCGTCGCCCGGGCACGGGTGATCCTGACGCACCACGACGACGCGATCCACGCCCTGGCGCCCCCCGGGGACAGCGAGTTCCTGGTCGCCGCGACCGAACACGCGGCGCAATTCCTCGTACCGAGTGTCGTATCCACCCTGAATGCCCTGCATCCCGGCCACGAGATCAGACTGCGGCTGACTCGCAGCGCCCATGTGCGCGATCTGGTTCACGACGACCGCGCCGACGTGGCCTTGATGCTCACCCGGCCGGCTCGCGGAAGCCATGCCATCGCCGAGCTTCCCTTGCAATGGTTCGGCACCGACGACGCCCCTCGCGACCGCCTGATCTTCTTCACTCGCCCGTGCGCGGTACGGGACCAAGCGCTCGCGTCGCTGACGAAAGCCCCGCACCGGGTCGTGAAGGAATGCCCGGACCTGACCGGCGTGCTCACCGCCGCACGGCACGGCCTCGGGGTCACCCCACTGCCGCGCCTGGGCCCGCCGCCGGACGGGATCAGCCGCATCGACGCGCTACCCCCGATCCCCGACGTGACTCTGTATGCGGCCACCAGCGACCGCATCGACGCCATGACCAGAGCGCGGATCATCGAAACACTGCGGGCACGCCTCACCGCCGGCCGGCGCGTCGACTCGTAGACCCGCACATCGGAGCGGTCTGGACGTGGACCTTTTCCATGAGCGCCCGAACACCAGAGCACGAGTTCTCGTTATCGGTGCCCGCAGCGGATTACCGGGAGGACCACGCTTGTGCGGTCATATCGGATCTGCCATCGACCCCGAGGTTGACCGGATGCGGCCTCCGTTTTATGCTCAGAAGGTATCCGGAGGAAGCATCCGCTTTGCCGTGTGGATCAGGTAGGAGGACGTATGGCCGCCGAGGAGCAGCCGGGCCGCCGGCCGCGCGCGGATGTCCAGCGCAACCGTGCTGCTCTGCTGGAGGCGGCTCAGCGTCAGTTCCTGAGGTTCGGGGTCGGCACGTCGCTGGAGGCGGTCGCCAAGGAGGCCGGGGTCGGGCCGGGCACGTTGTATCGGCATTTCCCGAACCGCGAGGCGCTGCTGGCGGCGGTGTTGCAGTCCCGTTCGGAAGAACTGGAGGCACGTCGAGCCGATATCGCTCAGCTCGACGACGCGCTGGAAAAGCTGAGGCAATGGCTGCGTGCGATGGAGGAATATTTCAGCGCGTTCAGCGGGTTGCCGGAACCGCTCATGGCTGCGGCGCGGGCACTGGAACCGGATAACCCGCTGACGGTGCCCTGCGAAAATCTCATCGGGACCACCGATGAATACATGCGCGGCGCGCAACTCACGGGACAGGTGCGGGCCGCGGTGAGCGGGCGTGACCTGTTCCTCCTGGCCGTCTCGGTGGCATGGACCATGGGCGCCGCCGAGGCCGACCAGCAGGCGCTCGATCGTCTCCTGACACTGATCGAGAACGGCTACCGCGAACAACACAACAAGCTGTAGCAGCATCACCCGCCGTACTCGCCGACCCGCAAGACCGAGGCGGAACCGCGGCATACGCGTTCGGTAACGCCTGGAAAAATGCCGGCTTTTCCGTCATTCGGCAGGCCCAGTACCCGCGGCGGTGAGCCCCGCAATTCGGTCCGGGTCGCACAGGGCCGGAAACGAGGAAGAGGCCGTCCAACGGCTCGGCCGACACGGCGACCGCGCAGCGTTGCCCGATCGAGCAAATCGATAGAACAACCCAAGGAGTTACTGGATGAAAATCGGCATTCTCGGTGTCGGCCATATCGGCAAGACACTCGGTCGAAAGTTGAGCACGGCCGGACACGACGTGAAGGTGGCCAACTCCCGCGGGCCCGAAACGATCGACGCCACGGTCCTGGAGACGGGAGCACGTGCGGTGACCGCGTCCGAAGCGGTGCAAGATGTGGACGTCGTCATCCTCTCCACCCCGCTGAACCGGTTGCCCGATATCGCGCCGCTACTCACCGGCGTACCCGCCGGGACCGTTGTCATCGACACCTCGAACTACTATCCGGGGCGCGACTCCCAAATAGCGGCGATCGAGGCAGGCCAGGTCGAAAGTATCTGGGCCGCAGAACAGCTCGGTCGGCCGATCGTCAAGGCGTGGAACGCCATCGGCTCCGTCTCCTTCGCCCTGAAAGGCACGCCGCCGGGCACTCCGGGTCGTATCGCCATCCCGGTCGCCGCCGATGACGACAGCGAACGCGCGGTCGGCATGGCGCTGGTCGAGGACACCGGATTCGATGGTTTCGATGCCGGACCGCTGGCGCAATCGTGGCGTCAGCAGCCCGGGGCACCGGCGTACTGCACGGACCTCACCCGCGACGAGATGCCGGCGGCCCTGGCGAGCGCCGAGGCCGCACGACTGCCGAAGCGGCGCGATCTGTCGGTCGCCGCCATCTTCGAAAGGGTCGGCGACGGGACGACGAACCCCGACTCGGAGTACGGCGTCCGTCTCAGCCGCGCATTGTTCATGTAGCGATCCGCACACGGCAGAAGAAAGGAACACGATATGAGGATTTCCGTTATCGGCGCCGGAGCCATCGGCGGCAATATCGCACGCCGGCTCAGCGAGGCCGGACACGACGTATTGGTCGCGGACGCCCGGGGCCCGGAGGCCGTCGCCACCGACGTCCGCGAGGCGGGCGCTCGCGCAGTCGACCTGGAAGCCGCGACCCACGACAGGGAGGTCATCATCCTGTCGATCCCGTTCGCGAAGCAGCCCGAGCTCGCCGGCGTCCTCGCCGGGGTTTCCGGCGATACCGTGATCGTCGATACGTCGAACTACTATCCCGGCATGAACGGCCACGTCGAGGCGGTGGACCACGGGCAGGTCGAGAGCGTGTGGAGCGCCGAGCAGCTCGGCAAACCGATTGTGAAGGCGTGGAACGCGGCGCTCGCGGGGACGCAGCAGACCAAGGGAGTACCCGCCGGAACGCCTGGTCGCATCGCGATCCCCGTTGCCGCCGACTCGGAACTAGCCCGCCGGATCGTCATGCAGCTCGTCGACGACACAGGCTTCGATCCGGTCGATGCCGGTGTTCTGGCCGAATCGTGGCGGCAGCAGCCGGGGACGCCTGCCTACTGCACGGAACTGGATGCCGCGGAGTTGCGGCGGGCCCTGGCAGCGGCCGACAAGGACGAAGCTCCCCGTACTCGTGACCGGCTCGGGGAGCAATTCACGAGCCTGACTGCGGCACCCTCGCTGGACGAGACCGTCGCGATCAATCGCGCCGCACACCACTGACCCACCGCCCGCGGGCCGCCGACCTCTCCGGTAGAAGAGGCCGGCGTCCCGTTGCGGTGGCGCCATCTCGCGCGGCCGTCCGCACACCGTCGGATGGCAAGCCCAGCGCTGGTCACCGGTGAAATTACAACTGCAACGCCTTGGCAAGCTCACGGAGCACCGGCCGCGGATCGGTCGCCGGTGTGTCCGTCAGGACCTGCACGACGACGTGGTCCGCGCCGGCGTCGAGATGTGCGGTGAGCGCAGCGGCCGCGTCGTCGGCCGAACCCACGCCGACCAGTGCGCGGGCCAACCGGTCCGACCCACCGGTGACCAGGTCGGATTCGTCGAAACCTTGGCGTAGCCACGAGTTCCGGTAGTTCGGCAGCGTCGAACCCATCGTGAGATGGTCGTGCGCACGCCGAAGTTGATCCTCGGAATCGCCACCGATCGCCACGGCTTGTTCGGTGACGATCCAGCGATCGGGGCCGAGGATCGAGCGGGTGACCTGCGTCTGCTGGGGCGTCACCAGATAGGGATGGGCTCCATCGGCGTGTTCGCCGGACAGTTCGATCATCTTCGGTCCCAGTGCGGCGAGCAGACGTAGCGGCCTGGCGCCGGGCTCGATCTCTGGGGACAGCGCATCCATGCGCTCGAGATACGTCCGCATCGTCGCCAGCGGCTTGCGATACGCACCCCCTTCCAACTGTTCGACGAACGCGCCGTGGCTGACGCCCAGACCGAGCACGAACCGCCCCGGGTACAGGGCACTGAGGATGCGGCCGCCGGACTCCGCCGCTGTCGGTATCCGGACGTGGATATTGGCGATACCGGTGCCGATCACCAGCCGGTCGGTGGCCGAGAGAAAGGCCCCGGATTCCACCAGCGCGTCTTTCCCGCCCCCCTCGGGCATGAACAGCGAACCGAACCCCAACGCTTCGATTTCCCGGGCGATGTCCTGCGCCTCACGTATCGGCCACGCCTCGCTGTTCCACCAGACGCCGACCTCGGACGGAAACTTCACGCCGGCAGTTCGATCGGACATAATTCTTGACCTACTTTCCAGGTTCGTCGGATATGTTGTCGATATCAGCGAAGCGTGCCGCCGGGACACCACGGCGACCGGAATGCCGGCTCGACCGGCCCGATCCCGAAGGCCGGCCCTGTCGAATCAAATATGGCCTACTCGTCCGGTGTGGGCGTGAAGACCGGGACATACTCGTCGGCTTCCGCCGGCCCGGATTTGGGGAACACCGCGCGGACTCGTAGTCCCGCGGTGAGGGTATCGCGCTCGATATCGACGAGCTGGGTCCACCACCACGGCCCCTCATCGAGTTCGACCACACCGATCGTGAGCTCGACCGGGGTATCCGAACCGCCGCCCCGCCGGGGGACGAACGCCCACGAGACGACCCGGCCGAGCCCCGAAGCCGCCACCCATTCCAGATCGGTGTTACCCACGCTGTCCTGTACTGCGGGCGGGGCCAGGACCTCGCCGGTTTCCGTGGACCGGCGCACCAGGAAGACTCCTCGTGCGGCGCCGTCGAAGAATTCCGAGGTGGCGGCATCGCGGACAACAGGCTGAATGTTCATAGATGTGGGAATCCCTCCGTTTCTTCCGACCCTGCTCACGAGCCCAGGATCAAGGTCGAGTGGTGGTCGAGAATTCCGCCGTTACCCGAAACCAGGACGAGCTCGTGCTGGTCTACCTGCCGGGCACCTGCCTGCCCGCGCGCCTGCAGGACGGCCTCGGACAGCGGGGTCATACCCCACATGTAATACGAGGACAGCTGTCCCCCACCGGTATTCATCTTCAGCTTGCCCTCGGGGCCGATATTTCCCGGCGTCGACACGAACTCGCCTCCTTCGCCTTTGGCGCAGAACCCGTAATCCTCGAGACTGACCAGAGCGGTGTAGGTGTAGCAGTCGTAGAGTTCGGCGATATCGATATCGTCGACGGTGACGCCGGCCATCGACATGGCCGCCGGCCCGGAGCGGGCCGCGCCGGTCACCAACCCGAAGTCGTCGTGACGACGCAATTTCGTGCCGGGATGACTTTGTGCCCATCCGAGAACGCGGACCGGCGGCTGCGCCAGGTCGCGACCACGTTCGGCGGTGGTCACCACCACGGCGACACCACCGTTCGAGACCAGGCAGCAATCGTAGAGGTGAAACGGATCGCTGATGATGCGGGACTGGTGGTGGTCGGTGAGGGTGATGGGGGTCCGCATCTGCGCCAGTGGATTGAGCAGAGCCCATTCGCGCTGGGCGACGGCGATGGCGCCGAACTGTTCGGAAGTCGTCCCGTATTCGAGCATATGGCGTCGCGCCGCCAGCGAGTACAGCACGTTCGGGGTGACGGCACCCGTCGACCGCTGCAGGCCCGCCCATCCGGAGGGCGTCCGATGACCATCCGAATAGGCCCGGCCCGCCCCGGCCCCTTCCACAAGCGGAGCATCGCCGAACACGCACACGATGACTTCGGCCATCCCGGCCTGCACCGCCATCGATGCGTATTGGACCATCGCGCCCGCTGTAGAACCGAATGCCTGCATCTGGGTGAGCACCGCGAGATCGCGCAGTCCGAGGTCGACCTGCAGCCCGAAGCCGACATCGTTGGTCACACCCCCGGAGACGAGCAAACCGTCGACATCCGACAGGGCCAGTCCGGCGTCGGCCACCGCCAGCCGGGCGGCCTCGGCGGCGAACTGACCGGCGCTCCTGCCGTATATCTTCCCCATCTCGGTCATTCCGAGCCCGGCGATGATCGGCGAGCGCGGAGTATGAAGAGTCGGTTTCATCGTCCCGTCCAGTTCGGTGTCCGCTTCTCGACGAAGGCACGAAGCCCCTCCAGCGCATCCTGCGTGTGCCGGACCCGTCCCGCTTCCAGGCGGTTGCGGGTCCAGTCCGCCGCTTCGCGCTCCACACCTCCGTCGGTGATTCCGGCGGCGATACGCTTGGTGGCCTGCACCGCCAGCGGCGCGTTGGCGGCGATGACATCGGCCAGCTCGAGCGCCGTCGCAAGAACTTGCGACCGCGGAACGACCCGGGTGACCAGGCCCAGCTCCAAGGCTCGCGCGGCCGAGATCTGCTCACCGGTGAACACCATCTCCAAGGCGACTTTCCGAGGGATCTGCTGCGCCAACCGGAACGCACCGCCCGCGGCGGCCACGAGACCGCGCCGCACTTCGGGCAGGCCGAACTCGGCGGTGTCCGCCGCGACGACCAGGTCGCTGGCCAGCGCCAGTTCGGTGCCGCCGCCGAGCGCGAACCCGTTGACCGCGGCGATGGTGGGCTTGCTGACGGGGTGATCGACATACCCGGCGAAACCCCACCGGGCACGGGCACCCGCGGGGTGGATATCTTCCCCGGCGGCCAGCGCCTTGAGATCTGCCCCGGCACAGAATGCCCGGTCGCCCGCGCCGGTGAGAACGATCGCTCGGACCGCCGGATCGTTCTCGGCTGTCTCGAGCGCGGCGCCGATCGATTCGGCGACGACCCGGTTGATGCTGTTACGGGCCCGCGGCCGGTTGATCGTGATCAGCAGGACATTGCCACGCTGTTGCGTCACGACCGCCTCGGTATGCAGGTCGTGAGCTTCTCCGATTGTCATGGTTCGCCTCACTGCTATCGGACTCGGGATGGGTTGTTCGGGCCACAATCCGGCGTCGAAGAACGGCAACGACCCCGCCCGGCGTCGACCGCACTCGGCAGCCCGTAACGGACCGGCCGACCGCTGCCGCCCCGCGGAGCGCGATCGATCATCACCGTGACATCGATTATACTGACACATCTAGTCCAAATTAGAAAGATGGCCGCCCACCTGCTGCAACAGAGGACCATACCCAGACCATTTCCGCCGAGCGCGACGGGCCGCACGATATGTCGACCCGAACGCCAGTCGCCGCTGTTATTCAGCAATAACCGGCCCGCGCTCGGCGCTGCCAACCTCCCGCCAGAAACAATTCCACTAGGGTCGAAGCATCCAGCCGTTTACGCATGACACTTGCGGAATAGTGCCACAACGGTTAATACTGACCAATATTGTCCATATATAAGGACTGATGATCACGGTGAGCCGTTGCCCGACAGGACCTCACTCCCCGAGTACGGAGGTATGAAGATGCAGGTATCCCTCGAAGGGAAAGTCGCGCTGGTAACCGGCTCGGGCCAGGGAATCGGCGCTGCGATCGCCACCCAGCTGGCATCGTCCGGCGCCCATGTGGCCGTATGCGATCTTCGGAGCGACCGCGCCGATGCTGTCGCACAGCACCTGTCGGAACAAGGTTTCCGAGCCCACGCATTCACCTGCGATGTCACCTCGCCCGAAGCGGTCGCGGCACTGACCCGCACGATCACGACGACCCTCGGGCCCATCGATATCCTGGTGAACAACGTGGGATGGGCAGGTGATGACCCGTTCGTCTCACTCGGCGCCGAGCAGATCCGCAATCTGGTCGACGTCAATCTCATGTCGACGATATTCGTCTGCCACGAAGTCGGCGCCGGTATGGTCGAACGCGGTTCCGGACGGATCATCAACATCGCCAGCGACGCCGGCCGGGTCGGTAGCGGCGGGCAGGCCGTCTACGCCGCCACGAAGGGCGGCGTCATCGCTTTCACCAAATCGCTGGCCCGGGAGTGGGCCAAGCGCGGTATCACCGCGAACTGCGTCTCCCCCGGCGCCACCGATACCCCGCTGTGGGCCGACGATACCTCCGACCGCATCAAATCCATGTTGCTGTCGACCATCCCGCTCAAACGAGTCGGCAGGACCGACGAAATCGCCACCGCGGTCACCTTCCTCGTCTCCGACAAAGCCGATTACATCACCGGCCAGGTGCTCAGCGTCAGCGGTGGCCTGACCATGGTCGATTAGCGGCGACGAGTTCGCCGGCCGCGGAGCGCTGCGGGGAACCCGGGGTGACAACACTTATTCGGGCGCGGCCTGTAATGCGCCATCACGCCTCACGCTGTCCCGAGGCGAGCGGCGCCTTGCCGACCTGCTCGGGCTCGAAGGTCTTCACCAGCACCCGCTTGGAGATCAGCCACGTGGAATCGACTTTTCTGTATTCGTCCTCGTACTGAACATTGAACCGCAGCCGAGGGCCGCCGCCCGCGTGCTGCACATCGCAGATACCGAACGCGACACCCGTGGCGCGGGTTTCCGACAGGATGGTGATCACGTGGTTGGTCATGTGGTGAACGACGTGTTCCACCATGTCCACCAGTTCGTCCCCGTACGCCGCAATGGCCTCGCGCCCTACGTGGAGACCGAAATCGACCTGGCGCTCGTCGAGAAAGCAATCCTCCGTGAATACTTCGGCCGCCCAGCGAGCGGGCTCACCCGTATCGAGGAGCAGGGCGTAGCGATGGTTCAGCTCGGTGATGGCAAATTTGTCTTCGATGGACATCAGTGCGGACCTTTCATCAGCCGGTTCTGTGCCGTCGGCCGGTCACCGGTGCGGAATCTTGTTGGGGGCCATTGCTCCCGCATCGAGCACATGGGTGGTGCCGGTGACGTAGCGAGCATCGTCGGAGGCGAGGTAGACCACCGCGTTGCTCACGTCGACGGCTTCGATCCAGGGCACGCGCAAGCCCTGCAGCTGAACGAAAACCTCTTCTACCTCGGCTCGCGTCGGGTTTGCCACGTGGGGAAGGAAGACATTGTGGACCACCGGGTTGTTGATCATCGGTGTGTCGACGTTGCCGGGATGCAGTGAATTGACCCGGATGTTGTGCGGAGCGAGCTCGACCGCCAGCGCGCGCATGAGGCCGGTGACGCCGTGCTTCGAGGCGGTGTAGTGAGAGAGATCCCCGTAAGCGATCAGACCGGCAAGCGAGCTGGTGAGGATGATCGAGCCGCCCTGTTTCCGCTCGATCATCGACGGCACCGCCGCCCGGATGGTCTTCCAGGTGCCGGTGAGGTTGACGTCGATCATCTCCTGCCATTGCTGTTCGGACATCTCCCAGGAGGGCGCGAAACCGGTGATGCCGGCATTAGCGACGACGATATCGATCCCACCGAGCTCCGCGACCGTCTCGGCGACAACGGCCTGGAGTCCGGCCAGATCCCGGGTATCGCACTGCCGATGGATGATCCGGCGGCCCGTCTCCCCCGCCAGTTCGGCGGTGTGTGCCAGATCCTCGGGGGTAGGCAGCGCATAGGGCACGGTGTCCACCGGTGCGCAGATGTCCATCGCCACCACATCGGCGCCTTCCTCGGCAAGCCGCAGGACATGTGACCGTCCTTGGCCGCGGGCGGCGCCGGTCACGAGCGCGACCTTGTTGTCGAGACGTCCCATGGTGGTCCTCCTAGTTCAATATACCGGCGGATACCGGCGATAACGGTTGCCGACGAAGCGCCGGAATATCTCTTATGCCGATTCGAGGGGTCGGCTCGCGGTCTCCTGAACCCGCAACGTTGTCAGCAGCACCACCACGGCAACAGCCATCAGATAGAAGGCAGGCGCGTAGGTGGTTCCCGTCTGCGCGACCAGGAAGGTGGAGACGTATGCCGCGGTCCCGCCGATCAGCCCGAAGACGTTGTAGCTGATGCCGAATGCCGTGTATCTGATACTGGTGGGGAAACGTTCCAGTGCGGCAGTGACATACACGGCCTGTCCGGCCGATACCGGTATCGCGAGCAATATCAGCGCCGCCACGGCCGCGAGGAAGTTGCCGGTGTCGAGCAGCAGGAAGCTCGGGTAGGTGAATACGATCAAGCCCACCGCCGCGTAGACGAGGACCCGCCGGCGGCCGTATCTGTCGGACAGTATGCCCATCGGCGGCCCCAGGACGGCAATGGCCGCGCCGCCGGCACAGATCGCCAGGAGACCGTCGCCGGAGTCGAAGCCGAGTTCGCTGGTCAACAGCGTCGGCATATAGATCATCATGATGTAGTAACCGAGAAACGCACCGGCACCGAGCAGTCCGGTCACCGCCATCCGGCGGTACATCGATACCTTTCCGAGCACCTCGGGAAGCGGGCTGTGGAAAGTCGCCTCGGCTTTCCGTGCGAGTTCGAACGCGGGGGATTCGTCGAGCTTCACCCGGATGTAGAGCCCCACCAGGCCGAGTGGCAGGGCGAGCAGGAACGGAATGCGCCATCCCCAGCTGTTCAGCGATTCGGTGGAGAGAAGCGCCGCGAGCAGCGCGGCGGTGAGAAGTCCCGCCAGGGTCGCGCACGTGATCGACACCCCGATCCAGCTCACGAAGTAGCCCCGCCGGTGGTTCGGTGCGGATTCGGCGACGAAGATTGTCGCACCGGGTAGTTCACCTCCCGCCGAAATACCCTGCAGGACGCGGAGGATCACGAGCAGCAGTGGCGCCAGGACGCCGATCGTCTCGTAGCCCGGAAGCAATCCGATGGCAGCCGTGCTGACCGACATCAACACGATGACCGAGACCAGCGTCGTCTGCCGCCCGATCTTGTCACCGAAGCGCCCCCAGATCAGGCCACCGAGCGGCCGTGCGAGGAACGCGAGGGCGAAGATGCCCAGTGTGCTCAGCAGCCCGCTCACCCGGTCTGTCGCGGAGAAGAAGGTGCTCGCGATGGCGGGGGTCAGGGCGGCGTACACGGCGAAGTCGTAGTACTCGACGAAAGAACCCGCGCAGCTCGCGATCACGGCGCGACGGAGCATCGCTGGGCTGATATCGGGCTCGGCGTCGCGATCGGCGGAAGTTTCCGGCGATTCCGCCCGGGGCATACCGGCCTCGTTGCCGGTCTTCTCGGTGGTCACACTGTTGTCCAACCGCCATCGATGACGAGCGTCTGTCCCGTCATATAGGACGACGCATCGCTGGCGAGGAACACCAGGGCGCCGTTGAGTTCGTCTTCACGGCCGCCGCGCCGCATCGGCATGCGCCGGAACCGGCGTTCACCGGCGCTGCTGGTGAACAGCTCCTCGGTGAGCTCGCTCCGGAAATACCCGGGCGCGAGGGCATTGACCCGGATACCGCGATCCGCCCATTGCGCCGCAAGTTCGCGCGTCAGGCTGATCACCGCTCCCTTGCTGGCGCAGTAGCCGGCCTCGGGAATCGACCAGCTGGCGACCAGGCCGTTGATGGACGCGATATTGATGATCGTGCCCCGGCCTTGTTCCAGCATCCGGCGACCGGCGAGGTGGCAGAGACGGTAGAGCGCGATCAGGTTGACGTCGATCACTTTGCCGAAGGTTTCCGGGTCTTCGTCTTCGGCCGGCTGGATCGAGGTGATGCCGGCATTGTTGACGACGATATCGATTGCGCCCCGCCATTCCACGGTGCGATCGATGACATCGCGGATCTCGTCGTCTTTCGTGACATCCGCCGATACGGCAAGAATGTGTTCGGGAAACTGGTCGACCAGCGCGAGGAGCGGGTCTTTTCGCCGCGCCACAGCGACGACATAGGCGCCGCGCTGTGCCATCGCGGTGGCGAATTGCCGGCCGAGACCGGAACTCGCTCCGGTCACGATCGCGACCTTGCCGGCGATGTCGAACAATGGGTCCACGCTTCGGACCGCTGTCGGAGTGGTGTCGTTCATGCGGAAATATCTCCTGGGGTCTATCGGTGCGTTTCTCGAGTTCGACGCAACCCGCCGGTGTCGGTCGTCAGGCTTCAGGCGTGCTTGCCGAGTGCGCCGAAAGCCTCATAGGCGAGTCCCATGCCGAGCATTTCGAGCACCTGTTTCTTGAGGGGCTGGACGATGAGGGCGCGGGTGAAACGCAGCGTAGTATCCGATTTCTCGGCGATCCGGCCCGCGATCTCCCGGGCCCGCCCGAGCACCTGGTCCGGAGGTAGGACCTCTTTGACCAGGCCCCAGCGGAGCGCTTCTTCCGCGGTGATCGTCTCCCCGGTGAGCATGTAGGCACGGGCCCGGTTGATCCCGAGGAGCATGGTCATCCAGATCTGGGAACCGTCGCCCGGCGCTATATCCTCCAGCTCGAAATGCGCCGAGTCTTCGAACGACGCGGTGTCCGCGGCGATGATGACATCGGAGAACAAGGGAATCTCACAGTGCCGCGCCACCGGGCCGTTGACCGCGGCAACCACCGGGACCTGGATATCCAGGATTGCGTTGACCAATTCACGCTGGTCGGTCCAGGCGTCCTGTTCCCATACCGCGTATTCCTCCGAGAAGGACGGGATCACGGTCATGATCTGCCCGCCCTCGGCGTCGGCGCGCGGTCCCATGAATTCCACACCGGTGCCGGTGATGAGCACGACTCGATTACCGCGATCGAGCGCGACATCGCGGAATGCGCGTGTCAATTCACGATGAGTATGCATGCCGATCTGAAAGGGCCCGCCATCGGAATGGAGCCGTAATTCCAGAATTCCGTTCTCGTCCCGGATGAATTCGCAGTGCGGATACTTGTCACGGTAGTCGTCCAGTACGGTCATGGAAACCATCTCCTTTGAGGTTGCCGAGTAGAAATCTCTGCCCCGAAAAATGTCGGAGGCAGCTGGTTGTGGAGCTTTCGAATCGAGCGCTGCGGCTTCAGACGAGATTGCCGAATTTCTCTCTGAGCAGTTTCTTGTCGAACTTGCCGGTACTGGTGCGCGGAATGTTGTCGATCACCCGGAAATCGTCCGGGATCCACCATTTCGCCACGCGCCCCGACAGGTGTTCGCGAAGTTCGTCGGTGCCGACCGCGCCGTCTGTCACGACGAAGGCGGCGGGGCGCTCGCCCCAGCGGTCGTCCGGACGCCCGACGACGGCCGCCTCACGAACCGACGGGTGCGCCATCAGCGCCGACTCCAGGTCCAAGGAGCTGATCCACTCGCCCCCGGATTTGATCGCGTCCTTGAGCCGATCGGTGATCCGTACCCACCCTTTCGGGTCGATGGTCCCGACATCCCCGGTCCGCAGCCAGCCGTCGTGGAACTTGTCCGCGCCGACGTCGGCTCCCAGATAGGCGCCGGCCACCATCGGCCCACGGATCTCCAGTTCACCCACGGTGATCCCATCTCTGGGCAGCTCCGTACCGTCGTCGGCGACGAGGCGCATTTCGTAGAGCGGCGAGATCCGGCCGGCCGAAGTGCGCGACCGCCACCCCTCATCGGTGTCGGTCATCGCCGAAGGCGTCACCATGGTGGCTCCCGGGAAGACTTCGGTCATGCCCCAGCCCTGGACGAAATCGATTCCGAGGGAGCCGTAGGCGCGCATGAGCGACTCGGGAACCGCGGTCCCGCCGCCGACAACGGTCCGCAGACTCGACAGGTTGACCGGTGCGGGGCCCGATTCCCGATCCCGGATGACTCGCAGTAAGTCCATCCATACTGTGGGAACACCTCCGGCCCACGTCACCCCATGTTCGGAGATCAGTTCGGCAACCGCCTCGGGTTGCAGGTTCGGGCCGGGCAGGACCATATCGGCACCGGTGAGACCGCAGAGGAAGGGCAGCCCCCACCCCATGGCATGGAAGAGCGGAACCAGGCCGAGGACGATGTCTTCCTCCCCGATCCGGAAGACGTCACGACCTGCCATGGACAAGGCGTGCAGGACGATCGACCGGTGGGAATACAGAACTCCCTTGGGATCCCCCGTCGTACCGGAGGTGTAGCAGAGGGCTGCGGCTGCCCGCTCGTCGACGTCGACCGGCGCGAGCGGACGATCCGCCTGCGCGATCAACTCCTCGTAGCCGAGTTCGCCGGCAGCGAGGTCGCCGGCGGCGCCGATGACCACCACCTGCTCGAGGTGCGGCAGCCGATCCCGCAGACCGGCGATCCGGTCCCGGAAATCGGACTCCACGATCAGCACGGTGTCGCACGCGTGGTTGATCGTGTACACCAATTGGTCCTCGTGCAACCTCGGGTTGGCCGTGTGCAGCACCGCACCCATCCCGATGACGGCGTAATAGGTCTCGAGGTGCTCCTGGGTATTCCACGCCAGACTCCCGACGCGATCTCCCGGCCCGATTCCCAACTGCGCCAACGCCGCAGCGAGGCGCTCCGACCGATCCAGCACCTCGACGAAGGTGGCCGACCGCGAGGGACCGTCCGGGTAACTCGCCGACCGCGAGTACACCCGCGCCCCGTGATGGATGGTGCGCATCCGCCGCAGCAGCAACGCGACGTTCAGGTCGACATCCATAATGAGGCCCGGCATCGGCACCGGTTCGGGCGGTGTCACTGCCGGGCCGCAGCCGCCGCGCGCCGGCGATCACGGGCTTCGAGCGCCGCGCCGACCAGACGCTGATGATCCTCCGACACCGCGGAGACGCGTTCGGCCTGGAAGCCCAGATCCAGTGTCACGCTGGACAACATGTGCAGGATGGCGTTGAGCGCCTTCTTGGTGCCCTGCACCGCGACATGCGGTGAGGCCGCCATCCGCTCGGCCCATTCCATGGCCCGCGGGAGCACCTCGTCCACCGGGCAAGCCTCGGTGACCAGCCCCCATTCCGCGGCGACCCGCCCCTCTACCGGATCCCCGGTGAGCAGGAAGCGCTTGGCGCGCGCCATACCGACGAGAATCGGCCACATCATCGCCCCGCCGTCACCGGCGACAAGACCGATCACCACATGCGGGTCGGACAATCGCGCGTCCTCGGCCACGATGCTGAAATCGCTCATCAACGCCATCGTGAAGCCGTAGCCGGCCGCGGCACCGTTGACGGCGGAGATCACCGGCTGCGGGAGGTTCAACAGATCGTCGACGATCTTCTTGGCTTCGAAGAAGGTGGTCTCCCTGGTCACCGGGGTCTCCCCCGCGATCCACTCGAGATCGCCGCCAGCACAGAATGCCCGTCCCGCACCAGTGAGGACCACTGCCCGCACCCGGCGATCCATACCGATATCGGCGAACACCGTGGACAATTCACGATGGAAGTCGGCATCGATCGCATTCAGCTTGTCGGCACGCAGGAACGTCACCGTCAGCACACCGCTGCTCGACAGATCGAACTTCATCGTCTGATACCGCTCATACATTGGCAGCTACTCCTTCGGGATTGATCGCCACAGCTACATCGAGACCAGGAGCCACGTCGGTCCGTTCCGGCGCGATCCGGACCGCCCGCTCGCGACGGCCGCGCCATCGGAGGGCGATCACCGCCTGAGAACTGTTAGCCATCAACGTGACTCCGATCATACTGACACATATAGTCCAAAATAGGAAGAAGGTTGGACCAGGACCTGATCGCCGAGGTCGGCAGCCTTACCGAGACTCGTCGAAGCGCCAACGACCGGTGAAGGACGGCGCTGTTCTGGATTTGAAAGCCCGGTAGCCGTTGTCGATGTCCTCGCCGGCGAAATTCACGGCCTGCGCCACCGCTTCGGCCTCGAGGCTGCCGGCGAAGTCGGCGCCGGCCGCACGGTGCAGGAGAGACTTCGTCAAGGACAGAGCTGCCGGCGGACCGGCGGCCAGCCGACCGGCAAGCGTGTCGACGACAGCATCGAGCTCCTCGGGCTCGACCACCCTGGTAGCCAGTCCCAGTCGTTCCACCTCCGCCGCGTCGAGGACATCGCCCGTCATCGTCAGCAGTTTTGCCTTCTGCATCCCGATGAGACGAGGCAGCAACCAGGACCCACCGACATCGATCGACAGCCCCCGCCGCGGGAACACCTGCGCGAAAGTGGCGTTGCTGGAACAGATCACGAGGTCGCAGCACAGTGCGAGGTTCCAGCCGCCGCCGATCGCCGGGCCCGGCACCTTCGCGATCGTCGGCTTCGGAAACTCGTGCAGGGCAATCGCGGTGGCAGAAATGATCCGCATGCGGTCCAGCGGATGTTGCGGGCCGTCGGCCCCCAGCTCGCCGCCGGACGAGAACACCCCGTGGGCGCCCGTCAGCACCACCGCGCGCACACTCGTATCGTGCTCCGCGTCGTCGAGCGCGGCCGCCAGGCGACGCCACTGAACGGAATCCAGGGCGTTCTTCACCGCAGGCCTGTTCATGGTCAAGGTCCGGACGCCGTCGGCCTGCTCGACCACAAGCGGGTCGGTCTCCGGTTCATTCGATTTCGCCATAGGACTTCCTCTCGGCATACGGATTCCGCGTACTCACCGCGCCCCACCGGCCGCGAGAGCGCGAAACATTCTGGACGGAATGGCTCGGTAACTTGCTGTGTGTCCCCTCCGGCCGGGCGAGATGGCTTCGGCGCCGCTACGAGGAGCGGTATGGTAAAAGCCATGACGTCTTCGCCGCGCACGGTCGGACGACCGCGTGAACCCGATCTCGACGACCGGGTGCTGGACGCCGCCAGGTCGGTATACGGCGAGCGCGGCTGGAGCGGATTCACCGTCGACGAGGTCGCGCGGCGCGCAGGGGTCGGCAAGGGCTCGCTGTATCTGCGCTGGCCGAACAAGGCCGCGCTGCTGGTCGATGCCGTGCGTTCGGCCGCGCCCTCGGTCGGGAACATCAATCTCGGAAACCTCGAGCTGGACCTGCGGGAGTTCGCCAGACAGTGGATGGCGTTCGTCCAGAGCATCGAGGGCACGATGGTCAGCCGACTGATCATGGACCGGCATTCCAACCAGGAGCTGGCCGCGGTCGTCGGCGAACTCGACTATCCGGATTACATCCGGTCGACCCGGGCACTGGTCCGGCGAGCGGTCCGGCGCGGCGAGATCGACCCCGGCATCACACCCACCCTCATCGCCGATCTCGTCGCGGGCGCCATCACCACGCATGTCCGTAGCACGCCTCCGGGGCTGGCCGAGGTCGCGCATACGGAGGCCTACCTGACGCAACTCGTGGACACGGTGCTGCGTGGCGTCGGCTATCGGCGTCCCTCCACGCAGGACTCCCCCGGCGACGACACCTGACGGACCGCCGGGGCTGTCCTGCCGCGAGATCATCGGGACGCACCGCCCTCGGACGTCCGGGCCGGAGTGGACCGGGCACGTTCCGGCCGGGCCCATGTACGGGGTCCCCGGCCACGCTCACGGAGCTCGGCCTTGCGGACCCGCTCGGTCGCCGTCTTCGGCAGCAGGTCGACCACCTCGATGAATCGTGGTCGCATGAACTCGGCCAGCCGGCCGGACAGGAATTCGTCCAACGCGGCCTCGTCCAGGCCCCGCGATTGTTTCGGGACGACGAAGGCCATCACTTCCTGCTCGCCCCACTCCGAGTCGACCCCCACCACCGCGCATTCCAGTACGTCGGGATGCTGGAGCACGGCCGCTTCGACCTCGACCGAGGAGATGTTCTCACCGCGGCGGCGCAACGAATCCTTGAGACGATCCACCAGGTAGTAGTTGCCCTGCTCGTCACGGCGGAACTGGTCACCTGTGTGGAACCACAGGTTGCGCCAGGCGGCGACCGTCGCCTCCGGGTTCGCCCAGTATCCGGAGGCGAAATGCCACGGTTCACGCGGACGCAGGATTAGCTCCCCGAGTTCACCGTCGGGCACCTCGCGATCGAACTCGTCGACAATTCTTGCTTCGAACCCGTCGCGCAGGCGACCGCAACTCTGCGGAATACTGACGTCGTAGTCGACCGCGACAATGGGTGCGCATACTTCGGTCATGCCCCACTGGGTGGTCACCAGTACGTCGTGCCGCTTCTTGAATTCCTCCACCTCCGGAATCACCGGAATCATCTGCACTCGTCGCAGCGGGGTCGATTCGGGCCGGATATCACTCTGGTAGACGAAATTCGCCATCGCGCCGAGGAGTAGCGTCGCGGTGCATTGATACTTCTCGATATCCGCCCAGAAGGCGTCGGTCGAGAAACGCTCGCGTAGAACCGCCCGTCCACGCACTCGCGCCACAGATATCAGATTGGCGCGATAGGTGATGTGCGATGGCGGAAAGGGGAGGTAGATGGCGTCCTCATGGCCGAGTACGGTCGGCGGGAAGACTCCGGCCGCCGCCTCCTTCAACTGTGCGAATGGCACGACGACCCCCTTCGACAACCCCGTCGTGCCCGAGGTGTAGAGGATGCAGGCCGGCGTATGTCCCGGTATCCGGCCCTCGGGCGCGCCCTCCGCGGACTCCCCCGCCGCGGCCAGAATGTCGTCTGCCCGGACAATGACGGTGGAATTATCGGATCGGAGATCGTCGCCGCCGCCGATGACAACGACCTGCTCGATATTCGACGCCTTGATCAGCGCCTCCCGAACGGCCGGAAAATACCGGTGGTCGACGACCGCGACCCGCGCCCGGGTATCACCGACGATGTGATCGAGAAGCGCGCCCCGATACGCGGGGTTGGCCGACGCTTCGATCGCGCCGGCGTAGGCCACTCCGCACCACAACTCGACCGAGGCCACCGAGGACGCCACAAAGGTCAGGACGGTGTCACCCGCCGCCACCCCGAGACCGGCCAGCGCCCGGCGCCATTTCCGCGCGTTCGCGTGGACCTCGGCATAGGTCCTGACCGGCCCGTCGACCTCTTCCAGACAGATTGCTGCCGGCGATTCGGCCGCGATCTCGGCGACCATATCCGGGTACGCCTCGGCCGTCCGCACTATTTCGGGACTCACTAACTCTCCTGATAAATGTTCGTTCTCGAAAATCGAGTCGGTACAAACACATGGCTTTGCGGAGTGGATCAGCCGAATCCGTGGTCGGCTCTGATCAGCACTCGAACCTGTGTGTCCGATCCGCTCGAGAGGCCCGGAGGTTCGATCGGTTGTCGATGGCCGGGCGGCGGTGTGGCGTGTGCGGTTTCGTAATCGTCCAGACCGGCGAGATCGTGGCCCATACGGTCGCGTTTGGTCCGCAGGTAGGCGAGATTCTCGGCATTGGCACGCAGCGGCATCGGGACACGTTCGGTGACGCGCAGTCCGTGGCCGTCGAGCCCGACCCGTTTGGCGGGGTTGTTCGTCAGCAACCGCATGGTGGATATCCCCAGGTCGACGAGGATCTGCGCGCCGATACCGTAGTCGCGGGAGTCGGCGGGCAACCCGAGCTGGAGGTTCGCGTCGACGGTGTCCGATCCCGCGTCCTGCAGCTGGTAGGCCTGCAGCTTGTGCAGCAGGCCGATCCCGCGGCCTTCGTGACCGCGCATGTACAGCACGACACCCCGCCCCTCGCTCGCGATCATCTCGAGCGCGGCGTCGAGCTGGGGCCCGCAGTCACAGCGCAGCGATCCGAACACATCACCGGTCAGGCATTCGGAGTGCACCCGGACGAGGACATCGCTACCGTCGCCCGCCGGCCCGGCGATATCCCCACATACGAGGGCGACATGCTCGACCTCGTCGTAGATGCTCCGGTAGCCGACTGCCCGGAATGTGCCGTGCGCGGTCGGTATCCGCGCGTCGGCGATGCGGACCACCTGCTTCTCGTGCCTGCGGCGCCACGCGATGAGGTCGGCGATCGAGATCAGCGCGAGGCCGTGTTCGTCGGCGAAGTCGCGGAGCTCGCCGGTCTGTGCCATCGCGCCTTCGTTCTGCCGGCTGACGATCTCGCAGATCACGCCCGCGGGGCGGAGGCCGGCCATCCGCGCGAGGTCGACGGCGGCCTCCGTATGGCCGGGCCGGCGCAGGACACCTCCGTCCTTCGCACGCAGCGGTACCACGTGGCCGGGCCGGGTGAAATCGCCGGCACCGGCGGTGAGGTCGGCGAGCAGGCGCATGGTCGCGGCTCGGTCGGCGGCGGAGATACCGGTACCGATGCCCGCCCGGGCATCGACCGTCACCGTGTAGGCGGTACCGTGTTTGTCCTGGTTAACGGCATACATCGGCGGCAGGGCGAGCCGGTCGCAGTCCTCGCCGGACAGCGGTACGCACAGATATCCCGACGTATGGCGGACCATGAACGCCACCAGTTCGGGCGTCGCCTTCTCGGCGGCGAAGATCAGATCGCCCTCGTTCTCCCGATCCTCGTCGTCGACCACCACCACCGGTTTACCGGCGGCGATGTCGGCGACCGCGCGCTCGATATCGTCGAACCTTGTCACGTCCTGTGCTCCATACTCTCGTGCCCGCACCGGGCCGGACGGCGGTGTCGCCCCTGGTCAGCCACCCGCGCTGATCCCCTCGTCTACTCGACGTCGATCGTCCGAGCGTCGACCAGTTCGCGGAACTTCGTGCCGTGCCAGATGAGCGGGTCGTTCTCGCCGATGCCGAGCTTGTTCACCTCGAGCAGGACCATCCAGTGATCGCCTGCCTCGGTGACCTCGTGGATCGAGCATTCGAGCCACAGTGCGGCGTCTTCGATGAACACCGCACCCGCTTCCCCGACGTCGATCGCGACCTGCTCGAAACGGGAAGCGCGATCCTTACTTGCGAGCTTGCGGGTCAGATCGCTCTGCCCCTTGCCCAGGATCGACACTCCGAGGGAGCCGGCCTTCTCGAGCACGCCCCATGTCTCGGACGACTTCTGTACCGCGACCGCGCCGAGGCAGGGTTCCAGCGATACTCCGACCATGAACGACGAGGCGACGAGCGCATGCTTGCCACCGGCGATATCGGCCGCGAGAACCGCCACACCAGAAGGGAATTGCGCAAAAGCGTTCCGCACGACCGTCGGGTCTCCGCCGAAACCACGCACTTTGGTCTGACTCATCAGTTCTCTTCCTGCCACGGTTCGAAGCACGGCACCAGCGCGCTCCGAACCGTGGACCGATTACTCGGCCCGGCTACTCAGTTGCCGGACACATCTGCCGCGTCCGCGGGGATTTCGGACTCCATCTCCGGCGCCAGGAAAACCATCTGCGCGCGGAGTGACTGGCTCGCATTGAACAGCGGCGTGAGATCACCGTCCGTCGTGAGCTCCGACGCCTTGTCCGCCCAGGCTTCGGGGGTGGTTTCGGCGGCCTTGATCCGCGGCATCGCGGTGATGACAGTCCTGGCGGCCGCCAGGCCACCGACCTCGAACGCTTCGCCGTGCACAGTGGTGTCCTGGTGCGCGAGCCAGGTGACGAAGGCCGCGACGGCATCCGCCGGGAACTGCTCGCGCATGAGCTTCTGAATGACGGGGCTGCCGTTCCCGAACGCATCCTCGGTCATCGGTGTCCAGGCGACCGGCAGCAGCGTGGTGACCTGTACGCCGACCTCACGGGCCTCGGCGACGAGGGAATTGCCCAGTCCCCAGACCGCGGCTTTGGCCGCGCCGTAGGACGTGTCGTTGGGGATACCCATCAAACCGTTCGAAGAGATATTGATCAGCCGTCCGCTTCCGGATTCGATGAGGTGCGGCATGGCGTGGCGCGCAACCTCGACGACACCCCGGAAGCTGGTGTCGAAAACTCGCCACCAGAGGTCGCTGTCCATTTCCCAGAAGCGGCCGTACGCGTTGATCCCGGCATTGTTGACGACGATATCGAGGCGCCCGAAACTGTCGATCGCCGCCTGCACCAGGCCCGCCGCTTCGGTGACGATATCGTGGCTGTCGGGCACTGCCGTCCCGCCGGCTTCGCGGATCGCTTTCACCGTTTCCTCGGCACGTGCCGTGGCGATATCGTTGACCACGACCCGCGCACCGCGAGCGGCGAGCATTACGGCGTGCTCGCGCCCCATGCCCTGTCCTGCTCCGGTAACAATGGCTACGCGCCCGCCGAAGTCGAGTTCGCTCTGTCCAGTCATTTCATACACCTTTGTAGAGTTTGTGGATTATCCGGCCGGATCGGGTCGAGGAATTCGACCGCTAGGCATTGGGGGTATTGACGTAATCGCGTTGGGCTTCCGGCGGAAGATATTTTTCCTCCGTGCTCTGCACGTATTCCGGCGACGGCCGCCCGAGGCGAGCACCCCATCCGAAGTCGTAGGCGGTGCCTTTCGCCTCGTTCATTTTCTCCACGTAGGCCGCGAAGGGGGTGGCGTCGCCGGCTTCCTTGATATCGAGGAGCAAGCGCCACACCTCGTGGACACCGGGCAGGACGAACGGCACTGCCTCGATCGACTGACCCACCGCGGTCAGCTCGTGGAGCGGCCGCCGCCCGATGAGATCGGCACCCATCACGTAGTTCGAACCGGGCGTCTCTTTCAGTGCCAGTTCGGCCTGCTCCCAGGTATGGAAGCCTTCGAAGAAAATGACATCGATCCCGGTCTCCGCGCGGTACAGCTGTGCGCGGCGGATCGCCTCGTCGACACTGCCGCCGGCCGCACCGAATCCGTCGGTGCGCGCGACGATCACGAAGTCGGCATCCAAGCGGTCCCGGGCGTCGACCGCCGCGTTGAGCCGCCCGATCGCCTCCGCATCGGATACGAGTTCGATTCCGGTCGTCCCACCGGACTTCTTGGGCTCCCGCTGATCCTCGATATGGATTCCCGCCACGCCGGCATCGATGAACTCCGCGACAGTGCGCTGGACATTGATGGGGGCGCCGAAACCCGTATCGGCGTCGCAATATACGGGAATATCGGTGCTTCGTGCGACGCGCTTCGCGTGCGCTACCACCTCGGTCAACGTCAGCCAGCCGACATCGGAGGCGCCCTCGGCCCACCAGGCCGACATCCCGCCCGAGAGTTCGAAGGCCTCGAAGCCCGCGTGCTGGGCCATCTGAGCGTGGATCGGCAGCGATCCGAACGGTACGACCACGGTCTCGGGCCGCTGGAATATCTCGCGCAGCGCCGCACCCGGCGAACTCGGACCCATGATTACTCCTTCATCCTGATTGCCTTGTTCGAATTTCTGGGTTCCGGTCGCTATGCGCTGGACTGCGAATCGTTGTATCCGATCGTCACCACGATGTAGACACAGTCCTCGTCGTACGGGTTCTTCCAGGCGTGCGGTACGCCGCCCATGACGAGGAGGTCACCCGGTCCGAGGGTACGCACCTTTCCGCCGGGCAGCTCGAGGTCCACTTTTCCCGAAATCACCACTTCGTAATCGATGGTTTCGCTCGCGTGCATATTGGGATCGCCGTCGTCACCGGTACCGGCCATACTCGGGTCGAGCTGTTCGGGATCCAGTTCGTTTCCGGCCGAACGTGCCGGGAAACTGCTCACCCCGAAGGTCGAGCCATTCGGCCCCGCCAGGTGAACGCGGCTGGGCGGGCGGCCGATGTTCTCTTTACTGTGCCCGCCTTCGACGGCCCAGTAGAATGCCCCCTCGGCGATACCCGGCATACTTATCTCGGCCGGTCCGCCGACCTCGAGAAAATCCGCTTCGCCCGAGTCGGTGGTTCCCGCGACTATCAGGCGGAATTGTTTGGGATCCGGAAAAGTCATCTACCTTCACTCCCTTGTAAAGGATCCGAGCCGTTGTCAGGCACGTAGTCCGGCGCTGCGCATCAGCGGAAAAATCTGCTCGTTGAGCCGGTCCAGGCCCTCGTCGTAGTCGACGAGCCCGGTGCAGACACCCGCGATACCCGCGTCGGACAGCTTCTGGAGCCCTTCGACGATCATCTCCGGCGTGCCCACCAGCGGAACCAGACCGGCCCGCATGAAAGTCCGGATGGATTCATCCTGCTTGAAGTCCTCATTACGTTTGAAATCGTCCCAGCGCATACTGCGGGCATCACCCGAGGCGATGATCTGCTGATACCGGACCGCGCTCTCCCAGTCACCCTTTTCGTCGACGACGTATTTCACGTAGTCCTGCGCCTCTTTTTCGGTGTCTTTGCAGATGATGTGCACACCCGCCCAGAGATCGAGGTCCGGCCGGCCCGCCTCGTCGGCGTTCACCCGGACTTTCTGCGTGACCGGTTTGCTGTTGTTCACATCGGTGACCATGATGAACAGGATGTTGGCGTGCCGGAACGCGAATTTCTGGCCCGCCGGGCTCGCGCCGGCACTCATCACCATGGGTCCGGGCGATTGGACGGGCTTGGGGTAGGCCTGGGCACCGCCGAGTGTGAAGAACTCGCCGTCGAAGTCGAATTCGAATTCCTCGCCCTCGTCGGACCAGAGTCGCTCGACGATCGTCATCCACTCTTCGGCCATCTCGTAGCGCTTGTCGTGCTCCGGGAGTTCGAGACCGAACATCTTGTACTCCGGCTGGTGGTAGCCGGCGACGGCATTCAACCCCATCCGGCCGCCACTGATGTGATCGACCGTCGCGCTCATTTTCGCCGCCATGAGCGGATGCACGAACGGGACGTGACAGGTGGCGAAGATCTGGATGTTCCGCGTGGCCGCCGCCAGTCCGGCCGCCCAGGTGAACGTTTCGTGCTGCCGGCCCCAGGGCCGGTCCGGCCCGGAAAGCCCCTGCCAGCGCGCGATCGGAATGAACCCTTCGACGCCGTAGGTGTCCGCTTTTTCGGCGAGACCGCGGACCTCGTCCCAATTACCGAGTTTGATCGTGTTATCGGCGAGCGTCAGTCCGCCCTGACCAGTCGAAACATTTGCCCCGAAGATCGCGAACTTGAATTTGTTCGGTCCGTCGATCATGGGCCGCTGATTTCGTTCCACGGTGTGATCGGCGACGAATTCACGCGGTACGTCGCTCTTGATCAGTTCGGGGGTACTCATCGAGTTTCTCCAGATCTTCGTGATTCCAGGTGCCGGAAAGCACCCGTGGTGGGTCGGATTGCGCGACATGCGTTCGCCGTCGCGATATAGGGCTGAATGCCGGCGAGTCCGCCCGCTCGTTCGTCGCTCGGTGCACGGCGAGTCACGTCGTTCGTCTACGGGGTCGTAGCCGAGCGCCTGGGCGGTGCCGATGCGATCCGTCCGTCGAGATCGTCTTCCGGGCCGGTGCGTCGGTGTCTCAGCTCACATTCGCTGTGTTCAGGTTAGGAGCGGGCACCGCCACACCGGCACGGTATTCGACGCCAACAAGGTGAGAAAGTGCGTCAAGTACGCCCCTTCGCAGCCCGCTGGCGCGAGATACCAAGCTTCTGGCGGGACTCCATATGGCCGACGCACGCAGGTGCGCAGCAGCATTCGAGTGGTAGCCCCGCCGGCCGACGGGCCGCCACCCTTTCCAATTTGGACGAAACATGTCAGTATGGTCGGCGTCACATGGCTGAGCGACTGCGCTCGCCGAGTGCTCACCCCATACCCGGTCATCGCCGGGCGGCGAGCGCTCATTTCCGGTTGCGGCAGCAGGACGCCGCCTCGGTTTCTCTCTCAGAATGGAGCATCAGCAATGGCGGGACGTATGGAAGGCAAAGTCGTCTTCATCACCGGTGCGGCGCGCGGTCAGGGCCGTGCCCATGCCGTCCGCCTTGCCGAAGAGGGCGCGGACATCATCGCGGTCGATATCTGCGCGTCGATCCCCACCGTCTTCCAGTACAGCGGTGCCACAGCGGAGGACCTCCAGGAAACGGTCCGTCTCGTCGAGGCGCTCGGCCGGCGGATCGTCGCCGAGCAAGCCGATGTCCGCGACCTCGAGCGGCTCCGGCAGGTCGTCGGCGCCGGCGTGGCCGAGCTCGGCCGGCTCGACGGTGTGGTCGCCAACGCGGGTATCGAAATCTTCAAGCCCTGGGACAAGTTCAGCGAGCAAGAATTCCGCGATGTCATCGAGGTGAACCTCTTCGGCGTGTGGAACACCGTGCAGGCGACCGCGCCGGTACTGGTCGACGCCGGGAACGGCGGATCGATCGTTCTCGTTTCGTCGGGCAACGGACTCAAAGGGGGTCCGTTCAATCTCCCGTACACCGCCTCGAAGTTCGCTGTCACCGGGATGGGCAAGACCCTCGCCGCCGAGCTCGGCAAACACCGGATCCGGGTCAACACCGTGCATCCCGGTCCGGTCGACACCGAGATGTCGCGGTATATCGCACCCCTCTTCGGTGAGATCGCCGCCGGCAACGAAGCCCTGCTCGGCACCTACGCCCATTTCCACCCGGACAGCATGATGGACCCGACCGAGATCTCCCATGCCGTCGTCTACCTGCTGTCCGATGAATCCACCTGGACCTCAGCGCTTTCCTTGGCCGTCGACGGCGGCGTCACAGCGTTCTGACGTGGTGACCGACCGCAGGAAACGAACAAGCTGGGAAGGGACTCGGCCGACACCATGGACCTAGTCGTCGAGAAGAACCTCAGGGTCGCCATGCGCGACGGCGTGGAACTCGCCACCGATGTCTACCGTCCGGCCACCGGCGGGCCGTTCCCCACTCTGCTCGAACGCATCCCGTACAACAAGGAGAGCTACGGGATGATCAGCGGCTGGGTGGATGTGCTGCGCGCGGCACGGGAAGGATTCGCGGTCGTCGTCCAGGACACCCGTGGCCGCTATCAGAGTGACGGGACCTTTCGTCCGTTCGCCGACGAACGGACCGACGGCGCGGACACCATCGCGTGGGCGGCCGGCCAGGCGTGGTCGACCGGCTCGGTGGGCATGTTCGGCAGCTCCTACACCGGCGCGACGCAATGGCTGGCGGCGGCCGAGCGGCCACCGGCCCTGGCCACCATATCGGCGGCTGTCACCTCTCGTGACTACTACGACAGCTGGCTGTACCAGGGGGGCGCGTTCCGCCTGGGATTCGCCTTGCAATGGGTCACTTCGGCACTCGGCCTCGGGGAACTGCTCCGCAGCCCCTCGGTCGAGGAGAATCGCCTCGCCGATCTGCGGCGAATGCTCGACACCATGGACGACGTGTTCCGCACGCTGCCGGCGCGCGATCACCCCACGCTGACCGCCGTCGCACCGTACCTGGCGCAGTGGCTGGACCACCCGGACCGCGACGGTTACTGGGAACACTTGTCGGCGGCTGTTCCGGACATCCCGGTGCTGAACATCGGCGGATGGCACGACCTGTTCCTGGGCGGCACGATCGACAACTATCTCGCCCTGCGCGCACGCTCGGACCGGCCGGACGCGCGGCGCCAGCGGTTGATCATCGGCCCGTGGGCCCACGGAGCGACCAGCGGTGTGTTCCCCGAGCGGTCCTTCGGGATACAGGCCGGGGCCGACGCAGCCGATATCACCGGGGTCCAACTGGCGTGGTTCAAGGAGCACCTGGCGGGTTCTCCCTCGACAGTTTCGCCCAGCCCGGTGCGGATCTTCGTCATGGGACCCGATATCTGGCGCGACGAGCCGGACTGGCCCCTACCGGACACCGAATACGTCGACTACTACCTCGGCAGCGCAACCGATGCCCGAACCAGCGGCGGCGACGGGACGCTGTCCACCTCGACCGGCTCGGCGGCGGCCTCCGACAGCTTCGTCTACGACCCGGCCGACCCGGTCACGACCTGTGGCGGCGCGACATTCCTGCCCGGCCTGTTCATCGGCGCCAACGCGGGCCCCCGCGACCAAACGTGCACCGAGGCCCGCCAGGACGTGTTGTGTTACACGAGCGCGCCGCTCGACCGGTCACTCGAGGTGACCGGCCCGGTCCGGGCGAAACTGTACGTCTCGTCGAGCGCGGTCGACACCGACTTCACCGCGACGCTGGTGGACGTCCACCCGGACGGCCGGGCCGAACTCGTCTGCGACGGCATCCTGCGGTGCCGCTACCGGATATCGACGGCGCGACCGGAATTCCTGGAACCCGGGGCGGTCTACGAAATCGATATCGACCTGGTCGCCACCTCCTACGTTTTCGGCGCCGGGCATCGGCTGCGGTTGGACATCTCCAGCAGCAATTTCCCGAAGTACGACCGAAATCCCAATGCGGCGATCCCGGTCGCGGATGCCCGCCGTGAGGACCTGGTGGTTGCCACCAACACCGTGTGGCACGACGGCACCCGGCTGTCGAGGCTCGTGCTTCCGGTTGTCCGGCGATCGGCGTGATGGGTCCTGCCCGTCACGACAAAGGCTTGTAATGATGCATTTCGACCTGAGAAAGGTTCGGTTATGAATTCGGTGGACTATGACGCTGTTGTGGTCGGTGCCGGTGCGGGCGGTATCTACGCGGTGCACAAGCTGACCCAGGAGGGGTTGCGGGTCATCGCATTCGAGGGTGCGCCCGAGGTGGGTGGGGTCTGGTACCACAATCGCTATCCCGGAGCGCGCGTCGATATCGAAAGCTACTTCTACTGCTTCCCGGACGAGGAGCTGTATCCGCGGTGGTCGTGGAAGGAGCGTTATCCGGCGCAGCCGGAGATCCTGGCGTATCTGAATTTCGCCGCCGACAGCTGGGGCGTTCGTCCGCATATCCGATTCTCGACCTGGGTCACCGGCGCTCAGTGGGAGCCGGCGGCGCACCGCTATCGCGTCACCACCAGCAGTGGCGAATCGGTCACCGGACGCTATCTGATCATGGCGTCGGGCCAGCTCTCCAAAGCCCGCACACCGGCTTTCCCCGGACTAGCGGACTACCGCGGCCGCTGGGTCCAGACCTCGCACTGGCCGACCGACCATGTCGAGACCGCGGGTAAACGTATCGCCGTCATCGGCACCGGGTCCTCGGGCGTCCAGGCGGTACCCGCGCTCGCGCGTGACGCCGAGAACGTCACGGTGTTCCAACGTACCGCGAACTACTCGGTGCCCGCCCAGAACGGTCCGCTCGATCAGCAGAAGTACGCCGACCTCGCCGGCCGGGTCGCCGAGATGCGGGAGGCGATCCTGCACCATCCGACCGGCTCGGATATCCCACTCGGTGCCGGTCCGGCCGGCTCCTTCACACCGGAGGAACAGCAGGCGCTGCTGCGCGAGCGCTGGGCCCGCGGCGGGCATACGATGAATGCCGTTTTCAGCGATCAGGGCACCGATATCCACGCGAACACCCTCGTGGCCGATTTCGTCCGGCAGCATGTGCTCGATACCGTGCGCGATCCCGTAACCGCCGACATCCTCACGCCACGCTCGTATCCCATCGGCTCTCGGCGCCTGTGCGTGGACACCGGCTACTACGAGGCATTCAATCAGAGCAATGTGGATCTGATCGACGTCAAGGCCGACCCCATCGAACGGATCACCCCACACGGAATACGGACTCGCGATCACGATCTCGAATTCGATCTGATCGTATTCGCCTTGGGCTTCAGCGCGTTCACCGGAGCCCTCGACGAGGCGAATATCCGCAACGAATTCGGCGAGCGCCCGACCGACCGGTGGGCTCGCGGGCCGCGCACTCTGCTCGGGCTGATGACGCGCGGGTTCCCGAATCTGTTCCTGCTCACCGGACCCGGAAGTCCCTCGGTGCTGGCCAATATGATCCTGGACAACGTCCAGCATGTCGACTTCGTCGCCGATCTGCTGCGGCATATGGGCGAACGGGGTCGCACGAAGGTCGAACCCGAGGAAACGGCCCAGGACGAGTGGACCGCACACGTGGCGGAGGCCGCGTCCAGCCTGCTCCGGCTCAACGTCGAAAACTACATGGTGCATGTCAATCGCGACGACGGCAGCAGGGTTTTCATGCCCTATGTCGCCGGCCTCGACCGATACGTCGCCGAATGCGACAAAGTCGCGGCCGACGATTTCGCCGGGTTCGCATTCTCCTGAGTATCTCGCCGCTCGACACCGGCCGACGCCGCTCCTCACCGTTCGTCCATCGATACCCAGAAAGGACGTAAGCCCCATGAAATCTTGGCGATTTCACGGCACCGGCCGGCCCCTGACCCTGGAAGAGGTGGAAACACCACGCGCGGGCCCGGGCGAAGTCATCGTCGACGTCAAGGCCGCCGGGTTGTGCGCCTCCGATATGGGCGCCCTGCACGAGCCAGAATGGATGACGTCGTTCCCGCGGCTGCCGATGACACTCGGGCACGAAAACGCCGGCGTGATCAGCGAAGTGGGTCCCGGGATGGACCGATGGCAGGTCGGTGACCGAGTAGGGCTGTCGCCGATGATTCCCCACGGCGATGCCATCGGCTACGGCACCTGGGACGGCGGCTACGGTCCCAAAGTGCGCGCCACCGAGGCGAACCTCGTCCGCCTGCCGGCCGAACTTTCCTTCTCGCTGGGAGCGGTGGCGACGGATGCGGGGCTGACGGCGTACCACGCCATGGTCGCGCTGGGCGGTGCGCAGGAGGGCATGCGGGTCGGAGTGATCGGCCTCGGCGGTCTCGGCTACCTCGGCGCCCGGATCGCCGTGCTGAAAGGCGCCGAGGTGTATGCCGCCGAAACGAACCCGGCCACCAGGGAACTGGCTGCCGAGATCGGGCTCGCGGGCGTCGCCGAATCGATCAGTGAGTTCGCGGACAAGAATTTGCCGCTGATCGTGGACTACGCCGGCTTCGGGAGCACCACCGCGCAGGCAGTGGAGGCACTGCCCAAGTCCGGGACACTGGTGCAGGTCGGTCTGGGCCGGCCGGAGTCCACGGTGAACACCCAGGCGATCATCTTCAAGCAGTTGAAGATCCTCGGCTCCCTCTCGGGCACCCAGCGGGATCTCACCGAGTTGTACGAGCTCATGCGCGGCGGCGAACTCGAGCCACCGATCCACCGCATCACACCGGATCGCATTCCGGAAGGACTGGAACTCCTCCGACAGGGTGGGGTCGTGGGCCGCCTCGTCGCCTGCTACGAGGACTGAGCTGTCTCGTTCGCCTGAACCGAGCGCAGTTCATGTGAACCCGTACCCGGGTGAGCGGACATCCACCGCGGCTCTGGATTGCTGCTCAGCCGGGTATCCGATATCGATCCGGCTACGACTGCCGGCCCGGCTGTCGCGGGAACTCGGTCGGCGGGCTCTGCACCCAGTCCAGATAGATCGGGTCCTCGGGATACCAAGCGCCCCAGTGCGATACGCGTGGCACATCGACGATATCCCAATCGGAGTTGATCGGCCGGACGTCGATCCAGTCCCAGACACACGTGCGGTGCAGAATCTTCCACACACCGTCCCGCTTCTCACACAGATCGCGGTAACGGCCGGCCTGGAACATGGTCACTTCGGGCTCTCTGAACGGGACCACACAGACGAACATGCTCTCCCGCTTCGCCCGGTTGCCCTCGATCTCGGACAGGACGTTCGAGACATGATGGTTGCAGCTGTAGATCTTGTCGTGCCAGGTCACCGCCGCATCGGCCCACCCCTGGCCGTCTCCGACGTAGGCACCGTGGTCGTCGAATGAATCCGGCCAATACGTCGACCGCATCAGCTCACGGTCGTGCCGGTCCGCGCCCCGCACATACATCATCAGGTTGTCGTGCAGAGCCTGCTTGTCGTACAGCTCCATCAGCTGTGCGTCTGTCAGTGACATCTGTTCCATTCCTCCAACGTGCGGCCACCCGATGCGGCCACGGCCGGCTGATTCGGGGTCTTCGGAAAAGGCGCGGCGGAGTGCAGTACCGGCCGAGGTCGATACGCCGGAATGTCGAGCGCACTGCCGCCGCGTCCTGTTCGCATCTACTTGATGAGGGCACCCGCATCGACAGGCAGCGATACACCCGTGATGTACCGGGATTCATCGGAGGCCAGGAAGAGTACGGCGTTGCTGACATCCACCGAGTCCACCCAGGGAATCGGCAGGGCGTTCACCGTCTGGGAGGCCGGTGCGAAATCTTCCCTCGTCGGGCGCTCGAGATCGGGCCGGAACAGGCGGCGCATCGCCTGATTCTGGATCATGGGTGTGTCCACCTGGGTGGGATTGACCGCGTTGGCACGGATGCCGTGCGGTGCCAGTTCCAGCGCGAGCGAGCGCATCAACCCGATCACCCCGTGCTTGGCCGCGACGTAGTGCCCGATATTCGCGTACGCCTTCACGCCCGCCGCGGAGCTGGTGAGAATGATCGAGCCACCCTTGTTGGCGATGAGGTGGGGAACTGCCGCTTTGGCTGTGTGCCAGACGCCGGTGAGATTGATGTCGATCATCGTCTGCCATGTCGCGCCGTCGTATTCCCAGACCGACTGCGGCCGGCTGGTGATTCCGGCGATGCCGGCGTTGGCGCAGACGATGGCCAGCCCGCCGAGCTGTGCGACACCGTCGTCGACCACCTTCTGCAGCCCGTCGTAGTCACGGACGTCGGTCTTGCTCGCCACGATGCGCCGGCCCAGCGCCTCGACCTGCTGCACTGTCTCGGCGAGATCGGACTCGGTAGCGCCCTCGTACGGGCTGTCCGGAATGTTCTCGCAGATATCCACGGCGATGATGTCCGCGCCTTCTTGCGCCAGCCGGATCGCGTGGCTGCGGCCCTGGCCCCGTGCCGCGCCGGTGATGAAGGCGACCTTGCCCTCGAGCTTGCCCATGATGTTGCGCTCCTGTTGTCGGGTCCGGTGATAGCGCGCGGCCTCATACCGCCGCTCGGAACGGCCCCTCGACGGTGCTTCACCTCGTCGAGGATCCTTCCTGATGTGACCCCCACCATACTGACATATTCCGTCCAGATTTGGAAGTATTCTGAGTCGCGCTCTATCGAATCCGCAGCCAAAACGCCCCCTCGGGAGTCAGATAGAATCTCGATTCTGTATTGATTTGGACATTATTAGTCCGTATTGTGACTCGGGCCGCTCGGCCGGAGGTCTCGTCTGCCGGCGGGTCACATCGACCAACAGGAGAACTTCACGATGGAACTGGGCAACACGGTGGCACTCGTCACCGGCGGCGCATCCGGCCTCGGACTTGCCACCACCGAGGCATTGGCCAGGGCAGGCGCGCATGTCGGCGTACTCGACCTGCCCTCCTCGTCCGGGGCCGGGATACAGGAAGAGCGGGCGGGGGCAGTGACATTCGTGCCCGGCGATGTGACTTCCACCGAGGACGTGACCCGGGCACTGGACATCCTGTCCGAGCGTGGGCCTCTGCGTGTCGTGGTGAACTGTGCGGGAATCGGTCCCCCCGGAAAGGTTCTCGGCAAAAACGGGCCGCTCCCCCTCGACGACTTCGAGCGCATCGTCAGGATCAACTTGTCCGGCACGTTCAACGTCATCAGACTCGCCGCCGAGCGAATCGCGGCGACAGGTACCGTGGACGGCGAACGCGGCGTCATCATCAATACTTCGTCGGTCGCGGCCTTCGACGGGCAGATCGGTCAGCCTGCCTACGCCGCCGCCAAGGGCGGAATCGTCTCCATGGCCCTGCCCATCGCCCGGGAATTCGCGCGACACCAGATCCGCGTTGCCACAATAGCTCCCGGCACTTTCGACACCCCACTGTTGAAAACGCTGCCGGAAGACATCAGACAATCCCTCGGCGCACAGGTTCCGCATCCGTCCCGGCTCGGAGATCCGGCCGAGTTCGGTGCGCTGGTACGCCACATCGTCGAGAACCCGATGCTCAACGGCGAAGTCATCCGACTCGACGGAGCGATCCGGATGGCACCTCGCTGACGCTCAGGAGCGAAAAGGTCACGACATGAGGAGCCGTCCGCGGCCGAATGCGGATCGCCGGCTCTTGCGGAACCCCGTAAAGAACTTCGATGAAAGGCACGTCAGCATGACCGAAGCTGTGATCGTGGATATCGTCCGCACCGCATCGGGAAAGGGAAAACCGGGTGGCGCGTTATCCGGTGTCCATCCGGCGGATCTGCTGTCGACCGTCTTGTCCGCCCTGATCGACCGAACCGGGATCGACCCCGCACTGGTCGACGATGTCATCGCCGGTTGCGTCGGCCAAGCCGGCGACCAGGCACTCAACGTCGCCCGCACTGCCCTGTTGAACGCCGGCTTCCCGATCACGGTGCCGGGTACGACGGTGGACCGCCAATGCGGCTCGAGCCAGCAGGCTGTGCACTTCGCCGCGCAAGGGGTGATCGCGGGGGCCTACGATATCGCGATCGCGTGCGGCGTGGAGTCGATGAGCCGGGTACCGATGGGGACCGCCGTCGGCGACGGCAGCCCGCACGGCCCCTTGGCGAGTCGCTTCCCGAGCCTGCCGCACCAGGGCATCGGTGCCGAACTGATCACCTCCCGCTGGAAGTTCGATCGAACTGCCCTGGACGGATTCGCGGCACGTTCACACCAGCGTGCGGCCGAGTTCAGCGCCAACGGGGCATTCGACACCGAAATCGTGCCCGTCACCAGGCCCGACGGCACGCTGCACACGGTCGACGAAACGGTTCGTGCCACCACCTCGGCGGCGAAACTCGGCACGCTACCGCCTGCTTTCCGCGACGAAGAGTTCAGCAGGCGCTACCCCGAAATCGGCTGGGCCATCACGCCCGGCAACTCCTCACCGTTGACCGACGGTGCTTCGGCAGCGCTGATCATGAGCGAGGAGACGGCCGCCCGGCTCGATCTGACGCCCCGAGCGCGCCTGCGCCATTTCGCGGTCGTCGGCTCCGACCCCGAGATCATGCTGACCGGCCCGATCCCGGCCACCGAGAAGATCCTGGCCCGGTCGGGCCTCGGCATCGACGATATCGACGCCTACGAGGTGAACGAGGCGTTCGCACCGGTCCCGATGGCATGGCAGGCGGCGTTCGATGCCGACCCCGCCAAACTCAACCCCCGCGGCGGCGCCATCGCACTCGGGCACCCACTCGGGGCATCCGGCACACGGCTGATGACCACACTGGTCAACCATCTCGAAGCGACCGGCGGGCGGTTCGGGCTGCAAACCATGTGCGAGGGCGCCGGCATGGCCAATGCCACTCTCATCGAAAGGATCTGAAAACGGCCTACCCACCCATGCGGTGGATGAGTCGATGCTTTCGACTTTCCTCGAGCTCCTGCTGCCCTGCGGCAGGCGGGCGGCAGTCGACCGGGCGGTCTGGACCGGGCCAACGTTCCGTCGTTGTATTCACCGAGAAAACTACATCTTTCCGAGCACTCCAGGCCGCGGTGAATGCGTACATCCAGCGAGAGATTGCGGCCTTCGGCATTCTCGGGCATGAGCCGAAGTCGCGGTCCTGCTCGCCGGCCGCACGCTCGATCTCGTCGAACTCCACACACGTACCGAACCGGAGCAGGGCGTGGCCGGGACGGCCACTGGGATCGGTTCGGCTGTAGGGGGATCGAAGTCTGTACTTCCGCGGTATGGCCGTGTACCCCATAATCCGATCGTGGGCGGCGTCGTGGGGCCGCCCCATCGGTTGGTGCATTCCCAGTACAGCCGGTAGCTTCCATCCGGCACCCCTGAGAAGGACAGCGTGCGCTCGGACCGTGGCTGTACGAATGGATCGTTGTCCTCGACAAGGCTCGCGAACGCTGCTCCGACGGGCTCGACCGAGTTCGAGTTGGGCTCGACAGTGTCGAGATACCCATTGACGACGCACACCATCACGTCCGGTGTGTCATTGGCGAAAGTGACGTTGATCGTATTTCCCCTGGCAGTTACAGCCGGCCTCAGGACTCCGTTCTTGGAGATTCTGCATCCGTGCGGACTCGCTTCCCGCCGCGCGGAGTCGGGGCTGCCCTCAGCTCCGATAGGCCCCCGGGCAGCCGGCCCGGGAGGTGTCCGCGGAGTGTCAACTTCGGTTGAATCGTGACCCGGTCGTTCCGGTGGAATCCGGACCCACCCCTGTTGGTTTTGGTCAGTCGTTGGTTTTGGCCGCTGGGAC